>CAVZTZ010000013.1:0-650509 GCA_963778315.1 uncultured Conexibacteraceae bacterium | reverse complement strand
CCGGGCGTTCCGCATGGACGACCGCAAGCAGCGCCTGGTGGTTGATCGCTCGCTGGCGGAGGGCGAGCGCTACTTTGGCTTTGAGGTAGCCGACGCGGCGGCGCTCGATGCGCTGGCGGCACGGCTGGAGGCGCACGCCGTTCCGGTGCGGCGCGAGCCGGCCACGCTGGCCGACCAGCGTTGCGTCCGCGGGCTGATCAGCTTCGCCGATCCCGGCGGCAACCGGCTGGAGGCGTTCTGGGGCGCTGCGGTCGCCGACGAACCGTTCCGTCCCGGACGCATCGATCTCCGGCTTCCGCACCGGGCCGCTCGGCATGGGCCATGCGGTATTCCACGTGAAGAATATCGACGACCTGCTCGGCTTCTACCGCGATGTGCTGGGCTTTGGCGTCAGCGACTACATCCTGACGCCGTTCCGCGCCTATTTCCTGCACGTCAATCCGCGCCACCACACCGTGGCGCTGATCGAGACGGGCAAGCAGGACCTGCATCACCTGATGGTGGAACTGTACTCGCTGGACGACGTCGGGCAGGGCTACGATATCGCACTGGGCGAGCCGGAGCGGATCGCCACCACGCTGGGCCGGCATCCGAACGACTGCGTGACCTCCTATTACCTGAAGTCGCCGTCGGGCTTCATGCTGGAATACGGCTGGGGCGGCCACGGGACCTTCGGCGGTCCGGCGGGCGGGGCGCACACATTGACCTCCGGCGGCGGAGGCGGCGGCTTCGCCCTCGGCGAGACAGGCAGACGAGCTCCGGCGGCTACTCCGGTGGCGGTGGGCCGGACACCGGCCTGGGTTCCGGTGCCGACGACGGGTCTGGGGGTGCGGGCGGCGACGGCAGCGGCGGCGGCGGCCCTGGCGGCGGCCCTGGCGGCAGCGGCGGTTCGACCCGCGGTGGAGCATTCGGTGAGGGCGGTGGCTTCGGCGCCGGCGGGGGCGTCGGTGGCGGGGGTGGCGGTGAAGGCGGAGGGGGCGGGGGCTTCGGCGGCGGCGGCGGAGCTGGGGCCGATGGCGGCTTCGGCGGCGGCGCCGGGGGCTACGCAGCCCGGGCAGGCTCGGGGGCGGAGGTACGACGAGTGACGCCTGGGGAGGCGGGGGAGCCGGGATGGGCGGCGTCGTGTTCAACATGCAGGGCGCCGTCACGGTGACGAACAGCACCCTCACCGGCAACACGGCAACGGGCGGCACCAGCGCCAGCGGAGCTGCGTACGACGGCAGCGGGCTGGGCGGCGCGATCTTCAACCTGAACGGCTCGGTGACGGTGTCGGGGTCGACGATCGACGGGAACACCGCGGCGCAGGGCGGAGCGGGCATCGACAACCTCGGCTACAACTCGACATTGAATCGGACGGCGACGGTCACGCTGCTCGACAGCATCGTCTACGGCGACACCAGCCAGGATGTGACGAGCGCGGCGCCGGCGCAGACGACGGCGGGCGCGAACGACAGCACGGATACGCTGTCCGTCTCCGGTGCCGACGTGGTGGGTGCGAGTGATCCGGCCACGCTTGGCTCGGGCATGACGCCGCGAACCCCAAGCTTGGGGCGTTGGCGGACAACGGCGGCCCCGGCATGCAGACGCAGGTCCCGGGTGCGGGCGGGTCGGCGATCGCCGCGGGCTCGTCGTGCCTGAGCGCGGATGAGGTCAGTGGCCCGTCCGACGAGCGGCTGTGATCTGGGGGCGCTCGAGGTGACGCCGGTGTCGACAGCGACTGCGGTGAGCTGCGCGCCGGCGAGCGTTCTCGAGGGCGTGGCGTCGACATGCACGGCGACCGTGACGGACACGAGCGGGACGCTGGCGCCGGCCGGTTCGGTGGCGTTGACGGCGAAGCCGAGCGGTGGCACGCTCGGTTCCGGGAGCTGCACTCCGGTTGCCGGCTCCGGCAAGACGTTGGGCGAGCTGCTCTGTGACGTTCAGCGCTCCGGCCAGCGGCAGCTTCTGGTTCTACGGGAGCTTCACGGGCTTGACAGGGTTCGGGGCGAGCAGCGGCTCCGGGTCGGTGATGGTGACCGCGCCGTCACGACGACGACGACGACAACGACGACGACGACGACAACGACGACAACGACGACAACGACGACGACGACAACGACGACGACGACAACGACAACGACGACGACGACGACAACGACGACGACGACGACGACGACGACGACGACGACAACGACGACGACGACGACGACGACGACGACGACGCCGGTGGTGGTGCCGGCGGATTCGGTTGCGCGTGGTCGGGGACGCCGAAGGCCGGTCAGGTGTTGGCGTGTGCGCCGGGGTCGTGGAGCGGCGTTGGTGATACTGTCCGGGTTTCAGTTGGTCGCGGGATGGGACGCCGATCAGTCGGGGGAGCGACCTCGGCGACGTACACGGTGGTGGCGCCTGATGAGGGGAACACGTTGACGTGTTCGGTGGTGGCGTCTGATTCGGCGGGTTCGTCGTCGGTGGTGTCGAGTGCGGGTGTGGCGGTGCCGGTGCGGTTGTGGTCGCGGTGCCCAGCGGCGAGCGGCTCCGTGCACGGCTCGTCGTTGGGGCTGGTGCATTTGGGGATGACGCGCGCGGCGGCGGGGCGGGCGTTCACCAGGTCATCGAGTCGTGGTCAGAGGTATGAGCAGTTCTTCTGTTTGACGCCGATCGGCGTGCGGGTCGGGTATGGCTCGCCGAAGCTGCCGAGGGTGTACCGGGGCAGGGTTGTGTGGATCTCGACGTCGTCGGCGTTCTATGCGGTTGACGGGGTCCGGGTGGGGGCGACGGTCGCGGCGGCCGGCAAGCGGCTGAAGCTCGGCAAGGTGTTCGTGATCGGGCGCAACGACTGGTATTTGGCGCGGGTGGGGTCGGTTGAGGCGGTGTTGAAGGTGCGCGGGGGGATTGTTGAGGAGATCGGGATCTGTGAGCGTGCGTTGATGAAGACGCGTGCGGCGCAGCGGACGTTCCTGACCTCGTTCGAGTAGCACAGCCCGGACGTACTCGTCGACCTCTCGATCCTGTCGACAGCGCTGAACCCAGAACCTTCGGGGTAGGGTCCGGTTATGCCCCAGAATGAAGAGCCACAGCAGGACGACGGTCAGCCGCTCGTCACCGAGGGTCTCCTCAAGGAGATCGCCGGCAAGGTCAAGGAGACCACGGCGGGGTCACGGCAACGAGAAGCTCGCCGATGCCGGGCGCGCCGAGCAGGCCGAGGCCGAGGCGCCTTGATGATCGACAGCGCCGGCTGGCCATTCACTGTCAGCGCAGCGCTGTAGGCTCATCCGCGATGTGGGTGACGTGTCTGCGCCGGTTGACAGCGCTCGTCTTCTGCGCGGCGTGCGTTGGCATCTGGCCGGGCTGGGCGGCGGCCACGCCGCACCGGCGTGCCGGGCGGTGCGACGCCCACCGCTCGCACGTCAAGGAAACCCGCCGCGTGCTCGTCTGGAGCGCGCCCGACGGGATCGACGAGGCCAGCGGCGGCAACCTGACCGGGTGGTATGCGTGCGCGCGCCCGAACGGCACATCGATTCAGGTCGGTGAGAACGACGCGGGCGGCGAGGAGTACGGGGGTGATGTCGAGACCACGAGACTCAGGATCGCCGGATTGATCGTCACCGACCTCGTGACAAGTGGGTACGCCAGCCAGGAGGCGTGTTTCAAGTACGAACCGACGAACCCGCTGTGCGCGTCCGCGACGACGCCGTCGGTGCACGTCGCCAACGTCGCCAACGACCACCTGCTCCGGCAGGCGCTGCCGGGCTCGACTACCGGCTACACGCTCACGCTCAGGGGCGGTATTGCCTGGGAGGCGCCGCAGGGCCCCGCAACGTATGAAAGCCCGATCGTGCTGCGAGCCGTCGGCTTCAACCCGTAGAGCCTGAAGAAGGGGCCGGTCATGACGCTGGACACCGGCGCACTCGGCGGTCCGCTCGCGTTCAGCGGGCTGACGCTCACGTGGACGGACGCCGGCGCCGCGCGGAGCAGGACGCTGACGACGGGGTCCTGAGCGGGTCGTTGCCGGCGACGGTCTGCTCAGGGTTCATGCGGCGAGCGCCACGGCCGCCTCGGGCGTGGCAACGTGGAAGCTGAAGCTCTCGACCAGGTACAGGTTGACGCCCTCGGCGTCATGGGAGTCGTAGCCGACTCGCCAGGTCCTGGCCTGAGTCGAACACGAAGTCCCCGCCGCGCTGGCTCAAGACGACACCGCCGCTCAGCCCGGGCGTCCAGATGATCGGGCCACCGCCGAGGATCTCCTTGACGTGCTCGCTGAGCGGGTAGCCGCCGTGTTCGGCTGCGCCCTCGACGGCTCGGTACGCGGTCGCGCCGAGCGCCAGCGCGTACGGACCGCCGATGCCGGACTCAAGCAGCAGCTCGACGGCCGCCGCGACCCGCGTCGAATAGTCGGCGCCGGGCTCAGGCTCGGCGTGCGGGGAGGCCGCGATGATGCCGGCGACCGCCTCGCCCCAGCCGTGGAAGATCGCGGCGCTCTCAGCCTTGGCGATCTGATGGGCGGCGGCATCGAGCGGCGCGAGATCGACGTCGTCGGCCCCGCGATCACCGTCGCGCAGCTCCTCGCGGCTGAGCGTGAAGTCCGCGCGTAGCTCGATCAGCGGCAGGACGCGGCGCTGGCGCGCGGTCGTCCCATCGGCCGGCCCGGTGCCGAGCGCGGTCGTGCGGCCGAGATTGGTTGCGGAGTGCTGCCAGCCGTGCGGCCCGTCGAAATCGAGCAGCTTGCGGGCATGGAGCGCGGGGGTCAGCCGCTCCTTGGCCTCTTGGTCGAGCAGCTCCCAGCCCGCCTCACTGATGGGGGCCAGCGACCGAAGCAGATGGTTCACGATGAAGCTCCTTTGAGGGCGCCGATCCCGAGCGACCCATCCGCTGTCGCGGCACCGGCCACAGGCTCCGGCGGGTCGTCGAGGAAGTCGATGGTGGGGATGAAGAACAGGCCGCCGGTGACGGCGGTGGAGAAATCGAGCACGCGGTCGTAGTTGCCCGCCGGCTTGCCGATGAACATGTTCTGCAGCATCAGCTCCGTGATCCCGGGGTCCGCGGCATAGCCGATGAAGTAAGTGCCGAACTCCGCGGAGCCGACACGGCCGAACGGCATGTTGAAGCGGACGATGTCCCGCTCGGTGCCGTCCTCGTCGACGATCGTGTTGAGCGCGACGTGCGAATTCGATGGCTTGACGTCATCCGGCAGTTCGAGGTCGCTGAGCTTGGTGCGGCCGATCACGCGCTCCTGCTCCTCGGTGGTCAGCGCGTCCCACGTGTTCAGGTTGTGGAGGTACTTCTGCACGAGCACGTAGCTCCCGTTGCCGAAATCAGGGTCATCCGTCTCTGGGATCAGGACGGCCTGCACGGCGTCGATGCCCTCGGGGTTCTCGGTGCCGTCGACGAACCCGAGCAGATCACGCTCGTCGAAGGACTTGAACCCGTGGACCTCGTCGACCACGGTCGTGAACGGGCGCAGCCGCTCGCACAACCGCTGGGCGAGCTCGAAGCAGAGGTCGAGCCGGTGAGCGCGGATGTGGAACAGCAGGTCGCCCGGGGTCGACGGGGCGCTGTGCTTGTCGCCGGCCAGTGGCTTCAGGCGGTGCAGGTCCTTCGGCTTAGGGCCGCCGGGGTACAGGCGATCCCACAGCTCGCTGCCGATCCCGACGATGCAGCGCAGATCCCCGTCCGGGATCCGGAAACCGACCGACCGCTTGATCCCGGTCACGTCGCTCAGGACGTCAAGGAGCTCTGACTCGGCCCCGGCGTTGACCGTCAGGACCAGGAAGATTGCCGCCTCGGTCGGACGGTCGATGATCGGCTGCGGCTCACCGGGCACGGTCGAAGCCTACCCGTGTGTAATTGCGGACGATGACTGCGCGGCTGACGATCGAATACGACGGCTCGGGGTTCGTCGGCTGGGCAGCGCAGCCGGGGCAGCGGACGGTCCAGGGCGAGCTCGAGCGAGCGCTGGCGGTCGTCCTGCGCGCGCCGGTGTCACTGACGGTCGCGGGCCGGACCGACGCGGGGGTTCACGCGCTCGGACAGGTGGCGAGCCATCCCGGGGAGCCCGCCCCGTTGGGCGGGCTCAATGCCCTGCTCCCCGACGAGATCAGCGTGCTGGCGTCCGAGCGGGCGCCCGACGGATTCGACGCCCGGCGCGATGCGACCTCGCGTGCGTATCGCTACCGGGTACTGGCCCGGCCGGCGCGTGCGGCTCTCGAGCACGGACGGGTGCTGCACTGGATGTACCCGGTGGACGTCGAGTCGCTGCACGCGTGCGCGGCGCTGCTGCCCGGAAACCACGACTTCACGGCGTTCACTCCGACCGACACCTATCACGTCCGATTCGACCGCAACGTGCTCGCCGCTCGCTGGATCGACCGTGGCGGCGGTGTCCTGCACTTCGAGATCGAGGCCGACACCTTCATGCGCAACATGAACCGGGTGCTCGTCGGAACGATGCTGCACGTGGCGCGGGGGCTGATGAGCGTCGAGGCGTTCGGGGCGCTGCTCGATGGCGCCCACCGGCGTGACGCGGGGCCGACCGCCGCCGCCCATGGCCTGTACCTGCTGGCGGTCGGGTACCGCGGCGAGCGAGTCCTCGGCCCGAAGCCCTAGGCGCTGGGGGTGCAGAAATACACCAAATGGATGTATTTCTGCACTCGGAGTCAGATGACCTGGGTGAGGACGAGCAGTCCGATCACCAGCAGGACCGCCGCGGTAACGACGTTACCCCAGCGGTCGAGCCACTCGCCCTTCAGCCGGTAGCCGGTCGTGTACGCAAAGACGGTCAGGCCGACGATCGTGGCGATCGTCGCCGCCGCAAACACGATCAGGGCGCTGACGGCAGCCGCGGTTCCGACAGCGGCCGCAGCGAGGAACACGGGCAGGATCGTCAGGTCGGGGGAGGCGGCGGCGCCGAACGGGATCATCACGGCCAGCAGGCCGCTGCGATCGTGGGCGTGTCCGGCGCCCCCGCTGTGTTCGTGGTCGTGTCCGTCGTGTCCGTGGCCCCCGCCGTGGTCGTGTCCGTCGTGCCCGCCGTGTCCGTCGTCAGGGGCATGGGGGTGGGCGTGATCGTGCCCATCGTCGTCGTGTGTCCGTGGTCGTGGTGATGGTCGTGCGCGTGGGCATGGCCGTCCGGTCCGTGCGTGTGCCCCCCGGGACCGTGGTGGTGCCCGCGGCCGCTCAGCTGCAGGAGTCCGAAGCCGATCCCGGTCGCGATCAGAATGCAGCCGACGATCGTCGCCTGGACATGCTCAATCGAGGATTTGAACTGGAGTCCGATCACCACGATCGCGGTCCCCAGGACAAGCGAGACCAGCACATGCGCGATGCCGGCAAGCGTCGCCAGTCGGGCCACGCGCCGCACCGAGTAGTGCTTGACCCGACCGACGACCGCCAGCGGCACCCAGTGATCCGGCAGCACCGCGTGCGCGAACCCGACGCCGGCCGCCGCGGCCAGCAGTGCGAATCCGGCGGAACTCATGCGGCCTCGCTCTGGGCGTGGGCATAGACACCGAGACGAACGTGCTCGGCGTGGGAGATCGCCTCGGTCAGCAGCGAGCGCACGTGGTCATCGTGGAGCGAGTAGACGATCCGCCGGCCGTTCCGGTGCCCGACGACGACACCGAGGTAGCGCAGCACGCGCAGCTGCTGCGACACCGCCGGCTGGCTCATCGCGATGTCCGCCGCCAGATCCGTCACCGCGCAGTCGCCAGCACCCAGCCGCGCGAGGATGCGGACGCGGCTCGGGGCTGCGAGCGCCTGCATCGTGGCGGCGACGGTGTCTGCCATCTCAGCGTCGATGGCGGCGAGATCAACCTGATGGCCCTGACTCATAAAGACATTGTCGCATAAGCATCCGTGCATGTAATTGCTCACGGATATCCTCGGTCGCCTGTCACTCGAAAGGACGTACATGAAGCATCGATCCATCCGGCTCGCGGCGCTGATCGCGGTGGTGCTGGTCAGTGCGGGCGTCAGCGCCTGTGAATCGAACGCCGCAAAGAGGACGACGGGCACCACGCCGGCGCCCAAGAGCTCAGCGATGGTGAGTCGTCACCATGCTCACGACGTGCTGAGCTCGGCGTCTCCGACGAGCTTGCGGACCGCCTGAGGCACCGTGATCACACCGGCGTCGACGTCCGCCTGGACCGCGGCCATCTCCTCGGCGAACCCCGGCCGGGCACGGAACTGCCGCAGCACCGTCTCCTCCAGCAGCCGCCGCAGCCATTGATGACGCTGCTCGGACCGGCGCCGGTCCAACTCGCCGCTTGACGACAGCAGCGCGCGGTGCTCCTCAACGGCGCCCCACAGCTCGGGCAGCCCTTCACCGGTACGGGCGCTGTAGGTCAGCACCGGCGTCGTCCAGCCCGGCGTTGACGGCGGCAGCATCCGCAGCGCGTGCCGGTAGTCACCGGCGGCCCGCTTGGCGGCGATCACGTTGTCACCGTCGGCCTTGTTGACGGCGACGATGTCCGCCAGCTCGACGACCCCGCGCTTGATCCCCTGCAGCTCGTCGCCGGCGCCCGGCACCAGCAGCAGCGCGAAGGTGTCGACGATCGCTGCCAGCTCCGACTCCGATTGGCCGACCCCGACCGACTCGACGATCACCACATCGAAGCCGGCGGCCTCGCACAGCAGCATCGCCTCGCGCGTGCGCCAGGCGACGCCGCCCAGCACGCCGGCAGACGGCGAGGGCCTGATGTAGGCGTCCTCGGCCAGTGACAGACGTGGCATCCGCGTCTTGTCGCCGAGGATCGAACCGCCGGTCCGCGCGCTGACGACGGATCGATCACCAAAACCGCGACCCGGTGGCCGCGCTCGAGATCAGCCACAACCCCAGCGCCTCGATCGTCGTCGACTTGCCGGCCCCCGGAACGCCTGTCAACCCCAACCGGATCGCCGACCCTGTCCGATCCGACAGCGCCACCATCAGCTGCTGCGCCAGCTCCTGATCGGAATCGAGCTTCGACTCAGCGAGCGTGATCGCCCGCGACAGCAGTCCACGATCGCCGGCGCTGACGCCTGCGACCAGAGCCTCCAGGCTCGGGCCGGGCGGCTCACGTCTGCGGCGTCGGCGCGGCCTCGGCGTGCCCGAGACGCTCGAGCAGCAGCTCGATCAACGCCGCCGCTGCCTCGCCGATCACGGTGCCCGGCGGATAGATCGCATCAGCGCCCGCGGCACGCAGCTCGTCGAAGTCCGCCGGCGGGATCACGCCGCCGACGACGACGGTGATGTCCTGGCGGCCGGCGTCATCCAGAGCCTTCCGCAGTTGCGGGACCAGGGTCAGGTGCCCCGCCGCCAGTGACGACGCGCCGACGATGTGGACATCGGCCTCGATCGCCTGACGGGCGACCTCCTCCGGCGTCTGGAACAGCGGGCCGATGTCGACGTCGAAGCCGAGGTCCGCGAACGCCGTCGCGATCACCTTCTGGCCGCGGTCGTGCCCGTCCTGGCCCATCTTCGCGACGAGGATGCGCGGCCGGCGACCCTCGAGCTGCTCGAAGCGCTCGACGAGCTCACGGGTCTGGCTGAAGGGAACGTTGTCATCGCCCACTTCACGCCTGTATACCCCATTGATCGAGCGGATCTCGGCGGCGTGGCGGCCGTAGACCTTCTCCAGCGCGTCGGAGATCTCCCCGACCGAGGCGTGGGCGCGGGCCGCGTTGACCGCCAGTTCCAGGAGATTGCCCGAGCCCGACGAGGCCGCAGATCGTCAACGCCTCAGCGCCGACTCGACCGCAGCGCCGTCCCGCTCGCCACGCAGCCGCTCGAGCTTCTCGATCTGCTGGCGCCGCACATCGGCGTTGTCAATCTTGAGCACGTTGATCTGCGTGTCGTGCTGGGGTTGGAAGCGGTTGACGCCGACGACGACCTGGCGCCCGGAGTCGATCCGCGCCTGGGTCTTGGCGGCCGACTCCTCGATCCGCAGCTTCGGGATCCCGGCCTCGATCGCCTTGGTCATGCCGCCGAGGCCCTCGATCTCGTGAATATGGGCCAGAGCGCGATTCGCGAGCTCATACGTCAGACGCTCGACGTAGTAGGAGCCGCCCCACGGATCGATCACCCGCGTGGTGCCCGACTCCTGTTGCAGGAACAGCTGCGTGTTGCGCGCGATCCGGGCGGAGAAGTCGGTCGGCAGGCCCAGCGCCTCATCCAACGCGTTCGTGTGCAGCGACTGCGTGTGACCCTGCGTGGCGGCCATCGCCTCGACGCAGGTGCGCACGACGTTGTTGTAGACGTCCTGGGCGGTCAGCGACCATCCGGATGTCTGGCAGTGGGTCCGCAGCGACAGCGACCGCTCGTCGGCGGGGTTGAACTCCTGCATCAGCTTCGCCCACAGCAGGCGCGCGGCCCGCATCTTCGCGACCTCCATGAAGAAGTTCATGCCGATCGCCCAGAAGAACGACAGCCGCGGGGCGAACTTGTCGATCTCGAGGCCCGCCGCAACGCCCGCCCGCGCGTACTCGACGCCGTCCGCCAGCGTGTAGCCGAGCTCCAGATCGGCCGAGGCCCCCGCCTCCTGCATGTGGTAGCCGGAGATCGAGATCGAGTTGAACCTCGGCATCTCCCGCGACGTGTAGCCGAAGATGTCGGAGATGATTCGCATCGACGGCTCCGGCGGGTAGATGTAGGTGTTGCGGACCATGAACTCTTTGAGGATGTCGTTCTGGATCGTCCCCGCCAGCTGCTTGTGCTCGACACCCTGTTCCTCGCCGGCGACGATGTAGAGCGCCAGCACCGGCAGCACCGCGCCGTTCATCGTCATCGACACGCTCATCTGCTCAAGCGGGATCCCGTCGAACAGCTGCCGCATGTCGAGGATCGAGTCGATCGCGACGCCCGCCATCCCGACATCGCCGGCGACGCGCGGGTTGTCGGAGTCATAGCCGCGGTGGGTCGCGAGGTCGAACGCGATCGACAGGCCCTTCTGACCGGCCGCCAGGTTGCGGCGGTAGAAGGCGTTTGACTCCTGCGCGGTCGAGAAGCCGGCGTACTGGCGGACCGTCCACGGCTTCTGCACGTACATCGTCGGATACGGGCCGCGGAGGTACGGCGGGATCCCGGGCATGCCGGTGAGAAAGTCGAGTCCCTCGCGGTCAGCGGCGACGTACGCCGGTGGGATCGCGATCCCCTCGGGCGTCTCCCACAGCTCCTCGCCCGCGACCTCGGGTTCCGGCGGCCGGATCGGTGCGGATGCCGTCGAGCGGGATGTCGCTGAAGTCCGGAATGCTCATCACTCGTACCTCCCCAGATAGCTCACCGAGAACGGCGACCATGTCGACCCCGTCGCGCACGCCGACGTCGGCACCGGCGGCCTCTGCGGCATCCTGCGTCGCCGAAGCGAGATACACCGTCTCGGCGCCCGCGTCACGCAGCTGCGCAATCACCGGCCCCGGATCGCGGTCCTTGCCGGCGCACACGGCGACGAACTCGCCGCCCTCGAACTGGTCCTCGGTGACCGACACCGTCTCGATGCCCCCGGCCTCGAAGAAGCTCTTCGCCCACAGGTTCACGTTCACGTGCTCTGACAGCGGGCCGAGATTGACGAGAACGATTTGTGGCTCGCGGCCCCGTTGGGCCGCGATTTCAGCGGCTCTCACCCTGAGCGCCTCGAACTGGGCCGCGTCACGGACCGGGACCAGGCCGCCGCTGTCGGGAGCGCTCAGCTCGACCTCGGCATCGGCCTCGGTGAGTCCCTCGCCGAGCTCGAGGTCCGGGTCGCCGGCGGTGATCCGCTCGGCCCGTTCGAGGCCGTCGTCGCCGAGCAGCGGGAACTGGTTGACGCCGGTCAGCGAACGCCTGCGGCGTGAGAACGCGTCGTGACGCTCGGCGGTCGCCTCGGCGACGAGCTTCGCCACGGTGCCGTTCTCAAGCGCGGCGATGATCCCGCCGTCACGCTCGAGCTCCTGAAATTTCGCCCAGGCCGCCTGCGCGATCTGCTCGGTCAGCGACTCGACGTACCACGAGCCGCCGGCCGGATCCGCGACACGGTGCAGCGACGCCTCTTCCATCAGCAGCAGCTGCGTGTTGCGCGCCATCCGCCGGCCCAACGGGGCCGGCGACCCTGTTGCGGGTTCGTCGAAGGGCAGCACCGTGATCCCGTCCGCGCCTGCGACCGCCGCCGCGAACGCCGCGGTCGTGCAGCGCAGGATGTTCACGAACGGGTCGAGCGCGGAGACCATCCGGCCGCTGGTGCGGACGTAGGTGGGAGAGTGGCGCTGCTCGGGCGCGACGCCGCTGTGGTCGAGCACCGTGGCCCAGATCCGCCGGGCGGCGCGGAGCTTGGCGATCTCGAGGAACTGGTCGGGCCCGGCGACGTACGTGAACTCGAGTCCGGCGGCGAGCTCGGCAGGAGTCGATCCCGGCGCTGTCAGCGGCCCGCAGGTAGTGCGACCGCGGTTGCGAGCGAGAGCGCGAGCTCGAGTACGGCGCCGGCGCCCGCCTCGACGTACGGGGTCGAATCGACGGCCAGGACCTTGCACGTCCGGGAACTCGCCGCGGACCGCGGTGAAGCTTGCGATCGCGGCGTCCGTGCCGTCGCTCAGTGCCGCCGCTGCGGGCGAGTGCGCCGACCGGATCGATGCGCAACGAGCCGCGCAGCTCGTCGGCGGCGTGCTCGCTCGCGCGGAAATTCGATCAGCAGAGCTCGGCGGTGGCCGGGTCGCCGCGACGAGGGCGACGGCGGCCATGTCCAGATAGACGCCGCTGAGGATCTCCTCGAGCTGCGCGGCGGTCTTGATCCGGCGCGCCGAGCAGGATCTCGGTGGCGCCGCCCTCGAGGTCCTCGAGGATCTGGGCGTTCGCCTCGCGGGGGTGCGTCGCGGTGTTCTCCTGGCGGATCGCCCAGGGCCGACCGGCGCGGGTCCCGCGTACGAACGGCTCGGCGCCCGGGACGCCCCCCGGGTCGGGCGCGAGCGAGTCGTCCGGGGTGTAGACCCACTTCGCCTCGAGACCCTCCTCGAGGATGGTGCTCAGCTTGCGGTTCGGATCCTTCTCCTTGGCGCGGACAAGCTCCTCCCACTGCGCCGCGGTGGCGGGCGGAAATCCTGCGGCGAGCAGCTCATCTGTCCCAGGCATACACCCTAAGAACATCATGTATGGCCCCGTTGTGTCGCGCCGTGATATACCGCGCCACCCCACCCCGGACGGAGGAGTTGCCGTGACCGACTACGAAACGATCCTTGTTGAGCGCCGTGATCGCGTGGCGCTGATCACGCTCAACCGCCCGAAGGCGCTGAATGCGCTGAACCTCGAGGTGATGCGCGAGGTGACCGGCGCCGCCGCCGAGCTTGACGCAGATGCCGGAATCGGCTGCATCGTGATCACCGGCAGCGAGCGGGCGTTCGCGGCCGGCGCGGACATCAAGGAGATGGCGCCGCAGAGCTACATGGACATGTACGGGGAGGACTTCTTCGCCGGCTGGGAGGCGCTGACCCGCGTGCGGACGCCGATCGTGGCGGCGGTCGCGGGGTACGCGCTCGGCGGCGGCTGCGAGCTGGCGATGATGTGCGACGTGCTGATCGCCGCCGACACGGCGACGTTCGGCCAGCCCGAGATCAAGCTCGGGATCATGCCGGGGATGGGCGGCTCGCAGCGGCTGACGCGGGCGATCGGCAAGCCGAAGGCGATGGAGCTGATCCTCACCGGGCGCAACATGGGCGCCGAGGAGGCGGAGCGCGCCGGCCTGGTCTCGCGGATCGTGCCGGCGGCCGTGCTGCTCGAGGAGGCGCTGGCTGACGGCGGCCACGATCGCCGTCGATGTCCCTTCCGATCGCGCAGCTGGCGAAGGAGACCGTCAACCGCGCGGAGGAGATCAGCCTGCTCCGAGGGCGTCCGGTTCGAGCGGCGCGTGTTCCACTCGATGTTCGCGACCGCCGACCAGAAGGAGGGGATGGCCGCGTTCGTCGAGAAGCGGCCGCCGGAGTTCACCGGCAGCTGAGGCGAGCCGGTCGGCGGTCGGGCCGGTTGTGTGTCGGTCGGGCGCCGGTTGTGTGCCGGTTGTGTGTCGGTCGGGCGCCGGTTGGGTGCCGGTCGGGAAGGTTTTGCGCTGGCCGGCGTCCTTGGCGATCGACAACCCACTCCAGAGGGACCTCGATCGCCATGCACATCCACAGGTTGGTTCGGTCGCGCCGGACGTTTGTTCTTGTCCTCGTGACCGCCGCAGTCGCAGGCGCAGGTGCTGCAGTCGCATTCGCGTCGACAGCGCCGCGGACAACGCCGCCCTCGTCGGCCAGCTTCACCGTCGTCGACTTCGCCTTTCACGCGAATGGCGGCACCGGCAGCACCGTCACGATCGCGCCGGGGGGGACCGTGACGTTCTCGTATCCGAGCGGCTCAAGCATGCACAACGTCGACTTCAAGTCGGGGCTGCAGCCGAGCTCGTGCACGGTGAACGGCTCGCCGGCGACGGCGCCGGTGCCGGCCGCTCCCACCGGGCCCGGGATGGACTGCCACGTGCACGTTCGCGTCGGTGGGCACCTACACCTTTGCGTGTGACATGCACTCATTCATGACGGGCACGGTCGTGGTCAGCGACACATCCACGACCACGACCACACCCGCAACCACCACGACCGGCGGGGCGACGACAACCACAACTGGCGGCGCAACGACCTCGACGACTCCGGCCACGACGACGATCATCTCGGGTTCCTCACCCACCCCGACGACGACCTCGTCAACCTCGACGCCGACGAAGACGGCGACGGCCCCGAGCACGACAACGACGACCGGGACATCGACCCGCCCGGCTGGGACCTCGACGACAGGTTCGGCGATGTCCTCCGGGATGGCGATGGGCTCACCGTTGCGCGGCGGCCCTGGGACGGCCGTGCATATCGCTCCGCATCAGGCGGGCCACTCGGTGAAGGGAACCGTGGACGTCTCCTCAGCGGGCGCGGGGGCTCGCCTGGCCGTTGTGGTGCTGTTGGGCCGGCACACGCTCGGTGCAACGACGCAGACCGTCAAGCCTGGTTTGGCTCGGTTCACGGTGAAGCTCAACCGGGCCGGGGTCGCGGCGCTCGTCCGCGCGCACCGGCTGAAGGTCACGGTTCGCGTCGGGCTCACACCGGCGACGGGGAAGGCCGTGTCGATCGAGCGGACGGTGGTGCTCTCGCGGTGAGCCGACGGTAGTGCTGGCGCGGCGAGCTGACGGTCGTGCGGGCGCGACGAGCTGACCCTCGTGCGGGGATCAGAGCCCGGCCTTGAGCCAGTCGATGATCCCTGCGACCTTCTTCCAGTCCTCGTTGCGCCGGGCTTCGAACAGGTCCTGGAGGGCCGTCGAGGGGATCGTCATCAGCGCCTCCGCGCCCGCGGACGTCCAGCGGACAAGGGCGTGATGGACGAGGTCCTCGACCGGCACGCCGGTGTTCTTCGAGAGGTTCCGGAACGTCTGCATCGGGTCGACGAGCTTGGAGGTCTCGACGGTCTGCCGGAACGCACGATGTATGTCGCGATCGCCCATCGGGACCACATCTTCGACGCTTAACAAAGAAAAGGGGGCGGAAACCTCCTTCTCAGGGCCTCTATAGGTCGTATGGACCCAAACGCACCGAAAGAACGCGCGCGGCGGCTGGCGGCGGGGCAGGCCGGCCGGGTCGCCTTCGCGCAGCTCATCCATGTAGGACTCACAGCCCAAGAGGTCAAGGGCTGGATAAGTCGCCACGAGCTGACCCGCGTGCTTCCGCGCGTCTACGCCCTTGGCAACACCGCGCCCTCCTTCATTGCCCGTCTCTGGGAAGCAGTTCTGTTCGCCGGGCCCGGCGCGTGCCTCACCGCGGCCGCGGCGGCGTACCAACGCGGTTTGCTGATCTACGAGCCGAAAGTGATCCACGTCGCGACCCCGCGCGACGTCAGGAAGATTCCACGGGGGATCAATGTCCTCAACTCGCGCCAGTACCCCCGGAAGCTCGTCGATGGGATCCCGGTTGCGCCGATCCCCGAGATGATGCTCGACCTTGCGGCGACGGCCGACTTCTCGCTCGTCCGTCGCGCACTGTCGGTCCTCGATTACCAGGGCGAGCTTGACTTGTCGCCGCTACTCGCAGTGTGCGGCAGAGGTCACCGGGGCAGCAGGGCACTGAGGAAGGCGATCGCGCTCCATCAGCCGGAGCTCGCTCACGTGCGAGGCCCCGGCGAGGAGTACTTCCTGTTGTGGCTCGAGGCCGAAGGGTTCGAGATCCCCAAGTTCAACCGCAAGCGATTCGGCGTCGACCCCGGACGCGATCTACGACGAGCTCAACCTCGCGATCGAGCTCGATGACAGGGGTAACCACCACTCGCCCGCGCAGCTGCGCAGAGACGCAGAGAACCAGAAGGTCCTCGAAGCGAACGGGATCACCGTGATCCGCCTGACCTACGACGTCGTCTACAACGACCACGCCACCCTTCGCGCGCAGCTCAGAGCTCGCAACGTCCCGCATCGCTGAGTTCCGTCCGAGGGCCGGCGTACCTTCGTCCGACCTCGCCATACCGAGGTGCGTGGCGGTCAGCGAAGTTCGGTTGAAATCCGACGCTGTCCCGCAACGGTGACGCTCCGGCGCGCGGCTGACCCAGTCGCCGCGACGGAGACGAGTCCGGTCGCCTGGCGGCCACGCCGCTTACACAACGTCCTCGGAAGAAGGGCGCAAGCGGCCGCGTGCCAGCCGGTGCGTCTGCCTCTCCTTCCTCCGAATCAGAGCCCGGAGGAAGCAATGCAGCAGACATACACGGTCGGTCCCCGGACCTTCGTGCTCGATCGCGACAAGGCGCAGGGGGCGCTCGACGCCAAGCGGGTGATCGGCGGTCGCGAGACGATGACCTTCAACCTGCTGCCGCTGCGCTACGGCTGGGCGTACGAGCTGTACCGCACGATGAAGGCCAACCACTGGGAGCCCGAGGACGTGCCGATGGCCAAGGACCTCGAGCAGTGGCGCGGGGTGGGCGGGGGCGAATCCCTGACCGACATCGACCGCTGGATCGTGCGGATGGGCATCGGCTACTTCTCAGCGGCCGAGGGGATCGTCGGCGACAACATCATCCACGTCGTTCGCGAGCTGATGACCGCGAGCGAGCTGAAGCTCGTGCTTGGCCGCCACGCCCACGAGGAGAACATCCACGCGGACTCGCTGCTGTACATGATCTCGACGCTCGGGATCGACCCGCACGAGTGCGAGGCGATGTTCACCGACATCCCGACGATCGATGCCAAGAACCGCTTCGTGACCGGCGTCTCCAAGCAGCTGCGACGCGATCTCGACCTCACCGACCCGGCGCGCCAAGCAGCTGCTGGCCGAGAACATCTTCGTGTTCGGCCAGTGCATGGAGGGCACCCAGTTCTACGGCCTGTTCGGGATGATCCTGTCGCTGTACCGGCAGGGCAAGCTGCCCGGCATCGGGACGATGTTCCGCTACACGCTGCGGGACGAGTCAAACCACATCGAGCTGTTCCGGCGGTTGCTGCTCGAGCTCGTCGCGGAGAACCCCGAGATCTGGACGCCGCAGTTCCGGACACGGCTGCGCGAGCTGATGGCGGAAGCGGTCGAGCTCGAGCAGCGGTTCATCGCCGACTGCCTGCCGGTCGAGGGCGTCGGGCTCTCGAGCCGACGACTTCTCGCAATACATCGACTACATCGCCGATCGGCGGCTGACCGGCTGCGGTCTCGAGCCGCTCTCACAGGCGCCGGTCGAGAACCCATTGCCGTGGCTGGCGGAGCTGATGGACGTCCGCAAGGAGCAGAACTTCTTCGAGGGGCGAGTGACCGAGTACCAGCGCGCGGCCGTCCTGGCCGCCGTGTCAGACGACGAGCTTTAGGAGACCCAGATGCTGATCGAGTTTGACGAGATCCTCGCGGACCTCGAACTGAAGCGGGCGACCGCGCTGCCGGCGAGCGAACGGCCGGCGATCGACCTCGACGGCGGCGGTCGCGGGCGCTGTCCGCAGCGCCGCAGGCGGTGCTCGTCGAGGAGGACGGTGGCGAGCGCCCGCTGGCGCTCGCGGATGCCGCCGCGCTGGTGGCAGACGCGGTCACCGCAGTCGCGCTGGCGCACGGTGAGGCCACCGCCGACACGGCCGCGGCGCGCTCGATCGTGCGCGCGGCGACCCAGCGCGTGCTCGACCGGCTCACGGCCGACGGCGCCAGCCGACTGACCGTCGCCGACCTCGGCGCGCTGACCGAGGCGGCGCTGATCGACGCGGGGCAGTTCGAGCTGGCGAAGGCGCTGGTGCTGACGCGGACCGCCCCGCCCTCGCCCGCCGCGCCAACGGGCGCGGCGACACGGCGCGGCCTCAGGCTGATCCGTCGCTCGGGCGAGGTCGTCGACTGGAACCCGGTCAAGATCGAGATCGCGATCACGCAAGGCGTTCCTGTCCTCGGGGCTCGATCCGGCGCCGGCGGCGGCGCTGACGCTGCGTGTCGACGAGCGGGCCGCCGGTGTCGGCGACTCCTACATCGCGATCGAAACGATCCAGGACCTTGTGCAGGAGGAGCTCGTCCTCGGAGGCCACATGCGCGTCGCCGAGCGCTACATCGTCTACCGCGCCGAGCGGGCGATGCTGCGCGCCCAGCGGACGGTCGTCGAGGCCGCACCGGCGACGATCCCGGTGCTCGAGGACGATCGTCGCGAGGTCGAGTGGGATGGAGCCGATCTCCGGGCGCGGATCGCGTTCGCGGTAATCGGCCTTGAGGATCTGGCGCTTGACCGCGACGAGCTCGAGCGTGAGCTGCGCCGGGCTGTCCGTCCCGGGGTGCGGCGCGCGGACCTGCGCAAGCTGGTGCTGATGAACGCCAAGGCGCTCGTCGAGCGCGACGCCGAGCTGTCGAAGCTCGCCGGGCGGCTGCTGCTCACCTACATCTACGAGGAGACGCTCGAGTGGGACGTCGTGCGCGACGGGATCGCCGGGCTGCGCGAGGCGCACCGGCGGGCGCTGCGCCCGATGCTTGAGCGCGGCGTGGCGACCAAGCGGATCGCCCCGGCGTTGCTGGAGTTCGACGTCGACGCGCTCGCCGCCGCACTGGATCCGAGCGCCGATCTGGACTTCGACTTCCTCGGCTTGCAGACGCTGTACGACCGCTACCTGATCGTCGACAAGACCGGCGCGGCGCCGGTCCGGCTCGAGGCGCCGCAGCTGTTCTGGATGCGAGTGGCGATGGGGATCGGTTTGGCCGAGCCCGTTGGCTCGGCCGGCGAACGTGAGCGGCGCGTGCTCGACCTCTACCGGATGTACAAGAGCCGGCGGTTCTGCTCCTCGACGCCGACCCTGTTCAACGCCGGCACGCCGCATTCGCAGCTGTCGTCGTGCTACCTGTACAAGATCGAGGACACGCTGTCCTCGATCGTCGGGCGCGGGATCGCGGAGAACGCGATGCTGTCGAAGTGGGCCGGCGGGCTCGGTGGCTCCTGGACGGCGGTGCGCGGCACCGGATCGTTCATCGAGTCGACGAACGGCGAGTCCCAGGGGGTGGTGCCGTTCCTGAAGCTGCACAACGACCAGCTCGTCGCCGTCAACCAGGGCGGCAAGCGGGCCGGCTCGGGCTGCGCGTACCTCGAGGTCTGGCACAACGACATTCAGGAATTTCTGGAACTGCGGCGCGGGACCGGCGATGAGCGCCGCCGCACGCACGACATGAACACCGCCTGCTGGATCCCGGACCTGTTCATGAAGCGGGTCGAGGCGCGTGAGGACTGGACGCTGTTCCGTTCAAACGAGGTGCCGGACCTGCACGAGATCTACGGTGCCGCGTTCGAGCGTCGGTACGTCGAGTACGAGCGGCGCGCGGCGGCCGGCGAGATCCACGGCGAGACGATCCCGGCGATCGACCTGTGGAAGCAGATGCTGCGGATGCTGTTTGAGACCGGCCACCCGTGGCTGACGTTCAAGGATCCGTGCAACGTGCGCAGTCCGCAGGACCATGCCGGCGTGATCCACTCCTCGAACCTCTGCACCGAGATCACCTTGAACACCGGCGTTGAGGAGACCGCGGTCTGCAACCTCGGGTCGGTGCTGATCGACCAGCACCTGTTGGGCGACGGCTCGATCGATCACGTGAAGCTGCGGGAGACGATCCGGATCGCCGTGCGGGCACTCGACAACGTGATCGACATCAACTTTTACCCAACCGAAGCGGCCCGAACCGCAAACGCGCGCCACCGGCCGGTCGGCCTCGGGGTGATGGGGTTGCAGTACGCCCTGTACCGCAAGGGGCTTGCGTTCGACTCCCCGGAGGCGCTCGATTTCGGTGACGAGATGATGGAGGCGGTTGCGTATTACGCGTACGAGGCCTCGTCGGACCTGGCTGCGGAGCGCGGGACGTATCAGTCGTTTCCCGGGTCGAAATGGGACCGTGGCCTGCTGCCACAGGACACGCTGGAGCTGCTGGAGGCCGAGCGGGGCCTGCCGATCGAGGTTGAGCGCAGCGGGCAGATGGATTGGACTCCGCTGCGCGAAAAGCTCGCTGTGCAGGGTATTCGAAATTCGAATGTACTGGCGATCGCCCCGACGGCGACGATTGCGAACATCACCGGGACGTCTGCGTGCATCGAGCCGATGTACAAGAACCTGTTCGCGAAGTCGAACCTCTCCGGCGACTTCACGGTGCTGAATCCGTTCTTGGTGCGCGAGCTCAAGGAGCTTGGGCTGTGGAGCCGGGAGCTGGCTGAGGAGCTCAAGGCCCGTGACGGCGACCTGACCGACCTGGCGTCGGTGCCGGCGGAGCTGAAGAGCCGCTATCGCACGGCGTTCCAGATCGACCCGAACGTGACTGATCGATGCCGCCGCCCGGCGGCAGAAGTGGATCGACCAGTCGCAGTCGCTCAACCTGTTCCTGGCCGAGCCGGACCTGAAGAGGATCAGCCACATGTACCGGCACGCGTGGCACACCGGGCTGAAGACGACGTACTACCTGCGGACGCTCGGGGCCTCATCGATCGAGAAGTCGACGGTCGCGGCGCCCGCCGCGGCGGTCGAACCCGATCCGATCAGCTGCTCGTTGGAGGCGATGCGGAGCGGGGGAGAGTGCGAAGCCTGCCAATAGCGCAAAAAATCCACCGCAGCGGCCGCCGTATGTAGGTTTTCCTGCGGGACCGTTCGACAGTCTGCCTGGGCAGGAGGGTGGTTTCATGGGTAAGCGCTTGTGGCTCGTGGGGGCCGTTGTCGGATGCTGCTGCGCGCTCGCTGCGCCGGGCGCCGCTGCCGCGGCCGCGTTCACGCCGGCGTCGGGGTCTCCGTTCTCGACGGGTGACGATCCGCTGTCGGTCGCGTCGAGCGCCGACGGATCGCTGCTGGCCGTGGCGAACACGGGCGACAACAGCGTGTCCGTGTACGCGGTGTCATCCACTGGGACACTGACGCCGCTGGCCGGATCGCCCTATCCGACCGGCCATGCGCCGATGGCGGTGGCCTTCGATCCGGACGCTCCGATCCTCGCCGTCGCCAACGCCAACGACAAGTCGGTCGAGACGTTCGTCGACGTGTCGGGGGAGATGGTGCAGACAGGTAGCGCCGGCACCGGGTCCTCCAGCGGCCCCGAATCACTGTCGTTCGATGGTGCCGGCAATGTGCTTGCGGCCGGGGATGGCGACTCGACCGTCGCGCTGTTCGACATCGGGACCGACGGTGCGATCACAGCCGTGAGCGGTTCGCCGTTTCCGGTGACGATGAGCCTCCCCGATTCGGTTGCGCTGAGCCCGGACGGGACGACGCTGGCAGCGGGTGACAGTGCCAACGGGCACGTCAACCTCTACTCCGTGAGCGCCGCCACAGGCGTCGGCGCCCCGCTGTCAGTGAGTCCGCTCTCGCTCGGCGGCTCCGGCGACTGGATCAACGTCGCCTTCAGCCCGGACGGTGCTCTGCTGGCGGCGGCGGACCGCAACAACAATGCGCTGTCGGTCTTCACGACGAGCGGCGGAAGCTACGGCGCCGTCAGCGGGTCACCGCTCAGCATCGACGCGCCCGGTAAGCCAGTGTTCTCCCCGAACAGTGCACTGCTGGCGGTGCCGCAGTCAGGAGGCAGCGTGTCGGTGTTTGGATCGGGTGGGCTGACGGCGATCTCGGGCTCGCCGTTTGCGATCAACGCGCTGACGCCGATCTCGGGCGCCGCGTTTGCGGCGGGCGGCGGCGTCCTCGCCGCTCTCGCCGAGGACGAGGACCAGGTGGCGACGCTATCGGTCGGTCCGCCGACGGCGGTGATCGCCACGCCTGCAAACGGCGCGACGTATACCGTCGGGCAGTCCGTGACGACGAGCTTCAAGTGCACCGAGGCCACCGACGGACCCGGGATCGCATCGTGCACCGGCACGGGCGGCGCCAGTGGCACCGGCGGCACGCTCAATACCTCCTCGGCAGGCCAGCACACCTACACCGTCACCGCCACGAGCGATGACGGGCAGACGGCGACGACGAGCGTCACCTACACGGTGACGAGCCCGCCCCCTGTGACGCCGGCGGCGCCGACGGTCACGATCACGTCCCCGGCGTCGGGTGCAACGTACACGCTCGGTCAGACCGTCACGGCCGCGTTCAGCTGCGCGGACGGGAGCGGTGGGCCGGGCATCACCTCGTGCGCGGGCACGGACGCGAACGGGGCGCAGGTCAGCACCGCCGAGTCCGGGACGCAGACGTTCAAGGTGACGGCGACGAGCGGCGACGGCCAGACGACGACGCAGACCGTGACCTACACGGTCGCACCCGCGGCAGCGCCGACGAAGAACGCGATCACCCTGCAGCTTGGCTCATCCAACCCGGTGGTCGTCATCGGCAAGAAGCTGAGCTGGGGATCGGGTGCCGGATCGGGCGCGCCGCCGATCGGGACGGGTTCTTCGAGGGGGTCTTCAGGCACGCTGACGGTGACGATTGATCCCAAGATCAATGACATCTCAGCGCTGAAGACGGATTACACCTCGGCGCATCAGTACTCGACGGCGACGCTGACGATGACGAACGCCGACGGCGGCACGACGGTCACGATCATGTTGACCGGCGTGCTGATCTCCGAGATATCCATCACCGGCGAAGGCGACACGCTGCAGGAACAGGTCACGTTCATCTACACGAAGGCCACGGAGAGCCTCACGACGGCCAAGACGACGGTGACGCTTCCGAAGACGGTTGCGAAGAAGACCTCGAAGCGGACGGTGAGCTTCACCGGAACGATCGTCCATCTGATCCCCGCAGCGCAGAGCTTCGTGATCGCCGAGAGTGACGGGGAGCTCGTCGCGATCCACAGCACAAACACGCAGATCGCCGTGGGCAAGATCGTGACGGCCAAGACGACGCCGCTGATCGACGGCACGTATAAGGCGACGAAGCTGACGTTCACCGGTCACGCCAACGTCGCGCTGCTGAAGGGAACGGTGACGTTCGTCTCAACCCGGGGCCACTACTACGTGATCTCAGGATCCGGAACCTCGATCGGTCTGTATCGACTGGCCCGGAACGCGACGCCGCCCGGCCTCGGCACGACCGTCACGGCGCTCGTGGCGATCGAGAACCGCGCTCTGATCCAGCGGTCGGTCCGCGCGCTGAAGAAGAACCCGGGACTGATCTGCGTTGAGGGTCAGTTCGTCGGGCTCACCACGGTGACCGTCGATGGCCAGCCGCAGCTCGAGCTGGAGATCACGACGACCGATTCCTCGTCTCAATCGACGTTGACGCCGACCTCGGATGAACGGTTCCCGGTCTCGCAGCAGCAGAGCCAGACCCTCGCCGACGCCGTGTCGACGTCGACGACGGACACGCAGGTGCTGAAGCTGTGCGGGCGCGGCGAGAAGGAGACGACCGTGGACGGTCAGCAGGACGGCGCGTGGAACCGGGTGAAGAACATCTACAGCGACTCCTCGAGTCCGGTGCAGATCAGCTGAGGCCTACTGCTGGTAGCGCTCGACTGTGCTGGCGTCGCGCACATGCGCGGCGTCAGGGTCGTCCCCCGCGTCGCGGAGCGCGCGCCGCTGGCGCAGAAGATCCCAGCAGCGGTCAAGCTCGATCTCGATCGAGCGCAGCCTCTCCTGGTCGGCCTCGAGAAGCTCCGCGTTCGCACTGTCAGCTGTCTCGCGGGTGCGCAGCTGGCGCTCTTCGGCAACCAGCGTCTCGATCTTGGTGGTGATCGTTTCGTCGCTCATCGGCGCATCCTAACCGCAGCCGCCACGCCGGGATATGATCCGCCCGTGTCCCACTCCGAGGCGCTTGTCGACGAGGTTGCGAATGAGCTGGCGACCTGGCCCGGGGTGAGCGTGGAGCGGCGGTCCGATGGCGCGGCCGTGGTCAACCACAAAGGCTCGGAGCTCGGTGTGCTGCATCCCGACACTGGGTTCGCGGAGCTGCCGTTCATCGAGGTCGAGCACGATGATCTCGTCGAGCATGGTGACGCCGAGCCGAACCTCTCGGGCGCCGATGCGACCGGCGTCAGCCACGCGCTCAACGGCCCCTCCGACGTGACCGCCGTGCTCGAGCTGTTTGATCGCCGCTACCGCGAACTGCGGGGCGACGATCCGCCGTACAGCTCCGCCGATCCTGCCTGACCTCGGCGGCTCAGCGCGCGGCGGGGTTCTCGAGCAGCAGCGCCACGCCCTGCCCGGAGCCGACGCAGACGCCAAGGACGCCGTACCGCGCTCCGCGCTGCTGCAGCTCGGTCGCGAGGGTCAGCACGTAGCGGGTGCCGGAGGAGCCGAACGGATGGCCGACTGCGACGGCGCCACCGTTGGGGCTGAGCTTCTCGTCGGGCACCTGGAAGCCGTCGAGCTGGTTCGGCAGCTCGCGCAGGACACCGAGTGCCTGGGCGGAGAACGCCTCGTGAATCTCCCAGACGTCGATCTGCTCCGGGGTCAGGCCGGCGCGCTCGATCGCCAGCGGGATCGCCCAGGCGGGCGCGATCCCCATGAAGCGCGGGTCGAGCGCGGTCGTTCCCGAGGAGACGATCCGCGCAAGCGGCTCGACCCCGAGCTCTTTGACCGCCTCCCCGCTGGCGAGGACGACTGCGCTCGCTCCGTCGTTGAGCGGCGAGGAGTTTCCCGCTGTCATCTGCGTCGTGTTGGGCTGCGGGGGCAGCGCCGCGAGCGCTTCGGCGGTCGTGCCTTCGCGGATCGACTCGTCGTGCTCGATCGCGACGGCGGGCTGCTTGCGTGTCGCGGGAATCTCGATCGGGTGAATCTCAAGGCCCAGGCGCCCGGAGCGCTTCGCCTCCGCCGCGCGCGTGTGTGAGCGCAGCGCGAACGCGTCGATCTCCTCGCGCGTCAGCTCGTAGCGGTCGGCGACGTTCTGGGCCGTCCGGATCATCTCGATGTACGCCTCGCGTGCGAGCAGTCCCGGATGTGGTGGCCCGCCGGCGCCTGACCACATCGTGTCGAGCATGAACATCGGCCCGCGCGGGCTGAACGCGGCATCGCCCTTCATGAACGCCCATCCCGATCGCGACATCGATTCGACGCCGCCAGCGACCCCCGCATCGAGCTCGCCTGCGCGGATCGCGTGGGCGAGCTGGATCGTGCACGTCACCGACGATGCGCAGAACCGGTTGATCGTCGCGGCCGGGACCGAGTCCGGGAACCCTGCGGCGAGGGCGGCCCAGCGAGCGATGTCTCCCATCCCCTCGTGTGCCGGGTTGACGCATCCGGCGGCGATGTCGCCAATGCGGTCGAGCGGCATCTCGACGCGCTCGCACGCCCATCGCATCGCCTGACCGAGGAGGTCGTCGGTGCGGATGTGCGAGAGACCGCCGCCGTAGCGACCGATCGGTGTCCGCACGCCGCCCAACAGGAACGCATCTGTCATCGCTGTCTCAGCCTAACTCAGCGGGGTTGCCGATCGCAGGAACCTGGGCCGCTACTGGAGGGCCTTGGCCTTGGCGTTCTCGAACTCCTCAGCGGTGAGGAGCCCGCGGTCATGCAGGTCAGCCAGCGTGCGGAGGTCATCGACGTGCGACGAGGACGAGGATGAGGACGAGCCCTCCTGCTGCTGGAATCGCCGGAACGCTGCGAACCGCTGCTGGTCCTCGAGCTGGTGCTCATGCATCGTGTGGCCACGGATGATCAGGTAACCGAGCACACCGATCAGCGGGAAGACGAAGATCACGAGCACCCACAGCGCCTTGCTCATGTTCGAGAGGTCGTGGCTGCGGAAGATGTCGAAGATGACGCCGACCGCGATCCAGATCCAGAGGAACAGGAACGCGAGTTCGATGACGGTGAGCAGCCCGTCCCCGAAGGTGAAGGTTGCGAACGGCAGAGAGGGCATATCGGTCCTTTGATGTCGGCTGGGGACACCAGCCTAAGGCACGGGCACCTAGCCGAGGTCGGGAATCAGATCGGCGATCGAATCGACGATCCGCGAGGGGCGGTAGGGGAACCGCTCGGCCTGCTCGCGCGTCGTCAAACCGGTGAGGACGAGCACGGTCTCCATGCCCGCCTCAAGGCCGGAGATGACGTCGGTGTCCATCCGGTCGCCGATCATCGCCGAGCTCTCGGAATGAGCATCGATTGCGTTCAGCGCCGAGCGCATCATCAGCGGATTCGGCTTGCCGACGAAGTAGGGCTCGATCCCGGTCGCGCGTGTGATCAGCGCGGCGACCGAGCCGGTCGCGGGCAGCGGGCCGGCGAGGCTCGGGCCGGTGGGGTCCGGGTTGGTCGCGATGAAGCGGGCACCCTCGACGATCAACCGGATCGCGTGGGTGATCCGCTCGAAGCTGTAGGTGCGGGTCTCGCCGAGGACGACGTAGTCCGGATCAGCTTCGGTCAGCGTGTACCCGGCGGCGTGCAGCGCCGTAGTCAGACCCGCTTCGCCGATCACGTATGCCGAGCCGCCCGGTCGCTGGTTTCCGAGGAAGCGGGCGGTCGCCAGCGCCGAGGTCCAGATGTTCTCCTCGCCGATGTCGATGCCGCTGCTGCGCAGCCGGGCAGACAGGTCGCGCGCGGTGTAGATCGAGTTGTTGGTGAGGACGAGGAACGGGCAGCCGCGCTCACGCAAGCGCGCGATGAACTCATCGGCGCCGGGAATCGCGTGCTCCTCACGGACGAGCACGCCGTCCATATCCATCAGGTAGGAGCGGATCGCTTTGCTCATACGCCCACACTAGCCCTTCGCCCCGGGTGTCCCGCACCGAGGATTGCGAATCGCTACGTGCGAGGCGCGGCGCGGTACTTGTGCCCCGCGGTGACCCTGACGGTCGTGTGCCGTGCGACGTCGTCCACCGTGACGCTGCCCTGTTTCACGGTCACGGTCGTGCTCGAGCACGTGTCGGTCGTCTGCCAGTGGCCGCCGGCGCGTGCAGCGACGTCGGCGTACAGGCCGTCGATTCGCCACGCTCCGGGGCCATCGGCCGACAGGTGCCGGCTCCGTGCTGCGTTGCCGCGGCGCACCGTCCGACCCCCGGCCGAGCACGGGAGCGGCGCGACCAGCTTCAGGTCGGTGTAGTGCGCTCGGGCGGCCCGGGCCGCCGACGCGTGGGCATCCTCCACGATCTCGAAGGTGCCGCCGGAGAAATCAGCGCATTGCGTGCTTGTGCTGCCCGGGCCAGACGCGGCGCACAGCTCGACAGTGGCATGGTCTGCATTGACCGTCGACCCGACCGGGATGGTGGTCGCGCGGGTCAGCGGCACAGCTTTGCGTGCGGCCGGCTCTCGCACGGTCGCCGCGCCGTTCACTGGCGCCGCGCCGGCGGTCGTGCCGAAGGTCAGCCCCGTCTGCGAGTAGTCGAACACATCGGCAGCTGAAGTCTTGCTTGTCCCGCCGTCTGTGGTCACGGTGACGTTGACGGCGCCCCTGCCGGCGGGAGCGACCGCAGACATCGACACCGTGCTGTAGACCGCGACCGACGTCGCTGCCGCTGACCCGAACTTGACCGTGGGGTTACCGTCGAGGTCCCGGAACCCGGTGCCGGTGATCATCACGCGCTGCCCGCCCGCAGTCTTGCCGAAGGCGGGGCTGACGGCGGTGACGGTCGGGGCCACGAGATAGGTGAACCCGTCGGCTGCTGGGACCGTCGTGGTGCCGTAGTGGTTGGCAACCTCGACGGGGACCAGTCCGATCGTGGTGCTCGGCGGGGTGCGCACCGTGATCTGCTCCACGACGGTCGAGAGCAGCTTCCAGGTGAGGAGCGTCGCTCCGGATCCGCCGAACTGCACCGTCCCGTCGCCGGGTGCAGGGAGAGACTCGCCGGTGATCGTCACGGTGGTGCCGCCGGCAGCGGGGCCGTCCTGAGGGCTGATCGAGGAGATCACCGGGCACTGACCGGATGTAACCCCGGAGCCGGAGCAGCTGCCGACGTAATCGAACTGATCAGACGCGGACGGTGAACTGGTGCCACCTGGGCTGGTGACGATGATGTCGACCGGACCGAGGTAGGGCACCGCCTGGCAGGGGTCGGGACTGCCCTGGATGCAGTCGTCACCTTCCGGAACCTTCGGCGTGGTGAGGATGATGGTGTCGTCGTCGATCACGGAGAACGAGGTCGCAGCGGTCGGCTGAGGGAGCCAACACCCACCGGAGGCGCAGATGTCGTTGAACCACTTGAATGAAACGCTGGTCGCGCCGGTGAATCCGGTGCCGGTGATCCGCACCTGAGTGCCGCCGTTCGGCCCTCCCGACGGCGGGAGGACACCGGTGACGGTGGGCACACCGACGAACGTGAACTTGTCCGCCGACGATGTTGGGCTGCTGTCGCCGAGGATGTCGGTGACGACCACGTCGACGGTGCCGTTGCCGGCTGGTGTGGTTGCGGTGATCGAGGTTGGGCTGTTGACGGTGACGTTGGTTGCGGCAGTGCCGCCGAAGGACACCTGTTCCTCGGACCCGACGAAGTTGGTGCCGGTGATGGTGACGGTTGTGCCCCCGGCCGCAAGTCCGGTTGCCGGGCTGATCGAGCTGACGGTTGGTGGGTTGATGTAGGAGTACGTCGATGAGCTTGGGGCGCTCGTGCCGCCCGGGGCGGTGACGCTGAGGTTGACCTGGCCGGTTCCGGGTGGCGAGGTGGCCGTGATCGTGGTGTCGTTGACGACGGTGAAGCTAGCTGCGGCGGTGGAGCCGAAGTCGACGGCGGTGGCGCCGGTGAAGCCGGTCCCGGTGATCGTGACCTGGGTGCCGCCGGCGGTTGGGCCGCCTAGCGGGCTTTCGGCCGTGATCGCCGGCACCGCGAAGAACGTGAACTTGTCCGCCGACGACGTTGCGCTGGTCCCGCCCGGGGTCGTGACGGCCACATCGACGGTGCCACTGCCGCTCGGAGCAGTGGCGGTGATCGACGTCCCGCTCCCATTGACCGTGAACCCGCGGGCGGCGGTTCCGCCGAACTCGACGGCGCTCGCGCCGGTCAGTGAGGTGCCCGTGATTGTGACGATTGTGCCGCCTGCGATCGGTCCTCCACCGGGACTGACCGCGGTGACGATTGGAGCCGCTGTGTAGGTGAACTCGTCGGCGGTCGATGCCGCGCTCGTCCCTCCGGGGGTGATGACGGTCACGTCCACGGGGCCCGCGCCGCTCGCCGCTGGCGAGGTGGCCGTGATCGACGTCCCACCACTGTTGACCGTCACGTTCGTCGCTGGCTTCGTGCCGAACGAGACGCCGGTCGCCCCGGTGAGCGCGTCACCGGTGATCGTCACCGTCGTAACACCGCCGATTGGGCCGGCCGCGGGCCGGACGCCTGTCACGGTCGGCGGCGGTGTGAACGTGAACTGGTCGGCACTCGACGTCGCGCTGGTTCCGCCAGGGGTCGTGACGGTCACGTCGACCGTTCCGGTGCCCGCCGGCGACGTCGCGCTCAGCGACGTCCCGCCGGGGGCGACGGTGATCTGGGTCGCGGCAGTTCCGCCGAACGAGACCGCCGTGGCGCCCGTCAGTCCGGTGCCGGTGACCGTGACCTTCGTACCGCCGGTGGCCGGTCCTGCGGCCGGGCTGATCGCCGTCACCGTTGGCAGTGCAAAGTACGTGAACTCGTCCGCAGCCGCCGAGGCGCTCGTACCGCCCGGGGTGGTGACAGTCACGTTGACGGTGCCGGTTCCTGCGGGTGAGGTGGCGGTGATCGACGTGGGGGTGACCGACGTGATCGCGGCCGCTGTGGTGCCGAACGAGACGGTGCTGTCTGCCGTGAACCCGGTGCCTGTGGCCGTGACCGCAGTCCCGCCTGCGGCCGGTCCGACCGACGGGCTGATCTGGGTGACCTCGGGGACAGGATCAAAGGTGAACGTGTCCAGGTCTGAAGTTGAGCTGGTCCCCGCCGGCGATGTGACGGTGATATCGACCGTGCCGCTCCCGGCCGGAGAGACCGCCGTGATCGTGCCATTGCCGTTGACGGTGAAGCTGGCCGCTGCGGTCGAGCCGAACTTGACGGCGGTGGCCCCGGTCAGGTGCGGGCCGGTGATCGTGACCGTCGTACCGCCGGCGGCGGGGCCTGCGGACGGGCTGACGCCGGTCACCGTCGGACCCGCAGGGCCTGCGCCGACAACCGCGTCGACAGTTCCGGTGTGGGAGTAATCGGCGGTGACGGGATTGCCCGCGGGGAGGGGTGGTGTGACGGTGACGGTCCCAAAGGTGCCGGTCTCGGTGCCGCTGTAGACAACGACACCGAGGGTGTCCCCTTCCGAAGCTGCGGTCTGGTAGGTGGAGTCGGGCGCGATCTCGAGCGTGCCCCCGAGGGAAACGGTGCCGCCAACGGTCACCACCCCGTAGTGCCCGGCTGACGCCGCGTGGACCGGCACCAACAGAGTTCCTCCGTTGCTCTGCGAGTAATTCCCGGAGATCGCCAGCGTGGCGGACGACGAACTGGCTCCGACCGTGGCGCCTGAGTTCGTAACCGAGCCGCTCACCGTACCGCTGCCGGTCATCGTTCCCGCCGAGGCGGTCACTGGTGCCGTGAGCGTGCCGGTGACGGTGAGGGTGCCGCCCTGAAGCGTCAGCTGCGCCGCCGAGTCCGTCGTTCCCCCCGGGATGACGGTGGTGCCGCCGGTCTGGACCAGGTCGTAGTCGGGCATCGCCGCTGTTCCGGAGAGGACGAAGCCGGCGGCGCTCAGCGGGAGCGCGGTGCTCGGGCCGGTGGAATACGTGCCCGCGGCAAGCATCGTCGTGCTCGTGGTCGTCAACGATCCACCGTTGCCGACGAAGCTGGTGTTGGTGATCGAAACCGGGCTACTCGTTGTCAGCGGCGCGAGGAGCTCGGCTTCAGCAGAGCCCCCGATCGTGAAGGAGCCACCGCCGGACTGTGTCATCGGCAGAGCGTTCCAAGCGCTGAAAGCGGTGGGGGTCCAGTCGAAGCTGCCGTTGACCGCGAGTGCCCCGGTGCCCGAGATCGTTGCGCCGCCCTGAACCGTGAGATTGCCGGTGGTGGCGTTCGTGGCGTTGATCGTGATCGCACCGGACACCGTTGTCCCCCCGGCCGGAGCGAACGTCGCCCCGCTGGCGACGGTCAGCGTGCCGCCACCGACGGTCACCTGGTCGGTTGTCAGGCGTGAGCCGTTGGATAACGTCACCACGCCGTTGCCGGACATCGCGAACGTTCCACCGGCGCCGGTGATCGCACCGGCGATCGTGCCACCGGCGAATCCGGTCGTGAGGACGTCCCCGTTGGGCACGAGTACGGAGGCGCCGGCCGGGACGTTGAGGCCGGCCGCACTGAGCGAGCCGCCGAGCGATGTCGAGTTGCCGGTGACGTGGAGGGCGTAGTCAGGGAGTGTCACCGTGCCGGAGGTGACAAAACCGGCTGCGGTCAGCGGCAAGGAGCCCCCGGGACCGGTGGAATATGTCCCGGTCGCGAACGTCGTCGTGCTCGTCGTCGTCAGCGATCCCGTGCCGACGAAGCTGGTGTTTGAGATCGAGACCGGACTGGTCGTCGAGAGGGTGGTCTGAAGGTCGGCTTCGGCTGTGCCGCCGATCGTGAACGAGCCGCCGCCGGACTGGGTCATCGGCATCCCGCTCCAATAGCTTGAACCGGTTGGGGCCCAGTCGAAGTTGCCGCTGACTGCCAGGGTGCCGGAACCCGAGATCGAGGCGCCGCCCTGAACGGTGAAGTCACCTGTCGCGGCGTTCGCGGCGTTGACCGTCAACGAGCCGGAAACCGACGTTCCGCCGGTCGGAGCAAACGTGGCGCCGCTGGCCACCGTCAGCGCGCCGCCGACGTTGAGGTGACCCATCGTGAGGCTTGATCCGCTGGATGCGGTGACGTAGGCGTTGCCCGTGAGCGCGAACGTTCCGCTCGAACCGCTGATCGTTCCGGCGATCGTGCCTCCGGCAAACCCCGAGGTCACGGTGTCTCCATCCGGGACCGTCACCGATCCGCCCGCGCCGACGCCGAAGCCGGCGGCGCTGAGTGATCCGCCCAGCGCGCTCGAGTTTCCCGTGACGTCCAGGGCATAGTCCGGCGCCGTCACCGCCCCAGAGGTGACGATCCCGCCGGCCGTCAGCGGCAATGAGCCACCGGGCCCCGTCGCATACGTTCCGGTGGCCAACGTGACCGGTCCTGTGGTCGTCAGGGAGCCACTGTTGCCAACGAAACCCAGGTTTGTGATCGAGACAGGGCTGCTGGACGAGATCGATGCGAATCCCAGCTCGGCCTGTGCGGAGCCCCCGATGCTGAACGAACCGCCACCGGACTGGGTGATCGAAATCGAGCTGATTTCACTGCTGCTCGCCGGGTTCCACGCGAAGTTGCCGGTGACGGCCAGCGCCTGCGCGCCGGTTCCGGTGATCGAGCCGGCGGTGATCGACAGGTCGCCGACCGTCGAGCTGTTCGCGGTCGACTTCAAGGTCAGCGAGCCCACGGTCATCGCGAGCGACCCACCCTGGATCGAATCGGCGGTGGCTGCGCTGTCGATCGTGACCGTCACCGTCGTCGGCCAGCAGGCGACGGAGTTGGTCCCGGGCAGGCCCGCCGACCAGTTGCTGCCCACATTCCAATCGCCGTCGCCGGTCGCCTGCCAGTTGTCGTTGCATGTGCCCAGACCGCTGGCGGAGGAGACGGCGAGGACGCAGCCGACGGCGACGGCGAGCGCGCAGATCCCGAGCGCACCCGTCACGCGCCACCGGCGGCGGCGCGTGGCTCCGCTGCGCAGACGGTCTCGCAGCAGGCTCACCAACCGCATCGCCCAGCCCCAGCATCTCGGCTTATGCCCCCGGGCCACAAGCTCGGAACTTCACCACCCGGCCGTGACGCTGACAACAGGGAGCCGCCCTGCATTTAGCCGTCAACCTGGGGTGGGGACGCCCGTCACTCGCGCGGATCTCTCACGTGGTCACACGCACCGCAGCCGCTCGGTGCCGGCGCAGCCCGGCGTTGACGAACAGTCCGACGACGATCACGCCGAAGAAGCCCAGGATCAAGAAGTCGTTGCCGAACAGGGCGATGTCGCCGCTCGAGCCGTCGACGAACGAATGCACGGCGATCCCGGGCAGCAACGAGCCGGTGCGCTCATACAACAGGCAGGCGAGCACCCCGAAGAACGCCTTGACCGGCAGCGTGATCAGTGGATACCCGGTGGCGTGCACCAGGCCGAACAGGCAGCCGGCGATCAACGCCGCCGGCAGGACCTTGAGACGGTTGCGCAGGCTGCGGTAGAGGATGCCGCGGAAGAAGATCTCCTCGGCGATCGGCGCCGTCACGGCCAGCGCGATCATGTCGAGGATCTCATTGACCGTGTTCGGGTAGTGCACGACCGACAGTGAGCGCTCGGCGTGGTTGAGGCCGACGGCGTACACGTATCCAACGGTGCCGCCGAAATAGAGCAGGAGTACGAGAAAGGCCAGCGCCATCGACCGCAGACCCGGGGTCGCCCGCAGCCCAAGGTCCTTGGCAGAGAGCCCGTACCGGCGTCTGAGCGGGATCACCGCTCCGATCAGGAACACCTCGACGATCATCGCCGCCGGGCCGATCTGGAGCTTGATGCCGGCCGCGTGCAGGAGCAGCCCGATCGCGTTGGGCGCGATGAACGTAACGACGTAGGCGATCAGCGCGAACCGGACGGTCCACGTGCGCGAACGCTCGGTCGGGCGCGGCCAGGGCGAGCGGTTGATGTCGATCGATCCGGCGAGCCAGAACGAGGTGATCGCGCCGCCGATCCAGGCGGCGAACAGCAACAGACCGCCGATCGTCGCTGCCGTCTGGCCGGGGATCGTGGCCATGCTGAAACCGGCGAGGTCAACCGTGCTCCACAGAATCGCCGGGATGACCCACCAGCGCTTTCCCCACTTGTCGGCGCCGAGGATCGGCGCCCAGCAACCGATCCCGAGCGGCGCCAGTGCAAGCCAGTGCCACCGCTGGCGGCCGGTCTCGTCAGGATCCGCCCCGGTCACCGCCGCAGCTTATCCGCGCGCCCCGTTGGTACGGTCACCCGATGCTGGCGCTGTCATGGAGCGGTGGGAAGGACTCGGCCCTGGCGTTGCGCGCGCTGCGGCAGGGACCTGGTCCTGCACCGGAGGCGTTGATCACGACGGTCACCCTCGATTACGGACGGATCTCGATGCACGGGGTCCGGCGCGAGCTGCTCGTCCGCCAGGCGCTGGCCCTTGGCCTGCCGCTCGTCGAGGTCAAGATTCCGGCCGCCTGCCCCAACGACGTCTACGAGCAGCGAATGGCTCAGGTCCTGGCGGAGGAACCGCTCGCCTTGGCGGACACGGTGGCCTTCGGCGACCTGTTCCTCGAGGACATCCGGGAGTACCGGGTTGAACGGCTCGGGCGGGTCGGCAAGCGGGCGATCTTCCCGGTCTGGGGGCGGGACACCGGTGAGCTCGCCGCCGAGTTCATCGCGCTGGGATTCGAGGCGATCCTCGTCTGCGTGGACCCGCGCAAGCTCGACGGGTCATTCGCCGGGCGGCGGTTTGACGCCGAGCTGCTGGCGGACCTTCCGGCGGGCGTCGACCCGTGCGGCGAGAACGGTGAGTTCCACACCTTCGTCAACGCCGGCCCGATCTTCGCGGGGTCTATTGACTGTCAGATCGGCGAGGTCGTGGAGCGAGAGGGGTTCGTGTTCTGCGACGTTCTGCCGGTTGGCGAATAGCCGCTTCTGCGGGGAACACGATCTCGACCGCGAAGCCGCCGGTCGGTAATGCGCGCGCACTGAGATCGGCACGGTGCGCATCGGCCACCGCACGGACGATCGAGAGACCAAGTCCGTGCCCGTTGTCGTGTCGGGTCCGAGCATCACCGAGGCGCTCGAACGGTTTGAACAGACGCTCGATTGCGTCGGGCGAGATCTCCGGTCCCGTGTTCGTGACCGACATGAAGGCGCGACCGTCACGCGATCCGGTCACGATCTCAATCCGGCCGCTCGGAACGTTATGGCGGATGGCGTTGTCGAGCAGGTTGGTCGCGAGCCGCTCGATCAGCCGGGGATCCCCGAGCGCCGGTGCGCTCTCAAGCGTCACCTGCACGTCGAGGTCAGCGCCGTCAAGCTGAGCTTCGCGCGTGAGTAGCGCTTCTGAGGTCACCGTCGCGAGGTCAAAGCTCTCGCCTCGCTCGAGGCCTGCCTGGCCGCGGGTGAGGGCAAGCAACCCCTCGATCAGCTGCTCGAGATCCTGTTCGGAGGCCAGCACGCGTTCGTGGGCTACGCGCAGGCTGTCGAAGCTGGCATCGGGATCCGCCAGCGCGACCTGGATCAGGGCCCGCTGACGGGTCAGCGGAGCCCGGAGCTCATGTGAGGCGTTGGCGACGAACTGGCGCTGTGCGCGGTAGGAGTCCTCGAGCGGTTGCAGCACCCGACCGGCGACGACCCACCCGAGCAGCAGGGACAGCACCGACATTCCCGCAAGCGCAATTCCGGACTCCAGCGCCAGGTAGCGCAGGACGTGGGCGTGCTGGTTGTTGGCCGCCATGTTCAATCGGCGTCGGTCCGCGGCGGTGAAGCTTGCGATGACCAGTTGGGGATTCAGCCTCGATGCGCTGGGGTGCTTTCGCATATACGACGGCACGGACACCGCCAGGCCCGACGGCTGGCCGTTGACAACCTCTGTCGAGAGGCCGTTGCCTTCCGTGAATACGAAGCCGGTCGCGTTCACGAACAGCAGATATGTGATCGTCAGCAGCGCCGCGCCCGAGAGCAGGAACAGTCCGCCGTAGAGGAGGGTCAGCCGCCGCCGGACCGTCCGGTGTGGGAGATGCCGTCCGACCGCGAGCCGGGTGAGACGGCGGTTGAGTCCGGTGCCCGTTCTCATATGCGGTATCCGGCGCGGGCGATCGTCTCGATGACCGGGGGATCGCCGAGCTTGCTGCGCAGTCGGCTGATCGTGATCTTCACGGTGGTGGTGAACGGGTCCGCCGCGTCGTCCCAGACGCGTGCGAGCAGCTCCTCAGCGGACACGACCCGGCCCTGCGCCGCCAGCAGCAACTCCAGCACGCCGAACTCCTTGGGCCGGAGCGCGAGCGGCCGGCCAGCGCGATGTGCGCATCGCCGGGCCGCGTCGAGGACGATGTCTCCGTGGGCGAGGACCGGCGGGATGCTCGGCTGCGCCCGTCGTGCGAGGGCGGTGATCCGCGCGATCAGCACCGGGAAGTCGAACGGCTTGGCGAGGTAGTCGTCGGCGCCGAGCCCCAGCCCCGAGACGAGATCTTCGGTCTCGGACGCGCCGGTGAGCATCAGCACCCGGGCACGGCCGCCGGTGGCGACGAGCCGGGAGCAGACCACGTCACCATGCATCACCGGCAGGTCGCGGTCGAGCACGATCACCTCGTAATCGTTGAGCCCGGCGCTGGTCAGGCCGCTGGCTCCGTCGAGGGCGACGTCGACGGCCATGTGGGCGTGCCGCAGGCCCACGGCGACGGTCTGCGCCAGTTCCTCGTCGTCCTCGATCACAAGCACCCGCATCAGGCCGCTCCTGCCGGGGACGTTAGCCCCCCGCCGTTTCCCCCGGGTTACACGCGGTCGCTGAAGGTGAACGTCCGACGGCGGAAACCGACAGGAAACCGAGGGCGGCGTAGAACCGGCGGCGACACTCGATCAGCAGCACGATTGGAGACCGATGCCCACCCGCCCTCGACTCATCGCAGCCACGTTCACAGCGGCGGTTCTCATTGCCGGATGTGGCGGCGCAGGCCACGCCACCACCGACGCGAGCGCGCGCTCGCCAGCTCCCCACACCACACGGACACGCCGCCACATGCCGGCGGGTTCGGGGCCGCTGGCGTTTGCGAAATGTATGCGGGCCAACGGCGTGGCGGGGTTCCCGGATCCACAGCCAGGATCGGGAGCGCTATTCCCGATCAGCAGCGGGGTCGACCAGGCATCACCGGCGTTCAGGACGGCACAGGCGCGGTGTTCGAGATACCTGCAGGCGGCGCTGCCCGGCGGTGGCGGACACCCGTCGGCGCAGACGATGGCCAAGCTCGTTCGGATCGCACAGTGCATGCGTGCGCACGGGATCCCGCAGTTCCCCGACCCCCAGACGTCGCGTCCAGCCGATATGAGCCGTTACCGGGAGATCACGGATTTCGACGGGGCGATCCTGGCGTTCCCGCCGAGTATCGACATGCAGGCACCCGCGTACGCGCAGGCACTGAAGGCGTGCGGGGCGCCGCCACTCGGTCTTCCGCATTGAGGACTCCGGATCCCACGTGACCCAGGCGCCGACCGCAGCATTCGTTGCGGCTAGTCAGAGCCTCACCTTGCCGGCTACCACGTCGCGCTGCGGCTAGACCATCACCTTGCCACCGGCGATGTCGAGCGTCGCGCCGGTGATCCACGAGGAGGCATCGGAGGCGAGGAACAGGGTCGCGGCGGCCACGTCGGCCGGCTGCCCGATCCGGCCGAGCAGGAACGACGCACCGAGCGCTGCCCGTTGCTCGTCGGTCATCCACTGACGCATCCGGTCGTTCTCGACGGCTGAGGGTGCGACGCAGTTGAAGCGCAGATTCTGTGGCCCGAGCTCGCCCGCCAGATGCCGGGTGAGGGCGATGACCCCCGCCTTTGCGGCCGCGTAGGCGGCGCTTGACTTTGCTGCCTGACGGGCAGCCGAGGAGGCCATCGTGATCACGCTCCCGCGACCCTGTTCGAGCAGTCCTGGCAGGAAGGCCTGGATCGTCATGAAGGTCGAGGTCAGGTTGCCGTCGAGCACCTCGCGGAAGTGGGGGCCGGTCTCCTCGGTGAGCGGCATCGGGGCGCCGTTGCCGCCGGCGAACGCAACCACGATCTCCGGCCGCCCGATCCGCTCCGTGATCTCGGCCGCCATCCGGCCGACCTCCCAGTCGTTGGAGCAGTCGGCGGCGATCGCAACCGCCCGTCCGCGGTCAGCCGTGATCGACTCGACCGTCTGTTCACAGACGGCGAGATCACGCGCGACGACGGCGACCGACGCCCCGTTGGCGGCCAGCGCTGCCGCTGCCGCGGCGCCGATCCCGCGGGAGCCGCCGGTCACCACCGCGACCTTGCCCCGCAGATCCGGATAGTGAGCGAGTGGTCCCGGCGCGGTCACCGGGCGGGGCGGCATGGCCGCTGCTGTTGCTGCTGCTGCGGGCTCAGGGCGATGTGACGTATCAGCGGACATCTGGGCTCCTTTCGGTCGTTGTCGGGGACGGGAGGCTGAACAGCCCGGCCCACCGTCCCGGCAGAACCTTAGATCTCAAATACTTAGACGTCAAATTAATCTGGTAGAGTGCAGCCTGTGAGCGAACCCGACCCTCAGCGACACGTCACCGGTCCTCCGGCGTCCCTCCCGATCGGCCTGCATCTGGGTCGCGTCTCGCGCCAGGTCGCGCGGGCGTTCGACGAGGCGCTGGGTCGTGCCGGCGGCTCGCTGCCGGTGTGGATCGTGCTCCTCAACATCAAGATCCGTGGCGGCGCCAAGCAACGCGATCTGGCAACGGCGGTCGGTGTCAGCGAAGCGACGATGACCCACCATCTGACCGCGCTCGAGCGGGAGGGTCTCGTTCGTCGCGAGCGCGATCCGAGCAACCGCCGCGTGCAGCTGGTCGAACTGACCGATGCCGGCGAGGAGCGCTTTGTGCAGCTCCGCGACGCAGCGCTCGCATTCGACGCGCAGCTGCGCAAGCCGTTCACCGCCGCTGAGCTGGAGACGCTCGCCGAACTGCTCGAACGTCTGAGAACCACCGTGACCCCCGCCGGCGACGAACCACCGCCGTTCGCCGGCCTGATCGAAGGGAGCAAACGATGACCGAAGCGACAATGACCACACCTCCGGCCCACCGCCGCCCATTCGAGCGCCGCGTGCAGGCGCGCGTGATCGGTGTTTTCAACGTGCCGATGCGCTGGCTGCTGAAGCTTCCGTTCGCGACGCCGATGTCGAAGCGGCTAATGCTCGTGAAGCTGACCGGCCGCCGCAGCGGGCGGATCTACAACGTTCCGCTCAGCTATGTCCGTGACGGCGACGCACTGCTGACGCCGGGCGGAGGCAACTGGAAGCTGAATCTCGTCGAGGGCCGTCCGGAGCTGATTCGCCTGGCCGGCAAGGACGTGTTCGCGAGGCCGGAGCTCATCCGTGATCCGGTGTGGGTCACGGAGCTGCTGGAGACGATCGGGGCGAGCAACCCGACGGCGCTGAAGTTCGTCGGCGTCAAGCGCCGCGCCGACGGAAGGCTCGATCAGGCTCAGATCGACAAGGCGATCCGGTACGGCTTCTGCATTGTCCGCTGGCACATCATCCCGTCCTGAGCACCCCGTCGATCAGCGTGGCGACGACCGCCCGCGCTTCGTCGCGGGCCTGGGCCGGATCATCGCTGGCGGCGATCACCATCGCCGCCTCGTCGAAGGCCCCGAGCAGGATCGTCGCGAGTGGGCGGACTGGCAGCGCCGGGACCTCGCCGGCCGCGATCGCGGCGTTCAGCAGCTCCTCGGTCATGCCGAGCGCGTAGCGCTGGTTGAGCTCGCGGAAGCCGGCCCAGCCGAGCACCGTCGGCGCGTCGGTCAGGATCAACTGGCGGATCTCCGGCTCGGTCGCGATGTCCAGCCAAGCGTCGGCGGCGATCCGCAGCGCCGCCGCTGATGTCGCGGGCTCGGCGGCCGCGACCGCCAGCGCCAGCCGCTGCATCGCCTCCTGTTCAACCACGTCGATCACGGCCTCGAACAGGGCTGCCTTGTCGGCGTACTGGTGATACATCGCGCCCCGGGTGACTCCTGCGGCGGCGGCGATCTCGGGCGTGCCGACCTCGGCATACCCGCGCGCAGCCCACAGGGCTCGGGCCGCTGTGATCAGCGCCGATTGGGTTGCGGCAGAACGTTCTTGTTGGGTTGGCGACACTTGCGTACAGTCTGTTGGTATCTTACGTACAGGCTGTCTGTATGTAAGTCATTCAGGACCACAACATTAGGAGGCGACATGCCCGCAGTGACGCTTGACGCCGGCGCAGTCCATTATGAGGAGACGGGCCCCGCCGACGGGCCGGTGCTCGTATTTGTGCACGGTTTCACGATGGCGGCTTCGCTCTGGCGGCCGCTGACCGAGCGGCTCGCAGATCAGGGGATCCGCTGCATCGCGCCGACGTGGCCGCTCGGCGCCCACCCGGAACCGATGCGCCCCGGTGCGGATGTGACGTTGGGCGGGGTTGCGGCGATGATCGGCTCGTTCCTCGACGAGCTTGACCTCCATGACGTCGTCCTCGTCGGCAACGACACCGGTGGTGCGATCTGCCAGATCGTCGCCTGCACGGGTGCGGTCGCGGGCATCAGTCCCGACCGGCTGGCCGCGCTCGTGCTCACGGGCTGCGATGCCTTCGAGCACTTTCCGCCACCGATCCTCAAGCCGTTCATCGCGGCGTCGCGCTCCTCGCTGCTGTTCCGCACGGCGCTGAAGCCGCTGGGCACGAAGTTCGGCCGCCACAAGGGATATGCCGACCTCGCCCACGCCGATATCGACGAGCTCGTTAAGGAGTGGGTCAGGCCGAGTCTCAGCAACCCGGCGATCGCGGAGGATCTGCGGCAGTTCACGGCGTCGATGCAGCAGTCGGTGACGCTTGGCGCCGCGGCGAAGCTGAATCAGTTCACCAAGCCGGCGCTGATCGCCTGGTCCGCCGACGACCTGTTCTTCGGTGTTGACGACGGCCATCGGCTGGCGGAGGCATTGCCCAACGCTCGATTCGAGCTGATCGAGAACGCGCGCACGTTCTCGATGATCGATCAACCCGACGCGCTTGCCGCAGTGATCGGCGACTTTGTCCGGACGCTGCCGGTCTCGGCGGCTCAGGCATCTCAAGCCGTCGCGTGACGAACCGGTGAACGGAGCCGTGAGCGCTGGCCGGACGTCCAAAGCCCCGGCTAGCATCACGGTCGATGCGGGTGCTGCTCACCAACGACGACGGGATCGAGGCTCAGGGGCTGCAGTCGTTCCGCACGGCGCTGCTGGCGCACGTGCCCGGCATCGACCTCCAGGTCGTGGCCCCCGACGGCAACCGTTCCGCGATGGCTCGCTCGATCACGACCCGTCGGCCGCTGTGGGTGCAGCGCGTTCCATTCTCCGACGGCACCGTCGGCTACTCCACGGACGGCACCCCGGTCGACTGCGTCCGGCTCGCGAATCTGGGGCTGATCGACGGCTGGGTCCCGGAGCTCGTCGTTGCCGGGATCAACCATGGCTCGAACCTCGGTGATGACATCACCTACTCCGGGACGGTCGCGGCCGCACTCGAGGGCGTCGTCCTCGGGATGCCGGGCATCGCCGTCTCCCAGCAGTCACGCGCGCTCGAGATGGATTTTCGCCAGACCGAGATGTTCGATTTCACCACCTCATCGCTGTTCGCCGCCCGGCTCGTCGCCGAGCTGACGACCGTCCCACTGGCGCAGGGCACGCTGCTCAACGTCAACGTTCCCGGCTGCCCGCCCGAGGGTGTGTCCGTCGCCCGCCTCGGCAAGCGGATCTACCGCGACGAGCTGTCACTGGTGGAGGAGGCGGAGCCGAGCAGGCGGCTGTACCGGATCTACGGGGACGTCGGCTCCGACGGCACCCAGCGCGACACCGACATCGCCGCCGTCGAGGAGCGGCGGATCGCTGTGACCCCGCTGCATTTCGATCTCACCTACCACGACGGGATCCGGGCGCTGGCCACGCACGATCTTGAGCGGCTGCTGACCGAGCCTGCCGCCAGCGAGCGGTGACTCCCGCACCGGCGAACAGCTCCGACGGCGACGCGGACGATCCCGCGGCCCGCGCCGCCGAGCTGCGCCGGCTGCTCGAGTACCACGGGCACCGTTACTACGTCCTCGACGACCCCGAGATCGGCGACGACGAATACGACAAGCTGCTCGACGAGCTCCGCGCGATCGAGGCCGAGCACCCCGAGCTGCAGACCCCGGACTCCCCGACCCAGCGCACCGGAGGTGGGGTGGGTGGGGGCCGATACGACCTGGTGAAGGTCGAGCACCCGCAGCGGATGATGTCGCTGGCCAACGCCCGCTCGGCCGAGGAGCTCCGCGCCTGGGTGCAGCGGATGCGCAACCACCTCGCGCGCGAGGGAATCGAGAACCCGAGCTTCGAGTTCATCGCGGAGCCGAAGATCGACGGCCTGGCGATGTCTCTGATCTACCGCGACGGCGTACTCGAGCGCGGCGCCACTCGCGGCGACGGCCAGGTCGGTGAGGACGTCACCCACAACATCCGCACGATCGGCCAGATCCCGCAGCGGCTGCTGCTGGCGGACGGCGAGACTCCCCCGGCGATGGTCGAGGTGCGCGGCGAGGTGTACATGTCGCTCCCGGACTTCACGGCGCTCAACGAGCGCCGCGCCGCCGAGGGACTGTCGACGTTCATGAACCCGCGCAACAGCGCCGCCGGCACGATCCGCCAGCTCGATCCGCGGCTCGCGGCTCAGCGGCCGCTGTCGTTCTGGGCCTACCAGATCGGCGTCACCGACGGGATCGGCTTCGACTCGCACTGGGACTCGCTGATGTGGCTGAAGGACCATGGCTTCCCGGTGCATCCCGACATCAAGCGGCTCGAGACCGAGGAGGGCGTGATCTCCCAGTGCGAAGGGTGGGAGAAGCGCCGCGGCTCCCTCGAGTTCGAGATCGACGGCGTCGTGGTCAAGGTCAACGACTTCGAGCTGCAGCGCCGGCTTGGGTTCGTCGGGCGCGATCCCCGCTGGGCGATCGCCTGGAAGTTCCCGCCGACGACCGCCGTCACGACGCTCAACGACATCGGCTGGAACCCCGGCAAGTTCGGGGACCTGCATCCGTACGCGATGCTCGAGCCGGTCCAGGTCGCCGGCGTCACGATCAAGATGGCGACGCTGCACAACGAGGAGGACCTCGCGCGCAAGGACATTCGGATCGGCGAGGAGGTGATCGTCCTGCGCGCCGGCGACGTGATCCCGCAGGTCGTCTCGCCGGCCCCGCACGTCGCCGAGCACAAGAACCGCCCGCCGAAGCCGCATGCGCCTTCCGAGTGCCCGGTCTGTGGGACCCCGACCGTCAAGCCCGAGGACTCGGTGTTCACAGTCTGCCCCAATCGCGACTGTCCCGGCCGCCGCTGGCAGCTGCTGACGACCTTCGCCGGCGTGATGGACATCGACGGGCTCGGGGAGAAGCTCGTCACGAACTTCATGGATCTCGGCTGGGTCACGACCGCGGCCGACTTCTACCGCCTCACGCCCGAGCAGATCGCCGAGCGGCCCGGCTTCGGCGAGACCTCCGCGAACAAGCTCGTCGGTGCGATCGAGGCCTCCAAGCGCCAGCCGTTCGGCCGCGTCCTGTTTGCGATCGGGATCGAGGAGGTCGGGGCCGTCACCGGCCAGAACCTCGCCCAGCAGTTCCGCACCGTCGACGCTCTGCTTGACGCCTCACCCGAGGAGATCGAGCAGACGCCGGGTGTCGGTCCGAAGATGGCTCACAAGATCCACGCCCAGCTTGCCGACCCGTCGATGCGGAAGCTGATCACCGACCTCAAGGAGTTGGGGCTGACGTTCCATGAGGAGGGCCCGCCGCCGGGCGAGGGCCCGCTCGCCGGCCAGACGTTCGTGCTCACCGGAACCCTCCCGACGCTCACGCGTGAGGAGGCGACCGCGATGATCCAGAGCGCCGGCGGCAAGGTCACTGGCTCGGTCTCCAAGAAGACCTCCTACCTCGTGGCGGGCGACAGCGCCGGCTCGAAACTCGCCAACGCCGAGCGGCTCGGGGTCCCCATCCTCGACGAGGACGGCCTGCGCAATCTGCTCGCAGAGAGCGGATGAGTGGGGTGGCCCCGTTGGGCCACCCGTGTGAGCCGCGCGGACGTGCCCAGCCACACCGGAGGGGCGTGCCACACCGCCTCAACCCGTTACACGCGCAGCGCCGCCAGTTTCTCCGTGAGTCGATCGAGCACGCCGGTCAGGCTCTCGGTCCCGCGCGCAACCAGCGCGTCGACCGCGACCGGCGCACCGATGTCACCGGCCAGGACGATGTCACGCAGCCGGTTGATGAGGATGTCGTGGTCGCGGTAGACGGAGACCTCCGAGACGACCGCCAGCTGGTCCGCGCCGACCCGGGCCAGCGTGTCATCGGATCGCAGCGTCGCCCGTAGCCGGTTGGCGACCTCCACGAGGACCGCGTCAGCGCCGTTGCGGCCGTCGCCGAGATCGACCTCCGCGGGCGCCCCTGCCGCAACAAGCGTCAGCACGACGTTCATGCCGGCACGCGCCCGGCGGCTGAGCGCCTGCCCGAGCCGGTCCTCGAAGATCGCCTGATTGGCCGCGCCGGTGACAGGGTCGTAGAGATCCGCGTCGAGAATCCCGGCGATCTCGACCACGCGCAGCTGCCGCTCGGCCTGCCGGGCGATGTCCTCGAGCAGCGACACCTGCCGGGCGGTGATTTCCTGCGGCGAGGTGTCCCAGACGCAAAGCGTCCCGACCGTGTGGCCGGCGTCGCTGATCGGGAACGCTGCGTAGAAGCGCACCGGCTCGCCGGACACGGCGAAGCCTCTGTCCTGGAACCGGGGCTCGGCCGTCGCGTCGCCGCACACGATCCGGGCGCTGCCGTCGACGACCTGAACGCACATCGTCTCGTGCCGCGGTGTCTCCTCGAGCGGCGCACCGGTCGCGGCGACGCGGTACTGGGTGTCTGAGTCAAACAGGTGGACGGCGGCCGAGGCGCAGCCCGCCACATAGGCCGCCAGGCGGGTCAGCGGCGTCAGCTCCGGGCCGCCGCGCTCATCGATCTGGGCAAGCTTGCGGATCACGTCGAGCCTCGACATGCGCCGGAGCGTACCCGGCGCTGCCGCCTCGCCGCCGCTCAGCTGATGGGGGCGTCGTACTCGGCCAGCGCGACGCCCATGTCGTCCTCGAGCTCGTGCCCGTACGTTGAGTTCTGCAGCCCGTTCATCAGGAACGCGAATACGAGCTCATCGCCGTTGGCGGCAGTGCAGAAGCCGACGAGGTTGGCAACGTCAATCAGCGTGCCCGTCTTCCCGCGGCAGTTATTGACGGCCGGCGTGCCGAGCATCTCCTCCTGCATCGTGCCGCTCACGCCGGCGACCGCCAGCGAGTCCATGAAGGCGCTGTTGGTCTGCATCTGCCGCAACAGGGAGACGAGCTCGGCGGGGGTCGTGCGGTCGTAGCGGGACAGCCCGGAACCGTCGTTGAAGCGCGGATGCAGCTGCAGCTTGGCGGCGATCTCCTTCTTGACGACGGCGACGCCGGCGGCGGTCGTGCCGGCCCCACCGAACTGGGCGCCGAGGTCCTTCAGCAGCGTCTCGGCGAAGAAGTTGTCGGAGGGCGCGTTGGTCAGGCGGATCAACGCCGCGATCGTCGGCGACTGCTCGACGGTCACCAGCGTCGCGGCCGCGGGGGTGACGCCGACAGTGACCTTCGTGCCCGCAGGGACCTTGATGCCGCTTGAGGCCATCACCGTGGCGAGCGCCTGTGCCGCCCACAGCGCCGGCCGCGGCTGCAGCACGTCCTCGGAACCGCTCGTGAAACCGGCGTCGTAGGAGAGACCGCTGAGCTCGCCCTCGACCTCGACGTTCGGCTTGTTCCCGGTGGCCGGGGTCCCGCGGTCCGCGTCGAACCAGGTTCCGTCGCCGACGATCGAGCCGACGATCTTCTTGATCCCGTAGGCCTTGAGGTTCGCAACCAGCTCCTGGACGGTGGCGCCGGTGCCGTAGCTGTCCGCGTCGAAGGTGGCGTCGCCGAAGGTCGGGTCGCCGCCGCCCTTCAGGTACAGCGTCCCGGTGTAGACGCCCGTGCTCGAGAGCGAGCCCACCCCGTAGACGCTGGTCTTCAGCGTGGCCTCCGGTCCGTATGCGAACAGCGCGGTGCTCGTCGTGTACAGCTTCTCGGTGGATGCCGGGAGCCGTGCGGTGTTCGGGGCGACCGACCACAGCTGCTGCCCTGTCGTCTCGTCGTAGACGAGTGCGCTGCTGGTGCCGCCTGCGTCCTTCAGGTATCCGCTCAGCTTGCGATCAAGCGCGCGCGAGGTTGTGGTTCGCTCGGTTGCCCCAATGGCGGTGCCCGTCAGGCACAGCAGGATCAGGGCCGCCGCGGCGGCGACTGCTCTGACGCGGACGACCATCAGCGTATGAAACCGCGGGCCGCCGACGAAGTTGCGCGGTTCCTCACCCGTTAACGAACCTACAATCGATGGCGATGGGAAACGTTGTCCAGCTCGATGCGTCGGGCAAACGCCGGTCGAGCAGCGCTGCGGGTCGGACACCGCAGGCCGCACCGCGACCCGCGCGTCGGCGCACCGGTCCGTCACGTTCGGCGCTCGTCCTCGGCGGCGGTGGTTTCACGGGCGCCGTCTACGCGGTCGGGGCGCTGCGGGCGCTCGATCTGCTGTCCGTGAACGCCACCGTCAACAACTTCGACGTCTACGTGGGGACAAACTCGGGCGCGATGGTCGCCGCTGCGCTTGCCAACGGGATCAGCCCCGAGGAGATGATGCGCGCGATCGTCAACCAGGTGCCGACCCCGTTTCCGGATGTCCGGCTTGGCGCCCTGTTGCAGCCGAACTACGGCGAGTTCGTGCGGACCGGGCTGGCGCTGCCACTCCGGATCGCGCGGCTTCTCCACGGGCTGGCGCGTGACCTCGGCAACGTCTCGTTGATCGATCTCGTCGTCGGGCTCGCCGAGGTGCTGCCGTCCGGCGTGTACTCGACCTCCGGGATCGAGCGGTACATGCAGACGATCCTGTCCGGCCAGGGGCGCAGCGACGACTTCCGCGAGCTCAGCTCCGAGCTGTACATCGCCACCACCGACCTCGACACCTGCGAGCGGATCGTGCTCGGCTCAGCCGGCTGGGAGGACGTTCCGATCTCGACGGCGGTGGCCGCCTCCGGCGCGATGCCGATGTTGTACAAACCGGTCAAGCTGCGCGGTCGCGAGCTGATCGACGGCGGCATCGTCTCGACCACGAACCTCGATATCGCGGTTGAGGCTGGCGCCAAGTTCATCGTCGTGGTCAACCCGCTGGTGCCCTACGTCAACGACTTCGACGAGCGGATCAAGACCGCCTCGGGGCAGCGTGCGCGCCGCGTCTCAGACATGGGCCTCGGCTTCATCGGCTCACAGACGTACAAGCTCGTCGCCTACCAGCGGCTGCACGAGATGGCGCGTCAGTGGGAGACCCGCTATCCGGGCGTCGACATCGTCCTGATCGAGCCCGAGCTCGGGGATCAGATGATGTTCCAGAACGGGATCCTCAGCTACTCGGCCCGGGTGGACATCGCGCGCCACGGCTTTGAGTCGGTGACGCTGAAGCTGGCCGGCGAGTACCAGCGGTTCAAGCGGGTCGCCGCTCGCCACGGCGTTGAGATCTCTGCGAGCCGGGTCCGCAAGGTGATCACCGCATTCGAGGACCAGGGCGAGAAGACCGGGTCCTGGCGCAAGATCCTCGAGCAGACCACGGCGACCCTGCTGCGCCAGTCCGCCCAGGACTGACCGCCCTCACCCGCGGGAGGGCGCCCGGGAGGGGGGTGGGTCGAGAACCTCCGGCTATTCCGGAACTTATCGACCCACCCCCTGGCGGCCGGGGTGGAGGCGGCCGCCGATGGCGGGGGGACGCGGGCGCCGATGGCGGTGGGACGCGGGCGCCGATGGCGGGGGAACGCGGGCGCCGACGGCGGGGCGGAAGCGGCCGGACGCCCAGGCCTCCCTTGCCGCCTAACGAAAAAATCGTTAGTGTGGTCGGAATGGACGGGAACGCCGCACAGCGAGTGATCCGCCGCTTCGGCGGACAGAGCGCGCTGGCGCAACTGCTCGGCAAGCGCCAGAGCACCGTCGAACACTGGGCACAGACCGGCCGGGTGCCGGCTCAATGGCATCAACCCCTGCTGTCGCTGGCCCGCCAGCGTGGCATCGCTTTGGAGGCGAAAGACTTCGTGGAGACCTCGCAACACCACATCGAACCGGCTGCAGGCAGGCTTGGCGTCCTGACCGTCGGCCTTGGCGCCGTCGCATCGACGTTCATCGCCGGCGTCGAGCTGATCAGGCAGGGCATCGCCGAGCCGGTCGGCTCGCTCACGCAGATGGGCACGATCAGGCTCGGCAAGCGCACCGACGGCCGTGCGCCGCTGATCCGTGACTTCGTTCCGCTCGCCGGAATCGACCAGCTCGTGTTTGGCGCCTGGGACCCGATCCCCGACAACGCCTACGACGCGGCCGTCAAGTGCGGCACGCTTGACCGGCACACGCACATCGAACCGATCGCTGAGCAGCTGCGGGCGATCGAGCCGATGCCGGCCGCCTTCGACCAGTACTACGTCAAGCGCCTCGAGGGCACCAACGTCAAGCAGGCTGCGAACAAGCGCGACCTTGCCGAGGCACTGCGCCAGGACATCCGCGACTTCAAGGCGCAGCACGGGTGCGACCGGATCGTCGTGATCTGGTGCGCGTCGACCGAGATCTATCTGGAGCAGGGGCCGGCGCACCAGGATCTCGAGGCCTTCGAAGCCGCGATGGTCGCAAACGACGAGAGCATCGCGCCGTCGATGCTCTACGCCTACGCGGCCCTGCAGGAGGGCGTGCCGTTCCTCAACGGCGCCCCGAACCTGACGGCCGACTTCCCGGCGATGATGGAGCTCGCCGAGACCCAAGGGGTGCCGATCGGCGGCAAGGACTTCAAGACAGGTCAGACGCTGATGAAGACGGTGCTCGCGCCGATGCTCAAGGCCCGCATGCTCGGCCTCGCGGGCTGGTACTCGACGAACATCCTCGGCAACCGCGACGGCGAGGTCCTCGACGATCCGGAGAGCTTCAAGACCAAGGAGGAGACCAAGCTCGGGGTGCTCGACAACATCCTGCAGCCCGACGTCTATCCGGAGCTCTACGCCAACGCGTACCACAAGGTCCGCATCAACTACTACCCGCCGCGTGGCGACAGCAAGGAAGGGTGGGACAACATCGACATCTTCGGCTGGCTCGGCTATCCGATGCAGATCAAGGTCGATTTCCTGTGCCGCGACTCGATCCTGGCGGCGCCGCTGGTGCTCGACCTGGTGCTGTTCACCGACCTGGCCCATCGCGCGGGGCTCAAGGGGATCCAGGAGTGGCTGTCGTTCTACTTCAAGAGCCCGCAGCACGCCCCCAGCGTCTATCCCGAGCACGACCTGTTCATCCAGCAGACGAAGCTGAAGAACACCCTGCGGTGGCTGATGGGCGAGGAGCAGATCACCCACCTGGGGATGGAGTACTACCAGGACTGATCGGCGGCGCCGCGGATCGCCGGCCGGCGGCCGGCGATCCGGTGTCACGCGGGCTCTGCCAGCGTCGCGGGCGGGGTTCTCGCTAGAGCTGCAGTGACTTCAGGACGAGGCACTCCTCGATCCCGTAGGGGCCGAGTTCGCGGCCGTGGCCGGACTGCTTGTAACCGCCGAACGGAGCGAGCGGATTGAAGGCGGCACCGTTGATCTCGACCTGGCCGGTCCGCAGGCGCCGCGCGACGGCGATCGCCCGCGCCTCGGATGCCGAGTAGACGCCACCGGCCAGACCGTAGTCAGAGCTGTTGGCGATGCGGATCGCGTCCTCCTCGTCATCGTAGGGTTGGATCGCCAGGACCGGTCCGAAGATCTCTTCGCGGGCGATCCGCATCTCCGGCGTGACGTCGCTGAACACGGTCGGACGCACGTAGTAACCGCGGTCGAGACCGTCCGGCGCCTCCGTTCCGCCCGCGATCAACCGCGCGCCCTCCGCAATGCCCGCGTCGATGTAGGAGCGGACCCGGTCGCGCTGGACGGCCGAGGCCAGCGGGCCGAGCTGGGTCTCCGGATCGATCGGATCCCCGAGAACCGTCATCCCTGCCGCCGCGGCCGCGATCTGCTCGACTGCTCCGAGCAGCGGCCGCGGAACCAGCATCCGGGTCAGCGCGGAGCACGTCTGGCCGCTGTTCATGAAGCACTTCTCGATCCCGTTGACGACCGCGCGCTCGAGATCTGCGTCGTCAAGGATGATGTTGGGCGACTTGCCCCCGAGCTCGAGCGCCACCTTCTTGACGGTTGCGCTGGCGACCTCGCTGACCCGCCGTCCGGCACGGGTGGAGCCGGTGAACGAGACCATGTCGACGCCGGGATGCGCGGCGATCGCCTCGCCGACGACCGGTCCGAACCCCGTCACGACGTTGAGGACGCCTGCCGGGACACCGACCTCCTCGAAGATCTCGGCGAGGACGAACGCGCTCAGCGGCGTCACCTCACTGGGCTTCAGCACCACCGTGCAACCGGCCACCATCGCGGGGGCGAGCTTCGCCGCGACCTGATGCAGCGGGTAGTTCCACGGGGTGATCGCGCCCAGCACGCCGACTGGCTCACGGACGATCAGCGAGTTGCCGAGCCACTGCTCCCACGGAATCTGCTCGGCCAGGTGCGCCATCGAGGCGAAGGTCATGATCGGCAGAGCGGTCTGGACCATCATCGCGAACGTGATCGGCGCGCCCATTTCCTGCGAGATCAGCGCGGCCAGTTCCTCCTGACGCTCCTGGAGCCTGAGCGACACCGCGGTACACAGGGCGACGCGCTCATCCAGCGGCACGCGCGACCACGACTCGAACGTGGCACGTGCGGCGGCGACGGCGCGGTCAACGTCCTGCGCGGTCCCCGAGGGCACCCGGCCGATCACCTCCTCGGTCGCGGCGTTGATCACGTCAATCGTCTCGGAGCCGTCGGGCGAAACCCACTCACCACCGATCGGCAGGGTGTCACGGCTGATCAGGGTCGGTGCGGTGCTCATCGCGTCGTCTCCAGGCTCGGCGCGGCCCCTCGTGCGGAGGACGCGGCTTCAACGATGTGGTCGGCGGTCCGCGAGGCGAGCGCCATCACCGTGATCATCGGGTTCGTTCCCGACGGCGTCGGGAACGCGGACGCGTCTCCGATCCAGACGCCCGGGACGTCATGGAGCTCGCCACGGGGATCAGCCACCGAGGCGGCGGGATCGGCTCCCATCCGGCAGCTGCCCATCTGGTGGGCCGAGAACATTCGCAGTCCGCCCGCCCTGGCCGGCACCCGCTGCGCTCGGGCGATGAACGCCTCGGCGTCCTCGCCGACCCGCCACGTCGGCAGGCCTTCGGCGAGCAACCACACTCTCCGGGCGCCGGCCGCGATATGCGCTCGGATCTGGGCGTCGAGCCCCATCGCCATGTGCCGCAGGTCGGTCGGATCCGTGATCGCATAGGAGGGGACCGCGGCGCCGTTGGCATCGAGGGTCACCTGCCCGGAGCCACGGTCTCGGACCAGGCCGATGAACGTTGCGCCGGTCCGGTAGTCGCGCATCATCTGCTTGTGCTCGAGGCCTGAGGTGAACGGTATTGCGGAGGCGCCGAGGCCCGTGGAGTACTGGGTGGCCTCGATCAGGAATCCGTATCCGTCCTCGACGTTGGCGAACTCGTTGATCAGTCCGGCGTGCGGGGCTCCCCACCAGGCGTCGGTGTCGGTGCCGTAGTCCGCGAACGTGAGGCTGCAGGGGTGCAGTCGCAGGTACTTCCCGGTCGCCGGCCCGCCGATCCCGGAGCGCAGCAGGACGGCTGGAGACTCGAGCGCCCCGGCGGCGATCACCACCTGCGGTGCGCGTACGGTCACCGCAACCGCCTCACCGTCCGGGCCGCCGCGCCAGGTCGCCTCGACCCCGGCCGCGCGGCCGTCCTCGACGATCACACGGTCCACGGTGCAGCGGTGCAGGAACCGGGCGCCGTGGTCAGCGGCGTCCTGGAGGTAGGTGAGCAGCGTCGACTGCTTGGCTCCGGACTGATCGCCGTAGCCGAGGTACCCGGCCATCCGCGGGTCGTGGCGGTCCGGATCCCAGTTGCGGTTGACGGTGGCGAACGACCAGCCGAGCCGCTCGGCGCCGCGTTGCATCGCCTGCTGGCTGCCGTTCAGCTCCGAGCAGAGGTCGTTGACCTTGATCCGCTTCCAGACCTCGTCCAGATGCCGGTCGAACGCATCGGTGGCGACGTCCGTCAGTCCGTACTCGCGCGCCCACTCGTCCCTCACCCAGTCCTTGGTCCGCAGCGAGTTGGTCCAGTTGATCACGGTGCCGCCGCCCAGGCATGAGCCGGCGACGAGCGTGATGTTCATGTCCGCCGACGGTGTCGGACCGCCGCGCCAGTAGAGGTTCTGCCACGCCCACAGCTCGTACTGGTTGAAGTCGGCCTCGTTGAAGTAGCCGCCCATCTCGAGCACGACGACGTCCAGACCGGCGGCCGCGAGCTTCGCGGCGATCACGCCACCGCCGGCGCCCGATCCGACGACGACCGCATCTGCCTCGATCGTCTCGCCGGCATCCGGGGTCGTCAACGGGATCGTCTTGGGCGTCTCGGGCGGAGCTGAGATCGGGCCGGGATAGCCGAGCGTGTCCCAGAACGCGTTGCGGCCGGTCTGGGGGTCAGGCGCCCCGTAGGCGATTAGCAGCACCCCGGCGACCAGTGATCCGATGCCGAGCGCGGCCTGCACCGACGCAAGCGACATATTGCGCAGCACCTGCTCACGCGACAGCTGCGACATCCCGGCGAATCCCTGGAGTGCGAGCACGTCGAGCAGTTGCTCGACCCCGGCCGCCTGCTCGGGCGCCATCGCGTCGAGCATCTGGACGAGCCCCTCATCGGCGCCGACGTCGGTCGCGGTTCGCGCCCAGAATCCGTCCGCATCCCCGGCTCGTTCGATCCGTGGAACGACCGTGTCGCACAGCGCACGCAGTGTTGCCAGCCGGTCCTCGCTCAGCAGTGTCATGCCGCCCGTCTCCTCTCGCTCGGTGACGCGATGGTATGCGCTTCAGCGTCCCCGTGGGGACCGAACCCGAACGGTTTTTCGGCCGATTGGCACCGGGCGCCGGTCAATCCCGGCCAATCGCCTGCGGGAAGGTGAAGAAGTGGTGCGGGTCGTACTCGCGGCGGGTCGCCAGGAGTCGCCGGTAGTTACCCGCGTAATAGGCGTGGTGCCAATTCTGCAGGTGCGGGTCAATGTAGTTCTGGTAGGCCTGCCCCGACACGTGCGGCCGCATCGTCTGCCAGGTGCGCTGGACCCAGCCGTCGTCGTTGCCGTAGCTGAGGTACTGCACCCCGCAGAGCTGATCTCGGTGCACGAACGCGGTCGCGTCGGGGGCGAGGTGGTTGATCGCCGCGCCGTAGGAGTCAAGCAGCACCAGGCCGCTGCCCGGCGCGCTCGCCCGCGTGGCCACGGCGTCGACCAGGGTCTTGGCCCCCGCCTCAGACAACGGCCTGTCGATGTAGTCGGACTTCGCGTAGAAGGACCCTCGGGCAAGGGTGCCGCCAGGAGCGGCTCCGGCTGTGTGGCAGGCGGCCTCCGGCACCTCCGAACAGCCCGCCCACCGCAGCTGCATCGCCAGATACGGCTGGCTCTCCACGACGACGGAGCCGCCGGGCAGCCCGAGCAGGGGCGCGACCAGATCGTCCAGGTCGGCCGCCGCGCCCAGGAACTGGCCGTACACGCTGATCCGCGGCTGCCCATCGGCGACGTTCAGCCTGCAGATCGACGTGATCCTCGGATCGGTGTGCGGTGCCCACGCGACCCATCGCGAGAGCGCCTCCGCCGCGCTCGACCACGGCCAGGTGATGAAGAACGCGGTTGCCACGGGCGGCAGCGGGCGCACCCTGAACACGAACTCCGTGACAACTCCGAAGTTCCCGCCACCGCCGCCACGCAGCGCCCACAGGAGGTCGGGGTCGGTTCGCGTGCCGGCGCTGCGCACGCGGCCGTCCGCGGTCACGACCCGGGCCTCGACGATGTGGTCGGTCGTCAATCCGAAGGCGCGCCCGGCCAGACCCATGCCGCCTCCGAGGGAGACACCTGAGACGCCAACCGACGGACACGAGCCGGCCGGCACCGTCGCGCCGGCACGAGCGAGCGCGGAGTACAGGTCGATCAGCTGGGTGCCTGCCCCGACGGTCGCGGTCCCTGCCCGCCGGTCAACGTGGACGTGGCGGAGATTGCGGAGATCGAGCACGAGACCGTCCGCGACCGTGGAATAGCCGGCGTAGCTGTGTCCGCCCGACCGGGCCCGCAGCGCCACCCCGTGCTCCACCGCCCAGCGGATCGCCGCGCGCGCGTCGGCGGCATCGACCGGCCGGGCGATCGCGAGCGGCCGCACCCGGTCGAACCGCTCGTTGTAGACGTGGGCGGCGGCCGAGTAGCCGCCTGAGCCGGGGGTCAGAACGGTTCCGCGGACCACGCGGCGCAACCCCCTCAGAGATGATGAGCCACGGAGCGAGGATGAGCTGCTGCGCGCGACGGCCAGCACCGGCTCGCCGGCACCGAACACGAGCGCCGCGCCGGAGGCCTTCAGGAAGCTCCGGCGCGTGATCGTCATGTCAGGACCAGGTGAAGAGGTCGGTGCCGGAGGCCACGCCGGTGAAGTAGACGTAGCTTCCGGACTGTGAGGAGCCGGTGGCTTCGCTCGCGGCGGCGGCGCCGTGTCCGGCGAGGAACGCTCCGCCGCGCCACACGACGCGGCCGTTCAGCGAAATCGTGCGGGCGGCGCCGAGCAGCGGCACCCCGACGCGTGAGAGCGCGACCCCCGGCGGCGTGTTCACGCGCAGGGCGAATCCGGACCGAGCCGAGCGCCAACCGACATACACAGCCCCGTGGGGCGTCACCTGCTTGCCATACGCATACGACAGGCCGGACGGCTGCGGGATGACGGACACCGACGCGCCGCCGGCTGAGGTGTCCGCGATTCCGACGACGAACTGGCTGAGCGCGATCACCGGTCCGGTCGACCAGGCGTGCGCGAGGCTCGTGTAGCTCACCGGATACAGGCTGCCGTAATAGTCGGCCATGTTGCCGTCCACGTGGTAACCCTCCCAGAAGGTCGACCTCGTCCCGAGCGGGCTATTGAGCATGTAGCCCCACTCGGTCCGGATCAGCGTCAGCGCGTCGACGCCATCACCAGCGACGAAACGGGCGTTGACCTCCATCCCGCCCGGAAACGGATGGATCCCCTGGCCGTTGTCGAACTCCGGCGTGCGGGCGCCGATCGACGTCCAGTTCCCGCGCAGCTGATCGAGGATCTGCGTGTCCTGGGTCCCGTCGTCGGTCAGTCCGTACCAGATCGCCAACGAGTTCCCGTCCTGTGGGATCAGCAGCTTCGGCGGCGTCAGGCTCCCGGTCGGGTCGTCCTTGTAGGCGCCGACGACGCCGTCCCACAGCACCCCGTTGACGCCGGCCTTGAGCCGCGCCGCCCGAGCCGCGCATTCCGACGCGAGGCTCGGGTCGTCCTCGACCCCGGCGAGCGTTTCACAGGTCGTCAGCACGTGGTACATCAGCGCGTTGATCTCGATGTTCTCGCCGCCCTGATCAGCGCGGGCCCAGTCAAACGGCCCGAGATCAAAGAACATCCCGGTGACCGGGTCGATGTAGTCGAGCGCGTAATTCAGTCCCTTCAGGTACCGCGGCCAGATCGACGTCAGCCAGGCGGTGTTGCCGGTGTCCTCGTAGTAGTCGTAGGTCACGATCATCGTGTCGAGGTGATAGGCATCGGAACCCTCGCTCGAGCCGCCGATCGACGGCGCGCTGGTCGGCCCCACGGGCGGGCCGGCGTACGGGAACGCGCCGAGCGAATCCTGCGCGCGATAGAGCGCGTCGAGCGACAGCCGCGCGGCGCTCATGTCATCGAGTGAAACCGCGTCACTGGGAACGGACATGAGCATGTCCCCGGGCCAGATGGTGCGGTCACGCTTGGCGCCGTCGACCAGGACTGCCCCGGGCTCAGCGACCGTCGCGGAGTCATCCCACAGCGTCTTGGGGGCGTTCGCGGCGCGGGCCTGGTCGGGGCCGATGATGTCGAGCTCGTCGGTGTAGGCCCCGGCGTACCAGATGCGATTCAGCAGCGCGTCGGAGGAGAGGAAGTAGTCCGGATAGGCGTTCGGATCGGCGCCGATGTCCGGGTCAGCGGTGAAGTCGAGCGTGACGGCGGACAGTGAGACCGTCCCGCCGGAGACCATGAACAGCGTCAGGTAGCGAAAGCCGCCGCGCAGCAGCGGCTTCGGCACCGTATAGCCTCCCCGCCCGTTGACGGGGATGCTGATGAAGCCGTCGCCACCGCTCGAGCGGCCCGTCGAGGCGTCGCTGTCAGGCCCGGCGAACTGCGATGACTCGGCGTAGGCCATCCCGAGCGTGCCGCTGCCGCCGGAGAAGTGCAGCGTGACGAGGCCGCCGACGTCCTTGCCGAAGTCGTAGATCACCTCGGCACCGGATCCCGACAGGGTGGTGATCCGATGGTGGAGCACCCCAACGGGGGTGCTCACACTGCCAACCGTCTTGTACACGGCGACCGGGTGCACGGTCCGCGTCGACGGGGCGTCGTTGAACCGCTGCGCCTCCGTGAAGGCGCGGTGGTTCGACAGCAGCCTCGGCGCGGCGCCGGCCGCGGGCGCGAGCGCCAGCAGCGCCCCGACGACGAGCAGTGCGCGGCGCATCAGTAGGCGAAGGTGTGCGTGCCGGTGACCGCAGGGAAGACGACGCCGGCGCCTGAGCGGTAGGCGCCCGAGCGCCCGATCGCACGCCTGCCGTTCCAGACCAGCCTGCCGTCGCTGGCGATCGGGACCGTCCGTGAGCCGAGCAGCGGGATCGTCACAACGCCGCTGGTTCCTGACGGCGCCGCGACCGTCAGCTGAAACGTCCTGCGGGAGCGTTTCCACAGCACCGACAGCGACCCGTGCGGAGTGGGGATCACGCCTTGCGCCCACGTCAGGCTCCCGGGTTGCGGCGTCACGGTCCAGCTGGCGAAGCCGGGGGTCAGCGGCGCGGCGCCGAGCACGTACTCCGACAGTGCCGAGGTCGGCCCGGTCGACCATGCGTGCGCCGTCGAGTCGGCGAGCGCCCCGCTGGCCGGAACGCCGTTGGTCTCGATGCGCTCCCAGACCGTTCCGCCGGGATCGTGGGCCACCATGTAGCCCCACTCCCGGCTGATCAGCGCCAGCGCGCTGGCGGTCCGCCCGTTCGCGAAGTCGGCGAACACGTTGAAGCTGCCCATGTACGGGGAGATGTCCTTGACGTAGCCCGTCGCCCTCGCGTCGGCGGCTGCCGGTCCGTACGGGGTCGCGAGGTCGCGGGCGAGCCGCGGGAGGATCACCCGGGCCCGCTGTGGGGTCGCGATCCCGGCCAGAATCGCGATCACGTTGGCGTCCTGGACGGCCGCGCCGCGCAGCGTCGTCGAGGCGTCGTAGAGGCCGGTTGTGGGGTTCCACAGCTGCTGGTTGACGGCGGCGGTGACGGCCGCGGCCGAGGCGTCCCAGGCGGCGGCGTTGTCCTGATCGCCGAGTGCCGCGGCGAGCCGCGCGGCGTCCTTGAGCGCCATCACGTAGAGCGCGTTGACGAACGTCAGATCCCCGCTGATCGACTCGAGGTTCCAGTCGGCGTCATCGGCCGCGCTGATACTGAACAGACCCTTGTGGTCGACCTGCTGCGCGTCCCAGTCCATCTGGCGCAGCACCGCCTGCCAGTGGTCGCGAACGTAGCCGAGGTCGCCCGTGTAGAGGTAGTAGTTGTAGACCGCCGGGATCACCGCCAGCGAGTAGCTCGCCGACCATGTGACGCAGATGTCGGCGAGCGTCGGATTCGGACTGCAGGCGCCCGGCAGCGGTCCGGGCTCCGACATCACCCCGGCCGCGGGGATCGCCTCGCCGGCCGTGGTGGCGGGGTGGTCGAGGAACAGCGCGTCGGAGTCGGCCGCGTAGACGGGGTCCGACACGTAGTAGTCGGTGAGGTCCGAGACCATGTGGTCGCCGGACCAGACGGCGCGGTCGCGCTTGGCCCCGTCGAGGATCAGGTAGTCCTGGTTGACGCCCTCGTCGGCGACGGGCGTGCCGGGCGTCATCTGGTTGAGGTTGAGCGTGTAGGCGCCCGCGTACCAGATCCGGTTGAGCAGAACGCTCGACGAGTAGAAGTGGCCGCGCATCAGATTCGGTGTCTCCCGCGGGGCCGTGAAGTCGAAGCCCGCGCCGCTCAGCGACACCGTCCCCGGGGTCTTCAGCTCGACCAGCTCGTAGCGCTGACCGCCCTGGATCATCGAGGCGGTGATCACGCCCTTGCCGGCGGTCACGAACGTGTCGTTGCGCGACGAGTTGCCGGACTGGAACAGGGCGACGCTGAGCGCGCCGTCGTTGCCCATGTTCTTGAGCGTCTCCGTGTAGGTCGTCTGCAGGATCGAGCCCGCACCGGCACTGACGTCGAAGAACGCCTTGCCCTCGACCTCCTTGCCGTAGTCGAGCACGAGCGAGGCGGGGTAGGTGAGCGTCGTTGTGCCGGGCCCGCCGGTCAGCGCGGCCGCGTTCTGGACCCCGCCGCTGATGTTGAGCACCCGCACCGGGTGGACCACGGCCGAGGATGGGGCCTCGTCGTCGCGGTCCCAGCCGGAGCTCATCACGAGGGGATGCTGCGAAAGCGCTTCGGCGGCGCCCGCTCCCGTTGTCGCGGCGCCGCCCCTGGCGTCGCTGACGCCCGCTCCGATACAGAGCGTCGCCACGAACAATGTGGCGGCGACGGCTCTCCTGATCCTCCGCACGTTCTCCTCCGAATCCGGGCGCACGCTCAGACGCGCGCCACTCCGCGGGATCTTGTCATCGCCGCGTGCGATCCGCGTCACCGGCAGTGATTCATGCAGGCGCGCGCCGGGTACGGCCTATCCATGCCACAAGAACTGAATGTGCAGGACCTGCGCCTGCGCTCACCTGCGTTCAGCGGACACAGCCGGATCCCCGAGAAGTACACCGGTGACGGCGAGGACATCGCTCCGGCGCTTGAGTGGACCGGGGCTCCCGACGGCACCGCTGCGTTCGCGGTCGTCATGCACGATCCCGACGCGCCGCTCGTCGACGGGTTCACCCACTGGGTCGCCTACGGCATCGCGGGCGATGCGACCGGCCTTCCGGAAGGCGGCGGCGACGCTGTCAACGGGACCAATTCGCTGGGCAACGATGCGTACAACGGGCCGGCTCCGCCGGCCGGGCACGGGCCGCACCATTACTACTTCTGGGTCTACGCGCTCGATGCTGAGCTCGACCTGCCGCCCGGACTCGAGCGGCGGGCGCTGCTCGAAGCGATCGAGGAGCACGTGATCGAGCAGGCGCGGCTGATCGGGACCTACGAGCACTGAGATCGTACGGCGCGCCGCCCCGGGGCGGCGCGGCGCTTCGGGACCGCGCGGCGCTTCGGCCGCGCGGCGCCTCAGGCCGGGGCGCTGGCCAGGTAGGTGGCGATCATGTCCTCGTCACCGTGATCCGGAACGCTCTGTGCGAAGCGGTCACAGACGGTGTCGACGAGCGGCAGCTCGAGTCCCCGGGAGCGAGCCGCCTCCCGCACGAGCGTTCCATCCTTGGTCGCGAGCTTCAGTTTGAACGACGGCTCGAAGTCACGCTCGATGATCGCTGCGCCCTTCATCTGCAGATAGGGCAGATCCAGCGGGCCTCCGGCGACCGCGTCGAGGACGAGCTGCGGATCGAGTCCGAGCCCCTCGGCGAACGCCATCGTCTCAGCCGCCCCCTCGACGACCGCGAGAATCCAGCTGTTGGTCGCGAGTTTCAGTCGCGAACCGGCTCCGGCCTCGCCGACCCGCATCGTCCGGTGGCCAATCGCGTCGAAGATCGGCTGCGCCCGGTCGAGCAGCTGCTCATCCCCCGATGCCATCACCACAAGCTTGCCCTCCTCAGCCGGCTGCCTGGTGCCAAGGACTGGCGAATCGATGAACGACAGCTCACGCTCCTGCGCGAACGCCATGCAGCGTTCCGTGCCGCGCTCGCCGATCGTCGAGAGCTGCAGCCACACCGCGTCGGGGGCCGGCTGACTGGTCAGCGCCTCGCTGATCGTGTCGAGCACCGCATCTGCGTCAGCCAACATCGTCACGATCACGTCGGCGTCGGCGGCGGCTTCAGCCGGGGAGTCGCAGATCTCGGCGCCGTCCCGCGCCAGGGGTTCGGCCTTCTCGCGCGTCCGGTTCCACGCGCGCACAGCGAAGCCGGCGCGGGCCAGATTGCGAGCGATCGGGCGGCCCATCGTGCCGCCCGCGCCGAGTACTGCGATCGTCTGTTGGTCAGGCATCGGTTGCCTCCTGTCGAAGGGTGGTCTCACAGGTGGCTACCCGCAACCGCCGCGCCCGATAGTGGCAGCCGCCAATCGTCGTCCGGGGATTCGTCGCGGGCATACATGGTTTGATCAGAGCCCCGCTGAGAGGCTCTGATCAACGATGAGCGCTCACGCCGAGGCGAAGACGGGCCGGTCGGTTCCGCTCGACATCGAGGCGCTGGCCGCACTGGCGGGCAAGGAGCTGGGTGTGACCGGCTGGCGCGAGGTGACCCAGGACGCGGTGAGCGCGTTCGCTGACCTGACGGGTGATCATCAGTTCATCTACACCGATCCCGGGCGGGCCCGCGAGACGGTCTTCGGTGGGCCGATCGCGCACGGCTTCTACACGGTGTCGCAGGCACCGATGCTGCTCGACGAACTGCTGTCACTCGAACACTTCCCGGTGACGGTCATCGACGGACTCGACGAGCTGCAGTTCCCCTCGCCGCTGCCGATTGGCGACAGCGTCCGGATGTGGGCACGTCTGTCTGATGTCCAGCGCAGCGAGGAGGGCGCGACGCTCTTGGTCGAGCTGACGTTCGAGCGGGCGACCAGCGACAAGCCGGCCTGTGTGGCGCGGCTGCGCTACACGGTCTTCGAGGCCCTGTAGCGCCTCGCGGCCTGGTCGGATCCCGGCCTGGTCGGATCCCGGTCTGGTCCGGGCCGGTCGGGTCCGGTCGGGTGCTGGTCGCGGTCTGGCGCGACCGTCCGGGGCCACTTTGGGGTGCGGGGCGGTGTTTGGCAATGAGGACAAGGTGGTGTGGCGGTCGGGGTCGTTCTGGCCGTCCGTTTGGCCTTGAGGGTGCTCGAACGAACAATGCGACCGCCCATGTGCCGCTTTGTTCGCCAGCGCGCCCTGAGGGCACTGCTACAAACGATGCGCCGTTTTCGACGTCGCTGTGTTCGTTTCGGCGCCGTAGAAACTGGTGTATCGAGCCCGGGGCGGTGGAGTGGTCTTTTGCAGTGAGCACAAGCGGTGTGGCGGCGCGGCGGTGGAGCCGGTCCGAGCCGGTCGGGTTCGTCTCCACCCGGAGCGCGGTTCAGGCTCTCTCAGGCGTCCTGGCCGTCCGCTTTCGCTTCGAGGGTGCTTGAAACGGCAATGCAACGCCGGATTTCGAGCTTTGACGAACGGAGGCCCCTGAGGGGTCCTGAAACGTACGAGCGCCGTTTTCGGGGTCGATTTGCCGTTTCGGGCGCCGTAGAAACCGGTGCATCGACGCGAAGCGAGTCTCATCGGGTCCAGCGGCGGCAGGGACGGAAGCGGCGGCAGGGACGGAAGCGGCGGCGAAGCGGCGGCAGGGACGGAAGCGGCGGCAGGGACGGAAGCCCTACTGCCGCTCGAGGAAGCGCAGCGCGGACTGGGCCGCGTTGTAGCCGCACATGCCGTGCGCCCCGCCGCCGGGTGGGGTCGCAGCCGAGCAGAGGTAGACGCCCTTGATCCCCAGGCTGTAGGGATCGAGTGCCGCACGTGGACGGAAGACCAGCTGCCGCGGCGTGTTGGCGCCGGTGACGATGTCACCGCCGATGTAGTTGGCGTTGTAGGCCTCCATCTCGGGGACCGAGCGGATGTGACGGGCAAGGATGCGGTCGCGGAAGCCCGGGGCGAATCGCTCGATCTGGCGCTCGATCGCCTCGGTCGCGTCGCCGCTGTAGCCGCTCGGAACGTGGGCGTAGCTGTACAGCGGCTGCACCTCGCCGGCGGCTCGACTCGGATCGGCCAGCGCACTGCTGACAGACCAGCACGAACGGGCGCTCGGGCATCTGCCCACGGTGCACCATCGCCTCGACCGTCGCGACCTCCTTGAGGTCACCGCAGACGTGCACGGTGCCGGCGTGACGTGCCGGCTCGTACTCCCACGGGACGCCGCCGTCGACGGCGAACTCGACCTTGAAGGCCCCCGGACCATGCTTGTAACGCTGCAGCGGCCGCGCGCGACCCGGCCGGGCATCCGCTCGCCGCAGATCGTCGCGGCGGCGGCCGGCGCGACGTCGAGCAGCACGACGTCGGCCTCGTCGAGATCGTCGAGCGAGGCCACGGTGACGCCCGTCTCGGACCGTTCCGCCGCGCTCGACCAGCGCCCCGATCATCGCCTGCGAGATCGCCTGGGAGCCGCCGCGCGGCCACCGGCCAGCCGTAGCGGTGGGCGGCGGTTCCGAGCGCGACACCGATCGCGCTCGACATCGGCGATCCGAACGGGCGCAGCGCGTGGGCGGCGACCCCGGCGAACAGCGCGCGGCCCTCGGGGGTGCGGAACCGGCGGGCGAGGACGCCGGCCGGCATGCCGGAGTAGAAACCGAAGCCGCGCCATCAGCAGCGGGTGGCTCGGAATGCGCAGCATCGGCCGCATGAAGTCGTCGGTGATCGCGTCGAAATGCTCGGTGAGCGGCCCGAGAACACCGCGCGACCAGCGCCGCGCCGTCGCGGCCGAGGCCCGCAGCGGTCTCGCTGACCGACCGGTACGCGGCCGCGCCGGCGCCGCCGTCGAGCGGATGCGCGTACTGGACCTCCGGCCAGCAGCCACTCCAGGCCGTGCGCCGCCAGGTCGAAGCTGCCGCGAGAACGGCGTGTCGACCGCGAGCGGGTGCGCCGCCGAGCACTCGTCGTGGATCAGCCCCGGCAGCGTCAGCTCGCTCGGAGCGCGTGCCGCCGCCGAGCGTGTCGGCCGCCTCGAGCACGGTGACCGTCACGCCGGCGTCGGCCAGGGTGAGGGCGGCAGCGAGCCCGTTGGGCCCGCTGCCGACGACGACCGCTTTCATCGCGCGGTGGCCCGGTGCACACCGCGCATCATCACGCGGTGACGGGCGTCGCTGCGGTTGGGGCCGCACCGGCGCTGCGCCTCGCCCGTGGATAACGCACCCGCTCGTAGCCCTCCATGCGGAGTCGACCTGGATCGGGATCGGACCGTTGGGCAGCCACGGTTGCTCGGCGTCGACGCGTCCTTGCACCGCGCCAGCTGCCGCGCTCGACGACGCCGACGGCCGCGTCCATCACCCAGTACTGCTGGACGGCCGCTGCAGACCGGCTCGGACTCGACCCAGACGACGATGAACTCGCCGGGCGCGAACTGGCAGCGCTTCTGGATCGCCTGGATCAGCTGCTGGTCGTGGAGGTGCCCGTCGCCGAAGTTGAAGCCGACGATCGCGTTGCAGCCGAACTCGGCCTCGCGCAGCGTGTAGGTGTCGATGTCCTCGCCGAGCTTGTTGATCATCACCGAGTTGAGGCCACGGCCCTGGCTGTGCATCGAGCGCCAGGCGAGCAGCTGATTGCATCACGACCTCGGCGACGTCGCTCGTCGTAGCCGAGCAGCGGCATGCTTCAGTCTGCAGCTGCTTGACTTCTGCATCTGCGCGCCCTTGACCAGGTGCTTGTCGAGCTTGTCCTCGCAGCCGGGCGCGAACGCCCACATCGCCGAGGCCCAGTTGCCGGCGTACTGCCGCATCGAGGGCAGGAACGAGACGAGGTCGGGCCGCAGGTTGCCGAGGATCGGGAAGAACAGCAGGCACGCACGGCGGTCGACGATGATCAGCACGGTGCCGGCGTTGCCGAGCGCGTAGCCGCTCCTGGGCGGGGTAGCCGAGGAACAGGAACGCGGTCAGGTACATGAACACGACGTTCCACTCCAGCGGGACCGCCAGCGGGAACGTCGAGATGATGAACAGGTGGTAGCCGATCATGAACACCGACCGCGCATGACGGTGACGACGTGGTTGTGGCTGAACAGCAGCACCAGCGGCGGCACGAGCTCGCCGAACATGCCCGGGCCCGTGCGCGAAGAGCTGTGGTGAACTGGGACGGCGCGCAGGTCCTCAGGGAAGTCGCGCGACGTGCATGGCGCTTGATCGCCTTGATCGGCAGCCACGGCGATGTTGGCGACCATCGGCGGGAGCACCTGCGGGAAGTGCCGGTTGCAGCTTCGAGAAGCCGGCGCCGAACCAGACGATCACGATCAGCAGCTTCGCCGCGACGATCATGTCGACGAACGGGAAGAACGTCATGAAGATCATGCGCCGGGAGGTACTGCTCGCTGCGCGCCGCGATGAAGAAGATCTTGTCGCGCAGGCCGAGCAGGATGATCAGTCCGACGCGGAGATCCCGATCGACAGCGGCGGCACGAGGCCCTTGCTGTCCGCCACGTGCTTGCCGACGCCATGCGCGTCAACGCCGGGCAGGCAGAGCCGACGATCAGCGAGGCGAGCACCGCCAGGTACAGGCCGACATCGACGATCGTCCGGTCATCACCCTTGGTCAGCGGCACCTTGTCCGGCCAGGGCGGCGTTGCGCATCGCGCCCAGGCGGGCGTAGTAATGCCATCCGCCGGTGATCGGCCACATGTGCCCGGCCAGCGGCCCCCAGGAGCCGGCGATCGCCGAGGCACTCGAGCAGGACCGTCCAGAGAATCCCCTTCTCGTAGAAGATCGGCTGGTCGAACCACGCCGAGGGATGCAGCGGGTTCAGGTGCGAGGTCAGCGTCGCCACCACGATCCCGCCGCCCGCGAAGAACACCGCGAGCTTCATCAGGTACATGACCATGATCGCCTTCGGGGAGCCGAAGCCGTAGTCGATCCAGTACCGGGAGAGCACCTTCGTGCGCTCCAGGTACGGCTTCTCCATGAATGTGTCGGGATCGACCGGCCGGGAAGTTCCCGGTCAGAAAGCCCATATGACAGACCCCTCCCTCGGTGAGTCGTTGACTGCTGTCCCGCGATTTATCCCAGTCCGCGACGCCCGCCCCAATGTCGTGCCCAACCAGTAGTGAGCGCTTCAGTTATCTCCGGGTCACAAAGCTGCGCGGTCCGCGGCCGTGAACCTGCACCGCGGAGGGTGGGCCGTCGGTTAGTGTTCACATGCGAGTCTCAGGCAGCCATGTGGGTGGCGCCGGACGCACGAGGGAGGGGAGAGATGTCGAGCACCGTTATCAGCATGCAGGACGAGGTGTGGCGCAACCTCGACGTTGTGCTGGACCAACTCGATCCCCAGGCGCTGGGGGTCGAGATGGCCGCGCGGCTGGCGATCGAGGTGCCGGAATTGGCGGAGCTGAGCGATCCGGACTTCCACACCGGCATTGCGCTCAGCTGTACCGACAACCTGACGACGATCTGGGGCTCGATCCGCGAGACGCGGGAGTCGGGGTACGGCGCGGTCCCGCCGCCGGCGGCCACCGCCTGGGCCCGGGAGCTCGCACATCGCGGGCTGCCGCTGTCAGTGCTGCTGCGGGCCTACCGGCTCGGGCACGGGTACGCGGAGCAGCGGATCGCCGAGGCGACGCAGGACGTCGAGATGCCCGCCGAGGTGCGCTGGAGCATCCTCGCGTTCTTCACGCAGTGGACCTTCGAATACATCGACGCCGTCTGCACGCAGCTGGTGGAGGCCTACGAGCAGGAGCGCGCCCGCTGGGTCCGCGGCGCCGCGGCCGCCCGCGCGGAGTGCGTGCAGGCGATCATCGACCGGCGGCCGATCGAGGTTGCAGCCAGCAGTGAACGGCTCGGCTACGACGTCTCTCGCAAGCACGTCGCGTTCATCGTCTGGGCCGACGTTCAGGACAGCGCTCGGCGTGTCGGCTGGGTTGAGAGCGCCGCGAGCGAGCTCGCCTCCGCGCTCGGCGGCGGCCCCTCGCTGACGATCCCCGTCGGCGAGCGGGTGGTGTGGGGCTGGACCTCCGGTGATCACGTCACCGATGACCCCGCCTCGATCGCGGTCAAGGTTCCATCGGGGCTGCGAGCGGCTGTCGGCAGCTGCGGCTGCGGTCCCGACGGGATGGCCGATTCCCACGACGACGCCCTGGTCGTGCGGCGCGCCAGTGAATTCCTCGGGCAGCGTCCCGGGTCGGTGCTCGGCTACCGGTCGTGTTCGCTGGCGGCGCTGTTGACCGCCGATCCGGTCCGGGCCGCTCGCTTCGTCGAGACCGAGCTCGGTGCGCTGGCAGCCTCCGACGATGCGGCGCTGCGGCTGCGGGCGACGCTGCGCACCTACTTCGAAGAGGGCCTCAGCCCGGCCCGTGCCGGACGCCGGCTCTCGATCCATCTGAACACGGTCGTCTACCGCGTCAAGCAGGCCGAGGAGCTTCTCGGTCGTCGCGTGGACGAACGCCGCTTCGAGCTCGAAGCGGCGCTGCGCCTGGCCGAGCGGCTGCCGGCGCTGCGAGCGGGCGCCGGCCCGTCGCCGACGCACCGGCACTAGGCCCGGGTCACCTTCAACGCGCGGCGCTCAGGCGCGCTGCCCTCGGGAGTGCCGCCCCAACGGGGGCGGCCCTCGACGTGCCCGGATTCGTGACGCTTTCCAGCGCGCCGGCCTGGGCCGCTTGTCCCGTTCCCCAGCCAATTTGTCGGAGTCCTACAACGTCGGCCCCCCCTGAACGTGATTTTGTGCGTCAGGCCGAGCGACGGTGCTCGGCAGGCAGAGGGAGAGGGATGAGCGAGTTGTCCGTGCCCACGGCGCCGTCAGCGTCAGGTATCACGCAAGCAAGGTCACCCGAAGAGGCGCGGCTCCGTGAGCTCGCGACCCTGTTCGTCGACGTCATCGATCCGTTCTCGGCGGCGATGGCCCGTCACATCCACGCCGAGGTGCCCGCGCTCCGGGCGCTGAAGGACGAGCGGGCGCTTGGCGAGACGAAGATCAGCTGCGAGGCGAACCTCCGCGAGATCTTCAGCATGATCCGCGCGAGGCTCCCGGAGGAGTCGATCGACACGCCACCGCAGGCGCTCGAGTACGCCCGTTACCTCCGCGGTGTCGGGATCGGATTCGACAACGTGACGGCCGCCTACCAGTACGGCGTCGCGATGTTCCGCAACGTGTTCGGACTCGAGCTGTCGCGGCGGGTGACCGAATCGGCTGAGCTGGCCGCCGTGATGCGGATCGCCGATGCGTTCCTGTCGAGCTACATCAGCACGATCCTGACGCGGCTGCGGACGGAGTTCGACTCCGACCTGCCGGTGTGGCACCCGTCGCCGCAGGACCCTGAGCTGGCCCGACCGGAGAGCGCGGAGGCGGCGCGGGCGTTCACGAAGGCGCAGATCGACCGCGGCGCCTGGCTGGCGGCGAGCCCCGAGCAGTCGCGGGCGCACCTCGTGGCGCAGCGCACGCTCGATGACTTCATCGAGTCGCTGCAGGACGCGGCGACCGATCCCGAGATCAGCCGCCGCTTGGCGCTGGCGGACGCGATCGTCACCTTCGTGCTCGCGGACGAGCCGGGGCTGGCGGCGACGTTGCTGCTCGATCGGACGCCGATCGAGGTGGTTCCGGGCTCGCTCAGCGAAGCGGAGATCACGCTGTGGATCGCCAGCTTCGATCTGGAGCTGCTGATCCGCGGTGAGCTGAAGCTGTCGATGGCGATCAGCCGCGACCGGGTCAGGACCGAGGGCCCGGTGCGGAAGTTCCTGCGCGTCGTCCCGATCCTGTCCGCCTACGTCAGCCGTCAGCGGGAGCTGCGCGCGCTGCGCCACGAGTCAAACGGCAGCTCCCGGATCTCCGAATTCGTCGACGACGAGGACGACCGAGCACGACGGCGGCGGCTTCAGCGCCGAGCAGCGCGAACTGCTCGAGGAGGCCAGCGACTACCAGTACCACTCCGGCGCGCTGAACATCCGAGAGGACCATCCCGGCGACTTCTGGTCGGTCGAATGCATCGACGTCTACAAGCGCGTTCGGCCGCAACCGGGTGCTCAACGGGCTCAACCTCGGGATCCCGGAGGGGATGATCACGGTGATCCTCGGCCCCTCGGGCACCGGCAAGTCCGTGCTGATCAACCACCTGATCGGGCTGATGTTCCCGGACCACGGCGACATCCTCGTGCACGGCAAGTCGGTGCCGAACCGCCGCCGCTCGGAGCTGTTCGAGATGCGCCGCGAGTTCGGGATCCTGTTCCAGGACGGCGCGCTGTTCGGCTCGATGAACGTCTACGACAACGTCGCGTTCCCGCTGCGCGAGCAGACGAACAAGTCCGAGGAGGAGATCCGTCAGATCGTCGATCACCGCCTCGAGGAGGTCGGCCTCGCCGGCGCCGCGCAGCCGCACTCCGAGCGAGATCTCGGGCGGCATGAAGAAGCGCGCCGGCTTCGCCCGGGCGCTCGTGATGGAGCCCAAGATCGTGATGTTCGATGAGCCGGATTCGGGCCTTGACCCGGTCCGCACGGCGCTGCTGTGCGACCTGATCCGCAAGATCCACGGCGAGCACGGCGGCACCTACATCGTGATCACCCACGACATCGCCTCGGCGCGCCGGCTCGGCGACTACATCGCCGTGCTGTGGAGCGGGCGGATCGTCGAGTCCGGCGACGCGGAGCGCATGTTCAACTCGCCGAACCCATTCGTACGGCAGTTCCTGGCCGGCTCACCCGTGGGTCCGCTGGGGATGGAGTAGCCGATGGCGGTCGAGAGTCCAGCTGGCGCGTCCCGGTCCGCGATGTTGAAGCCCCGCCGATGCCGCGCAAGGACGGGCCCGCGATCCGCAGCGCCTCCCTCGCGTGGGAGCTGCTGACCTTCGCCCTGGCGACGCTCCGCGCGATCCTCACGCCGCCGTACAACTGGTTCCCGGAGTTCATCGACCAGGCATGGATCCTGCTCAAGCGGGCCTCGATCCCGGCAGCCGCGTCCGCGTTCGGGTTCGGGTACGGCGCTCCGGGCCTGCAGGGAACGGGTTTGACCGAGCAGTTCGGCGACATCAACCGCGTCGCCGCGATCCTCGGCGCCGCCACGATCCGCGAGCAGGCCGTGTGGGTGACCGGGCATGGTCGTCGCCGGCGTGATCGGGACCGCGATCTGCGCCGACCTCGGCGCCCGCAAGGTCCGCGACGAGCTCAACGCGCTGCAGCGTGATGGGCGTCGACGCGATGCGGCGGATGGTCGCGCCGCGCGTGCTGGCGATCACGCTGCTGATGCCGGCGCTCGGCCTGCTCGTGATCTTCGTCGAGTACTACGCGATCGAGCTCGCCTACCTCGTCTACGGCGGGCACAGCGGCGCGTTCAAGGACGCCGCCGCGTACAGCTACTCGCGCGATCGACATCTACATCTTCTTCATCAAGACGCTGGTGGTCGGCTTCATCGTCGGGATCGTCTGCTGCTTACAAGGGGATGAACGTCTCCGGCGGCTCCCGCGGCGTCGGCCGCGCGGTCAACCAGGCGGTGGTGCTTCAGCTTCGTGCTCGTCTGGGTCCTCAACTTCGCGTTCAACTCGACCTACCTGAGCCTGTTCCCGCAGAGCCCAGGCGCTGCGCTAGACGATGGCCGTCCAGGAGCCGCCCGTCCGCCGTCCCGACCCGCTCGGTCCCGCTCGCCGCGAGCCGCTCGGGCTGCTGGCGCCCGTCCGCGAGGTCGGCGACATGGCCGCGTTCTCGGCGCGGGCGCTGCTGGCCGCGCCCGGTTCGCTGCGCTACTTCGCCGAGGTGCTGCGGCAGATCGGCATGCTGGTCGTCGGCACGACGCTGGTGCTGCTGGCGCTTGAAGCGTGATCGGCGGCGAGTGCGCGCTGTTCTTCGTCTACCTCGTCAAGCCGCTCGGCGCCGGCAGCTTCACCGGCTTCTTCGAGGTGCCCTGCGGGATCCGCGAGCTGTACCCGTACATGTTCGGCTACATCTTCGCCGCCAAGGTCGGATGCGGGCTCGTCGCCGAGATCGGCTCGATGCGGATCTCCAACGAGATCGACGCGCTCGAGTCGATGGGCATGGACCCGATGCGCTACGTGGTCGGGACGCGGCTGGTCGCGATCCTTCTCTACGTCCCGCTGATCTACGGCGCCTGCATCGTCGTCGGCACCTTCGGCGGCTACCTCGTCTCCGTCAGTGCAGGTCGGTGTGCTCACGAGCGCCCGCTACTTCCAGGGCTACTGGTCCAGTCAGGGGCTGATCGACAACCTCCAATCGCTCGTCAAGACGATGTCGATCGGAATGACGATCGCCTTAGTCGGCATGTACTACGGATACAAAGCCCGGGGCGGGCCTGTCGGCGTGGGCAACGCGGTGGCCCGCTCGATGATCGTCAACCTGATCATGATCCACCTGCTCGGCGCGTTCTGGTCGCAGGTCTTCTACAGCCATGGCGCCAACTACCCGTTCGGCGGATAGCGCGATGGGCCGATCCTCAGCAACCCTCAGTCGCGATCGGATCGCGTCGTTCGTCGGCGCTCGGACTCGCCGCGCTCGCCGTGGTCGTGCTGGCTCGTTGTGCCGTCGACCGGCAGCAGCGCCCACTACCTCTACGCCGGGTTCGACAACGCGATCCAGATGACGCCGGGCCAGCAGGTCCGCGATTGCCGGCCGGCCCGTCGGCGAGATCTCCGGCGGTTCGCCTCGACAAGCAGAGCGGGACCGCCGTGGTCACGCTGAAGATCACCGCAAACGACGTGTGGCCGTTGCCGAAGGGCAGCTACGCGGTTGCCCGCTGGGGGTCGACGACCGCCTACCTCGGCCGCTACACCGAGATCATCCCGGGTCCGAAGGGGAACCCGCCGCTGCCCAACTGCGGCATCCTCACGCCCCAGCAGGACCAGTCGGCGTTCGAGCTCGACCAGGCCTACGACGTCTTCCGCGGGTCGACCGCAGGCCAGACCCAGCAGCTGCTCAACCGGCTTGGCGCCACTCTGAGTACCGAGGGGGCGGTCGCTGCAGCGCGGCGTCGCCGCCGCTCCCTCCGGACTCAACCAGGCCGCCGACCTGCTGCATTCGCTCAGCGAGAACGACTACGACCTGAGAACGCTGGCGCAGGCCGGTGACTCGACGCTCAGCGCACTGAACGCCCGCATCGGGGCAGCTGCAGTCGCTGGTCTCAAGCGCCGCCGGGACGTTCAACGACCTTCGCCCAGCACACGAGCTGCCGAGCAGCAGGCGCTGGCGAAGGCCCCGCCGGCGTTCGACACGGCCCGCTCGACGTTCGCGCGGCTCGACACCTCGCTCGGTGGACTGACGACGCTCGTCAACGACATCCGCGCCGGGCGCGCCGGCGCTGGCGCGGCTCGCCGGCACCGCCTCGAGCGCGCTGCGTGACGCTGCGGCAGGTCGCTCCGCAGGCGACCGCGACGTTGAAGTCGGGAATCGCGGCGGCGCCGAAGCTCTCGAACCTGTTCACGACCGGCGACACGGTGTTCCCGTCGACGGCCAAGGCGCTCAGCACGTTCACGCCGATGCTCGCGTGCCTGCGTCCGTACGCGCCGGACATCGCCGGGTTCCTGACCGACTGGAGCGGGCTTCACCAGCCACTACGACGCCGGCGGTCACTACGCCCGCGCGTTCGAGCTGACCGTGATCCCGGCGCTGATTCCCGGGACCGCGGACACCCCCGCCAAGGCGATGGCACAGTCGCCGGGGCTGACCTACGCCTTCCCGCGGCCGCCGGGCATGAACGAGGGCCACCCGTACTTCCTGCCGCAGTGCGGGATCACCCCGGCGGCGCTGAATCCTGCCGCCGATCCCGAGACCGCGGACCACCGATGAGCGTCCGCTTCCGCATCGCCGCCGCCGCCGCGCTGATCCTGGTCGTGATCGCCGTCCGGGTGACGCTCGTCCACGGTTACAACGGCTACACCGCACGGGTCCTGCTGACCGACGCCGGTGGGCTGGAGAACGGCTCCAACGTCAACGTCAACGGCGCCACCGTCGGCACGGTCGCCAATCTGACCGTGAACAAGAAGGGCCTGGCGGTCGCCATGCTGCACCTCAACAAGCAAGCCGCACCGCTCGGAGAGACCGCCCACGCGACAGTTGAGATCGACGGCTTCTTCGGCGAGCGGCTCGTCAACCTGACGCGTGGTGACTATCGGACGCAGCCGCAGCGCTCCGGCTTCACGATTCCGGTCTCCCAGAGCGGCGAGTCGGTGCGGCTCGACGACGTGCTCGACTCGCTCAACATGGACGCGCAGGGTGCCCTGCGGACATTCCTGGACGAGCAGGGCACAGCGCTTGTCGGTCGCGGCCAGGACCTCGAAGCGGTGCTCGCAGAGCTGCCGCAGACGCTGCCGCAGCTGACGACGCTGATGAACCAGTTCTCGAGCAACCAGCAGGCGCTGGCCGATCTCGTGACCCGCTCCGATCAGGTCGTCAGCGAGGTCGCCGGCCAACGGCACTACCTCGGCTCGATGGTCAACAGCGCGAACTCTGCGCTGAGCGCACTCGCCAGTCGCCGTGATCAGCTCGGTGCCACCGTGCAGGATGCGCCGGGCGCGCTGAAGCAGGCGCAGACCAGCCTGGCCGCTGTTGCAGGGCACCGCGATGCCGCTGGCGCCGGCGGCCGATGGCCTGCGCACCACCGCGCCGAGCCTGCTGACGGCGCTGCACCAGATCCCGGCGTTTGCCAAGGCCGCCGTGCCGACGCTCAACGAGGTCTCGGCCGTGTCGCCGTCACTGGACCGCCTGGCGGCCGACGGCGCTCCGATCGTCTCGAAGCTGGTGCCGCTGACCAACGAGCTGACGAGCTACAGCTCGCAGGCCCTGGCACCGCTGGCGACGATGCTCGCCGACAAGGGCGGGGCCGCGAACCTCTTCGGCGAGATGGAGGGATGGGCGCGTTCGACCCAGGGCTACGACGCCGCCAGCCATGTCTTCCGGTTCGGCGCGACCGCCAGCGCCGCCAGCTTCGAGCAGCTGCTCTCGGCGTTGAGCGTCCCGGGGTTGCCGGCGCTGCACCGCCAGCACGGCACCACGAGCGCCGACGCCGGCGGCGTCGACTCCGGCGGCCGCGCCCGACCGCGACCGTCACCAAGACGGTGCACAACGTCACCAGCGGCGTCGGCTCGGTCCTCAGCGGCGTTGGCTCCGTCGTCAGCCACACGCTCGGCGCCGTCACCGGCACAGTCTCCGGCGTCGCCTCGAAGGTGACCGGCGCGCTGCATCTCGGCGGCGGCTCCACGGGCAGCACGACGAGCACCACCTCGAGCGCCGCGGGCGCGCAGTCACTCCTCAACTACCTCCTCGGCAAATGAAGTTCGGACTCGATCCCCGCGCCAACCACCGCCCCTCCAGGGTCACGATCGTCGTTTCGGCGGCGATCGCATCGCTGCTCCTGCTCGCGCTCGTCATCCTCGCGGCCGTCGCTCCACGGGCGATCCCGCTGCTGCCCTACACCTACGTCAACGCCGAGTTCCACAACGCCTCCAACCTGCGACCGCTCGCCGCGGTGCAGATCTCCGGGCGCCGCGTCGGACAGGTGTCGGCGGTGACCTACGGCAGCAACGGGCTCGTCGACGTCAAGCTGCAGCTGCTGCCGGGGACAGAGACGTTGACCAGCGACGCGACCGCCCGGATTCGCCTGGCCAACCCGATCGGCGCTCGCTACGTCGAGATCTCGCCGTCGAACTCCGGCACGGCGCTCCACGACAACGGCACGATCCCCGTGTCGCACACCTCCACCGCGGTTGACGTGCAGACGCTGCTGTCCGGGTTCAACGCTCCGACCCGGACGAACATCACGAGCTCGGTGATCGGCCTCGGTCAGGGCTTCATCGGACGCGGCACCGGCATCAACGAGGAGCTCTCGATCGCCGATCCAGAGCTCACCGACCTCAACAACGTCTCGACCGCGATCCTCGCGATTCCGCAGGCGGCGTCCCGCTTCATTCCGTCGGCCGACTCGCTGGCGGATGCCTACGACCCGGTGCGCACGCAGCTGGCCGCCGGCTTCAAGCCCCAGGCGGAGGCGCTGCAGGACTTCGGTGATGAGCGCGGCAACCTGCAGCAGACGCTCGATGTCGCGCCGAGCACCCTGACGGCGCTGCAGACCGGCCTGGCGAAGTCCGATCCGATGCTCGTGCAGATGACCGGTCTGGCACGGGCGACGATCAGCCTCACGCGTCCGGCACCGGCGGCCCTGGCCGCAGCCACGCAGCTGCTGAAGACCGGCGTGCCGTCGCTGCGGCGCTCGCTGCCGCTGCTGCACGCCGTCGACAACGCGGTCAACCCGACGCTGACACTGCTCGACAAGGCATATCCGGTCCTGCAGCCGTCGACCACCGTGATGCAGGAGCAGATGCGGCCGCTGACCACGCTTGTCTCGCACGAATGTGACTTCCTGCAGCAGACGATCAACTGGCGCAGCGCGATGGCCTGGGGCGTCCCGGGCGACTACGACCCGACCTCCCACCTGACCCAGCTGGAGCCCGGCCTGGGCCCGGACATCAACAGCTTCCGCGTCCTGGCGCTGGCCCCGGACACGACCGAGACGCTCGACGCCGACGCGCCCGGCAACTTCCCGCATGGGACCGACGCGTACCCGGCGCCCTGCGAGGGGATCCACGAGGTGCTCAAGTGAGAAACCGGCTGAGTCTGCGTGACTTCACCGACCCGATCGCATCGCAGAACCGCGATCACCCGACCCGGACCGGCGCGATCGTGTTGGGACTGGGACTGCTGATCGTCGTTCTCGTCGTCGCCAACAAGGTGCCGTTCCTCGATTCGCAGGGGGGCTACGCGATCACGGCCGACTTCGCCAAGGTCAACAACGTCAACAACCGCACCCCCGTGCGCGTCGACGGCGTCGACGTCGGCGTCGTCAACACCGTCGGCCCCGGTCCCAACGCGCTGCGGTCCTCCGCGGTGCACATGCAGATCACCCAGAGCGGTCTCGTGATCCACAGTGACGCCAGCGCCTCGATCCGCTGGCGGACCGTGCTCGGCGGCAACATGTACATCGACCTCAACCCCGGATCCCCGGACGCTCCGAAGCTGTCGGGCGCGATCCCCGTCTCGCACACCTCCGATCAGGTCGAGCTCGACGACGTCCTGCGTGTCTATGACGGCTCGACCGACCAGGAGCAGCGCAACACGATCGCCGGCCTGTCGGAGACGTTCAGCGATCCCAGTGGGACCGACCGTTCGATTGATGCGCTACCGGATCTGACGACCGTCGGCCAGGGTCTCGCTCCCTACCAGGGCACCGATCAGGGCGATCTGTCGAAGCTCGTGTCAAGCACCGCGCACACGGTCTCGAAACTCGGCGCCAGCACCTCCTCGTTGCAGCAGCTCGTCGACGGGGCCAGCCAGACGCTCGGAGCTGTCGACGCACAGCACGTCGCGCTGGGCGAGATGCTCAACCTGTCGCCCGGCACGCTCGACGCGACAAACGTCACGGGGCACCGGCTCGACGTGACCCTGGGCAAGCTCGATCCGCTCGTCAGCCGGCTCGATCCGGGAGCCAAGCTGGTGGCGTCGACCTCGACTGCGCTGAAGCCCGCCCTGGGCGAACTCCAGGACGTGCTGACCGACGCCAAGCCGCTGCTGGCGAGCGCGCGTCCCACGTTCGCGAACCTCGACAGCGCCGCGAACACCGGCGTGCCGCTGCTGCAGCAACTGGAGGAGCCCGTCAACCGCTTGAACTCGAACATCCTGCCGTGGCTGGCACAGAAGTCGAGTGACACCCACCTGCTCAACTACGAGTCGATCGGACCGTTCTTCTCGGTGCTCGACGAGGCCGCCGCCGAATACGACGAGTCCGGATACCGGCTGCATCTGAGCACGCTGGTCGGAACCGCAAGCGTGATCGACGAGGCCGACCTGACGGCCGGCCAGAAGGCGATCACCGCGGAGTGCCGGCAGGTCGCCAAGCCGAGCCAGATCGCAACCTGCGGGCTGGTGTCGAAGATTCTGACCTCATCGCTCTACGGGGGTAAAGGCTGATGTCCGCGACAGACGAGAAGCGCCGCGGGCTTGATCGCGAGCGGCTGGTGCTCGAGGTCCGCCGGGCCGCGGGACCGTCGGTGGCGCTCGTCGTTCTGATCGGGATCTGCGTGCTGTGCGTCGGCATCATCCTCGCCAACATCGGGATCTCGCTGCCGTGGCAGAGCACCTACAAGCGACAGGTCGCGCTCGACAACGCCAAGGGCATCGTCGCCGGTGAGCAGACTGTCCGTCTCGCCGGCGTCACGGTCGGCAGGATCACCGCCGTCAAGCTCGAGGACGGCCATCCGGTCGCCACGATCTAGATCGGCCCGCAGTACGGCCCGCTGTACCACAACGCGGTCCTGGAACTGCGTCCCGAGACGCCGCTCGAGGACATGTACCTCGACATCGTCAGCCGCGGTACGCCGAACACCGGTCAGCTCGGAACCAACCAGATCCTGTCCGCTCAGCGAACGCAGGTCCCGGTCGACATCAGCTCCGTGCTCGATGTCTTCAACGCCAACACCCAGGCCCGCGTGAAGGCGTCGATCGACACGCTCGGCCAGGCGCTCGGCCCCGAGGGGTCGAGCTTCAAGCAGGCGCTGGTCGACCTCGCCCCGTTCCTCGCGGCGGCCAAGCAGTTGACCTATCAGACGGCGATCCGCCAGGCCGAGACCCGGCACCTGGTCCACAACTTCCAGCTCGTCACCTCGGAGCTCGCGCAGCGCGACACCCAGGTCCGCCAGCTCGTCTCAAGCGGCGCCTCCGCACTCGGCGAGCTCGGCAACAACGAGACCTCGGTGCAGAACGTGATCAACCAGCTGCCGGCAACGATGACCCAGCTCGAGTCGACGTTCGCGACCCTGCGCAACACCGAGAACCACCTCGATCCCGCGTTCACGGCGCTTGAGCCCGTCGCCGCCGCGCTGCCCGCCGCCCTCACGAACCTGCGCACGTTCGGGAAGGCCGCGGAGCCTGCGCTGGCACGGCTCGATCGGCCGCTGCCGGTGCTCAACGACCTGATGCATTCACTGGCGCCGTCGGCGTCCGGCCTGAACAGGTCCTTCACCGCGCTGAAGCAGGTGCCCGACCAGCTGAACACCGTCACCAAGCTGGTGGTGCCGTGTGAACCGGCCCTGGCCGACTTCTTCCAGAACACGCTCTCGCTCGGGAAGTACTCCTCGGACCTGTCGATCATCATCCGCGGCGAGACCGTCGTCGGAGCCAACTCGGCCTCAGGGCTTGTCAACGACCTGGTCGCGCCGCAGAGCTGCGCGCCCGGCGGACCGTAACGGTCGTGATGCGCTGATGAACCAGGAGCGTTGGCTACGAGCGCTGGGACTGATCCTGTTCGTCGGGTTCGGGCTGGGCGTCGCCGTCTACCTGCTCGGGAACGTCGGAACCACGGTCCTGCCGAGCGGTGCCAAGTACAACTTCGAGGCCGACGTGGTCAGCTCGGACCAGCTCGCGAACGCCGCCGATGTGCGGGAGGCGGGCGTCGAGATCGGCCGCGTCACCGCGATCAAGCGAGCCGGCACGATCACCGCGCTCGAGCTCTCGATCGACAAGAAGTACGGGCCCGTGTACCACGACGCGACCGTGCTGATCCGCGCCAAGAGCGTCGCCGGGGAGAACTACGTGCAGCTGGATCCGGGCAACCCGAAGACCGGCGCCGTCGCAAACGGCGGCGTGCTCCCGATCTCCCAGGAGTCGCCTGCGCTGCAGGACGATGACGTGTTTTCGATTTTCGAGGCCAAGGAGCGCGACAGCCTGCAGCAGGCGCTGAAGGGGCTCGGCGCGGGGCTCTCGGGATCAGGCGGCAACAACCTGAACCGCACACTCGAGTCGATGACGGCACTCGTCGAGGACGGGCAGCCGTTCGCGACGATCCTCAATCAGGAACGCGGCCAGACGGCGCAGCTGATCAACGCCTTTGACGGTGTGGCCGGCGCGCTCGGCGAGCGGGCCGCGGATATCCAGACGCTGACGCGGACGGCGCTGAGCACGGCGAACGCGGTCTCGGCCCGCAACGCCGACCTGCGCGCGACGATCGCGTCGCTGCCGGCGTTCCTGGCGCAGACCCACACGACCGCCAACCGGCTCGGCGGGTTCTCGACGACCGCCACACCGGTGCTGACGAACCTCAAGGTCGCCTTCCAGGATCTGATCCCGGCGGTGCAGGCGCTGCGTCCCGCATCGTTGGAGGCGGACACCACCCTGGCGACGCTCAAGCGGTTCGCCACGGTCGCGCTGCCGACGTTCAACAAGCTGACCCCGTTCTCGAAGACGACGACGGCGCTGATCAAGCCGTACTCGAGCTTCCTGCAACAGCTGAATCCGTTCAGCGCCTACATGAGCCCGTACTACCGCGAGCTGAGCAGCTGGTTCTCGAACACGGCGGCCGGCGTCGAGGCGACTGACTCGATCGGGCACCTGGCACGCGTGACGCTCCCGATCTCACGCTCGAACTACCCGACGCTCATCTCCGGCGCCCAGGCCCAGATCCTCAAGGAACTCTCGGGTGGGCTCGACACCCGCGGCACCGACGCGTATCCCGAGCCCGGCTCGGCCGCCGCGCCGGCGCCACTGAGCCGCACGATCCCGCCGCTGACCGCCGCGCCGCCCTACGACGCCAAGGCGCCGGCGCCGATCAAGCAGTAGCGGGCCGTGGATGCCGGCCCAACGGGGCCGGCAAAAAGAAGCGCAAGTGGATGCCGGCCCCGTTGGGCCGGCACCTCGGACTGAGTGACAACTCAGCGGGGCCGACGGAGCAGCCGGGCGAGCCGGAGTGCGGACTGCAGCTCGAGCTGGTGCTCGTCGATCGGGTGGCCGAGCATCTCCTCGGCACGCCGCAGGCGGTAGGCGACGGTGTTCTCGTGGACGCCGAGCTGGCGGCTGGCGCGGGCGAGGCTGCCGGTGATCAGGTAGGTCTCGAGCGTCTCGATGATCCGCTCACGTGGACCGGACTGCTCCATCAGCTCGCCGAGCTGGCGGGAGACGAAGCGGGTCGCCTCATCGATGTCGGTCGTCAGCAGCGCGTCCAGCGCGAGCTCCGCGAAGCCTGCCAGCGGCGCGTCGGAGCCGGCCAGCGTGACGACCCGGCGGGCGTGCAGCGCCTCCTGATGGGTCCGGCGGAACCCGTCGCAGCCACGTTGCGGCAGACCGAACGCGACGTGCACCCGCGGTGGGTACAGGTCGGGGTTGAGCCCGGCAGTGTTCGAGACGTTCGCCCAGGCCGCGTAGACGTCGCCGAACGGCAGCGCCAGCGTGTTGGTGGCGCCGATCGAGGCGCTGGTGGCCGCGGCCAGGCGGCCGAGCTCCTCGAGGCTGTCCTCGGTCTCGACCGCGTGGCCCTCGTGCCACAGCACGAAGCCGACGTGCCAGCCGTCGAGGCGGTAGCGCAGGCGCTGGCTGGAGACGACGTCATCGATCTGGGCGCCGGACAGAATCGTGCGGACCTCGTTGGCGCGCAAGATCAGCGCGCGTGAAGTCCGGCGCTCGTGCTCCTCGGCGTGGTAGGCGGCGAGCAGGCCGGTGATCGAGCTGATGTAGCGAAACAGACGATCCTCGAAGTAGATCGAGGCGCGGCTGAGGTCGTCCGGGCCGGCCGCGATCTGATGCAGGTCGCGCATCCAGTTTTGGCGGAACGAGTGCTCGCCATAGCGATACGCGCGGGTCAGCAGCTCCATGTCCAGACCGCTGCGCGCGAACATGCGGGCGTAGGCCTTGGCGTCGTCGGGCGGGCTCACCTTGGCGGGGTCGGTGCCGTCGCGCACGACCAAGGTGATCGCATCGACATTGGCCAGCGTGCTGGCGAAGGTCGCGTCGAACATGCTGGCCGGCAGATCCGGGCAGGCGTCGTGGATGACCGTCGTGATCGAACGGGCGACGCCCTCGAGGTCGTCGCGCATGCCGCTGATGACCTCGATCACCAGTGGCGAGACGGGAGTCGGCTCAAACGCGCCTGCAGGCAACGGCGAGACGGCGCGCGGCGCGTCGACCCGCGTGACGCCCCGCGGGGTCTCGGTCCACTCGTTTGCTGTCTGGACGACGCTCATTCCGCCCTCCACTCAGCGCCCGGCCTGGGCGTGGGCCTGCTGCCAGGAGCCGAACTCCTCGCGCAGCGGACCCTTCGAGATCTTGCCGGTCGGAGTCTTCGGCAGCGAATCGCGGACAACGATCTCCCGCGGCAGCTTGTAGCGCGCCAGGTTCTCGGCGGCGAACGCGGCAAGCTCCTCGACCTCGACGCTCGCGTCGGAGTCGAGCACCACGATCGCCAGCACCTCCTCGCCGCGGACGTCGTGCGGAACCCCGATCACAGCGCACTCGATCACCGCCGGGTGCCCGTAGAGGACCTCCTCGATCTCGCGCGGGTAGATGTTCTCGCCGCCGCGGATGATCATGTCCTTGGTGCGGTCGACGATGAAGAAGTAGCCGTCCTCGTCCATGTAGCCGATGTCACCGGAGTGCAGCCAGCCGTCGCGGATCGAGTCGGCGGTCGCCTCGGGATTGTCGAGGTAGCCCATCATCACGTTCGGCCCCTTGATCAGGATCTCGCCATAGGCGCCGCGCTCTGCCTCCGCACCGGTCTCGGCGTCGATGATCTTCATCTCCTGCCCACGGAGGGGGATGCCGATTGATCCGGTCTTGCGCTCCCCGTAGTAGGGGTTGAGCGATGCGACGCAGCTGGTCTCGGTCATCCCGAAGCCCTCGAGGATCCGGATCCCGAAGCGCTGCTCGAACGAGCGCAGCAGCTCCACCGAGAGCGGCGCCGCGCCGCAGATGATGTAGCGCAGGGACGTCGGGCCGTCGGGTGCGCCGGGGGCGTGCTGGACGGCAGCCAGGATCGTCGGAACGGCGGAGATCGTCGCGGGCTGGAACTCGGCGATCTGGCTCCAGAAGGTCGATGCGGAGAACCGCTCCCACATCATCACCTCGCATCCGATCATCAGCGGGATCAGCGTCGTCACGACCTGGGCGTTGGCGTGGAACAGCGGCAGCAGCATCCCGACGCGATCGCCGGGGCCGAGCGGCACCACCTCTGCCCCCTGGGCGGAGTTCACGATCAGGTTTGCATGGGAGAGCATCGCTCCCTTGGGCTTACCGGTCGTGCCTGACGTGTACAGGATCGCGGTCAGATCATCGGCGGTGCGGGAGGGCTGTGGGGTCGGCGCGCCACGTGTGGCGAGGTCGTCGAGCCGGACCCCGCCGTCCCCACCACGGTCGACCCGGATCAGCTCGCGCAGGCCGGGGTGCTGGTCGCGAACCGGCTCGATCACACCAGCGCCGCGCTCATCGGTGAACACGGCGGCGGCCTTGGAGTGTCCGAGCACGTAGCCCGCCTCGGGCCCCGTGTAGGCCGGGTTGATCGGCCCGAACACGGCGCCTGCCTTGAGGATCGCCCACCACGCCTCGAGAAACTCGAGACAGTTGGGAAGGAACACCGAGACCACCTCGCCCTCGCGGATCCCGAGCTCGGCGAGGCCGCCTGCGAGCTGATCGGTGCGGGCATCGAACTCGCCGAACGTATAGCTGCGGCCCGCGTAGTTCACGAACGGGGCGTCGGGTGCCAGACCGGCGCGCATGCGCAGCAGGTCGGGCAGCGTCTGGAGCTCGGGAGCGGGCTTCATCGGGCGATCATCTCCGCAGTTGCACGCGGTGCTTCGGTCACAGCGTCCTCTCCTCTCGGGGTGATGGGGGCAGGTTGGCGCGTCGTAGGGCCAAGGTCATTGGCACCAGAGAACAAGCCGCCGACGTTCGATTGGTGGCCCCCGATAGGGCCACGTTCCCCGGCAGCCCCGGCGAGCCTGCCGCGCCGGGGTGTCCGGCAGCCCCGGCGAGCCTGCCGCGCCGGGGTGTCTGGCGGCCCCGGCGAGCCTGCCGCGCGAAGGTGCGCGGCAGGCCCGGGAGGAGCCCGGAGGAGCGGTGTCTAGACCAGCGAGGCGGTGGCGCCGTTGTCGACGACATAGGCGCCGCCGGAGGAGAAGCGGCTGCGCTCGGACGCCAGGAACAGCACCACGCCCGCGATCTCCGAGGGCTCACCGAGGCGACCCTGGATGTGGCCGATGTAGTCATCGAACGGGATCCCGAGGACGCTCTCGAGCTCCCCCTTGCGGTCGTTGACCATGTCGGTTGCGAACCAGCCGGGGCAGACGGCGTTGACGCGCACGCCGAACGGGCGCAGCTCCATCGCCGCGGTCTTTGAGAGCGAGACGACGCCGGCCTTCGCGGCACCGTAGTTGCCCGTCGCCGGGGCTCCGCCGAACGCCTTGATCGACGACATGTTGATGATCGAGCCGCCGCCGCCGGCGGCCATCGCGCGGCCGGCGTACTTGGTGCACAGGAACACCCCGTCGAGGTTGACGTGCAGCACCGAGCGCCACTCATCGAGCGACATCTCGGTCAGCGGCTTGACGATCGCGATGCCGGCGCACGTCACCATCACGTCGAGCTTCCCGTGGGCGGAGACGGTGTCCGAGACGAGCGCCTCGACCTCCGACTCGCTGGTCACGTCACAGCGGACCGCGCTCCCATTCGCCAGGCCGGCCGCCGTCGATTCGGCACCGGCCGCGTCAATGTCGGCGCACACGACGGTCGCACCCGCGCCCGCCAGCCGCTCCGCGATCGCCTGACCGAGGCCCTTGGCGGCCCCGGTGACGATCGCGACCTTGCCATCCAGCAGTTCGCTCATAGGACGCTCGCAGTCAGTGCGTTGTCGAGGATGTAGTGCGCTCCGGTGATGAATGACGCATCGTCGGATGCCAGGAACGCCACCGTCTCGGCGACCTCCTCGGGCGTTCCGAGCCGGCCCTGCGCCTGCGCGGTCAGATCCTGGAAGTTCGCGCCCGTCGCCGATTCGAACGGGGCGACCAGTCGCTCGACCATCTGCGTGTCGATGAACGACGGACAGATCGCGTTGACGCGGATCCCGTAGTCCCGCAGTTCGCGGGAGGCGGTCTCCGTCAGCCGGATCACGGCCGCCTTCGACGCGCAGTACGCGCCGAGCAGTGGGACCCCGTCGAGACCGGCGACCGACGACATGTTGAGGATGCATCCCTTGGACTCGGCCAATGCCGGAACCGCGTACTTGATCCCGTAGAACACACCGCCGACGTTGATCGCCATGATCTGGGCGAACTCGTCATCTCCGATCTCGGGCAGTGGCTTCCCGATCTCGATGCCGGCGTTGTTGATCATCACGTCGAGTCCGCCGAACGCCGCCACGGTCTCGGCGATCGCGCGCTGCACGTCGGCGGCCTTGGTGACGTCGGCCTGGATCGCGATCGTCTCGCCGTCGATTCCGGCCGAGGCGGCGGTGACGCCATCCCCGTTGAGATCAGCCAGCGCGACTCGGGCGCCGCGCTCGACGAACTTCTCGGCGATCGCCAGCCCGAGTCCGCGAGCGGCGCCCGTGATGAGCGTGCGCTTGCCTTCCAATTCCATTCGTTCTCTCTCCTCGTCGTGTCAGAAGCCGGCGGGGACGGATGCCCGGGCACCGTTGAGCGAGCCGATCGCGAGCCCGGCGGGCTGCAACGGCACCGATGTGACGTGCCCGGAGACCTCGGGCGCCGCGACCAGACCGAAGCCGGTCAGCACCGCCAGCAGCTCCCGGTGGCCGAACGCCTGGCATGCCGACGCGAATCCGACGGCCCGCGGGCTACCGCGGACGACGGAGTGCGCGCAGTACGCCTGCAGCAACCCGGTCTGCTTGTAGTTGCAGGTACCGCGCAGCGTCACGTGGACGTTTGCGTTGGGCCCGCTCGCGTGGACCGACTCGAGCGAGATGTTGACCCGCTGGTTCTCACGCGGTGGCATCTCAGACTGCACGGCGCGGGCGGTCGCCACCAGGATCTTCAGCTTCTCGTCGTGGGGGAGCCCCTCGACCTGCTGCAGGGCGTTGGCAACGATCTGCGGGACGCCGAGCATCAGCGCGGTGTTGAAGACGCCGCCGAGGACCTTGACGTTGGCGACGCGCGGGTCGCGCTTGAACCACACCGGATGTGAGGTGCCTCCCCACGGCAGCGCCAGCGCCAGCTCATGCTGACCCGGGATCGCGAGGTTGTACAGACCGTGCTCGGGGTCCCACTCGACGTACTCGTTCTGCTCGAGGTAATGGGCCTTGGACTGGGCGGCGTTGACGAGGATCGTCTCGGTTGAGGCGACGGTCGGCGAGCCCTTCCAGAACACGGCGATGTCGAGCGTGTCGAGCCCGGGGGTCTCGAGCGCGATGTTCGCGGCGATCTCTCCGGTGGTGTACATCTGCGCGATCCCGGGCGAGAGCAGCAGCTTCGCCTCGGCGAACTGGCCGCCGAAGGCCTCGTCGCAGTGGATCATCCAGTCCTGCTCGCCGTTGGTGTCGGTGTAGTGGCAGCCCGTGTTCAGGCACGCCTCGACGACCTCGTTCCCGTACAGCGCGAACGGCCCGACGGTGTTGCAGACGACCTTCGCTCCGGAGAACAGCTCGGAGAGGGCCTCAACCGTGTGCTCGACCTCGCGCACCTCGTAATCGGCGGTCTCCATCCCGGGGATGTGGTCGAGCGCCTCCTGCACGCGCCCGGCGTTACGACCGGCGGCGATGAACGGGAGGTTGTACTCGCGCAGATACTCGATCACGAGCCGGCCGGTGTAGCCACTCGCACCGTAGACAACGACTGGCTTGGTCGTAGTCAAAGCTCACTCTCCTCATGGGTTGCGGGATCCCAAACGCTCGCTGATCCAACCATCGCGCGCACTGGTGGCCTGACCCAAACGACCGGGTCGGGACTGTCGGCTGGTTACAGCGCCGGGGCCTGAGGCATCGGGCCGGCTCGGTCCTCATTTCCGATGTGCTCCTCATTACAAGCCGTTCGCAATCGCAAGGGGCCGTCGATAGGTTGCCCGGATGGCCGCGCTGCGTGGGTTCTGGGCTTCGCTTGACCGGGGGCAGCGGCGGACCCTGTTGATGATGATCATCGTCGTCGTCACGCTGCACGTGCTCGGCTTTCTGGCGCTTTTCGCGGTGATCGCGCCCAGGCACTTCCGGCTTGGCGCCTCGGGCGCTTTCACGATCGGGATCGGTGTGACCGCCTACACGTTGGGACTGCGTCACGCGTTTGACGCGGACCACATCTCAGCGATCGACAACACGACCCGCAAGCTGATGCAGGAGGGCAAACGTCCGCTCAGCGTCGGCTTCTGGTTCTCGTTGGGGCACTCCACGATCGTGTTCGCACTCGCGTTTCTGATCTCGCTCGGGGTGCGGTCGCTGGACGGTCCGGTGAAGCACGACGGCTCGCAGTTCCATCAGGTCACGAACTGGATCGGGACGTGCGTTTCCGGCTGCTTCCTGTACGTGATCGCAGCGCTCAACGTGGTGATCCTGCTGGGCATCGTGAAGGTCTTCCGTGAGATGAGGCACGGCCGCTACAACGAGGCGGAGCTGGAGGATCAGCTCGCCCATCGCGGGTTCATGAATCGCCTCTTCGGGGGGATGACGAAGAGCGTCACCAGGCCGGCGCAGATGTATCCGATCGGCGCGCTGTTCGGGCTCGGCTTCGACACCGCGAGCGAGGTCACGCTGCTGGTGATCGCCGGCAGCGCGGGAGCCGCGGGCCTGCCGTGGTACGCGATCCTGTGCCTGCCGATCCTGTTTGCAGCCGGGATGTCACTGATGGACTCGATCGACGGCTCGTTCATGAACTTCGCCTACGGCTGGGCTTTCTCGAAGCCGGTGCGTAAGGTCTTCTACAACATCATGATCACCGGGCTGTCGGTGGCGGTGGCTGTGGTGATCGGCACGATCGAGCTCGGCGGCCTCCTCACCTCGGAGTTGAACCTGTCGGGCGCGTTCTGGAGCTGGTTCGAGAACATCGACATCAACATGCTCGGCTTCGTGATCGTCGTGCTGTTCGTCGCCACCTGGGTGATCGCTCTGTCGGTGTGGCGGTTCGGGCGGATCGAGGAGAAGTGGAGCGCGCACCTGGAGCAGCCGACAAGCGCGACCGGATAGGCCCCAGCGTCAGAAGCGGACCTGCGCCACCTGCATCACTAGATCGGGAGCACCAGCCACAACGGTCCCGCGAGCCGGCGCAGCAGCTCCGGATCGAGTTCGCTGACGCGGGCGGCGCCGGCCCGCTGGAGCTCGAGCGAGAGCTCGCGCCAGGCGCGCGAGACGGGGGCGACCCGCGCGGTTGGACCGAAGCCGATCGCCTGCCGGAGCTCATCCGCGCGGGCGCGGACCTGCTCACCGGTGAGCTCGCCGAACGGCCGGTTGGCACCCTCGATGTACACGGTCGTGGCGAGGATCTCGTCAGCGTCCACGATCGGCCTCGCGCGCGAGTATCTGGGCGGCAACGGCCGCCTGCCCGTAGGAGATGGCACCGTCCCCGGGCGGCAGCCGCCGTGGCAGCAGCACGCGCAGCCCCTCGCGTTCGAGCCCCTCGCGGACGCCCTCCAGCAGCCGCCGGTTGAGGAACACGCCACCCGCCAGCACGACCGTGTCGAGGCCACTGTCATCGGCGGCGGCGGTACATGCATGCACAGTCGCAGCCGCGAGCCCACGGTGAAAACGGGCGGACACGACCCCGACCGCGATGCCGGCGTTGACGTCGGCGATCAGCCCCCGCAACCCGTCGCTGGGGTCGGTGAGCGAGAACGGATAGGCGCCGGTCTCGACCGGATCGCACGCGGCCTCGAGCTCGATCGCCGCCTGGCCCTCGTAGTTGACCGTGAGCCGGACGCCGCACAGCGCTGCGACCGCGTCGAACAGCCGCCCGACGCTCGTCGTCGGTGGAGTGTTCAGCCCCGACCGGGCGAGTGCCAGAACCTGGCTCCAGCGGAGTCGATCAACTCCCGGCAGTGGCTTCGGGTCACCGTCGCTGACCGCATCGAGCCACGCGCATGCCATCCGCCATGGCTCGCGGATCGCCCGCTCCCCACCCGGCAGCGGAACCGCCGGCAGGTGCGCGACCCGCTCGCAGCCCGAGAGGCCGCCGACGAGCAGCTCACCGCCCCAGACGGCTCCGTCGGTGCCGTAGCCGGTGCCGTCGAAGATCGCGCCGACGGCTCGCGCCTCCGGGTCGCATCCGTGCTCGGCGAGCACCGCCGCCAGGTGAGCGTGGTGGTGCTGAACGCCAAGCACCCGCACCCCCTCCCGCTCGAGCGCGTAGCGGGTCGAGAGGTAGTCGGGATGCAGGTCGTGAACGACGACATCGGGCGTGACCGAGAAGAGCCGTTGGAAATGCTCGACTCCATCACGGAACGAGCACAGCGTCTCGTAGTTGTGCAGGTCGCCGATGTGGTGCGAGACCCAGGCCCGATCCCCGCGAGCCAGACAGAACGTGCTCTTCAGCTCCGCTCCACAGGCGAGCAGCGGCGCCGGAGTTGCGATCGGCAGGGGGATCACGGCGGGCACGTACCCACGTGAGCGACGGACGAACTGCGTCCGCCCGTCGCCCAACGCCCGCACGACCGAATCGTCGGTGCGGGTCTCGATCGGGCGGTTGTGGACCAGCAGGAGATCGGCGACCCGGCCGAGCCGTGCGACCGCATCGTCATCCTCGTAGGCGATCGGCTCGTCGGAGACGTTGCCGCTCGTCATCACGAGTGAGCAGCCGGCGTCGGCCAGCAAAAGGTGGTGCAGGGGGGAGTACGCCAGCATCACGCCGAGCTCAGGGGATCCCGGTGCGACCGCGCCCGCGACCGGCGCGCCGACGCGTCGCCTCGCGAGGACGATCGGTCGCTCGGGACCGCTCAGCAGCGCCCGGTCGCCGTCTCCGAGCCCCACCATCCGCGCGGCGTCCGCGAGCGTCGCCGCCATCAGTGCGAACGGCTTGTCCTCGCGGTGCTTGCGCGACCGCAGCTCTGAGACCGCGCTCTCGCTGTCTGCCCGGCAGGCGAGGTGAAAGCCGCCGACCCCCTTGACCGCGACGATCCGTCCGTCCCGCAGGGCGGCGGCCGCGGCCACGACTGGATCGGACACCTGCATCGGAGTGCCGCCCGGGTCGAGCAGCGCCATCCGCGGTCCGCACGCGGGGCAGCCGTTCGGCTGCGCATGGAATCGGCGGTCGCCGGGGTCGTCGTACTCCGCTTGGCAGCGGTCGCACATGACGAAACCGGACATCGTCGTCATCGGGCGGTCGTAGGGGATGCCGCGCACGATCGTGAATCTCGGACCGCAGTTGGTGCAGTTGATCAGCGGGTAGCGGTAGCGGCGATCGGCCGGGTCGAGCAGCTCGCGCAGACAGTCCTCGCAGGTGGCGCTGTCTGGCGCCACGGGGGCGTCGGCACGGTCCGCTGCGGCCACGGCAGCGCTCGCATGGATGCTGAAGCCGTGGTCATCGGTCGGCTGGGACAACCTGGTGCTGTGGACGTGCTCGACCCGGGCCAGTGGCGGCGCCTCGTCCGGGAGCCGCCGGAGGAACTCCTCGACTCCGAGCTCGCTGCCCGCCACGTCGATCAGCACGCCGTGGGCGTCGTTGAGTACGTGGCCATCGAGGGCCAGCCCGGAGGCAAGCCGGTAGACGTAGGGACGGAAGCCGACACCCTGAACCGTGCCCTCGACGCGGACCGCGAGGTGGACGCTCATCCGACCAGCTCCCGCAGGGCGTGGTACGCGCTCGCCTGCGCCTCCTGGATCCGCGGGATGTGCTCGGAGCGGATCACGATCACGTGGTCGGCAAGCCGCTCGGATCCGATCCGGCCACCGTCGTAGCCGACCATCGCGACCGTCAACAGGCCCCGCCGCCGGCCCTCGGCGAGCGCCGTGATGATGTTGCCGGAGTTCCCGGAGGTCGACAGCGCCAGCAGCACGTCGCCGGCGAGTCCGTAGGCGATCACCTGCCGGGAGAAGATCGCCTCGGTGCCGATGTCGTTGGCGATCGCGGTCAGGATCCCCGGGTCCTCCGTCAGATCGATCGCCGGCCATGCCCGCGGCGCTGCCTCGCGGAAGTCGGCGACGACGTCCATCGCGTCGGTCGCCGAGCCGCCGTTGCCGAGCGCCAGCAGCTTGCCGCCCGCTTCAAGCGCCGCTCGGGTCTCGCCGGCGGCGGCCCACAGGACGTCGGCGTTCTCGCGCAATGTCTGTTCGCGCAGCCGGCCGATCTCCGCGGACTTCATCAGCACCGAGCCGGCGACGTCGTCGAGCACGCTCTGGAGGTCGTGCTCCTGCTCGGCCAGGAACGGGTACAGGAAGCTTGAGGCGCCGGCGTCGTGCACCGCGCGCTGCGTCCGTCCCGCCAGCAGCCCGCGATGCTCGAAGAACACGTGGACGAGCTCCCACAGCACGTGGTACAGGGTCTCGACGAGCTCCTGGCGCACCGACGGATCGGTGCTTGGCGGCTCGAACTCCCATTCGGCGCCGGCGCCCCCGAACCCGATCGTCAGGCAGCCGCGCCCGCGGGCGATCGCCGTCGCGGCGGCGGCGTCACCTCCGTCTCCGCGACCAACTCCGTCGACCGTCCCAGCCCAGGAGCCGAATGCCATCGTGATGTCGTCGGCCCGCGCCAGCAGCTCGACCTGACCGGGGAGCGGGCCGCCCTCACCGGCCAACCCCAGCGCCGGCAGCGCCCGCTTGCCGACGATCACCGGGTGAACGAACTCAACCGCCACGTGCCGGGCGTCTGAGCGTGCCGCCGGCGTGGCACCGAACGCGATCAACCGGCCGCCGCGCGCGAACCGCTCGGCCATCAGGTGACAGACGCGCGCAAGCCGCTGCGCTTCGGCCTCGAAGAACCGCAGGTTGGCGTCGGTGCGCTCGTCCAGCAGCGCCGCCAGTCGATCACTGACGGCGGATCCGCTCACACGACCGCCTCCTGCCGAGTGGCGAGCGCCACCAGCCACTCTCTCCAGGCCTCGAGCCCCTCACCGGTGCGGGCGCTGAGCGTCATCGTCTCGACGTCCGGATGGACCTGATCGATGTTGTAGAGCAGCCGCTCGAGATCGAACTCCAGATGGGGCAGGAGGTCGATCTTGTTGATCAGGACCAGCTCGCAGGTGCGGAACATGAGCGGGTACTTGAGCGGCTTGTCCTCGCCCTCGGTCACCGAGCAGACCATCACCCGCGCGTCCTCGCCGATCCGGAACTCCGCCGGGCAGACCAGATTGCCGACGTTCTCGACGATCAGCAGATCGATCTGCTCGAGCGGCAATGCGGGAATCGCAGAGCGGACCATGTTGGCGTCGAGGTGGCACTCACCGCCGAAGCCGTTGTCGGTGTTGAGCTGCGTCACCGGGACATGCAGCGAGGCCAGCCGATCGGCATCGAGCGAACCCTGCACGTCGCCCTCGAGCACGCCGACCCGGACCCCCGGCAGCCCGTTGACGCTCTGTTCAAGCAGCGTCGTCTTGCCGGCCCCGGGCGCGCTCATGAAGTTGAGCACGCGGACCTCGGCGCGATCGAAATCTGCGCGGTTCGCCGCGGCGATCGTGTTGTTGGCGTCGAGGGCGTCCTCGACGACCCTGACCTTTACGCGGTGCATGGCGTCTCCTCGATTGACTCGACCTCGATTGACTCGACCTCGAACTCGTTGCCGGCGGCGATCTCAACGTCGCTGCCGGCACACGTCGGACACCGGAACGCCGGGACCTCGATCGTCCATTCCCGCCCGCACGGAACGCACCGCAGCCGGGCCTCGATCATCTCAAGCTCCAAGCGGGCTCCCTCGCACGGAGTGCCGCGGGAGACGAACTCGAAGTAGAACTCCAGCGAGTCCGGCACCACTTGGCGCAGGGCGCCGACCCGCAGGCTGACGAGCGACACCCGCCGGCCGCCGGCGTGCTTCACCGCCGTGCCGAGGACGGCGCTACTCAGCGAGAGCTCGTGCACCGCCGCGGATCCGCTCGACCGTCTCGAGCACGAGCAGAGCGGCGCGCTCGACCGCCCCGCCGACCGCATCTGACAGGCCCCAGCCGACATCGTCGACGGCCGCCGGCTCACACGCGATCACGACCACGCGCCCCGGCCAGGCGCCGAGCGACTTGACGAATCGCAGCACCGTCTCGGGATCCATCGCGTGCGGGTTGATGTGCTCGCCATCCTCGATCGAGCCGGCGATCGAATCCTCGTCGGGCTCGATCACGTACAGCGTCCCGGGCTCGCCGCCCTGGCGCGAGACGTCGAGAATCACCAGTCCGTCGTAGCCGCGCATCACCTCGTAGGCGAGGTCCAAACCACCGGTGCCGGCGTCCATCACGCTGACCCCGTCCGGCAGCGGGCCCTGCTGTAGCAGCCGCGCCACGGCGCCGCCAAACCCGTCGTCCTGTAACCAGGCGTTACCGACGCCCGCCACCAGAATGCTGCGCAGAGTCTCCTCAGAGCTCATGCTGTGATCACCTCGACCTCCTCGGCGAAGAAGTACAGATAACCGGCCGGTCTCCCGCATCAGCTCCTGTCCGGGGTCGTCATCGATCGTCACCCCGAGGTGGGCCCGGCCGTCGTAGTCGATGAAGATCCGCTCAAGCGTCGCCCGCCGTCCGGCGAGCCATCCGCGCGTGTAGATCTGCGCGTCTCGGGCGGATGTCATGCCACGACCTTGCCGCCACGTCTGCACCTCGACATCGCCGGTACGCAGTCGTGGCGGTCCTCGCCCTCGCGCCCGGGTCGCGCATCGTCACGCGCCCGTGTAGCGCCAGGATCTCGGTCGGGCGTCGCCGTCTCGGCCGCCTCGATCATCTCCCGCACAGCTGGGTCCTGCTGTTCGATCTCGGCGCGCTCCTCGTCGCTGAGGACCTGCACGTGCAGCAGCAACGCCTCCTCGATCTCGGTGGAGTCAAACAGCGACCCGAGGCTCTCGGGCGCCAGCCGCGGATGGTCGGGCAGCATGATCGTCGTGCCGAGGACGACGTCGTCGGTGTCTGAGGCCAGCACCGGGAACGTGTTGACGCTGTCCAACCCCGCGTCCAGCGGCGAGACGAACCGCCCTCCGGTGATCTCGACGACGATGTGCGTCGAGATCAGCGAATGTGTCAGCGCAGACTGGCGGTCGAGGTCCGGCTCGACCTCGGACGTCGTTATGCACCGCAGGCGCGCACGTAGAGGCGGCCGGGTTCGAGCGCCGAGGAGCGCAGCGTCATGCGGCCGCCGTCGAAGACGATGCTGCGCCGCGTCGCCGGGAGCAAGCGGCCCGAGCTTGACCTTCTGTGGCGCCGCCTCGTGGCGCTCACCGGAGGGCGTCAGGTAGTGCAGCTCGGCGCTGAGCGATACCTGCTGCGCCTGAGGGTCAAGGACGGCCAGGCACTCGAGGCGGGCGTGATCAAAGGTGCTGTTCGATCCGGCGGCGTAGGCCGGCGGATACACGATCCCGAACGGCGTCGGCGTCGAGTTCTTGGCCGCGCCCGGGGTGTACGGGTACAGCGCGTACCCCTCGTAGAGCAGCGTGCCCAGCAGCTGTTCAAGTCCTGGGCGCATCGCGTTCCTCCAGCAGTGCCTGGACGCACTCATCGAGCGTCGCGAGGCCGCGGTCGAGTTTGGCGCGCTGCAGCGCCTCGGCGGTCTGCGTGCGCAGCGCCACCCAGGCGGTGTTGGGGTAGTAGTGCTCGATCGTGGTCCGCCACACCTCGACCGGCATCCGGAAGTCGATCGACCGGTTCCAGGGGACCAGCACCATCTGCAGCCCCCCGTCGGGCGCCCGGTAGTAGACGGTCCCGTTGAAATGCAGCGCCAGCGGCACAGCGCCGCCCGGAAGCGCGTGCAGGTACTTGACGGCCGCCAGCTCGAGGTCGTAGCTGCAGGCGATCGGGACCTGCACCGTGGTCATGCCAGTGAAGGCGGGCACGACCACGTCGAGCCTGGCCCACACCAGGCTGCGGGTGGTGACCGCCCAGCGCTCGGGCGCTCCGAACAGCTCCATCAGCCGCTCGCGGGTGGCCTCGTCGTAGGCGCGGCGCGCCGGCTCGATCATCAGCTGGATCGAGAGGGCGATCATGTAGACCTGCCGGCCGGCCGTCTCGCTGACCTGCGAGCTCGAGCGCCAGCATCGGTGCGGCGGCATGGCGGACGGTGCGGGCTCCGAGCACCGCGAACTCAAGCTCCGGGGCCGCCGCCTCCCCGGTGGCACGCTCGGGTGCCGCCCCCGCCCCGGCGGCAATCAACCGCTCCGGATCCCCTGTGCGCTCCGGGTCGCGCAATCGCTCCGCGTCGCTGATGCTCACCGGACGCTTCCCCCGACCAGAGCGCGCTGCGCAGATGCTCGAAGAACCGCGTGACCGCCGACTCGACCCCGCTGCCGCCGGAGATCCCCTCCCACGTTGCCTTGATCGCGCCGGTCAGCGCATAGCAGCGGTCGATCGGCGCGATCACGTACACCGGCGGGTCCGACAGCCGGTTGACGATCAGCCCCTCGATGTCGGGCTCCAGCCCCGCCAGCACCGGGTTGAGTTCGACGCATCCGGGTCCAGGAGTCGAAATGCAGCTCGGACTCGGTCGCGCCGGCCGGGCTCGGGTACATCGCGACCACGCACGTCGGTCACCGTCGAGTGCATGAAGAAGGCCAGCCCGATCGGGATCTGGAAGCCGGCCCACAGGTCGTCGGGCACGTCGAGCTCCGGCAGCCAGATCGTCCGGTTGCCGACCGGCCGGTAGTCGCCCTCGCCGGCGCGCATCGCCCAGCACGCCTCGCACGAGCAGACGATCCGCCGCTCGGCCAGCGCGAGCAGGTGGCGGTGGTCCTCGGCGATCGAGGTGCCGCACAGATCGCAGACCTCCGTGTCTCACCTCGGCGGCGCCGGTCACGCGGCGCGCGGGTGCCGCAGCCGGGCGCAGTCGGCGCGTCCGCGGACCGGGGCCCGCCCGGGCCAGGCCGCGCAGGCCGGAGACCAGCCGGCCCGGCGCCGCGGCCGCCACGGCGTCCGGCGAGCGACTCGCGGCCGGCCGCGTCCGCTGCGTCACGCGCCGAGCGCCACCTTGACCCGGCCCTGCTCGCGCAGCAGCGGCACCGGCTCGAGCTGCAGCTGCTCGTCGTCGAGCGAGCGCCCGGCGCGGGGCAGGAAGAACGAGCGCCGGCAGCCCGGGCAGGCCAGCGCGCCCGCCGGCAGCGTCCCGCGTGCAGCGGCGCGCCGCAGCCGGCGCAGCGATCCCGGTAGGCGAGCAGCGTGCCCTCGACGTTGGCCACCACCAGCTCGCTGCCCGCCGACGGTGACCGCGCGTCATGCGCGCCGCGGTCGAGCCGGCTGCTCGAGCGTGTCGAGCTCGAACCATGCGGCGCGGTGCGCAGCTGGGCCGCGGCCACCGGCAGCTCCACCACCGGTCAGCTCGGTGCCGCGTCGGTCCCGGTGGCCATCGGCAGGCCGGGCCCCGGCGGTCTGGCGCGGCGACCCCCTCGACCTCGAGCCCCTCGCAGGTCAGGCGCCGCCTCCTCCAGCGCCTGCTTGATCGCCAGCTCGAGCGTCACCGACGAGGCCGAGCAGTCCGAGCAGCTGCCCTGCAGATGGATCCGGGCCACGCCGTCCTCCAGCGACAGCAGCTCGACGTTGCCGCCGTGGGACTCCATGTACGGGCGCACGCGAGTCGAGCGCCTGCTGCACCCGCTCTCCGAGCGGCACCGGGTGCAGGTCGTGGATCAGCAGCAGCGTGGACACCAGCGGTCCTCGCCGAGTGCGACGGCGATCCGCTCGCCGGCCTCGCCCGACCTCGAACAGTCTCGACAGATCCGCTCCAGCCCCGCGCCGTACATCCGCACGACGGCCGACACGAGCTCGTCGGCGAGCTCACGCACGGCGCGAGTCGCCGGCGCCTTCGAGCCGCGTCCTGGAGCTCCTGGACGCGCTCGACCAGGCTCGGCCGGGCCCGGCGTCGGTCACGGCAGCAGCGGCCATGCGCTCACGCCATCGCCGTCGGCGTGTGCATCACCTTGCGTCACCCTCCCGCCGCCGGTGTACATGTGCACGCCGCACGGCAGGCACGGGTCGAACGACGCGCACCGCCCGCATGATGTCGATGCCCTTGAAGTTCTCCGGCCCGTTCTCCTCGAAGATCGGCGTGTTCTGGACCGCGTCCTCGTAGGGGCCCGGGGTCCCGAAGCCGTCGCGCGGGCTGGCGTTCCACGGCGTCGGCGGATAGGGCTGGTAGTTGGCGATCTTGCCCTCGCGGATCACCATGTGGTGCGACAGCACGCCGCGGGCCGCCTCGTGGAAGCCGCAGCTGACCGCGTTCTCGGGGACCTTGAAGCTGTTCCAGCTCTTCGTCCGCCCCGCCTGGACCTCCTTCATCGCGCGCTCCAGGTTGTGCAGCGCGATCAGCGCGCTGTAGGCCTGGTGATAGGTGCGGGCGCGGTCACGCTCGATCGCGTTGGACTTCTCCGGCACGTGCCACTCGAGCTCCATCTCCGGCAGGTTGGGCGAGCGCGGCAGCACCATCTGGATCGAGTGCCCGGTCGCCTTGGCGTAGCCGAAGTCGACCAGGCCCGCCTTGGCGGTGCACCACTGGCGCGCGAACGGGCCGCCGCCGGTGTCGCAGCAGACGTGGGTGTCGGTGCGCTTGTCGTACATCCGCGGTGACACGACCCACGTGTACTTGTCGGTGAAGTCGCGCTTCTGGGGCCGCGGCAGCGTGACCTTGTTCCACGGATGGTTCTTGTCGACCGGGTTGCCGAGCGGGTCGTGGGTGACGAACGTCGGCTCGTTCTCCCAGCCAGTCGAAGTACGAGGAGCCGAGCAGGATCCGGATCATCAGGTTGATCTCGACCAGGTCCGTGGAGATCAGCTCGCCGCCGATCGCCACGCCGGGGGTGATGTAGCGCTTGCGCCCCCACTCGGTCATGTTCCTGTAGTCGTAGTCGACGTAATCGGGATCGTCGAACGAGCCCCAGTTGACGAGGTTCGTCTCCCGGTAGCCGACCATGTCGTAGCCGGGCAGCTCCTGCAGGAAGAAGTCGTAGAGGTCGTCGTGCATCGGCACGCTGCGCTTGACGTAGTCGAAGTAGCGCATCAGCCGCACGTAGTAGTCGGTGCACGTCTGGTGCGTGATGTCGGCGCTGCAGCCGCCCGGCATGATCGTCGAGGGGTGCGTGTGGCGGCCGCCGAACAGGCAGTACATCTCCCGCGTGTAGCGGGCGACGTGCAGCGTCTCGAGGTAGAACTCCCCGGTGAACGGGTTCAGCGCCCGCATGATGTCGGCGATCGTCTTGAAGCCGTGGATGTCACCGCCGGGCGCGGGGGTGTTCTCCGCCTTGGCCAGCAGCGTCGGGTTCGTCTCCTTGACCATCTGCTCGCAGAAGTCGACGTTCGCCATGCAGTCGTTGAAGATCGCGTGGTCGAAGATGTAGTCGGCTGTCTCGGCGAGGTTGAAGGCGAGGTCACCGAGCTTCGGCGGCTTGACCCCGTAGGCCATGTTCTGGTTCAGGCACGAGCAGGTGCAGTGGTTGTCACCGCAGATGCCGCAGATCCGGCTCGTGATGAAGTGCGCGTCGCGCGGATCGATTCCCTTCATGAAGATGTCGAAGCCGCGGAAGATCATCGACGTGCTGTAGCACTTGAGCACCTGCTGGTTGGTGAAGTCGATCTCCGTATGGATTCCGAGACTGCCGACGATCCGCGTGATCGGATCCCACGACATCTCTTTGACAAGCACCTTCTGGGGGGCTGTGGTTGCCATCTGATTCACCAACGCTTCGCGTAGCCGGTTGTCAAAGTTGAGCCGCGTTTGCGCCACGCCGGCTCTTTGTCCTTGTCGTTCTTGATGTGCCGGTGGCGCATGTACCTGACGATCGGGCCGTAGCTGTACTGGATGATTCCGGCCGCGGCCTTGCCCCACTTGTCCTCGTCCATGAATGGCATGTACTTGTCAGGGAAGCCGGGCATCGTGCAGGCCATGCAGATCCCGCCGACGTTCGGGCAGCCTCCGATCCCGTTGACCCAGCCGCGTACGGGCACGTTGCACTTGACGATCGGGCCCTTGCAGCCGAGCTTCACAAGGCAGCGGTGATCAGAGCCGTACTCGGTGGCGAACTCGCCCTGCTCGGCGAACCCGGCGCGGTTGCAGCCCTCGCGGACGGTGCGCCCGAATAGCCACTTCGGCCGCAGCGCCTCGTCGAGTTCCGGAGCCGGCGCCAGCCCGGCCAGGTGCAGCGCCAGGTACAGCAGCGTCTCGGTCATGTTGTCGGGTTGCGCCGGGCAGCCGGGGATGCAGACGATCGGCAGGTTCGCGCTCGAGCGCCAGTTCCAGCCGAGGTAGTCCGGCACGCCCATCGCGCCGGTCGGGTTGTTCTTCATCGCCGGGATCCCGCCGTAGGTGGCGCAGGTCCCGACCGCGACCACGGCCGCCGCCTTGGGCGCCAGCCGGTCGAGCCACTCGTTCATCGTGATCGGCTGGCCGGTGGCCGGGTTCACGGCGAAGCCGGTCCAGTGGCCGTCGCCGTTGATCTCCTCGTTGCCGAGCGACCCCTCGATCACCAGCACGAACGGATCGAGCAGACCCTGTTCGGCGTCGAACCACGCCTGCGCGTACTCCTGTCCGCAGGCGTAATCGACCACCTGGTTGTGGACCACGACCTTTGGCATCCCCGGGATCGCCTGCAGGATGATGTCCTCGAGGCTCGGGTTGGTGGCCGAGGTCATCGCCACCGAATCACCCTCGCAGCTGAGCCCCGTGGTCATCCACAGGACGTGTGCCGTGACGGCCTCGGTCTTTTTCTGGTCCGCGTATGGGTCCACGATCGTCGCCATTGCTGTGTCCTCTCGCTCCTTTGAAACCGCTTTAGGCCGTTCAGCAGATCCGCGGCAGCGGGTCGCCGACAAGTTGGTCCATCACTCTCCTGCCACCGAACCGGGTCGCCACGAGCACCATCCCCGGCGGCTCGGTCCGCACCTCGCCGATCTCTGCCGCGTCCTCGCAACCGGGGACCGAGCGCAGCGCCGCAAGCGTCCGCTCGGCGGCCTCGGCCGCGACGAACGCGACCAGCTTGCCCTCGTTGGCGACGTACATCGGGTCGATCCCGAGGATCTCGGCGGCGCCCGCCACCTCCGGGCGCACCGGGACCTGATCCTCACGAACGAGCATCGCCACCTGGCTGGCACGGGCCAGCTCGTTGAGCACGGAGGCGACCCCACCGCGGGTCGCGTCGCGCATGCAGTGCAGCCGCGGGCCGGCCGCCTCGAGCAGCGCATCGACCGCCGGCCACAGCGAGCGGGTGTCGGATTCGATCTCGGCGTCGAGCTCGAACTCGTCGCGCGCCAGCATGATCGCGGTTCCGTGGTCACCGATCGTGCCCGACAGCAGGATCCGGTCCCCCGGTTGCAGCGCCTTCGGTGACAGCGACGCCCGCGAGTCCAGTTGCCCGATTCCGGTCGTGCAGATGTACATGCCGTCCGCGTGCCCGCGCTCGACAACCTTCGTGTCGCCGGTGACGATCTCGACGCCGGCGGCGCGCGCGGCACCGGCGATCGCCTCGACCTCGGCGCGCAGCGTCGTGGCCTGAAGACCCTCCTCGAGGATCAGCGACACGCTGAGCGCAAGCGGCCGGGCTCCCGAAACGGCAAGGTCGTTGACGGTCCCGTTGACCGCCAGCTCGCCGATCGAGCCGCCCGGAAAGCGCAGCGGCCGGACGACATAGGAGTCGGTCGTCAGCGCCAACCGCGTGTCGCCGGCGGTCACGGCGCCGGCATCGCCGAGCTCGGCCAGGGCGGCGCCGCCGAAGGCGGGCGCCAGCAGTCCCTCGATCAGGCTCTGAGTCGCCTTGCCGCCGGCGCCGTGGGCCATGTTGATGTGGTCGTCGCGGAACTTCGCGCGCTTGCCACGGGCGGTCTCGATGATCCCGAGGATCCGCTGCTCCCGTTCGGAGACCGGGGTGGTCGGCGTCGAACCCATCACACCACCTCCCGCTCACGAGCGAAACGCCCGAAGTTGTAGTAGGCGGCGCAGGCGCCCTCGGAGGACACCATGCAGGTGCCGATCGGCCGCTCGGGCGTGCAGGCGGTACCGAACACCTTGCACTCCCACGGTTTGATCACGCCCTTGAGGACCTCGCCGCACTGGCACGCCTTCGGATCCGCGACCCGCACCCCGGGCACGCTGAAGCGTCGCTCGGCGTCGAGTTCGGCGTAGGCGTCGGAGATCCGCAGGCCGCTGTGCGAGATGAACCCGAGCCCGCGCCACTCGAAGTGCGGTCGCAGCTCGAACACCTCCGCCATCACCTCCAGCGCACGCAGGTTCCCCTCATAGGGGACGACGCGGCTGTACTGGTTCTCGACCTCGCAGCGGCCCTCGTTCAGCTGCCGCAGGATCATCACGATCGCCTGCAGGATGTCGAGCGGCTCGAACCCGGCGATCGCGATCGGCTTGCCGTAGTCGGCGGGGATGAACTCGAACGGCCGGGCGCCGACGATCGTCGACACGTGACCCGGTCCGATGAACCCATCGAGCCGCAGATCCGGCGACTCCAGCAGCGCCCGCAGCGGCGGCACGATCGTGACGTGACTGCACATGCACGAGAAGTTCGTGATCCCCTCGGCGCGGGCGCGCTTGAGCGTCAGCGCCGTCGACGGAGCGGTGGTCTCGAAGCCGATCGCGAAGAACACGACCTCGCGGTCCGGGTTCTGCTTGGCGATCCGCAATGCGTCAAGCGGCGAGTAGACCATGCGGATGTCGGCGCCGTCGGCCTTGGCGTCGAGCAGGCTGCCGTCCGCGCCGGGGACGCGCATCATGTCCCCGAAGCAGGTGAAGATCACGTTCTCCGTGTGCGCCAGCGCGATGCCGTCATCGACGCGGCCCATCGGGATCACGCACACCGGGCAGCCGGGTCCGTGGACCAGTTCGACGTTGCTCGGCAGCAGGTCGTCGATCCCGTACTTGTAGATCGAGTGGGTGTGCCCGCCGCAGACCTCCATCAGCTTGTAATGGCGACCGGGCTCGACCAGCGACAGGATCTCAGCCGAGAGCGCCCGCCCCAGATCGGCGTCGCGGAACTCGTCTACGAAGCGCATGCGGTCGTCTCCAACCGGGCGATCGCGGTGCCGGCATGGACCAGCAGCCGGTCGCCGGCCCAGACCGGCTCGACCAGCGCGGTCTCGACCGTCGCATGTGCGCCGTCGTCGTCGGTGCACAGCGCGAGCCCTCGCTGGCGGTCGACCACGATCACCGTCATCGGCTCGCCATCGTCGCCGCAGGTGATGCAGTGGTTGGCGTCACAGACGCTCCCGGCGGCGGCGGAGGTCAATCGATCACGCTCGCTCTGAGCTCGTCGAGCTCACGCTCATAGTCGGCGCCCATCCCCTCGAGGAGGTCTCGCGTCGCCCGAGCCTCCTGCTCATCGACCTGCGAGATCGCGAAGCCGACGTGGATCAGAACCCAGTCCCCCGGCCCGACGCCGTGACCGTCCACGTCGAGCAGCCCGATGTTGACGTTGCGCCTGACACCCGCCACATCGACCTTGGCGAGCCGGCGGTCCTCGTCGACGATTTCGAGCACCTGTCCTGGGATCGCCAAGCACATAACGGCAGGTCTACCAGCGGATCTCGCTCCCGGCCGGAGCGCGGTAATCCGGGTTACACCGCAACGTACGAACGCAAACAACGGCCCGCGGAGGGCCCCCAGGAGGCGTAGACTCGCCCCCGTCGTCCCCTGCTGAGGAGGAGGGCCGCAGCCTCGATGTCGAACGAAGGCGCTCCGATTCCACTGACGTTGCGATGGTCTGGACGGTCGACGCCCGCGCAGCAGCTGAGCTCACCCGCGATGTCGGGGTACCTGCTCGACCTCGACTGCGACCTGGCCGACGAGCTGGAGATGCGGATGCGCTTCACGGCGCGGCATCAGGCGACCGCGCGGCTGCTGGACGCGGACGTCGGCGACTGTGATCTATCGCCATGGCTCGCGGTCGTCGGCGACGGTCCCGGACTGATCATCATCCAGGGGCTGCTGACCGTTGACACGCGGGTCGCCGGACGCACGATCACCGAGCTGGTGGGTCCCGGTGATCTGCTGCAGCCGGCGGGCCCGCAACTCGACGAGATGGTCGAATGCGAGACCGCGTGGCGGGCACTGCTCCCGACCCGGTTGGCGCTGCTCGATGCGGCGTTCGGCAGGCGGGTCCACGCCTGGCCGCAGATCCACAGCGCCCTGCTGCGCCGGGCCGAGCATCGCGCCGGCGAGCTGGACGTGCTGCGCGCGATCTCCTGCCAGCCGCGACTGGAGGTTCGGCTGGTGCTGCTGCTCTGGCATCTGGCAAGTCGCTGGGGCCGGGTCGAGCCCGCAGGGCTGCGGCTGCAGCTGCCGCTCACTCACCGGATGATCGGGCAGCTGGTCGCCGCCGAGCGCCCATCGGTATCGCACGCGCTGCGGCGGCTGGCCGAGGCCGACATCGTCACCGGGACGCCCGGCGACTGGCATCTGCACGGGTCCGTCGAGGGTCACCTCGACACGCTGATGGATCGCAGCGGTGCGTCGTTGATGCACCGCGGGTCGGCGTGAGCCGCCGTCTCTGACGCAGCAACCCGGAGACGCGGTGAGCCGCTCTGCGTCGTACGGTTGTGGAGATGGCCGAGCAGCCTGAGAACCGCGCCGGGACCTTCGTCACCGCGGGCGGCGCCGGCCTCCTGATCCGCCCGATCAGGCCCGAGGATCGGGACGCGCTGGCGGCGGCGTTCCGGGCGCTCAGCGACCAGTCCCGCTATCGCCGGTTCTTCGTGCTGACCCCGGAGTTGAGCCCGCAGCAGCTGGACTATCTGGTGCAGATCGACCATCACGACCACGAGGCGCTGGTCGCGATCGAGCAGGCCACGGGCGATCTGATCGCGGTCGCGCGGTACGTCCGACTCGACCATGAGTCGGCCGAGCCGGCGATCGTCGTCAGCGACCGCTGGCAGCGTCAGGGTCTTGCCGGTCGGCTGCTGACGATGCTGGTCCAGCGCGCCCGCGAGGAGGGGATCACCCGGTTCGTCGCCCCGATCCTGACCGACAACACGGCCGCACTGGCGGCGTTCCGCCGGCTCGGCGACTCGAGCCTGACGGTGCTCGGGCCCGAGAGCGAGCTGACGATCGACATCCGCGAGTCCGTCGATGCCGATTCCCGGATGCGCGACCTCCTGCTGGCGATGCTGTCCGGCGCGCTGGCCCCAGCCCGGGGCGCGCTTGAACTGTGGGGCCGTGGACGCCAGCCCCCGTTGGGGCTGGCACACCCGATCGTGGTCGGCCTCGATCAGTCCGCCGCCGGGTCACACGCCGCCGAGGCCGCTGCCGCGATCGCGGTGGCCCGCGGTCTGCCCGTGTTTCTGATCGGCGTGTATCGGCCGCTGCTCGACGACCGGATCGTGGTCCAGGAGCTGCTGGCGCGGGCCGGCTCGCGCCTGCGCGAGGAGGGTGTCGTGGTGACCGAGCAGCTGATCGGCGGGGACCCGGCGCTGTCGTTGCTATACGAGGCGCTCCGCGTCGGAGCGGGGATGATCGTCGTCGAGGCGCCGCCACGGACACCCGGCGGTGTCAGGCCGCCGGGCGTCTGGGACGAGGTCGCGCACAACGCCAGCTGCAACGTGCTGGTGCTGCAGGGTTCGAAGCGCTGAGTCCCGGGGCCCCAACGGGGGCCCCGACACGATCAGCTCTCGAAGTAATGGCCCGCGTCGTAGTCCGCGATCAGGGCCGCCTCGGTCGGCTCCCAGCCCAGCAGCTCGCGGGTGATCTCGTTGGAGACGGGATTGTCGAACACGATGAAGTGCGCCAGGTACTGGAAGTGCTCCGGCGCGGCCGACTCGACCGGGAGGTTGAGGTTGCGGCCGATCGCGGTCGCGATCTCCTTCAGCGGTACGCCGGTGTCCTGGATCGCGTGCAGCCGGGACCCCGCCGGCGCCTGCTCGAGCGCCAGGCGGTACAGCCGCGCAGCATCAAGGGTGTGCACGGCCGGCCAGCGGTTGGCACCCTCGCCCGGGTAGGCGGAGACGCCGCTGTCGCGAGCGATCTGGATCAGCGTCGGGCCGAACCCGTGCTTGTCGAGGTCGCTGTGGACCAGCGGCGGGAGACGGACCTGGCTGGAGCGCACGCCACGCTGTGCCAGCGCGATCGTCGCGTTCTCGGCGTCGATCCGCGGTCCGCCGGGGAACGCATCCTCCTCGGTGCCGGCGCGGCCGGTGATCCCGCCCATCGCCAGCATCAGCGTGCCGCCGGTGTTGACGAACGGCTTGCTCTCGCCGGACTCGGCCAGAGCGTCGCCGATGGCGTTGATGACCGCGAGGTCGGAGGCGACCGCCGCCTCGAACTGGCCGGTGCGCATCAGCTCGTGGCGGAAGGCGAGGTGGATAACACCGTCAGACGCGGCGGCCGCCTTCGCGATCGCGTCGAGATCCTCGATGTCGGCGCGGAGGACCTCGGCGCCCTGCTGCTGGAGCTTGGCGGCCGACTCGTCGGAGCGGGCGAGGCCGACGACCTGATGGCCGTGGGTCAGAAGTTCGGGGACGACCGCGGATCCGATGTGTCCGGAAGCGCCGGTGACGAAGACATGCATGGGGGAAAACCTCCAGTGATGACAGTTGCTGACATCAATGTAGCAACGTGATGTCAGAGGCTGTCATCGAGTGGTGAACGGGGATCGGTTTTGGCTGCTGTTGCCGCCCTGCACCCGGTGCCGCCCGACGCCGCTCTGCCGCCCGACGCCGCTCTGCCGCCCGACGCCGCTCTGCCGCCCGACGCCGCTTCGCGGTGCGGAACGGTTTTGGCAATGAGGGAGAAGCGTTCTCGGTCCCTGGACCGCACGTCCGCTCGAAATTCGGCCCGGGGTGATGCACTGGTTTCTGGGGTGTCTAAACGAACAAAGCACCTGCAAAATCGCCGCTTTGTTCGTTTGGGGCCCTGAGGGACCTCTGGCGAACAAAGCCCCCAAATCGACGTTGCTTTGTTCATTCGAGCACCCTCCTGCGCGCAACGGACGGCCAGAACGCACCCGAGCACCCCAGCCCTGGTTCGGTGTAAGAACAGACAGAGGCGCGATCCGGCGGCGGCCGCCCGGCGCCCGTTACGGTGCGAGTGCCGCCCGGCGCCGCTCGAGGTGGCGGATCTCGGCCGGGTTGACGGCCAGCCGGATCGCGTCGTCGTAGGCCTCGCGCGCCTCGGTCGAGCGGCCGAGGCGCCGCAGCAGGTCCGCGCGGGTGACGTGCCAGGCGTGGTAGTCGCGCAGCTGGAGGCGGTCGACCTCCGCCAGAGCGACCGCCGCTCCGTCGAGCTCGGCGAGCACGACCGCTCGGTTGAGGGCGACGATCGGGCTCGGGTTGATCGCGTACAGCTGCCCGTAAAGCGTGCCGAGTTGCTCCCAATCGGTGTCACGGACGTCGCGCGCATAGGTGTGCACGGCGTTGATCGCGGCCTGGAGCTGGTAGCGGCCCGGGGCGTTGCCGGTGGCGATCAGGCCATGCACGAGCGCGTGGCCCTCCTCGATCAGCGCGCGGTTCCAGCCGCCGCGATCCTGCTCGCCGAGGGTGACGAGCTCGCCGTCGGCGGAGACCCGGCTGGCGCTGCGAGCGTCGGTCAGCAGCATCAGCGCGAGCAGTCCGGTCGCCTCGCCCCGATCGGGAAGCAGCTCGTGCAGGAGCCGCGCGAGCCGGATCGCCTCGTGGACGAGGTCCGGCCGCAGTGGGTCGACGCCACCCGGCAGGTACCCCTCGTTGAAGACGAGGTAGAGCACCGACAGCACTGCGTCGAGGCGTTCGGGGAGCTCCTCCGCATCGGGGATGCGGTAGGGGATATGCGCGTCGGCGATCTTCGCCTTCGCGCGGGTGATCCGCTGCCCGGTCGCGGCCTCGCTCTTCAGCAGCCCGCGGGCGATCTCGGCGACCGTCAGCCCGCCGACCAGGCGGAGTGTCAGTGCCACCTGCGCCTCGCGGGCGAGCGCCGGGTGGCAGCAGGTGAACATCAGGCGCAGGCGGTCGTCGGTGAACGTCTCTGCGGGTTCGTCCGCCGTGTCGTCGTTGTCCGACGGTTCGGGCTCATTCAACATCAGTGCGTACTTCTCGGAGCGGCGGGAATCGCGGCGGATCCGGTCGATCGCGCGGCGGGTGGCGGTCGTCATCAGCCACCCGCCGGGGTTCGGTGGCGGCCCGTCACACCAGTGCTCGACGGCCGCCAGAAACGCCTCGCCGGCCGCCTCCTCGGCGATGTCGAGATCGCCGAAGCGGCGGGCCAGCGCGGCAACCAACCGAGCCCACTCGGCCCGATGGATCTCCTCGATCACGCCTGAGGCCGGCGTCAGGACCCCTCGGGCGGCGCGTCCATGAACGGGCGCAGCTCCAGCGGCTGCCCGCACGCGACCGCGGCCTCGCGCGCCCACTGGAGCGCGGCGTCCAGATCCGGCACGTCGAACACCCAGAAGCCCCCGAGGTACTCCTTGGTCTCGAGGTAGGGACCGTCGGTCACCTCGGCCTTGCCGCTGCGGGCATCGATCGTGGTGCTGGCGGTCTGGTCGTGCAGTCCGCCGGCGAACACGAAGATGCCGGCGTCAATCGCCTTCTGATTGAAGGCGCCGACGGTGGCGATCGCCTCCGACATCTCCGCGGCAGGACGCGAGCGGGTGTCTGGCTGGTCATAGACCGACAGCAGGTACTGGGGCATCTGCAACTCCTTTGTGTGGTTCCGGGGCGCTCCGTCTGACCGCCCTCATCACTACCACGAACGGGTTCGCCCGGATCCGACAATTCTCGTGACGTGCTCGGATCGGGTCCGGGGGTTGACATCGGGGCCGTCGCGGTTGGTCCGGGGGTTGACATCGGGGCCGTCGCGGTTGGCCCGGGGGTTGACATCGTGGCGGTCGCGGTTAATGGTTTGCGGCGATGCGACGTCTTCTGCTGGCCGCCTGCGCGTTTGCGGCGGTGATCACCCCGGGGCTCGCTTTCGCCCACTCGGTCGAGCCGGCCTGGCTGCGGGACGGACGGGTGGCGATCAAGCTCGATGGCTACATCGACTTCCAATACAACACGGTCCACAAGAAGCTCGACGCGATCCAGGTCTACTACGGATGCCGCCCACCGCACTATCACGGGCAGTACCCGGAGTTCCTCAACTTCACGGCGGCGCCTCATGCCGCGCTGGTCGGCGGCAAGGCGTCCGGCACGTTCACGAGCTCGAACTCGCTCGACGCCGGGACGGGGACCGTGACCTGGAGCCTGAGCCACACCAAGCTGTCAAGCGCCGGGATCGCTGCGACGCTTGACCTGAAGGTCGCCAACAGCGAGAAGAGCCTCTCGAGCTGTGATTTCACGCTCCACGGCAGGCGCCTGATCCCGCTGCTGGATATTCCCGGCAACTCCTGACGCCGAGGTTGTCCGGGGGTGCGTCGGATCGGGTCGTGATGATCCGCCGACGCCTTGGCGGTCACGATGATCCGCCGACGCCTTGGCGGTCACGATGATCCGCCGCACGCCTTGGTGGCACTGAGATACCGCGGCGTCGTCGCCTCGTCGGTGGAGGTTGCACCACCTCCGAAGATGCCGCCGCTCGGCGGGAACTGGGGATCGTTGTACGGGAGACCATGGGCTCGCATGCAGTGCGCGAACGCGAGCATCGATCGCCGTGTCTGCTCGGGAACCGCAGGGTTCCCGTTGCCGCCGCTGTGCCCGAGCGGGGAGCAGACCTTCGCGGCGGCGGTGAACGCCGGTCCGTTGACGGCGATCCCATCGATCGTGACGGTGCCGTCGCTGTTCATCAGGGTCCCCGATCCACGGCCCTGGCCCGGATCCGGGAAGTTCGGGACGCCATGGGAGCGCATACAGCGAGCGGCGGCGAGCGCCGTGCTCGATCCGCGTGTGGAACGGGGGGCCGCCGATGTGCCGCAGCCCGCCAGCGCAGATGCGCATCCGGCCGTCAGGAGGACGGCCACAGCCGCCCGGTAGCGATCGTGTGCAAAGGGCATGTCGATCCGTTCGTGTCGTGGTCAGTCTGTCGGTGGGAGTTCTACGAAGCGGCCGGTAACAGGACTCCAACGACCGCTGTTAGCTGCCCGTTACCGACTCTGCGGCATCCTCGGACGGCGTGAGCGCGGCTCAGCCTCAACCATCTCGGCGCCGCAGCGTCCGCCTCAGGCTGACGGCGCTGTACGGATCCCTGTTCGCAGTGTGCGGCGCGGCGGTCCTGGCGATCACCTACGTGCTCGTGGCCGGTGCGCCGTTCGCCCCTCCGGATAACTATTCGCCACCGGCGCGATCGGGCAACATCCCGAGCGGTGTGGCCGCCGAGCGCCACCTCGTGCTGCACACGCTGCTGATCCGGTCCGGGGTCGCGCTGGCGGTGATGCTCATCGTGTCGGCCGCGCTGGGGTGGATCGTCGCCGGGCGGGTGCTGCGGCCGTTGCGAGTGATCACCGAGCGGACACGGGAGATCACCGAGTCAAACCTCCACGAGCGGCTTGCCTTGGAAGGGCCCAAGGACGAGATCACGGACCTCAGCGACACGATCGACGGGCTTCTCGGACGGCTCGACCGGGCGTTTGAGGCGCAGCGGCGGTTCGTGGCGAACGTCTCCCATGAGCTGCGCACCCCGCTCGCGATGATGCGCACGTCGCTCGATGTCGCCGCTGCGAAGCCGCAGCCGCTCTCGACCGACGCTCGCGTCCTGTCCGAGAAGCTGGGAGAGGGACTCGATCAGGCGGACCGGCTCGTCGAGAGCTTCCTCGCGCTGGCGCGCGCGCAGGCGAGTCCGTCGCCGGAGGCTGAGCCCGTGTCGTTGGGTTCGATGGTCGGCGCGGCCGCGGGGCGAGAGGCGGAGCGGATCGCTCGGCGCGGGCTGGATCTGCGGCTGCGGCTCGACGGTGCCGAGGTGACCGGCAACCGGGTGCTCCTGGAGCGGCTCGTCGCGAACCTCGTTGAGAACGCCGTGAGCTACAGCCCGGCCGGGGGAGAGATCGAGATCTCAACTTCGGTGCAGGCGGGTGCGGCGGTGCTGACCGTCACGAACGGCGGTCAGGTGATCGACCCAGCCGTCGCCGGCCGCCTGCATGAGCCGTTTGAACGCGCCCGGGCGCGGCGGACCGGATCCGATGATGGCGTCGGTATGGGCCTCGCGATCGTGGCCGCGATCTGTCAGGTCCATGGCGGTCGGCTCGAGATCGCTCCCGGGGTCGCCGGGGGTCTGATCGTCACCGTGCGGCTCCCGCTGACGTCTGCCGGTGGGGCGCGATGAGGGTCCTTGTCGTCGAGGACGTGCGACGGCTGGCGGACGATATCGCCGAAGGCCTCCGTGACCAGGGCATGGCAGTGGACGTGGCCTACGACGGGATTGAGGCGGTGGCCAAGGTCGGGCTCGGGAGTTACGACGTGGTCGTCCTTGATCGTGACCTGCCGGGCCTGCACGGCGACGCGGTCTGCCGCGTGATCGCCGAGGGCAAGGATCCGGCGATGGTTCTGATGCTGACGGCGGCGGGCACGCCGGAGGACCGGGTCGCCGGCCTCACCGTTGGGGCCGACGACTACCTCGTCAAGCCGTTCCACTTCCAGGAACTCGTGTTGCGGATCCGGGGTCTCCTCCGGCGACGGCCGACGGCTGCGCCGCGGCTGCTCCGGCACGGGAACATCGAACTCGATCCGATCCGCCGCACTGTCGCCCGGGCCGGCGTTGAGATCGACCTTTCACCGAATGAGTTCGCGGTGCTCGAGGCACTGCTGCGGGCGGCGCCTGGCCCGCTGAGCGCGGAGGAGCTGTTGACCCGGGCCTGGGACGAGAACGCCGACCCGTTCACCAAAACCGTGACGGTGACCGTCAGCCGGCTGCGCCGCAAGCTCGGAGAGCCTGACGCGATCGACACGCTCCGGAGCGTCGGCTACAGGATGTCGACCAGGCTCTCGGGCTGAGCAGGCGCGGCCAGGGTCGCCGACGGATTCGCCCCGTTTCAGCTGCCGTCCGGCGCCGGTACCGGTGCTGCAGCGATCGCCGGGGAGAGCGCTGCCCAGATGTACTGGGTGGCGAGTTCGGTGAGCTGGTCGATCGTGAGGTCTGGGGTCGTGCGCCACCAGCGGCCGAGCTGCTCGCCGAGTCCTGAGGTCGCGTGCGCGAAGCCGAGGATCGTGTGGGCGTCGAGGCTGGGCTTGGCGTACGCGGTGAAGGTTTCGGCCAGGAGCTGCACGGTTTCGAAGCGCAGGCGTGTGACTTCGTCGGCGATCGGTCCGGCGGCGGCGACTCCGGGTCCATAGAGCATGTCCCAGCGGCGCTGACTCGTGGCGAGAAAGGCGAAGTACGCCCGGACGATGCGTTGGATCATCGTGTGGGCGGCGTTGGGGGTGCTCGGGTCGACGCTGGCGGCGGCTGCGCCGAGCTGTTCGTTCATCGCGGCGCGGGCACGCCGGTAGCAGGCCAGGTAGAGGCCGTCCTTGCCGCCGAAGTAGGTGTAGAAGAGGGGACGTTTGATGCCGGAGCGACGGCTGACCTCTTCGATTGAGGTGCCGTCGAATCCGAGTTCGGTGAAGGCCTCTTCGGCGACATCGAGAAGCTGTTGCTCCCGGAGTTCACGCGGAACCCGTCCGTGCCGGTAGCCGTCGATCGAGGGGCGGGCCTTGGCGGGGGTCTGGGCCATCCCCGCCGAGGTTAACGGACGCCGATCGGCCCATCCGCTCCCGGGATCAGTGTTCGCGTCAGGTGCTGCTCAGGTGCCGTTGCGGGCCGGAAAGCGAGCCAGGAGCCACCCGACGAGGTCGGCCAGAACCTCGTCTCGGTTGGTGTCGTTGAACAGCTCATGGCGGCCGTCCTCGTAGCCGATGAAGGTGACGTCTGTCAGCCCGAGTCCCGTGTAGGCCTCGGCGAGCGCGGCGCCGCCACCGGAGAAGCCACCGACCGCATCCTTGCTGCCGTTGATCACGAGCACGGGAAACTCCTCTGGCAGCTCGGCGCAGGGCGCGCCTGCGAGCTCAAGCAGCGTCGTCACATCAAACGCGACCTCGAGCCCGCACCAGGGGTCCTCGATGTACTTCTGCACCTCGGCGGGGTCGCGGCTCAGCCAGTCATACGGGGTCTGCGCGGGCTCGAACGGCGCGTTCGGATCACCGGCCAGCACACCCAGATACTCGGCGACCATCAGCGTCGAACCGGACAGGATCAGGCCATCGAGTTCAGAGCCCCAGCGGTCGACGTGGCGCTGCGCGAGCATCGACCCCCAGCTGTGGCCGAGGAGGACCACGGGCAGACCGGGATGCTCAGCGGCCGCGGCCTTCGTCACGGCGTGCACTGCCTCGAGCGCACCCTGTTGGCTGCTCGGCCCGAGGTCGCCGAGCCCGTGTCCCTCGGCGCCGGTGCGCCCGGACGCGAGGTGGTCATCGGCGTAGACCACGAACCCGGCAGCGGCCAACGCGTCAGCGACCCGGTCATATCGGCGGGCATGTTCGCCCATCCCGTGAAGGATGTGGACGACTGCTGTTGGACTGCCGTCGGTGTCCCATCTGTATACGTAGACGGGCGTCCCATCGGGCTCGATGACGGTCAGGGTCTCGGGTTCGCTCATGAACGCTTGGTCTCTCGGTCGCGCAGCGCAGCAGCCTAACGGCACCGCAGCCGCCAGGAGCTGAACCTGTCGCGTGGTACGTTAGGTGTAGTCCTTCGCGTTGGCGATTGCGTGACCGCCAGGTCCTTTTGACCTCTCTACCCGGCGACCGCCCTGCCTGAGAGGCATGTGAGGAGCAACGATGGATGCTGTCAGCACAGCGACACCGCGGCGGCCGCGTGGTCACCTAGCGGGACGCCACGGGTCTGGCTACAGAGCCGGGTCGTCACTTGATCCTCGGGACCAGCCAGAGTCGCCACTGCGGATCGCGATGCTCGCGCCGCCATGGATCTCCGTTCCCTCGCCCGGCTATGGGGGCGTCGAGTCGGTCGTCAGCACGCTCACCGAGGCTCTGTGCCGCCATGGGCACCACGTGACGTTGTTCTGCGCGCCGGGGTCGGTGTCGCAGGCAACCGTCGTGCCACTGCTCGAGAGGACGAACCCGGACGACATCGAGCGCTCGCTGTTCGAGGTTGACCACGTCGCCCAGGCGTTTGACCGCATCGATCTCGCCACCGGCTTCGATCCCTTTGACGTCATTCACGACCACTGCGGCTTCACCGGTCTGGCGATGGCGAACCGCGTCACGACGCCGCTCGTTCACACCTTGCATGGGCCGTTCACTGATGACACGGCGGCGTTCTACGCCCGCCACGGGGACAAGGGGACGCTTGTCGGCATCAGCGACACGCAGCTCGCGTCCGCGCCCGGCGGGTTGGAATCGCTCGGTCCGATCCCCAACCCGATCGACCTGCGAGCGTGGCCGATGCAGGAGCAGAAGGGTGATTACGTGCTGTGGATCGGACGGATCCGCCCCGAGAAGGGCCCGCACCGGGCGATCGCCGCCGCTCGTGCAATTGACGTCCCGATCGTGCTGGCGGGCGTGATCCAGCCGGGGCAGCAGGCGTTCTTTGACAAGGAGATCCGCCCGCACATCGACGGCAAGCGCGTGCGCTTCGTCGGTGAGGTTGGCGGCTCCACCAAGCAGTCCCTGTTCTCGCATGCGCGGGGACTGCTGATGCCGATCAGGTGGGACGAACCGTTCGGGATGGTGTGCGTCGAGGCGCTCGCCTGCGGCACGCCCGTGATCGCGTTCAAGGAAGGTGCGATGCGCGAGTTGATCGTCGATGGCAAGACGGGGTTCCTGGTCGACGACGAGCGGGGCATGGCCGACGCGATCTGCCAGCTCCCGCGGATCAGGCCACGTGACTGCCGGACGTGGGTCGCCGAGCATTGTGACGGTGACGTCGTCGCGTCCGCCTACGAGGGCGTCTACCGGTCCGTGCTTGCGCGGCCCCTGGCGGAGCTGGCCGGTGTCTGAGGGCACGCTCAGCGTGCTCGACGGCAACACCTTTGTCGTCAGCGATCGCCATGGAGACGTGATTCCGGGTGAGGGGCGTGAGCACGGTTTCTACGCCGAGGACACGCGGTTCGTCTCGCGCTGGGTCCTGCGCGTTGGACAGGCGCCGCTGGAACTGCTGAGCCTCCACCAGGGGGCGCACTTCGATGCTCTGTTCTTCCTCACGCCTCGGATCGGACCCGACGAACAGGCTCCGTGCTCGATCGTGCGCCACCGCCTGGTTGACCACGTGTGGATGGAGCAGATCACCGTCACCAACCACCTGCACGCGACGAACCGACTGCGGCTCGTGCTCGAGCTCGAGGTTGATTTCGCCGATCTGTTCGAGGTCAAGGACGGGGTCGTCGCGCAGCGACCGACCAGTTTCGTTCACGACGACACGAGCTTGACCCTCGGCTACGAGCACGGCACGTTTCGGCGCTCGCTCACGATCAAGACCAGCTCGCCGGCGACGATCACACGCGCCGGGTTCGCCTTCGAGCTGGAGCTCGCCGCCGGCGAACAGTGGGCGACGACGTTCACGATCTCGCCCCAGTCCTCGCAGCCGGGGGTGCGGTTCACGCACCGCCACCCGCGAGGATCGCTGGAAGCCGTGCGACGGGCCCGGACAGCTGAGCTTGAGACCTGGTTGCTCGGCGCGCCTGCGCTGCAGACGGAGGACCCGGCGCTTGCTCGCACCTACCGCACGAGCCTCGCGGACCTCGGAGCGCTGCGCATGCATCCCGACCTCAACAAGAACGCGACGCTGTCGGCGGCGGGACTGCCGTGGTTCATGGCGCTGTTCGGTCGGGACAGCCTGATCAGCAGCTTCCAGGCGCTGCCATATCTCCCGGAGCTGGCCGCCACGACTCTGCGCGCGCTGGCTGACCGCCAGGCGACGGAGCGCGATGACTTCCATGAACGGGAGCCGGGGAAGATCCTCCATGAGCTCCGCTACGGCGAGCTCACCGCCCGCGGCCAGCGTCCACACTCGCCGTACTTCGGCAGCGCTGACGCCACCCCGCTGTTCCTCGTGCTCCTGGACGAGTACCACCGGTGGACCGGGGACGACGCGCTCGTCCGCGCCCTCGAGCCGCACGCGCGTGCTGCCCTGACGTGGATCGCGGAGAGCGGCGATGCCGACGGTGACGGATATGTCGAGTACGAGCGGCGCAATACCGACACCGGTCTGATCAACCAGTGCTGGAAGGACAGCTGGGACTCGATTCAGTTCGCTGACGGCGCGCTGGCACACGGACCGATCGCGACCTGTGAGATTCAGGGCTACGTCTACGACGCGCAGCGGCGCGCGGCGCGCCTGGCGCGCGAGGTCTGGGACGACGACGACCTCGCCCACCATCTCGAGCAGCGCGCCAGTTCCCTGCGAGCGAATTTCCGGCGTGATTTCTGGATGCCCGAACGCGGGTGCCACGCGCTTGCGCTCGACGGCGACAAGCGCCAGGTCAACAGCCTGACCTCCAACATCGGGCACCTGCTGTGGTCCGGGATCCTCGATGACACCGAAGCCGCCTCCACGGCCACGCTGCTGCTCGACGAACAGATCTACTCGGGCTGGGGGATCCGGACCCTCGGGACCGACGAAGGTGGGTACAACCCGCTCGGGTACCACACGGGGACGATCTGGCCCCACGAGAACTCGATGATCGCCGCCGGCCTCGCCCGCTACGGCTACCACGACGAGGCCCGGACGATCGCATCCGGGATGCTCACCGCCGCGGTGTACTTCGAGCATCGTCTCCCCGAGGTGTTCGCCGGCTTCCCGATCGCTCTGGCATCCGCTCCGGTCGCGTTCCCGACTGCATCGCGTCCGCAGGCGTGGTCCGCGGGTGCACCGCTGCTGCTCCTGACCACACTCCTCGGCATCACGCCGCAGGACTCATCTGCCGAGGCGGACCTTCCGGGGCCGTCTGGGCACGTCCTGCTCAGTCGCAACCACGATCGGCAGGAACCACAACCCATACCAGCGAGGACTGAGACATGAACGATCTCGAAATCACCGCGCGCATCAAGCAGTTGTCCCGTCCACACCCGTCAGGCGGGCTCGTCATCGAGCGCGCCGCGATTCTCGCCTCGGGCGCCGAATCGCCGCAGATCATCGACTGGATCATGGCCCACGCGGGAACGGCGGAGACGCCTGTCGCCCGTGGTCGGGGGATCCACGGCATCCACCTCAACGGCGGCACCAACCCGGGGACCGCGAGGCCGACCCGGTTCGTGCTCCCCGCCAACAGCCTTAACTGACGATCCCGTCCTCAAGCGGGGACGGGATCTGCGTCGGTCGGTGTACAACATGAAGCGATCGGGGCGCCCGGATTCGAACCGGGGACCTCACCGACCCGAACGGTGCGCGCTACCAGGCTGCGCCACGCCCCGAGTCGCACCAGTGTAGGACAACCACAGCGCTTTGAGCTGGTCGGGCTTGAAGCGACGTGTTCCCCCATATTGGGCGAGATTGATTCACACAACGTCCACAAGCTGCGTCATACTCGCTGTCATTAGGCGCCATCTCTAGAAGGGAGAAGGACCAATGGCTAATCACCTGACGCCGAGCGAACTCGCACGCGAATCAGGACTCGACCGCCGGGACGTGATCACGAAGTGCGTGGAGCACGGCGTCCCGATCTTCCAGGGGAAGATCGACAAGACCCTCTTCATGTCGACGCTGGCGGAGGGACCGCCAGACTCTGTGCCCTACGGGGCAATGACCGCCTAATCAACCTTCTACAGGCCCGGCGGTCCCGCCGGGCCTTCGTTTCTTAGGGGGGCGTCCCGGCGTGGTGGCGCTCAGCCGCACTGCGCGGCGGTGATCGACGTCACCGCACCAAGGTGATCTGCCACCGCACCAAGGTCACCGATGTCACCGCATCGCGGTGATCACCATCACTGCACGACGGTGATCGAGGCGACCATGAACGCATGGAACAGGCAGTGGTACCTGTAGGTGCCGGCCTTGGTCATCGTGACGGTCGCGCTGGTGCCGGGCTTGACCGTGCCCGTGTCGAAGCCGCCGTCCAGGGCGGTCGCGGTGTGCGCGGTCTGGTCGTAGTTGTGGAAGGTGACACGGGTCCCGACACGCACCGTCAGGTGCATCGGCGAGAACATGAAATTGCGGATCGCCACCGTCGTGTGACCGCTGATCGCAGTCGTGCTTGCGGGCTCGGAGGCAGGCAGCGAGGCCGTCGTCGCGTGGGTGGCGCCTCCGCCGCAGCCGGCGAGCGCAAGGGTGACGGCGATCGCAGCTGCCGGCACGGTTGTGGTTGTGAAGATCCGCATGCTCGTTCCTACGGCATCCGGTGACCGCCGGATCATCACCGCGGCACCCGCTGGCCGCCGGATCATCACGGCGGCATCCGCTGACCGCCGGATCATCACCGCGGCAGACAATCCGGCCGTCGGGTGATCTGCATGCACCCGAGCCTCGTATCCCTTGCAGACCCCGGCTCGTTCCGGGCACCAGTAAGGACAGGGGATGCAAGAGTCAACAACCTCCGAGCCTGAGCAGACGGGCATTGTCATGACGTTGGCGCGCGACGATGTCGAGCGCAAGAAGTTCCTGAAGATGGCCGGCAAGGGCATCGGATCGGCGGCTGCGGCCAGCGGTCTGGCAGCGTTCATCGCTGCCTGCGGCTCGAGCTCGAACACGAACACGACGGCCCCCGCCGCCGCCGCAACCACGACGACGGCAGCGACGTCGACCTCCGGCGATCTGGCGATCGTCAACTATGCGCTGACGCTCGAGTACCTCGAGGATCAGTTCTACGCGAAGGTCGTTGCCAGTGGCCTGTTCAGCGGCCCGACGTTGGCAACGCTGAAGGTGTTCGGCGCCGAAGAGGCCGAACATGTCAAAGCACTGCACACGGTCGCGATGAGCCTCGGGACGCCTGCGACGAAGCCGACCGGCAAGTTCCCGCTGACCAACGCGACCAAGGTGGCCGAGTTGGCCGCCACCGTCGAGAACCTCGGCGCCGCCGCCTATCTGGGGCAGGCAGGCAACATCAAGAGCCCGGAGATCCTTGCCGCGGCACTCGCGATCCACACCGTGGAGGCACGCCACGCGGCAACTCTCAACACGGTCCTGAAGCTGTCCCCGACGCCCAACGGGGCGTTTGGTAAGCCGATGTCGATGAGCCAGGTTCTGGCCGTCGTCAAACCCTTCATCGCCTAAGCAAGTGAGGACTTTCGAGATGCAATCCATTGAAACGAGTCCCGAGCTGGCGGGCGTGGAGGTGCAGGGTGTGACCCGCTCCAGCTTCCTGCTGCGTTCGGCGCTCACGGCCGGCGCGGTGTTGGGCGCCGGCGCTGTTGGCCCGTTCGTGTCAGGCGCCCTGGCGGCGTCGAGCAGCACGGACCTGGACATTCTCAACTTCGCGCTGACGCTCGAATACCTTGAGGCCAACTTCTACAACGTCAAGGCAAAGACGGTCGGTCTGAGCGGCGACGCCAAGGCGCTGGCGGCGGAGTTCGGCGGCCAGGAGACGGCTCACGTCGACGCGCTGACGGCAGCGATCAAGCAGGGCGGTGGAACGCCGGTGAAGATGCCGACGTTCGACTTCCCGGTGACCGATCAGACCAGCTTCTTGAAGCTCGCCTACACGCTCGAGAACGTCGGCGTCGGTGCCTACAACGGTGCCGGTCCGTCGCTTGTCGACAAGGCGCTGCTGGCAGCGGCCGGTTCGATCGTGCAGGTCGAGGCCCGTCATGCGGCGGCCATCGCCCTGATGATCGGCGAGTCCGTGGTCCCCAACGGTGGCTTCGATAAGCCGTTGACGACCAAGCAGGTGCTTGCGGCGGCCGGACCGCTGATCAAGTAGCTGATACTGCACTGATGAACTGGAATCGGTGAGCGAATGTTCCTGAACCTGCGTGGCACACGGCCGCAGCACTCTGCGCTCGGCGACGAGGACCTGATGGAGATGGTCCGCGACGGTGACGCGGGGGCGTTCGAAGTGATCTTCGATCGCCACTCAGGCCCGGCGTTCTCACTTGCGTATCGCATGTGCGGACGCCGGGCGCTCGCCGAGGACATCGTGCAGGAGGCGTTCCTGTCGCTGTGGCGTACGGGTGCGCGATACGACCGGACGCGGGGCAGTGTTCGGTCGTGGGTCCTCAGCGCGGTTCACAACCGGGCGATTGACGCGTTCCGACGGGAGGTCAGCAAGGACTCCCGCAATGTGCACGACGACGGACTGGCCGAGCGGGTCGAAGCGCCGGAACGCACTGACATGGAGGTCGAGCGGCGCGACCAGGCACGTGACGTCCGGGGAGCGCTGGAAACGCTCCCTGCCGATCAGCGCAAGGTGATCGAGCTGGCGTACTTCGGCGGCTTCAGTCACACCGAGATCGCAGAGCTCCTGTCGCTGCCGACCGGCACCGTCAAGGGGAGGATGCGGCTCGGGCTGAGCAAACTTCGGATCGAGATGTCCGGAGCCCTAACATGAACGAGGGACCTGCAATGTCCGGAACCGATGACTGCGGCGCCGATGCAGCCGCCTACGTGCTGGGAGCGCTCGAGCCGGACGAGCTGGACCGGTTCCGCCTCCATCTTGAATCCTGCGCCGTCTGCCAGGAGGAGGTCGCCAGCCTGCAGCAGCTGACGGCCACGCTGCCGCTGGCCGCACAGCAGTACCCCGCTCCGAAGGCGGTGCGGCGCAAGGTGATGTCCGAGGTCCGAGCCGATGCGCGGTCCCGGTCGCGGGCACAGCGCGAGCGGTCCGGTCGCGTGCGCGCGCCGGTGCGGCGGTTCGCGATGGCGCCCGCGCTCGGGGTCGTCGTCGCTGCGCTCGTCGTCGCTGGCCTCGAGTTCGGTTCGTCTGGCGCCAGCACCAAGGTCTATGGGGCCTCGGTCGGTGACGCCCAGTTGCGCGTCACCGGCGGTCACGCCGAGCTGCTCGTACACAAGCTTGCCGAGCCGCGCGACAACCGGATCTATGAGGTCTGGTTGAAGCGGGGTCCGGCGCCCCGCAGCCGACCAAGGCACTGTTCGGCGTCACCCCGAAGGGCGACGGCGACGTCGATGTGCCCGGCAACATTCGCGGCGTCACGGAGGTCCTGGTCACCCAGGAGCCCGCGGGCGGCACCACGGTGCCGACCACCACGCCCGTGATCGTCGCCCACGTCGCCTGACCGTCGATCGGATCACCCGCACCGGGTGATCCGATCCCGTCCGGGCTCCGTAATCCCTTCAGACTCGTCAAACACTGACTGGAGGGCTGACATGGGCCTCGACAATCCGATCCACCTCGCAATTCTTCTGATGGTGCTGCTGCTGGTCTTCGGCGCCAAGCGTCTCCCGGACATGGGCCGCTCACTCGGCGACGGCATGCGCGGCTTCAAGGACGCACTGAGTGGCGAGAGCCACGCGCAGGAACTGCACGTTGCTCCGACCACCGTCGTGGCTGCGGTCACCGAGGACGACGCCACGGCGCCGATCTCGACGACGCCGGCCACTCCGACCGCCGCTTAGCGGTCGCTCGCGCTCCCCGGCATGATGAGAGCAACCACCGCAGTTCGGACCGCGCTGGGGAGCGTCGCCCACCACCAGCAGCTGAGCATCGTCGATCATCTCGACGAGCTCCGCACACGCTTGATCGTGTCGCTGGTTGTGGTGGGGGTCGCTTTCGGGTTCTGCTTCTGGCAGAACACCCGGATCCTGGCGCTGATCGATGCACCTCTGGCGCATCAGACCCAGCAGCAGGTTCGTGCTGGCGACGGTCCGCTCGGCGACACCTACGAGGTCCAGCGTGGCTCACGGGATGTTGCCGTGCAGGTCCGCAGCCTCGCGCAGGTGCTCGACCAGACGGTTCACTCGGCGAGCGCGAAGACGACGCTCGCCCGGATCGAAGGCAGTCTCAACCACGACGTCAAGCGTCTTTCGAAGGCACCAGCCGGCAACCGACCCGTCACCCTCGGGATCGGCGAGCCGTTCATGACGACCGTCGGCGTCGCGTTCATCTTCGCGTTGATCCTGTCGCTGCCGATCCTCCTGTTACAGGTCTACGGCTTCTTCATGCCTGCGCTGGAGCCGGCTCAGCGTCGGGCCCTGCGGCCGGTGCTGATGGCGGTCCCGGGTCTGTTCCTGGTCGGCGTCACGTTCGGGTACACCGTTGTGCTGCCCGCCGCGATCCACTTCCTGGAGAACTTCAACAGCGGGCAGTTCGAGACGCTCGTGCAGGCGAGCCAGTACTACCACTTCGCCGCGACGCTGCTGTTGGCAATGGGCCTCGTGTTCGAGGTGCCGGTGCTGATCGTGGCGCTGACACAGGGCGGGATCACAACGCCGCGACAGCTACGGAAGAACCGTCGCTACGCAGTCGCGGCCTGTGCGGCCGTGGGCGCGTTCCTGCCCGGTGACGCGATCACGATGCTGCTCGAGACCGTGCCGCTGTACCTGTTGTTCGAGCTCGGGATCCTGATCGCATCGGGTCTCGACTACCGCAGCCGCCGCCGGCTGCTGCGCACCGAAGCATCGACTGTCGTCGCGCAGTGATCCGGTTCACCGGCCCCTGCGAATAGACGACAGATCCATCACCCTCAAGGAGGAAGTTCATGACAGACGAAACCACGACGAAGGTCAGCCGCGGGAAGTTCCTGCGCAACACCGCCAAGGGCGGCATCGTGCTCGCCACTTCCGGCGGCGTGCTGGCCTCGGCGACCGGCGTCGCGTTTGCGGCCGGCCCGACCAAGAGCGACATCACCGCGCTGCAGGCGGCGTACACGGCGGAGAGCCTGGCCGTGTATGTCTACACCGCGATCCTGGACAACTTCACCAAGTTCAGCGGCCCCAAGCTGCAGAACAAGGACTACTTCGTCGCCGCGCTCGCGGACGAGAAGGCCCACAAGGCATTCCTCGCCAGCGCGCTCGGTTCGAAGACGCCGACCGGTCTGAAGTTCACGATCCCGGCCAGCGTCACCAAGACCGGCCAGTCGCTCCTGAACACGGGTGTGGCACTGGAGACGGCGTTCGTCGAGGCCTACCTCGGCGCCGTCGAGACGCTCAGCTCGCTTGACCTGAAGATCGTTGCCGCGAAGGTCGCCGCCAATGAGGCGACGCACTTCAGCTTCTTCGACGCCGCCGCTGGTGGCCACGGCGTGCTGCCGGCGCTCCCGGGGACCGCGACGATTCCCGCCACGGTCAAGAAGCTCAAGCCGTTCCTGGCATAAACAGTTGATGTTCCGGCTCCGGCCGGGACACGAGCATGGCGCCGCCGGTCCCGTCAGGGAGACCGGCGGCGTTCTGCGTTTCATGTCCCTGCGTACATCTATTTGACGTACGCAGGGACATCAAACGCGTGCCGGGTAGGTTGTGTCCATGACCTACTCGATCGTCGCCCGCGATCCGAGCACCGGGGAGCTCGGAGTCGCCGTCCAGTCGCATTACTTCTCCGTCGGATCTGTCGTGCAATGGGCTCAGCCCGGCGTCGGAGCCGTCGCCACCCAGGCGATGGCCGAGATCTCCTACGGTCCGCGCGGCCTGGAGTTGATGGCGCAGGGCGTCAGCGCCTCGGACGCACTGGTGCAACTGCTGGCCGACGATGAGTCGGCCGCCAGCCGGCAGGTCGCGATGGTGGACGCGAGCGGCAATGCGGTCGCCCACACCGGCAGCTCGACGATCCCGTACTCCGGGCATATCACCGGCGACGGTGTCACCTGCCAGGCGAACATCATGGCGGCCGAGTCGGTGTGGCCGGCGATGCTCGCTTCCTACGAGCAGACCGAAGGTCCGCTGTACCGGCGGCTGCTGGCGGCGCTCGATGCTGCGGAAGCGGAGGGTGGTGATCTCCGCGGCCGCCAGTCGGTCGCGATCCTGGTGGTGCCGGGCGAGGGGGAGCGCTGGGAGAAGGTGATCGATCTGCGGGTCGAGGACCATCCCGAGCCGCTCGTTGAGATTCGCCGCCTGATCGACATCCACGAGGCCTACGTCCTCGCCGACGAGGGTGACCAGCTGCTCGTGGCCGGCGAGCACGTCGCGGCGGGAGAGAAGTTCGGGCAGGCGCTCGCGCTCGCGCCGGGCAACCACGAGCTGTTGTTCTGGGCCGGTCTCGGCAGGGTGCAGGCGGGCGATGTCGATGCCGGACTCGAGCAGATCCGCGATGCGATCGCCGCGCAGCCCGGCTGGGCCACGCTGTTGCCGATGCTGCCGGCCGAGGTCTCGCCGGCCGCCGCCGAGATCGTCCAGCGGCTCGGCCTCGGCGGGTAGCGGCACCCCGGGCGGTCGGCTCGCGGCTCGGCCTCGGCGGGTAGCGGCACCCCGGGCGGTCGGCTCGCGGCTCCGGCGCCCAGGATGGCTGGCCCAACGGGGCCAGCCCTCCTCGACCTACTTGTGTACGTATCCGTATTTCATGTACGCTCTCGTACTGAGAGAGTCCACGAGCTGGGAGGGATGTGTCGATGTCACCGCTGCTGAAGCGATCCGCCGTGATCGCGGGTCTGGTGGGATGCTGCTGCTGGGCGACGGCCGGGAGTGCGCGCGCGGCGGTGACGCCGATCACGTTCAGCGGACCGGTCTACTACCCGACGGGCCAGATGTTCGACAGCCCGAGCGCCGATGATGACGGCACGGCAGCGGGTGACTTCCTCGGCAACGGCCGCCGGGACATCGTCGCGGTCGATCAGTGGGAGGGCGACTCCGTCGTCATCCAGTACAACCAGGGCGACGGCGTGTTCAGCTCGCCCGGCCAGGTGATCACCGTCCCGAACGCCGGGGTGGAGAACGTGCTGACGGGCGTGTTCACGAGCAGCGGCCGCACCGACATCGTCGTGCTCACCACGAGCGGGTTCTACTTCGTGCGCAACGACGGCGGCGGCGCCTTCACGGTCGGCCCGTTCACCCAGCTGCAGCAGGCCCCGTTCCAGGACGCGGCCGTGACCGGTGACTTCAACGGCGACGGCAAGCTTGATCTGGCGATCAAGACCCCGCAGGGGATCCAGGTCGAGTTCGGCAACGGCGACGGCACCTTCGCGAAGGGTCCGCTGTCGACGATCCCGGGCAGCACCGGCGTCGGGATCGCGTCGATCGCGACCGCGGACCTGTTCGGCGACAGCACGCCCGACCTGCTGGCGGGCGACGGCGGCTCACAGCAGGTGTACGCGCTGAAGGGCAACGGCAACGGCACCTTCACCGAGCAGGACGCGCTGAGCGTCCCGTTCGTGCCGACCTCTGTCGCGGGGATCCGGGACACGCAGCGGCAGTGATCTCGACTCGATCGCGGCGCTGGCGGAGTTCCCGGATGGGGACGACAATGGCGCGGTGGTGTTCGCCAACAACGGCAACGGCACGTTCGCATCGGGCAAGGGGTACGCGTCCGGGGATAACCCGATCGGGATCGCGACCGGCGACTTCAACGGAGACGGTTTTGGCGATGTGGTCGCCAGCGACACCACCGGCAGCCACGAGTACGTGTTCGCCGGTGACGGCAACGGCGGTCTGGCGCCGCAGGGCAGCTACGCGGCCGGGACCTTCCCACAGACGCCGGTTGTCGCGGACCTCACCGGGGACGGCAAGCCGGACCTCGCCGTGACCACGCTCTGCCCGGGGACCTTCGACGCCGCATCGTGTCTCGCGGTGTACATCAATACGAGCGCATGAGGCGGTTCGCGCTTCTGGTTGGTCTGCTGGCGGTGGCGATGGCCGGTGGGGCGCGAGCTGCGGTGCTGGCGCCGGCCAGCGACCCGTTCTACACCCCGCCGGCCGGCTATCAGTCCGCGGCTCCGGGGACGATCCTGCGCACCCGCGAGGTCAGCGTCGTCGGGCTGACGCAGGTCGCGCAGTCGACGGCATACCAGCTGCTCTACCGGAGTGAGGACGCGACGGGCGAGCCAATCGCGGCGGTCACGACTCTGATCCTGCCGTCGCATCCGAGCTCCGGTCCCCGACGATTGCTGTCCTACCAGACGGCCGAGGACAGCCTCAGCCTCAAGTGCGCACCGTCCTACACGCTGCAGACCGGGTCCGGTTCGACTCAGTCGGTCGAGTCGGGGGAGATCGCGCTCGGTCTGCTGCAGGGATGGGACGTGGCGGTCCCGGACTACGAGGGCCCGCGGTCCGAGTACGCGGTCGGGCCCCTGGCGGGACGGGTCACGCTCGACGGGATCCGGGCGGTCGAGCAGTTCACCGCAGCCGGCCTCGAGGGCGCCGCCACCAAGGTCGCGTTGACGGGGTACTCGGGCGGGTCGATCCCGAGCATCTGGGCCAACGCACTGGCGAGCAGCTACGCGCCGTCGGTCAACCTCGTCGGCAACGCGGTCGGCGGGATCGTGCCCGATCCGGTCGAGAACCTCGCGCAGGTCAACGGCTCCGTGTTCGCCGGGGTGATCGTGGCGGCGTCGGTCGGGGTCAACCGGGCATATCCATCACTCGATCTGCCGGCGATCCTGAGTGCGCGCGGTGCCGGGCTGGCGGCCACCGACGGTGACGACGGGGATGGGTGCTCGGGCGGGGTCACCAACGCACCGTTCGACACCGTCGCCGAGCTGACCCACTACGCGACGCCCGCGGCGTTGACGGCGCTGCCACAGGTGCACTCCGCGTTCGCGCACCTCGACCTGATCGGCGGCCCGAAGCCGGAGGCGCCGTCGTACTTCTGGAACGCGATCGACGATGAGATCGCGGTGATCGGGCCGGTCGATCAGTACTACGCGAGTGCCTGTCAGCAGGGCGCGGTGATCGACTACTACCGCTCCCCGGTCGGTGAGCACCTAACCGGCGCCGGGTTGTATGTCCCTCAGGCGATCTCATACCTCGAGGACCGCTTCGCGGGGGACGCCGCGCCCGATACCTGTCCGAGCGGGACGGCGAACGGCGGCCCCGTTGGGCCGCCGGCAACAACGCCGGCCGGGACTGCGCCCAGTGCACCGGCCTGTAGCCCGGTCCGCGGCCGCCTGCAGGGCTCGCGTCTCGGGCCGGTTGCGCTCGGTGAGCGCCGAGCCCAGGCCCGTCGCAGCTTCGCCCGGGTCAGCAGCCGGGGGGCGGCCGACGTGTTCTGCCTGCACCCCGGCGCTGCGATTGAGGTCGTCTACCGCTCAGGCCGGGTGGCGCTGGCACTGACGGCCAACACGTACTACGCGCTCGGCGGTGTGCGTCCCGGCGAGCGGCTGACAGTGGCCGAGCGGCGGCGTTGCACGGCGGCGCTGACGATCGGTCGCATCCGCTGGTACCTGACCGCGACCGGGCGCGCGGCACGCGGCGTTCTCGAGGTTCGCAGCGGAGTGGTCCGCGCGGTGGGGATCGTCGCTGCGTCGGCCGTGTCGAGCACGGCCGACGCGCGGCGGCTGCTCTAATTGAGGAGGTCGGCGGGGAGGACCGAAGGGTCGCTGTGGTCTGTCGTGGTTGCGTGTCCGAACGCGGAGTCAGCGAGCGGGATCAGCACCGCGGCGACAGCGTCGGGGTCGGTGGTCTGCGGGGCGTGGCCGCTGTCGATCAGGACCAGCCGTGAGCCGGCGATGAGCTTGTGGGCAGCCTCTCCGCACTTGGGGGTCACGATCGGGTCGTGGCGTCCCCAGACGAGCACGGTGGGCGCGGTGATCTGGGCTGCTTGTGAGCGGAGGTCGTGCGCCGGCAGGTTGAAGCTGCGCCACATCGCGCTCACCGCCTGGGCGCCGGCCGGGGTTCGGGTCAGTGCGATCGCCGACGCCCGGGCGCGGCGATCGGCATCGGTCCTTGCGCGCATGTAGAGCTGTGAGAACAGTGGGTAGATCGCGCGCACGAACCGCGGATGGCCCATCAGCCGGCAGAACGCGCGCCCAACCACCTGGAGCGGTCGCTCGAAGCCCGAGCTGTCGATGATCATCAGCCCCTTGACGAGATCGGCGCGGGTGATCGCCAGCCGGGCTGCGACGTTGCCGCCGATCGAGTTGCCGACGAGCACCGCGCCGGTTGGCGACAGCGACTCGAGGATCTCCTCCACCATCCGGGTCAGCAGCACCTCGCCGGGAGGCTGCGGCCAGGCTGGCGACTTGCCGTGGCCCGGCCAGTCGATTGCGATGCTGCGGAACCGATCGGGAAGCCGATCGCGCAGGTCGTCGAAGTCGTGGGCGTCATGGCCGCCGCTCGGGAGGAACACGACGCTGTCGCCGTGTCCTCGCGAGTCGTAGGCAGCCTGCCCGAGGGAGGTGGAGATGATGGTCATGTCGGGCAGCCTAACACATGACTGACCGGTCGGTCATTCGGTCTGGGTCAAGTTGCAGACTGCAGACCGTCGCCCGCGTCGCCTCCATACACTCACCCCGATGAACGCAGTGGCTGCACTCTCTGGGGCGGCGCAGACCCGCGCCTCACTGCTTGATGCGGGGGCGGCCCTCGCCGAGGAGCATGGGCTGGCCGGCGTGAGCGTCAACATGGTCGTTGCCCGGGCAGGTGTGGCGAAGGGGACCTTCTACGTGCACTTCAAGGACCGCGCCTCCTTTGTCGACGCGATGCATGCCCGCTTCCACGAACGCGTCCAGGCCTCCGCCGAGCAGGCCATCGCGGGGCTCGCCCCCGGCGGTGAACGCCTGTTCCGCGCACTCGAGGCATACCTCGACGTCTCCCTCGAGAACCGGGGCGTGAAGGCGATCTCGCTGGAGACCCGCTCAGACCCCACCGGCAAGGACTCGATCTCGGCGCGGCGTGAACGCCTCTCTGAGGCGAGCGTGCCGGATCTCAAGGCGATGGGCTGGGACGATCCCGAGGCCACCGCGCAGCTGCTCGCCGCGATGACCCGCGAGATCTCCGCACTCGAATTCGACGCCGGGCATCCGCTGCCGGCGTCGCGACGTGCGCTCAGGCGCCTCCTCGGGATCTGAGAGGTTTCCGCGAGTTGCCGGTCAGGGTCGACCCCGGTGCCGGCCAGTGCAACGCGAGTAGCTGCCCGAGCAGCGTCGGGTTCCCGGGGGCCGGGATCGAGTCACAGTCGTCGGGCGCCCGTGCTCCGTTGAACCGAGCGCTGAGATAGGCGATTGCGCCGGGCGCCCCAGTGACGGTCAGGATCACGTGCTCGGAGGCGTAGTCCTCGACGTGCTCGACCGTGACGCCGGCGGCGCAGTAATCGTGCATCAGCTGGCGGTCGTAGGCGATCGGGGCCAGCTCGTCGTTGACCGAGTGGTAGTCGTAGACCGGTGCACTCGGGACGCCCGGCAAGCCCAGCGGGCTGTCGGCGAGCAGCGTTGACTGCAGTGTCGGGTTGTCGATCGCGTCGGGCGATGCCTCGTACTCGGTGATCGTCGCGAACGGGAACTGCGAGACCGCGTCGGAGATGCAGTCATCCTGTGCCTCGGCCATCGCCGCGACGCCGGCGGCGTTCAGGTACTGGCTGAGGTCGACGCTTGGCAGCGCCCGGTTGACGCCGACGAAGCCCATCACGATCGCCCCGCCGGCCCACGAGCCGCTGAACGCCTGGAGCTCGGCCTCGACGCTCGAGACCTCGCCGCCGAGCGCGATCCCCTTGAGCTTGAGCTCGGGCGCGTAGGACGGTTGCAGCTGACCGGCGACGCTGGTCGCATACGACCCACCCGAGTAGCCCCACATCGCCACGGGCGTCCGTGAGCGAGAACCCCGCGGGGGCGAACGCCAGCGCCGCCCGGATCCCGTCCAGGACCGCATCGCCCTCCTGGGTGGCGCCGAGGAACTCCGAGTTCGGACCCTCATAGTCGGGGACTGCCACGGCCCAACCCCGCAGCAGGGCCAGCTGGATCAGGCCGGTCTCGGCCTCCGAGTTGGAGGTCGTGTCCTGGAACCCGGTCTCGAGGGCGTAGGACGGGGAGCACTTGGTCGAGACGCCGTCCTCGGCCGTCTGGTAGGAGACCAGCGGCCGCGGGCCGGACCCGCGCCACGCGTCGTTTCGGGATCAGGATCGTCGTGACGTCAGCCGTCGCGCCCTGGGCGTCGTTGGACCTGTACTTGAGCTGCCAGGCGCTCGCCAGCATCGGCAGCCCGTACAGATGGGCCGTGATCTGCCGCGACGCGAGGATCGTTCCGTCCGGCAGCGCGGCGACTCCCGCCGGCACCGCGTAGAACGGGTCGTTGCTCGGGAGCGGCACGGAATCCGCCCGCGCCGAGCCTGAGAACGCCACGACGCCAGCGGCCACAGCACATGCGCACAACACTCTGAGTCTCACTGATTCCCCTCCCGGAAACTTTGGAGTACTCTACGATACATGAAAAACGGAGGCGTACATCGAATCGCCCCGAGTGGGCGCACAGCTACGCTCCGAGAGATGGAATCCAGTGCATTCCCCCTGCCACCGCTGGATCGGCTGCCGAGTGGACGCCACCGGCTGTCGGTCGATGCAGTGCGCGAGTCACAGCGCGGGCGGCTGCTGGCGGCAGTGATGCAGGCCGTCGCCGAGAAGGGATACGCGGCGGCGACCGTGGCCGACGTCGTCGAGCGGGCAAACGTCTCCCGCACCACCTTCTACGAGCAGTTCCAGGACAAGGAGGCCTGCTTCCTCGAGGCCTTCGACTTCGGGGTGGCGTTCGTGATCGGGCAGATGCGGGCTGCGTGGGGTGAGCTCGAGGAGCGCGATTGGCGCGCACATGTCCGCTCTGATCTGAGCACCTTTCTGGAGACGCTCGCGTCTGAGCCGGCGTTCGCCCGGGCACTCCACATCGAGGTGTTCGGCGCCGGATCGGCAGCGCTGCAGCGGCGGGCGCAGGTGCTCGGGATGTTCAGCGAGCGCACCCGCCGCAATCACACCGTCGCGCGGGAGCAGGATCCGACGCTCCGGGAACTGCCGATCGAGGCGTTTGCGATGCACACCGGTGGCCTCGACGAGCTGATCCGCGAGCGGCTCCGGACGCAGGGCCCGGAGTCGCTGCCCGAGCTGGCCGAGCCGCTGCTGCGGGCCACGCTCGTCCTGTTCGGTAACACTTAGTCGCGCGTCGCCGGTTCGGTCCCGCGGACAGTTGCGGCGGCCATCAGTGCCTGCTTGACCGCCGGCCACGGATCCCGCAGTGGCCGGCCACGGGGCTCGAAGCGCTCCGTCAGTGCCAGCCCGCGCAGCGTCGCGAGCGTCAGCTGGGGGAAAGCGGCCGGCAACTCGACTGCTTGGCTGCCGAGAGCCTGGACCGCCGCTCCGATCGCGCGGGCGAGACGATCCTCGACGGGCACCAGTCGCTCATAGAGCTCGAGATCGTCGGCGGCGGCGATCCACAGCTTTACGAACACCGTGAACGCCCAGCTCGACAGGTCGGCCCAGAGCAGGTCGAGGATCGCGCTGAGCCGATCGATGGGCTCCTCGGGCAGGTCGGTGGCCACGTCCTGAAACGCGGCGGTGCGCTGTTCGGCGAGGTGCTCGACGGCGGCAGCGACGAGGTCAACCCGGTGCGGGAAGTGGTGGCTCTGCGCGCCCTGCGAGACGCCCGCGAGCTCTGCGACGCGACGGGTGGTCGTGTTCGCGTAGCCCACATCGAGCACGCTCTGCAATGTCGCTTCCAGCAGCTTCGTGCGGGTCTCGGTCGCACGTTCCAGTTGGGTCGGCATCCGCCCATCTTGCCGGGCGAGACGTGACAAAGCAAGCGCTCGGTTTGTAAGATCTGGAGTCCAACTTCAGAGAGGAACGAGATGGCGACGACGACACTGCCCGCCCGGCCGAAGCGCGAGATCTTCGAGGCTGAGCACGACGACTACCGCGAGAGCTTCGCCAAGTTCCTCCAGAAGGAGGCGGTGCCGCACTACCCGGAGTGGAACCCCAACCAGATCGTCCCGCGGGAGCTGTTCACGAAGATGGCCGAGCACGGGTTCCTCGGCATGGAGGTTCCGGAGGAGTACGGCGGCCAGCGGCGTCGATGACTGGCGCTTCAACGTCGTGCTCGCCGAGGAGTCGGTCCGTGCCGGCGTCGGCGACGCGATCGGCCGGCCCGCTGCTGCACACCGACATCGTGCTCCCGTACCTGATGGCCAGCGCCACCGACGAGCAGAAGGCGCGCTGGCTGCCGGCCGTCGCGTCGGGCGAGAAGATCCTCGCGATCGCGATGACCGAGCCGGGCACCGGCTCGGACCTGGCCGGCATCAAGACCCGTGCGAAGCGTGATGGCGACGGCTAGATCATCAACGGCGCCAAGACGTTCATCACCAACGGGATCAACGCCGACCTCGTCGTCACCGCCGTGCGGACCAGCGACGACAAGCACGGCGGCCTGTCGCTGTTCGTGCTCGAGCGCGGGATGGAGGGCTTCGAGCGCGGCAAGCAGATCGAGAAGCTCGGCCAGCACGCCTCCGACACCGCCGAGCTGTTCTTCAACGACGTTCACGTCCCCGCCGAGAACCTGCTCGGCGCCGAGGGCTCCGGCTTCTTCCAGCTCGTCTCCCGGCTCGTGCCCGAGCGCCTGATCCTGTCGGTCAGCTCGATTGCCGGTGCTGAGGTCGCGTTCGCGATCACGCTCGACTACATCAAGGAGCGCAAGGCGTTCGGCCGCGCGATCGGCTCATTCCAGAACAGCCGCTTCGTGATGGCCGAGCTGAAGACCAAGATCGAGATGACGCGCTGCTTCGTCGATCGCTGCATCGAGCGCTACGTGCGCCGGCACCTGCACCGTCGAGGAGGCCGCGATGGCGAAGTGGTGGACGACGGAGCTGCTCAGCGAGGTCACCGACAAGGGCCTGCAGCTCCACGGCGGCTACGGCTACACGACCGAGTACCAGATCGGCAAGGCGTGGGTCGACGCCCGCATCGGCCGGATCTACGCCGGCACCAACGAGATCATGAAGGAGCTGATCGGGCGGACGCTCGGGCTCTGAGTCGGGGTGGGGCGGGCCCGTTGGCCCGCCTCCCGCAGGGCCGGTTCACCGTGAACCGGATACAAACGCCGCCGGTTGTGCGATCACTTCCTGCATGGCCGATCCGACCGACGCCGAACTGCTGCGCGCCGCGGCCACCGAGCCGGAGGCGTTCACCGAGCTGTACCGGCGGCATGTGTCGGCCGTGCACGGCTGGCTCGGCCGCCGGATCGAGTGGGCCGCAGCCGACCTGACCGCGGAGACGTTCGCCCGCGCCTGGTTGCAGCGCGGCCGCTTCCGTGACGACCGTGAGGGGTCGGCGCGTCCGTGGCTGCTCGGCATCGCCGGCAACCTGGTCGCCGACGCGGCGCGCCACGACCGGATCGAGACCCGCGCCCGCGAGCGGCTCGGGCTGCCGGTCGACCTCGCCACCGAGGACGGCTACACCCGTGTCGAACAGCGGTTGTCACCGCGACTCGCGCTCGCCCGTCACGTCGAGGCGCTGGCGCCTCACGAGCGTGACGCGCTGGAGCTGCGAATCATTCAAGAGCTCTCGTACGAGGAGATCGCCAGGCGGCTTGCAATCCGCCCGGCAGCCGCACGCCTGCGGGTTTCGCGGGCGCTGCGGCGGCTCGCAAGTGCCGTCCCCAAGGAGGAAATGTGATGAATGACGAACCGCCTGACCTCCCTCAAAGTCTGAGGCGATATGAGACCGAGCTCGAGCACGCGGTCTCTCGGGACCTGTCTGGCGGCCGGTTGCGCCGCGCCGGGCGTGCCGCCCGGGGCCGGCCGCGATTGTTCGCGTCGCTCGGCGCCGTGAGCGGCGGACTGGCAGCGGTGGCCGCGACGCTCGTCGTGGTGCTCGGCGCCAGCGGCGCCGCGCCGGCCTATGCCGTCACCCGCAACCGCAACGGGACCGTGACCGTGCGGATCCTGCGCGTCTCGGCGATCAATCCGACCACCGTCGTGGCACTGAACCATCGCCTCAGCGCGATGGGTGTCCACGTGCGGCTGGTCACATCCGCGCCGGTCCCAGCGACCGCGAGGGTTCTGTGTCCGGCCGCGGAGAGCATCACTGTGGCCCCGCCCAGGTTGCCGAATGCAGTGGTGATGTCGCTCGACAGGGCCGGCCGGGTGAAGGTGATGGCGCTGCGGCCGGCCAGCGCGGTGAACCGGGTCCTCAAGGTCACGCGGGCGCTGGCGACCACGCAGGCGCTCGCCGGTCGCAACGTGGTCATCCGGGCGCGGAGGCTGATGGTGGCCCCGGCGCCCGCCGTGCGCGTGCGGATCCCGAACCTGGTCAAGCGTGTCGCGGCGATGAAGCTCAGTGCTGCGGCGGCGACGCCGGCCGTCCGCTGCGGGCGCTGACACGCGGGAAGCTCGAGGCGAGCTCCGCGCCCGGCGAGCCGATGGCTCGCCGGGCTGGGGGCGGAGGGGAGAGGTTCAGGCGGCTGCGAGCAGCTCTGCCGCGCGCTGAGCCGCTTCGGTGCGGTTGCGTACGCCGAGCTTGCGATAGAGCGCGCCGGCGTGCTTCTTGACGGTCTCGGTGCCGACGTGCATGACCGCCGCGATCTCACGGTTGGTGGCGCCGGTGCTCATCAGCGACAGCACCTCGCGTTCACGCTCGGACAGCGTCTCGAACTGGGGCCGCTCGTGGTAGACCGGGATCGCCTCGCCGACGAGTGCGGCGCGCACCAGGCCGATGACATCTTCTGCGCTCGCCTCCGGGGCGAGCATTCCAACGACGCCCGCGGTGCTCGCGAAGGGTCGCGCGGTTCCGATGTGCCGCGTGCTCAGCACGATCGGCATCGCCGGGTGCGCGGCACGCAGCGGCGCCAGGAAGGAGGCGACGAACGGACCTGCGTTGGTCACGTCGACCACCGCAACATCCGGCTTGTGGCGGGTCGCCAGCAGCGCAGCCTCGTCGCGATCGGCGGCGAGTAGGCAGCGCGACACCCACTTCTGGCGGTGCAGAAGCACGCCAAGGCCGATTCTGGTGATCACGTGCTCGTCCACGACCAAGGTCTGGACCGAGCCGTCGGGGAGGTCGACGGCGGGGAGGTATTCGGTAGTCAGGGCACTCATCGTGGGCGAAACTATACCCAACTGATCGACAAAGTGCGATTTCCACCTTTGAGGAAACTTCGCAGCGGTCGTCAACGACCGCTGCGACCGGCTATTTCTTCGCTCTTCGCAGCGCCCGGCGCTCGGCCCGGGGCGGCCGCAACGTCAGCGGCAGGTGGCGTTGGCGGCGCAGCACGATGAACGCCGCCGTGCCCCACATCGCGGGGACCCACAGGGAGATCGCGTGGTAGACGATCGTGGCACTCGTCGCCGGGGTTGCCTTCAGGCCATAGAGCACGGCGAGGCCGACGATGCTGCCGTCGAGCACACCGACCGACCCGGGGATCGGAAGGATGTTCGACAGGTAGCCGATCTGGTAGGCCAGCACGATCGTCGTGATCGGCGGGTAGACCCCGAGCGCCCAGAAGCACAGGATCAGGACGAAGATGTCGCACCACAGGAACATGAACGCGCCGATCAGGCGCCAGTCCCTGGTGAACAGCACCTTCTCGGTGTCGCGGATCGTCTCCGACGTCGTCCGGACCATCGTTGCGAGCTTTCCCTGGTGGTGCCCCTTGAGGAAGCGGTCGCCAAGACGCGGCATCAGCAGGAACCCGACGAACACGAGGACTCCGACGATGCCGGGCACGAACGTCAGCAGCACGTCGTGCGAGCCGGGAAGGATGTGCAGGAACGGCAGCAGGCCGGCGAGCGCCAGCGTGAGCACGTTGACCGCGCTCGTCAGCAGGAACAGGACCGCCGAGCGTTCCGCCACACGGCCGGCAGGCGCGCCGCGCTCGGTCAGCAGCAGCATTCCGATCGCCACGCTGCCGGCTCCGCCAAGCGCAACCGCGGCTCCGAACGCGAGCTCGCTGAGCGCGACGCGGGTGCCGAACCGAATCGGCGCGCGATCGAACACCTGCAGAAAGGCGAACACGTAGCCGACGCAGGAGAGGATCTCGAACACGACAGCGAGGACGATGTCGGGCACCCACATGTCGGCGATGTGGTGGCCGACCTGGTGCAGCCCCGGGACCGCCAGCACCAGCGCGATGACCATGAACACGAGCACCGCCAGCGCGATCAGGCCGTGCCACAGGTTGCGGGTCGCCTTGACCTCGTCAGCGGCCAGATCGGCCTCGGACGGCGGCGGGGGCGCCGTTGCTGTGGAGGCGGTCGGCTCCTCGCTGGGGATCGGCGATTCCTCAGCCATTCTTAAAGATGATGACCGACGCCCCGGTCCGCATGCGATCCTGGGCAGATGGAGCGGATTGAGTTGGAGGGCCGCGACGCCGTCGGACTGCGGGCCGACAACCCCGGGCCGCTGACGTTGACAGGCACCAACAGCTGGATCATCGGGCGTGATCCAGCGTGGCTGATCGACCCTGGACCCGACCTGCCCGAGCACCTCGAGGAGCTCGTGTCGGAGATCGACCGGCGGGGTGGGTTGGGTGGCGTGGCGCTGACGCATGACCACTACGACCACTCCGAGGCGATCCCGGCGCTGCTTGAGCGGTTGGCTGGAGAGGTGCCGCTCGCGGGCGGACGCGGTGCGGTCGACGTGGTCTTGAACGACGGTTCCCAATTCGGTGTCCTGGAGGCGTTGGCGCTTCCGGGGCACGCCCCCGACCACTTCGTGTTCCTCTACGACGACGTCGCGTTCAGCGGCGACGCGGTGCTGGGTGCCGGCAGCGTGATGATCGTCCCGGACCCTGGGGCCCTGAAGGGATATCTCGACGGGTTGGAACGCCTGCGGGAGCGCTCGCCGGCGCTCATCTGTCCCGGCCATGGACCGCTGGTGACCGATCCGATCGAGCGGATCGACACCTACATCGCGCACCGGCTACAGCGCGAGAAGCTCCTGGTCGCGGCGTTGATCGCCGGGGCTCGGTCGGTGTCGGACCTGCTTGATGCCGCGTGGTCGGACGTACCCGATGTGCTGCGCCCGGCCGCGACGGTGACGCTGGCCGCACACCTGGACAAGCTGGAGGAAGAGGGAAGGCTGCCTGACGGCGTCGAGCGGATCAGCTAGCGGAGGGCTGCGGTGGCCGCCCCAACGGGGGCGGCCGGACCGGGCGCTAGCCGCTTGTCAGGTTCTCGCGGGCGAGCGACATCGCCGCCTGCAGTGGCGTGATCCGGCCCGACTGGGAGCGGTCGAAGATCGTGGTGAGGGTGGTCTCGATCCCCTTGATGTGCCCGCGCGCCACCTTCGCGTCGTATCCGCCCTGCTCGGCGGCGATGTTCATGATCCCGCCGCCGTTGGCGACGAAATCGGGAGCCCAGAGGATGTCCCGGGCCTGCAACTCCGCCGCGATCGCCTCGTCGCTGAGCTGATTGTTGGCGGCGCCGGCGATCACCTTGCAGCGCAGCCTCGGGACCGTTTCCGGGTTGAGCGCTCCGCCGAGCGCGCACGGGGAGAGGACGTCGACCTTCGCCTGGAGCGCCTTGGCGGGGGTCATCCAGCGGGCACCGAGCTCCTCCGCAAGCTGCTTCTTGGCCGGATCGACATCGGCCAGGATCAGCTTCGCCCCGTCGCCGGCGCAGAGCTTGGCGATCCGGCCGCCGACGTGGCCGGCGCCGATGATGCTGATCGACCGATCCTTCAGGCTCGGGGTGCCGAACGCCCTGTTGCAGGCGGTCTTGATCGCCAGGTGCACGCCGAGGGCGGTCCACGGGCTGGGATCGCCCGAGCCGCCCCGGCCACGGGGGAGACCCGCGACGTGTGGTGTCTTGGTCGCCACGATCGTCATGTCCCGGCTGCTGGTGCCGACGTCCTCGGCAGTGATGTAGGCACCCTTGAGCGTGTCGACGGTCTCGGCGAAGTCTTCGAGTGCCGCGGTCCGCAGTTTGTTGGTGAGGGCCGTCTTGGGCGGGATCGCGATCACGCCCTTGCCGCCGCCGAGCGGCAGGCCGGCAACGGCGGCCTTGAACGTCATCGCCCTGCTCAGGCGCAGGGCGTCACGGAGCGCCGCGTACTCATCGCCGTAGGTCCACATCCGGCAGCCACCCAACGACGGTCCGCGGACGGTCGAATGAACCGACACGACGGTGTAGAACCCTGAGCGCGGGCCCCGGCGGATCAGGACCTGCTCATGTGTGACCGGCTCGAGGAGGTTCAACTCGTTCGGCGGAGGTTCAGCTCGAACTGCTGCCGGCGGGCGTGGTGGTCGTCGCCGTCGCCGGGGTGGTCGTGGTGGCGGACGTCGTTGCCGTCGTCGCGGTTGTCACGGTGCCCTCGCTCGATGTCGTCGAGGTCGGTGAGCTCGTTGTCGCCGTCGTCGAGGTGCCTGTCGTGGTGCCGACCGTCGTCGAGGTGCCCGACGAGCTGTAGTACGTCGCGGTGGTGGTTGTCGGGGTCGTGACCGGCGGCGCCTGCTGCGCGGCGCTGGTCTCGTCCGAGCCGCCGAGGCTCATTCCGGAGCCTGCCGCCAGGGTGCCTGCCCGGAGCTTCGTCACGTTCCGGTCGATCGTGCCGGCGCCCAGTGCCGTCTTCGCGGTCGTGGCGGCCTGTCCCGAGGCCTGCTGCGCGCCCGCGGTGCTCGCACTTTGAGCGGTGCTCGACGAAGCAAGGTTGGTGCTGCCGCCGCCCGCTGCGCTGGCCGGGGCGGCCGCGGTGAGCGGGTCCTGGCGTGGTGCGGCGGCGATGAGGTGTCGCGGGGACTTCGCGTGGTGGGCCGGCGAGGACAGCGCCGGCTGGATCGCGACCGCGCCGCCGGCCGTCAGCACGGCGGCGGCCAGCAACGAGGCGAGGTGCCCTGTTGAGAGCAGCCCTCCGGCTGCTACGGCGCCGGTGCCCGCGGCTGCGGCTCCGCCGGCGACCGCGCCACCGGAGGCGACGCCGCCTGAGGCCACGCCGCCGCTGCCGCCGCCGATCCCGAGCAGCTTGGCGAGCACGCCCGTCCGCACCGCGCCCGCCACGCCGAACAGCGGCAGGAGCGCGGCGAAGTTGCGGCTGACGCCACGGACCTCGGTCCTGAACACCTTGCAGGCGTCACAATCGTGCATGTGCCGTCGGGCGGTCGCAGTCGGCCGGACGCCGCGGTCGTGGCAGTCGACGATCTCGGCGCGGATCACGTCGCAGGCAATGTCACGGGCCTCCTGGGCCGCCGCGAGGCTGACGCGCGCGCGCACGAGCAGCGACTTGATCGCGGGGACGCTCAGGTCGAGCGCGACCGCGAGCTCCTGGTAGCTCATCCCCGACAGCTCACGCATCAACAGAGCGGAGCGCTGCTGTTCGGGGAGGCGCCGAACATCGGCGATCAGCCTGCGGAGTACCTCGCGCTGTTCGGCGGCGGCGATCGGATCGCTGGCGGGGGAGGACGCCTCGGTGTCATACGCCTGCAACGGCGCCGGACGGCGCAGCAGATCGATGCAGCGGTTGTGCGCGACGCGGTAGAGCCAGGCGCGCAGCGCCAGTTCGCGGTCGCTGGCCCGCAGGCCGGAGTAGGCCTTGACGAACACGTCCTGGAGCGCGTCCTCGGCGTCCTGACGCGAACTCGGGAGCATCTGCCGCGTGTACGCGAACAGCCGCATGCGGTAGCGATCGTGGATGACCTGGAACGCCTCTTCGTTGCCCGCGCGGAACAATTCGACGAGCTGCTCATCCGAGCGGAGGCGCAGAAACGACAACCCGACTGAAGCCCTTCGGGTGAGTCCCGCTGGTGCCTGGAGCGTCGATGCTTCCACGTTCTTGAGCAAAGGTTACTTGCTGAGGAGGCAGCTGGGAAATCGCGGTCCGTGATTGCGGTGCGCCATCCTCCGGTGTTTGCACGTGCCGGACCAACTTTGAAAGGACGCTTTATGACTGACGTGGTCATCGCCACCGCCGCACGCACCGCCATCGGCTCCTACGGGAAGTCGCTTGCCAGCGTGCCGCCCTCCGATCTGGGGGCGATCGCCGCATCGGCCGTTCTGGAGCGTTCTGGCGTGGCTCCTGACGCGGTCGATCATGTGGTGTTCGGCAACGTGATCCACACGGAGCCGGCCGACGCCTACATGGCCCGCGTCGTCGGTATGAAGGCCGGAATCCCGAAGGAAACGCCGGCGTTCACCGTCAATCGGCTGTGTGGCACCGGTGTCCAGGCGATCGTCTCGGGCTGTCAGGCGATCGAGACCGGCGATGCCTCGGTGGTGCTGACCGGCGGTGCCGAGTCGATGAGCCGCGGGCCGTACTGGATGCCCGGCGTGCGGTGGGGCGCGCGGATGGGGGAGACGCAGGTGATCGATCCGGTCCAGGGTGCGCTGACCGACCCGTTCAACGACATCCTGATGGGCGTCACCGCCGAGAACCTGGCTGAGCGGGGCTCGATCTCGCGTGAGCGCCAGGACGCGTTTGCGGTGGAGTCCCACCAGCGGGCCGCCGCCGCCTGGGAGCGCGGCGCGTTTGACCGCCAGATCGTGCCGGTACCCGTGCGGGTCAAGAAGGAGACCGTCGACTTCGCCCGCGACGAGCATCTGCGGACTGACGCGTCGGTCGAGTCGATGGCCCGTCTGAAGCCGATCTTCAAGGCGGACGGCACGGTCACGGCCGGAAACGCCTCGGGGATGAACGACGCGGGGGCCGCCGTCCTGCTGCTGTCCGCTGCACGTGCGGAGGAGCTGGGCGTGACGCCACGGGCGCGGATCCTCGCCTATGCCTCCTGCGGCGTTGAGCCGGCGATCATGGGGATCGGTCCGGTTCCGGCTGTCCGGCGCGTTCTCGAGCGGGCGGGGCGGTCTCTGGATGAGGTCGGCGTGATCGAGCTCAACGAGGCGTTCGCAGCGCAGGCGCTGGCCGTGATCGACGACCTCGGACTCGACCCGGCTCGCGTCAACCCCAACGGTGGGGCGATCGCCCTGGGGCATCCGATCGCTGCCACCGGCGCCGCGATCACCGCCAAGGTCCTCGACGAGATGGAGGACGGCGACCACGAGCTTGGGCTCGTGACGCTGTGCATCGGCGGCGGGCAGGGGATCGCGCTGCTCCTGGGGCGCTCCTGACGCGGCTGCCTGGGACCGCCTGAGAGCTCGGTGGGTGGCCCAACGGGGCCACCCCAAGCTCACTCCCGGTCAAGGATCTTCAGGATCCGCCGGGCCTGGACCTCCGGGTGATCGGTGAGCTGGCGCTTCGTGATCCGCATCGTCGGGATGCCCAGCTCGGCGAGGAGTTCGGCATCGCGGTTCTTGTCACTCTCGCCCGCCCAGGGTGTGTCGTGCGTGCCCCAGTCGAGTTCGACGATCAGCCGTCGCGGCAGGAACAGGACGTCGGCCCGGTAGCCACCGATCATGCGGTTCATCGCGTAGGGCGGAAGGTTGAAGGCGGCGGCGAACGGACGCCACGTCTGCTCCCACCTGGACCGGGTCGGGGCGGCGTGGGCGATCTGCAGGACCGCCCGAAGGTGCTTGGCGCCCGGATGCCGGGGAAAGCGGCCGAGAAGTCCGTGCAGATGCTCGAGTTCGAGGTGGTGCTCGAGGCGCATGTCGTCGATTGCGCGTTCAAGGCGGTTGCCGCTCAGGGTGGGCGCGACCTGCAGGATCGTCAACGCGGGGCTGATCACCTTGATCCCGTGATGGATTGTGATGTCGCTCTCGAGCAGGGCACGCGATTGGTGGACGATCAGGCCTGACGGTCGGCGGTTCAGCGGCGTGATCACCTCGAGGGGGTACTCCCACCAGCTGCGAAGGCCCCACAGGCTGCCGGCCGACCAGCCGGCCAGGGCGCAGCGCTCGCCGATCGCGAGCAGGGCGGCATGGCAGCGGTCGATCGGGTTCAGTGAACGCCGACCAACGGCCCAGACGTTCGTGTACACCTGGATCAGAAACTCGATCTCGACCAGGTATCTGATGCGACGGTCGGTGAGACCCAACGACAACAACTGACGCCGATTGACGTGGCCTCCCTGGGTCTCGGAGAGCGCCACCACGGCGGACGTTTGCGGATTTCTACCGCTATGCCGGTAGATCGATGCATGGCTCATTCTCTATAGAGGCGCGAGCGAGCCAACTTCCGCCCCTAAACTGCCGAAACCGTGGATGCAGCTTCCGGTGTGGCGATACCCGCGGCGTTTGCCGCCGGGCTGATCAGCTTCCTCAGCCCGTGCGTGTTGCCGCTCGTTCCCGGCTATATCAGCGCCGTTGCGGGCGTGCAGCCGAACGAGATCAGGGCGCGCCGCGTGATCGGGCCGAGCCTCGCGTTCGTCGCCAGCTTCAGCACGATCTTCATCGTGCTCGGCCTGCTCGGCCAGCAGGCGCTGCGCGGTGCGCTGACCGGCGAGACGAGCATGAAGGTCTGCGGGGCGATCATCGTCGTGATGGGCCTGGTGTTCATCGCTGCCCCGTTCGTCCCCCGGTTCGCCAAGGAGTACCACGTGCCGAAGCTGATGGCGAAGGCCGGGCGTGGCGGGCCGGTGCTGACCGGCGCGGCGTTCGCGCTCGCCTGGACGCCCTGCACAGGGCCGACGCTCGGCACGATCATCGGCCTTGCCGGCACTTCCTCGAGCGCGTTCAAGGGCGCGTTTCTGCTTGCGGTCTACTGCCTCGGTCTCGGGATCCCGTTCGTGGTCACCGGCCTCGCGTTTGGTCAGGTCACCTCCGCGCTGACGGTCGTCAAGCGCCACTACCCACTGCTGATCGGGCTCGGCGGCGCCGTGCTGATCACGATGGGCGTGCTGATCTTCACCGGCGAGTTCACGACGCTCAACCAGACCGTCGACAACTGGCTCCAGGCTCTGCACCTGCCGAATCTCAATTCGGATACTTGACACCTAGTCAGACAAGGCTTAGCCTGTCTAGGTATGGAAGCCGATGAACTCAAGGGCCACCTCGACGCCCTGATCCTGGCGGTCCTCCACACCGGACCGTGCCACGGCTATGCCGTGATCGAACAGCTCAAGGAACGCAGCGGCGGGGAACTGCAGCTGCCCGAGGGGACGGTGTACCCAGCCCTGCACCGGCTTGAGCGCGATGGACTCCTTGCCAGCGACTGGTCGACCGGCAGTGGCCGCCGCCGCCGCGTGTATCGGATCACCGACAAGGGCTCGCGCGAACTCGGCGCCCGCCGGAGCCGCTGGCGCCAGTTCACTGCCACGATCGAATCGGTGCTCGCGCCGGAGATGGCAAAGGCGGCCACGTCATGAACGCGTATCTCACCGTGCTGGATCGGGAGCTCGCAGCCGCCGGCATCTCCGGCAGGCGGCGAACCCGGATCCTCGCCGAGTTCGAGGATCACCTCGAGAGCGATCCCGGCGCCGATCACGAGGCGCGCCTCGGCGAGCCGGCCCAGATTGCCCGGCAGTTCGCGGATGAGCTCGGGACCGCCCGGGCGTGCGGCTCAGCGATCGGCACGTTCGCGGCGTTGACCGTCGCGGGCGTCGCCGTTGTCATCCGCCTGGCGCTGGTCGGATCGCTCGTCAACGCCGGCGGTGGGAGCGCCGCGAGCACGGCCGCAATACTGATCGCGGTGTTTGCCGCGCAGGTGGCGTTCGTCGCCGGCGGCCTCGGGTTCCTGCGCGCCGTCCGCCTGAGGCGCACACGTGCGATCCCCCGCGCAGAGGCGAGCGTGCTGCGCCGCCGGGCGGCCGTCGGCTTGGGCGCGGGTGCCGTCGCGACGCTTGCCTTCCCACTGCACGCGACCGCGACATCGCGCGCCCACACCTCGACCGCAGCCCAGACCTGGTTGGTGGTGATCGGCATCGTGGCGCTCGGTGCCGCGATACCGGCAATCTGGCAGGCCGCACGCATACGGCCGCAGCAGGCCGGTGAGGCGGGCGACGTGTTCGACGACCTCGGGGCGCTTCGGCAGATCGTCACCCACTTCACGCGAGCGTCTGTGACGCGCTTCGCGCTGCTGACCGCGGCGGCGATCGGAGTGGTGATCGCAGCTGCGGGCATCGTCACCGGCGATCCGTTTGACGGCCTGTTGCGGGCGGCGACTGAGGTGGCCGCGTACCTCGCGTGCTTCGCGCTTCTCGGCGGTTACCTGGGTCTGCGCCGAGCTGCTGATTGAGCGTGCGAGCGCGTCTCAGCGGTGCCGGGCGGAGCTCCTCTTTGTCGATGTGACCGTCTTGCAGGTCTTGGTCGTGTAGTGGACCGTCTTCCAGCGGCGCACCGTGTGGCCCTTGACCTTCACCTTGACCCGGACCCGCTTGGTGTGCGGATAGGTCTGGCAGACGCTGGTCGTGGTCGTGGTGACCGTCGTCGAGGTGGGCGGGGTGACGACGGTCGTCACCGGAGTCGTGGTCGTGACCGGCGGCGTGGTGACGGTGGTGGCCGGCGTTGTGACGGTCGTCGACGTTGTCGGCAGCACGCCGGTGCCGGTCAGGATCACTCCGTCAGGCGAGTTCGGATCGTTTGACGGAACGAGCAGCGTCGCGCTGAGGTCGCCGCCGGTGAGCGGCGTGAACTCGACCTCGATCGTGCAGCTCGCACCGGCGTCGACGTCGGTGTTGGAGCACTGGTCGCCACTGATCGCGAAGTCCCGCGCGCCGGCCCCCGCAATCGTCGCCTGACCGATGTCCAGGGCCGAAGCTCCGCTGTTGCCGATCGTGATCGTCGAGGCACCGGTGATCGCACCCACCGGCACCGAGCCGAACGACACGCTGTCAGGGCCGTATGCGGTCGGCGGCTTGGGATTGGCGGTGTAGGTGAAGTCAGCCGCCGAGGTGGCCGCGGAGGCGCCAAACCCGGTTGCATCACTCTCCACCGTGGTGACCGTGATCGGCACGTCCTGACCGACCTCTCCGGGCGGGCTCGTCACCGTGATCGAGTTCGAGTCCCCACAGTCCAGGATCGCGGCGTCATTGGAGAATGTCTCCGCAGCCGCCGAGCCGAAGTAGACCCCGGTGACACACCCCAGGTTCTCACCGGTGATCGTCACCTGCGTGCCGCCGGCGGCCGGTCCGGAGTCCGTCGAGATCCCGGTGAGGACCGGGTTGCCCGGGGGATACAGGGTGACCTCGTCGGCATCCGAGGGGCTCGAGCATCCGCTGGTGGTGCACACGGTGGTATCGACGATCGCCGGGTTCTCGCTCAGCGTCTGAGTGCTGATCGAGGTGTCGGAGTCGGTTGTGTAGGTGTACTGCGTTCCGACGGACGGGATGATCCCGAGTGAATCGATCTCGGAATCGATGAACTCGATCGGTCCGTAGGCATCGTCGAAGCCCTGCCCGGTGATCGTCAGGCCGGTGCCGCCGGTGTCGGGAGCGACGGCGGTTCCCTGATCGCTCCCGGCCGCGCTGGTCACGCCGGTGACGGTCGGAATCCCGGAGTACGTCGCATCCACGTTCGTGTTCGACAGCCCCCCGATCGTCAGCGCGCTCAGCGACTCATCGACCGGCCCCGGACCGACGTTGGTGTCGGTCGCCTCGTCGGCCTGCGCCGTGGGCGTCGCGGGTGCGATCAGCAGGACGTCAGTGCCGGTGTCGGAGTACAGCTCGGTGAACTGTGACGACGAGTCGTTCGCTGGCCCGAAGTTGAACCAGTTCAGCGTCAGCAGGTTCAGACCGGTTCCGGTCACCTCGACGAGCGAATCGCCGTACTGATCGGCCTCGAACCCGGGCCCCTCGGATGTCGAGACGCTCGTGATCGTCGGCTTCGGCACGTAGTCGAACTCGTCCGGCTGCGGGAAGCCCTCGTAGCCGGGGGGAACCACGATGTCGCCGTCATCGTTGGTGTCGGTGAGCGGTCCCTCGTAGGCGGGAAGGATCGTGTCGTTGGCGCTTGAGCCGGCCGCGTTCGTCACCTGCACGTTCGTCTGGCAGATGTCGTCGGCGGCGGGATCGGGATCGCCGTTGTTGTTGTTCTGGCCAAGCGCCGCGGTCTCGGCTGTGATCGCCGCGGACGTGACGCAGTCGGTGTCCGTGCTCGAGTATTTCGGTGCGGGCACCTGGATCTCGTACGGGCTCACGTACGTGTAGCTCGTGGCCGGGACCCCGCCGAAGGTGACCGTGTCACCGGTCGAGGTGAAGCCGTTGCCGTAGATCGTGATCGTGCTCCCGCCGGACTCGAGGCCGCCGAACGGGGACATCGAGGTCACCGACGGCACGCTCGCGCCGGCCGTGCCCGTGTCGTAGTAGCTGTACTGGCTGTCCGGCCCGAGCAGGCTCGAAACGCCGTTGGACATCGTCACGACGACGTTGGCCGGTCCGGCGCCATCCTGCTCGCCGGATGAGCCGCCGCTCTCAACAGGAGCGACCGAGGTCGACGCCGGCGGGAGCGTGTTGACCGTCAGCGCCGAGTCGCTCGTGACGGTGAGATCGGCCGCCGGGATCACATCGGTACCGATCGTCACCGAGGCGACGGTGACGCCGCCGCCGGGTTCGAAGCCGGATCCGCTGACGGTCAGCGGCCCGCCGCCCGCAACTGGGCCGGCGCTCGGGCTCAGCCCGCTGACGGCCGGATGCGGTGTCGTGCCGGCGGCGAGCGCACAGAGGTTTGCGGCCAGGCCGGGCCCACCGCTGGCTCCGGTCAGGCTCGGCGAGCCAAGCCCGCTGGCGGCGTCATATCCGGGGCCGGCGGGATAGGACTCGCCGTTGTCGAAGCCATCGATGTCGTTGTCGCCAACGGTGATGTCGTGGAACGACTCGGCATATGCGGTGGCGTTGCCGGCGACCGCATACAACAGCGGGCTGACGAAGCCGACGTTCGAGACGCCGTTGTTCTGACACGTGGGCGAGGAGTCGACGAGCGCCAGCATCGCCGCCCATGTCGGCGCCGCCGACGAGGTTCCGCCGATCGTGCTCCAGCCGCCGTCATCGGTCGCCGAATAGACGGTGACGGCGCCGGTGAACTCGTCGGCATCGGCTGAGACGTCAGGCACAGTGCGGCACGGGGTCGACGTCGAGAGTCCTTCGGCGGTGTCATTGGCACAGAAACCGGTGGGCCACTGCTCGCCGGCCTCTCCGCTCGCCTCCAGGGTGTTGGCGTTGTTGTAGACCGAGCCGCCGGGCTCCGGAAAGCCCGGGGCGGTCTGCTGCCAGCTCGGTGCCTCGTAGGCCTCGGAGATACCACCGCCGCCGCCGCCCCACTGCGCGCCGTCGTTCCACACGGTCTCGTCGAAGTTGGCCGGGTCCGCGTCCTGCAGCGTGGTCCCGCCGACACCGACCACATACGGGTCGCTGGCCGGGTCCTCAACCGACAGCGGATTCTGGTCCGGCGGCGGTTCGACCGCACGGATGTCGTTGCAGTCGTCGGCGCCCGTGTCACCGGCGGCGTCGAAGAAGCTCTGACCCTGTGCTGCGCCCTGCTCGAAGAGGAAGTGCTGGGCCTGCTCGACGCCGGGATCGAACTCCTGGATGGCCTGCTCGCAGTCACCCCAGCTGATGCTGATGATGTTGTCGATGTCCTGATCGACCATCGCGGCGTACTCGTCGAGGAACCCGGTGTAGGGAGCCTCGTAGACGTTGATCGTGGCACCGGGGGCGTACGCCGACAGATCCTCGATGTCGAGGATCGACTCGCCGGAACCGGTGCCGGCCGGGAGCCCACCGTCGACCTTGACGACGCTCAGCCGCGACAACATCGAACTCGCCGCGGTGTCGCCGAAGTAGCACTGATCGAAGGTCTCGACGTCGCTCGTCGCGAACGGCTCGAGCTCGTAGAGCCCGATGTGGACGCCGGAGCCGGTATCCCCACCGCCGTAGAGGCCAAACGCACCGTAGGCGTTGGCGATCTGATCGTCGGTCAAGCCGCCGTACTCGGCGGCGGCGTTGGTGGCGTCGGTGCATGGCTCTGGCGCCCCGGACGGGTACGAGCTGATCTTTGCCGTTTTGGCGGCCGGGAAGGACGGGCCGCCGGACTGTGGATGGGTGGTGACGTTGGCGTTGGGGTGCACCAGCGTGTTGAGGCCGACGACGCCCGAGACCTCGCTTGAGATCGTCGACGGAACCTCGACGGACTTGGTCGTCTCCTCGCCGGTCGCGCCGGCGGTTGTCCGGTAGCGCTCGATCTGCGTCGAGAACGCCGAGTCCACCTGCGCGGTGGTGCCGGAGAAGTTGACCATCAGGCCGTCGCTGGAGACGCCTGAGACCGTCAGTCCCGCGTTGCGCAGAGTCGACTCGACCGCGGAGATCGTGCTCTGGGTGGGGCCAAATCGCGACGCGAACTGCCCGGCGGCCAGATAGTGGCGGTATTCGGGGGAGCGGGGGTTGGAGACCTTGCCGATGAACGTCTGCAGGGCCGCCTGATCACGCGGTTTCAGCACGACGGAGCCGCTCTGAGCCGATGAGGACGCGGGTGCACCGAGGTCCTCGCCCTGGGGTGCCAACGCCGCGCGCTGGACCACAACCTGGTGCGGCGCGCTCGCTCCCGCGGTCGCGACGACAGCGACAGCCGCGACGATCAGTGCCACGAGCGCTCCGGCCACGACGACCGGCAGTCTCAGAAACCGGCGAGATCCCCAGCGCGACATATATGCCTTCCCCTTATTCCGGACGCTTTGAGTCCCCCAGACCCAGTTTGGCCAGCCTATATCGCGTGTCCAGGGCACATCGTGTTGCAACAACTCCCGCTCGATCTCGAGCCGACGCCAGCTAGGCTCCCGCCGTGCCCTCGATTCAGCTGCCTCCCCATGACACGCCGCTGGCCGGCGGCTCCCCATTTCCGCCGATCGCCGACTACGCGTATCTGAGCGACTGCCACACGAGCGCGCTGCTGGCACCGGACGGCAGCATCGAATGGATGGGGGTGCCGCGCGTCGATTCGCCGAGCATCTTCGGGGCGTTGCTCGACCGCCGCGCCGGCTCGTTCCGGGTCGGTCCCTACGGGCTGGTGGTGCCGCTCAGCGTCCGCTACATCCCCGGCACGATGCTGATCGAGACCACCTGGATGTGCCCGTCCGGCTGGCTGGTCGTGACCGACGGCCTGACGATCGGCCCCTGGCACGACGATCACGCCGACGAGTCGAGCCACACCCGTCCGCCGACCGACTTCGACGCCGACCACATGCTCGTGCGACTGATCGAGTGTGTCCAGGGCTCGGTCCAGGTCGAGGTCGTCTGCGAGCCGATCTTCAACTACGGCGTCGACGCCGCCAGCTGGCAGCCGCACGGCTCCGACTGGTCGGCGGCGGAGGCGACCTGCAATGACGGCGACACGCTGCGCCTGCACTCCGATCTGCGGCTCGGGATCGAGGGCAGCCGTGCCCGCGCCCGCCACACCCTGGTCGAGGGTGAGCGACGGTATGCGGCGCTCGGCTGGGCGCACGGGCTCGAGGGCCCCCGCGACCTCGAGGAGGCGATCGAGAAGCTGCACGTGACCGAGCATTACTGGCGCGACTGGCTGGCCGGCGGCCGCTTCCCCGACCATCGCTGGCGCAACGTCCTGCAGCGCAGCGCGCTGACGCTGAAGGGCCTGACCTACGCTCCGACCGGCGCGACGATCGCCGCCGCCACCACGAGCCTGCCGGAGACGCCGCAGGGCGAGCGCAACTGGGACTACCGCTACTGCTGGATGCGCGACGCCACGTTCACGCTCTGGGGTCTGCACGCGCTCGGATTCGACTGGGAGGCTGACGACTTCATGCAGTTCGTCGCCGACCTCGAGCGCAACGAGGACGGCGGTCTGCAGATCATGTATGGCGTCGGCGGCGAGCGCGACCTGACCGAGAAGACGCTCGACCACCTGACCGGATACGAGGGCGCGAGGCCCGTGCGGATCGGAAACGGCGCCTACAACCAGAAGCAGAACGACGTGTACGGGGCGGTGCTCGACTCGATCTATCTGCACACGAAGATGGGCGGCCACATCCCCCAGCGCCTGTGGCCGGTGATCAGCGACCAGGTCCGCTGCGCGCTGGCCGTGTGGGACAAGCCCGACCAGGGGATCTGGGAGGCGCGCGGCGAGCCCAAGCACTACGTCTCCTCGAAGCTGATGTGCTGGGTCGCCTGCGACCGCGGCGCCCGGCTGGCCGAGCTCGAGGGCGAGATGGACCTGGCCACCGAGTGGCAGGAAGCCGCCGACATGATCAAGGAGGACATCCTCACCAAGGGTGTCTCCGCTCGTGGCGTCCTGCGCCAGCACTACGACACCGACGCGCTCGACGCCTCGACGCTGCTGGCGCCGCTGCTGCGGTTCCTGCCCGGCGACGACGATCGTGTCCGGGCGACCGTGCTGGCGATCTCCGAGGAGCTGACCGAGAACGGCTTTGTGCTCCGCTACCGCACCGGTGAGACCGACGATGGCCTCCACGGCGAGGAGGGCACGTTCCTGATCTGCTCGTTCTGGCTCGTCTCAGCGCTCTCGGAGATCGGCGAGAAGGCCCAGGCGCAGGCGATGTGCGAGCGGCTCCTGCAGCACGCCTCGAAGCTCGGCCTCTACGCGGAGGAGCTCGACGCCAAGAGCGGCCGCCAGCTCGGCAACTATCCGCAGGCGTTCACGCACCTGGCGCTGATCAACGCCGTGATGCACGTGATCGGTGACGAGGAAGAACTGAACTAGGAGGGTGGCCCCGTTGGGCCACCCCGTCAGCGCCGGGACAGTCCTAGTGCGCGTGGCTGCGCGACGCCCCGGCAGTCCTAGTAGTCCGGGTCCCCGGGGAGCACGATCCGGGCCTGCTCGCCACGGAACACCCGCGGCTGGATCGGCTTGACCTCGAGTCCGCGCGAGTGCTCGATCAGCGCGTCCGCCGACGGGAAGCCGGCGAGCTGCTCAAGCTGCTTGCGGGTCGGGAACATCAGCTCGATCCCGTCATCGTCAAGCGCGCGCTGCGGCGTCAGCCACCGGTGGTCGATGATCTCGTGGCCGTCGACCACCGGTTCGGTGCCGAGCGGTGCCGCGGCGAGAAAGAACCACGTGTCAAACCGGATCTTGACCTCGGCTGGGGTGATCCACCGGGCATAGGGGATCAGCTCGTGGTCGGCGGGCAGGTCGACCCCCGCCTCCTCGCGCAGTTCGCGACGCGCAGCCTGCGCGAAGCCATCGGGTCCGGTGCCGTCGGCGGCATCGACCGCGCCGCCCGGAAACACCCAGGCTCCGGCCATGAAACGCGCCGACAGCGTGCGCCGGACGAGCAGCACCTCGAGGTGCTCGCCGCCGCCGCGACAGAGCACGATCGTCGCGGCCGGGCGTGGCGTTGCGACGGTGTCCGATTCACCGAGCTCCTCGAGTTCGCGTTCACTGCCTGACATCGCCGGCGACATTACCGGGGTGGGGAGCGGCCCCGCGCAGGTGCAGCCGAACCTCTACCCTTGGCCGCCCATGAAGTACATGTGTGAGTCCTGCGGGTACATCTATGACCCGGCCGAAGGCGACCTCGACGGAGGGATCCCCGCCGGCACCGCGTTCGAGGACATTCCCGAGACCTGGTTCTGTCCCGTCTGCGGGGCCCGCAAGGTCGATTTCGTCGAGTACGACGAGTGAGTTCGGTGCATCTGGAGCCCCGGCGCCATTCAGGTGCCATCGGTCGCCTGCGCCGATTCGCTCCCGCCGCGGCCGCCGCGGTGCTGCTCGCCGTGCTCGAGGCCGCCTGCGGTCAGGCCGCGACGACGACGATCACGCACGCCAACGAACATGCGACCAACTCCGGAGCGCTGACGATCAGCGTCGGCGGCGACACTGCCGCGCAGGCGGTGCCGTCGTCATTCATGGGGATCTCGAGCGAGATCAAGAACCTGTTCGCGTATGCCGGCACCAGTCCGTCGTCGCTCGATCAGCCGTTCGTGCAGCTGCTGAAGAACCTCGCTCCGACCGGCGAACCGGTCCTGCGGCTCGCCGGCGACAGCTCCGATTGGTCGTGGTGGCCGACCCCGGGCGTCGCCACCTCACCCGGATTTCGCTTCAACCTCAGCCCGGCATGGACATCGGTGGCCAAGAGCGTCGCGACCGCGATTGGCGGCAAGCTGATCGTCGGGCTCAACTTCGAGTCCGACTCACGGCGCGTGGCCGCATACGAGGCTCAGCAGCTGAGTGCGCGGCTCGGCTCCTCGGCACTCGCCTACGAACTCGGCAACGAGCCGGAGCTCTACGCCGCGTTCGGCTGGTACCACACGCCCTCGGGCAAGATCGTCTACGGCCGCCCGACGACCTACACCGAGGATGACTACGCGAATGACTTTGCCAACATCGCCTCCGCGCTCGGGAATGTGCCGGTTGCGGGTCCGAGCGTCGGCTCGCCGAAGTGGCTCGCCGGGATCGGAGCCGTGCTGGCCCGCAACCGCTCGCGGCTGGCGCTGGTCACGGTGCACGCGTACCCGACCAAGCACTGCTCGAGCTCGACGATCCTGCACCCCTCGGATCTGCTGAGCACCGCGTCGCTTCAGGGTGTGATCACCGCGCTGGCTCCCGCGGTCGCAAGCGCCCACGCGCATCGGCTGCCGATTCGCCTCGACGAGATCAACAGCGTCTCCTGCGGTGGGTACCTGGGCGTCTCGAACTCGTTCGCGGCGGCCCTGTGGGCACTCAATCTGCTGCCGATGATCGACCGTGCCGGCATCTCCGGAGTCAACTTCCAGACGGTCCCGAACACCTGGCAGGGGATGATCAACGCCGCCCACACGAGCGCGGGCTGGAAGGTCACGGTGCAGCCGGTCTACTACGGCCTGATGACCTTCGCCGAGGCGGCACCCGCCGGCTCCCACTTCCTGTCGGTCAGCGCTCCGGCGGCGAGCGGCCTGTGGGAGTGGGCGACGAGAACCCCGAGCGGTCAGGTGCATGTGGTGATCACGAACAGCTCCTCGCGCGCGCGGTCGACCTCGATCAAGATCACCGGCGAGACCGGCTTCGGCGAGATGACGACATTGCGCGCGTCCAGCATCAACTCCACCACGGGGGTGACGCTCGGCGGTCAGAGCCTGGCGGCCAGCACTGGAGCGCTCGCAGGCGCGCCCGCCTCGACGTCGGTGACACCGACGAACTCGGGCTCCTACGCGCTCACCGTGCCGGCGTCGAGCGCGGTGGTGCTCACGGTCGGCGCCGGCGTGACGACGCCGAGCACCACCACCACCACGACTCCGACCGCCACGACGACGACCGCGGGCTGACCGCGGTCGGTTTGGCAAGGTAGTGCGGGTGCCGGTCCTCGCCCGTTTCCGCCGCCGTGGTCTCGGCCGGCTGTTGATCGCGTTGGTTGCGCTGCTCGTGTTCATCGGGGCGGCGAAGTCGTTGCTCAAGCCAGCCAGGATCTACACGCACGGGCGGACCGTGTCCTCGATGTTCGAGGACGACAGCCTGCTGCTGTTGCAGCCCAACGACAGGGCCGGCGACAACACCGTCGAGAGCACCGTCCAGAAGCTGAAGTCGCTTGGCGTCGATCGTCTGCGGCTGCTGGTGCAGTGGCAGTACATCGCCCTGCAGAAGCAGCGGCCCGCCGATGCGGCGAACCCGGCCGCTTACGCGGCCTGCTGGTGGGCGCCGTATGACCGGATCGTGCGCGATGCGAAGGCCGCCGGCCTCGGGGTTGACTTCGACATCTCGGGTAAGGCACCGAGCTGGGCGACGGGCACCGGCGCTCCCGCCGGCGTCGAGGCCGGAGTGTGGGAGCCGTCGGACACCGCCTTCGAGCAGTTCGTACAGGCCGTCGGCAAGCGCTATGACGGCAGCTACACGCCGAGCTCGCAGTGCGGCGGTGAGACCGTGGCCGACACCTCGACGCTGCCGCGGGTCAGCTTCTGGTCGGTGTGGAACGAGCCCAACCAGCAAGGCTGGCTATCCCCGCAGTACAGGCAGGTCGGCGGCAGCTGGCAGCCCGCCTCGCCGGGGCTCTACCGCGGTCTCGTCGACGCCTACTGGAAGGCGCTGGCCGCGACCGGTCACACCCCGCGCCGGGACACGATCCTCGTCGGGGAGCTGGCGCCCTCGGGCTGCCTGCTGACGGGCAACGGCAGCTGCGCCGGGTTCGGCTCGAACATCGCCGAGTGGCCGATGCCACCGATCCCGTTCCTGCAGGCGCTGTACTGCGTGAACACGAACGACCAGCCCCTGACCGGCTCGGCCGCGACCGCTGTCGGGTGCCCCGCCAGCGGTTCGACCTCGGCGTTCGTCTCGGCCAACCCGGCGCTGTTTGAGATGACCGGCTTCGCCCACCACCCGTACAACTTCCTCGAGTCGCCGAGCGCGCCGGTGCCGCAGCTCGCGTTTGCGCCACTGTCCGAGCTCTCACGCCTCGAGACGGCGCTCGACGACGCGTTGGCGGCCTACGGCGCGGTGCGCAAACCGCCGCTGTACCTCACCGAATACGGCTACGTCACCAACCCGCCGAACCCGCACTACACGATCAGCCCGGCGCAGCAGGCCGCGTACCTCAACCAGGCCGAGTACCTGGCCTACGCGGATCCGCGCGTCAGGGCGCTCAGCCAGTACGAGCTGCGCGACGCCCCGCCGAACACCCAGTACCCGTCGAGTTCGCCGAAGTACTGGGAGTCGTTTCAGTCGGGGCTCGAGTACATCAACGGGCAGCCGAAACCGGCGCTCGTCGCCTACCAGCTGCCGATCTGGATTCCTCGGTCGACCCTGACGACGGGCGCCTCGACGCTCGTCTGGGGAATGCTGCGGGCGGCGGACAACGACACCAAGCAGACCGCCAGGATCGAGTGGGCCGCCGCCGGCTCGGCGGTCTACCGGACGCTCGCGACGGTCACGACCACCGACCCCGACGGCTTCCTGGAGAAGAAGGTGACACCGCCTGCGACCGGCACGATCCGGCTCGCCTGGACGAATGCCTCGGGCCAGGTGCGCTACAGCCGCTCCGCCGCTGTCACGGTCGGCTCGTAGGGCCCCGACTGAGAGTGTCGGCGACGCTGTCAGCCCACTCGTAATCAAGCGCTCCGATTCCGAAGATCACGCGGTACCAGAGCGATCCGTAGATCAGGTCCAGCAGGATCGGCAGGCGCTGCTGGTCCAGCTCACCGCGGGCGACCCCGCGCTCGAGCACGGCGGTGAGGTTCGCTCGCCGGCTCGCGATGAAGCGCTCGCGGACGGTCGTCGCCACCTCCTCGTCGCCGGCCGCTGCGGCTGCGACCGCGCGGAGCATCGGCGCCCGAACAGCGTGGTCCGCCGAATCGACCGATGAGCGCAGGAACGCCTGCAGGTCACCATGCAGCGTTCCGGTGTCGGGCAGCGGGATCGTCGCCTGCGCCTGCTCGGCCAGCGCGTCGAGCACGACCTCGGTCTTCGAGCGCCACCAGCGGTACAGCGTCTCCTTGCTGACCCCCGACCGCCGAGCGATCGCCTCCATGCTCAGGCCGGCGGGGCCGAGCTCGGCGGCGAGCGCGAGCGTCGCGTCGAGGACAGCCTGGCGCGCGCGCTCGCTCCGCGGGCGCCCGGGTCCGCGGGTGCCGGGCATGTTCACGGGACCCAGAGTAACCGAACGGAGCGTTCGGTTATCTGCTACAACAATTCCCGAACTGCCCGTTCGGAAATTGGAGATGCCATGTCTGCTGATCTTGAAGACCGTCACGTGATCGTGCTGGGTGGCAGCACGGGAATCGGCCTGGCCACGGCCAAGCGACTGGTCGGACGCGGTGCCCGCGTGACGCTCGCCGCCCGTGATCGCGAACGACTCGATGGGGCTGTGGCCGAGCTTGGAGGGTCGGCTCGCGGTCATGCAGTCGATGCCACCGACACTCAGGCCGTGGCAGGGTTCTTCGCCGAGGCGGGGCCGTTCACGGATCTGGTGGTGACGGTCACCCGTCGCGGCGGGGTCGGCTCGGTCGAGGAACTTGCGCAGGCCGACCTGGTCGGGGCGTTCGACGGCAAGACGGTGGCGCATCTGCGGGCGGTCGGGCTCGCGCTGCCGACGCTCAGCGCCGATGGGACGGTCACGCTCGTGACGGCGATCTCGGCGCAGTCCGCAGCGCCGCAGACCGCCGGCCTGGCCGCGGTCAATGGTGCGCTTGAGGCTGCCGTCGGGCCGCTGGCGGCCGAGCTCGCTCCCAGACGGGTCAACGCCGTCTCGCCGGGCGTGATCGAGACCGGGTGGTGGGACGAGTTCCCCGCGGACCTGCGGACGGAGACGTTTGCGAGCTACGCCGAGCGCACACCGGTCGGTCGCAACGGTCACCCCGACGATGTTGCGTGCGCGATCCTCGCGCTGATCGAGAACGGCTTCATCACCGGCGTGGTCCTCCCGTGCGACGGCGGTCTGCGTCTGGTCTGACGGCGTGGGGGTGGCCCAACGGGGCCACCCCGATCAACGGCGAAAGCGATCCCTGAGCGCGCCGAGGCGGTAGTCCGCCTCGGCCCAGGCGTGGTGGGCGTCCTGCGCCCACTGTGGTCCGCCCCCGAACCAGCGGACGGCGGCAAACGCGCCGAGGCCGAGCAGCACGAAGCACGCCATCAGCAGACCCACGACGATCACCAGCGGCGGGTCGGCGTTCGAGGCCGTGGTGATCGAGGCGGGGAGTGTCGGCGTTGTCCCTGAGGGCTTGACGTCGGGGACCTGGGCCGCAAGCGAGCTCAGCTTCGTCGACGAGGAGCACTTGCCGCCCGCCTGCAGCTGCATCATCGACTGGACCGCGTAGAGGAACGGGGCGATGTACTCGGTCGCGTATGTCGGCGCTTCGTTGAGCGCCGCCTGCAACTGTGCGTTTGAGAAGCGGCACTGCGGGATCTCGCCGTTGTCGCCGTTGAAGACCTGGTCGACGGTCGTGTACTCACTGGCCGAGGCGGCCGCGGGGAGCGCCAGCAGGACGATCGTTGTGAGGAGGGCGAGACGCCGCATCTGCCCCGGACGGTAGCTCAGCCGGCCCGCCAGCTTGGGGGTAGCTCAGCGTCCCTGCCAGTTCGGCGGGCGTTTCTCCGCGAACGCGCGCACGCCCTCGCGGAAGTCCTCCGAGGAGAAGCAGGCGCGGCGGAGCTCGAGCAACTCCTGTTCGAGCTCAGGCGCCAGGGCGGAGCGCTGCTCGAGCACGGTGTTGATCACGCGTTTGTTGCCGACCTGGGCCAGCGGCGCGTTGGCAGCCATCTCGGTCGCGAGTGCGAGCGTCGCCTCGTGGAGCTGCTCAGGCTCGGCGAGGTCGTTGATCAGTCCCCAGGCGTGTGCGGTGGGGGCATCGAACCGCCGGCCGGTCAGGAACAGATCGCGCGTGCGGGCAGCGCCGACGATGTCGATGAACTTGCGGATCCCCGTGTGTGAGTAGACGAGGCCGAGCTTGGCCGGCGGCATCCCGACCTTGACGTGGGTTGAGGCGATTCGCAGGTCACAGGAGATCGCCAGCTCCAGCCCGCCGCCGATCGCGTGCCCGTTGAGCGAGGCGACGGTTGGGAAAGGGTAGGCCTCGATCGCCTCGATCGCCGCCGCGAACGGGTGCGCGATCAGCTTCTCCGCCTCATCGGCGAACACTGAGTCCGGGAGATCCCCGATGTCATAGCCGGCGGAGAAGATCCGCTCCTCGCCGGTGATGATCACGCAGCGGGCATCGAGCTGGGGGAGCAGCTTCGCGAAGCCGTCGAGGATCGCGTGATCGAGCGCCCCGCGCTTGGCAGGGTTCGAGATCGTCAGCCGAACGAGCCCGGGTCCGGGCTCGTCGACGTGGAGCGCTCCGGCGGTCGAGTCCGGACTATTCGAGGACAACGAGCGGATCGCCCTCGTTGACGGACTGGCCCTCCTCGCACAGGATCTCCGTGACGGTGCCGGCGTCCTCCGCCTCGACCGGCATCTCCATCTTCATCGATTCGAGGATCACGACGGTGTCGCCCTCCGCGATGGTGTCGCCGACGGCGACCTCGATCTTCCAAACCGTGCCCGTGATATGGGCCTCGACCTCAGGCAACTCCAGCTCCTCTGTACGCGGCTTGACCGCCGGGAGCATATGGAAGTGGGCCGCGGCTTGTGGTGCGAAGCCGCCGGGGAAGGGGTCAGCCTGCTTACCGGGGGCACCGTCGCCGAACGTCAAATCGCTGAAATTGCGGGTTCCGTCCGAGGGGTTATGTTGACTACTGCTCGCAAAACCGGTCTGATCGACCTAAGGGAGTAGCGACACAATGGACGAGCCACCCAAGTTGCTGTTCATCAGCACTTCTTCCCGGCGCCAGTGGCGTTATCGGGGGATCCGCCGTCGGCACCAGATCCTCGCGGCGATGCTCGGGCCGACGGCCACGACCCTGGGGCTGGTTGCGGTTGGCGCAGCCGCATTCCTGGTCGGGCGCTTCGGGATCTGAACAGCGACCACTGACAACGATTCGCAGCGCGAGGTCAGCCGCTCGGTGCAGACGCCCGCGGGAACATCCGGCTCGCCGGTGGCGTAGGCTTCCAGCCCGTGTCTCAGGAGCTCGTGCCCGGAGAGTCGCCCGACATCGACTTGATCGCGGCGTCGTTGCGTGCTGACGCGACGGATCTCGACGCGTTCGTCGAGGGGCTCGCCGCCAAGCTCGAGGGCGCCGTGCCCAATCAGACCACGGTCAACCGCACCAAACGTGGATTCCGTGGCCCGAAGGTCGTCCAGCAGATCGTGCTCGATGCCGGCGGCGAACGACTCGTGCTCGAGCGTCACGGTGACCATGTGCATACGGTCCGCGCCAAGGTCTCCGGTGGCATCGTGCTGAAGACCGAGCAGGTCGACATCGAGCCGTGGCTGGGGGCGATCGCGCTGGCGCTGCAGGCCGAGGCGGAGCGCAACGCGCGGACCCGGGATGCGCTCGAGAAGCTGTTGATGTGACCTCGTAGCGGCGGCCCAACGGGGCCGCCGGCGTGCCCACCTACAAGGAGAGACAATGCCACTGTTCGGTCGCGGGGATCAGCCGGAGCCCGAGCCGGGGAAGACGCCTGCACCTGAGGGCTACCAGGCCGGATCGGTTGCCGGGCTGCCCGACTCGGGCCGTGAGCGCCTGGAGCGGATGAAGCGCGACATCGAGCGTGGGTTCTTCACCTCCGACCTCAGCGTCAACGAGTTCCTGCTCGTCAAGGAGGCCGGTTTCGAGCCGCTCGGGCTGGTGCTCGGCTCCTCGATCTACCACATCGGTTTTCAGCAGGCGATGTGGAGCCAGAACCAGGAGATGGTCGTGCTCACGCAGGCGATGTACCACGCGCGTGACCTGGCGATGACGCGGATGGAGGAGGAGGCCGACCAGCTCGGCGCCGACGGAATCGTTGGCGTGCGGTTGACGATCGGTCGCTACGACTGGGGCGCCGACCTGGCGGAATTCATCGCCGTCGGCACGGCGGTCCGGCATCGCGGCGGCGAGCTGCACCGCGCGCCCACGGGCCGGCCGTTCACCTCCGACCTCAGCGGTCAGGACTTCTCGACGCTGCTGCGGGCCGGTTACCGGCCGGTCGGGCTGGTGATGGGCAATTGCGTCTACCACGTCGCGCATCAGTCGATGCGCCAGTCGTTTCGGCAGATGGGGCGCAACATGGAGATGCCGAACTTCACCCAGGCGCTGTATGAGGCGCGCGAGCTGGCGATGGGGCGGATGCAGACCGAGGCCGAGCAGATGCAGGCCGGCGGGCTCGTCGGCGTCAAGCTGTCGGAGCGCTCGCACGGCTGGGGCTCGCACGTGATCGAATTCTTCTGCGTCGCGACGGGCGTGATCGCGACGCGCGAGGACCATGCGATCGAGAAGCCTACGTTGGTGCTGCCGCTGAGCGGTTGAGCAGCACCTTGGCTGTGACGAGCACCAACGCCGCAGCGCAGATGACCTGCAGCGCCACCGTCTGGTGGGCGTCGTGGGTGCCGAACCAGGTGTAGAGGTGGTGCAGCGAGTCGAGCAGGAGGATGCCGGTGATCGTGATCGCTGCCCATTTCGGCAGGGCGTTGCCGTGGTTCTCAAGGTCGCGGAGGGCGACCGCCAGAGCGCAGACGAGCGGGCCGAGGCCGAGGACCGCGAGGCGGGTCTCGTTGGCGGCGGCGTATTGGGCACTGAAGATCATCGGCTGCACGGCCACGGCGGCACCAACGAGCAGCGGACCCCAGAATTCGATCGACAGTCGTGCTCGGGTGTGGCGGCGCAGGGCGAGCACGGCGATGAGTAGCAGGGCGGCGATCGCCAGAAGTCCGTTGACGCTGCGCAGCAGATGCGTTCCGAGCGTGCCGGCGCCATCGGGAAGGGCCTCCAGCTCGGACAGCACGGTGAAGTGCGAGAAGCCGGGCGTCGGGTTGTAGGAGAAGCGCTTGGCGACATGCTCCTCGACGAGGTAGATGACCGCGGTGATCACGACCGGGGCGATCGCGAGCGCCAGTCGTTTCGGGCGCTGAAGGGTGCGCCAGGCCGGCCAGAAGGCGATCACGACTGCCAGCGCGAGTGAGGTGGGCAGCTCCGACTGACGGGCGAGGGCGGCGAGGATGACGCCGGCGAGCAGGACCGGGTAGCGGCGGTAAAACAGGCCGATCAGCGTCACCAGGCTGCCGAGGTCGAAGAGGAGGTCAGCCACGTAGCCGGGAGCCAGCAGGTAGTAGCGGAAGCTGTAGGTGTTGAGGATCAGGACGCCCGCGCAGATCACAAAGCCGCGATCGCCAACGCCGACCCGGTTCAGCAGGACACAGAGCGCGGCGACGACCGCGATCACCGCCAGCGGTGCCACGATCGCGTATGCATGCTCGGCGCCGAGGTGGAGGATCCGGGCGAGCGAGCCGAGCAGCCAGTGCAGCGGGAAGCGCTCGGCGTGCTGGAGCTGGATGCCCGAGGTCGGCAGGCTCGGTGCCGCTCGGGCGATCGCGACGTAATCACTCTCGTCGTGCGGCAGCAGCATGTGGAACGCCGCGTTCCAGCTCATCCATTTGTTGGTCGCGGCCAGGAAAGCGAGCAGCGCCGCCACCCACCCGAGCCTGGCGAAGCGCCCGCTGCTCATCGGAGCCGTCACCATACCGGCGATGTCGGTCTCAGCAGGCGCCCCGGGGAGTCTTCGTTCGCGGTTCGGTGCTCCGCAGCGATTCGGTTTCTGGGTGTGGGCGGCCGTCGTGGTCGGAGCGATCCTGCGGTTTCCGACAATCGCCCAGCAGAGCCTGTGGACGGACGAGGCGACGACGTGGAGCATCGTCTCCCACAGCCTCGGGCATGTGATCTCGACTGTGCCGCGGACCGAGTCGACGCCCCCGGTGTTCTATGTGGCGCTGTGGCTGTGGACCCGGGTGTTCGGGCTCGGGCCATTCTGGCTGCGGTCGCTGTCGGCCGTGTGCGGGGTGCTGACGATCTGGGTGATGGCATTGACCGGCCGGCGGCTCGGCGGGGTCCGGCTGGGGGTGGCGGCGGCGGCGCTGACCGCGGTCAACCCGATCATGGTCTGGTATTCGCAGGAGGCGCGGGCGTACGCGATGGTGATCCTGCTCGCCGCGGTATCGGTGTGGGCGCTGCTGCGGGTGCTCGAGGAGCCGTCGGTCCGGCGGCTGGTGACGTGGTCCGGGGTGGCCGGGCTGGCGCTTGCCGTCCATTACTTCGCCGTGTTCGTGATCCTGCCCGAGGCGGCGTGGCTGGTGTGGGTGCTCGGTTCACGCCGGCTGCTCGGGGTTCGTTCTGTGCTGGCGGCGTTCGGTCCGCTGGTGGTGATCGGCGCGGCGTTGCTGCCGTTATTGATCCACCAGGCCGATGCCGGGCATGCGACGTTCATCGCGACCGCCGATGGCTCGCTGCCGCGGCGGATGGTGCGGTTGGTGAAGGAGGACATCCTCGGCCTGAACGAGCCGCTGAAGGCCGTGCTCAGCGCGATCGCGATTCTGCTGATCGCGGCGGCGCTGGGATTGCTTGTCTTCCGTCCGCGGGATGGGGCGCGGCGGACGGCCTGGCTGCCGGTTTGCGTCGGGGCCGGAGGAGTGGTGCTGGCGCTGCTGGCGGCCGGGGTTGGCTCGGATTACGTCAACACGCGGAACCTGCTGCCGACCTGGCCGATGCTGGCGCTCGTCGTCTGCTGCGGTTTGACGATGACGCGGTCAGCGTGGGTGGGGGGCTTCGGCTTGGCCGCGTTATGCGTGTTGAGCCTTGTGTGCGACGTGGCGGTGGTCGTCACGCCGCTGTACCAGCGGGCCGACTGGCGCGACATCGCGCACGCGCTCGGCCCCGCCCGGGAGCGGATCATCGTCGGCGACAACTACTCGCTCGTGTCGCTGGCGCCGTACATGCACGGGCTGCATCTTCTCGGGGCCGGCAAGTCCGCCACCGCGACCGAGATCGACATCTTCGGGCTGGCGCTGCAGAGCACGCCCCCACCGCGGGCGGTGCCGGCGCCGTCGATCCCCGGGTTCACCTTGGTGAGGCGGCGCGAGACGACGACGTACACGCTGCTGCGTTACGTGGCGACCCGGCCGACGTCATTTCAGGCCGCTTCTGTGGTCAGGTATGGACTGATGCCCGGCCCGGGGGAGAACCACGTGCTCGTCCAGCAGGGCCGCCGCAGCACCGCGCTGCGCCCGCAGTCGAGCACGACCTCGGTCCCCTGAGACCTCGATCTTCCTCTGACTCAGGCGGTCGCGACCGCGGCGGCCTGCTGGAGGCCGAGCTCCTCGACGGCCTGCTCCCGCATCAGGTATTTCTGGACCTTGCCGGTGACGGTCATCGGGTAGCCGTCGGTGAACTTGATGTAGCGCGGGATCTTGAAGCGCGCGATCTTGCCGTCGCAGAACTGGCGGATCTCATCGTCGGTGAGGGTGGTGCCCGGCCGGGGGATGATCCACGCCATCAACTCCTCGCCGTAGCGCTCGTCCGGAACGCCGATCACCTGCACGTCGGCGATCTGCGGATGGGTATAGAGGAATTCTTCGACCTCGCGGGGGTAGACGTTCTCCCCGCCGCGGATCACGAGGTCCTTGATCCGGCCGACGATCCGGACGTACCCGTCGTCGTCCATCGTCGCGAGGTCGCCGGTGTGCATCCAATGGGTGTCGTCGATCGCCTCGGCCGTCCGCTCGCGGTCGTTCCAGTAGCCGAGCATCACCGGGTAGCCGCGGGCACGGAATTCGCCCGTCTCGCCGCGGGGCAGCGTGCGGCCGGTGAGCGGATCGGCGATCTTGATCTCCGTGTTGGGCATCGCCTGGCCGACGGTGCCGCAGCGGTGCTCGAGCGTGTCGCCGAGCCGGACGAACGTGGTCACCGGACTCGTCTCGGTCATCCCGAAAGCGATCGTCATCTGCTCGGCTCCCATCTGCGAGATGACGCGCTTCATCACCTCGATCGGACACGGCGACCCGGCCATCACCCCGGTGCGCAGGCTGCTGAGGTCATGGTCGGTGAAGGTGGGGTGGTCGAGCTCGGCGATGAACATCGTCGGAACGCCATACAGGCTCGTGCATTTCTGGGCTGCCACCGCTTCGAGCGTTTTCTGCGGATCAAAGGCCTCAGCGGGGTAGACCATTGCGGCCCCGCTCGAGGTTGCCGCCAGGTTCCCGATCACCATTCCGAAGCAGTGGTAGAGCGGCACCGGGATGCAGATCGCGTCTGCCTCGCTGTACCCGAGCAGCTTCCCCAGCAGCTGGCCGTTGTTGAGGATGTTGTGGTGGGTCAGGGTGGCGCCCTTCGGGGAGCCTGTCGTGCCCGAGGTGTACTGGATGTTGATCGGGTCGTCACAGTCGAGCTCGATGTCTTTGATCTGTTTGCGGCGGGTGCTGTTTTCAAGTTCCGCCCACTCGTCGGAGCCGAAGTAGACGGCTCGCTCGAGGGTCGTGACGTTCGGCCGGACGGCGTCGACCATCGCCGTGAAGTCGGTGCCCCTGAAGTCGGTGGCGGCGAACAACCAGCGACAGCCCGAGTGGGTGAGCGCGTACTGGAGCTCGTGCGTGCGGTATGCCGGGTTGACGTTGACGAGGATCACCCCGAGCTTCGCGGTCGCGTACTGGGCGAGCGTCCATTCGACCCGGTTCGGCCCCCACACGCCGATCCGGTCCCCTTTTCGAAGTCCGTCGTGATGCAGCGCGCTTGCGAGCCGGTCAACGGCCGCGTCGAACTCCGCGTAGGTATAGCTGAGGCCCTGGTGACAGCTGACCAGCGCTGTCGCGTCCGGGACCCGGCGGACGGTCCGTTCGAGGTTGGCGCCAATTGTTTCGGCGAGGAGTGGGTAGTCCCCAGCTCCGTGCGCGTACGACAGCTCAGCCATCTCTCTCCAACCTCCTTCGACGGGCTGGGGCGAGTCTAACCGCGCGTCTTGGCACAGTCCTGACATGTCCCGATTCGGCGTTCTGCGGCTGCGTGATCTGCGCTACGTGTTCGGATCCTCGCTGGTGTCGCAGCTCGGTGACGGGATCGTCACGGTGTGTCTCGCGTTCGCGGTGCTCGACCTGACGCATTCGCCGACGGACCTGGGGGTGGTGATCGCGCTGCGGACGGTGGCGCAGGTGGCCGCGCTGCTTGTCGGCGGGGTGGTGGCCGATCGGGTGTCACGGCGAGCGGTGATGATGGGGGCCGACGTCGTGCGGTTCTTCGGACAGGGCGCGATCGGAGTGCTGCTCGTCGCGGGTCATCCGTCGGTGGTTGTGATCGCGCTGTCCCAACTGGTTCTCGGCGCTGCCGGCGGATTCTTCAATCCAGCCGCCAGCGGGCTGATGCCGGCGGTCGCCGGGGAGCACCTCCAGCAGGCGAACGCGCTGAACGGGATTGCGGGGGCCGCCTCGGGGATCCTCGGTCCGGCCCTGGGCGGCGTGGTCGTCGTCGCGGTTGGGCCGGCGTGGGGACTGGTCGGCGACGCGTTCAGCTACGCCGGCAGCGCGCTGATGCTGTCGTTCGTCAGCGCCTCGGTGGCACGGCGCGTCGGCACCGGCGGCAATTCGTTCCTGACGGACATGCGCGGCGGCTTCAAGGAGGTGTCGAGCCGGCAGTGGGTCTGGACTCTGATCATCGTGTTCGCGGTCGGCAACGCGCTGGCTGGCACCTGGGAGGTGTACGGGCCTCTGGTGTGCCGTCGCCACTACGGCGGTGCGGCCGCGTTCGCGCTGCTGAGCGCGATGTGGGGCGTCGGTTCGGTGCTCGGCGGGCTGATTCTGCTGCGCTGGAAGCCGTCGCGCCCGCTGCGGGCCGGCGTGATTCTTTGCATCCCGTTCACGTTCGGGTCGATCCTGCTCGCGGTTGGGGCGCCGCTGCCGGTCGTGATTCCGTTCACGATCTTCTCGGGGCTCGCGCCGATCTCGTTCAACACGCTGTGGTGGACGGCGCTGCAGACCCGGGTGCCGCCGGAGGCGATCTCTCGGGTGATCTCCTACGACTTCGCCGGATCGTTCGCGCTGCAACCGGTCGCTTACGCGCTGGCGGGGCCGCTGGTGACACTGCTCGGCCTGACGGCGGCGATGATCGGCTGTGCGCTGGTGGCCTCGGGCGTGGTCGGTTCGGCGCTGTTCGTCCGTGACGTCCGTGACCTTGAGAATATGCCTGGGAATGTGCCCGCCGAGACGGGTATCGTCACCACGTGAGCTCCTCCTCATCCTCCTCATCGTCCTCCTCGGGCTCCGAGCGGGTTGGCGAGTCGATGCGGATTGCCGCTGATCGCTCAGCGGTTGGCGGCGACGCCGGCGCCGGCACCGGCACCGGGGGTGGCATTGGTGAGGGCGATGCGGCCCAAGCCCTGCTCGGTCCTGACTGGACATACGAGTTCGGGCGATTCGGGATCGCTCTGTACGCGCTGGCGCTTCGCCGCGCTCAGGGGTTCGGATCCGAGAACGTGCCCAATGGCCCCGTGATCCTTGCTATCTCCGGGGGATCGCGGCTCGACCGCTGGTACGCCGAGCTGTTCGTGCGCCGGCACATCGAGGTGCTCGTCACCTCTCCCGATGCGCTCACCGATGCGCGAGTGGTGCTGGCGCGAGGGGGTGCAGTTGCGGTTCGGGTCGATGGCTTCCCGGCGGGCGGGGCCGACCCGGCGGGCGGGGGGGCTGGGGCGGCGCGGGCAGCTGGGGCGGATCGGGCGGCTCGGTCGGACCCGGCGGCTCGGTCGGACCCGGCGACTCGGTCGGACCCGGCGGCTCGGTTGGATGGGACGGCTGGGCGCATCGCGCTCGAGTCCGGTGCCCCAGTCGTACCGGTCGCTCTTGAGGGGGCGAGTGGCTCGCCGTTCTCCAAGCTGGTCATCCGCTACGGGCTGCCGTTCAGGTTTGAGGCGACGGGTCCCGCCACCGACGGTCAGGCGCGGGCCGTCACGCGGGAGCTGGCACGGCGGGTCGGGTTGGTCGCCGATGCGGCTGAGTCACCGGCCGAGGCCGGCAGGTCGAGCTGACCGAGGCCGGCAGGTCGAGCTGGCCGAGGCCGGCAGGTCGAGCTGACCGAGGCCGGCAGGTCGAAGCTGAGCGGGAGGGCAGTGAGAAGCGCATCCATTTGGTGTACTTCTGCAACCCCCACGTCAGCCGTGCGTGTGCACCTCGATCTGCATCGGCGGCTGGGCGGCGCGTGCGTGTTCGACCTGCAGCGTTGAGTGCTGCACGTCGAACTGGTCCTCGAGCAGGCGGGTGAGGGTCCGCCGGACCTCGTGGCAGTCGTGACCGGCGTCGACGACGACGTGGGCGGACAGGGTGGGGAAGCCTGAGGTGACTTCCCAGACGTGCAGGTCGTGGACCTCGGCGACGCCGGACTGGGCGGCGAGCGTGTTGCCGATCTGGATCGGGTCGAGACCCGCTGGCGCGGCCTCCATGAAGACCATGATCGAGCTCTTGACGAGGCCGTAGCCGCCGTGAAGCAGAAGCATGGCGATCAGCAACGAGGCGATTGCGTCGGCGCGGGAGAAGCCGGTGGCGATGATCACAGCGGCGGCGATCGCCGTTGCGATGAAGCCGAACAGGTCGGTCGCGATGTGGCGGTAGGACCCCTCGATGTTGAGGCTGCGCCGATGGGAGTGCGCGCCCTCGTCATCGGGCGAGTGCTCGCTGTCCGGGGGGCCGCTGTGCGGGTGGTCGTCGTGCGGGTGGTCGTCGTGCACGTGGTCATCATGCGTATGACCACTGTGGGCGTGATCGCCGTGCGAGTGGCCGCCGAGGACGCGCACCGCAACGAGGTTGACGACGACTCCAGCGAGCGCCACGGCGAGTACCGGTCCGCCGCTGACCGCCGGCGGCGTCACCAGCCGAACGATCGCGCCGTAGACGATCAGCGCGCCGAGGACGAGCATCGTCAGTCCGTTCGCCTGCGCCGACAGGATCTCCGCGCGCCCGAGCCCATAGGTCATCGCCCCGGCCGCCGGGCGCGCCGCCAGCCGCGCGGCGAACAGTGACACGGCCAGCGCCGCGACATCGGTGAGCATGTGGGCGGCGTCCGACAGCAGCGCGAGGGACGAGGCCAGCAGACCGGCGACAACCTCGACGACCATGAACGCAGCGATCAGCGTCAGGGTCCGCCGGAGGGCGGCTTCGTCGGCTGCGCGGTGGGAATGATCCACGCAGCGATCGTAGAGGGGGCGGGTCGGTGTGCGCTAACACTCGGCCAGCAGACCGGCGAGCCCCTGCCGACCGCCGACGCCGAGCATTCGATACATGCGGGTGAGATGAGCCTCGATTGACTTGACGCTGTAGTGCAGCGCGTCAGCGATCTCGCGGTTGGTGGCGCCGGTGGACACGAGTTGAGCGATCGCGCGCTCAGTGTCGGTCAGGAGCCGTAGCGGATCGTCGCCCAGTGGTCCGTCCGCGAACGCGGACCAGACCTGATCGGCGAACTGCGAGATCAGCGCCCGCTCGAGCTGTCTGCCTCCGGTGAACGACACGATCGAGTCTGCGCCGTCGACAACGAGTGTGCCGACGCACCGACCACAGTGGACCGAGAACTCGACCACGACGTGGCAGCGCACGGGCGCGTCGCCGACCCCCATTGGTTGTTCCAACCAAGCACTCATAGAACATCGCCCCCGCGGCAATGGATGCTTACCGAACGTTAACATTCGCCACCGAGCACCCATCTTGGATGCTCGGAGGCTGCGCATGACCTCGGATTTCAAATGTCAGCGATATTGAGCATCGCCGCCCGGAAATCCGGCGTCAAGCCCGGTGGCCCCGAAGAGTTTTCTCGCGACCACCGAGAGAATCTCCGACAACGGTGGTCCGATGGCCCCTGAGTCTCAGCTCGCGGGTACCCATGATCAATCTCCGGCCCGGCTGTTCGAACGGGAGGGTGAGCTCGATCGGATCGAGGCGGCGATAGGGGAGATGAATGCCGGTACCGGCTCGGTACTCCTGTTCGAGGGGCCCGCCGGCATCGGAAAGACGGCGCTGCTTGGCCACACACGCCGCCTTGCGGCCGAGCGGGGGGCGCAGGTCCTGGCCGCACGAGGGCTTTGGCTCGAGCACGACTTCGCCTGGAGCGTCGTGCGCCAGTTGTTCGCGCAGACGCTGCTGGGTACACGGGGCGATCAGCGGCGTGCGCTGCTGCGCGATGCGGCGGTGCTCGCGCGACCGGCGCTCGGTCTGCCGACAGACGGGGGTCCGGTTCCCGACCAGGCCGGAGTCTTGCACGGCCTGTTCTGGCTGACCGCACACCTGAGCGATCTCGCGCCCGTCGCGATCGTCGTCGACGACCTGCACTGGGCCGATCGCGACTCGTTGCGATACCTGACGTATCTGGCGCCGCGGATCGAGGGCATTCCGATTTTGATCGTTGGCGCGATTCGCTCCGGTGAGCCCGGTGGCCCGAGCGAACTGCTCGGCGCGCTGTCCGCCGAGCCGGCGGCCGAGGTGCTGTTTCCGCAGACGCTCAGCGCCGACGGCAGTGAACGCCTGATCCGCAGCCGCAGCGGGCGCAACGTGGGGACCGAGCTATGCGCCTGGTTTCACCGGCAAAGCGGCGGCAACCCGTTCTTGCTGGGTGAGCTCATCAACGAGGCCGCGGCGAGCCGTCCCGGGGTGACCGGGGTCGCAGGCAGCGCGCTGCCCCGACGGGCAGATCTGCAGACGCCGAACCGGCGCGCGGCTCCGTTCCAGGAAATCGCTCGACGCTGGCTCGCGCGGCTTGAGCATCAACCCGATGCTCGCGGGGTCGCGAGCGCGATCGCCGTCCTCGGCCCTCTCGCAACGCGGCGCCGAGTGGCGGCGCTGGCCGCGGTGACCGTCGAGCACGCGGGCCAACTGATTGAGCTGATGGTCGCGTCGCAGCTCGTATTGGCGCGAGACGGCGTGTTCGAGTTTGCCCACCCGCTTGTGCGCGAGGTTGTCTACCGGGAGATCGGGTCGACCACCCGCGACCGTCTGCACGTGGCCGCCGCGCGGATGCTGTCAGCAGACGGAGCCGCGCCGGCCGAGATCGCCGCCCACCTCCTGAACGCCGCTGCGCAGGGCGATGAGTGGATCGTCCAAGCGTTGCGCCGCGCTGCCGCTGACGCCGTGTCGGGAGGTTCCCCGGAGGTGGGAGCGCGTTACCTGAGGCGCGCGCTCGACGAGCCGCCGACGCGACAGTTGCGTGCCGATGTCCTGTTCGAGCTGGGCGCGGCGGAAGTCCAGTTCGACCTCGCCGCGGTAGCTCATCTTGAGGCGGCGATCGAGTGCTCGCAGGACCCGCGACAACGCGCGGAGGCCGGTCTACTGTTGGGGCGCACGCTCGGCCTCGCGGGTCACCACGCCCGCGCAGCGGAGGTGCTCGAGGAGATGCTGGAGGAGGCACCTGCCGACGAGCAGCTGAGCGGACGGATCGCGGCGGAGTTGGTCGGTCACTGCATTCACTCGGCCGACAAGCTGCCGATCGCCTATTCGCGGCTGGCGGGCGTGCAGTTCGATCGCCGGCCCCACAGCGCGGCCGCGCTGCTACAGCAGGCGATGGCGACGTTCGCGTTGATCTCCGCCGCTGCGATCACACCCGCGCGTGCAACGGAGCTGGCGCTGGACGTCGCTCGGGATCCGCGCTTCATGACGGGCGAGCTGAACTCGTCGTTCCGGTTCTACGTCGCCGAGACGCTGGTCTTCGCCGACGCAATAGACCAGGCAATCGAGGTGCTCGACGGGCTGATCGAAGATGCACGCGGCCGGGGATCGCGGCACGGGATCGCACTCGCATGCGCGTTTCGGGCGCAGGCGTGCCTGCGACGGGGAGAGGTTCTGGAGGCCGAGGCGGACGCGCGTCAGGCGCTGGACGCCGTTGACAGTCAGGTCCTCGGGTACTGCCGTCCCTACGTCTACTCGTTTCTCGCCGACGTATTGATCGAACGCGGTCAGTATGAGGAGGCCGATCGACTGATCGCGCTGGAGGGGGACCCCGAACAGTGGCCGGAACTGTGGCAGTACGGTCTCCTGCTCGGCAGCCGTGGGCGGCTGCGGCTGGCTCAGGGGCGGTTGCAAGAGGGTGTGGATGACCTGCTTCAGTGGGGCGTCCGAATACGGCCCTGGATCCCGCGCAACCCGGCAAGCGCCAGCTGGCGCTCCGACGCGGCGGTTGCGATGGTGCAGCTGGGGCGCCACGAAGAGGCGCTGCGCCTGGCCGACTGGGAGCTCGCCCACGCGCGCTCGCTGGGCATGGCGCGACCGCTGGGCAACGCGCTCCGCGCGGCAGGTCTCGTGCGCGGCACAGACACCGGGATCACGCTGCTCCGCGAATCGGTCGACGTCCTGAAGTCTGCGAGGTCGCCGCTTGCCTACGCGCGGGCCCTGACGGACCTCGGAGCGTCGATCCGCCGCCGCGGTGAGGCGGTGGCGGCACGCGAGCCGCTTCGGCTCGGGCTCGACCATGCGAGCCGATGTGGCGCGGTTGCGCTCGCCCGTCGCGCCCGCGACGAGTTGCTGGCAGCGGGAGCGAAACCACGGCGTGAAGCTCTGCGCGGTCCGGGCTCACTCACGCCCAGCGAGCTCCGGGTGGCGCAGCTCGCCGTCGATGGGCTGACGAATCGTCAGATCGCGCAGGCGCTGTTCGTCACCCAGCGCACCGTCGAGCAGCACTTGTCGACCGCCTACACCAAGCTCGGGATCCAGTCCCGCGGGCAGCTGGCAGCGGCGCTCGGACCATAGGCTGAGTCGCTACCGCTGGGACCCCAGGCTGAGTCTCGTCCACGCCGACCCTAGGCCGACTGTCTAGGGTCGACGCGGGGGGGCGTCGAGCCTAGCCTGATACCCGCAACGGGGGCGATCGTCAGGGGGTTCGATGGGGCTAGTACGGGAGTTGTGGTCGGTCGTTCAGCGTGCCGAGGTGCGTTGCAGGACGCTGGCCCTCGTTTGTTTGGCGTGCGGTCTGACGGCGGTGGTGCTCGCCCCCAGTGCACTTGCTGCCGCGGCCCCGACGTGCAACGACGACCCGTACGAGGAGACCCAGGCTGGGAGTGCGCTCGACATCGACTTTGACTGCAGCGGTGGTTCGGGTGCCCTCACCTACGCGATCGTCTCCGGACCGTCGCATGGGCAGCTCGGCCAACCTGACAACGCCGATGGCGACGTCACATACACCGCGAGCGAGTCCTACTCCGGGACCGACAGCTTCACGTACAAGGCGACTGACGCCAGCAAGGACACGTCGAACACCGCCAAGGTGACGGTCACGGTCGACCCTGAGAACGAGTGCAGCGACGATGGCTATGAGCAGACACCAACCGGGCAGGCCCTCGACATCACGCTCCAATGCTCCAGCGGGACCGGTGCTAACGAGAGCTACTCGATCGTGTCGGAGCCGAGCAACGGCACATTGGACACCTCCGACCTGGCCGACGGTGATGTCACCTACACCCCCAAGGCGGGGTTCAACGGCATCGACTCGTTCACGTTCACGGCTAACGACGGGGTGATGAAGGCGAAGACCGCAACGGTGTCGATCTCGGTCGGGAATGCCTGTACGTCACAGACCGTCACGACCAGAGAGAACGAGCAGGAACCGACCGAGATCGACCTGTCGTGCGTGTCTGCCAACCACCCCGGAGGAAGCGAGACCTATTCGATCGTGAGCCAGCCGTCGCACGGCTCGCTGTCGAGTCTCGACGCCACCGACGGCGTTGTCGACTACACACCCGCGCACGGCTTCTCAGGGACCGACACGTTCACGTTCAAGGCGAATGACGGTTCCGACAATTCGAACACCGCGATCGTGACGATCGACGTCACGCCGCCGCCACCGGAGTGTGGCGAGTCGCAGGTCACGACGCCTGAGAACACCGCCGTCACGATCCCGCTGAGCTGCATCAGCCCCGGCGGCGAGACGCTCACGTTGAGCATCCCGTCCGACGGCAGCCCGCAGCACGGAACCCTGTCGAGCATCAACCAGAGCGCCCAGACCGTGACATATACGCCGGACTCCGGCTATGTGAGTGACTTCGACGACCCCGATCAGTTCAGCTACGAGGCAACCGACTCCGACGGCACCGTCAGCGACGAGGCTGGCGTCAGTGTTCAGGTCGGTGTCGCCTGCGGCAGCTTCGAATCGACGACGACACCTGAAGGGGCCCCGGTTGAGGTGGAGTTCGGATGCTCCGGACCGTCCGGCGTCCAGCTCTCGCTGAGCGACCCGACAGCGCCGGCGCACGGAACGATCGGCAAGTTCGTCAGCGAGGGAGACGGCGCGTATCAGGTCGACTACACGCCGGTCGCGGGCTACCACGGATCCGACAGCTTCACCGTTGTGGCGACAGGTGGGGGCCACAGTTCGGCTCCCGCGACCATCGCCGAGACCGTTGAAGCTACCGGCTTGAGCTGCCAGGGGAACGCGGTGTCCACAGCGAAGGGTGCTGCGATCACGATCCCCGTCGACTGCATGAACGTGAGCGGCTCGTTGACGCTTCAGACCGCGCCGTCGGGGTCACCGGCCCACGGGACCCTGTCCTACAACTCCGCCGACGAGACGATCACCTACACACCGACGGCGGGCTTCACGGGAGCGGACAGCTTCACCTATGAGGCCAGCGACAGCAGCGGTGCCACCCCGACGGCGACGATCAGCGTGGCAGTCGGGATCAGCTGCCCGGGCGGCACCGTCACGACCACCGAGAATGAACCGGTCTCGGTTCCGCTCTACTGCTCGGGGCCGGACGGTGTGCCGCTCACGCTTGCGGTCAGCTCGCAACCATCGCATGGAACGGTCGGGCAGGTGCAGCCCATTGACAACACCGTGCTGTACACCCCGACCTCGGGTTTCGCAGGGACCGATTCGCTCAAGTACACCGCGACCGGTGGCGGTCAGACGACTGCGCCGGCGACGGTGACGATCACGATCTCGGCGCCGATGCCCCAGTGCAGTGACGTCGACGCGAGCACCGCTCCCGGGCAGGCGGTTGTGATCCCGCTGGAGTGCGGCGGCCCTGCAGGCACAACGCTGACGCTGGCCGCCACATCCCAGCCACAGAGTGGGACGCTCGGCAGCGTCGACGAGAGCAAGCGCACCGTGACGTACACCCCCAAGGCGGGCTTCGTCGGCTCGGACTTCTTTACCTATGACGCGACCGGCGGCGGCGCCACGGCCGAGGACGCGACGGTATCGGTGACCGTGGGTCCGACGTGCAGTGACAACGACGATGCCATCACCGAGAACCAACCGACCGAGCTCGCGCTCCAATGCGTGGGGCCACGGGGCCAGACGCTCACGCTCTCGGTACCCAGCGGGGGTGGGCCGAAGCACGGCGCGCTGGGGTATCTCGACTCGACCGATGAGGAGGTTCTGTATACGCCGACGCAGGGCTACACGGGTCCGGATGCGTTCAGCTATGAGGCCAACGCAGGTTCGACCACGTCGAACGTCGCCGTTGAACAAGTGCTGGTGGAGGCTCCGACGGGACCGTACAGCGAGCCTGCCGCACCGTCGTGCTCGTCGGTCAACGTGAGCACCGCAGTGGGGGCTCAGGTCAAGATCCCGCTGACCTGCACCGATCCGGCAGGCGCGACACTGACACTGTCGGTTGTCAGCGGCGATGGGCCGTCGCATGGAACCCTGTCCTCTGTGACGCAGGGGACTTCCCCGAGCGTGACATACACGCCCGTCGCCGGGTACAGCGGCGCAGACACCTTTGAATACGAGTCCTCGAACGGGAACGCGGTATCTGACCCGGCGTACGTCTCGATTCAGGTGGGCGTCACCTGTGAGCCCGAAACTGCCTACGGGGTGGAGGGCCAGCCAGCGGACCTGTCGCTCGACTGCAGCGGCCCGGGCGCGCTGGCCTACCAGGTCGTGTCGGGACCCTCGCACGGGACTCTCGGGACCGTCGGCTCCGACGGCGAGGTGGAGTACACGCCGACCAGCGGCACCTTCACCGGGCAGGACTCGTTCACGTTCAAGGCGACGTCGGGGGCCGAGGCCTCCACGACGGTCACCGACATAATCGACATCGCCGAGGCACCGCCCACGTGCACGAGCACCAGCGTGTCCACGGCGATGAACACCTCCGTGAAGATCCCGTTGTCGTGCACCGATCCGTCCGGGACGACTCTGACCCTCTCGGTGCCAAGCAACGACGGGCCCCAAAACGGGAGCCTCTCCGCGATCACCCAGGGAAGCTCATCGTCGGTCACCTATACCCCGACGTCCGGCTTCCAGGGGCAGGACACGTTCTCCTATACGGCCTCGGACGGAAGCGTCGAGTCCGTCCCCACGGAGGTCGACGTAAACGTCGGGGTGAGTTGTAGTGACTCGACCCAGCAGGTGACGGAGAATCAAACAGCAACGATCACGCTCGACTGCACCGGACCAACCGGTACGCCGGTGACGATGTCGGCGGCCTCCCAGCCAGGGCACGGCACGCTCGGCGCGATCTCACAGAGTCAGGACACTGTCAGCTACACCCCGGCGAACGGCTACACCGGTCCGGACACCTTCGAGGTGACCGCCAAGGCCGGGAGCAGTACATCAGCGCCGGCGGTGATCACACTGGACGTCACTCCGCCGGCCCCGACCTGCAGCGATGTCCAGGTGAGCACCGACGTGGGCAAGGCGGTCAGCGTGCCGCTGAGCTGCAGCGGCGGCAGCGGCGGGACCCTGACGCTCGAGGTCGACGGCAGCCCGCTGGACGGCACGCTCGGGGCGATCAACCAGACCCAGCAGACCGTGCAATACACCCCGGATCAGGGCTTCGTTGGGACGGACTCGTTCACCTACAACGCCTCGGACGGTGAGCAGCTCTCCGAGGATGCGACGGTGAACATCACGGTCGGCTCGTCGCCTGTGTGCACCACGGTCACCGCAGCGGTCACCGAGAACACCTCGACGCGCATCACGTTCAGCTGTCACGGTGGGTCAGGCGCGTACACGTTCGCGACCACAACCACGCCAGCTCATGGAACCCTCAGCGGCCTTGACGCGACCGGCGGGAGCGTCTCGTACACCCCGGCAACCGGGTACACGGGGTCCGACTCGTTCGACTACCGGGTCACCGACGCCGAGGGCGTGTCGTCGCCGCCGGTTGAGGTCGCGATCACGGTATCGGCTGGATCGGTGACGACCACGACGACGACCGGTACGACGACGACCGGTACGACGACGACCGGTACGACGACGACCGGTACGACGACAACCGGTACGACGACAACCGGCACGACGACAACCGGCACGACGACAACCGGCACGACGACAACCGGCACGACGACAACCGGCACGACGACAACCGGCACGACCACGACCGGCACGACCACGACCGGCACGACCACGACCGGCACGACCACGACCGGCACGACGACAACCGGCACGACCACGACCGGCACGACGGGTACGACGACAACCGGCACGACGGGTACGACGACGACCGGCACGACGACGACCGGCACGACGACGACCGGCACGACGACGACCGGCACGACGACAACGGGTACGACCACGACCAGCACGGGGTCGCCATTGGGGTCGATTCGCCTCGGGTCGGGCTCGACCAAGGTCAGCGGCAATGGCAGCGTGACGTTCTCGCTGCACTTCACGGGGAGCGGCAAGGTGACTTTGGTCCTCACCACGACGAAACCCGGCAAGCACGGCCGACGCGTGACGGTGCAGCTCGGTTCCGTCAGCGCCACGCTGACCAAGTCCCCGCAGTCACTCATCGTGCATCTCAGCCGTGCCGGGAGGTCCCTGCTGAAAGCGGACGGAGGCAAGCTGCCGGTCACCTGGCTCATCAAGTACTCGGGCCACACGGCGAGCGGGCACCTGACCCTCGTCAGCTCGGCGGGTAAGCGTGCGCCGTAACGCCGTCTGGCTCGCCGCGATCGCGCTGGCGCTCCTGTCGCTGAACGCGATCGAGGCGGTGGCGCCTGCCCCAGCCAATCCGGGAGCGCGGGCCCGCCGCCTCTACGCGAGGCATTCCCACTTGGGTGATCGCCGCGGTCCGGCGGCCGAAATCGCGCGCAAGGGCATCCGACGGGCTGATCTCAGTGTCAGCTCGGTGGTGCCGGCTGGACCGGGGGCCGCCCCTGGACACGCGTTCTCCGTCACGATCGCAGTGCGGCGGGTCGGCAAGACCCCGCGGCTGCGGCTTCAGGGCCAGCTCTCGGCGTATCTGACAACTGGAACGAAACTCCCTGCGCGCCGGCCACCGATCGGTGGTTCGCACCCAGTGACGGTGACCCCCAAGGGCGAAGGTAGTGCCCGGTTGACGTTCGTGGTTCCGATTGGAACGTCCCCCGGCAGATATCACCTGTTCGCCTGTGTGGCATTGCTTGGCGGCTTCAGGGACACACGGTCAGCGAACAACTGCCGGGCGTCCCTGGCACTGGTGACGGTGGTGCCCGCAACACCTGGCAACACGTCCACACCGACGACGACCACAGGCCAGACGACCACGGCCGGACCGACGACCACGGCCGGACAGACGACGGCCGGACAGACCACGACCACCGGCCAGACCACGACCACGAGCACCACCTCGACCGGGACACCGCCGCCTCCGGACACCCCAATCCCGGTGACCGGCACCGCCCCGGCACCTGGCCCGACCGACGCGGTTGCTCCGTCCGCTGCGAGCGTCGCGCCGCCGCTTGCCACCGGCGAGGCTTCGACCTTTCTCGATTCGATCAAGTTCCTGTTCACCGGGTCAAACCCGATCCAGATCGGAGTTTCCGATCCGTCGGTGATCACCGCTGCGGCCGCTTCGCTCGTGCACGGCCGCGTCATCGACTCCAACGGGCAGCCGATCGGCGGTGTCAGGGTCGCCGTCGCGGGGGCAAGCCAATACGGCTACACGGATACCGCCGCTGATGGAACCTTCGCGATGGCGGTTGACGGTGGCGCGCCGGTGGTTCTCCAGTTCGAGCGGTCCGGCTACATCCCGATCCAGTCCACGGTCGCGAGCGTGCCGGTGAACCAGTCGGTGACGGTTCCGGACGCCGCCTTGACCGCCTATCAGAGCAACGCCGACGACATCGACCTGACGTCGAGCGCGCCGATCCAGGTCGCGCAGGGTGGCGTCGAGACCGATGGAAGCGGCTCCCGGCAGGCGACCCTGATGTTCAGCGCGGGAACTCAGGCGACGATGCATCTCCCTGATGGGAGCAGCCAGTCGCTGAGCGATCTGCACGTCCGCGCCAGCGAGTTCACCGTCGGGTCAAACGGCCCGGCCGCGATGCCCGGAACGCTCCCGGCCGCCTCCGCCTACACCTACGCCGACGACTTCAGCATCGACGAGGCGGTGGCAGCCGGTGCGACTTCGGTGACGTTCAGCAAACCGGTGATCGCCTACGTCGACAACTTCCTCGGATTCCCGACTGGCGCGGTCGTCCCGAGCGGCTCCTACGACCCGACCGGCGACGCCTGGGACCCCTCCAGCAACGGCGTCGTCATCAAGATCCTCTCGACCACCGGCGGAACGGCCGAGATCTCGGTCGATCCCAACGGTCAGCAGGCGACGAGCTCCGAGCTCGATGCGCTCGGCATCACCACCGCCGAACTGCAGGCCCTCGCCGTCAACTACGCCGCCGGCGACAGCCTCTGGCGCGTGCCGATGATGCACTTCTCCAGCTGGGACTTCAACTTCCTGCCCGATGACCAACAGCCGGATCCTCCGGACCCGCCCGAACCCGATCAGCCGCCCGACGACAACTCGTGTCACGCTCCCGGCGGCTCGACGATCATGTGCGACAGCATGGCCGTGGGCGAGGACGTGGCGATCGCCGGAACGCCCTACACCCTTCACTACCAGTCCGACCGGGTGTCCGGATACCGAGCCGGCGACGCCGTCGACATCCCCATCGCCTCGACCGACGGCTCGCTGGACGATGTCGATCACATCGACGTGGACACCGACATCGACGGCAACACCTACCACAGTGAGTACTGCCTCCCAGGAGGCTCCGAGTGCGCCTCCGGCGCGACCTCGGTCACGAACTCTGAGTTGAGTGCAGGCGTCAGCGATCAGGTCGTGTGGGACGGAACGGACGGGTTCGGCCGGCAGGTCACCGGCGGCGCGACCGCCGACGTCACGATCACCTACTGGGTCGACCAGCCGTACGAGTACACGGACATCGGTGGCCCTCCGACGTTCGGGCAGAACGGCGTCCCGGCGTACGGCCAGATTCAGCCTCGCACGCTCACGCCCGTGTCCGACACCGAAACCGTCGCGGTCGGAAGCGCCGCGACGGTAACAGGCAACGGGCTTGGCGACTGGAGCATCTCGGCGCTTGACAGCTTCGATCCCGAGACTGGCGTCTTGCACCGGGGCGACGGCAGCGACGAGCTGACCAGCGTGATCGCGCCGACACTCGACGTTCTGGCGGGTAACGACAGCGCGACTGCGCTCGGTGACGGCGGGGCCGCGACCGCTGCGACGTTGCACGAACCGGAGGGAGTCCTGGCACTGCCCGACGGCGAGGTGTTGATCGCCGACTGCGGCGACAACCGCGTTCGGGAGGTCGCAACCGACGGGAAGATCTCGACGTTCGCCGGTGACGGCACCGACGCCGAGGGTGGGGACGGCGGCCCGGCGACGTCCGCTGAGCTCGGTTGTCCGACGTCACTCGCGCTGGCGCCCGACGGCAGCATCTACGTTGCCGACAATGCCGGTGACGACGGCTCAGGAAGCTCTTCGACCGTTCGGCGGATCTCGGCGAACGGGACGATCTCGACCGTAGCGGGCGGTGGCACAGACACCCCGGCGGACGCGATCGACGATCCGGCGACGAGCGCATCGATCGGCGGGATCTCGCAGATCGCCGTCGGACCCGACGGCAGTCTCTACCTTGCCGATCCAGAAGACGAGCTGATCGAGCGGGTCGACCCCAGCGGAGACTTTCATCTGATCGACTACGACAGCACCACCGGCTCGACGCTGGGGATTCAGGACCCGAGCGGGGTTGCCGTCGACCCGAGCGGCAACGTGTACGTCGCCGACGCCGACCTCGATGAGGTGCTGAAGATTCAGGGAACCACCGAGACAGTGGTGGCCGGAAATGGCAAGTTTGATGACAGCGGTGACGGCGGTCTCGCCACCAGCGCTGGACTCGGTGGGCCTGGACAGCTGGCCCTGGATCCCGAGAATGACCTGTTCATCGCCGAGACCAGCGGCCGTATCAGGGAGATCGGAGCAGGTGGCACGATCAGGACCGTCGCTGGAGGTGGCACGGAACTTCCGGACCAGGGGACGACGCCCGCGACGCAGGCGGACGTAGGCGACGTCGCCGGCGTGGATGCTTCGGCTGACGGGCGCCTGCTGTTCAGTGACGGTGGCGAGTACGTCTACGCAACTCGCACGTCGATCACGGGCGTAGGGGCCGGGGAGACACTTGTGCCCTCGACCGACGGGGCCACGGTCGACGCCTTCGACAGCGGTGGCCGCGAGCTGGCGATGTACGACGCAGTCACCGGCGCGAAGCTGCTCAGCTTCCAGTACGACTCCGCCGGGAGGCTCAGCGCGATCGTGGACGCGTACGGTCAGACCACGACGATTGCCCGCGACTCCAGTGGCGCTCCGACAGCGATCGTCGCCCCGGGCGGTCAGACGACGACGCTGACGGTCGGCACCGACGGCCGGCTGGCGACGATCAGCGACCCCGACGCCAATCGGTACCAGCTCGCTTACGGAGCCAGCGGTCAGCTGTCGACCTTTACGGACCCGGACGGAAACGTCAGCCACATCAGTTACGACGGGCTCGGCCGGGTCACGTCGGACACCGATGCAGCAGGAGGCACCACAACGCTCTCCCACAAGCTCGGCGGGGACGGCCAGTCGATCACGACCGTCAAGCTCCCGGGCGGTCGGACGACGATCTACACGGACTCGAGCGACGACTGGGGAGACATCACCCGCACGATCACCGATCCGTCCGGAGGGGTGACCACCACCGTGACCGATCCGTCCGGGGGCATCGACACGACGCTGCCCGACGGCACCGAGGTGCAGACCGAATCGACGGGCGATCCTCGCTATGGGCTGGCAGCGCCGATCGCGTCCAACACCGACGTGACGACGCCGGGCGGCGCGGATGATCAGAGCTCCAGTGACACCCTCGATGTGACCCTGTCTGATCCCGATAACCCGCTCTCGGTGTCGGCGCTGACCGAGACGGCGACCGACAACAACGATCCCTCTGCCTCGTTGAGCTACGACGCATCCGACAAGACGCTCACCGAGACGAGTGCGGTGGGACGCACGACGAGCGAGACTCTCACCGCAAATGATGCGGTTGCGAGCGAGCAGCTGTCCTCGTCGGCCGATCCGATCGACTTCACCTACGACCCGCACACGGGAGAGCTGACGAAACGGACATGGGGGGACCGCAGTTGGACATACACCTACGGTGCTGACGAGCTGCTCAAGACCGCGACCGATGCCGCCGGGCACCAGTACAGCTACGGCTGGGACGCGGCGGCGCGGCTCGTTTCCGTCACGCTGCCCGACGGGGGGCAGTACGGCTTTACCTACGACGGCGACGGCTACCTGGCGTCGATGAGCGCGCCCAGCGGCAAGGTCTATAGGTTCTCGACCACGCCAGTCGGCCTCCTCGCGTCATTCCTGCCTCCCGGCACCAGCAGCGGCACCGCGACGACGTTCAACACGGCGCGGGAACCGACGGCCGTGACGCTTGCCGACGGCAGCGCGCTGCACTTCACCTACAACAGCGCCGAGTTGCCAACAGGCGTCACCACAGCGAGCGACGGCGACACGACGATCGCCTACGAGGGAGACACCGACGACGTCAGCTCGGTCACACGCAGCTTCGCATCCGGCCCTGCCGAGCAGGTGTCGCTGACCGATGACGGGGACATCCTGACCGGGCAGTCGTTCAGCGGCCCGGCCGCCGGCAGCTACAGCTACACCTACGGCGACGGTCAGCTCGACGACATGTCGCTCACCGCCGGCTCGAGCACCGTCGACACACCGATCGGCTACGACGCCGACGGGCTCCAGACCGCCGACGGTCCGTTTACCTTCTCACTCGACGGGGGGACGGGCCTGCCGAGTGACATCAGCGATGGCACCGACGACGAATCGATCTCCTATGACGAGTTCGGGGAGGAATCCGAGCGCGATTTCACCGTCGGCAACACCGACGTGCTCGACGAGACGATTGCGCACAACGACCTCGGTCAGATCAGCTCTCGCACCGAGACGACCGGCGGCACGACCCACACCTTCACCTACAGCTACGACGCCGATGGCCGCCTGACCGGGGTCACGACAGACGGGACCGCGAGCGAGGCGTACACGTACAACGCTGACGGCGACCTTGCGTCGCGGCAGAGCGGTGGAACGTCCGCTCAAGCGCTGAGCTATGACAGCCAGGACCGTGAGACCGGACTTGGTTCGAGTACCTACACCTATGACGCCGACGGACGGCTCAGCGCGATCGGCTCCAACACCTTCAGCTATGACGCTCGGTCCGGTGAGCTGGATTCGGCCGAGATCAGCGGCACGACTGTCAGCTACCGCTACGACGCGTTCGGACGCCGCGTGGCGCGCACCGTCGCAGGTCAGACCCAGGAGTACCTGTATGGCAACCCGAATGATCTGCAGCAACTGACCGCGACGATCGACCCGGACGGGACGCTGACGACATACAGCTACGACCCTGACGGGCGGTTGATCGGGTTCGTCCGCGGTAGCGACACCTACTACGTGGCCACAGATGATCTCGGCTCGCCGCTGGTCGTCACCGATGCAAACGGCACCGTCGTCAAACAGCTGTCCTACGACGCCTACGGCAAGGTGCTGCACGACAGCGCGCCCTCGTTCGCACTTGATATCGGCTACGCCGGAGGGATCGCCGATCCGCTGACCGGGTTGGTCGAGTTCGGTGCCCGCGACTACGACCCGGCCTCCGGCCGCTTCACCGAGCGCGATCCGAGCCTCCTGGCCGGCGGGCTCAACCTGTATGAGTACGCCTCCGACGATCCGAGCGACAACACCGATCCGAGTGGGCTCGACGGCGGCCAGCCGCCGACCGATCCGTGGACCACATACACCCAGCTCGGGTGGAGCACGTGGACGCCGTTCTTCGGGTTTGCGGAGATCAAATACGCCTATCAGCTGTATGTGCAGCCACGGATCGACGGCGTCCGCGAGACCTGGGGTCGGGTCAACGACGCCTGCTATGACCTGGCGAACGGCACCGGGCCCCGATCCGCCGCCGATGCGCTCAAGCTCGGGACCGAGGTGGCCAACAGTCACCTGCCGGTGGAGCTCACGCCGACGGAGGCCGTCAACCAGACGATCGACCGGGGGGTTCAGACCGTGGACTTCGCGATGGGAACCGGCGGCGGTGAGGGCGCCGAGGCCGGCCAGATGACGCAGGTCGACCACTGATTGCACGAGCCAAGAGAAGCCAGGCGCTCATCCACTGGCTCGCGCTCGGCGTCGCACTGCCTGAGCGATCAGTTCACTGACGGGTCGGCGGGCATCCGCGCGATCAGCGCGTAGCTACCGCCCTTGCGCTCGAGCACCGCGCCCCACAACTCGCCGGGCTCGGTCTCGAACGCGTCGGCCCAGCGAGCGGGCTCGGTGATCCAGTCACCGCGCTCGAGCTCGTCGTCGAGCTGCCCCGGGCCCCAGCCGGAGTGCCCGGCAAAGGCGCGCGCCGTGCGGACGCGGTCGGCGATCGTTTCCGGATCGGTGCCGGCACCGAGCACGCCGACCGAGTCAAACGCGATCAAGGCGGCGTCCTCGTGGTCCTCGAAGTCGGCGAGCACGATCAGCGAGTTGGGCTGGACCGGGCCGCCGACCCGGACCTCGACGTCGGGGTCGACGAGCCCATCGAGCTGTGGAACCGCCTCGGCGACCGTCGTGTCCGAGGGCCGGTTGAGCACCAACCCGAGCGCGCCATCCTCGCTGTGCTCGACGATCAGGACGACGGTCCGCCAGAAGTTTGGGTCCTGGAGCGTCGGTCCTGCGATCAGCAGCTGGCCGCGAATCGAATCCACCGCCAGCAAATGGTTGCAGGAACGGCGCTCCTACAGACCCAATGATCGCCCGAGAATCTCCTTCATGATCTCGTCGGTGCCGCCGCCGATCGGCCCGAGGCGCGCGTCGCGCAGTGCCCGCTCGATCCCGTACTCGGCCATGTAGCCGTTGCCGCCGTGGATCTGCAGGCACTCGTCGGCGATCTCAAGCGCGGCCCGCTGGGACTCGAGCTTGGCGATCGTGACCTCACGGACCGCGTCGACGCCGGCGGCCACGAGCCTCAGTGCCGCATACGCCATGCAGCGATTTGCCTCGATCCGCAGTGCCATCTCGGCGAACTTGTGCCGGATCGCCTGAAACCGACCGATCGGACGGCCGAATGCCTGGCGCTCCTTGGCGTAGAGAAGCGTCTTGTCGAAGCACCACTGCATCGCCCCGAGCGCCCCGAGCGCCAGCATCAACCGCTCCCATTGGAAGTTGGCCATGATCAGGTAGAAGCCGCCGTTCTCCTCGCCGAGCAGGTTCTCCTCGGGCACGAACACGTCGTTGAAGGCGATCTCAGCCGTATCGGACGCATGCCATCCGAGCTTCTTCAAAGGGCTTGCGGTGACCCCGTCGACCTTCTCGATGATCAAGAACGAGATCCCGTTGTGGCCGCCGTCCTCGGTCGTCTTGACTGCCGTGACGAGCGTCTGCGCGCGGACGCCGCCGGTGATGAACATCTTCGCTCCGTTGACGAGCCAGCCGCCGTCCACGCGCTTGGCGCGGGTCCGGATGCCGGCGACGTCAGAGCCGGTATCGGGCTCGGTGATCGCCAGCGCTGCGATCCGCTCACCGCGGATGCCCGGCACCAGGTAGCGCTGCTTCTGGGCTTCGGTCCCGAACTTGGCGATCGGCGGCAGTGCGATTCCGGCGTGGGCACCGATCCCGGCCGCCAGCCCGCCGGAGCCGCACCGTCCCAGCTCCTCGGTCAGCACCGCGTCCGCGAGCACGTCGCCGTCACCGCCGTACGCCGGATCGAACTTCAGCCCGAGATACCCGTGCGACGCCATCTGCTCAAAGACGGTGTTCGGAAACCAGCAGGCCTCCTCCCACTCGTCGGCATGCGGGAACAGCTCGGTCGCGATGAACCGCCGGACGACCTCCCGGAACTGCTCGTGCTCCTCGGTGAAAGGAGGGAGGGGACGGCGGGGCGGAGCCGCCGTCACACCCGCCTTCTCGGCAAGCGAGCTGCTCACAGCCCGTAGCTGCGGCCGATCACTTCGAGCAGAATCTCATCGGTGCCGGCGCCGATCCGGTTCAGGCGCATGTCACGCCAGACGCGCTCGATCCCGTACTCGGCCATGTAGCCGTTGCCGCCGTGGATCTGGATGCACTCGTCTGCGACCTCGACCGCAATCCGGGCGGCGTGGAGCTTGGCCATCGAGATCTCGCGGACCGGGTACTCGCCGTTCTGGAACCGCCACGCGGTCGTGTAGACGAGCTGGCGGGCCGTCTCGATCTTGGTTGACATCTCTGCGAACTTGTGGCGGATCACCTGGAAGTTGCCGATCGGCCGGCCGAACGCCTTGCGCTCCTTGGCGTACTCGAGCGTGCGATCGAACACGTGCTGGGCGCCTGCGACGCAGCCCGCCGCGCCGATCAGCCGCTCGCCCTGGAGCTCCCAGGAGATGTGGTAAAAGCCCTTACCGACCTGGCCGAGCACCGCTGACGACGGCACGCGGACGTCCTGGAAGGCGAGCAGGGCGGTGTCGGAGGCGTGCATCCCGAGCTTGACCAGCCGCTTCTCACGGATCACGCCGGGCAGATCCATCGGCACCAGGAACAGGGTGATTCCGCCGTGTCCGGCGTCTGGGTCGGTCTTCGTCACGAGCACGATCACGTCGGCGCGGTGGCCGTTCGTGATGAACGTCTTGGAGCCGTTGATCACGTACTCGTCGGTCGCCGCGTCGTAGACGGCGCGGGTGCGGATCCCGGCGACGTCGGAGCCGGCATCGGGTTCGGTGATCCCCAGGCAGAGGATCTTCTTGCCGGCGATTGCGGGGGCGGCCCAGGTCTGCTTCTGCTCCTCGGTGCCGAACGCAAGGATCGGCGGCATCGCCATGTCGGTCTGCACCGCCAGGCCCATCGCCAGGCCGCCGGAATGGGCGTGGACGATCTCCTCGGCGAGCACCAGCGAGCTGTAGTAGTCGCCGCCCTGGCCGCCGTACTCGACGGGCTTGTCGAGGCCGAGGAAGCCGAGCTCACCCATCCGCTCGAACACCCAGTTCGGGAAGGTCGTCTCCTCCCACTCCTCGGCGTGGGGCGCCAGCTCCTTGATCGCGAACCGGCGGATCGAATCGCGCAGCTGCTCGTGCTCGTCGTTGAAGATGAAGTGCTTGCGCTGGCTTGCGTGATCGGGCTTCTGGACCTCAGCGGTGGCCATCTCGTTCCTCGCTCTCGTTGACGAAAGTGGAGAGTAGTACTTTCTACTTTCCACTTGTACCGAGAGGGGTGGCCCCGTTGGGCCACCCGTCAGGGCCGCGGCTCAGAGCTTCAGCTTGACCTTGGGAATCAGCTGGTTGCGCAGCGTCCGCTCGCCGATCGACTGCCAGATCGGTTTCACCTGCCTGTTGCTCGTGCTGTTGCCGAGCTGGCCGTCGACCAACGCCGCGAGCTTGACGTGGATCGTCGCCGTCGGGTCGACGCCCGCCACCGTGATCTTGAACGCACCATGGGAGCGGTCGCCTGTGGCGTGGCTCGACCCCGGGTCATAGGGCCTCATCGACGAGCTGCCGAAGTTGATTGTCTGCTCGAACCGCTGGCCGGTCGAGGTCGTCAGCACCAGCGAGATGCTGCTGCCGGCGCTCGTCGGGATCTTGCCGGGCTCGAAGACGATCTCCGTATTGGACCCGGAGCGCACGATCTGGGTGATCTTCGGTGCCGGAATCGCCGGCGTGTCCGGCGTGGTGAAGCTGGCCAGGTTGACCACCTCGCTCGGCATCCCGGCGCTGTTTGAGATGAACGCCTCGATCTGCTGGCTGCCGCCGACCCCGGACAGCGGCTCGAACACGACCGGCTCACCACCGCTGGGGATGTCCTTGGCGGTCAACGATGGCGTCAGCACCTCGCTGCAGTCGCTCTGGCCGACGGTCTGGCTGACGGTGTTGCTGCAATTGGAGCCCTGATCCACCAGTGCCACGGTGCCGCCGTCGAGCGCGGCGGGGATGTGCAGGGTCAGTGCGCGGAGCCGCTTGTCATCGAGCGCGGGCACGTCAAACTGGCTGGCGCGCGGAGACAGCGAGAGTCGCGTCGCCTTCTGCCCGCTGCTCGCTGACGAGATCACGGACGGGGCCAGGTACACCTTGCCGGCGTTGATCGTGCTGGGCGTGTAGGCGTGATGGTCGAAGTGCAGCTCGTAGCCCGCGCCGCTGCCGCTGACGGCGACCTTCGAGACCGCGTCGCCCACCGATTGGGGAGTGATCGGCGGCGTCTCGGGGGCAACGGACGCATCGACGACTTCGGGGGAACCGGAGAGCACGTTGAGCGTCCAATTCCCGGGGCCCGGGATCGGCGATGTAGATCGTGGTGGTCGTCACCTTCTCGCACGTAGACGGCAGGCCGACGAGCGTGCTCGAGTCCGTCGTCGGGCAGTTGGCGGTCGAGTCCGGCACCTCGTCATCGACGGGCACCGGGTTCTGATCGACGAGCCAGGTGTTGCCGTCGGTCTGCGTGTCGGCGTCATCCGGGGTCGCGGCGCCGCCGCTGGACGACGCCGTGGCGTCGAGGCCCCAGTAGCCGGGGGTCGTCTCCGTCGTGGCAACACGACCGTCACCGGACGGACCGGTCAGTGATACGAGCGGCGTTGCGCCTGGGTCGTTGGGGTTGTAGGGCGAGTGGACCTGGACCGCGATCGTCTGCGTCGTGCAGCCGCTGGGGCCCGGCACCGACTGGTCGGCCGGTGGTGGCGTGTAGCTCGGCGGGCACATGTTCGACGTGTACTGGTCGAGGTTCAGGGTCGTCGACTGGCCCGGCTGCAACGGCGTCTGTGTCGTCGTCGGGATCGCGGGTGGCGTCACGACCGGGGACGTCGGGCCGGTCTGCGATGCATCGGGTAAGGCGTCTCTGGCTCTGGCGTCCCCATGCCGGGCCTGGGAGTTCTGCTGCGCGGCGACAGCCTGTAGCGGCGCCGGGATGAACGGCTCGAGGTTGCAGCCCGTGAACAGGTGGACGCCCGAGTTCGGGCCCGACCACATCACCGCAACGCCGCCGCTGAAAGTGACGAACAGCAGGTTGATCGAGCCGCAGGCGGCAAGGCCGTTGGTCGAGACGAGGCCCTTGACCGTCAGGCAGATGAACAGGCAGGCCTGGCCGGTGCCCTGCAGGTAGAAGTCGTAGGGCTTCTGGGTCATCATCGCGCCGTTGACATCGATGTTGAGCGAGGCGGGGCCGAAGTCCTTGCCGATGTCAACGCTCATCTCCAGGTACTGCTTGACGTAGGAGATCGAGAAGTTGCCGAACGTGATGCCGGCGATCCCGACGCTTCCCTCGAAATCGACCTCCGGCAGCGACGGTTTGACGATCACGCCGCCGGTGACGTCGAGCAGATCGGCGATTGAGGCGGTGATCGCCGCCGCAACCTCGGTCGGGTCGGTCTGGATGTCGAACTTGAAGTCGTTGATCAGAACCGCGGGGAAGACGGGAATGTTGCCCGAGACCTCGCCGCCGGCGTCGATCAGGTGGCCATGGCCGATCTCGAAGCCGACCTCGACGCCGTTGATCGGGGCAGGCCCGGGGATGTTGACCTGAAGGTTGCCGACGAAGTCCCCGGTGCTGGAGATGTAACAGAAGCTGGCGCCGACCGGGGTCTGGATCGGGCCGAGATCACTGTTGTTGGGGATTGTCAGTCCGCTCTTGCCGTTGGTCGACGGCGGGCAGTCGGGGATGTTCGGGAAGCCGGGCAGGTTGCCACCGCTGTCGCCGCCATCGTCGTCGGCCGTGTGCTCCTTACCGTTGGACTGCGGCCGCGTGCGCTTGTCGATCGCCTTGACGGTCGGGAACGTGCCCGCGATCACCGGCTTGGGATGGGCATGGGCCCGCGCGACGGTCCCGTACGCGTTGGTGTCGAGGTCCGAGACCGCTGGAACGTCGCTGCCGTCGAGCACGACCTGTGACGTCTCCGGTCCGGTGTTGCCGTCGCTGAACGCGGTCGGCAGGTCATCCCAGAAGCCGACCCGAGAGGTGCCTGCCTGGGAGAACGCGATGCACGGATTGGTCGCAACCGCGAACCCGTCGTACTGGGCGTGCGCCGACATCGACCACTGCTGGGAGTCCGGGTAGAGCCCGTCGCAGCCACTGATGTCCTCGCCCTGGGTCGGCTTGCTCTTCGGATCGATCTTCGGAAGCCCGCTCTTGCCCGCCAGCGGCATGAACGTCACCAGCGACTGCTTGGCGGTGAAGTCCGGGACATACGCCAGATCCCGGGCAGCGCGCCGCTCTTGTCAGAGCCGCTGCCGAGCGCCAGGTAGAGGTCGCCGGTCGGCTTGCCGAGACATGGGTCGGCCTTCTTGGTCAGATCGGCCTGCGTGACCGTGCACTTGGCGACGAAGAAGCCGTTCTGCCGGGCATCGACCACGATCGAGTACCCCGGCTGTGGCGCGACCGGCATGCCCGCCACGTCGATCGGCTCGCTCGAGATAAACGCGATGTTCGACCTTGTGTGGTGCTGGACCACGGTCATGCAGTTGCCGGAGAACGCCAGTGGCCTGGCGGGCCCGGGAGAGCCGCCGGGCTTGGCCGGCGGGATGTTCACGAAGATGTTCTGCGACTGCACCGAGAGGCAGATGCCATGCTTGATCGCGGGCTGGGCAAGCAGCCCATCGATCCGCGTGATCGCCCCGAGACCGGCCGTGCTGTATGCGGCCAGGGCGGCGAGTACATATTGCCCTTGCTCGACTCGGTGCTGGCCGTTTGGTGGCTCAAGGTGAAGTACAAGGCTGTTGGCGTCGGGGGTGATCAGGATCGGGTTGCGACCGTCGGTGCCGCATAGGTCTTGGTCGCGGTCGTCGCCGGCGGCAATGGACAGTTCGGTGGCCGAGATCGGCGCTCTGCAGCGTGACCGGATGGTGCAGGGTCTGAGCGGCAGTCCTCTGACCGTCGGACTGCATCGCTCGCCGCCTCGGTGTGAGCGAGCACGTTTGGTCCGCTCGCTCGGCCCGCTCGGGGGCCTGCTCCGACGCGTTGACGGTCCGCTCCGAGTAGCCCTCGCAATCGTGCGACGGGAACGCGCCGGCGAGCAGATCGCTGTACGGGGGCATCGGCGTGGCCGCTGGACTCGAGGCCGGTTGCCCCGAGGATCACGACCGGTCGCCCGCGGACATCGGACTGGTTGCCCTCGCCGGCGCTCTTGGCGGTGACCTTGTGGCTCGAGCCCGAGACTAGCCGCCGCCCGTTATTCGAGGAATGTCCGGCGAGGTCGAGCTGGTCGACGGGCCACCGCTGTCGGCTGCGGTGAACCAGCTGCCGATCAGCGACGGTGCGCCGCACTGGTCTGTCTTCATGTCGCCGAGGTAGGTGACCGTCTCCGTGTTCGGCTGGCCCACCTCGATTGCGTAGTCGGCAATCGGGTTGTCGCCGCCGGTCGAGCCGCCGGTCAACTCGAATTGGAGCTTGTCCCCGGTGTTGATCGTGTACGGAGCGGGTTGCCCTTGTGTCGGCGTCCAGGCACGGCGAGCCCTTGGTGACGTCTGCGATGCAAACGCTGAAGTTCGGGTTCGATGCAGGGGTCAGCGGCACCGGCTCCGTCACCGGCGCCGACGCTTCGCCCTCGGCGTTGTAGGCGACCATCGTGATCTGCCGCGGCATCGTCGTCTTGCCGATGCCCTCGGTCGTGCCTGTCGCCGGGCCCACTGGCGCGTCGAGATCGGTGTGTCAACGCCGACGACCGTCGCGTAGTTGTAGAGCAGGTTCCACTGATCCTCAAGCTGCTGGGTCGAGTTGATCCCGTTGTGCGCAAGGTCGTAGGGTCCGAAGAGCACCGAGTTGACCCCGTTGCCGGCGGCCGTTCTACGCCTGAGCCTTCGCCTCCATCCGCGGTGCCGAACTGCCAGGTGAACGCGAGCGACGCCACAGTCGGGCATGGCGTTCTGGTCCGAGGTAGCTGCCAGGGATAGCCCGGGAGGCAGCCGACGGAGGGCACGCCCTGCTCGCCCATATATCCGTCTGCGTGGGCCAGGTTGATGCTCCGTGAACGCCGGATAGGGGATCGTTTCCGGCGGCTGCAGAATCTGCACCTGTTGGCTTCGCGATTGTCTCGCGCTCTGGGCCGTCACCGGGATCTCCGGCGTGGAAGCGAACCCGTTGGTGCCCGAGCCGATCTGCGCCAAGGCCGCGTTCCAGAAGTTGACGTTGAAGGACTCGAACCCGCCGGCTTGGAGAGTACGTCTGACACGCCGGGTCTCGGGCCGCTGAGTCGTCAGTGTCGTCTTCCGATGATCCCGTGCCATGCAGGAGCGAGCAGGCGTTGAACGCCGGCTACGGTTGGCCGTCGCTGTACATGGCGCCCGTCCCCTCGCCGTCGACGCCCGGCACGGCCTTCAGCTCACTGTCCGCCGGGATCGGCGGCAGAGCCCGCGATACTGACCGCAACTCCCGTCCGGCAGGCACGTCAGGTCAGGTGTTCCGCGTCGGCCGCGCCGAGCAGTGGACGATCCTCGAGCTTGAGGTGCCGCTGCAATTCTCGTTTCGGCGAGCTGAACCAGAAGTCGACTCCGCGTGATCCGGTCCTGGGCACTTGAGTCGACCTGCGGAAGGGAAGCCTGGGGCACGATCGTGATCGGGTTCGAGACCGCTGTCGAGGCACCGCTGCCGCCCTGCTGCGTGGGCGCAGCATCGTGAAGTCCGCGGTCGGCGCCTGCGACTGTACGACGATCACGTTCTGGCTGCCGCTGCCGATGCTGGCCCCGTTCACCATCTCTGCGACCGAGACCACGTAGGTGCCGGCACCGCTGAACGTGTGGGTGACGGTGTCCCCGGTGCTCGGCGCGGTCTTGTCGTCGAAGTTCCATTGATAGGCGTCGCGGCCCGACGGGCTGGTGACGTTGAAGGTGACCTGCTCGCCGGTGAGCAACGGCTCGGCTGTTGGGGGAGACCGTGAACGCGACGGAGCCGGTTTGCGTGCGTGGTCGTCGTGGTCGAGTGTCGTGGTCGCTCGCGGTGTGGTTGTTGTCGTGCTCGGCGTTGTTGTCGTCGTGCTCGCCGCCGGGGATCATCGACCGGAGCGCTGGTGGCGGTGCCGGAGCCGCCGCCGTTGGTCGCGGTCGCCGTGCAGGTGAGCGACTGGCCGGCGTCGGCCGCCGTCGGGGTGTACGTGTCCCCGGCGGCGATTTGCTCACCGTTCTCGGTCCACGCATACGAGTAGCTCGCCGGGTTGTCGAGCCAACCGGTCGTCGAGCACCTCAGCTGTGTGCCGACGGCGACGCTGTCTGACGTCGAAGAGATCGCCGCGGTACCGCCGCTCGGCGCGGGGAACGTGTAGATGTATGCCGCGCCCAGGAACTGTTGTCCCCGCGTCTGAGCCGACGATACCCGGTCTCAGCGTCGCCTGCGACTCCGCCCCCGAAGTCGAGTTCGCTGGCATCGGTGGCCAACGAGCTGTCCGTGTTGACGGGCGCGGGGGCGTGCTCGATGTCCATCCGCCGGCTGGCTCGATCGAACTCGTACACTGCCCCGGTGTCATCTCCGTACTCGTAATCGCCGACGAGCACGCTGGTGTTGACGAACGCCACGCGCCGCCGATCCCTTCGACTGAGCTCGCGCCGGTGCCCGGTCGGTCAGCTCGGCGTCGGGATTTGCATTGACCCAGCCGCCGCTCGCCGGCTCGACGAATACGAACGCGGCGCCCTCGATCGACGTCCGCGTCGTCCGTGCCCTCGTCCTGCTGTCGGCGCCCCGCGACGATCGTCGTACCGTCCGGGGAGATCGCGACCGACTTTCCGAGCTCGTCCTCGCCCGCCGGCCTCGCTTGTCGACGTGGCTCGCGGGGTTGACCTCGCTCATGTTCGAGCCCGAGCGTCGCCGTATCCGGCGTCGCGCTGGCCCAGCCATCTCGTCGGTTCGCTCGAGCACCTGTACCTCGCCGACGTTCTGTTGCTTGACGAACCAGCGCGCCGGGCTCGCCGAGCACCACGGTCGCGTCGTCGGGGAGATCGCGACGGACTTGCCGAGCCTGCTCGCCGTCGAGGAGCCCGTGACCGACGCCGCCGGGATGTCGTGGTCGCCCAATCGCCGCCGGAGGCCACGTACACGTCTGCCTCACCCTGGTCATCGGTGCCGGCATCGGGGCGCCGACCACGGCGGTGTCATTGGTGAGGGACAGGCTGTCACCGAAGCCTCCTGAGGCGGTCGCGTCGGAGGCGGTCAGGACTGCGCTCTGGGTGGCGGTCTTCCAGCCGCCGGTCCCGGTTCCTTGTACACGTAGACGGCGCCGACCTCGCTGCTGTTGAAGTACGTGCCGGGCGCGCCGACCGCGATCGTCTTGCCGTTGGGGGAGATCGCCACCGATGCGCCGAGCGCGGCGGGCGATAGTCGGTCGATCCGCTGGCAGTCAGCACCGCGACCTGTGTCGCGTCGGACCAGCCGTGGGTGCCCTCCTGAAAGACGTAGGCCTCGTCTGGCGTGGTCGTGTCCTCCGGGTCCGGGGCACCGATCACGGCCGTGTTTCCAGCGACCGCGACCGAGTCACCGAACTCGTCATCGGCCTCGGGGAGCCTGCCGCGCCCGGGACGACGTTGATCTGCTGGATCAGCGGATCGATCCTCAGCGGGAAGCGGGCGTCACGGTCGAGGACGTGGATCACGAAGCCGCTTCGGAGTGACGCTCAGCCAGGCGCCAAGCGCGCCGGCGGCGCGCGTCGGTGGCGCGTAGCTGGTCATACAGAAGGCGGTGGCCGCCGCCGCTGAGGCCAGCGCTCCCGACCGCGAGCTGCGCGCGCGCATGTCACCGGAGAGGGCGACCGTCGATGCGTCAGGACGCGGCACCGATGTGCCCGCGGCCGGCTTGGCGACCGTGAAGCCCTGCTCGAGGCCGACCGGCCCGTTCGCGTACCAGGTGGTCAGTCCGGGAGCGGTACATGATCGCGTCCGCTGGACCTCGTCGGCGGGTCGTCGCGGCGATTGGCTCTGAGGTCGACAGCCGCGGGGTCAGGGTCGTCGGGCGCTGCTGCCAGCGGATCGCGGCGCCCGCGCTCGTGAAGCGCAGCTGCAGCCGTTGTTCTTGCGATCGCGCGATGATGCCGTTGGTCGTCGTCTGGAAGCGGTATGCCGCCAGATCACGGCCGAGCGCGCGCGAGATCGCCGCCTCGGCGGAGGCGGGGAGGGTCAGCTCGGCTCTGCGAGCAAGCGGTCGCGATCCGGAACCACGGGTGCCGACAGCACCGGCGCCGAACCGCCCGCGAGCACGACGACGCCGATCGCGGCTGCGATCAGGAGCGCCGCGAGTAGCGGCCACCATCGACGAATGACCGTCGGCTTGGCGATGTCGAATGCAGGTGCTGAAGTGCCCATGCCCGAACCTCCTCGTGCCCGTCCCAGCGTTCGGGAGCAAGCCTGAACCCAGCGCGCCGCGCGGAAACAGTGCTTCCACTTAAGCTTGCGCGATGCCCACCTTCGAAACACTCCGCTACACGTCACAGGACGGTGTGGCGACGATCTCGTTTGACCAGCCCGAGACCCGCAATGCGCTCTCGCGGACCTCCTCGACGAGCTCAAGGCCGCGCTTGAGCAGGCCAAGGCCGACGACGACGTCCACTGCGTCGTCCTCGACCTCGACGCACGACAAGGTCTTCTCCAGCGGCGCCAACCTCAGCGGGCTTCGCGGCCGAGTCCCGCTGGTCCACAAGCACTTCGGGGTACCGGTTCCCGAGCGTGTTCAGGCCCTCGGCAGCTCGGCAAGCCGTCGATCTGCGCCGCCAACGGGCACGTGCTGGCCGGGCGCGCTCGGCCTGGCGCTGGCCTGCGACCTGATCATCGCCAAGGACGAGGCGCGCTTCGGCACTCCCGAGATCAACGTCGGCCTTTCCCGTTCATGATCATGGCGCTGATCTACCGCAACATCGGGCGCAAGAAGACGAACGAGCTGCTGCTGCTCGGCGACCAGATCTCGGCGGCCGAGGCCGAGCGGATCGGCCTGATCAACAAGGCCGTGCCGGCGGATGCGTTCGACGCCGCGGTCGCCGACTGGGCCGGGAGCTGGCGAAGAAATCGCCGCTGATGATGCGGCTCGGCAAGGACGCGATGTACCGCCAGCAGGACATGCCGTTCGAGGACGCGCTCGACTACCTGCGCTCGCAGCTGTCGCTGGCGTTTTCGACCGAGGACATCGTCGAGGGTGTGACGGCGTTCTTCGAGAAGCGCGATCCGGTCTGGAAGGGGCGGTAGATCTCGCAGCGGCCCGATCCCATCCACCCGGCGAAGAATCGCGCTTAGTGCTGGCACTGATGGCGCTATCGCGCCCGCGCGCGAGACTGGCTGCCGATGGGTCTCGGGGCTGTAGCACGGACGCGCCTGGTCGCGGTGGTCGTTGCCGCCGCGGCCGGACCGTTGGTCGCGCTCACCCTTGACCAGGGTTCGAGCGCGCGCGCGGACACGCCGCCCTTGTCGATCTCGGTCAGTGGCAACGAGCTGATCAACGGTTCCGGCCAGGTCGTGCAGCTGCGCGGCATCGACCGGCCCGGGACCGAGTACGCCTGCGTCGATGGGTACGGCTACTCGAACAACCCGATCGACGCCGATGACGCCGCCGCGATCGCGTCCTGGGGGATCAACGCGGTCCGGATCCCGATCAACGAGGACTGCTGGCTGGGGATCAACGGCCAGCCCTCGCGAGGGCGACGTCGCTACCGGCCGGATACCAGCAGACGATCGAGCAGCTACGTCACCGACCTGAACGCCGACGGCATCTACGCGATCCTCGACCTGCACTGGACGGCCCCGGCAGAACGTCGTCGACGGCCAGCGACCGTTGCCCGACGACCACTCGGCCGCCTTCTGGGACCTCGGTGGCCGGAACGTTCATCGGTGACCCGGCCGTGATCTTCGATGCGTTCAACGAGCCGTTCTCGCCGGCTGCCAACGGCTACGCGAATTACCCGGTCAGCTGGGCGTGCTGGAAGAACGGCGGCCGCGTGTGCCCGACGCCAACGACCAGAGCACCCCCGTCATGGGCAGACCTACACCACGGTCGGGATGCAGGCGATGGTCACCGCAATCCGCTCGACCGGCGCCACCCAGCCGATCATGCTCGGCGGGCTTTCCTATGCCAATGACCTCAGCGGCTGGCTCGCGAACGAACCGAGCGACCCTTTGGCCACCTCGCCGGAGGGCAGCCAGCTGATCGCCTCATCTTCACAATTACGAGGGCGAGAGCTGTGACACGGTCACCTGCTGGAACGACGTGATCGCGCCTGTCGCCGCGCAGGTGCCGCAGTCGTGACCGGATTTGACCCGGAACGAAGTAGCCCGGGAGAGAACGGCTGGGACAACCTCGTGGATGGAACTGGGCCCGATGCGAACGGACGTCAGCTACCTCGCGTGGGGGGTGGTACGAGGAGCGTCACCCCCGCCAGACTGCAACAACTACTACCTGGTCAATGCGGACGGGAGCCCCGCATCACCGACGGGGTCGCTTGTACGACCACCTGCAGCCGGTGACGACAACGACGACAACTGCCTCGACGACCACGGCTGCCTCGACGACCACGGCTGCCTCGACGACCACGGCTGCCTCGACAACGACCACCGCCTCGACGACGACTCAGGTCCCGCCGTCAGGCACCACCAGCACCACCCAGTCGACCACCACCGGCACTGCCGGCGTTGGCCCGGTGATCAAGCCGCCGCCGGCGTTGCTGCCCGCGTGCGTCGTCCCGAAGCTCGGCGGCGTGCTCCGGACCACGGTCGCCGCGAAGCTGAAGGCCGCGCACTGTGGCGTCGGGAAGATCAGCGGGCCCCGGGGCCGGCGCGGATACGAGCTGGTGGTGCTCTCAAGCAGTCCGAAAGCCGGGTCGCGCCTCGCGAGCGGTGCCAAGGTAGCGGTAAAGCTCGGTCTCAAGCGCCTGGCGCGCCTGTAGCGCTCGTCAGGAGACCGCCTGGCGGAAGACCCGCGTCGCCCACGCGAGCACGAGCACGCACAGCGGCACGAGCACGGCGAACGCCTGCCACAGTGGTCGCTGGAGAAGTTCCCGCGGCCAGCACCCGCGGGCGGCCACCAGGTAATAGAGCGGATTGAAGTGGGCCAGCACCCGCATCCACAGCGGCCCGAGCGAGATCGGCAGCAGCACGCCGGCGAGCAGCAGCATGGGCAGGTTGAGCCCGTTGATGACCGCGGCGAAGCCGCTGATCTCCTTGGTCAGAAGCGCCATGGCGACCGAGAAGGCGGCCATCGTGACCATGAACAGCGCCACCAGCACGGCGAGCACGGGCAGGCCGGGATATGCGACGTGGAAGCCGAAGGCGGCGCCGACGCCGACGACGACGATGTCGAAGACGAACATCATCAGCATGCCGGCCAGGATCGGGCCGAGCAGGATCGCCAGCCGGCTGGCCGGGGTGACCCGGAAGCGCTCGATCACGCCGGCCTGCAGCTCGAAGATCGTGCTGAAGCCGCGTCCGCTGCCGCTGCCGAACGCCAGCAAGGCCAGGATCCCGGGCAGGAAGCTGTCGAGCACGCTGCCCGTCGGAGTCGTGGCCCCGGCAGGTGCTTTGAGCAGCGGCGTGAACAGCGCCAGGTAGAGGATCGGCGTGGAGAAGCCGACGAACAGCCAGACCGGGTTGCGCAGCGTCTGCAGCGTGTAGCGGCGGAAGAGCAGGCGCGGTGTCGCGGCGAGTCTTCATGCGGCTTACCCCCTCGGGCGCGTCGGGTCCAGCGTCGCGCAGCGAACGGCCGGTCTGGCGCAGGAACACGTCGTCGAGCGTCGGCTCAGACAGGCTCATCGACCGCAGGCCGATCCCTCGCGGTCGAGCAGCCGCAGGATCTCGCGGCATCACCCCGCCGCCGTCCTCGACATACAGACGCAGCTGGCCGTCGCCCTCGAGCGTGGCTCGCGGACGTAGCGCTCGGCGCCAGAGCGGGCGGTGCGCGCTCGAGCGGCGTCCGCGTCGCGCAGCTGAGGAGGACGCGTGTCGCCGGCGACCTGCCGCTTGAGCTCGCGCGGGCGTGCCCTCGGCCACGATCTCGCCGTGATCCATGATCATCAGGCGGTCGCAGAGGGCATCGGCCTCGTCGAGGTAGTGCGTCGTGAGGAATACCGTGGTCCCGCGCTCGCGCAGCGCGCGCATGTGGTCCCACAGGTTGGCGCGGTTCTGGGGGTCGAGGCCGGTGCTCGGCTCATCGAGGAACAGCACCTCGGGCTCGTGGACGATCCCGAGCGCGACGTCGAGCCGTCGCCGCTGGCCGCCCGAGTAGGTCATGACCCGCCGGTCGGCGAACTCGCTGAGGTCGAGCAGATCGATCAGCTCCGCGGCCCGGCGGCGCCCGCGCTCGGTCGCCGCCGTAGAGCCGGCCCTGCAGGACAAGGTTCTCGCGGCCGGTGGCCAGCTCGTCGGAGCCCCCGAGCTGGCTGACATAGCCGATCCGGTGCGGACGCACCTTCGGGCTGGCGGGCCACGTCGAAGCCGGCCACGGTCGCCGTGCCCGCGTCGATCGGCAGCAGCGTCGTCAGCATCCGCAGGGTGGTCGTCTTGCCCGCGCCGTTGGGACCGAGGAACCCGAAGATCTCCCCGGCCTCGACGTCGATGTCGACCCCGCGCACCGCCTCGACGGCTCCGCGGCGGGTCGCGAAGCTCTTGCGCAGGTCCCGGGTGGTGATCGCGCTCCCGTCCACATCATGCCGGGTCCGGGTGGCGCTTCGCCGGGGTGGCCCCGACGAGTGGTCAGCGAAGCTGCGTGGTGGCCGCCCCAACGGGGGCGGCCGGACAGGGCGCAACAGGCACTCACCGAAAGTAGGAAGTAGGACGTCCCACTTCCTGCTTTCATTCGCCCCGACGATGGCTGCCGAATCGACCGCCACGAGCCTGTTGCGCCCGCTGGTCGAGGACCTTCACGCCCGCCGCGAGCAGCTCAGCTCGGCGGCGGCGAGGAGAAGATCGCCAAGCAGCACGCGCACGAGAAGCTGACCGCTCGCGAGCGGATCGCGCTGCTGATCGACGAGGGCACCTGGTCGAGATGGGGATCCACGGCCGGCCGCACTTCTCCCAGCGCGGCGATGGCCGGCGGACGCACCGGCCGACGGCGTCATCACCGGCTACGGCAAGATCGACGGCCGGCTCGTCGCGGTCGCCGCCTACGACTTCACGGTGATGGCCGGCTCGATGGGGATGACCGGCGAGCTCAAGGTCTCCCGCCTGCGCGACCTGGCGCTGTCGAAGCGGATCCCGCTGATCTGGCTGCTCGATTCGGCCGGAGCGCGGATCCAGGAGGCGGTCGGGTCGCTGTTCGCCGGCATCCGGCTACCTGTTCCGCGAGGAGGTCGTGATGTGCGGCGTGATCCCGCAGATCGCCGCGTGATGGGGCCGTGCGCCGCCGGCACCGCGTACATCCCCGGGCTCGCCGACTTCGTGCCGATGGTTCGCGGGCGCGGGTCGATGGCGCTCGCCGGCCCGCACCTGGTCCGCGCCGCCGTCGGCGAGGACGTCACCCAGGAGGAGCTCGGCGGCTCCGCGTGCACTGCCGCAAGTCCGGCGTCGGCGACCTCGAGGTCGCCGACGAGGCGTGCATCGAGCGATCAAGACCTATCTGAGTTACTTGCCGCAGAACTGCGAGCAGGCGCCGCCGGTCGTCGCCGTCGCGCGATCCGATCGACCGCGCCGACGAGGAGCTGCTCGACGTGCTGCCCGAGTCCAACCGCAAGCCCTACGACATGTACGAGGTGATCAAGCGGATCGTCGATGACGGCGAGTACTTCGACATCAAGCCGCAGTGGGCGAAGACGATCATCACCTGCTTGGCGCGGTTCGGCGGCCGCCCGGCCGGGATCGTCGCCAACCAGCCCAAGCAGCTCGGCGGGATCCTCGACAACGACTCCGCCGACAAGGCCGCGCGGTTCATCAACCTCTGCAACGCCTACGGGATCCCGCTGGTCTACCTGATGGACGTCCCGGGTTCATGGTCGGGACCAAGGTCGAGGAGGCCGGGATCATCCGGCACGGCGCGAAGATGCTGTACGCGACCGCCAACGCGACCGTGCCGAAGATCACCGTGATCACCCGCAAGGCCTACGGCGCCGGCTACTACGTGATGTGCGGCCGGGCCTACGAGCCCGACCTGATCGTCGCCTGGCCGTCGGCCGAGATCAGCGTGATGGGCGCCGAGGGCGCCGTCGAGATCGTGATGCGCCGCATCTATGAGGCGGCCGATGACCCGGCTGCCAAGAAGCAGGAGCTGATCGAGGAGTACCGCAAGATCATCGACGTCTACATCGCCGCCGGCAACGACATGATCGATGATGTGATCGACCCGCGGGAGACCCGCGCGACGATCTGCCGTGCCCTCGAGATGGCGGCCGGCAAGACGGTCGAACGGCCGTTCAAGCGCATCGGGCAGTCGTCACCGGTAGAAAAAAAGATTATTTTTGGGAGCTCCGATGAGCTGAGCCTCGAAGACCCAGTCGTGATCACCTGCGCGATTTCCGGCGCCCTGGCCAATCGGGACCAGTGTCCGGCGATTCCCTACACCCCGGCGGAGTATGCGGCCGAGGCCCGGCGGATCGTCGACGAGGGTGGCGTCCACATCCACATCCACGCGCGCAGCCCCGACGGCGCGCCGTCGCTATGAGATCGAGGATTTCGTCGCGATTCGTGACGCGATCGTGGCGGAGATCGGTGACGCCGCGATCATCAACTTCTCGACCGGAACGCTCGGGGTGTCGGTGGAGAAGCGGGTCGCGTACCTCGAGGCCGGACTGCCGGAAGTGGCGGCGCTGAACATGGGCTCGCTGAACTACGCGAAGTATTCGGAGCGGCGCAAGGACTTCGTCTTCCAGTTCGTGTTCACGAACCCGTTTGACGAAATCATCGCGTTGCTCGGCGCGATGCGTGAGCTGGGGATCAAGCCCGAGCACGAGTGCTTTGACGTTGGCCACGTCGCCTCGATCGCGCCGCTGATCGACATGGGCCTGCTGGAGGCGCCGGTCCACGCCGACTTCGTGATGGGCGTGCTCGGGGGGATTCCGGCGACGGCGCTGAACCTGGCGGCGATGGCGGCGAACATGCCCGCAGGGCGCCATCACTGGGGCGTGATCGGGATCGGGCGCGTCGCAATGGATGATGATCGCCGCCGCGCTGACCCAGGGCGGCTCGGTGCGGGCCGGTCTCGAGGACAACTTCTACCTGCCCGATGGAACCGTCGCCCGCTCCAACGGGGACCTGATCGCGCAGGCGCGCAAGATGGTGCAGGACGTCGGCCGTCGGCCGGCGACCGTCGAGGAGGCGCGTGCGCTGCTGGGTCTGGAGGCGCGGCCCGCCGCCGTGGCGGTGTGATGGCCACCGACGCACCGACAGCCGGCATGCTCAAGATGGGTGAGCTGGCGGAGCGCTCCGGAGTCAGCGCCGGCACGATCAAGCACTACCTGCGCGAGGGCGTCCTCGGATCCGACGAGGACGTCGTTCGGACGAGCCGGAACATGGCCTGGTACCCGGAGGAGTTCGTTGACCGGATCCTGCTCGTCAAGCGGTTACAGGAGGACCGGTTCATGCCGCTGCGCGTGATCCGGGAGTTGATGACCGATGACCCGGCTCATGCGGCCCGGCTGATCGAGCTCGAGGACCGGATCCTCGCCCGGGCCGTGGAGAAGGGCGACCGCGGGCGCATGTCCCGCCGCGAGGTCCGTGAGCGCTACGAGATGCCGGCGGTGGTGCTCGAGCGACTCGAGGAGATCGGGGTCCTGACACCGTCGTCACGCGGGTATGACCCCGACGACGTCGCGATCATCGAGGCGATCTTCCGGTTCCGCGCGGGTGGTTACGAGGAGGCGCTCGGCTTCACCGTCTACGACACGCTCCGCTACCGCGAGGCCCTGGCGCCGCTGGTCACCGACGAGGTCAACGTTCTCGTCACTCGCGTCGCCGCGCAGGTCGACATCGATCGGGCCCTGCAGATCATCGAGTCCGGCGTCGAGCCGCTGCGTGACCTGATCGGCGCGATGCACTCGAAAATGCTCGTGTCCGAGCTGCACCGTCAGCGGCGGACCCGGGCCTCGTAGCCCGGTGTGGGTGGCCCCGCAGGGCCACCCCAATTGCGCCCTACGCGGCCACCGGGACCGCCTCGGGGGCTGCTTCCACCTTGGGCGCCGGTGGGAGCAGCGGCGTCAGCAGCAGGACGATCGCGCTGGTGCCGACGGTCCACCACATCGTCCGGTGCAGGGCGCCCGCGAAACCGACGTGGGTCAGCGCACTGAAGAACACGGTGCCGAGCACCGCGACGCCGATCGCACCACCGAGCTGCTGGATCGCGTTGAGTGCGCCCGATGCGGAGCCCAGCTCGTTGCTCTCCACCGCGGCGATGATCGTGTCGAACGCGGGCACGATGAAGAAGCCCATGCCGAGACCGGTGACTCCGAGCGGGGGCAACATGCCCCAGGTCGTGACATGGCCGGTCGTCCCGAGGATCAGCGCCAGCCCCAGATAGCCGAGCATCGATACGAAGCTGCCGATCTGCAGCAGCCGCCGGCCGCCGATCTTCGGCAGCAGGCCCGCGGCGACCGGGGCGGTGAAGGCGGTGCCGAGCGCGAACGGCGCCGTGGTCAGGCCGGCGTGGATCGCGCTGTAGTGCTCACCGATCTGCAGGAACAGCGTGATTCCAAGCATCGAGCCGGTCATCGCGCCGAAGTAGAACATCAGCACCAGCGCGCCCGCCGAGTAACCGCGGTGGCGGAAGATGCTCGGCTCGATCAGCGGATCCCGATCGCTACTGCGGCGGCTGACGATGTGCCAGCCGAACGCCGCGAAGATGACGACGCTGGCTGCGATCGAGGCGTAGCACCACGCCGGCCAGCCGAGGGAACGCCCTTGGATCAGGGGGTAGATCAGCGCCAGCGAGGCGATGGTCGCGAGGGTCGCGCCGGTGATGTCCAGATGCTCGGCATGCCGCTCTGTCGCCTTGGGCAGCAGCATCGCCGCCGCGATCCCGGCGATCAGGCCGATCGGGAGGTTGATCAGGAACACCGGACGCCAGGCGCCGGAGAAGAGGTGCAGCGACACCAGCCCGCCGCCGAGGATCGGGCCGATCATCGCGGCCGAACCCATCACCGGGCCAAACAGGCCGAACGCCTTTGGGAGCTCCTCGGGCGGAAATGACTCTCGCATCAGGCCGAGACCCTGGGGGATCATCAGCGCGCCTGCGAGGCCTTGGACGATCCGCGCCGCGATCAGGACTCCGGTTGATGGCGCCAGGCCACACAGCGTCGATGCGACCGTGAAGCCGGTGACGCCGATCAGGAACAGGTTGCGGCGTCCGAAGATGTCGCCCAGCCGCCCACCGACGAGCAGCCCGACGGCCAGCGCCAACGGGTAGCCGCCGACGATCCACTGCAGGGCCGTGGCGGAGGTGCCGAGGTCAGCATGGATCGTGGGCGCGGCGACGTTGACGATCGTGCCGTCCAGCAGGTCCATGCATTCTGCCGCCAGGACGATGAACAGGATCAGCCAGCGTTTGGGGTGACCCGCTGGTGAGGGAAGGGGATCGGCTGAGGTCGGAGCGGCGTCGTGCATGGTGTGCGTACCTGGCTTTGTTGGAACGGTGATCTGGAACGTTGTTCGTGAATTGAGAACAGTGTTCCAGAACGGCGTCCGAGTTGTCAAGTACCCTTGCCTGGCATGAGCCACATGGAGCTGCCGCGGCCGCCACAGATGCCGGGCACTGGCGGCGCTGCGGGCAAGCCTGTGCCACGGCGCCGGGCCCTGACCAAGGACGCCGTCATCGATGCCGCCCTGGCAATCGTTGATCAGAACGGTCTCGATGCGCTGACGATGCGCTCACTGGCCCAGTCGCTCGGAACCGGGGCTGCGTCGCTGTACGCGCAGGTCGGTTCCAAGGATGACCTGCTGCAGATGCTGATTGAGCGGGTCATCGGCGAGGTCCAGTTCGGAGGTGCGCCGGACCCGGAGCGATGGCGTGAGCAGCTCAAGGCGTTGGCCTACAGCCTGCGTGAGATGTGGTCGCATCACGGAGATCTGGCGCGGGCGTCGTTCGGGCGGATTCCCTTCGGCGAGAGCGCGCTGCTCGTCAGCGAGTGGATGATCGGCGTGATGCGGGCCGGCGGCTTGTCGGATCGGGTGATCGGGCTTGCCGCTGACCTGGTCGCGCTGTACGTCGGTGCGATCAGCTACGAGGACAGCCTGCACCCGAAGGACGTCAGCCCGGAGGAGCTGAAGGCGTTCATCGACAACATGCGCGCGTACTTCGAGTCGCTACCGGTCGACCGGTTTCCCAACGTTGTGTCGATCGCGGCCGACCTGACCGCCGACGGCGAGAACGAGGACGGCGCCGACCTGCGCTTTGACTTCGGCCTCGATGTCCTGATCGCAGGGCTCGAGGCACTCAGCCGCCGGGGGTAGCGACACGTACCGGGGACGCGATCCCGTATCCTGACTGACCAGTCAATCAGGAGTGGGTATGTCGGTAGGGACGGTCCGCGCTGCGGCGGTGCAGCTCAATTCAGGTGAAGACTTCGACCTCAACCTGGAGACCGCGGACCGTTTGGTCCGCCAGGCGGCAGGTTACGGCGCGGAGCTGGTGGTCCTGCCGGAGAAGTGGTCGGTGCTCGGTCGCGGTGAAGCGATGGAGGCTCACGCCCAGCCGCTCGATGGCGCTGCCGGCAGCTGGGCATCCGGGATCGCCGCGGAGCTCGGCATCGATCTGTTCGCCGGGTCGATCGTCGAGCGGGTCGCGGGGGACGAGCGCACGGCGAACACGAGCGTGCACTACGGCCCCGACGGTCTGGCCCGCGGGACCTACCGGAAGATGCACATGTTCGACGTTGAGGTCGACGGGGTCATCTACGCCGAATCCGCGCGCGAACGCCCCGGTGATGAGGTCGTCGTCTCGACGCTGTCCTCCGGTGCGAAGCTCGGCATGAGCATCTGTTACGACGTGCGATTCCCAGAGCTCTACCGGGCGCTGTCCGCCCGTGGCGCCGAGGTCATCGCCGTTCCCGCCGCGTTCACGCTCGCCACCACCCGAGATCATTGGGAGGTCCTGCTGCGCGCGCGTGCGATCGAGAATCAGAGCTTCGTGATCGCCGCCAACCAGATCGGCACGGTCCCGCCCGGCAACCGTTCCGGCGGACGCTCGACGATCATCGACCCGTGGGGGATCGTGCTGTCGACCGCGCCCGACACCGAATGCACGATCGTCGTCGACCTCGATTTCTCGGTCCTGCGTGATATCCGTGATCGCCTGCCGGCCCTGACCCACCGCCGTCCGGCGTCGCTGTATGAATCCCTCGTTGCAGATCGGGACGCGACCCGATGACGACGACCATCGACAAGCGCCGGGTGATCCTCGACGCGGCCGTGCGTGTGTTCGCTCGTCAGGGCTTCCACACCTGCCGAGTGGCCGATATCGCGGACGAGGCTCAGGTCGCCTACGGGCTCGTCTACCACTACTTCTCGTCCAAGGAGCAAATCCTCGACACGCTGTTCCTCGAACGCTGGGACGTGATGCTCGATGCGATCAGTGAGGCCGACTCCGCCGCGATCGCGCCGCGGGCAAAGCTCCGTTCGATCGCCTCGTTCATCGTCGAGTCCTATCGTCACGACCCCGACCTGATGAAGGTGATCATCGTTGAGGTGACGCGGGCGGCGAACACGTTCGGTCGCACCCACCTGGACAAGATCATGGAGGCCTACGACCGCATCGCGCAGATCGTGGCGCGGGCACAGGTCGACGGGACGTTCCGCACCGAGGTTGATCCGAAGCTTGCGGCGCAGGCGTTCTACGGGCTGATCGAGCAGGTCCTGACCGAGTGGATCTTCGATGGCAAACCCGTCCCGTCTGAAGAGGGCGAGCGGATCAAGACGGAGATCGTCGAGATCATCTGCGGCGGGCTGGAGCCGTAGCGCGGGGGCGGCGGCGGTCCGCTTCGGGGTTGGTGGAGGTCCGCTTCTGGGCCGGCGGAGGTTCGGTTCGGGGTCGGGGGGGTTCGGGTATGGCCTCGTTGGGCGGAGACATCCGCGCCGAGGCGATGCCATCTGATTGAATCCGACCCATGACGCAGAGTCCGCTTGTCAAACGACTGCTCTGGTCGGCGCTGCTCGCCGGCCTCGGTGCCACTGCGAGTGTCGCAACGACCAAGCTTGCGGCGTTGATCTGGAAGCGCGCCTTCGGCGAAGATCCTCCCGAGTGACCGACAGCGGTAAGGAACCAGAGGGGATCGAGCCTTCGGATGGGTCGGAGGGCGAGCCGAAGACGGAGTCATGGGTGCCGGACGAGGCCGAGGGGGTCTCCCAAGACACCTGGATCGTGACCCCCCGCGAGCCGAAGAGCTGGGTTCCGCAGGACGCCGACCTGCCGGCATCTGAGCCTGAGCCAGAGCCGAACGCACTTTCCGATTGGCAGATCCCGACGGCCGAGCCGACCGAGTCGGTGCCGCCGCCGAGCACGCCGAACGAGCCCAAGGTCTGGCTGCCGCCGCAGGCGAGTCCGGACGAGCCGGCGCCAATCGAGCCCGATGAGGCGGTTCCTGCGCCAGACGAGCTTGCGGCCGTTGCCCGCGACGAGGTCTCGGCTCCGGAGGAGGTTCCGGCTGCTGAGGAGGTCCCGGCTGCTGAGGAGGTCCCGGCCGCTGAGGACGTTCCGGCTGCTGAGGAGGTCCCGGCCGCTGAGGAGGTCCCGGTGCACCAGGAGCGCTGGGAGCAATTCGCTGCCGACGAGAGCGGGTCTGTCCCGCCGCCGTCACTGGCGCCGCCGGAGCCTGTCGAGGAGCCGGAGCCCGTTGCGGAGCCGGAGCCTGTCGCGGAGGACGAGCCTGTCGCGGAGCCGGAGCCTGTCGCGGAGCTCGCGGAGCCGGAGCCCGTGGCCGACGCCGAGCCGGCGACGGAGGTCCACTCGGTGCCGCCACCGGTGCCCGCCGAGGACCGGACATGGGAGCCTTCGACGTACGTGCCCGCCGCTGAGCCGGAGCCGGTGGTTGAGCCCGAACCAGAACCGACTGCTGAGCCGGAGCCGGTCGTCGAGCCCGAGCCAGAACCGGCCGCCGAGCCGGAGCCGGTCGTTGAGCCGGAACCGATCGCCGAGCCCGAACCGGAGCCTGTGGTTGGGTCCGTCCCGCCGCCGACTTCTCCCGAGCCGATCCCGTGGGCGACCCCGGAGGCCGAGGCCACCCCCGAACCTGAGCCGACACCCGAGCCCGAGCCGGAGCCGACACCCGAGCCCGAGCCCACACCGGAGCCCGAGCCCACACCGGAGCCCGAGCCCACACCCGAGCCCGAGCCCACACCGGAGCCCGAGCCCACACCCGAGCCCGAGCCGGTCGTGGCCGCCGCTCCCGAGCCTGCGGTTGCGTCGGAGCCGCCTGTGGCGCCTGCGCCCCCGGCCCCACCCGTCGTCACCCCGCCGCCGTTCGTGCCCGAGTTCGAACCGGCAGTCACCTCTTCCACCTCGAAGTTTGCGACCCTGTCAGCGGAACACCCCGAAGCGATCATCGGCGGGGCGCTCATTGGAGGATTCGTGTTGGCCACGATCATCAAACGCATTGCCCGGTAGAAACGGAAAAAACTCCAAGAGCGGCAACGAGACGATCGCCGCGGCGATCACCGAGGTCTCGGAGCGCGTGACGTCGCTCGTTCACGACGAGATCGAGCTCGCCAAGGCCGAGATGACCCAGAAGGTGACGAGCCTCGCTCGCGGCGCAGCTGCGGTCGCGGCCGGCGCCGTGTTTGGCATCTTCGCCGTGATCTTCGGACTTGCGACCCTGGCCTGGGGTCTCAACTCGCTGCTCGGCAGCATCTGGCTCGGCTTCGTGATCACGTTCGTGGTCCTGCTCGCGCTGACAGCCGGAGCGTTCCTGTTCGCCTGGCGCAAGCTGAAGGTCGGCGCCCCGAAGCCGCAGATGGCGATCGACGAAGCAAAGAAGATCCGCCAGACCGTCTCGAACTCCGGGTCCGGCAGCAACGGCTCCTCGAACGGTCACGGTTCGGTCGACATCGCGGCGGTTCCCGCAGCACCCGCGTTCCCGCCGGCGCCCCCGATTCCGTCGGCACCGCCGGCACCACCGGCAGTTCCAGCCGCTCCCGCAGCTCAGAAGATCGCGCCGCCGGCCGAGACTCCCGGCGACGATGACGGCCCCGAGGCGTCCGTCACGATCGATCCGCCTGAGGACGTCTCCTGATGGCGACCCGCACGCCGGAGGAGATCCGCGCATCGATTGAGCTGAACCGCGAGGCGTTGGGCGAATCGCTCGGCAAGCTCCGCGACGAGGTCACCGAGCTCACCGACTGGCGAGCTCAGCTGCGTCGCAACCAGGAGACGTTGATCATCGTTGCCGGCGTCACCGGCTTCGTGCTCGCCGGGGGGATCGGCGGCACCTTCAGCCTCGTGTTCGGCCACAAGCGGCGCAAGCTCGCCAAGGCCAAGCGTAAGGCTCTCAAAGCCAACGCGTAGCTCGAACGCCACTCCGGCCACCGGCACCGTGGAGCTCGCCGCGTAAAGCGAGTCCGGGCGGGGGGCCGTCGTCTTTCTCAGACGCTTCATGTGCCAAATAGACTCATGAAGTGCAAAAGAAGGAAGACGAGCGGGGGCTAGAGCAGCGCGCGGGGGATGCCGCCGGCGCCCAGAAGGCCTGGACCGACGTGCGTCCCGATGACCGGGCCGACCTCAGAGATGAAGACCGGCTCGGTGCCGAAAATCGAGCGTCCTCGCTCCGCCAGCTCAGCAGCCTGCTCAGGCGCCTGAATGTGCTGGACGACCCAGCCGTCGAGCCCCTCGGCTTTGCACGTCTCGAACAGACCCACCAGCTTTTCGAAGGCACGGCGCGATGTCCGGACGCGCTCGACCGGCGTGATCTCGGACTCGACCGACAGGATCGGCTTGATCCGCAGGGCGGTTCCGAGCCACGCCTGCGCGCCGGCGATGCGTCCTCCGCGGCGCAGGTACTCGAGCGTGTCGATCGCGAACCAGAGCTTCAGCTGCGCCCGCGCCTCGGCAGCGCGGGCGGCAACGGCGGCACCGTCGAGCCCCGCCCGGGCGCCGGCGGCGGCCGCCAGCACGACCAGGCCCTGGCCACCGCAGGCCGTCGCCGAATCGATCACGAACACGCGTGATGCGGCGTCGCCGAGCTGATCGCGGGCCTGCTCGGCGGAGCGAACTGTGCCGGACATCCCGCCGGCAAGGTGGATCGAGACGATCTCAAAGCCCGACGCGATCAGCGGCTCATAGACCGCCAGGAAGTCGCCGATCGACGGCTGGGAGGTGGTCGGCAGCTCCGCCGACCCACCGAGCATCCGGTAGTACTCGTCGTAGTCGGAGATGTCCGACTCGCGCCGGGCGTCGCCCTGGTTGTGAACGTAGAGGCTGACCTCGCGGATCTCATTGGCAGCGACGAGATCGCGCGGGAGGTAGTGGCAGGTGTCGGTGACGATGGCTACGGGCATGGCGAGCGACCCTACCAGCGCCGTATCGTTAGCGCTCGATGGCGGCAACGCTCTATCGCTGCACGACACCCACCGACCGGCTCTGCCCCTGCGGCCGTGTTGCCCGTGCGCTCCGCGCCCACAACATCGACTTCGACGAAGAGCGGGTCCCGCAGCGTCGCTCCCTGCGCCCCGAGGTCGAGGCCCTCACCGGCCAGAGAAAAGTGCCGGTGCTGATCATCGGCGGCGAGACGATCTGTGACTCGCGCCGGATCGTCGAGCACCTCGAGTACCTCGAGCTCGAGCGGGCGGCTACGTGAGATAGCCGAGCTTCTTCAGGAACTTGTTGAGCGCGGTCACGTACTTGGCGTTCTGTGGCAGGCCGCCCAGCGAGTGCAGCGGCGTGTTCAGGTGCTTCGCAGCGGCCTGCGCCTGCAGGAACTGAGCAACGGTCGCGCTCTGGCCGAGCAGATCCTCATCTGCCGCCCAAGCGGCGACGAGCCCGGTGGTGTCGGTGTACTTGGGCGCCTGCGCCTTGAACGCCTTCATCCACACGGCCGCATCCTTCGTGATCGCCGCCGGGTAGGAGCGGGTCACATCGGTGAACTTGCCGCCCGCGAACGACAGGAACTGGATCGGAGCGCCGGAGGCGGCGTAGTCGGTGAACGCGTAGGCGAACGCGTCGTTGGCGGTCTCGAACAGCCACCTGCCGTCCGACTGCACGAGCCGCTCCCCGTAATTGCCGAAGTCGTACTGCGCACGGCTGTAGGTCATCGTCCCCGGGTCGTAGGTGAAGACCTGGTCGATCTCGCAGCAGTGGGCACCACCGCTGTAGAGCTTGAGCAGGACATTCGGCTCGCCGGTGCCGTCGAGGTTGAGGACCCGGACCGAGCCTGTGGTGTCGATCGGGCCGCAAGACTCACCGCCGCACCGGGCGACCGGCGCCGTGTAGACCTGCTGGCCAGCACGGGTGATCGTCAGCTGCTTCCCGGTGTACAGATCCGTATTGACGCCGTGCTTGTAGGTCAACGACGCGCTCACCTGCCCGAGCGTGGCGCTCTGGGTACGGGCCAGCGCCGGTGCAGCAGTGATCAGCACGGCGACGGACGCCAGTACCGCGACAGCAACCTTCATCTCGACTCCTTGGACCGCGATTACGGCGGGCCCGTTGGCCCGCCACATCGGCGGGAGCCTACAGCCGGTTCTCGATCGTCAGCGGCGCCGCGTCGGCGTCGGCGTCGACCGGTCCGACCGTCGCGTTCGGCGACTCCAGGCCGAGCGCCTCGTGGAGCTCACCCGACTCATACATCTCGGTGACGATGTCGCAACCGCCGAGCAACTCGCCATCGACGAACAGCTGCGGGATCGTCGGCCAGCCGGACAGGGCGGAGAGCTCCTGGCGGATCCGTGGGTCGGGCAGGATGTCGACCGCGGCAAAGGGCTTGTCGAGCGACTGCAGGATCGCGACGGTGCGAGCGGAGAAACCGCAGGCCGGAGCCTCGGGCGTGCCCTTCATGAACAGGATCACCGGGTTCTCGTCGATCGCGGACTTGATCGCGTCGCCGAGCTCGTTCGTGGCGCTCATACGGAAGCCTCCGTCTTGATTGAGAGTGCGTGGATGCGGTCGCCCAGCTCGGTGCCGAAGACGTCGTAGACGAGCTTGTGCTGGGCGATCCGGCTGAGGCCGGTGAACGCCGCGGCGCGGACCCGTGCCTCGAAGTGCTGGCCGTCGCCCGTGACCTCCGCTTCGGAGCCGGGGATACCCGCCTCGATCCGGACTTTCAGTTCATTGGGGTCGACCGACATTGATGAAATCGTAGCGAGTGGATCCGCAATGCTTTACGAAATGAAGTTGGGCCCCGCCGGGCGGGTAAGCCGCATGACCGCAGGCTCGACAGCGCCGACCCCGTCGCTACACTGAATGAAGCGATGATCACTCTCACTGATAAGGGCGCCGAGAAAGTTCGCGAGTTCCTCGCTTCGCAGGAGGCTGTCGCTGAGACCGCCGGACTGCGCGTCGGGGTTCGAGGCGGCGGCTGCTCCGGGTTCCAATACGCGCTGGCGTTCGATGAAGAGCATGACGGCGACACCGTGTTCGAGGACCAGGGCATCCGGCTTCTCGTCGATCGCCCGAGCCTTCCGTACGTCAAGGGCTCGGTGATCGACTTCGTCGACGGACTCCAGGGCGCCGGCTTCAAGGTCGACAACCCAAACGTGATCGCCGCCTGTGGCTGTGGTTCCTCCTTCCGCGTCGCGGAAGAGGAACAGGTCTCAGCGGTCTGATCCTTTCGTCCAAAACGAGTCTGGCCGCGGCCGCTCGGCGGTACGCTGCGGGTATGAATACTCACAGGGGCTGGTCGATCGGGGTCGTGAGTAGCGCTGCGGTCCTGGCATGTGCGCTTGCTGGCTGCGGCAGCAGCGGCGCTTCGAACTCCGCATCGTCCGGATCGGGAGCCTCCGGGACGCCGACGCTGGCGAGTTCTGCGATTGCGCGAGCGGCGTATGTCTCGGGCGGCGCCAAGGGCTACACGTACACGATGTCAATGGTCGAGGCGATCCCGAGCGTCGGGCCGATGAACGTCACCGGCGCCGGTGAGTACTCAACGGTGAGCCATTCCGGTTCGATGGACATGACGATGCAGGGCGACGGCCAGAACCTGCAGATGCAGGAGATCATGGACGGCTCGACGGTCTACGTGAAGATGCCGTCGTCGATAGCGAGTGAGATCCCAGGCGGCAAGCAGTGGTTCGAGATGGACCTCGGGGCGATCGGGAAGTCCTCGTACCTGTCGAGCCTGGGCTCGCTGATGAGCAGCCCCTCCTACCAGGATCCGGCGCAGTTCCTCAATTACCTCGAGGCGGAGTCCTCGGATGTCAAGAACCTCGGCCAGTCGACCGTCAACGGCGTCCAGACGACCCACTACGCGGCCACGGTCAACCTCCAGAAGGCAGGCTCCGGGCTTCCGAGTTCCGTGCGTGCCGTCGTCCAGGGACTGCTGAAGAAGCTTCCGGGGACGATCCTCAACGAGACCGCGATTCCGGTCGACGTGTGGATCGACTCGGATCACCTCGTGCGGCAGATGACGATGACGATGAAGCTCACCCCGAAGGGGCAGAGCGGGACAATCGACACCTCGATCAAGATGGACATGACCGGCTATGGGGCCCAGGCGACGCCTGCCCTGCCGCCGGCCAGCGAGACGCTCAACCTGCTCGCCCTGCTGAAGTCGGAGGGCAAGGGCGGTCTGCTCGGGGGCTAGCAGGCCAACCGCTGTGACGAATCGCCAGCCTGTGACGAATCGCTTGCATCTGTCTCACATTTAGCTACGATCCAGTTAATCGTGCGCGGCTGGGGAGTCGGAGCGCGGGACCGGGGATAGCCGATCGCGGCTTCGCGGTCGGGAACAGTCGTATGAATAGGGGAATCTGGCATGGGGAATCCGGGTTTCGAGAAGGCGACGCGACACGTCGGGCTCGAACCGTTTCCAGAGACGCGGCGACGTCAGGTCGCCAGCGTGCTGGCGGCAGCGGTGCCGGTCGTGACAACACTGTTCTGGCAGGAGCTCGCACGGTGGGCGGAACACCACCTCGAGTACCTGCGGTCAGACCCGTTCCCACGGGTCCAGGCCGATCGGGAGCTCAGGCGGCTGGAGGCACGGCGACCCGCAGCGGTTCGCCATCGAGAGCACCGAGCGCACGCTCAACGGAGCAGGCAAGGCACGTGAACGTCGGCGTGTCGCGCAGCGTGTAGCTGCTCGACTCGGTCGCTCGCAGCGCCTGGACCAGGTCGAGGAAGTCGGCCGGGTTGTCGGTGTTGAAGGCGATCACGAACTCCTGATCGTCAAGTCCGAACGAGTAGCTCGTGTTGATGTCGACGGTCGGAAACTCCTTGCCGACCCGGATGTGCTCGCGCATGATCCGGCCACGCTCCTCCGCCGGCAGCGCATACCACGCGCGCGTCTTCACGAACGGATACACGATCAGGTACCGGTTGGCGTGCTCACGCAGCTCCAGCCGTGACTCGTCGGAGTACTCCGAGAGCTTCGTCATCGCCAGGTACGAGTACGGCGTTGAGGCCCACTTCATCACACCGCTCTGTGCCAACACGACGTGGAACTCGTGGATGCGCTCGAGGTTCTCGGCCTGGGTCTGCAGCATCAGATCGGCGTCACCGCGGATCCCAACGAGCGAGTAGGCCCGGAGGTAATGGTCTTCTGCGAAGTCCTCGCAGGCGGCGGCAAACTCACGCTTGTGGGTCTCGCGCTGCCCGGCGTCGAGTCGGCGCCAGGCTGAATCCATCTTCAAGAACGTGTACTTGACGAAGTGGCGGGTCGGCATCGTCATCAGATGATGACAGCGTGCCGCCACCGATGGTCAGGACCGCGGGATCGAACTGATGCCGCCCGCGACGCCCTCGGTCAGGACAGCGACCCGATGCCGCCCGCGACGCCCTCGGTCAGGACAGCGGGATCGAACCGATGATCGCGCCCATCCCATCGGGCAGCGACTGCAACCGCAACTCGCCGTCGAAGGCGAGCATCCGGTCTGCGATGGGCTGCAGCCCATCGTCGAGCGAGCCGGACGGGAACGGATCGACGAGGCCATCTCCGACGAGTTCGAACTGCAGGTGCCGATCGTGCTCGCTCAGCTTCAACGTCGAACCTGGTGCCGGCCCACCGCGGTGGACGGCGTAGTTGAGCGCGTCCATGCAGGCGAAGAACAGAGCGGCCTCAAGTTCCGGGTCGTGGCGCCCGACGTTCTCGACAGTCAGCGGCAGCGTTGCCGGCAGCCGGTGGCATGCATCCGCCACGGCGGCCTCGAGCCCCTCGTTCTCGAGCACCGCCGGGTAGACCCACTGGGCCAGCTCCCGCAGCGAGTCGAGAGCGTCGCGGAGGCTCACGGTCAGCTCCTCGCACAACGTCTCGGCGCCCTCGGGATCGGTCCGCACGCGTGTCTTCAGCAGCGCGATCTTCAGTCCGAGCAGCGCCAGGTGCTGCTGGACCCCGTTGTGCAGTTCACGCTCGGTGCGGCGGCGGCGGGCGTCAGATGCGGCCGCCAGCCGCCGGGACGCCGCCAGCAGATCATCGGCCTGATCTGACTCCGTGCGGGGTGAACGCTCCATGGTCGTATGTTCGCTGCTCGTCAACTCCGGCGCCTCAGTGCTGGCGCTGAAATCAGGTGTGTTGCCGTCGTCCTCGGCAAGCCCCACGGTCAGGATCGGAGGTACGCGAGCACGGCCAGCACCCGCCGGTTGTCGTCGTGAGCATCCTCGAGCCCGAGCTTGCGGAAGATTGTGCGGACATGGCTCTCAACCGTGCGGTGGCTGAGAAACAGCCGCTCACAGATGCCGGCATTCGAGCGGCCCTCGGCCATGAGCGCCATGATCTCGCGTTCACGCGAGCTCATCGTGGCGATCGGCCCGGAATCACGGCGGCGGCCGACGAGAGCGGCCACGACCTCGGGATCGACGACTGAGCCGCCGTCTCCAACGCGCCTGATCGCCTGCTCGAAGGTGTCGAGGTCACTGACCCGGTCCTTGAGCAGGTAGCCGCGGCCGGATCCGCTGTGCTCGAGCAGCCGTAGCGCCAAACCTGACTCTATGTACTGCGAGAGCATCACCACGCCGATCTCGGGGTGGCGTTCGCCGAGTTCGATCGCCGCCTCGAGGCCCTCGGCGCCGTACGTCGGCGGCATCCGCACGTCGACGATCGCGACGTCGGCATGCAGGCCGCCGGCTCGCCTGATCAGGTCCTCGCCGTTATCGGTTTGGGCGACGACCTCGAAGCCACGGTTTGCCAGGACCATCGCCAGCCCCTCGCGAAACAGCACCGAGTCGTCGGCGATGATCAGTCGCACGGCTCGCTGACGAGATTGAGGATCGCGTCGGCCGACAGCTCGTGCTTGGGGACGAAGCCGGCCACCGGTGCCCGCCGGAGGCGCCCGCCGAAATCGGACGCGTCACGGGTCGAGGTCAGAACCACCAGCGGTGGGCTGGGGCGCAGTGCGAGACGTTCGGCAACCTCGAAACCGTCGATGTCGGGCAGGTTGACATCAAGCAACACCACGTCCGGGTGCAGGGATGAGACGGCCTTGATCGCGGAGGCGCCGTCGTGTGCGACGCCGGCGATATCGATCCGCTCGCCTGCCAGCAGCCCGCAGATGAAAGCCCGGAACGGCTCGTGGTCATCAACGACAAGCAGCTTGGTCTTCATCGATGCGCAATCTTCGCCGGTCATGGGCCTCGATACGTTGCGTGGTACCACTGAGCCGAGGGGAACTGATGTTGTGAATTGGGTCGGCTGTACTAGGGTCACGGATGGGGCATGCCTGAAGAGCTGAACGGTGGCGAGCCCACGCGGCGAGAAGCGCTGCGCTGGGGTCTCATGGGACTTGCGGGAGTGTCGCTGCTGAGCGGCTGCGGCAGCGCGCGCTCAAGCGGCGCGCAGTCGACCGTCAGCGCCGGCCAGGCACACCTGGCTGCGTTTGACCCATCACGTCCCGGCGGCCCTACGACGGGCCTTCCGCGCCGCGTCGCCTGGGCCAACACGACCGACATGCAGATCTTCGCGGCGCTCGGCAGTGGGATCGCCGCCGCCGCGGGGGACACCGGCCTGCAGTATCTGACGGCCAACGCCGGCGGCGACCCGGACACGAACATCGATCAGATCGACACGTTCCTCGCGCGCGGGGTGGGTGGCATCACGATCCAACCGCTCGACACCGCAGCGCAGGCGCCGGTGATGCGCCAGGCGCTGGCCCAGGGGGCGTGCGTGATCGGGATCATCACCAGTCCGTGCGTGCTGCAGGTGGTCGCGAGTCAGTACCAGATCGGCTATCAGCAGGGGCGCGCAGCGGCCCGGTACATCAGCAGTGAGTTGAAGGGTCGGGCCGTTGTGTTCAACATGAACCAGGACCAGACCTCGCCGCAGTTGGCGCTCCGCAACCGCGGTGTCCTCGCCGGATTGAGAACCGGGGGACCGGGAATCGACGTGATCAACCAATTCACGACCGTCGCAGAGCAGGCGGAGAGCAGCGCCTTCACGCTGATGGAGTCGGTGCTCGAGCGCTATCCGAAGATCGACGTCGTGCTCGGCGATGACTCGCCGGTGCTCGGCGCCTACCAGGCGATGGAGCAGACCGGGGCGCTGCGCGAGAACATGTACTTCGCGGGCGTCGACGGGGACACCGGCGCGCTTGACCTGATCGCACAGGGTGGTCCGTACCGGGCCTCCTCAGCGTTCGCCTGGCCGCTGATGGGATATGGCATGGGACGGTTCGTGGCCGACTGGATCGCCGGGCGTCAGGTCCCCCGGATCATGGTCGCGGCGACGACCCTCGTCGACTCGGCCGCCGAGGCGAAGGTGTTCCTGGCACGCAACGCCGAACTGCGCGGCACCTACGAGAACAGCGATCTGTACCGCCGCTACGTGCCGTTGCTCGGCAACGTCAGCTACGCCGAGCGGCACACGATCTGGACGGGAGACTACGTCCCGTGAACGTGCAGACCGGGGACGACGTGCCGTGATCATCCGGACGCCAGCCGACGGTTCGAGGCGGCCCGGGCTGGCGCTCGTCGGCGCGCTGCTGGTGATCGGCTTCGGCGCCGTCTACAGCAACTTCCTCGCCTCGAGCAACCTCAACGCGATCGCGCTGACCAGCGCGTCGGTCCTGATCGCCTCGATCGGGACGATGGCGCTGCTCGTGTCCGGCAACGTCGATCTCTCGATCGGCAGCCAGTACGCGCTGATCTCGGTGGTGTGTGCACTCGTCGCCGCGCACACCGGATCAACCGCGCTCGGCGTGATCGTGGCGCTGGCGCTCGGCACCGTGCTCGGGCTGATCAACGGGCTGCTGGTGCTGGCGCTCAAGGTGACGCCGCTGATCGTGACGCTGGCCACGCTCGGGATCTACGCCGGGCTTGCGTACGTGGCCGGGGGAGGGGAGTCCGTGTTCGGGCTGCCCGCCTCGTTCTCCTCGATCGGCTCAAGCAGCGTGATCGGCGTGCCGCTGCCCGTGGTGGTGGCCGTGGCCGCCTTCCTGCTGGGCGCCGGTGTGCTGATCATGACGGTCACCGGGATGCGGCTCTATGCGGTCGGCTCAAACGCGGGCGCCGCGTCTCTGGTCGGACTCCGTCCGGGGCGGCTCGTCGTCGGCACCTTCGCCGCGAACGGAACGCTGATCGGCCTGGTCGCGATGCTGTCGACCGCGCAGCTGGCAAGCGGCTCACCCCAGGTTGGGGTCAACTTCGAGCTCAACGTCCTGGCCGCCGTGATCCTCGGTGGCGTCGCCTTCACCGGCGGCCGCGGACATCCGCTGGGCGTGTTCGTCGGCGTCGCGACGATCGGTGTGCTGTCGACCGGACTGATCTTCGCGGGGTTGTCGGACTGGTATCAGCAGATCGCCCAGGGGGCACTGCTGCTGGTGGCGCTCGGCGCCGACCGGTTCCTGCTGGCCCGCCGGGAGCGACGGGTCCGCCAGGGCTTCGCGCCACCGCCAGCGCGGCCCCGCGAGCCGATCGCCGAGCGGCGGCTGCGCGCCGTCACGGGCCAGGCCGGCACGGTGCTGGCGGTCGAGGACCTGACCGTCCGCTTTGCCGGGGTGCTGGCGCTCGACCATGTGTCATTGAGCGTCGCTGCCGGCGAGGTGGTGTGCGTCGTCGGTGATAACGGTGCCGGCAAGTCGACGCTGGCGAAGACGATCTGCGGGGCGGTCCGGCCCGCGGACGGCGCGGTCGTGCTCGACGGAAAGCCGCTGGAGGGCGGGCCCAACGGGGCCCGCCGTGCCGGAATCGAGACTGTTTTCCAGGAGCTGGCGCTGTGCCCCGACCTGAGCGTGTCGGACAATCTCGCGCTCGGCGAGGAGCCCCGGCTGCGGCTCGGCCGGATCGTGCCGGTGCGTGACATCCGTCGCGCCGAGTCCACCGCGCGGGCGCGGCTCGACGAGCTCGGGGTCGGGCTTGCCGACCTGCGCCGGCCGGTGCGGCTGCTGTCGGGTGGCGAACGCCAGATCGTCCAGATCCTGCGGGTGATGCGGGCCGGCGTGCGGCTCGTGATCATGGATGAGCCGACCGCTGCGCTCGGGCTCACACAGGCGACCGAGGTCCGGGCGCTGGCCCGAGCGATCGCCGACGCCGGGACGCCGGTGCTGCTGATCACGCACGACGTCGAGGAGGTGTTCGAGGTTGCCGATCGCGTCGTCGTGCTGCAGCGCGGGCAGCTCGTATTCGACGGGCCGATTGCGCAGGTCGGGCGGCTCGAGCTGCTGCGGATGATGTCCGGCAAGGCGCGCGGTGAGGCGACGCGGATCATCGACGCAGTCGATACGGAGCGCAAGCGGATCGAGCGCGATCTCCACGACGGCGCGCAGCAGGGTCTGGTGCAGGCCGCGCTGACCCTTGGGCTGGCACGCGATCGGCTGGCGAAATCGGGCAACGAGAGCGTCGCTGCGCTGCTGTCGAGCAGCATGGACACGCTGCGCACGGCGCTTGCGGAGCTGCGGGATCTCAGCCGTGGGCTGTATCCGGCGCTGCTCGGGGAGGATGGCCTGATCCCTGCGGTCGAGGTGCTGCTCAGCCGCACGTCGATCCCGGCGGTGCTCGATGCGGACCCGGTGCCGCGGCTCGGGGAGGCCGTCGAGATCGCGGCGTACTTCGTCGTCGCAGAGGCGATCACCAACGTGCTCAAGCACGCCGGTGCCACCGCGGTGACGGTGCGGATGCGCTACGGGCCGGACCGTCTCGAGGTGTCGGTGACCGACGATGGCTGCGGACTCGTCGACGAGACCGCGGGGTCGGGCCTGCGCGGGCTGCGGGACCGGGTGGCAAGCGTCGACGGGCGGCTGACGGTCAGTGCCGGCGTCGGTACCGGCACGACCATCGCCGCCGCGTTCCCGCTCGCGGTCGCTGTCAGCTGAGCGCGCCTGCCGGCCGGCCGACGACCGCGCGGCCGCGCGGGCTCCAGAACGCCTCGGTGTCGACCACCATCACCCGGCTCGGCACGAGCTCCTGCAGCTGTTCGCAGATCGGCCGGTGCAGGTGCCGACGCAGACCCTTGACGCCACGGTTGCCGACGACGATCAGGTCGGCGCGCCTGAGCCCCGCGACGTCCGCCAGGGCCTCCGCCGGGCGTCCCTGAACCGCGTGCAGGAAGATCCGCAGGCCCGGTGCCTGCACCGTGCGCGCAGCGTCTTCGAGCAACGCGATCGTCTGTGTGCGAGCGTCGGCGATCCCGTCGAAATCGCTTCCGCCGTGCTCGGCGTAGGCGTAGGCGTAGCGGGCGCGGGCCTTGTGCTGCTCGCGTGCGATCTCCCAGTGCGTCGGCTGGCGGTAGCCGCAGACGATATGCAGCGTCGCGTCGCCCGAGGCGGCCAACTGCGCCGCGCGCCGGACGGCCTCCATCGCTGAGGCGCTGCCATCGGTGCCGACGACGATCGTCGGCTGATCCTTCCCATACTCCTGCATCGGATGCCCCTTCCGTTCATGCATATATGGGGCCGGCTTGTGGTCAGCCCCCGGTCGCAAGAATCGTCCCGCCCGCGGCCGAAGCGGACCTCCGGGTCCCCACGGAAAGCAACTGAGAGGTCGCTCACACAGTGCGCCGACGCGGCCGCCGAAATACGTCCTTAACAATCGGGGTAAGCGAGTAGCATGTGTTCGATGAGGATCGCCCTCGTATCCCCATACTCCTGGACGTATCCGGGGGGAGTCACGAGGCACATCGAGGCGCTCGCCGAGCAGTTCCTGGCAGAGGGCCACGAGGTCCGCGTCCTCGCTCCGTTCGACCCTCCCGGTCCGCTCTCCTCCGGGTTGCACAGGCGCGCCCGCCCGGCGACGGTTGCGGCGCCCGACTACCTGGTCTCGCTGGGGCGAACCGTCGGCTTCAAGGCCAACGGCTCGGTGTCGAACCTGTCGTTCTCGCCGTTCGCGGCCGCCAAGCTGGCGCGCGAGCTGCGCTCGGGACTACGACGTCGCCCACATCCATGAGCCGATCGCGCCGCTGATCGGCTGGGTCGCGGCCGTCGCAGCCCGACCTGCCGCTGGTCGGCACGTTCCATTCGTACTCGACGCAAGTGGCTGCCGAACATGCTCGGCAACGCGTTCGGGCGCGCGTCAGATGCTCAACCACCTGCACGTCCGGATCGCGGTCTCGGAGGCGGCGGCGTGGACCGGCCGGCGCTGGTTCGGCGGTCGCTACCGGGTGATCCCGAACGGGGTCCATCTCGATGAGGAGCTGATCTCAGCGGCAGTCCCGCCCGACTGCAGCCCCGAGGAACCGCTGCGACTCCTGTTCGTTGGCCAGGCCGTCGAGCGCAAGGGCCTGCCGCTGCTGCTGCGCGCGTTCGAGGCGCTGCGCGAGCACATCCCGACCGAGCTGACCGTGATCGGCCCCGAGCACGACGAACTCGAACCGCTGCTGATGGACATGGACGGCGTGCGGTCGCTTGGCAAGGTCGACGACGAGGAGAAGCGCCGGGAGCTGGCCGCGGCCGACGTGCTGTGCGCGCCGTCGCTCGGCGGCGAGAGCTTCGGGATGGTGCTGACGGAGGCGTTCGCGGCGCGCACGACCGTCGTCGCATCTGACATCGCCGGGTACCGCGACGTCGTCACCAACGGCGTCGACGGCGTGTTGATCGAGCCGGGTGACGCGCAGGGACTGGCCGAGACCCTGCGCGACCTCTACGACGAGCCGCAGCGGCGGATCGAGTTGGCGCACGCGGGTGTCACCACCGTGCAGCGATTCGGCTGGAATCAGGTCGCCGAGCAGGTGATGGGCGCCTACTCGGACGCGATCGCCGTGCCGCAGCCCGACAGCGCCTGGCAGCACGCCGCGGTCCGCACCGGCTTCGCGCCCGCGGACCTGCAGCCGCGGGTACCCGCCCAGCGGCTCCCGACGCTTGAGACCTCCGGCAGGGCGGCCGGCCGCCGCGGGGTGATGTCGTACGTGCGACGGGCGGCGGTGGCGGCGATCTGGATCGGTGGCGCCGCGCTGGCATACCTGGCGCTGCAGAAGATCGGGATCTCGACGATCGTCTCGGACCTCGTGAACTCGAGCCCGTCGTACGTGCTGCTCGGCCTGGCCGTGATGTGCGCGGCGATGGTGATGCGTGGCTTCTCGTGGCACGCGATCCTCGAGGCCGCGTTGCCGAAGGCGCGCGTGCGCCTCGCCGACGCCATGCAGGGAACGATGATCGGCGTGCTGATGTCCTCGACGCTGCCGGCCCGCCTCGGTGAGCCGGCGCGCGCGCTCGTCGTCGCCCGGCGAACCGGCAGGCCCCGTGAGAACACGCCGATCGTGCTCGGCACGGTCGTCTCGCAGACGTTCCTCAACATCATCGCCCTGATCATCCTCGGCGTCGTGATGTTCTCGTCGGTCAACTTCTTCTCCGGCCATCAGGATGCGCTCGTGTTCGCGGCGATCGCGCCGGCCGCACTGCTGCTGTTCGTGCTGATCGCGCCGATCGTGCTGCGCTATGGGCCGGGCGGGACCCGGTTCCAGCGCGCCCGTGACGCGATGGAGAAGGTGCAGGGCGGGCTCGTCCGCGTCCGGACCGGCCTGAAGGTCTTCCGCGATCCGCGGCTCGGGACGCAGGCGGCCGTCTGCCAGCTGCTGGCATGGGCTCTGCAGTGCCTGTCCTGCTACCTGCTGCTGACCGCCCTGGGTCTCAGCAGCAAGGTCGGGTTCGGCGGTGCAGCGGCGGTGCTGTTCGCCGTCAACATCACCGCGGTGCTGCCGGCGACGCCGGCGAACCTTGGCGTGTTCCAGGCCGCGTGTGCGACCGTGCTCCACACCGGCTGGCACGTCGGTGTCGGCACCGGCGTCGCCTACGGCGTGATCCTCCAGGCCGTCGAGGTCACGACGGCGATCCTGATGGGCATGCCGGCGCTGCTCAAGGAGGGCATGTCCTGGCGTGAGGTCCGCCTGCGGGCGATGCACGCCGCGCCGGTGAAGCTGCCCCCGCGACCGAACGTGCCGCGCCCCAGCGTGCCATCGGTCGTCCGTCGCCGCTCCGGCGACTCGCTGGCCACTGACGACTGAGTCAACTCCGCTCGCTTGATTCTCGGGAGGCCTGGGTAGCTGTCTGGTGGCGCCACCACCCAGAAATCCGGCGCCAAGGCCCCAGGAGGTAGACGATGGCCGATCAGGTTCAGACCGGGACGATCAAGACCCGGATTCCCGCGCGTCTCGACAGGCTGCCGTGGTCACGGTGGCACTGGACGATCGTGATCGGTCTCGGCACCGTGTGGATCCTCGATGGACTCGAGGTGACGATCGTTGGCGGGATCGCCGGGCGGCTGTCGGAGAAGGGTGCCGGCGTCGGGATCTCGGCCGCCAACGTGTCCGGACTGGCCGCCTCCCTGTATGTCGCCGGGGCCTGTCTCGGCGCGCTCGTGCTCGGTCAGATGACAGATCGCTTCGGCCGCAAGAAGCTGTTCATGGTCACCCTCGGCATCTACCTGTTCGGCACCGTGATGACCGCGTTCTCGTTCTCGCCGCTGTGGTTCTACGTGTTCCGCATCGTCACGGGCTTCGGCATCGGCGCTGAGTACAGCGCGATCAACTCCGCGATCGACGAGCTGATCCCGGCGCGCAATCGCGGCCGGATCGATATCGCGATCAACGGCAGCTACTGGTTCGGCGCGGTCGGCGGGTCGCTGCTGGCGATCCTCGCGCTGAACACGAGCATCTTCGCGACGAACCTCGGTTGGCGGCTGTGCTTCGCGCTCGGCGCGATCTTTGGCTTCGGGATCCTGATCGTCCGCCGCAACGTGCCCGAGAGCCCCCGCTGGCTGTTCATCCATGGACGCGAGGAGGAGGCGGAGCGGGTCGTCGCTGATATCGAGGAGAAGGTTGCGCGTGATGTCGGGCACGATCTGCCGGACGTCGACGAGGAGATCACGGTCCGCCAGCGCAGGACGATCCCGCTGTCGCTGACGATCAAGTCGGTGTTCACGCTGTACCCCCAGCGCACGGTGCTCGGGCTGGCGCTGTTCGTCGGGCAGGCGTTCCTCTACAACTCGATCCTGTTCGGCCTTGGGACCCTGCTCGGCACCTACTTCAAGGTCGCAAGCGGCGACGTCCCGTATTACCTGTGCGTGTTCGCCGCCGGCAACCTGTTCGGTCCGCTCGTGCTCGGGCGGCTGTTCGACACCGTCGGGCGGATCCCGATGATCGCCGGGACCTATCTGTTGTCGGGTGGGTTGCTGGTCGTCACCGGCATCCTGTTTGATGGCCACGATCTGAGCGCGACCAGCCTGACCGTGGCGCTGACGATCGTCTTCTTCTTCGCGTCAGCAGGCGTGAGCGCCGCATACCTGACCGTCTCGGAGGTGTTTCCGATGGAGACGCGGGCGCTGTGCATCGGCGTCTTCTACGCGATCGGCACCGGCCTCGGGGGGATCATCGGACCGCTGCTGTTCTCGAAGCTGATCTCGACTGGTAGCTACAGCCAGGCGCAGCTGGCGCTGACCCTCGGCGCGGTCATGATGATGATCGGCGGGGTCGCGGAGCTCGTGTTCGGCGTCAAGGCCGAAGGGATGCAGCTGGAGGACATCGCCAGGCCGCTGACCGCCGATGACTCGTCGACGCGGACGCGCGGACAGTCGAGCGGACGGCCGGCCACGCCGAAGGTCGCCTAGAGGAACCCGCACCAGCGATTGATGTGGGCCCGGCCTCCGCCGGGTCAGCGGTACATCGCGAACAGATCGCCGACGAGGTCGGCGGCGTACTGCTCGCCGCCGGCCAGGCCGAACACGGCGTGGTGGTAGAGCGGGGCGATCACATGATCGACGACCTGACGGGCGCTCGGGGTCCGCTCCCCGCGCCCGGCGGCGCGGGCGATCATCAGCTCCGCCTGCTCGAGCCGCTGCTCCCAGCAGGGGCAGAACTCGATCATCCCGATCCGGGATGAGGCGAGCGCCCGCAGGTAGATGATCCGTCCGGGACGCTCGATGTCCTCGGCGATGATCTTCGCCCACGCGAGCAGATCGCCGTTGATGGTCCCGGTGCTGGGGAGCTCACCGCCCTCGGTGAGGGCCGCGACCGCGACCTCCGACAGCAGGTTCTCGATGCTGCCCCAGCGGCGATAGATGCTCGTCGGGTTGACCCCTGCGCGCTCGGCGACCTGGGGGATCGTCATCGTCTCGCGGTGGCCCTCGGCGACCAGCTGGCCGACGGCGGTGTAGACGCTGTCGCGAACTCGGGCGCTGCGGCCCCCGGGACGGCGCGGACGGGTTTCAGCATCGACGGTCATCGCAAAGAATAATAGCAACGAGGTTTGCTTTTACGCTATCGTTCTCGCTAACGCTAACAGCTTTGCTTTTGTAAGGAGCCGCCGTGAAACCGCAACCACACCTCAGGTCGTTCTGGTTGATCGCAGTCGCCAACGGCGTCGTGATGTTCGGCTCGGCGGCGCCGTCGCCGCTCTACCCCGTCTACCAGCAGCTGTGGCACTTCTCCGCGGCGATGCTGACGATCGTCTTTGCCGTCTACGTCGCAGGGCTGCTGATCAGCCTGCTGACGCTCGGCCGGCTCTCTGACCACGTCGGCCGCAAACCCGTCCTGATCGGGTCGCTGATCGTCCTGATCGGCGCGATGGCGCTGTTCGCCACCGCGACCGGCGTCGGCTTCCTGCTCGCCGCCCGGCTTGTCCAGGGCCTCGCGACGGGCGCCGCACTGGGCGCGCTGTCGGCGGCGCTGGTCGACATGCAGCCCTCGCGCCGGGTCGGGTCACTGGTCGCGAGCATCGCTCCGATCGCCGGCCTCGGCCTCGGGATCATCGTCTGCTCGGTGCTCGTCCAATACGGGCCCGACCCGCACAAGCTCGTGTTCGAGCTGATCGCCGCGGTACTCGTGATCTTCGCGGTGGCCACGGCGGTGCTCGTCCCCGAGACCTCGCCGCGCACGGGCTTTCACTCCCGCGCGCATCTGGCAAAGGTCGTGACGCCGCAGGTCTCGGTCCCGAGGGAGGTCCGCTCGATCTTCATCGCCGGGATCCCGGCGCTGGTCGCGACCTGGGCGCTCGGCGGCCTGGCGCTGTCGCTCGGTTCCTCGATCATCGCCGCGCAGCTGAAGATCTCGAACATCGCCGTCAACGGGCTGGTGCTGTGCGGGTTCTTCTTCGCGGCGGCGCTGGCGGCCCCGTACGCAAGCCATCCGACGCGCCCGATCAGACTGCCGCACAGCTACGCGGCGCTGGCGGTCGGCCTGGCGCTGCAGCTGAGCGGCTCGCTGTCCGGCTCCACAGCGCTGTACCTGGTGGGCCTGCTCAGCGCGGGGATCGGGTTCAGCACCGCCTACGTCGGCGTGATCGCCTCACTGGCGAACGTCGATCCGGCAGAGCGGGGGCGGGTGTTCGCCGCGATCTACGTCGTCAGCTACGTCGCCTTCAGCGTCCCGGCGCTGGTCGGCGGGTTCGCCGCCACAGATTTCGGCCTGAGGACCACCACCACCGGTTATGTGATCTTCGACCTGCTGATGGTGGCGCTGGCAGCGGCCTTCATCGTCTGGCCTCGCACTCGGACGGCCAGGACGGTGCCTGGGACCGGCCCAACGGGGCCGGTCGCGCCGGCGCGCGTCGAGAACTAGGCTTCGGCCATCGCCGGCTCGACGTCGCCGAGGCCGTCATCCGGGTCGGCGTCGGTGAGCTCGGTGAGGCGCGTCGGGTCCTTCTCGGATCCGGCGATCACCTCGTCGGCGGCCTGGCGCTCGTTCTTCGGGAGCGTGCCATGGCGCATCGTGAAGTAATCGGCCTGCGGGTGGTGGGCGACGATCGCCATCGTCGACTGCTCCGGCTCAAGCGCGTAGGCGCCCGACAGCCGCAGCCCGATCGATGGCGCGTCGAGCAGCCGGAAGACCTTCTCATGCTCGGACTGCTCCGGGCAGGCGGGGTAGCCCCAGCTGTAGCGGCGGCCCTGGGCCTTGCCGATCCCGAGGTCGGAGCGGATCTTCGCGTGCATCCACTCCGCCATGCCCTCGGCGCACTGGGTGCCGAGCCCGTGGGTGTACAGCTGCTCGGCGAACTCTCCGTCGGCCTCGAGCTTGGCCATCAACTCGGTGACCTCGTCGCCGGCGGTGACCGCCTGGATCGCGACGACGTCGATGCCCTGCCCGACGGGGCGGTAGAAGTCGGCGAGGCAGATCCGCTCACCGATCGGCTGACGCGGGAACACGAGCCGCTCGAGCTCGGTGTTTCCTGGGTCTGCAGGGTCCCACACGATTAGCTCGTTGCCGTCGGAATTGCAGGGGAAGTACCCGAGCAGCGCGCGCGGATGCAGATAGTCCTGCTCGGCCCACATCCGCTCAAGCCGCGGCTTGAAGTTCTCGGCGACGAGCGTTCGCCACGCCTCGCCCTTGACGCCCTTGCCGCCCCAATGGAGCTTGAACAGGACGTGGGTGTCGATGTGGGGGTAGACGTCGTCGAACGCGACCGGGATCTCCTGAACCCCCCAGAACGGAGGCTCGGGGACCGGGTTGTCGGTCGCGGCCGGGCTGCGGACGCTCGTATCGTCGAGCGGGGGAAGGTTCAGGTCGACATCGGCCGGCTTATCCCGCAGCTTCTGCGCAGCGACACGCGTCTTGCCGACGAGCGCCTGGCGGGCCTCGTCGTCGATCAGCTGGTCCATCACCGCCAACCCCTCGAACGCGTCCTTGCAGAAGAACACGCCGGGCTCGTAGACGTCGTCTGACTCCTTGCCGTTCGGATACAGCACGCGCAGGCTGAAGTTGCGGTTGATCGCAGCGCCGCCGATCAGCACCGGGTACTCGAGATCACGGGCATGCAGCTCCTGGATCGCCGCCGGCATCTGCTTGCTCGTCGAAACGAGCAGCGCGCTCAGGCCGATCGCGGTCGCCTTATGCTCCACCGCCGCCTCGAGGATCGTCGAGATCGGGACCTGCTTGCCGAGGTCGACCACCGTGTAGCCGTTGTTGGTGAGAATCGTGTTGACCAGCGACTTGCCGATGTCATGCACATCACCGAACACCGTCGCCAGCACGACCGTGCCCTTCGTGTAGCCCTCAAGCTTGTCGAGGTACTGCTCGAGCTGGGCGACGGCCTTCTTCATCACCTCGGCGGACTGCAGGACGAACGGCAGGATCAGCTCACCGGCGCCGAACTTGTCGCCGACCTCCTTCATCGCCGGCAGCAGCACCTCGTTGAGCGTCGGTACCGCGCCGATCTTCTCGACGCACTTGTCGATCCATCCCTCGACGCCGTCCTTCTTGCGCCGCAGGATGTGGAAGTGCAGGGCCTGCTCAGGCTCCATCCCCGCGGTCGGATCGGCCTTCTCGACGCCGTCATCGGAGGAGTCGCCCTTCGATTCGAAGTGGGCGATCAGCCGCTCGAGCGCATCGGGGCGCTTGTTGAAGACGAGGTCATCGGCAAGCTCGCGCTCGACGTCGGGGATCTCCGAATACGGCGTGATGTGGTTCGGGTTGACCATCGCCAGATCGAGCCCGGCCTGGACGCAGTGGTGCAGGAACACGCTGTTGATCGCGCTGCGGGCCGGCAGGCCGACGCCGAAGGAGACGTTGGAGACGCCGAGGCTGGTCTTGACGCCTGGGATCTCGGACTTGATCAGCCGGATCCCTTCGATCGTCTCGATCGCGGACGGCCGCCACTCCTCATCGCCGGTGGTCAGCGTGAAGGTCAGGCAGTCGAAGATCAGCGACTCGGGATCAAATCCGTGATCCTCGGTCGTGATCTGGGTGATCCGCTGTGCGATCTCGAGCTTGCGCTCACGGGTCTTCGCCATCCCGACCTCATCGATCGTCAACGCGATCAGCGCGGCGCCGTGCGCCTGGGCGAGCGGCGCGACGAGGTCGAGCTTGTCGCGGCCGGCCTCGAGGTTGACGGAGTTGACGATCGCACGGCCGGGGATCTGCTCGAGTGCGGTCTCGATCACATCGGGCTCGGTCGAGTCGATCTGGATCGGAGCGGGCTGGCTGAGGCTGATCCGCTTGACAACCTGTCGCATCTGCTCGGCCTCGTCGGTGCGCTCGGTCAGCGCGACGCAGATGTCGAGGACATGCGCGCCGCCCTCGACCTGGTCCTCGGCGATCTGGAGCAGGCCGTCGTAGTCGTCGGCCAGCAGCATCTCCTTGGCCTTACGCGAACCCTGCGAGTTGACGCGTTCGCCGACAAGCGTCGGGGCCGGGGCCTGCGCGAGCGGGGTCGAGGCGATCATGCTCGACACCTGGGCGGGGCGCGGCTCGGGGCGGTGCGAAGCGTTGTGACCCTTGACGCGCTCGGCGATCGCCCTGATGTGGTCCGGCGTGGTGCCGCAGCAGCCGCCGACGACGCCGACGCCGTAGCGCTCGACGAATTCCCCGAGCACGGCCGCCAGCGGCTCGGGCTTCTCCGGGAAGATCGTCTCGCCGTTCGGTCCCTGCAGCGGCAGGCCGGCGTTGGGGATGCAGTGGACGGGCTTGGAGCTGAATTCCCCGAGGAAGCGGATCGCGTCGCGCATGTCCTCGGGACCGGTCGAGCAGTTGAGGCCGATCACGTCGACGCGCAGTGCCTCGAGCGTCGTCAGCACGCTGGCGATATCGGTGCCGAGCAGCATCTTGCCGCCGTTGGGGAGCAGTGACACGCTGATCTGCAGCGGCAGCGTCTTGTTCTCGAGCTTGAACGCCTCGCGGGCGCCGAAGATCGCGGCCTTGACCTCGAGGATGTCCTGAGCCGTCTCGATGATCAGCAGGTCGGCGCCGCCGCGGACGAGTCCCTGGGACTGCTCGGTGAAGACCGTGACGAGGTCACGGAAGCGGATCTGCCCAAGGCTCGGATCGTCGGAGGCGGGGAGATAGCCGGTTGGGCCGATCGAGCCCGCGACGAAGCGGTTCGGACCGGCGGCCTTGCGGGCGATCTCGGCGCCCTTCTGATTGATCTCGAAGGTGTGCTCGGAGAGCCCCCACTCCTCGAGCTTGAGCCGGCTCGCCTGGAACGTGCAGGTCTCGACGACCTCGGCTCCGGCATCGAGCATCGAGGTGTGCACACCCTCGATCACGTCGGGGCGGTTGAGGATCAGCACCTCATGGGCGCGACCGGGCAGCCGGTAATCCTGCTCGAGGCTGAGATCGAACATCTCAAGCGTCGCGCCCATGCCGCCGTCGAACACGACAACACGGTCACGGGTCGCGGCAAGGTAGTCACGGTCGGCCATACACCGATGGTACCGAACCTTGACACGATCACGTCAAGGTTGGTCGGCGTGTCAGGCGTCGGGCGAGGCTGTTGTCGAGGCGTCGCTGCCCGATGACTTCGTGCAGTCGTCCATCTGGAACGCGGGCGCGCACTGTGTCCTGGGCTTGAACAGCTTCTCGACCTGGGCGTTGACCTTGCTCTCGCTGCCGAGCTTCTTGATCAGCGCCTCGTCGTCGAGGTACAGCACGACCCGCAGTCGCTCGTCGGTCTGGGTCTGCCCGGTCTCCGCGAGGAACGCCTCGTACTGGGCGGTGGTCGGATAGTTCGCCTGGCGTTGCTGGTTGAGCGTCGCGGTGACCTTCGCCTGGCTGAGGCGGATGCCGAGGCGGGCGGCGTCCTGCTCGTACCAGATCCCCTTGATCAGGAAGTCCATGACCTGCGGCATCTCGGAGTCGAACGCCTGCACGCAGTAGGCGCGGATCTCAGCGGCCGATGCATGCTTCAGCTTCGCGATCTGACGTGCGAGCGCTCGCGATGCACGGCGCGAAATCCGGCGGCGGGTAGGGGACGACGTCCGGGGTGTCGGCGGCGTTCGAGGATGCCGTCTTGGCTGCGATCCTCAGCCAGTGGTCGAAGGTGCTGGCGGTCAGCGGGGTGCCGTTGATCAGCGCGACCCCCTGGATCTGGCTGTTGCTGGCGGTATCGACCGTTCCGGAGCCGCTGGAGTTGGTCGAGCTCGCGCCGCATCCTGCCAGCGCACCGACCAGCGCCAGCACCGAGATCCCTGCCTTCAGACGCCGCACCGCGGCGATATTAGGGCCGCGCTGGCGTGTGGTTGGCTCGACTACCCGGTCAGGGGTCGGGGGTCGGGGGTCAGGGGTCAGGGGTTGCGATCGGGTGCGCAGTACGCCGCGATCCGGAACGCCGGTTGGCAGTACGTGCTCGGACGGAAGGTCCCGATCGCCCGGGCGAACAGTTGCCCGGACGTGATGTTGAGCTTCTTGTCGAGGCCCTCGACGTACAGGATCGTCCGGATCTGGGCGCGGATGTCGGCCGGATTCAGGCCGACCAGCCGCAGATACTTCCGGAACGTCTTGAGCGTCTTGAAGCCGTCCTTGGCCTGGGCGTCGTAACTCGCTGTGACCTGTGCCGCGGTGACCTCGACGTGGAGGTACGCGGCGCCGTTTGCCATCCACCGTTCCAGCACCAGGAAGGTCAGCGCCTCGGGATTCAGCTCCGCGAACTCCTTCCGGCAGTCCTTCGCGAGGATCGCGCTGGCGACCTTCTTCAGGAATGGGAGCAGCGCGCGGGCCTGCTTGACGCAGGCGGCGAACTTCGGTGGTTGCAGCGGCACGAGTTCGCCGGCGCCGGGGCGGTCGGCGGCGGTCTCCTTGACACCCACCTCGAGCCAGTGCACGTACAGCCGCATCGGGATCGGTTTGCCATAGACGAGGGCGATCGCGGTCTTCGGGACCGTCGGCGGCCGTGTGGTCGTGACAGTTGTGGTGGTGGTCGTGCCGGTTGGCGTGGTCGTCGCGGTGGTGGTCGTGCCGGTTGGCGTGGTCATCGCGGTCGTGGTGGTTGCGGTGCCGGTCGCGCCCGTCGGACTGGGAAGCGCGACGGCAACGGCCGCCGCGACGCCAAGCAACGCACTGATCACCATCACCCGCAGACTGCCCACCGCTCGGATGCTACGGACGACCACCGCCCCGCGCGACGGTTAGTGTGCGGTTCGTGACCGACACGATCGAGCTGCAGGGCCTGCAGAAGACGTTCAGAGCCCCAAAGGGGGAGCGGGTGCGTGCGGTGCGTGGGATCGACATCTCAATCAGACGTGGCGAGACCGTCGCGCTGCTGGGACCCAACGGCGCCGGCAAGTCGACGACGATCGACATGCTGCTTGGCCTCTCCGATCCGGACGCCGGCACGGTCTCGGTGTTCGGCCGCACGGCCCGCGAGGCGGTCGATGCGGGGCTGGTCGGGGGGATGCTGCAGACAGGCTCCCTGATCCAATACCTGACGATCCGGGAGCTGGTGACCCTGATGGCGTCGCTCTATCCGAGTCCGCTTGACATCGACGAGGTGCTGAAGGTCACGGGGCTGGCGGCGATCGCCGAGCAGCGGACGAACAAGCTCTCCGGCGGCCAGACACAGCGAGTTCGCTTCGCGATCGCCCTGGTCGCCAATTCGGAACTGCTGATCCTCGACGAGCCGACCGTCGCGCTGGATGTCGAGGGGCGCCGTGAGTTCTGGGCCTCGATCCGCCGGATCGCCGGCGAGGGCAAGACCGTGGTGTTCGCGACCCACTACCTGGAGGAGGCCGACGCCAACGCCGATCGCTGCGTGCTGATGGCACATGGTCGCGTCGTCGCCGACGGTCCAACCACCGAGATCAAGGCACGGGCGGGGCGACGGACGATCCGCACGACGCTCCCGGGGGTGACGGAGGCGGAACTGTCGGAGGTCGCCGGGGTCTCCGGCGCGGAACGGCACGGGGACATCGCGGTCCTGCGGTGCCCGGACTCAGACAGCGCGATCCGCGAGCTGCTGCAGCGCTACCCACAGGCGCGTGACATCGAGATCACGGGCGCCGCCCTGGAGGACGTATTCCTGGAACTGACGGGCGAAGAGGACCTGGAGGGCTCGCGATGATCGGCTGGAAGGGTGCCCTCTACCTCCGCTTGGAGATCATGCGCTCGCTGCGCAACCGGCGGTTCTTCGGTTTCACGCTGGTGTTCCCGATCCTCATGTATCTGTTCATCGCGCTGCCGAACCGCCACGTACACAACTTTGGTGGCACCGGCGTGTCGGCGCCGCTGTATTACATGGCCAGCCTCGCCTCATTCGGGACGATGATGTCGATGATCGGCTGCGGGACCCGCATCGCGTCTGAGCGCCAGATCGGGTGGACCCGGCAGCTGCGGATCACGCCGCTGAGCGTTCGCGCGTACTTCTCGGCCAAGGTGCTTTCGGCGTACATGATGTCGGCGCTGACGATCGCGCTGCTGTACCTGGCCGGCGCGGCCACGGGGGTCAGTATCGCCGCCGGCACGTGGCTCGAGATGACCGGGCTGATCATCATCGCGCTGCTGCCGTTCGCGGCCTTGGGAATCACCCTTGGGCATCTGCTGACGGTCGACGCGGTCGGCCCGGCGACCGGCGGCGTCGTCTCGCTGCTGGCGATCATCAGCGGCACCTGGTTCCCGGTGCAGCACGGCTTCCTGCACGACATCGGCGTGTGGTTCCCCTCCTACTGGCTCGCCACCGCGGGCCGGATCGCCGCCCACGGGTCCAACTGGGGACTGAAGGGGTGGCTGGTGGTGGTCCTCTGGGGCGTGGCGCTGACGATCACCGCCCGGATTGCGTACCGGAAGGACACCCAGCGGGCCTGACAGCTGGTCCGTCCGGTGGGGTCCGTCCGGTTGGGTCCGTCCGGTTGATGTTCGGGCCTCCGGGTCGTGTTGCTGGGCGCAGGGCGTCTTTTGGCAATGAGGAATGGGTGAGGGTTGGTCCCTCGAGCGGCGCTGATAGCACGGAGCCCGCTTCCTTGCCGATCCGCTGGTTTCTGGGGGTGCTCCAAACGACAAAGCGCGGGCTAAATCAACGCTCATGCCTTTCGAGCGCCTTTAGGGGTCTCCAGTCGGCAAAGCGCCAGATCCGGCGTTGCGTTGACGTTTCGAGCACCCTCCACTGCAGTCGGACCGCCAGAACGGTCCCGTACCCCGTACAACCCGTTCTTCATTGCAAACGAGCCGGCGAAGCGCCTCCGGGGCGAGCCCAGCGTGCGGCCGGACGCCGGGCTCAGCGCGGCAGCAGCTGCGACAGAACAACCTGCGAGCGGGTCCGCTGGACCTGCCCGTCGTGCTGGAGCTCCCGGATCAGCCGCTCGAGGTCGCCGTTGTCCTGCGTGCGCACCCGGGCGATGGCGTCGGCCTCGCCGGTCACGCTCCATGCCTCGAGCACCTCGGGGTGTGCGGCAAGCGTCGTCGCGACCTCGTCGAGCTGGGTGCCCGGAGCGAAGAACAGCTCGATCAGGGCCTCCGTCTGCTCGCCGAGCTGGGCGTGGTCGATCACGACGGTGAAGCCGGTGATCGCACCGTTCTCGCGGAGGCGATCGACGCGCCGCTTGACCGCCGGCGCCGACAGCGCGACCTCGGATGCGATCGCGTCATAGGTGGCGCGACCGTCGTCCGTCAGAAGCGCAAGAATCTGTTTGTCAACCGCGTCCATAACGGTGAATTCTTGCACGAAGTTGCAGTCGATCGGCATCGAAATTCGCCGCCAGCCCCTTTAGGCTTGGTGGCATGACCAACGTCCTGTTCGATGAGACCCACAGCGAGGCGTGGACGATCCGCCCGTCGCTTGCCCGCGAGATGCAGCCCGCCCATCCCGGTGACGCGTCCTACGAACAGGCGGCCGAACTGTTGCGTTCGCGTGACTTCACGGTCGACGCCCACTCTGAAGGCACGCTCGACGCCGACGCGCTCAGCGAATGTGATCTGCTCGTGCTGGCGCACCCGTCGGCTCCCGAGTGGGAGCAGACGACGGGGATCGGCAGCCCCCGGCTCACCGATCACGAGCTCGACGCAATCGAGACCTTTGTGAGAAACGGTGGCGGCCTGATCGTGCTCGGCGAAACGGAGCAGGCCAAGTACGGCAACAACCTCGCTGAGCTCGTCGAGCGTTTCGGCGTGCGGCTGCGTAACGACAACGTCCAGGACTACGAGCGCAACCGCAAGGGCGTGCCGAGCTGGGTCATGGCGTCGCTGGCCGACGGTGGCCGCGGCCGTGACGGTGACCTGTTGGCACGCGTCAACGAGGCGTGCTTCTACCGCGCGACGACGATCGAGTGCCTCAATGGGGCCCGCGTGCTGGCGCGCACGTCTGCCAGCGCTTCTGTGCCTGATGCGCCGCTGCTCGTCGCCACCGCCGCCGGCGAGGGCCGGGTGGTCGTCGTCGCCGACTCGGACCTGTTCGGCGATGACTGCATCGACGCTCTGGACCACGCGGCGCTGTGGGAGAACCTCGTGTACTGGTCCGCTCGACGGGCGGGCTCAACGGAGCCCGCCGAATCCGAAACCGTCAAGGGGAGCTACGCCGGAGCCGAGTGGATCGCCCTGCGGGATGAGACCAACGCGCTCGCTCTGCTGCAGGCCTCCGACGGCGCCCTGCTCGAGGATGCGGACCGGACGGCCGCCGCGGCGCACGTCGACACGATCGCCGATCTGCTGCGACGGATCGCCGAGCGGATCCCGCACGAGCGCGACTACCTGCTGCTCGCCGCCGACGATCTCGAGGCGTGGCGCGACGGCGGCTACGGCAAGCCCGACTTCACGCGCTCGCTCGAGGCGTTCCGGCCGGAGCAGGAGCGTGTCGACGGGCGGCTGCATCTCGTGTTCTTCCCGATGTACAAGCAGAACGGCTCGCGCGACACCTGCTTTGAGACGCTGATCGTGCGGGTGCCGTGGCCGGAGTGGATCGCCGGGCTCGAGCAGACGCGGTATGACAACGCGAAGTTCGTGCCGGTCGAGCTCGTCGATGCGACCCGCGGCTACGACAGCGAGTGCGCGGTGCTGTTCCCGGAGATGATTGCGACGGCGCAGCGGCCGGTGAACAACTTCGGTGCGATCTTCTGCGACCGCGAGTCGGCTCGCCTGCGCCGGGTCGCCGGTGCAGCAGCGGACCTGCTTCAGCTCAACCTGCCACCGGACGCCGCGGCGATGCTCACCTCACCCGAGATCTCGCAGGAGGCCTACATCCTCTGGGACCTGATCCACGATCGGGCGCACAGCCACGGCGAATTGCCGTTTGACCCGTTCATGATCCGCCAGCGGGCGCCGTACTGGATGTACTCGTTGGAGGAGCTGCGCTGCGACCTGACCGCGTTTGCGCAGGCCGTGGAGCTCGAGGCCGACGGCGTCCGCTTCGCGCGGTTCGCCCAGTACGCGATCGTGCTTGACCGGCTGCTGCGATTCCCGATCACCGGCGCTCGCGTCCGCAACTACGACGGGCTCGGCGGACAGCTGCTGTTCGCCTACCTGCACCGTGGGGGGTACCTCGATTGGGCGGACAACCGGCTCACCGTCGATTGGGACCGCGTCAGCGAGGGCGTCGGGGGGCTGCGCGCCGAGATCGAGGAGCTGTACCGGGCCGGGATCGACCGCACCAAGCTCCAGCACTGGGCGGCTGCCCACGACCTGATCGCCCGGTACGTGTCGCCGGCGGCCGGCTCCAAGTGGATCGCCTCCGGGCGTGATCTGCCCGAGCTTGAGGATCCACGGCCATACTGTGACCTCGTGTTGCCCGACGAGTTCCCGCTGTCGATCTTCTACTCGACCCTGAAGACGAAGCTGGCCGACATCGTGGCTGGACCGGTGGCCGCGGGCGTCGCTGCGTGAGCGGTCGGCGACGGGGATTCGCGTCGGACAACGCCGCCGGGGTCCACCCGGAGGTCCTGCAGGCGATCGCCGCCGCCGGTGACGGGCACGCGTTCGGGTACGGCCACGACCCGTACTCGGCCGCCGTCGAACGCCGCGTCGTCGAGGCGCTCGGAGGCTCGTACGCCGACGGTGCCCGCGCGTTCTTCGTGTTCAACGGCTCCGGCGCGAATGTGCTGTCGCTGCGCGCCGCCTGCCGACCGTGGCAGGCGGTCGTGTGCTCCGAGAGCGCGCACATCCACACCGACGAGACCGGCGCTCCGGAGGCGGTCGGCGGGTTGAAGTTGCTGACGGTGCGGGCGGTCAACGGCCGGGTCTCACCGAGCGTGATCGAGCCGCTGCTGACACGCACGCCGGAGGAGCACTTCGTGATGCCGCGGGTGCTGTCGCTGACGCAATCGACCGAGCTCGGCTCGGTGTACTCGCTGGCCGAGCTCCGCGAGCTTGCGGAACTCGCTCACGCTCACGGTCTCGTGGTGCACATCGACGGGGCGCGGCTGAGCAACGCCGCCGCCTCGCTCGGTGTCTCGCTGGCTGAGATCACGACCGGCATCGGCGCCGACATCGTCTCGTTCGGCGCCACCAAGAACGGCGCACTCGGGTGCGAGGCGGTCGTCGCGCTGAACCCGACCCTGACCGACGGTTTCCTGTGGCTGCGCAAGCAGACGCTGCAGCTCGGATCGAAGATGCGTTTCCTGGCCGCCCAGTTCGACGCGCTGCTGACCGACGAGTTGTGGCTGCGCAGCGCCCAGCACGCGAACGCGATGGCGCGGCGGCTCGCGGAGCGGCTGGGCCCGATCGAGGGCGTGACCGTGACGCGGCCGATCGAGTCAAATGCCGTGTTCGCGCAGCTGGCACCGGACGTCATCGGAGTCCTGCAGGAGCGATTCGACTTCTACGTCTGGGACGAGGTCTCAAGCGAGGTCCGGTGGATGTGCTCGTGGGACACCACCGAGGCAGACGTCGACGCGTTCGCAGCCGCGATCGCGGAAACGGCCGGCACGGCCGCCACTGCCTGAACCCGGCACCGTCCCGTCGCAGCCTCACTCGTGCGGCGACGGAACCACGACGACCGGGATGTGGGAGTGATGGACGACGGCGTTCGAGACGCTGCCGAGCAGCGCCGACTTGACGCCGGTCAGGCCGCGGGTGCCGAGCACGATCAGGGTTGCCTTGACGTCGTCGGCGACGCCGAGGATTGCGCCCGCGACGCTGGTGACAACGGCGGCGGTGGTCGCGGTCGCGGCCAGCCCTGCGTCGCCTGCGAGCTTGGCGCCCTCACCGGCCCGGGTGGTGGCGCCCTGCTCCGCGGCGCTGTCGATCGCGGCGTAATCAATCACCGCTCCGGCGCCGGTGAGCGCGCCGGCGCGGGTGTATGCGTCGATGAATCGCTCCCACACCGTCAGCACCGTTGCCTGCTGGCCAGGGAACAGCTGTGCGGCTTCGGCGATCGCCGCCTTGGCGTTGTCGGAGCCGTCATAGGCGATCAGAATCACGATTTCTCCTTGCGATGGGGATGCGATGGGGATGCGATGGGGATGCGATGGGACGCGCTGGGGCTGAGATGGGGACGCGCTGGGGTGGGACGCTTGCAGTCAGGAAGGCAACCTCACGCTATACAAATCGCAGATGTTCGACTCGCTGGACAGCCACGGCTTCGTCAGGCTTGCCGCTGCGGTACCCCGGGTGCGGATCGCAGATCCGGCCGTCAACGCTCAGCGGACGATTGAGCTTGCCCGGCAGGCCGACCAGATCGGCGCCGCACTGATCGCGTATCCAGAGCTCGGTCTGTCCGCCTACACCGGCGATGACCTGTTTCATCAGCAGGCGCTGCTCGACGCCACTCTCGATGCGATCGAGACGATCCGCCTCGCCAGCACCGAACTGCGGCCGCTGATCATCGTCGGGGGACCACTGCAGACCGAGCAGTCGATCTTCAACGCCGCCGTTGTGATCCACCGCGGCGAGGTGCTCGGCGCGGTGCCGAAGAGCTACCTGCCCGAGTACCGCGAGTTCTATGAGAAGCGTCAGTTCCGGGCCGCGCGCGATCTGGTCAATCCGACGGTTGCGCTGCGGCACGGCTCGGTGCCGTTCACATCCACCCAGATCTTCACGGCGACCGACGTTCCCGATCTTCGCGTCCACGTCGAGATCTGCGAGGACGTGTGGGTGCCGATCCCGCCGAGCACGTACGCGGCGCTGGCGGGGGCGACCGTGCTCGTCAACCTGTCGGCGAGCAACATCACGGTCGGCAAGTCGGACTACCGGCATCTGCTGTGCGCCTCGCACTCGGCGCGCACGCTGTCCGCGTACCTGTACACCGCCGCCGGAGACGGTGAGTCGACGACCGACCTTGCCTGGGACGGTCAGGCGATGCTGTACGAGAACGGGGAGCTGCTGGCCGCCGGCGAGCGGTTCCCGCTGGAGCAGACACTGATCACCGCGGACATCGACCTCGACCGGTTGCGGGTGGACCGCGCGGGGCTCAGCTCGTGGGCGGACTCCGTCCATGATCACAAGGAGATCCTGCGCACCTTCACACCGGTGCCGTTCACCTTGGGGCCGCCGCGGGCCGGCGACCAGGCGATCGCGGCCACAACCGCAAGCTCGCCGCGGCCAGGGCAACTCGATCGGTTGATCGAGCGGTTCCCGTACGTGCCGGCCAACCCGGCCAAGCGCAGTGAGCGCTGCGAGGAGGTCTACATGATCCAGGTCCAGGGTCTGCAGACCCGGCTCGAGACGACCGGGATCGAGAAGATCGTGATCGGGGTCTCCGGTGGCCTCGACTCGACGCATGCGCTGATCGTCGCCGCGCGGGTGATGGATCGGCTTGGTCTGCCGCGGACCAACGTGCTCGCCTACACGATGCCCGGATTCGGCACCACCACGACGACGCTGACCAACGCCCGGGCGCTGATGCAGGCGCTCGGTGTCACCGCGCACGAGCTCGATATCCGGCCCGCGTCTCAGGCGATGCTCGAGTCGATCGGCCACCCGGCTGCAGACGGCAGCGCGGCCTACGACGTCACATACGAGAACGTGCAGGCGGGGGAGCGAACCTCGCACCTGTTCCGCCTCGCCAACATGCACAACGGGCTGGTGCTCGGCACAGGCGACCTCAGCGAACTGGCGCTCGGGTGGAGCACCTACGGGGTCGGTGACCAGATGTCGCACTACGCGATCAACGCGTCGGTGCCCAAGACGCTGATCCAGTTCCTGCTGCGGTGGGCGATCGACACCGACCAGTTCGGACCCGAGGCCGACGCGATCCTGCAGTCCGTGCTCGACACCGAGATCTCCCCGGAGCTGATTCCCGGCGACGCCGACCTGCCGGCACAGCACTCGGAGAAGACCGTCGGGCCCTACGAGCTCCAGGACTTTTTTCTCTACTACGTGCTGCGGTTCGGCTACCGACCGTCGAAGATCGCGTACCTGGCGCTGCATGCGTGGGGCGATCGGGCCCGCGGGCAGTGGCCCGACCTGATCCCGGTGCAGCGGCGCAACGCGTACGGACTGGATGAGATCGTCCACTGGCTCGAGGTCTTCCTCGATCGTTTCTTCCGCACGAGCCAGTTCAAACGCTCCGCGATTCCGAACGCGCCGAAGGTCGGATCCGGCGGATCCCTGTCGCCGCGGGGAGATTGGCGAGCCCCCAGCGACGGGAACGCGAGCGCCTGGATCGGTGAGCTTCGGGCCGCAGTTTCCGAACAAATCGATCACCCCGGGTGAGCCCGGAACGTTTGCGCGGCGTCGCGAAGGGGCAAAATACACCGCCTAATGGGCGATGAAACGATGACCGACGTCCCCGGCGCCGATCAGCTCGTCGAGGCGGCTGCCGCGAAGATGCGGGATGCAGGCCAGAACGACGAGGCGATCGCGGCCTTCTGCTCGGCACTGCGCCGAGTCCGTGAGGGCGCGCAGACACTGATGCCGAGCAGCGAGCTTGAACCGGCTCCCGACGTGCCGCTGCTCGATGACCTACGTGACGTCGACCCGGGCGAGGCGCTGGCCGGTGTCGCCGTGATCAAGCTCAATGGCGGGCTGGCGACATCAATGGGTCTGCAGCAGCCCAAGTCACTGCTCGAAGCCCGGCAGGGCTATTCGTTCCTCGAGATCATCGTCGGACAGATCCTTGAGTTGCGCGCCCGCTACAAGGTGCCGCTGCCGCTGGTGCTGATGAACTCGGATGTGACCCAGGCGGCGACCCTGGAGGCGCTCGAGACCCTGCCATCGGTTGCCACCGATGGCCTTGACCCCGCGTTTCTGCAAAGCATGGTGCCGAAGCTCGAGGCGGACACGTTGCTGCCCGTGAGCTGGGCGACGAATCCGGACCTCGAGTGGTGTCCGCCCGGGCATGGCGACGTCTACAGCGCGCTGCGCGGCTCGGGGATGCTCCGCTCGCTGCTCGACGCCGGTTACCGCTACGCGATGATCTCGAACTCCGACAACCTCGGGGCCGAGGTCGATCCGCGGATCGCGGGGTACATCCAGCGCGAGCAGATCCCCTTCCTGATGGAGGTCGTGCAGGGCACAGAGTCCGACCGCAAGGGCGGGCACATCGCCCGGCGCAAGGCTGATGACCAGCTGGTGCTGCGCGAGATCGCCCAGACCCCGCCTGAGGACGACAAGTCCTTCCGCGATTTTCGTCGCTGGCGCTACTACAACACCAACACGCTGTGGGTGTCGCTCGAGGCGCTTGAGGCGCGCCTGTCGCAGGGCGGTCTCGAGCTGCCGGTGATCGTCAACCGCAAGACCGTTGATCCGCGTGACAGCGACTCGACGCCGGTGATTCAGCTTGAGGCGGCGATGGGGGCGGCGATCGGCAGCTTCCCCGACGCGCGGCTGCTGCAGGTTCCGCGGCAGCGGTTCGTGCCGGTCAAGACGACCGATGACCTGCTGGTGCTGCGCTCTGACGCGTACTCAATGGGAGCCGATTTCGAGCTGACCCCCGAGCGTGACCCGCTGCCGTACGTCGAGCTCGACAAGCACCGCTACAAGCTGATCGATCAGTTCGACCGACACTTCCCCGACGGTCCGCCATCACTGCGCGGCGCCGAGCGGCTGGTCGTCCATGGTGACGTCACGTTCGGCGCGGGGGTGATCGTGCGCGGGTCGGTCGAGATACGAGCGGACGTCGGCTCGGTTCGCCTGGCTCCGGGCACCGTCCTCGAAGGCTAGATCTCCGCGCGCGATGGAGATCGAGCGCAAATGGCTCGTCTCGGCGGTGCCCGATGCGCTCGGCGAGGGCGACCCGATCGAACAGGGATACCTGGCGATCGAACCGGGCTTGGGCGAGGCGCGGGTTCGCCGGTCGTCGAAGGGATGCCGGCTGACGGCCAAGCGCGGCGCGGGCCTCGTTCGCGGGGAGTGGGAGATCACGCTGTCCGCGGAGCAGTTCGAGGCGATGTGGCCGGCGACCGAGGGCCGGCGGGTCGAGAAGGTCCGCTACCGGCTGGGGCCGATCGAGCTTGACGTGTACGAGGGCGCTCTGGCCGGACTGATCGTCGCCGAGGTCGAGTTCGCCTCCGTCGAGGAGGCCGCGGCGTTCGAGGTGCCCGGGTGGTTCGGTGAGGACGTGACCGAGGATCCCGCGTACCGCAACCAGCGGCTCGCGGTCGACGGGCGCCCGTAGCGGCCCGGTGTCGGCGGCCCCGTTGGGCCGCCGGCTAGGACGCCGTGCGGCCCTCCCGCTCGCGGCCCATCCCGGGGTCGCCGCCGAGCTCGTTGTGCTTCTGCTTGGCGTCGGCGGATCGCGGGATGGCCAGGGTCAGCTGATCCGCGCCAACCCGGGCGATTGTTGCCGTTTGCAGCTTCTTCTTGATCGTCCACCGGATCTTCGGCAGCTTCTCCTCGAGCAGTGCGGCCCACGTCTGCGCCGTGATCACGCCGGTGGCCGGGATCCCGTGGGCCGTCTGGAAGGCCGCGACGGCGGCCTCGGTCTTGACGCCGTAGTCACCGTCGATCGTGACCCGCTCCGGCGTGTTCCAGAGATGCTCCTGGGCCCACACGACGAGGTCTCCAACGGCGTGCAGGCCGACGCTTGCGACCTGCTTGTCGGCGACGAACCCTTTCAACGCGCCGACCGGCTTCGCGATGTCGCTGAACAGGCTGGCGTTGGCTGATTGCCAATCCCACCAGCTGAGCCCGGTGGCGCCGTAATCCCGAGAGATCTGCCGGAACTGGAGGACCTGGGAGGCGGGCGGTGAGTCGTACAGCTGACCGAGCGGGAAGATCGGCCGCTGGTAGATCTCGTTGAACTCATAGGTGTGCTGGAAGACGGTGGCGACGCTGACGCCGATCGCGCGCCAGTACATCTGCGGCGCGTTGTACTGAGCGCCGTTGGTGCCGAGGAACACCGAATACGGGAAGCTCGGGTGGTAATCCACGTACGGGAACCCGGCAAGCGCCAGTGGGAACTTCGAGCCGATCCTGACGCGCAGCTGGCCGACGTACTCCTGCGCCTGCGCATAGCGGCCCTGGTACTGGCTCTCGGCATCGATCACCAGGCAGTTGGCGCCTTCCTTGACGGCTCGAGCGCCGACCTGCGCCTCCTCGAGCGGGTGGACGCCGTAGACGTACTGCCACGCGCAGACGCGCAGCCCCGCCTCGTGCAGGTCGCTGACGAGCGTGGCATTGAACTGCGACCACATCGATGTACCGTCGCCGCTCTTGACGTAGACCGTCCCGATCCCGTACTCCTTGGCCTGCGCGATGATCGCGTCGAGGTTGCCGCCGTCGGTCAGCGGCAGCTCCCAGATCCACATGCCGCGGGTGGCGAAGGGGTTTCCCGGCCGGGGACGGAGATCGCGGTCGGCGGTGGGGTGACGGTGGTGGTCGTGTACGGAGTCGTCGTAGTCGTTGTCGTTGTCGTCGCGGTTGTCGTGGTCGCCGTCGTGGTGGTGGGGGCGTACGGCGAGGTCGTATCGCCGGACAGCCCGCCGCCGCCGGAGCCGCTCTGGCCGTCGGCGATCGCCAGCGCGGTCAGCGGACCGAGCAGCGCCATCGCGAGGACGGCCAGGGCGAGCAACAGGGAGGACCGGTGATGCGGTGGGTGCTCACTTCTACGGCCACCGCAGCCGGACAGGTCTTTCATCCCGCGGTTCAACGTAACGTAGAACCGCCGCGTCTCTCGCAAGTTGCGGTGCGCCTCGCCGTCACATGCATAAGCGTTTCCTGAGACGCCCCGGTGTACACGGCGACGATATGTTCGACGGGTGACCAGGCGTGCATGGGTGTTGTTCACCGTGGTCTCGGCGCTCTGGGGCGTTCCGTACCTGCTGATCAAGATCGCCGACAACGGCGGAATGCCGCCGATCGTGCTGGCGTGGGGCCGAATGCTTGTCGGAGCGGCAATCCTGCTGTCGGTCGCGGCGATCCGTGGCGGGCTCCGGGGGTTGGGAGCGCACTGGCGGCCATTGCTCGCCTACGCGGTCGCGGAGATCGCGATCCCGCTGCCGCTGATCGCCTACGGCGAGCGCCGGATCGCCTCCTCGATGGCCGCGATCATCGTCGCCTCGGTGCCGCTGATCCTGGCGCTCCTGGCTCTCCGGTTCGATCGGGGCGAGCGTGTCACGGGCGCGCGCCTGTTCGGCCTGCTTGTCGGCTTCGTCGGCGTGGTGTTCCTCGTCGGGCTGGACGCCACCGGCAGCACCCGGTCGCTGGTGGCCGTCGGAGCGGTTCTGGTGGCGGCCTGCGGCTACGCGATCGGCCCGCTGATCCTCCGACGCTATCTGGCAGATCTGCAGCCTGCCGCGACGATGGGAATGTCGTTGGCGATGGCGACCGTCCTGCTGACCCCGCTGGCGGTGATCGATTGGCCCGTGAAGGTCCCGTCACTGGGCGCGTTCGCAGCGACCGGCGGACTGGGGGTGCTCTGCACCGCCGCGGCGTTCGTGGCGATGGCGATGCTGATCGCGCTGATTGGGGCATCCCGGGCGCTTGTGATCACCTACATCAACCCCGTCGTGGCGCTCGCTCTCGGCGTCGTGCTGCTGGGCGAGCACCCGGGTCTCGGCTCGCTCGGCGGGCTGGTCCTGATCCTGTGTGGCTCGTGGCTCGCGACCGACGGCCGGCTCCCGTGGCGCCGCGGCGGCGGGCAGCCGGGGCAGATCGCCGACCCGCCCGCCACGCCCGCCGCGTAGCCAGGCCGACACAGCAGAGAGGGGAGACCGGGGCATCGCCCCGATCTCCCCTGGGAGTATCTCCGCTAGGTCGTTTTCCCCGTTTGGGGGAACCCCGCCTACTTGATGAAGAGCATCTCCGAGTACTTCGGCAGCGGCCACAGGTCGTCCGCGACCCACCGTCTCGAGCTTGTCCGCGACGGTCCGGACCTCGCCCATCGCCGGGAAAACGGTGTCGTGCATGTACTTCGCGTGCTCGAGGATGTCCTCGGTGTCCGGGTGGTTCTCCTCGAGGTTGACCGATCTCGAGCGCCTTGATCACCTCGACGAACTCGTCGATCAGGTCCTCGTCTCGCTTGCCAGCTCCGGCAGCTCCGCCGCGAGCAGCTCGGCCAGGTACCGGACCGCAGCCGGCAGCAGCAGCGTGCGCGCGATCGACGCGGCCGTCTCCGACTCGATGTTGAGCTTGGTGACGTACTGCTCGAGTGACACCTCGTAGCGCGAGTGCAGCTCGCGCTCGTTGAGCACCCCGTAGTTGGAGAACAGCGTCACCGTCTCGTCGTCGATCAGATACGGCAGCGCGTCCGGCGTCGACGGGAGGTTCAGCAGGCCGCGCTTCGCGGCCTCCTCGTGCCACTCCTGCGAGTACCCGTCGCCGTCGAAGACGACGCGGCTGTTGGCGGCATAGCTCTTCTGGATGATCGGCGGCAGCGCCTCCTCGACCGACTTACCGGCGTTGAGGGCGTCCTCGAGCTCCTCGCTGAGGTAGTCGATCGCCTCGGCGACGATCGTGTTGAGCACCGTGTTGGGAAGCGACAGCGACATGCTCGAGCCGAGCGCGCGGAACTCGAACTTGTTGCCGGTGAACGCGAACGGGCTCGTCCGGTTGCGGTCGCCGCCGTCCATCGGCAGCGGTGGCAGCACCGGGGTGCCGAGGCCGAGGAACGACTCCGGCGTCGACTCGCCCGTCTCACCCTTCTCGATCGCCTCGAACACCTTCTGCAGCTCGGCACCGAGGAAGATCGAGATGATCGCCGGCGGCGCCTCGTTGGCGCCGAGGCGATGGTCCTGGCCCGGCGATGCGATCGAGGCACGCAGCAGACCCTGGTGCTTGTTGACCGCCTGAATCACGGCCGCGCAGAAGAACAGGAACTGCAGGTTCTCGTGCGGCGTGTCGCCCGGGTCCATCAGGTTCTCGCCGTCATCGGTCCCGATCGACCAGTTGTTGTGCTTGCCGGAGCCGTTCAGGCCGGCGAACGGCTTCTCGTGCAGCAGGCAGACGAGGCCGTACCGGCGGGCCACGTTCTGCATCAGCGACATCGTCAGCTGCTGATGATCGGAGCCGACGTTCGAGTTCTCGTAGATCGGAGCGATCTCGTACTGGGCCGGCGCGACCTCGTTGTGGCGGGTCTTGATCGGGATGCCGAGCTTGGCCAGCTCCCGCTCGAGATCCATCATGTAGGCGAGCACGCGCTCCGGGATCGACCCGAAGTAGTGGTCGTCGAGCTCCTGGCCCTTGGGTGGCTTGGCGCCGAACAGCGTGCGGCCGGTGATCACCAGGTCGGGGCGCTCGAAGTAGTACTGCTCCGGGATCAGGAAGTACTCCTGCTCCGGGCCGACGGAGGTGAACACGCGCGTGACGGAGTGGCTTGCCGAGCAGCCCCAGCGCCCGCACGGCCGACTTCGACATCGCGTCCATCGAACGCAGCAGCGGGATCTTGTTGTCGAGCGCCTCGCCGGTCCACGACACGAACGCGGTCGGGATGCAGAGCAGCGCGCCGTTCGGGTTCTCGAGGATGAACGCCGGGCTGGTCGGATCCCAGGCGGTGTAGCCGCGGGCCTCGAAGGTCGCGCGCAGGCCGCCGGTCGGGAACGAGGAGGCGTCCGGCTCGGCCTGGATCAGCTCCTTGCCGGAGAACGACGCGAGCGCCGTGCCCTCGCCGGTCGGCCCGTAGAAGCTGTCGTGCTTCTCCGCGGTGAGGTTGGTCAGCGGCTGGAAGACGTGGCTGTAGTGGGTCGGCGCCCTTCTCCATCGCCCACTCCTTCATCGCCAGCGCGACTGCGTCCGCCAGCGACGTGTCGAGCGGCTCACCCTTGGCGAGCGTCTGCGACAGCTTCTTGTAGACGTCCTTCGGGAGGCGCTGGCGCTGGACGGCCTGACTGAAGACGTTCTCGCCGAAGATCTGGTTGTCCGCGACGGTCAGGTCGGGAGCGCCGAGGCTGTTGCCGTTGGCGGCCCACTGTGCGGCGAGGACGTTCTGCTGGCGAATTCGGGGCATGCGTTTCGTAGTTCCTTCCTGTCCACGCCTCGGCGGCGGAGGCGCGCGTGGGTAGTCCGCCGCCTGGGGCGACGAGAGAGTCAGAACTCTAGAAAACGCCCTCTAGAGGGTCACTATCCACGATGGCCAAAGAGGCCAAAAAACGGTTGGCCTGTCGTCGAAAACGGCGGGACAGGCCGAGATGCACAATACCTTTTTGGGGGCGGTCCCGTTGGACCGCCACCTCACGGCCGGCGGGCGACGCGAGGCGCCTGCCCGGGATCAGTTCCCGTAGACGATCTGCCCGCTGTTGTTGACGTAGGTCTGGCGCGGCGCCGAGTCGATCTTGACCGCCAGGCGCCCGCGCGAGCTCGTGCCGGTGGCGACGGCCTTACCGGACAGGCCAGCGGCCACCTTGTAGGCGACCGTGTAGCTGCCGGCACGGACGGCGGTGACCTTCCAGTCGAACTTCGCCGACTGCCCGGGCGCCAGCCTGCCGAGCGCCCATGTGTCTGAGAAGGCCGTGGCCGCGGCACCGGGGCCGCCCTGCTTGCAGCTGTACTGGCAGGGACCCGGGTCCTGGTCGATGATCCACACCGGCCGCGAGCGGCTGGCGAGGATCGGCTGGCCCGGGGACGGGGCGGCCAGCAGCGTGCCGAGCGCTTGGGCGGCGGTTCCGTACTTCGGGTTGGTCAGCGTCACGGCGACGTCCGGGATCGTCTGCGAACCCGTGTTATGCACGGTGATCACCAGGTCACTCTGCTGGGCGAGCCGTTGCGAGGTGGGGAAGGAGCTCGTCACCTGCACCGGGAAGCTGCCCGGAGCCTCGCCGGCCGTGTCAGCAGGACCCGAGCCGCATGCGCCCAGGGCGAGCGCGGAAAGCGCCGCTGCACAGCCGCCGAACGCGACTCCTGATGGTCTCCACCCCTTCACCGCGAGGCGAACATACCACGCCGCGAAGCAGAGGAACGCGGGTTGGCTGTTGGTCATCCGCCCGCAGGTGGCGTAGGCTTCCGGCCTGCTGGATCTCGGCCAGCGCGCCCGTGCGCGCTTCCGGGTGCGGCTGAGGAGACTAAGAGTGTGATCAAGACAGCCGTCGACCGTGCGTTCGCGCCGACCAAGGGAGTGCTCGAAGAGGCCGGAGAGATGGTGATCCTCACCGGCCGCACGATCGTCTCCGCGGTCAGACCGCCGTACCCGTACGGCCCTGAGTTCGTCGGTCAGTTCATGTTCGCGCTGCGGCTCTGCTGGTTCCCGCTGCTGATCTCGACGATCGCCTTCGGCTACGAGGCGCCGGGCCTGCAGGCCGCCAACTTCCTGGTGCTGTTCGGTGCGCTCGACCGGCTCGGCGGGTTCTTCGTGCTCGCCTCGATCCGCGAGTTCGCGCCGTTCGTCGACGCGATCGTGCTCGCCGGGGTCGCCGGCACGGCGATCACCGCCGACCTCGGCGCCCGCCGGATCCGCGAGGAACTCGATGCGCTCGAGGTGCTCGGCGTCGACCCGATCAAGAACCTCGTCGTGCCGCGCTTCCTGGCGCTGATGCTCGTCACGGGCCTGTTCGACATCTACGCGCTGCTGTTCGGGATCTTCGGCGGCGTGCTGGCGACGCTCGTCAACCACGCGCCGCTCGGGCCGTTCTGGGCGACGTTCTTCAACAACGCGTCGACCACCGACCTCTGGGGGTCGGTCGTCAAGACGACCCTGTTCGGCGCGATCATCGCGATCGTCTGCTGTTACAAGGGGATGACCGCCGCAGGCGGGGCCGAGGGCGTCGGCCGCGCGGTCAACCAGGCGGTCGTGATCGCCTTCCTGGCGATCTTCGCGTTCAACTACGTCTTCACCCAGGTGCTGCTGGCCACGCACCCGGAGCTGACGACGATCGTCAAGTAGCCATGGGCGACCTGCTCGCAGCCCCGCGCAGTTCGACTCGAGTCCTTCGGCGACATCGTCAAGTTCTCCGGGCGAGATCATCGGCAACATCGTCCGCCTCCGCGTCTTCCGCTACTTCGGCGAGACGCTGCGGCAGGCCGGGATCCTGATCATCTCCTCGACGCTCGTGATCTGGGGCCTGGTGTTCATCATCGGCCTGCAGTGCGGGATCGAGGGCGCCTACTTCAACCGCTCCGTCGGCACGCCGGCGTACGCCGGCGTGTTCGCGGCCTGGTGTGACCTGCGCGAGCTGGTGCCGCTGTGCTTCGGCTACATGATGGCCGCCAAGGTCGGCACCGGCATCGTCGCCGAGCTCGGTTCGATGCGGATCTCCGACGAGATCGACGCGCTCGAGGTGATGGGCATCAGCGGCATCACCTTCCTATGCGCGACGAGGCTGCTGGCGGCGATGCTGGTGCTGCCGTTCGTCTACCTGTGCTCGATCGGCGCCGGCTTCTTCGCGCAGTTACTTAGCCGTGGTCCAGCAGATCGGAGACGTCTCCTCCGGCGGCTTCTTCCTGATCTTCTGGGAGTTCCAGAATCCACCGGATCTCATATACAGCCTCATCAAAGCGATGGCGATGGCGATGGTGATCGTGATGGTGGGCTGTTACTACGGGTATAACGCCAGCGGAGGCCCGGTCGGGGTCGGTACTGCGACGGCCAAATCGATGGTCTTCAACATCGTGTCTGTGCATCTCATCGGAATGCTCGGGACGCAGCTCTTCTGGGGCGCGAATCCACGGGCACCAATCGGAGGTTGAGGGAGATATATGCGGTTCTCGTTCGGAAATAAACGTGACCCTGAGGAGTCCGAGCCCGGACGCTCCGCACCGGAGTCAGACGGGTCGGGACCGGTCCCCTACCGGCAGGCAAGCGAGCCCGCCCGCAGCTGGGAGCCGAGCACCGAGGTGCAGCCTCCGGCAGCTGGCGGCGATCAGCCGTCGTCGTATGTCTCCGACTCGCCGGCGCCGCTCACGCCAGAGCCGCCGACGCAGTCCCAGCGGCTGCCGCGCGAGGAGATCGAGTGGGAGCAGCCGACCCAGGGGCTCCCCGAACCCGAACACGGCGAGCGGACCGAGATGGGCACCTTCCAGGCGGAGACGCGCATGGCGCAGCCGCAGTCGCGCGTGTCGGTCGTCGCCGAGGAGCCGCCCCGACCCGCGCCGCCGGATGGTGCCTCCGAGGAGGAGTACAAGTGGCACACCTACAAGCACTATCCGTCCGGCCGGCCGGACGCCGTGGAGTTCATCGACACCTACAAGGCGTTCGGTAAGAACAAGATCCTGCGCGGACTGAACATGGGCCTGCCCGAGGGCATGGTCTCGATGATCCTCGGCCCCTCCGGTACCGGAAAGTCCGTCTGCATCAAGCACATGGTCGGCCTGCTGTACCCCGATCAGGGTGACATCCTCGTGCACGGCCACTCGGTTCCGAACATGGCCGACGACGAGCTGTTCGAGATGCGCAAGAAGTTCGGCCTGCTGTTCCAGGACGGCGCGCTGTTCGGCTCGATGAACCTCTATGACAACGTCGCCTTCCCGCTGCGCCAGCACACCGAGAAGGGCGAGGAGGAGATCGAGGACATCGTCATGCGGCGCCTCACCGAGGTCGGCCTCGGCCATTCGCGTGACAAGTTCCCGAACGAGCTCTCAGGCGGGATGCGCAAGCGCGCCGGCTTCGCGCGGGCGCTCGTGCTGGAGCCGGACATCGTGCTCTTCGACGAGCCCGACTCGGGCCTTGACCCGGTCCGCACCTCGCTGCTCGGCGAGCTGATCCTCGAGGTCCATCGCGACATGATGGACGACGCCAAGGCCGCTCAGAAGGAGCATCTGCCCACCTTCTGCGTCATCACCCACAACGTGATGATGGCCCGTCGCGTGTCGGACTACCTCAACGTGCTGTGGAAGGGCCGCATCGTCGAGGCGGGGCCCTCGGAGGACATGCTCAACTCCGAGAACCCGTTCATCCGCCAGTTCCTGGCGGGCGAGTCGATGGGCCCGCTGACGATGGACTAGACAGAGCGGCTGCGGTCGCTTCGCGGCGACCGCCGCAGCTCCGGTGCGGATCCTCTGCGCGTAACCGCAAGCGAGTTACGCGCAGAGGATCCCACCCGCGCCGCGGTCGCCTGCCTGACCGCGCAGCCGTCGACCACTCGGTGCTGGCCCGCCGTGGCCGCTGAGCGCTGGTCATTCACGGTGCTGAGCGTGATTTGGGGGTCGGGGCGACTGGAACGTCACAACACCCTCGGGGGATCGAAGAGGTTGTGCAGCAACCGTCGCTGAGCGACGGTTGTCGCCCTACCCCTCGATATCGGGAAAGCGTTGTGACGTTTCGGTCCCGATTTGCCGCGTCGGCGGAGGCGGACTGCGGATCTGGGGCGCTTTCGTCGCTCGCCGGCGGGCGGCCACCTGCGCCGCAGACGGCCGCTCGCGTTAGCCTCTCGGCATGCGCGCTCGGGAGAGGTTGGCGTGGGTTGTTGGCCTGGCGGCCCGGAAGCCGTGGTTGGTGCTGCTCGGCGTCACCGCTGTTGCCGTCGCGTGCGCGGCGATTGCACTCGGGTTGCAGCCCGCGACGGGGACCAGCACGTATGTCTCCAGCTCCTCGTCTGACTACCGGGCGACGCAGCAGGACTACGACCAGTTCGGCGGGGATGCCGTTGTCGTGCTGATCCGCGAGAACCTGCAGAGCCTGACCGGCAGCCGGGATCTGGGGGTGATCTCAGAGCTCGAGGCATGTCTCGCGGGGGAGGAGGTGGCAGCCAACACGAAGCTGGGTGCGTTTGAGCCCGTCGCGGCATCCAAGGCACAGCCGTACGGCGGCTCGCGGAGCCCGTGCGGCGAGATCATGGCCCACCACCCGGCTCGCGTCGTCTACGGACCCGGAACCTTTTTGAACCGGGCTGTCACCGCCGTCAACCAGGAGATCGCGACCTTCTACACGTCCGCCCATGATTCGGTTGTGTCCGCCGAGCAGGCCGCTGAGAAGCTGGCGCGGTCCAGGGGCGACTCGAGCGCGCAGATCAAATCGGCCGGCAACGCGGCCGCACAGCTGGCGTCCAGCAACGAGGAGGACCAGCTCGCGCAGCTGGCGCTCGACTCCGGGATCACCAGCGAGCCGTCGATCGACAACACGAACTTCATCGACTCGATCGTGTTCGATCAGACCCGCGGCTCATACACGCCCAAGGCGCGCTTCTCCTACCTGTTCCCGACCTCGAAGTCAGCGCTGATCCAGGTGCGGCTCAAGGCCAACCTGACGACCGCGCAGACCGAGCAGGCGATCCGGTGGATCAGGGCCGCCGTGAAGATGCCGATGTTCAAGCTCGGCTACGGCGGCAGTTATCTGGTCAGCGGTGAGCCGGTCGTCCTCGACGATCTCGCCGGCGAGGTCACGGGCCAGGTCGCGATCCTGCTGATCGGCGCGATCCTCGTGATGGCGTTCGTGCTGCTGCTCGTGTTCCGCGGCACGCTGCAGACTGCTGCCGTTGGCACTCGCTCTGGCCGCCGCGGCGATCACCTTCGGCCTGACGGCCCTGGCCGGGGCGACCCTGACGATGGCCTCGATCGCGGTGCTCCCGATCCTGATCGGGCTCGCGGTCGACTATGCGATCCAGTTCCAGTCCCGTGCGCGCGAGGCGGCAGATGGCGGTGACGGCGTCGCCCACGCAGGCCGTACCGGCGCTCCGACGATCGCCGCCGCGGCGTTGGCGACGGCGACCGGCTTCCTGGTGCTGCTGACCTCACCGGTGCCGATGGTCCAGGGCTTCGGGCTGCTGCTGGTGATCGGCGTCGGAGTCGCGTTCGCCTGCACGCTGACCGCCGGCGCCGCGACGCTCGTCCTCCGTGGCCGCTTTGCGGAGCGGTCTGGATTGGGCTGGTCTGCCGGCCGAGTGTCCGAGAGTGCGCTGGCGGCGTCGCTTCGCGGAGCCATCGAAATTCTCGGCGAGGTGCGCCGGCCGCTGGCACGGCTCTCAGATCTGCGACTCCCGGATTGGCCGCGCCCGGCCTGGACGGAGCGGTCGTTGGCGCAGACGCTCCGCGCCCTGGCCGCACGGCCCGAGCGGGTGCTGGCGATCGGGGCACTGCTGGCCGTGTTCGGCTGGGTCGTCGATACGCAGACGGCGGTTCAGTCCGACATCACCAAGCTGGTTCCGTCAAGCATGCCGGCGCTGCGGCATCTCAACACGCTTGAGAAGACGACCGGCGTCTCCGGCGAGATCGATGTGCTCGTTCACTCCACGAATGTCGCCACGGCCGGCACCGTCGGTTGGATGATCAGGTACGAGAACGAGATCGTGAAGCACTTCGGCTACGTCGAGACGAAGGGCTGCGAGGCGGCGACGCTGTGCCCTGCTCTGTCGCTCCCGGACCTGTTCGACTCCGACAGTTCGAGCACGACCGACGAAGCTGACGCAGCCCTCGATCAACGCGCTGCTGTCGGCCGTGCCGACCTACTTCTCGCAGGCGGTGCTCACGCCGATAACAGCAGTACGCGGCGCTCGCCTTCGGGCTGCGGCTGATGCCGCTCGACAAGCAGCAGCGCGTGATCGACTACCTGCGCAGCGCACCTGCACCCGCCGGCCGGCGTCACCGCCTCGCTCGCCGGCCTGCCGGTCCTGGCGGCCGACGCGAACAGGCGCTGTCCTCGCCGGGCAGGCGGCTGCTGACGCTGCTTGCTCGGCCTCCTCGCGGTCGGCCTGGTGCTGCTGGCGGTGTTCCGCTCCCGCCGCCGGGCGCTCGTGCCGCTGGTCCCGATCGTGCTGGCGACCGGCTGGTCGGCGCTGATCCTCTACGCTGATCGGGATCCCGCTGAACCCGATGTCGGCGACGCTCGGCGCGCTCGTGATCGCGATCTCGACCGAGTTCAGCGTGCTGCTGGCCGAGCGCTTCGGCCAGGAGCGGGTCCACGCCGCCAGCCGGCGGAGGCGCTCGATCGGACGTACCGTTCGACCGGCCGGGCGGTGCTCGCCTCCGGGGTGACCGCGATCGCCGGCTTCGGTGTGCTCGTCTTCTCCAACATCACGATGCTCCGCGACTTCGGCTTCGTCACCCTGATCGACCTGACCGTCTCGCTGGCTCGGCGTGCTGCTGGTCCTGCCCGCGGTGCTCGTGCTCTCAGAGGCGGCGAGCGGGCGCGCACCGCGGCTGCCGCCGCCCGCACAAGCCGGCGCGGCCGCGGATCGGTCGGCCACGCCCGCCGCGTCGCCGGCGCGCGCCGCGGTATCGGTGTGAGCGACGAGGAGCCGCGCGAGCCGGACCCGCTCGGGCCTCGAGCCGGCGGCTCCGGATCCCGAGCCCCCGGCATCCGAGCGCGAGCCCCCGGGGTCTGAGCCCGACACGGGGTCTGAGCCCGACACGGGGCCCGAGCTCGCGCACCGGCCTCGACCCCGATCAGGCGATCGCCGAACGCGAAGGCGCCCGCCGCCCCGATCGGATCGACCCGGTGATCGACATCCGCAAGTACCAGTGGCGTTCTTCGGGTTCGGCGTGCTGCTGCTTGATCTCTTTCGATCGTCTTGTCTCCAACGGCGGGTCAGCACGCCGGGGATCGCGCGCGGGCACCGCCTGCACAAGTTCGTCGCGCCGCTGGCGACGAGCAATCTCAACCTCGCCCGCCAACGCCAATCCGCACTGCAATCCCGACAAGCCCGCCGCGCACGGGCTGAACATGTGCAACCGCCGCCCGATCGTGCTGGCGTTCTTCGCCACCGGGGGCGACCTGCGTCCGCGAGGTCGACGCGCTTCAGAAGATCTCGCCGGAGTTCCCGCAGATCCAGTTCGCGGCGGTCGCGATCAACGCCGACCGGGCCGCCACCCAAAAGCTCGTCAAGAGCCATCACTGGACGATCCCGGTCGCCGATGACCCGACGGGCGCCGTCGGCGACCTCTACGGCGTCAACGTCTGCCCGATCGTCGAGATCGCCCGCGCCGGCGGAATCGTCGCCCAGCGCCTGATCGGCGAGGACTGGGAGAAACCGGCGGCGCTGGCCGCAGCCGTCCGACAGCTGCAGGCCGGCTGAGCGGTGGAGCGGCGCGGCGCAGCAACGACGCAGGGGAGCGTCGATGCGGTCATCGCCGAGGAGATTCCGGGCCTGCGGCTGGCATACAACCGCGTCGAGTACCGCCCGGGCCGCACGCCCGCGGCGATCCGCGACCGGCTGGGCGACCTCGCCACCCGCTACACCGGCGCCACGGTGATCGCGATGCGGACCCAACAGATCCCGCGCGCCTACCGGACCCTCTACCGGTTGCTCGGGCTCGACCCGGATCAGACACCGACGCCGGTTGAGGCCGTCGCCCAGCACCGCCTCTTCTACGGCGGCTTTCGCACCCGTGACCTGTTGCCGGACGTGCTGGTGTTGACGATCGCGGAAACCGGAGTGCCGGTGTGGGCGCTTGACGCCGGGCGAGTCACGGAGCCGCTGCGGATCACGGTCGGCAGGGTGGGGGGCGATTCTCGCGGTGGCCAACGGGCCACCGATCAAGAGACCCTCGTGATCGCCGACCAGAGCGGACCGGTGGCCGCGCTGTTCGAGCAGCCGCCGCCCGAGCGGGCGGCCGGTTCGCGGACCACGACCGCGATCCTGTACGCGGTCGCGGCGCCCGGCGTCTCGGACATGCACGTCGACGAGGCGCTCTGGCTCGCGGCGGATGCCCTTCAGTCCGCCGAATGATGGTGGTATCGTCGATCAGACCGGTGGAACTCGCTGAGCTGCTTTTCAGCCTGGATTCCGGCCAGCTCACTGACGAGCGGGAGGCCTTGGCTCGTGCACGCCGTTCGCTGCGCGATCAGATCACCCGGCTTGAGCGCGAGCTGTCCGACCTGTTCGTCTCCGCCTACGCGGACGGTATGGATGACGCCGAGTTCGCTGCGTTGCGCGGGCACAGCGAGACATCAGGCCCGCGGTTGCTGGACCTTGCAGAGCTCGAGGAGCTTCGCGACCGACTGCTGGCGCGGCTGCAGGACGGCCGCCGCCTGCAGGTCGAGAACGCTGATCTGATTGAGCTGCGCCGGATCGCGCTTGAGCAGATCCTGGCCGATCCGGCGAAGCACAAATTCGAACGACTGCAGCTGCGCGAGCTCGGTGCTCGTAACTGCGGCTACTACCAGGTGCGCCCGCGGCTCGGTCTGATCGGGATGATGCGTGGCTGGTGGCAGGTCAAGCTCTCCTCCGGGTGTCCGTTACCCGGGGGCCGCGGCTGGGAGCCGCGGCCCGGTCTGAGCAGGTGATTCGCGACGCCGTCCGGGGTGGCGCGAGTGTCGTGCTCGTGCTGACCATCATGGTCCTCGGCAGCTTCGGCATGTGGGTCGGGACGCCGCTGTTGTGGCTGTGGATCGGCTCCCAGGTCCAGGGCAAGACCGACTCGATCGGCACCGCGTTTGCCGTGATGCTGTTCGGCGCGATCGGCACGATCGCACTGGTGGCGATCGTGCTCAGCCGGCTCAGCAACATCTATCGGTCGCTGTGCGTGATGCGCGGGCGCGGCGACCCCGGGCATGTCGTGCTCGAGTCAGTGCTGGTGGTGAGCGCCGCGATCACGATGGTGTGCTTCGGGATCTGGTTCTTCCTGTTCGCCGGCGCGAGCCCGCTTCCAGGCGTGCAGTTCAGCGTCTGAAGCGGTTTGCTGCCGATCCTGCTCACCCGGTCCGCCCGAGCAGGATCGGCAGCCCCCAAGCGCCGGGTGCTAGGCGAACGCCAGCTCTCGTGAGCGCACCAGCGGGCGGGTCACCGGAGTGGTGACCGCAGCGACCGCGAACTCAACCCGCTCAGCCGCCACCGGCACCGCGGTGAGTTGAGAGGCCAGCAGCGTCCGCTGGCGCTCGGTCAGCGAGCCGATCGGCTTGACCTCGCTGATGTTGTTGCGCTCCAGGAACTTCCGACAGCGGGTGACGCCCCACCTGCGCTGTGCCATCAACAGCTCGGCGACAGTCCACTTCTGCGCTGCATCTGGACAACCGAGGATGACCTCGGCGGCAGAAACCTCGCCAGTAGCGATCCGTCGCTTCAGCTCAGCCCGAGCCAGCCGGATTGCGTTCGCGTGCTCAAGCGCGCGCAGTCGCTGTGGCTCAGGTGATTGTGCGGTCTCCGTCATGAACCGATCTCTCCCTTCAATGCTCCGCATGTGCAGAGCGCGTTGACGATGACCACCATCGGGACGTGGTGAGACGTCGCCGACGGCGGGTACTGCACCGATCTCAATGAGACGTTCGTCCAGGTGACGTCGTTTCCGAGCCCCTCCGGTACTTCGCCCCACAGAGGAGGCTCACCAGTCACCCGACCCGACCCTTGCGAACGAAGAGGAAGCTACCGCGAGCGACCCCGTTACAGCAAGCCCGGAACTGTCAACTCGTGTGCTTAGAGCGTGTTTTTTTTGTTACCCGGTCGTTACCGGGGGTCCGCCGGGCAGCGGACCGTGCTCTGCCTCGAACGTTCGTTTAGCCGTTTCGAACGCGGCGAGCGCCTCATCGAGGGTGGCGTGGTCGTGCGTGGCCATCACGCTGGTCCGCAGCAGCGCTCCGGCCGGGGGCACAGCGGGGTGGATCGCCACGTTCACGAACACGCCGGCGTCATACAGCGCCTTCCACAGAAACACGGCCTTCCAGTCATCACCGACGACCACCGGCACGACCGGGGTGGACACCTCGGTTCCGTCGGGGAGACGGGTCGCCGGCAGCACCCAGAAGCCGAGCTGCTCGAGCCCGTCACGGAGGTAGCGCCCGTTGTCGAGCACCTTCGCAAACAGCTCTGGCCCCTCGGCGCTTCTGGCGATCTTGACGGCGGCCAGCGTCGCGCCGACGGCCGCGGGGACGGCGGAGGCCGTGAAGATGAACGGCCGCGCTGCGATCCGCAGGTACTCGATCACCTCTGCAGATCCGGCGATCACCCCACCGCAGGACGCGAGCGACTTCGAGAACGTCGCCATCCGCAGATCGACCTGGTCCTCGACTCCGAGCAGCTCGCAGGCGCCGGCGCCGCGGGCGCCGAGCACGCCAAGACCGTGGGCCTCGTCGACCATCACGCGCGCCTCGTAGCGCTGCGCCAGCTCGACGATCTCGGGGAGTGGGGCGATGTCACCCTCCATCGAGTACACGCCGTCGACGACGACGAGGATGCCGCCGCCATCCTGCTGGGCGGCCGTGAGGCGCTTCTCGAGCAGGTCGAGCCGGTTGTGACGGAAGGCGCGCAGCTTGGCCTGTGAGAGCAGGATGCCGTCGAGGATCGAGGCGTGGTCCCCCTGGTCGGCGACGACCGTGTCGCCCGGCCCCAGGATCGTTCCGAGCGCGCCCAGGTTCGCCTGATGCCCGGTCGTGAAGACGAGCGCATCCTCTGTCCCGAACCACTCTGTGAGCTGCTCTTCGAGCTCGACGTGGAGATCGATCGTGCCGTTGAGAAAGCGCGAACCGGTCAGTCCGGTGCCGTACTTGTCGAGCGCGGCGCGAGCGCCCTCCTTGACCCGCGGGTCGCCGGTCAGGCCGAGGTAGTTGTTGGACCCGAGCATGATCCGGCGGGAGCCCTCCATCTGCACGACGGGGCCGGCCGGCCCCTCGAGCACGTGGAAGTAGGGGAGGGCACCGATCTGGCGGGCGGCATTGAGCTGCTCGATGCGCTCGAACTCGCGCGCTTTCGCAAAGACGTCTGGCATGCGGCGATTTTGACAGCGCCGGGTCGCGTGGCACCATCCGGGTGTGGAGTTCGACGACGAGGAAGTGGTCGAGGGCGAGCTGGTGCTCGTCGAACCGGTGCCGGCCGGGTCGCCGTCCGGAACCGACCTGGTCCCGGCGCGCTGGTATGAGCGGCCCGCGATTCAGACCGCCGCCGCGGCGGCGACCGGCGTGGTCGCTGGTGGCGCGGCACTGATGCTCGCTCGCAGGCTGGGTGGTCGGGCGGCGGGCCGGGCCGCGGCTCGTGTTGCCCGCGACCCCGGAGCATTCGAACCCGTCCGCCGGTCGCAGGATCATCTGCCGGTGCGCAGCGGCACCTATCTCGTTCACATCCGCGTCGTCACGCGTCCGTGAGCGCCCTCAAGGGCGCCGCTCCGGCCCTCCGTGACGATCTTGAGGTCCGGGTCGAGGTCGAGCCGCCGTGGCCGTTCAGGATGCCTGGGGCGGCCATGGACGGCCTGACGGTCAAGCGCGGCGGCGTGCTGCACCGGCTCGTCCACGAGGACGGTTTGCCCGTTTTGGTCCGGGTCGCGGTGCTCGCGTCCGGGAACGTTCTGTTCGGGGCATCGGGATCCGGGAGTTCGCGGGGTGCGCTGCAGCGGGCGGTGGCTCGGATGCGACGGGCACTCGGCGTCGATCTCGACCTCGGACCGTTCGTGCGGACCTTCCGGGATGACCCGCTGATCGGAGCCTCGGTGCGGCGCTCGCCGCTGATGCGCGTGCGCGGCAGGCCATCCGAGTTCGAGGCGCTGTCGTTTGCGATCTGCGAGCAGCTGATCGAGTTCGAGCGGGCGGTCGAGATCCAGCGGCGAATGGTTCGGGGGATCGGCCGCGTCGCCTCGATGCCGGCCGGTGTTGTGCCGCTGTACCGGGATGCGCCGGAGGCGGGGGCCGTCGTGTCGGCGGGCTCTGCGCGGCTCGAGTCCTACGGGCTGTCCGCTGGCCGGGCGGTCGCGCTGGTCCGGGCCGCCCGCGAGGTCGAGCGGGGGCGTGTGGTGCTTGACGCCCGTGCCTCTCCGGAGGATCTGGAGGTTGGGTGGCGGCGGCTGCAGCTGATTCCCGGGATCGGGGCCTGGACGGTGGAGATGCTCGCCCTGACCGGCCAGGGCCGGCTTGATTGCGTCCCGGCAGGTGACCTCGGGTTTCTGAAGGTCGTCGGGCGGATACTCAGCGGCGGTGACCCCCGCGCCCGGGCGACCGAGGAGCAGGTCCGCACCGTGATGGAGCCCTACGGCGACTGGAAGGGCCTCGCCGGCGCGCACCTGCTGCGCAGCGCCGGGCTCGTGAAGACGTCTGTCTGAGCGGTTGGCCGGGGCAGATCGCTGGCGGCCCGTGCTCAGAACCCGGTATTGCTGCCAGCGATGGCGGGGCCGGGGCGCCCGCTGATCCACTGCGACAGGATCTGCCGAGCGACCGGGGCGGCGGCAACGCCGCCGAAGCCGCCCCTCTGGATCCAGACGACGACCACAATCGGCCTGCTGGTTTCTGACGACGGGACGTAGCCGGCGTACCAGGCGGAGTCGGTCTCGGTGCCGTTGACGATGTACTGCGCGGTTCCCGTCTGGCCGTAGACGGTGGCTCCGAGGCCGTGCATCACATCGCCTGAGGTACTGAGGGCGCCGTTGGCGCCCTCCCGCAGGCCGGTGCGGATCGCGCTCAGGGTCGACGGGCTGATGTTCAGGCGACGTGCGGTGCGCGCAGCGACCCTGTCGAGGACCCTGCCGGTTGGGCTCTCGATTGCTGTAGCGACGCGAGGGCTGAGGATGGTCCCGCCGTTCTCGATGGCCGAGTACGCAACCGCGACTTGGAGCGGGGTCATCTGCACCATGCCCTGCCCGACGGCGAGGTTGATGTTGTCACCGACCGTCCAGTATTTGCTGTCCGCGAGCCCGCACCCGCCCCGCGATGCCGGGTGCTTCGGCCTGCCCTGGTACGGGCCGGTGGCGTGCTCGCACTCGATCTCGAGCTTGTCGAGCGTCCTCAGATACGCCGGCGTTGGCAGCGTGCCCGTCGATTCGTCGGGAAGGTCGATGCCGGTCGGCTGGCCGATCCCGAACGCTCGCGCCCACTGCTGCAGCGCGCCGCCGCCTGGATGGGAGAACGGATCTGCGTTCAGTCGGAAGCCGAGGTTGTAGAAGAACACGCTGTCATCGACCGCGATCGCGCGGGCGACGTTCACCACGCCGTAAGCCGCGTGCCCGGAGTTGTTCAGGCAGTCGGGAGGGGCGCTCCGCGGAAAGCAGAACTCGCCCGTGTCGTCGTAGGTCTGGTCAGCGCGCCAGACGCCGGACTGGAGCGCGGCGAGGGCGGTGATCGGCGCGAACACCGATCCGATTGGCCCCTCGCTCTGGATCGCCCGGTTGAGCCACGGGTCGTTGCGCTTGGGCCCGAACTCCCTGTCGTGGGTCGACTGCGAGATCCGCTTGTCGACGACGTTCGGGTCGTACGTCGGGTTCGATCCCATCGCGATGATCTGGCCGTTGTCCGGATCCATCACCACGAACGCGCCGCCGTCGCCGTGGTTCGTCGAGACGGAGTGGGCAAGCCACGAGTCACCGACCTGCTGGACGGCGAGGTCGATCGAGGTCCTGACCGAGTCACCGGCCTTGAGATAGCGGTTGTACTCGTACTCGAGCCCTGATTTGCCGGCGACCCCGAGTACCTGAGCGGCGGTTGTCCCGTACACGTACCTCGTCGTCGGGCGCGATGACCGCCGGTTCTGCGAACTGATCGCCAGCGGCTGGCCGCCGCTGGCGACGATCGCGCCACGGATTGCGGCGATCCCGTATGCCGATCCGACACGCCGGGCGGATCCGTGACGGACGGACACCAGCACGACCGCGCCGACAGCGATCGCAACGAGAACGGTGGCGGCGGCGACGAACGTGCCCAGCGTGGGCAGCCGGAAGCGTCGGCGCGGATGGTGTCGGGTGGCTGGAGGCGCCGCCCCCGCAGGGGCGGCCGCGATCGCCTGGTAGAGCCGCTCCTGGGCCGCCGCGCGCGCCTCTGACGTCGGTGCCGCAACCGGCGGACGTACCTCGCGGACGATCGTCAACTCGTCAATGCTCATCGCTCCATCTCCTCTCGCACCTTGGTGCGGGCGCGCGCCAGTCGGGACCGGACGGTTCCGATCGGGACGCCGAGCGCCTGCGCGATCTGCTCGTAGGTCAGGTCCTCCCAGGCGTGCAGCAGCAGCACGTCTCGCTGGTCGGGATCGAGTGCACTCAGTGCCGCCGCCAGTCGCTGCCGGTCGACCCTGGAGCCCTCGTCTGCGACGGCGCCACCGCGCTGCGCCGGGTCAAGCAGTTGCGGCAATGTCGCCAGCGCCTGGCGCTCCGCACGGCCGGCGGCCCGCAGCAGGTTGGTGGCAATCCCGTAGAGCCATGGGCGGGCACTATCTGCGGCTGGGTCGAAGCTCGCGCGCCGCCGGAATGCGACCTCGAAGGTCGTGGCGGCGAGGTCATCGGCCTGCTCGCGCCCCGCCCGTCGCGCCAGGTACCCATGCACCGCGTCGAAATGGCGGTCGAAGACCACCGCGAACGCCTGCGGCGAGGACAGCGACGAGGCGATCAGCGCTGCGTCCGAAGCGCCTCTGGCGGATGACAGCTCGACTCCCACTGAACTCCCATTGTCGGATCAGCTGAAAAAGGTTCCCGGATGGGGGCCGGAGCGCGTTCTCCGTCCCTGCAGGTGCCGTATGGGCACCTCCGGGGACATAGAACGGGATCACCGCCACTGAGCGCTCGCCTAGAATCGATCGTTCGAGGGCGGCCACCCCTCGCGAGCAACGCGCGCGTCCCGAACGCGGGGCCGTGGAAGAGGAAACGCATCGTGAGCATTCGTGTCGCCATTGAGCATCGAACCGAGTACCGGTACGACAAACCCGTGCAGCTTGGACCGCACGTCGTGCGGTTGCGGCCCGCTCCGCACTGTCGCACGCCGATCCTCTCCTACAGCCTGCGGGTGACGCCGGAGGAGCACTTCGTCAATTGGCAGCAGGATCCGGCTGGCAACCACCAGGCCCGGTTCGTCTTCCCCGAACCGACCACGGAGCTGAGCGTCACCGTCGACCTCGTCGCGGAGATGACCGCGATCAACCCGTTCGATTTCTTCGTCGACGAGTACGCCACCGACGTGGCCATTCGCCTACGAGCCCGGTCTCAGCGCACGAGCTCGAGCCATACCTCGACGCCCCGGAGCCCAGCCCGCTGCTGGACGCCTGGATGGCGAAGATCGATCGCACCACCCCCAAGCGATCATCGACTTCCTCGTCGAGCTCAACCAGCGTCTCTACGGCGATGTCGCCTACTCGCGTGCGGATGGAAGCCGGCGTTCAGACGCCGGAGGAGACCCTGAACCGGGCGATCGGCTCCTGCCGCGACAGCGCCTGGCTGCTCGTCGCGATCCTGCGCAACCTCGGGATCGCCGCCCGGTTTGCGTCCGGCTACCTGGTCCAGCTCGCCCAGGACCGGCCCGCCGAGTCCGACGCCGGACCCGAACATCGACTTCACCGACCTGCACGCATGGGCCGAGGCGTACATCCCCGGCGCCGGCTGGGTCGGTCTCGACCCGACCTCAGGCCTCGCCGCTGGAGAGGGCCACATCCCGCTGGCGTGCAGCGCGCAGCCCGGCACAGGCGGCGCCGATCGAGGGCGACCTGATTGCACCGCCCGGCACCACCACCAGCTTCGAGCACGCCAACACGGTCCGCCGGATCGCCGAATCGCCGCGCGTGACGCTCCCGTACCGGCCCGAGGAGTGGGAGCAGATCGACGCGCTCGGCGCCGCGGTCGACGAGGCGCTCGAGGAGGGCGACGTGCGCCTGACGATGGGCGGCGAGCCGACGTTTGTGACCGCAAACGCCGCTGACGCCGAGAAGCCCGAGTGGAACGTCGCCGCCACGGGCGGCACCAAGGAGCCGCTCGCGACCGAGTTGACGGCCCGGCTTGCCGATGCGTTCACCAGCGGCGCGCTGATCCTGCACGGACAGGGGAAGTGGTATCCGGGGGAGCCGCTCCCGCGCTGGCAGAACGGCGTGTACTGGCGCAGCGACGGCCACCCGCTGTGGCGCGACCGAGGGCTGCTTGCAAACCCGTTCGAGGACGGCGACGCGACGCTCGAGCAGGCCGAGGAACTGATGAACGCGATCGCCGACGGGCTTGGACTTCCGGTCGAGGTGCGCTACCCGGTCTACGAGGACCCGGTTCCCGCCCGGTGGCGGGAGGCGCAACTCCCGGGCGACCTTCCGGCTGAGGAGAACGCCGAGATCATCGCGGTCAATGGTGACCGCGCCGAGCCGACCGGCTGGGCGCTGCCGATCGCCCGCGACCCGGGCGATCCAGCGTGGTCGACCGGCCGCTGGCATCTGCGTCGCGGGCGCGTGCACCTGGTCGAGGGTGAGTCACCGATCGGCCTGCGTCTGCCGCTGAAGGCTCTGACGCACAAGCCGGCACCGCAGCATCCCGAGCAGTCGCTGTTCCGGGACGTGGATCCTCTGGACGGTTCGCCGGTTGCCACCGGTGCCGCCCGTCCAGCCACGAAAGCGCTTGCCGAGATCCGGGAGGATGCCCCGATCACGGCCGTGTGCATCGAGGTCCGCCACGGTCACGTGCACGTGTTCCTGCCGCCATTGGTCGAGCTCGCGTACGCGGCCGAGCTGCTCGGCGTGATCGAGAACGCGCTCAAGTCCACGAACACCCAGGCCGTGCTCGAGGGCTATCCGCCGCCGCGTGACGTCCGTGGACAGAGCTTCGGCGTGGCGCCGGATCCGGGCGTGATCGAGATCAACATCCATCCGTCGAAGAGCTGGGATGAGCTGCGTGAGAAGACCGAGCGTCTGTACGCGGAAGCCGAGCAGATCGGGCTGCGGGCCGAGAAGTTCGCGCTCGACGGCACCCACACCGGCACCGGAGGCGGGGCTCACCTGACGCTCGGGGGCACCACGCCGGCCGACAGCCCGCTGCTGCGCCGTCCCGAGCTGCTGACCGGGATGCTCACCTACTGGCAGCACCATCCGAGCCTCAGCTACCTGTTCGCGGGTCAGTTCATCGGACCGACGAGCCAGGCGCCGCGGGTCGACGAGGCCCGGCACGAGAGCCTCTACGAACTGGAGATCGCGTTCAGCGAACTGCAACGGCTCAGCGACGCCAATCCGGTTCCCGCGTGGCGGGTCGACCGGGCGCTGCGCAACCTGCTGACGGATCTGACCGGCAACACGCACCGCGCCGAGTTCTGCATCGACAAGCTCTACAGCCCCGACGGCGAGACCGGTCGGCTCGGTGTGCTCGAGCTGCGCAGCTTCGAGATGCCGCCGCATCCGCAGATGGCGCTGGTGCAGGCACTGCTCGTGCGGACGCTGGTCGCACGGCTGTGGCAGGACCCGTATCGCGCACCGCTCGTGCGCTGGGGCACCGAGCTCCACGACCGGTTCATGCTCCCGTGGTACTGCGCTGCCGACATCCGCGAAGTGCTCGCCGACCTCCGCCAGCACGACTTCGACTTCAAGTCCGAGTGGCTGCGCCCGTTCATCGAGTTCCGGTTTCCGAAGATCGGGGAGATCACCGTCAACGGGGTCTCGCTGGAGCTGCGCCGCGCGCTCGAGCCCTGGAACGTGCTGGGGGAGGAACCGAGCGCCGGCACCGCCCGGTACGTCGACTCGAGCGTCGAGCGAGTGCAGGTGCGCCTCGACGGGCTGGTCGATGAGCGCCACGTCGTCACCTGCAACGGGCGCCCGGTGCCGCTGCAGCAGACCGACACGCCCGGCACCTTCGTGGCGGGTGTGCGGTTCCAGGCGTGGCAGCCGCCGTCGGCGCTGCACCCGAGCATCAAGGTGCACTCGCCGCTGACCTTCGACCTGATCGACCGCTGGAGCGGCCGTTCGCTGGGTGGCTGCCGCTACCACGTGGTCCACCCGGGCGGTCGTTCATATGAGACAGCTCCGGTCAATGCCGCCGCCGCCGAGTCGCGCCGGGCGGGACGCTTCGAGGCGCTCGGTCATTCGCCCGGCACCGTGCAGGTGGCGCCTGCCGTCCCCTCCGGCGAATACCCTCGAACGCTGGATCTGCGCCGCCCGGCGCACCTGTAACGAGCCGTGACTTCGACGCTCCCGCCACGCGCACTCGAGTATCAGCCGCTGCCCGGCTGCTACGACGAGATGCTCGATTCACGCGGAGAGCCGCGCCCCCACTGGGAGTCGCTGGCGAGCGCGTTCGGGGAACTCGGCATCGATGAGCTGCGCCGCCGCCAGGGTGAGGCAGCGCGCCTGCTGGATCAGGACGGGGTCGTCTACAACAGCTATGACCCGGATCCCAGCCGCCCCGCCGGTCGCAGCTGGCGGCTTGACCCACTGCCGACCGTGATCTCGAGTCGCGAGTGGACCCAGATCGAGTCGGGGGTGATCGAGCGGGCGGAGCTGCTCAGCATGATCCTCGAGGACATCTACGGGCCGCGCGACCTGTTGAAGCGGCGGTTGCTGCCGCCGGAGCTGATCCTCGGGCACGGCGGGTTCCTGCGAGCCGCCGACCAGATCCGGCTGACCGGCCGGGCAACGGTGCAGCAGCTGTTCAGCTATGCCGCCGACATCGGTCGTGACGGTGACGGGCGGCCGGTCGTGCTGTCCGATCGCAGCCAGGCCCCGTCCGGCGCCGGCTATGCACTCGAGAACCGGCTCGTGATCAGCCGGGTGATCCCGACGCTCTACCGCGACGCGCAGGTCCATCGGCTGGCGCCGTTCTTCCGGGCGCTGCGCGCCGCGCTGCAGGAGGTGGCGCCGCCACAGGCCGAGGATCCGCGGATTGTGGTGCTGACGCCGGGACCGCTGAACGAGACCGCGTTCGAGCATGCCGCGCTCGCCGCGACCCTGGGATACCCGCTCGTCCAGGGCCGCGACCTGTCGGTACGTGGGGACCGCGTGTGGATGCGCAGCGTCGGCCAGTTCGAGCCCGTCGATGTGATCCTCCGGCGCGTTGACGGTTCCTACTGCGATCCGCTCGAGCTGCGCCCGGACTCTCAGCTCGGTGTCCCGGGGCTGCTGGAGATGGCGCGTGCCGGGACCGTGTCGGTCGTCAACCCGGTCGGCGCCAGCGTGCTCGAGAACCCGGCGCTGATGGCGTTCCTGCCACGGCTCGGCGAGCACCTGCTCGGCCGCGAACCGCGGCTGCCGAGCGTCGCCACATGGTGGTGCGGCGAGCCGTCGTCACTGGCCTACGTGCTTGAGCACCTCGATGAGCTCGTGATCCGGCCGACGAGCCGGGACCGTGACACCCAGGCGGTGATCGGGTCCGAGCTGCCGGCAGCGCAGCGCGAGGCCCTGCGGCTGCGGATCCAGGCGCATCCGGGGCAGTGGGTCGGTCAGGAGTTCGCGGCAACGGCGACGGTGCCGGTGTTGACCGAGAACGGGTTCGAGTCGCGGCGCAGCGTGCTGCGGACGTTCGCGATCGCCCGGAAGGACTCCTACGTCGTGATGCCCGGCGGACTGACCCGTGTGCAGGTCCGTGCCGACAGGCTGCCGATCTCGAATCAGTCCGGTGCCCTCACCAAGGACACCTGGGTGCTCGCCTCCGAGCCCGAGCCGCTGTCGGCGTTCTGGCTGCAGTCAGGCCCAGCGGTCGAGGGCGTCGACCCGATGCACTCGATCCCGTCGCGGGCCGCCGAGAACCTGTGGTGGCTGGGACGCTACGCCGAGCGCGCCGAAGCGCAGACGCGACTGCTGCGGGCCGTCATCGACCGGACCAACGAGTTCGGTGGCGGCACCAACCCGGCTGGGAACGCCTGCCTCGATGCGCTTGAGGGGGCGCTGGCGTGGACCGCCGGTGCGCAGTCGAATCTGGCCCAGCCGATCCGGGCGATGCTCGACAACGCATATGCCGTCCGTGATCAGCTCAGCCGCGACACGTGGCTTGTGATCGGTCCGCTCGAGCGCACACTGCCCGATCTCCAGGTTCCGTTTGCCGATATCGGCGGGCACAGCCAGGCGGCGCTGCAGCAGGTGATCCAGTCGCTGCTGGCGCTCGGCGGCCTGGGCGTCGAGTCGATGGTCCGCGACCTCGGCTGGCGGTTCATGGATGCGGGACGGCGGCTCGAGCGCAGCCTGCAGCTGCTGTCGCTGCTGCGGGCGACGATGCTCGAGGCGCGCGGCACCGCCACGGACAGCCTCGTGCTCGAATCGGTCCTCTCCGCGGCCGAGAGCATCATCACCTACCGGTTCCGCTATCGCTCCCACGCTCAGCCCGAGACCGTGCTGGAGCTGCTGACGCTAGATCCGGGGAACCCCCGCTCGCTGGCCTACCAGCTGCAGCTGCTGACAGAGGACCTCGATGCGCTACCGCTCGGCACCGATCCGCTGCTGCGCCCGGAGCAGCGGCTGCTGCTGGAGGCGTTCACCTCGTTGCGCCTGTCGGATCCGGCGACGCTCGTGCTCGAGGACGCCGACGGTCACCGACCGGCACTCGTCGCGTTGCTCGCGCGGCTGCGCGAGCTGCTGCTCGGTGTCGGCGATGAGGTTGACCGGACGCACTTCCTGCACACGATGCCGACGTACTCGCTGCTTGGTCCGGCGGGAGCCGAGCCGATGATCGGGAGGGCGTCATGACGACCGCCGTCTACCGGATCGTGCACCGCACGGAGTACATCTATGAGCAGCAGGTGTCCGCGAGCTACGGGCAGCTGCACCTGCTCCCACGGGAGCTGCCGAGCCAGCGGACGCGGCGCGCGGACGTTGTGATTGATCCGCTGCCCGAGATCTACCGCGAGCGACTGGACTTCTTCGGCAACCGCGCCGGGTATTTCGCGCTGCACGAGCCACACACGCATCTGACGGTCCGGGCCGAGAGCGTCGTCGAGGTCGAGGACAAGACCGCCGAGCTGTCGCTGTTCGGTCAGCGACCATGGGAGACGGTACGTGATGCGGTTGCCGGTGCGGACCCCGCGATCGGGTTCGACGTCGCCCAGTACATGCTTGATTCGCCGCTGGTGTCCGCTCACGACGAGTACCGCTCCTACGCGGCGTCGTCGTTTGCGCCCGGGGTCGGGGTGATCGATGCGATCGCGTCACTGTGCAACCGGATCCACTCCGACTTTGAGTACGCGCCCGGGGTCGACGTCGGTCTCGACTCCGCTGAAGGAGGCGTTCACCAAACGCAAGGGCGTCTGTCAGGACTTCGCCCACCTTGCGATCGCGTGTCTGCGGGCGCAGGGGTCTGCCGGCACGCTACGTGTCGGGGTACCTCGAGACCGATCCGCCACCCGGCCGGCCGAAGCTGATGGGCGCCGACGGGTCCCATGCGTGGCTGTCCGTGTTCATTCCGGACACGGGCTGGGTAGGAGTGGACCCGACCAACGATCAGTTCGTCGGCGGCCGCTACGTCGTCACCGCGCTGGGGCGCGACTACAGTGACGTACCTCCGATGAATGGCGTGATCTACACCGAGGGCAAGACCCAGAAGCTGAAGGTCGAGGTCGACGTCACCGCGCTCGACGGGGAATCCAGCTGATGCGTGCGTTTGCCTGCGACAACTGCGGACAGCTGCTGTTCTTCGAAAACAGCGTGTGTCTGCGTTGCGGATCCTCGATCGGCTTCCTGCCGGATGAGCTTGACCTGGTCGTGCTGGGGCAGCGGCCGACGCTGCGAGTCTGTGCCAACCAGCGGCTGGCCGAGTGCAACTGGCTGCTGACCGACTCGGACCGTGAACCGGAGGGGCTGTGCGCGTCGTGTCGGCTGACGCGGACCCGGCCGCCCGACACCGACGACGCCGGGTTGGCGCAGTTCGCGCGGGCCGAGGCGGCCAAGCGGCGGTTGCTCTACCAGCTGTTCGATCTCCATCTTCCCGTCTCCTCGGAGCTCCAGTTCGACCTGCTGTCCAGCACAAACGGACAGGTGATGACGGGGCATGACAACGGCATCATCACGCTCGACCTCGCCGAGTCTGACGATGCCCGGCGCGCTCAACGCCAGGCGCAGCTGGCGGAGCCCTACCGCACGCTGCTTGGCCACTTCCGGCATGAGATCGGCCATTACTACGAGCCGATCCTCGTTGATGAGACGGGCCACCGTGACGATTTCCGGACGTTGTTCGGCGACGAGCGCGCCGATTACCAGGAGGCGCTCGACCGTCATTACGAGCAGGGCCCACCACCTGACTGGGAAGAGCGTCACGTCAGCTCCTACGCGACGATGCACCCGTGGGAGGACTGGGCTGAGACCTTCGCTCACTACCTGCACATCCGCGACACGCTCGAGACCGCCGGTGCCTTCGGGATCGTGATCGCCGGACCCGAGGAGGTCCGCTCCGACCTCAACCTGACCTCGGCACCCGAGGAGCACCCTGGGTTCCGGCCGTTCGAGGCGCTGCTGTCGGACTGGCTGCCGCTGACCTACGCGCTCAACGCGGTCAACCGGAGCATGGGCCATGCCGACCTGTATCCGTTCACCCTGGCGCCGCTGGTGGTCGAGAAGCTCTCGTTCGTCCACGCGCGGGTGTTGACGGTCGCGATTGCCGGCCCGTTGGCCGGCAAGGACTAGCGCTCCGCGAGACGCAGGGCCGCGCCGTCAGACGCCCTGACCGGCGAGCAACTCGTTGTCCTCCTCGTTGACGCCGGCGTTGCCGTTGTCGGTGAGGCCCTTCGCCGCCATCCAGGATGACAGCGCGTTCCAGGTCGTCTGTGCCTCCCAACCCCACGGGCGGCCCGCGGGAGGGGCCCACGAGGGTGCGGTCAGCTTGATGCCCCTGACCACCGATGCGGGCGTGCCGAGTGCCGGATCGGCGGTCAGCAGCGCCTGAGCGGCCGTCACCGGATCAGCCTCGGCGGCCGCATAGCCGCGGGCGAGCGCCTGGACGAAGCGCCTGACCAGTGGCGCATGGTTGACGATCTCGGACTCGAGCACGACGACGTTCAGCCCGGGTAGCTTGGCGCGCCCCTGTATGCGGCCGGCGGGCCGGTGCTGCCGGGTGCACCGGCGCAGACCGTGGACTTCCTCACCCGCTTGCTCTTGGTGGTTCCGGATGCCGTCTTCACCGTCGAGGTGGTGGTCGCCGTGCCGGTCCTCTGCGTGCAGACGACCTTCGGACCCTGCGGCGTCTGCAGGATCGCCGCCACGGCGACGACGGCGTGGCTGCTGTTGCGCTGCAACAGCACATCGGGCGCTGCCGCGAGCGCGATCAGCACCTTCCGCTGCTCGAGCTCGATCAGCGCGCTCTCACCGCTCGATGCCGGCACGACGCTCACATCCATGTCGGTCTGCTTGAAGTCGTCGTTTGCCCGTGCCTCATAGAGGCCCGCCAGCGCGTATGAGGGCCCGGTGCTCGAAGCCACGGCAATCTGGTTCGCGCTGCCCGGATTCGGGGTGATCGTGTTGCTGATCTCCCCGCAGCCTCCGAGGACGGCCGCCAGCGAGATGGCGGCGGCCAGGCGTTGCGCCGTTCGTCTCATCCGGGGTGATGGTAGGCGGCGGCGCTGCTGGGAGTCGTCTCGGGGCGCTCCACGGGCCGAAGGGCGCTTCACCGGGGTGCCGGCCAACGGGCCGGGCACCCCGCCGCCTACAACGGGATGATGTCCTGGTAGAGCAGCCGCAGACCCTGGCTCGGGAAGTAGGCGATGAAGTCGCTCTGCTTTCGCTGATCCTTGGGGATCACCTCGTACTGCCCGATCCACAGGCGGTGCTGACCGCCGGCCGGAATCTTGATGTCGCGGGCCCGCCAGGTCGTGAGCCCCGCCCCGTCGGTGGCGGAGACCATCTCGATCGGGTCACCGGCCGGCTCCCAGCCGAGCGTCTCGTCGTGGATCTCGTGATTGCGGCGTTCGACCACGAGCGTGGCGACGCCCGGACCGTTATCGCTGTTGTCGCCGTCGTGCTTGTAGGAGTAGCCGGCCAGCGTCACCGAGGCGAGCAGATGCGGGGACTTGCGCACGACGACCGCGGCGCGACCGGGCTCGAGCTGCATGATGTCGGCCTGCACCACTCGTGAGAGTTCCGCGCCGGGAACCGACTGGGGCTGGTAGCGGGCCAGTGCCAGGCGCAGCATCGGCGTGTACGCCTTGCCGAATGCGACCGGGATGTCGGCGTACCAGAGATCGCGCACGGCGTCGTAGAACACCGGGTGCCCGGCGACGTCGACGTTGACCGCCGTGGTCTCACCCAGCGTCAGATTGGTGCCGGTTGCTGTGCGCCCGATGAAGACCGCGGGCGTGGGGTGGTTGAGCGGCAGATCCCCACCCTCGAACACGGGGTCGAGACCCCAATCCGAGACGTAGGGGGCGGCGATGTTCGGTACCGCCGCACTCGCGAACTGGCTGGACTGGGGCCGATAGCAGGTGACTCCGAGCAGCTCACCGATGCCGGAGGTCCACCACGGCCGTGACAGGAACACCCGCAGCGCCGACGGTCGGCGGCCGCTTGTCGTGCGGTTGCCCTTGTGGACCGTCGGCTCCCACTGGTAGATCGGCACGACGAACTCAACGGTCGGCGTCAGCGGACGGGCGGTCGAGAGGATGTCGAGCGTCGTTGGCGCGGTCTCGACGCTGACCGCCGGGAGGAAGTCAACGTGGACGGTCGAGCCCGGCGTGGGGCCCGTCGGCGGCGCGACGAAGGTCAGCGTCGCGCCCACGGGGTCGACGGTGAAGGCCGTGTTCTCCTGGAAGATCGTGTTGCCGCTGGAGACGACCACGGAGCCGTCCTCGAGTCCGAGGTTGCCCTTGCCAGGGAGCGTGATTGCCGACGTCGGCGTGCCTGCCGTGCCGGGCACGGTCACCGTGGTCTGGCCGGCGTAGTGCTCGGTAAACCGGCTTGTCGCCTTCCCGACATAGGTGACGCGTCGGTATTTGGTGTCGAAGAACTCGTGGCGGCCCTGGAAGCGGGAGGTCTCCGAGTCGGTCTGCTCGAGCGAGCTCGGGATCGTGAAGACGGTCGACTGGCGCGGTGAGAGCGTCGTGTCGGAGGATCCGGGGCCCTGTGGCACGCCGGTGCCGGGGCCGTTGTCGACCGGCTCTGCCCAGCTCGCCAGCAGCTCGGTCCGCGCGGTCGACTTGGGGCTGTAGGTGATGTCGCCGAACAGCTCCGCGTAGGTCCACGTCAGCTCGCGTGTCGGACTGAGCGGGTTGAAAACGGGGACCAGCAGCGGCTTCTGGACCGCGTAGATCAGCTCGATCTGCGTCCACGGGGTCAACCCCCAGGTCAGCCCGCTCGCGGCGGCAACGTCGTAGCCGGCTGGCGTCGAACCGCCGCCGGCGAGCAGCAGCCACTGGTAGAGACCGAAGGTCCGCAGATCGGAGCTTGAGAGGTAGCTCGAGAGCTGCGCCGGCACGGTGTCGCCGGGCTGCAGCTGGAACGTGAGCAGACGGTTCGTCGTGTCCTGGTTGACCGCACGGGTCGCCGCCGGAGACAGGACGAGCGCGAACGGTTGGTACAGCGGCCAGCTCTGTCCCGACGCCGGGCTGAAGTCAAACCGGAAGCTGCTGCCCGACCAGTGGCCGTCGGTGACGGCCAGGACGGCGCCACGGGCCAGCGGATCCGGCAGGTAGGGCACCGGCGCGGTCGTCGTGATCGGCTCCCACAGCGGCGTGCCCGATGCGGTGCCGGTCGCTGCGAACGGATAGCGGGCGTCCTCACGGGCGATGATCGTGCTGTAGGCATTGGGGTCCGGAACGTTGCTGCTGGTGTCGAACGAGCCGTGCAGCTCGGCGACGTTCTCCGCGATCCGGTTCGGCGCCAGCGCCCGGATCGAGGTCGGGGACGAGTCGATGTCCCGGATCACCATGTGCTTGAGCGACTCGCCGGGCAGCGGCTGGTTCCAGGTGTAGAGATCGGGCGAGCCGACCGGCTCGTGGCGGCCGTAGACACTGAGCGGACTGACGCGCTTCTGCGCGTCGCCGATCACGGCCCCGTCGGCGGCCGGCAGCACGTTGTTGGCGATGTCGACGATCCGTGCGCGCAGCGCGTACTGGCGTCCGTAGCGCAGCGCCGGCAGCGAGCCGGGGTGGGGGACGGCCGTGATCGCCATCTGGCTGAACGGTCCCGGTCCGGAGCTTGACTGCACGGTGTTGGACCCGTCAGCTGCCAGCGGTTGGCCGGGGCGCCCGGCGGCGTTGCTCCAGCCGGTCCAGCGGATCAGGTTGGCCGGGAGGTTGAGCTGCTGCTGGGTCGGGTTGGTCGGATCGGTTTGGCTGCGCGGTGGCGAGTTCAGCCCCGGTTCATCTGTCACGGTCAGCGTGATCGGCGAGCCGGTGGTCGGGGTCGCGGTGTAGGTGATGTCGCGTAGCGCGGTCGAGTTCCAGCTCTTCCCGAGGCCGTCGTAGACGTCGAGGACGTAACCGGTGACAAGGTCCTCGGCCATCAGATCAGGCACGGTCGGGGGCGTGGCGGAGGCTCCCTGCATCAGAGTCGCGCCGCGCTGCAGCCGGTCGGCGAACTGAACGCCGCGGTTGACGGCCGCGACCGTCAGCCCGCTTGAGCGCAGCGACGGGGGCGCGTAGGCGGTGGGAGCGTCCGGTGCCGGACCTGAGGCGGAATCGGGGTCCGCGGACTGCGGGCTCTGGGCGAGCTTGAGGTTGTCGGCGAACTGGGCGGTCTTCAGCCCGCCGCCATCGACGTCCAGCTCGTAGATCGCGAATGAGGTCGGGTCGCCGAGCGTCAGCTGTCCGCCGACGATCTGGGACGTCGACGGATGCGCCATGAAGTTGCCGGTGCCCGGCACGCCGGCGGTGAAATCCGCCGCGACACGGGGGCTCACCGGGGTGAACGTGACACCGCTTGACGGGGTGAAGGTGCTGAACGCGGCAGCCACGTAGGGGTTCGTGGCGCTGGCGTCCTGCACCGGTCGCTGCGGGACGGCGAACTGCAGCACCAGACCGAGCGCGCGCTGTAGGGCTCCGTGCTGGTTGATGAACGTCAGCGCCCGGTGGAAGTCGATCAGCGGCAATCCGGGCGCCGCCGGGGTCCCGAGGCGACTCGAGGGCATGTGGTAGAAGCGCAGCGCCGCCATCGCCAGTTCGATGTCGGCGCTGCTCCAATCGTTGGCGTACGGAGGCGCGGCCGGTGCGCCGGTGGCGGTGATGCTGCTCAGGCGCTGGTTTGAGAGGTCCCTGAACAGTCCGTTGAGGCGGCCGTAGTCATCGCCGGTGCCCGTGAAGCCGATGCCTCCGTAGGTGTCGCCGAGCGTGTCGGTCGTTGGGTACGCGGTCGGCGAGCCGCTGGCCAGGCTCGTGTAGGTGGTCTGCAGGAACGCGGCGATCTGGTCGGACGGATACGAGACGACGGGCACCTTGTCATAGGGCTCACCGCCGTCGCGGGCCGTGTACTGGATCGTCGAGCCGTCGCCGAACAGCGCCGTCCACAGTTCGGGGTCCAGCGCCGTCGTATCGAGCCGGGCGTTGGCGGTGTAGCTCGCGGTCTTGCCCTGATTGGAGAAGGTGAACTGCACCGCCAGGTCGCCGCTGTCCTGGTTCAGCAGGGTCTGCGGCCAGTTGACGAAGTCCGGGAAATCCTTCAGCAGGCCGGTCGGGCCACCTGACAGGGTCGGCGCGACGTGGACCGAGAGCGCGACCTCCGGCTGACTGTCAGCGTTGGTCGTGACGCCGTTGGGAACGGGGGTGAGGATGATCTGTTCGACTGAGGTGGGCATCGTTTCAGTTCGTCGCAAACGCGTTGCAGTAGCTGGTCCAGGTGGCTTGGTTGGGTACCTGGCTGGCGAAGTTCGGCGGGCCGCTGCCCGAGTCATGGGCGCTGATCTGGCCACGGGCGCTGGAGGAGCTGGAGCCGCTCCCGAATGTCTTGGACGCGGTCACCGATACCGAGAAGCTGAAGAACAGGACCGAGATACCCACCGTCAGGGTTGCCGTGCCCGTGACGCTGCCGTTGCCGCCCGAGTCCTCGTACGTGAGGCTGAGATCGAACGTCAGGGACAGCGTGATGATGTCGAGGATGCTGAGGCTGCCGTCGAGCTTGACGTAGCCGGTGAGGATGCAGGTCGTCGGCGGCTGCCCGTTGTTCTCCCCGTAGGAGAAGTAGATCCCCGCGACCAGCTGCACCGAGCCGGAGGCGACACCGAGGTCGATCGCCGCCATCGCCCCGAACTCGAACGACGCCTGGATCAGCTCGACGCCGTCGGTGCCGATCGCGATCCCGAAGAAGCCGCCGCCGCCGAAGATCGACGACCGACAACGTGAACGGGTTGTCCTGGGTCGAGATCGAGAACCGGAACCGGGCGGGACCGGAGATGAACGGCAGGTTGAAGCCGGCATCGATCGCGATGTTCGACAGCGCGAACACGCCGACGGCGATCGTCGGAATCGGGACCGACAGGTCGGCGCTGATGCCGGTCGGCGTCGACCGTAGATCTTCGGGCCGCCGTCGCCGGAGAAATCCATGAAGCTGCTCGAGCTGCTCGATGAACTGCAGCGGACCGTCGAAGTTCACTGACGCGATGTCGACGGTGACCGAGGCCTTCTGCCCGCTGGCGGACTTGAACGCCAACGAGTTGAAGTTGATCGTGATGAACTCGGCGGAGCCGTCGGCCTCCATCAGGCTGACGGCGAAAGCCTTGTAGGTCGCCGGTCAGGCTGAACGTCGAGTTCTTCGGGTTCAACAGGTCCGCGGTCACGACGCCGTCGAGCACGAAGCTGGTGTTCGCGGTGGCCGTGACGATCGGGACCGACTGGGCGGCGGAGATGTCCGGCTCCCAATGGAAGTGCGTGGTCCGCTTGGTCGGGATCGGCGGGGTCACGCGCGGACTCAGCGAGTCATGCCTGCGGGCGTTCCCGCTCAGCGCGTCGGTGGCGGAATCGACGACGCTCGAGACGATCTTCATCGCCTGGGAGCTGGGGTCGTCGCCGGTCAGGTCCTCGACCACGGCGATCAGGTCCTTGAGCTTGACCCCACCGAGGATCGTTGCGTTGAGCGCATTGTCGAACACCGAGGTGGGGTCGAACTTCCCGGCCAGCAGGCTGTCGAGGTCGCCCGCGACTGGACCAAGGCTCCGTGACAGGCCGCTGAGCGCCAGGTTCGGGGTGATCACACCGCCGGAGCTGCCGCTGCCGAACTGCAGGTTGGGCGCACCGCTGAGAATCGACAGGTAGACGTTGCCCTTGTTGGCGGCGGAGTTGAAGTCGTTGGTGACGAACGTGGGGTGGTAGCTGACGGCCGGGTTCGAGAGCGCGCTGCCGCCGCCGGCAGCCTGGGCAGCCGCGCTCAGCACGACGTTGGCCTGGGCGAGGTTCGGATAGCAGAGCGGCTGGTCGTGGCTGACGAACGCGTTCTGCGCGCCGCCCGTGGTCGGGGCGGTGCCGGCCCCCGCGCCGAACACCATCGACTGCACGCCGAGGTTGGTGTCCCCAGCCGTGTTGGAGGCGGCGAACGCGACCTCCTTGCCGTCGAAGGTTCCGATCCGCCGCGCGTCGGTCACCGCCAGCCCGTTGTAGGCGTTGCGGACGGTGGTGCAGTTGGCGGCGTTGAAACCGTCCTGCTGGTAGACGAACACGGCCGGCGCGGTGAACGCCGACTGCTGGCCGACCCAGTCGGTGCCGACGAAGTGGAACTGGAAGGGAGCACCGTTCACGATCGGGACGAAGGGGTTGCCCTCGAAAGCCGAGCCGGTCACGAACGCGGGCGGGGGTGTTGTGATGCTCGGCGTCCGCAGCGTCTTGATCGTCAGCTCCCGGAACGGGAAGTCGCGGCTGTTGTTGGCGATCCCGTAGGTGTCGCTGGGGTCGTAGCTGAGCGACGGCTCCCGGATCACGACGTAGGAGTACTGGCGCAAGGTCGCGACGGTCTCGCCGTTCACCTCTTCGAACTCGCGCTCCGTGACGACCGTGTAGACGGCGCGATGGCCGAACGGGAACAGGAATCCCTTGAGCGTGACCTTGACGTACTGATCGCGTCCCAGCGTCGCCTGGTGCTTCCACTCGGCCAGGTCAAAGGCGGTCGAGTCCCAATCACCGACCGAGTCGAGGAAGCCGCCACGCGCCGACAGCCACAGGCGGTTCGCCTGGACGTCGGCCCGGCCCGAGAGCTTGAAGTTGCTGGTGGCGTTGACGATCTCCCAGCGGTCGAATTCCGTCAGAGAGGTGATGAACGGCGACTCGTCGCTGGCGCTCGGGGGCGTGCCCTTGGCGAGCGTCGGCTTGCCATTGGACTGGGTGTCGTAGTTCCAGATGGCGCGGATCGCGCCGCCGTCGGCGGCGGCTTCGTCAGCGCTTGCGGCCAGCCGCGTGTGCCACAGCTCGGTGAAGCCCTGACTCGTGATCGGGTCCGTCGGATGGCTCCACTGCCCGCCGGCGGTCGGTGAGATCACCAGCCGCCACGGAAGCTCGATCGCGGTCTCGACGTTGTTCGGATTGGCCAGCTTGGGCGGTTTGCCGCTCGTCTTGACGTGGGTGGGACTGGGCAGCGGCGTCGACCTGACCGGTCCCGGGTTCGTCTTGGCGATCGCCGGTTCAACCAGAAACAGGCCGCGGTTGGACGGTTCATAGGCCGCGCTCGGCGACAGGTTGGCCTGCAGCGTTGCCCAGTCCAGCAGTCCGGCAACCGTCAGCGGCAGCTTCTTTCCCTTCGGCACCGAAAATGCGATCCGCGACGGGTACGCCATCAGGGCGTGGCTGGCCCCGGGCTTGCCAGCGGCTGTTCCGTCGGGATATGCCTGCTCGGTCACGTGCTGGGGTTCGAACGTGAACACCAGATAGGCGGGGCGGCCGGCAAAGCGGGCGTGCAGATGCTGACCGGAGCGGATCAGGTTGTAACCGTTGACGACGAGGTAGAGGAAGTCCTCGCGACGCCGCATTGCCACCGTGAAGTTCGGTGTGCCGGTCGTGATCAGCGACTGGATTTCGCCAAGCACGTTCTGGACTGCCGTCGGCAGCTGTGCCGACAACTTGGGGTTCGTGATGAGCTTGGCCTGGGCGGCGGCCGCGTCGATCGCAGCGGCGCCGCCGGCGGCGCCGGCGCCGATCAGAAACGTTCGGCGGCCGATGTGTCCCTGCGGTGTCTCGGCGCCGTCGGGGTCGCGGGCGAGAGCATCGGCGGCGTCGCTGCTGAGGGCGTCTGCGGTGAGAGCGTCGGCGGCGTCGGTCGCTGAGAGCGTCTGCGGTGAGAGCGTCGGCGGCGTCGGTGGTGAGAGCGTCTGCGGTGAGAGCCTCGGCGGCGTCGGTGGTGAGAGCGTCGTATGCAGCGTCAACGTCGACGCCTTGCGGCTGGCCGGGCTCGCGCTCGGGCTCTGCGGCTGAGTTTCCAGGCTGACGCCCGGGTGTGTCCCGGTCTTCCATGGTCCCGATCCCGCGGTCCCTTCTATTCGCTGTTGCCCTAGCGCTCGACGCCCGAGCCTTAAAGCGATCCTAACCCCTCCGGATGGGGATACGCAAGCCCTGTTCCCCGGTCGATCGAGACCGTGCCGCTACAACCACAATTGACCGGAAACTAAGCGACGACCGGCTTCGTCAGCGCCTTGACGAACTCCTCGAGCTGGTCGGTTCGCCAGCACTCGAACGCCTGGCAGAACTGCTCGTAGGTGGCGATCACGCTATCCCCGTAGTTCCAGTAGAGCTTCGGTTCGGGGTTGAGCCAGAAGGTGCGTCCGGCGCGTGCCGCGATCTGGGCGAACACGTCCTCGCGAGGGGGACGTCCGTTGGTGCGGGCATCCCCGAGGATGATCACGGTTGCCCGTGGATGCAGCTCATCCTCGATCAGGTGCAGGAACTCGGTCCAGACCCGGCCGTAGTCGGTATAGCCGGAGATGTCGGCGACGCCGGCGTCGGATGCGATCAGCGCCGCTGCCGCGCGGAAGTCGCGCTCGCGCTCGAACACCTCGGTGACCTCGCTGATCCGCTCGATGAAGACGAAGCTCCGTAGCTTGCGGAACGAATCATGGAGCGCGTGGAGCACGCTGAGGAAGAAGGTGGACGCACTGGTGACCGATGTCGAGACGTCGCAGAGCACGAAGATCTCCGGTCGCCGCGGCCGTTGCGGGCGGTAGCGCAATTCGACGGGCACGCCGCCCGTCTGCAGGCTGGCGCGCATCGTGGCGCGGACGTCGACGTGGGCGTGGCGCTTACTGCCGCGCTGCTCGTGGCCCTGCGTCGCGAGCCGGCGCTTGAGCTGAGCGACGACCTTGTGCACGGCAGCGAGATCCTGCACCGGGCCACCCGGCAAGCTGCGATCCATCTCGTTCAGCGGCCGCTTTGGCGGCAGCTCACTCGTACGCTCGATCAGTCCGCGCTCGAGCTCCTGACGCAGCTGCTGCTCGAACGCGCGCAGCTTGTCGCGGTCGATCCCGTGGCGGCGGGGATCGTCCTCGGGAAGATCGGGCTGCGGCTCGGAGCGGAGGCCGAGCGCGCGGCGGATCCGCTGCACGTCGACGCCGAGCACGCCCGAGCCCTGGCCCTTGCCAAACGCGGCGATCGCAAGCCGGGCAAGGTCACGGATGTCGGACTGGTCACCGTCCTGCAGCGCCGCCGCGATCTGGCGCCGGAGCTCATCGAGGTCGACCTCGTCGCCCTCGCCGCCGAGCCGGGTCTGCGGCTCGGAGACCTCCAGCCTGACCGCCTGGGCTTCGGCGGCGCGGAAGAAGAAGCGGTCGAAGACGAGATCGAACAGGCGCCGGTCGTCGGGGGATTTGGCGATCGTCGCCGCCAGTGCCTCACGGAAGTCGCGCGCGTCGGCCCAGCTGACGTGCTCAAGTGCGCTGAACGCGTCGAGCAGCTCCGAGGTTCCGACGGCAACACCCTCGGTCCGGAGATCGTCGGCGAATGCAACCAGCTGGCCGTCGAAACCGGGATCGTCCCGGTTGATCGGTCGGTCAGGCACCGGACGGTTGCGGTCCGGCAGGTTCAACAGGCCGGGGATCCCGAGGTTGTAGTGGCTGGACACACGTCTCCACTCTCGAACCCGGGGCTATGCCGCCGGAGCCTGTTGTGCCAGCTTGACGCCGACACGCTCGGCGACGATGTCGAGGTCGGTCCGGTGTTTGACGATCACGCTCAGCGTCTCGCGGAATGTCTTCTGGTCGATGTCTGAGGCTCCGAGCAGCAGCAGCGCGCGCGCCCAGTCGATCGACTCGGCGATGCTCGGCGGCTTCTTCAGATCGAGGTCGCGGACCATCCCGACCACCTCGACGAGCTTGCGGGCGACCGTCTCGGGCAGCTCCGGCGAGTGCAGGCGCACGATCTCAAGCTCATGCTCGTTGTCCGGGTAATCAAGCCACAGGTACAGGCACCGGCGCTTCAGTGCCTCGGTCAGCTCCCGGCTGTTGTTGGAGGTCAGCAGCACGACCGGATGGGTCCGTGCCTCGATCCGTCCGAGCTCAGGGATGCTGATCTGGAAGTCGGAGAGAAGCTCGAGCAGCATCGCCTCGAACTCCTGGTCGGTCTTGTCGATCTCGTCGATCAGCAGCACGACCGGGTCAGGGCTGGCGATCGCCTCCATCAGCGGGCGCTCGAGCAGGAACTCCTCGCCGAAGATGTCGCCCTGCACCTGATCCCAGCTGGTGTCGTCGCCGGCCTCGGTCTGGATCCTCAGCAGCTGCTTGCGATAGTTCCACTCGTACAGGGCCTTGGCCTCGTCGAGACCCTCGTAGCACTGCAGGCGCACGAGACGGCGTCCCAGGTAGCGGCTGAGCGCCTTTGCAAGCTCCGTCTTGCCGACCCCGGCGGGACCCTCGACAAGCACCGGCTTGCCAAGCTTGGTTGCCAGGAACGCGACGAGCGCGGTCGACTCGCCGGCCAGGTATCCGGCTGCCCGCAGGCCGGCTGAGACGTCTTCGACAGACGTGGGTTCGACGGGTGCTGGGGTGCTCAGCATCGTCTGAACTATAGGGTGGAGACGTGCCGCAGCTCCCTCTCGCAAGCCTCGTTCCGCAGGCCGGGACGATCGGGGCGATCCTCGCCGTCGGCTTCCTGATTGGCATTTACGGCCACATCATCAAGTCGCGAACCGTGATCCTGGTGGGCATCGCGATCGTCGGAACGATGAGCGCGCTGATCGTGGCGGGCTGGGGAGTCAACGCCACCGGCTGACCTGAGCACGCACGCGACTCGTCCTTGGCGGTCCGGGCCGAGCTGAGCGTGCAGATCCGTCGAGACGGTTACTCGTTCTCGAGTGGGATCGTCAGCTGCCCGTCGGGCGTGGGCGGATCCGGGTCCCGATCCGGGTCCCGATCCGGGCTTCCCGTCGGGCCCTCGAACGCGGACGGCTCCTCCTCGCCGGCCTGAGGCCGGCGCGGGGCGGTCAGCCAGCCCGGTTCGCGACCTGAGTCCTCGTCCGTCCACTTCGGGCTCTCGCCCGGCCGCCAGTTTGAGCGTGGCCGCGGCCGGCGGCGGCGCGGTTCCGCGCCAGCCGTGGCGGGCCGTGCCGGTCGCAGATCGGTTGCACGCGGAGTGTCAGTCATCTCGGGCGCCACGCGGTCCGTGCCCGGATCAGGGCGCGGCTGTTTCCCGCGGTCGGTGCGCTCGGGCCGTTCGGTCCGGCGGCGGCGCGGATTCCTCGCCAGGACTGCGGTGCGGGCGGCGTGGGCGGCGTCGGCGTCGGTATGCCAGTGGCCGTCGAACACTGCGTAGTTCTCCGTCGGAAGCGGTGGCTCGGGCTGGTGCACGGCACGGATTCGCGTGCCGGCGTAGGTGAGCAGCCCGGCGACCGCGAGGGCCGCAAAGATGCCCCATTCGATGCCGGAGGAGAGCGCGAGCTGGCCGTGGTTGGCGATGCCCTGCTTGTCGAACATCCGCCAGATGACCAGGAAGCAGGTCCAGCCACCAGCGACCGTGATCACGGTGCCGTCACCGCCGGGCAAATGGAACGCCCGGCCCTCGGAGCGCTTGTACAGCAACACCAGCACGCCGATTGCGACCACGAGGACCGCCGCCTCGACGAACGAGAAGGCGCCCCAGCCCGAGAAGCTGCGCGCCTCGGGCAGCTTCACTCCGGAGCCGGGCAGGTGGTAGCGGCCGTCCTTGGTCAGCACCAGCTGAACGACGGTGACCCGATACCAGGGCAAAAACAGCGTCACGAACAGGCCAATCGCGGCGGCCGCTGCGATCCGTCGCTCACGGTTGAGGTTGCCCCATGCCTTGCTGATGCGGGCCACGGGGCCGATTGTAGGTACGGGGGCGGGCGTCTCCGGCGGCCTCCGACCCCCGCTTGGCACTCGACGCCAACGGTCAGAAATCCAGATTCTCTTTCTCAATCCCTCTATGAGTCATATGGACTCATTAAGTGCGAAAGAAAGGCCGGAGTGGTGGTTCGGGCGCCTCCAGCTGAGGTTTGCGCCTCCGGACCCATATATGGGTCTTGAGACGCAAGGCTCAGCAAGAGCTTGCGGGAATGCTGTCGATAGGCGGCCTCAACCGCGAATCTCAGCTGATCGGGATGTCGGTGACCTCGACCGGTGTGGCCCTGCGGCGCTCCGCGCGCTCGAGGTACCAGTCGATCAGCGCCCGCACGGCTAGCAGAAGCTCGCGCAGAGCATCGGCCAGGCGCTGCTCGAGGTCCGCGGGAATCAGGTCGCGGATCCGTTGGCCAAACGCGAGCAGCAGCTCGAGCTCGGAGCCGTACGACGACCCCAACCCCGACCCTGAGTCCGACCCCGACCCTGAGTCCGACCCCGACCCTGAGTCCGACCCCGACCCTGCTGCCGGCCCCGAGGGGTTCTCGGTCCCCGCGCCGGCACGTGGCGCCGCCCAGCCGGCAGGGGGTACGCGCCGCGTCCGGATCGAGGCGGCGGCCTCGCCCATCAGCTGCTCCGCGGCGTGGGTTGCCCGCTCGAGCTGAGCCTCGAGCACGCGCAAAGCGTCGTCGGCGGCACCGGACATGGCCGCGAGCGGGTCAGAGGACCCGGGCGCCGAACGGTCAGCGGACCCGGGCGCCGAACGGTCAGAGGACCCGGGCGCCGAACGGTCAGCGGACCCGGGCGCCGAACGGTCAGCGGACCCGAAGCGGTGGGAGGACTCGTTGGGGTCAGACGGCTCAGGCACGGGTGAAGGTCACCTCCAGGGCCCCGTTCTCGAAGCGGGCGCCGGTCGGGCGCAGAGCGGCCACAGACGGTGGGAGCGCAATCGTGCGGCGCTGGCCGGGCACCGTCACGATCAGTTCGCCGCCGATCTGCTTCAGGGAGATCTCCTCCTTGTGTGCAAACGGCAGCGGCAGCCGCAGCACGGCCCCGTTCTCATCGCCGGTCAGCGACTGGGCAAACGCGTCATGCAGCACCGCGGCCGGATCGAGGTCGGTGAAGATCGCATCGCTGAGGCGATCGAGCATCGCGGCCCCGACGACCTCCTGCTCGAAGTACGGCGCCTGCAGGACCGGCACGGGGGAGAAGGCCGAGCGGACGAGCTCCAGGTTCTCCTCCTGAACGGAGCGCCACGTTTCGAAGTACGCGCCGACACCAGCGGGGAACACCTTGTTGACGACCACCGCATCGGTCAGGTACCCGTAGAGGTTCAGGTAGGTAAAGGTGCGCATCGCCTCGCCGATCACCATCCGGTCCGGCGCCATCACCAGCCGTACGCTCGTCTTGGCCGTGTCTCGCAGGATCGCGTTCATCGCGATCAGATTCTCGGAGAGACGCTGGATGTCGTCCATCACCGCCGCGTTGGGCAGCGGGATGTCGAGCATCGATCGGGCCAGCGGCGCGATCGCCAGCAGCCGCTGATCGGACGGGAACGCCTTGCCCAGCCACCAGCGGGCAACCTCTGGAAACGACAGCATCCGCAGTGTCTCGCCGGTCGGAGCGCAGTCGACGATGATCGCGTCCCAGTCGCCGGAGTGGTGCTGTTCCTGCAGGGTCAGCAGCGAGAACAGCTCGTCCATCCCGGGTGGAACGGTCAGCTCCTCAGCGGAGATCCGGTCGATGCCGCGGTCGATCAGCAGCTCTCCGAGCCAGCTCTGAACGCCCGCCCAGTGCCGGGCCATCGACCCCTGCGCGTCGACCTCGAGGCCCCACAAACCGCCTTCAATGGCCACCGGGTCCGCGGTCAGCGCGACGCCGAGGGACTCGGACAGGCTGTGGGCCGGGTCGGTCGAGAGCACCAGCGTGCGCAGCCCGGCGGCGGCGCAGCGGCGGGCCGTCGACGCCGCAACCGAGGTCTTACCGACGCCCCCCTTGCCGGTGTAGAGGATGGTCCGCGGCGTCATCTAGCCGCCTGAGTCTAGTGTCCTGAACCGTCTCCGGTCCGGGTTTCCGGCGCGTCCGAGCGGGCCTCGGCTACAGCTCGCCGGCGCGGCGGAGTTCGGCGACGCGGTTGTTGGCTTCGAGGAGTTCGTCGTGGCTGGTGCCGGCGTCGATCCACCAGCCGTCGAGTGTTTCGCAGCGCATTGTGCCTTCGTGGACGTAGATGTTGTTGAGGTCGGTGATCTCAAGCTCGCCGCGGGCGGAGGGGGCGAGCCTGTCCATGAATGAGAACACGCGCTCGTCGTATAGGTAGATCCCGGTTTGCGCGAGTGAGCTTTTGGGCGCCGAGGGTTTTTCCTCGATTCCGACGACGTGTTCGCCGTCGAGTTCGACGACGCCGTAGTGCTGGGGTTCGGCGACTTCTTTGGCGAAGATCACCGCGCCGTGTTGCTCGGAGGCGAATCGGGAGACGGACGGTTGCAGGTTGTGGGTGAAGATGTTGTCGCCGAGTAGCACCAGGAGTTTTGAGCCGCGCGCGAAGGGTTCTGCGAGTCCGACGGCTTGCGCGAGTCCGCCGGCTTCTTCCTGGAGCTCGTAGGTCAAGCGCAGTCCGAATTCGCGGCCGGTGCGCAGCAGTTGCAGGAAGTGTCCGGCGTGTTCGGGGTTGGTGATGATCAGGACCTCTTCGACGCCGGCGCGGGCCATTGCCTGCAGGGGGTAGAAGATCAGCGGCCGGTCATAGATCGGCAGCAGGTGCTTGTTGGTGACGTAGGTCAGCGGTCGCAACCGCGTCGCTTTGCCGCCCGCCAGGATCACGCCCTTCACACCATCATCCCCCTTGAGAACCGTTACGAGACGGTGACAGTACCGGTGATCGAGCTGTAATTGCCCGCCAGATCAGTCGCCGACAACCGCACGTCGTAGCTCCCCGCCTTCAAAGCCGGGACAACGTAGTAGTGGGTCCCGTAGGGGACCTGCGCGCTCGTGTACAGGTACTGCTTGCCGCTCGAGCTCGAGACGATGATCCCGACCTTGGAGATCTTCGACAGCTTGAAATAGAGATCGAACGGCTTCTTGCGCTTGGCGGTCGTCGTCACCTGGGTCAGAACCGGTGCCGTCGTCAGGTCGTTCTTGAAGTCCGTGGCGGTGGTGCAGTAGATCGGCGTCTTGGTCTGGGTGCAGAGCGTCTGCAGGAACCCGGTGACGAGCTCGTGATAGGAGAGGTCGTCCTCCTGGCCGGGCTGGTAGAGCGACCACGCGCCGGTGTTGAAGGACGGGAGCACCGCCTGGGCCTGGACCGTGCCCTCACTGAACAGCTGCTCGGCGGTCGTGTTGCCGCTGACCTTCGCAAAGTCGTCGAGGCCGATCAGCGTCTGCAGGAACGCGTTGATGATGTCGGTCCTGGTGAACGAGTACTGCAGGTACTGCATGCCCAGGTAGGTCTTGACCCCGACGCCGGTCGGCGGTGCCGTCTCGAGCAGCGGCAGCGCCTGCGCCGCGACGGTCAGGTACGACGCGTCCCTGGTGGCCTTGTAGGCGTTGGTCAGCGCTTCGATCCCGGTCGCCTGGGCCATCGCCGAGACCCACGGTGGTGTCCCGCCCTCCCAGTTGAAGTAGTACTCCCACGCCAGGTTGCCGCCGCGCTGCACCGCCAGCGGGATCATCTGCGACATCAGCGTCTCCAGCTCGCCGTACTCGGATGGGCCAGCCTCATAGAAGCCGTCGGCCTCGCCGAAGGTTCCGAGCACTGTCAGCTGGATCCCCTCGCCCGGGTAGTACTCCCAATCAAGCGGCGAGCCCGCGAACTGCACGCGCTCGCCGTACCCGAGCGCTGCGCCGGTCTTCCACCACTGGGCGTTGCGGCCCAGCGTGAGGAACAGGACCGGCAGTCGGGAGACGGTCATCAGGTTGCGGATCGCCATGTCATGCAGGAGCACGGTGACGTCGGTGAGGTTCGTCTTGCGCCAGCCGCTCAGCTTCTGTTCCTCGCGGAGCGCGGTGATCCAGTCCCCAAGGTAAGTCGCGTGCTCGGCGGCCGTGATCGCACCCGCCTTCTCCAGCTTGTAGAGGACCGAGACGACGGTCACCTGGGACGTCTTGCCCTTCGACGAACTCTTCGTCGCGGCGGCGGTCGCCCGGGCGCCGAAGGTGACCATCTGCCGAGCCCCGGCGACGGGGTCGGCGCTCGCCAGCGAGTCTGCCGCCGGGTTGGCGGTCAGCGGGTCGCTCCCGGGCGCCGGGAGGTCGCTCGCTACGCCATTCAGAAAGCGGTTGTTGACGGTGTGTACGCGTCCACCAGGCCCCATCACCAGGACCCGCGCAGCAACCGCGGCGGTGGGGGACAGCGCCAGCCCGAGGGCCGGCAGGACCAGCAGGACGCACACGACCGCCATGGGCAGCCTGCGCCTACGCATCGATCCCAATGCTATTTTCGGCCACCCCCTTCCGCATCCTGCGGGCGGGGAATTGCAGACGCAACCGCACCGTGTCGCGGGCGTCTCCAGGAGAGCGATCGACTTGCCCCATCACCTTTCCAACAGCGGACGGCGCGCTCGAGTTGCGGTCGCCACGGCGATTGCCGTGCTGGCCGCGATGCTGCTTGCAGCATGCGGAGCGACAAAAACGCCAACCGGAGCGGGCACCTCGAGCGGCGCAGAACATCTGCTCACCGAGACATTCATGAGCTCGCACACGATCAGCAGCGGCCGGATGCAGTTCGCGCTGACGATCGATCCGACCGGCTCGAGCATCATCTCGACCCCGGTCACGCTGTCGTTCGGTGGACCGTTCCAGAGCACCGGAAAGGGCAAGCTGCCGAAGTCCGACTTCACCGTCTCGATCTCCGCCGACGGTCACACCGGATCGCTGCAGGTCATCTCGACCGGAACCAAGGGGTACATCAGCGTTGCGGGCAACAACTATCAGCTGCCCGCCTCCGATTTCGAGCAGCTCGAGTCGAGCTTCGCGTCCGTGTCCAACCCGGCCGGTTCAAGCGGCTCCGGGGCGCTGGGCAAGCTCGGCATTCATCCGCTCGGCTGGCTGAAGGACCCAGAGGTCGTCGGCACGTCGACGATCGGTGGCAACTCGGTGACTGAGATCCGCTCCAAGCTCAACGTCCCGGCGCTGCTCAGCGACCTGGCGACGCTGCTCAAGCATGCGAGCGACTTCGGCGTCAGCGACTCGAGCGTCTCCTCGGCGCTGTCTGCCTCCGAGCAGGCGAAGATCGCGTCCGAGATCAAGAACCCGTCTATTGACGTCTACACCGGGACGAGCGATTTGACCGTGCGACGGATGGCGATGCAGCTGACGCTGCCGGTCAGCGGCGACGTGTCGACGCTGCTCGGCGGACTGAGCTCGGCCGGCATCTCGCTGTCGCTCAACTACTCCGACCTCAACCAGCCGCAGACGGTCACGGCGCCGACTGAGATCAAGCCCTACAGCCAGTTCCAGGCGGAGCTGAAGGAGATCATCGCGGCGGTCGAGGAGGCCATGCTCGAGGGCAGCACCAGCTCGCTCGGAGGCAGTGGCTCGAGCACGACGTCCGCCGGCGCCTCGAGCAGCAGCGTCAACAGCTACAGCCAGTGCATCACCAAGGCCGGGACCGACGCGACGAAGATGCAGAAGTGCGCGTCGCTGCTCGGCAGCGGCTGAGCCTCGGCTCGATCCACAGCGGAGGGCGACCCCAACCGCGGATCAGTCCTCTCGACCCGGCTCCTGGTCGTCGTCGTCGAACTCGTCCTCTTCCTCGTCATCCTCGTTGTCGGAGACGCCACCGGGGTGGTAGTGGACCTGGAAGCTCTCGAGCATCTCGTCGCGCCGGGACTCGTCGATCGGGCTCTCGTCCGATATCAGCACCCAGTCGGCGCCCTCGAGCTCCTCCATGTTGAAGATCTCAGCGTCGAGCTCAGGGGAGTCATCGACGACGATCAGCACTTCGGTCTGCGGGTTGAAGTAGGTCCCGGGACGGATCAACAGGTCCTCGAGCTCCACGCGGCGGGGATCAGGCATGGCGGGCAGACTATCCGACGGAAAGGCGGTCCGATGTCACGACAGCTCGGCCAGGCGCCTGACCGTCTCGGTCTCGATGTCCAACGGCTCGAGCCCGCGCCGCAGCCGCCGGGAGTTCGTCGCCTCGACCATCGATCGGACCTCGTCGAGCAGGTCCGGATCGACCTTCGCCAGGTTCAGCCGTGCCTCCTCGACACTGAGGTCGAAGGCCTCCCGGCCGTGGCGCGCCCGTCCGGCGTTGATTGCCTCGAGCATCTGAGCGATCTCGGCCTCGCGCTCGGCCGAATCGGCCGTCGTCCCTTCGGCCGAGACGCCGCGGTAGCGCTCCATCAGCAGCCCGTGCTTGCCGATCTCGTCCCAGGCCCCGGCGCTGCCACCCATCAGCATCAGAAAACCGATCAGGATCCCGAGCCCGCAGACGATGAACAGGACGTACGCAAACACACCGTGCACACGCACAGTGTTGCGCGAAACGCGCCGTTATGGGTACTCTTTGTGGAGACGTTGACTGACTAGTCAATCGATTCATCGGCCGCCCCTCGAGAATGCCGGTCCAACGGGACCGGCAACACCTCCACCAAACAGGGTTCGGCCGAACCGAAAAGGAGATATTCAGTGGTTGATTTCACGCTCACCGATGAGCAGAAGGCAATGCGCGAGATGGCGCATGACTTCGCGGAGAAGGAAGTCCGTCCCGTCGCGTGGGAGCTGGATAAGGAAGGCACCTGGCCGGGCGACATCATCGACAAGGCCTGGGAGCTGGGGATCATGAACAGCCACATCCCCGCCGAATACGGCGGTCCCGGGCTGCATTCGCTCGACGGCTGCCTGATCGAGGAGGAGATGGGCTGGGGCTGCTCCGGCATCGCCACCTCCGTCAGCTGTAACGGCCTGGCGACCGCGCCGATCATCATCGGTGCCTCCGAGGAGCTCAAGAAGAACTACCTCGGCCGCCTGACCGAGGCCCCGCTGCTCGCCTCGTTCTGCCTGACCGAGCCCGACGCCGGCTCCGACGTGTCCGGGATGAAGACCACCGCCACCAAGCGCGGCGACAAGTGGGTCATCAACGGCTCGAAGTGCTTCATCACCAACGGTGAGTACGCCGACTACTACACGGTCTTCGCGAAGACCGACAAGGACGCCGGGCACCGCGGCATCTCCTGCTTCATCGTCCCGCGCGACGCCGGCGTGATCGTCGACAAGCACGAGGACAAGATGGGGCAGCGCGCGTCGAACACCGCGACGATCACCTTCCCCGAGGTCGAGATCCCGCTTGACCACCTCGTGGGCGAGGAGAACAAGGGCTTCAAGCTGGCGATGCAGACGCTCGACACGACCCGTCCGGGCGTGGCGGCGATGGCAACCGGTGTGGCTCGCGCGGCGATGGAGTTCGCCGTCGAGTACTCCAAGGAGCGCGTCCAGTTCGGCGTGCCGATCGCGATGCACCAGGCGATCCAGTTCATGATCGCCGACATGGCGACCAAGGTCCATCTCAGTCGCCTGGCGACGTGGAACGCAGCGTCGCTGATGGACCAGGGCAAGCGCTGGACGCTCGAGTCCTCGCACGCCAAGCGGTTCGCGGCCGACACCGCGATGGAGGTCACGACCGACGCCGTCCAGGTGTTCGGCGGCTACGGCTTCATCAAGGAGTACAAGGTCGAGAAGCTGATGCGCGACGCCAAGATCCTGCAGCTGTACGAGGGCACCGCCCAGATCCAGCGGCTCGTGATCGCGCGGGAGACGCTGCTGCCGCGCCGGGTCGAAGAGCCCGCCGCCGCTTAAGGCATTGATGGGGCCCGGCATTCGCCGGGCCCTGCGGTTGCGTTTGCTGGGGGCCGGAGCGGCTCCCAGCAAAGCTCCCTAGCGCGTGAATTTCCCGTCCGTGTAGATGACCGTCTCGGAGCCGTCGCGCAGCGTGGCGGTGACGGTCCGGTCCGTGCGGGAGACGAAGTCCGTGTGCACGCCCGAGCTGTTGAACCCGAGCCGCTCGATCGCCTCGGGCGTCAGCGTGGACGCATCACCGCTGTAGACCATGTGCGGCACGGACAGGCCGAGCGCGATGTGCGTGTTCCCGTATCGGCCGCCGACGTTCTCGTCGAACAGCGTGTTTGCCATGAATTTGGTGATTGGCGAGACCCGGCCGTCGGTCAGCGAGAATTCCGCGAGCTTGTCGGAGTTGGCGTCGGTCGCGACCAGGTCCTTCAGCAGCGGCTCGTTCTCCGATGCGGTGGCGCGGGTGACGATGCCGTTCTCGAACGTGAACTCGACCCCTGAGATCTTCGGTCCGTGCAGGTACACGGGCTCTGTGAAGCGGATCCACCCTTCGGTGCCGCGCCAGTCGGGGAACGTGAAGACCTCGAAGCTCGGGATGTTCGAGCCACCGCCGGCCTCCCAGCGGCGGCCCTCGCCGATCGTGATCCAGAGGTCGGCATCCGGGCCCTCGACGTGCACGCGGTCGATGTCGAGGCCGGTGAGCCACTCCTTGGTGGCGGTCAGCGTGGCGTTGATCTCGCGCCAGCGGGCGATCGGGTCCGGGTCGTCGAGCATGCAGCCCTGGATGATCTGCTCCCAATACTGCTCGAGTGACAGATCCGCCTCCGCCGCCATCCCGGCGGTGCCGTATATCGCGATCAGCCAGGTCAGCCTGCCCTCGGCCTCCTTGTCCAAGCGCCATTTCAGGCTGGGACTGCTGGCGCGCTGGCGTCGCATCAGCTTGGCCGGGTCGAGCCCGTCATCCGCCCTGGGGTCCTTGCTGGTGGAGATGAACACGACGTGGTCGGTGGCGTCCCACAGCGCTCGATGCCACGCCGCTGGGTAGAAGTCGAGCTCCTCGTCGGAGGCGCATGCAAAGCGGTCGCGGGTCATGTTGATCGTTGCGTCGTCATCGGGCCGGTACTGCAGCAGGACATGCCCGCCGGCCTTCCACACCGCGCGTCCGAGTGCCGCGACCAGTGGCTTCGCGGACTCGAACGTACTGATCTGGACGGTATCGCCGGCGGTGATCCCCCTGCCATTGCCGAGCGCGAAGTTGACCAGCAGGGCGGCGTAGCGGTCGAGGAGTTCTGTTGGTGGTTCGTAGGTCATGGCAGCGTGAACCTCCCGTGTTCGTAGATCACCACCGTGGAGCCGTCCGCGAGCGTCGCGGTGACGGTCCGATCGGTCGTCGAGACGATGTCGGTGTGGATGCTCGACCGGTTGAAACCGAGCTCCTCGCGCTGTTTGGCGGTCAGCTGCGCCGGATCCCCGTCGTAGGCCTCGGCGTAGGCGTCGCCGAGCGCGATATGCGTGTTGCCGTAGGGGCCGCCCATGTTCTCGTCGTAGAGCGATTCAGCCATGAACTGCTCGATCGGCGAGAGACGGTTGTCGGTCAGCGAGAACTCGCCGAGCTGCCCGGCGCCCTCGTCGGCGGCGATCAGCTCCGTCAGCAGTCGTTGATTGTGGGTTGCGGTTGCGTCGGTGACGCGACCTTTCGCGAAGCGCAGCTCGATGCCCTCGATCAGCGATCCGAAGTGGTACATCGGCTGGTTGAAACGGATCCATCCCTCGGTGCCGCGCCAGTCGGGGCTCGTGAACACCTCGAAGCCGGGGATGTTGTTGCCGGCCTCACCGATGAACCTGCGGCTGGGACCAATCGTGATCGAGAGGTCGGCGTCCTCGCCCTCGATCCGGACTTTGTGGATCTGCAGGCTCGTGAGCCATTCGGCCTGGCGCCCCAGTTCCCGATTGACGGCGTGCCAGCTGGCGACCGGATCGGGATCTTCGAGCAGGCAGCCTTTGATGATCTGCTGCCAGTACTCCTCGATCGTCAGCCCGGCCTCAGCCGCCATCCCGGGCACTCCGTAGAGGCCCATCGTCCAGCTGTAGCGGCCCTGGTCCTCCTTGGCGTTGCGGGCGGCCGTGATCGGCTCCGACGCCTGTTGGTGGCGAAACAGCTTGGCCGGGTCGACGTCCTGCAGCGCGCGGGGATCGCGTTCGCAGAACAGGTGGACCGAGTGGTCGATCTGCTCGATCAGCGCCAGCCTGCTGTGCAGCGGCGCCCAGTCGAGCTGCGTGTCGGAGGCGAGCTCGTAGAAGGCGGCGGTGATGTTGATGTCGGCGTCGTCGGCCGGATTGAACTCGGTGATCACGTGCCCGCCGGCGCGCCAGACCGCCTTGCAGACCTCGGCGTGCAGCGGCTTCGCGTCCTCGTTGGTGATGATCCGGACGACGTCGCCGGAGTTGATCCCGCCGTTCTTGCCGAGCCCGAAGTTGACCAGGAGAGCGGCATAACGCTCGAGGATCCGGCCGTCGGGGACGTAGGTCACAGCCACTTGCGGGTCCGGAAGAAGATCACGAACCCGACGGTGCTCAACGCCAGCAGGCCGACGCCGAGAACCCAGAACGACCAGTCGCTGTTGATCACATGTGCGGTCAGCAGCTCGAAGTTCTGACCGAAGAAGCCGGTCAGGAACGTCAGCGGCAGGAAGATCGTGGCGATGATCGTCAGCTGCTTGTTGATCTCGCCCTGACGGTTGGCGACCGTCGACAGGTACAGGTCGGTCGTGCCGGACAGCAGATCGCGGTAGGAGTCGACCATGTCCGAGATCCGGATCATCGTGTCGTAGAGATCGCGGAAGTAGAGGCGGTCGTCCGCCTCGAGACCTGGGAGGTCGGTGATCCGGTCCTCGCCGCGGGCGAACATATCGCGCATCGGGGTCGCGACCCGGCGCATCGTGACCACATCTCGCTTGAGGCTGAAGATCCGCTGCAGGCACTCCTCGGTCGGATCCGCGATCACGTTGTCCTCGATCTGGTCGATGTCGTCATCGATCCGCTCGAGCACCGGGAAGAAGGTCGTGACGATCGCGTCGAGGATCTTGTAGAGCAGGAACTGCTCGGAGCGGAGGTCCTCGTCGTGGTAGCGCTCGCGGAGATCGTGCAGCGATTGGAGCGGCTTGCGATGGATCGTGATGATGTATTCGCCGGAGATGATCACATGCACCTCGCGCAGGAGCGGACTCCCGGACTCGGCGCCAGGGTCCACGCCGTGGATGACCATGAACGCGTAGCCGGGGAACTCGTCGAACTTGGCCCGGCGGCGGAAGGTCCGGGCGTCGTCGATTGTCAGCGGATGCAGGTTCAGCTGTTTGCCGAGTGCCTCGATCTTGGTGTCGTCGGGATCCTCGAGATCGAGCCAGAAAAACTTGCCATTGTCGAGGTGCTCAGCGATCGTGTCGTGCGACGCGTTGTGGAGGCAGCGGGCCTTGGTCCGATGCGGCGATTGGCCTCCCGGGCCGGATGGGCTGCTCACGTGGCCAGCTTAACGCTGGGGGATCGAGCAGGCCCGAGACACGACCGCCGCACCGGGGTGGGGGGTCCCCGGCGCGGCAGTGTGAGCTGTTCGGCGGCGCGGGCTTCGGCGTGGAGCTCCGGCGTCTATGCCGGAGCGCGGTGGTTCGCGACCTGCGCCGTCTTGGGGACGACCTTGAGCGGCTTCGAGCTCTGCGGGTTGCACATCGCATAGACGCCGGCGGCGATCCCGAGGACACAGACGGCTGCAGCGGCGACGCCAAGGACGGCACCGCCACCTTTCAGCGCCGGGGTCTTACCGGTCTCGAAGTATTCGATGCCGAGCAGGATCAGGCCGAAGGCCAGCGCCAGTCCGCAACCTGCAGCCACGGACACAACGATGATGTGCCACAGCGGCGTCCACTGGATCAGCTGCGTCTTGGCGGGAATCAGTGTGTAGTTCTTCATCACTCTCTCCTTGCTACGCCGCTGCCGGCGCCGGGCTCGGTGCCTTGGGTGGCGGGCTCGACTTGGTGCTCTCCGTGGTGCGGTCGAGCTCCTCGGCCGTGATCGGGCGCTTACTCGCCAGATAGAAGATCGACCCGGCGGCTGCCACCAGGATCACGGCGATCACGATCGCCGCCCGCTGCCGAGCCGTCTGCCGAAGAGGTCCGCGATCGACCACGCGATGGCGCCCGACGACGCCGGCCATCGGGATCGTGAAGATCCAGCCGGTCGCCATCTGGCCGGCGACACCCCAGTGGACCGCGGCCCGCCTGCCGACGCCCGATCCCATCACGCCGCCGGAGACGACGTGCGTGGTGGACAGCGGGTAGCCGTAGTAGGAGCGAGGACAGGATCACGGCCGCGGAGGCGGTCTCGGCCGCGAAGCCCTGGGGCGACTCGACCTGGGTGATCCGGTTGCCCATCGTGTTGATGATCCGCCAGCCGCCGGTCGCGGTTCCCCCCGAGATCGCGGCGGCGCAGATGACCTTGACCCAGATCGGCACCGCTCAGGCTTGGATTTCACGACGTACCCGTGGACGGCGGTCACGTGCAGCAGCCCGTTGAGGCTGCCCCAGTGACCGTCGCCGCTGTAGTAGGCGATCAGGCCAAGCGTGATGACGCCCATCGTCTTCTGGGCGTCGTTGGTGCCGTGGGCGAGCGAGACGAGCGAGGCCGAGAAGATCTGACCGAACCGGTAGCCGCGCTTGGAGGCATCAGCGCCGATCGTCTTCGTCGAGCCGGTAGACGAGGAACGTTGAGATCGCCGCCACGCCGAAGCAGATCAGCGGCGAGAGCACCGCGGGCACGATCACGCTGTCGACCAGCGCGCTCCACTTGATGGTGACGCCGGCGACCAGCGCGGCGCCGATGATTCCGCCGATCAGCGCATGGCTGGAGCTCGACGGGAGCGTGAAGTACCAGGTGAGGAGATTCCAGAGGATGGCGCCGCAGAGCGCGGCGAACACGATCAGCAGGCCCGTCGATCCGGTGATCGCACTGACCCCGTGGATGACGCCGCCGTTGGTGGCGACGGTCTTGCCGACGGTGCTGATCAGGCCGCTGGCGATCTTTGTCGCGACCGAGATCGAGATGAACGCGCCGACGAAGTTGAAGATGGCCGAGAGGAACACGGCCTGGCGGGGCTTGAGCGCGCCGGTGGCGATTGAGGTCGCGACCGCGTTCGCCGTGTCGTGGAAGCCATTGGTGAAGTCGAACCCAACGGCCACCGCGATCAGGATGATGAGGAGGAGGAGGTCAGTGCTCATGTCGCCTAGTTGTAGGGCGGCCATCGACGCTTGATGTGATCGAGTTGTTTAAGCGCCGTAACGTGGTTGGTTGCGAACGTGGCGAGCCCATGTTGCGCGCGCGTCTGTGTCGAGATCCCAGGTCGGCGTCAGCCTGAATTGCCCCGGGGATGCCAGTCACCACTCCGTAAAACGGTCCCCCGCGTAGATCAGTTTTCTGGTGCCGTCGGCAAGGGTTGCGGTGACCGCGCGCTCCGTGGTCGAGACCATGTCGGTGTGGACCGCGGCCGGCAGATTGAAGCCGAGGCGATCCCAATCACGCTTGGTCATCCTTGTCGCGTCGCCGGGGTAGGTCTCCTGCAGCGCGGCGCCGACCGCGACGTGGGTGTTGCCGCGAGCGTTCTCGTCGAACAGGGTGTCGGCCATGAAGTGCGCGACCGGGGACAGGCGGCCGTCCGTCAACGAGAATTCTCCGAGCCGGTCGGCACCCGGGCTGGCCAGCAGCTCGTCGAGCAGGGCCTGGTTCGACGCGGCGGTGGCGAGAATCACCCTGCCGTTGCGGAAGCACAGCGTGATTCCGGTGATCCGTGACCCGAATCGGTAGAGCGGGCGGTTGAAGCGGATCCAGCCTTCGGTGCCGCGCCAGTCCGGACTCGTGTAGATCTCATAGCTCGGCATGTTGCGCCCGGCGCCGCCGATCCAGCGCCGGCCCGGTCCGATCCGAACGCGCAGGTCGACGTCCTCACCCTCGAGGTGCAGCGACTGAATCCCGAGCTGGTCGAGGGCGCCGCAGCGCCGCCGAAGCTCATCGTTGACCGCGCGCCAGCGGGCGATCGGGTCGGGTGCGTCGAGGGCACAGCCGCTGATGATCTGCGCCCAATACTCGGCGAGCGTGAGTCCTGCCTCGGTTGCCATCCCGGCGGTGCCATAGATCGCCAAGGTCCAGCTGAGCCTGCCCTCGTGCTCCTTGGCATAGAGCCGCTGGTTGAACGGCCGCAGGGCGCGGTTGCGCCGCATCAGCCGCGCCGGGTCGGCCGTGACCAGCGACTGCGGCTCCGACAGCGCCCTGATTGCGATCACATGATCGAGCTGCTCGACGAGGGCTGTTTGTGCGTGGTCGGGGAGGAAGTCGAGCTGAGCCTCCGAGGCAAGCTCCAGCATCGCCGCGCTCGGATCGTGAGGGCCACCGTCGTCGGGGCGGTAGTCATGGATGACGTTGCCGCCGGCGCGCCACACCGCGAGACAGATCTCCGCATACAGCGGCTTTGCGACCTGCGGGGCACGCACCAGGACCGTGCGGCCGGCCCGCAGCGGTGCCCCCGCGCCGAGCCCGAAGTTCACGAGCAGATCGGCATACCGTTCGAGGATCTGTCGCGGAGGCCGGTATGCGGAGGCGGGGCCGATCGTGCAACGTTAGAGTGCCGCGGCATGCGTGTGTTTGTGACAGGTGCAACGGGATTCATCGGCGGCCGGTTGGCCGCCAAGCTGCGCGAGCGCGGCGACGAAGTGGTGGCGCTGGTCCGCTCACCGGAAAAGGCCGGTGCGCTGCGAGCGCTCGGCTGCGAGCTGGTCGCCGGAGACCTGACTGCGGTCTCGGTGATGCGCGAGGCGATGCAGGGGTGCGACGTCGTCCACCATGTCGCCGCGGTCTACAAGGTTGGGATCCCGGCGTCACGGCGCCAGGAGATGCTGCAGTCCAACATCGAGGGGACCGCTGGGACACTCGACGCAGCGATTGCGGCGGAGGTGCCCCGCATCGTCCACGTCTCAACCGTGAACGTGTTCGGCAACACGCACGGCAAGGTCGTCGACGAGACGTACAAGCGCAATCTGAACGAGGGCTTCCTGTCCACCTACGACGAGGCCAAATACCGGGCGCACGAGCTGGCGGAGAAGCGGATCGCCGCCGGAGCGCCGATCGTGATCGTGCAGCCCGCCGGCGTCTATGGCCCGCACGATCACTCGGAGATCGGGAACATGATCCGGCAGGCCAGCCGTGGTCAGTTGCCGCTGATCCCGTTCGGGTCGATGGGGATCTGCATGGTCCACGTCGACGACGTCGCTGACGGGCTGATCCTCGCCGCCGATCAGGGACGGATCGGCGAGGCATACCTGCTGACCGGTGAGCAGACCACGCTCAAGCAGATCATCCAGACCGCGGCGCGGACCGCCGGCCGCTACGTGCCGCGGCTGCCGCTGCCCGCTTCGGTGATGCGGGTCTCGGCACCGCTTGGCCCGATGATCGGACCGGTGATGGGCTTCAACCCGAACTTCCGCGAGATGATCGCCGCCTCCGACGGCGTCACCTACTGGGCGACCGATGTGAAGGCACGCACGGAGCTCGGATTCGCTCCGCGGTCGCTGGCGGAGGGTCTGCAGGACACGGTCAAACGACGCCGGTGAGCTCCGCCGTCGGTCGGCGCGAGCAGATCGCGGTGATCGCGGTTGCCTTCAATCTGCCGATCGCGGTGGGCGCTTTGCGGCCGGTGCTTTGCGGCCGGCTGACGCTGCCGGCCCTGATGGTGCTGCTGACGCCGCTCGTGGCGGATGTCGCTGCCAGTTGGGATCGATTCGTGTTGGGGCAGGGATGAGATTCGCCCGGATCGTCCTGCGGGCGTCGCGGGAATCCATCCCGGCAGTGCACGCGTTCTACCGGGAGGTGCTGGGTCTGGCGGTGGACGGCACCGCGACCGTGCTGGTCGGCGAAACGACGCTTGTGTTCGAGCCATGTGATGGCGAGCCCTTCTACCACTTCGCCTTCCTGGTCCCCGGTGACCGCTTCGCGGCGGCGTGTGACTGGGTGTCGGCGCGCGTCGAGCTGCTGCCCGGAGACGATCCCGATGACGTCGTCCGGCGGTTCGACGCCTGGGACGCGCTCGCCTGTTACTTCCTCGATCCGGCGGGCAACATCGTCGAGCTGATCGCCCATCTGCCACTTGAGGTGAGCGGCGCTTCAGGTCCGTTTGTCCCCCGGGAGCTGATCGGCGTCTCGGAGATCGGTCTCGTCGGGGATCCGGGAGAGATGGCTGCGGCGCTGGGCGACGTGGGGCTGCGTGTCTGGGATGGCGTCGTCGCAGATGATCGGATCGCGTTCGTCGGGGAGCGGGCGCGGACGCTGATCCTGTCCCCGCCTGGGCGGGCGTGGTTGTCGTCGAAGCGACCAGCAGTGCCGTGGCCCGTCGATGTGGTGATCAGCGGAGGTCCGAGCAATCCCGGACCTCGGTCTGGCCCGGCGTCCCCAGCGTCCCAGGCCAGCCCGGCCAGCCCGGCGTCCCCAGCGTCCCAGGCCAGCCCGGCCAGCCCGGTTCTGGTTGGGGCGCACCGAGTGCTCTGCGTTCCCGGAGGCTGACGACGTTGTAGGCCCATGGCAGCAACCGTCACCGCTCGGACTGACGGTGGGGTTCGCTACGCGCCAGAAGGTCGAAGCTCGCGACGCTCTCGCGTATGAGGTCGGTCTAGTCGGTCGCTGAGAAACGCCAGATCGCGACGCTCAGCATGATCAGGCCGAGTATCAGGATCACGCCGCACTCGAGCACTGCCGGCATCCGCCAGCCCCACCACGAGAGGCCCGGGTCGAGCACGCGACGGGCGATCGGAGAGACGTTGATGTGGCTGAACACCAGGCGGCGCATCGGGTCAACCGCGTAGGCGAGCGGGTCGATCCGGTTGAGCACCGTCAGCCAGCCGGGCAGGCCGGAGGCCGGGAACATCGCGCCGGAGATGAAGTACATCGGCATCACGATCATCTGCATGACGCCCATGAACGACTGCATCTGCTTGATCCGGATCGCAACCATGATCCCGAAGGCGGTGATCGCAAAGGCCAGCAGCAGCTGGATTCCGATCACGCCGAAGATCAGCCCGACGCTGTAGGGCACATGCACGGCCCAGGCGAGGCACAGCACGATCAGGCCCTGGAACGCGGCAACCGTCGCTCCGCCGAAGGTCTTGCCGATCACGATCGAGCTGCGGCGGACCGGGGCGACCATCATCTCGCGCAGGAACCCGAACTCGCGATCCCAGACGATCGAGGCGGCACTGAACATCGCCGTGAACATCACGGTCATGCAGAGGATGCCCGGGTAGATGAACGTCTTCAGGTTGACGCCATGGGTGCCGGCGCTGGCGAGCTGCTGCAGGCCGCCGCCGAGCACGAACAGGAACAGGAACGGCTGCACCAGCGAGGTGACGATCCGCATCCGGTCGTTCTTGAAGCGGATCAGCTCCCGGCGCCAGACGATCCTGATCGCGCGCAGCTCCGATGTCGCGGTCCGCTTCGGAACGCTGACGCGGACGACCTCGATCTCGTCGGCGTCGATGGATGTGGGCGGTTGGCTGACTGCGGTCATCGACGGCCCCCGGTCATCATCTGCATCATCACCCGGTTGCGCGCCTTGGAGGAGTCCTCCTCGGCGTCCCGGATCGTCGAGCCGGTGAAGGACATGAACACGTCATCGAGCGTCGGCCGGCTGACCGAGACGCCCTTGATCGGGGACAGGGTCGTGCCCTCGCCCCATTCGGCGAACAGCCTCGGAACGAACTCCTCGCCGCCGGGAACGCCGAACGTGACGGCGCCCTCGACGACCTTCGCCTCGATCCCGAAGTGGGCGGCCAGCGCCGCGATCGCGGCGTCGTCGTCATCGGTATGGATCGTCGACGCGGTCGGTGCCGACCCCGGCCTTCAGCGTCTCGGGCGAGTCGAGCGCGACGATCTGGCCGTGGTCCATGATCGCGATGCGGTCGCACCACTCGGCCTCGTCCATGTAGTGCGTGGTCATGAAGATCGTGATCTCCTCGCGCTGCTGCAGCTCGCGGATGTAGTTCCAGATCGAGCGGCGGGTCTGCGGATCGAGGCCGATCGTCGGCTCGTCGAGGAACAGCACGCGCGGGGAGTGCATCAGCCCGCGGGCGATCTCGAGCCGGCGGCGCATACCGCCGGAGAACGTCGCGACGACGCCGTCCTTGCGGTCCCAGAGGCCGACCATCTTCAGCACCTGGCGCATCCGCGGCTCGACGAGGTCGGACTGGACCCCGTACAGGTCGGCGTGCAGCTGCAGGTTCTGCGCCGCGGTCAGGTAGCCGTCGAGCGTCGGGTCCTGAAACACCAGGCCGATGTGACGGCGGACATCGTCACGTTCCTTGACGATGTCGTGGCCCGCGACCGTCGCCTGCCCGGAGGTCGGCTTGGTCAGCGTGCACAACATGCTGATCGTGGTGGATTTGCCGGCGCCGTTGGGGCCGAGGAAGCCGAACACCTCGCCCTGCGCCACGTCGAAGCTGACCCCGCGGACCGCCTCGACCTCGCCATATGTCTTGACGAGGTTCGAGACGGTGATCGCGGTGGTCGCGGTTGCGGTCGCGCTCATCTTCCGAAGAGCTTACGACTCGCTGTCGGCGGACTCGGTATCCCCCGGGGCCGCATCGGTTGCGAGCAGACCGTAGATCTGCCGGCGCGCGTCGGCCAGGACCTTGATCGCCTGGTCGATCTGCTCCTGGGTTCCGTCCTCGGCCACGTGCCATGCGGCCTTGCCGAGTCCGAAGATCCCGTTGCGCAGAGCGATCCGGGGGTTCTCAGCCTCCGGGTCGATCGGCTCCCACGGCGGCTTGCGGTCGCCGAGCGTTGCGAACAGGGCCAGGCCCTCGTCGGTCAGCTCGTATGTCCGGCCGGTCTCACCCTCCGCTTGAACCGAGCGCACGAGGCCCTCGTCCTCAAACTGGGCGAGTGCTGGGTACACCGAGCCGGGGCTCGGGCGCCAGCGGCCATCGCTGCGCTGCTCGAGTGACTGCATCAGTTGGTACCCGTTGGCCGGGCCGTCCTTCAGCAGCATCAACAGTGCCAGCCGTACGTCACCGCGACGACGACGCGGGCCGCGGCCACCGGGGCCGCCGGGGCCGAACGGGCCGCCGAAGCCACCCGGGCCGCCGAAGCCACCGCGTCCACGACCCGGCCGCTGGCCGGGGCCGAAGCCCGGGCCCAGTGGCCCGCCGGGGCCGAAGCCCTCGTCAGGGCCGAAGCCCTGGCCAAAACCGCCGCGGTGGCGTCGATGACCCCGCGACCTTCCTTCGTATGGGTATTCGCTTTCGGAACGCATACCTTTCTCCTTTGTCGTTTCTATCAAGATAGCTCAACGATATATCGTTACGTATCGAGTTGTCAAGAGAGGGGGTGCGGGCCGACACGTGGGTCGACTAACGAGCAGGCACTCGGGCCGAGCGCGTTGCGGCGTGGCCGCGCGTGAGAAACGCCGGCGGAGGGGAGCGGGGCGGCCCGGAGCGGGCGGGGCGGGGCGGATCTGGGCGGAGCGGGGCGGGCGGAGCGGAGCGGAGCGACTAGGAGCCGCCGGTACCGCGCTTGCGAATCCACTCGGCAACCGAATCGGCCATGCCGCCGACCTGCTGGCCGAGGTTCGTGACGTTCTCGCCGATCTCGGAGAACATCGAACGGAACCGTTCGGCGTAGTACTCAAATGCGTCGCCGGCCTCGGCTCGGACGTCGGTGTCCTGATCACGGGTGCGGTACTCGCCGCGGATGATGCGGTCGTAGTCGCCACTCTGCACCCAGCGCATCACTTCGGAGACGCGGCGCACGGCGTAGGGATGGGTGAGGCCGATCTCGGCGAAGAAGCGGCGGACCCGATCGCTGGGGTCATCCCAGTTCTCATACTCCATCGCCTGCGCCATGAACGCGTCGAGATCGAGCTTCTCGGCGGGCATTCCGGAGGCGATCACCATCAACGTCCGGCAGACGATCTGTGGGTCACGAACGACGAGCGTCGCCGCCCTGTCGCAGGTCAGCTCAACGGCCCGGTACCACTCGAGCAGCACCGTGCGGACGGCGCGAAACGGTAGGTCGAACAGGAACGGCAGCGAGCTTCCGGCGCTCAGCAGGACGTTCAACGCGTTGGTGTAGACGATGTGGTCGGAGAGGACGTGGCCGATCTCGTGGCCGACCACGACCCGCTGCTCACCTGGTCCGAGCCGCTGCAGGACCGCCGAGTCGATCACGATCATCGGATGCGTGGTGCCGACCGCCTGCGCGATCCCGAGCACCGGGGTTGTCACATACAGGTCGTAGACCTCGGGCATGTCCATGATCCGGCAGGCGGCGTTATGCGACGCCCACAGGTCCGGCAGCTGGCGCTCGGAGACCTTCAGAGAGGTGCCGAGGTAGAACTGACGGAGCGCCCGCTCGTAGCGCCACTCGATCAGCTTGCGAACGAGCGTCTCGAGCATCGGGATCGACTTCAGCGCGGCGGTCGCAGCGCGATCCGCGGGATGCTCGTAGGCCTTCGACGAGATACCGGTGTACGGCTCGATGTTGTCGAGTGCCTCGCTCACCTTCTGCGCAGCCTACTCCTGCACGTATGCCGCGGCGCTGGGTCCGAGGCGGCGGGTGGGCGCTAGCGGGCGCGGATGGTCGCGGTTGCGGTGTTGCAACCGTGACGAGCGGCGGTGATGGCGTAGCGGCGGCGCGCCGCGAGCCGCACGTGCAGGGTGACCCGGCCCCCGGGGCCGGTCACCGCGGAGTGGCCGGCGAGGCGGACCTTGACGCCTGCGACGGGAACCTGCTGGGTGCCTTCGAGAACCATCACCCGGGCGCGCAGCGCGTGGGCACCGGCCCGCACTCGCCGCCCGACTCGGAGGAGCAGTGTCGGCGCGTCGGCGCCCGTGCAGGTTGCGTACACGTAGCAGTCGAGCGGCGGCTGAGAGGTGAACAGTGGCGCGCCGGTTGTGGCGGCAGCGGTCGGCCCGGCGATTGTGCTCGCGAGTCCCGGTGCCGCCTCCAGAATCGAGAGGTACGAGTTGACATCAGCAGGGTTGACGCCGGGCATGAACACCTGTGAGCAGACCGAGCTCAAGATCGCGCTGAGATCAGCAGGGGCCGTGTGGGTGAGCGCGTTGACCGCGATCGCATAGGCGACCGGATCGACCGTTCCGATCGTCAGGTGCTCGTAGACGTCGTCGGGGCAGATCTGCTGGGTCGGGACGTTCGTGATCGCACCGCCACCGGTGTGGAGCGCCGCGCTGGCGACCGCGGCCGAACCGTTGGGCTGGACCTCCTCATCCGTGTGGGTCCAGATCTCCGTGTAGGAGATTCCCGCGAATGTCTCCGCGTCACTGTTCAGCGCCTTGATGAACGGCGATTGGTACTGCTGCTGCCAGTCGGCCGCGGGACAGCCGGGAGCACAGGTGCTGGCCGAGCCGACACTCGTGCCATGGTTGGTGCCGGAGAAGCCGATCACGCTTTGCACCATCGGCCGCGTGTCGGGCCAGAACCGCAGTGGCCAGCGCATCGACATGCCGCCCTGGGAGTGGCCCATGATGTCGATCTTGCGGCCGGCGACCGCGTACATCGTGCGGATCGCGTAGACGAGGTACTCGCCGCTGATCTGGATGTCCCCGAGCGTGTCGTACGGCGGCGTGTACGCACACCAGGGGATGCGGAGCTTCTCCAGCGCTGGCTCCCAGTTCCAGCTGAAGTTCTCCGCCGCCGTGACCCCGGTGCCCGGGTTGAGCAGCACCGGCGTGACCGATGCGTCCCGTACTGAGGACTCGCACTGCAGCGACGCTTGCATCAGGGAGACCGGCTGCGTCAGTGGCGGCCCGGGCTGATCGAGCGGTGCGTAGGCCGGGGTCGCGGCCCCTGAGGCGGACGCGAACACGAGCAGCCCGACGACGGCGGCGAGCGCCGCCAGCAGCCGGGAACTCATGCCCCGGTCAGCTCGGCAGCCGCGGTGTTGCACCCCTGCCGGGTCGCCGTGATCCGGTAGTGGTCGCGCGCGAGCAACCGGACATGCAGGGTGACCCGGCCCCCGGGGCCGGTCACTGCGGAGTGGCCGGCGAGGCGGACCTTGACGCCTGCGACGGGAACCTGCTGGGTGCCCTCGAGAACCATCACCCGGGCGTGCAGAGCGTGGAAGCCGGTGCGATGCTTCAACACGACGCGCAGCAGCAGGGTCGGCGCATCGGCGCCGGTGCAGGTCGCGTAGACGTAGCAGGCGAGCGGCGGTGAGGAGTAGAGCACCGGCGCGCCGGAGGTGACGCCGGCGAGGGCCCCGGCGGCAACGCTGCCGAGACCGGGCGCCGCCTCAAGGAGGTTGACGTACATGCTGACGTCGGCCGGGTTGACGCCCGGCATGTACGTCTGTGAGCAGACCGAGCTCGGAATCTCACTCACGTCAGCTGGAGCGGTGTGGGTGAGCGCGTTGACGGCGATCGCGTAGGCGACCGGATCGATCGTCCCGATCGTGAGGTGCTCGTCGACGTCGTCGGGGCAGATCTGCTGGGTCGGGACGTTCGTGATCGCACCGCCACCGGTATGCAACGCGGCGCTGGCGGTCGCCGCAGCGCCGTTTGGTTGCACGACCTCGTCGGTGTGGGTCCAGATCTCCGTGTAGGAGATCCCCTTGAATGTCTCGGCGTCAGCTGTTCAGCGCCAGGATGAACGGGGCCTGATACATCTGCTCCCAGTCGGCCGCCGGGCAGCCGGTGTCACACAGCGCCGCCGGAAGCACCGTGGTCCCGTGGTTGGAGCCGGAGAAGCCGATCACGCTTTGCACCATCGGCCGCGTGTCGGGCCAGAACCGCAGTGGCCAGCGCATCGACATGCCGCCCTGGGAGTGGCCCATGATGTCGATCTTGCGGCCGGCGAGCGCGTACATCGTGCGGATCGCGTAGACGAGGTACTCGCCGCTGGTTTGAATGTCGTTGAGGGTGTCGTTGGGCGCCGTGTAGGCACACCACGGGATGCCGAGCTTGTTGAGCGCCGGCTCCCAGTTCCAGCTGTAGTTCTCGGCGGCGGTGACGCCGGTCGCGGGGTTGAGGAGCACTGGCGTGACCGTTGCGTCCCGTACGGAGGACTCGCACTGCAGCGACGCCTGCAGCAGTGAGAGCGGCACCGTCAGCGGCGGCCCCGGCTGGTCGAGCGGGGCATACGCCGCCGTCGCCGCCCGCGCCATCCCCGGCAATCCCAGGCTCGCGGTCAACGCGAGACACGCCGCCACCGCCAGATATGTGGCGGGGGTGCCCAAGACTCGCACGATCGATCGCCCGCCAACTCTCATCCCGGCGGCCGAGGCTACCGGCTCACGGTTAGACTCGTAGCCGGTTCATGTTCGTGTTCAAGGCAGCCGTCGTCGGGGCGGGAACGATGGGTGGCGAGATCGCGCAGGTGATCGCGGCGGCCGGGCTCCCGGTGGTGCTCAAGGACGTCGAGCAGCGACAGGTCGACGCCGGACTTGCGAAGGCGCGTTCGGTGTGGCAAGCGGCGGTTGACGCCGGCCGCCTTGACCCCGATGAGCTCGAGCGCCAGTACGCACTGATCGAGGGGACGACGGACTACGACGCGTTCGGGGACGTCGATTTCGTGATCGAAGCCGTCCCCGAGGTCGTCGAGCTCAAGCAGGCCGTGTTCGCCGAGCTCGATGCGGTCACACCCGGCCACGCGATCCTCGCGTCGAACACCAGCGGCCTGTCGATCACCGAGATCGGCGACGCGACCACCCGGCCCGAGCAGGTCGTCGGCTTCCACTTCTTCTATCCGGCGTCGAGCGCCCGCCTGATCGAGATCGTCGAGGGCGAGTATTCCGACCCGGAGGCGGTCCAGTCGGCATCCAACTTCGCCCAGCAGATCCGCAAGCTGCCGATCAGATGCGGCGAGCTCCCCGGTTTCGTCGTCAACCGAGTCCTGTGCGCGGCGATGAGTGAGGTCTGGCGCTTCCAGGTCGAAAGCGGCATCGAGCCGACGGTGATCGATCGGGCGCTGGCGGAGTCCAAGGCCGCCCCGATCGGACCCTTCGCGCTGTCGGACATCCTCGGCCTCGACACCGTCCTGCATGTCGCCGATCACCTTCAGGAGTCCTACGGCGACCGCTTCTACGTGCATCCGCGGCTGCGCGACCTTGTCGCCGACGGAGATCTCGGCTCAAAGACCGGGAAGGGCTTCTATGAGCACGGCTGAGTTGCGATGAGCAACGCTGACTTCGATGTCGAACTGCTGGGCCAGCGGCTGCAGTTGCGGACCCTTGTCGAGGCGTGTCTGGTGCTCGAGGACGGCGAGGCGGCGCTCAAGGACATCGACATCGGGCTGCAGGCCGGGGCCGGGCTTCAGCCACCGTTTCAGCGCGCCGATCAGATTGGCCTTGACGTGACCCTCGCCGCGCTCGAGCAGGCTCAGGAGATCTGGGGCGATGCATTCGAGCCGCCGCTGGTCCTGCGCCGGCTGATCGCCCAGGGCCGGCTCGGCCGCAGCACGGGTCAGGGCTTCTACGCCTACCCGCGTCCGGACGCGGGCTGGGAGGAGAGCCCGGTGAAGCTCGAGAGTCGCGGCACGGTCGCGATCGCCTGGCTCGACCGTCCGCCGGCCAACTCGATTTCCCCGGAGATGGTGACGGCGCTTCAGCGACTCTGGCACGCCGTCACGGGCGCGGCCGAGGTGCGCGTGCTGGTGATCGCCTCGGCGAACCCGAACCTGTTCTGCGCCGGCGCCGACATCAAGGCGTTCACGAAGCTCGACGCGGCCAGCGGCCGCGCGTTGACCGACGGGATGCACGCCCTTCTGCGCGACTTCGAGCGCAGTCCGGTCGTCACGATCGCCGCCGTGGGCGGCCTCGCGCTCGGGGGTGGCTGCGAGCTGGCGATGGGCTGTGACATCCGTCTGGCGACGGCCTCCGCGAGCTTCGGGCAACCCGAGATCAACCTCGGTCTGATCCCCGGCTTTGGCGGCACCCAGCGGCTGCCGCGGCTGGTCGGCACCTCGAAGGCATTGGAGATGAACCTGACCGCTGAGCCTGTCGGTGGGGAGGAGGCCTACGAGATGGGCCTCGCAAACCGCCTTGTGCCCGACCACGAACTGCTCGACACCGCACTTGCCTGGGCCCGCAAGCTTGCCGGCCAGCCGCCACTGGCGGTCGCTGCGATCAAGCGGGTCTCGGGCAACTCCGATCTCGACGCCGGAATCCAGGCCGAGAAGGACGCATTCGAGGAGATCTTCGGATCGCAGGACGCCCGCGAGGGCATCACGGCCTTCATCGAAAAGCGCGCGCCGAAGTTCACCGGCCGTTGACCGTGAAGCGCGCCTCGAGTTGACCGGCCGTTGACCGTGAAGCGCACAGCGAAACGCACGGGCCGTTGACCGGGGACGGGCCGGTGTCGGGTGCCCCGTTGGGCACCCGGGCGGAGGGCTGCGTTCCGTGAACGATCCGGCACCCGTGCGCCTCGCGCAGCTGATCCGAGGCGCGGGCTCGGTCGTGGCGCTGACCGGCGCCGGGATCTCGGTGCCGTCGGGGATCCCGGACTTCCGGACGCCCGGAACCGGCCTGTGGGAGAACGTCAACCCGATGGAGGTCGCTCACATCGACGTCTTCCACCAGGACCCGCAGCGGTTCTGGCACTTCTACGGGGACCGCTTTCAGACGCTCGACGGGCTCGAGCCGAACCCCGCCCACTGGGCGCTCGCCCGCCTTGAGCGCGACGGGTTGCTCGATGCCGTGATCACCCAGAACATCGATCGGCTGCACACCGCCGCCGGAACCCGGGAGCTTGTCGAGGTCCATGGGACGATCGGCCACTCCTCATGCCTGCGGTGCCGGGCGCGGTTCGAACTTCCGGAGGTGCGCCGTCGACTCGACGGCGCCGATGACGGAGTCCCGCGCTGCGACTGTGGCGCGCCGCTCAAGCCCGACGTCGTCCTGTTCGGCGAATACCTGCCGGCCGAGGCGCTTGGACGGGCCGAGGAGCTGTGCGCGAGCGCCGACCTGCTGCTCTGCATCGGCAGCTCGCTGGAGGTGTATCCGGTTGCCGAGCTGCCACGGACCACGCTTGGCCGCGGGGGGCAGATCGCAATCCTCACCCAGGGGCCGACCCCATACGACGGGCTTGCGGCGGTCAAGCTGGACGAGGACATCGTCGAGGAGCTGGATACGGTTCTGGTTGCCCTCGGCGTTGGTCCATAGGCGCGGCGGTCCCTTGGGAGTGGTGCGTGGACGCGGCGCGGCGCTCTCGGCACTCGTGTGTAGGCGCGGCGCGGTCCCTCGGCAATGAAGGAGAGGTTGGGCGGGGGTTCGGCCGTTCTGGTTGTCCGTCGGGCTCGGTTCCAGATCCGTTCTGGCTGTCCGTTAGGCCTACAGGGTGCTCTAACGAACACAGCGGCGGCGAAATGTGAGCTTTGTTCGCCACGGCGCCCTGAGGCCGCCGCGCTCGTACGGACAAAGCTCACATTTCGCGTTCGCTCAGTTCGTTTCGACACCCCCAGAAACCGGTGCATGGCTGGAGCGGGGTCCGAGCCGCTCCCCAATGGCGGCAGGAGCCCCAACCCAGGCCGTGTTCATCGCGGAAAGGGCGTCCCGAGGCGGCGACAGGCGACGCGCGACCGCGGAGGACGACCGCCGAGGCCGCGAGAGGCGACGCGCGACCGCAGAGGACGACCGCAGTGGACGACCGGAGGAATCAGGCGTTAGCGACAGCGCGAGCCCGCAGCGCGGCCTCGATCCGGTTCAGCGAGATCTTGACCACCTCGCGCTGCTCGTCGACGAGCGTCCGAGCCAACGCGGCTTGGGCCGCGGCGGCAACTGCCGGACGCATCTCCCGCAGCTCGTCGATCCGGTTGCTGAGCCGCTCGGCCAGCGGATCCGTCGCCAGTTCGGTGATCGCGGCGTCCAGCGCGACGAGCACCTGAAGAGCGGACTCGCGGTCGCGGCCGCTCTCGAGATCGAGGTGTGCCCGCAGCGCCAGTTCCTCGCAGACAAGCGAGCGTTCGCGTCCGGCCAGCGCCGCCGCGAGACGGGCCTGCGGCTCGAGCACCTTCGAGCGGCGCTGAAAGCCACCCGTCGGGGGGCGGAGCTCCCGCGCCTCAGTCCAGCGGCCGTCGGCGACCTGGTCACCGTCGCCGTAACCGATCCGCGCCACGAGCGTCTGGCTGCGGCCGATCTGCTGCACGTACGGATCGGCGGTCACGAGACGGTAGGAGTGCAATGCCCGGGCAAGCACGACGAGGTCGTCAGCGAGATCCTGTTCACCCGCCTGCTTCAGCCATCGCTCGCCGGCGCTGCGATCCGCGAACGGTTCGCTGACCGAGATCACGGTCGCCCGGCCGGTGGTCACCGGTGTCGGCTCGGGTTCGGGCGGCGCATCCTTCGAGGAGCGCTGCAGCCGTTTGCGCTCAACCGCGCCGAGCGTTGCGAACACCAGCACATGGGTGGGGGCGGAGTCCCCCTCTGCATCGGGCGCCCGCACGAGGTACTTGCCGTCCGGTGGGCCGATCGCCCACGGCACTTCGATCTGGCTGAACCGGAACAGCTGCGTCAGCCGGTGGCGTTGGTCTTGATCGCGTAGCTCGACTGCTTGACCGGAACGGTCGGCTCTGGAATCTGACCGATGTGCTGGATCAGCTGGATCCACTGCTTCGGCTTGAGTAGCTGCTGAACCTGGCTGGCGAGCTTCTTGTTGGAGCCGTAGGCCGGGGTGTATGTGACCTGGATCCGGTTGGCGTGATCCGGCAGCGACAGCGTGTTTGCCTGACCCTTGTAGCTCGTCTGGGAGATGATCTCCTCGGGCACCATCAAGCCCTGCAGCGACAGCAGACGGCGGATCGTGATGTCGGTGATCGAACCGGGGCCCTGATGGCCGGCGATCGGGATCCCGTTGATGGCGGTGATGTCCATCGACGCGCCGGTCTTGCCGGCCGAGTCGATCCCGTTGGAACCGGCATCGCACTTCAGACCCGACACTGTCGGATCGAGCCCGGACGCCGAGAGGTATTCGATCGCGCCGAGGATCCGGCGGTCAATCTCCCCGGCCTGGACATCGCGGCGGCCGCACGCGTAGATCGAGACGTGTGGGTCCTCGAGCACCCGGGTCTGCAGCTGCTGCTTTGACTCGAGCAGGATCTCGCCGATCGATGCGGTCTTGGCGTTGGAGCCGAAGAACGGGTTGAGCCCGTCGGCGCGGTACACAGCGGTCGCCTCGAGCAGCTTCCAGCCGTCGAGGATCGGCTTCGGGTCGATGAACGGCTCGTTCTTGCCGGCCGGCTGGAGCTGGAACCAGAGGTGCGCGGCATCGGTTCGGCTGCCGTGGCCGATCCGGCCGAGGATCGTGCCGGCGACGACGGTGGAGCCGACCCGCAGCGGCTCGAGCGTGTACTGGTTCTTGGCCAGGTGCAGCGCGTCTGAGAAGTAGTTCTGGAAGTTCGAGATCGTCTCGGCCTCGGCGGCGAGCTGCTGTTCGCCGCCGGCGCGGAACGAATCCGGGTTCGACGGATTCGCGAACAGACGCTGCTTCGCCTGGCCGCCGATCGACGCGATCGTGGTCTTCTTCGCCTTGGGCTTGCTGGCGGTCGTGATCTGCGAGGAGACCTTGACCGGCTTTGACAGCAGCAGCGACAGGGGAGAGCTCGACGTCTGCGTGTGCGAGGTCTTGGTGGTCTCACGAGCGATCGCCTTGGTGACCTTGCCGGTCAGCGACTTGGCGGTTGACAGCGCCGGCTGCGAACCGGCGGTCGCGGACTGCTTCGAGGTCGCCTTCGGGGTCTCGATCGCGAGCTCCTTGGCGAGCTGGCCCTTGCTGATCGTGACCGCCTTCGGCACCGGGTACAGAGCCGGGATCGAGCCGAGATTCGAGTACGTGTAGGTGTTACCAGTCTCGTCCTGGAGCACGATGTAGCGGCCGAGCTTGTGTGAGATGCCGATCTTGATGATCTTGCCGTCGTTGACCGCGACGACCGGGCTACCGGCCTTGGCGAAGATGGCGGTGCCGTTGGCGGTGGTCGAATCGACCGGGATCGCGGCGTTCAGGCCGGTGACCTTCTTGCCGGCAAGCTTGTCGACGCTGTCATCGGCGTACTTGGCCGCAGCGGCGACGGGGAAGTGGCCTTCGACGAGGTCGGTCAGCGCGCCGATCAACGACGACGGCATCCCGCCGATCAGCTGCGCGCGCAGCAGCACCGACTGCACATACCAAGACGCGTGGTTGTACGCGAAGATCGCCTTGCTCAGATCCTTGGCGGCACCCGCCGCGGCCAGGTACCGGGCTGCGGTGAAGATCGCGTCGGTCGGGTTGTACGGGTCGGCGTACCCGCTGCCGGTGGCGTCCACGCCATAGCGCTTGAACGTTGAGGGCAGGAACTGCATCCACCCAACCGCGCCCGCGGAGGAGACGTTGAGGTCGCGGCCGTAGTCGGTCTCGATCCAGTTGATCGCCGCCAGCACCTGCCACGGCACGTCGTACTCAATCCCGGCCGCCTGGTAGATCGGCAGCAGGAACGGCGGGATCTGGAAGTCATCGATAAAGAAGTTCGGCACACCCACCGCAGCCGCGCCTGGCATCGCAAAGCTGAACGACGGGTTCGTGTCCGCGGGCGTGCCATCGGTGGTCGTCAGCGGGGTCGTGGTGGTGGTGGTGGCCGTGGTCGTCGTGGAGGTGGTCGTCTGCGTCGACTTGCTCTGGCGCGCAACGCTGACGGTGGCCGGAATCGTGGACTGCGTGAGCGTGTCGGTTCCGGTCGTCGTCGTATCGGCGCCCGTGGTCGTCGTGTCGGTCGCCGTCGTCGTGGTCGTCGAGGAGATGCAGTTCTCCGAAACGCCGACGACAGAGCCGATCACCGGCAGCTGGATCGAGGACAGCGGGGTCCCCGGCGGCACGTCAACGGTGAACGACAGGTGCTGCCCAGAGCCGAGCGTCACCGTCACCGTGCAGGCGTCCTCCGCCATCACGGTTGTCGGGATCGCAGCAAGGCCGCCAATCGTGATCACGGCGGCGCACAGCCTTATCCATAGCTTTCGGCTACTCAGCACGTTGACTTTTCCTCCCCGCCGGACAGCGCACGCTCACAGAGAACCCAGAGCTTGGCGGCACTCGGCCACCGTATCGGTCGGCCCGGACCTTTGCAATCAAGAACCCACCTTTGGGAGCCGACTTTCATCGGTACTGTCGGAAGTGTTGGTTTCCGAGCACAGGAAAGCGGAAGCCTTTAGTTAACAGACAACAGGAGCCGTTGCGAAATGCCAGAAGAGGACAAGGGGTTGCGCGGAAAGGTCACAAAGCAGGGGGAGGAGACGATCGGCAAGCTCGCCCAGGATCTGCTCGAGAGCCCGATGATCCACGGTGCTCTGTCAGCCGTGTTCGAGACCCGTGAGCGCGCGACTCGCGCCCAGGAGGTCGCGATGGGTGCACTCAACATTCCCTCCGCGAGCGACATCGAGCGGCTGACCCGCCGGCTGCGGTCGGTCTCGCAGCGGATCGAGGGCCTCGAGGACGGCATCGATCGCATCGAGCAGCGGATCGAGAAGGTCGGCTCATCCTCGGCGTTCGAGAAGCGGCTCGAGGCGATCGAGGCGAGTCTCGCCCGGATCGAGCAGACGCTCGCCGCCAAGTAGTCCGCGGCGCCGTCGTGCCCAGCCCAACGGGGCTGGGCGCACCGTTACGCCAGCCCATGGACCGCGAGCTCGCCGAGCCGGATCTCGGCCTCGATCAGCGCCTGAGGCTCGATCCGGACGGGCCCGCCCGTGAGCGTGTCGGAGACGAGCACCGCGCAGCCGGCGAGCACTCCACGCCGCCGCGCGAGCGTGAACAGCGTGGCCGCCTCCATCTCAACCGCGCGGGCGCCGGCGGACCGCCAGCCGTCGTGGCGGTCCTCAGCGTCGTAGAAGAGGTCGGTGGAGACGATCGCGCCCCTCTCCGGAGCGGCCGGTCCCGTTGGACCGGCCCCTGACGGCCTCAGCAGTGCCTCGAGGATCTCCGGCGAGGCGGGAACCCTGTCGGTCGTGCCGAGCGCCCGGCTCGTCCCGTCGTCGGAGATCGCCTCGGTCGCGACCAGCAGCTGGCCGAGGCTGAGCGCCGGATCGAGGCCGCCGCAGCTGCCGATCCGCAAGAGCCGCGTGGCGCCGAGGTCGATCAGCTCGGAGACGACGATCGCGGTCGTCGGGCCGCCCATCCCGGTCGTCTGGATCGTCAGCAGTTCGCCATCGGCCTTGGCCGGACCGGTATATCCCCACAGTCCGCGGTTGTGATTGAACATCCTCGGGCCGTCGATCAGGGTCTGAGCGAGGCGTAGCGCCCGGCCCGGGTCACCCGGCAGCAGCACCCGCTGCGCCAGTGGGGCCGTGGGGTGGATGTGGATCTTCTGCGGCAGGCCCGCGTATCGCTCGAGCTTCTGGTCTTGCACGGACGGCACTTTCCCACATCGCCCGTACACTCCGGCTGATGCGCAATCGACGCCGGTCAGTGCTGTGACCGCCGAGTTTGCCTCCGCGCAGGAGTTCCGGGAGGTCATCGACCGGACCTTCCAGATGATGAGCGACGACCCCGAGGTGGGGCCGAAGCTGCGCGAGGCCGACACCCCACAGCGCTTCGACTTTCCCGACCTCGACCTGGTCATCAACGTGCGAGCTGGCCGTGACGGCGAGCCGAACCTCCTGTGGGAGTGGACCGACGAGATCGACTGGGAGCCGAAGGTCAAGATGACGATGAGCTCCGAGACCGCCAACCGCTACTTCCAGGGCAAGGAGAACGTCGCAATCGCGATCGCCCGTCGCAAGATCAAGGCGGGCGGCGACGTCAAGGCTGCGCTCGTGATCATTCCGCTGCTCAAGCCGGCGTTCCAGCACTACCGGCGGATGGTTGCCGCGGACTACCCGCACCTCGAAGCCTGAGGGACGGATGAGGCTGGAAGCTGCGGCGGAGGCGGTCGGGGTCTCTCCGGGGACGCTGCGCCGCTGGGTCAAGAGCGGGGTCATCTCTCAATACACGGGCGAGTGGACGCGGGCCAGCATCGGTCAGGCGCGGCTCGTCAAGCGGATGCGCGACCGTGGTCACAGCCTGGAGGCGATCCACCAGGCCACCAACGACGGCCGCCTGGCGTTCGGGACCCTGACGGAGATGTTCGGCGGCAACGAGCGCCGGTTGTCGATGCGAGAGGTGGCCCGCGAGGTCGATCTGGACACGACGGTCGTCGAACGGTTGGCGACGCAGCTCGGTATCCGCGAGGAGGAAGGGCTGACCGAGGACGACCTGCAACTGCTGCGATACGTGGCGGCGGTGCTCGACGCGGGGATGCCGCTCGAGGCGATGCTGCAGCTCGCACGCGTGTACATGCAGGCGATCGCGCAGATCTCCGACGCCGAGGTCCGCATCGTCCACCTGTATGTGCACGAGCCGATGATGCGTGCCGGCGCGCCACCGGAAGAGATGGCGCATGAGCTGATGGCGCTCGGCACCGAGGCGTTGCCGTTCACCTCGCCGCTGCTGGACCGCCTGCACACGCGGATGCTCAGTCAGTTCATCGAGCAGGACATCGTCGGGCACATGGAGTCCGAGCTGAGCGACGAGGGCGACGTTGGCCGGATGCGCGTGGCGATCGCCTTCGCCGATCTGGCCGGTTACACACGGCTGACCGAGGAGGCTGGTGAGCGGGCGGCTCTGGATGTCGTCGAGCGGTTCGTCGATGGCGTCGCGGCCACGCTGCCGGACGACGCCCGGATCATCAAGACGCTTGGCGACGAGGTGATGGTCGTCGGCTCCGATCCGGCGGCGCTGGTGCTGTGGGCGGTCGGCTTTCAGCAGCTGCAGACGAGCGAGCCGCTGCCACGGATCGCGGTTCACCAGGGGCCTGTTCTGTACCGGGAGGGTGACTATTACGGTCGCGAAGTGAACCTCTCGGCGCGGGTGGCGGCCCGTTCGGCGGCCGGTGAGGTACTGGTGACGCGTGCGATCGTCGACGCCGCGCGCCACGAGCCGCTCGAGTTCGACCGCCTCGCCGAGGTGCGGCTGAAGGGCTTCACCGAGCCGACGGAGATCTTCCAGGCGCGACCCCTGCCGGAGAGCTGATCACGGTGGCGCTCGAGGCTGTGGGGTCACCGGGCCCGGGCGATCCAGAGGTGATCGAGGCGCGGGTCCGCGCAACGGGCCTGCTCGAGCACGGGCGCCCCGTGCTTGTGCTCTTCTCGGGCGGGCGCGATTCGGTCTGTCTGCTCGACCTGGCGGTGCGCATCGCCGGTCAGAGCGCGGTCTCGGCGCTCCATGTCAACTACGGGTTGCGGGTCACCGCCGATCGCGACGAGGAGCACTGCCGGGTGGTGGCGTCCGGGTTGGGGATCGATCTGACGGTCCGCCGGGCGTCGGCTCCGTCACTGGGGAACATGCAGGCCTGGGCCCGCGACGTCCGCTACGGCTATGCGATCGAACTTGCCGGTGGCGGTGACATCGGCGCCGCGCACACCGCCACCGATCAGGTCGAGACGGTGCTCTACCGGCTGGCGTCATCCCCCTCGCGGCGGGCGCTGCTCGGGATGCGCGCCCGCGAGGGCACGCTGATCCGGCCGCTGCTCGGGTGCACGCGCGAGGAGACCGGCGCCTACTGCGAGTCACGGGGAATCCCCTGGGTCGATGATCCGTCCAACGATTCCGACGCCTATGCCCGCAACCGGATCCGCCACGGGCTGGTGCCGGCATTGCGCTCGGCGCACCCGGCGGCCGAGGCGAACGTGCTGGCCCTGATCGAGGTGCTGCGCGATGAGGCAGCCGTGCTCGACGGTCTCGTGGCCGAGGTGCTCGGCGGTCGGCGGGAGGTCTCGGTGGACACGCTCGGCGCGCTGCCGGCGGCGCTCGGTCGACTCGTCGTGCAGCAGCTGGCCGACGGCGCCGCTGGCGGGCCGGCTCCCGGGACGGCGCGGCGGCTGCACGAGATTCTGGCGCTCGGCTCCGACGGCATGCTCGATCTCCCTCACGGGGTCCGGGCCGTCGTCGCCGGGGGGGTCCTGCGGTTCCAGCGGACCCCGCCGCTCGGGCGTTGAGGGCGCAGCCGGGGGCCGTTTGGGCCCCGCCAACGTACGCCGCAGGGCGGGCGACAGCCCGCCCCAATAAAATCGGAGTTCGGTGACGCAAATCGATGCTGAGATCGGGGAGGTCCTTGTCCCCGCTGAGGACCTGGCCCGTCGGGTGCAGGAGCTTGCGGCCGAGGTCTCCCGGGACTACGCCGGCAAGGATCTCGTGCTGATCGGAGTGCTGAAGGGCGCGATCTTCTTCGTCGCGGACTTCATGCGGGCGCTTGACGTCGAATGCGAGGTTGACTTCATGGCCGTCGCGTCGTACGGCTCGGCGACGAAGAGCTCCGGGGTGGTGCGGATCCTCAAGGATCTGGACACCGTGATCGAGGGGCGCGATGTGCTGATCGTCGAGGACATCGTCGACTCCGGGCTGACGCTGCAGTACCTGCTGCGCAACCTTGCCGGGCGCCAGCCGGCATCGCTTGAGGTGTGCGCGCTGCTGATCAAGCCGGAGCGCCAGAAGGTCGAGCTGAACGCCAAGTACGTCGGTTTCGAGATCCCGGACAAGTTCGTCGTCGGTTATGGCCTGGACCACGCGGAGCGCTACCGCAACCTGCCGTTTGTGGCGGCGTTGCACCAGTGATCGGCGCCCCCGGAGCCCGGGTGAGGCCGTGCGTACCGCCGAAACCTGGATGCTACGCTTGGCCTTTCCCGCCTGAGGATTCCGGACCCAGCCGGATCGGAAAACCTCGAGGAGTCGAGTCATGAGCCGTTTCTTCAAGAGCGCCGCATTTCCCATCCTGATCGTGGTGGTTCTGGCGTTCTTTGCCCAAAAGCTGATCGGAAGTTCGTCGAGCGGTCGCAGCTACACCTACGGTGATCTGGTCCAGCAGATCCAGTCCGGCAGCGTCAAGTCGCTGAATCTCGACCAGAAGGACAAGAGCGCGACCGTCACGCTGCAGGGCGGGGACAAGTACTCGGTCGGTTACCCCGAGGGCTCAGCGCAGTGGCTCTCGACGCAGATGATCGCCCATGACGACGGCGGGAATTCCGTCAACGTGCAGGATGAATCGTCGAGCGCGTGGCTCTCGCTGTTGACCTACCTGCTGCCGTTCGTGCTGTTCTTCGGGCTCTGGCTGTTCATCATGAACCAGGTCCAGGGCGGCGGTTCGAAGGTGATGTCGTTCGGCAAGTCGCGCGCCAAGCGGATGTCCGTCGATGCGCCGAAGATCACGTTCCGCGACGTGGCGGGCGTCGACGAGGCCGTCGAGGAGCTGCACGAGATCAAGGAGTTCCTCGAGAACCCGAAGAAGTTCCAGGCGCTCGGCGCCCGGATTCCCAAGGGCGTGCTGCTGTACGGCCCTCCCGGCACCGGCAAGACGCTGCTCGCACGCGCGGTCGCCGGCGAGGCGGGTGTCCCGTTCTTCTCGATCTCCGGATCTGACTTCGTCGAGATGTTCGTCGGCGTCGGCGCCAGCCGCGTCCGCGATCTGTTCGAGCAGGCCAAGCAGAACAGCCCCTGCATCATCTTCATGGACGAGATCGACGCAGTCGGCCGCCATCGTGGCGCCGGCCTCGGCGGCGGTCACGACGAACGCGAGCAGACGCTCAACCAGCTGCTCGTCGAGATGGACGGGTTCGAGATGAAGGACAACATCATCTTGATCGCCGCCACCAACCGCCCGGACATCCTCGATCCCGCGCTGCTGCGCCCGGGCCGCTTCGACCGCCAGATCGTCGTCGACCGGCCGGATCGCCAGGGTCGCAAGAAGATCCTCGAGGTCCACACGCGGGGCAAGCCACTCGCCCGTGAGATCGACGTCGACACGTTGGCCGGCCAGACCCCAGGCTTCACCGGCGCCGACCTGTCGAACCTGGTCAACGAGGCGGCGTTGCTCGCAGCCCGCAACGGCAAGCGCGAGATCACCCAGCTGGAGCTGGAAGAGGGGATCATGCGCGTGATCGCAGGTCCCGAGAAGAAGACCCGCGTGATGAGCTCGAAGGAGCGCAAGATCACCGCGTACCACGAGATGGGGCACGCGATCGTCGGGCACTTCCTGCCGAACTCGGATCCGATTCACAAGATCTCCGTGATCAGCCGCGGCCAGGCGCTCGGCTACACGATCAGCCTGCCGGGCGAGGACAAGTTCCTCACCACCCGCGCGGAGCTGCTCGACACGATGGCGATGACGCTCGGTGGCCGCGCCGCCGAGGAGATCGTCTTCGGGGAGATCACGACCGGCGCATCCAACGACCTCGAGAAGGTCACCGCCACGGCCAAGCAGATGGTGATGCGGTTCGGGATGTCCGAGAAGCTCGGACCACGGGTGTTCGGTCACGATCACGGCCAGCCGTTCCTCGGTCGCGACATGGGAACCGAACCCGACTACTCCGACGAGATCGCCCGGGAAATCGACCTCGAGATCCGTCGGATCGTCGAGGGCGCTCACACCCAGGCCCGCACGATCCTTGGTGAGCACCGCGAGGAGCTCGAGCGGATCTCGGAAATCCTGATCAAGCGCGAGACGATCGAGGCCGATCAGTTCTCGGCGCTGCTTGAGGGCCGCTCGGAGGAGGACGTGTTCGGTGCTGAGGCGCCGCCGCCACCGAGCGTGCCGCTGCCTCCCGCTCAGACCGAGCGGCTCCCCGGCCGCGACGGCCCGCGTCCGCTGCCGCGTCCCGGTCTCGCCGGCGGCACCGCCGAATAACTCGTCCGATGTGGCTGCGCATCACGCGCGTCTGGCTGCCGCTGGGGCTGGCGGTCATCGGCATCGTGATGATGGTCTTGGGCCACGGCGACTACAAGTCGCTGCTCGCCAACCGCAACTCGATCCTCAGCGGCCTCGGGATGGGGATGGAGCTGCTGGCACTGTGCGTCGCCTTGCTCAACTGGTTCGTGCGGCTGACGCTGACCAGTGACGTCGACCGTGAGAGCGAGGAGTGGGCGCGTGAATTTCTCGTCGAGCACGGTCATTGGCCGAGCGATTCGGAGCTGCGGACCCATCGCCAGGCGGGCGCGGACGTGATCGGCGAAGGGCCGGGCATGCGTCAGCGCGGCTTCTGACCGTTTTGAGTCGATGCGATCGGCGCCGGTACTGCTGGCTGTGGCTGCGGCGGCTCTCGCGATCGCCGTCGGCGACGCGGCGGCAACGCCGAAGACGCAGCGGGTTGGCACGGTCGCTCCGGTGCCCGCCGGGGTGCGAGCGACCGGAACGTTGTCCGGTGCGACGCGCCTGAAGCTCACCGTCGCGCTCGCGCCCTCCGACCCCTCTGGATTGGCCGACTACGCGAACGAGGTCTCGGAGCCGGGCAGTGCGCTCTACCGCCACTACCTGACCGTGAGCGAGTTCGCGTCGCGGTTCGGGGCATCGGCCGCGACCCAGCAGGCGGTTGAATCGGATCTGCGCGCGAAGGGGTTGAGCGTCGGCTCGGTCAGTCGCAACGGGCTGTCACTGCCGGTGTCGGGGACTGCTACGGCAGTCAGCGCAGCGTTCTCGGTCGGCTTCGATCAGTACTCGGTTCCGGCAGGTGGCGGCACCCCGGCGCGGACGGCGTATGGGGCCACCAGCGCCCCGGCGCTCGATACGAGCATCGCCGACGATGTCCAGTCCGTGATCGGGCTGAGCACCGTCGCCGCGGCGATGCCGGAGGGGCTCAGCCCCGCCGGAATGCAGCGCAGCGGCCCGGTGTCGTCGCAGGTGTCGTCGAGGGCGTCGAGCGGGGTCGATTCGAGCCGGGCGGACATCTCACCGCAGGCCAACACGAGCTCCGGCCCTGTGCCCTGTCAGATCGCCAAGACGGAGGTCGATCCGAGTCAGAAGGAGTACTGGACGGACTACACCTACGACGAGCTTGCCGGCGCCTACGGCCTCGATCCCCTGTACTCCGCAGGTGATCAGGGCAGCGGGGTGACGATCGCGATCTATGAGCTGGCGAACAACGTCGAGAACAGCGATATCAGCGCCTTCGACGAGTGCTACTCGATCAGCCCGACGATCGACTACACCCCGGTTGACGGCGGGGCCACCTCAGGCGCCGTCGAGTCAGAACTCGATATCGAGACGATCGCTGCCCTGGCCCCCGGGGCCACGATCGACGTCTACCAGGGCCCGAACGCCGGCTCCGGCGATTACGACACCTACGCGGCGATCATCGGAGCCGATAGTGCCCAGGTGATCTCCACGTCGTGGGGCCTGTGTGAGGCGAGTGAGGGCAGGTCCGATGCCGAGGCGCTCGACACCCTGTTCAAGGAGGCGGCGGTTCAGGGGCAGTCGGTCCTCGCCGCCTCGGGCGACAGCGGTTCGGAGGCCTGCAGCGGTTCGAATGCGCTTGGCGTTCAGGCGCCCGCGAGCGACCCGTATGTGACGAGCGTCGGCGGTACCACCCTCAGCGCCTACACCCCGACGCGCGACGAAACCGTCTGGAACGTCGGTGGCGGTGCCACCGGCGGGGGGATCTCCAAGTTCTTCACGATGCCGGGCTACCAGCAGAACGCTGGCGCGGGACTCGGCGTGATCAACGCCGACTCGTCCGCCGCTCCCTGCGGCGCACCGAGCGGCGATGATTGCCGCGAAGTGCCGGATGTGTCGGCCGACGCCGATCCAAACGCCGGCTACCTCATCTACAACGACGGCAATGGCGATCCGAGCTATGTCGATCCAAACGACGCCAAGGGATGGATCGGGGAGGGCGGTACGAGCGCCGCTGCGCCGCTGTGGGCAGCGTTCCTGGCGCTCGTCGACGCCTCCTCGGCGTGCGACGGCACCCCGATCGGGCTTGCGAACCCGTCGCTGTACGCGGCTGCGAGCTCGAGCGCGTACGGCGGCGATTTCAACGACATCACGTCGGGCAACAACGATCTCGGCGACCACAACGGCGGCCTGTACCCGGCCCAGACCGGCTACGACATGGCGACGGGGCTCGGAACGCCGATCGGCGCAGCGCTGGCGGGCGCGCTGTGCGCGCAGCAGATCACCGTTGCCAACCCGGGTACGCAGTCCGAAGCGGTCGGTCTACCCGTGTCGCTGCAGGTCAGCGCCTCGGGCGGCGGTGGAAGCAGCCTGACCTATTCAGCGACCAGTCTGCCAAGCGGTCTCTCGATCTCATCGTCGGGCCTGATCTCGGGAACGCCGACAGCGCCGGGGAACATGACCGTGACGGTGACCGCGTCCACATCCGGCGGCGTGACGGGCTCGACGTCATTCACGGCGAACGTCGTCACCAGCTCAGTGAACCTGACGAACCCCGCAAGCCAGGACTCGACCGAGGGCACGGTGATCACGCCGCTGCAGATCTCCGCCTCAGACACGGTCTCCGCTGAGTCACTCAGCTATTCGGCGCTGGACCTTCCGACAGGGCTCTCGCTCTCCGCTAGCGGACTGATCTCCGGGACACCGACCGCTGCCGGGTCGGCCTCCGTGACCGTGAAGGTCACCGACACCAGCGGCAAGAGCGACAGCGCGACGTTCAACTGGGACGTGGCGCCGCCGGTGACGGTCACGAACCCCGGCACGCAGAGCGACACGGTCGGCCTGCCGGTGTCTCTGCAGATCGACGGTTCCGGCGGGCAGGGCTCGCTGAGGTATTCGGCGACAGGGCTGCCCGATGGCCTCTCGATCTCGTCGTCGGGGCTGATCTCGGGGACGCCAGCCGCCACGGCAACCGGCAGCGCGACGGTGACCGTGACGGCCACGGCAACCCAGAGCTTCGGTGCGACGACGTTCACGATCAACGTCGGCACGAGCATGGTGTCGGTGACGAATCCGGGTACCCAGGGTTCGACCGCTCTCACTGCGATCACCCCGGTCCAGATCACCGCGTCAGACACAGTCTCTGCGGAAGCGCTGAGCTACTCGTCATCCGATCTGCCGATGGGCCTGCGGATCTCTTCTTCGACGGGTGTGATCTCCGGGACACCGCAGGATGCCGGGACGACGTCAGTGACGGTGACCGTCACCGACACCAGCGGACAGACGGGCATGGCAACGTTCAACTGGGACGTGGCACCACCGATCACGGTCACCGACCCCGGCACCCAGAACGACACCGTCGGTCTGCCCGTGTCGCTGCAGATCAGCGGGTCAGGCGGACAGGGCGCCCTGACCTACGCGGCAACGGGCTTGCCCGATGGTCTTTCGATCTCCCCGAATGGCCTGATCTCGGGAACGCCGACCGGCGCCGAGGGCAGAACGGTGACAGTGACGGCGAGCGCCTCCGGAAGCTCAGGCTCGACGCAGTTCACGATCAACGTCGGCACCAGTTCCGTATCGGTGACGAATCCGGGAACACAGAGCTCAACGGTCGGCACGCCGATCAAGCCGCTCCAGATCTCCGCGACAGATTCTGCGGCCGGCGAGTCGTTCACCTACGCGGCATCCGGGCTGCCCGCTGGGTTGTCGCTGTCGCCCAGCGGGGTAGTCAGCGGCACGCCGACGGCGGAGTCCGTCAACACGGTCACGTTCAAGGCGACCGACACCAGCGGGAGCTCGAGCCAGACGAATTTCAGCTGGAACGTCACGTCGCCGTCGAGCAGCTCCACGACGACGACGGGTACGGGTACGACGACGACGTCGGGCGGGTCGGGTGCTCCGGGCACGGGCGGGGCGCCCACGGCCCCAGCCTCGGCATCGATCAGCGCCAACGGTCAGGTCGCATACGAGCAGTCGGTGACGGCGCCGGCCGGCACGACGATCGAGAAGGTGGTGATCACGCTGCCCTCGACGCTGACGCTGACGGGGAGCAAGATGCAGCTCGCGAAGGGCATCAAGGTGACGGCCACCGGGGGCAGGGTCCTGAAGCTGACGACGGCCAAGCACAAGCTGACGATCAGCGTGCGCGGCGCGGACGCGGTGAACGTCAAGGTTGCGAAGACGCTGCTCAGAGCGGCCAGGAGCGTCGTCAAGACCGTCAAGGCGCATCACCAGCCGAAGCTGACGTTCACGGTCGTGGTGACGGGCTCCGCCGGCGCGCCGGAGACCTTCTCGGTCACCGTCACGTGAACCTCTCTAACGTGCGGCGGGTGATGCCCGGAACCGCGCGCGCACCGTTCTCCGTGATGGGGATCGTCAACGTCACCCCCGACTCGTTCTCCGACGGCGGCCAGTACCTCGATCCCGAACGGGCCGTCGAGCATGGGCTCGAACTGATCGCCGAGGGCGCCGCGATCGTTGACGTCGGCGGGCAGTCGACCCGTCCCGGGGCCGAGCCGGTCGGGGTCGACGAGGAACTGCGGCGGGTGCTTCCCGTCGTCGAGGGACTGATCGCCGCCGAGATCCAGGCGCTGATCTCGGTCGACACCGCCAAGGGGGAGGTCGCGGCGTCCGCGCTTCAGGCTGGTGCGGGGATGATCAACGACGTCACTGCGCTGCGCCAGTCCCCGGAGATCGCGTCACTGGTCGCTGCCGCACCGGCGGCACGGCTCTGCCTGATGCATATGCAGGGCGAGCCACGAACCATGCAACTGCATCCGCACTACGACGAGGTTGTCTCCGACGTGAAGGCGTTCCTCTCCGAGCGGATGGCGTTCGCGATTGCGGAGGGTGTCCCGGAGGAGCGGATCGTCCTTGATCCTGGGATCGGCTTTGGCAAGACCGACGCCCACAACCTCGAGCTGATCCGTCGGCTCGACGAGATCGTCGCGCTCGGTCGTCCTGTCCTGATTGGGACCAGTCGCAAGTCCTTCCTGGGCCGCCTCACCGGGCGCGCGCAGACCGGCGACCGGATCGCTGCGACGGTCGCGACCAACGTCCTGGCCTACGAGCGCGGCGCTTCGATCTTCCGCGTCCACGACGTGGCCCCCGCTGTCGACGCGCTCAAGGTCACTGCTGCTACGGTCGCGCACTGATGGCCGACGACGAAGAACCGGACGAGGAGTTCGACGACTCCGACGTCTACGGGGCGGGCGAGGACGACGAGGATGACGAGGATGAGGGTCATCCCGAGCCTGAGGTCACGATCGAGATCAGTGCGCTCTCGATCTACACCCACGTCGGCGTCACCGAGGCGGAGCGCGAGGTTGGCCAGCGGCTGCTCCTCGACATCCGGATCGATATCGGCGAGTGCGACGCCACGATCACCGACCGCATCGAGGACACCGTCGATTACGGCGAGGTCTGCGAGCAGGTCTATCTGATCGCCCAGGCCAAGAACTACAAGACGCTCGAGCGCCTGTGCGCTGCCGTCGCCGACCGCCTGATCGAGCGCTACGAACCGCACGCGGTGTGGGTCAAGGCCGCCAAGCCGGAACCGCCGATCCCGCTGCAGGTCGGCGAGGTGTCAGTCGAGGTCTGGCGCGAAGCCTGATGGCCCGCGGTTTCCTGGGGCTGGGCTCGAACATCGGCGATCGTCGCGAGCACCTGCAGACGGCGGTTGACGAGCTGGCCCGGCGGGTCACGGTGACCCGCTCATCTTCTGTCTATGACACCGAGCCGGTCGGGCTGGTGCTCGACCAGCCGTCGTTTCTGAACGCGTGCGTGGAGATCTCCACCTCGCTTGCGCCGCTTGCGCTGCTCGACGCCTGCAAGGAGGTCGAGCGAGTGGTGGGGCGGACCTCCGGAATCCGCCATGGACCGCGCGTGATCGATGTCGACGTGCTGCTGCTCGAGGGCGTCGAGCTGCGCCACGAGCGGCTCAACCTGCCGCACGAGGACCTCTTCAATCGCCGCTTCGTGCTGGTGCCGTTGCTCGAGCTCGATCCGGAGCTCGGGTTCGCCGACCGTCTGGAGGCGCTCGGTGACGGCCAAGACGTCGTGCTTGCAGGGCCGCCGCTGCAGATATGAGTCGGTCACCCAGGTCCGATCAGATGATGTGGACGGGAGTGCCGATTGGGACGAGCGGGTACAACTTCGTCACCTCGCCGTTGGTCAGGCGCACGCATCCGTGCGACGGGTGCCCCGGAATCAGTGCCGGCTCGTCGGTGCCGTGGATGCCGATCACTCCCCCGCGGGGCCAGTCGCTCAAGACGGAATAGTCGGACGTGCCAAGCGCGTAGGGCCCATAGATCCCGCCCTGGGCCCGGAATTTCTCACGAACCCAGAAGGTCCCCTGCGGCGTCGGAGTACCCGGGGCTCCGATTCCCACCGGCGCTGTGAACACCTTGCGACCATCGCGGTACAGCGTGAGACGCAACGTGCGCTCGTCCACCACGATCTCAGTGTGCACGAGATGCAGGGTTCCGAGGGCCGAAGCGGGGACCCAGCCGGTGCGTCCGTTCGGGCGGCCGGGGATCCCGATCTTGAACCAGGTCCGCTGTGCAGTCAGTCGCTGGGCCAGCACGACGTACACCTCCGGATAGCCGTCCTCGGTGAGCCAGTGCAGATCGACGATCGCGCGAGCCGACGCGCGGGGTGCGACGCGAATGGCGGCGGTGCTTTCGGGATGAGCCCAGTAGGTGATCGTGCGCTCGTTCGAGATCGTGCCGCTGGATCCGGCGACGGCAGTTGCGCCTCCGGGGAGTGCCAGGGCGCAAACCAACGTGAGTAAGACGGTGAAACGGATCGCTTTCATCGTGAAGTCCGGGTCGATTGAGGACGTGAGAGACCTCGGCTGCTTCCGGCCAACCCAACGGGGGCTGGCCGGAAGCTGGGGCCAAGGGGATGCGGCCGGTCGACCGTCAGCCGGTGAAGGCTGGGGTGGTGAGGGGCTTCGGCGCAATCTTGTGGTGCGCGACGCGCCTGCGTTTGATCGGCTTGACGAGCTTCTTGGTCTTCTTGTGCTTCTTCTTGTGGTGGGTCGCCGGACCCGGCACCGAGCCTGTCGGCGTGCTGCCCGCTGATGTCGTCGGTGTCGTGCTCGTGCTCGTTGAGCTGCCGGACGATGTGGTGGTGCTCGATGAGCTTCCCGACGACGACGTGGTGCCCGACCCTGATGAGGAGCCAGAGGAGGTGCCGCCGGGCGCGCCCGTGCAGTCGACCCAGAACGGGATCGTCCGCGCTACCCCGGTGAGCCGCAGCAGGAAGTGGTAACCATTCGGATTGGCCTTGGCACCGTTGGCGATCGCATTCGCGATCAGCGAATTGACGTTGACGATTGCGATCGTCTGAGCGCTCGACGCGGCAGGCGTGGCGTTCCAGGGGCCGCTGGCATCACTGCTGCTTGAGCCTCCGACGCCGGTGCTGCGGATCGTGTACGTGCCGGTGGACGTCGGCATGTCGACGCCCCAGATATAGACGTTCGAGCAGGCCAGCTTCTCGGGATGGGGTGTGGTCGTGCTGGTGGCGTCGCCGACCCATGCGTCGCCGTGGCCCGGGCCGCCGTTGCCGTTGCCGCCCGCGTTGCTGTTACCCCCTGCATTCCCATTGCCGGAACTTGTGGTTCCAGTCGTAGTCGTGGTCGTGGTCGTGGTGGTTGTTGTTGCGCCGGCACCCTTGCCGTTGCCGTTGCCGTGCCCGTTGCCCGGATCGGCGAGGGCGACGGTCGGCAGCGCAGCGACCCCCACCGACGCGGCCACGAGGACCGCTCGCATGTTGAACATCTTGGTGTTGCCTCCCCGCAATAGATCCCGCTCTACACCAAGACCCGGAGCTCTATCGGTCCGAGTTATGGAGAAGCGTGCCCGATAGGTGCCCCGGCCGAGAATCATGGAAACAGAGCGATAAGGAATTTCTCATCGAGCGACTTCTTCATTGCTGAAGGCGCCCTGCACCGTGAAGCGGATCGAGGCGACCGAAAGCTAGAGCGCCCCGGACGGAATGTTCCCGTCGAACTGCGGGAACAGGGCGCGGGCGGCCGCATCCGTCGGGCGCCCATCGAGGATCGCGCGGATGTCACCGAGCGTTGACATCAGACGGACGGTTGAGAGCAGCTGGAGGTCGGCGGCGTTCGGGTGTGCCGCGTCGCCGATCGTGCCGGCAGCGATCGCAGCGTCGATGCGGTCGAAGTCAGCCGGGAGCTGTCGCAGGTGGGCGCGGGCCTTGGCCACATCGGTCTTGTTCAACGCCTGCTGGGCGCGGGCGATCCCGGGCGCGATCAACCGCACCGCCGGCGCCGGCATCGCCAGCTTCGAGTGCGTTGTGTAGCTGACCATCGCGGCCGGCCGGTTGACCATCGCCGCCCAGAGCACGTCGCGGACGATCTGCTGCAGGTGGCCGTCGCCCCAGTGTTCGAGCTCCTCCACGCGGATCCGCAGCTCCGGGTCGGCCGGAAACAGAAGCGGTTCGGGCGCGATCTCGTCGAGACGATGCATGATCGCGGTCGAGCCCTGCAGCTTCTCGGCCCCGTACTGGATCGCCGGGACGGTCCGCCCGCCGAACAGGAGCCGCTGGCCGACGACCTGCATCGGCGGTGGCCACTCGAACACGCTGTACTCGAGGCCTTTCAAATCCATCGCCAGCCTGATCGCCTCGCACGGTGGTGACCCATGGACAACGTACGCGCGAATCTTCATGTCGGCGGCAGCCTATATTCCCCGCATGCCCGACGCAGCCACGCCCCATGAGGGCAAGCTCCTCGTCGTCGATGTGGGCAACACCCAGACCCATTTCGGCATCTTCGAGCCGGGCGGCACGGTCGTCCAGGAGGAATGGCGGTTCGCCACGGTCCGCGAGTCGACACGTGACGAGCTCGGCGCGGCGCTCTCCAATCTGCTGGCCCTGCGCGGCTACGGGTTCAAGGACATCGGTGCCTCGATCGTCTCATCGACGGTCCCGCAGCTCAACGAGCAGTGGATGCTGATGGGACAGCGCTATCTCGGCCACGAGATGCTGGTCGTGGGGCCGCAGGTCAAGACCGGGATGCCGATCCGGATCGACAACCCGCGCGAGGTCGGCGCTGACCGCCTGGTCAACTCGATCGCCGCCTATGAGCGCATCAAGGACACCTGTGTCGTCGTCGATTTCGGCACCGCGATCACCTATGACGTCGTGTCCGCCGCCGGCGAGTACCTCGGCGGCATCATCACACCGGGGGCCGAGATCTCAATGGACGCCCTCTGGGAACGCGCCGCCAAGCTGCCGAAGGTCGAGATCATGGAGCCGCGGGCGCTGATCGGGAAATCGACTGTCGAGGCGATCCGCTCCGGAATCGCGTTCGGGTTCGCCGGGCAGGTCGAGGGGATCGTGCGCCGCCTCCGTGACGAACTTGGCCACGACACCGCCGTGATCGCCACCGGCGGGCTGGCCCGGGCGGTGGTTCCGTTCGTGCGCGAGGCGATCGATCAGGTCGACCCGTTCCTGACGCTCGACGGACTGCGCCTGATCTGGCTGCGCAACCAGGGGTAAGACCCGACCGCTGGTCAGGGCGGCCCCGTTGGGCCGCCCGCTAGACAGCCGGCAGCGGGACGTCCGGCGTCGACGCGATCGTGCTCGCCAGCATCAACAGCGACATCACTCGCCGGTCCGCCGGAGCTGCGGTGCGGGCCTCGTTGTAGGCCGTGATCAGGGAGCGGATCACCGCGAACAGCGGCGCATCGTCGTGTCCGTCAGGAACGACGCAGGCCAGATCAGCAAGGGCCAGGATCTCCGACCCGTCGGCTCCCCGGAAGTTGAGCATCAGCCCCAGCTGGATCATGTGCGAGACGCGGTCGAGCAGCAGGTGCGGCGCGGTCTGGCGCTCCCCGACCGCCGGTCCGGCGGTCTCCAGCGGCTCGGCGGCGGCGATCCGCAATGACTGTCCGGCACAGATCAGCCGGATCTGATCGGCCGAGAGACCGGCCTGCTGCATCAGTCGCAACTGCGTGATCGCAGCGATCGCGGTGTGGCCGTAGGGGATGTCCGAGGCAAACAGGATCTGGGCCGGCGGGACCAGTGAGAACAGCGTCAGCAGGTCGGCGGGCATCCACCACGAGCTGTCGAAGGTGATGTTCGGCAGGTCGACGACGGCGCGCCACATCCAGCTGAGATCGGTGACGCCGGCGTGAGCGAGGATCACGCGGGCGCTCGGGTACTCGGCCGCCAACTTCACGAGATGCACCCCCGGCGGCACGATCCCGCGCCCGGCATGGATCAGGATCGGCAGCGAGCGCTCGTTGGCCAGCGCGAACAGGTCACGGACGACCGGGTGGTCGAGCTCGAACTGCTCGGCCCGCGGGTGCAGCTTGATCCCCTTGGCGCCGTTTGCCAGCGAGCGCTCCGCCTCCGCGACTGCGCCGTCAAACGGGTTGACCCGGCAAAACGGCACGAACAGACCGTTCGGCGCTTCACGCGCGGCCGCGAGCACCATGTCGTTGGCTGGCGGATAGCCGTCGGGCTCGTGCATCGGGAACACGAAGCATCCGCGGGCGCCGGCGAGCTGCAACCCGGCGATCAGCTCGGCTGGGCTCTGACGCATCCCGTCGGGATCGTGCTCGCCGATGTGGGTGTGGGCATCGAACAGCTCGAGCCCGGGGACCTGCTGGTGCAGGGCTTGAAACCACGGTGCCAGCAGTGCGAAGAGGTCCATGCACCGATTCGTACCATGAACGGCATGTCCGCCGTCGCCCAGAGGACCCTCAACGAGCCGTGGATGCTCGGCGGCCTCGAGATCCCTAACCGGGTCGTGCTGGCCCCGCTGGCGGGGATCGGGAACTGGTTCGTGCGGCTGCAGGCGAAGCGCTTCGGCGCCGGGCTCGCCGTGTCGGAGATGGTCTCGAGTTTTGCGATCCACTACGGGAACGAGCGGACCTGCACGGAGATGCTGCGGATCCATCCCGACGAGCGCTCCGGTGGCCCGGTCTCGATCCAGCTGTTCGGCCACAACCCCGACGTGATGGCCTCGGCCGCCGAGCAGGTCGCGGCGGCGGGGGCGGATCTGATCGACATCAACATGGGCTGCCCGGTGCCAAAGGTCTGCAAGACCGGCGCCGGGGCCGCGTTGCTGACCGACCCGAAGCTCGCCGTCGCGCTCGCCGAGGCGGCCGGGCGGGGAGTGGGCTGCCGGTCACCGTGAAGCTGCGCACCGGCCTGCGGCCCGGCGACCGATCGGGCATCGAGACCGCACGCGCGCTCGCCGCATCAGGGGCCGTCGCCGGGCTCTCGATTCATCCCCGGCACGCATCGCAGCGCCACACCGGGAAGCCCGACTATGCCCTGGCCGCCGCGCTTGTCGAGGAGCTGCCTGTCCCGGTCCTGATCTCCGGCGGTCTGTGGACGGTCGAGGCCGCCCGCGACGCCTTCGATCAGACCGGCGCGGCCGCGGTGCTCCTCGCCCGCGGCTCCCTCGGAAACCCGTGGCTGTTCGCCCAGCTGCTCGGTGCCAGGAACGCAGAACCGAGCCACGAGGAGATCCTCGAGGAGCTCTACTGGGTGATCGATCAGGCCGTTGAACACCTGGGCGTCGATCGGGCGACGCGGTACCTGCGCAAGTTCTACCCGTGGTACGTGGAACGGCTCGGCGGCACCCGCGCGCAGCAGGGTGCGCTGCAGGCGGCATTGCAGACGGCGCCGGAGCTCGCGGACGTCCGCCAGGTACTCGGCGCGGTCCGATAGCCGGCCCAACGGGGCCGGCGGACTCCCCGGTCCGGGTTTACAACCGTGGCCTCACGGGGCACTTCAAGGCGATGTCTATACTGACCCGCTCGATGCGGGCAGTTAAGCCTGCTAACCGCCGCTCGCGCGGCATCTCATCCGGTTCCGACCTCGCCACGAAATTATGCCCAAGGACGTCATTCTCACTCCCGAAGGACTCGCCAATCTCAAGGCTGAGCTCGAGCACTTCTCGACGGTCCGCCGCCGCGAAATCGCTGCTCGGATCAAGGAGGCGCGCGAGTTCGGCGACATCTCCGAGAACGCTGAATACGACGACGCCAAGAACGAACAGGCGATGATCGAAGCGCGGATCGCGCAGCTCGAGGAAAAGCTCCGCTCGGCGACCGTGATCGACGCCTCCGACCTCGGCACCGATGTCGTCCGCGTCGGCTCGACGGTGCACGTCGTCGACGGCGACGGCGCCAAGCTCACCTACATGATCGTCGGTTCCGCCGAAGCCAAGCCGGCTGAGCGCAAGCTCTCCAACGAATCCCCCGTCGGCAAGGCGCTGGTCGGCCACCGCAAGGGCGACGAACGTCACCTTCGCGACCCCCCGCGGCGAGCGGCGCCTGACGATCCAGAAGATCGAAGTCGCTTAGGCGGCCGGTGGCGTGAGCCCAGCGCCTGAGACGGGCGGCGCCGGCGAGCAGTCAGACGTCCTCGCTGATCGCCGGCGCAAGCTCGAGCGGATCCGTGCCGCCGGCGTCGAGCCGTTCCCGTACGTGTTCGACGGGGTCGAGCCGCTGGCCGAGGTGCGGGCCGCGCACGCGACACTCGGCGTCGGCGAGGAGACGACCGTCACCCACCGGGTCGCCGGGCGGCTCGCTGCCCGTCGCGGCCAGGGCAAGATGGCGTTCCTGGACCTGGTCGACCGGTCGGGGCGGATCCAGCTGCAGGCCCGCGTCGATGATCTCGGTGAGGAGCGGATGGCGGCGTTGCTCGAGCTCGATCTCGGCGACCTGATCGGCGTTGACGGGGTCGCGTTCAACTCGCGCCGCGGCGAGCTGACACTGCGCATCACCGCGTTTGAGCTGCTGGCCAAGTCACTGCGGCCGCCGCCCGACAAGCACCACGGGCTGACCGACGTCGAGACCCGCTACCGCCAACGCGAGCTTGACCTGATCGGCAACGAGGAGTCCCGCGCGATCTTCCTGCTGCGTGCGCGCGTGGTCTCGGCGGTCAGGGCCTACCTCGACGGGCACGGGTTTGTCGAGGTCGAGACACCGATCCTGCAGCCGCTGTACGGCGGCGCCGCGGCACGGCCGTTCGTGACCCATCACAACGCGCTCGATCGCGATCTGTACCTGCGGATCGCCACGGAGCTGTACCTCAAGCGGCTGATCGTCGGCGGCCTCGAGCGCGTGTACGAGATCGGAAAGCAGTTCCGTAACGAGGGCGTCGACACGACCCATAACCCCGAGTTCACGACGATCGAGTACTACGAGGCCTACGCCGACTACCTCGCGGTCGCCGCCCGCTTCGAGGAGCTCGTCGCGTTCGTCGCGCAGCGCATCGGCTACGACGGTGAACTCGAGGTTCGACCAGCCGTGGCACCGCGAGACGCTGGCCGGATCCATCCAGGCCCGGACCGGGATCGATGTGCTCGCGTTGCGCGACCGTGACGCCCTGGCCGCGGCGATGGCGGAGACCGGCGTCGAGGCGATGCCGACCGACAGCTGGCCGCAGCTCGTCGACGAGTTGCTGTCCAAGAACGTCGAGCCGACGCTGATCGAACCGACGCTGCTGCTCGACTACCCGGTCGAGCTCTCGCCGCTGGCCAAGCGCCACCGCACGCAGGACGGGCTGGTCGAGCGGTTCGAGGCCTACGTCGGCGGGATGGAGCTCGCCAACGCGTTCTCGGAGCTCAACGACCCCGATGATCAGCGTGCGCGGTTCGAGGAGCAGGAGCGCTTCCGCGCCGCGGGCGACGAGGAGGCACCGCCCTACGACGAGGCCTACGTCACAGCGCTCGAGCACGGGATGCCACCGACGGGCGGAATCGGGATCGGGATCGATCGGCTCGTGATGCTGTTTGCGGCGACCAGTTCGATCCGCGAGGTCGTGCTGTTCCCCGCCATGCGCGACTAGGATCCGCGCCATGACAACCGAAGCTCTCACGGGCCAGGGCGGGTCGCTGCCGCCGAGCGTCTCGATCAACCTGTCCGACTCGCTCCACACGTACTGGCGCAAGCGGGCGCCCCAGGTCATGTTCGACAGCTACGCGGGCGTCGGCATGTTCAAGTTTCCCGAGGACCTGCGCGTCTACGAGCACCTGCTGTGGGAGTCACGCGCGAACGTCGTGATCGAGCTCGGCGCGCACTGTGGCGGCAGCACGCTGTGGTTCCGCGACCGGCTGCGGATCAACGAGTCCTACGGCCGGATCAGCGCGCCGAAGGTGATCGCGATCGACATCTCCACGAGCCTGGCCGAGCGCAACATCAAGGCGGCCGACCCCAGTGGCGGTGATCTGATCACGCTGATCGAGGCGTCCGTGACCGATCCGGAACTGCCCGATCGAGTGGCGGCGATGGTGCCGCCCGGCTCCCGCTGCTTCGTGATCGAGGATTCGGCCCACACGTACGAGACGACGGCCGCATCGCTGCGCGGCTTTGCGAAGTTCGTGCCCGAGGATGGCTACCTCGTCGTCGAGGACGGATGCGTCGACATCGACGCGTTGCGGACCGATCCGCAGTGGCCGCGTGGCGTTCTGCCGGCGGTGGATGAGTGGTTGGGGATGCCCGAGGCGCAGGGGTTTGTGCTGCGTCGCGAGCTTGAGCTCTACGGCTTCACGTGCCACCCGCGCGGCTTCCTCCAGCGCACGGGGCCGGACTCGGCGGCGCTCGCTGCACACGGCGAGAGCGACGCCGGCTTCGGGGTCTCCGGCGGCGGCGCGGGGGCCGGTCTGCGCCGCCTGATCGGGCGAGCCTGACACCGATGAGATCGGGCGTCGTTGGCGTCTGATTCAGAACTCCCGCAACAAGCGGGGTCCTCCCGGGTCTCTACCGGCAGAAGTCCGGAAGCCGACTGTTAGACTGGCTCATGGCCTTAGATCGACCCGTCTCGCTCATACCTCGCGCTACAGCGGCCGACGAAAGGGCCATGAGTCCCCTACTAAAATCAGTGGTGGACCGGAGCCCGGACAGCAATCGACCGACCAGCTTTAGCTCCCGCAAGACCGAGAGATCTGAATCATGTTCGAGCGATTCACAGAGCGCGCCCGCCAGGTTGTCGTCCTGGCACAGGAAGAGGCGCGCACCCTCAAGCACAACTACATCGGCACCGAGCACATCCTGCTCGGCCTGCTCCGCGAGGAGGAGGGCCTGGCGGCCCGCGTGCTCGAGTCGCTCGAGATCACCGTTGAGCGTGTCCGTGCCCAGGTGGTTCGGATCGTCGGTTCCGGTGAGGAGGTCACCTCCGGGCAGATTCCCTTCACGCCGCGTGCCAAGAAGGTCCTGGAGCTGGCGCTGCGCGAAGCGCTGAGCCTCGGCCACAACTACATCGGCACCGAGCACATCCTGCTCGGCCTCGTCCGCGAGAACGAGGGCGTCGCCGCCCGCATCCTGCTGGACTTCGACGCCGACTCGGAGAAGATCCGCAACGAGGTGATCCGGATGCTGTCCGGCCCCGGCAGCCGTCAGCGCGGCACCGGCGGTCAGACTGCCGGCGCCGGTGCGGGCACCCAGGGCGAGGGCAAGAAGTCCTCGAAGCTGCTCGACCAGTTCGGTCGCAACCTGACCAAGCTGGCCGCCGACGGCAAGCTCGACCCGGTCGTCGGTCGCGAGACCGAGATCGAGCGGATCATGCAGATCCTCTCGCGCCGCACCAAGAACAACCCGGTGCTCGTCGGTGAGCCGGGCGTCGGCAAGACCGCCGTCGTCGAGGGACTGGCGCAGCGGATCACCAACGCCGACGTGCCGGAGCTGCTCAAGGGCAAGCAGATCTACACGCTGGATCTGGCCGCGCTGGTCGCGGGCTCGAAGTACCGCGGTGAATTCGAGGAGCGCCTGAAGAAGGTGATGAAGGAGATCACCCAGCGCGGCGACATCATCCTGTTCATCGACGAGCTCCACAACCTCGTCGGCGCCGGCGCCGCCGAGGGCGCGATCGACGCTGCGTCGATCCTCAAGCCTGCGCTGGCCCGTGGCGAGCTGCAGACGATCGGCGCGACCACGCTCGAGGAATTCCGCAAGTACCTGGAGCGCGACTCGGCGCTCGAGCGACGCTTCCAGAAGATCATCGTCGAGCAGCCCTCGACCGAGGAGACCGTGCAGATCCTCAAGGGCCTGCGCGACCGCTACGAGCAGCATCACAAGGTGAACATCACCGATGAGGCACTCGAGGCCGCGGCCGAGCTGGCTGACCGCTACATCTCCGATCGGTTCCTGCCGGACAAGGCGATCGACCTGATCGACGAGGCCGCGTCACGGATGCGGATCAAGTCGATGACCTCACCGCCGGTCTACCGCGAGCTCGAGGACGAGATCGAGGAGACCCGTCGCGCCAAGGAGGCCGCGATCGAGGCACAGGAGTTCGAGAAGGCCGCCAACCTCCGGGACCAGGAGCGCAGGCTCTCGCAGAAGAAGCGCGAGCTCGCCGATCAGTGGGAGAAGGGTGAGTCAACCGAGCGTCCGTCGATCGGCGAGGAGGAGATCGCCGACATCGTCTCGATGTGGACGGGCATCCCGGTGTTCAAGCTGACCGAGGCCGAGACGGCCAAGCTGATGCGGATGGAGGACGAACTCCACAAGCGCGTGATCGGCCAGCAGCCTGCCGTGGAAGTCATCTCGAAGGCGATTCGCCGCTCCCGCGCGGGCCTCAAGGACCCGAAGCGGCCGACCGGTTCGTTCATCTTCCTGGGCCCGTCGGGCGTCGGCAAGACCGAGCTCGCCCGGACCCTCGCCGAGTTCCTGTTTGGTGACGAGGACACGATGATCCGGATCGACATGTCGGAGTACATGGAGAAGCACGCCGTGTCCCGGCTCGTGGGTTCGCCTCCCGGTTACATCGGCTATGACGAGGGCGGTCAGCTGACCGAGGCGGTTCGCCGCAAGCCCTACAGCGTGCTGCTGCTGGACGAGATCGAGAAGGCGCACCCGGATGTGTTCAACATCCTGCTGCAGATCCTGGAGGACGGTCGCCTGACCGACGCCCAGGGCCGCACGGTCGACTTCCGTCACACGATCGTGATCATGACCTCGAACATCGGGGCGTCGGAGATCGCCAAGAACTTCCAGCTCGGCTTCTCGCAGGTCGAGGACGAGACGGGCGTCTCCTACGACGACATGAAGAACCGGATCATGGGCGAGCTCAAGCGCGTCTTCCGTCCCGAGTTCATCAACCGCATCGACGAGGTCATCGTCTTCCACAAGCTGGCGAAGGACCGAGATCAAGGAGATCGTCGACCTGCTGCTGCAGCGGATCCGTGCCTCGATGGCCGACCGCGAGCTGCAGCTGGAGCTGTCGGAGTCCGCGAAGGACCTGCTCGTCGAGAAGGGCTGGGATCCCGCGATGGGCGCCCGTCCGCTGCGTCGCGCGATCCAGCGCTACATCGAGGACCCGCTGGCCGATTTCGTTCTGCGCTCGCAGGTGCCGGAGGGCTCGACCGTGCTGGTCGAACCGTCCGACGATCCGGACGAGCCCGACGTCAAGCTCTCGGTGATCGAGGGCGCGCCGAAACCGACTCCGGTCGCGGTTGGCGCTGACGGCGACGTGGCTCACGAGCCCGGGCCGGTCGAAGAGCCGGCCGCCGGCGAGCACGAAGAGTAGTTTCGGGAGCCGGGCCCCGTTGGGCCCGGCTTTCCCACCGCTCCGCTGAGGACGACTCAGGCCACGGCGGTCCGTCCTGGCCCGGGCGTACCGTCAGACGTATGGCCCGATCCTCCTCCGTTCACGTCTGCAGCGCCTGCGGTTTCGAGACCCCCCGGTGGGCGGGCCAGTGCCCCGGCTGCGGAGAGTGGAACACGCTCGTGGAGGAGATCCGAACGGCCGGCGCCGGCAAAGGCGCTGGCGGTCGCGCGGCGGGTGCTGCGCGCGCCGCCGGGTCGGTGGCGAAGCCGGTGCGGCTGCGGGACGTCGCCGCGGTTGATCACAAGCGACTCCCGACCGGGATCGGAGAGCTCGATTCGTGCTCGGCGGCGGCCTTGTGCCGGGGTCGCTGGTGCTGATCGGCGGTGCTCCCGGGATCGGCAAGTCGACACTGACGACGATGGCGCTGGCCAACCTCGTCGCCGCCGGCCGGCGAGTCCTGTACTTCTCCGCCGAGGAATCCTCCGCCCAGATCCGGTTGCGGGCCCAGCGGCTGCGGAGGTGGCGCGCTCGACATTCCGGTCGTGGCCGAGACCGACCTGGGGACCGTCGTGGCGACGCTCGAGGTGCGAGCGGCCCGAGGTTGCGGTGATCGACTCGGTGCAGACGATCGTCTCGGCGGAGCTGACGAGCGCCGCAGGCTCGGTCGCGCAGGTCCGTGAGGTCGCGACGGCCGTGATGGAGGTCGCCAAGCGGCTTGGCATCGCCGTGATCCTCGTCGGGCACGTCACCAAGGACGGCGCGCTGGCCGGCCCGCGGGTGCTCGAGCATCTGGTCGACTGCGTGCTGCAGTTCGAGGGTGAGCGCGAGCGCTCGTTCCGGACGGTGCGGGCGCTGAAGAACCGGTTTGGCTCGACGGACGACGTCGGAGTGTTCGAGATGCGCGACGTGGGACTGGTCGAGGTGCTCGACGCCTCGGCTCGGTTCGTCGGCGAGCGACCACGCGGCCCCCGGCAGCGGTCGTGCTCTGCGCGATGGAGGGGTCGCGACCGCTGCTGGTTGAGGTGCAGGCTCTGGTCTCCCCGTCCGAGCTCGAGCCGCCGCGCCGGGTGGTCGCCGGCTTCGATCGCAACCGCCTCGCGCTGGTGCTGGCCGTTCTGGGCCGTCACGCCGGGATCGGCCTGGGGACCTCGGACGTGTTCGTCAACGTCGTCGGCGGGGTTCGGGTCGATGAACCGGGTGCTGACCTGGCCGTGGCCCTGGCCGTCGCCTCGGCGGCGCGTGGAGTGGCTCTGACCGGGTCCGACGGTGGGCCGCTCGCCTGCTTTGGTGAGCTCGGCCTGACCGGCGAGATGCGCTCGGTCGCTCACGCCGAACGGCGGGTCGCGGAGGCGCGTCGATTCAAGCTCGGCCCGGTGATCAGTCCCGAGTCGCACGCGGGCGTGCGCGCGGCCGTCGCCGCTGCGCTCGGCGCGGGTTCCCGGCGGTCTGAGCGGGCGGCCTGAGCAGGGTGCGGTGAGCTTTGATGAGGCGGCCCAACGGGGCCGCCTGAAACCCTGCCCGGCGAACCAATTTCGCTCAAGGACAGCGTAAAATCGGAATTCATGGCCTCGCGTTCCGGGGAAGAGCTCAAAGAGGAGCTCGAGTCTCGACAGGAGTCCCGGATGGTGCAGGGCGCTGGAGATGGTCGCTCCCGGAACGTCGCTGCGGGAGGGCATCGACAATATCCTCCACGCGCACACCGGTGGATTGATCGTGATCGGCGACGTTGACGAGTTCGCGTTCCTGTTCTCCGGCGGCATCCGCCTCGACCTCGACTACACGCCGGCGCTGCTGTACGAGCTGGCGAAGATGGACGGCGCGATCGTCCTGTCGGCGAACGCGACCAAGATCGCGCACGCGAACGTCCAGCTGACGCCGGATCCGACGATCCTGACACGATGGAGACCGGAACCCGGCATCGCACCGCGGAGCGCGTCTCCAAGCAGACCGACGCGACTGGTGGTCGCGATCTCCGAGCGCCGTCGAGGTCGTCTCGCTCTACGTCGACGGCGTCAAGTACATCCTCGAGGACATCCCGGTCGTGCTGGCCAAGGCCAACCAGGCGCTGGCGACGCTCGACAAGTACCGCAGTCGCGCCTCGATCAGGTCTCGACGCGACTCACGGCGCTCGAGTTCGAGGGGGGCACGACCCTCCACGACGTGCTGACGGTGCTCCAGCGCGCCGAGCTCGTGACTCGGATGGCCGGTGAGATCGAGCGCTACATCGTCGAGCTCGGCACCGAGGGACGCCTGATCGAGATGCAGCTCGACGAGACGATGGTCGGTGTCTCCGCCGACAAGGCCGCGCTTGTCCACGACTACCTCCTCGACGACACCGACGAGACCTTCGCCGACAGCGTTCGATCAGCTGGTGCGCCTGCCGCACCAGGATCTTCTCGACTTCGGCCGGCTGGCCGAGCTGCTCGGCTACGACCGCAAGCTCAACAGCCTTGACTACCCCGTCTCCCCGCGCGGGATCCGCATCCTTGGCCGGATTCCGCGGCTGCCGAAGATGGTGATCAAGCGGATCATCGACGAGTTCGGAGGACTTGAGGAATTGCTCGCGGCGACCGACGGTGAGCTGGAGACCGTCGACGGTGTCGGCGAGATCCGGGCGAAGGACATCCGCGAGGGCCTTCGCCGCCAGCAGGAGATCAACCTCGTTGATCGCTACCTGCAGACGTAGCGCCGACCGCGGGAACCCTCGCCCCGCAGGCCGACTGGGAGGACATCATCACAGAGCTAATGGAAGAGCATCTTGGAGGACCTCGAGGACATCGAGCCTGCTCCCGCAGATCGAGTTCGAAATCGGTGACAGCGTTGTCTATCCGCACCACGGGGCCGGCAAGGTTCTCCGCAAAGAGATGAAGAACGTGCTCGGCGAGAGCCGCGAGTACCTGACGATCAAGATCCTGCACAACGACATGACCGTGATGGTCCCGACCGAGAACGCGGCCGTCGCCGGCCTGCGCCGCGTGATCGACGAGGAGACGATCCAGAAGGTCCTGGCGGTGCTGCAGGACGAGTGTCTCGGAGATGCCCAAGAACTGGAACCGCCGGTTCAAGCACAACCGCGACAAGATCAAGACCGGCGACATCTACGAGCTGGCGGAGGTCGTCCGCAACCTCGCGATCCGCGAGAACCAGAAGGGCCTGTCGACCGGCGAGAAGCAGATGTTCACGCGGGCGAAGAAGATCCTGTGCCTCGGAGATGATGTACGCGCTCGAGATGGATGAGGAGCAGGTCGACGCGCACCTCACGACGCTGCTGCTCGAGGTCGCCGGCACGCGAGCCAAGGTGGCGGTCGCCGCCAAGTAGCGGCGACCGAGTACTGATGGCGGTCGCGTTGATCGTGGCCGCAGGACGTGGCGAGCGCCTTGGGTCCGGCCGGCCCAAGGCGCTCGTCACAGTTTCCGGCCGGCCGATGCTCGAATGGAGCGTCTGACGCCTGCGCGCGGTGCCGGCGATCACCGCGATCGTCGTCGCGCTGCCCGCGGACGCCTCGACGCCGCTCCGCGCGGGACGCGTCGCCGGTCGCCGGGGGCGCGTGCGCTCCGAGTCTGTGCGGCGGCGCTGGCGGCCGCGCCGGCGGGGGACCCGTGGTCGTCCACGACGCCGCGCGGCCGCTGGCGAGCCGGCGCTGTTCGCTCGCGGCGCTGGACTACCTCGACCGAATCGGCGCTGACGCGGTGCGTCGCCGCCGCGCCCGTCACCGACACGATCAAGCGCGTCGGCGACGGCGGGACGCTGACGGTCGTGCGAGACGCTCGACCGCTCGCCGCTGTGGGCGGTGCAGACGCCGCAGGTGTTCCGGCGCGCCGTTCTGGAGTCGGCGCTGCTCGGCGCGCCTCCGGAGCTGCTGGCGGCGGCCACCGACGACGCCTGGCTGGTCGAGCAGGCGGGCGGTACCGTGGCCGTGCTGCCGGCGTCGCCGGAGAACTTCAAGATCACGACCCCGCTCGACCTGCGGCTCGCCGAGCTGCTGCTCTGGCGGACAGCGCGGTCATGAGCGTCGCGCACCGGAATCGGCTACGACTGCCACCAGTTCGTCGAGGGGCGGCCGCTGGTGATCGGCGGGGTCACGATGCCGCGCGCGAACGGGGCCTGCTCGGGCACTCCGACGCCGACGTGCTGACGCATGCCGTGATCGACGCGCTGCTCGGCGCCGCGGCGCTCGGCGACATCGGCAGGCATTTCCCCGACACCGACCGGCGCTACCGCGGGCGCTGACTCGCTGCGGTCTGGCGGCGGCTGCGGCCGCGTTGCGTTCGCTCGGCGGGTTTTGATGTTGTGACACGTCGACGCGACGGTGGTCCTCGAGGTTCCGAAGCTCGCGCCATTTGTCGAGGCGATGCGTGTGCGACTGGCTGACGCTCTGGGCGTCGAGGTGGACGCGATCAACGTCAAGGCGACCCGCGGCGAGGGGATGGGCTTCATCGGTCGCGGTGAGGGCGCAGCGACACTGGCCGTCGCGACGATCGTGCCCGTGGCGTAGCGCTCGCTACCGTTCGATTTTCGGGATGCGCGAGATCACGCTGCACGACACGCGAAGTGGCTCTGTCCTGCCGCTTGAGACCCGTGAACCCGGCAGGGTCGGGATCTATGCCTGCGGGCCGACCGTCTACGGGCGCATCCACGTCGGCAACGCCCGGCCATACGTCGTCTTCTCGCTGCTGAAGCGCTTTCTGGAGCACGAGGGATACGCGGTGACGCTGGTCGCGAACGTCACCGATGTCAACGACAAGATCTACGCCGCTGCGGGCGCCGCAGGGGTCGGCTCGGAGCAGCTGGCTTCCGAGATGACAGCCGCGTACTTCGCAGACACTGCACGGCTCGAGCTTGGCCGTCCGGACCACGAGCCGCTCGCCAGCGACACGATCCCGGAGATCATCGAGCTGATCCAGACGCTGATCGACGGTGGCCACGCCTATGCGGTCGACGGCGACGTGTACTTCGCGGTGCGGTCGTTCCCGGCGGTACGGCGAGCTCTCGCACCGTCGCGTGGATGAGATGGACCAGGGTGAGGGCGTCGAGGGAGCGGCGCTCAAACGCGACCCGCTCGACTTCGCGCTGTGGAAGGCGCAGAAGCCCGGTGAGGACACGGCCTGGGACGCGCCCTGGGGCCGCGGCCGGCCGGGCTGGCACATCGAATGCTCGGCGATGGCTGAATCACTGCTCGGCGTCGACTTCGAGATTCACGGCGGGGGCGCCGACCTGCTGTTTCCCCACCACGAGAACGAGGAGGCCCAGACCTGCGCGGCGCGCAAGCTGCCACTGGCGCGGCTGTGGGTGCACAACGGCATGGTCCGGACCAACAGCGAGAAGATGTCGAAATCGCTGGGCAACACCTTCCTGCTGCACGCGGCCCTCGATGCCTTACGGCCGGGACGCGCTGATCGCCTACTTCTGCGCCGGCCACTACCGCCAGCCGATCGATTTCGACGACGAGCGACTCGAGGCTGCCCGGCGCAGCCGTGGCGCGGATCCGTGAGCCGCGTCATCGCCTCGTCGGCGGTCTCGTCACCGGCCTGGTCAGGGCCGCTGCGCGAGCGGTTCTTCGCCGCCCTGGCGCGGGACTTCAACACGCCCGCGGGCGCTGGGCGACGGTGTTTGACTGGGTGTCGCGAGGCGAACCGCTCCGGCGAGCCGGTCGGGGACGCCGATCTGCGCGAGATGCTGCAGGTGCTGGCCCTCGACAACCTGCTCGACGTCGACGGAGGTGACTGTTCCTGCCGCCGGCGCAGGCGCTGCTGGCCGAGCGCGAGGCTGCGCGCGCCGCTCGCGACTGGGCCCGCGCCGACCAGTTCCGGGAGCGCGCTGCGTGAACAGGGCTGGGAGGTCCGCGACGGACCCGCAGGCGCCGAGCTGCGGCCGATCGATAGCGCTCCGATGATCGTCTACGGGCGCAACGCCGTGCACGAGGCGATCCGGGGGCCGCGGACCGTCGCACACGTGTGGGCGACGCAAGACGCGGCGCGCGAGCCGTGGCTGAGCGGAGGGGGTGCCCCGGCCGTGAGCGTGGTCGAGCTCCGCCGAGGAGATCGCGCAGCGCTGCGGCTCCGACGGACATCAGGGCATCTGCGCCGAGGTGTCCGAATTCAGGTATCGTGGACGCGGAGGCCCTGCTCGCGCTGGATGCAGCCGCTCCTCGTTGCGCTCGATCAGGTTCAGGACCCGCAGAACCTCGGCGCGATCTGCCGCAGCGCCGAGTGCGCCGGCGCCGCCGGGCTGGTCCTGCCCGAGCGCCGGGCGGCTGAGGTGACGCCCGCGGTCTGCAAGGCGTCGGCCGGCGCGGTCGAGCACCTGCCGATCGCACAGGTGCGCAACCTGTCCGACTTTCTGGCCGACGCCAAGGCGCGCGGCATCTGGTGCTACGGCGCCGACGGCGAGGCGAGCCATCGACTACCGCAAGGTCGATTTCAGCGGCCCGGTCGTGCTGGTGCTGGGCTCGGAGGGCAGAGGGTTGCGCCCGCGGGTCGCCGCAGCCTGCGACGCGCTCGTCTCGCTGCCGCTGCGGGGCCGGATCGAGTCGCTGAGCGTCGGCGCGGCGGCGGCCGTGCTGCTGTACGCGGCCGCCGAGCCGCGCTGAGCATTGCCACCGGCTGGTCGCGCGCGAACGGCGTCCGCGCGAAATCACCGCATTTGGCTTGACACGGGTGCGGTGCTATGTCAAGCTGCGCGCCGGAGAGTAAGGATCAACTCGAGCTTGAGGCTCAGGTTCAGCTGGTCAGTGAAGGCGCGGTCTGGAGGAGGTCACGGCCACTGGGAGGACGACCAACTCAATAGGTGCGGCGCCAGGGGAGGTGACGCGCCACGCAATTCCAACCGATCGGCATGGCCGGGAGGTTCGCCGACGTCCAGAAGGGGAACGTCGTGGCTCGATTTTCCACTAACCCTCAGTCTCAACTTCAGGTTGAAGATGGCTATCTGATCGCGCTGGCCAAGCAGGGCAACCCCGATGCCTACGACCGGCTCGTTCGCCGCTACTACGGCTTCGTTCGGCTGAAGGCCTCGTCGTACTTCCTCGCCGGGGGTGACTCCGACGACCTGATCCAGGAAGGTCTGGTCGGCCTCTACAAGGCGATCCGGGACTACCGCACCGACCGTGAGTCGAGCTTCCGCAACTTCGCCGAGCTCTGCATCACGCGCCAGATCATCACGGCGGTCAAGACCGCAACGCGCAACAAGCACACGCCGCTGAACCAGTACGTGTCGTTCTCGAGCACGCCCGCCGGCTGCCTCCGGAGACTCCGAGCCAACGCTCGACGAGATGCTGCCCGGCTCAACGTCCACGACCCGGTCAACCAGGTGATCAGCTCCGAGGAGCTGCGCGCGCTGGTCGCCTGCATCTCAACGGCGCTCTCCGAGCTTGAGTCGCGCGTCCTGGCGCTGTACCTCGACGGGCATTCCTACGAGGAAGTCGGCAAGCGGCTCGACTGCGATTGCAAGACCGTCGACAACGCGCTGCAGCGGGTCAAGCGGAAGGTCGGCCAGCACCTCGCTTCGCGGGCTGTCGCGGCCTGAGGTCGCAGGCCGTCATCGTTCCGGCCTCCGGGCTCGCCCGTCATCCTGAGCCCCGTCATCCTCGTCCGCTTGATCCGAGCGTGTCCCGTGGTGTTGGCGGCTAGCGGAGGGCGTCGTAGAGGGTGGCGGCGCCGGGCGAGCCCCAGCCGGTACAGGCATCCCATCCGGGGCCGGCGTCGTACCCCTGGCCACCGGGGGCGGCGTTGTTGCCCTTGGTGATGTCGCGCAGGGTGTCCGCTGGCAGGCTGTACAGGCGGGGGTTGAGATAGCCGACGGGCGCGCCGATCCCGGCGTTGCAGCGGGCGATCAGGGCGGCCCACAGCGGAGCCGCTGCGCTGGTACCGCCGACGCCGGCCGGGCCGCCGGGCTGGGCGACGACGAACGGTGTCTCAGGGTCTGCGAGCGACGAGACGTCCGGAACGCCGCGACCGGTCTTGCTGGTTCCGAGCATTGGCGGCACTGCGGCGTGCTGTTGCCAGCTTGGGAGTGGGAACAGCGTGGAAACACCACCGCCGGTCGCGCCGTTGCCGTCAGCCTGGTCGTTCCAGACGACTTCGGACGTGATCTGGCCGCCGCTCGATTCGAGCCGGGTGCCGCCGCATGCGAGCACCCATGGGCTCGAGGCAGGGAAGTCGACATGGACGCCGCTTGACTCCCCGTCGCCGGCGCCGCTGTCGCCCGCTGCGGCGGTGATCGTCTTGCCTCGAGCCGCTGCGGCCTCGAACGCCTGGTTGACCTGCTTGACGGCTGCCGCGGACCAGGCAGTCCCGGCGCCTGATTCGGGATTGCCGTAACTGATCGAGATCACCGTCGGCTTGTTGGTTGCGTCAGTGCTGGCCCGTGTGAGCGCATCAACCCACCCCTGCTCGGTGAACTCGGTGAAGTAGACGACGATCTTCGCCCCCGTTGCCAGCGAGCCGACGATCGAGAGATCGAGGTAGATCTCCGGCGAGGCGTCGTTCGGGTTCGAGCCGTCGCCGGGCGCGTTTCCCGGCCCCTGCACGGTGACGTCTGTGATCTGCGGTGCAGCGAGCTTGAGCTGCTCGGTGAAATATGCGTCGAGCACGGAGCTGTCGTAGCCACCGGGGGTCGACGGCCCGTTGAACGCAAAGATCGCGACCGTCTGACCAGATGCGCTCGTGTTCGGAAAGCCGTACATCGCGGCGACTTCGGGCGGTAGATATGTGTTTGCGGGTTGCGTGCCGGCGACGAGTCCATCGTGGATCTGCTGCTGCAGCTCGTCGGGCGCGCGGCGCAGGAAGCTTCGGCCGAGCGGTCGGGTGTCGAGCCCAAATACGGCCTCGACGATCCCGTTGAGGCCAGCCGGGACCGTGGCCTGACCATCGTGGGTCCTGAATTCGTTCGCGTCGATTCTCCGGCGGCGCAGTCCAACGCCGAAGGCGTTGCCGACTGACTCGGCACTTCCGCTGAGCTTGATCGATCGTGCCGCTTGGCTGACGCGGAGCACCTCAAGCGAATGCTCGGCGGCGAACTGCTTGACCGCCTCGAGGTCGGCGGCGGTGGCGCCGAAGGTATCCGTCGCGTCATCGTCGCTCAGGTAGTGGCGGGCGAGGGGCGGGAACTGGGCTTCGGAGTCAGGGTCGCTGTCCCGGCTCGAGGCCGGGTTGCGCCGCAGATAGAGCGTCACACTGACAGGGGCGGCCGGATCCAGCGCTCCGAGGTCGGTGGTTGCGGAGTCTGACGGGTGGTTGCTTCCAGCGATGGGGAGGCGATCGGACATGGGGTTGAGCTACCCAGAATCCGTTGCGCGTGACCTGATCAGGGGTTGGTCAACTGCGCTGCGAGTGGGCCGAGGTCGACCGGCAGACCGTAGGTCTCGAATGCGTGGAAGTGGTTGAACTGCCGGTGGCCCGGACCGTGGTAGTCCGATGAGCCAGTGGTGATCAGTCCCCGCTCCTTGCACCGTTCGACGAGGAACCGCGTCTGATACTCGTCGTGGCTGGGGTAGAAGACCTCGACGCCGTCCAATCCCAATGCCACGAAACGGTCGAGCGTGGCGACCACCCCGTCATCGCCCTCGATGTCCCAGAAGGGGTGCGCCCAGACTGCCAGGCCGCCAGCCCCGTGGATCAAGTCGATGGCCCGCTCTGCACCCGGGGCTTCGCGCGGCAGGAACGCCGGCGTGCCCTCGATCAGGTATGCGACCAGAAACGGGGTCGGCTCGGTTAGCCCCTCGGCTCGTAGACGCTCGGCATTGGCGGGGTGGTGGACAACCGCTTCGGCGAGGTGTGGGCGCCCGACGGTCTTACCGCTGGCAACCCGCTCCTGGAGGTGGGCGCGGTCGACCGCGTACCCGAGCTCCTCGAGGCGATCGGCAATCCGGTCGGCGCGGTGCTCGCGGTCACCGCGGGACTGCTCGAGTTGCCGGAGCAGAGCCTCGTTATCGACGTCGATCAGGTAGCCGCACATGTGGATGTCGGCCGCGGCATCGTCGAGGACCGAGATCTCCACGCCCGTGACGAATCCGAGTCCGCTCGCGGCGGCGGCTCCGGCGGCCTCGGCGACGCCCTCGACGCTGTCGTGATCGGTCAACGAGAACAACTCAACCCCGGCCTCCACCGCCGCAGCGACCACTCCGCTCGGTGAGAGCTCGCCATCCGAATGAATCGAATGGGCCTGCAACTCAAACCTGGGAGACGGGGTAGACAAGGTCAGGAGGTTAGACGGCCACCTACTTAGGGACGCCTAACTCCAGCTGTGCTACGTTCACGACGAATCCCGACCTCCGCGCTCGGGCTTACGGAATCCGACATGACGAGCTCACGGTCCAGCCGTTCTCAGCAGCAATGGGGCTTCTATCTCTGGGTGGGGGTCTTGCTGGCCGTTGGCGTGGTGGCCGTCGTACTCGGCTGGCACTCATCCGGAGGCACCATCGATCCAAGCGTGAAGGCCAACGCGGTGCACATGAGCCGTACGACTGCGGTCATCAACAGTGCGATCCTCGTCTTTCGCGAGGGGCTCGAGACGATCCTCGTTCTCGCCGCCGTCACCGCCAGCTTCCGCGGGGCCAACCAGGTCTACCGCCGGCCTGTTGCGATCGGTGGCGCGGTCGGGATTGCCGCGACGATCGGCACCTGGTTCTTGGCGATTGGGATCATCAACGTTCTCGGCGGTAGTGGGCTGACCCTGCAGGCCGCAACCGGCATTCCGGCGATCATCGTCCTGTTGCTGGTGATGAACTGGTTCTTCCACCGCGTCTACTGGACCGGTTGGATCTCGCACCATCACAAGCGCCGCCGCGGTCTGCTCTCCGGTGATTCGGAGACCAATGCCCGCCGCGCGCTTCTCGGGTTCGTGCTGCTCGGCTTCACCTCGATTTACCGCGAGGGCTTTGAGATCGTTCTGTTCCTCCAGAACCTGCGGGTCACGTTCGGTTCGAGCGTGGTACTCGAGGGCGTGACGCTCGGGGCGCTGTTCACCGCCGCGGTTGGAGTCCTGACGTTCAACCTCCACGCGAAGCTGCCCTACAAGAGGCTTCTGATCATCACCGGCGGGATGTTGCTGGTGGTGCTGTTTGTGATGGTCGGCGAGGAGATTCAGGAGATGCAGCTGGCCGGCTGGATTGGCACCACGTCACTCGGCTTCACGCTGCCCGGCTGGCTCGGCCAGTGGTTCTCGATCTTCCCGAACGTCCAGGCCGTGGTCGCCCAGGCGCTCGCGATCCTGATCGTCGTCGGGTCCTACGTCGGCGCGCAGTACGTGCGGGTCTGGCGCCCGCGCCGGCGCGGGCTGCGGGCGGCGGCTGCTGCCGACGAAGCGCCGGTTGCAGAGTTCGACGGCGTGCCGATGCCGGACTTTGCCCACACGCCGGCGCCCCCAGCCCACGCCTAGCGGTTCGCTGCCGCCGCCCCTCGGCGTGCAAAACTGACATCCACGCCCGCCTGGCGCAATTGGTAGCGCACTTCACTTGTAATGAAGGGGTTGTCGGTTCGAGTCCGACGGCGGGCTCTGAGGAAGAGCTGTGCGGCGGGGTGAGCTCAGGCCGATACGCCCGGCGCAGACATGCTCAGCCCCCGGTCAGCGCGGCTTCGGCGGCGGTCTCGAGCCATTGTGAGAACTCAGCTGCGAGGTGCCAACGATGGGCGGCCGGCCCGTAGGGTCCGATCAGCCACGGGAACTCGACGGTCAGTCGGACGCGCATGCCGTCTGCTTCGTCACGGAACTGGTGGCGGATCCCGCCCAGCAGGGTCCCGTCGGCTAGGCGCGCGGCGCCGGCCAATTGGATCGGAAAGCTCGGGTCGATCGGCGTGACCAGCCCCTGGGTGTCACCGATCTTGATGAAGAACCGGGAGCAGATCGGAGACCCGCCGGTCGTTTCCCAGACTTCCTGGGAGCCGTCCTCGACCGGGCGGAACAGGTGGTGGTCTGGGCAGGCAGCGAGCATCCCCGCCTCGTCGTCTTCGCGGGCGTGCTGCTCGTACCAGGCCGGCAGCTGCTCGGCAGTGCAGCCCGACGCGACGAGCTCCGTCACCGACAGGCGCCGTCGCGCGCCCGAGCGGCGGGCGAGGATCCCGGTGGCGCGGTCTGACCAGGCAACCTCGCGCGCCAGCCGGCGCTCGGTCTCCGCGCGGCCGAGTGTGAGCTTGGCCGCCACAAGCGCGGCGCGACGCTCCTCGACATCGCCGACGGGCATTGGCACTCCCAATCTCTTCAATCCCTTCGCCGCGCGGCGTGCCTCCCAGGCCAGGACCTCGGAGCGGGTGAACGCCTTTCCTCCGATGTAGGCGGTGATCGGCAAACGGGCGGTGGACGGCGGCGTGATTGCGGCAGCGGGCATTGGCGGAACTCCTAGGAATCTAACGCAGGAAAAGTTGCGTTAGAGTAGGTTGCGCCGCACCGCTTGTCAACCTCTCATCCATGCACGCCGAACCCACAGCTCCCAAACCGCGCCCCGGCGGGCGCAGCGCGCGCGTCCGCGCGGCCGTACTCGGCGCCACCCTCGACCGGCTCCTCGCCACCGGTTTTGCCGGTCTCACCGTCGCGGACGTCGCAGCAGACGCCGGCGTCGCCGAAACGACGATCTACCGCCGCTGGCCGACCAAGAGTGCGCTGGCCGCAGCGGCGCTCAACGAACTCGCCGCCGCTGAGAACCCCACGCCCGACACAGGCACGCTCGAACACGACCTCCGCACGGTCCTGGTCCAGATCATCGACCTGCTCCGGCGCCCCGACGTCGAGCGCATCATCCGCGCCCTCGCCGCACTATCCGACGAGGTCGCCGGCATGACCGCCGCCCGCAACGCTTTTCTCCAGACCCGCATCAACGGCATGCAAGACATCGTCACCCGCGCCACCAACCGCGGCGAGCTACGCCAGGCCCTTGACCCCGCTGACCTGCTTGAGATGCTCATCGCACCCGCCTACCTCCGGCTGCTCGTCACCGGCCTCCCGCTTGACGACGCGCTCGTCGAACGGTCCGTCCGAGCAGCCCTCGACCTCACCAAAAAGCCACTGCCCTGACCGCAGCCGGCCACCCGCCGATCCCATCACCCACACACCGCGCCGCCCCGCTGCCGGGTCGAACCAACCTCTCGCCAGCCTCGTGGCCATCCCGTTCCACGCGAGGACGGCCGTGTGAGCGCGTCACGTGCTCATGTGGCTCTGAGGGCATCGGTGGGTGAGAGGCGGGCGGCGCGAATGGCGGGAAACAGCCCGGCGATCGCGCCGATTAGGATCGCAGACGCAATCCCTCCGGCCCACGCCTCGGTCGGAATCACGACTGCCCAGTGCTTGGTGTGCGCATAGATGATCGTGGCGAGTGAGCCGGCCGCAACCCCTGCCCCGCCTCCGAGCAGCGCGAGCAGGATTGCCTCTAAGAGGAATTGGATGCGGACCTGCCCGCGGGTCGCGCCGAGGGCGCGGCGGAGCCCGATCTCTGAGCGGCGCTCCAGGACGCTGATGATCATGATGTTCGCGACGCCGATCGCTCCAACCAGCAGCGCGACGGCGCCGAGACCGAGGAACAGCCCGTTGAAGGCGCCCTTGGCGTCCGCCTCGGCGACGAGCGCGTCGGAGGGTTCGCTGATCGTGACCTCGCCGGGATTCTCAGGGTTCGCGGTTGGGCCCAGGAGGTGGAAGACGGCGTTGACCTGGCTGGTGCGAGCGCGCACGTAGATCTCGGTCGGGTTGCCGACCGCGCGGTGGCGGCGGTAGACGCTCGTATAACCGAGGTAGCGGGCGGCCGCGGGGAAGCCGATCAACACGCTGGAGTCGATCTCCGGGGCGAGGATGGCCGGGCGCAAGATGCCGGCTAGGTAGAACCACATGCCGCCGACCCACAGCCGCTCGCCGGCGAAGACACGATCGATGGCTAGACGCTGGGCGGCGGCGGCGCCAAGCACGCAGACCGGCTCGGTAGCGGTCGCGGCGTTGAAAAAGCGGCCTTGGGCGAGCGTCGTGCCGACCGCGCCGGGGAGGTGCAGGCTCGTGGCGGCGACGGTGAGGGCGTTGGTGTCGATCGGGTTGACGAGAGGACTCTTGAAGGCATTGGCGTTGGGGATCGTGCCGGTGTAGGCGACGTCATAGACCGGGCCGATACGTCCGATCATGCCCGGCGCGTTGAGCGAGAGCGGCACGGGCGACCCGCTGAAATCCTGGCCTGGGGCGACGGTGAGGAGGTTGGTCCCGAGCTGGTTGATCTCGGCCAGCAACCCGGCTTGGGAGGAGGAGGAGAGGCCGAGCACTGCGACAATCGCGGCGACGCCGATCGCGATCCCAAGCGCTGAGAGCGTGGCGCGCAGCCGGCGTGTGCGCACGCCGATCGACGCGAGTCGCGCCAAGTCGGCAAGGCGCAGCCGGGGCGGCTCGGGGATCGCCGCATGCGCGCTCACGGGTTAGGGTTGACGGGCGCGGGCGCACGGACGGCGCCACAGGCGCAATGCGGACGGTGGCTGGGCGCATACATCAGCGCGTTCGCCTCTGATCGGGGTGCGACGTGGCGGCGCTCGTCGCGCCCCGGCCGCCTTCGCGCGCTCTGGGTGGGGTAGGAGCGGTGTCGCGGGTGATCCGACCGTCGAGCATTTCGATCTGGCGTGGCAGTTGCGCCGCGAGCTCGCGGTCATGGGTGATCACGACGATCGTCGCTCCCGCAACGTGCAGCTCCTGCAGGAGCGCGAAGATCGCGGCGCCGGTGGCTGAGTCGAGGTTTCCCGTCGGCTCGTCGGCGAGCACGATCGCCGGCTGGCCGACGAGCGCGCGTGCGATCGCGACGCGCTGGCGCTCGCCGCCGGAGAGCTTGCCGGGCCGAAACTCCGTGCGATGCTCGAGCCCGACCAGCTCCAGCGCATGGGCGGCGCGTTCGCGCCGCTCCCGCGCGGGCACGCCCGAATAGAGCACACCGTCGGCGACGTTCTCGAGCACCGTCGCGTGCTCAGCCAGGAAGAACTGTTGGAAGACGAACCCGATCCGCGTCGCCCGCACCACCGACAGCTCGCGGTCACTCAGAGTGTCGACATCGAATCCGGTGATTCGCACCGCCCCCGCACTCGGCCGCTCCAGCGTGCCCATCACGTGCAGCAGGGTCGACTTCCCCGAGCCGGAGGGGCCGACGATTGCGACGAGCTCACCGTGGTGCACGCTGAAGCTCACGCCGTCGAGCGCCATCACCGGCGACGCCGCTTGATACGCCTTCGTCACCGCGTCGAGCTCCAGCACCGGAACGCCGTTCCCGTCGCCGATGCTGGAGCCGAGAGCGAGAAGCGGGTCAGTCGCGGTGGTCATGAGCCTGGCACCACCACACGCTGCCCGGCCGCCAGACCCGCGCCGCTGATCTGTACGAGCCCGTCGGCGTCGTCGAAAAGGCCCGTGTTCACTGCCACCAGGCGGTGAACACCGTGGCTGACCTCCTCGACCGCGTAGCGGCCATCGGCTCGTGCGAGCAGAGCGTCGACCGGGACGATGAGCGCGCCGTGAACATTGGTCGTTGTGATCTCGATCTGTACCGGCGCCTGTTCCAACGTGCCTGCGGCCCGCGGGTGCTCCAGAGCGACGGAAACCGGGAGCGTGGGACCGGAGGATCCTGGGCTCGCGACCGAACCGATCGCGCTGATGACCCCGGGCGTTATCCGGCCGTCCGGCAGCGTGATCAGTGCCTTATCGCCAACCTTGACCTCGGTTTGGTCGGCCGCGTCGAGGTGGATGAGCACGTCACGGCTGGTCGAGCTCGCTTGCGCGATCGGCACACCCGAGGCGGCGGTCGTTCCTAACGTTGCGCTGACCGTGATGATGCGAATCCGGCCCGGCAGGAAGACGGCCTGCCCCTCGGTCAACGAGTCGGTCTCGTCCTCACCGAGGCTGTATTGCAGCCGCTCAAGCGCAGACGCGGTCTCCGCGCCGAAGTAGTCCGCGTCCGGATCGAGCTCGGCCCGGGTCGAGTACCCCAGCGCCACCAGATTGCGATTCAACTCTCGCACGTCCGGACCGCTGTCACCCTCATAAAGCGGGCGGTATAGCGGGGTGTCGCCGTACAGCAGGATCACCGGGTCGTTCGAAACGCGATAGACCACCTGCCCACGCGAGAACACCGCACCGGGGGGCGGCACCTTCGAGAACGTCCCCGACGCCTGATTGACCACGCTGTAGTCCGACCCGTCCAACGCCGTGTATTCGAGCGTGCCATCGGTGCTGAGTTGGGAGGACAGCGACCCCTGGTTCACGGTCGTTGTTGACGTCGGATAGCGGTTGTCGCTCACCCCGCCCGCCCGGCCGCGGTGCGCTCCGATCACGCCCGTTATCAACCCGACGATCGCAACGACGATGAGCACCACCAGGAACCCGCCAGCGAGCCACCGCTCGCGACGCGCCCGCCGCTGCAAATCAGGCCTGGCGTCGCTCATTTCCGAGAGCGGATCGGCGGGTTTGCGTTTCAGGTCGCCCATGAGAAGGTTCGGCATCGATCGTCACGTCACTGACACAGCTGGAAGATCGGCGGTCAGTGACGGGGATTGCCGGTGACGGGGTTGATCCCGCACGTATTCGTCGCGTGTTGGAATGCAGGCGAGAAGACGTTGTAGACCTCCGGGACCTCGATGTACGCGGCCGGCCCCCAGCTGAGGACCGAGCCACCACGCCCTCCCATCGGCTGAGGGGTGCCGTGCTTGGGGTCGGGCAGCCTGGGGTAGCCGTGATGGCGCATGCACTTCGCCCAGCCAAGAAGCTGCGCGTAATCCTCTGCGGCCCGCCGTTGTGTCTCGCTCGCCGAGCCGGGAGGGACCTTGCGCGTTGACCGCGAGTAGGACGACGCTTGCAACTTCAGTGAGCCGTGGCCACCGGTCGATGGTGCCGGGCCGCCGTACGCCGCCGGCGCAAGTGCGAGGCTGGCCGCGGCGACTATTGCCGGAAGGGCTCGCACCTTGGGCGGCCACCCCCGCCGGAGTCCCCGCGTGACCCAAGTGCCGTTGTTCACGGTGTCCTCCTCACGATTAGATGTTCGTAGTGACCGTCGTCCGGCCTGGCTGTCGGCGCTATAAGCCGACCGTCCCGTCGGTTCCTGCCCGCTCCCTGAAGCCGGATGATCTTCAGCTGTCGCTGAGCGTCGCTGCTGCCGCCGCTCACGGGTAACCCCCCGACCCATAGCCGATGCCCGCAAGGAAATGCTGGCATGTGTCCATGGCTGTTTTGACCTGGGGGGCGTCTTGGTTGACGCCCTGTATGTCGCGAGGGAAACCAGGAGTGTCAGGTTCGCCCGGATCGGACTCGGTAAGCGGGTCGGGCCAGTTCGAGACCCCGTTGGCGCGCACGCACCGGGCGAATTTGTACAGGGCATTCATCACCTGCTGATCCTGGCCCTGGGACGATTGATCGCCGCTCGGGAGCAGATGCTGGCAGGCGGTCTGGGCTGCTTGGAAGACAGATCTGCTGACCCCGAGTTGCTGCAAACTTTTCTTGGGAATCGCTCCGCTGCTGTTTGGGTCTGGGAGGTTCGACACCCCGTGCGAGCGCATGCAGTGCGAGAAGGCGATCGCCTTCTGGGCGTTCGTTGACCCGTCAGCGGCAGAAGTGGCTGAAGGACCACTGCTGCCGCATGCCGCCGTCAGCAAAGCGAGGCTGGCCGTGATGACGACGGCCGCCCCGGTTCGCATTCGGGAGGGCAATATCCGCGGGGATCGGCGGATGACGCCGATACCGTGGTTCATCGCGACCTCCGTTCGGTTGAGCTGGTCGTGTCGACCGCTGGTGTCGGCGTCGGGCCTGTCAGAGAGCACTCGCCCACCATCGCACCCCTCCCTGTGCCGGCCCTGAAGACCGGGCGGTCTTCAGCTAACCCACAGGATCGCGCCGCGATACTCCTGGTGTGAACTCGCACCCACCACGGGTGGCGCTCGTCGAGGACGAGGACCGCCTTCGCCATGCGGTCGAGCGCGCACTACGGCGCGAAGGGATCAGCGTCACAGGGTTCTCCGACGACCCCGGTCCCGACCGGATCCTCGCCGCGGCACCCGATCTGGCCGTGCTCGACGTGCTCCTCCCCAGCGGCGACGGGTTCGAGTTGGCACGCAGGCTGCGCGCTGCCCGTGACCTACCGATCGTCTTCCTAACCGCCCGCGACACGGTCGAGGATCGACTGAACGGCTTCAAGCTCGGCGCCGACGACTATCTCGTCAAACCGTTCGCGCTCGAAGAACTGCTCGCCCGCGTGCGCGCCGTGCTCCGGCGAACGGGCCGCCTCAGCGCGGCGATCGAAGCCGGCGACCTCGTCGTCGACGAACAGGCCGGATTGGCCAGTCGGGCCGGTTCCCCCTCGCCCTTACCCCAACCGAGCTACGACTGCTCGCCTACCTCGTCCGCCGCCGCGGCACGGTGCTGTCCAAGCACCAGCTGCTCACACAGGTCTGGGGCTATGACGCCTACGACCCCAACGTCGTAGAGGTCCACATCAGCGTTTTGCGCCGCAAACTCGAAGCACACGGGCCGCGCATCCTCGAGACGCTCCGCGGCCTCGGCTACCGGCTTGACCCACGATGAAGACCGGCTCGTTACGCGCTCGTCTCATACTCACCACCCTGGTCCTGCTCACGATCGTCCTCGCCGCCGTCCTCACCGCGGTCACGCTCGCCTATCGCGCCAAACTCGACGACGACCTCCACGACCGGCTGACCGGCGCCAGCGTATCCGTTGAGGACGCTCGCTCCCTCGCAGCGATCAAAGTATTCGCGCAGGGCCTCGCACTCGAAGGGATCGTCACCCGCTTCGGCTCGGGCGCAGCGCCGCGGCCCGCAGGCATCGGCGGCAACGCGACGGCTTCGGCCAAAGCGAGACCGACGATCCAGACACACGGATCGCTGCTCGTTCTCGACGAGGTCCTGCCGGACGGAAGGCGGGTCTCCTTCAGCGCCAGCCGCGGGAGCGTCGACCACGCCGTTACGAATCTGCTCCTCGTCGAGCTCGTGGTCGCGGCTGCCGCGCTTGCGCTCGCCACCCTCCTCATTCTCCGCGGGACCCGGACCGCCCTGCGCCCCCTGTCCGCGGTCATCGAGACAGCAACACGCATCGCCGACGGCAACTCCGAGCTTCGCCTCAAGCCGAGCCGCACTGACACTGAGCTCGGTAGCCTCGCTGCCGCGTTTGACCAGATGCTCGACGCGCTCGAGACGGCTGTCAACGAAGCGCGCGCGAGCGACGCCGCAACACGCCGGTTCCTCGCCGACGCCTCGCACGAACTCCGCACCCCAATCGCGACCCTTCAAGCGAGCGTCGAAACGCTCCTGCGCGAGCAGCCCGACCGTCCCGAGCGCGACCGCCTCGAAGCAGCGGTTGCGGGCGACAGCGACCGACTCGGCCGCCTCGTCAACGACCTACTCGGGCTCGCTCGACTCGAAGCCCACCCAACGCGAATTCCGGTCGACCTCGCCTCCATCACACGTCCGCTTCTCGAGTACGCCCACGCTCGCGCGCCGCAGGCGACGATCACGCTGAGCGCCGACAATGACACCGCCGTCTTCGGCGACCCGGACGCACTGGAACGCGTGCTTCGCAACCTTGTCGACAACGCCCTTGCCGCCATCCAGCCCAGCGGCCAGATCAGTGTGCAACTACGACACCTGAACGGCTCCATCGAGGTGCTCGTGACAGATGACGGGCCCGGCGTGCCCGAACACCAGCGCGAACGCATCTTCGAACGGTTCGTGCGACTCGACCCTACGAGCCCCGGCCACGGCCTCGGCCTCGCCATCGCCCGGCGCGTCGCCCGCCAACACCACGGCGATCTGACCTGCAACCCGACCTCGCACGGAGCCAGCTTCACGCTCTGGCTCCCCACGGAGCCCTGACCTCATCGACTGCACCAAACGGTGACGGCATCGCCAGAACCGCGACCCCCCAATGGACACGCACCAGCCGCGCTGTGCTGGCCCAGTTGGGGTTCGCGGTCGCCGGCTCACCGCGACCAGGGCGTCGATATCGTTGCGGCCGGCAGCGTCGCGCGTGGGGCAAGATCGGCATGGGAACGGACGGTCAGTGGTCGGCCCGGGCGAGGATCTGCTCAATCAACGGGCCTTTGGCGTTGGCGTATTCGTTCATGTCTGCCCAATCGCGTCGGGCAAGCTCTCGTTTGAGCTGCTCGTATGCGTGACGATCCTCAGGTGAGCGACGCAGCCGGTCACGGAACCGAAGGTAACGTGTGACCTCGGCGTCCTGATCGCCCCAGACGTGAACGTGAACATCATGTTCGGGAGTGCGGAACATCCGATGGCCGGGCTCCCGTACGCGCAGCTGGTAGCCAACTGCTGTGAGCGGCGCGACCAACACGGTCTCGTCGTCAGGATCCGTCACGGTTACCAGTAGATCGATGATCGGCTTGGCCGCCAGGCCCGGGACGGCGGTTGAACCGATGTGCTCGATCGTGATCGCGCGGAGGCCGAGCGCAGCATCCACCCGGGCGCGCTCAGCCTCGAACCGGGCGACCCACCGCGGGTCGTAATCAGCGATCGTGATCGCTCGCCTCTCCCGGCCCCCGATCAGGTACCGGTCGAACCGTCGTTCGCTGCCCATCAGTGCAGTCTCAGGAACCGATTGCTCTGCCGCGTCGGACGACGTTGAGGAGCTGCTCCCCGCGACACCAGCGGCCGAGCTGATCGGCCACCAACTCTGCGGCGCGGTCGTTGCCGGCCGGTGAATCGCCCGCGATGTGGGGCGAGAGGCACAGCAGACCCGGCGCCTGCCAGAGCGGATGGTTTTCCGGGAGCGGTTCAGGGTCAACGACGTCGAGAACTGCCCGTAACCGGCCGGAGCGGAGCTCGGCGGTCAGCGCGTTGGTGTCGACGACCGCGCCGCGAGCGGCGTTGACGAGAAGCGCGCCGTCTCGCATGCGCTGCAGGGCTTCGGCGCCGATCAGTCCGCGCGTGGCCCCCGAGAGCGGTGCGAGCACGACGACCGCGTCGGCCCGGGGCAGCAGAGCATCGAGCTCGTCGGGCCCGTGGAGGTCGTCGTGAGCGTGCGAGCCGACACCGATGATCCCCGTACCGATCGGGCTCAGATATCTCGCAACCTCCCGTCCGATCGAGCCCATGCCAACCACGAGCACCGTCCAGCTCGCAAGGTCCTCGAGCTGGCGCGTCCGAGCCCAGCTCGTCGCACTTGAGAACTCGAGCAGGCCGGTCGATGCGCCGAGCAGCGCACCGAGGATCCACTCGGCCACGGGTCTGTCTCGCGCCCCGCGCGCATTGCACAGAGTGCTCTGCGGCGGCAAGTGATCCTCGATCCAATCCGTGCCCGCTGACATCACCTGCACGACCGATACGCGGGTCAACCGCGGGAGCTCGCTGAGGAGACTCGGGTCCCCGGCGGAGGGAACGAGAAAATCGATCGTCTCCAAGTCCAGCCCCTCGGCGAGTGTCTCGATCTCGACGTCCTCGTCGATGCGTCCACGGACCGTATCGAGGACTGCCGCGGGAACCGCAGCACGGCGAGCAGGGTGATCAGCGCTCACGTCCTAGACGCTACCCAATCCATCCAGAGCCGCACGCCAGCCGGGTCTAGCTGTCCCACCTCCCACGTGTGTAGCGGGTCGGTTGCCGAGGGCGCTGTGGAGCGTCGCTCGTTGTGTACGGATCCAGTGTGGCAGTGACTGGCGGCGGGCCTCGCTGGAGGCGTATGGAGCGCGTACCCTTCGCGTTGGAGGGTCTGTTGGTGCGCTCGACCTGCCGTTGGTGCGCGGGGTGTAGGGGCGGGTGCGGATGTGGGTGATCTGGCTGAGCGCAGCAGCAACCTCGTGAGCGGTTGTTGGTGTAGGCCCAGGCGTTGTCGGTCATCAGCCGCTCAGAGCAGATCCCGAGCTCCAGACCAGTCCAGGGCACGGCGGGTGAACGCGGTCACCGTCGGGGCTTGTTCGTTGTCGTGGATCTCTGAGTAGGCCAGGCGCTGCAGTCATCGACGATCGAGTGGACGTACTCCCATCCGACCCGGCGGGAGCGAACGGTCCGGTCGCCGGTCGTGCGGTGCCCGGGGTCGGTGAACTTCCCGAACTTCTTGACATCCATGGCGCAGCTCGGACCGCAGTCGGGCAGCGAGCCGGACGGAGGCTTCGATCTCGACTTTGCGTATCGAGACGCTCTCGACGTTCAGTCCGAACGGAACGCCGACGCGACGACAGAACGCGATTAGCTCGACCGCTGTCGCGACCGCTTGATCGTAGGACGCCTCAAGGGTGTCATCAGCATGGCGCAGATCGTTCGCGATCCAGCGCGGCACGTCGACGCCGAGCCACCGGAGGAACTCCAACGTCTTCATTGAGCCGCACACTGAGAATGTGAAGACGATCGGCACCGGCTCCAGGTTCTGAGCCGCGCACTCGTAGCGATAGTCGGACACCAAATCCTTCGCAGCGTTGACGTCGTACACCACCTGAGTGACGAAGAAGGAGCAGCCCGCAGCCTGTTTTGCGATCAGGCGGACATGCTCATTGCCCGCACGGCCGTGCCGCTCGGGAATCGCGACTCCCCCCAGCAGCAGGTCTGGCCGGACCTCGGTCCGAAGTTCGTAGGCCCGAGACAGCGAGGTGGCAACCGCCTTCTGGCGAGATGATGCCCCAACGAAGACCGACAGCGCTCGATTGGGATCCTGGTCGCCGAGCCATGCGCGAAGGCCGTCCTCGGCGTGCTTGCTGACCGCGCGGTACACGATCGCAGGTACGTCCAAGCCCATGAGATCACGAGCGAGGTACTCGGCCGGGTCCATCGTGGGCAGGAACGGGAACGGACGCTCGTCGGGATTGCGGTCGCTCTCGTCGTCGATGTCGTAAAGAACCAAGCCATCGATTCCCACCGACCGGAGTCGCGCGAGCGTGACCTCCGCGATCTGTCTGGTCTGGTCCGGTCCGGTCGTCAGTCGCGGTGGGGTCACCGCGAAGATCAAGAACTCACCTCTCCGGTCGGCGATGCGCTGCTGCAACTCCACGCTCGGAACCGTAGCCAACCGTCGACGCCCGGGAGCGGCCGATCTCGCCTCTGCGCCCGTCCAGCTACCGCCCAGGCGATCCACAGGCGACCCTCAGTTCGCGCCCAGCATCGGCGCTCAAAGTGTTCAGGTGCAACCTGATACGACCGCACTGGAGCCAGCAATGAAAAGTCAGAATGAACTCGGCCGTCATGAGTCGAGCGCAACGCCTCAGCAGGAACTTGGCGGCATCGGGCGACGGTGGCGGGTCGTGCGTCGGCGCGGCCTCGGGGTCGGCGTCGCTGCGATCATCCCCGCCGTCGGTCTCGGAGTCGCGGCATGCGCCGGCTCATCGAGTTCGCAGGCCGCCACGACGGCATCGGCTGCTGTGACGACCACGAAGGCGAGCGGCGCCGGCGGTTTTGCAGGTCATGCGGCCTCGGCCAGCGGGTCGAACGCGAGATCGGCAAACGCCGCAGGCGGGTCGGTCGGGACCGTGAGCAGCGTGTCCTCGTCAGGGTTTACGCTGTCGCCCCCCGGCGGTGGGACGGTGACGGTCAAGGAAACCTCATCGACCGCGTATCAGACGGGAACCCAGAAGGCGACGGCGAGGGCCGTGACCAAGGGGACCGAGGTACTGGTGCTGGGGAAGGTCAGCAGCACCACGATCACCGCCTCTCAGGTTCTCGTCCAGCCGACCATCAACCTTCAGACCGCCTCAGCGAATGTGATCTCGTTCAAGAAAGGTGCGTCGGGCAGCTCGAAGAGCGTCGGTCAGATCCCTTCGGACTACACGCAGGGCTCTGGGACGCTCGCCAGCGGAACGACCGCGACCAAAGCGACCGAGGCCGCTTTGAAGGCCTACCCCGGGGGCGTCGTCGACCGGGTTGTGAAGCTGAGCAACGGCGATTACGAGGTCCACAACATCGGTGTCAATTGGCCGCACCACATCTTCGTCAACAAGGACTTCAAGGTGATCGGGGCCGACGACTAGAGCTGACAGTTACGCTGCCGCCGCGGATGCGTGCCGCACTCGTATTGTGTGGACGTGAACGAAGCAGGACGTGATCTGCACCGATTCGTCGACGCGCAAGACCGCGGCGGCACGTATACCGAGGCGCTCTCGGAGCTGCGCGCCGGCCGCAAGCGCAGCCACTGGATTTGGTTCGTATTCCCCCAGATCGCCGGACTCGGCTCGAGCGAGATGTCGCGCCGATACGCGATTGGTTCACGTGCTGAGGCCCGTGCCTACCTCGAGCACCCAGTGCTCGGCCCGCGGCTCATCGAATGCGCCGGCGCGCTGCTCGCGCTGCCCGGCTCGGACCCAGCAGCGGTGATGGGCGAGCTCGATGCCGTCAAGCTCCGCTCGTCGATGACATTGTTCGCACTGACGGAGGGAGCCGATCCCATCTTCGCGCGCGTGTTGGACCGTTACTTCGGTGGGGTTGGTGACCGAGCCACCGAGCAGCGACTGCGCGACTGGCCCGGCTCAGTTCACTCAGGGGCGGGGCCGGATGGAAAGAAATCAAACGCCGCACGGCCGAAGACATAGGGTGCTGTCCAATATCCGGACGCGCGAAGGTCGAGCGAAAGACGAGGCATCGAAATGGCGCTTGGTTTCTACATCACGGCTCAGGGCTTCACCCAGGAGAAGTACGACACGACGACCGCCCAACTCGAGGAGGCCGGTGCCGGCGCTCCCGATGGTCGCTTGTCGCACGTTGCGCTTGAGACTGATGGTGAGATCCAGGTCTTCGACATCTGGGAGTCTCAAGAGGCGTTCGAGGCATTCGGAGCAACGCTGCTGCCGATCCTGTCCGCCGCCGGCATCGAGCTGCACGAACCGATGGTGGCTCGGGTGCACAACCAGATCATCGCCTGATCAGCGGAAAGCAAGCGTGTCTCACGGATCGCTCGGTCCGTATGCTCGCGGGCATGATCGATCTGAGCTCTGAGTTCGGTGCGCGCGCGGAGCGCCACCTGCGTGAGGACGCAGTCGTATGGCTGACGACGGTGACCCCCGCGGGGGCTCCGGTACCGAGTCCGGTGTGGTTCCTATGGGATGGTGAGGAATCGGTGTTGATGTACAGCATGCCGACGGTGCGGATCGCAAATCTGAAGGCCAATCCGCGCGTGACCCTGAACTTCGACGGCGACGGTCTTGGCGGTGACATCGTCATCTTCTCCGGGACCGCGAAGGTCGATCCGGAGCAAACCAGCGCCGACGCCAACGAGGCATACCTGCGTAAGTACACCGAAGGTCTCGCTCGGCTCGGGTCGACCCCCGAGGCGTTCGCGCAGCGGTACAGCGAGCCGGTGCGCATCACGCTCACCAAACTTCGCGGCCACTGATCGCACTCAGGTGGGTTGCGGTGGCTCGCGGCGATGATCGGATCGTCGAGCTCGCCAAGACGCACCTCCGCGAGTTGGGCACGGAGTGATCGTCATGCATGGGTGTGGGCCGCACGCCGGTACGCCCGTCGGATGTCCGGCGTGGATGCGTCGTTCGGAGCACACACCACGGCGTGATCGTCGAGGGGGCCCTCGCCAGTCATCACCAGCGATCGCCGTTTCCATCGCAGGGTCCGCCTAGGAGCCCGCCGTCCACGGAGCTGCAACCGGGGAGCGCAAGAGGCTGGTGAAGGGGCTGCGGTTCCATCCTGGTCCGGTCGACGGCGAGTGGACGCTCACCTGTGCCCTGCCCGGTGAACCAGACGCCGAGATGGACCCGAAGTCGTTGAGCGTGGCGATCAGGAGTAGCGCCAGCACGAGCGCGAGCGCTGCGCACGCTGCGGTGATCGCCGCGGCATGCGGGAGCTGGGGACGATGGAGTACGTGCACGAGGATCACCTCCACAGGATCGCGGCGAGAGCCAGAAGCAAAAAGGGTGGTGAAGGCCCCGGAGCTACACAGCCTTACCGAAGGCGGTAGGTGCCAAGAACGTGAGGCAACCCCTTGCGCACTGGCCCCGGGCCTCCACCCGTCTGATGACCCGCTTCTCTATGTCAAACCTCTTTGATCACTCCAATAGGCCGCGCGCTGGGATCGTCAACCCCGGCCGCAAGTGATGCACAGGATGGTGGGCGGTCTCAGGCTGTGGCGGTCCAGCGGACCGTGCCGGAGTCGCACACAATCGCGCCGTCGGCTGCCAGCGGTGTGTCGCCGCCGGCGTTCTTGACCTCGGAGAAGCGCTCGACAATCCGGATCGTGCCCGCGGCGTTCGGACCGGACAGTCTGCCAGTCACCTTCGTGGTGACCGCTCCCGCGTTTGCGGTGTACGACACGGCGAAGCGGTCATGGACAACCGCAACCTCATCGGTGAAGTAGTCGTCGAGGAAGGTCGAGCCGTCGTTGCAGGTCATCTTCGCTCGGTAGCGGAACGAGCGGACGCCGGCCTTGGACACTGGTGCGAGGCTGACGGCAATGCCCTGGGCGCTGCTGCCGTGATAGGCGCCGTATGTCCGAGCGGTGGTGGCGCCAGAGGCGAGGCTGACCACTGTCAGGGCGGCGATCAGGGCCAGGATCGAGATGCGGTGGAGCATGAGCGCGCCGATACGCTACGGCAGCGGGCGTGTCTCCGTCTTCACCTCTCGGACACAACTGGCAGGCGCCGGACCGGCAGGGTTCTGGAGCGATGAGCACATTCGGAGGCGAGCCGAGCAACGACAACGAGCGGCTGCTGACGCGCCGCTGCGCCCTGGTGGCGGCGGGCGGACTGGCGGGCTCGCTCGCTCTCGGTACGTCTGTCCCAGCGTGGGCGAAGAAGCGCACGGTCGTTGCGGTCAAGCACCGCCGGCCGCACAGGGGGCGGGTCGATCAGCTCCCGGATCCCAGCCGCGAGATGGGCGAGCCCGGGATGCCGGAGATCGAGAACCTCGTGCTCGTGATGATGGAGAACCACTCGACCGACAACGTCCTCGGGATGCTCCCGATCGTCTCGCCAAAGCACCGCTGGACCTTCGACGGGCTCCCGTTCAACAGCCGCGGCGTTCCGATCGCGTCAAACCCGGACGAGACCGGCAAGCCGGTCCTGTCCTATCCACTTCCGGACATGTGCCCCTTCGAGGGTCTCAGCCAGGACTGGAACAACAGTCACCTCCAGTACGACAACGGCCGCAACGACGGGTTCGTCGTGACGACGAAGTCACACACGCCGATGGCCTACCTGACCCCCACACAGATGCCGGTCACGTATGCGGTCGCCTCCAACTACGCGATCTCCGATCGTCACTTCTGCTCGGTGCTCGGCCAGACGCTGCCCAACCGCCGGTACTACTTCAGCGGCACCTCCTCGGGCTACGTCAACGACGATGACAAGTCGATCTTCGTCAACGCGGCCAACGGCACGATCTTCGACCGCTTCGACGCCGCGAACGTCTCCTGGAACCTGTACACCGACGGAACCCCGACACCCGACTACTTCCCGAGCTTCCGTAGCGCCGAGCAGCTCCACTGCGGCGCGCTCTCGGAGTTCTTCAACAAGGCGGAGGCCGGAACGCTGCCGAGCGTCACCTACGTCGAGGCGAACGGCAACTACGAGTCGGAGGAGAACCCACAGGACATCGCGTACGGCGAAAACTTCCTCTCGAAGGTCGTGAACGCCTGCCAGAACAGCCCCCAGTGGTCGAAGCTGGCGCTGTTCATCACCTACGACGAACACGGTGGATACTTTGATCACGTACCACCTCCGGCCGCCGTCGAGCCCGACGACATCCAGCCGATCCTCGGCCTGTCATCCGATGGCACGTTCAAGGCGGCGTTCGACCGCTACGGCTTCCGGGTCCCGTTCATGGTCGTCTCTCCCTGGGCCCAGCCGGCGTACGTCTCACACCAGGTCAGCGATCACACCTCGGTGCTGGCGTTCATCGAGAAGAAATGGAACCTGCCGCCGATGACCAAGCGTGACGCGGCCGCCTGGGATCTGACTGACATGTTCGATGTCAGCGCCCCGAACTTCGAGACGCCCGTGAAGATGCCGGCGCCGCCGAGCATCGACGGCACGCTGGCGCAATGTCGTGCCGACGGTGAGGATCCGCCGACCGGCACCCCCGCCTGAGCCGAGCGGGCGACTGCGCAGGCCCTACCAGCTGGTCGGGGCGTAGTCCTTCAGGAACACGCCGTACAGATCCTCGCCCGCCTCACCGCGCACGATCGGGTCATAGACCCGCGCGGCACCGTCGGCGAGATCGAGCGGGGCGTGAAAGCCCTCCTCGGCCAGACGTACCCTTGTCGTGTGCGGCCGCTCGTCGGTGATCCACCCCGTGTCCACGCTTGTCATCAGGATCCCGTCGGTTTCGAACAACTCGCGTGCGCTCGTTCGCGTCAGCATGTTGAGCGCCGCTTTGGCCATGTTGGTGTGCGGGTGGCCGGGGCCTTTGTAGCCACGACCGAAGCTCCCCTCCATCGCCGAGACGTTGACGACGTAGCTGTGGCGCGCCGATGAGGCAGCCAGCGACGCCCGCAGCCGGCTGATCAGGATGAACGGCGCAGTCGTGTTGCAGAGCTGGACCTCGAGCATCTCGATCGGATCGATCTCCTCAACCCTCTGCGTCCAGCTGTTGTGATCGACGACATCCGGGAGCAGACCGCCCGCGTCGATCTCGGAAGCGGGCGCAGTGAGCGCGAGCGTCGTCTGAGAGTGGAGGTCATCGGTGCGGCCCAGCTCGCGAACCGTGAGGCCATCGGGAAGCTCGCCGGCCTCGCCGGCCACCAGCAGCGCGTAGGCGTCTGACGAGCGCCGCACGGTCTGTGCCGCGTTGTTGATCAGGATGTCGAGCGAGCCGCTCTCCGCGACGGCATCGGCGAGTGCGATCACCTGCCCCGGCTGGCGCAGGTCGATCCCGATGATCTCCAGCCGGTGCAGCCAGTCATGGCTGTCGGGGATCGCGGCGAAGCGCCGCGCGGCATCTCGCGGGAACCGGGTGGTGATGGTCGTGTGGGCGCCGTCGCGCAGCAGCCGCAGAGCGATGTACATCCCGATCTTGGCGCGACCGCCGGTCAGCAATGCCCGACGTCCGCTCAGGTCCGTCCGGGCCTCGCGCCGCTGCCAGTTGATCGCGGCACACGCGGGGCAGAGCTGGTGGTAGAAGGCGTGAACCTCGGTGTACTTGGCCTTGCACTGGTAACAGGGCCGGGCGCGCAGCAGCGTGCCGGCGCTGGTGCCGCCGACGGTGGCGGTCAGCGCGACGCCGCTGGTCTCATCGTCGATTCGCCCCGGTGCCGCCGTCGCCGTGCTTGACAGCACTGCGGAATCGTTGGCTGACACCGCTGCCCTTCGCTCGGCCCGCCGCCGCTCCTTGACGGTCTTGAACAGCCTGGCGGTCGCCCGTCGCACCGCAACGGCGTCGGGATGCTCGACGGGGAGCTCATCAACCCGTGCGAGCACCTCGATGCAGGTCCTCAGGTCCTCAGGGTCGATCGCCACGCCGACATTGTGCCCGCCAGGGCTCCGGTGCGGCCGGGGTGGCCGCTACGGCTCTGCGCCTCGGGGTGATGCGACGGCATAAGAAAAATGATTTCATTTCTCTTATGCCCTACGAAACCCTGCTCTACACCGTCGACGGCCCGATCGCGACCGTCACCCTCAACCGTCCCGACCAGATGAACACGATCGTGCCGCCGATGCCCGAAGAGATCCGGGCCGCCGTCGGGCAGGCGACTCGTGACCCGGAGGTCAAGGTGATCGTGGTCCGTGGCGCCGGCCGGGCGTTCTGCTGTGGCTATGACTTCGGAGAGGGGTTTGAGGTCTGGGGCGACCGCATCACGACGGACGGGGCGTGGGACCCGGGCAAGGACTTCGTGTTCGCGACGGCGGATGAGACGGCCCCGACGCAGCAGCTGCTGAGCATCTGGCGCTGTCCAAAGCCGGTGATCGCCCAGGTTCACGGCTGGTGCGTTGGCGGTGGCAGCGATTTCGCGCTTGCCGCTGACCTCGTGATTGCGTCCGAGGATGCGGTCATCGGAACTCCGTACAGCCGCATGTGGGGCGCCTACCAGACCGGGATGTGGCAGCTCCGCCTGAGCATGTCGAAGGCGAAGTTCCACGGACTGACGGGGCGCCCGTTCACCGGGCGCGAAGCAGCCGACTGCGAACTGATCAACGAAGCGGTGCCGTTCGCCGAGCTCGAGAGCCGTGTCGCCGCACTGGCCGCCGAGCTGGCATCGATCCCGCTCTCACAGCTCGCGGCGATGAAGCTCGTGCTCAATCACGTCTATGAGGCCCAGGGGCTGCACACCACACAGACGCTCGGACCGATCGTTGACGGCCTGATGCGCAACACCCCGGACGCGCTGCGGTTCATCGATCGCGCGAGCCGCGAAGGTGTCTCCGCGCTCGTGGCCGAGCGTGATCGGGCGTTTGGCGATTACAGCCAGGCCCCGCCGGACCGCAAGCCAGATCCATCGCACGTGATCGTGCCGTGACGAGGGCCCCGACCACGCCCAAGGGCCAGGCAACCCGGGCACGGCTGCTCGAGGTCGCGGCTGCCGAACTGACCGAGCGCGGACACGTCGAGGTGCTGTCCGTCGCTGCGCGCGCGGAGGTCGCGCCGAGCGTGATCTATCGGTACTTCGTCAGCAAGGATGGGCTGATCGAGGCGATCATCAACGCGTTCTACGACGCCTATGACGCAGAGGTGTTCAGTCCGGCCGTGGCGACGGCGTCGACCTGGCTCGAGGCCGAGACCCGGCGAGTGCGGCGCGAGGTCGCGTTCATCTACGAGCACCCGCTTGCCCGCGCCGCGATCGCCGGTGGCGTCCATGAGGCAGCGGCGACGCGGGTCGACGCCGACCGTCAGCGATCTCAGATCGCGACGGCGGCCCGCAACATCCGCTACGCCCAACGCACGGGGCAGGTCGCGCAGCGGATCGATCCTGAGATGGCCGCCGCGGCGATCCTCGGAGCGCTGCGGGCGATCGCTTCCGCGGCGCTCGCCCGCGACGATCCGCCGCCACAAGAGGCGGTTGCCGACCTGGTGATCGCGGTCGGTCGGGCAGCGCTCGAACTGGAGTGAGCGGTCCATCACCCGTGACTGACGGGATCAGATCCTCAACGAGGAACCCGGTCGAGCGATCGGTGTGGCCCATCCCCTGGGGATCTGCGATCGCAAAGTGCGACCCGTCAGCGGAGCGTAGGGATCGGGCGGGCGTCGTGAGAAGCTTCTCGACGGTGGCGGCGCAGCAGAACCGGGTGACTCCGACGGGCGAGATCATCGCCACATCGCTGCGCGGCGCCTGGACCGGCAACCGCGGCTGCGTGCATCGCGGCCGTGAGATCGTGCGGCCGTGGGCCAGCCACCACTGGCTGATCTGCAGCCTCCAGTTCAAGGGTTGGTGGCAGGAGCAGTGGGTACCGAACCGGCTGACGTGGCTGTTCTTCCATGATGAGGCGGTCGCATTTGCCGCCGGCCACCGTCCGTGCGCTCTCTGCCGCCGCTCCGCGTACACCGCATACCGCGACGTGATCAGTGACGGCGGTTCACCGATGAGCTTCGACGCGATCGACCGGCGGCTGCACGGGGAGCGGCTCGAGAGCGGCACTCGTCAGCGCCGCGTGCATCGGGCCCGATGGTCCGAGCTGCCCGACGGAGCGTTCGCGATGCACGAAGGTCGACCGGTACTGGTTCGCGGACGCGAGATCATCGCTTGGAGCTCCGTGGGCTATGGAGACCGGTCGCGGCGGCCGCGCAACACGACGGCTCAGGTGCTGACACCCCCGTCGACGATCCGCGTCCTGCAGGCCGGCTATCCCGTGCAGATCGCGGCCTCGCCGGGGTGAGACGATTGCTCTCATGTCAGAGCGCCGATAACTTAGTGGTTATCAGAATCTGAATACCACTCAGAAAGGTGCCCTATGGCACGACGTTGGAGCGAGGACGACATCCCGGATCAGTCAGGTCGGACAGCCGTGGTCACCGGTGCGAGCGCCGGCCTCGGGCTACAGACGGCGCGCGTGCTCGCAGGTCGCGGGGCGACCGTGGTGATGGCGTGCCGGAACCTCGACAAGGCGGCGGCCGCGGCACAGGAGATCCGCGCACGACACCCGCAGGCTGAGCTCAGGGTGGTCGGACTCGATCTGGCCTCCATGGCCTCGACGCGGACAGCGGCTGAGGAGATTCTGGCGACCGTCCCGCGCATCGACCTGCTGATCAACAACGCAGGGGTGATGGACCCGCCGGAGACCCGCACCGAGGACGGCTTCGAGCTGACGTTCGCCACCAACCACCTGGCACCGTTCGCGTTCACCGCCCTGCTGATCGGGCGGTTGACGGGCACGCCCGGCTCGCGGGTCGTCACGGTCAGCAGCGTCGCCCACGCCCGCGGCGCGATCAACTTCGACGACCTGCAGGAGGAGCGCGACTACAACAGCGACCGCGCCTACGGCCAGTCGAAGCTCGCCAACATCCTGTTCACCCGTGAGCTCGACCGGCGCCTGACCGCCGCCGGGGCCGAGACGCGAGCGCTCGCCGCCCACCCCGGCGTCGTCCTCACCGACCTGTTCAACACCGCCTCGAGATCGACGCGGGTGCTACTCAGCCCGCGGCTGCGGCCCCTGAACTTCTGGCTGGCCCACGACGTGCGAATGGGAGCGCTGCCGACACTGCGCGCCGCAACCGATCCGGCCGCCCAAGGCGGTCAGTACTACGGCCCCAAGGGTCCCGGCTTCACGGGTCCCCCGGTGCTCGTCGAACCCGACGAGAACGCCAACGATCCGAGCACCCAGGCCCGGCTGTGGGAGGTATCCGAGCAGCTCACCGGCATCACGTTCGACCCGGGCGCCGGCAAAGTGAACGTCTCCTGAGGCCGATGCCGGCCCGTGCCACCGACCGTCGCTACCACCACGGAGCCCTGCGGGCGGCGCTGATCGAGGTCGCGATCGCGATGATCGAGGAGGAGGGCTATCGCGCGTTTTCGATGGCGGCCGCGAGCCGCCGGCTGAAGGTCGCGGTCAGCGCTCCCTACGCGCATTTCCGCGATCGCGAGGACCTGCTCGCGGCGGTCGCGATCAACGGCTGGGCGCTGTTCTCTGACCGGCTCGCCGCCGAGCTCGAGAAGCACACCGATCCGGCCGCCCAGCTCGCCGGGATCGCCGACTGCTACATCCGCTTCGCCGGAGAGGAACAGCCGATGTTCGAGGTTCTGTTCCTGGCGGACGTCGACAAGGGCCGGCATCCCGAGATCGCGGTGGCCGAGCAGCCGCTTGTCGAGGCGGTGGTCACCGCCGTCGGCGCGCTCACCGACGACGAGCGGACCGCGACCGAGCTGGTCGAGGCGATCGAGGCAACGGCGCACGGCTTCGCGATCCGTTTGATCGAGGGCGACTACGGTCCGCCGGCCGACAACATGGAGCTCACCGCCGCCCGCGCGGCGGCGACGACCCGGGCGCTGATCAGTGCCCGAGCTCTGCTCGGCCGAGGCTCACCGTGACATTGACCTGCGCTTCGCGAGCTTGCGCTTCGCGACCTTCCGGGTCACGCACGGCGGGCCCTTCAGATCGCTGAGCGGGATCGCCGCTGCCATCGCGCGGTACCCGGCGGGGGTGTAGTGCAGGCCGTCACCGCCGTTGTACGCCGGCGCCTGAATGTCGGGATTGGTCGGATCGGCGACCGCGGCCGAGAAGTTGATGACGCCGTCCGCAAGATGCTGACCCTCGATCCACGCGTTGACGGCGAGCCGGGCCGCGTTGACCGTGGCGCCGCTGTAGTCCGGCAGGAACGCGTCCTCCATCGGGGTCAGCGTGCCGAGCAGAACCTGCACGCCGGTGGCTCGAGCCATCGCGACGAGCTTCGTCAGGCCGGCAATGATCTGCGGTGCCGTCTCGCCGCCGCCGAGGTCATTGGCGCCCTCGAGGATGATCACGGTGCTGACGCCCGGCTGGTCGAGCGCGTCGAGATGGAAGCGGTCGAGCCCGGGGGGGCCGAACATCGGCAGCGAGCCGTCCTTGAGGATCAGGTTGCCGCTGATCCCGGCGTTGGCGACCGAGAGGGGGAGATCGGCGGCCTTGATCCGCCGCTGCAGCCAGTCGGGGTAACGTGCGTTGAGGTTGTCGGTGCTCGAGTTCTCCGGAACCAACGACGGGCCGCCCTGATAGCCGTCGGTGAGGGAGTCGCCGAACGCGACGACGGTTCCGGCGTCTCCAGGAGCCAGCACGTCGAGGCCGTCGAGGTAGTAGCGCGATGTGGTCGATTGGGTGAAGGGCACCGCGCTTGGGTTCGCGACCTGATCGCCGGCGTCCTGATTCGTTCCGAACGACGTCTGGCGGCCGGTGAAGTGCTCGGTCGGCAGGCCCGACGGCGGGTCCGCGACGTAGATGCTGACCGCCAGCGTCTCAAACGAGGCGAATCTGAACTTGACCGGATCACTGACGATGTCGGTGCCCGCCGCCGCCGTGGCCATCGTGTAGCCGCCGTTGAAGGTCACCGGCGTCGAGGTTCCCGGCACGAGCGTCGCGCCGGTCTTGACGACTGCGAGCGACACCGCGTTGAAGGTGACCGAACCCTGCCCGAACCGGTTCGACAGCTGCACACGGATCTCGGAGCCGCCGTAATGCGGGGTGATGATCATCCGCAGTGTCTGCTCCGGGCCGTGCACGAACGGCACGAGACGCGGGTCAAAGGCGCTATCGGCGTCCCCGGGAGGGGCCTCCCAGCTGACGACCCAACGCGACGCCGGACACACCGGAGGCGTCTTCTTTGAGCGTGCGGATCTGGCGGCCGGCAGCGCCGAGCGCCGACATCCCGACCCCGCCGGCGCCGAGGCGGGTCCGGGGACGTCACCGAGGTTGTAGGCAACGACGCGGAAGCACGCCACGCCCCTCGGCTCGCCCCAGCCGTTGTTCATGTCGGTGACGCACTGGTTGCAGAGGACACTCCAGCCACCCGACCCACGTCCCTCGATGCTGTAGTCCTTGGCGCCCGCCGATCCCTCCCAGTACAGCTTGCCTGCAGCGGTCGCGGTGATGATCGGCGCGGGGGGGACCATGTGCGGCGGCACCGCCAGCCCACGGATCTCGTACGCGTTGGTGCGGATGATCTGCGCCCGCGCCGCCATGTCGGCGGCGGTGTTCGCAGCCGTCGGAATCCCGGTGTAGTAGAGCGCCCACCAGCTGCCGTCCTCACCGGTGATGCATCCCAGTGGCCCGATCGACGGTACGTCACCGTTCGGTGCCGAGCTGTCGAGCGCACCGAGCGTGCAGTCGCTATCGGCGGGGATCGGTGTCCAGCCATGCCCGTTGGCATGGCCCTCGAGCGCCCAGAACAGGTCGCCCGAGACGTTCGGGTCGTCCCGCATGCTCGTCAGGTAGTTGTTCAGCGCGGTCGGGGTGGACCAATCGGTCGCGTCCCACCCGTACTCGCTGGCGAAGAACGCGTGACCGTAGCGGGCCGACAGTGCGGCAGCCGCGTCGACGAGGGGATCGACGCCGGTCACCTTGTCGCCGTCGGCCTCCGGAACCCAGTGCGGGTAGACCTCGGGCGCGAACGCGTCGATCTGCGGGTCCGCCAGCTCGTTCGGGTCGGGGGCCAGCAGCGCCGAGTTGTCGATCGTCAGCTGATCCGGGGCCAAGGACTTCATGTAGCCGTCGATCGCCTCGACCCACGGATCGGGAGCCCCGCAGTCGTTGCAGTCCATCCAGCCGAGGATCGTCGGGTCGTTCTTGTAGGCGACGCCCGTGTAGCTGTTGACGTGATCAATGACCTTCCTGATGTGTGCCTCGAAGTCACTGATCACGGCGGGGCTCGAGTAGAAGCTCGCGCCCTTCTCCCAGTCCGAGTAGACGCTGGTGTTGTTGCCGCCGTTGACGGCCCGGGAGTCACCCTGGAACTCGAGGATCAGACGGATGCCGTAATGACGGGCGCGCATGATCGCGTAGTCCATGACCCGGAACGCCTTGGCGTTCCACACGCCGAGCTTCGGCTCCAGGCAGTTCGGGCATCCGACGGTGTCACCGAGCGTCTGCGCCCGTACCACGTTGGCGCCCATCTCCTTGGCCGTCGCGAGCGCATCGTTGACCTCGTAATGCGTCGGGAACCGCTCCGTCTGTCCGGGCTCGAAGTTCAACGGCCCATAGCCGACCAGCCCCAACCATTCGATGTTCGCCCCCGCGAACCGGAACACCTGACCGCCCAGATACAGCTTCGACCCCTGGTGGGTCACGAACCTCCAGGACGAGGCGGCCTGCGCGCTGATAGTGCCAAGCGCCAGCGCAACGACGCTCAGCACAGCCAACAGCCACAGCGTGCGGACGCATCTCAACGGAGCACTTCCCCGATCGTCCTGATCAGTGCCGCGCGCGAACGTGAGGTTCGCACGAGCGACCGCGCGGCGACCCCGACCTGGGCCACGCGTCCCCGGCGCACTTCGAACAGGTCGCTGCCGACCACGTACCAGCTGGCCCCGTCCACAATCGACGCCCGACCGAGCCGCAGCTCGCGGCGCGCGGAGGACAACGACATGCCGGTCCGCACGCCGCGCACGGCATATGCCGGGTTGGCGCTCAGCAACCACGCGGCCCTGCCTGAGCTCGAGAAGCCGACCTCGAGCGCGGCCGTGCTGGAGCAGAAACGCTGATAGCGGCGGCCCGAGGCACGGGCGGCCGAGCCGACGGCACGGCGCACGCTGGCGCGGTTCATGCCGAGCGTCACGGGCCCGATGTGCGACGACCCGGCGGTGCCGGTCGTGCGCGGGCAACTGGGTGGTGCCGCGGCTGTCGAGCCCGAGCCGTTGAGGTCAGTTCCGGCCGGACACGTGTCCGGGGACGGAACGCCGTCGAACCGTTCCTCGAGATAGACGAGGGCCGCCCCCCAAAACGGCGCGATCCCCTCGATGTGTTCGAGCCCGACCGGGTCGCGGTCGTAGTCGACGACGACACCATGCGCGCAGTACTCGGCGACGAGCGCGTCGACCGGCTGGATATGCGCCAGCTCGTCGTCGACCCCGTTGTAGAGGAACTCGGGGATCTTCGGCATCGGCGCGTTGTCAAGGCTGGCCGTGGCCAGCACGTTCTTGATCATCGGGTCGGCCGCCAGCGCCGCCGACGTCGGAAACAGGGTGAAGTCGGACGCGTTCTTGAACTCCTCGTTGAGCGTGGAGCCGCCGCAACCGCTGTCGTCGTTGCCGTCCGCGGCTGCCAGTGCGAGCCCGGCCGGGTTGAGAATGTCCTTGAGCACCAGCTGCGGATAGGCGCGGCTGAAGGCCTCGAGCACGCCGATCGCGGTGCCGAACCACAGCGAGCCGTCGAACTGGCTGAGCGTGTAATCGAGGTTCGGGAAGTTGCCCCCGGCGGCCATCCCGACGATGTCGAGCTTCGGGGCGTAGGACGGCTGCAGGGCCGCGGCCCAGGTCGACGCCTCCGAGCCGCCCGAATATCCGTTCAGCGACACCTCGGTCCTCACGCCCTGAAGTCCGGCGGGCGAGAACTGCTCGACGGCCCTGATCGAATCGAGCGTGGCGCGGCCGATCATCGGGCCGACGACCCACTCGCTGTCGAGGCCCTCGTAATCAGGGACGACGACATCCCAGCCAAGCGCCAGCTCCGACGCGATCAACCCCGTCTCGAGCGTGGCGGTGTCGCCCCCGCCGCCATTACCGCCCTGCAGCGTGTAGGAGGGCGCGCACTTCAATGTCAGCGAGTCGTACGCCGTCTGATACGACGCCAGTCGACGGGGGCCAGATGCCGGCGCCTTCGGGATCAGCAGCGTCGTCACCGCCGCCACCGCCTGACCGGACGCGTTGGTGGTGCGGTACATCAACTGGTACGCCGCCGCCGTGTCGAGCGTCTGAGCGCCGGACATCGTCACCGTGCGCTCACGCAGGATCGTGCCGTCGGCGAACCGCGCGAGGTTCTGGGGCGCCGCGTAGAACGGATCAGTTCCGGGAGCGGTCACTGCGCTCGCCCCAACGGGGGCGAGCAACAAGAAACCCAAGCACGCGCACGACACCACCAGCGCGCGACGGCAATGTGCAAGTCGCTCAACCATCTCTCTCACCTTGTAGAGAGCCTGCCGCCGATCCCCCGATGGCGCTTCGGCCCGATCAACCAAACTTTTCGAGATGCGCTTGTTTAAAAGCGCCAGCCGCCCGCCCGGACGCACCCTCCGGGCGAGCGACGGTTGGGCCTTCTAGTTGGACGGCACTCCGGTGGCCGGCGGCGCAGGCTGCGTGCCGGTGTAGGGAGTGATCGGCGTGCCCTTCACAGGGGTCGTCGTCAGCGGGCTCCCCGTCAGGACGATCTTGCCGTTGATGATGCTGCCGAGCTCCACGCCGGAATAGCCGCCGTGATCGGTCTGCGTGTAGCGGAACGGGACGAGACCCGGGCCGTTCCACGAGTGGCCGTCCTGATCAATGGCACTGACGATGTCCGCGCGGGTCAGGTTCTTGCCGGCGGCGACCAGCGCCTGAACGAGCGTGTAGGCGCTCGCCATGCCGTACTCGACGTTGCCGTCAAGCGGTGCCGACGGGTCGTACTGCGCGCGGATCTTCTCGAACAGCTGGATCCACGGGTTCGACGTGTCGCTCGATGACGGCAGGTACCCGTCGGTGAGCGTGCCGTTCAGCAGCGCGGCACCGGACACCTTGCCCTTGGAGATCGACTTCAGGAGCGCGCCGACGGTCGTCGGATCGATCCCGACGTTGGAGACGACCAGCTTCGGCGACCAGCCGAGCGTGTAGGACGTGAGGCGAGCGATCGCGGTGTAGATCGGCACCGTGAACTCGACCAGGACCTGCGCCCCGGATGCCTTCAGCGCGGTGATCTGCGTTGACAGCGAGGTCGTGCCCGACTGGTAGGGCTGCTTGGAGACGATGTCGGAGGAGGGAACCTCGTCCTCGATCCCGGCGAGACCGCCGTTGCCGAAGTCGTCGTCTTGGTAGAGGACGCCGATCTTCTCGCCCTTGTACTTCTGCTCGATCGCCTGGCCGAGGATCTTGCCCTCGATCGTGTAGTTCGGAAGCCATCCGAAGGTCTCGGGCTGGCTCGCGCCGTTATCCCAGCAGGGGCAGCCGGAGGACACGAACAGGTCCGGGACCTTCGACGAGTTGAGGAACCCGACGACCTTCGTGTGGGTCGGCGTGCCGAGGCCCTCGAAGATGCCGAACACGTTGTCCTGGAGGACGAGCTGATGCACGACCTGAACCGTCAACGTGGGGTTGTATTGATCGTTCTTGATGATCAGATGGATCTTGCGGCCGTACACGCCGCCGTGGGCGTTGACGTAGTCGAAGAACGCCTGCGACGCGGGCGCGATCTCGCTGTAGCCTGGCGCGGCCGGACCCGTCATCGGCTGATGGGTGCCGAACGTGATGCTCGTTGCCGTCACGCCGGGCACGTTGGCGGTACTCGACGAGCCACCACCGCCCGAGTTGCTGCTGCCGCCGTTACCGCAGGCAGCGATTCCGACCGTGGCCGCAACCGCGACCACGGCCATAAGGGTACGTCTCATCAACTCCTCCTCTGGTTCCTGCGATTGAAAATGCGTGAACCGCACGCACGAACGGCGCCCTGAATCCCCGACGGCCACACCAACATCACGGCGATCAGGACGACTCCGTAGACGGCGAACGGCAGGTTGCCCTGAACGTTCGTGTCCAGATGCAGCGAGTTCGCCAGGTCGTTGCACCACGATGGGAGCAACACCAACAGGGCCGCCCCCCAGGCGGCACCTGCAAGCGAACCGAGTCCCCCGACGACGACCCCTGTCAACAGCGACAGGGACAGCGTCAACGGGAACGCGCTTGGCGTGGCCAAGTTGAGAACAACGGCGTACAGACCGCCGCCGAGACCGGCACAGGCGGCGCTCATGACGAACGCCACGGTCTGATTGCGCGGGACGTTGAGCCCGCACAGCTGGGCCGCGATCTCGTCATCGCGGACCGCCCGCAGCTGGCGTCCGACGCCGCTGTGGATCAGGTTGTAAAGGACGAACAGCACGACGAGCGCCCCGACGATCGCGATCCACGCCTGCCACTCCTCGACCGAGAAGTTGCTCAGCCAGGACGGCACGTTCGGCGGGTTCATGACCAGGCCGTTCTCACCCCCGAACGTGGTCGGGAAGCGATCGGCGAGAGCCGGCAGCCCGACCGCGAAGGCGAGCGTGGCACCGGCCAGGTACGGGCCGCGCAGGCGGCTTGCCGCCACTCCGACCGGGATCCCGATCACCGCACAGATGACCGTCGCGATGATCAGCGCCGGGAACAGCGCCCAGCCGTGGCCGACCAGCAGCAGCACCGTATAGGCGCCGACCGCCAGGAATGCCCCGTGTCCGAGCGAGATCTGGCCCGACAGGCCGATCAGCACGGTCAGCCCCGCCAGCGCGGCGAACAGATACGCCCCGTCCGCCAGCTGCGTGTCGTTGTAGGCGCTGATCTCGTTGGCGGCGATCAGCAGGATCGCGCCGACCAACACGCACAGCGCCAGCGAGCGAACGAGCGTCCAGCGACCGAACGCCTGCCCGGCTCTGGAGCGGGTGACCGTCGCCAGCGCGCTCATACGCGCCGCTCCGAGCTGACCGAGAACAGGCCGGTCGGCTTCAGCAGCAGCACCAGCATCAGCACCACCAGGGCGGCAAGCGGTACCAGGGCGCTGCCCTCGTAGCCGCCGACATACGACAGGATCAGGCCGAGGATCACTGAGCCGACGACGGCGCCGGGAGGACTGTCGAGCCCACCGAGCACCGCGGCGACGAAGCCGCTGATCATGATCGGGTCGAAGTTGTTGGGCGCCAGGAACACCGACGGCGCGACCAGCACGCCGGCGACCGCCCCGACCCCGGCGGCCAGCGCCCAGCCGAGCGTGAACATCTGTCCGACGCGAACTCCGAGCAGCTGCGCCACCTCGGGCTTGAACGCGGCCGCACGCAGCCTCAGGCCGACCGACGTGTAGCGGAACAGCGCCGCCAACCCGAGCGCGATCGCGACCACGATCAGCACGATGAAGGTGTCGTCGGGTGCGAACAGCACACGGGTGCCGCCGATGTCGTAGCCGCGGATCGAGAACGCCGACGGGAACGAGCGCGGCGTGTCGCCCCAGATCATTCCCGCGACCGCAATCAGCACCGTGTAGAGGCCGAGCGCGACGATCACCGGATTCAGCGGCGGTCCATTCTCGACGCGACGCATCAGCAGCCGTTCGATGATCGCTCCGAGCGCCAGGCCGCTGAACAGCGCGGTGAAGAACCCGAGCACGTAGGAGCCCGTTGAGGTGATCACCGCCGAGGCGATGTAGGTCGTGAACATCAGCATCGCGCCCTGGGCGAAGTTGACGATCCTGGTGGCCCGCCAGATCAGGACGAGCGCGAGTGCCACGGCGGCATAGATGGCGCCGCTGGACACTCCGTTGAGACTCAGATCGATGAATTTGGTCATGCGTGTGAGCGGCTAGAAGCCGAGGTAGTGGTGACGGAGTTGTTCATCGGCGCGGAGCTCCTGCGGTGATGCCACCGCGACGACCCGGCCGAGATTGAGAACGACGGCGCGATCGGCGATCGACAGCGCCGAGTTCGCGTTCTGCTCGACGAGCAGCACCGCGAGCCCGAGCGTGTCCGCGAGCCGCCGGACGAGGCCCATGATCTGCGCGACGATCAGCGGGGCGAGACCGAGCGACGGCTCGTCGAGCAGCAGCACGCGCGGCCGGGCGACGATCGCGCGACCGATCGAGAGCATCTGACGCTCGCCGCCGGACAGGCGTGAGGCCGGCTGCGTCGAGCGCTCCTGCAGTCGCGGGAACATCTCGTAGATCTCCGCCGGCTTGGCCGCGTCGCGCCTGTTGATCAACCCGCCGAGACGCAGGTTCTCCTCAACCGTCAATTCGCCGATCACGCCACGACCCTCGGGAACGTGGGCGACGCCGAGACGGACGATGTCCTCGACCGCCATCTTCGTGATGTCCCTGCCGTCGCAGAGGATCCGGCCGGAGCTCGGCCGGACCAGCCCGGAGGCCGTGCGCAAGAGCGTGGTCTTGCCGGCGCCGTTGGCGCCGAGGACCGCGGTCACGGCGCCGGAATCGACCGTCATCGAGGCGCCCGACAGCGCCCGGACGGCGCCGTAGTCGGTGGTGACCTCCTCAAGCGTGAGCATCCGAAGCCTCCTGGCGACTGGCGTCGACGTTGAGCTCGGGATCGGCCTCGGCGTCACGGCCGAGGTAGGCCTCGAGCACGGCCGGGTTCTGGCGGATCTCCTCCGGTGAACCGCAGGCGATCATGCGGCCGAAGTCGAGCACGCAGATCCGGTCACAGGCGGCCATCACGAGATCCATGTGATGCTCGACGAGCATCACCGAGCAGCGCTCGCAGAGCCGCTTCACGAACGAGCTGAGATCCCGGATGTCCTCCTCGCCGAGACCGCCGGCCGGTTCGTCGAGCAGCAGCAGGTCGGGCTCTGAGATCAGAGCGCGGGCGAGTGCGACGCGCTTTGAGACCGGATAGGGCAGCTCGCCCGGAAGCCGTGTGGCGACGTCGCCGACTTCAAGTGCCTCGAGGTGCTTCATTGCGCGCTCGCGCAGCTCGCGTTCCTCACGGTCGGAGCGCGGCAGACCCAGCAGCGCGCTGGCCAGCCCGGTGCGCTTGAAACGGTTGGCGCCGACCATCACGTTCTCCAGGACGGTCATTCCCGGAAACAGACCGACACCCTGAAGCGTGCGCCCGATGCCGCGGCCCGCGAGCTCGTGCGGGCGGATCCGCCCGATCGGCTCTCCTTTCCAGGAGACCTGCCCGGTCGTCGGCGGGACGAAGCCACAGACGACGTTGAACAGCGTGGTCTTGCCGGCACCGTTGGGACCGATCACGCCGAGCACCTCGCCCGGGCGAACGCCGAGTGAGACGTCCTCGAGCGCGGTGATGCCGCCGAATCGGACGCTCAGCCCGTCGACGGACAGCAGATCTGCCCCCGGCGGCGTGCCGTCGACAGACGCTCGTTCAAGGCTCGTGGCGCTCACGACGCCGCCGTCTGCGTAGGGGACACCATTTCTTCCACCTCTCTGGGGTCGGACTGAACACACACCCGCAGCGCCGAACGACCCGGCGCGCGGTCGAGGGTGCCCCCGTTGGGGCACCCGAGCAGCGAATCGATTGCCCCGGCGCTGCCGATCGCGACGGTGGCCGCCGGCGACGGGCGGCGGCCACCGGCCTCTTGGCCGTGGTTGGTTTCGCCGGTCAGGATCAGCGAGGCACCGACGCTGACGGCGGCACCGAGCACTTCGCAGCTGTCGGGACCCGGCTGCGCGGCATTGAGCACAACGTCGGCACTTGTCAGCGATGCGGCCTGGGCGAGCGAGCGCGCTCCGAGGATCAGCTCGCCGTGTGAGAGCGTGATCGACGGGGCGGCGGCGGGGAAGTGGACGACCGCGAGCTCCGTGGGGACCGGGTCATGCAGCCGCAGGCGCGGAGAGACGCCGGCCAGCAACCGGCTGAACTCCCCCGGCTCCACGAACAGCCAGTCGACGTCGATCTCGGCAGCGGCGCATGCGGCCTCGACCTCCTCGGCGCCCGCGTGCCACGCGATCATCAGGCGGGCGCCGGAATCGCGCACGGCGGCGGCGATGCCATCGGTGTCGAGTGTCGGGTCGAGCACGGCGGCGACGCCACCGCCCCAGAGCACGCCGAAATAGACGAACGCGAACTCGGGAACGTCGGGCAGCATCACCGTGACGCGATCACCGCGGCCGATCCCATGCCGTTCCGCCAGGATCGTCGCGATCCGCTGCGCGGTCATTGACAGCGCGAGGTAATCAACCCGCCGATCGTCAAGGCAGACGCTCGGGGAGCTCGGCTGGGCGAGCGCCGAGGCGGTGAGCAGTCGTGTGAAGTTCATCACGGAAGAACCTACGCGCGGCGCCGGTGCCGAACATTGGCTGGGCTCACCAAACTTTGGGGTCCCGTTCCTGTGGCTGAGCGCTAGTGCAGCGGGAGATCACTCTCCCCAGGCGTCCCGTCCTCGCGCACCATCCAGAGCAATCGCCACGGCTAGCGTCTGCAGGTCGGTGAAGCCACGCGGGTTCAGGCCTGTGAGCTTCTCGATCCGCTGAAACCGGTACTGGGTGGTGTTCGGATGGATGTGCAGCCGGGCCGAGGCCTCCTTCAGCCGCATGTCCGTCTCGGCGTAGGCTCGGATCGTCGCGGTGAGGACGCCTCCGCGGGCGCGATCATCCTGGATGAAGGAGAGCAGACGGGCGTCGACGAGCCGGCTCGCCGTTGGGTCGGCGGTCAGGGCCAGGTACTCGAACGCCGTGAGTCGGGAGAGGGCGGCGACGCCGCCGTCCTTGCCGACAAAGCGGACCGCCGTTGACGCCTCGCGGTAGGCCTGCGGCAGCCCGCCGACGCCGTCGGCGATCGTGCTGATCCCGATCGCGACCGGGGTGCCGTCCGCCCGCAACCGCTCCTGGGCCAACTCGACCCTGACGATCACCTCATCCGGGTCGCGACCACGGCCGAGCGGGATCACGGCGACGATCTCCGACTGGCGGATCACGACCAGCGACGTCGCCTCCTGGAGACCTGTCCGGGCCAGCGACGCGCTTGCCAGGGTCGGTGCGTCATCTCCGATTGGACCAAGCGAGACGGCGACGGCAACGAGCACCGGCGTGGCTGTCCCCAGTCCGTAGCGCTCAGCGGCCGCCGCGAGGGCTCCCGATTCGGGGAGCCGTCCCTCGAGCAGATGCTCGAGCAGATCGCGCCGCTCGCGCGCCGCGTCGGCCAGGCCGTACTGGCGGAACTCGACGTATGACTGGGCAGCGTTCTGCGCTGCGATGTCGGTGCTGCGCATCAGCTCGGAGACGAAGTCAAGGGCGATCAGCCCCAGGGCCGGGTCCTCGTGCGCGGCCTCGACGATCGCGTCCCAGATCACCCGCTGCCCAACGCGGTAGCCCCGCAGGTAGTCCTCGAGCGCGAGTCCGGCCCGCGCGCGGCGCATCGCAGCGGCACGCTGGTAGGGGAAGTCAGCGTCGCTCATCTCCCGGCCGTCGATCAGAGCTGTGAGGACTGAGGTGTAATTGCGCCGCAGCTGATCGAGGACGTCCGCTTGGAGCTGCTCGTTCTGGGCGGCATATCCGGGTAGCTCAAGGCTGATCGCGGCCGCGGCCTGCCGCGCGAGTGGCTCGACTCGCTCGAGCAACGGCTCAAGCAGATCGTGGCGACCGACCTGGGTTGCGCGCGTCACGGTCAGCTCGGGGCCAGCGTCGCGTCGTCGAGGGCGATCGCCACGAGCAGCTTGTGCAGATCCTCGAATCGGCGTGGACTCAGGCCAGTGAGCTCCTCGATCCGCTGGAAGCGGTATTGGGCCGTGTTCGGGTGCACATGCAGACGTGCCGCGGCATCCTTGAGGCTGAGGTTGGTCTCGGCGTACGCCCGGACGGTGGCGACCAGCAGGCCGCCGCGGCGACGGTCGGCGCGCAGGAACGTCTGCAGGCGAGGGTCGATCAGCCGCCGGGCCGTGTGGTCGGCGGTGAGCGCCAGATATTCGAACGGGGTCAACCGCGGGAGCGCCGTGATGCCGCCGTCCTTGCCGACGAATCGCACCGCCGCCTGAGCCTCGCGGTAGGCCTCGGGCAGCCCCGCGACGTTCTCGGCGATCGCGCTGACGCCGATCGCCAGCGGCAGCCGCTCGCCGCGCAGCCGCTCCTGCGCGGCCTCCAGCCGTTGGCATGCCCGGTCCGGGCTGCGGTCAGGGCCGAGCGGGATGATCGCGACGATCTCAGAGTGACGGACGACGACGAGCGTCGCGACGTCATGCAGTTGCGCTCGGGCCAGCGATGACCCGGCCAGCTCGAAACCGTCCTCGGCCGTCGCCGCCCCGACCCCGAGGCCGACGGCGACGAGGGCCGGGGTGTCGGCAGCGAGGCCGTAGCGCTCCGCCGCAGTCAGCAGAGGTCCGCGTTCGGGCATCGTGCCGGCCAGCAGGTGCTCGAGGAGGTCGCGGCGCTCGCGGGCCGCGTCGGCCAGCCCGTACTGCCGGAACTCCACGTACGCATGGGCGGCGTTGGTCGTCGAGTGGTCGATCAGCCGCATGAACTCCGACGTCAGGCGCAGGACGATGCGGTGGTCGACGTCCGCCTCCTCGGCGCGAGCGACGATCTCCTCCCACAGGACCTGCTGACCGACGCGGTACGCGCTGAGGTAGTCCTCGAGCGCGAGCCCCATCCGGGCGCGCCGCATCGATGCTCCGCGCTGGTGGGCGAGGTCCTCGCGGGAGTAGCGCCGGCCTGAGATCAACGCCTGGAGCAGCACCGAATAGTTGCGACGGAGCTGGTCGAGAACGTCCTCGTAGAACTGATCTGTCTGGCCGCCATAGCCGGGCAGTTCGGTTCTGATCGCGGTTGCGCCCTTCACCGCGAGCGCATCGACGCTCTCCAGCAGTGGTGCGAGCAAGCGTTCGCGTTCAGCCCGGTCGAATCCGGCTGAACGGTCGATCGTCTCCCTCGTGAGACCGGCCACAGGGCCATCGTCGCGTCAGCTCGGCGGGCTGTCAAGGAGCAGGTGTTTTCCGGCGCCGGCAGTGATTGGACTCCGCGTCGGGGACTACGATCGGTGGGTGCCGCCGGAACCTGAAGACCAGACCAAGCTGGCGGAGCTTGAGGCGGAGATCGCCGAGGCGATCGAAGCGTCCGTTGAGCGCGTCGAGCTGGCGCGCTTGCTGTTCAACCGCGCGCGGCTGCTCGGCCGCCTGCGCCGTTTCGACGAGTCCGATACGGCATTCGCACGGGCGATCGCGGAATACGGTGGCGATCAGGATGATGTCGTGCGCGGGGTTGTCGCCGGCGCAGTCTTCTCCCGCGGCTGGGTCAAGCGCAAGCGCGGGGACTGGGCCGGCGCGCTCGAGACCTTCGACGAGTTTCTGGCCACGTGGGGCGGTGAGCCGGTGTTCGACGGACGCCCGGAGATGATCGCCTCCGCCCTGAAGATTCGGGCGTCGCTTCTCGTCAGGCTCGGGCGCGGCGATGAGGCGATGGTGGTGTGGTCCTCGCTGCTCGATCGTTTCGGTGACGTCGACTCAGAGCGGGTCAGGCGGATCGCGGCCGAGACACTCGTCGATGAGGCGCGGTTCGCGTTCAGCACGAACCGCTACGAGGTCGCGATCGAGTCCGCCGACGAGGCGCTGGCGCACTACGACGACCCGACCGATCCGTTTCTGCAGCGGCAGATTGCAGCGATCCTGCGGATCCAGGCGTTCGCAATGTCCGCGCTTGAGCGCCGGGACGACGCCAGACGCGTGTGTGATCAGCTGCTGGAGCGCTCCGACGTCATCAGCGCGGAGGCCCTTGACGATATTCGCGGTGACGTGATCGATCTGCGCGCCAGTCTCGTCGATGATCAAGCCGGCTCAGCGGCGGCGGTGATCGCCGAGTTCGATCACGTCCTGGCGATCGCCCAGCCAGCCGGCGGCCCGAAAACGGAGATGCAGATCTCCCGCGTCCGCGTGCGCAGGTTCTGGTTCCTGATCGCCGACAGCCGCTTTGACGAGGCCGCCGCCGAAACGGAGGCGCTGGTCGCCCGGCTGCCGCTTGAGAGCGAACCGCAGCCGACCGTGATGTCCGCTGATCTGCTGCGACGGGTGGCGAAGACCTGGCAGGGCCATCCCGAGATCATCGAGCGCCTCGGCGGACGTCGCTTCCGGGCGGCGGTGCGCCTGCTCGACGCGGGGGCAGCGCGCGGCTGGAGCCTGCCGCTGCCCCCGGCGATGGCCACTCGTGTCGAGCTCCGGCATCGGTGCGTGCGCTACGCGACCGAGTGCTACGACGCGATCGACGCGCGACTGGACGGTGAGGCAGGTCCACCGCTGCGCGCGGTGTGGACATCGTCTGAGCTCGGGCGTGCCGGGCTGCTGATCAATTCGCTGCAGATCGCGGCGGGAATGCGCGTCCTGAGTCGTGCAAACCGGATGAACCTCGACCCTGCGACCGCGCGTGTTGTGGCGGAAAAGCTGCGAGCCGACGGTTGGCGTCCGACAGCCGCTGTCTACGAGTTCTTCGCGGAGATCGAGGATCACCAGGACGGGCGGCTCAAGGCGGCGGCGCGGCAACTGCGGCGGCTGCGCGAACGCGGCCGGCCTTCCTGAAGCTCGACTGGGCCGCCAACAGGAGGATCAGCAGGTACGCGGCAACCGTGCTCGCGATGAACTGCAGCGCCAGGACAAGCGCGGTCTTGCTGCCCGACAGCTCATGCCCGTGGATGCAGTGGAAGCTGAACCCTTCGCCTGTCGTCGGGCTCGAGTAGCTGCCGTTCTGCTGCAGGATCGCTCCGACGTGGGTGATGTATTTGAGGTGCGTCAAGTGCTGGCCGGAGCCGCAGATGATGGCGCCCTGCCAGTCGGCGACCGCCGGAACCGGCATCGTGATCGCGGTCGTGAACATGAAGCCGATGAAGGCCGCACCGAGCCAGACGCCGCCGCTGCGCCACAACCGGCGCAGACTCAGTCCCACGGCTTGCACGCGCCGCGGTTCGGCGCCCTCCAGTCCGCGGACCATGCCCGGATCTTAACTGAGCGCGGCGGGTTGACGAGTTGCGAACGCTGCGTCCGGGTCGTTGACTTCGCGGAGGCTTGCAGACTAGGCTGTATACAGCTGGGAGTCGTTACGTCGACTGCGGGGCCGATACGACATGGACGATGGGGAGAGATGTATGCAGAACGGGCACTCGGAGGAACGCTGTGATGTCGCGATCGTCGGCTACGGCCCGGTCGGGCAGCTGCTGGCGACACTGCTCGGCCGCGGCGGTCACAGCGTGACCGTGTTCGAGCGGTGGCCGAACCTGTATCCGCTTCCGCGCGCCGTTCACTATGACCATGAGATCGCCCGGATCTTTCAGGGGATCGGGGTGGCAGACGAGCTGAGCGAGGTCACCGAGGAGGCGACCGTCTACGAGTGGCAGACCGCGGGTGGGGAGATGCTGCTGGCACTCGACTTCGGAGGGATCGGACCGTCGGGCTGGCCGACCGGGACGATGTTCTCGCAGCCGCAGCTCGAGGCCGTGCTCGATCGCGCCGCCAAGCGGACACCCGGCGTCAGCGTTCACCAGGGCTGCGCGGTGACCGGCCTGGCCGTGGGCGCCGACGGCGTGGTTGTCTCGGCCCGTGGCGAGGGCGGCGAGCGACGGGTCATGGCGGAGTATGTGATCGGCTGCGACGGCGCCAACAGCTTCGTTCGTGATGCGATGGGCGTCGAGGTCCGCGACCTCGGGTTCGTGTTCGACTGGCTGATTGCGGACGTGATCCCCCATGATCCGTCGCTGCTGCAGGGCGTCAACCGCCAGATCTGCGATCCGGAGCGTCCGACGACGATGGTCTCGGGCGGGGTCGGCCGCCGGCGCTGGGAGTGGATGCTGCTCGACGGGGAGACCCACGAGGCGGCGCAGCAACCGGACTTCATCTGGGGGCTGCTCGCGCGCTCCGGCGTGACCCCCGATGACGTCGAGCTCGAGCGGGCCGCCGTGTACACGTTCCGTGCCCGCTGGGCGGAGCAGTGGCGACAGGGACGCATGCTGCTCGCCGGCGACGCAGCGCATCAGATGCCGCCGTTCGCGGGTCAGGGAATGTGCTCCGGGATGCGGGACGCGCTCAACCTCGCGTGGCGCTTGGACCTCGTGCTCACCGGGCGCGCGCCCGAGACGCTGCTCGACACCTACACGGTCGAGCGCCGCGAACAGCTGCAGAACGCGATCGCGATCTCGGTCGAGCTCGGCAAGGTGATCTGCATCAGTGATCCGGAGGCGGCCGCCGCTCGCGACGAAGGGATGCTCGCCGCCGCCGCGGCGATGGAGGAGGCGCTGCCGGTGCCACCGTCACCGAACCTCGGGCCCGGCGTGATCACGGACAGCGCCGGTGCGGGAACCCTGTTCCCGCAGGGTCGGGTCAGTGTGGCCGGCGCCGAGGGGCTCGCCGACGATGTGATCGGTCGGGGCTTCACGCTGTTCGTCCGCGACGCTGACCCGGCTGCATCGCTGTCTGACTCCGATCGGTCGTATCTCGAGTCGCTCGGCGGGCAGCTCGTCGGGGTCACGCCGGAGCTCGACATCGACGGCACCTACGGTCGGTGGTTCGCGGGGCTTGGGGTGGAGGCGGTGCTCGTCCGGCCGGACTTCTACGTGTTCGGGACGGCCGCGTCGCCTGCGGATGCCGGCACGCTCGTCGGGGCGCTGCGCTCGGCGCTCGGCACGGTCACCGTGGGTTGAGAGGGCCGAGTTTGCGCGGCCGGTTCTAGAAGCGCTCGCTGTCGAGCGGGAAAACGTCGGTGACCACGTACGCTTCGACCTGAGCCGGGAGCGTGGTGCCGGACGGGATCGTCAGCGTCGCCCGGCTGACGTTCCCGGCCGCGTCGGCGGCCGTGCTCTCATCGGTGTAGTTGAGGCCGATCGGCGCGCCCGTCTGGGCGTTGACGAGGAGCAGCCCGACCCGGTGATCGGCGGCCGGATAGCTGTCGCCGGGGGCGAGTGAGAAGTCGGCGGTCAGGGAGCCGGCCGTCAGCAGCGTCGGCCGCGTCAGCTTCAGCGCGCTGACCGTCAGACCCGCCGGGCGGCGGTTGGCGGCGGCGATCGGCGCGGCTGCGCTGCTCGGCTGCGTCCGCGTCTTCTGCTCCTGCATCTGCGGCTGCTGATGCTGATGGGTTTGCTTCTGCCTGGGGACGCCGGGGTATGCGGTCGTGATGAACGTGCCGGCGGCGGGGAGCGTCCCGCCGGGCAGGTTGCAGATCCCGGTGATGTAGGTCTCGAGACCGTAGTTTGGAATGTCCGCGCATTGGGCCTGGGCGTAGGCGCTGGCGTCGGGTTCGGACTGCAGTGACGGGCTCAGCTGGAACCCGAGCGCGAACTCGGTCAGCGGGACCTGTCCGAAGCTGAAGGTCAGGACGGCGCCGGACACCGAGACCCGTAGCGTGTTGCCCTCATACTGGCCCTCGAGCGGGAACATCAGCTCGCCGTTCGGATCCGCCAGGTAGGTGCCATCGGGTCCGTTCCGTGCCTCGACGGCCCACAGCAGGATCGAGCCGATTCCCTGCGCGTTGGGGGCACTGATCGACAGCGGTGCGACGAGCAGCGTGTAGCTGTCGAAGCCGATCTGGTTGACCGAGGTCAGGAACGCCGGCAGCGGCACCGCCAACCGTCGCAGCTCGAATGTCGTGACCTGATTCGGACCGACGGTGAGAGGCAGCGCACCCGTGATCGGTGCGGTCGTGAAGCTGAACGTGTCCGAGAACTGGCCGTGCTTGGTCCAGGAGTCGGGGACCGTGTAGTCCGCGACGCGGGTGCCGTCCGCGCCCCACTCGCCGCCGACGCTGACGTGATACGTGGTGTTGGGGTCAAGCAGCTCGTTTGGTTCGATGAAGACGTAGCGGCCGTCACCGGAGAGCTCGAGGTTGGCCGAGAACGCCGGGGAGGTGTGGACGAGCGACGAGGCTGATTGCAACGGATCCATCGAGGCGTACTGGGTGTGGCCGTTCTGGCGGACGATCAGCCTCCCCGTGATCTCAGCCGACGCCGGCAGCGGACCCTCGCTGCCGCTCGTCTCGGTGGTCCCGCCCGGGGTGACCGGCAGCACGCGGCTGTAGTTCGCCGGGTAGGGCTCACCCGGATCGGTGGTGCAGCGCGGGTTCGCGCGGTGCACGCAGTAGTCGTAGGGCACGTACCAGAGGTGGCCGTCCTCGCTGCCGATGTATACGCCCGAGCGCCCGAGCGCCGGTGAGCTGTTGAGCTCGTGGCGGTCGCGCAGCACGGCGTCCGTCGAGACCGTGTCAAATGACCAGCGTCGGGTTCCGTTCGCGGTGTTGATCGCATACAGGCTGCCGTCCGATGAGCCGACGTAGAGAATCTGGTCGGGCGTCCCGTCCGGACCCGCGCCGAGCACCGGCGAGGACCGGATCGGCTCGCCGGTGTCGTATGACCACAGCAGCTTGCCCGAGGTGCTCAGCTTGTAGACCGAGCCGTCGGTTGAGGCGATGTAGACCGCGTCTGTCTGACCGTTTGCCCCGGTGCCCAGGGCCGGCGAGGCGTAGATCGAGTCGTTGGTTCCGAACGACCACTTCGTGGAGCCGGTGTTCGGGTTCAGCGCGTACAGCCGCGAGTCGAACGAACCGATGTACACGGTCCCGTCGCTGCCGATCGCGGGCGACGAGGTGACGAACCCGAGCGTCATCGTGCTCCACTGCTCGGCGCCCGACGGACTCAGCGAGAAGATGTACCGGTCGACCGAGCCCCAGAAGGTGCGACCGCCGGCGCCGAAGGCCGGCATCGTCCACACCGAATCCCCGGCGGCGTAGGTCCAGCGGAGCTGGCCGGCCGGGGTGAACGAGTAGACGGTGCCGCCGGTGTTGCCCGCGTAGATGTTGCCGTCAGGTCCATAGGCGATATCACCCTCCCACCAGTCGACGAGCTGACCGGTCGATGGCGTGGCCGTTGCGTGATACCGCCAGATCAGCCGCTTCGCCGGCGAGAGCTTGGCCGCGCTGGTGCTGAAGTCATAGAGGTAGTCATCGCCTGACCCGATCGTCACCGACCGCTGGGAGGGGGAGAGCGCCGCCGCCGCATCGATGATGTTGCCCATCGTCCACTTCCAGCGGAGCCTGCCGTTCGGATTCAGCGCGTAGAAGTTGTCGTCCGCGGAGCCGAAATAGATCGCGCCGTCCCCGGCGATCACCGGCGTGATGAACAGACCGCGGCCGGTGGCAAACGACCATGGCTTGCCGCCGCGATACACGGAGGCGATCGGGCTGGCGCCGCTGTTGTCGAAGTCGTGGCGCATCGACGGCCAGGGGGAGAGGGCCGCGGGTTGCGTACGCGCGGCCCCCGAGGCTGCCGCTGTGGCTGGGGTTGCCGCTGTGGCGGGGGTTGCGGTGACAACGTACGCAGCGAGGATTGCTGCGACCGCCGCTGCGAGGCATGCTGCGACCGCTCCTGGGACGGTTGCAATGAGCGCCCCGGCGCGCCGGGACCGACGGCTCCCGGTCATGCGACCGATGTTCGCATGTATCAGTGTGACGTGCGGCGCTTCTCTGTCTCTTTGTTCCGCCGCGTCAGAAAATTCTCAGTGAACACCTGTTTACTGAACCGCCCCAGCTGGGAAGCCTCGGGGGCATGGAGAGAAGAGAGCAGCCGGTATGCCGGTAGAGCAGGGCGCCCGGCCGCAGGTGCCGCGGCTGCACCGGCGGGCGCTTGAGATTGCGCGTGCACTGACGACGCCACTGGTGCCCGATGACTACATTGAGATGATCAATCCGCTGTGGTCGACCCGGGAGCTGAAGGGGCGGATCGAGTGGATCAGGCGCGAGACGCCCCGCTCCGCGACCGTTGCGATCAGGCCGGGGTTCCCATGGCCCGGTCATGAGCCCGGTCAGTACCTGCGGATCGGGATCGAACTCGATGGCGTCAGGCACTGGCGGGCGTACACGCTGACCTCGGATCCCGGCCACCCGCGGGGACTGATCAGCATCTCGGTGCGGTTGGTCGAGGAGGGGCACGTGTCCCCGTTCTTCAACCGTCACGCGAAGCCGGGCACGATCGTTTATCTCGGTGAGGTCGAGGGCCGGTTCAGCATCCCCGATCCGGCGCCACACAAACTGCTGATGATCAGCGCGGGCAGTGGCGTGACCCCGATCTTCAGCCTGCTGCGCGGCCTGCATCGCCGCGACGCCCTGCGTGACGTCGTCCACATCCACAGCGAGCGCATCGCCGAGGAGATCATGTTCCGCCGGTACTTCGGGGCGCTCGCCGACAGCGGTTGCGGCTACCGCAGGCTCGAGCACCTGTCGGGCGACAACGGGCGGATCACCCCGACCGATCTCGACACGCTCTGCCCGGACTGGCGTGAGCGCGACACCTTTCTGTCCGGACCCCCCGAGTTGCTCGAGGCGATGACCGACCACTGGAAGGCAGAGGGTCTCGACGAGCGGCTGCGGGTCGAGCACTTCCAGCCCTACGCCGGGATGGGCAAGGACGGCGCCGCCGGCGAGGGGGGGACCGTCACGTTCAAGTTGACCGGCGTCAAGGCCGAGTGCGACGGTCGCACCTCGATGCTTGAGGCCGGCGAGGAGGCCGGGGCGAAGCTCGCCTACGGCTGCCGGATGGGGATCTGCCACACCTGCACCTGCAAACTCGTCAGCGGACGCGTGCGCGACATGCGTTCGGGCGATGTGTACGGGCAAGAGGGGGAGATGATCAGGATCTGTATCAGCTCGCCAGAGGGACCGGTCGAGCTGGAGGAGGGACGCGTAGTCGCGCCCGGAACCGACGTCAGGAGCAAGCGATGAGCACCGTCATGACCAACAGCCGGCGCGCACAGCCGGACTCGGACAATCCACTGCACCGGCTGACCGAGGAGCAGCTGGAGCAGCTCGGCAAGGAGTTCCAGGCGATCCACGATGAGGTGTTCGCGGACCTCGGAGATGCCGACGCCACCTACATCCGCTCGATGATCCGGATGCAGCGACGGCTGGCGGTGGCGTCTCGCGGCGTGCTCGTGTTCTCGCGGTTCTGGCCGGCATGGCTGCTCGGCACCACCGGTCTGTCGATCGCGAAGATCCTCGAGAACATGGAGATCGGACACAACGTGCTGCACGGCCAGTGGGACTGGATGAACGATCCGACGATCCACTCCTCGAGCTGGGACTGGGATACGGCCTCGCCCGCCAGTTCGTGGAAGCACTCGCACAACTACATCCACCACACCTACACGAACATCGTCGGCAAGGACAAGGACGTCGGCTACGAGATCATGCGCGTCGATCCGAAGCAGAAGTGGCATCCGGTGTATCTGCTGCAGCCGGTCTACAACCTGCTGCTGGCCGCACTGTTCGAATGGGGCGTGGCGGTCCACGACCTCGACATCGAGGCGATCCGCAAGGGCACCAAGGACATGCAGCAGTTCCGCGACGAGCTCAAGGGAATCGGCCTCAAGGCGCGTCGACAGATCGTCAAGGACTACGTCGCCTGGCCTGTGATCTCCGGCGCCGTGATGACCGCGATCGAGCTCGCGGTGATCGCCCTGTTTGAGTCCAATCCCGAGACCGGGCTGGCGCGGATCCCGCATGTACTGCGGCATCCGGGCGGTGGCCTGCGTCGCGGTGGGGTGCTGCGCCGACTGGCCAACCGCCGCTCCTTCCGGGAGCCGTTCCGGGCGACCGTCACCGCGGACGTCACCGCCAACCTCGTGCGGAACATCTGGTCCTACGCAATTATCTTCTGCGGCCACTTCCCCGATCAGACGTATACGTTCACGGAGGACGAGGTCGCCGATGAGAGTGTCGGTGGTTGGTATGTGCGGCAGCTGATCGGCGCCGCCAACATCGAGGGCAGCCCCCTGTTCCACGTGATGAGCGGCAACCTCTCCTTCCAGGTCGAGCACCACCTCTACCCGGACATGCCGAGCTCGCGCTACCAGCAGATCGCCCCGCGGGTCCGCGAGATCTGCGAACGCTACGGGCTGCCGTATAACACCGGCCCGTTCAGCAAGCAGTTCGGCAGCGTGCAGAGGACGCTCGTGCGCCTGGCTTTCCCGGGCGGGGAGCCACGACCGAAGCCAGGGCCGTGGCACGAGCCCGAGGACGAGGCGATCGGCGAGGAGGATCCGCTGACGGCCGTGTTCCCGTAGCCGTCGCGCTCGCGCGGGTCAGCGGCCGGTGCGCTTGACCGCGTACATCGCCGCGTCAGCTCGGCGCAGCACCGAACGTGCGTCCTCGTCGGGCTGCGCGATCACCGTGCCGACGCTCACGGTCACGGGAGGGTTGAACCCTCGCAGTGCGTGCTGGATCCTGCCGGCGACCCAGTCGCCGGCGCCGGGGCTGACCTCGGCGACGACGGCGAACTCGTCGCCGCCGAGCCGACCGATCGTGTCCTCCGCGCGGATCGCGCCCTGCACGCGTTCAACGACCCAGCTCAGCGCCGCGTCGCCGTGCTCGTGGCCACGCGTGTCATTGAGCTGCTTGAAGTCGTCGAGATCGAGCATCGCCACGAGCACATCGGTGCCGTGACGGTCGCGGCGCACGAGCGCGCGCGACAGGCGGTCATTGAACATCACACGGTTGACCGCACCGGTGAGGCCGTCGGTGACGGCCGCCGCGCCGAGCTCGGCCGCAACCCGGACCAGCTCGAGGTGCGCGCGGGCCAGCTCGGCGATCTCCTCGAGCAGCTGCACCTGTTGCGCCGTGATCTGTCGGGGGGCCGTGTCGAACGCACACACGGTGCCGACCACCGAGCCGCCGCCGACCCGTAGTGGCACCGCCGCGTAGAAGCGCACGGGGGATTCCGGATCCTGGACGAACGAGGAGTACGCAAACCGGCGCTCAAGCGTGGCGTCGGCGGTGATGATCGCCTGGCCGTCGCGGAGGACCTCTCGACACATGCTGTCCTGCTCGGGGTGGGCGACGAGCGGGGCGCCGAAGCCCGCGATCCGGTGCTGATAATTCCCGTCGAGGATGTGCACTGCGGCGCTGGATCCACCGGTCACGTAACTCGCCATCCGAGTCAGTGAGTCGAGGATCGGATCGCCGGCGCGGTCCAGCAGTTTCAGATCGTTGATCGCCTGCAGGCGGCGGTCACGATCTTCGGCGGTTTCCATGCGATGACTGATCAGCAGATGATCACCGATGCGTTCTGCGGTGATCGGTACGGTTCGCTTCGTGGCCGAGAGGGTAACGCATGAGATCCGCCCCGCCGGCCTGCCCGCGGACCTCGCCGTCAGGTTCGTCAAGGCTCCCCGCGAGGCGCCGGTGCAGTCCCGCGATGCTGCCGTGAGCGCCCGCGTCAGCGAGATGCTGTCGCGGATCGAGCGCGGGGGAATGGACGCGGTTCGGGCGTATTCGCGCGAGCTCGACAACTGGGCGCCGGACAGCTTCCGGGTCAGCGAGGCGGAGGTCGCCGCCGCCGCGGCGCAGCTCAGCGATGAGCTGAAGCACGCGATCGCGCTGGCTCAGACACAGATCCGTGGGTTTGCGCATCGTCAGCTGGAGACGCTCGTCGACTTCGAGGTTGAGACGCTGCCCGGGATCCACCTCGGTCAGCGGCAGGTTCCGGTCCGGCGTGTCGGCGCCTACATTCCCGCCGGCCGCGTGCCGATGCTCGCAACTCCGTTCATGACGATCCTCGTGGCCAAGGTCGCGGGCGTCGATCAGGTCGTTGCCTGCTCGCCGCCGCGCGCCGGGCAGGGGATCCACCCGCCGGTCCTGCACTCGATCGCGACCTCGGGAGCGGATCTGACGTTCGCGCTCGGCGGGGTTCAGGCAGTGGCGGCGATGGCGTTCGGACTCGAAGGGCTCGAACCGGTCGACATGATCGTCGGGCCCGGCAACGCGTTCGTCGCGGAGGCCAAGCGACAGCTGTTCGGCCGGGTCGGGATCGACCTGCTGGCCGGACCGTCCGAGGTGACGGTGATCGCGGATGGGACCGCCGATCCGGAGCTCGTCGCGGCCGACCTGCTCGCTCAGGCGGAGCATGGGCCGACCTCGCCGGCAATTCTCGTGACCACCGATGCCGAGTTCGCACAGCGCGTTGTCGACGCGATTGATGTCCAGCTCCACCGGCTCGCCGGGGCCGGCGGTGACGAGGTCCCGCGGGCGGCGTGGGAGAACCACGGGGCCGCAATCGTGGTCGGCTCGCCGGCGGAGGTGGTCGCCGCGGTCGACGGGATCGGACCTGAGCACGTGGAGGTGCAGACGGACCGCGATGAGTGGTACCACCGCGAGCTGCGTAACTACGGCTCGGTGTTTCTCGGGGCACGGGCGACCGTCGCCTTCTCCGACAAGGCGATCGGCACCAACCACACGCTCCCGACCGGCCAGGCCGCGCGCTACACCGGTGGCCTCTCGGTCGCGAAGTTCCTGAAGACGCTCACGTATCAGCGGATCGATTCAGATGCGGGCGTTGCCGCGATTGCGCCCGCGGTCGCCGAGATCTCACGCGCAGACCTGATGCCGGCGCACGAGGCGACCGCGAACCTGCGGCTCGAGCGCTGGGCGCCCGACCTGCTCTAACGCGTCCCGTTAGGCGTAGCGCAGAACGATCAGCACGACCAGGGCGATCACGACCGCGAACATGATCGCGGTCGCGGCGCCGATCGGACTGAGCAGGCGGTGGCGGCTGACGGCGTCGCGCCCAGCTCGGTGCATCACCATCGCCGCTCCGGCGCTTGCCGCCTGCGCCGTATAGGAGGCCTCGACGCGCTGCAGCTGGGCGAGCGCGCGGTCACGTTCGGCGATTGCCGCGTCGCGCTCGGCAGCCGTCTGACGCTGCAGCTGCGCCAGGTCAGCCCGTTCGGCCTCGCGGTGCGCCTGTTCGGCGTCGGTCGCCGCGGCGATCTGATCGCGTTCCTCGCGGAGCCGGTCGTGCGCTGCTGCCAGCCGTTCCTGAGTTGCGGCAAGCAGCTCAGCTTCGGCCTCCGCCTGGCGACGATCCGCGGCGAGCCGTTCCTGCTCGGCGGTCATCCGGACCAGTTCTGAGGCCAACCGGTCACGCTCGGCGGCCGCTCGATCGCGCTCGACTGCGGCCCGGTCTCGCTCCTCGGCTGCGCGGACGCTCTCGGCGACATGGCGGTTGCGCTCCTCAAGGGCCCGCGCCAGCTCCGCGGCCCGCTCCGGCTGCTTCGGAGCGGCGGGACGGCCCGTCGTGCGGACCGGGGCTGCGCCAGTTCCCGGCTCGGCGCCGGCGACCGTGACGGTGATGTCGGGCGCAACGGTGAGCTCCGCACGGATCAACGTGCCGGCGTCGTCCGGGTAGGGGAACGCGGCTGACCAGGACTCTCCGTCCTCGGCCGCCCACGGCTTTCCGGCCAGGTCCGCCAACAGCCGCGTCTGCTCGCTGCCGACAAAGATCGTCAGAGCTGGGCGCATGAAGCGGCGCCCGCGGATCCCGAACCATCGGCCACGGATCTCGCAGCGATCACCGTCGACCTCCAGAAGCTCGAGCTCGAACGAGACGCGGCCCGCCCGCACACGCTGATGCGCCATCGGCATAGCTCCGCAAACCTTAGTAGTCATGCGCGTGAGTGGGGTTCTCGGCGGCCCTTAGACAGCTCATACGGAGATCGAACGGACCTCTCACGACCAGCGGCCAAGCTGTCTGACATGACCGCAACCGCAACCCCGCCGACCGCCACCGACGCCGAGGTGATCGAGCGCTTCGGCTGTTTCGGCTGCGCCTGCTCGGTGCGGATCTCCGGGGCCACAGGCGCCGCCAGTGGCGCTGCCGTGGCGGCTCGCGACCAGCTGCAAGATTGGCACCACGCGTACACGCGGTTTGAGCCGGGCAGCGAACTGTCGCGGCTCAACGCAGATCCGCGTGCGGCCGTTTCGGCCAGCGCCATGCTGCTGCGCCTCGCCGACGCGGTCAGTGCCGCGGCGATGCTGACCGGCGGACTGGTCGACGGCACGCTCGTGGAGCAGATCCGCGCCGCCGGCTACGCAAACCACTTCGACGGAACAGGATTGCCACTCGAACTGGCCCTGGAACTCGCCCCGCCACGCCATCCCGCCGCCCCCAGCGGGTCCTCGCGGTGGCCGGAGCTCCGGGTCGATTCGGGCGGCCGGCGAGATCCGCCGGCCGCCCACCCTCCAGATCGACAGCGGGGGGATCGGCAAGGGGCTGTTCGCCGACGCGATCGCCGAGGAGCTTGGCCGCTTCGACGCCTATGCCGTCGATCTCGGCGGTGACATCCGGCTTGGTGGCGATGCCGGAATCGAGCGGGAGGTGCAGATCACCAATCCCTTCGATGACTCGGTGCTTGAGACCTTCGAGCTGGTGGAGGGGGCGGTCGCCACCAGCGGCATCGGCCGGCGCAGCTGGCTATCGGTCGATGGTCGTCCGGCTCATCACCTGCTCGACCCCGCGACGGGTGACCCCGCCTACACCGGGATCGTGCAGGTGAGCGCGATCGCTCCGACGGCCGTGCTCGCCGAGATCCTGGCGAAGGCGGCGTTGTTGAGCGGGCCCAGCGGGGCCCGCGATTGGCTCTCCCGTGGTGGCGTGATCGTCTGTGACGACGGCAGCCATGAGGTGGTGGAGCGTCGATGACCAATCCCGATCAGTACCTGTTCTGGATTACGAGCCGCGCCGCCGGAACCACCGCCATGGTCCTCGCCAGCGTCACTGTCGGCTACGGGCTGACGATGGGAGGGCGCCTAGCGCCGGGGCCGCAGGCCCGGCGGCGCGCAACCCACGAGGTTCTGTCGCTGTCGGTGATGGTCGCGATCGCGATCCACGGCCTGTCACTGCTCGGGGACGCGTATCTGCACCCGAGCCTCCTCGACGTGGTGCTGCCGTTCCGGATCGGCTACAGGCAGCTGTGGACCAGCATCGGAATCGTCTCCGGCTGGGGCTTCATCGCGCTCGGTCTCTCCTACTACGCGCGGACGCGGATCGGCGTCGGGCGGTGGAAGCTGATTCACCGCTTCACGCTGCTGGCATGGATCGGCGGCCTCGTGCACTGCTTCACGGCCGGCACCGACTCCGGCCAGGTGTGGTTCATCGCGTTGATCGCGGTGACCGCCGCTCCGGCTGTGGCGCTGCTCGGCCTGCGGATCACCGGACGTAAGCTGCCGCGCAGGCTGACGGGTGAGCGCCCGCTGCAGATCGCCGATGAGGCGCGGCGCCGGGACCCGGCGATGGCGGGAGTGACGGCATGGCGATGACCGACGATCAGAAGCGACTGGCCCAGCGCCGGCTGCAGCAGCAAAGGGCCCGCGTCCGGCGGACCCGCGTCCGCGGGGTGGCGCTCACCGTCGCCCTGTTCCTGGCGATGTGGTCGATCGTGTTCGTCCAGCTCGTCACCGGGCACGATCCGGCGCTGGCTGCGAATGCGCGGCGGACGACGACGAGCGCCGACGCCACCACGACCACGGCCGCGGCGACCACCCCCACGGCCGCGGCGACCACCCCCACGGCCGCGGCGACCACCACCACGGCCGCCGCAGCGACCACCACCACGGCCGCCGCAGCGACCACCACCACGGCCGCCGCAGCGACCACCACCACCACGACCGCCCAGGAGACGACGACGGCTGTGACCAGCGCCCCGTCGACATCGTCGTCGAGCGGCAGCTCCTCGGTGAGCGCGGTGACCAGCAGCGCGTCCTGAGACGCGCCGATCCGTCCAGGGCCACCGGGTCTAGGATCCGGCCCTTGCCGACCCCGTGGCCTCAGACCCCGCCGACGCCGGCCCACCGTGCGGCCTACGCGGATGCCGAGCCCCGGTCCTTCTGGCAGGACACCGTCCCGGCGCGGGCAGTGCACCCGCCCCCGTTGGGGCGGGTCCAGACCGAGCTGGCGATCGTCGGTGGCGGGTTCACGGGCCTGTGGGCCGCCCTCTATGCCAAGCAGCTCGACCCTGGGCGGGCGGTGACGGTGCTCGAGGCGACCCGCTGCGGTGCCGGCGCCAGCTCACGCAACGGCGGCTTCCTGCAGTCCTCGCTGACGCACGGGCTCGCGAACGGGGCCAGCCGCTTTGCGGCTGAGCTGACGACACTCGAGCGGCTCGGCGCGGCCGGCTACGCGGGTCTCAGGGCCGACCTTGTCAGGTACGGGATCGAGGCGGAGTTCGAAGAGACCGGCGACATCGACGTCGCACTCGAGCCCTACCAGCTCGAGGACCTGGCGGAGATGGCCGAGCTGGCACGTGAGCACGACCACGACGTCACGCTGCTTGATCGCGACGCGATCCGGGCGCAGGTCAACTCGCCGCTGTATCTCGGCGGGCTCTGGAACCGAACCGGCTCGGCGCTCGTCAACCCGGCGTTGCTCGTTGACGGGCTCCGGGCCGCTGCACTTGGTGCCGGTGTTGTGATCCATGAGCAGAGCTGGGTGGGCCGGGTGCACGCGCGCAACGGCGGCGTGCAGCTGACGACCGACGGCGGGGTCGTGGAGGCGGAACGGGCGCTGATCGCGACGAGCGCGTATCCCTCGCCGCTGAAGCGGCTGGCGATGTACATCGCGCCGGTGTACGACTACGCGCTGATGACCGAGCCGCTGACAGGCGACCAGATGGAAGCGATCGGGTGGCGAGCGCGGCAGGGGATCGGTGACACCTCCAACCAGTTCCATTACTACAGACTCAGCTCCGACAACCGGATTCTGTGGGGCGGCTACGACGCCGTCTATCGCTACGGCGGCCCGGTCCGTCCCGACCTCGACGTCCACGAGGCCACCTTCGGCAGGCTCTCGCAGCACTTCTTCACGACGTTCCCGCAGCTCGAGGGGATCCGCTTCAGCCACCGCTGGGGCGGTGCGATCGACACCTGCAGCCGCTTCTCCGTGTTCTTCGGGACGGCGCTCGGCGGCCGCGCCGCATACGCGCTCGGCTACACGGGTCTCGGGGTCGGCGCCAGCCGCTTCGGCGCCCGGACGGCGCTCGACCTGCTCGACGGCCGGGCGACCGAGGTGACCGCAACTCAGCTCGTACGCCGCCGGCCGCTGCCGTTTCCCCCGGAGCCGTTGCGCACCGGCGTGATCCAGCTGACCCGCAACCGGCTCGCTGCCGCCGACCGCAACGACGGTCGGCGTGGGCTCTGGCTGCGAACGCTCGATCGACTGGGCCTGGGCTTCGACAGCTGACGCTCAGCTGCCGAAGGCCACGGCCTGCTGGTAGGTCGGGCGGTTCTGCCAGGGGACCGGCGGCGTGTTGATCGCGCCCGTGGCGAAGAACACGATCTCATCGCAGTCAGGGACGCCGGTGTCGGGCACGGCGCACGTTGTCGGCAGCTTCCAGTCGGTCGGGTCGGTGGTTCCCTGAGCCTTGGCCACCGCAGCGGCCGCCTGGGTCAGGGTGTCGATCAGGACGGAGCGGCAGCCGGCGAGCGTGCCGTTGCGGACGGCGCTGCCGCCGCAGTAGATCCGTGAGAACCGGCCCGGCACGTGCGTGCGGGACCCGGCCAGCACGTCGCGCATGTCCTGCTGGACCTGCCCGTACCAACCGTCGTACCAGGCCTCGGCATCCACCGGCGGAGGATCGTCGATCGCCGTCACGCTCGTCGCCTGTCCGTAGGCCTGGGCGCCGAGGACGGGCTCAAAGATCGCCGGGACGAGCAGCGGCCACCAGGCGTCCATCAGCCGGGCGGCGGCGCCGTAGGTGTCGAATCCGTCGCCGGTCGTATCGGAACGGTGGGCTCCCGCATCAAGCCAGGTCCGCAGCAGCGCCGTCAGCTGCTGGGTCGGGGCGCCACCGCCAGAGCCGATCACCTTCAACAGCCATGGCAGGATCAGCGAGCCACGGAGATCGACCGTGTCGGCGTCCTCGACGAGCCCCACCAGCTGGGCCTCATCGATTCGGCCCTTGTTCGCCTTCAGTGCCGCCGCCAGCCGCTGCCGGTACATCGTCACGCGCTGCACCGGGCCGAAGTAGTAGTCGTCGTCGGAGGCGCGCCAGCCGGGTGCCGGTTTGTTGTTCCAGTTGGTGATCTCACCGCTCTTCGGGTCGATCGCGTGCGGCAGCTGCGCGAGCGCCACGTCCTTCTGGCTGAATGCGGTCATTCCCGCCGGCGCGGTCGCGTTCGATGCGAACCCCGGCGAGTTCCAGGCGCCGGTTCCCCAGATCGGGGCGGTCGGAGACGGACCCACCGTGACCCCGTGGACCCTCCGCTCCGCGGGCAGCGGATAGCGGCCGGACAGAGACCACGCGATGTTCGAGCCGTCGACGTAGAACCAGTTCATCGAGAAGGGCGCCTGCCGGACCACGCGCACGAACGACTGCGGCGAGTGGACGGCCCCGGTCGCGAGCTCCGCGAGCACAACCCCGGTGTCCGCCAGGTGGTCATAGGTGCTGTCGGCGCGTGCGAACGCGACCGGCGCCCCGCCCACGGTGCCCGTCGCGACGACCGGCCCGTAGATGCTGCGCAGCGTGTTGATCTGGAACCGCTCAGGTGCCGCCGTGTTGTCCAGGCTGGTGACGGTGCTCTCGGTGACGGTGCGCTGCAGCATCGGCACGCACTGCCCGTCATACACGTACGCGGTTGAGCTGCGGGTCGCGGCTGACCCATCCTGATTGCAGAGCCTGAGCGCATAGATGTCGATGTGCTCGCCGACACCGATCGTGACGCTCCACGCGAAGCTGCCCGTGTGACCGACGAGCGGAACCGGGGCGGCACCGGGCAGGGCCGCGCCACGAACGTCGATCCCGGGGCCCTGCAGGGACTCGTCGAACAGCAGCTCCGGTGAGAAGAAGTCGACCTGGGGCCCCATGTCGGCGATCGGATGCCCGGTGCTCGAGTGCGAGCCGCCGACGAGGACCGCAAACGACTCACCGCCACGGTGCGCGAGCCGTGACTGGCCGAGCCGGTCAACCCAGCTCGGGGAATCAATCCGACTGCGGGCCGCGGCTGCGCCGCCGCTTGAGCCGAGCGCGGTGATCGGGTCGACGGGTTCGACGGAGCCCGCGTCCGGCATCGCGACGGCCGTCGAGTCGACCGCGCGCGGCTCCGGGTAGTCGAACCGCTGATTCGTCGTCGTGGGGGACAGCGGGCTGTCCTGGAAGGTCAGATCGTTGAAGACGTCGGTACCGGTGCCCGCGCCCATCCGGCTGCGCAGCTCGCCGAGTATCTCCGCGTCGAGGTCCTCGGCACCGCCGCCGAGGTCGAAGCCCTCGTTGATCTCCGCCGCGACCGCGACCGAGTCGCCGACGGTCCACGGTTGCGGCGAGGCGCCGACGGCCGCGTACTCGGCCGGCATCTGCAGCGGGTCCTGCCGGTCGGACTGGATGCGGGCGTTGATCCCGTTGGCGTAGGCGATCTCAGCCTGCTGCGCGAGCGTTCCCTCCGCGCCGAACTCCGACGGCAGGTTCGCGATCTGGGCGGTTCGCTCGGAGGCGTCGTAGTCGGACTGCAGCAGCACCGCCTGGTCCATCAGCACATTCGAGTCGTCGGTGCCCGGGCCGATCAGGCTCGTCAACGTCCCCTCGCCGAGGTGCCGGAGCACATCCATCGTGAACAGCCGCGCCTGCGCCTGGGCGTAGCCGGCGCCGAACATCACCTCGTCGATGGTCTGCCCGACGACGTAGGGCACGCCCTCGGCGTCCCAGCTGATCGTGACCCCGGGCTCGGGCTGCTCGACGCTTGCGGCGCCCGTCGGCAGGCTGATCGGCGAGGCGGGGAAGTCCTGGTCGATCAGCGCATCGGTCATGTGCGGCGCGTCGCCGACGAGGTCATTGAACGGCTGCTCGAACTCGGTAAACGACGACGGCACCGCCCCGGTCGTCTCGTTTGCGAGCAGCTGGGTGAGGGTGGCGCTGCTGCCCTCACCGATCGGCAGGATCGCGCGCACCCCGGGCACGTCGGCCGACGCCGACCCGGTCCAGACCGGTGTGACGAGCGCGCCGGCCAGCAGCATCGCTCCGATCCACCGCTTCATGGATCGACCCTATCAACGGGCATCAGGAGCGGTCGTCGGCACGTTGGCGAAAACCGTGCAAGGATCAGCGTCATGACCGACACATCACCCAGGCAGCGGCGGATCGCGACGGTGGTGATCGTGATCAGCCTCGGCGTCGTCGGCGTCGCGCAGCGCGACCTGGCGCGCCGCAGCGACGACGAGATCCGCGGCAGCCGCGGTCTGTGGCGTCTGCTCTCTCTGAACGCGCTCGGCGCGCTGGCCTACCTGCGGTGGGGACGGACTGCCTGATGTTCGAGCAGTTTGAGCGGACGGTCCGCTGCTCCGATGGCCATCTGTACACGACGATCTGGATCCCGTTGGCGTCCGTCAAGGCGGTCCGGCTGGGGGGCACGCGGGTTCAGTATTGCCCCGTCGGGCACCACTGGGCGAAGACCACCGCGGTCGATCCCAGCGACCTGACTGAGGATGAGCGCCGCCAGGCGTCGTCCGTGCATGACCTCAGAATCCCGTGAGGTGAAGGCTGCCGGTACGTTCGAGGTGATTCTGGCTCTGGGCGATCCGGAGCTCGACGGCGTGGTCGGCCGGTACGAACTCAGCAAGCGCTTCGATGGTGACTTCATCGGGGTGGGCGACGGAGTGATGCTCGCCGCCGGTGACCCGGCGACGGGTGAGGCCGGATACGTCGCGATCGAGACGGTCGACGGCGAGCTGAACGAGCGCCGCGGCGGCTTCGCGATGCAGCAGTTCGGCACGATGCACGCCGGTGACCAAACGCTCCACTACGAGGTCGTGCCGGGGTCGGGCCGCGGTGAGCTGGCCGGGATCACCGGCACGCTCGCGCTGACGATCGAGCCCGACGGCACGCACCGCTACGAGCTCGACTACGAGCTCTGAGCCGCGGTTGATGGGTGGCCCAACGGGGCCACCGTCAGGCAGCCAGCCGGGCCTCCCACCATGCGATCGTGTCGGCGATCGTCTGTCGCAGCGGGATCTGCGGCTCCCAGCCGGTGGCGGCATGGAGTGCGGCGGCGGAGCCACGATGGTCCATCACCTCGTGGGCACGGATGCGGGCCGGGTCGACCGTGTGACGCACCTTGATCGGGGCGATCAGCTCCGCGACGATCTGCACGTGCTCGGCCGCTGACACCGAGCGGCCGGTGCAGACGTTGTAGGCGCCGGGGGTGACGGCGGGCGCGGCCAGCGCGCGGTAGGCGGCGACGATGTCGCGGACATCGGTGAAGTCGCGGCGCGTGTCCGGGTTGCCGGTCACGATCTCGAGCTCGTCGACACCGCTGAGCTTCGCCTGCGCGGCCTGCTGGGCGAGCGAGGAGACGATGAAGATCGGCAGCTGACCAGGGCCGGCATGGTTGAACGGGCGGGCGCGGATGATCTGCATGCCATGGGCCTCGGCGTAGACGCGGGCCAGCATGTCGCCGGCGGCCTTGGAGACGGCGTAGGGGTTGACGGGACGTAGCGGCGCGTCCTCGGTGACCGGCAGCGTCTCGACCGTGCCGTACGCCTCGCAGGAGGAGGCCCACACGACCCGGGCTGTCGGAGCCTCGTGGCGGATCGCCTCGAGCAGGTTGACGGCGCCGTCGACGTTGGCGTGCAGCGTCGTCGCCGGGTCCTCCCAGGACTTGCCGACGTGGCTGAGCGCCGCCAGGTGGTAGATGACCTCCGGCTGGGTCTCGGCCACCGCTCGCGTGACCGCGGCCGCGTCGGTCAGGTCAACGCCGGCGCTGCGCGAGACCTCGGTGATCTCATCGCCGCCGTCCGCACAGGCGCGGGCCAGCCACCGGCCGGCGAAGCCCGACGCTCCAGTGATCAGAACGCGCACTACTCGTCGGGGTCGGCGACGGTGACGCTGACGACGTGGTTGATCGGGCCGTGGCCGTTGCTCGAGTAGTCGGGCTCAGGTGCGGGCGGAGTCGGCTCCGGCTCGGCGTTGAGCCGCCGCTCGAGCTCGCCCAGCACCACCCCGAACAGGAGGTGACGCCACGTCGCCTGGATCAGTGCGCGGCGGTTGCCCTGGAGCTGCGGCAGCTGCTCGCGCGCGGGGTGGATGCGGTCGACCACGGCGCCGAGCGGCCAGCCGGCGAAGTTCTCGACCAGCGCCGCGAGCGGTCCGCGGAGCATCGGCGCAACGGGCAGGGCCGGGCCGATGCTCGCGTAGGCGGCCCCGAACGCCGCGCCGTTGAAGAGGTGAGCCGCGAAGCCGGCGGCGTACCAGTTCTCGCTCCTGGTGATCGCGCGGCCGAGGAGCTCGACGTCGTCGTAGTCACAGCCGAAGACGACCTTGTCGGCCGGCTGCTGGACCGCCCAGACGGCGGCGGCCACCGTGCCGCTCACGGCGCCGCGCAGGGTGCGTGTCCGATCAATCCGGAGGGCCAACGTAGGGCAACTGTAACGCGCCCCGCCGGCATGGGTAAGGATTGGAGGGATGGATCACGCCGCACTGCATCAGCGCGCCGCCGAGAAGGGCGTCAACCCGATCGTCTACCGGATCGTGCGCGGGTTCCTTGCCCTTCTTCCTGATCTACTTCCGGATCGAGCGGATCGGCCGCGACCACATCCCGCGGGAGGGCGCGGCGATCATCGCTGCGAACCACCGCAGCTTCCTCGACCCGTTCGTGATCGGCGCCATCGCGCGCCGCCCCCTGTATTACGTCGCCAAGAAGGAGCTGTTCCGGCGTCCGTGGCAGGCGTGGATCCTCAACGCACTCGGCGCTTTCCCGGTCGATCGCGGAGCCGGCGACGCGCAGACGATCGACACCGCCAAGGCGATCCTCGCGCGCGGTGACATCGTCCTGATCTTCCCCGAGGGCACCCGGATCCGCCCCGGCTCGCTCGGCAAGCCGCGCAAGCGCGGCGTCGGCCGCCTGGCGCTGGAGACCGGCGCGCCCGTGATCCCGGTCGCCGTCACCGGCACCGAGTCGATCCGCCGCGGCTGGCGGATCCGCCCGCACAAGGTTCGTGTCCGGGCAGGGCGTCCGTTGCGCTTCCCGCACGTCGATGATGCCTCGCCGCAGCTGGCCCTGACCGTCACCAATCGGATCTGGCCGTGCGTGATGCTGCAATGGGAATGGCTCGGCGGGATGCCGCCGATCCGCCGCGCTGCCGTGATCGGCGCCGGCAGCTGGGGGACGTCGCTGGCGGTGGCGCTGGGTCGCGCCGGGTACGAGGTCGATCTGGGATGCCGCACCGCTGAGCAGGCCGAACTGCTGCAGCGCGAGCGCACCAACGAACGCTACCTGCCGGGGATTGAGCTTCCCTCCTCGGTCCACGTCGGCAAGGCATCAACGTTTGAACTCGGTGGGCACGACCTCGTCTGTCTTGCGGTTCCGGCGCGCGCGCTGCCGGCAGTGATGGCCGCCTACGGAGACCGGATCCCGCGCCGCGCCGGCCTGCTCGTACTGTCGAAGGGCCTCGTGCCGCCGCTGGGCACGCTCCCCTCGGCGTTCGCGGCCGAGCGCTCGCAATCGCGGGCGATCGCCGTCCTCGGCGGCCCGGCACACGCGCTCGAGGCGCTCGACACCGGGGCATCGATCGTGCTGGCGTCGGGCAGCAAGGCGTTCGCCCGTCAGCTGAAGGATGTGTTCACGGCCGCCGGCTTCGACGTCGATCTCAGCTCGGATGTGACCGGGGTCGAGCTTGCCGGGTGTGCCAAGAACGTCGCCGTGCTCGCTGCTGCCGCAGCATCGGGTGCCGGGCCGAACATCGCCGGGGCGGCCGCCGGCAAGGTCTTCTCCGAGGTCGAAGGATTCGCGCGCAGCCGCGGTGGACGCCCCGAGACGTTCGCCGGCCTGGCGGGGGCGGGTGATCTCGTTGCCACGGTCATCGCCGCCGGGTCGCGCAACCGGCGCGCCGGAGAACTGCTGTCCCAGGGCGTCGCATCCGACGAGCTTCCGGTCCTGATCGGGCATGTCGCCGAGGCGGTTGATTCGGTGGCGCTGCTCGCGGCGGTCGTCTCCGACGGCGGGATGAAGGCGCCGGCGCTCGACGACCTGGCGGCGCTCGTCGATGGTCGGCTGGACACCGAGCGGTGGGTCGGGCGGATCACCGCCCCCGCAGACGCGGGGCGTCAGCGCTCGACGCGCGCGGCCTAAGCAGCCCGCGGGCGGTTGCAGGCCAGATAGGCTCCTCTATGCGGTGGCAGTCCAAACCCGGATTCCCAATAACAAGGCTGAGCTCGACGCTGCCTTCAGTGACCTGTACCGCGCGCACCTGCGTGACGTCTACTCGTACAGCTATTACCGGGTCGGCAACCACCACGACGCCGAGGACCTCACGGAGCAGACGTTCCTGCAGGCCTACCGCCATCTCGAGCGCGCGCTGCGCGAATCCAACGGCCGGCCGCTGCGTCCATGGCTCATCCGGATCGCGCACAACCTTGCCGCCAACTTCTACCGTGACCGCTCCCGTAAGCCGGAGTCGGCGATCGAGGATGCGGGGATGATCTCAGCCCCGCACACGACCGAATCGCTGGTCGAAGGACGCGAGGAGCTCAAGGCGATCCTCGACGGTGTCCGCCAGCTTCCCGACGACCGCCGGGAGGCGCTGATCATGCGTTTCGCGCTGGGCATGGACAACCGCGAGATCGCGCGTGCGCTTGGTCGCACCGACGGCGCGACCAAGGTGCTCCTGCACCGCGCGATCCGCCAGCTCGAGGGGATCGTCGAGGAGCCGTCGGCGGCTTCGAACGGAGGCGCGGCCGGATGAGGGGCGCGGCATGACAACCAACGTCGAAGCGCTGCTGCGTGAGGCGCTGGCACCGATCGAGCCGCCAGAGGTGCTGGCGGCGCGGCTCGAGTCCCAGCTGATGACCTGGCACGAGCTCGCGCAGGAGGAGCTCGACAACTGGGAGTTGCAGTCGATGCGGGACCCGCGCAACTGGGTCCGTCCGGCGGCTGCGGCGGTTGTGACCGTCACGGCAGGCAGTGCGCTCGTGGCGCTCCGGGTGCGTGGCCGGCACACGGTCCGAGTCGAGCAGTCGGCGAACCTGCGTGAACTCGCGGAGCGTACGTTGCAGGACATCGCCGACGAGACGCGCAAGATGCTTCCGGATCGCTGATAGCGTCACCGGTCCTTGGCGTACTGCTATCGACATCCTTCGCACGAGACCGGCGTCTCGTGCTCGTCGTGTGGACGCCCGATCTGTCCCGACTGCATGACCCCGACATCGGTCGGGATGCGCTGCCCTGAGTGCGCCCGCGAGAAGACCAAGGTACGGCGGCTGCCAGCGACCCCCGGGGTCGCGACGCAGTGGAGCGCCACCAACATCCTGATCGCGATCAACGTGATCGTGTTCATCGCGGAGGTCGCCAGCGGGGTCACCTTCGGCGGGACCGACACCGGCTGGGTGTTCAACCACGGGGCGCTGTTCGGCCCGGCGATCTCCGGCAACTTCATCTTCCCGCCAGGGTTCCCGTTCGCCGGCCACCACGAGTACTGGCGTCTTCTGACCTCGGGCTTCATGCACGAGGGGATCATCCACATCGCGATCAACATGCTGTCGCTGTGGTTCGTCGGCCGGGTGCTCGAGCCCGGCATCGGCAAGCTCAACTTCGTTGCGATCTATATGTCGTCGCTGCTGGCGGGCTCGTTCGGAGCGCTGCTGTTCGAGCCGCGTGCCCCCACGGTCGGGGCCTCGACCGCGATCTTTGGGGTGTTCGGGGCGCTGATCGTGGTCGCGCACGCCCGCCGGATCCCGTTGTGGCAGAGCGGCCTCGGACCGACGCTCCTGATCAACCTGATCTTCACGTTGACGATCTCCGATATCTCGATCGGCGGGCACATCGGCGGCCTGGTCGCCGGCGTCATCGGCGGCTGGTTCGTCGTCGAGTTCCACGAGAGGCGTGGCAAGCAGTCGTGGGCAATCGCCGGGTGCGTCCTGATCGCCATCGTGTCGGTGATCGCCGCGATCGCGGTCGCCAGCGGTACCGGGCTGACGCCCAACGGCTTCACGATCTGACCCCGGCGACGGGGGGTGGGTCGAGAAAGTACGACCTGTCTGAACTTAATCGACCAACCCCCGGCTGCGGACCGGCAAACCGCAGGGGTGGGTCGAGAAACCACGACCTGTCCGAACTTAATCGACCCACCCCCAAGGGGGACCGGCGCCACGGCTGATCAACCCCGAGTTGCCCTCATTGCTGCCGCTCAGCGAGGTCGTCCGGGGAGCCGCCGGGGGGCACGCCGACGAGTGCGTCAGAGCAGCGAGTCGTACAGCGACTGCAGGCCGTCGATCAGGGCCTCGGGGGAAAAGCGCCGATGGACGTCGACGCCGGCCCGGCGGCCGAGGTGGGCGGCGAGTGAGCGGTCGTCGAGCAGGCGGGCGGCGGCGGCGGCCAGGGCGGCAGGATCGCCCGGCGTGAACAGCAGCCCGGTCTCGCCGTCACGGATGATCTCGGGCAGGCCACCGTGGGCGGCGGCGATCACCGCGCAACCGGTGGCGGCGGCCTCCAAAGCCGTATTCGGCAGCGGGTCGGGCGCGGTCGAGGGAACCGCGATCACGTTGGCAGCGCCGTAGACGTTCTCGACGTCGTCGCGGAACCCGACCCGGACCACCCGATCGAGCACGCCCAACTCGCGGGCCAGATCGATGATCCGCTGCTCGCGTTCCTCGGCCCCCGGCCACACCGACCCTGCCAGCAGGCCGAGCGCTCCCCGGTCCCGGAGCGCCGGCAGCGCCAGCGCGCGGATCAGCTGATCCTGGCCCTTCCAGTCCGTCAGCCGTCCGAGCACCGCCACGATCGGCACGTCCTGCGGCAGGCCGAGCGCGTCGCGCGCAGGTCGCATCGCGGCGCGCGAGGGGATCCGGCCGAGTCCGTCGTGGAGCACGGTGACGTCGGGAGCATCACCGAACTGCGCTGCGGTGGCGGCGGACACGCACGGTAGCGCCGAGGCGCCGGCCAGCAGCACCCGCTTGTGCACCGGCCAGGCGCGGCCCCACTTCTCGTAGATCTCACGGACATGCCAGACGTGGGGGACCCCGGCGACACGAGCCGCGGCCGCGCCGCCCAGGACCACGGTCGTGTTCGAGTGCACGAGCGCCGCTCCCCGTGAGCGGATGATCCGGCGCAGGAACGCCGCATCCGCGGCTAGGCCACGTCCGAGCGAGGCCATGCCGGTCGGGCTCGCGAGGCCGCGTCGAATCACGGCCAACTCGGGACGCAGGACGACCTCGATGTCCGCAGCCTCGAGGTCCCGGGCCAGCGGGCCCGGGCCCGGAAGCACCACCACGGGGGTGAAGCGGGAGCGGTCGAGGCCGCGGGCGATCAGTGCCAGCTGACGATCGGAGCCGTAGTGCTCACTCGAGGAGTGAACGAACAGGATGGTCTGTGGGCTCAGGACAGCTCGACCGTCAGCGCGTGCTGGGCGGCGCCCTCGGGCTCGGGCAACAGATCCGGGTGCAGGATCCAGCCGAGCAGCTCGAGGCCATCGATCAGGCGCGGTCCTGGACGTGAGAAGAAGGCGTTTGCGTCGACGGCGACGATTTCACCGGCACCGAGCGCGAGCAACTGGCGGTGATGCATCTCGGCCTCGCGGTGGGCGATCTCGGCATCGAACCCGCATGGCATCACCAGCACCACGTCGGGCGCCACCAGCGCGGCCTCCTCCCAGGAGATCTGCTCGGAGTGCTCGCCGGCGAAGCCGAGCACGTCAAGGCCACCGGCATACTCGATCAGCTGCGGGGTCCAGTGGCCGGCAGCGTACGGCGGATCGAGCCACTCCAGCGCGACGACCTTGGGGCGCGGCGCGCCGCGGACCGCCACCCGGACGCGATCGATTCGGGCCGATGCCTCGCGGATCAGCTCGACGGCCTCATCCTTACTGTCGGTCGCCTGCGCCAGGGTCCGGGCATCACCGAGCACCTCTCCAAGGGTGTGGGGATCGAGTGAGACCACCATCGGCAGGCTCTCGATCTCCTCGGCGAGCGAGCGGACGTCGTCGGCTGAGACGGCGCAGACCTTGCAGAGCTCCTGCGTCACGATCAGGTCGGGTTCGAGCTCATGCATGCGCTTGGTGTCGAGCTCGTAGATCGCCTCGCCGTCGAGGGTCCACTGCTTGACTGTGGCGTCGATCTCGGCAGAGGACAGACCCTCGGGAAGTCGGCCGCGCGTGACTCGCGGGAGAGAACCGGCCTCAGGCGGGTAGTCACACTCATGGGTGACTGCGACGATGTCACCGCCGAGCCCGAGCGCGAACAGCATCTCCGTGGCCGAGGGAACCAGACTGACGATCCTCATGATTGGGCTAACCATATGACAGACGAACTGATCGGCGACGACGAGATCCAGCAGCGCCTCAGCGGCTCCGCCTGGGAGCGGGAGGGCGACGAGATCGTGCGCAACGCGCAGTACGACGACTTCGCCGCCGCCCTGGCCGCCCTCAACCGCGTCGCCGTTGTGGCCGAGCGCCACAACCACCACCCGGACCTGCTGCTACACGGCTGGAACAAGCTGCAGCTACGACTGACCAACCATGCCGCGGGCGGCCTCACCGCCAAGGATTTCGAGGTCGCGGCAGAGGTTGACACGGCCCTTGACTCGTGATCGCCGGGCGCGTTGATAGCGTTGTCAGAGCTGTCGCCTTCTATGAACGACGACCAACCTCGAAGTAGCAGCGCGCCCGGGCCGGTCGCGTACCGCCCGTGAAGGCGCTGCTGATCATCCTCACAGGGCTGCTGGTCCTGGTCAACGCGTTCTTCGTGATCGCGGAATACGCCATGGTGCGTTCGCGCAAGGAACGGCTCGAGGCGATGGCGGAGGAGGGGTCTCGTGGTGCGCGGATCGCGCTGGGGCAGATCGCCGAGATCGGCGACTACATCGCCGCCTGCCAGGTCGGGATCACGATGGCCTCGATCGGGATCGGCGCCCTTGGGGAGCCGGCGATCGCGCACCTGCTCGAACCGATCTTCGGCAAGAAGCCCGCCAGCGACATTGCGATCGCGGTGTCGGTGGTGATCGCCTATGTCGTGATCACGTTCGTGCAGAGCACGATCGGTGAGATTGTCCCGAAGCTGTACACGATCCAGCACGCCGAGGGGTTGGCGCGACGGATCGCGCCGCCGATGCGGCTGTTCATGCTCGTCTTCAAGCCGTTCGTGGTTGCTTTGAACGCATCGTCGGAGTGGATGCTGCGCCGGTTGGGTGTCGATCCCGACGCTGAGCCCGAGGGCGGGACCTCGGAGGACATCCGGCGGTTGATCGCCCAGTCCCAGACCGTCGGTCACCTCGACGCGAACGAGGCCGAGATGCTGACCGGCGTGTTCGACCTGCACGAGCAGGAGGCACGGCAGGTGATGACCCCGATCCCGGCTGTCGTCACGGTCGACATCTCAGAGACGACAGGCGGCGCGATCCGTCGATGTATCTCGACCGGGCATTCGCGATTGGTCGTGATCGAGGACGACGACGACAATCGGATCCGTGGAATCGTGCACGTCAACCAGCTCGTCAGGATCCTGCTCGACCGCGGCGAGGACGCTCCGTTCGACGCCGTTGTCCGCGAAGCGCCGATCGTGCCCGAGACCAAGCCGCTCGATGATCTGCTGGCGGATCTGCAGCGTGAGCGGACCGAGATGGCGGTTGTGATCGACGAATACGGCCGGACCGCCGGGATCGTGACGATCGAGGACATCATCGAGGAGATCGTCGGAGAGATCTCCGACGAGACCGACCCAGCCGGTGGTGCGATCCGGCGCCTCGCCAACGGGGACTGGTTCGTGCGTGGCCACGTCGCCGTGGCTGATCTCGAGGACTACGGCCTCGAGCTGCCGGTCGACACCGACGCCTACAACTCTGTCGGTGGCTTTGTCTTCGCCGAGCTCGGCAGGCTGCCGAAACGCGGGGATGCGATCTCGGCGAACGGCTACTCGATCCGCGTCGAGTCGGTGCGCCAGAACCGGATCGAGGCGGTCCGAATTCACCAGGTTGCGGAGCCTGAGATCGACGCTGCCGGCGAGTGATCGCGGGCGCCCCGTGCGCCAGAGTCTCGTGACCGACGTCACGAGACTACGTGACAACGGACACACTCGTTACTATTCCGTGTTCACGGGCGCTGATTATCAGCGGCGCCTGGCCACCAAGGTTTTCCCGGTGGTTGAGAGGAGAGGTGAAGCCGGCCACTTGTGGCCGGCTTCGACTATTTCTGGGCCACCAGCCCAGGAGGTGCACAGCGGCGGCGGGTTAAAGGAAGCCGGCCCGCTGGGGACGGGCCGGCTTCGCGCTTCTGGGGAGGAGGTGCTGCTATGAGGTACGTCGCAAACGGAATAATCGGCTCTGGACCTCAATCGGGATTAAATGTTCGTTAGGCGTACACGAAACGAACGGCCGGTGCCACCTCCTCGACGATGCAACCGGGATCAGTACTGGTAGAAGCCGCGGCCCGCCTTCTTGCCGAGCGCGCCCTCGTCGATCAGCTGCGCCAGCCTCGGGGGGGTGCTGAGGCCGATCGAGTCGCCGATCGCCTTGGAGACATCGAGGCCGACGAAGTCGAGCAGAGCCAACGGACCCATCGGCAGCCCCGCGCCGAGCGTCATGCACTGATCGACCGCCTTGGCCTCCAGATCGTGCTCGGACATGAACGAGACGGCGTCGAACAGGTACGGGAACAGCAGACGGTTGACGACGAACCCGGGGGTGTCGGGCACCTCAACGGCGGTCTTGCCGAGCTGCTCGCAGATGGCCAGGCTCCGCTCCTTGGTCTCAGCTGAGGCCGCGTCTGGGAACACGAGCTCGATCAGGGCCATCCGCGGCACCGGATTGAACACGTGCAGGCCGGCAAAACGCTCGGGGTGGCCACTGGCGTTCGCGAGCTCGTTCACGGACAGCGACGAGGTTGTGGTCGCGAGGATCGCGGTCTCGGAGGCGTGCTTGGACATGTCCCCGAGATCACCGAGGAGCTTGGCCTTGTCGGCGTGATCCTCGACGATCGCCTCGACCAAGTAGCTCGAGCCGATCAGCGCGTCGATGTCGGTGACGACCTGGACGCGTGATGCGTCGGCGCCCTCGAACCTGCCGGCGCCCTTCTCAATTGCGGCCCGAGCACGATCTGCCGAGCTGTCAGAGCGGGCCCACAGCACGACATCGGTCGAGGCTGAGCCGACGACGGCCAGGCCGGTCGCGATCGTGCCGGAGCCGGCGATCCCAAGTGTCTCAGTCAATTCTCCGTCCATTCCCTAGAGGTGAACGGCGGGTTTCCCCGCCGCGGCGGCGGAGGTTAGGGCATTTCGGGTTCCCAGCGGAATCCAGGATGCACCACTGTAGGAATCAAGGGGGATCGCGGCAGCCCGGCGGGCGGACTGATCTGGTTGTAGGCGGACGGGGCGAGATCGTTCGGGCCGTCTGGGTGAAACAGCGAGGCCAGGTACTGCGCCTGACCGCGGCCGACCCCCAGCTCGGTCTGACCGCCGCCGTACGCGGCGATCCGGTGGGCGGCGCAATAGTCGTAGGCGTTGAAGAGCTCGCGCAGCGGCCCGATCCGGGACGGCTTGATGTTCACCATCTGTGGCGGGAAGGCGAGCGTCTCGATGTCGGCGATCGAGTGGATGTTGGCGTCCCAGGTGATCCGCGCGTGCTCGCCGGCGAGGACCGTGGCGGTATCGGGATCGACGATGTCCGGATCCTCGAGCCAGGCGTCCGGGAACGCGTCGATCACTCGCTGGTAGAGGACCGGGTCGGGGCCCTGGTCGACGCTCGTGCCCTTGTAGAGCGCCTTGAAGTCGATCGACTCGACGGCGCCGGTCGCGACCAGCTGCTCGAACAGCTCCGGAGTCCAGCTGCTCGTGGCGTCGAGCTTGAACTGCAGGGTCGGGTCGAGGCTGAGCCGGAGCGCGAGCGGCTCCATGCTCGGCGGCTCACCGAGGCGCAGAGACACGACGTAGCGCATCGGTGCCGGCTCCCGTCCGAGGACCTCCCACAGAGCGACGCCGCCCTGGCGCAGGGCCAGATCGAGCGCGGCGCTCTCGAACGCCCAGACGCGATAGTTCCGATACGCAGGGCTCGACGGCTCGTGCCCGAACAGATCGAGCGCTTCGATCCGCTCGCACAGCTCCGCGAGCGTGAAACGACCGCGGAGATCGTGCACGGCGCCCGCGGCCTGGAGCGCAACGTGCTCGTCGGGGTCGTAGGTGACGTCCTCCCCGACCCCCGCGAGGCCGCCGCCTTCGATGCTGACCAGCGTTGTGGCGCGGGTCATGCCGGCGGCGACCTCCGCGGAGAGGCCGGACAGCGCGTACCCCTCGACCGTGACCGGAAGGTCGGCGAGGAGTGCGAACGTGCTCACTACGTGAGCGTCACCTTCTTGCTGAAGCCCGTCTGGTACGTCGAGGTCGTGACCTTCAGCGTGGCCTTGAGCTTGTTCTTGGCCGCCTTCAGCAGCGACTTGCCCTTGCTCGTCAGCTTGAAGCTGACCGTCTTCGACTTACCGGCATTGACCGAGAACGAGCCCGATCCGATCTTCTTGCCCTTGGCGGTCAGCGTGAACTTGGCCTTGGCCGCGATCGTGCTGGTCGACTTGACGGTGAAGCTCGTCTTGCCGCTCTTGACCTTGAGCTTCGTGCTCGACAGCGTCAGCTTGCCGGCGCTTGTGGTCTTGAACGTCACGTCGGCACCGGCGTTGGCGCCGGTGTAGTAGTAGCCCGTAGCGGGATCCTCAATCGGATCGACGACGAGGCGGTAGTGGTACGTCGTGCTCGGCTTCAGGCCCGTGAGCTTCGTGTAGACGACGGTCAGACCCTTGCCTGCCGGAATCTGAGCGGCGGCGGTGAAGTGGCCATAGCCAGTGGTGGTCCCGAACTCAAACGAGTAGTCCGTCGCCTCGTTGTACGTGTCGACCGCGCCATACACATAGGCGGAGGTCGGCGCGACCGCGAACGACCCACCGGTGACCGCAGGGACCGTGCCAGGCGTGCGATTGATCGCCGCTCCGGCTGTCCCTGCTGTGAATGCGCTGAGGGCGAGCGCCGCTGCGAACATCAGCAGCAGTGCACGACCGTTGCGCTGGAGACTCCTTCCCATCCTGACGAATACCTCCCAGGTACCAGATGTTGAGGCGCCCCGGTCGCGCCAATCGAAGGGCAAGCCTAACCGCCTTTCGACTAATCAGTAAATGCGTTGTGAATCTAACCGGTAACGGGCACGACTAAAACTGGACATTCGGCCAAGGCGAGAAGCTTGTGGGGGGTGGATCCGAGCAAGGCGCCACGCAGCGGGCCCTCACCGTTGGTTCCCACCACGATCACTCGGGCATCGCGATCGCGTGCGAGCTCCGCCAGACCGTGAGCCGGCTGGCGCTCGACGATTGTGGCCTCGGCCTCGATGCCGGCGAGGCCGAGCGCCTCCTCGAGCCGCTTGTTCGCCACCTCCCGGAGCGCAGGCGCGAACTCGCTGACCGCGCCGCCAAGCGGATTGATCTCATAGCCGAAGACGATCGTCAGCTTGTCGCCGTATGCCTTCGCGACCTCGACGGCGGTTGCCAGCGCCGCCTTCGAGCCGGGGGAGCCGTCGTAGCCGACGATCACCCCGGAGCTCATGTCACACCCCCGGGTACAACCGGCGCAGGTCGTGTCAGCACATCCGGGTCAGCGATCTCCAGCCCGCGTTTGAAGAACGCCGGCGAGCGCCACCACATCAACAGGGACAGGATCACCCCGCACAGGATCGTGATGATCGCGATCGCGATCGAGGAACCGATCCCGAAGATCGTCGCCTGCGAGTAGTTCTCGCTCGCGTGGACATAGGTGTCGACGGCCTTGTAGATGATGTAGGTCAGGAACACCCCACCCGCAAATGGGATCAGGCCGAGCAGGAAGAAGTTCTTGACGCTGTGCAGCAGCTGCTTGCGGTAGTAGATCGCGCAGGCGTAGCCGGTGATCCCGTAGTAGAAGGCGATCGTGATCGACAGCGACGTGAAGGCGTCCCCGATCAGGTTGTCGTGGCTGAAGTACGAGAACGCCACGTACACGACCGCCGATACGAGGCCGACCATGATCGTGGAGAAGCCCGGGGACAGGAACCGGGGGTGGATCTCCGCGTACTTCTTCGGCAGCGCCCCTGCGCGGCCCATCGACAGGGTCGTTCGCGCGCCGGGGAGGATCGTGGTCTGCGTCGAGGCGGACGCCGAGGACAGCACCGCGATGATCAGGATCTTGTCGAGCCCGGAGCCGAGCACGCCCTTACCGAGCGGCGCGAACACGTCCGCCTGGTTGACGACCAGGCTGTGCAGACCCCCGTACGCCTGGACGGCAACCGTGACAAGGACGTAGATCCCGATCAGGACGAAGTTCGAGATCAGCGCCGACTTGCCCGGTGAATCGGTCGCGTCCTCGGTCTCCTCGTTGACGGACACGCCTGTGTCCCAGCCCCAGTAGATGAAGATCGCCAGCAGGATCCCGTCCATCAGCGATGTCAGTGGCGTGTCGAACGGGTTGAACCAGTTCGCCTGGACCTCAATGCTGTGGGCCGGATGGCTGCTGTAGACCTTGATCAGAGCGACGATCGCGAAGATCAGCAGGGTGACGAACTCCATCGTCAGCAACCCCTGCTGCAGCCGGGCCGAGAGCTCGATCCCGATGTAACAGATCGCGGTCATGATGATGATCCAGACGACCCCGACGATCACGACCTCAGCGGTCGTTGGCGTGACCCCGAACAGCTGGAAGGTGTAGTTGCCGGCGACGTCGGCCAGGCTGGGCATCACCAGCACGTCGGCGATCACGACCGCCCAGCCGGCCTGCCAGCCGGTGAACGGGCCCATCGCCTTGGTCACCCAGGAGAAGGTCGTCCCGCAGTCCGGGTCGGCGCGGTTGAGCCAGTAGTAGGCCGCGGCGATGGCGATCATCGGGAAGAACGCGACGATGATCGCGGCGGGGCTGTGGTACCCGAGCCCCTGCGTGGCGGCGATGTAGCCGAGCGTCGCGGCGAGGCTGTAGGCCGGCGCCACGGAGGCGACGCTGATGACGATGTTCGAGATGAACCCGATCGCCCCCGCCTTCAGGGCCGGTTGCTCCGACACGCCGCCCCGTGCCTGCTCTGCCAGTGACGCGCTCTCCATCGACGAACCTCTCTGTTCGGGACGACCCGTCAGCAACGGGCAGGAGGCGCGATTGTCTGCACGTGTGCCGATTGTCGCAAGGTGCAAGTGGACTAAGAAAGGTAGTCCCGTTGTTCCTTTTGTATAACGGTCGTCTCGAGCTGCGCGTTCTACAGCGTGCGCAGCCATTCGGCGGTGGCGGCGATCCCGTCTCGCAGCGGGATCTGAGCCTCCCAGCCGAGCAGCCGGCGGGCCTTCTCGACCGATGGCCAGCGGCGCACGACATCGACGGCGAAGGACGGCAGGTGCTCGAAACGGAGCTGCGCCGGATCGTTGCCACAGACCTCCCAGATCACGGCGGCGATCTCCGCCACGGTCAGCTCCTCGGATGCGGAGATGTTGAAGTCTTCGTTGAGCCCGGCGGGTGAGGTCATCGCGGTGACGATCCCGTCGGCGATGTCATCGACGTGGGTGAGCGTTCGCGTTTGCGTGCCGTCGCCGAAGATCTGGAGCGGAGACTGGCCGGATTGCACCTTGGCAATGACGTCGGGGACCATGTGGGCGATGCCCGGCTCATCGCGGTCGGGCAGTTCGCCCGGCCCGTACGCGTTGAACGGGCGGCAGATCGTGAAGCGCAGGCCGTACTGGTCGTGGGCGGCGCGCGTGTAGACCTCCCCGGACAGCTTCGAGAAGCCGTAGGCGGAGGTCGGCGTCGGGCACGCGGGGAGATACGCCTCAGTCGTCGGGTACTCGGTGGCGTTCTCGAAGACCATGCTCGAGGAGACATAGACGAAGCGCTCGACGTCACGGTCGATCGACGCGTGGGCGACGGTGCCGGTGACCTGGTTGTTCAACTCGGTCAGCGTGAAGGGCAGCTTGTGGAAGTTCGCGATTCCCCCGACGATCGCCGCCAGATGGATCACGTGCGTGCATTGTTCGGTGGCCTTGTTGGCCACCGCCAGATCGCGGAGATCACCCTGGTACACCTCGCAGGCCGCCGCCATCCACTCGGCCGGCTCCCGGCTGTCGGCGATCCGCACCTCAAAGCCGGGCTCGTTCAGCAGGCGGCGGACAACCGCGGCGCCGATCGTGCCGGCACCGCCTGTCACGAGCACGCGGCTCATGGCGCGCTCAGCACCTTCGCTTCGGCCGCGTAGGCGAACACCTGGGAGGTGCCGATCGCGTTCCACGGATCGACGACGAGGCACTCCTCGCGGGCGCTTGTCAGGATCGCGCGCAGGGTCGCCGGGCCGGTGAACTCGGAGTGGTTGGTGGCGATCACGACGACATCCGCGTCGGTCAGGGCCTCTTCGAGCGTCTGGGTCGGGCTGATCGCATGCGGATCGGACACTGCGACGTCCGCCAGCTCACGCTCCAGCAGCCGGATCAGCTTTGGGGAGAGGGAGTCGCGCTCGTCGTCGGTGTCGCGCTTGAAGGTGAGGCCGAGCACGGCGATCTTGCGGTTGGCGAGCGTACCGAGCCGCCGCTTGATTCCCTCGACCAGGAACAGGGGCACCGCTTCGTTGACGCGGCTGACGGCCAGCAGCATCCCGGGCGCGTTGGAGCGCTCCTCGGAGAACGCAAAGTCCTTGCGCAGGCAGGTGCCCGCGGTCAGGCCGGGCATCGCCATCCCGCCGCGGGGGTAATCGTGGTTGATCAGCTCGATCACGTCGAACACGTTGGCCCCGTAGCGCTCGCAGTCCATCATCAGCAGGTTCGGGAGCGCGAATGTCGCGTAGCGCAGAATGTTGGTCCAGATCTTCGCCAGCTCGGCTTCCACCGGCGTGGTCCGGACAATCGGCGCTCCGAACAGGCTGAAGGTCTCGGCTGCCCGCTCCGTTGAGGCGTCGCCGACGCCGCCGACGATGCACGGCAGCGTTCCGATCTCCGCCAGGAACTTGCCGGCCGCGATCCGCTCCGGCGCGTGAGCGACGAAGATCTCCTCGCCGGGGACCAGGTTCCGACGCTTCTGGATGTAGCCAGCAACGAACTCGGTCGTGCCCGGCGCGATTGTCGATCGGAGGATCACGCTATGCCCGGGATTGAGGTGGGGCAGCAGGTCGTCGATGACCGCCTTGACCTGGCTGAGGTCGGACTCGATGTGCGAGAAGCTCGGCGTGCCGATCGTCAGCACGATGTCGCTGGCAGCGGCCGCGTCGGCGGCGTGCTCCGACAGCGTCAGCCGTCCGGTTGCCTGCACGCGTTCGAGCAGTTCCTGTGTCCCGCGCTCATCGAACGGCATCCGCCCGAGCTGGAGCGATTCGATGATCGAGCGGTCATGGTCGATTCCGAGGATCTGGGCGCCCGCGTCGGCGAAGCACAGCGCCAGGGGCAGGCCGACCCGCCCGAGCCCGATCACCGCGATCCGCGGCACCGGCTGCCCGGCTGGCGTGGTCACGTCCGGGGACGGCTCAGGCATCGGGAAGCGCGACGCTCAGAAGCGGCGTCATGCCCGGTTCAGCCTGGTGCCCGCGCACCTCACCGTCGGCCGCGATCTCGTCCAACCGTGCGATCTCCCGCTCACCGAGTACGCGGGCGGGATCGTCGACGTCAAGATCGCGGATCAGGTTTCGGATGCGCGCCCGCAGCTGCAGCGCGAAGTGGGGGGTGGAGGCGCCCATCAGCGCCCGCACGTCCTCGATCGTGACCTGACGGCCGGGGACCAGTCGGTCCGGGTTCTCAGCTTGACTCACTTCGCCTCCACGGGTTCGAGCAGACTGTCGACCTGGCCCTGGACGCTCTCCGAAATCAGGTTCGAGCCGCCGATCAGCCAGGCGTGGTTGTACACGGCCGTGGTTGGGCCCGCGGAGTTGTACCCGGGGGTGGCGTAGCCGACGAGGTAATTGAGCACGACCTGGGGAAGGGTATTCGGTTGCTCGAGCAACAGCTGCGGACCGAAGCCGCCGCTCGCCGACAGCTCCGCTGACGCTGCCGCGTCGAGTGTCTGTGCCTGGTTGATCAGCACGAAACCATGGCCTGGGCTGCGGATCGCCCAGCCGAAGCTGCCGGGGATGTGCGCGCACTGGCCACTTGGCGGACAGGCCGGGTCGCGGTACTCGGCGAACACGACCGCGAGCGCCGCTGGGCTGTTGGCGCTGATCCGGTGAACGACGCCGTAGTGAGCGAGTTCCTGCGCGACTGAATTGGGAATCACGCTGGTTGGACCGAGGATGTAGATATGCGGGTGCCTGTGTGCGAGCAGCGCCTCCTGGGTGGCGGCCGGCACGTCCTGGTCGTTGGCGTAGAGGATCGGCTCGCCGCTCTCGGCGGCGTATCCGGCTGCGGGCATCGCCCACTCCGGGTACTGGGCGGAGGCGATCAGGACGTTGACGCTCTCCTTGCCGCGCTGGCGGGCCTCGAAGGTGTCGATCGCCGCCGCCAACGAGTACGGATCTGAGCCGGCGATCGCCACGGATTTGCTGCCTGACACCGCGGGAACGTCGCCGACGCGGATCACCTGGGCGCCGCCGACGGCCTTGTTGCCCGTCGGGGCGAGCAGGTTCAGCGCCTGGTGCGTCGCGGTGGGGAGTGTTCCGGCGCCGCTCAAGAGAAGCGCGGCGTTGAACGGGTTGGCCTCGAGAGAGCTGGCGGCGAGCGCCGCCTGCCAGTCGTCGGTGGGAGCGACCGTGACTGCGGTCGGATGGGTCCCCGGCACCGTCGAGGGGAAGGTCGCGAGCGCGACCGCGGCGGCATCGGAGATCGGGTCGGTGCCGGCGACCCGCGTCGTGTTCTTCGTCGCCAGGTACGGGAAGCCGAGCTTCGCCGGGCCGGTCGTCTGGGGAGGCGCGGACGTGGTGGCGGTCGCGGTGGCACCGGTGCTCGCCGTGTCCCGCGGCGTCGCCGTCGCCGTCGTGCCGGGGGTTGGCACTGGCGCTGAGGGCGTGCTCGAGGTCTTGTGCAGCAGGCTCGTCCCGCCGCCGCAGCCGGCGATGGCAACGACGGCGATGAAGCAGGCGACGGCTGTCGGCGTGCGGCGGCTCATCCCGGCCGGACCATAGCGATCGGTGCTGCTGCCCTACGTTTGGGTTCGTAGGGCGCCCAAACGTAGGGCAGGACCGTCAATTGATCTCGTTGAGGCGGGCCGCGGCGATCTCGTCACGCTCGCGCAGGCGGTTGGCCCGGCGCAGCTCGGCCTCGCGACGGCGGCGCTCCTCCTCCGGCGTCTGAGGCTCAAGCGGCGGCACCGCGATCGGGCGGCCGTGCTCGTCGATCGCGACCATCGTCAGGTAGGCGCTGGTGGTGTGCCGGATCTCGCCGGTGCTCGGATTCTCGGCCTCGACACGGACGCCGACCTCCATCGATGTGCGCCAGGCAGCGTTGACCGTCGCCTTGAACGTGACGAGCTCAGCGATGTGCACCGGGACCAGAAACGTCATCCGATCGAGGCCGACCGTCACGATCCGGCGGCGGCAGTGCTTGAGCGCTGCCAGCCCGGCTGCCTCATCGCACAACTTCATCACGGTGCCGCCGTGGACGTTGCCCGCGCTGTTGGCATCGCCGGGACCCATCCAGTGGGCCAGGAAGGCGATCGAATCAGCAGGCGCTTTCGGCTCCATTGCGGCGGTACGCTACCTGTTGAAGCACCAGAGTCTTCACCCCGCCAAGGAGGATGCGAATGCCGGGCCTTTCCGGTCGCATGTCGACAGTCGTCAAGTCCAAGATCAACAAGCTGCTCGATAAGGCCGAGGACCCGGCCGAGACGCTTGAGTACAGCTACCAGAAGCAGATCGAGCAACTTCAGAACGTCAAGAAGGGGATCGCGGACGTCGTCACCGCCAAGAAGCGACTCCAGCTGCAGGAGGAGAAGCTCCAGCAGAACGTCCTCCGGCTTGACACCCAGGCGCGCCAAGCGCTGGCCCAGGGTCAGGAGGATCTGGCGCGCCAGGCGCTCGAGCGCAAGAACGTCGCCCAGACCGAGCTGCAGTCGCTCGACGGGCAGGTCAAACAGCTCGAGGCGCAGCAGGAGCAGATGACCGCATCGGAGCAGCGGCTGCGGACCAAGATCGAGCAGTTCCGCTCCAAGAAGGAGGTCATCAAGGCCCAGTACTCGGCAGCCGAGGCGCAGGTCAAGATCTCTGAGGCCGCGACCGGAGTCGGCGAGGAGATGGCAGACGTCGGCCTGGCGATGCAGCGTGCGATCGACAAGACCGAGTCGATGAAGGCTCGTGCCGATGCCGTCCAGGAGCTGGAGGCGGCCGGGACGTTCGAGGACTTCACCGCGCTGGGCTCCGGCGAGGATGACATCGATCGTCAGCTCCGCGAGCTATCGAGCACCTCGGCAGTGGACTCGGAACTCGAGAAGATGAAGGCCGAGCTCGGCACCGGGTCGCAGAGCGCTGGCGAGCTCAATGCCGGCGAGGCCGAGACGCCCGCACCGCCAGCGCCTGCCGCTGACGCAGCGGCACCGAGCTTCGATGACACCGAGCCGGCAGGCGAGAGCGGAGCTGGGCAGTGATCATCCGGATCGCGACCGAGGGCCAGTACGAGCTCGGCGACGGGGACGTGGCAGAGCTGAACGAGCTCGACAACGCGGCGGTGCATGCCTGCGAAGGGGGCGACGAGGCCACGTTCACAGACGTCTACGCGCAGCTGCTCGCCTTCGTGCGCACCCATGGCACGGCCGTCGACGATGACCATCTCGGCGGCTCGGACCTGATCCTGCCGCCGCCCGATGTGACGCTGGCTGAGGCCGCCGCCGAGTTCACCGGCGAGGGCCTGCTTCCAGGGTGAGCTGACCGTGATCGGCGGGCCAACGGGCCCGCCATCGCTCAACCGCTCGGCGTGGTGGTGGCGCCGATGCCCTGCTGGGTCGCGGTCGCTGCCGGCAGCGAGCTCTCGCTGGTCGGCGCGAGTGCGGTCGAGCCGGCGGTGCTCGCGGCCGTGGTGTGCGTCGGCGCGGGAGTGGAGGCCGGCGTCGACACAGGCGGCGTGTAGGTCGGCGGCGTATACGCGGGCGTGTTCGTCGCGCTTGAAACCGGAGCGGTGTCCGCCGTGCTGGCGGTCGTCTTCGGCTTCGTCGACGCCTTGTGGACGGTCTTCGGCTTGGTGGTGTGGTGTTTGGCGGCCGCGTGGTGGGTGTGGTGGGTCGCCTTCTTGGCCGGGGTCGTGGCGGTCGTGGCGACCGTCGTGGTCGGCAGCAGGAACGCGGAGCTGGGGGTCGTGGTGCCACCGCCGCTCGTCAGTGCGATCGCACCGGCGGCGATCGCGCCGACGACGCCGACCGATAGCAGCGCTGTGCCGCGGACGCCGCGCAGCAGGCCGCCACCGCCTGAGGAGGGCGGTTCAAGGATGTCCCGGAAGCCCTGCTCCGCGCGGACGACATCGACGCCGAGCGCCCGGCAGTCGGCACAGCCGGCGAGATGTTGATCGAGGGCGACCGACTCGCGCGGCTCGATATTTCCATTGGCGCGCGCGGCCAGCAGCACGCCGGTCTCCCGGCAGCTGCAGTGTGACTCGGCGCCGATCGAGGCCCACACTGCCTGGCGGCGGTCAGCCGGGGAGCTGCGGTCCGGCATGCTGACCGCCGTCATCAGGCGCGTCACCGCGAGCAGGAGCTCATTCCGGGCCGCTGCGTCGGGTGGCGTCTCGGCATTCCGAACGCTGTGACGGAAGGCGGCCAGCGCATCCTCGGCGGCCGCATCTGCAATCTCCTGCGGCAACAGCTCGCGCGCATACGCGAGCGCAGCCTGCCGTTGCAGGTCGGTCACCGGATCGGCGGCCGCCACCTGTGTATCCCCGAATTCACCGCTCATGCCACAAGGGTACGACCCAGGCAAGTCGCACGCTCCAGCACCCAGTTGTGACGATTTCTGGAGAAGCGCAGCATCGCGGCGACCGCGCACATAGAATGCGCTCCGCGATGGAGGAACTGGCCGAACGCGTGGCCCAGCTTGGCTGGTACCACACACTTGAACTCGCCCCCGGTGTCGTCACCCCTGGGATGTTCGATCTGCGTCCGTACGTCGATCGCTACGGCTTGCCGGAGCGCCTCGACGGGCTGCGGGTGCTCGACGTCGGCACCTGGGACGGCTTTTGGGCATTTGAAATGGAGCGCCGCGGCGCGGCAGAGGTCGTCGCCCTCGACCTCGACGACGAACGTGAGCTCGACTGGCCGCCGCGGCGGCGACCGTCGGAGTTCCCGTCGCGGCCGCGCGGTGACGGTTTCCGGCTCGCGCATGAGGTGTTGGGCTCAAAGGTGCAGCGCGTCGTCTGCAACATCTATGACGCCGACCCCGCGTTCCTCGGAACCTTCGACCTCGTGTTCTGCGGGATGGTGATCATCCACCTGCGGGATCAGCTGCTCGCGATGGAGCGGATCGCCCGGCTCTGCAAGGGCACGTTCATCACGGCCGAGGAGCCAGACAAGCTGCTCAGCTTCCTGCCGTTTCCCGCCTCTCGGTACCGCGCCGACCGCGACTCTGCGGTCGTCTACTACATGCCGAACAAGGCTGGCTGGAAGGCGATGTTGCGGACGGCCGGGTTCGACTCGGTCCGTCAGCACGCGTACTTCAACATGCCGGCGCGTCACGGCTTCTCCGTGCAGCACCTGATTCACCACGCGTCGTTCAGCGTCCTCGCCGGCGAGCCGGTTCCGCGGCCGCGTCGGCTGACGGAGTCACGGCTCGATCCCGAGCCTGTCTCCGCGGCCGTTTCGTCCTGAGCGTCGTTAGGTCTGAGCGTCTGTTAGACGCCAACCGGCGAGTTCGCCGCGAGCGGGGCGACCGGGGTGCGGGTGCGGGTCCCGGGCTGCGCGTCCTTCTTGCTCGCCATCTCCTCGACGAAGCTGCGCAGCTGGGAGTGGAACGCGGCGGTTGAGCGCTCGAGCGCGTGTGCCCGAATCCGCTCCGGGTCGTAGCGCTCGGAGTCGAAGTGCCGGACCGCGTCGACGATCGACTCGACGGTCTGGTCGAAGATGAAGTCGCCGGTCACGCCACGCTTGACCGTGTGCAGGGAGCCGCCGGCGTGGACCGCCAGCACCGGGCGCCCACAGGCGTTGACCTCGAGCGGCACCAGCCCGTAGTCGTCAATGCTGGGGAAGACGGCGGCCCTGCAGTCCTGCATCGCTGTCACGAGCGCGTCGTCGGTGAGGTGCCCGACGAACTCCACGTTCGGGGGGGCGATCGCCTTGAGCGTGGCCAGTGCCGGTCCGTCGCCGGCGATGAGCAGCTTCTTCTCGGGCATCCGCGCAAACGCCTCGACCACCAGCGACGGCTTCTTGTAGGCCTCCACCAGGCGGCCGGCGAACAGGAAGTAGTCCTTTGGCGGGCGGCCGGAGGGGTGGAAGGTGTCGCAGTCGGTCGGGGGCGCCAGCACCGCGGCGGGGCGGTCATAGATCTCGCGGATCTGGGCCGCCGTGAACGGTGACTGTGTGATGAAGGCGTCGACGCTCTGTGCCGCGGCCCGGTCAGCGGCGCGGGCGTATGCGCGGTAGGCGCCGAACGCTGCCATCCCGGCGACGCCGCCCGGCACGGACTTCGAGTACTCGACCGAATGCGACCACAGGTGTCGTAGCGGTCCGTGGCAGTAGCAGAGCTTGAGCGCGCTCGAGCGAGCGCCGAACCCGTGGGCGTAGGCATAGCTGGACGAGATGATCACGTCGGTCTCGGGCAGGCGCGCCGACTTCACGATCGCCGGGTACAGCGGTGCCAGCGTGCGGTAGCGCTGCAGCAGCGAGCGGTTCGCCGGCAGCAGCGTCGTCAGCCTGTCGGCGACGCCCATCCGCTCGGCAACGTCGGGGCGGCTGAGGATCGCGTAGACGGGAGCGTCGGGGAACACGGCGGCGATCTCAGCGGTGACCCGCTCAGCCCCACCAAACGCCTCCATAAAGTCGTGCGCAATCAGCACGCGCACGTAGGCCTCCCAAAGCCGCACACACCGGTAATTGTTGCAGTGTCGACAAGCGGATGCGCCAGTTTCGGTGCATCGGTAACACAACGGTTACTGGAGCGTCAGATCTCTTACCCGAAAACGGCCGGCCGATTCCAGTGTCTCGACCACGATTCCGGCGGCCTGCGGGCCGTCCATCACGGTCGTGTTCAGGTAGATCTCCGGCGTCAGCGGTGGCTCGTACGGGGAGTCGATCCCGGTGAAGTTCGCGACCTGTCCGCGCCGCGCCTTGGCGTACAGCCCCTTGGGATCGCGGCTCTCGACGACATCGAGCGGGGCGTCGACATGGATCTCGAAGAACTCGTCGGGTCCGAACAGCGCTCTGGCGGCTGCGCGGCTGGTCCGGAACGGGGAGATCAATGAGACGAGCACGATCAGCCCTGACTCCGCCATCAGCCGCGCGACCTCGCTGACGCGACGGCAGTTCTCGTGGCGGTCCTCATCGGTGAAATCGAGATCACCGCAGAGACCATGGCGAACGTTGTCACCGTCGAGCAAGAAGGTGTGGAGGCCGGCTTGGTGGAGCCGGATCTCGACGAGGTTGGCGATCGTTGATTTGCCCGAGCCCGGCCGTCCCGTGAACCACAGGATGGTCGGAATCTGCCCAAGCTGTTCTGTCCGGGCGGCACGATCGATCGTCGTTCGCTGCGGCCTGACGTTGTCGGAACGTGGCATGTCCGCCCTTCCTTGAAGCTTTCTGATCGCGGCAACGTCCGCTGGAACATCAGCCCGACAGGCGTCGGGTTCGCGACGGTCATCGGTTCTCGCCGACGGCGCCCATGTTGTCAAAGTGTTAGGAGCCGTGCCGGGTTTTGTGGTGGGGGCCTTATGCAGAACCGACGGTAGTATTCCCGGCCGCATGCCAACGGCAATCGTCACCGGCTCCGGGGGGCTGATCGGGTCGGAGTCCGCGCGTTACTTCGCCGCGGCTGGCTTCGATGTTGTCGGCATCGACAACGACATGCGCTCGCGCTTCTTCGGACCCGAGGCGTCGACCCGGCATAACTCGGACGCGCTCGCCGCCGAGTTCCCCAACCTCCGTCTCGAAGATGTCGACATTCGTGACGCGGATGCGATCGACCGGATCTTCGCCTCCGTTGCCGGCGATCTCGAGCTGATCATCCACACGGCCGCGCAGCCATCGCACGACTGGGCTGCGCGTGAGCCGCATACCGACTTCACCGTCAACGCGCTCGGCACGCTCAACCTGCTCGAGTCAACGCGCAAGCACACGCCTGAGGCGACGTTCATCTTCACGTCGACCAACAAGGTCTACGGTGACACGCCGAACTTCCTGCCGCTGGTCGAGACCGATCAACGGCTCGAGCTGCCGGCGGACCACAAGTGGTTCGGCGGGATCGACAAGACGATGTCGATTGACAACTGCACGCACTCGCTGTTCGGCGTGTCGAAGGCTTCGGCCGACCTGATGGTGCAGGAGTACGGACGCTACTTCCACATTCCGACCGTGTGCTTTCGCGGCGGCTGCCTCACCGGACCCAACCACGCCGGCGCGCAGTTGCACGGCTTCCTCGCCTATCTGATGCGCTGCACCGTGACCGGCGACCCGTACACGGTCTTCGGCTACGGCGGCAAGCAGGTGCGCGACAACATCCATGCGCACGACGTCGTCACCGCCTTTGCCGCGTTCCACGAGAAGCCGCGTGAAGCGGCCGTCTACAACCTCGGCGGTGGCCGCTTCGCGAACTGCTCGATGCTCGAGGCGATTGCGGACTGCGAGCGGATCTCGGGCAAGACGCTCAATTGGACACTGTCCGACGAGGCCCGGATCGGTGATCACCGCTGGTGGATCTCGGACCTCGGCGCGTTCCGAGCCGACTACCCCGAGTGGGAGCCCGTCTACGACCTCGAGGCGACGCTGACCGAGATCCACGACCGCAACGTCGAGCGGTGGCAGGCCGAGATCGCGGCCTGAGCTCCCCGGCGCTCGCGCCGCCGCCAGGCAATCCGAAGTTCTCTTCACTCGACGGCATCCGCGGGTTCGCCGCGCTCGGGGTGCTTGCCGTCCACGGCCTGAACAACACCGCGGTGACCGCGGCCCAGTCAAACACGCCATGGGTCCGGGCGGTGTTCACGGCACGGATCGTGTTGCCGTTGTTCTTCATGCTGTCGGGCTTCCTGCTGTACCGGCCGTTCGTGGCGGCTCGCGTGCGGGGACGGCCGCGGCCAGCGAAGAAGACGTTCTGGAAGCGGCGGGCGCTGCGCCTCGTGCCTGCGTACTGGGTTGCGGTCACGCTGCTGGCGATCTGGCCAGGTCTGCCCGGTGTGTTCGGACACAACTGGTGGACCTACTACGGGTTCGTCTACGTCTACCGCCAGAGCACCATCGGCGGCGGGTTGTATCCCGCTTGGACGTTGTGCGTGGACGTCACGCTCTACCTGGTGCTCCCGTTCTATGCGATGGGAATTGAACACCTCGTGCGGCGGATGCGGCCGGCGAGCGCCGTGCGCGTGGAGTTGGTGATCCTTGCAGGGCTCTGGTCCGTCGCGGCGGTGTGGTGGTTCGTGCTGCTCCTGCACGTGCCCGGCACCTCGGCGCTTGCGCAGGTCCGTGCCTGCAACCTTCCAGCCAACCTCGATTGGCTCGTCTTCGGGATGGTGTTCGCGGTACTGAGCGTTCACGACCGGTCCGGGGATGGATTCTTGACCCGTCTGCTGGCACGGCGCGGGGCGGTCGCCATCTCGTGGGGGGCGGCCTTCATCGGCTATGTGCTGCTGTGCGTGTTCATCTTCAAGGTGACCCCACCGGTTGAACACCTTCTGGCCGGTTTCATCTGCGCGGCGATCTTCGCCCCCGCGGCGCTCGTCGGAGACCGCGGAAGTCCACTGATGCGTGTGCTCGACAACCGTCTGATCGCCTGGGTTGCGCTTGTCTCGGTCGGGGTCTACCTCTACCACCCGGTCGTGCTGCAGGAGCTGTACAAGTGGGGTGTCCACATCAATCCCTCGGGCTTCGCGGCATACGCGTCGCTCGTTGCGGTCGCGGTCCCAGCGTCGCTATTCCTGGGATGGCTCAGTTACCATCTCGTCGAGCGGCCGTTCCTGGGATTGAAGAGCCAGGCGGGGCCGGTTCAGCCTGCCGTTGTCACCCCCGCGGCAGGGTCGGAACAGACCACGCCACCCAACCAGAGGACACCGTGACGCTCACCGAATCCGCCCGGATCGTGATCATCGGCGCTGGGCCCACGGGCCTCGGCTGCGCCCGTGAACTGGAACGCCTTGGCCACACGAACTGGCAGCTGTTCGAGCGGGCTGACCATGCCGGTGGACTGGCGTCGTCGGTCGTCGATTCCGCCGGTTTCACCTGGGACCTCGGCGGCCACGTCGTGTTCAGCCACTACGGGGAGTTCGACGCGCTGCTCAGCGAAGCGATGGGGGAGGAGATCCACCATCACGAGCGCTCCTCCTACGTCCGTTTCGACGGCCGCTGGGTGCCGTACCCGTTCCAGAACAACCTCCGCCACCTTCCGCCGGAGGTCATGGAGGAGTGCCTCGAGGGGCTGCGAGTTGCGCCTGGCGCCAACACGGAGATGAACTTCCGGGACTGGAATGAGGGCATCTTCGGTGCCGGCATCACCAAGCACTTCCAGATCCCCTACAACTTCAAGGTGTGGGCGACGCACGCCGTCGACATGCAGTCGAAGTGGATCGGTGAGCGCGTCGCCGTCGTGGATTACGAGCGGATGGCCCGCAACGTCCGCGAGGGGATCGACGACAAGGCGTGGGGTCCGAACAACACGTTCGTCTTTCCGGCGATCGGTGGCACCGGCGAGATCTACATCCGGATCGCGAAGCCGATCGAGGACAGGATCCACTACGACGTGACGGTCGTGGAGGTGCAGCCGGAACAGAAGCGGCTGCTGCTCGGCGACGGGACCTGGGTTGAGTACGACGCACTCGTCTCGACGATGCCGCTCGACCGGCTCGTCGGTGTGATTGACCACAAGCCGGACACCGTCGCCGCCGCTGCCGGCCAGCTACGGCACAACGGGGTGTACATGGTTGGGGTCGGCTACGAGACGCCGCTCGTCGACGACAAGTCCTGGATGTATTTCCCGCAGCCAACGGCGCCGTTCTACCGTGCGACGAACTTCGCCAAGTACGCCCCTGCCAACGTCCCGGATTCGGACATCTCCCGGTACTGCTCGTACATGACCGAGACCTCGTACTCCGACGTCAAGCCCGAGCCGCGGGCAGGGCTCGAGGAGCGGGTGGAGCAGGGCCTGCGGGCCTCCGGGGTCGTCGACGGAACACCCAAGGTGGTCTCGATCCATGTCGAGGACATCGATTACGCGTATCCGGTCCCGACCGTCGGTCGCGATGGGGCGCTGGCCGTGATCCAACCATGGCTCGAGCAGCACGGGATCCTGTCCCGCGGGCGTTTCGGTGCCTGGCGCTATGAGATCGGGAACATGGATCACTCGGTGAAGATGGGGATCGACGCCGCCCGGCGGCTCGCTACCGGCGCGCGCGAGGAAGCGTTCGAGTCCTGAGACCGTCCAGCGTCTACGCGCGCTGGTTGCGGTGGGCCCGGTTCGCCGGGCTTGCGTCGATCTGCCTGGGCGCCGCTGCCTGCGGTGCCAGCTCGGCCAAGGCGCAGACGCCGGCATCGGGCCTGGGCATCAACGCCTGGTACCTGTTCTGGCAGACCCCTGAGAGCGACTGGAGCGCGAACGTCGCGGCGATGGCCGCTGACGGGGTTCGGGTCGCCCGTGCCGACGCGTTCTGGAACACCGTCGAGCCCGCCGCCCCAACCGCCGCTGGGGCCCAGTACAACTGGGTGCCACTCGACTCGATCGTGAGCGCACTTGCCGCACATGGGATCCGCTGGCAGCCGATCATCGATTACGGGGTGAGCTGGGACGAGTCGGTTGCCGGCGACACCAACTCGGCGCCGGCGAACGTGGGGTACTTCGCCGACTACGCCGCCGCGCTCGTGCAGCGGTACGGGCCCGACGGCACGTTCTGGAAAGGGCACGCAACGGTTCCGTACGTTCCGGTGACCTCAGTTGAGATCTGGAACGAACCCAATGTCAACGGCACCGCGATGAGCGCCGACAAGTACGCGGCGCTGTACGCGGCTTCGCGCGGCGCGATTCGTAAGGTCGCTCCGAGCGTGCAGACGATCGTCGGCGGCCTCGAGACGCCGGCCGCGAGCTACTACGAGGCCGTGCGGGCCGCACTCGGTACCGCGACCCCGATCGATGCCGTCGCAATCCATCCCTACGCTGACAATCCCGCTGATGTCCTCAGCGCTGTCGACACGTTGCGGCAGGCGATGAACGCCGGCGGCGATGCCGATGTTCCGATCGACGTCACCGAGTTTGGTTGGCCGACAGCCGGATTCGCCACATTCGTGCCGAGCATCACGCAGACTGAGCGCGCCAGTTATCTCTACGAGACGATTGCCGGGCTCGCGAATGGCGACGACGACGTCCAGGAGATCCTTCCCTATACCTGGATCACGTCGGAGGCCGACCTTGCCGACGCGCAGGATTGGTTCGGGCTCTCGAACAAGGGGGCAGGGACCGCCAGCACGGCGGCGCTCGCCAGCGCCTACGCCGAGATCGCGAACGCGCAGGGCACGGCGACAAACCCCGCGTCGTCACTCCCGTCGCCGCTGAAGACCGCAGGCGTGATCACGGTGAAACCCGGCTCGAAGGCGACGACCTCGAAGAAAAAGAAGAAGAAGTCCAAGAAGAAGAAGTCGACTGCCAAGAAGAAGGTCAAGAAGAGGATCGCCGCCGCATAGGCGGCCCGCTGCGTCAGCCGCCGGCGGCATCCTCGAGCTTGGTGACCGCGGACCGGTTGAACGTATCCTCGGTGTGCCGGGCTGCTGTGGCTCGTCCGCCGTCGACCAGTCGCCGGCGCAGTGCGGGGTCATCGGCCAGGCGCCGCACGCGCTCCGCGAGCGCATCCGCGTCGCCGGCCTCGAACAGGAGGCTGTTGACGTCGTCGGCCAGGAAATCCCCGGAGCCGCCGCGCCCGGTTGCGATCACCGGCACGCCCAGCGCCATCGCCTCGAGCGGCACGAGCCCCCACGGTTCGGGCCAGTTCACCGGGAACAGCAGACAGTCGGCGTTCCGGTACGCGTCGACCGTTCCGGACCTGTCGACCGGAGCCTCGAAGCTGACCCGCTCGGACACCCCAAGCGCGACGGCCTCCCGCTCGAGCTCTGAGCGGTACGTCCCGTCACCCGGTCCGACCAGGCGGAGCGTCGTCTGATCGGGGAGCTTGGCGAGCGCGCGCACAGCGGTGAGCACCCCTTTCTGCTCGACGATGCGCCCCAGATACAGCAGCCGCCAGCTCCACTCGGGAAGCTCGGGCCGCGACGGGTGATCGAGATAGAACTGCTCGACTCCGGGGGTGAGGATCGTCTGCTGGTCGCTCGCCAGGTTCATGGCGCTGAGGCCCTCCTGCATCGAGGATGAGCAGAACACCCAGCGACCACCGGCGGCAAGATCGAGCCGCGTCGGGATGCCGGTCAACGCCTGGGCCAGCGCTGCCACGGGGCGACGACCCCGCGGCCGCCACATCGCGGTCCACAGGTCGTGGATCTGCCCGTAATCGGGCCAGTAGTCGAGCACGAAGAAGACGCCGGGGATCCCGGCACGGCGCGACCGTGCAATCAACGACAGGGACATCCCGCCGACCGCCCACCAGGCGATCACGTCCGGTTTGAACTCCGCGACGTGACGATCGAACACGGCCGCGTTGTGGCGCTCGAGCTCAAACCGTTCGCGCACGCCGAGCTGAAGCCATTCGTGGTCGTGCCAGTACCAGCGCAGCTGCCGATGGACGTCGGCTTCCTCCGGGGCGCCCGCGTCGACATCGGGGTTGCGATAGTCAGTTGCCAGAACGCGCGCAGCATGACCCTGACGCACCAGCTCGCGGGTGACGCCATGCCAGATGACCTCATACCCACCGAGCAGGTGCGGCGGGTACACGTTGCCGATCGCGAGGACCCGCACGTCGCTCAGGTGCGCAGGTGCAGGTCGGACAGCTCGAGCCGAACGCCGTGACCTGCGCTGGCGACGATCGACAACGTCCCGCTGCCGTCCACGGTGAACACGTGGCTTCCGGTCGCACCAAGGGTGGTGGTGAGCGAGCGCCCGCCAATGCTGATTGAAATCGCCGCGCCTGGACGCCCGGACGCGACGATCCGGCCAGACGTCTGTACGGGCGTGGTGGTGACGAGTTGCGACAGTGACGACGGCGCGTCGTTCAGGCTGATCGACTGGCCCGCGCCCCGGCACCAGAAGCCGCCCCCAGCGCGGATCTCAAACGTCGCACCCGCCAGATGGAACGGTCCGAAGCATGCCGCCAATGCCGCTGCGCGGTTGATGCCCGGCCGGCGTTCGAGGATGCCGGACGGCAGGCCCGGCACGGACGCGTAGCCTGCGGCCATCACCCGGTCGAGCTTCCAGAAATAGCCGGCCTCGTAGCGCCCGTAGGCCGACGCGTACTGGTCAAAGGTGGTGATGTTGCCCCCGAGCGCTGTGTTGTAGGTGACGACGTACTTGAAGCGACGGGCGGTCAGCGCGTCGACCAGTTGCATCGGCTGGGCGTCGGCGGCGAGCAGATCGGCAGCCTCGAACAGGTCGGTGTAGACGGCGCCCGGGGTCAGGTCGGTGTAGTACGGATCGAACAGCGGACCCCGGCGGGCGTAGGCCCGCAGGTCCGCCGGCACCGAGTTCTTGTACTCGATCCGCAGGATCGAGACATCGAAGCGGCCGCTGTGCTGGATCGTGGAGACCGCCGCTGCGATGGCCGCCAGTGCGACCAGCCCGTCGCAGGCAAGCGCCCGCCACCGCCCGCCATCCGCATGCGACCGCCGCGAACTCCCCCAGGCGATCGCGGCCAGGGCCGCAAGCGCCCAGACGACTCCGAAATACTGGTTGACGCCGCCGCCCTGCTTGGAGCGGAAGTACATCGCAAACGGCAGCCCGATCACGGCGAACAGCAGCAGCAGCGTCGCCGGGCTGTCGAGCCTGATCCGTGAGCGCCAGTCGCGCCCGAGTGCGAACACGCACATCGCCAGGCACCAGATGCCGGGGAGAAGCAGGTCGTGTCGGACGTCTAGGACGAACTGATGGAGCCCATAGATGCGGGCCTGCCGCGTGGCGAGCGTGAAGTTGAAGTACAGCTCCCACCCTCCGGTGAGCAGGTTCAGCACCCCGAGCACGAGGAGATTCACCACCAGCAGCGCCCCAATGGTGCCGATCGCAAAGCGCCACGTGCGCGCGCCGCGGTACGCGAGCACGAGCAACCACGCGCAGAACACCGCCGCAGGAACGATCGCTGTCTGCTTGGTCCAAAACGCCAGGGTCATCAAGGCGATCGAGACGGCGGCCCCGTTGGGCCGCCGGGCCAGGGCGCCGGCGACCAGTCCACAGATCGCGAACCCCCACACCAGCCCGTCGCTCCAGGACAGGTACAGCACGCCGCCGATCGAGCAGACCAGGAAGATCGCGATCCCGCCAAGACCGAGCGAGCCGAAGGCAAGCGCTCCACGCATCGGGCGTGGCGCCTCACTGCCGCCGGCCGCACGATATGCCAGGCCGGCGGTCACCAGCGCAATCGCCCCGACGCCGGCGATTGTCAGGATCACCGGCCATCCGTTCCAGATCCCGATCTCGTCGAGCAGCGCGATCAGCGCCGGCTGCAGCGGGGTGTACAGCAGACCCGCGTAGCCACCGGACGCCGGGTTGTGGAACAGGCCGAGCCCGTAGTACAGGGCCAGGCCGTCGTGTGACTCCGAGCGGAACACGCCCGTGTCGACGGCCGGTGTGACCGCCAGCCAGTAGACGGTGATGATGATCCCGGCGAGCGCAGCCACCGCGAACACGCCGGGCAGCGCCGCACGTAGGAGCGCGGCAGCTCGCTCTCTCTCGTTCCGCCCGGCGACAACCGGGGGAGTCGCGACTCCCATGCCCACGTCGGCATTATCCTCGCTAGCGAGGTGTCGACATCCACACCACGGCAGCTGCCCGATCCGCCGCCCGGGGCCCGGAACCTCGTCGTCGTGATCCTCGACAGCCTCCGCTACGACAGCTGGGCTGCGGCACCGCCACCGAGCCTGTCGGTGCTCGGCGTCGCCGAGCGGCGGTTCAGCTACGCCACCTGGACGGCGCCCTCGCATTACAACCTGCTGATGGGGCTGATGCCTCACACGAGCCCGACCCAGGTGCTGTCCTCGGACTACTACCAGCGGGACTTCCTGCGCTACAGCGAGCGGCTCGGATTACCGGACATGGAGTACCGCAAGCTGCTGCCGTCGCTGTTCCTGCCCACGTATCTCAAGCACACGCTCGGCTACAGGACGCATGCCCGGGTGTCGATGCCGGTCCTGAATCCGTTCACGGCGATCAATCGCGACTTCGACAGCTACAAACTGATGGACTCTCACAACGACATGGGGGCGATCGTCGATGAGATGCACTTCGATGCTGAGCGTCCGTCGTTCTGGCTGATCAACGCCGGGGAGACCCACTACCCGTACGCGTATCCCGGCATCGACTCGGCCGGGCTGCCGCATATCTCCGGCGTCCACGGCGTCTTCAAGCATCTCGATGAGATCCGCGCAGGCGGGGGCCAGGCGGCCGAGTTCTTCACCACGAAGGTGCTCCGGGAGTTGCATGAGCGCCAGGTCGCCGCGGTTGAGTACACCGACACGGTGTTCACCCGGCTGCTGACGAAGCTGCCGAAGAACACGTGGCTGATCGTGACCTCAGATCACGGCGAGCTGTTCGGTGAAGACGGCTACTTCGGGCACGGGCCGATCATGCACGAGAAGGTGCTTGAGGTGCCGTTCCTGGAGGGGCAAGTTGCCTGACCTAGTGCCGGACGGTTCGCTCGAGGCAATGGCGGAGCATCCGCCGCTCGGCGCGCCGGTGCTTGAGACGCACGTCGAGGTGCCTGCGGACGATCCCGTTCGCTCGACGCGTGGGATCAACACCAAGGGCCTGGCGATGCGCGTGTTTGCCGCCCGCGGCGTCGTCATCAACACGGTCTTCGACGTTGTCTTCTCGCTGCTCGGACTGATCCAAGGATTCGTGCTCGCCGGGCTGCTGTCCACGAAGGACTACGGCGTCTGGGGCATCCTGATGGCCTCGCTGGGCGTGCTCGCGCAGCTGAAGCTGATCGGCATCTCCGACAAGTACGTCCAGCAGAACGAGCAGGACCAGGAACTCGAGTATCAGCGGGCGTTCACGCTCGAGATCCTGATGACTGCCGTGACGTGTGTCGTACTGCTCGTATCACTCCCGATCCTGGCCGTGATCTACAACAACTGGCAGATCGTGGCCCCCGGCGCCGTCTGCGTTGTCGTGATCATGGCGGGCGTCCTGCAGACCCCGTTCTGGCGGTTCTACCGGGACATGGATTTCCTCAAGCAGCGCATCACCGGGGCGGTGACCCCGGTTGTGATGTTCATCACCGCGATTGGTCTGGGGATCGCCGGGTTCGGCTACTGGGCGCTCGTGCTCAGCTACCTGATCGGAACGTTGGCGGGCGGCGCAGTCGCGATGTCGATCTCCCAGTATCCGTTCAAATGGCGGTATGACCGCGGCACACTGAAGGTCTACTCGGGCTACACGTGGCCGATCCTCGTCTCGATGGTCTCCGCCATCGGCCTCTCCTACACGGCCACGATTGCCGCCAACGACCACCTGGGGCTCGCGGCCGTCGGCGTGGTCGCGCTGTGCTTCAACATCATCACCTTCGCCCAGCGGGTCGACCAGCTCGTCTCGTCAACGCTCTACCCGGCGATCTGTGCCGTCCAGGATCGGATCGACCTGTTGCGCGAGTCGTTCGTGAAATCGAACCGGCTGGCGCTGATGTGGGCGATGCCATTCGGCTGCGGCCTGGCTCTGTTCGGCGCTGACCTGATCCACTTCGTCCTCGGCAACAAGTGGGACGCGGCAATCACGTTCCTGCAGATCACGGGTCTCGTCGAGGCGATCGGCCACATCGGATTCAACTGGGACGATTACCTTCGCGCGCGGGCGATCACCCGACCGATCGCGGTCAGTGGGATGGTCGCGTGGGCGGTGTTCGCCGCCGTTGGCCTGCCGTTGATGTTCGCGTTTGGACTGAAGGGCCTCGCGTACGGGATCGGGGCCCAGGCGCTGGGGGCGCTTGCGGTCCGCGCCTACTACATGACGAAGCTGTTCGACGGCTTCCATTTCGTCAGCCACGCGATGCGAGCGATGCTGCCGACGGTCCCGGCAGCGGGCGTCGTCGTTCTCCTGCGCCAGTTCGAGTCAGGCCGTCGGACGGTCCTCGAGGCGGTCCTCGAGCTAATCGTCTATGGACTTGTGACGCTTGCCGCAACGCTCTGGTTCGAGCGCCGCCTGGTGCTGGAGGTGATCGGCTACCTCAAGGGGATCGTACAACGTGGCTCGACGTCGCCGCCGGGCCTCCGGGCCGGCTGATCAAGCGCTCAGGTCAGCCGCAGGACCGGCGGCGCTCAGCGACTGCGGCGCGCCGTTGAGGCGTCGTCAATGTAGATGAACCGCCGCACGAGCAGGTCCGGGCGTCGGTACTTGATCGCGGAGCTCGCCGCGCCGATATCGAACACCCGGTCGACGAGCGAGGTCGCCAAATCACGCCAGCGCGTCGGACGCTGAATCGGGGCATCGTGTCCGAGCGGTGTCGGTACTGGCTCGGAGACGAGCTCGAGCGGCTCGCGGCCGTCATCCTGGATACCCCAGGTGGAGCGCACGGTGGCGACCTCGTGCGAGCGGATCCGCTGGATCGTGTAGTCGCGCACGATGAACACGCAGACGGCAGTCGAGGCCGTCCAGGCCATGAACCACCGCCGCCGGAAGACACCGCTTGCGAGCGTCAGGATCGGGATGCCGACGATCGGGGAGACCGAGAGGCCGCGGCGGTGCGGGAACTTCGTGCAGAGGTAGGTGTCGCACGCCCCGTATCGCCAGAGGCTGCGGAACAGCGCCTTCGGAGTCAGCTCGTCGCGCCGGTGCAGCGCCACCGCCGAGGGTGAGGTGACGAGCGAGCCGCCGAGCTCGTTGAGGTCGACGCCGAGCTGGACGTCCTCGCCACCGACGACCGTCCAGGCGCTCTCATCGAAGCCGCCGACCTCCAGGAAGGCACTGGCGCGGACGGAGAAGTTCGCCGTCGCACCCCACAGGACCCGTTCGTAGGAGAGGGGCCACTCGAAGCACGAATTGTGCGGGCCGGAGTTGCCAGCCAGGTACCAGATCCGCCCTCCGGGGCCGACGAAGCGGGTCAATCCGACGACGCCGTACACCTGATCTCCGCCGTCGGTCATCGCCGCACGGTGGGCGCGAAGGAAGTCTTCGTGGGCGACGCAGTCCGAGTCGATGAAGACGATCTGGTCGTAGCGTGAGGCGAATGCCCCGATGTTGCGTTTGATCGCGCCGAGGTTGCCGCCCGTCAGGTACCGGGCGTCGTGACGTTCGCACAGCGCACGGCTCAGTGCCTCGTGCGGGGAACTGTCGCTGTCGACGACGAGAACCTCTGTGGGGACGTCCACGCGGGTGCGGGCCCGGTCGAGGCTCTGCAGCAGCTCGCCCAGCGCTCGCTCGCGCCCGGGGTGGGTCGGAATCACGACCGAGACGCCGGGGGTGCGGTTCTCGCCCTGCGCGTCGGTCGCTGACACAGCGGGCACTATGTCACAGCACTACGGTGCGATTACGGACGCTGCCCGCAACGAGCGCCCGCAGCGAAACGGCGTCCGCAGCCACAAGGATCAGGCTGTGCTCAAGCCGGATCCGCGGCGGGGCGCCCTTCGTGCGTTTGGCCAGTCTCGTCAGATACGGCAAAGTGGCTGCGGTCGCCACCGCCGTCCCCGCGGGTGGGCGGTGGCTCGCAGCTATGAGGAGGCCCGCTAGCGCCCCGCCGGCGGCGACATCGAACGCCAGTGTGTTGGCGTTGAGAAACCAGTGGCGGTGCAGATAGACGTCGCGGAGCTCTGGAATCTGCGCGACGAGCACCGGGAACAGGTCGCGGCGGCGTTGTTCGGCGATGAACTCGCGAGGCCCGCGGTCGAACACCGCGTGGCGGACCAGCGCGTCCTCGCAGAAGGCGATCCGAGCGCCTTCCCGCGCCGCGCGCCAGCCGAACCACGTGTCCTCGCCGAAGTGCTTGCCGGGTGGGAGCTCGAGTCCGGGCAGACGCTCGAACCCACCCACCCGCTGCAGCCACTCGCGCCGGACCAAGAGGTTCGCCGTCTCGTAGAGCCCGTACTGCTTGCCGATCCACAGCGACCGGTCGAACGGGCCGCGCTCCCGGACGGGTCGCACGGCGCCCTGGACGATGTCCGCGTGCTCAAGCGCCTGCAGTCCAGCGGCAAGCCATTGCGGGGCGGGCTCGCAATCGGCATCGGTGAACGCGATGACCGGCGCCCGCGCCGTCTGCACGCCGATGTTCCGCGAACTCGCGGGTTCCCGCGCGGGGTTGTGGTGCAGCAGGAGCTCGAACGGCGGTCGGGCGGCGCGTGTCGTCTCGATCAGCTCGAGCGTGCCGTCGATGGAGCCACCGTCGACGACGATCACCTCGAACGGCCCGGTCAACGTCTGACCGCTCAGTGCACGGAACGTGCGCGCCAGCGTCGCCGCCGCGTTGTAGACCGGCACCACGACGGAGACCGCGGGCGCATTTTCCGCTGTCATCGAACGAGGTCAGCTCTTGCGGGCAAAGACCATGCAGTACTGCGTGCCCGCGCCTTCGATCCGCTCAAGCTCGAGTCCGCCCTTGAACGCGGCGGCGTGGAGCTGCTGGAGGTCGACGGCCGAACCGAGCCATTCCGGGTCGCTCTGGCCCTGCGGTGCCTTGCCGCGGCGGGCGGCGAGCTTCTCGCGGAGGCTCGCCGGCCGGCGGATGTGGATCCGCGGGTCATTGGACACCTGGAACGCAGCCCAGCCGCCCGGTTTCAGCACGCGGCCGATCTCCGTGACATAGCCGAGCGTGATCTTCGGGTCCGGGATGTGCTGGAAGACGACATGGGACAGGCAGACATCGATCTGATCGTCCTGCACCCCATTGAGCCCGGTGCCGTCGCCGATGATCCAGTGGATATTCGTGATCTCCCGGTTCAGCGCCTGAGCCTGATCGATCATCTCTGAGGAGACGTCAATCCCGTAGGCCTCACGTGCGCGCGCAGCAAGCACGCGCGTCAGCCGGCCGACTCCACATCCGATGTCGAGTGCGACAGCATCGGGCTCGATCGCTGGCGCATCGAGCATCGACAGGATCTTGTCGACGTCGGAGACACCGCTGCGCCAGAAGCTGTCGAGCTCCCCGTCACCGTACTCGCGGCGGTTGTCAATGAAGAACAGCGCATCCTCGCGGGCCCGAGCGTTCCAGAAGTTGGCCATCGTGTCGGGCTGCTGCTCGGGCATACTGCGCGCATTGTGGCGCAGCAGCGGCTTCGACAGCTCCACCGGTTTCGCCGCCGCCACGCACTCGAGGAGTACCGGCTGCTGCGGCGGCTGGCGCGGCGGTTTGGGTACCACTTGGTCCCCGCCAACTACTACAGCCCGATCCCAGATCTGCCGTTGCTGGGCGACGAGGTCTTCGCCTCGCCCAGCCCGATGCCGGGAGTTGTGTGGGACCTCGACGCTCAGCTGCGATTCCTCCAGGATGAGCTCGGCGCGTTCGTGCCCGAGCTTGCGGCACCGCTTGATCCGCCCGGGCTCCGGGACAACGGGTACCACTACCGCAACGAGTTCTTCCACGCGCTCGACGCCGATGTGCTGTACGCGATCGTCCGCTGGCTCTCGCCCCGGCGGCTCGTCGAGGTCGGCTCGGGCTACTCGACACTGGTCATCGAAGCCGCTGCCATCCGCAACCGCGAGGGCGGCAAACCGTTGCAGCACGAGGTGTACGACCCGTATCCATCGCGTGTCCTCGGTCCGGTCAACGCGGGGCTGACGCTGAGTGCAGCCCCGGCCGAGAACATCGACCTGTCGGTGTTCACGTCGCTTGAGTCGGGAGATCTGCTGTTCATCGATACGACCCACACGGTCAGGCCGGCTGGTGATGTCGTCAGGCTGCTGCTCGAGGTGCTACCGCAGGTCGCGCCCGGCGTGGTCGTGCAGATTCACGACATCTTCCGCCCGTTCGAATACCCCCGGGAGCTCGGAGATCGCTTCGGCGCGTACTGGCAGGAGCACCACCTGGTGCAGGCGTTTCTCGCGTTCAACCAGGATTTCGAGGTGCTCTGTGCCAACCACGCGCTGTTCCGGCAGCGACGATCGGAAGTGCAGGAGGTGATCCCCAGGCTCGAGGAGGGGATGACCCCCTCGAGCCTGTGGCTGCGCCGTCGCGAGGTCCCAGCCGTCTGGGCATAATGCCCTCCGTGACCGTCCCGGAGCTCTCCGTCGTGGTCCCGTCCCACGACCGGCCGCTGCGGCTCCGCTGGTTGCTCAACGCGCTTGCGGAACAGACCCTCGATCGCTCGCTGTGGGAGGTCGTGGTCTGCCATGACTCCCGTGGTCCCGAGACGGATGAGCTGCTGAAAACGCACCCGCTGGCGCGTGATGGCACGTTGCGGTTCACCCGCAACCCTGCGGGGACGGCACCACCGGGGGCGAACCGCAACGCGGCCCTACAGATCGCCCGGGCGCCGACGATCGTCTTTACCGATGACGACTGCCGTCCGCCCGCCGGCTGGCTGGAGGCGGTGCGCACGGCTGTTGCCGAGAACCCGGGGGCGATCATCCAGGGCCTCGTCAAACCCGATCCGGCCGAGTGGGTTATGCAGCGTTCGCCCTACCCGCGCGAGCTCGAATGGGCCGACGTCCCGCGGCCGTGGGCCGAGTGCGCGAACATCGTGTACCCACGGGCGCTCCTCGACGCCGTCGGCGGGTTCCTCGAGGACATGTACGTCGGGGAGGACACCGACCTGTTTCTGCGGATCAAGGCGATCACGGACGTGGACTACGTTGGGTCGCGCGAGGCGCTCACCTTCCACTCCGTCGAGGAGGGCATGCTGATCGATGCGCTTCGGGCGACGCGGAAGTGGCAGCACCTGCCGCTGCTGCTCAAGCGGCACCCCGAGATGTATCAGCAGTTCCCGATGTGGATCTTCTGGAAGCGCCGACATTTCGGTCTGCCGCTGATGTATCTCGGCGTGTGGAAGTCGTTCCGCAACCCGTTGTGGCTGGCGCTCGCGATCCCATGGATGTTGCAACTGGATCTCCGGCATGGCGGTCCGCGCGGACGGGTGCGCAACTTGACGGAGCTGCCCGGCGTGATCGCCATTGACACCGCTGAGATGCTGGCGCTGATCCGCGGCAGCATCCGCTATCGGACGGTCTTCATTTGAGCCCGGTGACCGCGGTGCGGCCGCTCGACGTGGCGCTGCTGAGCCCGTGCTTCTGGCCCGAGGTACGTCGCGGGACCGAACGGTTCACGCGCGACCTCGCCGACGGTCTGCTCACCCGCGGACATCATCCGCGCCTGATCACATCGGTTCCCGGTCGGCCGTCGCGAGCGATCGAGGACGGTCTGCCGATCCTGCGGCTGCCGCGACCCCCACAGGACCGGCTGGTCCGACGCAAGTACATGGAGTACATGACGCACGTCCCCCTCAGCTACGCCGCGCTGCAGTTCGGGAACGACGACATCGCCCACGCCGTATATCCGGCCGACGCGCTGGCGGCGATCCGGTGGCGGCGCCAGACCGGCCGTCCCGCGCTCCTCTCCTTCATGGGGATCCCCGACTTCAACGGGCTGCGGAGCCGCCGCCGTCTGACCGAGACGATGCTGGCCGCGACCGCAGGCTGCGACGCGATCGTCGCGCTCAGCGAGTACGCGGGGGACGCGTTTCGGAAATGGCTCGGCTATGAGCCCCGCGTCATCTCGCCTGGGGTCGACCTGACCGCATTTGCGCTTTCCGACGAGAGGAGCGATCCGCCGACGATCGTCTGCAGCGCTGACGCGGGGGAGGAGCGCAAGCAGGTCGCACTGCTGATCGAGGCGTTCAAAATCGTGCGGCGCCGCCGGCGCTCGGTGCGGCTGAGGCTGTCGATCCCGCGCAACCGCCAGAAAGCGGAGCGAGTCGGGGTCGACTTTGATGTGCCGGGCGTCGACTGGGTCGACCTCGACGACCGGTCGGCGCTCGCACGGGCCTACGGCGAAGCGACGGTTGCCGTGCTGCCGTCGCGGTCAGAGGCGTTCGGGCTGGTGCTGATCGAGGCGATGGCATGCGGCACGCCGGTCGTCGGCTTCGATCATGCGGCGATCCCAGAGGTGATCAACAGCCCCGCGATCGGGCGGCTGTTCAGTGAGGCGACGCCCAAGTCGCTGGCCGCGGCGCTGGTCGAGACACTTGACCTTGCGAAGGACCCGGCAACATCGGCGAGCTGCCGGGCGCGTGCCGAGCAGTTCTCGGTCGACGTCTGCACCGACAGGTACGTCGAGCTCTACAACGAGCTGGTGCTCTCAGCGAGAGGCTGAATTTCCGAAACGACTGTCGACCGGCCGACCAACGGTTCGTCGTCCGGTGCCAGGACCGGACGACGGGCGTCAAGCGCGACGGCCATCGCCAAGCCCACAGGAACCCAGACGGCGAGCGCCCGGGGATCGGCGGACGCGTCCTCAGCCATCATCACGACGGCGTAGGACAGGAGGGCCCCGGCGCCGCCGATCGCGATCGTTGCTCCGGTCGATTCTCCACGCGCGAGGCCCGCTCTGATTATCGCTAACAGCATCGCGCCGAGCGCGACGCAGAACACGATCATGATCACGAGCCCTTGCTCCAGCGCAATGCGCAGGTAGCCGTTGTCGATGCTCGTATCGCCGGTTGCGGAATACAGGCTGGCGTTCGCTTCGCCCGTCCCTGCAGTGCCCACACCAAAGCCGAATGGTTCGCTGCGAATCTGGCTGAGCGCCTGCGACCACTTTGCTTCACGGAGCACGACGGACTCATCCTTGCCGGGGTGCAGCAACGCTGAGTAGCTATGTGATGCGTTGTTTCCGGTGATGACCAGTGCAGCCACAAGCGCGGCAGCGCCAGCGACCACGGCAACGGCCGTGGTCCCGATCCTGACGCCGGAGAAGCCCCGACTTGACGCGTAAAGCACGACGACCAGCACCAGGCCGGCCAGCATCCCGGCGAACGCGATCCTGGTACTCGATTCGACGGCGGAGATGGCACAGACGCCGACCGCGAGAGCCGCGACGAGTCGCCACCAATCGCGGCGCGCCAGCGCCTGGGCGAAGCAGAACGGCACGATCAACGCCATCCACGTGCCCATGTCCTGTGCGCTGGCGAAGGACCCGCCCGGCTTCAGCTTGCCGTTGGGATCGAAGTTGTACTGCGACGCCGTGAAGGCGACCAGCTCCTTGTGGGATGGGCCGATGATGATCCGGAGGATCGCGTAGGCACCCGCCCCAATCGCGCACAACAGGATGAGCTTGGCCATCCGGTCGTGTGTGTCACGTCGCCACCCGGCCCAGGCGAGCAGCGGCACGATCATCATGTACCAATCGACGTTCTTGAAGCTGTAGTTCGCGACGCTCCGATTCGAGGCCAGCAGCACCATGATTGCCGTGATCACGAGGTACGCGACGAACAGGAGCAGCCCTGCAGAGGGCCGCACGGGCCGGCTGCCGGAGACGAGCAGACCGACAAGTGACGAGACCCAGAGGGCGGCGAGACCGAGCGCCAACAGCTTGCCCACCGGGACGCTCCACGTCGCCTCGAGCGTGCCGTACGCGCAGCTCATCACCACGGCAAGGCCGAGTGCGATCGTCGGCCAGCGCTTTGCCACCATCGAGGCCGCGGCGATCGCGGGCAGCGCGATCAGCGTGGCCGTCGAGCCTTCGGCGACCTTCGGCACGAGCAGCGCCGCCAGCATCACGAGCAGCGTCCACAGCCACGACAGCTGATCGAGCCAGTTGCCTCGGCCCGGGCGGATCAGGAGGGCGGCGAGCATCACCGCCGGCATGAGGTACGGGAGCGCGCTGATCAGCTGCGCCGGCCCGGGCAGTGTTCCGCGGTCGAACTTGACGTAGAAGACCGCGATCGACCAGGCGACGCTGAGGGCCGCCAGGGCGACGGAGATCAGGGTGTCGATGGGCGCGCGCGCCTTCGGGGGCAGCGACATCCTCGGGATATCCGCGAGCCGTCGGCTGAGATTCGCGCCGGTGCTCATGGTCGGGGGCCTACTTGTACTGGTACTGGTACGAGTAGTAGCCGAAATCAACTTCCGAGCCACTGCGGTAGCCCGTCACGACGATCCCGATCGGACGATCGGGGAGCCGATCGAGGGCTGCCTTCGTCGCTCGGAGATCCTCGGCGCTTGTCTGCGACCCACGCACGCACAGCAGGACTGCGTCCGTCTGGGGTGCGAGCTCGAGCGCGTCGGCCACCGGGAGCACCGGCGGTGTGTCGATCACGACCATCTCGTACGCGGCGGTGATCTCGTCGAGGAACGTCCGAAGGCGCTTGGAGGTGAGCAGCTCCGCCGGATAGCTTGTGCGGCGGCCGGCTGGGATCACCACGAGCGTGGTCCCGAGGACATGGGCCGGAGCGGCCTTGTTCGAGGCGCTCCCTGGGGCGGGAGCGAACGCATTCTCCGCCGGACCCAAGCCGACGACAGCCGACGGAAGCGACGGGATTGCACCATTTCCGTTCCCGTTGAACGACTGTGGCCCGAGATGAACCGTTCTCAGGATCTCCGCCGGGGAGGCGTTCCCAAGGAGGTAGTCGGTCAGGCCTGGAGCGTCCGGCACCCCAAACTTGGCGGCCAGTGACGGACGTCTGAGGTCGCAATCAATCACGACCGTCAGCTTGCCTGACAGAGCGCTTGCGCAGGCCAGCGATGCGGCCACCGTGGACTTGCCCTCCTCCGGTTTCGCCGAGCTGATCACGATCGAGCGAGGCGGCGAATCGATGTTGAGCAGCTGGGTGTTCTGGCGGAGGATCCGGAATGCCTCGAGGTCGGCGTCCTCGACGGGCTTGCCCGGGTGGTCCTTGACGAAGCCTGCGCGACCGAGGCTGCCCTCGCGGATATGGCCGAGGATCGGCCAGCCAAGCTCCTCGGTGATCTCGTCACTGGAGCGCAGGCGGCGATCGAGGGCGTCGCGGCCGAACGCGAGCAGGATCCCGATCAGCAGTCCGAGGGCGCCGCCGAGAATTGCGTCGCGGATCGAATGCGGGCCGACCGGAGCCGTCGGCAGCGCGGCGTCCTGGGTGATCGACACCGGGGAGACGACCTTGGCCTCGAACTTGAGGTTGGTGAGGTGGGTGAGGTACTCGGTGTAGTCGGTGGGGTTCGTGCGGACGAGGGTCGACTTGAGCTGCTGGCGCAGGCTGGCTTCGGCGATCTTGAACTGGCCCTGCCAGTACTCCTGCTCCTGCTCCTGCACGGCGACGGCGTACGCATGCGCGACCGCCTGGGCGGTCGCCGGGCTTGCGTTCTGCACCGTGATGATCATGAAGTTGTTGGTGGTCGAGAGCCCGGCACTGATGCCGCTCAGGAGCGCCGGCGTATCCGAAGGCACGTGAAGGTACGCGGCGACCTTGCTGACAATCGCCGGCCGAGCGAGGTTCGTGATCTCGAGTTCCTCGCGGTTTTCGGCACTGCCGGTGGATTCCGCCGTGTCACCCAGGAGATTGCTCGTCTGCTGCGCGACGTCGTTGAATGCCAACGTCGCCGTTGCGTCGTACTCCTTGGGGTCGCCCGCGGTCAGCATGTAGGCACCGCCTGCGAACACGATGATCGCCACCAGCAGCAACAACTTGTTGCGGCGGAGGACACGGATGTAGTCGCGAAGCGTCGCGTAGCGCGGTGCGTTATTCAATCTGACTCGTTCGTGGTTTCGCCGGGGCCCGTCCACAGTGACGTGGCCTGGCAGCTCGCGCCAAGGCAGCCCGCTTGATCGGAGGATACCGACCCGGTGATACGCTCGCGCCATTCTCACGGGCGAGCTGGGAGGAGCACGGATCGAGACGGGCCTGCGCCCGCTCCTGTGCCGTTTAACCGGTGGACGCGCGCTCGACGGCCGTCCAAGCTCCAGACGTGAGCGGGGACTGGTCGTTCTGGCGGCGCTTGTCGGCTCCGCGTTGGCCTGCGTGTACGTGATCAGCACGAGACACATTCAGCTGGCGGGCGATGAGATTGAGTACAACCTTGAGGGAATTCTCATCAGCCACGGCAAGTGGTTCTGGACGCAGGCGCCGTACGGGATCCTCCACGACGGCGCCTGGAAAGCGCCGGGTTATCCGGCGTGGGTAGGGATCTGGTACTCGGTTCTCGGCGGGGGTTCGCACGCGTTCGCCGTGCGGCTCGCCCAGACGCCGCTCGCAGGCCTGACCGTTCTCCTCGCCTGGCGGTTGGCGCGACGGCTGTTCGGCCCGCGGGTCGCGGTCGCGACAGCATTTGCGGTGGCGCTGTATCCACAGGTGTGGCAGTACATCGGCCTGCTGTACCCCGAGGCGCTCGCGATTCCGATCTACCTCGGCCTCCTGATCCTGGTCCTCACGCGACCGCTGACGCTGCGGCGGGCGATCGGTACCGGGGTGTTGATCGGTATCGCGCTCCTGATCCGCCCCTCGACGCTGTACATGCTGCTGCCGCTCGTGGTGATCTGGTGTCTGCGGGCAGGGTGGCGGCACGGAATTCAGTTGACGGTTGTGGCGGGCCTCGTTGCGGTCGCTGTTGTCACGCCGTGGACGATCCGCAACGCGATCGTGATGCACGGGTTCGTCCCGATCTCGCTTGAGTCCGCCGCCGCATACGGAACGTTCAATGCCCAGTCGGCAAGCAACAGCGGATTTCCGTACGCGTGGGAACCGGACCCGGCTCCGGACGCGGACCTATTCAGCCGCGCGCACCCACTCTCAGACGTGACCCTCTACGACAAGCTCCAGCAACGCGCGATCGACTACGTCAAGGCGCATCCGATCTCTCTCGCGAAGGCGTTCTTCTGGAACGGGATCACTCGGCTCTGGGATCTGCGATCGCGGTCGAAATCAATGGTTGAGGTGCCGTTTGAGGGCCGGTCTCACACCGTGGCCGAGATCGGTCTCGACCTCTACGACGTGCTGCTGCCGTTGGCGCTGATCGGCTTGTGGCGCGCGCGACGGCGGCGCTGGCTTGTGGTCGGGATGCTGACGATGGCGCTCGGCGCCTCGATCGTGTTCACCGCCGACTCCGGCACCCGGTACCGCGCCCCGATGGAGGCCGTGATCGCGATGTTCGCATGCGTCGGCGTCCTCGGAGCGGGAGAGGATGAGGATCGGCTCGCCGCGGCGCAGGCAACCGCTACGGTGACGCCGTGACCGCGATCCCGGTGACCGACGAGCTGCGTGCCCGCGTCGACGCTCTGGAGTGGTACCACACGCTTGAGCTCGCTCCTGGAGTCACGACGCCGGGATTCTTCGATCACCGGTCGGTCGTTCCGAAGGTGCCGCTCCCGGCCTCGTTGGCGGGCCGGCGCTGCCTCGACATCGGAACCTTCAACGGCTTCTGGGCGTTCGAGATGGAGCGGCGTGGGGGCGAGGTCACTGCGATCGATGTACTCGATCCCTATGCCTGGGATTGGCCGGTCGGTTCCGACCCGGCCACGATTGCTGCGATCGCCAAGCGGCAGGCATCGGGCGACGGGTTCGAGGTCGCGCAGGCGGCGCTTGAGTCGAACGTGAACCGGCTCGAGATGAGCATCTATGACCTTGACCCCGAAACGGTCGGGACCTTTGACTTCGTGTACCTCGGAAGCCTCCTCGTCCACCTCAAGAACCCCATCGGCGCACTCGAGCGTGTGCGGTCTGTGTCCACGGGCTCGCTGCTCGTTGTTGACGGCATCGACCTTCCGCTGACGCTGCGCAGCCCCCGCCTACCAGCGGGCCGGTTCGACGGCCGGGGTAGGCCGTGGTGGTGGTACCACAACCTCGCTGGACTGGCGCGGGTGGTAGAGGCAGGCGGCTTCGAGCTGACAGCCATGCCGCGACGGCTGTTCGTTCCGCCCGGGACGGGCTGGCAGCCATCCCGGCGGGCGTGGCGTGGCCTGCGCACACGGGAGGGCAGGGAGGCGCTGATCGCTGCATGGCTCGGCGACGCACACGGCATCATCGAAGCCCGCCCGCGGAGCGGGGTTCGATGAGCACTGCCGCAGAACGGTCGACGTCGCTGGCGACCAAACCGCCTCCGGGCAATGAGAAGGTCGTAGGGCTCGACGGGCTCCGCGGCCTGATGGTGTTCACGGTGATTCTGGTCCACGCCGCCGAGGACACCGGGGCGCTGACCGGTGTGAGCTGGAGCCGGTTCGTCGGGTCTCTGACCTTCGCGCCCGACGTGTTCCTGATGCTCTCCGGATTCGTTCTGTACCGACCGTTCGTGTCCGCCCGGGTCCGCAACACGCCAAAGCAGCCCGCCTTGCGCTTCTGGCGCAAGCGCGCCCTGCGTGTGTTTCCCGCGTACTGGGTCGCGATCACCCTGGCGGCGATCTGGCCAGGGCTCCCGGGTGTCTTCAGCGGCGACTGGTGGAAGTACTACGGACTGCTGCACATCTACTGGGGAGCTCGGTCTTCGGCGGGATCGCCGTCTCCTGGACGCTCTGTACCGAGATCAGCTTCTACCTCGTGCTCCCGTTTCTGGCGTGGGGCGGCACCTGGCTGACCCGGCGGTTGGGTGCAGAGCGTGGCCGAGCGATCGAGATCGCGATCCTGGTCGTGGTTGGATTCGAGGCGATCTGGTGGCACCGCACCATGTCGAGCAACCTTCTGATCCCGATCGACTGGGCGCGGGCACTGTGGCTGCCTGGTCTCACGTGTGACTTCGCGATCGGGATGATCCTGGCCCTGCTGACAGTCCCGCTTCCCGGTCGGCGCCATCCCCGGGAGATGCTCGGCTCATCGCTGTGGCCCCTGACGATCGTCTGTGCGATCGGAGCGATTGTGGGCTACCTCGTGTACTGCTACGCGCCCTCGAACGCCAACATGGAGACGTGGTTGCTGAACGTCGGGATCTCGGTATGCCTGTTCGTGCCCGCAGCGCTCGCGCGCTCGACCGACACGCTCGGCAGGTGGCTCGGTTCCGCGAAGATGGAATGGCTCGCGGTGGTTTCCTACGGCGCCTACCTCTACCACCGGCCGATCATCTGGGCACTCAGAAAAGCCGGGCTGGGCGGAGGGCTCTCGTTTGTGCACTATCTCGAGATTCTCATCCCAGCGACGATTCTCAGCCTGCTCGCCGGGCACTTGAGCTACCGCATCATCGAGATGCCGTTCCTGAAGCTCAAATACGGGTCGCTACGGCGTCCGGCGGTGCCGGCTGCTCAGCAGCCGGCACCCGCGAGCGACTGACGGCACCCTCCGCGCGTTGGCCGAGCCACGCGTCGACTGCGATTGCCCCGAGGACCACGATCGCCAAGTCCGCAGGGTGGCGGAAGCGCGGGTACCCGTACCCGGTCAGAGTGATCAGCACCGTGATGCCGATCAGTGACAGCAGGCCGAAGATCGGGATCCGCCGGCGCCATGCGACCCACAGTCCCGCCAGCGCGAGCGCGGCGAACAGGAAGTAGCTGAGCGCGGCCCAGCGGGCGAACTTGATGTTCTGACCCTCCGCGAAACTGGCCATACCCACGGGATCCCAGAGGCCCGCAGTGCGCAGCAGGCGGACCGCTTCGACAGCGGGAAGCCTGGAGAGGTGGTTTTCGGCGTACGTCGCGGCCATGTGCACCCAGCGTGACGCCATCACGGCCTCATTCGTGCTCGTCTGTTTCGTCAGACACGGCGTCGCCCAGAAGCCGATGTACTTCCCGTAATAGGTGAGGTTGCAGTTGGCGCCGATCTCGAGCGAACCATCGTCGGTTGCGACCAGCACGAACTGGTGGAACTTGATCTCGTTGCGGATCGTCCATGGGGCGATCACCACTGCCGTTGACACGGCCGCCACCGCAATCAGTGCCCATCGCTGTGAGCCGTGGCGCCAGACAGCCGGGACGAGCAGGAACAGCAACAGAACCAGGCCCTCGGCGCGGACGAGCGCAGCGAGCCCGATCATCACCCCACACACGACGGCCCAGCGCTTGCGCTTGGTGTCGTAGAGCTGGTAGCCGGCGAGGACGGCTGCGCTGAGCAGCAGCCCGTCGAGCGGCTCGCTCATCAACGAGCTGTCGGTGGAGATGAGGACCGGGAAGATCGCCGCCAGGACGCCGGCGATGATGCCCGCCCGTGGCCCTGCGATCCTTCGCCCGATCCAGCCGACCGTGATCACGGTCAGGGATCCGCACAGTGAGCTGATCAACCGTTGCGAGTCGGTTGAGGTCAGACCGAGCTTGTCGCCGGCGGCCAGGAGGTACGGCCACAGCGGGGGATGCGCGGCGGTCGGGATCGAGCGCCCCACCATCGCGTACGCAGGGAAGATCATCCCGTGGCCGTGGGAGATCAAGGTGGCCGTCTCCCGGAAGAACTCGAAGTCACCGCCGACCGCGAGGTTGTGCGGTCCAGCCAGCACGTAGACGGCCCGGATCAGGAACGCCACCGCCGCGATCCCGATCAGCGTGCGCATGAACCCGAGCCGGCGTGAGAGCACCGATCCGATCCCCACCAGCACCCGCTTGACGGCCCCGAGTGGATCGTGGCCGTTCGCGGCAGCGGCACGGTAGAGGTGGTAGGCGGCGAGCGCCCACAGCGCCAGCATGAACGGGATGTAGAAGATCCACACAAGCGGTGTGTTGCCGCTGTTCGTGTAGAAGATCAGCATCGGTGGGATGGCAATCAGCTCCACGATCGCGACCCAGCCGAGATAGCCGGCCATCAGAAAGAACGGAAGTCCCCAGACGAGGTACTGGAGGAAGAAGTTGACGCCGAGCGCGTAGACGGTGAGGAACGCGATCGCGCATCCAGCGGTCGCTGTCGGGCGCCGGTACCAGAACACGACCGCGAGGACCGCCAGCGCCGCGATCGCGATCAGCGAGCCGTGATTGATCATCACGGTTGTGAGGGAGTTTGGCGGTGCGTTCGCTCCGGTCAACCATCCTGTTGCCAGGTTGGGTTGAACGAGCAGGCTGAGTCCGCCGAAGCCGTCGAGCCCGCGGTACCGCAGCGCGGTCACAACATCGTGTGGGGTCGACAGTGCGAACGGAGCGAGCGCAACGATCGCGACGACCGCGGCGGCAGCGATGAGCTGGAGTCCTTCGCGGCGGGTCCGGGCGCTGGGGAGGAGTCCGAGGACGACGACCGCGGGAATCGTCTTGATCGTGAAGGCAAGGCCAACGAGAATTCCGCAGATCAGCCAGCGCCGGGCTTCAGGGCCGTACTCCCAGCACCACAGTGCCGCGACGGCCGGCAGGATCCCGACGGCGTCGATCTGACCGTGGTACGCGGAGATCGACCCGAATGCCGGCGCCAGCATCACCAGTGCGGTGGCGAGGAGCCTGCGTCGTTCGTCCTGGCCCCGGCGACCCAGGAAGTCCTGCACGATCAGGGCGATCAGCGCATCGGCAACGATTGCGGGCACCCGCACCAGCATCGAGAACCCGTGTCCACCGGAGCCGACAAGCGCGTGACAGAACCACAGCCATGGCAGGAAGCCAGGCGGGTATGGCCAGCGGGTGGTCCCCTCGACGATGGCGCTGCTGTAGGCGTGTAACGGGCTCGCGGCGACCGCGGACGCCATGATCCGCAGGGAGTCCATGTCGAACGTGTAGCCGTGTGAGACGGCGATGATCACCAGCCGGATTGCAGTTCCGGCGGCGATCAGCGCCCACAGCTTGCGCTTGGCTGAGTGGCTCATCGAGCCCCGGTACGCCAACTGCTACTTGATCGTCGAGGTGCCGATAGGTGCCAGGTCCCGCGCCCAGCCAGGCGTGTCCATCTGGTGGCGGAACTGACGCGACTCGCCGAGCGCTGCGAGCGAGAAGCGGACGAGCCGCCACGGAATGGGGGAACGACGGCTACGGCCGAGGCCACTGCCCTCGGCGGTCCGGCCCCGGCGCACGCGGTGACTGACGTCGACCTCGAGCAGTGCCAGGCCGCGACGCGAGGCGACGACCGTGAGGTAGAGGTTCGGCACCATCGCGTCGCGGGGGAGCACCTGCAGCAGATCGGCCAGCACGGCTGCGTCATAACCGCGCAGCGGGCAGTTGGGGTCGCGTGCCAGGACGTTGAAGCTCGTGTTCACGTAGCCGCGGACAAGTCGGGTCATGATCATCCGGAACCACGGATCCTGACGGAAGCGGCGAACCCCGGAGACGGCGTGGGCATCGTCGTTGAGCAGCACCAGAACACGGCGCAGGTCACTGCCGTGGAACTGGCCATCGCCGTCGACCTGCAGCACGTAGTCGGGTTGCAGCTCGAGGGCCTTGTGGTACGCAGCCAGCAGGCTCGGTCCGTGCCCTCGGTTGACCTCGCTGGCGATCACGACGAGCTCGCCGGTCAACTGTGGCCGCGTCTCCTCGAGAACTGTCAGTGTCTCGTCCGTCGAGCGGTCATCAACGACGACCAGCGACAGCTGCCGGACCAGCGGCGCCAGCGCGCGATCGAGCTCGAGCAGGAAGCCTCCGATTCCATCTGCCTCGTTATAGGCCGGGATCGCGACTGCGACGGCCGGCTTCGTCTCTGGCTGTACGGACACCCGTCACCCCTCGCCCTCTGGTGGTTTACGCGCGGAATCGTAAGTCATCTCGACGGACATCAGGCCGATACCGCCCCCGGGAGTCATGATCAGTACGGTTTGGTGGTGGCTTCAACCGGTGGCGAGGGCGCGCCGCGCATTTCGATCGTCGTCGCGACTCGCAATCGGGAACAGCGGCTGCGCAGGCTGATCGCCTCGCTCGAGCGTCAGACGGTCGCTCCGGATCAGTTCGAGGTGATCGTGGTCGACGATGCGTCGAGTGATGGCACCGCGACATGGCTGGCAAGCGGAGAGGCTGGTGCGCATCTCCGCCTGCGGACGGTCCGGCGGCAGGTGCAGGGCGGTCCCGGCGGGGCGCGGAACACGGGCTGGCGGCTTGCCGGCGCGCCGCGGGTCGCGTTCACAGACGACGACTGCGAGGTGTCGCCGCACTGGCTCGAAGCGCTGCTGGCCGTGGGGGCCGAGCACCCTGACGCGATCATCCAGGGCCGGGTCGACCCGCTCGCCGAGGAGTTGTCGAAGCTCAGCCCGTTCATCAGGACGCTGCGGATTCACGGAGACGGTCCCTACTACCAGACGTGCAACATCTCCTATCCGCGGGCACTGCTCGAGCGCCTCGATGGGTTCGACGCGGAGACGTTTCCGGTCGCCGGCGAGGACACCGACCTCGCGTGGCGGGCGATCGAGTCCGGCGCACAGACGCTGTTCGAGGGCCGGGCTCAGGCATTTCATGCCGTCAACGAGATCGGAGCGCGCGGGCGTCTCAAGGTGGCGTGGCGGTGGCGGACCAGTCTCCAGGTCTACCAGCGCCATCCCGGCGCCCGCGAGCGTGTGTTCATGAAACGGATCTTCTGGAAGCCGTGGCACTACACACTTCTGCGTGCGTCGGTGGCCCTGGTGCTCCCGAGACGACTGCGGCCGCTGAACGTCTGGCTGATGGGGCCGTACGTCGACAGCATCAGGCTGCGTTGCGCCAACGAGCACGGGCGCCCGTGGCACGTTCCTCTGTACCTGGCCGAGGATACGGTTGAGATCGCCGCCGCGATCTACGCATCGGTCACGTACCGGATGCTCGTTCTCTGAGGCCCAGCAGGGCTGCGAGCTTCGCCGTCTCCCGGTCGACGTTGCAGTGCTCGATCACGTACTTCCGGCCCGCAGCTCCGGCGGCAGCGCGATCATCCGCGGCGAGCGCGAGGAGGTCCCGCAGCGCCTGAGCCAGTTGATCAGGGGAGCCCGGGGTCACCAGCCGGCCCCACGGTGGCCTGACCAGCTCCGGGAGACCGACCTCGTCGCTGGCAGCGACGATCAGCTCGAGCGCCAGCGCCTCCTTGACCACCACCGGCATCGAGTCCCGGTCGCCGTCGGCCGCGATCACGCATGGCATTGCGATCACGTCGGCTCGCTCGAGTTCGGCTCGGACATCGGCGGGCCCGAGTGGACCGGTGAAGCGCACGTTCACTCCGAGCGTCCGCGCCTGCTCGGTGAGCTCATCCCGCAGCGGTCCACCACCGATCAGCACGAGCTCGGCGTCGGGGACCCCCGAGATCGCCGTGATCAGGTCGCCGAATCCCTTCTTCTCGACGAGCCGTCCGACTCCGATGACGCGCCGCCCATTCGGGAGCGGTCCTGTCCGGGTCCACATGTCAGGGTCAACCCCCATCACGATCTCGTGGACCCGATGACGACGATCGGGTCTGACGAGAGATTGCAGGTGCCGGACGTTGTAGTCACAACCGGTGAACACGACCTCGGCTGTTTCGAGCTTCTCGACCAGGTTCATCGGCTGCCGGAAGATCTCGTATGCGTGGGCGGTGACGGCATACGACCGGCCGAGCAGCCGGGCCACGCGCATCGTCGTCAGCGCCTGCGTGGCAGCGAAGTGACAGTGAAGAACGGCATCCGGGGCGGCCGCGAGCCTCCGAGCCACCGGGGCCAGTTCCCGGAGCGGCAGCACGGTCTCCTCCCGTCGCCAGCGTCGCCGGTCGCTCAGATCGGCCAGGCATTCTCGTGGAGCCGTCCGGATCAGCCACAGAGCCGCAGCAACCTTGCGCAGCCGGGAGTCGTCCTCGGCGTAGGTGACCGGCACGAGCCCGAGCGCCTCGAGCGATTGCACCAGTGGCCGGCGGCCGGCTTCGACTGCGACGGTATGGCCCAGCCGCAGCAGCGCCCGGATCTCCTCGACCACGAACGTCTCGGAGAGGACCGGGTAGGCGTCCGCGAGCACGATCAGCTGCGGCGGCGACCGGTGCCCAACTCCGTCTGCGGGGGCCGGCTGGTTCGCCAGCTGCTCGCCGAGGATGTCGGTTGCGGTCACGGCGGCGTCGATCGCACGGAACGCGCTGCGACGGAGGTCGCCCATCACCAGCCAGCGGATCGAGGCCACGATTCCACGTGGCACACCGGCCAGACCGGGCTTGCCCGGGAACGATCCCGGCCAGCGGCGTCTGAGCCACGCGCGGCTGGCCGCGTACCGCGCGACCACGCGCAGGAATGCTCGCGCATCCTCGCGCTGATGGTGGTGGACGCGGGCGTCGGGACGGAGCTCGAGGCCCCATCCCGCCTCCTGCAACCGCCAGCTGAAGTCGGTGTCCCCGCCCGATCGGACGCCCTCCGCGAACCCGCCGATCGACGTCCACGCGGCCTTCCTGACGAGGACGTTCGCCGTCACCAGATGCGGACGGAACCCGTCGGTCAGCGAATCCGCCTGATCGAGGTACCCGCGCGCGATCGCGTAATCGGCGAACAGCGAGCCTCGATCGCTGGTCAGCGCCTCCACCTTGCCAGCGAGCGCGCCTGTCTGCGGCTGTGGCGCGACAGCGAAGTAGCAATCGATCAGATCTGGATCGGGGACCGTATCGGCGTCGATGAACAGCAGCCAGTCGTTGACCGCTCCCTGTGCGCCGGTGTTGCGGGCGTGGTAGGAGGTGTGCTCGCGGTCGGCCCGCAGCACTCGTACCTCGGCGGCGGTTGCGCCGCTCGGGATGCGGCTGTTGTCGACGAGAATCAGCTCGTCGCCGGAAATGGTGGCGATCTGTTGAAGCGAGCGAATCGCATCCGCGGCCGCCTCCGGGGAGCCGGCGAACGGCATCACCACCGACACGGGAGGCCTCTGCATCGGTGCGGGATTGTGGCGCATGGCGGCAACCGATCCGGTGGTGGCGCAACTGCCCTAAGCTGCGCGCCGATGCCACCGGCCGCCGAAGCACCGCTGCGTGTGCTGTTCGTGTGCATCAACGATTTCCGCGACGCCAGCGCCAAGCAGGCCCTGTGGTTCGGGCAGGAACTCGTGCGGCGTGGCAACCCGGTGTTGTTCAGCATCGCCGGTGACCCAGCAACGGCTGCGTCCGAGGGCGCTCGTGAACATGTGGAGGTTCGGTGCCACCGGTTCATCGGTTCCCGGGTGTCCGCTGCGGACCTGGCTGCTGCCAAGGCATTCGCTCCCGATCTGATTCATTGCTGGAACCCGCGACTCGGTTCCGTCAAGGTCGCCCGCGGCTACGCCAGGGTCACGGGCGCTCCGGTCGTCTTTCACTGGGAGGACGACGAGTGGCGGATCCGCTCAGACTCGATGAACCGCTCCCTGCTGCGCAGGGGACTGCGGCCGGCGAAGCGGATCGTCGCTCACGTGCGGCCGCGTCTCGGGGTGACGATGGACGAGGGCTCGAGACGGTGGATCTCCGCCCACGCGGCCGGGCTGGATGCGCTGACGCCGGCGCTCGCGCAACACGTTGCCGCCCGGATCGGCAAGCCGTGCCAACCGATCCTGCCGGCCAACCCGACAGGTGAGGTTGTCGTCGGGGAACCGGCATCCTGGCCGCCGGCAATCGGGTCGCATCCGGTCGCGCTGTGGACCGGCTCGGTGCACCCGGGCATCGAGGCCGACGTTCGCGCGGCGATGGCGGCGGTCGCCGAGGTGCAGCGCCGCGGACATGAGCTGACCTTCGTTCACGTCGGTGAGGTCCTGACCCGGTATGACACCGCGGCGTGGATCCGGGAGGCCGGGCTGAACGCCCGCACGGCACATTTCCTCGGCTACGTCCCCTACGAACGGATCCCGGGGATGCTCGCCGGGTCAGCGGTGCTGCTCAGCTCCGGTGCTCCGAACGACTACAACCGCCTGCGGCTGCCCTCGAAGGTCCAGGCCTACCTGGCGTCGGGGTCCCCGACGATCACCTTCGCGACCGGGTTCGGGGAACTGCTCGCGGATCGCGAGGAGGCGATGTTGGTCCGCACCGGCGAGGTCGGGGAGATCGCCGACGCGATTGTCGCCGTCCTCACCGACCCCGCCCTCCGCGACCGGTTGCGCAGCGGCGGGCCGGCGGCAGCGCAAAGGCTGTTTGACCCGGTTCGCAATACCGACACGATGCTGGCCTACTATCGCGGCGCCCTCGTGTCGTGAGCGGACCGATCGTGCTCAACGGCCGCGCGGTGGTGCGCGGCCGGATCACCGGCGTCGAGCGGGTCGCTCAGGAGATGGCAACCCGGCTCTGTGCGCTGCGGCCGGACGTCTACAGGGTCGTGGCACCGCACGGGGAGTCGCGCGCTGCCACGCAGATCTGGGAGCAGGCTGCGCTGCCGCTGACCGCTGCCCGACTGCGAGCGCCGCTGATCTATTCGCCGGCGAACCTCGCTCCGGTCCTGTGGCCGCGCAACGTGCTGGTTCTCCATGACGCGTCTGTGTGGCGCTCCGGCGACTCCTTCTCGCGCGCGTACACGACGCTGCACCGCGTGCTCGAGGCGGCGGCCGCCAAACGGGCGCTGCGGGTGATCACCGTCTCCGAGTTCTCACGCGGGGAGCTGATCGACGTGTTGGGGCTTGACCCGGAGCGGGTGCTGGTGCTGCCCAACGGTGTCTCGGATGGTTTCCACACCGGGATCGATCCCGAGCCCGTCCGCCGCCGGTACGGTCTCGACCGTCCGTACGTCCTGACCGTCGCGACCGGTCAGGGCCGCAAGAACGTGCCGCTGCTCGGTCCGCTGTCCGAGCGGCTCGCGAACGAGGGGATCGACGTCGTCTGGGCGGGAGGTGATCCGGCAGATGCGGCGATCGCCGGCGGGTCCGTACGCGTGCTCGGGCGCGTACCGGATGCGGACCTGCCCGCTCTCTACACCGGGGCGAGCGTGTTCCTGTTGCCGTCGAGCTACGAGGGCTTTGGCATCACCTGCATCGAGGCGATGCGCTGCGGCACGGTCGTCGTTGCCGCCGACAGCTCGTCACTGCCGGAGGTGTGCGGTGACGCCGCGCTGCTGATCGACCCGTTCGATGCGGACGCGATGACCGAAACCGTTCTGACCGCCGTCACCGACGAGTCGCAACGCGAACGGCTCCGGCAGCTGGGTTTCCGCCGCAGCGAGCTGTTTGAGTGGGATCGGATCGCGGTGCGCACCGACGAGGTGCTGCGCGGGCTCGCAGGGATCGCATGACCATTCCCGGCGATTCCGGCCTTGAGCCACTGCGCGTCCTGTTCATCTGCCAGAGCGACTTCGGCCATCCGAGCGAGAAGCAGACGCTGGCGTTCGCCAAGGCGCTGGCCGCCCGCGGTCACCAGGTGCTGATCCTCTACGACGGGGAGCAGGACAGCGCTGCGCGCGAGGGGGCGACCGGCGTCCCCGGTCTGCACGTTCACCGCTACGGCTTCACGCGCGGCCGGCTCCGGGCCGCGGACGTTGCGGTCGCGCGCGAGTTCAGCCCGACGCTCGTGCACGGCTGGAACTCACGCACGCCGACCGTGGCGGCCGCCCGGGCGGTCTGCGCGGCGACCGGGGCGCCGCTGTTCATCCACTTCGAGGACGACGAGTGGCGGGTCCAGCCGCACGCCCCCGGGGAGTTGTTGGCGCGCAAGCTCGTTCACCTCGCACGGCGGGCCGTCAGCCCCGTGATGCCGTCGGTGTGGTGGCAGTCGACATGGCTCACCCGCCGCTACGTCGCCCGTCACGCCGCCGGCTTCGATGCGTTGACCCCGACGCTCGCCCGCGAGGTCGAAGCCCGCCTGCGTCGCCACTGTGCGGTCGTGCTGCCGGTGAACCTGCCGTCCAAGCGGCCGCCCGGAGCCGAGACGAGTCAGCAACGCCCGGCGGAGTTTGAGGGGATTGACGGGCCGATCCTGCTGATCACCGGCACGATCTGGCCGGTCTATCTGCCCGATTTCATGATCGGCTTCCAGGCCATCGCCGAGCTGCAGCGGCGCGGGCACGACGTGACCCTGGTGCACGCGGGCAACATCCTGCCGCGCCTTGACGCCGACGCACTCGCGACCGAAGCAGGGATTCGGTCCGGTACCGCCCGCTTCGTCGGTTACCTGTCCTACGACCGGATCCCGGGTCTGCTCCGCGCCGCCGACGTCCTGCTGCAGCCGGGGCCACCGTCGGAGTTCAACCGGCTGCGGCTGCCCTCGAAGATGCAGGCGTACCTCGAGTCGGGAACCCCGACCGTGACGTTCGGGGTCGGCTTCGGCGAGCTGCTCGAGGACCGCATCGAGGTGCTGAAGACCCACACCGACAGCCCGCGGGAGCTGGCCGACCGGATCGAGGAGCTCCTGGGCGATCCCGAGCTGCAGGCGCAGCTCTCGCGGGGAGGTCCGGCTGCGGCTGCCCGCCTGCTCGACACCGACACCAACACCGAGGCGCTGCTCGCGTACTACCGCGCGGGACTCGCCGGTCGGTCCGCGCGCTGAATCAGGCGCCGACCGAGCGGTACCACTCGATCGTGCGCCGCAGGCCCTCCTCGAGGCCGACCTGCGGCCGCCAGCCGGTCAGCTCCGTGAGCTTCGTGTAGTCGACCCACTGGCGGTCGATCTCACCCGCGGGGGTGCCGGCACCCTGGATATCCGGGGTGACGCCGGTACCGGCGATCTCACAGATCAGATTGACGACGTCGAGGATCCGGTGGGGACTGCCGCCGCCGGCGTTGAACGCCTCGCCGGCTGCACCGCCGTCCGGAAGCGCGGCCGCGATCGCCAGGTAGGCAGCGACGGCGTCTTCGACATAGAGGAAGTCACGTTCCGGCGAGCCGTCGGAGCGGATGATCGGGGCGCGGCCCGCGAGCGCCGCGGTGATGACCTCGGGGATCAGCCGGGAGGCATTGAAGTCACCGCCGCCGTAGAGGTTCGCGAACCGGGTGACCGCCACGGGCACGCCCCACGTGTGCCAGTAGGAGCGCGACATCAGGTCCGTGGCGGCCTTCGAGACGTCGTAGGGGAACACCGGCTGCAATGCGTGCGTCTCCTTGTACGGGAGGTCCGTGTGCGGCCCGTAGGCCTTGTCGGAGGCGGCAACGACCACGCGCCGCACGCCATAGCCGCGACACGCCTCGAGCAGCAGCCAGGTGCCGCGCATGTTCGATTCGAACGTGGAGAGCGGCGAGCGGTTGGCGGTCGGCACGAGCGTCTGCGCCGCCAGATGAAAGACCGTATCGATCTCGTATTCCGCGATCGCACGGGCGACGAGCCCGTCGGCGGCGATGTCACCGCGCACGACGTTCACAGATTGCGCGAGCCCCATCAGCTCAAGCGCCGAGCGCGGCCGGTCGTCGCGGTGGATGACCGTCACCTCCGCGTCGGCCTCCAGCAGCGCCTTCGTCATCCAGCCGCCGAGCAGACCGTAGGCGCCGGTCACGAGCACCCGGCTTCCGCGCATGTTCAGTTCCACAGCTTCCATGGCGGGCTGCCAGCCTCCCAGAGGTCGTTCAAAGTGATCGCGTCCTTGTAGGTATCCATGCAGGCCCAGAATCCCGCATGCTGGTATGCGCGCAGCTGGCCCCGCTGGGCCAGCTCCTCAAGCGGTGCGCGTTCAAAGACCAGGTCGTCCCCGAGCACCTCGAAGATGTCGGGCTCGAGGCAGAAGAAGCCGCCGTTGATCCAGTGCGTGCTCTTCGGCTTTTCGATGAACCCGCGCACGATCCCGTCTCCATTGAGATCGGCCACACCGAACTGCAGCTCCGGCTGCACGACGGTCATCGTCGCCGTGGTGCCGCCCGCGTCGTGGGTTGCGAGCAGATCGGCGAGGTCAACGTTGGCGACCCCGTCGGCGTAGGTGAGGCAGAAGCGGGCGCCGTCAAGCATCTCCCGGGCGCGGTGTACGCGGCCGCCGGTCGGAGTGTCGAGGCCGGTGTCAAGGCAGGTGATCTCAGCGCCGGCGGGCCATTCGGTCGCGGCCACGCCCTCGGCGATCATCTCGGCCTTGTAGCCCGTCAGCAGCACGAACCGCTCGAATCCCTGGGCCATGTAGATGTTGATCACGTGCCAGAGGATCGGGCGCCCGCCGATCTCGACGAGCGGCTTTGGCAACGACTGGCCGTGACCCTGCAACCGGGTCCCTCGTCCCCCACACAAAATCGCGACGGTTGGCAGCACCCGGCGGGCATTATTGCCGGTGCGCGAGCGCGGCGACATAGCCAGGGGCCGGGGAGGGCAGATCATCGACACGGAACCCCTCGGCGATGGCACCCAGCACGTCGAGTGCGGCCAGGCGGTCAAGCGAGCCCCGCAGACCCTCGCCGGAGGCCTTGAGCACGGCCTCCTTGCGGACCCACAGACGGATGAAAGCGGCATCGGGGTCTGCTGCCGCCGCCACATGGGCCTGCTCCGCGGTGCTGCAGACGCGCCGGACCAGGTCGGCTCTGCTGCGCCGGGCTGGCCGTTCGAGGTCCACCCCAACGGGGGTGGACGCACTCACCGCAATCATCGCCAGAGCACCGGAGTGCGACAGGTTGAAGTGCGGTCCGCCGTCGACGTAGGGCTTGCCGCCGGGTTCGCGAATGATCTCGCGGCCGCCGAGCAGGGCGGTCAGGGTGTCGTGGGCGTCGGCCGCGGCGACGACGTGGATCGCGATGTCCGGCGGTGGGCTCACATGTAGCCGAGCAGCTTCATCTGCCGCTCGAGCGCCGCGACCGTGTCGGCGTCGGCCTCGGCCGGCGGGGGTGCCGGCAGGTCGGGTGCCGGCACGTTCGATCTGCCGGCGAGCGCGGCGCGCAGCCGCTCTGCGACCTCGGGTGCGACCGTGGCGGAGGTGTCCTCGAGGTCGGTCAGCTGCTCGGAGCCGTCGTCGCCGACAAGCAGCTTGTATCGGCCGTCGGTCGCCGCGGTCCAGGTGGTCGTCAGCCGCGCGATGGCGGCGGCGTCGAGCTTCCACTTGGCGGCGAACTCCTGGGCGCGGGGGTCATCGGGCGGGCAGATCGCCTCGGCCCGCGCGATCGCGATCCCGGGGGTCGGTTGCGGCGCGAACGGATGCTGCCCGAGGCCGGCGGCGTTCGCGATCAGCTCCGGCAGGCCGGCGAGGCTGAAGGCGCCCGCGGTGATCGGGAGCTGGTCGGCACCGGGGCCCGCCACCACCAGCGGGACGTGGATCAGCTGCTGACCGAGGGTGAAGCCGTGGGCGACCTGGCCGTCCTCGCCGAAGCTCTCGCCGTGATCAGCGGTGACGATCACGAGCGTGTCATCGAGCTTGCCGTGCTCATCGAGCGCGCTGAGGATCCGGTGCAGCCAATCGTCCATGTACTCGATCGCGCATTCGTAGAGGTGACGCAGGCGCGGCAGTTTCTGCTCAGGGATCTGCGGCTTGCCGGCCGCGTGCAGGCAGATCGACTCCCACGATAAATAGCGCTCACAGTCGAGCGCGGCGCCGATCCGGTCCTTGATTCCGAGGTCGTTCCACGGGCGCGGTGGCAGGTAGGGCGAGTGGCATTCGACGAGGTTCACGAACCAGAAGGCGGGCCGTTCGTCAGCGTCGGCGATCGAGTCGAGGAGCGCGGCTCCGAGCTGGCCGGCGCCGTCATCGCTGCTGGACTCAAGTCCCTCGCGGGCCCACGCGTAGCGGGTGATCGGCCCGCCGCCCTTCAGGGAGCCGTGCTGCGCGCGCTCCGGCGCGGCGTAGGCGAACTTCTCAAAGCCGGTCTGGAACCCCGAGTGCTGCGAGACCCAGAGGTTGGCGCTGAACCCAAGGCAGCGGTACCCGGCCTGTCCGAGCACGGTCGCGAGCAGCTGCTCGCCGATCCCCTCGATCACCGGCTTGACGCTCAGCAGGTCGCCACCGGGTGCCTGATCGAGGCCGTATGTAGCTGCCGGACGTCCGGTGAACATCGCCGTGTGCGAGGGCAACGTCCAGGGCGCGGTCGCGTAGGCGTGCGGGTGCGCGACGCCGGTATCGGCGAGCAGCTGGACCGTCGGGGTCGCGCCCTCCGGCGCGCCGTAGGGAGTGAACGCGTCGCGCCGGGCGGCGTCGAGCACGACGAGCAGGATGTTCGGTGGTGTCATTCCTCGGTCGGCGCGAACGCCTCGAGCGCCCAATACCAGCAGCGCATGTCCTTGTTGGCCGGCGGGCGCCGCGCCCAGCCGAGCCGGCGGTTGCCGGTGAAGCCGGCCGCCCACAGGTACGTGTGCAGGGTGCGGAGGTTCGGCAGCCACCAGTTGAGGTCGTTGTTGACCGTGTCGAAGCGGGCCACGGCGGTCTTCGGATGCAGGATCGTCTCCTTCATCGAGACGGTCTCGAGCATGATCAGCCGCCCGCCCGGTCTGAGCACGGTACGGATATTCTCGAGCGCCCTGATCGGATCACGCAGGTGCAGGAGCAAGGCGCCGATGAAGGCGAGATCGAAGTGTCCGCCGCCGACGACCTCTGGCGTCAGCTCCAGCACGTCGCAGGCGACGCGCTCGACATGCGAGCCCAGCTCCGCTTTGGCGATCGCGAATCCACGCCCGAGCTCGAGGCCGAACGCCTCGGTGTCAGCAAGCAGTTTCGCGCGGTGAACCGGCGGCCAGGTCGAGGCCTCGAGTGAGGGCAGATCGATCGCGGTGACCTCGGCGCCCCGGCGTTCCAGCTCGAACGCCCAGAAGCCGTCATAGGTACCGACATCGAGCGCTGTGGTGTCATTCAGGTTGTCCGGGAGCAGCCGCAGCGGGTAATCGCGCCAGTCGACGTAACCGGGGGTGACGCGGCCGCCGGGAAGCTCGATCGTGTGGTACCAGGCCGGGTTCTCGGCGATCACGTCGTGGTCTGCTGCGGTCACAGCCACAGTCAAGCACTACGATCGCGGTCGCGGTGTTGAGGACGCCAGAGGATCAGCCCACCCGCGAGATCAACACCGGCGGGCTGTCTTTGCGGCAGTTCGCCGTCCGGGGAGTTCTCGTCAATACCGTCTTCGACGTCAGCGTCGGCGTGCTCGGGCTGCTGCGCAGCCTGATCGTGGCTGCGCTGCTGACCCGTTCGCAGTACGGGATCTGGGGGATCCTGATCGCGGCACTTGGGGTTCTCGCCCAGCTCAAGGTGATCGGGATCAGCGACAAGTACGTCCAGCAGGAGGAGGCGGACCAGGAGCTGGCGTTCCAGCGGGCGTTCACCCTGGAGCTGTCGATATCGCTGGTGACGATGGTGATCGTTGCGGCCGCGGTGCCGATCGTGTGCGTCGTCTACGGGCATTGGAGCCTGCTCGCGCCCGGGCTTGTGCTCGTCACGGTGCTGCTCGCCGACGCCCTGCAGAGTCCGCTGTGGGTCTACTACCGGCGGATGGACTTCTTCCGCCAGCGGATGCAGGCGGCGGTTGAACCGGTCGTCGGGCTCGTCGTCGCCGTGGTGCTGGCGGCCTGCGGGCTGGGCTACTGGGCGCTGGCGATCGGCGCTGTCGCCGGTGCCTGGTCGGCGGCTGTGGTCGCGATCAAGATGTCGCCGTATCGGTTGAGATGGCGATGGTCGCGCGGGGCGCTGCGGGTCTACGGGAGCTTCTCGGGTCCGATCCTGGTGGCGGTGCTGTGCAGCGTGCTGCTCGCAAACGGTGTCGTGTTCGCGACCAACCTGCATCTCGGGCTGAAGGCCGTGGGTGCGGTCGCACTTGCCGGCTCGATCACGTCGTTCACAACCAGCGTCGACGACCTCGTCGCGAGCACGATCTTCCCGGCGATCTGCGCCGTCCAGGACCGCCTCGAGCTGCTGCGCGAGTCGTTCGAGAAGACGAACCGGCTGGCGCTGCTGTGGGCGATGCCGTTCGGTGTCGGGGTGGCGCTGTTCGCCCCCGACCTGATCCATTTCGGGCTTGGTCACAAGTGGCATCCGGCGTTGCGGTTGCTCGAGATCACCGGGCTGGTGGCTGCCATCAATCACATCGGCTTCAACTGGGACGACTACTACCGCGCCCGAGGGGACACCCGGCCGGTCGGGATCTCATCGGTGATCACGACGATCGTGACCTTGGGCCTGGGGATTCCATTGCTGTTCGTGGATGGGCTGACCGGGCTGGCGATCGGGATCGGCGGTGGTGGCCTGGCGATGCTCGCGCTGCGGGCCCTGTATCTGCGGCGGCTGTTCGAGGGGTTCGGGTTCCTCGGGCACGCGTGGCGGGCGGTGCTGCCGACGCTGCCGGCGGCGCTGTGTGTCGTAGCGATCCGGCTGGCCGGCGGCCACACGATCGACACCGCCGATTCGGTGACGATGACCGCGGTGGCGGTGGCAGTGTTCGTGGTCGCGGTTCTGGTGGGGACGGTGTGGTTCGAGCGGGCGCTGCTCGGCGAGGCGCTCGCCTACATCCGGCGGCGGGCTCAAGCACCCGCCTCAGCTGCCGGCTCAGGCTGACGCACCGGGTGCTGACGCGCGGGGTGGTGGTGTGTCCAGTGCGGGGTTCTGGTTGCTCCACACGCGCCGCAGGACGACCGCCAGCGCACCGGTCTCAAGCAGCCAGGCGACGATCATCGGGCTCACGTAGAAGGCGTAGGCGACCCAGGGATGCTTGATGCCGTGATAGATGATCAGAGTGGGGAGGAACAGGACCGCCTGCAGGGCCGCGGTCTGCCAGAGGTAGCCGGCCATCAGGAAGAACGGCAGGCCCCAGACCATGTACTGCAGGAAGAACTGGATTCCGAGGACGTAGATCGTCAGCCAGATCGCGGCCGCTGCCAGCTCGGCCGGAACCCGCCTGCGCAGCAGCAGCGCGGCAACGGCCAGGGTCGAGATCCCGGCGATCACGCCGCCGTGCACACCCAGCCAGGAATCGGCGCCGTTCAGCGGCGTCGAGCCAACGTGCAACCAGTTGAGCGGGAGGCTCGGCTGCGCGATCAGGCTGATCCCGCCGAGTCCGGTGCCGCCGTGGTACTGCAGCAGCGTATGGATCCAGCCGGTGCCGGCGGCGACGATCATCGGGATCGTCGCGATGATCGGGATCACGAGCGCCGCGCCGATGAGTGTCAGCAACTCGCGGCGCGAACGCGACGACGGGAACAGCGCCAGCAGCATCAGCACCGGGATCGTCTTGATGTCGGCACCGAGTCCGACCAGAAGTCCGGCGATCCACGCACGCCGCAGCGAGTTGGGGTTGCGATCGCGTTCCCAGACGGTCAGGGCGATCACCGCCGGCAGCATTGCGACCGGGTCGATCTGGCCGTGAACTGCTGAGATCGCGATGAACGAAGGGCCGAGCATCACGAGCGCCGCCGCGATCAGGCGCCTGCGCTCAGACGCACCCCGGAAGCGCAAGTGGTCCTGGACCACCCACGCCGTGGCGAGGTCGGCCAGCTCGGCGGGAAGTCGGATCAGCCTCTCGAAGTGGGCATGGGTACTGGTGCTCCAGGCGTGGATCAGCCACACGATCGGGAAGTAGCCCGTTGGATATGGCCAGCGCGGCGTCGCTCCGCCGGGCAGGTTCGCGAGCTTGTAGACCTCGCTCGGGTGATGGGCGAGTGCCTGCGCGACGAGCACCAGGGAGCCGAGGTCAAAGACGTTGCCCTTGGTTTTCTCGGTGAAGACGAGCCGGATCACCAAGCCGATCACGAGCAGGCTCCAGAGCGCGACCTGGTAGCGGCGGCCGCTGGGGGCGGAGCTGGCGGTGGCGATCGGGTGGGAGACGGCCTGCATCTGGTCGCATACTGTCGCGCGATGCATGATCCTGCTGCGTTGACGGTCGTGATCCCGACCTCCGGTCGCTGGCCGGTGCTGGCGCGCACGCTCGACGCTCTGGCTCAGCAGACGGTGACCGGGTTTGCCACCGTCGTCGTCGTCAACGGGCTCGAGAAGGAGGTGCCGGCCGAGCTGCGTGCGCTTGAACGGGTCACGTTCCTCGCCAAGGAGGACGAGGGGCCCGGGCCAGCCCGCAACCTTGGGGTCGCCTCAAGCGGCAGTGATCTGCTGCTGTTCCTCGGCGACGACACGATCGCCGCGCCGGATCTGGTGGCCCGGCATCTGGCACGCCACGACGGCGAGGCGGGCTTTGACGTGGCCGTGCTCGGACGGGTCGAGTGGCACCCCGAGGTCGCCCGCGGCCGGGTCAACCGCTGGCTCGACTGGTCCGGGACCCAGTTCGATTACGTCCAGCTCGACGCCGAGCTTGCAGCTGCCCCGGACCGCGGTTCCTTCGATGCCGGGCTGGGAAGGTTCTACACGTCAAACGTCTCGCTGAAGCGGGCGCTGTTCGATGCGGCCGGCGGCTTTGATCCTCGGTTCAGGTTTGGGTACGAGGACATCGACTTCGGCTACCGGGCGGCTCAGGCCGGGATGGTGCTGCGCTACGAGCCCGAAGCGCTCGTCCATCACCTGCACGACAACACGCTGGCCGACCAGCGCCGCCGATTCGAGCTGGTCGGCGCCGGCGAGCGGCTGATGGCGGTCAAGCACGACTGGTTCACCCCCTGGTACCACGAGCGCTTCACCCGGCACGCCGCTGAGCCACCCGTGTCACGGGTCTGGTCCGACGTCGTCGACTACGTGCCAAGGAACCTCGAACGGCTGTGGTGGCCAGTCCACACGCGGGCCGACCGCTGGTACCACCAGCAGCTCGCGGAGCAGTTCCTCGAAGGGTGGAACCGGCAGCTGGACCTCGATGAGCTGGAGCAGTACCTGGGGGACGCGTTCGAGCTCGACTCGCTGTGGCGGCACACCGAGGGCGTTGAGCGGGAGGCCGCGGCTGTCGGTGACGAGCACCGCTTCTACCGGACCAGCCACGCATACCTCTACGACCTGACGGCGTTCGCGATGTCGGCAACGAAGGAGCCCTACCGCCGGGAGCTGCGGCGGCTCGTGCCACCCGGCTGCCCGGCTGCTCGACTACGGATGCGGGATCGGCGCCGACGGACTGCGGCTGCTCGGACGCGGGCTATGACGTGGAGTTCGCCGACTTCGACAACCCGAGCGTCGCGTTCCTGCGCTGGCGCCTGCGCAGCGGGGCCTGTCGGCGCCGATCCATGACATCGACGCGGCGGTTCCGTCGGGGTTCGACGTGGCGTACGCGTTCGATGTGATCGAGCACGTCGACGACCCGTTCGCGTTCCTCGCGCGAGCTCGAGTCGCGCGCCGAGCTGGTGATCGTGAACCTGCTCGAGCCGATCCCCGGGAGACCTCGTCAGTCCACCACGAGCTGCCGATCAAATCGATCCTCGCCCGCGCGCGGCAGCGGGGACTGAAGCTACCGGCACCGCTTCCACGGCCGTTCGATCCTGATCGCCTACCGAGGAGATCTCGGCTGAGCTGCCAGGGATTTCGGCGCCTGCCGTCAGACGGCGGCGGGGGCCAGCTCCGGCGGTTCGCCGCCGGGAGGCCCGAAGTACTCAAGCGGTCGGGCCGGGGAACCGGCGCAGACGCAGTACGCGGGGAGCTCCTTGGTGACGACCGAGTTGGCGCCGAGGAAGGTGCGTGTCCCGATGCTGGCGATGATCGTGCACTTGGTCGTCGTCGTCACGTGGTCCTCGATCTTGATCGGGCGCAGCTCGTACCCCTGACGGAGCATCGGCTGCTCGAGGTCGCGGAACTGGTGGTTACCGTCGACGACGAGCGACGCCTGACCGAACATGCAGTGGGCGCCGATCTCGATCCGTGACGAGCATTGGATGATCGAGCCGTAGGTGAAGACGCTCATCGTTCCGATCTCGATCACGGCGTCCGGCCCACCGAGCTCGGCCCGAAAGTCACGGCGGAACTCGACGCCCGGGCGGACGATGAAGGTGCCGCCCCGGGGTGCGTCGAGGCTGAAGCCGGGTCCCAGTAGACCGGACCGTGGAACTCGATCCGGGCATGCGGGTTGCGGAACATCACCCAGTGCTTGCGCAGCCACGACATCAACAACGGGCCCGGGCCCGGGCAGGTACATCAGCCAGACGCGGAGGCTGCCGGCGTCGTGGCGCCACCTGCGCCAGACAGGCAGTCGCTCTCGTAGCACCTGCCACCAGCTCATCCGGCGGGACGCTACCACGGCCACGGCGCTTTACTGGACCTGAGATGTCAAGCATCACCACGCGCCAATCCGGCCGCCGTTCGCGCCGATCCCGCCGTGGTGGGACCGATCTGGAGCCGCTGCCGCGCTCCACCTGGACGCGGCTCGCGGCCTGTACCGCTGCGGCCGCGCTGCTGCAGCTCGACGGGACCGTGATCACGGTCGCGCTGCCCAACGTCGCGCACAGCCTGCACGTCTCGAGCACTGCGACGGCCGGCCTGTTGAGCGCGTACTTCGGCGCCTACGCGATCCTGCTGTTCCCAGGTGGTCGCCTGGTCGACAAGCTCGGGGCGCGACGGGTGGCGATGATCGGGCTGTTGATCTTCGCGCTGGGGGCCGCTCTGGGGGCGGTCGCCTCCAGCATGGTGACCTTGAGTCTCACCCGGATCCTGCAGGGTGCTGGAGCTGGGCTCGTCAGCCCGGCGGCGCTGGCCGGTGCGGTCTCCGGTTTCCCGCCGGAGCGGCGCGGGACCGCACTCGGGATCTGGGGCGCCTCGGCCGGCGCCGCGAACCTGGTCGGACCACTGCTCGGTGGCGTGCTTGACCGTCGCCTTCGGCTGGCGAGCCGATTGGTGGGCGCTTGTGCCGCTGGCGCTGGCCGCCGCCTACGGTGTCCTGCGCAACGTGCCGACCCTGATCCACGAGCCGTCGGACTCGCACTCGGGCAGGGTCCTCAACCAGACCGTGGTGGCGGCCGCGTTTGTCGCCACGCTGACCTTCGCGGTGATGATCGGCACCTTCTACCTCGCCGAGCAGTATCTGCAGCGAGCGGTCGGCTATTCGCCGCTGGGTGCCAGCGCGGTGCTGGTCGTCGTCGCACTGCTGGTCGGGATCGCGGCGCCGCTGGCCGGGACGCTCGTCGATCAGCACGGCGAGGCGTTCGTGGCGCTTCTCGGGTTCATCGGCGCCGGCCTCGGCTGCGTGATCCTCGCGATCCCTGGAGTCTCGCTGCACGGGATCGGTACCGGGTTTGCGTTGATCCCGGTCGGGCTTGGACTCGGGATGCTGTTCGTGCCGGTCTCGCGCGCCGCTCTGAACACCGTCCCGCTGGCGTTGCACGGCCGCACCTCGTCGGTGCTGTCCTTCGCCCGCCTGGCGGGCGCAGCCGTCGGCGCCGGGCTCGCCGGGCTCGCACTGTCAGGCGGCGTCGATGCCTCCAAGATGCACCTGGCGCTGGCGATCGCGGCCGGGGCGTGCCTGTTCGCCGGGTTGCCCGCGTCGCTGCGGCTCGGGGCCGCCAAGCGGTCCACCGGGTGAGCGGCCCTGGGGTTTTCCTCGAATAACCGGGGATCTGGCGTCGTATCAGGTCAGCGAGACCGGGTGCCAGGGTCGGGGGAGACCGAGGGGGAGACCGAACTGCCCGGGGGTCACGGAGACCGAAACGTCAGGGGTCAGTGAGACCGAAACGTCACAAGCACCGAGTGGCGGGGGAGGGGTCGTGCGACAACCGTCGCTCAGCGACGGTTGTTGCACGACCCCCCTTTGGCGAAGGGGGGTTTGTGACGTTTCCGTCGCCAAGAATGATCGCCCCCGTGCGACCGGCGCATCTTCGGGGCCAAGAGGCTCACAGAACGACCGTGCGGCTGCGGACGCTCCCGGCGACGAGTGCCGCGCAGCCGACTACATCCGCGGCGAGCTGAGCACCGGCGCGGACACAGCGGATCCGGCCGCCGCCGGGCTGGCGGCGAGCGGTCCGGGCCAGTGAAACGGCGTAGGGCGCGGCCAGTGCCAGGGAGATGGCGTACGGCGCGGCCAGCCCAAGCTCGCGGCGATGGCGGGAGGCGAGAGCCAGCCCCACCAGGGCGGCGTCGAACTGCGCGGTTCCGGGGCCGAGGAACCAGCGGTTCCACATGAACGTGTCACGGAGCTCGGGGATCGCTGCGACCAGGACGGGGAAGTACCGTCGCCGCCAGTGCTCGGCCACGAACCCCTGCAGGTCACCCGGGAGCACGGCATGGCGGACGACGGACTCGAGACAGAACCCGGAGGCCGCGCCGGCGCGCTTGCACCGCCAGGCGAACCAGGAGTCCTCGCCGAACGGCCTTCCGTCGCCGATCGCAAATCCCGGGAGCGGCTGAAAGCCGCCGACGCCGTTGAACACGGAGCGCCGCACGAACAGGTTCGCCGTCTCGTACAGCCCCGACTCATGCCCGACCGACACGGTCCGCTCGAACGGCCCCACCGGTCCCGCCGGAAGCACCCGGCCCTGCACGAGGTCAAGCGAGCCAGTCGCGTCGTCCGAACCACCTGCGCCAGACCGAGCTGATCCGAGAGCGGCGAGCCCGCGCTCGAGCCAGTCGGGGTCGGGCGCGCAGTCGCTGTCGGTGAATGCGAGCACGGCGCCCGACGCCGCGCGGGCGCCGATATTCCGGGACCTGGCCGGCTCGCCGCCCGGGTTCTGCAGCAGCCGCAGCGAACGTCCCGGACCGAGCGCGGCGCGCTCCACGATCGACACCGTCCGGTCTGCGGAGCCGCTGTCGACCACGATGACCTCGAATGACGCGACGGTCTGTGCGCGCAATCCGGTCAGCAGGCCCTCGATCGTCGACTCGGCGTTCCGCGCCGGAACGATCACCGAGACGCGCGGTTCCGGCACCGCGACCTCAGGCAGGGCGGGCGAGCGCCGCGGCGTGGGCGACGCCGTCACGGCCATGCATCGCCAGCTTCCGCGCAGATCTGCTGACCCGCTCGCGGGTCCCGCCACCGCTCTTGGCGTGCTCCGGATGCGCCGGACCGAACGGAACCGCGAACGCGCCCATCGAGGTTGTGACCTCGAACCCAGCGACCCGAAGCAGCCGGCGATGTGCGGCGGTGTTTGCGATCCACCACTGCAGTTTGCGGTCCTCGTCGCCGAGCTCGGCCATCGGGCGCGTTGGAAACAGGGTCGACAGCGGCAGCGACACCGCTTCGACCGACAGGAACCAGCCGGAGCAGACCGAGCGGATCGCTTCGAGCGCCCGGACCGGATCCCGCAGGTGCAGGAGCAGCGAACCGCAGACGATGACATCGAAGGTGCCGACGGTCTCAGGGGAGAGGTCGTAGACGTTGACCTCGACCTTTTCGACCGAGGAGCCCAGCTCTGCCTTCGCGACCTCGAAACCGTTGCCCTTCTCGCCCGCGATCTGGGCGAGCGCGTCGCCGCCCTTCTCGCGCAGCGAGAACGGCCAGTCCCACTCGTCGTGGTTGGAGATGTCGGTCGCGGTGACCGACGCGGCGCCGCGTCGCTCGAGCTCGAACGCATAGAACCCGTCGTAGGTGGCGATGTCCAGGCACCGTGCGCCTCGGACCTGCGGCCATGGCAGTTTCGCGGCCACGTCACGGAGGTCGAACCAGCCGGAAGTGGGCCCGCTCGGCAGGTCGAGAGTGTGGTACCAGAGCGAAACGGGAGGGGTGCTCACGGCGGGCGAGCGTAGCGTAGAGTCGCGCCGATGCTTGAGAGCAGCAGCCAGCGCATCATCGAAAACCTCGGTGCCGACGACGTTGTTCTCGACGTCGGCGGCGGCGCGAACCCATTCACGCGGGCCGACTGGGTGATCGATCTGATGGCCTACGACGACCGCGGTCTCTACGGCGACGATATCGACCCCAGCAGCGAGCGATTCGACGGCAACACATGGGTTCAGCGCGATATCTGCGACAAGCAGCCGTGGCCGTTCGCGGACAAGCAGTTCGACTACGTCACCTGCTCGCATGTGCTCGAGGACATCCGCGATCCGATCTGGGTCTGTTCGGAGCTGATCCGCGTCGCCAAGGCCGGCTACATCGAGGTGCCGTCGCGGCTCGAGGAGCAGAGCTACGGCTTCCAGGGCCCGTGGGCCGGGTGGGGCCACCATCGCTGGCTGATCGATCTCGAGGGCGACGAGCTGATCTTCGTGTTCAAGCACCACGTTCTCCACAACCGCGACTCCGACCGCTTCCCGCTGGACTTCCACAAGACGCTTGCGATCGAGCAGCGGATCCACCGACTGTGGTGGGAGGGGGGCTTCCAGTACCGGGAGCTTGCGTTCTTCGACGGGCCGACGCTCGATGCGTACCTGCAGGAGTTCGTCACGGCGCACCTGCCGCCGGAGTTCCGCCGCTCCGGGTCTGAGCCCGACGGTGCTCGCCGCCGTCTGCGGCTCCGCCGTTAAGCGGTCACTCTCGCCGCACGCTTTCGCGGGCGCCTACCGCCCGAGGCCGGGCGCCAGCAGCAGCGTCAACCGCGGCGACGCCGCGACGATGCGCCAGCCTGCGGCTCGCGCCCACCGGACCTCCTGCGGGACGGCGAGCGGTGGGTCACCGTCGCCCACCTCGAGCAGCTCGTCGCGGTTGCGGCGCAGCGCCGCCACGAACTTGTGCGCGGTCTTGTACTGCGCGAGACGATGCTCAACGAACGGTCCGACGTAGTTGACCTCGTTCTGAAACCGCGGCCCGAACAGCGGCGCCGGCACGATCGTCCCTGCGGTATCCCAGACACCGGTGACGCCGATCCGGGCATCGGCGGGTGCGTGCTCGGTGACCCATGCGACGGTCGGATCATCGCCCTGCCACGGCGTCGCGGCGAGCGCCTTCTCGTAGTGGTAGCCGAGGCCGGCGCAGAGAACAAGCAGCACGATCAGAGCAGGGGACGCAAGCTGGGGCGCCGACCGAACCGCGGGCCGGCCTGACCGAAGGAGGGCCCACAGGATCACGACGATCACGACGTTGATGAGGGTGCGGGTGCCGCCGATCGGCAGCCACTTATGGAGGTCATAGACGACGACCCCGACGAGCACCAGTTCGGCGATCACCCGGGCGCCGCCCAGGCGGCCGACCGCGTACGCCGCAAGCGGGGCTGCCAGGATCAACGCGGGAACCGCGTAGCGCGTGTTGGCGGAGACCAGGACCGGGGCTCCGTTGAACCCGAGGGCGGTATAGGGCGTGATCAGGTACACGAGCAGGCACAGCACGCCGCCCGCGAACAGCAACCCGCCGCGACGATCGGTGCGCCGGGCGACGGCGAGGATGACGGCGAGCACCAGGAGCAGCGCCCCGGGACCGAACTGGGTCCTGAACACGGGCCACACATACTTGTGAAGGACGTGGAACTTCGTCAGGTAGTGCGCCAGTGAGTACCCGATCTCATGCTGGATCCAGGCCGGCGGGGCCTTGAAGATCGTGACCCCGAGCAGCTTCACCTGTTCGTCGAACACGGGGTTCCCGGTCAGGATCCAGTTGCGGACCATCCAGATCCCGCCGCTGACCACGACCGTGACCACGATCGTCCAGAAGCGACGCCAGCCGGGCTTGAAGATCACGCCCCAGACGAGAATCAACAGCGGGATGTCCTCGAGCCCGTACCACTTGGTGCCGAGCGCCAGCCCGAAGCCGAGACCCGCCAGCAGCAGGTCGGTGCGTGACTCGGTACGGCGCAGACGCATGAGGAACAGCAGCCCGATCGCGAACCCGGCGAGGAATGTCGGATCGGTGATGTCGTCGGGGATCGCCGGTTCGAGGACCGGATGCAGCGAGAGCACCAGCAGCACGACGATCGCCGATGTTGTCCGAGGGGCGCCGAACTCGCGTGCCGCTCCGTAGGTGCCGAGGCCCGCGAGCCCGAGCATCATCGGGTCGACGTAGCGGACCATCGCCAGCGAGTGCCAAGGCAGGATCGCGGCCAGCAACAGCATGTCGCCGAACTGGGGGTAGTTGTCCTGGGCCTGGCCGGGCAGGTACTGGCCGAGCGTCCACAGCGAGCCGGTCTGGATGTAGCGGATGATCCCCGGGAAGTGAAAGCTGAGCGCGTCGACCGAGGCGACGTGCTGGGTCGCCAGGAGCTCGATCGATCCGAGCCAGGTGGCGGCGGTTGCCAGCAGCGCGATCCCTGCGAGCCCGAGCGAGAAGCCGCCGCCGGCGGGATCGTCGGGCAGGTCGGCTGGGTGGTCGCGGTCGCCCCGCGTATCCGCGCCCCGGGTGAAGAACCAGGCGCCTGCCAGGATCAGGGCGGCTGCGATCAGCACCGTCCCGCGTGTCAGCACGCCGAACAGGAGCGGGATCAGCTCTGACAGGATCACGCCGAAGCTGGCAAGCAGCGCCCAGGCGAGGAACCGCTCGAGTCCGCCCAGATCGGTGCGCCGCACGAGCATGCCGGCGGCGGCAACGGCAGATCCGACCGTGAACGCCAGCTGAACCGCGCCGGCGACATACGCCCCGAACCCGATCATCCGGCAACGACCGCCCGGGCGCGTTCCCGACGCCGCGCGATCAACGAGCGGGCGAAGTTCTGGGCGGGACGCTCAACGAGGTAGAAGCTGAGCGCGCCGAAGACGATCGCCCAGAAGCCGATCACGATCGCCGTCGTGAGCTCGCCGTGCGGCACGAGGCTCGCCGCCTCTTTCGTCAGGATCGGAAAGTGCCACAGGTACATGCCGTAGGTGATGGTGCCGATGAAGACGAGTGGCCGGATCGCGAGGACGCGACGCAGCGGGCCGTGCTGCTGAGGCCCGAGCACCAGCGGCGCCAGCATCATGCCCATCGCCAGCGTCTTCAGCGCATGGGTCGACATCCACCAGATCGTGGGCCCGGTGCTCTCGGGGATCTGCTCGATGATGAAGACGATCACGCCGGCCGCGATCCAGACGACCCCGGCATGGCGGTTGATCCAGCTCACAGCGGGGCGCGGGTGCTCCCGGCGGCGTGCCTCGACGCTCAGCACGGCCAGGAACATTCCGGTGGCGAACACGTCAAGGGTGCCCGGCAGCGTGATCAGGTAGCTCTCCTGATACCCGGTCGAGAAGTGCACGAACGTGCAGATGCAGAGCTGCCAGATCTCCGAGATGGCGATCATCCCGAGCGCCAGCATCAGCTCAGAGGTGAGCACCGAGCGGCTGCGGCCGAGCCACCGCGCCACCCATGCCAGCAGCGGCAGCGCGATGTAGAAGGTGATCTCGACATCGAGCGTCCAAGCGGGGCCGATGCCGCCGCCGAGCGTGTGCAGGTTGCCGTAGATCTGCAGGAAGCCGTAATACCGGATCAGGGCCGACGGGTGCGTCATGTAGCTGAAACCGAGCCAGATTGAGACGATCGTCAGTGCGACCCAGTACGCGGGCACGATCCGGGCAAGCCGGCGGATCGCATATGGGACCAGCTCGGGCGGCCGACGGCCGCCGAGCCGCGCGGTCGCGAACGGCAGGTACATCACGAAGCCCGAGATCATGAAGAACAACATCACCGACGGAGCCGGCGGTCCGATCGTGTTCTGGGTGATGAAGTTGAGCAGCTTGTTGGCGCTCGGCGGATAGTGGAACGAGACGTGCGTGAGGATCACGCTGAGGGCCGCAAGCGCGCGCAGCCCCTCGACCTCGAGCAGATAGTTGCTCCCCCGCGTCGAGGCGGCCCGCTGGGCCTGACGCTCGCGCCGGCTGAGCTTCCCGGTGGCCGTCATCAGCTCTGGATCCCCGGCACCGGCGGAGGCGGTGCGGCCCGTGCCCGGCGGCTGCGCAGCCACCGTCCAGCGAGCTTCTGCGTCGGCTTCTCGAGCACATACCAGGAGATGCTGCCGGCGATCAGCGCGAGCACGATCAGCGCCAGGTTCATCGCCAGCTCGCCATGCGGGATCAGGCTGTTCTCCGTCTTCAGCAGCAGCTGGTAGTGCCACAGATAGAACGCGTAGGAGACCGTCCCGATGTAGACGAGCGGTTTGATCCCGAGGATCCTCCGGATCAGACCGCGGTTGTCCTCGCCGAACACCAGCGGCGTCAGCAGCAGCGTGGCGGCGATCGGTTTGAGCAGCAGCGTGATCAGCCACCAGGACCAGAGGTTCGGGATCCCGCCGGGAATCTGGCCGGCGACGTAGACCACCGCCAGGAAGCCGATCCACGGCAGCCACGGACGGCGATTGATCAGCTCCCACCAACGCGGCTTCTCGGGACGCTTCTCGGAATCGACGCTGAGAACCGCCAGCAGCATTCCGCCGACGAACAGATCCAGGCAGCCCGGCAGGAAGCAGAGCACGCTGAGGATCGTCAGGTCGTGGTGAGGCATCAGTGCCAGCACGGCGACTTGATATGTGAGGGCGACCGCGATCATGCCGCCGAACACGGCGAGCTCGGAGCGCATGCGGCTGAGACCGAACCGGTCGGCGAGCTTACGTGCGGTCAGCGCCAGGACCGGCAGCAGCGCGTAGAAGGTCATCTCCACCGACAGTGACCACGCCACCGGGATTCCACCGTTGAGAATCCGGTGGTTGGCGTAGAGCTGCAGGAAGCAGAAGTAGCGGATGAAGCCGGTCGGGGTGAACAGGTAGTGCTCGTTCATCCAGATGCCGGCAATCGCCAGCGCCGCCCAGTAGGCGGGAACGATCCGGACGATCCGGCGCGTCGCGTACGGCAACAGCGGCGGCAGCGGCTTGTCATCCCAGCGTGCCTTGACGAACGGCCGGTAGATCACGAAACCGCTGATCGTGTAGAAGACGACCAGGCAGATCGCGGGGGGCCCCGAATTCCATTGGGTCAGGTACTCGCCGAGCTGCGAGCCGGGGGGGCCGAACCGGAACTGCACGTGGTAGACGAGCACGCTGATGCAGGCGAGGCCGCGGATCGCGTCGATCTGCCGGAAGCGTCCCTGCTGCTCGAGCAGTCGATGCGGCCGACTCACGGAGCGCATGTTATGGGCGAAACTTTTTTCGTGCCGACGGCTAAAGGTTCACCGGTGACCTGCCGATGTAGCGGCTGGAGCAATGCGTAGCACTCGCGCGTACTTGGCAGGCTTTGGGACCGCAGGATCCCTTCTGGCGGTCGGCTCTGCCCTGTTCGTGATCGCATCCGCGATCGTCTCGTTCGGCGGCTGGCCGGACATCAGCGGCAGCACCCCCGCGGCCGCCGTGGTCGTCCCGGCGCCGACCCTCAGCACCGCCAAGGCGCCGCCGCCGGCCACGCGTGTCCGCGACGCCTTCGCCGCGCTACCCGTATCCGCGCGTACCGCCGCCGGCAACCCGGCCAGGGGCTCGGGTCACGGCGCCGCCGTCCACAGCACCGGCAACGAGGGGCAGAGCACGTCCATCGTCAGCTCGGCGCCAAGCGCCACCAGCTCCACCGGCTCCGCTCCGAGCGGCAGCGGCACGCCGCAGCCGACCACGACGACCAGCCTCGGCAGCGCCGTCGGCGGGGTCGTGACGACCGTCTCGACCACCGCGACCGCACTCGGCAACACCGTCACCGGCGCGACCGGCACGCTGGACAGCACCGTTGGCGACGCCGGCAGCAAGCTCGCCGGGACCGTCACCGACGCGACCAACTCACTTGGCAGCACCGTCAGCAAGGTCAGCCCCGGTCTCGGCAAGGCCGTCCAGGGCCTCGGCGCGACGCTCGGTCAGGTCCTGACGGGCACGACCGCGACCGTCGGGAATCTGCTCAACGGGGTCGGCAAGGCCGTCGGCGGCCTGCTCGGCGCCGGCAAATAGGGCTTTCAGCGGTCCGGCAGCCGCGCAGTGGCCTGGTCAGCCCGCCGCCAGCGCGCGGCGCAGTGGCCGGGTCAGCCCGCGCCCAGCGCGCGGCGCAGGAAACCCAAGCTGATCGCCTGCAGCTCCGGGTCGTGCTGGATCGAACGGTGGTGGCCGCCCGGCACTTCGATCAGACGGCTGCCCGGGTGCTGCAGATGAGTGGCCAGCTCACGCGACTGCTCGACTGGCACGCGCTCATCGCCCGCGGCGTGCAGCAGCAGGACCGGAATCTCCAGCTCGTCCACGACCGTGATCAGATCGTTGCCCTCGAGAAAGGCGTCAAGCGCCTCGACGTCGGCCGGAAAGCCGAACGCCCCGCGCGCAACGCCGCTGCGCAGGAGATCGCTGCCCGCGGGACAGATCGCCACGACCGCCTGGGCGTCCGCCGCCCCGGCGGCCACCAGCGCGAGGTAGCCGCCCATGCTCGAGCCCCGCAGGGCAAGGGGGGCGGCCAACGGGCCGCCCCGCCCGGCAATCGCCTCACGGAGTTTCTCTGCGACCGTCGCGACATCCTCGGCTGCGCGGTCGTCAAGGAACCCGCGCGAGGCGCCATGCCCGCGCAGGTCGAAGCACATCGCCGCCAGCCCGACCGCCAGCAGCGCCCGGGCGAAGTCGTGGTGGTTCTCCTTCTGGGAATCGGCGCCGTGCAGGACCACGACACCGGCCGTCGCCCGCTCCGGCAGCCACAGCGTGTAGGCGAGGCCTTCGACGCTGCCGGTCTCGCTCGGGGCGGCCAGCTCGACGGTGCGGGACTTGCGCATGCCGTGACATGATCGCCGCTCTCGTGCCCGCCGGAGTGACAGCGCTCTCGAACGTCTTCCCGATCGGTACCCGTGTCAATGACGCGGGGCACCTCGAGATCGGCGGCTGCGACGTGCTCTCGCTGGCATCAGAGTTCGGGACGCCGGCCTACGTCGTCGCCGAGGACGACCTGCGCGCACGGGCCCGCGCCTACGTCGACGGCTTCCGGGCGCGGTCCGGCGGCGAGAACTTCGACGTGCTGTTCGCGTCCAAGGCGTTCCCCTGCACCGCCATCTACCGGCTGCTCGCCGAGGAGGGGCTGTCCTGCGATGTGGCCTCGGGGGGCGAGCTGGCGCTGGCGCTCGCCGGCGGCTTTGACGCCGGGCGCCTGTACTTCCACGGCAACGCAAAATCGACCGAGGAGCTGCGGTTCGCCCTCGAATCGGGGGTCGGGCACGTCGTCCTCGACTCCTTCGACGACTGCGACCGGCTGGAGTCGGTGGCTGCGGCGCTCGGCGTCGTGCAGGAGGTTCTGATCCGGGTCACCCCCGACGTCAAGGGTGAGACACATGCCGCGATCTCGACCGGCCAGGCGAACTCGAAGTTCGGGTTCGGGATGGCCGAGGCACCGGCGGCGATCGACCGCGTCGTCTCGACGCCGCACCTGAAGCTGGTCGGACTGCACTGCCACATCGGGTCCCAGCTGCTCGACCTGGAGCCGTTTCGCCGGGCCATCGCGGCGCTGGCGGTGCTCGGTGATTTCGATGTCTACAACCTCGGTGGCGGGCTGGGGGTGGCCTACCTGGGATCGCAGGAGCCGCCCTCGATCGCCGACTACGTGGCGACGCTGATCGACACCGCACACCGCGAGCTCGGGGTTGGCAAGCGGCTGCTGATCGAACCGGGGCGCTCGCTGGTGGCGAACTCGACGGTGACGCTCTACACCGTGCAGACCGTCAAGCGCAATGTCTCGACGTGGGTCGCGGTCGACGGCGGCATGTCCGACAACCTGCGCCCGATGCTGTACGGATCGCCGTATGAGGCGGTGCTCGCGGACCGGCCGCTCGCAACCGGCGGCGAGGTCTGCCAGCTGGCGGGCAAGCACTGCGAATCGGGCGATGTGATCATCCGTGACGTCGCACTCGATGACCCGCACCCGGGAGACGTCATCGTCACGCCGGCGACGGGCGCCTACGGTTATGCGATGGCCAACAACTACAACGGGGTGCCGCGGCCGCCGGTCGTGTTCGCCTCCGGGGGCTCCGCCCGCGCGGTCGTGCGGCGCGAGACCTACGACGATCTGATGGCGCGCGATGTCATCTGAATTCCGGGTCGGGGTGCTGGGCAAGGGCACCGTCGGCGGCGCGTTCGCGCGGCTGCTCGATCAGCACGCCGAGCGTGTCGAGCGCACGACCGGTCTGCGTCCGGTCCTCTCGGGTGTCCTGTCGCGCTCGTCCGGATCGTTTGACGAGATCCTCGCGTCATCGGATCTGATCGTCGAGCTGATCGGCGGCCTCGAACCGGCCCGGTCCTACGTCCTTGAGGCGATGGCGGCCGGCAAGCACGTGGTGACCGCCAACAAGCAGCTGCTCGCCACCCACGGCGAGGAGCTCTATGACGCGGCCCGTGCGGCCGGGGTGCAACTGCGGTTCGAGGCTGCCGTGGCCGGCGTCGTGCCCGTGATCCGGGTGCTGCAAGAGTCGCTTGCGGGGGCGTCCCTGACCCGCGTGCACGGGATCGTCAACGGGACGACCAACTTCATCCTCACCGAGATGGCCCGCCTGCGCTGCTCGTTCGGCGACGCGCTCGCCGAGGCGCAGCGGCTTGGCTACGCGGAGGCTGATCCGACCGACGACATCACCGGCAAGGACGCGGCGGCGAAGATGGCAATCCTGGCGCGACTCGCATTCGACACGCCTGTCGGACTCGATCAGGTGCCCTACGAGGGGATCGAGCAGATCACCGCCGACGACATGGCCTACGCGGAGGAGCTCGGCCTCGGGCTGAAGCTGCTCGGCACCGCCGAGCTGATCGACGGCGGCGTCTCGGTGCGCGTGCATCCGGCGTTCCTGTACCCGGGCCACCCGCTCGCCTCGATCTCGGGGCCGTTCAACGCGGTCACGGTCGAGTCGCCGGAGATCACCGAGATCACGATGTCCGGTCCCGGCGCCGGTGGCGACCAGACCGCCACCGCGGTTCTCGGCGACGTCGTCTCGGCGATGATCCCGCCGGCATCGGCACCGAACGCGATGCGTGAGCTGCCACTCGTCTCCGATGTCGCCTCGGCGTGGTACCTGCACCTCGAGGTGGCCGACGAGCCCGGTGTGCTGGCGGCGGTCGCGCAGATCCTGTCGAAGTACGGGATCTCCGTGAAGTCGGTGGTGCAGCGGGGGATGGGCAGTCAGGCGCGGCTGGTGATGGTCGTGCATCCGATTTTGGAGTCGCGGTTCCGCGCGGCGATGCACGAATGCGAGAAGCTCGACACGACCAGGGCAGCGCCACGGGCGATCCGGGTGCTTGAGGAGGAGTTCTGATGAAGGCTGTGCAGATTGTTGAACTGAGTGGACCGGAGTCCGCGCTGCGGGCCGTCGAGCTCGACGACCCGGTCCCCAACGCCGATCAGGTCCTGATCGAGGTCCGTGCGGCGGGCGTCTCGTTCCCCGAGGTGCTGCAGACCCGCGGCATGTACCAGATGAAGCCCGAGCTCCCGTTCGTGCCGGGCAGCGAGGTCGCAGGGATCGTGGTCAGCGCGCCGGAAGGTGCGCGCGTGGCGGCCGGGGACCGAGTGACCGCGTTCAACATGCTCGGCGGATTCGCGACGCACACGCTCGCGCCGGCGGCCTGGACCTACCCGCTGCATGACGCGCTCGACTTCCCCCAGGGCGCCGGACTGATCCTCAACTACCACACGGCCTGGTTCACGCTGGTGACCCGCGGCAGGCTCGAGGCCGGTGAGCGGGTGCTCGTGCACGGCGCTGCCGGCGGCGTCGGGACGGCGACACTGCAGGTCGCGAAGGGTCTCTCGGCCGAGACGGTCGCGATCGTCTCGACCGACGAGAAAGAGGCGGTTGCCCGCGCCGCGGGAGCCGATCATGTGTTCCGCTCCGATGGCGACTGGCTCGCTCAGCTCAAGGAGATCGGCGGCGTCGACCTGGTGGTCGACCCGGTCGGCGGTGACCGCTTCACCGACAGCATCCGCTCGCTGCGCGCGGCCGGCAGGGTGATGGTCGTCGGCTTCACCGAGGGCTCGATCCCGTCGGTCAAGGTCAACCGCCTACTACTCGGCAACAAGTCGGTGATGGGCGCGGCCTGGGGTGAGTGGGCGTTCACGCATCCGGCCTACCTCGACGAGACACAGATCGAGATCGACAAGCTGATCGAGGCGGGCTCGGTGCGCCCGATCGTCGGCGCCTCGTTCAGCCTCGACCAGGCTGCCGAGGCGCTGCAGCTGATCGACGGGCGTGGCGCGACCGGCAAGGTCGTGCTCGACCTGACGCGCTGACCTCGGGCTGCCGGGTCGGTTGACCTGATGGCTGTGGGTAGGGCCGGTCCCGTTGGACCGGCACCTGATCAGGCGGCGACGGTGAACCGCTCCGGGCGGGGAGATGTGCCGAACCGGTCCGGGAGGATCTGCGGCGTCGGCTCGCCCCGCGCGATCCGGCGCGCCTCGGTCCGGGCGACCATGTCGTAATCGGCCTGGCAGGAGCCCATCGCAATGCGGTTCGGGGTTGCGTGACGCACGGCGCGGAGTGCCTGCACCCCGGCGCGAAACGCGAGCTGCTCCCGGCGTCCGTACCGGAGCCCGTAGAGCTCGCGGACGCGCTGCGGCAGCGAGCCGAGCATGATCGCGTCGTGGACGCGCTTGCCGGGCTGGCGATGGCGCGGCATCGGGATCTCGAACGCACTCGCGTAGCCCATGTAGCGGGCCTCGTCGGTGAGGAACGCCTGCTCGCTGCCGAGCCGCTCGGCATACCAGTTGCGGAACTCCCGGTAGGTCGGCGGGCACGCATCGCGGGGAGTGCCGAACAGCTCACCGAAGTACAGGTAGTCCTGCCACAGCGCCTCGCGCTCGTGTGGGCGCAGCGGCCGGATGAACAGGTCGAAGAACACCTCGGCCGAATCCATCATCACCGCGAAGGTCCACAGCATCTCGTCGGGGTCGAAGGCCGAATAGGGGGTGCCGGCAGGGTATGGACCGGCGTCCTCGGTCAGGGCGCCGGTGACCTTGCGGTGCAGCTTCGCCACGTAGCCGAGGACCCGATCGGCTTCGGCCCTGGTGCCGAAGAACACCGTCTCGAACGCCTTGCCGGTGTGGGCGAGGCGCTTGAACGGGGTCAGCTTCGCGGCCGAGTGCTCGCTCGTGCCAACGTAGTTGAGCGGTGCGACAGCGCCGATGCACAGCGCCCGCTGCCCGAAGAAGAGACCGACCAGACGCTCCTCCTGGACGCGGCGAAGGATCGAGCTGGCCTCGGGGGAAGTAGCCGTCGTCGTCAGTCATCTGAGTACAGATGTTGTCAGATTGCGTCGGCGGGTTGTCAAAATGGTGTCGTGGAGGGTCCTTGATGGACGGTGGGGTGCTACGGCGGCGTGGCGGCGGTCGACCGTGCGGCAGCCCGCCGCGAGCGGCTGCTCGACGCGGCGCTGGCCGTGGTCGGCGCGGAGGGCTGGGCGGGTGTGTCGGTGCGGCGCGTGTGCGCGGCCGCCGGCCTCACCTCGCGGTACTTCTACGAGAGCTTCCCGGACCGCGACGCGCTCGTGCTGGCGCTGTTTGACGCGGTCTCGGTCGAGGCGATGCAGCTCGTGCTCGGCGCCGTCGGCGTCAGCGACGACGACGCTCTGTCGAAGGCCCGCGCGGCGATCGGGGCGTTCGTCGGGCTCGTCGACGACGACGCCCGCAAGGCGCAGGTGCTGTTCGCCTACGAGTCGGCGCTGAGCGAGCGGCGGTTCGAGACCGCCCGGGCGTGGGCACAGCTGGTCGCCGTTCAGGGGCGCGAGTTCTACGGGATGGTCGACGGCGCTGAGGCGGTGATCGCGACGAGCGCGGCGATGCTGGCCGGCGGGCTCGCCCAGACCCTGTTGGACTGGACCGAGCGGGGCGCTGCAGTCGAGCAGTGCGGATCTGATCGAGAACTGCGCGACCCTGTTCGTCGCCACCGGCGAGGCCGCCGTGGCGCTCGCGCGGTCCCGCGCCTGATTCCCAGGCGGGGTTCGGGGTGGGTCGATTTCTTCCCACCCCTCGGGAACTTCTCGACCCACCCCCTGGCACTCGGGCATCGCATCAGGCGGGTGGGTCGATTTCTTCCCACCCCTCGGGAACTTCTCGACCCACCCCCTGGCACGAGCAGCGCGACCGGCGGCCTGTCTGACATGCTCAGGCCGACCGATGCCCGGCCTGATCGAGCGATATCGCGAACGGCTGCCGTTCGCCGCAGATGACCCCGTCGTCTCCCTCGAGGAGGGCAACACCCCGTTGGTGGCCGCGCCCCGGCTGTCGGAGCGGGTCGGGGCTGAGGTGTGGCTGAAGCTCGAGGGGCTCAACCCGACCGGCTCGTTCAAGGACCGCGGGATGACGTGCGCGGTCTCCGCTGCCGTCCGTGAGGGCGCCGAGGCGGTGATCTGCGCCTCGACCGGCAACACGGCCGCAAGCGCCGCCGCCTACGCCGCCCGGGCCGGTGTCCGGGGGGTCGTGATCGTGCCCGAGGGGAAGATCGCGGTCGGCAAGCTCGCGCAGGCGCTGATGTACGGGGCACGGGTGATCGCGCTGCAGGGGAACTTCGACGAGGCGCTGACGCTGGTGCGTGAGGTCGCCGACCAGCACCCGATCGCGCTCGTCAACTCGGTCAACGAATTCCGCCTCGAGGGTCAGAAGACGGCCGCCTTCGAGATCGACGAGGCGCTCGATGAGCCGATCGACGCGCTCTGCATCCCGGTCGGCAACGCCGGCAACATCACCGCCTACTGGCGTGGCTTCAACGAGGTCGGCCAGCGCCCGATGATGTTCGGCTTCCAGGCCGCAGGGGCCGCGCCGCTGGTCCACGGGGCGCCCGTCGCGCATCCGGAGACGGTCGCCTCGGCGATCCGGATCGGCAACCCCGCACGCTGGGAGCAGGCGATGGAGGCGATGGTCTCCTCCGGCGGGTCCGTGGCCGCCGTCACCGACGAGCAGATCCTCGACGCCTACCGGTTCCTGGCGGCGCGCGAGGGCGTCTTCTGCGAACCGGCCTCCGCCGCGAGCGTGGCCGGCTTGCTCGTGCACGGCGCCAAGGGCGCGCAGCGGATCGTGTGCGTGCTGACCGGCAACGGCCTCAAGGATCCGGACACCGCGCTGACCCAGGTCGGCTCGGTGATCCCGTGTGCGGCGGAGATCGGCGCGATCGAACGCGCTGTCCTGGCCTGAGCGGTGTAACGCCGTGTCTTGGTGTATCCCTGGGAGGGTGGAGGCGGTGGCAGAGTGACGCTCCAGCGGCGCAGGGTTGTTCGCGTGCCAGCGTCCTCGGCGAACCTGGGGCCGGGGTTCGATGTGCTGGCGGCGGCGCTGGCGCTGCATCTGGAGGTTGAGGTGGTGGAGACGGGCAGGTTCGCCGTGCACACCGACCTCGGATCCGCCGGGACCGGCGCAATCTCGTCGTCCGCGCCTTTGAGGCGCTGCACCCGCCGGACGCGTTCGAGTTCACGATCCGCTCGGCGATCCCGCTGAGCGGCGGCCTCGGGTCGAGTGCCGCGGCGATCGTCGCGGGACTGCTGGCCGCCGACCACATCTTCGAGCTCGATGCCGACGTGCTGACGCTCGCCAACGAGATCGAGGGCCATCCGGACAACGTCGCCGCCGCGCTGAACGGCGGGTTCGTGATCTGCGACGGAACCGAGGTGACGCGATTCGAGCCGCCGCTCGGGCTCGAGGCGATCCTCGTCGTGCCCGAGACGCCCGTGAGAACCGCCGACGCGCGCGCGGCGCTGCCCGCGGCCGTCCCCATCGGCGATGCGGTCGCGAACGTCGCCGCCGCTGCATCGAAGCTCACGCTGGGCTTCGCCACGGGGATTGGGAGCTCTCGCGAGCGGCCTCAAGGACCGCCTGCACCAGCCCTACCGCGCACACCTGTATCCGACGCTCGGCGGAGCTCGTCGAGCTGGCGCCGCAGCTCGGTGCGCTCGGGGCGACGATCTCCGGCGCCGGGCCGACGGTGCTGTTCTGGACCCAGTTCGAGCACACCGGCACGGTCATGGATGCGCTGCGTCACAGGACCCGCGACTGGGCTCAGGTGATCCGGGCACCGTTTGAGTCGCACGGCGCGTACGTGCGCGAGCTGTAGCGCGGCGTCGTCGCCGCGCCGACATTTCCAGACGGGTGTGCGACCGTGACGGGCGCACACGGAGAACCGGTCGCTCAAGCTGGATCGGCTGATGCCGATAAACCTGCTGTGGAACGCTCCCTCTCTGGGATTCGCGGGTCCCGGCAAGAAAAGCGCTGGTGTTCAGTCGCTACGGCTGGTGGTCAGGACGCCTGGAAGGTCGGAGCGGAGGCGGCGGCGCGTGCGGTCGACGGTCGCGGCGCCGAGTTGCTGCTGGTGTTCGCCTCCGAGCGACTCGCCGGCACCGAGCTGCTGGCGGAATCGCTGACGGCGCCGGAGATGCTCCAATCGTCGGCTGCTCGTCTCCGATGCAGATCGGTCCTAACGGGATCAGCGAGGATCAAGTCGTGGTGATGGCCGTTGGCGGCGGTGGCTTCGAAGCCATGACCGCCGACGCCGCGGGACACGACGGCACCCGCGAGGCCGGCCGTGAGATCGGAGCGCAACTGGCCCGCGCGGCCTCCAACAGCGATCTGCCGGGCGTGGCGGTGCTGCTCTCAGCGGCGCTCGCCGCGATCAGAACGAACTCGTCCGCGGTGCCTACTCGATGCTTGGCGGCACGCCGTCCGCTCGTGGGCGGGTGCAATGGCGACTCTTCCGCAGGTCGGCGTCACCCACGGCTTTCACGATCGTGAGCTTGTGACCGGGGGCGTCGTCGGCGCCTGGATGGCGAGCGATGGTCCGATCGGGATCGGCGTCGACCACGGTTACCGCGCGGTCGGCGATCCGTTGACCGTGACCCGCAGCGAGGGCGAGCTGGTGCTCGAGCTCGACGGCCGGCCGGCGCTGGAGGTCTACCTCGAGACGCTCGGCGCGCCGAAGCGGATCCTCGAGAACCCCGAGGAGTTCCACCGCTTCGGCCTTTCGCATCCGCTGGTGCTCAACCGTGGTCGTGGGCCGCTGCAGGCGCGCTGCGTCTCCGAACCATGGACCGAGCGCGGGGCGCTGCGCTGCATCGCCGAGGTGCCGCAAGGCGGACTCGTGTGGGCGGCATCGGCCGATGTCGATGCCACCATTGCGGCAGCGCAGAAGGCCTGTGCGCAGGCGCTTGCAGAGCTCGGCGGCGCTGAACCCAAGGCGTTGCTGGTGTTCGACTGCGTCGGGCGCCACTACCTGCTTGGCAATGACGGTGCCGCGGCCGAGCTGGCGGTGCTGCGCGAGGCTGCCGGTAGGGCAGCGCTCGCGGGTTTCTACACCTATGGGGAGATTGCCCGGACCCGCGGTGTCAGCGGGTTCCACAACAAGGCAGTGGTAGTCGTTGCCCTGGCGTGAAGATATCCGCCGTCACGGGCCGGAGACAGTACTTGAGGGCAGCTGGGCCGCCCAGCAACTCGCAGAGTTGCTGGGATGGCTCTCTGCGCACACAAACCCCGCCACCGTGGCCGAGCGCGGGATCGAGCGGGTCGCCGAGATTCTCGAGGCGGAGATCGTCGCGCTCGTCCGCCCGGGCTGTGAGACCGTCTCGATCGGCTTTCCCTTCGATCAGTACCCCGAGGGGCTGCTCGAGCGACAGGTGACCGAACCGGTCGAGCAGGTGCTGGTGCCGCGGCTCGGCCCCTGCGCGGTCGTCAGCGAGCCGCTTGACCGCGAGCGGCTGCAATGGCTCGTTGTCGCGCGTGCCGGCGGTCCATACAGCCCCGAGGAACGTGACCTGCTGCGCGGCGCCGCGCGCGTGCTCGACCTCGCCAATCAGATGCTCGGCAGACGGCTGCTGCTCGAGCGGGTCTCCGGGATCCAGACGCTGCTTGTCCGTCGTACGCGTCCGCAGGAGATCCTCGACCTGATCGTGGCCAGCGCGGCCGAGTTGACGGGGAGTGACATCAGCGTCCTCCGCCACGCCGGTCCGCCGCCGGGCCGAGTGGCAACGTTGGGTGCATGCGTCGGCCTCAGCGAGGAGGAGCGCCGGCTGATGAGCGACTCACCGGGCCGTGGGCTGACGCGTCAGGTGCTCGAGCAGGGTCGACTGATCGTCCGCGATGACTACCAGGCCGATCCCGCGTCAAACGCGATGCTTCAGTCCAACGGGGTCAGCTCGCTGATGGGCGCTCCGGTTCGCGAGGGTGAGACCGTCGTCGGCGCACTGCTCGTCGGCAGTCGCGGCGCCGGCCGCCGCTACAGCGAGGCCGAGAAAGCGGCGCTCGAGACGTTCGCAGAGCACGCCAGCATGGCGCTGATCGACGCGCGGATGGTCGCCGACGCGATCCACCGCTCCCTCCATGACCCGTTGACGGAGCTGCCCAACCGTGAGCTGTTCTCGGACCGCCTGGCGCAGGCGATCGGCCGTGCCGAGCGCGCATCAAGCAAGGTCGCGGTGCTGTTCATCGACATCGACCGCTTCAAGACCGTCAACGACTCACTGGGACACCGGGCCGGCGATGGGGTGCTGATCGCCGCCGCCCACCGTCTCGACGCCTGCCTGCGGCCGGGTGACACCGTGGCGCGACTCGGCGGCGATGAGTTCGCGATCCTCGTTGAGGACGCCGACGAGGAGCTTGGCCAGGCGGTCGCCGACCGGGTGCTGGTGGCGCTTGAGCGCCCGTTCGCGATCGCCGGCCGGACGGTCCAGCTGAGCGCCAGCATCGGGATCGCGGTGGCCGGCAAGGTCGGCGAGGATCCGTTGCGCGATGGCGACCTGGCGATGTACGGGGCCAAAGCCGAGGGACGCGGCCGCACCTCGGTCTTTCGTCCGGCGATGCGCGCCGCGGTCCGCGAGCGGCTCGCGCTCGAGGCGGAGCTGCGCGGGGCCGACCAGCGCGATGAACTGTTCCTCGAGTACCAGCCGATCGTCGAGCTCACGAGCGGGCGGCTGGCGATGGTCGAGGCGCTGCTGCGATGGGAACATCCGGTCCGCGGCCGCCTCGAGCCCGCGGCGTTCCTGCAACTGGCCGAGGAGACCGGAGCGATCGACCCGTTCGGCCGTTGGGTGATCCGTGCCGCCTGCGAACAGGCGCGCCGCTGGCAGCCGGCGGCCGCCCGCCCGATCCCGGTCTGCGTGAATGTGTCCCCGGCCCAGCTGCATGCGGGGGACATCGTCCGCGCCGTCGCCGACGCGCTGAGTGTCACGGGTCTGCGGCCAGAGGCGCTGATCATCGAGCTGACGGAGACCGTGATCATGCAGGACGTCGTCTCGGCAGTGCAACGGCTGCGCGGACTCCGCGAACTGGGCGTATCGCTCGCAGTCGATGATTTTGGGACCGGCTACTGCTCGCTCCAGTACCTGCAGCAGTTCCCTGTCGATTACCTCAAGATCGCCAGCCCGTTCGTCGCCGACATTGCTGGACCGGACGCCGACCTGAGCCTGATCCGAGCGATCACGGACCTCGGCATCAGCTGTGGACTGCAGCTGATCGCCGAGGGGATCGAGTACGCCCACCAGCGAGATCAGCTCGTCGAGATCGGCTGCGAACTGGGGCAGGGCTTCCTGTTCGCCCGGCCCGAGAGTGCGCAGGAGCTGATCTCCCGGTTGCCGGTATCTAGCTGATCAGCTTCTCAAGCTGTTTGCGGGCGGCGCTGAGACCGAGCCGACGTAGCAGCTCGTCGGCGATGTTGATGTAGTCGGCGCCGAGATCCGGCCGGTAATCGAGGATCGACATCGCCCGCTCGGCCGATTCGGCATAGGCGATCGATGAGCGGATCGTGGTGTCGACGAGCTTCTCGCCGAAGTGCTCGCGCAGTGAGTCGAACGCCTCCCGCGAGTGGCGGGTGCGCATATCGGCGATGTTGAGGATCACCCCAAGCCACTGCAGGCCCGGATTGAGGCTGTCGCGGGCGAGCTCGATCACCTCGAGGGCCTGCTCGACACCCTGCATCGCGAAATACTGGGCCTCCGCCGAGAGCAGCGCCCAATCGGAGGCGACGAGCGCGTTGACCGTCAACAGCCCCAGGGCCGGCGGGCAGTCGATCAGGATCAGGTCGTAGTCGTCCTTGACCTCGCCCAGCGCCTTCTTGAGCGTCATCTCGCGGCCCATCTTGCCCCCGAGCACGAGCTCCGCCTCGGCGAGGCCGAGGTTGGCGGGGACGACGGAGCCGTGGATCGCCTGGCGGATCGTGGCGCGGCCCGAGAGCACGTCGCCGATCGTGGGTTCGGCGTCGGGGTCGACGTCGAGATAGTCAGAGAGGTTGCCCTGCGGGTCGAGATCGACCGCCAAGACGGTGAGTCCGGCGCGGCCGAACACGTCCGTGAGGGTACGGACGGTGGTCGTCTTGCCGGTGCCGCCCTTCTGGGAAAGGACCGAGACTATGGACATTGGCGCAGGACTATAGGGCGAGTGGGCAGCCCCGGCGAGCCCGGGAGGGGTCCCGGCCCGGGGTGCGGCGCGTGGATTGCGGACAGGGTCAACCGGGCCCGGTGGGTGCCCCAACGGGGGCACCCGTACCGCATACCTAGTGGGTGCTCTCGACCGAGCCGCTGAAGCGCATCCCCGACACGACCGGCACGTCGAGGAAGTACAGGTGATGACGGCCGATCATGATCTCGTCACCATCGGCGAGGGTGCTCCACTCGACCCGCTCGCCGTTGACGAACACGCCGTTGAGGGAGCGGTCGTCGAGAACCCGCAGGCCGTCCGGTTGGCGCACGATCAGTGCGTGCCGGCGCGACACCGTGGGGTCGTCGAAGCGGATGTCAGCCGCGAGGCTGCGCCCGATCCGCGTCCACTCACGTTGGAGCGAGAAGGTGATGACCTCGCCCTCGGGCGTGCGATAACCGAGGTACTGTCCCGGCTCCTCAACCGAATCACGCAGCTCGGAGATCCAGGTCAGCTCGGCCGTGGGATTGCCGATGTCGACCATCGTCGTCTGCGCCGTGGTGAACAGAGACGCGCGGATGAACTCGGTGCCGCTGCAGTTCGGGCAGGCCGGCAACTCCTCGGCGGCGTCGACCGAGATCGAGTGATCGCACTTCGTACAGCGAAACGTACCGGTCCCGGCCACGCTGCCCGTCATCCAGGCTCTCATCCAGGGATCTCCTATGGGCGGAAGTTGCGCCGAACCGGGGCTGGTATCGGCACCAGCAATGATACCCCGTTGGGAAGCCCCCGAAACATGGTTGTCGTCTTGCAATCGCAGGAGTTTTTGGACTCTGGACGAACCAATTCCGCATGCACCTCAACGAGCGAGAGATGCCGGAGCTCGAGTTGTGGCTGATGCGCCGCAGCCTGGCAGGTCTGGCGGACACAATCGAGCGTTGCGGACGGTGCCGACGCACCCTGCTGATCGGTGAGCGGGTCTACGAGTACGCCTCCGGGCGACTGCTCTGTGGGCTCTGCACAGACCGTGAGCACGGTGACCCGGCCGACAGTCACCTGGTCCACGGGCACGAGTTCGGGCACACCATCAAGGTGCTCGACCATCGCCCCGTGCATCAGCGCGCCTGAGTCCGCATTTGATCGTCCGTCGCGTTCCGGCGCGGCGAGACGGTTTTGGCAACGAAGAAGAAGCGGGTGGTCCCTGTGGCCGCCTCGTGTGATGCGCTGGTTTCTGGGGGTGTCGAAACGAACGATGCGACGCCGAAAACGGAGCGTTGTTCGTAGGAGTGCCCTCAGGGAATGCTGGCGAACGCAGCTCGAGATTCGCCGCCGCTGTGTTCGTTTGAGCACCCTCGAGACCCGATCGGACGGCCAGAACGGTCTCGCACCCCGCGTCGCCTCTGCTTCATTGCAAAGACAGACCGCGCAGCGCCTCAGAGCGCCTCAGAAGTCCACGCCCCAGGACGCCCAACCGCTGCCGCCCCGCCCTGATGGCATGCGGCCGCGCTGATCCATAGACTGCGCGCTGCAGTGGACCCGCTGACCTCGACAATCTCCCTCGACGTCCCGCGTGAACGGGTGTTCGAGTACCTGTCGGACATCGGTGACCACGCCGAGTTCTCCGATCATTACCTCACGGACTGGCATCTGACCCGCGAGGAGACGCTTGGAGCGGGATCCGGGGCGCGGTTCCGGATGAAGCAGCCGCTCAACCGATTCGGCTGGGGTGATCTGACGATCGTCGATCTGCAGCCTCCGTTCCGCGTCGTGCTGCGCGGTCGCTGCGGCAAGTTCAACCGCATCAAGATCGTCGCCACATATGAGCTGCGCGAGCGCCATGGTGGCGGCACCGACCTCAAGTACACGTTCGAGAACGACGCCAGCATGCCCTCCGATGCGGCCCGCTGGATCCTGATGGAGCGGCGCTGGTGGCGGAAGAACTCCGCCAAGGCGTTGCGTCGCCTGCGGGCGATCCTTGAGCGCGACGGGGCGAAGCGAGGCCCCCGCCCGACCGTGGCCGCGCGCTGACGGCCTCTGTGGTTAGACTTCCGCGCGCCTTGACGAACCGCTCGTTCCACACGCTGATTCGCCCGGTCACGATCGCCCTCGTGCTGCTGGTCGCGGCCTTCACGATCGCCGGCTGCGGCCTTGACGCGCGCAAGACGCTCTCGGGCGTCTCGCAGGACGAGCTGTCCTCCGGCGGCGAGCCGTATTTCAACGTCGGGCCGATCACCTACCAGGTGCAGGAATCCCGCCAGCTGAACCCGTTCCTGACCGAGGACGTGCAGTTCCTGGCCGGCGTCCAGGGCGCACAGAACCTGCCCGGCGATGAGTTCTACTTCGGTGTGTTCCTGTGGGCCAAGAACCAGACCAAGCAGGAGCAGACGACGACCAACCGCTTCCGGCTGGTCGACTCCTCCGGCGGCGTGTACTACCCGGTGCCGCTGAATCCGTCGATCAACCCGTACGCCTGGAGCGCGCAGAAGCTCGTTCCGAACGGCATCCAGCCGGACCCGGACTCCACCGCGGCTCAGGGCTTCGCGGGGGGCGATCTGATCCTGTTCAAGCTCAACGAGTCGGCCTATTCGAACCGGCCGTTGACGCTGGACATCTATGCCCCAGGCGCGACCAAGCCGTCGACGGTCTCGCTGGACCTGTAACACGGTCCTGGCGGTCCTGGCAGCGATGGGTGTGGCTGCCCCCGTTGGGGCAGCCGCCACGCCCGGCCGCACCCTGACGGCGTCGGCGTCGTCGTGGAGCACGCCACAGCGCATCTTCGGGCCGGTCGCCTCCGACCTGCTCGCTCCCGAGCTGGCGGTGTCGGTCACCGGGCAATTGGCGGTCGGCTCGGGCACGACCGACGAGGACACACCGTCGAGCGCGCAGGCGGACGTGCTGACCAGCACCGGCGTCCATCACTTTGCGGCGCTGCAGCTGAAGGGCACCCAGGAGGTGCTCGCGGCGGCGTATGCCGGCAGCCGGCTGGTTCTGCTGACCGGAACGAGCCCCGCGAACAAAACCCTGGCGTGCTGCTCGACGGCGACAGTCATGGTCGAGAGCGGTGGACGGATCATCAGCCGCCGGGTGGTGGCGAACGGGCTCGCCGGAGCCAGCACCGGAGAGCTGGTGCCGCTGTCCAATGGGCTGCTGGCGGTCACCGACAACCAGACGGGCATCTGGGTCGCCCGCGCGGGGCCCAGCGGCGTGTTCGGACGCCCCCGCAAGCTGGCCGACGGCGGGGCTCAGCCGCCGCTGGTCGCGGCCGGCAGCCTTGCGAACGGCGGCGCCGTGGTCGCGTGGACGACGCCCGCCTCGTGGCAGGCGGGCGCCTACGCCCCTCAGGTGGTCCATGACGCAACCACAGGGCCGGCCGGGCTTCCGCACGGCGCCAGCGTCGCACTGACCGCGCCCGAGGGTGACACGGTCGGCGCGCTTCAGGTCGCTGGGAACCGCACCGGTGCGACGCTCGCCTTCACCGAGAGCTGGTTCGATGCCGTCGGCGACTTCCACTCGGTCGCGGATGCGGCCGATGTCGGGCGCGGCGGGGCCGTCGTCAAGCAGCTGTCGCCGTCCTCGGTGCTGGCGACGTCGGTCTCGATGGCCGCCGCGGCCGGCGGCCGTCAGGTCGTCGCCTGGCAGGCATGCGGCGCCGGTTCCGATCTGTGCAGCGCCGAGGCCGCATTGCGGCCGCACGGCTACGCCTGGGGACCGGCGCGGCATCTTGGTGGGGTGGACACGACCTCGTTCCCGGTGGCGGCGGAATCACCGCTCGGCCAGGCAATGGTCGGCTGGATCTCCGGTGGCGACGTGTACACACGGGCGGCTGGGCGGGGCGCCGGGGGGTTCGCGGCTGCGCACGCGATCTCACGGGCCGGCGTGGGCAGCGATCTGGCGCTCGTGTTCGGACCGGGCACGAAGGCCCTGGCCGCCTGGGCGGAGGGGACCGACAACGTGGTCCTCGAGGCCGCGGAGTTCGGCTGAGTGCTGCCGGGCAGCTCGGGTCAGCTGATCCCGAGCGCTGCCTCGATCACTGCCCGAACCGCCGGGGCTGCGGTGTCGGCGCCGTAACCCTGATTCGGGAACAGCGCGCAGACAACGACCTTCGGATCGTTGGCGGGGGCGTAGCCGACGAACCAGGCGTCGGTCTCCTTGGCGTCATTCTGCTGGTCGGAGGTGTTGGCGAGCTCGGCTGTGCCGGTCTTGCCAGCGACCTCGACCCCGGAGATCTGAGCGGTGGTGCCGGTCCCGTACTCGACGACCGCCTCCATCATCTTGTTGACCTCGGAGGCCACCTTGGCGGACGTCACGTGGACGAACTTCGGTCTCGTGCCGGCATCCAAGGTTGGGATCGGCCGGCGACCGTGATCGGCGATCGTCGCGCCGACATCGGCAATCTCGAGTGTCGAGGCGAGATCATCGCCCTGGCCGATCGCCGAGGATCCGACCGCGAGCGCGTCACCGATGTCCGCCGCCGAGGGGATCGTCGACTCGAGCGCCGAGTCGATCCCGGTCGGCTGGTTGAAGCCGAACTTCTCGGCGGTCGAGACCAGCAGCTTCCCGCCGAGCGCCGCGCCGAGCGGGGCGAAGGTCGTGTCGCACGACTGCGCGAACGCGTCGATCAGGGTGCCGCCGCAGGTCTCGCCCCCGGCGTTTTGCATGGTGTAACCGTCGAGGTCCGTGGTCGAGGTCTCGGGATACTCGGTGTCGATCGTCGCCTTGCCCGATGCAAGCGCCGCGGTGGCGGTGATGATCTTGAACGTCGACCCGGGCGGCTGCACGTCGGTGAAGGCGATCCCGGCGGCCGCCTCGACCCCGCCCGTCTTCGGGTTGAGCACGGTCATCCCGGCGTAGCTCGAGCCGATCGCGCTCAGCGCGGCCTCCTCGAGACCCGGGTCGATGGTCGTCTTCACGGTCCTGCCGGGTTTCGGTGGCGTGGTCGCCAGGACGCGCGAGCCGGCGAGCAGAACGCCGCCCGGCGTGCCGGCCAGCTGGCGCTCGAAGATCAGCTCAAGACCGTCCTGTCCGATCTGGGCGTCCGGTGGATACCCGAGGCTCGTGTAGTAGGCACGCTCGTCGGCTGGGATCGGACCGAGCGAGCCGACGATCGCGTTCGACACGGTTGGCAGCTGCGAGCTCAGGTCCGGGCCCTGGGCGAGGATCTGGCCATTGGCGGCCAGCAGCGTGCCACGGGTCCCGAGTGTCGCCCGTCGGGTCAGGGTCTCCCCGGGCCGCAGACCGGGGAACAGCATCTCCGGCTCGAAGGTCAGGTGCTCCCCGTCAGCAGACAGCGGCACGCGCAGGATCCCGGTCAGCTGCCCGAACACGCGGGTGCTGACCTTGACCCTGACGAGCGCGAGGCTGCCGTCGATCGTGATCTGGAACCCGGGCGCCAGCGCCTGCGAAGTGGCGGTGTCTTCGACGTTCGCGTAGTCGTTGCCGAACGCCGTTTCGCTGAGTGCCCGCTTCGAGGACGAGCTCAGCATCGCGTACATCTCGCCGTAATCGCCGTGCTCCCAGGCCGTCAGGTAGCGGGCGACGAGGGTTCGTTCACTGCGGCCGCTTCCGCCGGCCAGATAGCTGCCGACCAGATACGCGGCAACCGCGACGACCAGCAGTGGGGCGACGGTGTGCGTCAGCAGGCGGTGACGGCGTGTGGGTTTGCGCCGCTTCCGCGAGCGGCGGCTGTATGGAGAACCCCCCGGTCGCTTGATCGTGCTCCCTTGCGGCATTGATGAGGAAACTCCTGCCGTCCTCCGCAGGCACCTGGGCCACGTTAAACGTTAGTCGACCGTTCTGGTTACAGGTCTGTCGCTCCATCTAACCTCGCGCACACATGAACATCGTCGATTGGGTGATCATTGCCTTCACGGCGCTGCTGGCGATCCGCGGGTACTCCCGCGGATTCATCGTCGGCGTGTTGTCGTTGGGCGGATTCATCATCGGGGCCGTGCTCGGTGCCAGGATCGGGCCGCTGGTGCTAGCGAAGGGATCGCAATCCCCGTACGCCGGGCTGTTCTCGCTGGGCGGCGCCCTGCTGATCGGCGGGCTCCTCGGCACCTGCTTCGAGGGGCTCGCGCTGCGGGCGCGGCGGTTCCTGTGGATTCCGGGGTTGCGGCTGTTCGACGGCGTGCTGGGGGCAGCCCTGACAGCATGCGTGGCGCTCGGAATCGCCTGGATCGCCGGGGCGGCGCTGCAGCAGAACGCCTCCTCCTCCGAGCTGCGCGCCGATCTCGACGGATCAAAGATCCTGCGCCGGCTCGACCAGCTGCTGCCACCGACCGGCCCGATATTGGGGGATCTGGCGCGGATCGACCCGCTGCCGTCGGTATCGGGGCCCTCGGCGAACGTCGCCGCTCCGTCGCCTCAGATCCTGGCGGCGTCCGGGGTCCGTGACGCGGCTGCGAGCGTCGTCCGGATCGACGGTGACGCATGCGGGCTCGGGATCGAGGGGTCCGGATGGGTCGCGGCTCCCGACACGGTCGTCACCAACGCACACGTGGTCGCCGGGGAGAGCGACACCTCGGTGCAGCGTCGCGGCGTCGGCTCCCAGCTCCCAGCGCAGGTGATCGTGTTCGATCCGACCAACGACATCGCGATCCTGCACGTGCCCGGCCTCGACGAGCCGACCCTGCAAATCGACGGGCGCCCGGCGGTGGGCACCTCGGCGGCGATCCTCGGTTACCCGGAGAACGGCCCCTACGCGCAGGAGCCCGGACGGCTTGGCGACACGCGGCTGACCGCCACCCAGAATGCCTACGGCGACGGCCCGGTGCTGCGGCAGATCGCGGCGGTGCGGGGGCGGGTGCGGCCGGGCAACTCCGGCGGCCCGATGATCGACGCCGACGGCGAGGTGGTGGCGGTCGTGTTCGCTGAGATCACAAACGCGCCGAAGGACCGTCCGGGTGGATTTGCGGTGCCGACCTCGGTCGTGCAGTCCGAGCTCGCCAAGGCGCTCCGCGCTCACGGGTCTGTCAGCACCCAATCGTGCGCCGACTGATGGGCATCGGGCGGGGGCGCCTTGACGGGCCGCTACGCTCTCGACCCTGATGGGCAAGACCCTCGTCATCGCTGAGAAGCCATCCGTCGGCAAGGACCTGACCAAGGTGCTGCCGGGCGCGTTCACCAAGGGCGAGGGGTTCCTCGAGGGTCCTGAGCACGTTGTCACCTGGGCGGTCGGCCACCTCGTCCAGCTGGCCGATCCCGACGAGTACGACGACAAGTACAAGAAGTGGCGGATGGCGGATCTGCCGATCGTCCCGCCGAAGTTCAAGCTGACGATCCGCGACGAGCGGTCCAAGAAGCAGATGACCGCCGTCTCACGAGCACTCGGTCGTGATGATGTCGATGTCGTCGTCAACGCCTGCGACGCCGGCCGCGAGGGCGAGCTGATCTTCGCCTACATCTACGAGAAGGCCGGCTCGAAGCTGCCTGTCGAGCGTCTGTGGCTGAACTCGATGACGACCACCGCGATCCGCGAGGCGTTCACCGCGCTGCGTCCCGGCGCGGAGTTCCAGTCACTCGAGGAGGCAGCCCGCTCGCGGTCTGAGGCCGACTGGATCGTGGGCATGAACGCGACGCGCGCCGCCACGATCCGTCTGCGCTCGTCGTTTGACGGAGCTGTATCACTCGGGCGCGTGCAGACACCGACGCTGGCGATCCTCGCCCGTCGCGAGGAGGAGATCCGGGCGTTCGTTCCCGAGCCGTACTGGGTCGTCGACGCTCGCTTCCTGGCACTGCCCGAAGATCCGCGCCGCGCATACGACGGGCGGCTGCACGTTGGCGCGAACCCGCGGCTCGCGACCGCTGCCGAGGCCGACGCCGTCGTCGCCGCCTGCCAGGGGCAGACCGGCACGATCACGAAGCTGACGAAGACCGAGCGCAAGGATCGTGCGCCGCTGCTCTACGACCTGACCTCGCTGCAGCGCGACGCCTCGTCTCGGTTCGGCTTCACCGCCGCCCGGACCCTGCGCTCCGCCCAGGCGCTGTACGAGGAGCACAAGGCGCTCACCTATCCACGCACGAACTCGCGCTACATCACCTCGGACATGATCTCTGAGATCAAGCCGATCGCCTCGTTGGTCGGCGAGCAGAAGGAGTACGCGGCGGCGTCCAAGTACGTGCTCGGGCTCGACATGCTGCCGCTGCAGCGGGTCGTGTGGAACGAGAAGGTCACCGACCATCACGCGATCATCCCGACCCTCGCCGAGCGCCACCCGGTCGACAAGATGGACGACGACGAACGTCGCATCTACGACATGGTCGTGCGCCGCTTCCTGGCGGTCTTCCATCCCGAGGCGGTGTTCGAGAACACCCGCGTCGAGACGACCGTGGCGTCACATGTGTTCCGTACGCGCGGCAAGGTCCTGCTGGTCCCCGGTTGGCGTGGCGTCTACGGCGAGACGGTCACCGCCGACGCCGCTTCCTCCTCCGACGATGAGGACGACGCCGGCGCCGAGCAGCAGCTGCCGAAGCTGGAGCAGGGTGAATCCTCGCTGGTCCATAAGGTGAGCGCTGACGCCAAGGAGACCAAGCCGCCACGGCGCTTCTCCGACGGGTCGCTGCTCGACGCGATGGAGACCGCCGGCAAGCTCGTCGACGACGAGGAGCTGCGCGAGGCGATGAAGGATTCCGGGATCGGCACTCCCGCAACGCGCGCCGCGATCATCGAGCGGCTGCTGCAGGTCGGCTACATCGAGCGCGATGGCCGCGCGCTGGTCGTCACCGAGAAGGGCCTCAACGTGATCCGGCTGCTCGGCGAGCACGCGCTTACGTCGCCGTCGCTGACCGGCGAGTGGGAGCACCGGCTGGCGAACATCGAGACCGGCGCCGACTCCCGCGCAGCGTTCATGCGGGACATCGTCAAGTTCGCTGACGAGACGGTCCACACGCTCGACACGACGCTTAAAGACGTCCGGATCCCGCGGGCCAACCTCGGGCCGTGCCCCGTCTGCGGCCAGGACATCGTCGAGAACCGCAAGGGATACTCGTGCTGGTCACGCACGGATCCCGGCTGCGGTTTCGTGATCTGGAAGTCGAAGGCCGGCAAGAACCTCGGCACCGGGATCGTCCGCGAGCTGATCAAGACCGGACGTACCGAGCGCCCAGTGACGGGCTTCAAGGGCCGCTCCGGCAAGTCGTTCCGGGCACGGCTCGCATTGATGCAGACCGAAGAAGGACGGTGGCGCGTCGAGTTCGACGAGCCGTGGGCGAAGGAGGGCGCGAAGCCACCCGAAGCAGAAGATGCGGCCGCGGCGGCGGACGGCGCCGCAGCGACCGACGCGGTTGCCGCCTCCGGTGCCGACGAGGCGACACCCGAGGCGGCCTAGGCGATGAGCGAATGGTTTGACGAGCTGGCGGAGTTTTTGCGGATCCCGTCGATCAGCGCCGATCCGGAGCGCTCCGGCGATGTGGTCCGCGCCGGTAACTGGGTGGTCGACTTCATCTCCGCTGCGGGAGGGGAGGCGGAGCTGATCGACTGGCACGGGCAGCCGCTGGTGATCGGGGAGATTGCAGCGAGCACCGGCGCTGACGCCCCGACCGTCCTCTGCTACGGGCACTTCGACGTGCAGCCCGCCGATCCGCTCGAGCTGTGGGAGTCCGAGCCGTTTGAGCCAGAGATCCGGGGAGAACACCTCTACGGCCGTGGTGTTGCCGACGATAAGGGCCAGCTGTACATGCTGCTCGCAGCTGCGCGGGAGCTGGCGCAGGCGGGCACGCTGGCCGTCAACGTGCGGTTCACGCTCGACGGCGAGGAGGAGACCGGCGGTCACTCGATCGTCGAGTACATCGAGGCCGACGAACGCGGCGCGGACGCAGCAATCATCTTCGACAGCGGCATGATCCGCCGCGACCTGCCGGCCTTCAACGTCGCCACCCGCGGGCTCGTCTATTTCCACCTGACGCTGCGCACCGGCACGACCGACCTGCACTCCGGGATGTACGGGGGTGGTGCGCTCAACGCCGCCCACGCGATGATCGCGACCCTGTCGCGGCTGCTGGCTGTCGACGGTCGCCTGGTCGAACCCCTCCGGGAAGGGCTGATTGCCCCGACCGAGGAGGAGCTGGCCGGATGGGCGCTGCTGCCGCCCGGCGCCGACGAGCTCGCCCAGCAGGGTGCGACGGCGGCCGACGCCAGCGCCGCCGAGCAGTTCTACGTGCGGACGTTCGCCGAGCCGACGTTCGAGGTCAACGGCATCCAGTCCGGATCGCCGCAGCTGGAGAAGACGGTGCTGCCGGTCGAAGCGATCGCCAACGTGTCGCTGCGGCTGGCGCCGGGGCAGGATCCGAAGGTGATCGGCGCCACGTTCGAGCGGCTTGTCACAGAGGCGGCTCCGGTCGGCGCCGAGCTGACAATCGAGCACTGGTCCGCGGCCGCGCCCGGAATCGTGCCCCCCGACTCCCGTGCGATCCAGCTTGGACAGGACGCCTTTGAGCGGGTGCTCGGCGTGCGACCCGCGCTGATCCGCACCGGCGGTACGCTGCCGATCGTGGCGGCGCTGGCGGATGCGCAGATTCCGACGATCATCTCCGGCTTCTCGCTGCCGGACGCCAACATCCACGCGCCGAACGAGCGGATGCTGGCCGAGTACATGCCGCTTGGGATCGAGGCGGCGAAGGCGCTGTTCGAGGAGCTCGGCAAGCTCTAGGACCGGTGCCTGGGGCGGCCCAGCGGGGCCGCCGTCACCGCGCGGCTGGGAGGTCGATCTCGAAGCGGGCACCGCCCGCGTCGGATTCGAGCACGCGGACCTGACCTCCGTGTGCTGCGACGATCGCGCGCACGATCGAGAGCCCGAGACCGGCGCCTCCGGCCGCCCGGGTCCGGGCCGGATCGGTCCGGTAGAACCGCGCGAACACCTGCTCGCGCAGCTCCGGCGCGATACCCGGACCGTCGTCCTCGACGGCGATCCGCACCATCTTCGGGCCCGGGCGTGACAGCGTCAGTCGCACCAGCCCGTCGCGGTCGGTTGTGTGCCTGATCGCGTTGAGGCCGAGGTTGCGCAGCGCCTGGGCGAGGCGGTCGGGGTCGGCGGTGATCGGGATCGGCTCGGGGGCGACGACATCGAAGCGGCGGTCAGCGATCAGACTGAGGCCGTCCCACAGCTCGCGCGCGAACGATGCGAGCTCAATCTCAGCGGGATTGAGGAAGTCGCGGCGCTCGGATTGGGCCAGAACCAGCAGGTCATCGACGATGCGGGTGACGCGCCCGACCTCCGACTGCAGCAGCCGTTCGATCCGCCCGACCTCGTCGGCCGACACGTTCTCGTCGGCGGCGAGCAGCTCCAGCTGGCCCCGCATGACGGTCAGCGGCGTTCGCAGCTCATGCGAGGCATCGGCGACGAACTCGCGCTGTCGGGTGAACGCGCGCGCCAACCGGTCGAGCATGTGGTTGAACGCATCGCCGAAGACACGCAGCTCACGGCTGGCGCGTGGCACCGACTCGAGTCGTCGGTCGAGGTCGCCGCCGTCGACCTGTGCCGCGAACGCCGCGATTCGCTGGAGCGGCGCCGAGATCCGCGCCCCGATCAGGTATGCGGCGATCACCGCCAACATGAGCGCGATTACGGCGGCCAGGGCAAACGCCCGGGCGACGCTCGCCTGGGCGCGATCGATCGGCTTCAGTGACTCCGCGGCGCCCGCATAGACCGCATGGCCGCCGACCATCAGCCGCTGCTCGAAGACCTGCAGCCGCCCCGCGGTGGCGCTCTTGTCGGTGGAGATGCCGGCCCGGGCGGTCACCGTGACCGGATGGTTGCTGGCGGTGCCGACGCCGGGCACGATCACGAACAGCAGGGTCGCCGCAACGCCGTCGAACGGCTGCGAGGCGGCGTAGTGCCGGGCGTTTGCGAGCACCTGGGCGGGCGAGTGAGATCGCGCTCCGATCACGGCGTGGACGAGCTGGGCGGCATCACCCTGGGTGTCACGCTCGATCGCGGCCCGCAGCTGACTGCCGGTGTCCCGGTAGACGACCCCGAAGGTCACCGCGACCGCCACGATCACCACGGCCGCAATCCCGACTGTCACGCGCGCCCGGAGACTGTCGAACGGCCGTCTCGAAATCAGCTGGAGCCCCACTCGAAGCGGTAGCCAACGGAGCGGACCGTCACGATCGGCGACGGACGGTCCCCGATCCTGAGCTTCCGGCGAAGGTACCCGACGTAGACCTCGACGACGTTCGTCCCGGGATCGTGCTCGTACCCCCACACGGCACGCAGGATCTGATCGCGGCTCAGCACCTGCGGCCGATTCTGCACGAGATAGGTGAGCAGTTCGAACTCTGTGCTCGACAGTCGAACCGCGGTGTCCGCGACGGTGACCTGGCGCGACAGCAGCTCGATCCGGAGATCGCCGGCGACGAGTGTTGTCGTGCCGCGGCTGGCGGAGCGCAGCTGGGCGCGGATGCGGGCGGCCAGCTCCGCCACCGAGAACGGCTTGACGAGGTAATCGACGGCGCCCGCGTCGAGACCGGCGATCCGGTCCTCGAGCTCCCCGCGGGCCGTCAGCACGATCACCGGCAGCTCTGGGCGCGATGCATTCAGGGCCTGCAGCACCTCGGTGCCGCTACGCCCGGGCAGCATCAGGTCGAGCACCACCAGGTCAACTTCGGGATCGAGGGCGCGCGACAGCCCCGCGTTCCCATCGAGCTCGGCGCGGACCTCGAACCCGTGCCTGGCAAGTCCGCGTTGCACGAAGTCGACGATCCCGGGCTCGTCCTCAACCACGAGGATCATGCGGCGATGATCGCACTCCGAAGTGTGAGAGTGCTCTCATCGGCTGGGCTCGTGAACCGGAACCGCGGAGCCGTCGGGTGGGCTCGCCAAGATGGGACCGATGCCGCTGACGCTCGTGCTCGGACCCGCCAACTCCGCCAAGGCCGGCGAGGTGCTCGGCGCCTACGGCCGTGCGAGTCGGCGCGAAGCGCTGCTGGTGGTGCCGACGGCGGCCGATGCCGGACACTACGACCGGGAGCTGGCCGCGGCCGGTGTCACGCTCGGGCGGGCCCTGACATTCGACCATCTCGTCACCGAGATCGCCCGGCGAGCGGAGTTCACCGGCGAACGGATCGGCACGCTGCGGCGGATGCAAGTCGTGCGCGGCGTCGTCGCCGCGGCGGAGCTGCCGGCGCTCGGCGAATCGGCGCGCAGCCCGGGGTTCGCGGCCGCGGTCGCGCGAGTGTTCACCGAGCTGCGCCGGGCCCGGGTGACGCCACCGAGGTTGATCGCCGCCGCCCGCGAACCCGGCGGGCGGCTCCAGGAGCTGGCGCGGCTGTACCTCCGCTACGACCGCGAGCTCCAGCGCCGCGGCGTCCTCGACGGCGAGTCGTTTGCGTGGGGTGCGCTCGACGCGCTTCGCGCCGCGCCATCGCGCTGGCGCGCAACGCCCGTGTTCTTCTACGGGTTCGACGACCTGACCGAGGTCGAACGCGACGCGGTCGAGACGCTGTCGCGGCTGGCGGGCGCCGAGGTCACGGTGTCACTGACGTTTGAGCCCGACCGGCCGGCGCTGTCGGCCCGCGCCGGCGTCGTCGAGGATCTCCGCGCCCAGGCGGAGTCGGTGCGGCAGCTGCCACCGCTCGATGACCACTACGGGGAAGCGGCACGTCTGGCGCTGCATCACCTCGAACGGCACCTGTTCGAGCCAGATCCGCCGCGACTTGACCCCGGTGGTGTGGTGACGCTGATGGAGGCCGGCGGTGAGCTGGCGGAGGCCGAGCTCGTCGGCGCCGAGGTTGTCGCCGCGCTGCGTGACGGCGTCGCCCCGGAAGAGATCGTGGTGGTGACGCGCTCGCTCGCCGGTGCCGGCATGCTGCTCGAGACGACCCTGCGGCGCTACGGGGTCCCGGTCGACAGCGCCCGCAGGACGCCGCTCGGGCACACCGCGCTGGGCAGAGGGCTGCTGGCGCTGGCTCGGTGCGCGCTGACTCCCGACGCGGCGACGGCCGGTGACCTGCTCGTGTTCCTGCGCGCCCCCGGAGTCCTCGATCACCTGGTTGCAGCCGACCGGCTCGAGCGCGATCTGCGCCGGCGGGGACAGGTGTCGTTGAGCGACGCGCTGGCACTGGCCGAGACGGCAGGGCTGCCGCTGGTGGAGTTACGCCGGCTGCGGGCCGCGGTTGGGGGGGTCGCTGGGGCTGCTGGAGGAGTTGGGGCCGCTGGAGGAGTTGGGGCCGCTGGGGCCGCTGGTGCGGCGCTGCCGGCCGCCCTCGCCGCCGCGGCGCGCGCGTTGTTCGCTGCCGGGGCCGCCGCTCGGGGCGCCGTGCTCGACGACGCCGCCGCGCTGGACGCCCGGGCCCTGGCGGCCGTGCTGGCGGCCTGTGCGGAGCTTGAGCCGGGAGATCCCGCGGAGCTGCTGACGTTGCTCGAGGGTGTCGATCTGCGTGCGGCAGGGGATGGATCCGCCGGGGCCGGAGCTGTGCTCGTGGCCGAGCCCTTAGCGATCCGGGCACGGCGCTTCCGGCGTGTGATCGTGACCGGCCTGTGCGAGGGTGAGTTCCCGATCGGGACCGCTCCCGATCCCGTCCTCGGTGAGGACCGTCGCCGGGAGCTGGCGCTCTCCTCGGGCGTGGTCCTGCCGGTCCCGGAGGACGGCCCCGCCCGCGAGCGCTACCTGCTGTACGCGTGCGTTTCCCGCGCGACCGAGCGCGTCACCTTCAGCTTCCGCAGCTCCGACGAGGAAGGCAACCAGGTGGCCGCCTCCCCGTTCATCGACGACATCGCCTCGCTGTTTGTCGATGACTGGCGGGCGCGGCGGGGGCGGCGGCTGCTGGCCGATGTCGTGTGGCCGCTCGATCAGGCGCCGACGCCCTCGGAGTTCGCGTTGTCGGCCGCGGAGCGCGGAGACGGCGGGGACGAGAGGGAGGCTGGTGGCGCCGTCACGGCTGGCGCGACCCGGGTTCTCGGCGCGGCCGCACTGGAGCACGTCCGGCATCGGGAGGTGGTCTCGGGGAGTGCCTTGGAGCTGTTCGCGGCGTGCCCGGTGAAGTGGCTGATCGAGCGCCAGCTCCAGCCAGACGAGCTCGAGCCGGAGCCGGAGGCGCCCGCTCGCGGAACGTTCATGCACGGTGTGCTCGAACGCGTGCTGCGCTCGCTCGACGGCCCGCTGAACGCCGGCAACCTTGCGCTCGCCGAGGCCGCGCTCGCGGAGGCCGCGGCCGAGCTGCCGCGAGAGATCGCTGCCGGCCGGCCGGCACCGCTGCGTGCGGCGATCCTTCGGGGGATTGAGGCCGACCTGCTTCGGTACCTCCGCCACGAGGCGGCACAGGGCAACACCTGGGAGCCCGCTGAGCTCGAGTTCCAGTTCAACGTGCTGCTCGGTGAGGACGGGGAGCAGGTGGAGCTGCGCGGGGTGATCGACCGGATCGACGTTGAGCCGATCGATCCCAACCGGCCGCCCACGATCGATCCCCACCGCCCACCCCGGGCCACCCGCGCGATCATCCGCGACTACAAGAGCGGAGCTCTACACCAGGAGTGGGCGGGCGCGAAGTGGATCGAGGGCGGCGTCTTCCAGGCAGGTCTGTACATGCTGGCGGTCCGTCGCCTGCTGGCGCTGGAGCCGGTTGCCGGCATCTACCAGCCGCTGACCGGCCGCGATCTGCGCCCGCGCGGCGCGTTCCTCGCCGGGACCCCGGTCGCGGGTGGGTTCAGCACGGACGGGCTCGATCCCGATGCGTTCGACGAGCTGCTGGCGGAGGTCGAGCGCCAGGCGTTGGCGGTTGCGGCGACGATCCGCTCAGGCGCGTTGACACCGTGCCCGCAGACATGTTCCAGGGACGGGTGCACGCACCCGGGGATCTGCTGGGCGTGAGCGTCGTGGCTCCTGATGTCCGGCTGACCGACGAGCAGGAGGCGGCCGTCGAGCGCCGTCACGGCGCGACGTTGCTCGATGCCGGCGCCGGCAGTGGCAAGACCTCGGTGCTCGTCGAGCGGTTCGCGCGCGCGGTCGAGCGCGACGGGGTCGATCCGGCGCGGATCCTGGCGATCACCTTCACCGAAAAGGCGGCCGCCGAGCTGCGCGAACGGATCCGGGTACGCCTGCGCCCCGTTGGCGACGGCGCCAGCGCGCGGGCGACCGACGACGGCTGGATCTCCACGATCCACGGCTTCTGCGCGCGGGTGCTCCGCGCCCATGCCCTCGACGCCGGTCTCGACCCGTGGTTCTCCGTGCTCGATGCTGACGGCGCGCGGGCGCTCGCGGATCGGGCGTTCGACGCCGCCGTCGCGGCGGTCGCTGAGACCGAGGGCGGTTCCGAGCTGATCGCCGCCCACCGGCTCCCGGAGCTGCGTGCCGCGGTCGTCGGCGCCTACGCCGAGCTGCGTGCGCGCGGTCAGCGGACGCCGGTGCTGCCGACACCGGTGCTGGCGACGCCGCCGGTGATGCAGACAACGGTGCTGCCGACGCCGGTGATGCGAGCTGCGGGGGATGCCGAAGGAGGTGCTGCGGCCGTCACTCGCCTCGCCGCGGTGCGGGCGCTCGCCGCCGAGGCAGCGCTTGAACTCGGCGCGGTTCCGAATCCCGGCGTCTCGATCGAACGGGCGCTGGGCGTGCTCGAGCGGGCGATGGAGCTCGGTGACGAGATCCCATGGCCGGGCGAGCTCACGGCGCTGACGCTGAAGAACGGCGCCACGGCGCTCAAGAGCGAGACATGTACGCGCTACCGGGAGGCGCTGGCTGAACTCATCGATGCTGCGGCGGCCGGATTCGCAATCGTCCAGCGGGACGCGCTCGACCAGCTGCTGCGTGGCTACGGCGAGCGCTACGCCGCGTTCAAACGCGAGCGGGGAGTGGTCGACTTCGACGACCTCGAGATCCTGGCGCGGGATCTGCTGCGGATCGAGGCGATCCGGCGGTCCTACAGCGAGCGCTTCGACCACGTGATGGTCGACGAGCTCCAGGACACCAACGCCGTCCAGCTGGAGCTGGTCGATCTCGTGGCCGGGGACGCGGCGCTTTTCATGGTTGGCGATGCGCAGCAGTCGATCTACGCGTTTCGCCACGCCGACGTGGAGCTGTTCGAGGCACGCGGGCGAGTGGTCGCCCAGACCGGCGGGCGCCTGTCGCTGCAGACCAACTTCCGGACGCGGGCGCAGATCCTCGAGGTGCTCAATGCCGGCTTCGCCGCCGTGCTTGGGGAGCGGTTCCGGCCGCTACGCCCAGGCAGGGTGGACCCTCCGGCCGCCGAGCCGCTGGTCGAGCTGCTGTGCGTCGACAAGGGTGTCGAGTGGACCGATGACACGGCGCTGGCGGCGCCGTGGCGGGTGGCCGAGGCGCGCGTCCTGGCTGCGCGCGTCGCTGAGCTCGTCGCCGGAGGTACCTGCAGCGCCGGTGACGTGGTGGTGCTGACCCGCGCCACGACCGACCTGCGGGTATACGAGCGGGCGCTCGAGGACGCCGGCGTGCCGACGTTCGTCGTTGGCGGCCGCGGTTATTGGCAGCACCCTCAGGTGCTGCAACTCGTTGCCTATCTGCGAGCACTCGCGAACCCGCTCGACGAGGAGTCTCTGTACACGGTGCTGGTGTCGCCGCTGTGCGGTCTGTCGCTGGACGGCCTGGTGATGTACGCCGCGGGCGCTCGCGAGTCACTGGGGGTGGGTGACGCGGCTGCGCTGGCGGCGTTCGAGGCGTGGTTTGAGGATCAGCGGCGCGCAGCCGCACGGCTTGGGCCAGAGGAACTGCTGTCCGGGGCGATCGCCCAGCGCGGCTACGACCTCAGCGTGCTCGCGCAGGCCGGCGGTCGGCGGCGGCTTGCGAATGTGCGCAAGCTGCTGCGGTTGGCGCGTGAGTTCGAGCGCGAGCATGGTCCGGACCTCCACGGCTTCATCGGGCTGCTCGCGGTCCGGATCGCCGGAGGGGGCGGGGCGCGGGAGGGGGAGGCGCCTGTGGAGTCGGAGTCGGTCGACGCGGTCCGGCTGATGACGATCCACCGCTCAAAGGGCCTCGAGTTCCCGGTTGTGTGCGTCGCCGACCTCGGTCGCGCGCCGTCATTCCGGGCGCCGCTGCTGAGATTGGGGCGTGACGGAGCGCGAATCGGGATACGGATCGGCCAGCCTGGCACCTCGGCGCGGTTCCAGGCGCTCGACTACAACGCCTTGAAGGCGGAGGCGGATCTCGCGGAGCTCGATGAACAGCGGCGGCTGTTCTATGTGGCAATGACCCGGGCTCGGGAGCGGCTCGTGCTGAGCGGCGCTGCCCGGATCGAGAAGCTCGGCCAGCTGCAGACGACCCCGATGGATTGGATCGCGCCGGCGTTCATGGACCTTCCGGGGGTGAGGACGCGGTTCGTTTCGGAGCTCGAGGATCATGGTGAATCCGAGCGTCGGGATATCGCCGAAGAACGTATTCAGCATCCGATGATCGAGGCACCGGAACCGCTCGATCTGTCCGGCGGCGGAGCCGTGGAGACGCTCAGCTATTCGGGGCTCGCCGCCTACCGGGCGTGCGGCTACAGGTTCTACGTCGAGCGGATCCTGGGTCTGCCACCGACGCCGGTCGAGTCGACCGGCTCCCGGGAGCGCGGCATCGAGCTCCATGAGCAGCTGTACGCGTTCGACTTCACGGATCCCGCCCCGACGATGGACCCTGCCCGCCGCACGGAGGCCGTCCCGGCCTCGGAGGACAACGCCTCCATCGCAGCGTTTTCGTCCTGCGCTACCGCGACCAGACTGCGTCAAGCGGCCGATGTCAGGAAGGAGCAGTCCTTCGCCTTCCCGCTCAGGGATCTCCTGATCACGGGCGTCTTCGACGTCCTCGCCACCGAGCCGTCCGGCAACGTCCTGGTCGTCGACTACAAGAGCGATCCGCTGCGACGCCGCGACCCGGAGCGGATCGTGGCCGGTCACTACGCGATCCAGCGCCTGATCTACGCCCTGGCGGCTTTGCGCACCGGCGCGCACAGCGTTGAGGTCGTCCACCTGTTCCTCGAGGATCCGGAGAGCCCCGCGAGCCGGGTCTACGCACAAGCGGACCTGCGGGAGCTTGAGCATCAGCTCGATCACCTGACCTATGGCCTGCGCGCCGGGGAGTTCCCGGTATCGGATGAGCCGTGGCGTGGGCTCTGCGCCGGCTGCCCGGCCGCCGGCACGCTGTGCTCGTGGCCCGAGGCGATGACCGCCCGGGCGGCTACGGACTCTCTGTTTTGACGGGTTCTTCCCCTGTTTTGTCGGGCTCTTCCGGCTCAAAGCTGACCTCGACGTGCTGAACGTCGCTGCGCTCCTCGACCTTCGCGAGCCCCTCGAGCGTCTCCTGGTCGGCCGGCTCGGTCGGCGGGCCGAACAGTGAGCGGGGCCACAGGCCACGTTCGAGCACGACATTGAGCTCGGCCGCGTACAGGGTCAGCTGGGCCCCGAGATGCAACCACACCAGCAGCGCGATCACGAACGCGAACGAGGCATACGCCGACGAGATGTGCTTGATCACGTGCCCGACGTAAAGTCCGCCCACGGCCTGGAGAACCGTCCAGAACACCGCGGCGACGGCAACGCCGATCAGCAGCTTCCGCGTCGGCACGGTGTTCGCGGTCATCAGCCGGAATGACACTAGGAACAGGACGATGTTCGCCAGGAACGAGACCACCAGGCCGACGACCTTGGTCGCCGGACCGCCAAGACCGCCGGTGACCAGGCCCGAGGCGGCGGTCGCGATCACGAACATCGCCCCGATCGCCACCAGCATCCCGATCCCGCGCAACTTCGACTTGATGAAGTTGGGTCGGTGCTTCTTCGGAACGGCCCAGACGGTGTCGAGCGCGTTCTGTGCGGCGCTCGTGACGCCAAGGCCCGACCACAACGAGGTGACCACGCCGAGCACAAGTGGCAGCAGATGGCCGTGCAGCGAGGTGAACTTCAGATATGTGCTGACGACCGGGAAGTTCGCCCGGACCGAGTTCTCGACCGAGGTGATCTCGGCATGGTTGCCCTGCAGCACGTAGCCGAGCACGGTCACGAACGCCAGCAGCAGTGGGAACAGCGAGAAGAACGCGTAGTAGGCGACCAGGGCCGCAAGGTTCCCGGCGCTGTCGTCACCGAACTTCTTGACGACCGCCAGCGGCACTGCCAGCCCCCGGTGGCGCTGCTGGAAGCCATCGAACCGCTTAATCGGTCTCAGAAGATCCATTTTCCGAGTCAGTGATACCCGGTTAAGGAAAAATCGCCCCACATGCCCAATCCAAATGCGGATCCTGCCCAGCAGATCCTGTTCGAGCGCAGCGAGGAACTCGGGCGTCTGCGCACGTTGATCAGCGCCGCAGCAGGGGGCGCCGGCAGTCTCGTGATGATCGAGGGACCGGCCGGGATCGGGAAGACGGCGCTGCTCCGCGCCTCCCGCCAGATCGCCGAGGAGCACGGCATGCGCCAGCTGTACGCGCGCGGCCGCGAGCTTGAGCGGCAGTTCTCATTCGGGGTCGCGCGCCAGCTCTACGAGGCGCAGCTGGCGCGCGTCGACCCCGATCGCCGGGAGGTCCTTCTCAGCGGCGCCGCCGGCCTGGCGCGCCCACTGCTTGAGCCGCCATCCGCGGAGCCCGCGCAACCTGCACCGGACGTCGGCTTCACGCTGTCGCACGGCCTGTACTGGCTGACGGCCAACCTGGCCGACGCGGGGCCGCTGCTGATCGCCCTTGACGATGCGCACTTCTCCGACGATCCGTCGCTGCGGTTCGTCGCCTATCTGGCGGCACGCTGCCACGAGCTACCGGTGGCGCTCGTGCTCACGGTCCGCACGGGCGAGCGCTTTGAGGCCGATGCGACGCTCGATGCGCTGCGCTCCGAGCCTGACGCCGCGGTGATCACGCCGCGGGCACTCGGCAGCGACGCGATCACGAGCATCGTCCGCGAACGGCTCGGTGACGGCGCGGAGCCGGCCTTCTGCACCGCGTGCGGCCGGGCGAGCGCCGGCAACCCATTCCTGCTCCGGGAGCTGCTCGCGGAACTTCAGGCCGAGCGCCTGATTCCCGACGCCGCGGCGGCCGAGCACGTCGAGAGCGTCTCGCCCGAGGGCGTCGGCCGGGCGGTGCTGGCACGACTCGTGAGGCTCGGCCCCGAAGCCACGGCCCTGGCTCAGGCCGTTGCGATCCTCGAGCGCGGGACTCCGCAGCAGGCCGCGGCGCTCGCCGAGATCGATCCTGAGGCCAGCGCCGTGGCCGCTGACCGGCTGCTCGCTGCCGACATTCTCACGCCGGCACCGCTCAGCTTCGTGCATCCGCTGCTGCGCAGGGCGGTCTACGAGCAGGTGCCCCCGGCGCGCCGGGCCGCGGCCCACCGCCGGGCCGCTGTTCTGCTCGCCGCCGAAGGGGTCCCGGCGGCCGGGGTCGCCGCGCACCTGTTGCTGTCAGACCCGGCCGGCAACGATCAAATCGTGGTGCTGCTGATCGCCGCCGCTCGCGAGGCGTTGCACCGCGGCGATGCAGCCGGCGCAGCGAGGTTGCTGCGGCGGGCGCTCGTCGAACCCCCGGGTCCAGAGCTGCGGGTCGCCGTCCTTGCCGAGCTCGGTGGCGCCGAGGCGCTGGCCCGGGAGCCCGCCGCGGTTGAGCACCTGCAGGAGGCGCTGGAGCTCGCCACCGACCCGGCTGTGCGGGTCCGGATCGCCTGTCTGCTGGCGGAGCTGCTCGTGTGGGCCACCGGCGACTCGCCGGCATCCCATCGTGTGGTCACGCGCACGCTGGCCGAGCTCGGACCGGATGCCCCGGCGGAACTGCAGGCGCCACTGATGGTGTTGCTGTCGCAGATCCGATCGGTCGATGCGCGGTTCGTCGCAGAGATCGAGCCTTCGATGCACCACGTGCGCGAGCTCGAGGCAGGCGACAGCCCCGACGCGCGGGCGCTGCGGATCTTCGATGCCTGCTGGCGTGCCCAGACCGGCCCCTACGACGGCGATTGGCGGGAGCTGCTCGATGATGGCTTCGACGGAGGCCGGTTCGTCGCCGAGCCCGGCCACAGCAGTTCGATCGTCATCTACGCGGCGATCGTGCTCGTGCTCTCGGACGAGGTTGAGCGGGCACAGAGGCTGCTGGCGGACGTCCGCGCCGAGGCCCGCACCCGCGGATCGATCCACTCGCACCTCGTTGATCTCGCCTGGGGTGCGCTACTGGCGCTGCGGCGCGGCGACCTGCCGCAGGCCGAAGCTGACGCCCGTGCGGCGCTCGCGCTGGCAGGAGACATCGGGGCCCTGTGGGCGATCACCTGGATGGTGGGCTGCCTAGCCGACGCACTGCGCCGGATGGGCCGGCTCGAGGAAGCGGCGGCGGTGATTGTGCGGGCAGGCGTCGAGCAGGTGATCGGCACCTCGGCGGCGCTGCACGCGCTGCTGGCCCGAGCCCGGATCCGGCTGGCCGAGGGTGATCGCGCCGGCGCGATCACCGACTTCGAGCTCGCCGGCGAGGGGGTGATCGTCAACAACCCCGGGTTCGTCCCGTGGCGTTCAGCGCTGGCCGAGGCGCTCGCCGGTGACGAGCCCGAGCGCGCGCGACAGCTGGTCGCCGATGAGCTGACACGCGCCCGCGAGCTCGGTCAGCCACGCGGGATCGGGGTGGCGCTGCGCGTCACCGCTCTGCTCACCGACGGTCCCGAGGCGCAGCTGCACTTCGACGAGGCCGTGCGTGTACTGCGCGACTCGCCGGCGGTCTTGGAGCTCGCTGCGGCGCTGATCGATCAGGGGTCGGCGCTGCGGCGCGCTGGCAGCAGGAGCGCCGCCCGCGAGCCGCTGCGCGAGGGGCTGCGGCTGGCCCAACGGTGCGGGGCGCACCCGCTCGCCGAGCGGGCCCAGGCTGAGCTCGTCGCAGCCGGTGCACGACCTCGCAGAGAACAGATCGAAGGACCAGAGGCGCTGACCCCGTCAGAGCGCCGGGTGGCGGAACTGGCCGCTTCGGGGTACGCGAACCGTGAGATCGCACAGGCGCTGTTCATCACCACCAAGACCGTTGGCACGCACCTCGCCCACATCTACCGCAAGCTTGACCTCAGCGGCCAACAGGCTCGCGAGCAGCTGCAGCAGCGGCTCGCCGACGGATGATTTCAGGCCCCTGAGGCAGCGGCGTCAGGCACCCTCGTCAAAAGATCAGGTGGGGTACCCGATGCGCGATCGGGCTCGGGGCCTGATCATGGAATCCGTGATCAACGGAACCGGAACAGTGGAACTCGTGGTGAGGATCTCCGTGGGGGAAGATCCGATCAGGGGCACGGCTGTTGAACCGGGGCATGAGCCGAACGAGTTCTGGGGCTGGCTGGAGTTGGCCGAGATCGTTGATCGCGTCGCGAAGCAGCGAGTTGCGCCGGGGCCGCAACTCGCTGCTGAGTGATTCGGGGGCGCAGCTGGTGGAGTGCCGTCCGGGTAAGGGCGGTCGTACCTGGGACCGGGACGACCGAGGCCTACCTGGGCGGTGCTCCGCCAAGTGCGCCCTTCGGGGCAGTGGCACCGTGGCGCTCGATCTCGAGCAGTAGCTGCTTCCGCCAGGTGCCGCCGGTGTAGCCGCCGAGCCCACCGCCGGTATGGAGGACTCGGTGGCATGGGATCACGATCGGCAACGGGTTCTTGCCGAGCGCGGTGCCCGCGGCACGGAAGGCGCGCGGATTGCCCGCGGCGTCGGCGACGCTCTTGTAACTCGACACCTCGCCGAATGGGATCCGGTGGGTGGCGCCCAAGACGTCCCGGGCAAAGCCAACGATCAGGCGCCAGTCCAGCGGGATCTCAAACCCGTGCCGGCGGCGTGCGAAGAACTCCTCGAGCTCGCGGCGGGCGGGATCGAGCCGGCCGCCGGCGGCGAGCACGCGCGGGGAGATCCGGGCGGCCAGGTCGGTCAACACGGTGTCCTCGTCGGAGACCTCCGGGCCGAGATATGCGACGCGGACCAGCCCCCGCGGGGTGGCGGCGAGCAGCAGCGGCCCCAGTGGTGAGTCCTCGCGCACGTAGGCCACGTCGATCAGGCCCTCGGCCTCGAACACGGCGGTCAGGTCAGGCAGCATCGATCCTCCCGCGCAGTCGCTTGATTCCCTCATGAACGTTGCGGCGGGCCGCGTCCTCGCTGGTCTCCATCGTCTCGGCGATCACCGTGTAGTCGGCATCGAGCAGGTACCGCATCGCCACTGCGGTTCGCTGCTTGGACGGGAGCGCCGCGACGCGCGCCCACAGCTCTCCGTCGCTGAGTTCCGGGTCGAGCACCGGGATTTCAGGCAGCTCATCGCCCGCCGGAATCGCGGCGCGGCGCACGGCCCGCAGATGGTCGAGCGCCTTGCGGTGGGCGATCGTCAGCAGCCAACCTCGGAGGTTGGCGGCATCCTGCAGCCGGGGATAGGCCCGCAGCGCCGCCACCCAGGTCTCCTGGTAGCAGTCGTCGGCAGCGCTCGGGCCCACCGTTGCGCTCAGGAACCGGTGCACGTCGAGCGCGTGGGCGTCGAGCAGGGATTGGAACGGGGGAAGCTCCACACGGGTAAGAACGCTGCGAGCGGCCACGGTGTGAGATCTCACCACACGACTAGGCTGTCTGGCATGGATACGCGAACGCTGGGTTCAGAGGGTCTCGAGGTCTCAGCACTGGGCCTCGGGTGCATGGGCATGTCGGAGTTCTACGGGCCCGGCGATGCGGATGAGTCAATTGCGACGATCCGTCGCTTCGTTGATGTCGCCGGCGGCTCAGCGCTGCTGGACACCGCCGACATCTATGGCCCACACACCAACGAACAGCTCGTCGGGGAAGCGATCACCGGCCGTCGCGACGCGGTTGTGTTGGCGACGAAGTTCGGGATCGTCCGCGATCCGGAGAACCCGCTGGCGCGCGGCATCAACGGGCGGCCCGAGTACGTCCGCGCCTGCTGTGACGCGTCCCTGCGCCGGTTGCAGGTCGATCACATCGACCTGTACTACCAGCACCGGGTCGATCCGAGCGTTCCGATCGAAGAGACGATCGGAGCGATGGCGGATCTGGTCGACGCGGGCAAGGTCCGGTTCCTCGGCATGTCGGAGGCCGGGCCGGAGACGATCAAACGCGCCGCCGCCGTGCATCCGATCAGCGCCCTGCAGAGCGAGTACTCCCTGTGGACGCGCGAGATCGAGGACGAGATCCTGCCGTTGATCCGTTCGCTTGGCATCGGTCTGGTCCCGTACTCGCCACTTGGGCGCGGCTTCCTGACCGGGACGATCACCTCCGTCGAAGCACTTGCCGACGACGACTTCCGTCGGACGAACCCGCGGTTCGCCGACGGCAACTTCCAGCGCAACCTGAAGCTGGTGGAGAAGGTTCGCGAGCTCGCCGTCGGCTATGACGCGACGCCCGCCCAGGTCGCGCTCGCCTGGGTTCTCGGAAAGGGAGATGACGTGGTGCCGATCCCGGGCACCAAGCGGCGGCGCTACCTCGAGGAGAACATCGCCGCCGAGGAACTCGACCTGAGCAACGCAGACATCGCTGCGCTGGACGCCCTCGGGGCTGCGGCCGGCGATCGGTACGCGAACATGAGCAACGTCAACAAGTGACGAGCAAGCGTTTGTGCGGATGTTGCGCCACTGCCGGTTGCTGGGTAGAACTGTAGTTATGCCCCGTGCGATCTGGAGCGGCGCGATCAGCTTCGGCCTGGTCAACGTGCCCGTCAAGCTGTACTCGGCCACCTCGGCCAAGACCGTGCGTTTTCACCAGCTGTCGAGCAAGACCGGCGCGCGGATCAAGCAGAAACGCGTTGATGCCTCGACCGGCGAGGAGGTCCCGTTCGAGGAGATCGTCAAGGGCTACGAGCTGGCGCCCGACCGCTACGTGCGGATCGAGCCCTCCGAGCTCGAGGCGCTCGACCCAAAGGCGACCCACACGATCGACGTCGAGCAGTTCGTGATGCTCGACCAGATCGACCCGATCTTCTACGAGAACTCGTACTACATCGTGCCCAGCCCGGGCGGCGCCAAGCCGTACAAGCTGCTGCTCGACGCGATGGCCGACGAGGGCAAGGTCGCCGTCGGCCGGTTCGTGCTGCGGACCAAGCAGCAGCTCTGCGCGCTCCGCGCGACCGGCGAGGTGATGACCCTGTCGACGATGCTGTTCGGCGACGAGATCCTCTCGCCCGACGGGCTCGACGGGCTCGAGCAGGTCGCTGAGGCAACCGCCTCTGACCGCGAACTGAAGATGGCCAGGCAGCTGATCGACACCCTGTCAGGGGAGTTCGATCCGTCCGAGTTCAAGGACGATTACCGCGCTCGCGTCCTCGATCTGATCGAACGCAAGGCATCCGGCGAGGAGATCGAGGTGGCACCTGAGGCGGAGGAGGCAGCCCCGGTGCCGGATCTGATGGCCGCGCTCGAGGCAAGCCTGGCGGCGCTCGGCAAGGGCAGCGGGCCAAGCGCCAAGAAGCCGGCAGCAAGCAAGCCGGCGGCAAAGAAGGCGCCCGCCAAGAAGGCACCGGCGAAGAAGCCGGCGGCATCGAAGTCAGCCTGACCCGGGTCGTGACGCCGGACTCAGCCGGAGACGACGTCGCCGACAGTCACGTCCACGTCGACGGCGTCAGGGGCAGCCGCGGCTGATTGCCGGCCCAGCGGGGCCGGCATCTCGGTCTCTGCTCGTTGCCTGCGTGTCAGGAATCGGCGCTCGAGCAGGTAATAGGACGCGGTGGCGGCGGCGAACACCATCGCGAAGTGCACCGGCATCAGCCACCAGCCGGTGATCCCGATCACGGAGGGGTGGGTCCACGCGGTGAGCGTGCCGTCCCACAGGTAAAGCCCGTACGAGATCCGACCGACCCAGCGAATCGGTTCCCACGCGAGAACCTTGCCGACGATCGCGGTCGGGGTGATCAGCAGGTACCAGATCACGAGCGTGGTCGCGAGCGCGACGCACGCGTAGGTCAGGAACACCGCGTAGGGCTGCCCGTGGGAGAATCCGAGGTGCCCGACAACGGTCGCCGCCCACGTCCAGTTGTGAAAGGCGGGGGCGACCGCAACAACGGCCAGCAGGGCGACAGGGGCGAGGACCATGCGCGTCCTGCGGCCCGCCGGGAGCCGACCCGTCGAGTACAGGGTGCCGAGGCAGGCGCCGAGTCCGAGCGCGGCCGCTCGCGTGTCAGCGCCGTAATAGATCCGCTGGCCACCCCAGCCGTCGTGGACGGCGCGCACAACCTCGAGCAGCAGCAGCAGCGTCAGACCGGCGACCCAGACGGGCAGCCACTGGGGCCGCTTGCGAGTGAGGACCAGCAGGCCGGTCAGCAGGAGTGGCCACACGAAATAGAACTGCTCCTCAACCGACAGCGACCAGGTCTGGCCAATCTCCGCCATTCCGAAGTGGGTCGCTGCCATCACCCAGTTGCTGGCAAATCCCGTTGCGATGCCGACGCGGGCGAGCGTGTCCCGGGTTTCGCTTCCGAACAGGCCGACGACAGCAACGATCGCGAGCAGCGTCCACAGCGCGGGCAGGATTCGACGGGCGCGGCGCTTGTAGAAGCCGGTAAACGAGATCCGGTTCGTACGTTGGTGTTCGAGCAGCAGCAACGTGGTGATCAGGAAGCCGCTGATCGCGAAGAAGATGTCGACTCCGTACTGGCCCCCGGAGAAATTCCACGCCGGACCGAAGAAAATCTGCGCCACGAGCTCGTGGTAGAACATCACGGCGATCACGGCGATCGCTCTCAAGCCGTCCATCCAGGGCAGGTAGGGCAGTTCTGAGCGGCGCCTCACGGGGCGCCCAGTCTATTCTCAGAAACACGGGAACACCGCAGTTCGGAGAGGGCACGGCTGTCAAACCCGGTAGCCTTTGTGAAAGCCACCGGAGTAGTCCGCAGTTCCACCCGCCTCGCAGCACCGACAGCAGCCTTTGAAGCCCCGGATCCGGAGGGCATTCTCAAAATGACGCACCGTTTGACTCGACCTGGAGCCACTGGCCTCTACGACCCCTTCTACGAGCACGACGCCTGCGGCGTCGCGCTGGTGGCGAAGCTGTGGGGTGAGGCGACGCATGCGGTCGTCGAGAAGGGCCTCGACGCGCTCAAGAACCTTGAGCATCGCGGTGCCTCCGGCGCCGATCCGAACACGGGCGACGGGGCCGGAATCCTGATGCAGATCCCTGACGCGTTCTTCCGCGGGGTCAATTTCGGACTGGAGCTGCCGCCGGCCGGCCGCTACGGCGTCGGAATGTGCTTCCTGCCGGTCGATGACGACCGTCGCCTCGAAGCCGAGCAGCTGATCAACGACACGATCGAGGCCGAGGGCCAGCGCGTGCTCTGGTGGCGCGATGTCCCGATCGATGACCGCCACGTCGGCGACACTGCCCGGGCGGCAGCGCCGGTCATCCGGCAGGTGCTGATCGAGGCCTCGGCAGAGATCCGCGACCAGGACGCGTTCGAGCGCAAGCTGTACGTGATCCGGCGGCTGATCGAGCGGGCCGAGCTGCCCGGGCTCGTGCTGCCGAGCTTCAGCTCGCGGACGATCGTCTACAAGGGGATGCTGACGGCGCCACAGCTGCCGCGGTACTTCACCGATCTGCGTGACCCGCGGGTTGCCAGCCGTCTGGCACTCGTGCACTCGCGGTTCTCGACCAACACATTCCCGAGCTGGGAACTGGCGCACCCGTTCCGCATGATCGCCCACAACGGCGAGATCAACACGCTGCGCGGCAACGTCAACTGGATGCGAGCGCGTGAGTCGCAGCTGCGTTCGAAGCTGTTCGGCGATGACCTCCACAAGGTGATGCCGACGGTGCAGATGGGCGCCTCGGACTCGGCGACGCTCGACAACGTGCTCGAGCTGCTCGTCCTCAGCGGCCGCTCGATCGAGCACGCGATGATGATGATGATCCCCGAGGCCTACCGGACCCGGACGGACATCGACCCCGACATCAAGGGGTTCTATGACTTCCACTCGTGCCTGATGGAGCCGTGGGACGGACCCGCCGCCGTGGTCTTCACCGACGGGCGAATCGCCGGGGCAACGCTCGACCGCAACGGTCTGCGACCTGGTCGCTGGGTGCAGGACACCGAGGGCTACGTGGTGCTCGCGTCCGAGGCCGGGGTGATCACGGTCGCGCCCGAGCACATCCAGCGCAAGGGCCGCCTGGCCCCGGGACGGATGTTCCTGCTCGATCTCGAGAAGGGTGAGATCGTCGACGACGAGACGGCGAAGCGCCACGTCGCCCGCAAGCAGCCATACGGCGACTGGTATCAGCAGTCGGTCGTGCACATCGACGACCTGCCGGACCGCGACCCGCGCACGCCCCGCGTCGAGCCACTGCGCTCGAAGCAGCTCGCGTTCGGGTACTCGCAGGAGGACCTGCGGCTCGTGATTGCGCCGATGGCGGCCAAGGGCGAGGAGCCCGTCGCCTCGATGGGCAACGACGCCTCGCTGGCGGTGCTCTCAGACCGCCAGCCGCCGCTGTTCTCCTACTTCAAGCAGCTGTTCGCGCAGGTCACGAACCCACCGATCGACCCGATCCGCGAGGCCGTCGTCATGAGCCTCCAGGTCGGCGTCGGCGCCGAGCTCAACATGCTCAGCGAGGCGCCCGAGCAGGCCCATCAGCTGGTCATGGACCAGCCGATCCTCCGCAACCATGAGCTCGAGAAGCTCCGTCAGTGCTCCCACGACGTGTTCGTGCCGGCGACGCTCGATATCACCTGGCCGATCGAACAGGGCCCGGATGGGATGGAGGCCCGGCTGGCGGCATTGTGTGACGAGGCCGCCCGCTACGTCGACAACGGCGCCTCGATCTTGATCCTCTCCGACCGCAACCTCGGTCACGAGCGCGTCGCGATGCCCTCACTGCTGGCGGTCGGAGCGGTTCATCAGCACCTCGTCCGACGCGGCACCCGCCTGAGCACCGGGCTCGTGATCGAATCAGGCGAGCCGCGCCAGATCCATGACATGGCGACGCTGATCGGCTTCGGCGCCTCCGCAATCAACCCGTACGTGATGTTCGAGTCGCTCGACGAGCTCGCGGATCGCTCGCTGCTGCCGGAGGATCTCGATATCGACGAGGCCGAGAAGCGGATCGTCAAGGCGATCGGCAAGGGTCTGATGAAGACGATCTCGAAGATGGGAATCTCGACGATCCAGTCCTACTGCGGCGCGCAGATCTTCGAGGCGGTCGGGCTCGAGCCGGAGCTGATCGACAGGCATTTCACTGGCACGGCCAGCCGGATCGGCGGTGTCGGTCTCGAGCAACTGTCGACCGAGGCGATGGAACGTCACTTCCGCGCATATCCGCGGACCGAGCGCGACCTGTTGCCGGTCGGCGGCGTCCTGCAGTGGCGCCGTGACGGTGAGCAGCACATGTGGAACCCGGACACGATCGCCAAGCTGCAGCACTCGGTGCGGGCGGCGCCGAACGGGCCGGATGGCCGCCTTGTGGGTGAGTCGTGGAAGACCTACGAGGAGTTCGCCAAGCTCGCCAACCAGGAGGAGAGCCTCGACGAGCAGGCGCCGCGCAAGCTGGCGCTGCGTGCGCTGATGCAGCTGCGGTTCGCCGATCAGCCGATCCCGCTCGAGGAGGTCGAGCCGGCAACGGCGATCGTCCGGCGGTTCACCACGGGCGCGATGTCCCTCGGCGCGCTGTCCCGCGAGGCCCACGAGACGCTGGCGATTGCGATGAACCGGATCGGCGGGCGCTCGAACACGGGCGAGGGCGGGGAGGACCCGTCCCGGTACACGCCCGACCCCAATGGCGATCAGCGTCGCTCGGCGATCAAGCAGATCGCGTCGGGCCGCTTCGGCGTCACCGCCCATTACCTCGTCAACGCCGACCAGCTGCAGATCAAGATGGCCCAGGGCGCGAAGCCCGGTGAGGGCGGCCAGCTCGGCGGCGCCAAGGTCGACGCCTACATCGCCAAGATCCGGCACTCGACTCCGGGCGTCGGCCTGATTTCGCCGCCGCCGCACCACGACATCTACTCGATCGAGGATCTCAAGCAGCTGATCTACGACCTCCGCTGTGCGAACCCGACTGCAAGCGTGTCCGTCAAGCTCGTCTCGGAAGTCGGGGTCGGCACCGTCGCAGCGGGCGTCGCCAAGGCCAACGCCGATCACATCACGATCTCCGGAGGTGACGGCGGCACCGGCGCCTCGCCCCAATCATCGATCCACGGCGCCGGCATTCCGTGGGAGATCGGGCTCGCGGAGACCCAGCAGACGCTGCTCCTCAATGACCTGCGCAGTCGCGTCACGGTCGAGGTCGACGGCCAGATGAAGACCGGGCGCGACGTGGTCATCGGCGCGCTGCTCGGCGCCGACGCGTTCGGGTTCTCGACCGCGCCGCTGATCGCGATGGGCTGCATCATGATGCGGGTCTGCCACCTCAACACCTGCCCGGTCGGGGTCGCAACTCAGGATCCCGTCCTGCGAGCGCGCTTCCAGGGCACGCCGGACCACGTCGTCACCTACCTGATGAACGTCGCCGAGGAGGCCAGGCAGCTGATGGCGAGACTCGGCGTCCGCCGGATCGAGGACCTGATTGGCCGCACTGACCTGCTCGACATCAACGCCGCGATCGACCACTGGAAGGCCGAGAAAGTCGATTTGACGATGGTGATGGCCGCGCCCGACGTGCCGGCCGGTACGCCCCGGCATCGCACCCGAGGCGCCGAGCCCGTGCTCGACGACGCGCTCGACTGGGAGCTCGTCCGCCGGTGCACGGTCGCCCTCGAGAACCGTGAGCCCGTCAAGCTCGGACCGATTCCGGTGCGCAACGTCAACCGCACCGTCGGCGGCATCCTGTCCGGGGAGATCGCGCGCCGCCACGGCGAGGCCGGGCTTCCCGAGGGAACGATCGAGATCTCGCTGAGCGGCTCGGCGGGCCAGTCGTTCGGCGCCTGGCTGGCGCCCGGCGTGACGCTGTCGCTGCGCGGTGAGACCAACGACTACGCGGGCAAGGGCCTGTCCGGCGGGATCATCGCCGTGCGCCCGCCCGAGGGCGCCCGCTTCCACGCCGAGGAGAACCAGATCGTCGGTAACACCGTCCTGTACGGGGCGACCGCCGGCCGCGCCTTCTTCCGCGGCCTCGCAGGCGAGCGCTTTGCGGTCCGCAACTCTGGCGCCGTGGCCGTCGTCGAGGGCGTTGGTGACCACGGTTGCGAGTACATGACCGGTGGTCGCGTCGTCGTGCTCGGCCCGACCGGCCGGAACTTCGGTGCCGGAATGAGCGGCGGCATCGCCTACGTCTACGACATCGACCGCCGCTTCGCGGCGCGGGCGAACACGGAGCTCGTCGACCTCGAGCCCGTGCTTGACGGCGAGGACGAAGAGCTGCGGGCTCTGATCTCGGAGCACGCCGCGCGGACCGGTTCGCTGGTCGCCCGCAACGTGCTGTCGCAGTGGGAGCGTGGCGGACGTGAGCGGTTCGTGCGCGTGATGCCGCGGGATTACCGCGCCGCGCTGGCGCGCAACGCTGCCGCCGGGGCGTCCGATGCCGAGCGCGAGACCGCCGCGGCGTAAAGCGTCTGCGGGCGCTCGCTGAGCCGGAATTCCTCGGTTCAGCCGACCAGCACCACCGAGCTGCTGCGCACCTGCCGGCCGGCCATCGACGCGGTCAGCGTCACGGTCAGTCCATGACTGCGCGTTGAGCTGACCTGTCGCTGCGCTGCGGCGCTCAGCGTCACCCTGATGCGAGCATCGGCGCCGTCGGCGATCCGAAACCGGGAGTCGCCCAGCAAGATGGTGCCCCGGGTCAGCTTGATCGTGCCGCTACAGGCAGCGCGCACGCACTTCAGCACGAGCCTCACGACCCCAGCCCGGACCCGCTCACGTCCGTGCGGGAGGGTCAGGGCCGGGCCGGGCACTGCGGGCGTCACCGCCGGTGTCGTCACGGTCGAGGACGGAGCGGTCGGCACGACCTGATTGGACGGGTCGGAGTCCTCACCCTGGCCGTTTGTGGTGCGGGCGCGGACGGTGAAGGTGTAGGTGTCCCCGGCCGTCAAGCCCGTGAACAGGTCCGTCGGCTCGGTCCCATCATTGGAGGCCTCCGGGGCGCTGCTCTGCCCGGTGGTCAGGTTGTCGGCGGTCACCAGGTAGGCGATCACCGGGCCGCTCGGCGTGAAGGTCGGCGCGGTCCAGCTGAGGGACGCGGACTGCACCCCGGCGACCGCGACGACGTCCGTCGGCGCCGTCGGCGATCCGAGCTGAGCGGCGGGGAGGGCGCCGGTCGCCGTCATCACCGCAACGGCAAGCGCGGTTCTCAACATCGCGGACTCGGAGCCGGCACCGGCAAAACGGTAGCCTTACCGGTTCGCATATGGGTGAACTGGGCGCATTCTTGAAGATCCATCGAGTCGGCTTTGACAAGCGCGACCCGGCCGAGCGCGTGCTCGACTACAAGCCGTACTTCTCGCTGCCCTCGGAACCGGAGCTGCGCCGCCAGGGGGCGCGGTGCATGGACTGCGGCGTCGCGTTCTGCCACGAAGGGTGTCCGCTCGGGAACCTGATCCCCGATTGGAACGATCTGGTCTACCGCGACAAGTGGCGCGAGGCGATCGTCCAGCTGCAGATGACAAACAACTTCCCGGAGTTCACGGGCCGGATCTGCCCGGCGCCGTGCGAGTCGGCGTGCGTGCTGGCGATCAACTCCGAAGCCGTGACGATCGAGCAGATCGAGATGGCGATCGCCGAGAAGGCGTGGCAGGAGGGCTGGATCGTCGCCGAGCCACCGGCGCGGCGCACCGGCAGGACCGTCGCCGTCGTCGGCTCCGGGCCGGCCGGGCTGGCGGTTGCCGCCGAGCTCAACGGCTGCGGCCACAAGGTCACCGTCTACGAGCGCGACGAGGGCCCGGGTGGGCTGATGCGCTTCGGGGTCCCCGATGCGAAGCTCGAGAAGTCAGTGATCGACCGCCGCGTCAGCGTCCTCGAGGAGGAGGGCATCGAGTTCGTCTATGGCGTCGAGGTCGGCACCGATGTCACCGCCGCGGAGCTCCGCCAGCAGTACGACGCGGTCGTGGTCGCCACGGGGTCGCGTGTCTCGCGCGACATCGAGGTGCCGGGCCGGGAGCACGCCGGCATCCACTTCGCGATGGACTACCTCTATCAGCGCAACCGGCACGTCGCCAAGCTCGAGGGTCGCCCGTACAGGGAGACCCCGCCCGAGCGCGAGATCACGGCCGCGGGCAAGCGCGTGATCGTGATCGGTGGCGGCGACACCGGCATGGACTGCGTCTCGAACTCCAACCGTGAGGGCGCCAAGAGCGTCGAGATCCTCGACGTCTATCAGACGCTCTCCGACGAGGACCCACGGCACCCGTGGCCGCTGCCGCCGAAGCGGACCGAGACGACGTACGCGCTCGATGAGGGCGGCAAACGCCGTTGGGGGAGCGAGGTCACCGGCTTCGGCGGCGAGGACGGCCGCGTCACGCGCGTGTACGCGCGCCAGGTGACAGGCGTCTCCTCGCGTGACCTGACGCCGGTGCCTGGCAGCGAGTTCGTGATCGAGGCCGATCTGGTGCTGATCGCGATCGGCTTTGAGCATCCCGAGCACGAGGGACTGATCACCGATCTGGCGCTGGACCTGGACCGCCGGGGCAACATCCGCACGCAGCAGAACATTCCGGACCTCTCAGCGCGGTGTATTCGCCTGCGGGGACGCCCGCATCGGCCAGTCGCTGGTCGTCACTGCGATTGCCGAGGGGCGGAAGTGCGCACGCGTCGTCAACAAGGAACTCGGTGGCGCACCGATGGATCAGGACCGCGAGCTGCTGGCGATTGGCGCGTGGAGCGGCGAGGCCGACTCGACGCTCCGGCACGAGGCCGAGGCGGCCGGCAACGTCAGACCGGGCGAAGAGTTCTTCGGCGGTCCCGGTGCGCGCGCGGTCGACTGACGTAAGGTCTGTTACCAACTCTTGGCGTTGACCGCTTGGGGCAGCTATGCTAGGTGGCAGCCTTGTGGTCCCCAGTTGAGTGAGGGGCGATGAGGCGGATGCCGTCGGACAAGGATGGGGGCCGAGCGGTATCGGAACAGCTGTGAAATCTTGATCAAAGCTTGGGCCGGGGAAACTCGCCCCATGCGGTCGGAGAGTTGCGCCCCCAAATCTCTCCGACTACCGGGGGGCCCGGATGGATCTGGGCCCCCCGGAGGCTTTTAAGGGCATGGGACGACGGGTCTGGTGGGACCGGGCGGTGTGTCACCGTTAGGGCGTGGTGTCCCCAGCCCTGATCGAACCGACGCGCCTGCATCACCTGTTCAAGGGGCCGAGCTGTTCGATCGGATGCACGCTGTCGCACTTCTTCAGCGGTGCCGGCACGTTCTTCACGCAGCTCGCCGATCTGCGCTGGGGGGCGCTGTTGCTGGCGCTCGCGTTCTACGCCCTGTACCTGCTGCTGCGCTCGCGCGCACTGTGGGTCGCGCTGTGCGCGGCCTACCCGACGCAGCCGGGTCCGCTGGCGCGACGTCTGGGGCGCCTACATGGTCGGCTACGCGATCAGCAACGTGTTCCCGCTTGGCGGCGGCAACCTGGTGCAGCTGTTCCTGACGCGGACCTCGATCCGGGACGGGAGCTACCCACGGTTTGCGCCGCACTGACGACCGGCCTGGTGTTCGACTACCGGCAGGGCTGTTCGTGATGTGCCTGGCGTTCCTGATGGGTCTTCCCGTCGCCCCCGACTTCGCCCATCTGCCGGCGTTCGACATCAGCTTCTTCTTCTCGAACATGCGCTTCACGCTGTTCGTGCTGACCCTGCTCGGGCTGACCTTCTACGTCGCGTTCGCGCTGCTGTCGGCGCGGGTGGTCGCGTTCTGGCAGCGCATTCGCCAGGGCTTCACGATCCTCGCTGACCGCGGCCGCTGGCGACGCGAGATGTGCAGTTGGCAGCTCGCGAGCTGGGTCGCGCGGTTCATCGCGTACTGGTGGCTGCTGGAGGCGTTCCACATCGGTGCATCGTTCAGAACACGGTGATGGTGCTGGGGGTGCAGGTGGTCGCCTCCGTGTTCCCGTTCACACCTGGCGGAGCCGGGGTTCAGCAGGCGATCCTGGTGACGATCTTCACGCACAGTCACTACGTCGCCTCGTTCTCCGTCGGACAGCAGATCGCAACGATCGCGATCTCCTCGGTGCTCGGGTTCGCGGCGCTCGTGCTGATCTTCCGGTTCCGCAGTTTCCGCGAGGTGATCAACCGCGCTCGCGAGCATCGGCGCGACGAGCAGGAGCTCGGTGACCCGGTGGAAGTCAGTCGGTAACAACTCAAACATCTGAGGCGTGCAAGGATCTGGGTGGTGCCGACCTTCTGCCGCCATAACCGACTCGTCCAGAATTGCGCGATCTGCTCGCGTGAGCAGTCGGTCGAGATGCGCCCGGTCGTGTCGTCGAGCGCGCCGAAGGTCAGCCTCCCGAGCCAGCCACGGACGCGCAGCAGGCCCGAGGGCGATGGCGCCCGGGCTGCACGCGGCGGGATGCCGGGGCCGCGCTCGGTCCGCTCCGGTCGCGGGTCAAGCGGGGGCGTCACGGTCCGCAGGCTCGCGCGCGGAGCCGAGGACGGGTACACCTCGCCGCTGGTGCCCGGCCTGAAGTCGAGCGCCGACGCCGAACGCCTCGCCGACGAGTTGGCCTATGCCGCACACCGCCTCGACGTGTTGGCCGCCGACCCGCCGGCCTCTACGCCGAGGTCGTCGGCGGTGCCGACATCGAGCAGCGCACCTGGCTGGCGTTCCTGATCGCATACCTGGGCGTCACCGACGGTGAGGATCCGTTCGCGGAGATCGCAGCGGTGCTGGCGCCCTACGGCGAGCCGCTGGAGCTGGGCGCATTCACACCGGGTCCGCGCGGCGCCTACAAGCGCGATCGCTGGAAGGCCACGATCGAGGGGTACCGGGCATGGATCGGGCGCACCGGCTCCCAGCAGTTGGCGTTCACCGGCGAGTCGTCGTGGACGCCGGAGCGGCGATTCGCCCGGTTGTTCGAACGGCTCGGCTCGCTGTCCTCGATGCCGCGTGACGGTCGCTTCGATCTGCTCGTCACGCTCGGATCGCTCGGCGTCTACGAAATGGCGGCCGGTTCCCTGCAGTTCGGCGGCGAGAATGAGGCGACGGTCGCTGCCAAGCGCATCTTCGGGATCGGCGACGTGCTGCTGCTCGATCGCCGCGCGATCGCGCTCGCCGAGGCGGCGGGACTGCCGCTCGGAGCGTTCGATCTCGGGCTCCACAACTGGGGCACGGGCAGACGGTTCCATGCCGGGATCGACCCCGCCAGCGAGCCCGATCCCGACGTGGTCGATCGTGTCCGCGATGCCCTTGGGCTGTAGCGTCCGCGCCTCGAAAAGCTCCGTCCGGTAGGGCGCCTACAGTTGCGCCAACCAGCAATCCGGCCGGAGCCACCATGTCCCTCTGCTTCATCGAACCGCAGAACGCCATTCGCGTGATCGCCGATTCCGTCGGACGTGAAGCGCGACGCCAGATCCTCGGCGAGGTTGTGCGCGCCTGGGTCGACGAGATCCCCGAAGCTGATCTGCAGTCGCATTACGCCAAGGCCGTGGCCGACCTCGACGAGCACGATCTCAGCCTGCTTGCCGCATGGCACGCGTCGCTGGAGGTCACGGGTCACCCGATCCCCACCAAGGAGTTCCTTCTCAACGTGTTCCCGTCGCTCGGCGAGAACCGCCGCGAGGCGCTGCGGATCGCCGCCGGGTTCCGGGGCGAGGACGCATTCGAGGCAGGTGTCGGCGAGGAGGAGGCGCTCGACACCGTGCTGCCGTGGCTGTCGGAGCAGCGCTGTGTGGAGCTCGCCAGCGAGTGCCTCGAGCTGTACTGCTGGGACAGGCTCGGCTCCGACAACTGAGGTTCCCGCGACGGTGACCGCGTTCGGTCACCGGTGAAGCCCCCCGCGGGGGAGGCCGTTCGGTGTAGTCTGCACCGCGTACGGCGGCGTACACCAGTACGCCGTGGCCAGGTGGCGCACCGAACGACCCGAAGGACGGAGAGGATGAAGACCCGCACATTCGCGCTTGCGCTGACTGTCGCAGCAGCGCTCGCGGCCCCTGCCGCGGCTAGCGCGGCGCCCCAGTACGTCGCACTGGGTGACTCATACACAGCGGTGGGCTCGTTCCTGTCGCCGGCGTCGGGAGCGCCGTTTGAATGCGGCCAATCAGCGGTCAACTACCCGCACTTGGTTGCCGAGGCACTCGGCCTGTCGCTCACGGACATGAGCTGCGGCGGCGCGACGACCGCGAATATGACGACCGCGCAATACCCGAATCAGCCCGCGCAGTTCAGCGCCCTGTCCGCCTCGACCAAGATCGTCACGATATCGATCAGCGGCAACGACAACGAGGTCTTCGCGCAGGCGATCGGAGAATGCGGCGCCCTCGACATCGCTGATGCGCTCAACATCGGCAGCCCCTGCGAGAGCACGTTCGGGGACTACTACTCAAACCTGATCACATCGGATGCCCCGACGGTCGGGGGCGCGATCGCGGAGATCCACACGCTCGCCCCGAACGCGAAGGTGTTCGTCGTCGGGTACCCGGACATCCTCCCGCAGAGCGGCAACTGCTACCCGCAGGTCCCGCTCACCACCGGCGACACCGCCTACATGAACGCCACCGAGGAGGACGTCAACAGAGTCCTCGCCAACGAAGCGGCGGCGAACGACGCCACGTTCATCAACACATATGGGCCGAGCATCGGCCACGACGCCTGCCAACCCGAGAACGTCCGGTGGATCGAAGGGCCGATCCCGGCCACTGACACTGCTCCGATGCATCCCAATGCCGCCGGTGAGGCAGCGGACGCCAAGGATGTCGAGGCGGCAATGACCGCCGCAGGAATCAGCTAAATGCCCTGAGTCCGACGCACGGCACTAACGCGGAGCCTCGAGGCCGTCAGAGCGGTCCATCAAGGCGGCCTCGATCTCCGTCAGGGCCTGCTCGTTGTCGACGAACTGGACCGCGTGCATGCCGAGCTCGCGGGCGGCGACACAGTTGACGTCCATGTCGTCGATGAACAGCACCGACGCCGGCTCGACCTCGAGGCGGTCGAGGGTCAGCGTGTAGATCTCGGGCGCCGGCTTGCGCAGCCCGACGAACGCGGAGTCGACGACGACCTCGAAGATCTCGTCGATCGGAAGCATCGGGCGCCACAGCGGTTCCCACTCGCGGACGTTGTTGGTCAACAGCCCCATGCGATAGCCGCGGTCCCGCAGGCCCTGCATCAGCTCGATCATCGGATCGTTGGGGTGCAGGTGTGCGAAGAACGTCTCGCCGAAGCCGGTGATGGCGCTCGGCCGTCCGAGCTGCTCGGAGAGCTTGGCGTCAAGCCGCGCAACGAACTCGGCCTCGGGCAGACGTCCCACCTCGAGCTCGAAGATCGGGTTCGCCCCGAGGTCCGTCTCGATTGCATGCAGCGCGGCGCCAAGCTCGAGCAGCGTGATCCCAGTCGTCTCGGCAAAGCCGTTGAACGCACCCTCAAGCGGCGTCGTCAGGACGCCGCCGAAGTCACTGACGATTGTCGTGATCGGGCTCACGGGGAGCGCACCAGCAGGTAGAGGCCGAGCCCTTCGGCGGTCGAGGTGTGCACGAGCAGCGGCTGCACGGCGATCCGTGCGCGTCCCGACTCGACGGTGACGGCCGCCGCAGCTCCCAGCGCCTCGCCGCCAAGGCGCAGTGGCCGCTGATCCCCGTCCTCGTCCTGACCGAGCCACAGCTCGACGCCGACCCGGCGGATCTGCTCGTCGGCTCCGTAGGTGGTCGAGAGGCGCGGGTCGAAGATCGTCGTTGGCCGCTTCTCGGGTTCGGCGTCGTCACAAGCGACGTCGAGCGCGACCTCGATGCGGTCCTTGTCCTGACCCTTGGCCTTGGCAGGCCGGACCGCGAGCAGCCCGAGCGAGACGCTGTCGAGCAGCCAACCGCCGAGGAGGCGGGCCGATTCCGAGTGTTTGTCGAACGGCACCGTTGCGCGCAGGCCGCCGATCCGGGCATCGTGCTCGGTGCCGTCCACGGTCACGGGCCCCTCGATCCAACAGGTCTCAAGCAGCGGCGTGTCACTGGCGTGGTGCAGCGCGACGTCGCGGTGTCCGGCGACCGCGAGGCCGTGCGTGACCTCGGTCCCGTCGAGTTTCGACACCGCCAGCGGACCATCGCCCGCGGCGAGTCCCCAGACCCCGAGCGCCGGGTCGGTGAATGCGGTCAGCAGCAGGCTCACGGATGCAGCTGGGGATTATCGAGGTCGACGGCGGTCGAGTCGACGTCATAGGGCTGGCGCGGATCGCCAAACCGGGTCGCACCGAACTGGATCACGGTGCTGAACCTCCCGCGGCGCAGGGAACGGGCGATCCCAGAACGTGTCAGTGCGCGCAGCGGCGGCAGCAGCAGCATCAGGGCAAGCACGTCGGTGATGAAGCCGGGGATCATCAGCAGCGTGCCGCCGAGCAGGATCAATCCGCCGTCGAGAACCTCCCGGCCCGGGGCGCGACCCTCCGACAGGGCGGCGGAGAGCCGGCGCAGCGCGGCGGCGCCCTCGCGCCGCAGCGCCCAGGCGCCGATCGGCCAGCCGGCGATCAGCAGCACGATCGTCAGCACCACGCCGATCTGATGCGCAACGAGGTACGCGACGACCAACTCCGCGATCGGCCAGAGGATCAGCAGCAGGAGGGTCATCACTGGGAAGGGTAGGGGCCAGTCCGAAGAAGCGGCTGAGAGGCGTGCGGCCTGGCGCCAGGAAACGGCTCAGCCGCCTGGGGCCGCCCTGGCCATGCAACGGCTCAGAGCGCCGGTCGAGTGCCCGTCCAACGGGACGGGCAGCGCGGATCCCGCTCAGGCCGCGGCGTGGAACGGGCCCTGGAGTTGGACCCCGGGGAGCCGGTGCAACCCGACCGCCTGGATCAGCGTCAGGATCTGCGGCTGAGCGCCGGTGAGCAGCAGGGCACGGCCGCGTTTACGCAGCCGTCGCGAGAGCATCGCCAGGTCGACCATCAGCGAGGAGTCGGCGAAGGCGAGCTCGCTCAGGTCGACGATCACGTCCGCCTGAGCCCGAAATGCCCGAATCAGAGCCCGGCGTCGCAGGCTCTGGGTCGTCCGGTCCTCGTCTCCTGCGCAACGCAGAACAGGCGGGTTTTCGGCGTATTCGATGATGGTGGGAACGTATATGAGATCACGGACGGTGAGAAGGGCATTTACGAGACCTTTATGCCGATCTGGTCCGCAGTTCTAAACTCGTTCACATGATCTCCGTTGAAGAGGTAAACGACGCACTGCGCGAGGTGATCGATCCGGAACTCGGACTCGACTTCGTGGAGCTTGGACTGATCTACGGCATCGAGGCTGACGAGGCCGGGGCTGTGAAGGTGACGTTCACGCTGACGAGCCCCGGTTGCCCGATCGGGCCACAGGTCTCTGAACAGATCCAGGAGTTCGTCTCCGAGATCGAGGGCGTCACCAGCGTTGAGTCGGAGATGACCTTCGTGCCGCCGTGGTCCCCGGACCTGATGTCCGAGGACGCGAAGTTCGCTCTGGGCTTCTGAGCCTCAGCCACTACTGCTCGTACCGCCACCACCGGTCCCGGCGACGGCCTGATCGAGTGAGGCGCGGCTGAGCGCTCCGTGCGCCGTGGGGAGGCAGGTCACTCCGGCCTTGAGGAATCCCGGCTGGTGGATGTTGACGCCGCTCGCGGCGAGCGTTGCCGGGTCGAGGCGGCCCTGGCTGTCGGGGTCGGGGAAGTTCGGGAAACCGTGTGTCCGCAGGCAGCGGATGAACGACATGATGTCCGCGACGTGCGCCGGGGAGTTGCCGTTGTTCTGGCTGTTGCCGCTGCCGTTCATGCCCGGCATGATCGGAGCGCAGGTCTTCTGCGCCGACTTGAACGAGGGCGAGTTCGTGATCGACGGGTCGACTCGGAAGCCGATGCCCTGGTGGCCGCCGCCGTTGACGATCTTCGGATCGGAGAAGTTCGTGACGCCGTGGCTGCGCATGCAGTCGGCGTACTTGTATGCGTCGGCGGTCGCGGTCTTGAAGTTCGGTTGCGCGCCGCCCGACGAGGCGCCAGTGGAGGGTGAGGAGCCACAGCCGGCGAGCATGGCGGCGCTGAGAACTGCGACGGTGGCGGTGATCGATTTGAGCATGCTGCGGTTTCTATCCGTGCCCCGGTGACACGTCGGTGACTGCGGATGTCACCCGCATGTGACGTCGGTGGCACGATCCTGTGTCGGCATGCGCGTACTCGTCGTCGAGGATCACCAGAGGCTTGCTGCGGCGATCGCGACCGGGCTTCGGCGTGAGGGGCTGGCCGTCGACGAGGTGCATGACGGTGCCGGCGCGCTGTCGGCGCTGGCGGTCAACGACTACGACGTGGTGGTGCTCGACCGCGATCTGCCGCGGGTCCACGGGGATCAGGTGTGTCGTGAGCTCGTGGCGCGACGCAGCCCGACGCGGGTTCTGATGCTGACGGCCTCCGGCACGGTCAGCGATCGGGTCGTCGGGTTGGAGCTCGGAGCCGACGATTACCTGCCGAAGCCGTTCGAGTTCGTCGAGCTCGTCGCCCGGGTCCGAGCGCTCGGCCGCCGCTCGGCGCCCGCTCTGCCACCGCGGTTCGTGCGGGGTGAGCTGATCCTCGATCCCTCCCGCCGCGTCGCGTTCCGGGGCGAGCGGCTGCTCAGCCTGCGACCGAAGGAGTTCGCGGTGCTCGAGCATCTGCTCGCCGCCGAGGGTCGGGTCGTGACCGCCGAGGAGCTGCTGATGCGCGTCTGGGACGAGGCCGCGAACCCGTTCACGACGACCGTGAAGACGACGATCGCCCGGCTGCGGGCCCAGCTCGGCGAGCCGGCGCTGATCGAGACAGTCCGCGAGGGTGGTTACCGCATATGAGGATCCCGCGCCCGCGACGCCGGCTCAGCGGACGGATGCGACTGTCGCTCGCCTACGCGATCCTGTTCCTGGCCCTCGGGATCGTCCTGACGCTGGTGATCCAGGTCGGCGTGCGGTCCTCGTCGAGCGTCGCGGCGCACGCGACACCAAAACCGGGTGTGCAGCTGGTCACCCCCAACCGCCCGTTCCCGTCACTGTTCTTCGCCGAACAGCACGATGCCGACGTCAAGCAGGTGGCGACGTTGACGGTGTTCGTGCTGGTCCTGGCGGCGATCCTCGCGATCCCGCTCGGCTGGTTCGCCTCCGGCCGGATGCTGCGTCCGCTGCGACAGATCACGGCCCGCGCCCAGACCATCTCCGCCAGGAACCTGCACGAGCGGCTGGCGCTCGACGGCCCGGAGGACGAGTTCAAGAAGCTCGGCGACACGCTCGACCAGCTTCTCGGGCGCCTCGATGCTGCGTTCGAGACACAGCGGAAGTTCGTCGCCAACGCTGCCCACGAGCTGCGCACGCCGTTGACGGTGGAGCGGACGCTGCTGCAGGTGGCGCTCGCTGATCCGGATGCGACCGCCGCGACGCTGCGGGCGACATGCGAGGAGCTGCTCGCCGCGGGCCGGGACCAGGAGCGCCTGCTCGAATCACTGCTGACGCTGGCGACGAGCGAGCGCGGGATCGACCGCGCCACCGACGTTGACATCGCGATGGTCGCCGCCGGCGCGCTCGCCGGGCGGCGGGCGCGCCTTGAGGCGGCCGGCCTGTTCCTCGTCGAAGCGCTCGACGGTGCGGTCGTCACGGGCGACCGGGCGCTGCTCGAGCGGCTGATCGCGAACCTCCTTGACAACGCGATCGACTACAACGTGCCCGGCGGCCGGATCGAGGTCCGGACCGGGGTCGACGGGACGCGGCCGTTTGCCTCGGTCGCGAACACCGGTGTGCTGATCGGCGAGGGCGAGGTCGAGCAGCTGTTCGAGCCGTTCCGCCGTCTCGGGGCCCAGCGGATCGGTGGCGACGGCGGCCATCACGGCCTTGGCCTATCGATCGTCCGTGCGGTCGCGCTCGCCCACGGCGGCGAGGTCGAGGGTCGGCCACGACCCGACGGCGGCCTGACCGTGATCGTCAGGTTCCCGGCGCTGGCGCCCTGATCGCTCAGCCCTGGCGCCGGCGCCGGCGCATGTCCGAGGCCGGGCCATCACCGCGGCGTCGGGCCGTCGGCAGCGCCGGGCTCGGTGCGTTTCCGTCGTCGTCGCCGTTTGGTGCGGGCTGCGGCTTGCGCTTCGGGGGCGTCTTCGGTTTCGCGGGGGCTGCCGGCTTGGGTTTTGGCTGCTCGGCGGCCGGTTGTTTCACGGCCGCTCTCGACTTCTCAGACGCGGCCGGCTCGGTCGCGGCGGCAAGCAGCTCCTGCAGCTTGAGTTCGATCCCCTCGGCGATCAGATTGATGTCGGGCAGCGCATCGTAGTCGCCGAGCAGGCCGAACTCGATCCGGCCGTTGTACGACATGATCGCGATCGCCAGGGCGTGGTTCTGCGGCAAGAACGCCAGCGGGAACAGATCCTCGAGCCTGCGGCCGAGGACATACAGCGGAAACTGCGGTCCGGGGATGTTCGTCACAAGCAGGTTGAACAGGCGGGTCGAGAACTGCAGGCGCGAGGCCTGGGCGAGGATCGTCGGTGGCGCGAGGTTGTTGACGGCGGCGATCGTGGCAGCACCGACGGCCTGCTTTGACTCCTTCAGATCGTCCATCGCCTCGCGCACGATTCCCAGGCATTGGACGGGATCGGCGACGTACACCGGCAACGGCCCGCGCATCACGGTGAGCTGGTTTCCAAGCGTGTGGTGCTGGTCCTTTGGCCGGACCGAGACCGGCACCAGCGCCCGCAGCTCGACGCCGTCAGTCCGGAACCCGCGGCTCTGCAGCCAGTCGCGCAGCGCGCCCGCGACGACCGTCAGCACGACATCGTTGACGGTGCCGCCGAACCGTCCCTTGACCGTCTTGTAATCCTCGAGCCGCTGGCGGACGACGGCGTAGCGCCGGTGCGGGCCGATCGCGACGTTCAGCGGTGTCTCGGGCGCCGGGTTGAGGATCGCCCACAGCAGGTCGCCGACACCCTCGACCGCGTCCCGCACGGCGGCGGTTGAGGAACTTGGCTCCACGGCGGCGCGGATCGCTCGCGTCGCGAGTCCGGTCGCCGTCTTGACCGCGTCCTTGATCCCGGCGGTGATCAGATCGGTGCCGCCCGGCTGGCGGTGCGGCCGCCACGGTTCGAGCGAGGTTCCGGCCGGCGGCTGCGTCGGCGGGTCCTTCTCCAGATCGAACAGGACCGTCGCGAGGTCGACTCCGGAGACGCCGTCGACCAGGGCGTGATGGGTCTTTGACAGCAGCGCGAAGCGCTCGGGGCCGCCGGGCTCGGACGCCTCGACTCCCTCGATCAGCCACATCTCCCACAGCGGCTTGTTGCGATCGAGCGGCTGGGAGGCGACCCGTGCCGCCATCTGCAGCAGCTGTGACTCCGTTCCGGGGGCCGGCAGCGCCGAGTTCCTGATGTGGTACTCGATGTTGAAGGAGGTGTCGTCGACCCACAGCGGGCGTCCCGAGTCCAGTGGCGGCGTCGCAAGGCGCTGGCGATAGCGCGGGACCAGATGCAGGCGGCCGCGGACGTGGTCGAGGAACTTCGTAAAACTCGGCGCCGGTCCCTCGAACAGCAGTACGCCGCCGATATGCATATGTGAGCTCGGCCCCTCCTGGTGGAGGAACGACGCGTCGGTGGCGGTCAGCCTGTCGAGGTGCTGCTGAGCCATTGGTCTCCTGAGTTCCCTCGGTCCTCGCGGCGGTTCCCTCTTGACCCCGCTGGTGTCGTTCACAGAGTACGCTTGCAGCGTGACTTGGTCCTTCTCCACCGAGCCGGAGTTCGAACTCAAGCTGGAATGGATGCGCCGGTTTGTCCGCGAGGAGATCTGGCCGCTGGAAACGGTCCTCGACGAACTCGAGTGGACCGGGTTCCTCCGGGCGATCGCGCCGCTACAGGAACAGGTCAAGGCCCAGGGCCTGTGGGCCGCCCATCTCGACCCTGAGCTTGGCGGTCAGGGCTACGGTCAGGTCAAGCTCGGGCTGATGCACGAGATTCTCGGAACGAGCCCGCTGGCGCCGTTCGCGTTCGGCAACGCGGCGCCTGACTCCGGGAACTCGGAGATCCTGGCGCTCGCCGGGACGGCGGAGCAGAAGGAGCGCTACCTGCATCCGCTGCTGGCCGGCGACCTCCGCTCCGGCTTCAGCATGACCGAGCCGCACACGGCCGGCTCCGATCCGACGCTGCTTGAGACGCGCGCGGAGAAGGTCGGCGACGAGTGGGTGATCAACGGCCGCAAATGGTTCACCTCGAACGGCTCGATCGCTGATTTCCTGATCGTGATGGCCGTCACCGACCCCGAGGCCCGCGCCCACCAGCGCGCCTCGATGTTCGTCGTCGATGTCGACACCCCGGGCGTCAAGATCGTCCGCGACGTCGCCACGATGGAACATCCGTGGGAGAGCTTCGGCCGCTACGGCAACCACGCCGAGATCCTCTACGAGGACGTCCGTATCCCCGCCGGAGCGCTGCTCGGTGAGCAGGGTGCCGGCTTCCTGATCGCCCAGCAGCGGCTGTACCCAGGCCGGATCCATCACTGCATGCGCTGGCTCGGCGTCGCACGACGGGCGTTCGACATGCTCTGCGAGCGCGCGCTCTACCGCGAGTCCCACGGCGCGGTGCTCGGTCGCCATCAGACAGTGCAGAACTGGATCGCTGACAGCGCCGCCGAGATGCAGGCAGCGCGGCTGATGACACTGCACGCCGCCTGGAAGATGGACACCGAGGGGATCCTCGCCGCCCGCCAGGACATCGCGATGATCAAGTACTACGGAGCCAAGGTGCTCCACGACGTGATCGACCGGTCGCTGCAGGCCCACGGTTCGCTCGGCTACTCGACCGACATGCCGCTTGAGGCGATGTATCGCTACGCCCGGGCTGCTCGGATCTACGACGGACCTGACGAGGTCCACCGCTCCTCAGTCGCACGGCAGGTGCTGCGCGGTTATGAGGCGCCCGCCGACCAGATCCCCACCGAGCATGTGCCAACGCGGCGTGCCGGCGCTCGCGAGAAGTTCGCCGAGCTGCTTGATCTCGCGACCGCCAACGACTGACGATCTCCCGGCCTACACTGGGTGGCGATGGGCAGCGCTCCTGAAAAGGTCCTGTTGGCGTCCCCGCGCGGTTACTGCGCGGGCGTCGATCGTGCCGTCCAGACGGTTGAGCGGGCGCTCGAGCTCTACGGCGCGCCGGTGTACGTCCGCAAGGAGATCGTGCACAACAAGCATGTTGTCGATCAACTGGCGGAGCGCGGCGCGATCTTCGTGGAATCGGAGACCGAAGTCCCCGAAGGTGCCACGGCCGTCTTCTCTGCGCACGGCGTCGCTCCCAGCGTGCACGCCAACGCGGCCGCCCGTGGCCTGCAGACGATCGACGCCACCTGTCCGCTCGTCACCAAGGTCCATCGCGAAGCGTTGAAGTTCGCCGCAGACGGCTACACGATCGTCCTGATCGGCCATGCGGGCCATGAGGAGGTTGAGGGCACGATGGGGGAGGCGCCCGATCACATCGTGCTGATCGAGAACGAGGCCGATGTCGACGCACTTGAGGTCGAGAACCCGGAGCGGATGGCCTACATCTCGCAGACGACGCTCTCGGTCGACGAGACGAAGGCGGTGATCGCCCGGCTGCGGGAGAAGTTTCCGCACATCGTTGGTCCCCGCACAGACGACATCTGTTACGCCACGACCAACCGCCAGGCCGCCGTCAAGGAGCTCGCTGTCGCCTGCGATCTCGTGCTCGTGATCGGCTCGCGCAACTCATCGAACTCAAACCGGCTCGTCGAGGTCGCACGGGAGTTCGGAGCCGACTCCTATCTGATCGATAACGAGTCACAGGTACAGGACGAGTGGCTCGACGGGATGCGCACGGTTGGGATCACCTCCGGTGCGAGCGCGCCCGAGGAGCTGGTCGAGCGGCTCGTCGAATTCTTCCGGGCGCGCGGGGTACAGGATGTGGAGGAGCTGAAGGTCGTCCACGAGGACGTCCGTTTCATGCTGCCCAAGACGATTCGCCAGGCGCTCACCGACCGCGACGCATAGCGTTGCGCACACTGGTCATCTCGGACCTCCACCTCGGTGGGGGTGAGCGCGCGTGGCTGCACCGTCCCGAGGTGCGCGCGAAGCTGGCCGCGGAGATCGCGCGCGTCGATCGGCTGGTGCTGCTCGGTGACATCGTCGAGCTGCGGCACGCCCGGGCGCGGGATGCGCTGGCGGCGGCACGCACGGTCCTGCCGGAGCTGGTGGCAGGCATGGGGCCGGGAACCGAGATCATCGTGCTGCCCGGCAACCACGACCACGCCTTCGGGGCCGGCTGGGCGTTGCGCCGCTCGGCGGACGGTGACGCGGCGGAGCTCGGACTTGAGCAGTCGCTCGACTGGCGTGACGGCGAGCCGCTGGCCGAGTTGGTGGCGCTGCTCGGCGGGGGTGGTGCGAGCGTTCGGGCTGCCTATCCGGGCGTGTGGCTCCGCGATGACGTCTACGCCCACCACGGCCACTATCTCGACCGCCACACGACCGTGCCGTTCTTTGAGCGCATCGGCGCCGGCGCGATGGGAAGGCTGCTGCGGACGCCCGTGGGCCTGCGCGGGTCGGTCGCCGAGTACGAGCGTGTGCTCGGCCCGATCTATGCGTGGATGTACCAGATCTCCCAGGCCGCGGGGCCGACCGTCGACGGCAGCGCCGGTCCGTCGGCGCGGATCTGGCAGGAGCTCAGAACCGGTCACGGCCCGCGCCGCTGGCTGCTGCTGAAGGGGACGCAGGCACTGATCGCCGCGCTCAACCGGACCTCGCTGGGTCCGCTATCGGCGTCAGTGCTGACCGGCGGCCTCGAGGGTGCCGAGTTGCCGGCGTACGCAGCCGTGCTCGAGGCACTGCAGGTGCGCGCGGGCTGGGCGATCTTCGGCCACACCCATCGCGCCGGACCGTTCCCGCTCGACGACGAGCGGGCGTGGACCACCGCCTCCGGGATCCGGCTGGTGAACAGCGGCTGCTGGGTCTACGACGAGATGTTCATTGACCCGGGGCGCGCGGCCAGCAGCCCCTACCGGCCCGGGTTCGCGGTACGGATCGAAGGTGACGGGGCGCCGGAGCTGATCAACGTGCTCGGCTGACGTGAACGCGGCGCCTCACGCACTCACCGCTCGACGAGCTCGATCCGGTGCGTGCATGAATGGCATCGCTGTGGGCCTCCGGGGGTGGTGGATGAGGAACGCGACGACCGCCATCACTGGATGGCGGGAGCCAGTCTGCTGATTGCCCAGGTTGTGGGCTTCGTCTCGCCAGGCCTAGATTCACCACTGTGATTAGGCCCAACCGGATATGGCACGCCTTATCGGTCGTGGGTCAGCATTGCCCTGCACCGACCAAGGAGAGGGAAACATGAAGCTGGTGACTTTTGGTGTGCACGGCGAGTCGGGACCGATCACTCGGGCCGGCGTCGCGACCGATGACCACATCGTTGACGTCCACCTCGCAATCGAGCAGTGGCGCGGCGCGACGGGCCGCGAGCAGGCTGACTACGCGGAGCGTGGTCTGCGGGCCGGCGACCTGATGGGCCTGATCCGTGGCGGCGAGCAGGCGATCGACGACGCTCGTGAGGCTGTGGCGTACGCCCTGCAACAGGGAAGCGCGAACACCGCCGCCGATCCGATCTTCCACAGTCCTGCAGCGGTCCAGCTGCTGGCGCCGCTGCCGCGGCCGAACAGTCTCCGCGACTACATGGTGATCCGTGAGCATCTCGAGAACGCCCTGGCACAGAGAGGTGGCCAGCTGCCGGAGGAGTGGTTCAACATTCCCGCGCATTACAAGGGCAACGTCGACGAGATCTACGGACCCGATGACACCGTGCCGTGGCCGGCGTACACCGACAAGCTCGATTACGAGCTCGAGATCTGCGCCGTTATCGGTACTCCCGGTCGCCGGGTCCGCGCGGCCGACGCGGCCCGCCACATCGTGGGGTTCACGCTGTACAACGATTGGAGCGCGCGGGACATCCAGTTCCGCGAAATGAGCATCGGCATCGGCCCGGGCATCTCCAAGGACTTCGGCTCATCGATCGGACCGTGCATCCTGACGGCCGAGGAGTTCAACCGCGACGGTCGCGTCGAGGCCAGGATCGACGGCGAGGTGTGGTCGAGTGGCTCAATCGGAACGATGCACTTCTCATACGAGGAGATCATCGAATGGACCACGCAGGAGGAGACATTGCAGCCCGGTGATCTGCTCGGCAGTGGCACGGTGGGAAGGGGATGCGGCCTCGAGCTCAACCGGTGGCTCACCGAGGGTTGCGTCGTCGAGCTCGAAGCGGAGGGCATCGGCACGTTGCGCAACACCGTCGGCCACAAGGGCGTTGGACCGCAGCGGGCATTCGATCTCGAGGCGGTTCCGGCCCCCGCCAACTGATCGCGACGGCACGTCCGGCGCCTCGCTACCACCATGTTTGTCGACTACCTTGACCGAGGCCTGGCGCTCGGTCCCGACGCCACGTGTCTGATCGACGCGCGCACCGGCGAGAGCCTCAGCTACCGGGAGGTCACCGCTCGGTCGCTGCGGGTTGCTCGCGGGCTCCGCGACGCGGGACTCGGCCGCGGGGCGCGGGTTGCCATCTACAGCCCCAACGACGTCACCGCGTTCGTCTGCGTGCTCGGCACGTTGCGGGCGGGAATGACGTGGGTCGCGCTCAACGCGAAGTCAGAGCTCCACGAGCTGACCGGAATGCTCGCCCGCACCGCCTGCGAAGCGCTGCTCCACCACGAGACCATGACTGATCGCGCACTCGAGATCGCACGCTCGGTTCCGGCTCTCCGACTCGTCGTCGGGTTCGGTGAACCGGGCGACGCGATCTTCGCTCGGTGGCTCGGCGCCGGCGACGGTGCGCGCTTGGAGCGCGAGCCGATGCGGGGAGATGAGCTGGCGATGATCATGGGCACGGGCGGCACAACTGGCGAGCCGAAGGCGGTGCCGATCACTCACCGCCAGTACCTGACGATGTCACTTGCGTTCAACGCGCACATGCCGGAACCAAGTCCGCCGGTGTACGCCGTGGTGACCCCGATGACCCACGCCGCGGGGGTGTCGGGCTTTCCGGTGCTGGCCCAGGGCGGGACCCTCGTGATCCACGATGGGTTCGATGCTGCGCGGCTGCTCGAGTCCATCGAGCGGGATCGCGTCTCGCGGCTGTTCCTGCCACCGACCGCGATCTACATGCTGCTTGCGGAGCCCGGAGTGAAGGACGCACGGCTCGACTCGCTGCGTCACTTCATCTATGCCGCCGCACCGATGTCCTCGGACAAGCTGATGGAGGCGATGGAGCTGTTCGGACCGGTTATGGCGCAAACCTACGGTCAGGCCGAGGCGCCGATGATCTGCAGCTTCATGGGGCCCAGCGAGCATGCGGAAGCACTGGCGGACCCCAGCAAACGCGGACGTCTGGCGAGCTGCGGTCGCCAGTCATTCGTGGCTGCGCTCGAGCTGATGGACGACGACGGCAGGTTTGTGGCCCCCGGCGAGCGTGGCGAGATCGTGGTCCGCGGAGACCTCGTGATGGACGGGTATCTCAATCAGCCCGCTGCCACCGAGCAGGCCCGCCGGCCAGGCGGTTGGCACGCCACCGGGGACATCGGTTTCCGGGATGACGACGGCTATGTGTACATCGTCGACCGTAAGCGCGACATGATCATCTCCGGCGGCTTCAACGTGTACCCGAGCGAGGTCGAGCGTGTGCTGTGGTCGCATCCGGCGGTGCTCGATTGTGCGGTCATCGGGGTCCCGGATGAGAAGTGGGGAGAGGCGGTGACGGCCGTTGTGGAACTCAAGGGTGACCAGGCGATCGCCGAGCGGGAGTTGATCACCTATTGCAAGGCGGCCCTCGGCAGCGTGCAGGCGCCGAAGTCGGTGCTGTTCAGGCCGCTTCCGCGCAGCACGAACGGCAAGGTGCTCAGACGGGTCCTGCGCGACGAGTTCTGGCGCGACAGGGCGCGGCAGGTGTAAGCGGCAGTCGTGACGGCGGCGACGCGCAATCGATCAATGAAGGAGAAGAGGATGACCACTGTCACAAGCGAGCTGACCGAAATCGGCGACGGGATCTACGCGTACGTCGCATCGAGCGGCACCTGGGGGTGGAGCAACGCCGGACTCGTGACCTCCGGCGACAGCTCGATGCTCGTGGACACATTGTTCACGGTCGGGTTGACGCGGGAGATGCTTGACGAGATGCGGCGCGCGACTCCGGCGGCGGAGTCAATCGACGTGCTGATCAACAGCCATGCCGATGGCGATCACACGTTCGGCAACCAGTTGCTCAAGGGGGCCCAGATCGTCGCGACCGATCGAGCCGCCACCGACATGTCGGTGGGCACGACGCCGGACGGGATGCGAGCTCTGCTCGGCAACACTGCGCACATGGGCGTTGCCGGCGAGTTCTTGCAGAAGATCTTCTCACCGTTCGACTTCTCGGATGTTGAGCTCGTGCTGCCGACCACGACGTTCTCGGGGACGTTCGATCTCACCGTCGGCGACCGGCCGGTCAACTTGATCGACCTCGGGCCGGCGCACAGCAGCGGCGACCTGATCGTTCACCTGCCGAATGAGCGCGTGGTCTTCGTCGCTGACCTGCTGTTCGTCGGCGGGCATCCCGCGGTCTGGTCAGGACCGATCTCGAACTGGATCACGGCGTGCGACCGGATCATCGGTCTGGGCGTGGATGTGGTCGTGCCTGGCCACGGCCCGCTGACGGACACGGCCGGGGTTGCGGAGTTCCGGGATTACCTGATCTACGTCCAGGATGAGGCAATCCGCCTTCACGGCTTGGGACGGACCGTTGCGCAGGCCGCGCGCGAGATCGATCTGGCGCCATACGCCTCGTGGACCGATGCCGAGCGCATCATCGTCGCGATGGACACGATGTACCGGGAGTTGAACGGCGACGATTCGCCGCGCGACCGGATCGGCCTGTTCGCGGGAATGGGCGAGCTCGCGTTCGGTGGCGCGCACTCGCACTGATCGGCGGCACGTCAACGCCGGCCGGCTCCGGTGCGCGGCTGCGGTCACCCACCGCAGCCGCGCGCCCGGCGGGTCAGTCCCGGTCGCTCAGCGGGTCCTGCCCGAGCAGGCGGAGAATCGATCGCAACTCGAACGCGAGGCTGAGCTGAAAGCGCGTCGAGGGATCTGCCAACGATCGCCCGATGATCGCGCTGATCCTGGAGAGCCGATATTTCAGCGTGCTGACGTGGATATGGCATTCGGCGCAGGTGGACGGCTGATGGCCACCGGTGCGCAAGAACACCTCCAGGGTCGGCAGCAGCTGTGAGTGACGTTCGCGGTCGTGCCCGCTGAGCGGGCCGAGCAGATCGTGGACGACGCGGGCGATCTCGTCGGTGTCCGGTGCGTCGGTGAGGAAGCGCAACGGTCCCAGCGCCTCATAGTTGATGAATCCGTCCTGCTGGCGGCCGCTCAGGGTCAGGGCTGCGGTCGCCTCGCGGAGGGCTGCCGGGAGATCGGTGTGAGCCCGACTCAGGCCGATCGCGCACGGGGCGCCACCGAGCTTGGCCAGCAGTTGCACCTGACGGAGGAGGTCCTCGGCGTCTGGGCGATCCTCGATGGCGACAATGACCATGTCATCGCTGCGGCGTGCGACCAGGGCATCGCTGGCCCCCCGGGATCGCAGGGTCCGCTGGACAACCTCGAGCAGGCGGAGGCCGGTCGCGCCGCTCTGCGGCAGCAGTAGCGCCACGCGCCGATCGATGTCGAGGTCGATGCCGGCGGCGCCCGCCCGCCGGGTCAGGCTCTCCGACGTCGGTCCTCCGGCGCGGAGTAGCTCTTCCAGCAGGTCACCCTGCAGGCGCCATTCCGTCTCCGTCGCGGCCTGTTCCTTGACGAGCTCAAGCGCGATCACGGTGCCGCCGTGCTCGAGCGCGTTGCGGTGCAGGGGGGTTAGCTGGTTTCCGCCGATCGCGAACAGGTGACCCAGCTCGGCATCACCTGCACGGATCGCCACCGTGGCGTCGCCAGCCAGCTGGGCGGCCTGTTCGATCGTGAGGTGCATGAGATCCGCACCGTGCCCCTCGCGGCCGCATCGGACGACGCGAGGTGCCCCGGACTCGACCGCCAGGATGAGGTCGCGGTCAATCAGCTCGCCGAGCCGGTTGAGGATCTCGTCGAGGCCGTCGCCGGCGAGTGACGCATCGGTCAGCAGCCGGTGAATCGCGAAGGTGCTCTGCAGGGTCGTGTTCTTCTCGGCGAGCGCCTGGTAGAGCCGCGAATTGTCGATCGCGACCGCGGTCTGGGCGGCAAGCGCCGACAGCAGTGAGACCGATTCGGGGGTGAAGTCGACCGGCTCGCGAACGCCGACGTAGAGCGCCCCCACCATCGTTCCGTCGCGCAACATCGGTGAGCAGAGCACGGACCGGACCCCTTCGTGCTCGAGCGCGGTCCGGATCGAGTCCGGCATCTGGTTTGCGTACAGGCCGGCATCACGCACCGCAATCGTCCGCCCCTGGATCAGAGCCTGCCCGCCGATCCCGGTTCCGAGATCGACATGCATTTCCATGAACTCAGGGGTCGTTGCGCCGGTGGCGACGCGGATCTGCACGTTCCCGTCGTCCTCCACGAGCGCGAGCCAGGAGACGTCGGTGGCGAGCAGAGAGCGTGCGCGTTCGACGATCAATTCGAAGATCGTGTCGGCGTGGACCTCCTCCGCCTGGATCTGCGTGCCGATCTCGAATAGCGCCTGATAGGCATGCGCCCGCCGGCCGCGTTCGTCGACGTCGTCGAACAGCTGCGACAGCAGCGTCACCGCCGACGGGAACGCCCTGCCGAGTGCCGCTGCCGAGCCGCCTGACGGGACGCCGGCAACGAGCACGGCCGGGCGCCGCCCGTCGGTTGTCATCACCGGTGCGATCATGACGCCGCCGGCGACGGCGTGCGCATCCTCCGCCGGCAGGTCGATCGCGGCATCCAACCAGGTGGCTTGAACGTCGCGCTCCGGACCGCCTGCGGCTCCGAAGACACTGGTGACGCGCGAATCGAGCGGCGACCGCCATACGACTCCGGCGAAGGATGGTTCCCCGGCATGCTCAAGCAGATCGAGCACCCGTCCGGCGCGTTCGGAGATCAGCGCGTCGATGTTCGCCGCGGGGCGCGAGCCAGCGCCGGTGGGCATCTGTTCTCGGTCCTTCGCTGCCACTGGTATGGCCATATCTCTCCTCTGGGACGTCGCCAGGCCGTCGTCGCTCCGTCAGCGTCCCCCAGGCCAGCATAACCCGCGGGGTGTCGTGCCACCACCGATTTCGTGAGCCCGACCGGTCGATCCGGCGGCCCCATCTTGGTCTCGGCAAGACATGGCGACGGTGCAGCGCCTGGCTCTACCTTCGGCATGCGTTCGGCAGTACCGGCCTCCACGCCGGCGCGCCGAAGACCACGAGGAGAGGATTCACAGATGCAAGGCCCCCGACGGGTGGCTGCCATTTCGGCTGCCATCGTGTGCGTCGCATTCACTGTCGCCGCCTGCGGCAGCAGCAGCTCGAACAGTTCCAGTGCCGGTAGCGGCGGGAGCTCCACAGCGGGCTCGGCGTCAGGCTCAACCTCGACGACATCACCCGGCGTCTCGCAGGCGAACGCGCAGCTCGCGGCGTGGGCGCCGGCGAATCCGTCGGTGGCGGCATCGCCGCTCGGCAAGCCCGCCCCGCACGGCAAGACGGTTGACTACGTGACCTGTCCGGTGACGATCTGCGTCGAGGTCGGTCAAGGGGTCCAGGCGGCCGGCAAGGCGCTGGGGTGGACGGTCCATGTCCTCAGCGGCGGGCTGACGCCGGCGACATTCACGTCGGCATGGGATCAGATCGCGCAGAACCCGCCGGACGCGGTTGTCGGGGTGGGCCTGCTGCCGACGACGGCGATCGCGAAGCAACTGGATGTCCTGAAGGCGAAGAACATTCCCTATGTCTCGGTGACATCGCCGAACCCACCCGGCAACGGGCTGACCGGAGTGGTGTCCGGCACGCCTGAGGTCCAGCGCTCGGGCACGCTGCTCGCCGACTGGGTGGTCTCGAACTCTGCCGGCAGCGCCAACGACAGCGTGTACGTCTACGACCCGTCCGACACGTCGATCGCACCGGCGTACACGAGTTACAAGCAGCGGATGTCGCAGCTGTGCTCGAGTTGTAACGTCGCCGCCCTGCAGGTGTCGGCGGCCGATATCGGGACGAAGATCCCGGCGCAGGTCGTCAGCTACGTCCAGTCGCACCCGAGCCTGCGGTACGTCGTGATGGGTCTGGGTGATCTCGCGGCGGGGGTTCCCGAAGCGCTGAAGGCAGCTGGCCTGCTCAGCCAGGTGAAGGTGATCACGCGTGTCATCACGCCGACGAACTTCGATGACGTGGCCAACGGGCTGATGACGGCCGGCTTTACGGAGGAGAGCTACGAGGTCGGGTGGCTCGCGATCGACATGGTGCTCCGCAAGATGGTCGGTGACCCGCTCGCGAGTACGCAGCCGATCGCGGTGATCCATCTGATCACCGACAAGAATCTCCCGTCCAATCTCAAGCAGCCGTACGTGGTGCCCGGTTACGAGCAGGCATACGAGACGGCCTGGGGATTGACGAAGTGAGCTCTGGGCCCAGCAGCGGGTTGGTCGTCTCCGGCCTGTCGAAGACCTATTCGGGTCAGCGAGCGCTTGACGCTCTCGACTTCGACGTGGTTCCCGGCGAGGTCCACGCGCTGCTGGGCCACAACGGATCGGGCAAGTCGACCCTGATCAAAGTGCTGTCGGGATACCACCAGCCCGACCCGGGGCGCGCGCCTCGATCGGCGGTCGCGAGCTGCAGCTCGGGTCCGCCGACTCGGCCCGTGAATGTGGGCTGCGGTTCGTGCATCAGGATCTCGGCGTCATCGGCGACCTCAGCGTGCTTGACAACGTCGCGCTCGTCGCCGGGTATCACCGCGACTGGTGGGTCGCGGACCGCGCCGAGGCGGAGACCGTCAGCCGGTTGTTCGAGGAGCTGGAGCTGGACCTCGATCCGCGACGGCTGATGCAGGACCTCAGCCCGCCCGAGCGAACGATGGTCGCGATCGCCCGGGCCGTAGGCGATCTCACTGATGGTGGCGGGGCGCTGCTGCTCGACGAACCGACCGCCACGCTCTCGGAACGCGGGACGACCCAGCTGTTCAAACTGCTGCGCCGGATCCGCGCGCTCGGGACGCCGATCGTGTACGTCACCCACCGGCTCACCGAGGTGCTCGAGCTTGCGGATCGTGTCACCGTCCTTCGGGAAGGGCGGCGGGTGACGACGGAACTGGTCGCGGACCTCGATCACGATCGCCTCGTCGAGCTGATCGTCGGCGGCCCCGTGAGCCAGGTGTACGGAGCCACTGCTCAAGCCAGCCGTGGTGACGACGCGTTGACGGTCACGGACCTGCGCGGCGCGCAGGTGGACGGCATCTCGTTTGCCGTCAGGCGCGGCGAGGTGCTGGGGCTGGCCGGCATCGAAGGCTCGGGTCGCGAGGAGGTCGCAGAGCTGCTGTTCGGCGCGCAGCCGATGCGCGGGGGGACGATGACCTTCGAGGGCGTCTCCTACACATCGATCGAGCCTGCCGTGGCGATCGCGGCCGGAGTCGCGTATCTGCCGGCCGATCGCAAGCGGGACGGCTCACTGCTCGACTTCACGGTGCGAGAGAACCTGACGCTTCCGAACATCGGTCCCGGCCGCGGTCGATGGCTGAGCCTGCGCGCCGAGCGCGCCGACGCCCGCACTTGGCTCGGGCGGCTGGGCATCCGGCCCGCGGATCCCGATCGGCTGTTCAGTTCACTCAGCGGCGGCAACCAGCAGCGGGTGCTGCTCGCCCGTTGGCTGCGTTGCGCAACACGCCTGTTCCTGCTCAACGAGCCCACACAGGGCGTCGATGTCCACGCACGCTCGCAGATCTACGCCGTACTTGGGGACGCTGCCGCCAAGGGCGCCGCGGTCCTGATCGCGTCATCGGACGCCGAGGAGCTGGCGATGGTCTGCGACCGCGTGCTCGTGATGCGCGGCGGAGTGATCGTCGCGGAGCTGGCGGGCCCCGACTTGACGGACGACGCGATCGTCCACCTCAGCATCGCAACCCAACCCCGAGGACGTGCCGCATGAATCTTGACACTGAGGCTCCGGAGCAGTCGGTCTCGGTAACGCACAGCGAGCCGATCGGATCGAGCGAGGCAGCGACGCATGCGCGGCTGCGCTCTTCCGGCTGGCGGGTTCTGTTCGCCGGCCGGTTCAGCGGCTTCTACGTCTGGGCGCTGTTCATCGCCGTCTACGCGATCTGGGTGCCGAGCACATTCCTGCGCGGATCGACTGCGCAGACGATCCTCAGTACTCAGGCTGTCACCGGGTTCGCCGCCCTCGGAGTCACCTGTTCTCTCGCGGTCGGCGCGCTTGATCTCTCGTTTGCGAACACGATCAGCCTCAGCTCGACGCTGTCCGCGACGCTGATGGCCAGTTCCCACGTGGCCGTCCTGCCCGCAATTGTGATCACGCTGGCACTCGGCCTGGTGATCGGCCTGATCAACAGCTTCATCATCGTCAAGATCGGCGTCAGCAGCATCATCGCCACGCTCGGGATGAGTTCGGTGATCATCGCCGTCGAAGAGAAGATCGGCAACGAGCAGTTCGTCACCGGAGTTCCGAACAGCTTCCAGAAGCTGACATCCGGACAACCCCTCGGGATCCCGATCATCGCGATCTACCTGCTGGTCGTCGCCTGCATCGTCTGGTACCTGCTCGAACACACGGCGACGGGGCGTCGGATGTACGCAACCGGCGCCAACGCGGATGCCTCGCGACTGGCGGGGATCGCCACGGGTCGGATGACGACGCTCGGGCTGGTGGCATCGAGCGTGCTGGCGAGCGTTGCCGGGCTGATGATCGTCTCCCAGATCGGCTCCGGCTCGCCCGAGGTCGGCGCCGGCTATCTGTTGCCGGTATTCGCCGCTGTGTTCCTCGGCGCGACTCAGCTCAGGCCGGGCCGCTTCAACGCCTGGGGCACGATGCTCGCGATCTTCCTGCTGGCAACGGGCGTGAAGGGGCTGGAGCTGGCGGGCGGGCAGCAATGGGTGACGGATCTGTTCAACGGCATCGCATTGCTCCTCGCGGTGAGCGCGGCGCTCGTCGCTCCACGCCTGCGTCGTAGACGCTGATCACACAGATCGGGTTCAGGAGGTCACATCCGGGCGCCGGCGTGCAATACATATGTGATGCACGTCACGAGACCGGACCCGCGCTCCTGGGATGACCCGCAGCTACTGGCCGCGATCGCGGATCGTGACGGCGCGGCATCCGCGCTCCTGTACCGGCGTCACCTCGGAACAGTGCTCGCCAATCTCGTGCGTCAGACGGCGACCACGAGCTGGCCGCCGATCTGGCCGCTGAAGTGTTCGCGGCGGTGTCTGGCGCTCAACGGACAACAGCACCGATTGGATCGGCGTCGGCGGGGATGCCGCCCGCAACGATGGCAACGGCACCGGCGAGCAGCCGAATTCGGCCACGTTCGGCGCCGCCTCCGCGACAACGGCCGTCTACGGGTACCAATCGCTGTATCGAACGACCAACGGCGGCGACAGCTGGACGAAAGTCGCATTGCCAGCGGCGACCGCGTGGCAGTACGTTGGCTTCACGGATGCTGCGCACGGCGTCGTGATCGGGCAATTCAACAATGGGGACCGCATGTACCACACGACCGATGGCGGGGCAACCTACACACCGGTGAGCTTCTGATGCGCCAGCTGCTGGGAGTCGCGGGGCTTGCGCTGGTTTCGGTGCTTGCTCAGGCCGGGTTCGCGGCCGCCGCCGACGGCTGTTCGAACGCCGCCCTCCACCAGGCGGCCAGCGGGCGCGTCTCGGGGTGCATGCAGGTCGGTTCGCTGACGCCCGGCCGCTACTCGGTGTCGCTACAGGAGTCGTTGATCGACGCGCCGCCAAGAGCGCACACGCAGAAAGCGCCGGGTCCGGTGAAGGGAGAGCCTGCGGCCGCGCTCAGCGTGCACCCCGCCGCCGGTGCCCCGGGCGCACTCGTCACCGTGACCGGCACCGTCGCCGCGGCCATCCCGCACGACAGCCAGTCGGTGGAGTTCTGCTGGGACGGCTGCTCGTACGGTCTCGAATACCAGTCCGCCAAGCTGCGCTGGAGCGGGCCGCGGAGGTTCACGGTCAGGCTGCGTGTCCCGGACGCCCCCTGGGTCGTCCAGCATCCCGTCGCGATTGCCGGTATTCGGACCGGCACCTATCCGATCTCGGTCCAATGCCTGAGGTTCGCGTCCGGCTGCGCTGTCGGCGCCGCGGAGGTGCAGGCGCAGTTCACGCGGGTCGTCACACGGGCGCCGAATTGGTGCCGGACGGCAGCCGGCTGTGGCTCGCTGACGATCGCTCCCGGCTCGGCACAGCCCGGCGAGTATCTGCGCGTGTCGGGCGACACGCCACTTGTCGGGTTCGTCGGCAATCCGTACTTCCCCGGTGAAGCCGTGGTGCGCCGCGCCGCCCCGAACCGCCCGTTCGTCAAGCTGACGAACGCCACGGCCTCCTTCGGAGCGGCCGCGCTGCGGCTGCGGGCGCCGGTCAGCTGGGCCTCACTCGGCACCGTGACCGCGCTGGCAACGACGGCCGCCGGGGTCGCTCCGATCGCAGCGGATCCGTCCAACCAAAACGACGTTGCGTGGTGTGGCACCGGCACGATCGGCCGCTCAGCCGGCCCTGCCGCGACGACGGTCTCAACGGCGTCGGCCGCCACCCGGCTCAAACAGCTCGGCTATGACCCGCTCCAGAGCGCGGCCGCGTGCAGCTCGGTGATCCCGGCCGGTCCGAACCTGATCGCCGCATTCGATGCCGGAATCGGCAAGTACGGAGCGCCGCCCGTTTATGACGTGCCGCTGATCTCCTCAGATGGCGGCTCAAGCTGGTCACCGCTGCCGGTTCCGGCGGGCACCTCTCTGGCCGGGTTCGGTGGGCTGCGGACGGTCGGAGACGTGATCACGGCGGTGTTCTCGGCACGAGCCGGTGGCCACGGCGCTGCGCCCGAGTTCGATCAGAACAAGGTCGTGACGGAGACGAGCACCGACGACGGCGCCACGTGGTCGGCAGGGGCGCTCGGGTGCCCGGCGGCGGGTCCGTGCCTCACGATCCAGCCGTACCTGTGGGGGAACTGTGCGATGAACGGCACGTTCCAGGCGGTGCTCCGCGCGGGCGCCGCCCCGCCGCTCACCGAGGACAACCCGCTCGGCGGCCAGCTCAACGCCTGCCTCCAGTCGGAGCTGGTGGCGACCGGTCCCCTGTCGGCGCTGGCGATCGACCCGACCTCCGCATACCCGGTCAGCCAGACGACGGACGCCGGTGCCAGCTGGCATGACGTCGGCATCCCGGCGATCAGCGGCGCCGGCTACCTGGCCCCCTCCTACGAGGACGGCGGCCTGCTGCTGCTTCCGGACGGGGCGCTGCTGCGCACGGGCGAGAACACGAGCTGGAAGCTGCTGGCACCCGCAGCGAAGCGCTGGTGCACGCCCAGCGGGGTTTCGGCGACGCTGCAGCGCCAGCCGCAGGCCGGTCAGCTGACCGTGATCGGGCAGACCCTGTGGTGGCTGACGTATCCGGCGTCGGCCAGCGCCAAGCAGGTCGAGACCGTCCACACGGTCCGGCTCAGCTCGGTCAGCTGCGGAAGCTGAATACGAAGTCCGGGGATAGGCCGAAGAACGTATTCAGCTTCCGGGGCAGGCTGTGCGGGTCCGGGCGTAGAGCGACTGGACGGCGGTACTCAGCGCCTGCTTGGAGACCGTGCCGGCGTTGCCGACGCTGAGTGCGCAGCGGCCCTCGACCCAGAAGACGTTGGCGACCGGACCGTCGGAGGTCTTCTTCTCAAACCCGACGGCGCCGGGGACTCCGCTCACCGGCAGGGTGGTGCTGGTCCCGGTGGTCGCGCTGCGGGCCCCCGTGAGCTCCTGCGCGGATGCCGTCCGGGCGCTGGCGGCGGAGCCGAACTCGGTAACGCTCGAGGTGCCCTGGGCGCCTGTCGTGGAATTTCCCGTCGGCTCATAGACGGCGGCGACGAACCCGAGCTTCTCCAGGTAGGCCGCACTCGGGCCGCCGCCCTCGGTCGCCCACGCGGCGGCCGTCGTCTCCGGCTGCGGCTTGGTGACGGTGAAGCCGGGCTCCTCGCCGTCGCGCAGGAGCATCCGCTCGAGTGCCCTGATGGTTCCCGCGGGAACGTGGCCCTGGGCTGGAGGCGAAGCGCCCGGCGGAGCGGTTCCGGCGCCTCCGTTGTGGGAGCTGCCGCAGGCGCTCAGTGCGACGGCGGCGAGAGCCGAGGCGGCACATGGGCGGGCGAATGCACGAACGGACGCGACCATCGGCTGAAACCAAGTGTGCCGGGCCGGGCGGATGGCCGCCAGGTGACGACGTTGCGGCTCGACGGCGGCCACAACGTATCCCGCATCGCGGCTCAGGGGGCCCGGAGGCCCGGGGTGAAGCAGACCGCCAGGCACTCGACGCCGTCGCCCACCGCGAGGTCGAGTGTGCCCGCGGTTGAGTGCTCGTGGGAGATGAGTTCAAACGCGCCCGGGTGCGCGATCTCGACCACCGATCCGTTGACTGCCACGGCGCCCGCTCCGTCAAAGACGCCCCAGACCCCACCGGCCTCGTACGGGCCGCTGTAGGGGCCGACGACATCCTCGGTCTGGATCACGAGCTCCGCTCCCGGCACATCCTCGGGACGCACGGGCGCGACCGGCTCGCGCTCGATCCCGAGCAGCTCCTGGATCGCCAACTCGGTCTCCGTGTAGGCGCCCTCGCCGTAGTGGTACTCGAACAGGCACAGATCGGGCTTGAACAGATAACGGGCCGGCCACCCGAGGTTCTCGTACTCCTGCCAGATCTGTAGCTCCGGGTCGACCACCACCGCATAGTCGATCCCGAGGCGCTCGACCGCGGCGCCAACCGCATCAACCGACACCGAGGCCGGGAAACCGGGGGAGTGGACGCCGATCACCCGCAGCCCGGCCTCGGCGTAGCGCTCGTGCCACGCCCGCACGTAGGGCAGGGTGCGGATCGAGTTCGGGCGGCAGAAATCCCAGAATTCGACCAGCACCGGGTGGCCGTGCTGCTGCTCCATCCGCAGCGTGGCGACGTTGATCCACTTGAGATTGCGGGGGAAGGACGGGGCGGTGATGTGGTCAACGGGGGCGCGCATCGCGCCGCCGATGGTATTCGGCGGCTGCCGTCAGAGACGTCGTGCTCCCGTCAGAGGCGTCGTGAGGACCACAGGATCCCGGCCAGCACGACTGAGACGAGACCGACGACCAGGCCGATCAACCATCCATGCGAGTGCTGCGAGCCCATGATCGCGGCGATCGCGACGCCAATCGCGACGATTCCTGCGGTGGCGATCACCCGCATCAGCACACTTTCCGCCCAGTTCCGGGCGCGGCGTGCTGGGATCATGTTGCCCGGCGCGGACGAGCTGCTGGAATCCTCCATAAGCAGTAGATACCCCGTGGCTATACTTTCTACCACTGAATCCCGAGCGCCTTTAAGGAGTATTCACCGATGAGCCCGTCCGGAGCCGAAGTACTCCGACAGATCAAGAGTCAGATCGACGAGGTCGACCCGGCCGCGCTACGCGAGCGGTTGGCGCATGGCGCTGCACTGGTGATCGATGTCCGTCAGCCGGAGGAGTGGGCCGCGGGGCACATTCCAGGCGCCAAGCATGTTCCCAAGAGCCACCTCGAGTCCCAGATCGAGGGCGCCGCGCCCGATCGATCGGTGCCGGTCGTCCTGTACTGCGCGTCCGGCAACCGCTCCGCGTGGGCCGCGCGCACCCTGATCGAGGACCTCGGTTACGAGCACGTCGAGTCGCTGACCGGCGGCTTCACGCTGTGGAAGGACCGCGGCTACGAGACCGAGACGCCGAAGTTCATGAGCGCGGAGCAGCGCGAGCGCTACTCGCGCCACCTGCTGCTGCCGGAGGTCGGGATCGAGGGTCAGCAGAAGCTGCTCGACGCCAAGGTGCTGCTGCTCGGCGCCGGCGGGCTCGGCTCGCCGACGGCGCTGTACCTGGCCGCGGCCGGTGTCGGGACGATCGGGATCGTCGACGATGACGTCGTCGACCTGTCGAACCTGCAGCGCCAGGTGATCCACAACTCCGAGCGCGTCGGCGTGGCGAAGGTCGAGTCGGCCGCGGAAACGATCAGGCTGCTCAACCCGGACGTCAACGTCGTCCAGCACAAGCTGCGGCTCGACGCCTCCAACATCATGGAGATCCTGCCGGACTACGACATCGTCGTCGACGGGTTGGACAACTTCCCGACCCGCTACCTGCTCAACGACGCCAGCGTGCGGCTGCGGATCCCTGTCGTCTCAGCCGCGATCCTCGGCTTCGACGGACAGCTGTCGGTGTTCAAGCCCTACGAGGGCCCGTGCTACCGGTGCCTGTTCCCGGTGCCGCCGCCCGCCGAGCTGGCTCCGTCCTGCGGCGCCAACGGCGTGATCGGCGTGCTGCCCGGCACGATGGGGCTGCTGCAGGCGACCGAGGTGATCAAGCTGATCCTCGACGTCGGCAACCCGCTGATCGGCCGCCTGATGATGTATGACGCGCTGGCCGCCACCGTCACCGAGGTCAAGGTCCGCCGTGACCCGCACTGCCCGATCTGCTCGCGTGATCCCGATGAGATCACCGACGAGGAGCTCGGCGTGTTCCCTGACTACGAAGCGTTCTGCGCCGGCGCTCACTGAGCCCCAAGCGCACGTCAATTGATGACCGCCGCCCGCGAGGGCGGCGGTCTCACGTGAAAGCTAGGATCCCACCCCTATGGCCACCATCCGGATTCCCCCTGTCCTGCGTCCGTCTGTCGGCGGCGAGCGCGAACTGAAGGCCGACGGCTCCAACGTCGGCGAGATTCTCAAGGAAGTCGTCTCGCAGCACCCCGGCACCGAATCCCAGCTGTTCGGCGCCGATGGCGAGCTGAACCGCTACGTCAACGTCTACCTCAACGATGAGGATGTGCGCGTGCTGGACGGACTCGACACCACCGTCGGCGAGTCCGACACGCTCGTGATCCTGCCGGCGATGGCCGGCGGTGGGCGCTGAGCGATTCGCCCCTGCTGCGCAGTCTGCGCGCGGCGGTCGAGGCCGCGCCCGATGACGTATCGCTGCGCCTGCACTTTGCCGAGCTGCTGAACCAGGCCGGAGAGCGCGACGAGGCCGTCCGCCAAGCCGCCGCGGTGCTGCAGCGCGATCCCAGCAACGACGACGCGCTGAGCCTGATCTCGGACGGTCAGACGCCTGCAATGCCCGCCCCAACGGGGGCGGGCGAGCCGGACGCTTCCGCCGCTGCGCCGACCGACGCCGACGAGATCCTCCGCGAGCTCGACGCGCAGCTCGAGGGCACGGTCCAGCCTCGGTTCGTCGATGAGCCGGCTGCCTACGACGTCGAGCAGACGGGGCTGCGGCTCGCCGACGTTGGCGGGATGACCGAGGTCAAGGCCCGACTCGAGGCGTCGGTGCTGGCGCCGTTGCGCAACCCCGAGCTCGTGCGGCTCTACGGAAAATCGCTGCGCGGCGGCCTGCTGCTGTACGGCCCGCCCGGCTGCGGGAAGACGTTCCTGGCACGGGCCCTCGCCGGGGAGATCGGGGCACAGTTCATCTCCGTCTCGCTCGCCGACGTGCTCGACATGTACATCGGGCAGAGTGAGCGCAACGTCCACGAGCTGTTCGAGCTCGCCCGCCGCAACGCGCCGTGCGTCGTGTTCCTCGACGAGATCGATGCGCTGGGACAGAAGCGGACGCAGATGCGCGGCTCGGCCGCCCGCGGGACCGTCAACCAGCTGCTCACCGAGATGGACGGGATCGCGTCGACCAACGACGGCGTGTACGTGCTCGGAGCGACCAACCATCCGTGGGACGTCGACATCGCGCTGCGGCGGCCGGGGCGCTTCGATCAGATGCTGCTGGTGCTGCCGCCTGATGAGGCGGCCCGCGAGTCGATCCTGCGCCACCACCTTCGCGAACGGCCGGTCGAGGGGATCGACCTGCGCAGGCTGGCGAAGCGGACTGACGGATACTCGGGCGCGGACCTGGCCTACATCTGCGAGCTCGGGGCCGAACGGGCGCTCCTCGACTCGGCCCGGACCGGCACGGTGCGGATGATCGGAATGGCCGATCTCGAATCGGCGCTTGAGGAGGTGAAGCCGTCGATCGGCCCGTGGCTCGACACGGCTCGCAACGTTGCGCAGTTCGCCAATCGGGACGGCACCTACGACGAGCTGCAGCGCTATCTGAAGAAGCGACGGCTGCTGTGAGCGACGAGGGGCCGCCGCCGCCCTCAGCGTCGGCGCAGGCGCTTCAGCGGGCCCAGGAGTTGGCCAACCTCGGCCGCTGGGACCAGGTTGTGGGGATCGCCGGGGAGGTGCTCGCCGGTGACCCTGACAACGTATTCGCGCTGTGCCTGCTGTCCCAGGCCGAGATCGGGCTCGAGCAGTACGCGGGCGCATATGACCGCGCGATCGCGGCGATCCGGTTCGCGCCGGAGGTCGAGTGGGCGCAGCGATTGGCCGCGACCGCCGCCAGCAACCTCGGACGTCACCCTGCCGCAATCGAGCATGCGCACGAGGCCGTGCGGCTGGCGCCGTTTCACGCCGACGGTCAGATCTGCCTCGGCCGGACGCTCCTGCGGGCGCGCCAGGTCCCCGAGGCGCGTGTCGCCGCGGACCGCTCGGTGGAGATGGCGCCGGGGGATCCGCGTACCCACTTCCTGGTCGGCGCCGCAGCCGCCGCTGCCGGCGACGCGAAGACGGCCGAGGAGGCGTTCCGCGAGACCCTGGCGATCGATCCCGACAACAGCGCCGCCCACAACGAGCTGGCGCGGCTGCAGCTGCGCCGCGGTCGGCGGTTCACGACGACCGGCCTGGCGCGCTCGGCCACGGGATTCTCGACCGCGGTTGGCGTCGATCCGAACGCCCAGGTCGCACTGCACAACCTTGAGCTGGTGCTGCGGGCGTTTCTCGCGCGTGGCGCCTACCTGCTGTTTCTGGCGGTCTGGTTCGGGCACATCGCGGCTGAGTCGAGCGCCTCGGCCGGACGGATCGTCGCCGCTGCGCTGCTCGTGATTCCGGTGGGCTTCGCGGCGCGGTTCCTGGCGCAGATCGGTCCGGTCGAGCGCCGGCATCTGGTGACGCTTCTGCGGCTCGACGTGCGGGTCGCGCTGGCGACCGCCGTGGAGATCGCGGTCGTCGGGATGGCGGTCGCCGCGGCCGCAACCGACCAGGACGGCTTCCTGGTGGCCGGGATCGCCGGGGCGCTGATCGCGCGGGTGCTGCTGTACATGGAGCGCCGCGCCGTCAGGTGACGGAAGCCGCGGAGGCGAGACCCAGACCGCCGGGAGGGGGTGACGGCGCTTTTATGTGTTCCCCATTAGGGTAAGCCGGACGTGGGTGTGGCTCCAGTAAACGTTCCCGGGGGCGACGCGCGGACCGAGCCGACCGGGACGGTCGGAGCGGCCCGTTCGGGGCCGGTGAGGGTCCCCCCGCGCGGGTGGTGGGCGATCGGTGCCGCGTGCGCGCTGATCCTCGGCGTCGTGTTCATCGCGATCACCCATGCGCGACCGTCGTTCGACGCGATGGGGTTCATGGTCTGGGGCCACCAGACGTGGCACTGGAACCTCAACCTCGATGGGGCGCCATCGTGGAAGCCGCTGCCGTTCCTGGCGACGCTGCCCTACGCGCTGGCCGGTCACCAGGGACAGCAGTTCCTGTGGACGCTGACGGCGGCCGCCGGCGGCGTCGCGTCGGTCCTGCTGGCCGGTCGCATCGCCTTCCGCCTGACGCCGGCCGTCCCCGGCCGTCTCTGGGCCCGTTGGGTGGCGGCGTTTGTGGCCGCGTTCGGGATGGCGACGATGACCGGCTACCTGCATCTGCTGCTGATCGCCAACTCCGACCCGTGGATCGAGGCGTTCACGCTCGGAGCGGTGGAGCTGACGCTGTCGCGTCGGATGCGCGGCGGCCTTGCCTGCGTATGGATGGTCGCGCTCGGCAGGCCCGAGGCATGGCCGATTCTGCTGCTGTACGCCGCCTGGCTGTTGTGGAAGCGGCTTCCGGGGCGGTGCGTCGGGCTGCTCAGCCTGCCGTTCACGGTGGCGATCTGGTTCGTGGTGCCGGGACTCACCTCACGGAGCTGGTTCTCGGCGGGTGACCTGGCGCTCGGGCAGGCGACCGTGATCCACGGCAACAAGTTCACCGGCGTGTTCGACCGGCTGCGGACGCTGACGACGACGGAGCTGCAGATTGTGATCGCCGTGGCGGTCGTGCTGGCACTGGCGTGGCGCGAGCGTGAGCTGCTGTGGCTGGCCGGCACCGCCGTGCTGTGGGCGGTGATCGAGATCGCCTTCGCCCTGCACGGCTGGTCGGCGGTGCAGCGCTACCTGATCGAGCCGATCGCGCTGCTGCTCGTCGTCGCGGGCGCCGGCGTCGGGCTGGTGCTGACCCGGATCCCGGGCCGGTTCGGGACCTGGTTGGCGGCGCTGGCGGCGCTGGCGCTGGTCGTGTCGCTGGCGCCGTCCGGCCGCACCACCCTGCGTTACGATCACGGGCTCGTCAGCCAGGCGAAGCAGGACGCGGTCGTGCTCGATCGCCTCGCGGACGTGATCGCCGCCGACGGCGGGGCCCGCGCGATCCGGGAGTGCGGTCAGCCGGTCAGCCTGCTCGGCTTCCAGAGCACGCTCGCCTGGGAGCTCGACATGAACGTCGGCGCGGTTGGCTTCAAACCCGGCGCAGCGATCAACAGCGGCCAGCCGATTGTGTTCTTCAAGCCGCACGACCACGGATTCATCGTGCACGCGACGCATCCGAGGGCCGCCAGCGCAGCCGCATGCGCGAAGCTTGATCGCTCCTCTGCGTTCAGTGATTGATCTCCGGCAGCGGATCGCACAGGGGTCACTACACTTCCTGAAGCGATGGCTTTGCAGCGAGTACCGAACAAGCCCTGCGGCGGGCGTTACGCCGACATCGTCGAGGCGATCGGCCACACCCCGATGATCGAGCTCAAGCGGCTGTCCCCGAAGCCCGGGGTGCGCGTCTGGGCCAAGCTCGAATCGCATAACCCGACCGGTTCGGTCAAGGACCGGGTCGCGCGTTCGCTGATCGAGGACGCCGAGGAGAAGGGGCTGATCAGCCCCGGCCAGACGATCCTCGAGCCCACCTCCGGCAACACGGGCATCTCGCTGGCGATGATCGCGGGACACAAGGGGTACAAGCTGAAGGTCGTGATGCCGGACAACGTCACGCCGGAGCGCACGCAGCTGCTGACCATGTACGGCGCCGAGATCGTCTACTCCGACGGTTCGCAGGGGTCCAACGGCGCGGTGGCGAAGGCGCTTGAGATGGCAGCCGCCGACCCGTCGGTGTACATGCCGTACCAGTACGGCAACCAGGCCAACCCCGACGCCCACTACAACGGGACCGCGCTTGAGATCCTCGAGGACCTCGACGGTCAGGTGACGGCGTTCGTCGCCGGCCTCGGCACCGGCGGGACCCTGATGGGCAACGGCCGGCGCCTGAAGGAGGAGCTCGGCGACGCGGTCAAGATCGTCGCGGCCGAACCGATGCAAGGCGAGCCGGTGCAGGGGCTGCGCTCGCTCGACGACGGCTTCATCCCACCGATCATCAACCTCGAGCTGCTTGATCGCAAGATCTTCGTCACCAACCGCGATGCGATCCTGTGGACGCGCAAGCTGCTTGACGAGGAGCGGCTGTTCGCGGGCGTCTCGACGGGAGCTATTGCGCGTGTCGCGGTCCGGATCGCAGGCGAGCTCGACGAGGGCAATGTCGTCTTCATCGTTGCCGACGACGGCTGGAAATACCTCTCCTCCGGGATCTACACGCGCCCGGTGGACGAGATCGAGAACCTGGACTCGACCGTCTGGTGGTAGCCCGCCCTCGTGGCGGCGCTGCGGTTTCTCGACTTCGGTTCTGTGCTGACGGCTCAGCGAGCCTGGCGCAGACGCACGCCCCGCTCCAGACGGAACGAGCGAGCATGCTCGTCACGCCGGAAGGACCGCACGGACGGTGCCTTGAGATCGCTGCGGAATGACGCACGTGCCACCGTCTGGTGGGCGTACGCGCGCGACAGGATCGCTGTCGCGACGGATTGACTGTCGACGACATACATGCCGTCGTCGATCAGGCGCCGAATTGCACGCAGGTGTGGATTCATCAATGGTTCTATCGGGCGCATCGTTCGAAGCCTTGAGGGCTTGATGTTCGGATCCGGACGCATGTGGGGTATTGCTAGCCTCGCCTGTTGCCGATGCAGATCGCCCGAGCCCTGTACGACGAGATGGTCGCCCACTCGCTCGCCGACGCCCCGAACGAGTGCTGCGGAATGATCGCGGCGCAGGACGGGGAGCTCGTCGAGCTGCACCGGATGCAGAACGCCGCCGCCAGCCCGCTGCGCTACGAGATGGATCCGCGCGAGCAGTACGAGGTCGAGTATGGGCGCATCTACGACGCCGGCCGCGACGTCGGCGTGATCTACCACTCGCATACGCGCAGCGCCCCATATCCGTCACAGACCGACATCAACCTCGCCAATCACCCGGACGCGGTGTATGTGATCGTCGGTGTCAAGAACCGTGAGGCGCCCGAGGTGCGCGGCTACGAGATCCGCGACCAGCAGGTGGTCGAGGTCCCGCTGAGCGTCGTGTGAGCGCGATCCCGGCCCCGGTCGTGGCTGAGCGCTTGGCGTCACAGCTGCTCGGTGACGCCGCGGTGGCGGATCCCGTCGAGGCCGTGCGGGCGCTGTTGGCGGTCCAGGCGCAGGACGGACGCGGATTTCGTCTGGCGCTGCGCGCGCGCGTGTCCTCGTCGTTGACGGCTGCTGATGTCGAGGCGTTGCTGGCCTCGCGAACGGTCGTGGTGTCCTGGTTGTGCCGCGGCACGCTGCACCTCGTCTGCGCCGAGGACTACTGGTGGTTACATGCGCTGTGTACGCCGGGCCTGCTCACTGGATGTCTGCGTCGGTTGGAGCAGAAGGGTGTCTCGGCCCCGGCTGCGGACGCAGCAGTGAAGAAGATCGACGTGGCCCTGCGTTCGTCTGGGCCGCTGGTGCGATCTGAGATCGCAACGCTGGTTGAGCTGCCCGCGGTCGGTCGGTCACTGATCCACGTGCTGTTCCTGGCGTCGCTGCGCGGCGTGCTGGTGCGCGGCCCGATGGTCGGCAAGCACCACGCCTATGTCTCGGCTGCGGAGTGGCTTGGGGCGCCGCCGCCGTTCGATCGCTCCGCCGCTTTGACGGAGCTGGCAGTGCGCTACCTGCGCGCCCACTCGCCCGCCACGGACCGCGACCTTGCTCGCTGGGCAGGGGTGCCGCTGCGGGACGCCCGCGCGGGCCTGGCGGCGGCCGGCTACTCGGGCGGGGGGCTGCTGCGCGGTCGTGATGCCCTGGGCGGTCCTGATGCCGGCCCCGTTGGGCCGGCGACACCGGAGCCGGTTCTCCTTGGTGCCTGGGACCCCCTGCTCGTCGGGTGGACCGACCGGTCGTGGGTGACGGGGCCGTTCGACTCGCGGGTCGTGTCCGGAGGGCTGTTCCGGCCGTTCGGGTTGGTCGGCGGGGCGGCTGTCTGTACCTGGGGGGTTCGGGCCGGTCGCGTCCAGCTGGACGAACCGCTCGTGCCGGTCGGTGCCGCGCCGCAGCGGGCGCTCGACACCGACGCTCAGGCTGTGGCCTCGTTTCTCGGCCTGAAGACGTGACGTTTGCGTGGATCTACCGGCATACCGGTAGATCGGTGCAAGCGTCAGCTCTGGGCGGCGTAGCGCTGTACCGACAACAGCAGCTTCGATAGCAGCGCGTTGAGCTGCTGGCGCTCTTCGTGGCTGAGTCCCGCCAATTGGGACTGTTCACGGGAGGCGCCGAGCGCAACCCACTCCATCACCTTGCTCTGGCCGAACTCGGTCAGGCCAAGCAGGACGCCGCGGCGATCACTGGGGTCGGGCGTGCGCTCGATCAGCCCGCGGCGCTCCGGCGCCGCGGCTCAGTGCTTGGGAGTTAGCGAGCGGGCGTACGCGACGCCGCGCTGCACCCATCGCTCGAGCTGGGCCCTCGTCTTGACGCCCTCGGCGTCGACTCGCAGCCAGCCGTCCATCTCGCGGCCGCGCATCACCATCGGGCTCGCGTGGGGCTTGTGCAGCAGCGCGTCGGTCTCCTCCGGGGGGATCCGCAGTAGTAATCCGCCCTGACCGCTCACGCTCACGGACATGTTGCCGCCGATCAGGAATGCGAGCCCACCGAACATCTTCTTCTCTGTCAGGTCCGGCTCGGTGGCAATCAGCTCCCGGATCCGGTTCGCCAAATCCTCGTCGTAGGCCACGTCAGGATTATGCCGCTCGTACGGCTTGCGCTTCTGTGACATAGGATCGCGGCCGTGAAGCCAGATCCACTGAAAACAATTGCATTCGCGCTTGGCGGCGCCGGCGTCGCCAAGCTCCTGCGGGCCAAGCCGGTGATGGCCAACTTCGAGAAGTGGGGCTACCCCAGCTGGGCCCGCCCCGCCGTCGGCGCGATCGAGATCGGGATCGCCGCCGCCGCACTTGCCGGCTATAACGATCCGCCGTCACGGTTCGTCGCCGGTGTGGGAACGCTGTGCACGATGGCCGGCGCGGCGGCCACCCACAAACGGGCCGGTGATCCGGTGTTCGAGTACATCCCAGTGCTCGCGCTCACAGCCGCCGGCGTCGCCGCGCTTGCAGGACCCGGGAAACCCTCAAGTACAACTTGAGAGGGTTCCGCGGAACACTCCCGCGTGCCGTGATGAGCCAGGGTGTCGCGCTAGACGTTGCCAGAGGCGAGCCGCGAGAGGTGTGAGCGCCAGTCGCCCTCGGCATGGACGAGCGGCCGTCCGCCGAACGCCTTGGTTAGGGCGGCGCGGCTGCCGTCCGGGTGCAGACGGCCCGCGAGTTCGACTGCGGCGCGCTCGCCCTCGGTTCGCACAAGCAGGTCAATGACGGTTCCACCGAGCAGTGGTGCGTCGCGGACCGATGGCGGGAACGACGGCCGCTGACCCTGGCGAAGATAGTGGGCGATTGGCGCACGGGCGTGGCTGGTCTCGCCGCTGAACCAGCGTGAGACTCCTTCGAGCATCCACGCCCAGCGCACCGAGGTGGCGATGCTCGATGGAGTCAGTGACCGGTAGAGGTCGCGGTTGCACTCCATGATGACCCGCCGCACGTACAAGCTCGACGGTGCGAACTCAAGCATCTGTTCGGCTCCGGAGCCGCTCCCGATCCGATCGGCCCGCTCGCGCAGCGCCGCGGGGGAGAGCACATGCAGCTCGTGTCTTGAAACGAACCCGTTGACGTAGCGGCGCGAGCGTGGGCCGGTCGCGGCCCACAGCACCCCCAGCATCGGGGCTGACGCCAGCAGCGAGGCCGGCGTGTCGTGGAGAATCACGGTCAGGCCCTCGACCTGGCGCGGGAACCGGTCGGTCAGTCGCTCGCGGGTCTGCTCGAGGGACTTGAGCACCCTCACCGCGTCGTCAGTGTCCGCCGAAGAGTGGCGGCACTGAAACGACGCGGTCTCCGATTCGACCCAAATGAGGGTGTTCCAGGGTCGGTACTGCTGATACTGCTCTGCTTAGACCAGCGCCGGCTGGCGATCTGAAGCGATCGAAGCGATGGCTTCAGATGCGCGATCGAACTCCTCGTCGGACAGCACCGGGGTGCCCTCGAACGGGAGATCGCGGGTCAGTTCCAGCCAGGAACGGCAACCGCCGTACTCGTCACGGACCTTGACGGTCACCGGCCGGGGAATCCGGTAGGTGCGCAGCAGGATCACGTGAAGCGGATGGCGGCGTTTCCACTGCAGCCGCTTCTCAGCGTAATCCGGGGTCCAGACGTAGAACGGTGACAGCGCATCAACTGCGCGTCGATCGGTGATGGTGAAGTGCGCCGCGACCTCGGCCCAGGCCCGGATCCGCACGCGGTCGGGCTGGTTGATCTCGATCCCGCGCAGCATCGCCTGGGGTGAGGGCTCCCCATCGGACCAGACGCCCTCCTCAAGGGCGCGCGCCAGTTCCGGACGGTGCGACTCACGGACGAGGTCAGCACGTTGATGGTCAAACGTTGGATATAGGAAGAAGCGCTCGTGGTCGAGTTGGAAGTGCTTCTCTGGCTCGCGGATGCCGCCTTTGCGGAGGGTCAGCAACTGCTCGCCTTCTGCAAGAGCACGGACGGTAACCGCCCATTCTTTGAAAGCAATCGGCATTTAATCAGTGGGGTGAGAGAGATTTCTGAGGCGCCCGGCCGACGATCACTAATGACCTGACACGGGGCCCGTCGGATTCTATGGGACTTTGTCCAAAACTCAAAATCACCCTGCAAATCCACGCTTTCTAAAGTTACAAGCAGGTAGGTTGCAGAGTTTTGAGTGAGCGTCACAGGCGGTAGCCGGAACCCGCTTCGAGCGCCTCGATCAGGGCGGCGAAGTCGTCTTCGCCGAACCCGAGCTCCGACGCTGTTGCGAGTACCCGCTCGGTCTCCTGAGCAAACGGAAACGGCATCCCCTCCGCCCGTGCCTGATCGAGACAGAGGCGTACGTCCTTGAGCATGTGGTCAAGCTTGAACAGCGGCGTGTAATCGTGCTCGCGCATCGGCCCGGACTTCAGGTTCATCATCGTTGAACCGCCGGATCCGCCCATTCCAGCCTCGAGGAGCGCGTCGAGGCTCGCCCCGGCGCGGGCTGCGACCAGCAGCGCCTGACCGAGCGCCGTGGCGTTGATCGCCGCCAACGCGTTGTTGATCACCTTGATCAGCTGGCCGTGACCGAGCTGACCGGCGTGAATGATCAGCCTGCCCATCGTCTCGATCGCTGGTTTGGCATGGGCGAAGTCCTCGTCCGAACCGCCGATCATGAACGTCAGCGTGCCGTCCTGGGCCCGCGGAGACGAGCCCGTGACCGGCGCATCGAGAAAACCAAAACCACGCTCACGCAGGGCTGTTCCGATCCGGATGGCGTCGTCGGGGCCGATCGTCGAGCAGTCGACGAACAGGGTCCCGGGGGAGGCACCGGCGGCGGCACCGTCCTCGCCGAGCAGCACCTGCTCGACCTGCGGGCCGTCGACGACCATCGAGAAGACGATCTCGGCCCCTGCGGCGGCTTCACGAGGGCTCGTGGCCACGACGCACCCGTGCTCGGCCGCGAAGCTCTCGGCGGTCGATGTGGTGCGGTTCCAGACGGTCAGCTCGTAGTCAGCGCGCGTGAGGTTCGCGGCCATCCGCGAGCCCATGATGCCGAGTCCGAGAAATGCGATCTTGGTCATGTCCGAGGACCATACCCGCCGCCTCCAGGGGTTTCGATCCGCAGTCGCTGTCCAGGGCGAAGGGTGCCGCTGATCTTGGCGGGCAGCTCGGTGCCGTCGAGCAGGTTTCGGCCGGGGGCGCCGGGCTCACCGCCGGCGGCACCGGGTGGCGCAGTCGTTCGCCGCTCGGTGATCAGCGAGTAGGTGAGCGGGGCAAGTGCCTCGAGCTCTCGAATCACGCCGTCACCGCCGCGGTACGCGCCCGCGCCACCGGAGCCGCGTCGCAACTCGTAGCGATTCATCCGCAGTGGGTACTCGAGCTCGAGCGCCTCGACCGGCGTGTTGAGCGTGTTGCTCATCGCAACGTGGACGCCACTCGGACCGTCGGCCTGCTCGCAGGCGCCCTGGCCGCCGCCGATGGTCTCGTAGTAGACGACCTCATCGTTTCCGAGCGTGAGGTTGTTCATCGTGCCCTGCCCGAGCGCGTGGCCGAACGCCTTCAGCACGACGTCGGCGACGCGGGAGCTCGTCTCGACGTTGCCCGCGGCGACGGCGGCCGGGTAGCGGGCGTTGAGCACACTCCCGACGGGGGCGATCACGGTGACCGGCCGGTAGGCCCCGGCGCTGGCGGGGATGTCCGGGTCTGTCAGCACCTTGACCGCGAAGAAGCAGGCCGACATCGTCACAGCGAGCGGGCAGTTGAGGTTGCCGTCGAGCTGGGTCGCTGATCCGGTGAAGTCGAGCGTCACCTGATCCCCGGAGATCGTTGCCGTGACGACGATCGGGATCACGCTGCCATCCGCGCCCTCGAGCGCGTCCCGGGCCTCGCGGGTGCCGTCTGGCAGCTCGGCGATGCAAGCTCGCGTCCGTCGCTCAGCGTAGTCGAGGACCTCGGTGAGCCCGGCCGCGAACGCATCCGCCCCCAGGCGTCGGTGCAGCTCCGCCAGGCGCCGGGCGCCGGCCTGGCAGGAGGCGAGCTGAGCGCGGAGGTCGGCGCGGCGCTGCTCGGGGGCCCGCATCTGGCTGACGAGCTCCTCGATCGTCGCGTCGTCGAGAACGCGCGGCTCGATCACGACACCCTCGTCGGCGAGCGTCCTGGAGTCGGCGGGCATCGACCCCGGCGTCGGGCCGCCGACGTCCGCGTGGTGGGCTCGCGCCGCCGCGAAGCCGATCAACGCGCCGTCGGCGTGAACCGGCAGGATCACGGTGATGTCGGGCAGGTGCGTGCCGCCTCGGTACGGGTCGTTGAGGATGTACGGGGTGTCGGGCGCGGGCTCGAGGTCGCGGATGACGGACACGGCGGCGGGCATCGCGCCGAGGTGCACGGGGATGTGCTCGGCCTGCATCACCATCTCGCCGCGGCCGTCGAACAGGGCGGTCGAGGCGTCGCGGCGTTCCTTGATATTCGGCGAGTGTGCGGCCCTGATCAGGACGGCGCCCATCTCCTCGCACGCGGATCGCAGCGCACCGGCGACGAGCTGCAGCTCGACGCCGTCCATCAGGTCCGGGCCCGTTCCAGCACGAGTGTTCCGCCTGGTCTCGTGCTACCCACCCAGGAGGGCGGGACCAGGATCGTGGTTTCCGGAAGTCGGAGAATTGCAGGGCCTTCGACGGTGCAGCCTGTGTCCGGGAGTTCCGGGGACTCGGACAGTTGGACCTGTGGCGTCGGGCCGAAGGCGGACGCTCTGATTGTGACCAGCTCGACAGCCTGCTTGCTGTCCCGGTAGCCGTACCGGGCCTCGTGCTCGGCCTCGAACAGCTCGCGGAGGTGCTCGCTGTCGAGCTCCGCGCCGCTCACGATGTCCGCGCCGCTCACGATGTCCGCGCGATGTCCGCGCCGCTAGATGTCCGCGCTCGATGTCCGCGCTGTCGATGTCCGCGCTGTTCCGGATGTCCGCGCTGTTCCCGAGCTCCGCGCCGTTCGCAAGATCCACGTCGGTCTCGACGGCCAGCTCGAACGACTGGCCCGCATACCGGAGTTCATAGGTGACCCGCAGACAGGCCGGCGGCTCGCGGAGGTGGGCCACGACCTCACGCAGCAGGTCGCTGACCAGCTCCGTGAGCCGCGCGCCGTCAAGGGGGATCAGGACACTCCTCTGGACGTCTCGACGCTGTGGGGCGACGACGAGTCCGAGCGCGGCCAGCACACCTGCGGCGGCCGGTATCAGAACGGTGTCGATGCCGAGCTCGTCGGCGATGTCGGTCGCATGGAGGCCGCCGGCGCCGCCGAAGCACAGCAGGGCGTAGTCCCTCGGATCGACGCCACGGTCAACCGTGACAACCCGTAGCGCGCCGGCCATCTCCGCGCAGGCCACGCGGCGGATGCCGTGGGCGCACTCCTCTGCGCTCAGGGCGAGCTGATCGGCCAGTGTGGTGACGGCTCTCAGCGCGGCGTCTCCGTCGAGCGTGATGCCGCCGGGGAGGGCGGTCTCCGGCTCGAGGTAACCGAGGACGACGTTAGCGTCGGTGACCGTGGGCTCGGTGCCACCGCGGCCGTAGGCCGCTGGGCCTGGGTCAGCGCCGGCCGACCGTGGGCCGACGCGCAGGGCCCCGCCCGCGTCGCGCCACGCGATCGAGCCGCCACCGGCGCCGACCGTATGGACGGCGAGGGAGGGGAGGGCGAGTGGCCTGCCGGCGATCTCCGTCGCGGCCTGGACCGTGATGGCGCCGTCGTCGATCACGCAGACATCGCAGGACGTGCCGCCCATGTCGAAGCAGAGTGCCTTGGCGAAGCCCGTGGCGCGCGCGGTGAACGCGGCGCCGGCGGCGCCGCCAGCCGGCCCCGAGAGCACGGTCAGCGCGGCGTGGCGTGCCGCCTGGTCGAGCTCGATCAGGCCGCCATTCGATTGCATGATCGCCGGCTCCGGGAGCCCGGCTTCGGCGCAGCGCTGCGCAAGCCGGCCGAGGTAGCCGGCGAGCAGCGGGGTCAGCGCCGCGTCGAGCTCGGTCGTCGCGGCACGTTCGTACTCGCGGAAGGTGCCGACCGACTCCGACGAGAGGTGGACCGACAGAGTTGGGGCGCACGCTCGCAGCGCGTCCCGAGGAGCTGCTCGTGCTGCGGGTGGCGATAGGAGTGGAGCAGGACGACGGCGACCGACTCGACACCGGCGGCTGCGATCTGCTGCGCCAACGCGTCGGCGTCCTCCTCGGAGAGATCGTGGAGCGGGCCGTCTGGGCCCATGCGTTCCGGCGCTGCGAACCGCAGCTCCTGGGGGACGAGTGGCGCCGGGCGCCGCTCACACAGGCGATACAGGCTCGGCCGGTTCTGACGGCCGAGCTCAACGATGTCGGTGAAGCCGTCGGTCACGATCAGTGCAGTCCGGGCGGCCCGTCCTTCAAGCAGCGCGTTGGTGGCGACGGTCATGCCGTGCGCGAACAGCTTCACCTGAGCCGCGGTCGCGCCGGCACGGTCGAGAACGGCCGCGACGGCGGCCAGGACACCCTCGGACTGATCGCGTGTCGTCGTCGGAGATTTGGCCGTGAAGAGGCCGTCCCCGGTCGCCAGGACGGCGTCCGTGAACGTCCCGCCTACGTCGACGCCGAGGAGCACGAGCGCGACGTTATCGAGCGGTTGTCGCCGCCGGCGGCGGCCGGGGGGTCATCCGGCCACCGTCGGCGGGGCACAGAGAGCCCGCGTATGCGGGCTCCCTCCTCTTACGCTGCGACAGCCTCCGCCAGCTCCTCGGTCTCGGCGAGGTGCTGATGCGAGGGGCAGTAGCCGTTGTGCGGCAACGGCATCCGCTGGCAGGGCGTGCCCTTGCGGGTCGATGCCCGGCACTGCAGCGGGTTGCCGTACACGTCGAAACCGTTCTGCGGCTGGTGCGCCAAGAACTCGTCTGCGAACGCGAGATACCGCTCGACGACGCCAAGCACACGACGCTGCGAGCCCATCGGGAAGTAGACGCGAATGTCCTGGAACAGCGTTTTGGCCGGCCGCGCGAAGTAATGACGGTCGGTTGCCAGACGTTCGATTGCTGCCTCACATGAACGTAGGACGCGCTCATGGTTGGCGTAGCGGTTGCCTGACGGATCTTCCATGATCTCGTCGGCGAGCTCTCTATAGATAGCCCTGCTGAAGCGGTACATATCCCTATCTCTCCTTTCCGGCAGCGTGCCGGGCCTCAATTCCGCGAGGACCATTTTCTCGGTGCGTTGTGAACGGCGCACCAACGCGATTATTAAACTTGGCGTTAAGTGGCTGCTCGGGCGGGTGAGGAGAAGGGTTACCCCGGCGTCACTCCCAGCGCTCCAGAACCGGTTCTGCTTCTGGTCGGAGGACCACATGATGGTGGTCCAAGGCGGGGTTTCGGTCCGGGAAGTCGTCGCGGCGGTGTGCTCCGCGGCTCTCCTCGCGGGCCAATGCCGCGGCTGCAATCAGCCTAACGAGCGGATGCGGATCATGTTGCAGTTCCCGCAGTGCCGGTCCCTGCGCTGCACGCCGGCATCGCGCCACAGGGCCTCGCGGCTCTGCTGGGTCAGCGCTGGCGGCGGCCCGCTGGAGGTGCTGACTGCCTCAGCGCGTGCCGCGGCGCTGAGCGGTTCCTCGTCGAGCCCGGCCCGGGCCGCACGTCCGCCGAATACGAAGCACTCGGTCAATGAGTTCGACGCCAGCCGGTTGGCTCCGTGCAGGCCGGTGCAGGCGCACTCCCCAACCGCGAGCAGCCCCGGCATGCTGGTGCGGGCGTCGAGATCGGTGGCGATGCCGCCCATCATGTAGTGGGCGGCGGGAGCGACAGGGATCACCGTGCGCTCGGGGTGGATGCCCGCCTTGTGGAGCGCGGCGACGACGTTCGGGAAGAGGCTCGGATCGACGTGGCGCATGTCCAGCGCGACCGCGCTCGTGCCGCTGCGCGTCAGCTCGTCATGGATCGCGCGGGCGACCTCGTCGCGCGGCGCCAGCTCGTCGACGAACCGCTCACCTTCGATGTTGAGCAGGTGGGCGCCCTCGCCGCGGATCGCCTCGGTGACGAGGAAACCATCCGCGGCGCTGCTGCCGTTGCCACCGACAACGGCGGTCGGATGGAACTGCATCAGCTCAAGGTCCGCCAGCGCGGCGCCGGCACGGTGGGCAAGCAGCATCCCGCCGCCGATCGCGCCGGCCGGATTCGTGGTCCGAGCCCACAGGGCGGCGGCACCGCCGGTCGCGAGCACCGTCGCCTTCGCGTGGACCTGGGTACCGCTACGCAGCTGCACTCCGGCGGCCCGTCCCTCGTGCGTCAGGATCGCGATCACAGGGTCAGCTTCGATCACCGTCACCGCCGCGTTCTCGGCGGCGAGCGCCGACAGCTGGCGGACGATCCGGCGGCCGGTGGCGGCACCGCCAGCGTGCACGACACGACGCTTGGAGTGACCGCCCTCGAGCCCGAGCTGCAGGTTGCCGCGGCGGTCGGCATCGAAGCGGACACCGAGGTGCGAGAGGTCCTCGACGGCTGCTGCGGCCTCGTTTGTCAGCGCCTCAGCGGCCGACAGCTTGACCATGTCGCGGCCGGCGATCAACGTGTCCTCGAGGTGGATGCTTGGCGAATCGTCCGCGGCCATCGCCGCCGCCAGACCACCTTGCGCCCAGTAGCTGTTCGATTCGGCCAGCGGGGTGGCGCTGATCAGCGTGACGGTGGCGCCCGCGCCTGCAGCCGTCAGCGCGGCGTAGAGGCCGGCACCGCCGGCGCCGACCACGATCAGATCTGGGTCGCGTCCGTGGCCGGGACGGCGACCGGGATGGGTGGCCATACGGGTACGGTACCTGCGCATGCACACCGTCTACTTGCATCCGTCCTCGCTGGAGCACGACACAGGCTCGCATCCGGAGCGAGCGGCGCGGCTGCAGGCGGTGTTCGCGGAGCTCGAGGCGTGCGATTGGCTCGGATGGGACCGGGTCCTTTCGCCTGCCGTTTCACGCGACGTGCTGCGACGCGTGCATCCCGATGCCTACGTCGAATCGATCGAGCGGGCGTGTGCGACCGGTCGGCGGGCGCTCGATGCCGACACCTTCATATCGGCTGGTTCCTGGGAGGCGGCGTTGCACAGCGCGGGTGGGGCGGTCGCGATGGTTGACGACCTGCTGCGGGGGCCGGGCGGTTCGGGTGGTGCCGATGGGTCGGTCGGGGTGGGCTTCAGCATCCATCGGCCGCCCGGGCATCACGCCCCGGCCGACCGGGCGATGGGGTTCTGCCTGTTCAACAACATCGCGGTCGCGGCGCGGCATGCCGTGGCGGATCTGGGACTCGAACGGGTTCTGATCCTCGACTGGGATGTCCACCACGGCAATGGGACCCAGGACATCCTCTGGGAGGACGACTCGGTGCTGTTCATCTCGATCCACCAGTCGCCGCTGTATCCGGGCTCCGGTCGGGTCGATGAGATCGGCGCCGGCGCCGGCCGTGGGTACACGATCAACCTGCCGGTGCCCCCGGGCACCGGCGACCACGGATTCGTGTCGCTCGTCCGCGATGTCGCGGTGCCGCTCGCGTCGGCGTTTGCGCCGCAGCTGATCCTCGTCTCGGCCGGCTTCGACGCGCACGCCGATGACCCGCTGGCGTCGTGTTCTGTCAGCGACGCCGGGTTCGTCACGATGGCCTCGGTGGTTCGGTCGTGCGCTGCCTCCCTGGGCGTACCGCTCGGACTCGTGCTCGAGGGCGGCTACGACATCCACGCGCTGGCGCGGTCCGTTGCCGGGGTGATGCAGGAGCTGACGGGGGTCGGCCCGTTGGCCGACCACCTCGACGAGGCCGTGGTCGACCCGCTCGCCACCCGGGCTCGGGAACGGCTCGCGCCGCTCTGGCCGACGCTCGGGTAGGACGTCGACCTGACATTGATGCTCTCCACGAACATCAACGTAAGGCCGACGGCTCAGGCGGCAGGGGGCAGGCGGCGCCGGCCTGGTGATCCACGCGTCGCGAGGGCGCTACGGGCCGCCGGGGCGCTGCACGACGCTTGGCCGAGCGCCGGGCTGTCCCTGCTTGGTCAAGGTCGTGGCCGCGGTCTGGGCCGCCGCGTAGGAGGGGTAGCGGCCGGCGAACACGTCGTAGGGGGTGTGGGCGTACATCGCCGGATACCGGCTGGTCGCGAGCACTCCGACATCCTTGACGCCGGCCTTGATCGCCGTGGAGGCGGCCGCGTTGGCGGCGGAGGCGGAGGGCTCGCCGGCCAGGATCACGGTCCAGCCATCGAGGCCCGGAGCCCAGCGGGCGATCGATGCGGCGGCGTGCTTGCCCGAGGAGCCGGCGTTTTCTGTTCCGGTGTTGTTTGACAGCGCCGAGATCACGAGCGCGAAGATCCCCGCCGCGATCACGACCACGATCACGACGATCCCGACCGGAATCCGCCAGTCCGGCGGCCGCGTGATGCGGGTCCGTGCGGCGCCGCACTCAAGACACCACTCCTGGTCCTCGGCGAGCGGGGCGTTGCAGAGGGCACAGCTGACGCCCCCTGCCTGCCGGCGCTTAGGCGGGCGCGCCGCAGTCACGCTCATCGCTCGGGGTTGTTGTCCCAGATGAGGGGTTCGCCGCAGGAGGAGCAGTAGCGGTCCTCGCTGCCGTGGACGGCACCACAGGTGCCGCAGACGCCGCCGATGCCGGGCTCACGGATCTCACGGAGCGTGACCTTGCCATAGAGCAGCATCTCAAGCTGGCGAAGCTCGCGGTCGGTCTGGGCGGCGGACTCGAGCTTCGCGCGAACGATCTCGGGGCGCTCCCGCCCGAAACGGTGCAGCTCGAGCGCAAACCCGCCGAGGTCACGCAGCTGGATTTCCCGGAGCTGGCGCAGATACCGGATCCGCCGGCGCATCTGCGGGCGCGACATCGTCTCGGGCAGCGGCGTCTGGCGCTCGGGGAGGGGCTGGGCGACCGGGACCTGATCGAGGACCCGGAGAGGCTCTTCGAGCTGCTCGATCTCGGTCGTCTGCTGTGGCTGCTGGGGGATCAGCTCGGTCGAGGTGATCGGCATCGAGGGCAGAACCGGGGTCGGCTCGGGGCGTGTCTGGGTCTGGGCGCGCCGACGTGGCTGGCGCGGCTCAGACTGGCGTGGCTCAGACTGGCGCGGCTCCCGGCGGCGTATGTCGGTCTCGGCTGGCTCGGTCGCACGTGGCTCTGACCGGCGCGTCTCGCTCGGGTGTTGCTGCGCCGGGGGCGTCGCGGTCGGGCTTGGCTGCGGCTGCGGCGGAACGGCTCGGGGGACGGTCGGGTTCAGCGACAGGAGGTTCGGTCCGGGGAGCCAACCCTCGTAGCGGGGCGCGCCCGATACGGATGCCGGCGGCTCGGGCTCGGGCTTGCGGCCGAAGCTGCGGCGGCGCGGCTCATAGGGCTCGGGGTCGGGCAGCGGTTCCGGTTCGGGGCCAGCCTCGACCGGCGCCCCGGGCTCCGGGGCCGGCTCGACGAGCGCCTCGGGCTCCGGCCCGGACTCGGCGATGGGTTCGGGTTCGGCGACCGGTTCGGGTTCGACGAGCGCTTCCACGACCGGCTCCGGTTCGGGTTCGGCGACCGGCTCCGGCTCGGGCGGCGCCTCGGGCTGCACCCACTGGGCCGGGGCCGGGGGGTCCGCAACGGCGGTGCGGCTCTCCGGGCCGGCGGCGGCCGCGTCAGCGGACGCTCCAGCGCGTCGGAGGTCGATGGCGTGGCCCTCGATCACCGGCGGATCGGCCTCGCCATACCCCGCAATTCCAGCCGAGCGATAGTCGAACGCCGGATACGCGGTTCCGGGTCCTGGACCGAGGCGTCTCGCGGCGCTCGCCCGGCGACGGCGAGCAATCGATTCCAGCAGGTTGCTCATGGTCCGATCAGGCTGCAAATACGGAGTATAGGTTCCCGCAAAGTCGGCCCAACCCTAGCGGCCCGGGAGGCGAATCACGCCGATCCACAAACCGGTTTGAAAGCAACCTCACGACCTGCGCGCCAAGCGCTCCCGCCAGGTCTGCGCGACACGCGCCGCCATCACATCCGACGAATACCGCTGCGCGGCGCCACGGCCGGCGATCCGAGGGTCGGGATCGGCGAGGTGCGGCGCCAGCGCCGCCGACCATCCGTCGGCCGAAAACGGTGCGCACAGCGCTCCGCTGATGCCCGCGAGCGCCTCCGGGGCGATCCCGTGTGGGGTCGCAAGCACCGGCACGTCGCAGGCGAGCGCCTCGAGTGTCGCGAGCCCGAACCCCTCCCGCGCCGAGGGGACGAGCACCGCGTTGGCCGCGTTGACGTAGAGCCGGACCTCCTCGGGAGCGACGTTCCCCAGGGTGAGGACCCGGATGTCCTCGCCGGCCAACGGGCCGGCGATCAAGGACTCAACCAGGTCAAATCGCTTCTCCGGACGCGCCGGATCCGCTGGGAACAGCAGGTAGCGCCGGTCGGCCTCGAGTCCCAGCTCGGCTCGTGCGACGCGGCGGTTGATCGGGTGAAAGCGGGTCAGGTCGACGCCGCACGGCAGCACGCGGGGCGTCGGCAGCACGCGCGGGATCGACGCCGCGAGCTCCTCCGAGACCACTCCGACAAGGCCGAGCCACGGCAGCGCTGCGAGCGTCACCGGGCGGGCGCGGCGGTCGGCCAGATCGGTGCCGTGAAGGGTCACCGCATGCAGCCGTCCCCTGATCCCCAGAGCCGGCCATGCGGACAGGCCGTAGTGAGCGTGGACGACGTCGAAGCGGCGGCCGCGAAACGCCGACCGCGAGCTGCGGATCGCGCTCCGATACGCGCCGGTCGGGATCACGTGGACCTCGACCTCCAGACCGGGGATCCGGCGCAGCGCCTCGACCTGGTCGCGGACGAACCGACCGAACGCCGGGCGCTCCGGCGTCGGGTACATGTTGGTGAGGATGAGTGCGTGCAGCGGCTGCTCCACCTGCCACCATCAAATCGCATGCACTCCCCGTCAAGCCCCGTAGGCGTGTTCGACTCTGGCGTCGGCGGCCTGACCGTGCTGCACGAGCTGCTCGTGTCGCTGCCGGCCGAGGACTACATCTACCTGGCCGACACGGCGCGGTTCCCGTTCGGCGAACGTACCCAGTCCGAGCTCAAACAGTTCTCTCGGGAAATCGGTGAGCACCTGCTGGCCGCCGGGGTGAAGCTGATCGTGATCGCCTGCAATTCGGCGAGTTCCGCGGCGCTGAACTCGCTGCAGACCCACCTCGACGCGATCGGCGCCGACGTCGACGTGATCGGCGCGGTCGCGCCCGCCACCCAACTCGCCGTGGCCGGAAGTCACAGCGGCCGAATCGGCCTGATGGCGACGCGCGCGACGGTGCTCTCCGGTGCCTACGCACACGCGGTCGCGATCGCCGATCCGCACGTCCACCTCGAGAGCGTCGCCTGCCCGGACCTGGCGCCGGCGATCCAGAACGGCTTCCCGTTCGACCAGGCGCTCGTCGCGATGATCCGCGGCTACTGCGCCCCGCTGCGCGAAGCCGAGGTCGACACCGTGATCCTCGGCTGCACCCACTATCCGTTGGTCGCGCCGATGCTGCAGCGTTCGCTCGGGCGCGGGGTCAGCCTCGTGACGAGCGGTACCGGAGTGGCCCGCTCCGTTGAGCGGGCCCTCGCAGCGCGTCACCTGCTCAACCTCCAGACCGGCGAGGGCAGCTACCGGTTCCAATGCACCGCCGATCCCGGGACGTTCCGGGAGCTCGGCGTGCGCTTCCTGCAGATGCCGATCGCCGAGGTCGAGCAGGTCGAGGTGCCGCTGACTATGGTGCGCGCATGACCTCTGTTGAACGAAGCTATGGACGGGCCGCGGATCAGCTGCGCCCGGTGGAAATCGAGCCCGGATTCATGCGGACGGCGTCAGGCTCTGCGCTGATCTCGGTCGGCGAGACCAGGGTGATCTGCACCGCGTCGGTGCAGGAGAGCGTGCCGCGGTGGATGGCGGGTCGCGGGACCGGCTGGGTGACGGCCGAGTACGGGATGCTGCCGGCATCGACCGGTGACCGCAAGCAGCGCGACATCTCGAAGGGCAAGGCCGATGGCCGCTCAGTCGAGATCCAGCGGCTGATTGGTCGTTCGCTGCGCGGCGTGATCGACTTCGAGGCGCTCGGTGAGCGCACGATCTATATCGACTGCGATGTCCTGCAGGCCGACGGCGGCACGCGCTGCGCGTCGATCACCGGCGGGATGGTCGCGTTGCAGCTGGCCTGTGCCGGGCTCGTCTCGAAAGGGCTGTTGGAGCGTCTGCCGTTGACCGGGCGCGTTGCCGCCGTGTCGGCCGGGATCGTCGGCGGCGTGCCGCTGCTGGACCTCGACTACCCCGAGGACTCCTCCGCGGAGGTCGACGCGAACGTGGTGATGACCGGCGAAGGTGGTCTTGTCGAGGTGCAGGCCACGGCCGAGCGGACACCGCTGTCCCGCGCGCACCTCGATGAGCTGCTGGCGCTGGCCGCGATCGGAATCGAGCAGCTGCGCAGCGCCCAGGAACAGGCTGTCGCAGCGGGCGTCTGAGCCCGTGGCCCCGATCGTTCTGGCGAGCCGCAACGCCCATAAGCTGCGGGAGGTCACGCGGATTCTGGAGCCGTTCGGGCTGACGGTCGAGCCGTTGCCGGCGGACGTGGCACTGCCGCCCGAGGACGGGTTGACGTATTCCGCGAACGCACTGCCGAAGGCGCGGACGGCCGCGCTGGCGCTGGGGCGACCCGCGATCGGCGATGACTCGGGGATCGAATCGCTTGCGCTGGGCGGGCGGCCGGGGGTGCGGAGCGCGCGGTTTGCGGGACCCGATGCGTCGGACGCGGAGAACCTCGCGAAGCTCGTCGCCGAGGCGCCCGCGGGCAGCGTGCTGGAGTACGTGTGCGCGCTGGCGTATGTCGACCCGGGAGGTGCCGAGCGCGTGTTCATCGGCCGGTGCCGCGGGCGTCTGGCCGACGGGGTGCGCGGTACGGGGGGGTTTGGTTATGACCCGGTGTTCCTCCCGGACGATCTCGGAGGCGGGTTCGATGGGCGGACGATGGCCGAGCTCTCAGACGCGGAGAAGGATGCGATCAGCCACCGCGGCCGGGCGCTGCGTGCGTTTGCCCAGTGGCAGACGGGGGAAGCGGGTTAGGCTCGTCGTCGGGATGCTCGAAGCGGTCCGGGCGGATCCGGTCCTCAGGCTCGAGATGGATCAGCACCGTCGTCGCCGGGAGGCGGGCGGTCATCGCGTCCTGGAGCTGGTGTGAGAGCTGGTGGGCGCGCTCGAGGCTTGTGCCGTGCGCGAACTGCAGGTGGAGATCGACTTGGTGGGCGCTGCCGTAATGGCGGGCGCGGAGGTCGTGGTAGCTGAGGATCTCCGGGCCGATGAAGGAGTGGGCGATCGCCTGCAGGGCCGCGAGCTCGTCGGGCTGGATCGTCTCGCCGGAGAGGCGTCGGGTCGCCCCACGCAGGATCCGGATGCCAGTCGCGCAGATCGAGATGCCGATGATCAGGCCGGCGGCCGGATCGAACCAGTTGTCCTTGGTCAGCTTGACGACGACCAGCGCGACGAGGACGCCGAGCGAGACGATCGAGTCGGTGCGCAGGTCGGCGGCGGTGGCCTGTAGCGCGGGGGAGTCCGTGTTGCGGCCGGTGCGACCCAGTGAGGTCGAGACGGCGAGGTTGATCGCGGCGGCGACGGCGACGACGATGATGCCGGCCGTGGCCGACCGGACCGCGCCTCCGCTGACGAGTCGGTGGATCGCCTCGAACGCGACGAACAGGGCGCCGGCGAGCAGCAGGATCGCCTGCGCGCCCGCCGAGAGGTCCTCGAGGCCCTCGTGGCCGTAGCGGTGGTCCGCGTCGGCCGGTGCCTCGGCCTTACGGACCGAGATCAGCGAGATCACCGAGGCGACGAGGTCCATCAGCGAATGGACCGCGTCACTGAGGATGCCGACCGAGCCGGTGACGATCCCCGCCGCGACCTTGATCGCGATCAGCACCGTGTTGGAGACGATCGCGAGTGCGGCTGCTCTGGTCTTTGGCGACATCGCTGTCGTGTCCGGGCCGGCCCTCAGAAGAGGTTCACCGCCGCCGAACCGGCGACGATGAAGGTGACCGCGGCGTAGCCGTAGTAGGCGTCGATCAGCAGGATCAGCGCCGCGATCGCGAAGGCGACTGCCGTCACAGTCCAGGAGATCGTCGCCAGCGGCACACCGCCATTGTCGCGCTCGTCGGTGACGGCATCGTCGGCGGGGACCACCGCACCGGCCGCTTCAGGGTCGCCTCCCGGATCCACCGCGAACGGCACCGGCGCGCTCTGCGGCGGGGTCACGATGTCGGTGTCCACCTCGGTCATCTCCGCTCCACGACCTTACCGACCTGTGCAACGCGGGGGACGCTGAGCGTCACAAACAGCGGAACTGCCCGCGCGCAAAGCCCGCGACGTCCGGAAACCGTGTTAGTTTCGGCGATTCCTACCACCTCGAAGGAGGGAGACCAGTGACGAAAGCGGAGTTCATCGACCAGGTCGCCGACCGTGCAGGCCTAAGCAAGAAGGATGCCTCGGACGCGGTCGATGCCGTGTTGGAGACGATCGAGGGCGCGCTGAAGCGCGGTTCCGAGGTCAGCTTCTCCGGGTTTGGCAAGTTCAGCGTTTCGCGGCGTGAGGCGCGCGAGGGTCGTAACCCGGCCACCGGGGAGAAGATCCAGATCGCGGCGTCAAACGTCCCGAAGTTCACCGCCGGCGCGGCCCTGAAGAAGTCCGTCAACTAGAGACGGCGAACTGCTGTCGCATCTGATCACTGACGCTGGGGTTTTCGGAGATCGACTGACAGGCACCGTGCTGCGGCGCGAGTCGCAGCTGGTGCTTGGTTTGGATCCCGATCCGCTGCGTCTGTGGCCAGATGCGATCGAGCCGGCTGGTGGGAGCGACCGGGGGTCACTCCCACCAGCCGTTCGCGCCGGCCACGCCGTCGCCGCGCACTGCCGGCTGGTGATCGAAGCCGCCGGCGATCACTGCGTGGCGGTCAAGCCGCAGGTCGCCTGCTTCGAGCGGCTCGGGCCGCCCGGCTGGCAGGCACTGATCGACACTGTCGCTGCGGCCCACGCGGCGGGCCTGCTGGTGATTGCGGACGCCAAGCGCGGCGACGTCGACGTCACCGCCGCCGCCTACGCACAGGCCTTCCTGGGACGCACCGAGACCCCGTTCGGTCCCGTCGAGGGGCTCGGCGCCGACGCGCTGACGGTCAATCCGTTCCTTGGCGTGGATGCGTTGGAGCCATTCGTGACGGCCGCGCGCGAGGCCGGCGCCGGCCTGTTCGTGCTCGCGCGAACCTCGAACCCAGGCGCCGCTGACCTGCAGGACCGCGAGATGGCCGGGTCCGGGAGCGTCAGCGCTCATGTCGGCGCGATGATCGAGGAGTTGGGAGCACCGGGGATCGGGAGCTCCGGGCTCTCGGACGTCGGTGCGGTCGTCGGAGCGACCGCCCCGCACCGGCTGCAGGCCCTGCGGGAGCTGATGCCCCATACCGTTTTCCTGATGCCGGGCGTCGGCGCCCAGGGAGGAGCGATCGAGGATCTTGCGGCGGCGTTCGTGCCCGGGCCTGCCGGTGGTCTGCCGAGCGCCTCACGCGGGATCGTCGAGGCGTACCGGAAGACCGGCGGGGATCCGGCGACCGCCGCCGCGGCTGAGGCCAAACGGCTGCGCCAGCTCGCCTGGGAGGTTGCAGCGAAAGTGGCGGGCTGAGCGGGTGGCTCCCCTACGATTCCTGGGCACATGGCCGGCGCCAAACGCCCTCGACGCAGCCCCAAGCGATTTCTCGCGCCGCTGGCACTGATCGTCGCCGTGCTGGCGATCGCGCTGATCACCAAGCAAACGGTGGGCTTTGGATCGTCGGGCGGCGCGGCGGCAACGGTCGCCAGCACCGACCTCAGCCAGCTTGGGAAACTGACCAGCACGATGGTGGATGGAACGCTTCACGTGCGGGGCGATCACCGGCACCCTGGGAAGCACGCGCCGGCCACCACCGTGACCGGCGTACCCGATACCGATGGATCCGGCAGCGGCTCGGCGACCGGCGCGACGACGACCGGCACGACGACGACCGCCGCGGCGGTCTACACGGTGCAGGCCGGCGATCTCTTCGGCACGATCTCGGCCAAGACGGGAGTCTCGGTCGCCTCGCTCGAAAAACTGAACCCAAAGGTGTCACCGACCTCCCTGCACGTCGGCCAGGTGCTCAAACTGCGGTGATGCGTCGATACCTGCTGATCCTGGCGGCGGTGCTGCTTGCGCTGCTGGGCCTCGGGGCGTTCGTGCTCAGCGCCGCGGCAGCCGCGGCGACGCCGGCGCCCCCGCAGCTGGCGGTGACGGGTGCATCGTTGACGGTCGCCTCGACCGGCCAGCAGCTGTACGGCGACAACGCGGACGCCAAGCTGCAGATCGCGTCGACCACGAAGCTGATGACGGCGCTGGTCGTGCTGCAGCACGTCCATAACCTGAACACGGTCTTCACGCAGACGGATTTCACGGCGGCGACGGTCGATTCCCAGATCGGGCTGGACCCGGGGGAGAAGATGACCGTTGAGAACCTGCTGCTGGCGCTGATGCTGCCGAGCGCCGATGACGCGGCGATCGACCTCGCCTACAACGTCGGCGGCGGCTCGATCCCACGGTTCGTGGCGATGATGAACGCCGAAGCGGTCAAGCTCGGGCTGACGGATACGCATTACGCGAACCCGATCGGGCTTGACTCGCCAGAGAACTACTCAAGCCCCTACGACCTCACCAGGCTGGCGGCCTACGACCTCTCGTACTCGCCGTTTCTGCGGCGTGTGGTTGCGCTCCGTCACGCCGTGATCCACTCGACCACCGGCCAGGCGTACAGCCTGACCAACACCGACGAGCTGCTCGGCCAGGTGCCGTGGATCACCGGCGTCAAGACCGGTCACACCAACGCCGCCGGCTACATCCTCGTGTCGTCCGGCACCCGGGATGGGTTGACGCTGATCGGCAGCGTCCTCGGGACCTCCAGCGAGGCGGCCCGGAATGCCGCGGCGCTGACGCTGCTCAGCTGGGGCTTCGACGAGTTCCATCTCATTTCCCCGATGCACGCCGGACATGTCGTCGCGCGGCTGCCGGTCGACGAGGAGTCCAAGCGAGCCGTCGTGATCGCCGCTGCCGGCTACCGCAATGTCGTCGCCCGCAGTGACCGTGTCACGGTCGATCTGGAGCTTCCCAAGAAACTGTCAGGGCCACTGCCGCGTCACGCGGTCGTCGGCCGCGCCAGCGTTGTCGTCGGCGGCAAGGTGCTCGCCAGGATCCCGCTGTTGCTGGCCCGCGCCGTGCCGGCGGTATCGCCGTATACACAGGTCGCACGCTTCCTCGGGCGAGGGTCTACGCTGGGGGTGTTGGCGCTCCTCGTTTGCTCAGCGGCGGCGGCCGTGGCACTCAGACGGAGGCGTCCCCGGACGGTCGCTGGCCACCTGGAGGAACGTTGATCATCACAGTCACCCTCAACCCCGCCCTCGACAAGACGCTCGAGGTGCCGACCTTCACACCGGGCCGTCGGCACCGGACGGTCGACCAGACCACGATGCCGGGAGGCAAGGGCGTCAACGTTGCGCGGGCGGTGAAGAAGCTCGGCCAGCCGGTGATCGCCACCGGGTTGGCCGGCGGGGCGACCGGGATCCGGATCATCGAGGCGCTCAACGACGAGTCGATCCTCAACGCGTTCGTCCGGATCCGCGAGGAGTCGCGAACCAACACCGCTGTGATCGACCCGACGACCGGACTGCATACCGAGATCAACGAGCGCGGACCCGCCGTCTCGCCGCACGAACTGGATCTGTTTCGGGAGAAGCTGCTGTACCTCGCGCGCGGGGCGAGCCTGTGCGTGTTCGCCGGAAGCCTGCCGCGCGGCCTTGAGCCGGACACCTACGCGTCGTTGATCCGCGCCGTGCGCAAGCTCGGCGTGACGACGATCCTCGACACCGACGGTGAACCGCTGCGGCTCGCGGTCAGAGCCGAACCGGACGTCGTCTCGCCGAACGAGCTCGAGGCCGAGGAGTTGGTCGGCCACGAATTCAACGACGAGAACGACCGGGCCCGGGCGATCGCCGAGATCGCGCGCCACGGCGCCGGTGAGGCGATCATGACCGTGCCCGACGGCTGCTACGCGCAGATCCGTGAGGACGGGGCGCCCGTGCTCTACCGCGTTCGGACCGAACCGCTCGAGGCGCACTCGCCGATCGGTTCCGGGGACGCCTTCCTCGCCGGCTATGTCGCCGCCCGCTACGTCGGTCGCAGCCCGCTTGACTGCCTCCGCTACGGGGTCGCATGCGGCGCCGAATCGACGCAGCACATCGGCGCCGGCATCGTCGAGCCCGGCAAGGTCGACAGGTTGCTCGAAGGCGTCACGGCCGAGCGTGTGAAGATCGCAGAACAGGTCTGACCGCGGACTTTCCGGGGCTTTCTCGCGTTCGGGTCGGAGGATTTGTGTGCCCGTCCGTCGAAGGTTCTACGCTTGTCTAATGGAAGTCGAAATTGGTCGTGGAAAGAAGGCCCGCAGGGCCTATGGATTTGATGACATCGCCATCGTCCCGTCGCGCCGGACGCGCGATCCTGATGATGTCGACATCACGTGGACGCTCGGTCCCTACCGCTTCGAGCTGCCGCTTCTGGGCGCGGCTCTCGATGGCGTTGTCTCGCCGGATACGGCAGGCGCAATCGGCAAGCTTGGCGGGCTTGCCGTGCTCAATCTCGAAGGGATCCAGTGTCGCTACGAGGATGCCGATGCGCAGCTCGAGCGGATCTCAACCTTCTCCAAGGACATCGCCACCCGCGAGATGCAGGACATCTATGCGGAGCCGGTCAAGCCAGAGCTGATCGCGCAGCGGATCCGGGAGATCAAGTCGCACGGTGTTGTCGCCGCCGCGTCTCTGACTCCGCAGAAGGTGCGCAAGTACTACGAGGTCGCCCTTGAGGCCGGTCTCGACATCCTGGTGATCCAGGGCACGGTGGTCTCCGCGGAGCACGTCTCCAAGGACGAGTCACGGCCGCCGCTGAACCTCAAGGAGTTCATCCGCGAGCTGTCGCCGATCCCGGTCGTGGTCGGTGGCTGTGCCTCCTACCACACGGGCCTGCACCTGATGCGGACCGGCGCGGCGGGCGTGCTCGTCGGCGTCGGCCCGGGTGCGATCTGCACCACGCGGGGCGTGATCGGCGTGGGCGTCCCGCAGGCGACCGCGATCGCCGATGTCGCGGCTGCCCGGTCACAGCACATGCTGGAGACCGGTGACTACGTCCGCGTGATCGCCGATGGCGGGATGCGCAACGGTGGCGATGTCGCAAAGGCGATCGCCTGCGGTGCCGATGCAGTGATGCTCGGCTCGGCCCTGGCGCGCGCCTACGAGGCTCCCGGTCGTGGCTACAACTGGGGGATGGCGACGTTCCATCCCACGCTGCCGCGCGGCACCCGCGTCTCGACGAAGCAGAACGGAACGTTCGAGGAGATCATCGTGGGCCCCGCCCGCGAGAACGACGGCACCTTCAACCTGATGGGGGCGCTGAAGACCTCGATGGCCACCTGCGGCTATCGCGACATCGCCGAGTTCAATCGCGCCGAGCTGCTGATCGCTCCGTCGCTGCAGACGGAGGGCAAGCACCTCCAGCGTGAGCAGGGCGTCGGCATGGGCGCGAGCGGCAAGGCCGCCACGGTTGGCGTCACTGAGTGATACGGACGGCGTGACTGCGCTCGAGGCGGCTGAGGTCGCCGAGAGCGCCACGCCGCCGGATACCCAGGAGGTCGTGGTCCTCGACTACGGGGGCCAGTACTCACAGCTGATCGCGCGACGCGTCCGTGAATGCGGCGTGTTCTCGACGCTGCTGCCCTACCACGTCGGTGCGGCCGAGGTCGCCAAGCGCCAGCCGAAGGGACTGATCCTCTCCGGCGGGCCGGCGTCGGTGTATGCCGACGGCGCGCCGGCGCTCGATCCGGATCTGCTTGAGCTGGGGGTTCCCGTGCTCGGCATCTGTTACGGCATGCAGCTGTTGGCTCTGGCGCTCGGCGGCACCGTCGAGGGCGCCGAGATCGGCGAGTTCGGGCGCTCGCAGCTCAGCGTCAGCGTCAGCGGCAAGTTGCTGGCCGGGACGCCCGAGGAACAGAGCTGCTGGATGTCACATCGCGACACCGTGTTCGCGCCGCCGCCCGGGTTTACCGCGCTGGCGGCGTCGACCGCCTCACCGGTGGCTGCGTTCGAATCGCTGGAGCGCGACATCTACGGGATCCAGTTCCACCCCGAGGTCGTCCACACCCCCTACGGGCAGCAGGTCCTGCTCAACTTCCTCGAGAAGATCTGCCGCTGCGACCGGTCGTGGAGCGCCCGGTCGGTGATCGACGAGCAGATCGAGCGGATCCGGGAACAGCTCGGGCCCGACGGCCGGGCGATCTGTGGCCTGTCCGGCGGTGTCGACTCGAGCGTCGCGGCGTTGCTCGTGCATCAGGCGATCGGCGAGCGCCTGACGTGCGTGTTCGTCGACCACGGGCTGATGCGCAAGAACGAGGGCGAGCAGGTCGTCGAGGCGTTCCGCAACCACTTCAAGGTGCCGCTGATCGCGGTGGACGCCGAGGAGCGATTCCTCAGCAAGCTGAAGGGCGTCACCGACCCTGAGCAGAAGCGCAAGATCATCGGCAACGAGTTCATCCGCGTCTTCGATGAGGAGGCTGCGCGGTTGGACAACGTCAAGTACCTCGTGCAGGGAACGCTGTACTCGGATGTGATCGAGTCCGGCGGCGGCACCGGGACCGCCACGATCAAGTCCCACCACAACGTTGGCGGCTTACCCGAGGATCTGGAGTTCGAGCTCGTGGAGCCGCTGCGTGCCCTGTTCAAGGACGAGGTGCGGGCCGTCGGTGCCGAGCTCGGTCTGCCTGAGCGCCTCGTCTGGCGCCAGCCGTTTCCCGGCCCGGGCCTGGCAATCCGGATCGTCGGCGGCGAGGTCACCAGGGAGCGGCTTGACGTGCTGCGCGACGCTGACGCGATCCTCCAGGAGGAGATTCGCCGTGCCGGCCTCTACCGGGAGCTGTGGCAGTCGTTCTGCGTGCTGCCGGACATCCGCACCGTCGGTGTGCAGGGAGATGAGCGCACCTACGGCAACGTGATCGTGCTGCGGGCGGTCACCTCCGACGACGCGATGACCGCCGACTGGGCCCGGCTTCCCTACGACCTGCTCGAAGTGATCGCCAACCGGATGATCAACGAGATCCGGCAGGTCGGCCGCGTGGCACTCGACATCACGTCGAAGCCGCCTGGCACGATCGAGTGGGAGTAGCTCAGGCTCCGAGTGGTTTCCGCGGCGTTCCGCGGAACACCGACGGCGAAACCCGGGACTCAGGCGCCGAGTGGCCGCAGCATCGCGATGATCTCGCGCGCGTGGGGCGCGAGATCCGGCGGTACCGCAGCGCGGTGAAACCACTGCGCTCGTTCGAGCTCGGCACGCTGCAGGCGCAGCTGCGGCTCGTGCAACTCGGCGGTGAAGCAGTGGATCGTGTCGTGGCGGTAATCGACGGTCTCCGTGAGCACACCGGTGGGCTGCCAGTCGACATCGACCAGCCCGAGCTCCTCGGCCATCTCTCGCGCGGCCGCCTCGCGGGGATCCTCACCGTCCTCGACCTTGCCTCCGGGGAAGTCCCAGACCCGTGCTCCGTAGGTGTGACGGACGAGCAGAACCCTGTCCCCGTCGGTGATCGCGCACTTCGCGCCGTGCAGCCGCGGGTGGGTGAAGAACCACAGAATCCGGAGCGCCCGGTAGCCCAGGCGATACTCAGCACGGCGGACGAGAACGGGCAATTGCACTCGCGCTATTATCGACGTCAGCCGCGCACGTCAGCGCGGTTTTCTCTGTGCCATGAAGACTTACGTAGCAAAACCAACTGACCGCGAGCGCAACTGGCTCATCGTCGACGCAACCGGGCAAACCCTCGGTCGCCTGTCGACGCAGATCGCCGACGCGCTCCGCGGTAAGCGCAAGCCGACGTACACCCCGCACATCGACACGGGCGACTTTGTGGTCGTCATCAATGCCGAGAAGATCGCGGTGACCGGCAAGAAGCGCACCGACAAGATGTACTACCGCCATTCGGGTTACCCCGGCGGTCTGAAGTCGCGCACCCTCAACGACATGCTCGAGCGGCGTCCCGAAGAGGTCATCCGCCTCGCCGTCAAGGGAATGCTGCCGCGTAACCGGCTGGCGCGCAAACAGCTGACCAAGCTGAAGGTGTATGCGGGCCCCGAGCATCCGCACATCGCTCAGCAGCCCGTTCCGATGGAGATTCAGTCTTGAGCGAAGAATTGGAAGGGCAGCCGGAAGAGGCTGCAGAGCCGTCCGCCGAGACTGCTCCTGATGTCGTCCCCGCCGAAGAGGCGGCCCGAGAGCCTGTTGCCGAGTCCGGCGACGAGGCGGTGGCCGTTGATCCGACGGAGATCGTCGAAGCTGACGTCGAGTACATCGAAGAGGACGACGAGACGCCGCGTGTCAAGCCGGCGATCCCGGGTGCGGACCTGATTCCGGACCTCGTCTCCGACGGCGATCAGTACCTCGACGCCGAAGCTCGTGCGGCCGCCGAAGCCGAGGCCGAAGAGGCGGCGCTGCGTGCAGCCGCCGAGGACGACCCCGACGCTGAGTCGCGGCCGATCGCCGATGCGGCGATCGACCTCGCGGCCGGTGCGCGCTACACCGCAACCGGTAAGCGCAAGACGGCCGTCGCTCGCGTGATCTTGAAGCCGGGAACCGGCACCTACGTGATCAACGGCAAGACCCTTGAGGAGTTCTTCCCCAGGGAGACGCTGCAGCGGGTCATCCGCCAGCCACTGGAAGCAGTGGGCTACGAGGCGCGGATGGACGTGATCGCGCGGATGCACGGCGGCGGTGTGTCGGCTCAGGCCGGGGCGCTGCGGCACGGGATTTCGCGCGCACTGCTCGAGGCCGATCCGAACCTGCGTGGCGAGCTCAAGCGCCGTGGCTTCCTGACGCGTGATCCGCGCGTCAAGGAGCGCAAGAAGGCCGGCCTCAAGAAGGCCCGTAAGCGTCCGCAGTTCTCGAAGCGCTAGCCGGCGCCCCGGCGCGGGCCCTGCCCTCTTCGTAGATGTCCAGGCAGCTGTTCGGCACGGACGGAGTCCGGGGCCGCGCTGGCGAGTTTCTCACCGCGGAGCTGGCGCTGTCGCTGGCCCGGGCGGCTGTCAAGCTCACGGGCGGGCGCGGCGGGTCACGGCCGCAGGTCCTGATCGTCCGCGACACCCGCGAATCGGGGGAGATGCTCGAGGCCGCGATCGCGGCCGGAGTCACCTCCGCCGGGGGCGACGCGCTGCTGGCGGGCGTGCTGCCGACTCCGGCAGCGCCCCTGCTGCTGCGCCGGCACGGGTTGCAGCTGGCGGCGGTCATCTCCGCCTCGCACAATCCCTACGACGACAACGGCATCAAGCTGTTCAAGGACGACGGCTTCAAGCTCGACGACGACACCGAGCACGCGATCGAGGCGATGCTCGAGCAGCCGCTCGAACCGTCGGCTCGGATCGGCCGGGTGCGCCCGCTGCACGGCGCGCTCGAGGATTACCTGCGTGAGCTCCACGTCCGCTTTGAACAGCTCGACCTGACCGGCAAGCGGGTCCTTCTCGACTGCGCCAACGGCGCGACCTACCGAGCCGCGCCGGAGATCTTCCGCCGGCTCGGCGCCCACGTCGATGTGCTCAGCGACGACCCGGACGGTCGCAACATCAACGACGGTTGTGGATCGACACACCTCGAGCAGCTGACCGCGGCGATGCTCGACGGCCAGCATGACGCCGGGTTCGCATTCGATGGTGACGGCGATCGGATGCTCGCGGTCGACCGCGACGGCACCGTCGTCGACGGCGATGAGCTGATCGCGCTTGCCGCGCTGCACCTCCAGCGGACCGGGCTGCTGCTCGGTGACGGCGTCGCCGTGACCGTGATGACGAACTACGGCTTCCACACGGCGATGCGCGAGGCCCGGATCGATGTCGCGACGACCGCTGTCGGCGACCGCTACGTGCTCGACGAGCTGCGCAAGCGCGGCTGGCGGCTCGGGGGCGAGCAATCCGGTCACATCATCGACCTCGGCTTTGGGCCGTCCGGTGACGGGATCGCCTCAGCGCTGCTGACGATGGAGGCGCTGCACGGCCGCGACCTGCGCGAGCGCGGTGCGATGAGCAAGCTGCCACAGCGTCTTGTCAACATCCGCGCCAGCGACCGCGCGGCACTGAAAACGGCGATGGACTCCTCCGGTGTCACCACAGCGATCGAGCAGGCCGGGGCCGGTCTGGCCGGCCGCGGCCGCGTCCTCGTCCGTGCCTCCGGCACCGAGCCGCTGATCCGCGTGATGGTCGAGGCCCCGAGCCAGGATGAGACAGATGCGGTCTGTGCCGGGCTGGTTGCGGTCGTTGAGACCGCGCTTGCCGGCTGATCGCCGGGTCGAGCGCGCGCCCAGCGAGTCCAGGCAGGATTTGCCCGCTCGACCTCGCAAGTAACATGAGGGTTTCGCTCACCGGATCGGTTGTCTGGATGGGCGCGGCTCGCTATCGCGATCCGACCTAGGGCACTAGTACCCCGGACAAGGAGCACCGTATGTGCGGCATCGTCGGCTACGTCGGACCCCGTCACGCACGGTCATTGCTGCTCGCAGGCCTGGAGAAGCTCGAATACCGGGGATATGACAGCGCCGGCATCTCGGTGCTCCGCGACGGCCGGATCGATGCGGTTCGGGCGGTCGGCAACCTCGAGGCGCTCCGCGGGGCGCTCGCGTCGCGCGAGCAGCAGACGGATTCCTTCGCGGTTGTGACGCCGGGCGCGGGGATCGCGCTGGCCGAGCTGCCGGAGACCGCGACCGGCATCGGCCACACGCGCTGGGCGACGCACGGCGGCGTCACCGAGGAGAACGCGCACCCGCATTACGACAACGCCGACCGGATTCACATCGTCGTCAACGGGATCGTCGAGAACTACGTGGAGCTGAAGGCGCGGCTGATGGCTGACCCGACCCGGCCCGCGCGCTTCACCTCCGAGACCGACGCCGAGGTCATCGCCCACCTGATCGCCCGCCATTACGCTGACGGCAACCTGGTCGAGGCCGTCCGCGCCGCCTACGCCGAGATGCAGGGCCACTACGCGTTCGTCGCGATGTGCGCCGATGAGCCCGGCCTGCTGGTCGGCGCACGCAAGGAATGCCCGCTGATCGTCGGCCGCGGCGACGGCGAGCAGTTCTTCGGCTCCGCGATCCCGGCGTTCATGGCCCACACCAGGCATGTCCAGTTCATCAACGACGACGAGCTGGTGATCCTTCGCGCTGACCGCGTCGAGTTCCAGACGATGGACGGCGAGACACTCGACCGCGAGATCACCGAGGTTGACTGGGACGCCGACACGGCTGAGAAGCAGGGCTACGAGACGTTCATGCTCAAGGAGATCCACGAGCAGGGTGACGCGGTCGCCGAGACGATCGGTGAGCGAGCGGCCCGCCGCGACGGGATCGACCTCGGAATCGTCCCGAGCACCCGTCTCGACAGCCGCGAGATCACCGATGACGTGCTGCGGGGCGCCAAGCGGATCGTCCTGGTCGCATGTGGGACCTCGTACCACGCCGGTCTGATCGGCCGCTACGCGATCGAAGAGTGGGCGCGGCTGCCCGTCGATGTCGACATCGCTTCCGAGTACCGGTACCGCAACCCCGTCGTTGGCCCCGGCGATCTGGTGATCGGGATCTCGCAATCCGGCGAGACGGCCGACACGTTGGCGGCGATGCGGACCGCACGCGAACGCGGCGCCCACGTGCTCGGCGTCACGAACATCATGGGCTCGCAGATCACCCGAGACGCTGACGGCGTCCTGTACACCCGTGCCGGGCTCGAGATCGGCGTGGCCGCGACGAAGACGTTCGTCGCCCAGGTGACCGCGATGTACCTGCTGGCCCTGCGGCTCGCGGAGCTGCGCGGCACGCTCAGCACCGACCGCCTTGTCGAGCTGATCGTCGAGCTGCGTCGCCTCCCGCACCTGATCACGCAGATCCTCGAGGGCGATGGCGGCCAGATCGCTGCGATCGCTGAGTCGGTTTACACGTCCGATTTCTTCCTCTACATCGGCCGCCACGCCGGCGTGCCGGCTGCGCTCGAGGGCGCCCTGAAGCTGAAGGAGATCAGCTACATCGCGACCGACGCCTATGCCGCCGGCGAGATGAAGCACGGGCCGATCGCGCTGCTGGACTCATCGACGCCGGTGGTTGCCGTCGCCACCGATTCACCGGTTCTGTCGAAGGTGATCTCAAACGTCCAGGAGGTCCGCGCCCGCGGTGCCCGCGTGATCGCGATTGCGACCGAGGGCGACCTGCAGATCGGCGAGCACGCCCACGAGGTGATCCGCGTGCCGGCGACCGACTGGATGCTGTCGCCGCTGCTGGCCGTTGTCCCGATGCAGCTGCTGGCCTACCACATCGCCCGCCGCCGCGGCCTGAACGTGGATCAGCCGCGCAACCTGGCGAAGACCGTCACCGTGGAGTAGGAGTGGGGTGGCCCCGTTGGGCCACCCGTGGGTACGCTCGGACGAGATGACGCTCCCCGCCTGGCTCGTACCGCTGCCTGACGCCGCCCAGCAGCGGGCGCTCGACACGTGGGCGATCGAGCAGCTCGGAATCCCCGGCGAGACGCTGATGGAGCGGGCCGGCACCGGCCTGGCACGGGTTGCCGCCGAGCTGGGGGCGGGCGCCGGTGCGATCGCGATCGTCTGTGGCAAGGGCAACAACGGGGGCGACGGCAAGGTCGCCGCCCGGGTCCTGCGTGAGCAGGGCCGGCAGGTCGTCGTCACCGAGCCCGGTGAGACGCCACAGCTCGATGGGGCGACCGTCGTGATCGACGCGCTGCTCGGCACCGGCTCGGGCGGCGCCCCGCGCGACCCTGTCGCTGGCGTGATCACGGCGATCAACGCCTACGCGGACGCCCACCCCGAGGTGACGATCGTCGCCTGCGACGTCCCCAGCGGCGTCGACGGCTCGACCGGGGAGATCGCCGGGGAGGCTGTGCGTGCCGACCACACCGTCACCTTCCACGCCGCCAAGCCGGGCCTGTGGATCGACCCCGGCAAGACCCATGCCGGCCGGTTGCACGTCATTGACATCGGGATCCCCGACGGCGGCCCCGTCGAGCCGACGATCGGGCTGATCACCGACGCGGTCCTCGACCTCGTCCCGCGCCGCGAGGCCAGCTCAACCAAGTTCTCTGCCGGCAACGTCGTCGTCTTCGGCGGCTCCGCCGGGCTTGTCGGTGCGCCTGTGATGGCGGCTCGTTCCGCGGCACGAGCTGGGGCCGGCTACGTGACGGTCGCCGCCCGTTCGCCGATCGTCGCCGCACTGCATGCGCACCTGCTGGAGGTGATGGTTGCCGACATCGGCGAGCCTCCTGACCTCGAGCAGGCACTGGGACGTGCCGAGCGCGCTCTCGCGCTCGTGGTGGGGCCGGGAATTGGGAGGGACGAAGCCGCAGTGGCACTCGTGCGAGGGCTGGCTCGGCGATCCCAGTGCCCTCTCGTCTTGGATGCCGACGGGCTGAACGCATACGTGGGCTGTGCGGAGACGCTGGCCGTGCGAGCGGAGCCGACGATCCTGACGCCACACGCGGGAGAACTCGCACGCCTCCTCGGCGTCGACAGCAAGCGCATCGGCGACCGGCGACTCCACTGCGCCCGGAAGGCGTGCGAGATCGCCCGCGGCGTGGTTGTCCTGAAAGGCGACGACACGCTTGTCGCGGCCCCAGACGGCCGGGTTGCGGTCAGCCCCGGGAATGCCCCGGCCCTCGCGACAGCGGGCACCGGGGACGTGTTGTCGGGCGTGATCGGGGCGAACCTGGCGAAGGGCATGGAGCCGTTTGAGGCGGCGTGCGCGGGGGTGCTCGTGCATGTGCGGGCCGGGCAGCTGGCGGCACGGGAGATCGGGCCGGAGGGCGTGATCGCCTCGGATGTGATCGAGCGCCTGCCGCGCGCCCTGATCGCCGAGGAGCAGGAGTGATGCTCCGGGCGGTGGCGGAGGTGAACCTGGCGGCGATCGAGCGCAACGTGCAACTGCTGCGCGGGCAGCTCGGACCGGGGACGCGACTGGCCGCGGTGGTGAAGGCTGACGGTTACGGTCACGGGGCGGCGCCCGTCGCTCGGGCGGTGCTGGCGGCCGGCGCTGCTCAGCTGGCCGTCGCCACCGCCGGCGAGGCGGCGCAGTTGCGTGCGGCGGGGATCGAGGGGCCGATTCTCGTGCTCGGCGCGATCTCCGACGAGGAGCTGCCGTTGGCGCTCGAGGCCGGCGCTGAGCTGGTGGCATGGGACGAGTGGTTCATCACGAGGGTCTCCGAGGCCGTCAAGGTGGCCGGCCAACGGGCCGGCCCCCTGAAGATCCACGTCAAGCTGGACAGCGGGATGGGACGGCTCGGGACCCGTGACCACGGGCAGGCGCTGGCGGTCGCGCGGGCTGTGCTCGATGCGGCGCCCGTGCTGTCGCTGGCCGGCGCCACGACGCACTTCGCCACGGCCGACGGGGACCAGGAGTTCGTCGCCCGCCAGCTCGAGACGTTCACGCCGTTCGCCCACGCCGTCAAGACGCTGGCCGCACACCCAATCACCGTGCACGCCGCCAACAGCGCGGCGACACTGCGGACGCCTCGCAGCCACTTCGACATGGTCCGGTGCGGCATCGCGATCTACGGAGGCGACCCGATGAATGAGGACCCGGCGCCGCTCGGGCTCGAACCGGCGCTGGCACTGTACTCGTATGTCGCGGCCGTCAAACCGGCCGAGCCGGGGGACAGCGCCGGGTACGGGCGCCGGTTCATCGCGCAGGAGCCCACCTGGCTGGCGACCGTGCCGATCGGGTATGGCGATGGCTTCCGGCGCGGCTTCACGAACAATTGCGATGTGCTGATTGCCGGGCGCCGCTATCCGTTGGTCGGGACCGTGAGCATGGACAACATCACCGTCGACCTCGGGTCCCACCCCGAGGTCGCAGTCGGTGAGCGGGTGACGCTGATCGGTAGAAGTGGGGAGCAGCGCCAGACGATCGAGGACCTCGCCGCACGGCTGCAGACGATCAACTACGAGATCACCTGCGGCCTCAGCACGCGGGTGCCGCGCCACTACCATCGGGACGGCGAACCGGTCACGTGAGCGAACCGCTGTCGGAGCTGGCGGCGCTCGAAGGCCGCGTCTGGCTGGTCGGCGGAGCCGTCCGAGACGAGCTGCTCGGGCGTCCGACGGCCGACTACGACGTCGCGATCGACGGCGACGCCGGCGGTCCGGCGCGGACACTGGCGCGCGCTGCGGGCGGACACGCGTTTCCGCTGTCTGACGCCTTCGGCGCCTGGCGGGTGATGGGTCGCGACGGATGGCAGGTGGACCTGACGCCGCTGATGGGGGAGACGCTGGTGGAGGATCTGCGCCGCCGGGATCTGACGATCAACGCGATCGCCCGGGGACTGGGGGACCCGGCGCTGATCGACCCGTTCGGTGGCATCGAGGATCTTCGGGCCGGTCAGCTGCGGATGGTCGCACCTGATGCCTTTGCCAGCGACCCGCTACGGGTCGTGCGGGTGGCGCGGATGGCTGCCGAGCTCGGGTTCGATGTCGATCCGCAGACCGCCGCGGCCGCGGGGCGAAGCGCCCCGGCGCTGGCATCAACTCCGGGAGAGCGGGTCTTCGCCGAGCTCAAGCGGATCATCGCCGCCGATCGGGCCGTCCCCGGGCTGGAGCTGCTCGAGTCGCTCGGGGCCGCGGACGTTGTGCTTCCGGAGCTGGTGGCGCTGAAGGGCATCGACCAGAGCGTCTACCACCACCTCGACGTCCATGACCACACGCTCGCCACGCTGCAGGCGACGATCGAGCTGGAGCGCGATCCGTCACCACTGTTCGGCGAGGCTGCAGCCGGGTTGACCGGCGTCCTGGCCGAGCCGCTTGGCGACGGGATCACGCGCGGTCAGGCGCTACGGTTCGGGGCACTGCTGCATGACATCGCCAAGACCGACACGCATGCCGTCACCGCTGAGGGCCGGGTGACGTTCTTCGGGCATGACGTCGCGGGCGCGGAGCTGGCCCACGCGATCCTGACGCGGCTGCGGGCCAGTGAGCGGCTGGCGTCGTTCGTGGCGGCGCTGACCCGCCACCACCTGCGGCTCGGCTTCCTCGTGCACGAAATGCCGCTCGGGCCGCGCGCCGTCTACGCCTATCTGGCGACCTGCGAGCCGGTCGAGGTCGAGGTGACCGCCCTGAGCGTCGCCGATCGGCTCGCCACGCGCGGCCGCGGTGCCGAGCGCGCGATCGATCTGCACATGACGCTGGCCTGCGAGCTGCTGCCGGAAGCGCTGCGGTGGCGGGCCGATCGGCCACGGCCGCCGATCCGTGGCGACGCCCTGGCGGCAGCGCTCGGGATCACCCCGGGGCCGGAGCTCGGAGCGCTGCTGGAGCAGCTGACCGAGGCCGCGTACGCCGGCGAGATCGACGATGAAGACGCCGCGGTGCGGTACGCGCGGCAACTGCTCGGGGACGGGACGTAGAGGTCTGAGGGCAGCGTTGTCGATAGGCTGGCGCCACATGCCTGAAGACTGCATTTTCTGCAAGATCGTGGCCGGCGAGCTGCCGGCTCAGAAGCTCTACGAGGATGACCGGACGTTCGCGTTCATGGACATCGCCCCCGCGACCCGGGGCCACCTGCTGGTGATCCCCAAGCAGCACGCGAGGAACCTGCTGGAGATCGATCCCGATGATCTCGCCGCGGTCGCCAAGACCGCGCAGATGTTCGCCCAACGCGCCAGCGACCGGCTCGGCGCCGACGGCGTCAACCTGATCAACTCGTGCGGGCCCGCCGCCTGGCAGACCGTCTTTCACTTCCACATGCACGTGATCCCGCGGTACATCGACGATCCCCTGAAGCTCCCGTGGGCACCGCACGCCGGTGACCTCGATGAGATCGCCGCAACCGCAACGGAGCTTCGATGAGCGCCGTACTGGAGCGTGACGGCGCGGTCGCCGTGCTGACGTTCGACTCACCACCGCTGAATCTGTTCGACCGCGCGATGAGTGCCGGGATCGCGGCGGCCCTGACCGAGCTCGAGGCCGACATGCCGCGGGCGCTGCTGGTGCGCGCCAACGGGCGCGCTGTCTCAGGCGGTGTCGATGTCTCGTGGTTCGCCGAGCAGGAGAACGCTGAGCAGGCCGCGGCGATGCTCGGCGGGCTGCTGGAGTTGAGCCTGCGGCTCGAGGCGCTGCGCTGCCCGGTGGTGTTCGCGGCGCACGCGCTGTGTCTGACCTGGGCGTTTGAGTTGGCGCTGGCCTGCGACATCATCCTCGCCGCCGAGTCCGCCAAGTTCGGCCTCGTCGAGAAGGTGATCGGCCTGACGCCGACGATGGGCGGCACGCAGCGGCTCGCAGAGCGAGCCGGCAGCGGCCGCGCGCGTGAGTTCGTGATGACCGGCGTGCCGTATCCGGCGGCCACGCTCGAGCGCTGGAACGTCGTCAACCGCGTGCTGCCCGACGAGGGGTTCGATGCGGCCGCCAGGGCGTTCACGGCGGAGCTTGCGAACGGTCCGACCCTTGGTCACGGCGTCACAAAGGACGTCTGCCGGGACTTCCGTGAGGGCGGCGTCGGGCTCGCCGACGAGCGTGTCGTCGGTCGTGCCGCGGAGCTGTTCGACTCTGCCGATCTGCAGTCAGCCGTGCGCTCCTTCCTCGAGGATGGCCCCGGGAAAGCCACTTTTTCTGGCCGCTGAGTCCCGGAAGCTGCTGGGGAAGTGGGCTGGGAATCTGAGCGCTGCTTGATACGGTTCCGAGAGGTTGGTGGGGCCAGTTGGCGGCCAACCGCGATGGCGAGCACGCATTCCAAGGGGTAATTGATACATGGCTACGGGAACCGTCAAGTGGTTCAGTGACGACAAGGGCTTCGGGTTCATCACGCCCGACGACGGAGGACGCGACCTGTTCGTGCACTTCTCCGGCATCAACGGCGATGGCTACCGGTCGCTGCCGGAGGGCTCGAAGGTCACCTATGAGGAAGAAGCGGGTCCGAAGGGTCCGAAGGCGGTCAACGTCACCAAGATCTAGCCCCGTGAACCGCAAATTCGCGAGGCTGCCAGCGGATTTGTGATTCAGGACGCCGGCGGATCGGGCCGCTGACAGCGACCCTTCGGCTGGCGTTCTTGCAACGCCACGCGCAACTTGGGAACCCGTTGTCGTGTTCAATGGTGCGATGAAGCGTTCCCTGATGGCCGTCGCCGCGGCCCTGATCGGCAGTGGCGTGCTGGCCACCACGGCCTCCGCACAGGAGGTTCAGATCGGCGTGACCTCAACGCCGCTGGTGGCGCCCACGTGCCCGGCCGGCGTCTCGGCTGCCGACTGCACGATCGTGCTCAACCAGATGACCGCGCTGGAGACCATCCGCGACGGCGTCTCGTATCCGACCCTGATCAGCAAGCCGGGTCTGCTCGAGTCCTTCACGGTGGGGATCTCGGCGCTGTCCACCGATGCGGCGGATCAGAAGAAGTACGTCGCCAACCTCGATTCCAGCTACGGCGGGCCGCCCGAGGCCCAGCTGACGGTGCTCCGTCAGATCGGCAAGCACAAGAACTTCCGCTGGCAGGTGGTGGCGTCGAGCTCTGCGATCTCGCTGGCCAATTATCTGGGGCAGGTCGTCCAGTTCCCGCTGACCCAGGGTTTGCCCGTCGTTCCGGGTGAGGTCGTCGCCTTCACGACGCCGACCTGGGCGCCGGTGCTCTCGATCGACCTGACGGCGAACAAGTTCGCCTATCGCCAGAGCCGCAACACCGACTGCAACAACAAGACGACGCCACCGATCACCCCGCAGCTCGAGATCGGGCAGCAGTCTGTGTATGGCTGCAACTACACCGGCACGCGGATCGAGTACTCGGCCACCGAGGTCCTGACCCCGTAGCGGGTTCGCGCCGGTCCGGCGCGCGTCCCTGTCTCTTTTGCAATGAAGACGGGTGATGCGGGGCTCGCGGCCGTTGTTGCCGTCCGTTTGGGTCTTGAGGGTGCTCGAACGAACACAGCGACCGTGATTTGGGCGCTGTGTTCGCCAGCGTGCCCCGAGGGCGCGGCTACGAACGATGCCCGGTTTTCGGTGTCGCTGTGTTCGTTCCGACGCCCCCCGGAAACTGGTGCACCGCTCGAACCGGTCCGGGGTGGGGTCTGAGGGCGGCTTTGCTGTCTGTCTCTGGCAGTGAAGACGGGGTTGGGCCGAGGCCGCGACCGTTCCGGCTGCCCGTTTTCGGTCTCGAGGGTGCTCGAAACGGCAACTCAACGCCGGATCTGGCGCTTTGTCGAACCGGGCGCCCTGAGGGCGCTCGAAACGTCACAGCACCGATTTGGCTCGCGCTTTGACGTTTCGAGCGCCCCCAGACACCGGTGGATCGTGCGAAGTGGGTTCACCCGGCCCGGGCGGGGCCTAGAGGCCCGCGCCGCCGGTGGTGGAGCTCTCACCGGCGCCGGTACTGCCGGCTGCGCCGGTGTTCCCGGTCGCTGCGCCGGTGTTGCCGGTGGCGGCGCCTGAGCCGTCGGCTGCGGAGCCGCCGCTGTTCGCGGCGCCCGAGGAGCCGGTGTTGCCGGAAGCGGTGGTGTCGGTGTTGGTGGTACTGGTCGATGTGTCGGTCGAGCCGGCGGTCGGTGCCGTGGGGGCGCTCGTGGTCGGAACCGTCAGCGTCGGCACCGAGACGGTCGCCGCCGCGCCCGAACCTCCACCGCCACAGCCCGCGATCGCGCCGGAGGCGGCGACCGCAGCGATGGCTCCGACAAGGAGCTTGCGAGAGATCAACTGCATGCGAACGAGATTACCCGGCGTTGGACGGGCACAACGCAAGCGGCGTCTCAGGCCCAGACCATGAACGAGACGCCATCGGGCGCACGACGTCCCGGGGAAGCACAGCGGCTCAGGTCCCCAGATCGAGGATCAGATCAGCGGATCGATGTCGTTGCCACAGGTGGGGCAGACATCGAGGTCCTTCTGGCACAGCTGATCGCAATGCGGGCAGAACCGCAGGTTCTCAAGAGCCCAGGGGAGATCTGAGGGCGTCGGCGCCACCGGAGTCAGCATCGCCAGCACCTCGAGCTCCTCGCCGGTCTGATGATCGACGTAGCGCGTGTCCGGCGCCGCCTCGAGCACGACTTCCTTGCCGGTGGACGGAGTCCGCATCCGGTACTTCTGAAGGATCCGCATCAGTGGTGGTGCTCGTCGGGCAGGTGGGCCATGTCGTGGCGGACGTCCTGGATCCACTTGTACAGCGAGACCAGGAAGACGATCAGGCCGATCACCATCCAGATCTTGCCGATCGTGGTACCGATCACGGTCATCGTGATGCCGACCGCGGTGGTCAGCGGGATGATCGAGCCACCGGGAAGGTGGATGTCCTCGCCGGCAGGCACGAAGTCGTCGTTGACGTCGGTCTGGACGACCTCGGTCTCAGTTGGCTCAGTCGTGCTCATGACTTGAGGTAGATCGCCGCGACGACGAAGGTACCGCCGAACATGAAGGCGGCAATGGCGCCGCAGATCAGGGCGGCGCGGAGATTCTTGCGGGCCAGCTTCTTATCCATTGACGGGCATCCTATCCATTTTTCTCACAGCTTTACGTCCACGACCATCGCCGCGAACAGCAGTGCGAGGTAGGCCAGGGAGAAGAGGTAGAGACGCAGCGCGGTACGGCGGTCCGGGTGCCGGTAGAGGTGCACGGCGCCGAGCACGAACAGCAGCCCGAGCACGATCGAAGCGGCCTCGTAGATCGCCCCAAACGCCCCTGTGCAGGCGGGCAGCTGCGTGACCGCGTAGAGCAGCAGCGTGTAGAGCAGGATCTGCCGGCGCGTCTCGTGTTCACCACGGACGACCGGCAGCATCGGCACGCCGACCTTCGCGTATTCGTCCTTCATCAGCAGCGACAGCGCCCAGAAATGGGGGGGAGTCCAGTAGAAGACGATCGCGAACAGGTACACGGCCGTCCACGAGACGGAGCCGTGCACCGCGGCCCAGCCCACGAGTGGTGGAATCGCCCCGGCGGCACCGCCGATCACGATGTTCTGGGTCGAGCGCCGCTTCAGCCAGATCGTGTACACCCCGACGTAGCCGACGAAACCGGCCAGCGCCAGCGAAGCCGCCAGCACGTTCAGCGTCAACGACATCAGCAGGAACGAGAGGGCGGCCAACGTCAGGCCGAAGCTCAGGGCCGCCCGCGGCGAGACACGACCGGCCGGCACCGGACGGTTCGCCGTGCGCGCCATCTGGGCGTCGATGTCGCGGTCGTACCAGTGATTGACCGCACCGGCACCGCCGGCCGACAGGTAGCCGCCGACGCACGCCAGGATGATCTTCGAGATCGGCGGGTTGCCCGCGACCTCCATCGTCGTCACGGTCGTCAGCAGCAGCAACGACTGCACCTTCGGCTTGGTCAGCTCGAAGTAGTCGGAGACGACCTGGCGGACGCCGGGGACAGGGGCAGCCAGGGCGGCGCCCCCGCCGCTGACGCTGGGCGAGCGAGTACTCACAGAGTGTGCAGGTTACCTGGAGATCATGACCCCGGCAGCCCCGGGCCGTTAGGCCCGGGTGAACTGCTCGGCGCCACCGGTCTTCTGGATCACGCCGGTGTCGATCTCGATCTGCCGGCGGATGTCCTTCATCGGCTCGACCGAGCGCACGCGCGGCACGACGTCGAAGTTGTTGACCGGCGGGGGAGACGTGGTGAACCACTCCAGCGTGTTGGCCTTCCACGGGTCGGGACCGGCGATCGCGCCCTTCTTGTAGCTCCGGTAGAAGTTCCAGAAGGACAGGCACAGGCCGAAGCCGAGGATGTAGGAACCGATCGACGAGATCAGGTTGTAGGTCGACCAGCCCATGTTCGGCTCGTAGGTGTAGATCCGTCGTGGCATGCCCGACAGGCCCAGCGCGTGCTGGACGAAGAAGGTCGCGTTGAAGCCGACGAACGTCACCCAGAATGAGATCTTGCCGAGCTTCTCGCTGCACATCCGCCCGGTCATCTTCGGGTACCAGTAGTAGGTCCCGGCCATGATCGAGTACACGGCACCGCCCATCAGCACGTAGTGGAAGTGCGCGACGACGAAGTAGGTGTCATTGAGCTGCCAGTCGACCGGGAAGATCGCCAGGAAGATGCCGGTGATCCCGCCCAGGAGGAAGATCGCGATGAAGCCGATCGCCCAGTACATCGATGCGGTCATCACCAGCGAGCCGCGCCACAGGGTGCCGATCCAGTTGAAGATCTTGACGCCCGTCGGGATACCGATCAGGAAGGAGCTCAGCATGAAGAAGCCGAGCACCGCCAATGGCATCGGCGCAGTGAAGAGGTGGTGGGCCCACACGAGCGTCGCCAGGAAGGCGATCACGATCGTCGAGGCGGCAATCGCCTTGTAGCCGAAGATCGGCTTGCGGGCGAACACCGGCAGGACCTCCGAGATCATCCCGAAGCCGGGCAGGATCATGATGTAGACCTCGGGGTGGCCGAAGAACCAGAACAGGTTCTCCCACAACACCGGCGAGCCGTGGAACGTCGGATCGAAGAAGTGGGTGCCGAAGTGGCGGTCGAAGAGCAGCATCGTGACCGCGGCTGCGACGACCGGCAGCGCGATGATCAGGAGCACGGCGTAGATCAGGATCGACCACACGAACAGTGGGATCCGGCCCCAGCTCATGCCGGGCGCGCGCATGTTGACGATCGTCACGTAGAAGTTGATCGCGCCGACCAGCGAGGAGATGCCGGTGAGGTGGATCAGGAAGATCCATGCGTCCTGACCGCCGGACGGGGAGTACATCTCGCTCGAGAGCGGCGGGTAGCTCCACCACCCGGCTTCGGGCGGATGCCAGAAGAGGCTGGCGTAGAACACGATGCCGCCCGCCAGGAGCAGCCAGAACGACAGCGCGTTGAGGCGCGGGAACGCCATGTCCCGGGCGCCGATCATCAGCGGGATGAAGTAGTTGCCGAACCCGGCCATCACCGGCACGACGAACAGGAAGATCATCGTCGTCCCGTGCAGGGTGATCAGCATGTTGTAGTGCTCGCCGCTGATCAGCGTGTTGTCCGGAACAGCCAGCTGGGAACGGATCAACAGCGCCTCGACGCCGCCCATGATGAAGAACACGAACGTGAGGACCAGGTACATGATCCCGATCTTCTTGTGGTCGGTCGTGAGGACCCAGTCGACCCATTTCTTGGTCTCCCTCGGCTTCGCGACCTCGCTTGTGAGGATCTGCGGGACCGGGCGGAGCGCGTAATCAGCTGTACTCATGAGACGTTTCCCGCTCCTGTTCTAGAAGATTCCGTTCGAGGTCAGGTTGCCGTTCTGGATCAGGTCCTGACGGAGCTGCGTGACCTGAGCGTTCTGCTCGGAGATCAGCGTGCCCTGATTCGCCAGCCACGTCCGGTACTGAGCCGGAGTGACGACCTTCACGTCGGCGACCATGAACGCGTGCTCGCGACCGCACAGCTGGGCGCACTGCCCGGTGAATGTGCCCAGATGCAGAGCTTTGAACCACGTGTACGTCGTGTAGCCGGGGACTGCGTCGATCTTGCCGCCCAGCTTCGGGATCCACCAGGCGTGGATCACGTCGGAGGACTGGATCAGCAGATCCACGGTCTCACCACGGGGGACGACCATCTCGGTGTAGGAGTACGGCAGACGATCAGCCCACGCGCTCTTGTTGCAGTTGGCTCCGTAGGTGTAGCGCCAGATGAACTGCCGGCCGGTGACGCAGATGGTCAGCTTCTGTCCGTCCGGGGGCTTCGGCGCGTTCAGCGACGCCGACAGCACCTCGGAGGAGCTCGCGTCGGAGTTCGGCGGGTTGATGATCGACGGCAGCTTCAGGAAGGTCGCGGTGGCGAGGATCACGAGGATCAGCGCGGCGCTTGCGGTCAGGCCGATCTCGAGCCGGGTGTTGCCGTGGATCTGATCGGCGACCGGGTTCTTCTTCGCGCGGAAGCGCCAGACGGCGTAGACGAGCGCGCCCTCGACGGCGACGAACACGAACACCGCGACCCAGAGGACGATGTTGTAGAGGCCGTGGATCTCATTCGCGTTCGGCGACTCGCCGGACTTGACGGTGTCCCAGTTGGCCAGGGCGGGTGCGGCGGTGAGCAGAGAGCCGAGCAGCACGGTTGCGAAGATCGCGAGGCGCCGGGGCATGCGGGCGCCGATCTGGCGCATGAATGAGCGAAGTGATGTCAAGGCGGGCGGATTTTATCCAGGCTGGCCGGACGCCGACGGGCGCTCGGCTGCGAATGTCGTTAGCTAGGAACGGCACCCTACCTATACTGGCCGCGCTTGCGCGTCTCGAGGGCCATCTCAGTCAGTGCGTGGACGCTCGCCGCAGCGGGCGCTGCGGCCCCTGCCCTCCGTAAACGGCTGTCACTGCCCAAACCGGCGGTGCTCGCTGGAGCGGCGATCGCCCCGGCCGCACTGACCGTTGCGGCGCCGCGCTCAAAGGCCCGTGACGTGGTGATCTGTGCCCTGCAGATGTGGGGCTACCTGGCCGCCTACGAGATGCCGTTTGACGATCGCGAGGCTCTGTTTGAGCGGGTCCACATCCGCTATCCGATCGTGATCGATCGCACACTTGGGCTTGGCAAGGTGCCGACGCAGCGCCTGCAGGAGCTGTTCTCCAAGCGCGGTCGCTTCACGCGGGCCGAGAAGCTGCTCGTGTGGTCGCACTGGCTGTGGTTCGGTGTGCCACACGCGGCGGTGGCCTACGTCCTGCTCCGCGACCCGGAGCGGTTCCCGAGCGCCGCCGCGCGGATGTACGCGGTGTTCGACCTCGGCGCCGTTGTCTACTGGGTGCTGCCGACGGCGCCCCCGTGGTGGGCGGCGCTGGGCGGTCACCTCGGTGGCGAGGCGATCGAGGGCAGCGTGTACGGAGAGCTCGTTGAGGGTCAGGAGCCGCCGCTGCGGCGGATGATGCTCGAGTACGGCGAGCAGTTCTGGGGGGAGCGCTGGAGCGAGCTTTACGATGTGTTAGGAGGTAACCCCCTTGCTGCGATGCCCTCCCTGCACTTCGCCACATCGGTAATGGCCGCCCGGTTGCTGTCTGAGACGGATCCGGTCGCGGGCGTCATTGGATGGGCGTATGCGAGCACGCTTGGGCTGGCGCTCGTATACCTCGGTGAGCATTACGCCGCCGACCTGATTGTCGGGGCGGCATTGACCGAGACGGTCCACCGCGGTTCCCGTCACGTCGCGCGCCCAGCGGCACTGCTGACCCGCACGCTGGGGACATTGCGCCGCCTGGCGGCTGGTAGCTGAGCCGGGGCGAGCGGGCGACGGGGCGCCGAGATGCCGAGTGTGCGGATCACCCGGGGCCGGCTGTTCGCCGCGATCCTGTTCGTGCTCGCGGCGGTCGCGTTCCTGTACCTCGGGCTGCCGAAGCTCGTCGGACTCGGCGCGACGTTCAGGCGGCTGCGGCAGGGCAACGGCTGGTGGCTGGGCTGCGCCGCCGTGCTCGAGATCATCTCGTTTCTCAGCTACGTCGCCCTGTTCCGCTCCGTGTTCCTGCAGGGCAGCAAGCGGATCGGCTGGTCGGTCAGCTACCAGATCACGATGGCGGGACTGGTCGCGACGCGGCTGTTTGCGGCCGCCGGTGCCGGCGGCGTCGCCCTGACGGCCTGGGCGCTGCGCCGTGCCGGGATCGAGGCGAGGGTCGTCGCTGTGCGGATGGTGGCGTTCATGGTGCTGCTGTACGGCGTGTACATGGCAACGCTGGTGATCGACGGGCTGGGGCTCTACCTCGGCCTGTGGCCAGGTTCTGACCCGTTCGCGATCACGATGATCCCGGCGATCTTCGGCGGCGTCGTGATCCTGATCGTGTCGACCGTCTCGCTGCTGCCCGGAGACGCCGAGAAGCTCGTGGGGCGCTGGACGGATCATCCGCGGTATCCGCGGCTGGCCCGTGTCGCCCGGAAGGTGGCCACGGGCCCGGCGGCCGCCGCCTCCGGCGTCCGCGAGGCAATCCGGCTGATCCGCACCGGCGACCCGTCTCTGTTCGGGGCGATCGGCTGGTGGGGGTTCGACATCGCGACGCTGTGGGCATGCTTCCACGCCTTCGGCGCCTCGCCTGACAAGGGCGTGATCGTGATGGCGTACTTCGTCGGCTGGCTCGCGAACCTGCTGCCGTTGCCCGGTGGCATCGGCGGGGTCGAAGGCGGCCTAATCGGGTCGTTCAGCGCCTTCGGGGTACCGGTCAGCGAGTCGGTCGTGGCGGTTCTGTCCTACCGGGCCTTCTCGTTCTGGCTGCCGATTCCACCCGGCGCCGTCGCCTACTTCCAGCTGCGGCGCACCGTGCACGGTTGGCGCGAGCACGAGCTGCCGAAGGACGCCGAGAGCGCGCGAGCCGTCGAGGCGCCCAGCTATACTTAATGAAGTGAGCAAGAACTACGAAAATGTTGTGATCGTTGGCAGCGGCCCCGCTGGCTATACCGCAGCGCTCTACACCGCGCGGGCGAACCTCGAGCCGCTGGTCGTCGAGGGCTTCGCGTGGGGCGGCCTGCTCCAGCAGACCACCGACGTCGAGAACTTCCCCGGTTTTCCGAAGGGGTCATGGGTCCCGAGTTGATGACGCAGATGCGCGAGCAGGCTGAGCGCTTCGGCGCGCGCCTCGAGACCGACGAGGTCACGGGCGTGGAGCTGTCGAAGGACGGCGGCCTGCACAAGGTCTGACGTCGGCGACGACGATGCACCTGGCCCGCACGCGTGATCCTGGCGATGGGCGCCCAGCACCGCAAGCTCGGTGTTCCCGGCGAGGAGCTCCTCGCCGGACGCGGCGTCAGCTACTGCGCGACCTGCGACGCGGCGTTCTTCCGGGACGTCCCGACGATCATCGTCGGCGGTGGCGACTCGGCGATGGAGGAGGCGATGTTCCTGTCGAAGTTCGCCTCGAAGGTCGCGATCGTCAACCGCCGCGACGAGTTCCGCGCCTCGCAGATCATGCTCGACCGCGCCAAGCGGGTCGACGAACATCGAATGGCTGACGCCGTACGTGGTCGACGAGTTCCTGCGCCGGCGACGGCGGCTCGCTGACCGTTGCCCGCCTGCGCAACACCGCCGACGACTCGACCAAGGAGATCGAGATCTGCGGCGCCTTCATCGCCGTCGGCCACGACCCCCAGTCGCAGCTGGTCGCCGGTCAGGTCGACCTCGACGAGAGCGGCTACGTCATCACCCAGGGCCGCTCGACGCTGACGAACCTGCCCGGCGTGTTCGCGGCCGGCGACCTCGTCGACCACACCTACCGGCAGGCGATCACGGCCGCCGGCTCCGGCTGCCAGGCCGCGCTCGACGCCGAGTGGTACCTGCGCGACAACGCGGCGCCGGCGACGCCCGGCAACGCCGTCAGCGTTTAGCCGGCGCGGTCAGGCGCTGGCCCAACGGGGCCAGCGTCGCGGGACGGATATGGTCCAGCCATGCCCGCGTCCCGGTACGCCCAGAGCGGCGAGTTCAACATCGCGTATCTGATGGTTGGCGACGGCCCGATCGATCTGCTGTGGGTACCGAGCTGGATCTCGCAGATCGAGCACTACTGGGAGGAGCCGACGGTCGCACGCTACTTCGAGCGGCTGGCGTCGTTCAGCCGGCTGATCCTGTTCGACCGCCGCGGCTCGGGGCTGTCGGACCCGGTCCCGGAGGCGCCGACGCTGGAGGAGCAGATCGACGACATCGTCGCGGTGCTCGACGCCGCCGGCTCGGAGCGCGCGGGCGTCTTCTCGCAACTGGAGGGCGGCGCTCTGGCGGCGCTGTTCGCGGCGACGCACCCAGAGCGCGTGCGGGCGCTGATCGCTGTATGAGGCGAGCCGCGGATGTCGTGGGCGCCCGACTACGACTGGGCGATGCGCGCGCGAGGACCGCGACACGCTGGGTCAACGACGGCGGCATCGACCTGGGGCACGGCGTGCGGATGCAGTCGCTGGCGCCGAACTCGGGATCCAACCGCGCGCCTGCGGCAGTGGTTCGGCAAGCTCGAGCGACTGGCGGCGAGCCCCGGCACCGCGGCAAAGCTGATGCTGATGAACGCCGAGGTCGACGTGCGGGCGGTGCTGCCGTCGATCCAGGCGCCGACACTGGTCATCCACCGCTCCGGCGATCGCTACATCGACGTGCGCCACTCGCAGTGCCTGGCGGACAACATCCCCGGCGCGCGGCTGCTGATGCTCCCCGGCGAGGAGGCGATCTCGTTCGGTCCCGATCGCAGCTGCTGCTGGAGGAGGTCGAGGAGTTCCTGACCGGCGCACGCCACGCGCCAGCGGCACGACCGGGTGCTGGCGACGGTGATGTTCGCCGACATCGTCGACTCGACGCGCGCGGGCGTCAGAGCTCGGCGATGCGGCGTGGCGCGACACGGTTGCAGCGCTCGAGGGGATCGTCGGCCGCGAGTTGGGGCGCTTTCGGGGGATCGCCGTCAAGAAGCTGGGCGACGGCTTCCTGGCCCGCTTCGATGGACCCGCCCGGGCGATCCGATGTGCGGCCGCGCTGCGCGATGCCGCTCGGGACTCGTTCGAGCTCGAGATCCGCTGCGGGCTGCACACCGGTGAGATCGAGCTGGTCGGTGACGACGTTGCGGGGATTGCGGTGCACATCGCCTCGCGAATCGAGGGTGTCGCGGTCCCGGGTGAGGTACTCGTCTCGAGCACCGTGCGCGACCTCGTCGCCGGTTCGGGGATCGCGTTTGAGGAACGCGGCGAGACGGAGCTGCGCGGGGTCCCCGAGCGCTGGCGGCTGTACTCGGCGCTTGCCTGAAACCGCACCGCCGGCCGGCCCACTTGTTGTTGGGCCGGCCGGGGCGGGAGCCGCCTGCTCTCCGATCAGCCGGCGGTCGGGAGGCCGGAGGCGGGCGCAACGCCGCTGACGGTGATCGTCACCGGGGTCGAGGCGCCACCGATATCAGCTGGGCCCCCGTAGATCCGGGTGCGCAGCGTGAACGTGCCGGTCTGGCCGAATGCGTAACTGAACGTGTAATGCGAGCCGGCGGTGAGCTGCGTGGCCGCAACGTCCTGCCAGCCGCCGTTCGTGCCCTGACGCTGGAGGTAGATCCAGTGCCCGGTCTTGTCCGGGGTCACGTTCCCGCTGAACGTGTCCGCCTGACCCTCTGCGATCGTGGTCGAGGACGGTGTCAGCGTGACGACGTCCTGGATGCCCTGGAACAGCGGGGCGGTGCGGGTCTTCGGGGCAGCCGTCTCCTCGACCACGTACACCGTGTTGGTGGTCGGGGTCTGCGAGAAGCTGTAGCTGCCGTCGGTACCGGTCGTGCTGCTGGCCAGTGCGTGCAGCGGGCCGGTGGCGGTACGGCCGTACAGGGTCACCGGAACAGCGGGGTCGGGGGTCGTGCCGGTGGCGTACAGGTCCCCGGAGATCGTCACCGACTGGCCATCGGTCAGCAGCGGGTCGGAGCTGTTGATCGTGAACAGTGGGTTCTGCTCCTGCTGGACCGCCAGGGTGACCGAGTCCGAGCTGCCGGCGATGTTGCGGCGATCCGACTTCAGGAGCGCGCGCAGCGTGTAGTCGCCGGGGATCCGGAAACGGTGGGTGATCGTGAACGCCGAATCAGCGTTGGTGACGCCCTTGGCGATCGTCTTCCAGCCGCTGCCGGTGATGCTGCTCTGATCCTGCAGCTCGACCACCTGGTGCGGATGGTTGGGGGCGACGGTGCCGGTGAACGTCTCGACCTGGGCGGTGGTCGCGCTGGTCGCGGCCGTGGTCAGTGTCAGCGATGAGGCGACCTTCTCATGAATCGTGTGGCTGTGGGTATCGCCGGGGCCGACCACGTACCAGTTGCGGTTGGTCAGAACGACGCCGTCGGCGCGGACGAACTCGTAGAACCCGTACTGGTTCGTGGTCGTCTTCGAGACGAGTGAGAAGCCGACCTGGTCGGCCAGACGGTGGTAGAGGTAGATCGTCTGATTGGCTGAATCAGCACCGGTCAGACGGCCGTAGATCAGGACTCCCTCGCCCTCGACGATCGGGTTCGGCGTTGCAGCCTCTGTGAGGCCGTGGTTGTGTCGTGGTGCGGCGTTAGCAGCCATCGGAGCCACAAGCGCCGTCATCAGCCCGCAGACGATCGCCGCGAGCACGAGTGCACGTGTGCGCATTGCATTCCTTCCCTGCGTGAGTGGTGGATTTCGGTGCGCCGGCCGCCGGCGGGATCCCGTGCCTGACGGCGTTGCACCCCTATGAACACGGCGTCTGCCTGAGAGTTGTGTGAGGGCCTGGTTAGACTCCGCGTGTGGATGCGTTCACGCTGATCGTGTTCGGAGGTATCGCAGTGGTGGTCGTCGGTCTCTACCTGATCGGGCGCTCCAGCCAGAGTTCGAGCCTCGAACAGATCGGAATGCGCTCCGCTCGCCAGATCGTCGAAACGCGAGAGTCACTCGAGGCCGAGGATCTCGCGGAGATGCTCGCCGCATTCAACGCCCGCCGCCGCGCCCGTGGTGAGCGCGAACTGTCGGTTGAGGACGTCGAGCTCCGGGTCAGCCGCGACCAGGCGGCGATGGAGGGGGAGCGCGAGCGCTACACCCCGCGTCCGCGCGCCGACCCGGACGCGGACTCGCGCTGGTCCGGGATCTGAGCGTTGGTGTCGGCCCGCCGCTCCGCCGGGAGCCGACCGAGTCCTCAGGCGGGCAGGCGGTCGAGCAGGTCTGAGAGGATCCGGGCCGTCGCACCCCAGATCAGGTGGCGATCGACGACGTAGGTGTCGGTGCGGATCGGCAGGCCGCGGCGGACAAGCCGGCGGCGGCCGTAACCGGCGCGGATCGCGCTGATCGGCAGCTCGATCACCTCGGCGACCTCATGCGGGCTGAGGGTCCAGGCGTTGCCCGCAGAGATCAGTCCGACGAACGCGTGGATTGCGAAGCGTGTGGCGATCGTGCTCGTCGACTGCAGCGCCCCGAGTGGAACGACCGTCGCCGGATCCAGCCCGATCTCCTCGTGTGCCTCGCGTAGCGCTGTCGCCAGGAGGTCCTCGTCGCCGTCGTCGCGCTGGCCGCCAGGGAATGAGATCTCACCCGCATGCCGTCGCATGTCCTCCCGGCGTCGCGTGAACACGGCATGAAGCTCTCCATCCTGCGCAAACAGCGGCACGAGCACCGCAGCCGCGGTGACTCCCGGCAGAGCCAGCTCGCCGGCCTGCTCGAGCGGAATCAGATTCTGCTCGAGCGCCTGCGTCAGGCTGCGGTCAGTTCCGGCTGAGGCTGAGACGGCGACGTTCCTCGCGGCGGGGCGCCGCCGCGGCGCCGTCCTCGCCCGCAGGGGCGATGGTGACGCGATCCTCGAACATGACCTCGCCCTCGAGCGTGCGATGCACCGGGCACTTGGCGGCGATCACCTGCAGCTTCTCTCGCTGATCCTCGGTGCAGCCGGCCGGTAGCCGGAGCTCGAGGGTGAAGCGCGTCGGGCAGCCACGCTCCGCGGGGGTGTAGTCGACCGCAACCTCGACTTTGCCGAGATCCCAGCCCTTGCGCTTGGCGTACATCTCCATCGTGATCGCCGTACAGGTGGCGAGGCTGGCCGCCAGCAATTCCTGCGGACTCGGACCCTCGTCATCGCCGCCGCGATCAGCGGGCTCGTCGACCACGAGCTGATGCTTTCCGATGTTGACGCTGTGCGTGAACGAGGTTGTTTTGGAGCGGTGCGCGATTGCCTTCATCTCTGGCCTCGAATCCTGGAACAGGAGCGTCGTACGGTTTGGTGGTCGGTCCTTCCTAATACGATCGTAGCGCTGTTCTGCACCGTTACTCCCCGGTCAACAGGTTGAACAGCAACCCCGTCGGGACCTTCGGGAAAAAGTATGTCGACTTTGGCGGCATCGTCTCGCCGGCAGCCGCGATTTCCTGGATCTTCGCAACAGGCACCGGGGCTGTGAAGAAGCCCGCCTCGAACGTCGCATCGGCGATCAGCTGGAGCGCCTCGGCGTCGCTGCGCGCATATCCCAAGCCGTCCAGATGGTCGATGTTCTCGTCGGTGTAGCCGAGCGCTCCTTTGAGGATCAACGTCTCGACGACGGCGGTGTCCAAGGTCCGGTACGCCTGCGAGCGATCCGGGTGCTTGGCGTCCATCGCCTGCTGGTTTGAGAGGGTCGCGCGGTACGGGGTCCGGTGGCCCTTGTCCATGTAGCCGAGCTGCACGGTGTCGCCGCTCGGGGCAGGGGGCGGGAGCTGTTCGGGCCGCTCGAGCTGGTGCAGCTCGAAGTCCTGTGTGAGCGTGTCGCGCAGCGCTTCACGCTGCTCCTGGCTCAGGTCTTTGACGAGCCGGTGGGTGGGGAACACGGTCAGCCCGGGATCCTCGAGTGCGACCAGACAGGTGAGGAGGTAGCGGTGCGGCCCGTCCTGCTCCCCGATCTCCTCCGCGTAGACGCGGGCGGTCTCGTAGCGGTGATGGCCATCGGCGATCAGCAGCTCCGCCTCCGCGGTCGCGTCCTTGACGGTCTGGATTGCGGCTTCGTCGGTCACACGCCACAGTCGGTTGACGGTCCCGTCGGCATCGGTGGCGGTACCCCAAGGCTTGGCGTCGCGCGCCGCTTCGAGCGCCGCCCAGGCCTGCTGCTCCGGGTCGGAGTACAGGGCGAAGATCGGCGACAGGTTGGCCTGCGTCGCCCGTGTCAGGCGGAGCCGGTCCTCCTTGGGACCCGGATGCGTGCGTTCGTGCGGTCGGACCTTGCCGGCGCCGTACTCGGTCACCCGCACACGGGCGAGGAAGCCGCGACGTGTCCGCTGCTTGCCGTCGGGACCGGTGTAGTCCTGCTCGAGCGCCCAGATTGCGGGCGTGTCGTCCTGGACGACGATGCCCTGCTGGCGCCAGTCCTGGAGCGTCTCCGCTGACTGCTCGTACATGTCGAACTCGGCGTCGGGACCGTCGGGGGCCTGGGGGAGGTCGATCGTGACGACGTTGTACGGCGAGCCGTCGATCAACCGTTGGCGCTGGGCCGGGTCGATCACGTCATACGGCGGGGCGATCACCGGCTGCAGCCCGCCGGTCCGGTCGAGGTCGTAGTGCAGCGCTCGGAGCGGCTCGATCTCTGCCATCTGATCCGCAGGCTACCCCAGCTCGTGCTTGCGAGGCGGGCGGGCAGTGCCGAGACGGCGACGAGCTCTTTCTCAGACACTTCATGGGTCCATATGACTCATAAAGTGTCTGAGAAGGAGGTCTGGCCGGTTGTTCGGGTGGGCTGGTCCTAAACTCGTGCGTCGACGGGGTGTAGCGAAGCCTGGTAACGCGCAGCCTTTGGGTGGCTGAGATCCCCGGTTCAAATCCGGGCACCCCGATGTCTCGGTTCAATCGAACCACGGACCGGGCGCCGGGCGGCTGATCAGCCGCGCGGCGCCGGACCGACGTAGGTGGCACGCGGGCGGAAGCGCAGCCGGTGCGGGTACTCCTCGAGCGCGTGGGCGATCAGGCCGCTGATCCGGGAGACGGTGAAGATCGTTGAGGGCGCGTCCCGGCGCAGACCCATCGCGTACGCGAGGGCTGCGAGACCAAAGTCGACGTTCGGGGCCGGCAGGCCAAGGTCGGCCGCGGCGTCGGTGAGCGCGTCGACGAGCCGGGCGCGGCCAGGGTCGAGGGCGACGGCCGGGATCCGCTCGAGCAGGTGGTCGCAGCGGGGGTCACGGTCGCGGTAGACCCTCAGCCCGAACCCGGGCAGCGGCCCGGCCGCCAGCCGGCGGTCGAGCGCGGCAGCGGCGTCGACCGGTGAGGTGATCTCCGCCAGCAGCGCCCCGATCGAGTGGGACGCGGCTCCGTGCAGCACGCCGCCGAGCGGGCCGAGGCCGGCGAGCACGACCCTGTACGGATCGGCCCAGGCGCTTGCGGCGATCCGCGAGGCCAGGGCCGAGGACGACAGTTCGTGATCCGCCATCACGACCAGCGCGGCGTTGACGGCGGCGGTCCGGCGCGGGGTCGGGTTGGCGTCCTCTCCCGCCAGGGCATGCCAGAGACGCTCCGCCGTCGTCGCGGAGGATGTGGAGGCAGCTGACCCTGGCGCCGCGAAGCCTGAGGAAACCCAGCCTGAGTGAGTGGCCGGTCGGGCGGACGGCCCCGGGATGACCGGACCGAGCACGTACACCGCCCCGGCGCAGATCCGTGATGCGGCTCGGCGGACCGCTTCGGGCCGGCGATCGGCCGCCTGCGGGTCCGTCGCGCCCAGCGTGGCGACGGCCAGCGCGATCAGGTTGGCCCCGTGGACATCGCCGGGAAGCTGCGCGCGCACGCCGGCGAGCATCGTCTGATCGGTGGCGGTGAGCTCCCACGGCGCGCCGGGGTCGCCGTCCCACAGCAGCCCGGCGACGTCCTCGAAGCTGCGGTGCTTGGCGAGCTCGACGACGTCATGCCCGCGGAAGAACAATCGACCATCGGGATCGATCGAGGTCAGCTCCGTGCGCACCCGGACCTCGAGCGCATCCGACGCGTCGAGGCGCCGCGCGCGGCCGGCGAGCGCCTCGACCGCGACGGGATCAAACAGTGACCTCCGGTACTCACTCGCGGGATCACGGACGAGCAGCCCGCGGCTCACGTACGCGTAGACGGTCTCGCGCTTGACGCCGAGTCGCCGGGCAACCTCAGCCGTGGTCATCAGGGTCTTCATGTTGACGCGATCAATATTGACGGCCCGGGTGTCACGGGACCAGGATCAAGGCCCACCGATGACGAGAGGAGCCCCGATGAGTTACCGCATACTTACGGCTGATAAGGCCTTCTGGCGCCCGTCGAACCAGATGGGCGTGCTCAACACCGACCTCGCCAAGCAGCTTCAGGCAACCAGCCTGGGTGCCCGGCTCTGGCGCCTCACACCCAGGCAGGCGTCAACCAAGCATCGCCATCTCCAGACCGAGGAGCTGTATCTGCTGCTCGAGGGAACAGGGCGGATCCGGATTGGTGAGGAGCTGCATACGCTGGCGCCGTTGAGCAGCGTGCTGGTTGCGCCGGACGAGGTCCGGCAGCTGTTCAACGACACCGACGCCGACCAGCTCTGGTACGTCGTCGGTGCTCCGCCGGAGGCCGCGAACACGCTTGCGATGAGCGGCGAGATCCTCGCGATGCTGTACCCGGACGGCCCGAAGGCGCTGCCGCCCGAGCTCGTCTAACGCTGAGCGAGAACCTGCGCCGGGGACACGCGGGCCGCGCGCCAGGCGGGATAGAGACCGCCGAGCACGCCGAGCAGTACGCCGACGAGCAGCGCGCGGCCGAGGATCCATGCCGTCACGTCGGGCGAGACGAACTCCGAGGCGTCGAGGACGTGCACGAGCGCCTGGGCGCCGATCACCCCGAGCAGCAGCCCGAGAGCGGTACCCAGCACGGTCGTGACGATGCCCTCGATCAGCACGCGGATGGCGATCTGGCGGCCGCTCCAGCCGACGGCGGACAGCAGCGCAAACTCGGTGCGGCGTTCGATCACGGCCATCAACATCGTGTTCATCACGCCGATGCCGCCGATCACAAGTGCGAGCACGGCGATCACGAGCGCGGCGTGGGAGAGCAGCTGGGCGTTGGCACCCGCGCGCGGCGCCTCGTCGCCGTCAGACAGGATCAGCAGGCCCTTGTAGTCCCTGTGGAGGATCTTCTTCGCCTGCGCGACGTTCGTTCCGACGCCGAGCTTCACGGCGATCGTCGTCGTCTCACCCTGATCGCCGGTGATGCTCTGCGCCGTCGACAGCGGGATGAACGCTCCCGCGTCCTGAATCGCGACACCGATGTGGTAGATCCCCGAGACCTGGAACTTATGGTGCGAGACGGTCAGCGTGTCACCGACCCTGAGGTGCATCTGTGAGGCGAGGGCGTCCCCGATCACGGCCTGATCAGGCTTGGCGAACATCTGACCGGACTCGAACACCAGCCGGTCGCTGAGGAAGTCATGCGGCTCCGCGCCGAAGACCACAGCGCCGGGGTCCTGCTTGACGTCCTCGACCAACAGGATCAGCGGGGAGGTGCCGGCGATGCCAGGGGTGTGATCGAGCCTGGTCGCCATGCTCAGCGGAAGCACGGACGTCGTCGGGTCGGCAGCATTGGCCTGGAAGACGCCGAGGTCCGAGGCGCCGAGGTTGAAGAACTTGCCCGCACTCTGCTGGGCGCCGTTGGCGACAGCCAGTAGGGCCACGATCGTGGCGATGCCGAGCGCGGTGCCGAGCGCCGTCAGGAACGTCCGCAACGGCCGGCGCTGGAGCGTCGCCAGGGTCTGCGTGATGGCGGTCATGCGATCTCTGAAGTCTGCGGCTGCGCCGCGTCCGGGGTGATGAGGCGGCCGTCGACGATGTGCAACCCGCGGTCCGCGTGCTCCATCAACGTCAGGTCGTGCGACGCCACGATGATCGTCGTGCCGCGGCGTTCCCGTGTCTGGACGAGCAGCTCCCAGACCTGGCGCGAGGAGACGGTGTCGAGCGCCCCGGTGGGTTCATCGGCCAGCAGTAGGCGGGGCCGGCCGGCCAACGCCCGGGCGATCGCGACCCGCTGACGCTCCCCGCCTGAGAGGTTCTGCGGGAAGTCCCGGGAGCGATCACCGAGGCCGACCTCCTCGAGCAGTTCGTGCGAGCGCTGGTGGCGCTCCTTCTTGCCGATGCCCGAGGCAACGAGTGTCAGCTCGACGTTCTGCTCGACGGTGAGCGCGGGCAGCAGGTGGTGGAGCTGGAACACGAACCCCACGCCCTCGCGCCGGAAGCGGGCAGGATCACGGAGCGTCCCAACGTTGACATCGTCGACCGTGATCGTTCCCGATGTCGGCCGGTCGAGGCTGCCGAGAAGCTGCAGCAGCGTCGTCTTGCCCGAGCCGGATGGGCCGGTCAGTGCGACCAGCTCACCCGGCTCGATGCTGAAACTGACGTCGTGGAGGATCGTGGTGGACCCGTAGGCCCGCGACACGTGCTCCGCGACGACGCGCGATCCCGTCACCGCTCCACTACTTCTTGGGAACGACTGCCCAGTCGGCGTACTCGGTGCCGTACTTGGTCTGTACGACGACACGCAGCGTCAGGTGCTGACCCGCGGAGTCGGGCGGCCAGTTGAGGTTGTCGACGAACTTGCCCTTCGTGAACTCCCCATAGTGGTTGGCCTTGTCACCGGCGGGCTGGGTGCTGACGACCTGACCCTGGTAGAGGAACTGGTAGTGCACGACCTTGCCACTCAGCTTCTGGCTGCCCCTGGTGACGTACACCGTCAGCCACCAGTTGGAGTTGTTGGCGAGCGGCGCGTGGTTCGGTGCGCTCAACCTGATCGTGAACGCTGAGGCCAGCGCGCTGGACGGCACTGCGAGCGCGACGAGCAGGCCGATGAGGACCGGCAGCATGCGCAACCCGCGCTTTGAAAGACGAGAACCCTGCATTGATACGCCTCCTTCGCTGGAGCGAACTTCCCGAGGTCCCTACCACTCACGCTTGAGGGAATACCAAGGGTGGTGTGTGACTAAATGATATAGCGGAGCTAAACTGTCTCGCTCGATGGCTGCTGTTTCCCCGGGACTGAGGGGCGCTGCCCCGACGCATACGACGGTACTGATTGCCCGCCTTGCGCGCGTCGTCCGTCAACGGTTCGAGCAGGCGTTTGTTCCCCTCGGGCTGCGCCAGCGGGACATCGTGGCGCTCAGCTACCTGCGCGGCCACGGACCGACGGCACAGCAGGCCTTCGCCGAGCGGCTGTGTCTCGACGCCAGCAGCACGGTGTGTCTGTTGAACGCCCTGGAGGACGCCGGTTTCGTCGAGCGTCACCGCGACCGCAGCGATCGCCGCCGCGCCCTCGTCGATCTATCCCCGGCCGGTGAGCGGGTGCTCGAGGAAGTGGATCGCGTCGTTGCACGGGTCGAGGAGGACCTCCTCTCGGGTCTTGAGCGCGACGAGCGGACGGTCCTGCAAGGGCTGTTGTCGCGGCTCGATCCCGGCGAGCCAGACTGGGCCGCGATCGCCGACGACGCGGGCTGAGCGCCAGCACGTTTTGCATAGGATGCGCTGACCCCTATCCGTCCCGATTCACAGGAGGCACAGCGATGCCCGCGAAGAGCTCAGCAGAGTGGCAGGGTGGACTGAAGACCGGCAGCGGCACGTTCACCGCCGGCGACAGCCTGTCAGGTGATTTCTCGTTCAAATCCCGGTTCGAGGACGGTCCGGGCGCCAACCCCGAGCAGCTGATCGCCGCCGCACACGCGTCGTGCTTCTCGATGGCGCTGTCAGCGGCGCTCGAGGGAGCCGGCACGCCGGTCGAGTCGGTCAAGACGGAGGCGACCGTGACGCTGCGATTCGTCGATGGTGCCCCGACGATCACCGCGATTGCGCTCAGCACGGTCGGCAAGGTCCCGGGTCTCGATCAGGCCGGGTTCGAAGAGGCTGCCAACGGCGCCAAGACGGGCTGCGTGATCAGCCGGGCGCTTGCCGGCGTCCCCGAGATCACGCTCGAGGCGACACTCGCCTAGTCCGCGCGCTTGAGCTGGGCCGCCAACGGGCGGCCCAACAAGCTCTCCCGTCCCTCAGAGCAGGAGATCCCAGAGCAGCCGGTAGTACGCGATCCGCTCGGGGTCGGCCGCCGCGCCATAGGCGTCGAGCAGCGACTGCTCGTGGCCCGGGCCATAGTTCCACTCGAGGCTCCAGGTGGCGACGGCCAGATCCGCCCATGGATCGCCGACCCCGAGCGAGCCCATGTCGACGTGGCCGACCGGCTCGCCCTCGCCGCCGATGATCGTGTTCGGCGCACAGGGGTCGCCGTGGCACACGACGGGGGCGGTCGCCTCAGGCGGATTGCTCAGCCGGGCGAGGATCTCGGCGTCGTCGAGCTGGCGGTGCTCGTCGTGCCGGCGCCAGCGCGGGGGCCACTGCGCCGGGTCGAGCGGCATGCGGGCGGGGGAGGACCAGTGCATGAACGGGCAATCGTCGACCGGAAGCTGGTGGTGGAGGTTGCGCAGACCGCGCCCGATCGCGATCGCCGCGCGCTCGGGCTCCGCCAGCCAGCGTTTGCTGACGGCTGTCTCGCCGATCAGCGGGCGGGTCGTCAGCCATTGATGCTCGCCGCTGCGACCGGCGTCGAGTACGTCGGGAACGCTCGCGTAGGCGCCGGCCCACAGCAACCTGTCGGCCTCCTGATGAAGATCGGGGCCGATCGCCAGCCGGTTCCATTTGACGAACCGTGGCGTCCGCGGGTCGAGCACCTCGAATGTGATGCCGCCGGTCTCGTTCAGCCACACGGCGCGGACCGGGTGTCCACCCGCCAGCCGGCGGATGATCTCCGGGGTCTCGACCTCGTGCGTTGGTATCCCCGCGAGCATCTCGTCACATCGATGCTAATCGGACGTTGATTGCACGAGCGTGACGCGCCCCGCAACGCTGACCTCGGTCGCAAATGAGAAACTCGGTGGGCGTGTGGGAGCAGACACAGGATGAGGTCATCACGGGGGCGCTCGAGGTCGCCCGGCAATCGCTCGGGATGGACGCCGCGCACGTCGGCACGTTCGACGCCGGCTGTCAGGAGATCCGCGAGGTTGCGGGCGATGCGGCGCTGTTTGCGCTAGCGCCCGGAACCCGGGTACCGACCGAGGACACGTTCTGCCGCCGGATGATCGACGGACGCATCCCGCAGGTCGTACCGGATGTGGCGCGACAGCCGGGGCTTGCCGATGTGCCGGCCGCGCGCGATGGCGTGATCGGCGCCTACGTCGGGGTTCCCGTCAGCGCCTCCGATGGGACCGTGTTCGGCTCGTTCTGCTGCCTGTCGAAGCACGCGGAGCCAACGCTCGAGGACCGCGACATCACGTTCCTGCGCGTGCTCGGACGCCTCGTCGGCGATCGGCTCCAGCGCCAGGAGCTCGAGTCGCGGGAGCGCGAGCGGCTCGAGGAGCTCGTCGCGCGGCGAACCCGCGAGCTCGAGGACGCCCAGGCCGAAACGGCGATCCGCTTATCGCGCGCCGTCGAGTTCCGTGACGACGACACCGGCAGTCACATTGACCGGGTGGGGATCATGTCCGAGCTCCTCGCACGGGCCAGTGGCGCCGATGAGTCGTTCTGCCGTCTGATCCGTCTGGCCGCACCGCTGCACGACCTCGGGAAGGTCGCGGCACCAGATGACGTGCTGCTGAAGCAGGGCTCGCTCACCGATCTCGAGCGGCGGCAGATCGAAGTCCATCCCGAGGTCGGACATCGCCTGCTGGCGGACTCCTCGAGCGCGCTGCTGAAGCTGGCCGCGTCACTCGCGCTGACCCACCACGAACGGGTCGACGGGGGTGGCTACGCGCGCCAGTTGAGCGATCAGGAGATCCCGCTCGAGGGCCGGATCGTCGCGATCGCCGACGTGTTCGACGCACTCACGAATGATCGCGTCTACCGCAAGGCGTTGCCGCTCGACACCGCGATCGCGATGATGCGTGCGGATGTGGGTCACTTCGACCAGGACCTGCTCGAGCTGTTCATCACGCAGGTGGTGCCGAACCTGCCGTTCGAGCTGCCGACCTCAGATCACGGTTCGTAGGCTCGCCGTGGCCCGGTCTCGCCGCGCGGCTTAGGCGGAGAGCTCGCGTGCGACGGCGTTGGCGAACAGCCGTCCCTGGATCGTCAACACGACGCGCTGATCCGCGATCACGACGCGGCCCCGCTCCGCCTCGGCGTGGGCCGCCCGCAGCCCCGCCGGGGTCAGAGCCGACAGCGGCAGACCGTCGCGGATCCGCAGCCCGAGCATCACCTCCTCGAGAGCGAGGTTCTCCTCGGTGAGCACCTCACTCCCGGCGGCGGGAGAGTCGCCGGCTGCCAGCTTCGCCGCGTACATGGCCGGCCGCAGGACGTTCCACCACCGCACGCCGGCGACGTGCGAGTGGGCGCCGGGGCCGATCCCCCACCAGTCGTGCGAGCGCCAGTAGCCCATGTTGTGCCGGCAGCGGGCGGCGTCGTCCGCCGCCCAGGAGCTCAGCTCGTACCAGGGCAGGCCGGCGGCCTGCAGGCGCTCGTCGGCGTGGGCGAACCGCCGCGCCTGGGCATCGTCATCGGGCGCGGGGAGCGTGCCGCGCCGGACCGCGGCCGCCATCGCGGTTCCCGGCTCGACGGTCAGGGCATACGCCGAGATGTGGTCGGGTTGGGCGGACAGGGCGGTTTCGAGCGAGCGCGCCCAGTCGTCGTCGCTCTCACCTGGGGTGCCATAGATCAGGTCGAGCGAGACGTGCTCAAAACCGGCCTCGCGGGCCTCGGTTGCGGCGGCGACGGCACGGCCGGGGGTGTGTACGCGGTCGAGCGTGCGGAGCACATGGTCGGCCGACGACTGCATCCCAAGCGAGATCCGCGTGAAGCCGCCACGGCGTAGAGCCCGGAACATCTCCAGGTCGACCGATTCGGGGTTGGCCTCCGTCGTGACCTCGGCGTCCGCCGCCAATCCGAAATTCTCGTCGACGGCGCTGAGCAGCCTCAGCAGCCCGTCGGCGCCGAGCAGCGTCGGCGTGCCGCCGCCGATGAAGACGGTCTGCACCGGCCGCTCGCCCAGCTCCGCGCGGGCACGGCGCAGCTCGAGCAGCGCGGCGTCGATGAACTCGAGCGGCTGCTCGCGTCCCTCCGGAACGTAGGTATTGAAGTCGCAGTAGCCGCACCGAGCGGAGCAGAACGGCACATGGATGTAGACCCCGAACGGTTGCTGGCTCATCACCGTGAAGTGTGACGCGGGCGGGACGGACCCCGAGGACCATCCCCGCGGCTCGGGGCACGAGCGGTCGGGCTCAGGCGACGGCAGCGACGACGCGCGAGAGCACGTCACGGTAGGTCTCAAGCGCTGGCACCTCGAGGCCCACCTCCTTGCCCCGGTCGTCGAAACGGCGCAGGCTGACGGCGAGCTCCCAATCGGGTTGAGCCTCGAACACAGCGATCTCTTCGGGGCTCATCGGTCCACCCTGCGCAATCAGCGTGCGCTCTGAAACCTCCGACAGCTGGGCCCGGTAATCAGGATCCGTTGCGATCAGGTAGCGCTTGGCCGGCACGTGCTGTTCGGCAAGCCAGGCGACACGAACCCCGACGCGCGGGGTCAGCCAGCGCGCGCCGGCCTCACCATGATGCTCGCGCGGACCGTCGTACGGGATCCCCGCGACCGCTGGTGCCCGCGCGATGTCGTGCAGCAGGCAGGCGACCACAAACTCGTCGTCGTCGGACTCCTGGCTCGCGAACCATGCGCACTGCAGCGCGTGCTGCAGCTGGTCGACCGGCTCGCCGTCGTAGGGGAGGCCCTGCATCGATTCGCAGGCGGTGATGATCTCGTCGACGACGGTCATCACCACGGGAGCGTGTAGAGCTTGGTGAAGGACATCGCCCGCATCGCCTCCCGGACCCCCTCCTTGACGCCGAGGCCACTGTCGCCGATGCCACCGAACGGGGTCAGCTCGGTCCGCCATCCCGGGACCTCGCGGATGTTGACGGTGCCGGCACGCAGCTCACGGATGCACCGCGCGATCGCGCGCCAATCAAAGGTGCAGACGCCGCTTGAGAGCGCATAGGGAGTGCCATTGGCGACGGCGATCGCCTCGTCGAGGTCCCTGACGCGGATGATCGGTGCGACCGGCCCAAACGTCTCCCGGGCGACGAGCTCCATGTCCGGGCGGACGTGGTCGAGGACCGCCGGGGTCAGCAGCGCACCCTCACGCTGGCCGCCTGTCAGCAGCGTCGCGCCGTCGCCTGCAGCGGCGAGAACCCGCTGCTCGATCATGACGGCCGCGGCCTCGTCGATCACCGTGCCCAGATCGGTCTGCCGCTGCATCGGGTCGCCTGCTCTGAGCGCGGCGGCCCCTGCGTGGATCCGCTCGCTGAGCTGATCGGCGACGTCCTCGACGACGATGATCCGCTTGACCGCCGTGCACCGCTGACCGGAGTTCTGAAAGGCGCCGCGGACGGCGAGCTCCGCAGCCTCGTCAAGGTCCGCATCACCGAGCACGATCAGGGGATCGTTGCCGCCCAGCTCGAGGACGGCGCGGCGGTAGCCGAGGCGATCGGCGATCGACTTGCCGACCGCGACCCCGCCGGTGAACGAGATCACATCGACGTCCTCATGAGCGAGGAACGTCTCGAGAACCTCGGCCGGGTTGCCGCAGACGATCGCCGCGGCGGGCTCCGGCAGGCCCGCCTCGCGGATGATCGCGATCAGCTCGAGCGCACTCAACGGCACCTTCTCCGATGGTTTCAGCACGATCGGGGCGCCGACGGCGATCGCCGGCGCGAGCTTGTGGGCGACCTGGTTGAGCGGGTGGTTGAACGGCGTGATCGCTGCAACCAGCCGGACGGGAACCTTCAGGGTCTGAGCGCGGCGGTTGCGGCCGTGCGGGGTGATGTCGCCGGCGAAGACCTCGCCGTCATCGCGCAGCGTCTCCATCGCCGCCAGCCGGAACACGTCGACGGCGCGGCCGACCTCGTGACGGGTGTCCTTCAGGCACAACCCCGATTCCGAGGTGATCAGCGTCGCGAGCCGGTCCCGCTCGGCGTCGAGCTGCGCCGCGACACGGAACAGGATCTGTGAACGCTCGTCCCGCGAGAGCTCGTTGTTGTAGGCGGCACCGGCGTCGAGCAGAGCCCGGACCTGCTCCGGACTTGATAGCGGGGCCTCGCCGACGCGCTCGCCGGTGAACGGGGAGTGGACCGGAAGTGTGGCGCTCATGCGAGCGAGTTCAGCAGCAGGTCGTGGAGGTCACGGTTGCGCAGGTCACGACCGGTCAGCGCGCCCGCTTGCAGCGGGTGGGTGACGATGATCGGCACCGAGCGCTCATGCAGGCCTCCGTGGGAGCGCAGCGTCCCGTGCAACGAGCTGAGGTCGTGCGCGGCGGCGGATTTGCCGAGGACGGTCTCGGCGTCGGCGAGCACGATCAGGTCGCCGATCCGGTCGGCTGGAAGCTCGAATGCGTCGGCGGCGGCGTAGCGGTCGAGCACGCCCTCGATCCCGGGGAGGGCGGCAAGCGCAGCGCGGGCGCGGTCGAGCTCGTCAAGGTCATCGAGGTGCACCCAGGCGAGTGAGCCGAGCGCGGCATGATGGACGACGTAGGGGTCGGTGATCGGGCACAGGGTATGGCCGGTCCTGATCCCGGCGGCCGCGAGCGCCTCGTCGAGGAAGCGCACGTTCGGAGCGCCGTCAGGGCGGGCCTTGGCGCGCATTCCGTGATCAGCGGCGAGTCCGACGGCGAAGCCGGCGTCAAGCGCGTTCCCGATCGAGACATCGACGGCGCGGTAGAAGTCGTCGGCCATCGGTTCGCCGGGGGCGGCGGAGTGCTGGACGAAGTCGGTCAGGGAGGCGTAGACAAGGGTCGCGTCGAGCCTCGGCGCGAGCGCGACGGCCAGATCGATCGTGTACGGCGAGAGCCGCCAGTCGTAGATGTCGGGGTTCGGAGCGCCCACGACTTCGGTCACCGGCGTTCCGTCATCGAGCTGCTGCTGGTGGGCGAGCTCGGCGCTGAAGGCGGGGACGCCGCCGGTCGCCAGCAGCCGGCGCAGCTTGTCCTTGGCGGTGACGCAGAGGACCCCGACGCCAGCGTTGCGCGCCGCCTCATGGATCGTCGTCGCACGGAGGAAGTGGGGGTCGGTGACCTGAACTTCGCTGCCGTCGGCGGTGCGGTAGTGGTTACCCGCGATGCCGTTGCGCGCGGCGCTGACGCCGGTCACGATCGTGACGTTGTTTGGGTTCGTGAAGGTCGGCACCTGGGCGCGCCCGAGCGCGTAGGACCCGCCCGAGTCCAGCGCCTCGGCGAGGCGCGGCATCAGGTTGCGGGTGACCGCGTCATCGACGTACTCGGGGTCCCAGCCGTCGGCGCAGATCGCGAGCACCCGTCGGGTCGGCAGTCGATAGGTGCGGTCGTTGACCTCAAAGGTGCCGTTCATGGACATGACTATACAAGTTTCAGATAGACTTGTATGAACAAGATGAACAGGCAGAACTTGGAAGCGGATCTGTGCGTCGTTGGGGCTGGCATTCTCGGCCTGGCGCATGCCTTCGAGGGCGTGAGGCGGGGGCTGCGGGTCGTGGTTCTCGAGCGCGACGACCGCGCGGTGGGGGCCAGCGTCCGCAACTTCGGTCATGCCTTCTTCAGCGCCCTCGGCGACGGCGAGCCGCTGGCGTGCGCGCTCGCCTCGCGCGAACGCTGGCTCGAGCTTGGCGCTGCTGCCGGGCTGCATATGGTCGACGCAGGAACGCTGGTGGTCGCCCGCCGCGAGGATGAGCTGGCGGTCCTCGAGGCGACGGCCGCCGACGCGTTGCGGGGGCAGCGCATCCTGACCCCGGCGCAGGCGGGCGAGCTTGCCCCGATCCCAACCGACGAGCTCGTGGGTGCGCTGCACGGCACGCTCGATCTTCGCGTCAACCCGCGCGAGGCGGTGGTCGGTCTGGTGACGCTCCTGTCGTCTTCTGCTGACGTGCGGTTCGGGGAGTCGGTGTGCGCGGTCGAGCCCGGGGTGGTGCACGGCACGACCGTGTCCGTGCGTGCGCCGTCGATCATCGTCTGCCCGGGACCCGCGTATCGGTCCCTGCCGCCGGAGCTGCTCGTGGGCTCTGAGGCGCTGAGTCGCTGCCGCCTGCAGATGCTCAGAGTGGCGGCCCCGTTGGGCCGCCAATATCGGCCGGCGCTTGCAACTGGCCTGAGCCTGATCCGGTATCCGGCGTTCGCCGGTCAGCCGGCGGCCGCAGTCCTGCGCGAGCGACTGCAGCGGGAGCGCCCAGAACTGCTCGCAGCCGGCATCCACCTGCTTGTCACGCAGCTGCCCGACGGTGATCTCGTGATCGGCGACACGCATGACTACGGTACGACCGTGTCCCCGTTCGGCGATGAGTCGCTCAACGAGCTGCTGCTCGCGGAAGCCAGAAGTTTGCTGGGAGTTTCCGAGCTTTCGGTGCGCGAGCGGTGGCACGGGATCTACGCCACGGCGCCGGGGAACTTCGTGGTTGCCTCGCCGATGCAGGGGGTGCGAGTCGTCCAGGTGGTGTCGGGGCTCGGGATGACGCTCGGTTTCGGGCTTGCACCCCAGGTACTCGACGGTCTGCTCTAATCGGCGTCCGCGAGCGCCAACGCGACCCCAGCGCGCGGGACCGCGATCTGGTTCTGGATCGTGATCGTGAACACGTCGCCGCGGTAAGTGTCGTAGGACCATTCGAGCGGCCGCCCGTCCGGGTCGAGCGCTCGCCGGCGCACCTCGAGCAGCGGCGCGCGCCGGGGGAGCTTCAGGAGCGTCGCCTGTTCGCCGTTGGCCGCGATCGCCGCGATCTTCTGCTGGGCTTCGGAGAAGGTGACGCCGCGGTCGGCGAGCTGCGCGTAGATCGAACCGCCGTCGAGGTCGCAGTCGACCAGCAGCCGCCCGACCGGCTCGATGAACGTCGTCGTCTCGATCATCACCGGCTCGCCGTCGAGCAGACGCAGGCGTTTGAGCTGGAAGACCGGGGCACCGGGCGCGAGTTCGAGCGCGGCGGCGGCGCCGGCTGCGACGGGGCGCCGGGCGAGCTCAAGCGTCTGTGCCGTCGGGGTGCGGCCGAGCGTCTGAGCCCAGACGGTGAACGAGAGCAGTTGATCGAAGCTCTGCGACAGCATCGGGCGCGCGACGACGGGCGAGCGGCCACGACCGCCGACGATCATCCCGTCGGCCCGGAGTTTTGCGAGCGCCTGGCGCACGGTCCCGCGTGAGACCCCGAATTCGGCTGTGAGCTGGGCCTCGGAGGGGAGGGGAGCGCCGGCCGGGAGCGCACCCGATTCGATCTGCTCGCGGAGGGCGGCGGCGATCGCGGCGTGACGCGAGCTGGGGACCATGCTGCAGAACTTATCAGCGCACGTCACAACATGTTCACACAAGTGCGATCTGTAGGCTTTTCTCATGCCGATGAATGACGCGGTCCGGCAGGCGCTTGATATCGACGGGTCCTCGACGATGGCGCAGCGGACCGTCGACATCACCACGACGGGTCGTCGTTCAGGGGAGCCGCGGCGGCTGGAGACCGTGTTCTACCGGTTTGAGGACGACATCTACCTGAGCGGGATCCCGGCACCGCGGCCGCGAGCGTGGTTGCTGAACATGGAGGCTCAGCCGGCGTTTGTGTTCCATCTCAAGCACGGGGTCGTTGCCGATCTGCAGGCGGTCGCCACGGTGATCACCGATCCGTCTGAGCGCCGGCGGATCCTCGGTGCGTTCGTGGAGCAGTTCAACGCGCGACGCGATCCGAACGGCCCTTTTCCCGTCGGTGTCATCGACGAGTGGGTCGCCAACAGCCCGCTGGTTCGGGTCAGCTTTCCGGAGTAAGGGCGATCAGCGGAATCTCGCGGCCGCGCTGGTGTGCCCAGTCTCGGTAGCGGGCGAACGGTGGAAAGACCTGATCGGCGAGGCTCCACAGCCGTTGACGCTCTGCCGGGTCCTCGACCTCCTCCGCGCGGAACGGATGTCCGCCGAAACGGACGTCGGGGTTCCGCTTGAGGTTGTGGTACCAGGCGGGATGTTCCGGACGGCCCATGTAGGACGCGACGATGATCACGCGCTCGCCGTCGTTGAAGTAGAGCGTCGCGTTGCGTCGTGGCCGGCCGGAGCGGGCGCCCCGCGTCTCGAGCAGCGCTGAGGCGATCTGGCCGGTCATGCTGAGGCGACCACCCGAGAGTCGCAGGAGTGCCGGATCGAGCTTCCAGGCGACGTGTTGGGACATCCACATCCCGAACCGGGAGATCGCGATCGCGCACGCGAGGCGGTACGAGAAGCCGCGTCGGGCGTACGGGTCGACGTAGGGGAGGGGTTGCGTCTCGGGCATGACGGTGGGGTTCCGCGCCTTCGACCTTAACCGCTGACGTATCTTGCCGGGCGTTGCTAGAACCACTGCGCGTCGACGGCCTCGCCCGGCATCTCGAGGAGCGCTACGGCGTCGCCGTCGCGCACGTGGCGCCGCTTGACCTCGGGGTCTACCGGATCGACCGCAGCGACCGCTCGCGCTGGGTGGCGCGCGTCTTCCCCGAATCCCGCCCGCTGTCGGGAGTGCAAGAGGACGCGGCGATCCTGGCCCGGCTTGAGCGTGCCGGATTCCCGGCGGAGCGTTGTGCCGATCCGGCGCCGGTGTCGCAGCTTGAGGGGCAGGGCGTGCTCGTCACCGGCTTTCTGGAGGACCATGGACCTGTGAAGCCCTCACGGGTCGCCGGGATCCTCGGAGTTCTGCTCGGCCGCCTTCACGCCAACCCGGCAGAGGGTCTGCGCCCGGGTGGAGCGTGGCACCACCTGAGCTTTGCGGGTGGGCCACGTGAGGAGCTGGCGGCGCTCGAAGAGCTGCTGGACGACCATGCCGGGGAGGTTGGCGTCCGCCAGCTCGGTACCTTCGACCGGCTCCGTGATGAGGTCGCCCGGATCGACGACTGTCACGACCTCCCACACGCCTTTGTGCACCCGGATTTCGTGCTGGCAAACGCCGTCGCGACCGCGGATCAGAAGCTCGTGATGATCGACTGGGCCGGTGCCGGACGGGGTCCCCGCCTGTGGTCCCTGGGCTTCCTCCTGTGGGCCGCCGGCGCTCGAAATCTGAAGCTCGTTGACATCGTCGTATCGCGCTATCGCCGCTCGGTCGAGCCCTCCGCGGAGGAACTTGCACGCCTCGAGAGTGCGATCCGTGGCCGTCCCGTGGTGCTCGAAGCCTGGGCGCTCTGCGCCGGCCGGCGTGAGCTCTACGGCGTTGTCGAGCAGATCGAGCGCATCGACGTTCTCTCACGGTCGATCGCGGCACGAGCGCGGACGGCGTTCGCCGCTCCGCTTGGTCCCTGAGTCGCACGGGTTGATCGTCAGCGCCTAACCGGCCGGTGACTCGCGCGGCGGCTCGGTGCGGTTGCTGATCCCGATCAGGCCGGCCACGCCACCGACAGCCACGAGCACGGCGCAGGCGAGGATCGCGTGGTGAAAGGCGGTCACGCTCGCCTGGTTACGGGTGAACGAATCGGCTTTGAGTGATCGCGCTGCGATCAGGCCGAGCGCGCTGACACTGACCAAACTCGCGATCCGTGCCACCGCGTTGTTGATCGCGGAGGCGATGCCGGCGTTGCGCTCTTCGGCGGCGGCGAGGACCGTGCTGGTCAGGGGAGCCACGGTCATCGAGAGGCCGACCGCGAAGATCACGAGCGCAGGCAGCATCACGGTCACGTACGAGGGATGCAGCGTCGTGCGCAGGAGCAGGGCGATGCCCGCTGCCGCGACGAGCGGGCCGAACCCCATGAACAGCCGCGGACCGAAGCGGTCGGCAAGCGCGCCTGCGCGCCGGGACAGCAGGAACATCAGGACGGTGATCGGCACCGTCGTGAGGCCGCTGTCAACGGGGCTGTATCCGGCGACCTGCTGGAGAAAGATCTGGAGGAAGAAGATCAGCGCGCCGAGGCCGGCGTACATCGTCACGGTCTCGAGATTGCCGACACTGAAGTTGCGGTTCCTGAACAGGGAGAGGTCGACCATCGGCTCCCGCGCCCGGGATTCGTAGAGCAGGAAGCAGAGAAGGAAGACCGCTCCGAGTGCGAGCGCCACGACGATCGCAGCGTTGCCCCAGCCCTCGCGCGGCTCCTCGATCAGCGCGAACACGATCCCGCCCAGGCCGAGGACACAGAGCATCGCGCCCATGACGTCGACCGAGCGCCTGGGCGGAACCGGCGCGCCGACCGTGTGTCTTTCGCGCCCCGGAACGGCGGCACGGATCAGGGCGAGGGTGACCAACACGAGCGGAACGTTGATCACGAAGATCCACCGCCAGGACACGCTGTTGACGATCAGGCCGCCGAGCAGCGGCCCGACCACCTGTGAGACCGAGCCCCACGCCGTCCAGGCACCGATCGCCGCGCCGCGCTGCTTCTGATCGAAGGCGGCGATGATCACCGCCAGGGAACTCGGGATCAGGAGAGCGCCGCTGATGCCCTGCAGGAGGCGCGCCGCGAGCAGGACGTCCGATGACCGGGCGCCGGCGCAGATCAGCGAGCACACGCCGAAGCCGCCGACGCCGAGCGTGAAGATGCGCCGCTCGCCGAAGATGTCACCAAGGGACCCGCCGATCAGGATCAGCGAGCCCAGCGTCAGCAGGTAGCCGTTGGAGATCCACTCCTGCGCGCTCAGTCCGCCGCCCAGGTTTCGTTCGATCGATGGCAGTGCGACATTGACGACGGTCGCGTCGATGCCGGCGACCCCAGAACCGAGGATCGCGGCGATGAGGGTGAGGCGCTGATGTTTGGTCATTTGGTCTCGGCGCTGGACATCGTCGAGCACATCCTCCTCGAACCGCCCCGCGCGGAGCGGTGTCGGGTCGCGCGTTAGGCTGCGGCCTCCCACTCGAAAGGTCCTTGATATGTGTCCCGATGCTGTTCAGATCCGCGGTCGCCGTCTGCTCTCCACGCTCTCATCCGATGGCGATCTGCGGCTGGAATTGGCTGAGCATGAGGTCGCGGCGCCGACCGGCAGTCAGGTGATCGTGGCGGTCGAGGCGACGCCGATCAATCCTTCGGACATCGCGATGCTTCTCGGCGCGCTCGCGCCCGCGGCGCTGCAGCCCGACGGCGACGCCCTCGTGGGTGCCCTCCCGGCGTCAACGCTCCCGGTCTACCGCGACCGGCTGGATAAGGCGCTGCCGATCGGCAACGAGGGTGCCGGCACCGTGATCGCGGCCGGCCCGGACGCATCCGAGCTGGTGGGGCGCCGGGTCGCGCTGTTTGGGGGGTCGATGTGGGCCGACTATCGCGTCAGTGAGGCGGCAGCGGTGATCGCGCTGCCCGACGATCTGCGCACTGCCGACGCCGCAGCCCTGTTCGTCAACCCGCTGACCGCGCTGTCGATGGTCGAGACGATGCGCGCCGAGGGACACAGCGCGCTGGTCCACACCGCCGCCGCCTCCAACCTCGGGCAGATGCTCGTCAAGATCTGCGTTGCCGACGGCGTCGAACTGGTCAATATCGTGCGCCACCCCGACCAGGCCGAGCTGCTGCGCGGCCTCGGTGCGACGCATGTCGTCGACTCCTCGGCGCCGGGCTTCCGTGATCAGCTCACCGACGCGATCCGGGCCACCGGGGCAACGCTGGCCTTTGACGCGATCGGCGGCGGTTCGCTGGCCAGCGAGATCCTCACCGCGATGGAGCACGCGCAGCCGCCGCTGACCCATTACACCCCCTACGGCACGAGCGTCAACAAGCAGGTCTATATCTACGGCTCGCTCGATTTCTCACCGACGGTCATCGACCGCCGGTTTGGCTTGACGTGGGGGGTCAGCGGATACCTGCTGACGGTCGCGATGGGCCGTCTCGGCGGCGAGGCCGTCGGCCGGATGCGCGCTCGTGTGCTGGCCGAGGCCACGACGACGTTCGCCTCGAGCTACGCGCAGACGATCGGACTCGGCGACGTCCTCAACCCCGAGGTGCTCGCTGTGTTCGCACGCCGCAGCACCGGGGCGAAGTACCTGATCGACCCGTCCAGCGACCGGCCGGCCTGAGAGGCGCCGCGTTATCAGGTGGTGGCCCAACGGGGCCACCCCCAAACCGACGTGGCAGTGCCTAAGCGGTGGCGTGTGCCATCTGCAGCGCGACTGACGCGTCGTCGATGCAGCGACGCGATGAGGGCAGCAGCCGGGTCGCGAAGAACGACCCGTGGATGTGGCCGGGATAGCGGCGGACGACTGCCGGAACGCCCGCAGCGCGCAGACGTTCACCGTAGAGCTCGCCCTCGTCGCGCAACGGGTCGTACTCCGCGGTGAGGATCAGGGCCGGCGGTAGCCGCGACAGGTCCGGCGCCAGCATCGGCGAGGCATACGGCTCGGTGGCCTGCGTCGGGTCAGCGAGGTAGAACCTCACCGCCTCCTGCATGGCGGCGCGAGTGAGCAGGTAGCCGTTGGCGAACAGATCGATCGATGGCTGGGACATTGTGCAGTCGGTCGCCGGGATCTCAAGCAACTGGAAGATCAGCTGCGGACCGCCTCTGTCGCGGGCCATCAGCGTGACCGCGGCCGCGAGCGAACCTCCGGCCGAGGTGCCACCGATCGAAAGCCGCCGGGGGTCGATCCCGAGCATCTCGGCGTGCCCCGCGGTCCACGCCAGTGCGGCATAGCAGTCCTCGGGCTGTGTCGGGAACTTGTGCTCCGGCGCGAGCCGGTACTCAACCGACACGACGACGCAGCGAGCCTTGTCTGCGTACCAGCGACACAAGGGCTCGTATTCGGCGACGCTGCCGAGCCAGAAGGCACCGCCGTGGATGTAGACGTGTGCTGGCAGCGAGCCGCCGGCCGCTGGTCGATAAACGCGTACGGTGATCTCGCCATCGTCGACGGGCACGATGTGGTCGGTGGTCGTGATCGCAGCGCTCGTCCTGCGAAACAACGTTCGCATCCCGACTCGTGCGCCGGCAGCCGCGGCGCGGCGCGCCGCGACCGGCCGATCACGATCCACCTTGCCGTCGAGTCCGATCACCCCGAGCGCGACGCGAATAGCCGGACGGACGGGCACGGGACGAGCTTAGTCCAGCAATCTCCCGTCGCGGCGCTCGGCTGTCGCCGACGTCCGGGCGCCAGACCGCAGGCCGTCGAGGATCAGTTCGAGGTAGCGGTGCCAATCCCAATCCCCGACCGACATCGTGGCCGACACACCGCACATGATCATCGGGACGTCCGCGGCGCTGATGTCGCTGCGCATCGTGCCGGCCTGCTGGGCCCGGTCAATCAGGACCTGCGTCGCGGCCCGGAGCTCGACGAGCGTTGGTTCCACCGCCGACCAGACGACATCTCCGGCACACACCAGCGCGTCCTGAGCGGCAGCGTCGGCCGCCGCGACCTCCGCGCCCTGGCGCAGGACATCGGCGAAAACCTCAAACGGCTCATCGTCATGACGTTCGGCACCGCGCCGCGTCACCTCGAGGATCTGCGCGAACTTGCGCTCCACCAGCGCCACCATCAACGCCTCCTTGGTGGCGAAATGACGGTACAACGTGCCGACGCCGAGACCCGCACGCGCGGCGACGTCGTCCATCTGCGTGTCGACGCCCCGCTCCGCGAACGCGTCCGAGGCCGCGGTCAGGATTCGAGCACGGTTCCGCGCCTTGTCCGCCCGCTCGGTCCGCCCGGCGGAACTGTTCGCATCTGTGGGTGATTGCGGTCCAGAGATGACCGTATTCTCGCAGGTGTACTTGACAAACGGAACTCGGGTTCCGTATTTTCGTCGACCCAATCCGGAATCAACGTTCACTTTTGAGGATCGACTCCATGCCCTCGCTTGACACCCAGCGCCACAAGAACCGGGCACTCGCCCTGCTCGCGCTGACGCAGTTCATGATCGTGATCGACGCATCGATCACCAACGTCGCGCTTCCGACGATCGGACGTGACCTCCACATCAACCAGACCGATCTCAGCTGGGTCGTCAACGCCTATACGCTGACGTTCGGAGGCTTCCTGCTGCTCGGCGGACGCCTCGCCGACCTGATCGGCCGGCGGCGCATGTTCGTGATCGGCCTGCTCGTATTCGGCGGCGGTTCGCTGCTCGGAGGGCTCTCCGGTTCCTCCAATTTCCTCGACGGTGCCCGCGCGCTGCAAGGTATCGGCGCCGCGCTTGTCTCGCCGGCAGCGCTCTCCCTGGTCACCACGATCTTCGCCGAGGGCTCAGAACGCAACCGCGCCCTCGGCGTGTGGGGCGCCGTCGCGGGTGCCGGTGGCGCCGCCGGCGTGCTGCTCGGCGGCATCCTCACCGAGATCGACTGGCGGCTGGTGCTGTTCGTCAACGTCCCCGTCGCGGTGGGCGCGATTCTCGCCGCCCCGCGCGTGCTGCCGGAGGGCAAGGATCCGACCGAGGTCAAGGGCTTCGACCTTCCTGGCGCGATCAGCGTTACCGCCGGACTGGGACTGCTCGTGTTCGCGATGGTGAAGGCCAGCCAGCAGGGGTGGGGCACGACGGGCACGACCGTGCGGCTGATCGGTCGCAGTCGCTGCTGCTGATCGCATTCGTCGTCATCGAGTTGCGCACCGAACACCCGCTGTTGCCGTTCTCGATCTTCCGCCTGCGCACGTTGCGCGGCGCCAACATCGCCGGCGTCCTGACCGGCATGTCGCTGTTCTCGATGTTCCTGTTCATCTCCTACTACCTGCAGTTCGTGCTCGGCTACAGCGCGATCAAGACCGGGCTCGCCTACCTGCCGCTCGCGGTCGCGATCATCATCACCGCCGGAGTCGCCTCTCAGCTGGTGACGCGAATCGGCTTCAAGCCGACGCTGATCGGCGGGCTGGGACTTGTCGCCATCGGCCTGTTCTGGTTCTCGCGGATCAGCCCGACGGGCTCCTACCTGTCGGACGTGCTCGGCCCATCGATCCTCGCCGGGTGCGGTCTCGGGTTCACGTTCGTGCCGGTCACGATTGCGGCGGTCACCGGGACCTCGGGCCCGCAGGCTGGCATCGCATCCGGCCTGATCAACACCTCGCAGCAGATCGGTGGCGCACTCGGCGTCGCGATCCTCGTGTCCGTCTCGACCTCTCGCATCGCTGACTTCGGTCGAGCCGCTGGCACGCACCATGCGCTGGTCGCTGGCTATTCCCGCGCCTTCCTGATCGGCTGCGGCTTCGCAGTGCTCGCCGCGCTGCTATCGGCAGTGGTCGTGTCCAGCAAGGATTCACGTGAACAGGCCGAGGCAGCCAGGCGCGGAGAGGCGGCCGTGATCGCCGCGTGATCACGGCCGCCAATCGGTAGCGTCCACCCGGTGTTCGACCACGTCGCGATCGCGGTCACCGACCTTGGCGTGTCCGAGCGCTTCTATCGCACCGTCCTCTGCGCGCTCGGGCCCGAGCCGAGCCACGCCGACGCCGAGTTGGTCGAGTGGGAGGATTGGGACATCGGCGGAGCCGACGTCGAGCATGCGGTCGCTCGTGGGTTACACGTCGGGTTCCGGGCGTCATCGCGCACGGCCGTGGATGCCTTCTGGCAGGCGGGCGTTGCCGCCGGTTATCGGGATGACGGCGCGCCGGGTCCGCGCACGATGTATCGCCCGGACTATTACGGTGGGTTTCTGCTGGACCCGGATGGGAACAGCGTTGAGGCCGTGCACACCGCGCGTGAGACCGCTGTTCCCGGCGGCTGCATCGACCATCTCTGGATCCGTGTTCGCGACCCCGTCGCGTCCAAGCGCTTCTATTCCACGATCGCGCCGCACGCCGGCCTGCGGATCGGCGTCGACGAGCCACAGCACGTCCAGTTCGTCGGGACCGGCTTCAGGTTCTCACTGGTCAACGACGGGCGGCCGCTGACCGAGCACGTCCACATCGCATTCTCGGCGGACCAGGACGCAACCGTCGAGGCGTTTCACCGCGCTGCGCTCGCCGCAGGCTACGAGGATCACGGCCCTCCCGGGGAACGCACCGCCTATCACCCGGGGTACTACGGCGCGTTCGTCCTGGACCCCGATGGTCACAACATCGAGGTCGTCAATCACAACCGATGAGTGCCGGTCACGGCGGCGAGGTTGTCAGCGGCGCTCGAACTTCTCGCGGCGCACGCTCGCCTTGCGACCCTTGAGCTTGGTCTTTCTGAGTCCCCTGATGACCTCGTCGACGCGGTCGACCGGGACCTCCACGAGACTGAAGCGGTCGGCGATCTCAATCGCACCGATTTCACGACCCTGCAGTTTGGTCTCGCCGGTGATCGCGCCGACGAGGTCCTGAGGGCGGACCTGCGCGGAGCGGCCCAGGCCGATGAAGATCCGCGCCGTCTCACCGGCGCCGCTGCGCCGTTTGCGCGCCGCGCCGCTGCTCTTCTCGGTGCGGTGCAGGGTCATCTGAGGGATGTCCTGCTCGGCGTCCTCGTCGCTGCCGACAGACGTCGTCTCGTGCGCGAGCTTGATCGCGGCCAGCGCCACGTTCAGCGGGTCGAACTCGTCGGAGAGCGTCTCGAACACGACGCGGAACGGCTCGAGGTCGTCCTCCAGCAGCGACTCGTGGAGCGCAGCGCGAGTGAGCTCCAAACGGCGAGCCTTGAGATCAGCGACGGTCGGCACGGTCTCGATCTCGATCGGCTGCTTGGTCAGTCGCTCAATCGTCTTCAGCATCCGATGCTCGCGCGGCTGGGCCAGCGTGATCGCGGTCCCCTCGCGGCCGGCGCGACCCACCCGACCGATCCGGTGGACGTAGGCCTCGGGCGCGGAGGGCACGTCAAAGTTCACGACATGCGTGAGCGAATCGATGTCAAGGCCACGGGCGGCGACGTCAGTGGCGATCAGCAGGTCCGCCGTCTCTGATCTCAAGCGGCCGAGCACCTTCGTCCGCTGCTCCTGGCTGAGGCCGCCGTGCAGTGCCTCGGCGCGGTAGCCGCGGCCGTTGAGCGTCTCGGTGAGCTGGTCGACGTCCGCGCGGGTCCGGCAGAAGACGAGAGCCTGCCCGGGCTGTTCGACGTCGAGGATGCGGCCCAAAGCGGCGGACTTGTGGGCTCGGTTGACAACGTAAGCGGTCTGGCGGATCTTCGGCGCCTCGCCGGGGTTGACGTGCCCGAGGCCGACACTGATCGTCGTCGGGTCGGTCAGGTGCTCGGCGACGATGTGCTTGATCCGCGGCGGCATCGTGGCGCTGAACAGGACCGTTTGGCGTGCAGCGGGCGCTCTGTCGAGGATCGTCTCGATGTCCTCGGCAAAGCCCATATCGAGCATCTCATCCGCCTCGTCGAGAACGACGACCTCAAGGTCCTTGAGATTGAGGGTCTTGCGCGTGAGATGGTCGATGGCGCGGCCGGGCGTGGCGACGACGACGTCGATCCCACGCTCCAGCGACTTGATCTGGCGCACGATCGGGGCGCCACCGTAGATCGGCAGGACGCGGGCGCCAAGGTGGCGTCCATATTTGTGGACGGCCTCGGAGACCTGGCTCGCCAGCTCACGCGTGGGGACGAGCACGAGCGCATGCGGACGGGGCCCCCCGAGCGTGATCCGCTGCAGCAGCGGCAACGCGAACGCGGCGGTCTTCCCAGTGCCGGTCGCCGCTTGTCCGAGCAGGTCGCCACCCCGCAGCAGTGGCGGGATTGTCTCGGCCTGGATCGGCGTGGGTTCCTCGTACCCGAGGTCGGTCAATGACTGCAGCAGCTCGTCGCGGAGCCCGAGGTCGGAAAACGTCGTCATCAGACCTCCACGGTACGGCCCCGACCCGCAAGCTGCAGCGAGGCACCACCCCGAACGCCGACCAACATCTGGCACGCGTGCCCGTGGTAGCGTGAGACTCGTGCCGCCTGCGAGCCGTTCCCGGTCCGGAGCGCGCTGGGTGCCGGCGCTGGCGCTGGGGTTCATCGTGGTTGTCGTCGTGGTGATCGTCGTTGTGAGCCGAAGCTCGTCACCGACAGCCGGTTATGACGTCTCCTATCCCCAGTGCTCAGGCTCGTACCCGCCGAATCCCCTGTTCGGGATCGTCGGTGTCAACGGCGGGCTTGCGAACGATGCGAACGCGTGTATCGGCAGCGAGGTGAGCTGGGCGCGCGACTCGCCGGGACAGAAGCGTCCGCAACAGCCGCGGCTGTCGCTGTATATGGACACGGGTAACCCCGGCGGCCATCACGTCTCGGACTGGCCCTCTGGCGGGACCGCGCCGGCGTACGGTGCCTGTAACGGCCAGCTCACCAACGCCTGCTCCTACATCTATGGCCAGCAGCGCGCCGCCCACTCCTACGACCTCGTTGCCGCCGTGGACGCACGCGCGGCCAGAACCGCACCGTGGTGGCTGGACGTCGAGCTGATGGCGAGCTGGGCCGGCACCTACCAGCTCAACATCGCCGCGCTGCAGGGCTTCATCGCAGGCCTCCACAACGCTGGGGTGACAGCAACGGTTGGGATCTATTCCACGAGCGCCCAGTGGAAGGACATCACCGGCCTGACGGCAGAGACAACACCAACCGCCTTCAACGAACAACTGCCCGGCTGGGTTGCCGGAACCGACGCAACGCTCGCACAGGCGCAACAGAACTGCACCAGCGGCGGCTTCACGGGCATGGCGCCGACGCTCGCTCAGTACCGGATCGGAAGCCGCGATGCCGATCTGCGCTGCGGCGGCAAGAGCTGACGGCGTCGGGGCACCGTCTGCGCTCGATCAGCGCTCACCCCATGTCACGGCACCCGTGACGTCGACCTCGAACCATCGGCGGTGCGTCATCCCCTGGTCGCGTACCTCGAGGCGAGCGGTGCCGCTGTCATCAGCGCCCTGAAGCAGCCTGACGGCTGCTGCAACGGTTTCGGTCTCCGCCTCGACACCAGCGGCCGACGCGCTCAGCAGAGCACGCTCGAGACCCGTCACCGAGCGCTGACCGTGGCCGGCCGTGCGCCCGTCCAGGAACACCTTGTACGCGTCCCGCAGTTCGGCGCCCTCATCCGCAGGCATCTCTCGCTCCCATCGCTCGTGTCCTTCCAGCCTACCGAGAGCCAAAAGCCCGTCTCTGCCGCTGCGTGAACCATTCGGGACAGAGCTTTCGTCCGGTTCTGGTCAATGCGGTCAGGGTCTGAGGTGAACGGCCACATCTGGTTGCAGGTCAACACCGTCGACGTGCGCAGGGCCGGCAACAACAGCATCAGCGACCAGACCAGCGGATACGTCGACCCGGATGTTCTCCTCGGGAGGTAACGGACCGCGGTGATGGCTGGGACTTCTAGCGCGCCGGCGGTTAGTTGGGCTGGACTGGAGCGGGTTCTGCGTCAGCGTGGGGGAGTACGACGTCGGCAGCTTCCTCAGCGCTGACGTCGGGGTAGAGCGTTCGGATCGCGGCGATCGCGAGCGCACCGCCGATCAGCTGTGCGGCGACGTAGGCGGGGACTGAGGAGGGCGCGATTCCGGCGAACGTGTTGGAGAACATTCGACCGATGCTGATCGCGGGGTTGGCGAAGCTGGTCGAGCTGGTGAAGAAGTAGGCCGCTCCGATGTAGGCGCCGACGGCCGCCGGCGCGGCGTAGCCGCGCTTGGTCCGTGCGAGCGAGAAGATCACGAGCAGCAGACCGAGTGTTGCCACGATCTCGGAGAAGAAGTGCGGTCCGGTCGCGCGGTGCTTTGTGGAGACCGTGATCAGGCCGAGCCCGAACATACCGTTCGCGGCGACCGCCCCGAGGATGCAGCCGGTGATCTGGGCTGGGACATAGGCGAGCGCGTCGCGCCTGGAGAGTCCACCGAAGCTCGCGTCCACGAGCGACACGACGGGGTTGAAGTGACCACCCGAGACGGGGCCGAACATCAGGATGATCGCGAACAGTCCGGCCGCGGTCGCCGCCGCGTTCTCGAACAGCTCAAGGCCGATGTCACCGGGCGAGAGCTGGACGGCGGCGATGCCCGAGCCGATGACCACGGCGGCGAGGAACGCGGAGCCGAGCAGTTCGGCGAGTAGCCGCCTGGCGAGTTCTCGGGACATCTGGTCAGTGCTCGACGGTCGCGGAGTCGAGTTCAGTGACCAGCGATTGAACGCGGCGGTCGATGTCGTCTCGGACGGCCCGAACCTCGTCGATTGGGCGCCCTGCCGGGTCAGGCAATTCCCAGTCGACATAGCGCACGCCGGGGACGAACGGGCATTGATCGCCGCACCCCATGGTGACGACGATGTCGGCCCACTCCGCCAGCTCGCGTGTGAGCAGCCGCGGCGTGTGGCCGCTGAGATCGATCCCGAGCTCGTCCATCACGGTAACCACCACCGGGTGCACATGTTCGGCTGGCGTGGTCCCGGCGGAGCGCGCGTCGTGTCGCCCGCCGGCGGCGCGCTCGAACAATGCTTGGCTCATCTGCGAGCGGCCGGCGTTGTGCAGACAGACGAACAGGATGTGCAACGTGGCTCCTCGCACTTAGGCAGTTGAGGCTGCTCGACGGTTGCCAAAGCAGCCGCCGCGAGTCTATCCATTGACACATATCACTTCAATCGATATATGTACATCGATGGCGATCGATCTGCAACTCACGCCCAAGACGAAGCGGGCGGCCGGCGAACCGTGCTGTGAGCCCGTCGTCTATCCCGACGTCGAACGTGAGCAGGCCCAGCGCATGGCCGTGATCGCGAAGGCGCTCGGTGATCCGGTCCGGGTGCAACTTATCGATGTGTTGCGCAAGCACGCCGGGAAGGTGTGCGTCTGTGAACTCGTGCCGTTGTTCGACCTCTCGCAACCGACGGTCTCACATCATCTGAAGGTGTTGCGCCAGGCCGGAATCGTTGGCTCTGAGCGCGAGGGGCTGTGGGCCTATTACTACGTGATCCCCGACGCACTGAAGGAGCTGTCGACATGGCTGAGTTGACCCCGGCCCCCGCCGAGAAGTCGTCCTGTTGCAGTACGGAGGCTCAGGCCGCCTGCTGTGACCCATCTGAGAAATCCGGATGCTGCACGCCCGAATCCGGCAACTGTGGCTGCTCCGCCGGGGTGGCGAGCGAGCAGACGGACGTGCGCGAGGTCGTGCGCGAACGGTATGCGGCCGCTGCGAGGGTTGCGGCCGGGACACAAGAGAGCGCATGCGCCTGCGCCGTCGGGACGACCGACGAGCACGGCACCGAAGTATTCGGATCGGCCCTGTACTCCTCCGACGAGGACACCGATGGCGCTGAGGGTGCGATCGCCGCGTCACTCGGCTGTGGTGTTCCGACCGCGGTCGCTGACCTGCAGCCCGGACAGACCGTGCTCGACCTCGGCTCCGGCGCCGGTGCCGACGTTCTGATCAGCGCCCGCCGCGTCGCCCCGACCGGCAAGGCGATCGGGCTCGACATGACCGATGAGATGCTCGACCTCGCCCGCTCCAACGCCGAGCGGGCGGGCATCGACAATGTTGAGTTCATCAAGGGCTACCTCGAGGAGATGCCACTTCCCGACGGGAGCGTCGATGTGGTCATCTCCAACTGCGTGATCAACCTCTCAGGCGACAAGCCCAAGACGATCAGCGAGGCGGCGCGCGTACTGAAGCCCGGCGGACAGTTCGCAATCTCAGACGTGATCGCTGATCCCGGAATGGACGAGCGGACGAAGGCCGACATGGCGGCCTGGACCGGCTGCATCGCCGGCGCGCTCACCGAGGACGAGTTTCGCCAGACCCTGGTCGCCGCGGGTCTCGAGGAGATCGAGATTCAGCCGACCCATCAGGTCCATGCGCACGCGTCGGCGGCGATCATCCGGGCGCGCAAACCGTGCTCAGCATCGCCGAGGACCACCTGAGAACGTCTGCGCTCGCGGTCTCACCCGCGTTCGAGATCCGCAGACGGAGGTTTTGACGGCCAGGTCGTCGCCGTCTACGTGATCGACGTTCAGCCAGACGGCGAGCAGCCGTTCCGCGCGAAGGCCGGTCCCGCTGACAGTTCCGCCAGCCAGTCAGCTGCCACGGATCGACGCCCCGGCCAAGCCCGATCCCTCGAGCAGTCCGGCGAGACGCCGGCGCGAGCCGGCTCCGGCCAGGCCGAGCTTTGAATACGTGTGCGCGAGATGAGTCTCGACCGTCTTCAGGCTGACGAACAACCCCTGGGCGATCTCCGCGTTCGATGCACCGGCGGCGGCGAGCTGAGCCACGCGCAGCTCGCTTGCGGTGAGGGTCGCACCGTCGAGAAGGTCCGCACGGCGGCTCCCTCCGGCGGCGACGAGCTCGCTCTGCGCGCGGCGCTGAAGCTTCTCTGCGCCGCAGGCTGTGGCCAGCTCCAATCCCCGCTCGAGGAGTCCGCGGGCGCGCCTCCGCTGGCCGCCGCGTCGCAGCGCGCTGCCGAACGTCACCAACGAGCGGGTGAGCTCGAGGCGCGCGGGGGACTGCTCCAATACGGCCACCGAATCCTCCAGCAGTGACAGCACCCGCGCAGGGTCCGAAGCCAGCACCCCCGCCGCCCGCAACGCCACTCCGACGGGCCGGGCCAGCCCGGAGATCCTCGCCAGCCGCAGCTCCTCATCAACCAGCGCGGTTGCCTCAGCGCGGTTTGCGCCGGGCAGCGCAAGCGCGAGCTCCGAGCGCCAGATCGTGCCTGTGGGTCCGACCCGCAACTCGCTGAGAATCGCCCCGGCCGCGCGCAGGTCCTCGATCCCGCCCCGCCGCTTCGCGGCAACCCTGAGACGGCCGCGCGTCTCGAGCAGCATCGCACCGGTATAGGTCTGGGCCAACTGGGGCGGCAGCTCCGTGGCCTCGATCTGAGCCGCGAATTGCGGATCCGGGTCACGCTCGAGCAGCACGTCCACGATGATGTGCGCGAGGGTGACAAGCAGCATCGGCATCGAGGCCATCTCGGTCAGCCTGATCGCGCTCTGAAGGTCGGCCTCTGCGGCGGCGAGATCACCCCGCCGGGCATTGGCCCACGCTCCGTACCCGAGCGCGAACACCGTACCCAGCGTCGAGCCGGAGGCGCTCGCGGCGGCTCTGACGGTCCCGATCGCGCCTGCCGCGGCCTCAAGGTCGTCGGTGCCCAGCAGTGCGGTGAGCAGCTGTGGGCTCGCCCAGCTACCAGCCCGCGTGCTCAGCAGCAGGTCGTCCAGTTGAGCGCGAGCGCACAGACGCCGTGCGTCGGCCAAACGGCCCCGAAACGAGGCATCGACCGCCAGGACCGCGGCCATCGCGCGCGAGCCCCACTCCTCGCCGGCGGCGATCGACTCATACAGCCCGCGACGACGATCGAAGCTAGCGGCCCGACGCGGGTCGTAGAGCTCGACCGTTGCGCGGATCGCTGTGAGCTCCGCGTGGATCGCCCGGTGCTCGTCGGACAGCTCGCGGTCGGCCCGCTCGATCACCTGGATCGATGCCTCCCACTCGCCGGCGCCGGCGAGGATGTAACTGAGCGACGCGGCGATCTCGCCCCGGCGACGAGGATCGCGGACCGACTCGTACGCGCGCTGCAGCGTTCCCGCTGCCGCCGGATCCCGCAGGAGGGTCTGGGCCGTTGCCAAGTGCGCCAGGAGTTCCGCCTCTGGAGGCTCGCTGGCGTGCTCGGCCAGGGCTCGCTCGAGCCAGGCGACCGTTTCATCGGGCGCAGCGCGCTCGAGTGCCTGGTTGGCGGCGGCGAGCAATGTGGCCGCCACACGGGGTGAGCCAGCCGGCGGCAGCACCTGCAGATGCGATGCGACCCGTTCGGGCGCCGCGCCCTGGCGCTCGAGCACGTCTGCCGCTGCTGCGTGGTCCCGGTACCGCTTGGATGCCGGAATCCCGTCGTACAGCGATCGACGGCTCAGGGGATGCACGAATACGAATGGATCCTCGGCGGCAAGCACCTCAATCCGCCGCAGCGCGTGGGCCAGCCGGCCGGCCCGATCGGCATCGAGCCCCGCCAACGCCGCCGCAGTGTGAAGGCGACCGCCGTCACCGACCACTGCCATAGCCCGTGCCAGCTCTGCGGCGTCCGGATCGACCCGTTCGATCCGTCGGCGCAAGCGATCACCCAGAGACGGCAGCGCCGTCCGCTCCACCTCGTCTGGCTCCGGCACGTCGCCCTGCGCGCTCAGCGTCCGTACGAGCTCATGCACGAGCAACGGGTTGCCCCCGGTCGCGTCCGCAAACGCGTCGCAGAGCTCGGGACCGGCCTGCGGGATCCGCCGGCGCACGAGCTCGGCGACGCCCACGCCATCAAGCGAGGTCACGGGGAGCGGGACCGCGCCGGGTGAGGTCCGCAGCCCATCGAGGAGGTCATTCGGCGCCCCGGGTTCCTGCGGGCGCATTGCGATCAACAGCACGAGCGGAAGATCGGCGGTGCGACGGACTAGATAGTCGAGCGCGCGCAGCGAAGACACGTCGCTCCAGTGGGCGTCGTCGACCGCCAGCAGCGCCGGTGCGCTCTCGGTGATGTTCACCGTGAGCCAATAGATGGCGTGAGCCCCGGCGAAACCGGGCGTCCCGGATCCGGCTGCCTCCGCGAGCCCAAGCGTCGCCGCGGCGGGTCCCGCTGCTCCACGGAGGAGTCGATCCCGATCAGGCTTGGATACGGCTCGCATCAGCGGTTCGAACAGCTGACGGATCACGCCGAACGCGTACTCGCGCTCCAGTTCGCTCCCCCGGGCACCCAGCACCTGGAGACCGTCCGCGGAAGCCGCGCGAGCGGCGGCGGCGAGCAGTGCGCTCTTGCCGATCCCCGCCGAACCTTCGACGACCACCGTCGTGCCGCCGCCCGCCCGCGCGCGGGCAGTCGCCTCGGCGAGCCGGGCCAGGGCTCCCTCTCGCTCCAAAAGGTCCGTTTCCGGTTGGCCGATCACCGTCAAGACAACACAAAGCTTATGCGAAGCCAACAAAGCATCAACCTGCCGTCTCAGGGTTTTGGTCTCGTCTGTCTCAGGGTTTTGGGCCAAAGATCAGGGTTGCGGATCGGGTCCGGGTTCGGGAGGCTGCGGTGACGCGCGGCCGAGGACGTCGTGCACAAGGGCGAGGTGAACGGAATGGATCAATCCGACGACACGCCTGGCGAGCCGGGCAACTGGGACCCGCCATCGCGGCCAGAGCAGGAAGGCGACCGCCAGAGCCGACTGTGGCTTGATCGCCGCGGCTTCATCGGCGGAGCGGCCGTGGTGCTTGGCGCAGCAGCGGTCGAGGCGGTCGGTCACGACGGCGTCCTCTATCGCAACGCCAGTGCGTTGCTGGCCAGTCCCCTGCTGAAGGCGAACGCAACGGCGAAGCCGACCTTCAGTATCGACGTTCGCCGACGCGAGGACTTCGTATCCCTACGGGTCGACGGCTACAACCTGGTCCGCTCAGGCCAGCGTCTCGTTCTCAGGAACCGGTCCCAGTCTGGGCGTCTGGTGGTGACCTTCGTTCCCCAGCACCTCGCCGAGCAGGCGTTCGACGAGGGTGCGCCGATTCCAAAACCCGGCTTCATCCACGCGCAGCTCGCCGGACCTTCGCGACTCGCGTTCATCGTCCCCAAGGAGGGCGTCGCGCTCACGATCGACGGTCTGCTGTCGTGGGCGTATCTCACCCCGGCGCTGGCGCCCGCCGCGGCGAGCCAAGCACAGATACGCACGGCGGCCGTGGCGTCGCACCGCCTCTTCGTACGCCACCGGCGTCCCCACCGCAAGCGAGCAGCGGACAGGTCCCGCCGTGAAGCGAACGCCGTTGCCAGCGGGGCGGGCTCTCTATACGAGCCGACGGTGACCGAGACCGCAATTGAGCTGCCGTGGCACCTCGCGCTGTCGCCCACCACCGACGGACGGTGGGTCAACGAGACCGAGCCGGTCGTCCGAAACGGCGCGACCGAGATGTGGCGTACGCAGCTGACGACGGGGGAGGGGTCGGCTGGAACGCCGGGTGGCGCGGTGCGGGCGGTCTGGAACTACGACACGGTCTCGACGGGGCAGCCGACGCTGGACTTCACCTCCTTCCCGGGGGCCGCCGCGTCGTTCAACAGCTCCCTGCGGGCCGACGATCGCTGGAACATCGTGCGAGCCAGCGCCGACTTCTCGCTCTCGGGCCGAGCCGATATCTCCGCCCGCCAGCTGCTGCTGAGTGCTCGGGGTGGGTCGCTGAATGCCGAGGGCAGCTGGAACGTCCCGCTGCCGATCGCAGAGTGGTCGCACGTGGCGACGGAGGGCCGTGACCAGTACGTGAAGGTGGTCAACAAGGGGTTCCTGTTCCCGTTCGGCCATGCGGTGTCGCTCGTGCAGGTGACCCAGCGGGAGTTCGACGAGCGGGGAACCCAGACCGTCGGCTACCTGCGCCAGACGACACATATCGTGGCGTCCTCCTCCGTAGTCAGCCACGACCCGGCGATCAACCCCGCCGTCTCCTACAACGGGCGCGACTTCCCCTTCCGCAGCGTCGAACTAAAGGATGCGGCCACCCCGACGCTCGATCCGATCGCGAAGTTCGTCCCCACCGATTCGAACGATCCCGAGGACTTCACGAACCCACCGGCGTTCGTGCCGAACGTGGGTGGGCAGGCCGTGACGTGGCACTTCGTGGGGACGGACTGGTCAGGGCGGACGACGAGCTTCACCGCGCAAGCCGTCTTCGTCTCGTACGCGGAGGCGATGGACGGCTACGTCTCGGGCCACGTGCGCGCGCAGTACAACAACCTGCCCGCGACCGACCCGCTGCGCACCACCGACTTCGGTGGCAGCACGCTGACCTTCGCCGAATCATTCACGGAGGGCGATACCGACCTCTCCGCCCACGTGATGACGTTCGGGTCGAGTACCAGCGCTCTCCTCAGCCTGAACCAGCACGAGAGCCTCGGTATCCCGTATTTCCTCCCCACGCTGGCCTCGAATGTCGGCGGTGTGCGGACCGGGGCCCAGGTGACCGTCAGCATGCCTGCCGTCGCGCAGGCGGCCGGCGCTCCTCTGAGTGGCAACAGCCTTCCGACGCTGGCCTACTACCCCGACTTCGTCGAGAACGGGTTCTACTCCGCCGCGTCAATCGCCAACAAGGGCAATGTGTTCATGGAGGCGCTCGGCGACGCCACGCAGCTGCCCAACCTGACCTTCGATCCCAAGAGCGCGGGCGGTGTGATGACCCCCAACCTCCAGATCCAGGGGCTCTCGCGCAGCCTGGGACCGGTCGGTGATCTCGCGAACGTCTACGGGGGCAAGTTCGACCCGGGCACGATCTTCGCCTCACTCGACGGCCCGAACGCGGCGCGCATCCTCGGCGGGGTGAAGCTCTCAGACATCCTCGACGAGGCGGACCTGCTCGATCCCAAGCTCCCCAACGCGAACGCTCCGAGCCCTCAGGGTCTGAAGGTCACCTCAACACGACAGGGCGAGGTCGTGACCACGATCGTCAGCTACTCGCCGACGCTCAAGCAGACGCTCGGCCCGGGAGTGCCGGAGATCATCTCGCTCCGCGATGACACGACGACGTACCCGCTGATGTTCAACCTGGCCGCGACGATCACGACTGACGCGCTCAATCCGGCCAACTCCAAGTACGCGATCCACGGAGAGCTCGACAACTTCGTCGTCAACCTGGTCAGCAAGAACGGCGACGACCAGTTCATCTCGATCGTGTTCGACAAGTTCAGCTTCGATTCAGCGAGCGGCGGCAAGCCGAAGCTCGGTGTGAAGGTCGACACCGTCAACTTCGACGGAGCGCTGCAGTTCGTCACGCAACTGGCCGCGTTCATGAGCCTCGACGGCGGTGGCGGCCCGAACATCCTCGACCTCGTCGACAGCATCGCCTCGGACCTCTCGCTCAAGCTCCCTTCGATCGACGTCGGCATCCTGTCGCTCTCCCACGTCGCGATCGACACCGGATTCAAGCTCCCCTTCGACGGCGGTGGGTCGGAGTTCAACTTCGGCTTTGCCACCCCGGACAACCCGTTCCAGCTCGCGCTCGGCATCTTCGGCGGCGGCGGGTTCCTCAACCTCTCGCTCGGCACTTTTGGCGTCAAGGAGATCGCGGGGTCCTTCGAGTTCGGCGCGATGGCGGCGCTCGACATCGGGGTCGCCTCCGGGGCGGTCTCGTTGACCGCCGGCTTCTACTTCAAGTACGACGTCGACACCACCAAGGTTGATCTCACCAAGACGCCGCCGCCGATACCGCCGACAACCTGCGTGCTGTCCGGGTTCGTGAAGCTCACCGGTCACCTCACCGTGCTCGAGATCATCACCCTCTCACTCGAGTTCGATCTCACCCTCACCTATCTCGACCCCCCGGGCTCGCTCACCGGCACTGCGACGCTGGTCGTGTCAGTCGCGCTCGGGTTCTTCCACAAGTCGGTGACGCTGACGGCGACCAAGACGTTCGTGAATGGCGCCTCCACGTCTAACGCACAGCGATCGCTGGCCGTCGGCGGTAACGCCGTGACCCCGAACACCCCTCAGAGCTTCGGTGATCAGATGCAGAAGGACGACTGGGATACCTACTGCCAGGCGTTCGGGCCAGTGAGCTGAGGAGGGTGCGATGACAGCCGTCGAAGTGGTCAAGTTAACCGCGATCCCCAACGGGGTCGACACGACCAGGGGGGTCTTCAACGTGTCGGTGGTGATCTCGCCCGAGCTCAGCGGCGGTGACGGCACCATTGCGCTCACCGACTTCGAGAACTGGCCGGCGACCCTGGCGAGTTGGACCCAGAATGGAGAAGCCAACTACTACCCCGCCTACTGGGATGTGTTGGTCTCCGACGACGCCGGCAACACGCTGATTGACGGAAGCGTCGAGCTCGACACGAGCGCAACGAATGCGGACCTGTGGGCCTCGCTGTTCCCACCGACGACGACCTTCACGGGCCCGGACTCGGATACGGCTCACAGCCGGGCGCCGGGAACGGCTGCAAGCCGATCGCTGATCGACGACAGGTTCCGCGCGATCCCGATCCTCTCCTACCCGGCGCGCCAGATCGTCGACTTCGTGACCGGCCAATACCAGCAGTACTCGCCCACTCAGGTGCCGGACTTCGCGACGATCGCCTCGGTTTACGCCGACGTGTCCGACGGTCTGATCGGCGTAGTGGGCCAGCAGGCAGTCGCCGCCCAAGCCCGTGAGCGCGCGGCGCGCTCGCTCGGAGGGACTGTCCCGCACGCCAACGACCTCACCACCGCATCAACGGCCGAGGCGTACGCGGCGTTCAGCGCCTATCAGGAGGCCAAGTCCAGCCAGCCCCCCGCCGCGAGTTACGGGACGATCGACTTCCACGCCGCGCTCACCTACATCGCCCAGCACCGGACGCTGCAGCGTGCGCTCGGTCTCGTCTTCGATCTCCCGGTCTACTACTACGACGACACCGCGAAGGCTCTCTTCAGCGGGAGCACGCCGAACTCGAACGTGTACGTCTCGGTCTCGCTCGTGTCCCAGCGTTACGGCGACGCCCGCCCGACGGGGATCGCAAAAGGCGTGATCCCCGCCGGAAGCGGCCAGTTCGCGTTCACGCAGGTGTGCTCGCGAACCCAGTGTGATGCCGACGCAACCACCTTCGCCGCCCACTCGCTCGACAACATCAAGGACGGACAGCTCGACGGAAGCGACAGCGCCGGGAAGGTCGTCGCAACCCCGATCAGCATCGTCGGTGATGTCAATTCCACGAGCCAGCTGCCCTACAAGCTGGCGACGCTCCAACGCGCGCAGTCCGCGAAGAAGGACTACTCCTCGGGCGACTTCGACGTCTCCTACGAGGGCCTGTACGTCCCGCCGCCGACTCTGCGTTCGGCCGGGGTGACGGTCGCCCAGATTGGCGCCGGGCAGAACCTCGCCAGCCTGTTGGGACGGGCCAATACCGCAGCAGACGCCGCGGACGCCGCGATCGCGAATCCGGCTGTCGGTTCGAACCTGCTCGACTTCGTCGCCGAGGATCTCGTCCGCGGCTACATCCTCGACGTTTATGACATGGCCAGCGGTGTCTGGCGCTCCACGGCCGAGCGCAACATCACCTACACGTCGGGATCGATCAAGGTGAGTGCACCGACCTCGGCGCCCTTTGATGAGGCGGCAGTGCAGGCTCCACCGCAGCTGGTCAGCTTCGAGGAGGACAAGGTGCAGTTCACCCAGTCGGAGATCCTTCTCACCTACAACGGCTGGTCGGCTGCCGTTCCCCGGCCCGGAAAGGTGCTGTCGGACAACGACAGCAATGTGGGGACGGTGCCCCAGGGTGGCCTGCCGATCGACATCTCGATTGAGCAGAGCGTCCCCGCTGGGCGTCTGGCGCCGCTGCGGTTCGGGCACACCTACCGCCTGCGGGTCCGGGTGGTCGACCTGGCCAACAACCGCGTGGACGTCTCGGATCCGGCCGCCGACCAGCTCTACACCGAGCAGATCCTCTACGGCCGGCTCGAGCCGATTCCCACCCCCGACATCTATCCCCAGGGGCTCCCGCGGCTCGGGGAGTCGCTGAAACGCCTTGTCGTCCGCGACATCGACGCCAGCACGCCCTCGCTCCGTGCCCTGTACCCCCAGCGCATCTCCGGACAGTTCGCCGAAGCCCACGGCCTGTTCGACACGAGTGCCGGGGACCCAGATCCAAACGCGTACACGACGATCGTCCCGCGTGAGAGCGGCAGCTATCCCGACCCGCCGCAGCCGCCCGCTGACGCGACGACCCAGCCGCCGACCATTGCGCTCGACCAGCCGGTTCCGTTTCTGCCGGATCCCCTGGCGCGTGGTGCGGTGTTCAGGTTCACCGACGACAGCGGCCAGGCACAAGCCTTCAACATCGACTTTTCCCCCCAACAGGGGGCCGCCTGGCCGGACTACCGTCCGTACGGGCTCGAGCTGACCCCAGGCAGCACATTGGGCGCGAGCATCGACACCAGCCGCCGCGTCATCACCTTCACCGTGACACCGGCCGACGACGTGACCGTCAGCATGACCACGACCTGCGATGCGGCCGACGCCTCACTGCTCGGGATCCCCTCGATGTTCAAGGCACTCCCTGACGCCAGCGACATCGCCGCCGGCTTTTGCTGGGCAGTCACGCCGTCGATCGACCTGGAGCTCGTGTATGCGGTGCAGAAGCCACTCGCGACCCCGGAGTTGTCGGGGCTGACGAGTCCGCGCGTGGCCGGCAGCACCTCCACCCCGCTGATCGGCAAGCTCGCGTGGAGCCCGAAGAGCACCTCCGAGGTTGACGTCGTCGCAGCCTGGTCAGAGCCGGTCGACGACCCCTCACAGAACCGGATCCAGGGCCCGGGTACTGACGACACGACCCTGCGGGACATCTCAAACAGCCCGGTCGCGACCCTCCGTGGGGGGGATCTCGAGCAGGCGAAGTACTACCAGCCGACCGAACCCTCGGACGAGGATCAGCTGACTGCGAGCGATCCCGTCAGCTTCACGCACGAGTTCCTCGACACCAAGCACCGCGAGGTCACTTACTCGGCGCTGGCCTCGAGCCGCTTCGCCGAGTACTACCCAGATGGCACCGATGTGACGGTGACCAGCGCGACCTCAATCCAGGTCAACATCCTCTCCTCCGCCCAGCCCGAGCCCCCTGCGATCACCGACGTGGTTCCGATCTTCGATTGGAGCTTCCACGACGTCGACACCACCGGCACCCTGGTCAGTGATCGCAGCCCGTCAGCGCTGCGGGTGTTCCTCGCTCGCCCGTGGTGGACCTCCGGGATCGGCGAGCTGCTCGGGGTGGTGACCTATGCAGAGTCCGACACCAACCTGTCCTTCATGATTGCCCCGACGGTCACGGCCAGCGATTGGGCGTCTGACCCGGTCTTCGCGTCTGCGCCCCTGCCGTCGGCTCACCCTCGGCTGTCAGCGTTTCCCAAGGCCGTCAAGACCGGCACTGTGCTCGACCAAACGGGAAGCGGGACTGGCTTCGAGGTCGCGGGCCACGCGGTCGCCTTCGACTCGCTGCGCAACAGCTGGTATTGCGATATCACCGTCGACACCGGGGCGGCCTACACCCCGATGATGCGGCTCGCGCTCGCGCGCTGGCAGCCCGACTCGGTGGCCGGCGTCGAGCTTTCGGAGATCGTGATGACCCAGATCGTGACGCTGGAACCCGGCCGGACGCTCACGATTGTGCCCGGCAAGGGGTCGCTGAAGAGCGTGCAGCTCACCGGGTACTCCTACTCGCGTGCGGCTGGGGTGGCCGGGCCGGGCTTCGCCCAGCTGCAGGTTGAGCGGCGCGACGAGTCGATCGACGACGCAACGCTCGGGTGGGAGCTTGTTGAGGACCCGATCCCGATGAGCACGCCCTACGGCACGCACGAGCCCGTGACATGGATCGCGCGCAACGTGAAGCTACCGGGGGCCGGACCGCACCGGATCGTCGTCACCCAGTACGAGAATCTTCCTGGGGCGAGCGGGTCGACGACGCCCGCCGCCGCCCACGTCACCTACCCCCAGTTGTCGCCGGGCCACGGTTATCGGCTCGTGCACCAGGACATCGTCGAGGTATGAGGCGGCCATGACCCGCAGCATCAGAACGCGGCTGCTGAGCGTGTTCGCCGCCTGTGTTGCCGTGTCGGCCGGCGCTCCCGTGTCGGTCTATGCGGCGGTTGATCCGACCTCGACGAGCCTGACCTGCGCGCCCACGTCCGTCAGCGCGGGGTCGCCAACGAGCTGCACGGTGACGGTGACCGACACCGTCACCTCCTCGGCGTCGAATCCGAGCGGGCCGGTGACGTTCTCCGCCGATCAAAGCGGCAGCTTCTCCAACTCCGGCAGCTGCACGCTGGCGGCCACCGGCGCCACCAGCGCGTCCTGCACCCTCACGTTCACACCCTCTGAAGGCGGGGACGACACCATCAGTGCCAGCTTCTCCGGCGACTCCGCCCACAGCGCAAGCGTGGGCTCCACCACGGTCGGGGCGATCGACGCCACAGCGACGTCGCTGGCCTGTGACGCCGGCAGCCTGGCGATCAACACCGAGATGACCTGCACGGCGACGATCAGCGACGCCGGCTCGCCGCTTTCGCCCACGGGCGAGGTCGCGTTCGCGACGAGCGGCGCGGGCGCAAGCTTCAGCCTCCCCGGGGCAATGCCCGTGGACGCCGACCGCGTCCGGGGTGGGCGGCACCGGTACCTGCCAGGTCAGCTTCAGCGCGAGCGCGGCGGGCATGTACACGCTGACGGCAACCTACGGCGGCGACTCCACCCACGCCGCGAGCTTGGGCACCACCCAGGTCGTGGTCACGACGACTCCGACGGACGGCGGCCCGCAGGCCTCGGACCCCGGCGGTGTCGATCTGCCGCCTGACCCGTCCACACCGGCGCCGACGCTGGCGACCCCGGGGACCATCCGGATCACCGGGGGCACGATCAAGGTGTCGGCCGGCCGTGTTGCCCGCATCCGGCTCACCTGCATCGGCGACAGCGGAGCAACGTGCCAGGGCACCCTTGGCCTGACCGCTCTGTTCACATCCCGGGTGAAGCTGAAGACCAAAGTCAAGGTGCAGATCACGGTCAAGCTGGGCCACAGGACGAGGACCAAGACGGTCACGCGGATGCGGACGAAGCGCAAGACGGTGAGCACGCTCGTCACCCTTGGAAGCGTCAACTACGCGCTGTCGCGCGGGATCGACACGCGCGGTCTCGATCCGCTTGTCCGAGCTCTGCCTTCGAGTCGCATCATCGCGGCACGCCATCAACGGTCTGAGCGCGAACGCAGCGGCTGCGGGCGTCGTTCGCGCGGTCGTACTGACGCCGGCCCACAAAACCAAGTCAAGAAGAAGACCAGACCGGTGAAGAAGCACACTGCCCACCGGTCTCGCGCGCCCGGATCCTGATACACCCACGCGCGATGGGAGATGACGTTCCCGAGCCTCATTCAGTGGTTGACGCGCTCCTTGCAGGGGCGCGCGGGCTGCAGGAGGCGGGACGCGATGGCGAGGCGCTTGAGCACTACCGCCGGGCAGTCGCCACCGATCCGAGATCCCGGGCCGCGCTCCAGAGCCTCGGATACCTGCTGATCGCCCAGGGTGCGACCGACGAGGGCGTCGCTTACCTGGCTCGCGCGCAGACGCTCTCCCCGTCTGATCTGAACCAGCTGCTGATCGCGACCGCCGCTACCGGTCATCCACTCAAGCAGCGTGGACGCAGCGAAACGACGGCAGAAACTCGAGCACGGCGTCCGCGCTCTGGTGCGGGCGAAGGTCACGATCGATACCGACGCGGACGCTGGTCCCGACCGGCTTCTTCGCTGCGTATGAGGGTGTCAACGACTCGCGCTCTGCACGCTGACCTCGGGCGGATCTTCACCGGCCCGAGTCTTGCAGTGCCCGCCGCCCACAGGCCACGGAACGCGAGACACACGGACGAATCGGCGGCGGATCGGCTTCATCTCCGCCCACTTCCGTGATCACACGATCGGGCATCTCAACCTGGGCCGCATCCGGCATTTGGACCGGGACCGTTTCGAAATCGTCGTCCTGAGCGCCGGTGCCTCGGGTGATCCGGTGGCGGCGGAGTTCGAGCGGGCCGCCGATACATACGTGCCGCTCCCTGCCGATCCGGATGCGGCGCGCCGGCTCGTCGCCGAGCAAGCCCTCGATCTGCTCGTGTTCACCGACGTCGGCATGGAACCGTTGTCCTCCACACTCGCGTTCAGCCGGATGGCACCTGTGCAGTGCGCCACCTGGGGGCATCCCGTGACGACCGGCAGCCCGATGATCGACTACTTCATCTCCAGCGAACTGCTTGAGACCTCAGGCGCCGAAGGCCACTACACCGAGCGACTGTCCGGCTACGAACCCTCGGGACCTGGTACCCCCGGCCGGCGGCACCCCGGCGGCGCGTCGGCTCGACCTCGCCGGCCGAGACGCACGTTTACGCGTGCCCTCAGACGCTGTTCAAACTGCACCCAACGTTCGACCCGTTACTGGCGGAGATCCTGCGCCGCGATCCGCAGGGCGTACTACTGCTGATCGAGGGACGCATACCGATGTGGACACGACTCGTGCGCGAACGCATCCAGCGCGTGATGCCAGATGTCGCCGACCGCGTGCTCTGGCTGCCTCCACTGCCGCGGGACCTCTTTCTCGCCCTCCTGCGGATGGCTGACGTACTGCTCGATCCGATCACGTTCGGAGGTGGCAACACGACATACGAGGCGCTGGCGATGGCCACGCCGGTCGTGACGTTGCCCGGAGAGCTGATGCGCACGCGGATCACGAGTGCGCTGTACGCGAAGGCGGGTTACACCGAGCTCGTGACGCGCTCAGCGGCCGAGTATGTCGAGCGGGCGGTGGCGCTCGGGACCGAGCCTGAGTACCGGGCTCGCGTGCGGGAACGGATCAGCTCCACGTGCGACGCGCTGTTCGAGGACGACGCCGAGCTGCGGGACCTCGAGACTTTCCTGGCTGCTGCCGCTGCTGGGTGATGCGAACACGCTGTGAGGCGCACGCGCAGGGTCGAAAGTGGAGGGGTAGCGGATGCTTTTTGAACGCCCCGGCAGGACTCGAACCTGCGACCTGCGAATTAGAAGGCGCTCATTTTCCGGGAATTTGCAGTAGATACGGGCTCAATTCGACTCAGTGCACTTGAGTGCGGTCAGAATGCTGAGTTCGGGACATATCCTGGGACACGGTTTTGGGGCAGCAATCGGACCTCTCAGCCGCGGCGGCGGATTGTTTGTTGAATGTGGCCCCTGGGTCCCGGGCTTCCGTTGCGCTTCGCTCCACTGCACCCGGGATGACGCAGGTGGGGGGACGGCCTCTCCCCAGGCTCACTTCCGCCAGGCTTCGACGATCTCGGCGGACGATACGAGGATCGCGCAGTTCAGCGCCAGCGCCTTCAGGGCGGCCCCGTGCAGGTCCGCCTCGTAGGCCGTGCAGGCGTCCGAGGCGACGAAGACCTGATAGTCCAGGTGGAAGGCGTCGCTGGCGGTGCAATCGATGCAGCATTCGGTGGTGAGGCCACAGAGGACCAGGGTGTCGACACCCAGCGCTTTCAGCGCGGCGTCCAGGTCGGTTCCGAAGAAGGCGCTGTAGCGGGTCTTGGCGATCACCCGCTCCGCCGGCTTGAGGCTGAGGCACCCACGAAGGCCGCGCCGGGCTGGCCCTGGCGGCACAGCGCTTCACCGCCGGCCTGCGCCGCGCCGGCGCATCCATTCGCTCCAGGCGGGGGAGTCGGTGTCCTCCCGCGTCTGTAGCCCCGCGAAGATGACCGGGGTTCCCGCCGCGCGCGCGGCCTCGGCCAGCCGCTCGCCGACGGCCAGGGCGGCAGGGATGGTAGAGAGGTCGACGCCGGCCTTGCCCAGGACGCCGTCGGGCGAAGCGAAATCCACCTGCATGTCGACGATCAGCAGGGCCGTCCGCGCGGGCGCGATCCAAACTGACAGGTCGGCGGCGAGGTTGTCGCTCACGCGTCAGCCCTCAGGCCCGGCAGGATGTCGGCGCCGAACATCTCAAGCCCCTCCACATAGTCGGGGAAGATCAGCATCAGCCCGTCCAGCTCGCAGTGGTCCAGGAACCCGCGCACCAGGTCCGCGCAGGTGGCTGGGGAGCCGACGGCGGTCTGGGTCATGAAGGCGCCCTGCTGCAAGGCCACGTCGGTGAGCCGGTCGGGCGGCACGCCCCAGCTTTTCAGCATCTCGATCACCGCCCCCATGTCGACGCCCTGACGGTAACGCTCCACCAGCGCCTCGGCCTTGGCGTCGGTCTCGGCATAGACCAGGGTGCACATGGCGTAGGTCTTGATCGGCTTGCCGAGATCTGCGGCCAGGGCGCGGGCCCGGCGGCTGGCGTCGCGCAGGTCGTCCTGCGTGCGGCCGCCGATGAAGCAGGCGTCGGTCTCGCGGACGGCGAACCGGAACCCCCGGTCGGACATGCCGGCGCTGATCAGCGGCGGATGCGGCCGTGACAGCGGCTTGGGTTCGGACTGGCAGTCATCGAAGGTGAAGTAGCGGCCCTTGTGGGTGACGCTGGGCTCGGTCCACAGCCGTTTGACCAGGGCGGTCCATTCCT
>CAVZTZ010000012.1:0-21579 GCA_963778315.1 uncultured Conexibacteraceae bacterium | reverse complement strand
ACGCCCGAAGTGGATGCATTGAGCTCGTTGCCGATGCTCCGCCTGGAGGGACTGTCGGACGCCGATGCCCGAACGCTGCTCGCATCGGTGATCGGCGCGCCGTTGGATGAGCGCGTGCGCGCACGCATCCTCGCCGAGGCGCGAGGCAACCCGCTCGCGTTGCTGGAGCTGCCACACGAACTACCGTCCATGGGGCCGGCGAACGGCTTCGGGCCACCGGCGGATCTAGGGCTGCAGAGCCGGATCGAAGCCGGCTTTCGGCGTCGCGTTCAGGAGCTGCCGGCCGAGAGCCGGCGATTGTTGCTGCTCGCCGCCGCCGAGCCGACGGGCGCTCCGGCGTTGCTCTGGCAGTCGGCGGCGCAGCTGAACATCGCCACCGACGCGATCGGGCCCGCGGTCGGGGACGGGATCCTGGAACTGGGAACACGCATCACGTTTCGCCACCCTCTGATGCGCTCGGCCAGCTATGGGTCGGCGTCGGCCGAAGATCGGCGGGCGGCACACCGGGCCCTGGCGGCGGTGACGAGTGCGGAACTCGATCCTGATCGCCGAGCCTGGCACCTGGCCCGAGCGGCGCTCGCGCCCGATGAAGAGATCGCCGACGAACTCGAGCGTTCGGCGGACCGGGCGCAGGCGCGCGGCGGTCTGCCCGCAGCCGCTGCCTTCTTGGAGCGTGCCGCTGCCCTGTCAGTAGATCCGGGAAAGCGGGCCCGACGCGCGCTCGCGGCGGCGGAGGCCAAGCAACTGGCCGGATCGCCCGGAGAGGCGCTGTCGCTCCTGGCGAGCGCCGCGGACGGGACGCTCGGCGACTTCGACCGCGCCATGCTCCAACGACTCCACGGACAGATCGCCCTTGACCTGAGGCGAGCAGGCGACGCGGTGCCGCTCCTGCTCGACGCGGCCAGGCGGCTGGAATCACTTGATCGGGGACAGATGCGGGAGACCTACCTGGAGGCGCTCCGGGCGGCGAGCGTGGCCGGCCGCCTTGGAGGCGGCATGACGGCAGCGGCGAGATCGGCGCGCAGCGCACCGGGCACACCGGGGCCCAAGCATGCGACCGACGTGCTGCTCGACGGTCTCGCGGTCCGGTTCACGGATGGGTATGTCGCCAGCGCACCGGCGCTCAGCCAAGCGCTGGCGGCCATACGGGACGTGGGCACTCGTCCCGGTCCGCTTGACGTGCGCTGGCCGTGGGTCGCCCGACGCGTGGCGCCGGACCTCTTCGATGACGAGACCTGGCATGTCTTTGCCACCCGCAACGTCCAGAACGCGCGGGACGCGGGGGCGCTGGCCGTGCTTCCGCTGGCTCTCAACTACCTGTCATTGCTGCGCTGCTTCGAGGGGCAGCTCGCTGCCGCCGCCGCGCTGCTCGACGAGGCCGACGAGATAGCGGATGCCACAGAGAGCGCGGAGATGGTCTTCGGGAGGATTCTGCTGGCCGGATGCCGGGGCGATGAGCAGCAGAGCTTGGCCGTGATCGAGGCGGGCGAGACCGCCGCCCTCGCGCGCAACGAGGGCGTCGTCCTCACCTTCGGCGAGCATGCCCGCGCTCTGCTGTACAACGGCCTCGGGCAACATGCTGCGGCGGTCGCACCCGCGCAGAGCGCCAGTTTCCGCGACGAGTTGATGGTCTCCGTGTGGTCCCTGCCGGAGCTCGTCGAGGCGGCCGCCCGCTCCGGGGACACCGAGCTCGCCTCGGACGCGATGGAGCGCTTGACTGAGCGCGCGACGGCGTCGGGAACGAATCTCGCCCACGGCATCCAGGCTCGTGCCGCAGCGCTCGTGAGCGATGGCGAGGCGGCCGAGGAGCATCACCGCGAGGCGGTCGCGCGGCTCGGTCGCTGCCGGATGGCGTTGGATCTGGCCCGCGCGCACCTGCTCTACGGAGAGTGGCTGCGCCGCGAGCAGCGTCGGGTAGACGCGCGCAAACAGCTGCGGCCCGCATACGAGATGCTCGCCTCGATGGGTGCTGCTGCGTTCGCCGAGCGAGCTCGCAGGGAGTTACTCGCCACCGGCGAGACCGTTGGTCCCCGTACGCCGCAGGCGGCTGGGCGACTGACCGCCCAGGAGGCTCAGATCGCCCAGATGGCGAGTGGCGGACTGTCAAACCCCGAAATCGGCGCTCGACTGTTCATCAGCCCGCGCACGGTCCAGTACCACCTGCGCAAGGTATTCGTCAAGCTCGGCGTCAGCTCGCGCAACCAGCTACAGAAGGCACTCGGGCCTGAAGCGGGTGCGGCGGGCGTGCGCGCTCCTGGCTGGCCAAGCGGCCTGGCCAGCGGCCACTGACTGGCCAGCGGGACTGTGCGGTTGGCGGACGCGAATCGCCAACCTCATGATCGAAACTGGCTCACATAAGCACGAGCCAACCGAGAGGCGAGGAGAAGATCCGGAGATGACCGCTACCAACGTCCGCCCGCTACGGCCGGCGCCGTCGCCCTCGTGCCTGAGCCGGTCATCGGAGGACGACCGAGCTCGTATGGCCATCTCAGGCACGCGTGTCGTGGTCGCCGCCCGTGAGCCGATCTACCGGGCAGGGATCGCGTCCGTGCTGGAGCGCTCGGGGGCCGAGATCGTGGCCGGGGCCGACACCGGCGGCGATCTGGCCCGCAGGCTCCGCGCCCATCGTCCGGACGTGGCGGTGGTCGACATGGATCTCTGGCCGGACGCCGGTGACATCGACGGTGCCGAGGCTCTGCGCGAGATCCGCGCCATCGACCCTCACCTCAGTCTTCTCATTCTGTCCGAGCTTCCGAAGCTGCAATACACGCAGGCGGCCGATGACCGGCCTGACGGTTTTGGCTATCTCCTGAAGGCCAGCCTGAACGATGTCGATGAGCTCACGGCCTCCGTTCGCCGCGTGGCCCGGGGAGGCGTGGCGATCGACCCGCTGATCCTGGCCCGGTTGGCCGGCCGCAGCTGCCGGCGCGATCCGTTCGACAGCCTCACCGATCGCGAGCGGCAGATCCTCCACCTGATGGCCGAGGGTTGCACCAACCGTTCGATCGCGTTTCGCCTGCAGGTGGAGCTCACGACCGTGGAACGTCACATCACTAGCATTTTCCGCAAGCTCGATCTGCCGTGCAACGGCGCCGACCATCGGCGGGTGCTCGCGGTGCTCCGCTACCTCAGCCGCTGATGGTGGGGACGCGCCTCGGGTTCTCGCCGGGGGAGCTCCTGAGCAGCCACGCCCCGGTGAGCGCGCGGAGACTCCAGAACACCAGGTCGATCCCCACGAGCAGCCCGATCGCCCAGGCCGACGAGCTCGGCCAGCTGACCGCGATCAGGACGCCCAGAAGGATCGACACGGCGCCGCTGAACGCGGTGACCCCGCGTCCCGGCAGGCCGGTTTCACGAACGGCGGTCGCTACCTGCAGGACACCGCTCGCAAACAACCACACGGCGAGCGCGAACGTCAGGCTGATCGTCCCGGTGAGCGGGAAGATGACGATGTAGGCACCGATCAGCAATGTCAGGATGCCCTCGACCACGCGCAGTGTGACCCGGACGGGCCGTCTCCCAACAGCGTGGCTGATCATGACCGCTCCAGCCGCGATGAGCAGCCAGCCGATGAAGATCGAGATGGTGACAGACGCGATTGCCGGCACGGCCACGGCGACGATCCCGGCGATGAGTCCGGCGACACCGCCCACGATGAGCCATCTACGGTCGCGCTTGAGGTCCAGGGGAGACAGCCAACCGATGTCGTTGAGCCACTGCTCGCCGAAGCCAACCGGTGCATCACTTGCGGTCGAATTGTTGCTCGCCATGCGATCGCCTTTCGATCCACTGTCGTCCACTGGCCTGGTTACTAGGCCGCCGTGGGCCGCGCACCAATGCGTGTCACCTCACGCCGCCGCGGTCAGCCGTGTGGCGGCTTGTTTGAGCAGCCGCGAGACATGCATCTGTGAACAACCGAGCCGGCTGGCGATCTCCGATTGCTTGAGTTCGTGGGAAACACGCAACGTCACCGCCCGCCGCTCCTGAGGGGGGAGGCGGCGCAGGCCGTCGGCCAGGTCAAGCCGGGTGTCGACCGACGCGTAGCGCTCGTCCTCGGTTCCGAGGGTATCCCCCAGGGCGTCCGCTTCCGGGCTCGCGCCCGGGATCGGCGCGTCCAACGAGATCGCGAAGTGCGCTTTGCTCGCTTCGAGCCCTCTCAGCGCATCCTCTTGACTGACGTGCATGTACTCAGCCAACTCGGTCACGCGCGGCAGGCGCGACAGCCGGGCGGTCATTTCGCGGGTGGCCTGTTCGCACCGCAGCGCCAACTCCTGCGTGCACCTCGGCACGTGAACGGACCACCCGCCGTCTCGGAAGTGCCGCCTCAGCTCCCCCAAAATCGTGGGAATCGCGAACGCGCAAAATGGCCTTCCGCGCCCCGGGTCATAGCGATCGACGGCCTTGACGAGTCCGACACACGCGACCTGAACAAGGTCGTCAAATGGTTCGTTGCGACTGCGATAACGAGAGGCAAGCCTGCGTGCGAGCGGTAGATGGCGGCGGATCAGCTCATCCCGGGCGGCAGGGTCGCCTGCCGCTCGCCGCCGCCACAGATGGCGTGCTTTCCGCAGCTCCTCGTCGGTCAGCTCGGGCGCGACGAGCCAGCCACCGCGGTGACGTATGGCCCAAGACGGCGTCAGGGAGCGTTACGTGGCCGGTAGCCGTAGGCCGCCTCGCGGACGGCCGTGTCGCTCTCCAGGGCGGATCCCAGCGCTCCACCCACCGTCGACAGCGCGCCGGCCAGCAACGCCAGGCGAACGTAGTCGCCGAAGTCCGAAGGGTGCTGGATCTGAGCGGACATCAGGGACGGCGAGATGGTCAGGGACGCGGCCGCCAGACTGAGCAGAGAGACCGCGGCATAAAGCGCGATCACGCCGAAGGCGACCGTGATCAGCGTGACGACGTTGAACAGGATGGCCTGCTCGCGAAGCCGCCGATCGGCCGCTCGTTCCCAGAGTCCGTGCTCGACGATGAGCGTCGCCACACTCGCGCAGATCGTCGCCACGCAGATGACGGCCAGCCGCGTCGCGTCGATCTGCCCGGCGATCCGCCAGATATCGGAGCTGACGATGGCGAACGCGGCCACCCCGATCGCGCCGATCAGCGCACGGGAGAGACTCGTCACCAGCCGCCACGGGTGGTTGGCGCGCACCATTCCGATCAGGAGTCGCAGGTTGCCCATGACAACCCGTCGCAACAGGGCCACCCCTTCGACGGCGTCCGAGCCCTCGACCTCGCCGGCCAGTTCGACCAGGCGCCGCCGAACCCGGCCCGCATGAGCGATCCGGTTGCGCTCCCGCGGCTGCCCGCCGTCGCCGACGAACACCCCGACTGCGTCGGCGATCGTGCTCACCAGGCGCCCGCTTGTCTGCTTGAACCCGAGTGCCGGCAGAGAGACGACTGCAGCGCCGTGCGTCCGGCTTGAGTGCATCACGACCGGGCGGCGCGCGACCCGCAACGGGAGCTCGGTGACGTGCACGACGAGATCCCAGTTGCGATCGAGCAGCTGTGAGCGAGCCGCGTCGAACACCTCCGGCAGCGCTGCCGGGGCGGCCACCAGCGCCTCCCGCACCGCCGTGATCTCCCAGCCCACGTCCGGGTAGCGGTGGGCGAGTTCGCGTCCGAGACCCTCCCTGAGCCGCTCGACCATCGGCTCGTCGAGGATCGGAGTGGCCACGAGGCCCAGTTCGATGGTGTGCACGCCGGCCGGCGCGGACGCAACTGTCGGTGTCGCGGTCAGGGCACGATCTTAATCGCTGAGACGAAACCGGTGTGCCGGGAGCCCTGAATCTCCATATGCAGCAGCGCGGTTGCCTCGAGCTCTCGCGCCCGTCGAAGGGGCCCGGCGTCGATCGGGCGCATTCCGCAGCTCGACACCAGCTGGGTCACCTTCGACTTTGCCTCTTGATCATCGCCGGCGATGAAGACGTCGAGCGGCTCACCGTTCATCTGTCCCGCGAGCAGAGGACCGGCGAAGTTGGTGTTGAACGCCTTGACGAACGCGGCGTCATCCGGACCCTCCGAGGCAATCAGCTGCCCGCCGGACTGAAATGGTGCGATCCACGCGCCATCCAGCGGCTCAATGAGACTGAAGTCCACCGGATTGGTCGGGTCGATGACGATCCGGCCACCGAGCTGCTCCGAATACTCGCGGACGACGTGCGGCGCCTCGGTGTAGGGAACCGCGAGCACCACGATGTCCCCGTCGACGCCTTCGCCGGCCGAGACTGCTCCCTCGCCGGTCATCTCGTCGGCGAGCTCCTGTGCCTTGCTGAGGTGAGTGCCGACATAGTTCACCTGATGGCCGCCCGCCAACGCGCGCGTCCCAATGGCGCGACCCATATTGCCGGTTCCGATGATTGTGATCCTCACACTCGAGACCCTCTCACCCAGCGGTAGGTCATCTCTGCTCCACGTCAACCGCCGGCGTGTCCTGCTTACGCGCTCGCAAGGCCTGTCTCTGCTGGGCCGCCGCAACGGCTGCCGTGACCGGGCGGGACGGCGGTCCTTGTCGGCCCGTCTCGGGCAACTGCCGGCGGTTCTCTCGGAGAGCTTCGAGAACGCGCCACAGTTCTACGCGACGCAGCGGGCCGGACCCGGCGCCATCAGGAGAGGTCATACCCCAACCACTAGGCCGTGGCCACACGGCTCAAGGTGCCTCAAACCGCCGAGTTGTCTTGCTACCGCTCCGGCTAGCTGAAAGGGTGCGGCATAGCGGCCGCTACGCCACCGCCGCGGACACGTACGTCTGCGACAGCCGCACCAGCTGGCGGCGGCCGCCGAGAAACTGGTGCACAAGGCGTACTGCGATGGCGCCGTCGCCCACTGCCGCGGCGACGCGCTGTGTGGAGCCGCTGCGGATATCGCCCGCGGCAAACACACCGGGAACGCTGGTCTCCAACATTACCGGCGACCGCCTCGCACCCTCGCGGCCGTCATCCGTGACCGCGGCAGCAGCATCCTGGCCGGTGAGCACGTACCCGCCGTCATCGAGCGCGACCCGGCCCTTGAGCCACTCGGTATGCGGCTCGGCGCCAATAAAAACGAACAGCGCTCTGGCGTCGAGCCGACGGCGCTCGCCGGTCTCAGTGTCCTCGATGACCAGTCTCTCGAGGGCTTCGTCGCCAATCAGTTCACGGACCTCGGAATGCAGACAAACCTCGATGGCCGGATTCCGCGTGATCCGATCGGCGAGGTACCGCGACATCGACTCGCCGAGATCGTGCTCGCGGACGACCAGGCTCAACCGTGAGACGTACTGAGACAGGAACAGCGCCGCCTGACCAGCCGAATTGCCACCCCCAACGGTCACCACCGGATGGTCGCGGCACAGCTGCGCCTCAGACTGCGTGGCCGCGTAGTAGACGCTGGACTGCTCGAGCTCCTCAAGTCGAGCCACCGGTAGTTTCCGATACCGGACGCCGCTGGCGATCACCAGCGCTCGGCCGATGATTGCACCGCCCCCGCGCAGCGCCACCCGCAACGTCCCGTCGAGCGCGTCCAAGCCGACCGCCTCTTCCGCAAGCATGACCTGCGCGCCGAACTTCTTGGCCTGGATCGTCGCGCGCTCGGCCAGTTCAGCCCCCGAAATGCCGGACGGAAACCCGAGGTAATTCTCGATCCGCGACGACGTCCCCGCCTGGCCGCCGGTGGCCAAAGTCTCGACAACCACAGTCGACAAGCCCTCTGAAGCCGCATAGACACCCGACGCCAGTCCGGCCGGACCGGCGCCGACGACGATCAGGTCACAGGTTGTATCGACCGACTGGGGCGGCCGGAGCCCGAGCTCACGCGCGAGCTGGGTGTTGCTGGGGTTGCGCAGCACGCGTCCGGGTCCGAGCAACACAATCGGACAATCGCCGGCCTCCACCCCGAGTCGGCGCAGCAACGCCTCCGCCCCCGGATCGGACTCGAGATCGATCCAGTGGTGCGGGAGGCGATTGCGGATGGCAAAGTCGCGCAGCCGACGCGTATCCGGCGAGAACGGCGACCCGATGAGCCTGAAACCAACCCCGAGGCCGATGAGGATCGAACGGCGCATGATCAGGGCGCGGAGAATCTGGTCGCCGAGGACTGGATCTTGGGTGACGATCTCACGCAACCGGCCTGCAGGGACGACGATCACCTCGCCGGGCTCGATAACCACCGCCGACACGAGCATCCGCTGACCGGTGATCAGGCCAAGCTCGCCGAGAAACCGCCGCGGACCATGGATTCCGATCACCTGCTCGCCCGCGCCGGAGTCCTCGATCACGGCAACCTTGCCCTCGACGATCACGAAAAAGTCGCAGTCCCCGTCACCCTCGCGGTAGAGCACGTCTCCGACGTTGACCTGTCGCGGCACCCCCACGGCGGCGAGCGCCTTTATATGGATGTCGGTCAGCCGCGGGTACGCGCCGTACGTGTCGGGCGTCTCGGTGACCGGCGGCGCGGCGAGCGACGAGCTTTCGGTCGTCGGGACGCCGCTCGACGAGCCGGAGGTGCTAGTGGATGCGGAGGACGGGTTCATATCTTTTCCGGGATAGGCCGCCTGGGCGGGCTATCAAATCGCCCACCTGCTTGTCGTCCGGCACGCCTGACCTATTCCCAATCGCGTGACCCGTGACGGCACGATCATCGCCTGTCCTAATTGCGGTGCCAAGAATCGCGTGCGCCCCAGCCAGTCGGGAGTCCCGCGCTGCAGCGTCTGTCACACGCTCTTACCGTGGATCGTCGACGCCTCCGCCGCAACCTTCGGCGATGAGCAGCACGCCTCTGTGCCCGTGCTCGTCGACTTCTGGGCCCCCTGGTGTGGACCGTGCCGCGTCGTGTCGCCGGTGGTGGAACGCATCGGTCGTGAGGATGCCGGCCGACTGAAGGTGATCAAGCTCAACGTCGACGATGCCCCAGAGCTTTCGGAGCGCTATGAGATCCGCGGGATCCCGCTACTGGTCCTGTTCCGAGACGGCACGGAGGTCGACCGGCTGGTTGGCGCGGTCGGTCAACAACAGCTGCGTCAGTGGGTCGACGTCCATTTGGCGACTCCCGGGCAGCCATAAGCCGATGGACATCGGAGCTACGCTGCGTCGACCACCTCGTGCATCTGCTCCAGCGCGGTCTCCTCGATCTGCCGCACGCGCTCGGCGCTCACCCCCAGCGCCCCGGCGACCTGGCGCAGCGTCTGTTGAGGCGCACCGATTCCGAAGCGCGCACAGACGACGCCTCGCTGACGGTCGGTGAGACTGGCAAGCAGCCGGGGCACCTCGGCGACGAGAATCCGGTTTGGCGCGCTTTCATACGGCTCCTCGGCCCCAGGATCGACGAGCAGCTCGCCCACCGTCGCACCCTCGGCGGCCTGTCCGGCCGCCGGCTCGTCAAGGCCACGGGCCGGTCGTTCGCTGGCCAACAGACTCTCCACGTGTGCCCGGGAGAGCCCGACCGAGGTCGCGAGTTCCCGAGAGCTAGGCGCGACATGGTGATTCTGCTCGTAATCGCGCTGCGCTTCCTTGACCCGCGCGAGCTGGCGCAGCGCCCGATCGGACATGACGGTCGGCCGCGAACGCTCGGACACCAGCTGCTGCATGGCTTGGCGCACCCACCAGGTGGCATATCCCCAGAACGGAACCCCGAGCTCAGGATCGAAGCGTTCGAGCGCCCGCAGGACGCCGACGACCCCGTCCTGAATCAGCTCGCTCCAGTCAAGCGAGCTCGAACGGCGATAGATGCGGGCCAGGCCCGCGATCGAGGGCATGAAGGTTTCGATCAGCTGCTCACGCTCCCTGGCACCGCCCTGCTGGGCAGCCAGAACCACCGTGCGTTCCTGCTCCGAGAGCAGCCGTCCGCCGTGCGGCGCGCGTCGAGGCGGAAGCCGCAGGTTGGTTACGCGCGCCCCCGTGGACCGTCCGTTGCCAAGTGGGACAAGTGGTGGGGCTGTGGTTTGCATCCTACGAAGCGTGTCCGGCCACACCCGCTGTGTGAATGGGGCACGCACCACGCCCGCCACTGGAAAACCCCACACCGGATCGACGTCAGCTCAAGACCGGGTCGGGCGGCCGAACAAAAGGCGTAGGGTTCAGGCAGCGGTGTCCCGTCATACGCCCCTTCGAGTGGTCGTAGGAGAGGATCAGCCGCTGGTTCGCGAGGGTGTGGTTCACGTCCTAGCGGAGGCTGGTCTCGATGTCGTTGCCGTTGCCGCGGACGCCTCCGACCTCATCCGCAAGACCCGGACACATCAGCCCGACGTGGTGATCACCGACATCCAGATGCCCCCCGACGGCACCGACGATGGCCTCCGCGCCGCGCGTCAGATCCGCGCCACGCAGCCCGGCGTCGCCGTGCTCGTGCTGTCGCAGTTCCTGGAGGATCATTATGCGCGCGAGCTGTTCGCCGATCGTCCCGAGGGCGTCGGCTACCTACTCAAGCACCGGGTCGGCGATGTCCCGAGCTTCATCGACGCGGTCCGGCGCGTGGCTGCCGGCGGGACCGTGCTGGACCCGGAGGTCGTCGCCCGGCTGGTTGGCCGCCGTCGCCGACAGAGCGCGATCGACACGCTGACTCCCCGGGACCGCGAGGTACTCGCGCTGATGGCCGAGGGTCGCTCCAACCGGGGGATCGCCGACGCGCTGGTCGTCACCGTCCCCGCCGTCGAGCGGCACGTCACCGGCATCTTCGCGAAGCTCGGGTTGCCGGCAGGAGCCGACAGCCACCGCCGGGTCCTGGCCGTCCTGCAATATCTAGGCCGCTAGCGCCATTTGGAGGATTGTTGAGCTTGTGGTAGAGTTATGCTCACGACTACTCTGCTCGAAGACCCACCAGCGTCGAGGAGTAATTCCTATGAGCGAGCCTCTTGTAGCTAGAGGTGAGGACGCGGGTCAGCAGACTGCACGTCGGATCTTCGCTGACGCCGACCGGGCTCGTCAGCGGCTCGCGCGCGATCTCCACGACGGCGCGCAGCAGAAGTTCGTCAGTGCGGTGATTGATCTCCAACTCGCCCAGGCGAAGTTCGCCACCGAGCCCCAGCGGGCTCAAAAGCATCTCGACGCCGCGCTTCGCCAGTCGCAAGCAGGGCTGGAGGCGCTGCGCGATCTCATCGCCGGGATGCACCCGCCGATCCTCACCAACGCCGGCCTCAGGGCCGCAGTGTCTTCCCTGGCCGACGGCTTCCCAATTCCGCTCGAGCTCGACATTATCGACCGACGCCTGCCCTGGGCTCACGAGGAGAGTGTCTACTTTCTCATCTCCGAGGCGTTGACGAACGTGATCCGGCATGCCGGCGCGACCCTGGCGCACGTCAGCGTCCGCCACACCGGAGACGTGATCCTCGTGGTGGAGGTGGTCGACGATGGCGTCGGCGGCGCCACATTGACCAGCCGCGGGAGCGGGCTGCCCGGGCTGATCGACCGCGTCCAGGCGCTCGGGGGCGAGTTGGTGTGCTCCAGTCCAGCCAACGGCGGCACGGTCATCCGCGGGCTGATCCCACTGCCCGCGAGTGAGGTCGGTTAGCTGGAGCCCGTTGCGGCTTGGCCCCTCGCGAGCTCACGCACCACCACGGTCAGCTGATCTGGCGCGGACTCCTTCTCAAGGTAGCGATCGGCGCCGAGACGGATGACGGTTTCGCGCATCCCATCGCCGCCGAGTCCCGAGATGGCGACGATCTGTGTCCTCGGGGCCTGTCTGACCAGGGCGGGAATCGCCTCAAACCCGTCCATTTCCGGCATCAGGAGATCGATCACCACGATGTCCGGATCCAGTTGACCGACCAACTGCAGACAACGTCGCCCGTCGTCGGCCTCGCCAACGATGACGATCGACGGATCCGGGTCAAGCACGTCGTGCAACGCCGCACGGACCTCTGCGGCGTCATCGCATAGGACCACGCTGATCGGGCGCCCATCGCGCGGTTCCGACACCTGCTCGATCTCCTCTCTGCGAGCGACCAGCGCTCCCCCGGGACCCTTCGACGTGAGCGAGAACGTACCCAGTCGCGCAGCGCCCAAAACCCGACCACGCTGAGATTCGCCGGCGGGCGCATCCGCCTCGGGATCCCGGCGAGGATCCATCTCCAAACCGCACACGTGTCTAGGCGGCCGCCTCCACCAGATCAGGAGCCGATCCGTCCGGCGTGGCCTCGTTCCAGCGCAGGATCAGCGACTCCCTGTCGGCGTCGATCGCGATTGAACCGCCGTCGGTGGCCTCGCCGGAGATCAGCGCCCGAGCGATGCGGGTTTCGACCTCGCGCTGGATGTAGCGACGCAACGGCCGAGCGCCGTACACCGGGTCATAGCCCTGGCGGGCGATCAGTTGACGCGCGGCCGACGTCAGCTCAATCGTGATCAGCCGGTCGGCCAAACGCCCGCGCATGTCCTCGAACTGAAGCTCGACGATCCACTCGATTTCGCTCAGCGTCAACGGCTTGAACAGCACGATCTCGTCGACGCGATTGAGGAATTCCGGCCGGAACTGAGACCGCAGCTCTCCCATCACCAGATCCCGGGCCTCGTCGCCGATCTCGCCTCTGTCGTTGACTCCGTCGAGCAGGTACAGCGACCCGATGTTGGAGGTCATGATGATGACCGTGTTGCTGAAGTTGACCGTGCGCCCTTGCGCATCGGTCAAACGTCCGTCATCGAGGATCTGCAAGAGGGTGTTGAAAACATCGGGATGGGCCTTCTCGATCTCGTCGAATAGGACCACCGAGTAGGGCCTGCGGCGCACAGCCTCCGTCAGTTGACCGCCCTCCTCGTAGCCGACATACCCAGGCGGAGCACCCATCAGGCGGCTCACCGTGTGGCGCTCCTGATACTCGGACATGTCCAGGCGGACGATGCTGTCCTCCGAATCGAACAACGCCTGGGCCAGCGCACGCGAAAGCTCGGTCTTTCCGACCCCGGTCGGTCCCAGGAAGATGAACGAGCCCACCGGGCGTCGCGGATCTTGGATGCCGGCGCGCGCTCGCAGCACCGCGTCGGCGACAAGCCGCACCGCCTCGTCCTGTCCGATCACGCGCTCGTGCAGGATCTCGTCGAGACGGAGCAGCTTCTCACGTTCGCTCTCCACGAGTCTGGCGACCGGGATTCCGGTCCAGCGGGCCACGATCTCGGCGATCTCGTCATCGGTGACCTCCTCACGGAGCAGCCGAGTGCCGCCCTGCTTCTCGTTCAGGCGCTCTTCCTCGCCCCGCAACCGGCGTTCGAGCTCCGGTAGCCGGCCGTGGCGCAGTTCGGCGGCGCGGTTGAGGTCGTAACGGCGCTCGGCGTCCTCGATGTCATGGCGTAACTGCTCCAGCTCCTCGCGCAGCGTTTGCAAGCGGTGGATCGCCTGGCGCTCGGCATCCCATTGAGCGGTCATCGCGTCGGCCTCGGCGCGCAGATCGGCGAGCTCCTTGCGCAGTACCTCGAGTCGCTCCTGACTCGCCTTGTCCTTCTCCTGCTTAAGCGCGGCCTCCTCGATTTCGAGCTGCATCACCCGGCGAGTGATGGCATCGAGCTCCTGCGGCATCGAGTCGATCTCGGTGCGGATCACCGCACACGCTTCGTCGACGAGATCGATCGCCTTGTCGGGAAGGAAGCGATCGCTGATGTAGCGGTCAGCCAGCGTGGCCGCCGCGACCAGCGCCGCGTCCTGGATGCGGACACCGTGATGGACCTCGAACCGCTCACGCAGCCCGCGGAGGATCGAAACCGTGTCGCCCACGGTTGGCTCGTCGACCGTAACCGGTTGAAAGCGCCGCTCGAGCGCGGCGTCCTTCTCGATGTAGCGCCGGTACTCGGCCAACGTGGTGGCCCCGATGCAATGCAGCTCGCCACGGGCCAGCATCGGCTTGAGCATGTTCCCGGCATCCATCGCTCCCTCGGCCGCGCCGGTGCCGACGACGGTGTGCAACTCGTCGATGAACATGAGGATCTGACCCTCGCCGGCCTTGACCTCGGCGAGCACGGCCTTGAAGCGCTCCTCAAACTCCCCGCGGTACTTGGCGCCGGCGACCAGCGATGCAAGATCGAGGGCGAACACGGTCTTGTCCTTCAACCCCTCCGGGACGTCACCGCGGACGATCCGCTGCGCCAGTCCCTCGACGATCGCGGTCTTGCCGACGCCCGGCTCGCCGACGAGCACCGGATTGTTCTTGGTCTTGCGCGAGAGGATCTGGATCACGCGCCGGATCTCCGTATCGCGGCCGATGACCGGATCGAGCTTGCCGTCCCGCGCGACAGCGACGAGATCGCGGCCGTACTTCTCAAGCGCCTCATATCCCGATTCCGGCGTCGCGCTGGTGACGCGCTGCGCGCCGCGGATCTCAGTCAGGATCTGCAGGATCCGATCACGGTCGGCCCCCTGGTCGCGCAGAAGCCGTCCCGCTCCGGATTCGGCCGCGAGCATGCCGAGAACCACATGCTCGACCGAGACATACTCGTCTTTGAGCCGCTCGGCCTCTTGCTGCGCCGCATCAAGCACCCGGCTGAGTGCGCGCGTCATGGAGATCTGGCCCCCGTCGCTCCCGGGCCCACTGACGCGTGGCCGTCGCTCAAGCGCGTGCTCGACGGCGACGCGCAGCGTCCCGGTGTCGATATCGGCGCGGACCAGGAGGCGGGGCACGAGGCCATCGGGCTGGTCGATCAGCGCGAGCAGCAGGTGCTCGGAGTCCACCTCCGTGTGCCCGTAACGGAGCGCCTTGGTCTGCGCGTCGTGCAACGCCTCCTGCGTCTTGAGCGTCAGCCGGTTCGGATCCATCTGATCACCTCTCCCTTGGCGTGTGTCGGCGGCGCCTGGTCACCCAGCCGCCGTTCGAGCTCCTCGATCCGGGCCAGCAGTTCGGTCGCGAGGACCGCGCCGGCGTAGTTCAGCCCCAGGTCGCGCCGCAACCGCACAGCGCGTCGGAGAGCGAGCGCGGCCGACCGCTGGAACAACGGCGACGCGGCCGTGCCGCCGTCCGGCTCGATCAAGCCAAGCGCCAGCAGTCGCTGCACGAGCGCCGGTTGCAGACCCGCCTGACGGGACAGCTCGTCGAGCCCTAGGAGACCCAGCCCGCGCATGGCCAGCCGGGTACCCGTACGGGTCGGCACCTTCGCCGTGAGCGGCATCACCGGCTCCGTCGCGGATCGAACTTCGACGTCGACGCGAGTTGTTCGAACAGCTCTCGCTGTCGTCGGCTCAGTCTCTTCGGGACGTGGATCGTCACGACCGCGTAGAGGTCGCCGGCCGACCCTCCGCCGCCCGGCAGGCCCTGGCCGCGCAGCCGCAGTCGGCGACCGCTCGATGATCCGGCCGGCACCTTGACCTGGGCGCGGCCGTCCAGCGTCGGAACTGGAACCTCGGCGCCGAGGGCCGCCTCCCAGGGGGACACGGCAAGATCGACGTAGAGATCGCGCCCCTGGACGCGGAAGCGAGGATGCGGCTTGAGCCTGACCCGCAGGAACAGATCCCCGGATTCGCCGCCGCGGACGCCCGGGCTGCCCTGACCGGGCAGTCGGATCCGTTGGCCGTCGCGCGCACCGGCAGGGATCTCGACCTCGAACTCGCGGCCGTCTTCGAGCGACAACCGCCGCCTGCCACCCGCTGCCGCCTCCTCCAGCGTGAGCTCCAGCTCGGCCTCCTGGTCGCCGCCGCGAAACGAGAACCCTTCGAAGCCGCCGCGGCCGGCGCGACCGGTGCGCCCGCCCAAGAGGTCGTCGAAGATGTCGCCAAAGCCGCCGGAGTCGAAGTCCACCCTGACATCGCGAAAGCCCGAACCGCGGTCAGACCCATTCCCGGCGCTGCCCCCCGGCGGCTGCGGTCCGATTCTCCAATTGGCTCCGAAGTTGTCGTAGCGGGCTCGCTTCTCGGGATCGCGCAAGACGTCGTATGCCTCGGAGATCGCCTTGAACCGGTCCTCCGCGCCGGGCTCTTTGTTGACGTCGGGATGCAGCCGGCGCGCGAGGTTGCGGTAGGCACGGCGGATGTCGTCCAGGCTGGCGTCACGCGGGACTCCCAGAGCCTCGTAGTAGTCCTGGGAGGCGACCGACATCAGCGGGCGTGCTCGGGTGCGCGCGCAACCACGACCTGCGCCGGGCGAATCACGCGATCGCCGATTGCATAACCGGATCGCTGCACCGCGACGATCGAGCGATCCGGGACCTGATCGGAAGTCTGCACGGCGACCGCTTCGTGTCGCTCGGGATCGAACCGGTCTCCGTGCGCGCCGATCCGCTCAACCCCCTGACGGCTGAGGATGCCGTTCATCTGGTCCAGCAGCGCTCGCATCCCCTCCGCACACGGCGGAGGCTCCAGTAGCACCGCCCGCTCAACGCTATCGACGACGTCGAGCCATTCCCGCAGTATCGACTCCCGGGCTTGGGCCACCCGGCGTTCGATTTCCCGTTCGGAGCGCTTGCGATAGTTGTCGAGGTCGGCCAGTGCGCGTTTGTAGCGGTCCTCGATCTCGGCCAGCTCGGCGGTCAGCTGGTCGCTGGCCTGCCCGGTGAGCGCGGCCTCCGGCTCGGGCTCAGACGCGGTGCCCGCACTTGGTTCATCACTCTCGGGTGAACTCGGCATCGACCACCTCCTCGTCCTCGGACTCCTCAGCGCCGGCGCCATTGCCGTTGCCGTTGCCGGAGGCTGCGGCTCCGTTCCCATCGCCGCTCGCCGCCGCGGCCGACGCGCTCGCCGGGAGGCTCTGAGTCATCTGCTGCAGATCGGCGATCAGCGGCCGCACCCGGTCAAGGCCGGCCTGCTCCTCGATCGCCGTACGGGCATCGGCGACGAGCTGATCGGCCCGCGCCTTCTCGTTCACGGGCAGGCGGTCCTGCAATTGCAGGAGCAACTGGTCGACACGGTAGGCCAGCGAGTCGAGTTCGTTGCGGGCGTCGATCTCCTCCCGCCGCTGCCGGTCCTCGCCGGCATGCGCCTGGGCATCGGTGACCATCCGCTCGATCTCGGTCTGGTCCAGGTTCGTACTCTCGGAGATCGTGACCCGCTGCTCCTTGCCGGTCGCCTTGTCCCGAGCGGAGACGTTGAGGATCCCGTTCGCGTCGATGTCGAAGGTGACCTCGATCTGCGGCACGCCGCGGGGCGCGGGCTCGATGCCCTCGAGCCGAAACCGGGCCAGCTGCCGGTTGTCGGCCGCGAGCTCACGTTCGCCCTGGAGCACGACGACGTCCACGGCGGTCTGGTTGTCCTCGGCGGTGGAGAACGTCTCCGTTCGGCGCGCCGGGATCGTGGTGTTGCGCTCGATCACCTTGGTCATCACGCCGCCCAGGGTCTCCAGCCCAAGCGACAGCGGCGTCACGTCGAGGAGCACCACGTCCTCGACCTCGCCCTTGAGCACGCCGGCCTGGAGCGCGGCCCCGATCGCCACCACCTCGTCTGGATTGACCGTCATGTTCGGATCCTTGCCGCCGGTCAGGCGACGCACGAGCGTCTGCACGGCCGGAATCCGCGTCGAGCCGCCGACGAGGATCACCTCGTCGATGTCGTCCGCGGTCAATTTGGCATCGGCCAGCGCCTGCTCCACCGGCCCGCGGGTCCGCTCGACGAGATCCTGCGTCAACTGGTCGAACTTCGACCGCGTCAGCGACAGGTTCAGGTGCTTGGGACCCGACGCATCGGCGGTGATGAACGGGAGGTTGATCTGCGTCTGGCTCGTCGTCGAGAGCTCCACCTTGCCCCGCTCGGCTGCCTCATAGAGCCGCTGCAGGGCCTGCGGGTCTGAGCGAAGGTCGATCCCCTGGTTGGCCTTGAACTCATCGGCGAGCCAGTCCACGACGCGCTTGTCGAAGTCATCGCCACCGAGGTGCCCATCGCCGTTGGTCGACCGTACCTCGACCACGCCGTCGCCGATCTCCAGAACCGAGACGTCGAAGGTGCCGCCACCGAGGTCGAACACCAAGACGGTCTCCTGACCCTTCTTGTCCATGCCGTAGGCCAGGGCGGCCGCCGTGGGCTCGTTGATGATCCGCAGCACCTCCAGCCCAGCGATCCGGCCGGCGTCCTTGGTCGCCTGACGCTGGGCGTCGTTGAAGTACGCGGGCACCGTGATGACGGCCTCGGTGACCTTCTCGCCCAGGAACTTCGCCGCGTCCTCAGCCAGCTTGCGCAACACCAACGCGGAGATCTCCTCGGGCGCGTACTGCTTGCCGCGGATCTCGAATCGAACCGCGTCGTTGGGTCCTTTGACGACCTTGTAGGAGACGATCTTCGTCTCCTCATCGACCTCGTCGAACCGCCGGCCGATGAACCGCTTGGCCGAGTAGATCGTCGCCTCCGGGTTGAGGATCGCCTGGCGCTTGGCGACCTGTCCGACGAGGCGCTCACTGTCATCGGTGAAAGCGACCACAGAAGGCGTCACGCGTCCGCCCTCGGAGTTAGGGATCACCTCGACGTGGCCACCCTCGATTGTCGCGGCGACAACCGAGTTGGTCGTACCCAGATCGATACCGACCGCCTTAGCCATGGCAATTCCTCTCAGTTGCGAAGGGCATTTCCTTTTGTCGTAGGGCGCCGAGCTCGCGCGTCAAGTCCGCCGCCCGCGGGCTGACGCCGGTCACCGGCGGGCGACGCCTGGGCGGGCATGCAGTCGTCCCCCGACGTGCTCGTCGTGGTCTTCGCAGACGACCTCGGCCAACAGACTCGTCCAGCCAAGCTGGTCATAACCGTGCGGCGCTCCTTCGATCGCGAGCGACTTTGCGTACACCACGTCAGGTCCCGACATGAACGCGGCCACGCTCGCCCGGGTGGCTCCGCCCGGGCCCCGACGCTGCCAGGCCGTGAGGTAGGCGTCGACGCGCGGGCGGTCGCAGTCCGCCCGCGCCCACGCTCGGTCAGCGGCGTCGTCCAATCGCTCCATCGGCAGCCACCAGATCGCGTGAGCGCCGCGCGCCCGGACCGCGTCGGCCAGCGCGGCAGCAACCGGGTCGTGCAGCACGACAACGTCTCCGGCCCGGACCTCGGATCCCAGCAGCTCATCCCCGCTCTCGGTCACGCGCCTCAGCGTCTGTCCCTGCCGCATCCGAATGCCCTGCGTCGCCAGTCCATCGTCCGGGAGCGCCCTCAGGCGACGGCGCAGTGCATCGGCAGCGCGCCGGCCGGCACGCACGCTCGAGACGCACCACACCGTTCGCCCGGCCAGCTCATCGGCTGCCCGGCGACGGGTCAGCTCGAGTCTCCGGATCGCGCGGCTGCTGTCGGGCGCCGCGAACTGCTCGATCACGAGAGTGGTCACCGGGTTCCTCCTCGCACGTCGGGTTGGTATCCAGTGCCCGAGGTAGGCCGGATCAGTTCTCCGGCAAGTCGGCTTGTGTCCCTGAGGGACCGGCCTACCGTCACCGCCAGACATGGCGAGCACCCAATCCGTCGATCTGGCCGCGCGCCAATCTGCACGTACCGCGGTGCCGCGAGCCGCCGTCGGCCCACGGGCATGACCGCTCGATTCGGCGCGTGGCCGGCAAGCTGCCCACACGTATCGCTGATCCGTCGCGTCGTTCCCCGGACGCAGCAGGGCTGCGAGGAGTGTCTGCGGACAGGCTCGGGGTGGGTACATCTGCGCCTGTGCGTGACCTGCGGGCACGTCGGCTGCTGTGACTCCTCGCCGGGCAAGCATGCCCGGCTGCACGCCCATGCGGCGGGCCATCCAATCATGCAGTCATTGCAGCCCGGCGAGGACTGGCGTTGGTGCTACGTCGACGAGACATACGTATAGCCGCCTCGGCCATTCTCACCGTCCGTGGCGACCGGCCGTTCCCGTACAGCCGCGAAGATGGAGGCGGGTGGCGTGCTGAAGCTGCGCATCCCCAAGCCGGTCACGCAACGTCCCCACCGGATCGAGATCAAGGCGAATGGGAGCGGGCCGTCTGACGAGTCGAGCGCGGTGGGCGCCTCGGCCACGACGGGCTCGAGCGCACCTGAGCCCGCCGGCGCCGGCGCCTGACCGCAAAAGCCGGACACCCGCGCCGGGCGCTCAGCGCGCGGCGCGGATGACCTCCCGGACGGCGGCGATGTCTGCCTCGGCCCACCCCTCCGCCGTCGCCCGCTCATAGAGGCGTTTCACCGCCCCGGCCAGCGGAAGCTCGACGTCGTGGGAGCGGGCGAGTACGTCGGCCAGCCGGACGTCTTTGGCCCCGAGCCTCATCGAGAACCATCCCTCGGGCTCGCCGTCGACGATCGGGTCGAGGCGGTTGAGCAGCCCCGGCGCCACGAGGGGCAGCCGACCGAAGAAGTCGCGGATCAGGTCGTCCGGGAGCCCGACAGTCTGGGCGACCACCACGACCTCGGCCAGGGTGGCGATACCCGACATGAGCAGGTAGTTGGCCAGCAGCTTGAGCGTGGTGGCCACCGTGGCGTCATCTCCCAGGTAGCGACGGCGCTCCTCCCTGGCCAGGGCGTCGTAGGCCGGTCGGAGCCGGTCGTAGTCCTCGCTCGGGCCACCAATCAGGTACGACGCGTCACCTGAGTGGACAGCCGCGGGAGAGCCGAGAATCGGCGACGCCAGCATCCGCCCCGCCACCGCCTCACGCAGCTGCGCGGTGGTCTGCGGGAAGACGGTGCTCGCGTCGCAGAGAACTCCGCCGCCGAGACCCGCGGCCACGCCCGTCCGGTCCGGTGACCACGGCGAGCACGGCCGAGTCGTCGGCCAACGAGGTGAAGGTCGCTTCAGCACCGGCCGCAGCCTCTGCCGGGGTTCCCGCCTCCGAAACCCCCCGGGAGACGAGATCGGCGGCCTTGTGGGGCGTTCGGTTCCACACGGTGAGCTCGTGACCCGACTCGAGCAGCCGCTCGGCCAGGGCGTGCCCCATATGCCCGAGCCCCAAAACGGCAATCTGCACGGTCATCCCCCGGCTTCACGACGGGCTTGAGGGTGCGCCGACCCGCGTTGACTGAAGACCAGCGGACGCTCATGCCTGCTTCACGGCCGAGATGTCCAGCGAGACGGAGACCTTGTCTCCGACGAGCATGTTGCCCGACCCCACGGCCTGATTGAACTTCATGTCGAAGTCCGAGCGCCTGATGACCCCGACAGCCTCAAGGCCGACCCGAGTGTTGCCCCATGGGTCTTCCGCGGTGCCCTGGATCACCACTTCCAGCTTTACCTCGCGAGTCACACCGTGCATGGTCAGGTTGCCGAAGACCTGCGATGACTCCGCGTCGATCGCCTCGATGCGCGTCGACTCAAAGGTGATCTCGGGATAGTCGTCGGCGCCGAAGAAGTCCGGAGAGCGAAGATGCGCGTCGCGCGTCTCGTCGGCGGTGGTGATCGACGCGACCCGCACCTTGCCGAACGCCCTGGAGTCGTGGAGCTCCTTGGCGACCGCCAGGGTGCCCTCGAACTCGGTGAACTTGCCTCGCACGGTCGCGATACCCATGTGTTTGACGGCAAATTCGACGTTCGAATGAGTCGGGTCGACGACCCATCTCCCCGGCGGGACGATGGGCGTAGTGCGGACACCGGCGGCGTGCGTGGACATGGCGGCCTCGCTCTCAATTGGACATTGGGTCGGCCGCCGGTAGATGCTGGGCGTGAGCCACACGGATCGCCGACCTCGCAGAGTGCAAATAGGTCTTCAGGCGTGAAAAACAACGAGAACAGGCGCGGTGAGCTGCCCGATTCGTGCTGGGCCGCCCGGCTCGAAGCCG
>CAVZTZ010000011.1:0-154203 GCA_963778315.1 uncultured Conexibacteraceae bacterium | reverse complement strand
TCTGACTCTAGATAAGGTGACCGCCATGACCACTTGCCTAGTGACCGGCGGTGCCGGGTTTCTCGGTTCGCATCTGTGTGACGCGCTGCTTGAGCGTGGTCACCGTGTGATCTGCGTCGACAATCTCGAGACCGGCTCGCTCGCGAACATCGCTCATATCCGTGGCGAGAGCTTCGTGCATCTGAATCTGGACATCACGGAGCCGTATTTCATCGAGGAGCCGGTTGATTTCGTTTATCACTTCGCGTCGCCGGCGTCGCCGATCGATTATCTGCGGCTGCCGTTGCATACGTTGAAGGTCGGTTCCTACGGGACTCATCACACGTTGGGGTTGGCGAAGAAGCATCGTGCCCGGTTTTTGACGGCGTCAACGAGCGAGGTGTACGGCGATCCGAAGGAGCATCCGCAGAAGGAGAGCTATTGGGGCAATGTCAACCCGATCGGTCCGCGTGGTGTGTATGACGAGGCCAAGCGGTATGCGGAGGCGTTGACGATGGCGTATCACCGTCAGCAGGGTGTTGATACCGCGATGGTTCGGATCTTCAATACGTATGGTCCGCGGATGCGTCCGCATGACGGTCGCGCGATTCCGACGTTCTTGCGTCAGGCGCTGCAGGATCAGCCGATCACGGTGTTCGGTGATGGGTCACAGACCCGGTCGTTCTGTTATGTCGATGATCTGATCCGCGGGATCATCCTGTTGTCGGAGTCCGGGTATCACGACCCGGTCAACATCGGGAACCCGAACGAGTTCACGTTGCTTGAGCTGGCGCAGCAGGTGATCGAGCTGACCGGGTCGAAGTCTGAGATTGTCTACGAGCCGTTGCCGACCGATGACCCGCAGGTCCGTCAACCTGACATCACACTCGCGAAGCAGATCCTCGGCTGGCAACCGGAGATCGAGCTCCGCGCAGGACTACAGAAAACGATCGATCAGGCAGGCCCCGAAAGCCTCGTCGGATCACCACGCTGACGCCCTGGAAGCGGCGGCGGTCGGTACCCAAGAGCGTAACTTCCTCGCCGGAATACCGTTACAAGTGAGGTTTACGCCTCCAGGGGAGCGGGTTTGAGGTTGAAGTGAGCAGCTTTCAGCAGACAGAGGCGCCACCGCGCCAGACAGAGACGGACCCGCCCAGCCGGCATCTGACGGTGGCCCTCCCGGATCGGGATGTGCGCCGTCGCAAGCCGCCGGCCATGTCGCTGATCCTGCGTATGGAGACACTGCGGCGAATCAGCCGCGTGCTGTCCCTGTTGCTGCTCGACTTCATCGGCGTCGCAGGCGCCCTGACCACAGCTCTGTGGCTGAAGGATGTCGTCGAGAACAAAGGCAACCTCACCGCCGCCTGGCACCAGGCGAACCAATGGACCTCGTTCGCCTACCTGGTGACGGTGCTGCTGTTCGCCCGTGCGGATCTGTACGCCGACCGCCCACGCCGCCCCGGCATCGGCAAGATCATGACCGCCCTGTTCCAGGCGATGATCATCTCGCTGGTGTTCGCGCTCGCCAACGGCGACAAGTACCAGAGCTACTACATCTTCTACAGCTCGATGGTGATCGGGGCGGTGTACATCGGCGTCCTGCGCGACCTCCACACCCGGTTGACAGGCTGGTTGCTGACCGCTGCCGGATACCAGCGCCGGGCGCTGCTGGTTGGCTCCGGCGGCCACATCGAGGCGGTCGCCGCCGCGCTCTCAAGCCGCGCCCACACTCATGTCGAAGTGCTCGGCTACATCTCCCCCGCACCGCGCCCCGCCAACGGCCTGCGCTCGCTCGGCCGGCTCGACGACCTCGCGGAGATCCTCGCCACGACCCGCGTCGAGGAGGTCATCCTCACCGACCCTGACTTCCCACAGGAACAGGCCGTTGAGCTCGTTGACCTCTGCCATCAGCGCGGGGTCACCGTCCAAGTCGCCCCTTCGACGATGGAGATCCTGATCGACCGGGCGGAGTTCGTCCCCGGCCAGACGGTGCCGCTGTTCCGCGTCCGCCCGCTCGCCTTCGGTGGCTTCGACTACGCGATCAAGCGCACCTTCGACCTGATCGTCTCCTCACTCGTCCTGATCCTGGCGACGCCGCTGATGCTGATCAGCGCGATCGCAATCAAGGTCAGCTCACGCGGTCCGGCGATCTATCGCTCGGTGCGGCCCGGCATCGGCGGCCAGCCGTTCGACTGCCTCAAGTTCCGGACCATGCGCAACAACGCTGATCAGATCCAGGACGACCTCGAGTCGCTCAACGAGCAGAGCGGGGCCCTGTTCAAGATCCGCGACGACCCGCGGCTGACAAAAGTCGGCCGGGTCCTGCGCCGCTTCTCGCTCGACGAGTTGCCCCAGCTCGTCAACGTCCTGCGCGGAGAGATGTCGCTCGTAGGCCCGCGGCCCCTGCCGATGCGTGATTACGAGCGGCTCGCCGATTGGCACAAGAAGCGGTATCTCGTGCTCCCCGGAATCACGGGACTGTGGCAGGTGTCAGGCCGGTCCGAACTCGATTTCGACGACCTCGTTCGGCTCGACTTTCTCTACCTCGAGCGCTGGTCGATCTTCCTCGATCTCTCGATCATGGTGAAGACGATTCCGGCGGTGCTCACCCGCCGCGGCGCGTTCTGAGCCAGACCTGTACGCTCGCGGCTCGATGCCGCCCACAGACCGCTTTGTGATCAGTTTCGCCGCGGAGCCGCCGCAGGACGTGCTCCCCTACGGCCGCTGGGCGGACACCCTGCGCCAGCACTTTCTCGCGGCGGTCGGCGAGATCGACACCGAGGGCGAGGATCTCGGTGATGCCGGCGAGATCAAGTGGTTCCCCGATCGCACATATGCCGGGCGCACCTACGTGCCAGCTGTGGCCCGAACCTCCGGCGGTTACGAGCTGTTCGGCTTCGTCTCGTTCACCGAGGGAGGGTCCGGCGGTCCCGGCGACTTCGATGCGCGCGCCGACTTCACCACCGAGACCGCGGAGGAGAACCCCGATTGGAAGATCGACCTCAACGACGAGGTGATCGGCCTCTGGCGTGGAGAGAACGCAAAGACGGCCGAGATGACGCTCGTCTGGGGCGTCCCGATGATCCCGGGCGGAACCGTGGTCACCGCTGAACTCGCGAACCTCGCCGTCGATCAGTGCGAGGTCTCCGACGAGCGTTTCACCCTGATCGCCCCCGACAACTACCGCGGCGATTACCTCGAGGTCAAGCTGTGGGGACGGCGGGGAGACCTGCTGGCGGACGAGTCGCTGTACGTCGACGACGGTTCCGACGACGACGAATAGCACTCGGTCGGTCGCTTCCGTCGATTCGTGATTCGCACTGTGCTTCGCGAGTGCGAATAACGAATAGACGGAAGCCCCCTTCCAGTTCGCCCGCGTGTCGCACCCTCGGCCGCTTTGCCTGAATACCGGGGCGGCCTCTCGCCTGGGTTGTCGCGGTGCGCTATGATACATGCAAACGCATATAACTCCTTCGAGAGGGGTTGGTCATGGAATTCGGCATCTTTTCGGTCAGTGACATCACGCAGGACCCGGTCACCGGGCGCACGCCCAGCGAGGCGGAGCGGATCGACGCCGCGGTGCAGATCGCAAAGAAGGCGGAGGAGGTCGGGCTCGACGTGTTCGCGATCGGCGAGCACCACAACCCACCGTTCTTCTCCTCCTCTCCGACCACGTTGCTCGCCTACATCGCGGGCCAGACTGAGCGTCTCAAGCTGAGCACGGCCACGACGCTGATCACGACCAACGACCCGGTCCGCATCGCGGAGGAGTACGCGATGCTCCAGCACGTCTCAGGTGGTCGTAACGACCTGATGCTCGGCCGCGGCAACACCGCGCCGGTGTACCCATGGTTCGGCCAGGACATCCGCCAGGGGCTCGCGCTCGCGCTCGAGCACTACAACCTCCTGCACCGGCTGTGGCGTGAGGACGTCGTCGACTGGGAGGGCAAGTTCCGCACCCCTCTGCAGAGCTTCACCTCGACCCCCCGGCCACTCGATGACGTGCCGCCGTTCGTCTGGCACGGCTCGATCCGGACACCCGAGATCGCTGAGCAGGCCGCGTTCTACGGTGACGGCTTCTTCGCCAACCACATCTTCTGGCCGAAGGGTCATTACAAGCGGCTGATCGACTTCTACCGCCAGCGCTACGAGCACTATGGGCACGGCACCGCCAAGCAGGCGATCGTCGGTCTCGGCGGCCAGGCGTACATCGCCAAGAACTCCCAGGACGCGATCCGCGAGTTCCGGCCGTACTTCGACAACGCCCCGGTCTACGGGCACGGGCCGAAGCTCGAGGATTTCATGCAGTCAACGCCGCTGTCGGTCGGCAGTCCGCAGGAGGTGATCGAGAAGACGCTCAGCTTCCATGACGACTTCGGTGACTACCAGCGCCAGCTGTTCCTCGTCGATCACGCCGGGATGCCGCTTCAGACCGTGCTGGAGCAGCTCGAACTGCTCGGCGGCGAGGTCGTCCCCGTGCTGCGCCGCGAGCTCGAGTCCCGGCGCGACCCGGAGGCCCCGGCGAACCCGCCAAGCCACTCCGAGCTGGTCAATGGAAAGTACGGCGACGGCCCGGTCCGCCAGCCGACCCCAAACGCTAACCGCGGCGACAACCTGGCCGGCCCGACCCCGTACCAGGACGCCGTGGCGGAGGTGGCGTAGCGATGCCCGGCCGCACTCGACTGGCCAACGACGCCTGGGAGGCGCTGCTGTCCGCACACGCGACGTTGATGAAGCAGTTCGCCGCCGAGGACATCTGGGGCGAGCTCTCGATGCGCGAGTACGACGTCCTGTACACGCTGTCGAAGTGCCCCGAACCGATCCGCCTCGGAGAGCTGAACCGGCACGTGCTGCTCAGCCAGCCGGCGATGTCGCGGATGGTCGACCGGCTCGTCGAGCGCGGCCTCGTCGACCGCGCCTACGACCGCGATGACGGTCGTGTGGTGCTGCTGTCGCTGACGGCCGCCGGTGCCGCGCTCCAGCACCAGGTCGGGCGCGCCCACGCACTCAGCGTCGGCCAGGCGGTGTCGGCAGAGCTCTCGCGCGGCGAACTGGTCGAACTTGAGGCGCTGTGCCGGAAGCTGGCCCGTTGGCCAGCTTCCACACCCGCCGGAACCTGACCGTGTAAAGGAGACTCGTGATGAACACCACCCCCCAGCCACTCCGGATCGTCGTCGTCAGCGCCGGCGCCAGCGATCCCTCCTCGACCCGGCTGCTGGCCGACCGGGCGGCGGCCAAGACCGTCGCGCTGGCGGCCGCCGACAATGCCTCGGTCGCGGTCCAAACGATCGAGTTGCGAGAGCTCGCGGCTGAGATCGCGACAGCGCTCGTCTCACAGCTGCACGGCCCGAAGTTGCAGGCGGCCGTGGCCGCGCTCGGCGAGGCGGACGCCGTGATCGCGTCGGCGCCGGTTTACAAGGCTGGCGCCAGCGGCCTGTTCACCTCGTTCTTCCAGGTGCTCGACAACGACCTGCTGATCGGGCGTCCGGTGCTGCTGGCGGCGACCGCCGGAACCGGGCGACACGCGCTGGTCGTTGAGACCGAGATGCGCTCGCTGTTCGCCTACCTCCGGGCGCTGCCGACCCCGACGGCGCTGTTCGCGGCCCCCGAGGACTGGGGTGATCCCGCGCTCGCGACCCGGATCGAGCGGGCCGCAGGCGAACTGCTGCTGCTGGTCCGCGGCGGCTTCGCGGCCGGTGTCCGTGGCGACGCGTGGCGCAGCTACAGCCACGAGCTCGACAGCGCCGGCGCCGCCGGGCTGGAGATTGAGCTTGACGGCGAGATGATGCGGCTGGCGACAGGCGGCTCAGCGCTCACAACTGCCGCGTAGGAGCGGCGCGTGCGATCCCGGAGCGTCCGTCGAGCAGGCGGCCCCTCAGTCCTCCCGACGGGCGACCTCGACGATCCGTCCCTGATCGAGGATCGCGACCGTTCGGGCGAGCGCCGCCGGGATCTCGATCTCTGTGGCGAGCGCGAGCAGCGCGAACCGGTGCCGGTGCTGCAGGGCGTCGAGCTCTGCGATGCAGGCACTGCGTTCCGGCTCGACCAGGCTCCGGACGGGATCATCGGCGACGAGCAGCCGGGGCCTCCCGGCGAGCGCCAGCGCGAGCTGGGCTCGGCAGTACTCCGTCGGGGTCAGCGTCGCCGGCCCGTCATGCAGGCGACGGTGCGGATGCGCGATCCCAACCGCCTCCAACAGGTCGATCGCCTCGTCGCGGGCCGCCGCCTGCGTCATCTGGCCGTGCGCAAGCACCGCGTCGGCCACCTGGCGAACGATGCTGACGAGCGGATCGAGCGCGAGCCGAGGGTCACCCGACCACAGCCCGACCTCGCCGCCGCGCAGCCGCCGGCGCCCGCGCCGGCCGAGCTCGTGCAGTTCTGTGCCGGCGAACACGAGACTGCCACCATAGGTGTGCAGCCCCAGGACCGTCAGCGCGAGTGCCGTGTTCGTGACGCTCTCACCACCGGCGATACCGAGCCTGCCGGCGGCGGCGAGCTGGAACCCCACCTCGTCGAGCAGCGGGAACCCGTCGGGGTCGCTGACCACGAGCTTCTCCACAGCGAGCAGCGGCGCGCACACACTCATCGCTGCCGCCGCCGGAGGTCGACCCGTTGCGCGAGCGCGGCGGTGACGGATCGGAGCGCGAGGATCAGGACAATCGCACCGACCACCACCGCCCGCAGCGCGTCGCCGTCGTGGGCCCGCAGCGCGTGGATCGCAAGCTGGCCGTCACCGGGAATGCCGAACACATACTCGATCTGAATCGCGGCGGCGAGGATCAGACCGAGCTCGCTGGCGGTCGGTTCGACGATCGCGACCGCCAGCGCGCGCCGCGCTCGACGGCGGTTCGCAGCGGGCGTGATCCCCGCTGCCGTGGCGCTGAGCGCCCCCTCTCGTGGGGCGAGCAGTCGCGGCGCCAGCGTTAGGAACACCGCGAGCACGAGCACCGCCCACGGCAGGATCAGGGAGGCCGCCCAGCTGCCGGGTGCGCTTGTCAGGCCCTGGTAGGTACCGGCGCCGTGGAGGAAGGGTGCGACGCCGATGTCGTCGGCGAACAGATACAGGCCGAGGACCGCGAGCCAGAAGACCGGGGCGGCGGCGCCACGGGCCGCGAATGCGGCGAGCACGCGTGATCTGCGGGCGCTTGTCGCGCTCGCCTGCTGCGCGAGCAGCAACAGAAGCAGACCGATCGCAACACCGGGGAGGAGCACCGACACCGTGCCGGGCAGGTGGTCGATCACCGTGGTGGCGGCCGAGGCCTCGCTGGCGATCTCGAGTTCGTGGGTGCCGGAGGGGATCACGAGGAGCGCCAGGACGGCAGCGATCGCCGCTGTCAGAAGCGTCGTCATCGCTCCGGAGAGCAATGAACACCCTGCGGGTCGAGAGCGCGCAGCCGCGGCGCGCAACGTGCGCGAGAGCGCAACGAAGGCTGCGCCGGCAATCGTGATCGCCAGGCCCGGGAACACGACAAGCCACCACCCACTGCGGGCGTGGAGGACGAGCTGCCCGCCCTGGTCGATCAGCTCACCCAGGTGCAGGCCCTCGGTTCGCTCACTGGCGTGGGTCTGTCCGATCGCCAGGTACCCGAGCAGTGCGACAAGGGGAATCGTGGAGGACATCACCCGGGTAACCGCCGCGAACAGCGTTCTCAACGCGTCTATATACCCAGGCGGTACATAGACGCGGTGAGAACGACCCCACTCGACTGAAGGCCCGATCCCCGCCACCCCGCCGGCGATGACAAGTGACTCCGAGCCAGAACCACATTTGAATGCGACGACAAGACCAATCAGCAGCGCCGGCACCGTTACGAACACGCCCTCAACGAGCGCACCGAGCCACCGCGGGGCGACGCGGCCGATCGCGCCCCCGACCACCAGGGCGATCATCGATCCGAGCAGGGAGAACCACAACAGCGAGCGCAGCCCGTAGAGAACCTCGGAGAGGACGTCGCGCCCGGCGGCATCGACACCAAACGGATGCGCGCCGGAGGGCCCCGTCGCCAGACCGAACCCGTTCAGCGCCCCGTGATGCACAGCCGCGGGGCCGCCGACCCCGAACAACGACACGAGCAGGGGCGCCGCCACGGCGAGCACGACGACGAGCGCCACCGTCGCCGCCGCGACGCGCTTCCGTGCGCTCACTCCAATCCGCCGCCAGCTCACCAGGGGGAGTTCAGCACGACCGCGATGTTCCCTGCCGTTAAGCGTTGCCGAGCCACCTGGCGGGGCCGCTCCGTCGGCGCCCGGCTACCCTCCGCTGCGCGGGCCCTCGTAGCTCAATGGATAGAGCACGCGCCTCCTAAGCGCGGGATGCAGGTTCGATTCCTGCCGGGGGCACTGGCCCGCGAGCTCAGTCGAGCGCGGTGTCAAGCGCCACGCTCCGCCAGGCTTCGAGATCTGCACGGACGGCGTCCAGATGGCCGCCGATCGCATCGACGGCATCCGCGCCGAGCACGAGCCGCATCGGGACCTGCTCGGCGGCAAGCGCGGCGAGGATCGCGGCCGCGGCCTTGGCCGGGTCGCCGACCTGGGTGCCGTCGCCGGTGCGCACCATCTCGCGGGTGCCGTCGACCGAGCCCGCGTAGCTGTCGGTGGCGGCGCTGTACGTGCTGCCGCTGAACAAACCTGTACGGAACGCGCCCGGCTCGACGATCAGGACCCTGATACCCAGGAGCGAGACCTCGTCAGCCAGCGCCTCGGACAGGCCCTCGAGCGCGAACTTGGTGGCGCTGTAGGCGGAGAACCCGGCGAACGACATCTGGCCACCCATGCTGCTCATCTGCACGATCGCCCCCGAACGCTGGGCCCGCATGTGCGGAAGCGTGGCGCGGATCAACGCCGCCGGCCCGAAGAAATGGACCTCGAACAGCGACCGCAGCTCGTCATCGCTGGTCTCCTCGACCGCCCCGACATGTGACCGGCCGGCGTTGTTGACGAGCACGTCGATCCGTCCATGCCGGGCGACGACCTCGTCGACGAGCGCGACGCAACCGGGAATGTCTGTGACGTCGAGTTGCACGGCGTCGATCTGGTCCGGATGTGCCGCGACCAGATCCTCGAGCGAGGAGATGCGCCGGGCGGCAGCGACGACGACGTCTCCGGCCGCGACGGCGGCTTCGGTGATTGCGCGGCCGAAGCCGCTGTTTGCGCCCGTGATGAGCCAGACGCGAGGAGTGTTCTGAGATTCGGTCATGCGGTGATCCTGGGCCCGATTCAGGCGCGTGTCCAAGACCTGCTGTGATAACCATCGGTTATGGACGTGCATGTCCGGGATCTGCGCTATTTCGTCGCCGTCGCCGAGGAGCTGCACTTCACCCGCGCCGCCGAACGCCTGTACATCTCGCAGCCGGCGCTGTCCAAGCAGATCCGAATGCTCGAGCGGTCGCTGGGTCTGGCCCTGCTGCGACGCGACGGCCGCGACGTGTCGCTCACCGAGGCTGGAGAGACGCTGCTCCCGTATGCGCGACAGCTGATCGCCGGATGGGAGCAGGTGACCGCCGCGCTCGAGCGGGTCCGAGACGCGCGGGATTCAACGCTGATCGTCGGGATGAGCACCAGCCCCGGCCGCGGAGGCCTACTCCCAGCGATCCGCTCCCGCTTCAGCGCGCAGCACCCGGGGGCGACCCTGACGCTGCGTCAGGTCGGCTGGGACGACGCCACCGCCGGTCTCGCGGACGGCAGCAGCGATGTGGCTTTCGTGTGGCTGCCGCTGCCACACCCATCGCGCTACGGCTGGACGGTGCTGCTCGAGGAGCCGTGTCTGGTCGCGATGTCCGAGCACCACCCACTGGCGGACGCCGACCGCCCGATCGTGTTCGAAGAGCTGCTCGAGGAGCCGTTCCTGGCGCTTCCAGAGAGCGCCGGACCGCTCCGCGACTACTGGCTCGCGGTCGGTGCCCGCCAGGGCCACCCGCCGGTGATCGGCGCCGAGATCGCCAGCGTCGATGAGACATATGAAGCGCTCGTCGACGGCCGTGGCGTGTGTCTGATCGCCAGCGGCAACGCTCCCTCTCTGACCCGCGGGGGTGTCGTCACGCGGCTCGTCGCAGGCCTGCCGCCATCGCAGTTGGCGCTCGCGTGGCAGAGGGACCGACACCACCCGCTCGCGCGGTCATATGCCCGCTGCGCACAGGAGGTGATCCGCCAGCGACCCGGCGACGCGCAATCGGCGCCGGCGTCCTGCTGATCGTCTGGGACCCGGTGCAGACGGCGGGTGGGAAACCTAGGACGCGTCGCCGGAGGCGTCAGGCGCCTCCGCGGGCACAGGCGCGGTGCTGGCGCCGACGCCGTTGGCGGAGGCCCCGACCGGAGTCTGCAACGGGAAGTGACACGCGGCGACGTGCTCGCCACCGAACGAGCGCAGCTCCGGCACCTCGGCCGCACAGATGTCCTGGGCGCGCGGGCAGCGCGTGCGGAACCGGCAGCCCGACGGCGGGTTCATCGGCGACGGCAGCTCGCCCTTGATCGGCGCCTCGCCGGCGGCCTTCGCCCTCGCGATCTCCGGCACGGGTTCGGGGATCGCCTCGAGCAGACCGGCGGTGTAGGGGTGCGCCGCGTTCTGGTAGATGTCATCGCCGGTGCCGATCTCAACGAGCTTGCCGAGATACATCACGCCGATCCGGTCGGCCATGTAGCGGACGACCGAGAGATCGTGCGAGATCACGATGTATGTCAGGCCGTAGGACGCCTGCACTCGCTTCATCAGGTTCAGCACCTGCGAGCGGATCGACACGTCGAGGGCGGAGACCGGCTCGTCGGCGATGATCACCTGCGGGTTGAGCGCCAGCGCCCGTGCCAGGCCAAGGCGCTGGCGCTGGCCGCCCGAGAACTCGTGGGGGTACCGGGAACCGGCGTCGGTCGGCAGCCCGACCTCCGACAGCAGGCGCTTGACGGTCGCGGCCCGCTCCTCGGCAGTCCCACGCTTGGCGATGTCAAGCGGCTCGGCGATGATCTCCCTGACCGCCATCCGCGGATCAAGTGAGGCGTACGGATCCTGGAACATGAACTGGACGTCACGCCGGACGGTGCGCAGCTCCTTGACCGGCAATCCAGCCAGATCGGTGCCGTTGAAGACGATCTCCCCACGCGTCGGCGCCTCGAGCGCCACCCCCATCCGGCCAAGTGTGCTCTTGCCGCAGCCCGATTCGCCGACGAGCCCGAACGTCTCCCCACGGCGCACAGCCAGATTGACGTCGGTGACGGCGTGCAGCGTGCCGAGCTTGCGCTGCAGCAGTCCACCGCCGGTGACGGCGAACTCCTTGGAGACGCCACGAAACTCGAGAACGACCTCGGGAAGCTCCGTGGCGTCGCTGGGTGAGCCATTGGCCTCGGCCGTCACGGCGGCCGCCGGCGCAGGCGCCTCGGCCGCCTCCAGCAGTGACAGCTCAGCGCCGAACTTCGCCTGCAGCGCCTTATTGCTCTCCGCCTCGGCGAGCAGTCCGGCGGCGATGTCGCTGATGTCGGCGGCTGAGGAGTTGCGCGGATGGAAGCACGCGAAGAAATGGTCGGGACCCTCGCCCGTCAGCGGCGGGACCTCGGTCCGGCACTGGTCGGTCGCGAAGGCGCAGCGCGCGGCGAACCTGCATGCCGGCGGCGGGCTGCGCAGATCGGGCGGGATGCCGGGGATCGAGTACAGCGCCTGGGTCTTGTCCTGATCGAGCTTCGGGATCGATGCGAGCAGCGCCTCCGTGTACGGGTGGCGCACCTTGTTGAACAGCTCCGCCGTCGGTGCCGTCTCGATCTTCTGGCCCGCGTACATCACGACGACCCGGTCGGCACGACCCGCAATCACGCCCATGTCGTGCGTGATCAGGATGATTCCCATCCCCAGCTCGGCCTTGATCTTGTCGAGCAGGCGCAGGATCTGCTCCTGGATCGTCACGTCGAGCGCGGTCGTCGGCTCGTCGGCGATCAGCAGCTTCGGGTCGCAGGCCAGTGACATCGCGATCATCACGCGCTGCCGCAGACCGCCGGATAGCTGGTGGGGGTAGTCCCGCAGCCGCTCGCTCGGGCGCGGCAGGCCGACGAGCCCAAGGACCTCGGCGGCGCGGTCCAGCGCCTCCTGCTTCGACACATCGCGGTGGACGAGCACGACCTCGGCGATCTGCTTGCCGATCGTCATCGTTGGGTTCAGCGATGTCATCGGGTCCTGGAACACGATCCCGATGTCGTTGCCGCGCACCTTGCGCATCTCGGCGTCGGAGATCTTCGCCAGATCCTTGCCGTCGAAGTTGATCTCGCCGCCTGCGATGTAGGCGCGGTGCGGCAGCAGTCGCATGATCGACATCGCCGCCATCGTCTTGCCACAACCGGACTCACCGACGATCCCGACGGTCTCGCCGGCCTGGACCTCGAAGCTGAGCCCGTCGACCGCATGCACGGTGGCCCGGCGCAACGGGATCTGGGTCTTGAGGTCGACGACCTCGAGCAGCGGCGCCATCCCCTACTTCTCCTGGAGCCGGACGTCGAAGGCGTCCTGCAGTGCATCGCCGATGAAGTTGAACGCCACGATCGTGACAACGATGATCACGAGCGCGGGGTAGACCTCCCACCAGTAGCCGTCCTGCAGATAGCTGGTTCCGTCGGACAGCATGCCGCCCCAGGTCGGCGTGGTCGCGGGTAGCCCGAAACCGAGGTACTGGAGCACGGCCAGCGTCAGGATCGAGTTTGCGATCTGGAACGTGACCGTCACGACGATCGTCCCGATCGTGTTCGGGATCAGGTGCCGGGCGATGATCCGGAATGGGCCTCCGCCCATACCGCGCACGGCCTGGATGTACTCCCGCGTGCGCAGCGCCAGCGATTCACCACGCACGAGTCGGGCTGGCACAAGCCAGGACACCGCCGTCAGCAGCGCCATCAGCAGCAGCAGCGTCGGCTTGAAGGCCTGTGAGACGAAGATGAACAGGAGGATGATCGGAATCGCCAGGAAGACGTCGACGATACGCATCAGGATCGTGTCGAGCCAACCGCCGAAGTAGCCGGAGATCGCGCCGTAGATCAGCCCCAGCACCGTCGAGACGATGCCGACGACGAGGCCGACCTCGATCGAGCTCTGGCCGCCCTTCATCATCCGGCCGAGGATGTCGAACCCGCTCTGGTCGGTGCCGAGCAGATGCGCGCCGCTCGGCCCGGTGTTCGTGATCACCAGATTCGGATCAAGCTGGTTCGTCTTGTAGATCAGCGGACCGATGAAGCTGAACAGGATCAGTACGACGACGATGATCACCCCGAGCACCGCCAGCTTGTTCTGCACGAACGTGCGGAAGACAAGCTGCCACGGGCTGCCGCCGGAGTAGATCTCGCCGGCCTCGGCCGGTCCCTCCTCGAGCTCGATCAGGGTCGGGTTGACCGACATCAGTATCTGATCCTCGGGTCGAGCATCGCGTAGGCGATGTCCGCCATCAGGTTGCCGACCACGGTCGCAACGCCGATCAGCATCGTGATCCCGACCATCACCTCGTAGTCATTGCGCAGCGCGGCCTGGTAGTACTCGAGCCCGGCGCCAGGGAAGTTGAAGACCGCCTCTGTGATCAGGGTGCCGGTGATGATCACCGGGATTGACAGGCCGATCAGTGTGATCACCGCCAGCATCGAGTTGCGCAACAGATGCCGGGAGAGGATCAGCCGCTCCTTCAGACCCTTGGCCCGCGCGGTGCGGATGTAATCCTGGGCGAGCGTGTCGATCGCCGAGGAGCGCATATAGCGGCTGAAGTACGCGTAGCTGACAAGCGTCAGGCTTGCCACCGGAAGTACCAGCCCGTTGGGATGCTCGAGCATCCCCAACCAGGAGGCGGCCTGGGGCGCCTCCGACGGGAACAGGTGCAGGCTGATCGAGAAGAACTGGATCATCAGCAGCGCCACCGCGTACGGCGGCATCGAATACAGGATGAAGCTGACTGCGGTGGCGGCGTGGTCAACGGGTTTGTTGCGCTTGACCGCCTGCGCGATGCCGACCGGGATCGCGATCATCAGCGAGAAGATCAGCGACAGGCCACCGAGTACGAGGTCGCGCGGGAGCTCGCTCCCCAGCAACGAGTCGACGGACTGGTTGAACTGGTACGAGTAGCCGAGGTTGCCATGCAGCAGCCGAACCAGGTACTTCCAGAACTGCACCCAGATCGGCCTGTTGAAACCGTTCTGGACGTTGAACTGGTTGAGGGCCTGCTGGGAGGCACGCGGGCCCAGAATCGAGCGCGCGATGCCTCCCCCCTTTAGGTTGAGCAGGTCCAGCAGCAGGAAGGTGATCAACGTGACCCCGAGGGTCACGATGATCGCCTGTCCCAATCTGCGGATGATGAACCGAGTTATCTGATTCCTTTCAGGAAGTGACCAAAGTGGCCGCTACTTGACGAAGTACCAGTCCTCGGGAGTCATGTAGCCGAACGCATTGGCCGCGTATCCACCCAGCTTCGAGCTGATCATGTCTCCACCCGCGGCGCCGTAGGTGCCAATCGAGGTGGGCCCGAAAACGACCGGGAGATTGTTAGCCATGAACGTGGCGTACTTGGACAGTGCTTCGTTCTCATGGGTCTGCGGGCCGTACACCGTGTCGTTGATCAACTTCGTCGCCGTCGGGTTGTTGTAGCTGCCCGAGTTCGAGGCAGCGCCCGGCAGATACAGGAGCTCGCCGGTCGGCAGGAAGTCGGGTGAGTAGATCCACCCGGCGCCCCAGTTCTCAGCGGTCCACTTGCAGATCGCCTGCTTCGGGGTGCACGGCAGCGCCGCACCGATCACCGTGGCGAACGGATGGTTCGTCAGGTTGATCTTGATGCCGACCTTCGCGGCCTGAGCCTGGAGGTCGTTCATCTCGCTGGTCAACGTGGTGATGCCTGACTGATAGTCAAGGTTGAAGGAGATCCCCTCGCCCTTGCTGATGCCGGTACCGCAGTCACCCGCGGCCGTACCCGGCTTGACGCAGGTCGTCGCCCCGTTCGGCACGACCTTCCAACCGTTCGCGGTCAGAATCGACGCGGCCTCGGAGGGCGAGAACGGGAACGGGTTCTTACCACCGGCGACCGAGGCCAAGGGGCTCGGTGGCGCCGTCGGCAGCGGACTGTACGTCGGAACCGCCGTGTGGTTGAGGAACGCGTTGTTCCAGCCGTCCTGGTCGACCAGGTGCTGGAACGCCTGCCGGAAGTAGGTCTGGCTGAAGACCGGACCCAACTGCGGGTTGTGGAAGTTCAACACGAAGTAGTTGAACGAGTAGCTGGCTGCCGTGTTGTCCGTGTAGCCCTCGGCCTTCACAGAGGCCAGCTGCGGGACGTCCTGAGGCGGCAGACCCGCGATCGTCAGAGCGCTCGGACCACCCGAACGGATCTCGTTGAAGATCGCTGTGTCCGACGTGAACGGCACCTCGACGAACTTCGAGATCGTCGGCTTGACCGGCCCGGTGTAGGCCGGGTTCGGCACCAGGGTGACCTGACCCTGAGTCGTGTAGCTCTGCAGCTTCCACGGTCCGTCGACGATCGACCAAACGGGCGAGGTCGCCCAGCTCGAGACATCCTTGGCCTGATCGTTGAGGAAGTTGTAGACCTTCTCAGCGGTCTTCGGGCCCTGCGTGTCCGGCAGGCTGCCGGTGTCGGTCGACGGAGCCGGCTGGCTCAGCGACGTACGGTCCCACTGCAGCGGCAGCGGCGTGATCTGGGAGAGCTCGTTGTAGAGGAACCACTCCGGGTCAAACGCCTTGTCCAGGTGCAGCACGATCGTCTTGGAGTTCGGCAACGACATGCTGGTCACGTTGTCCGGGAACAGGCCCGGGGCGTAGCCGCAGTAGTTGACGGCCGGATCGGCCTTGTAGACGTTGATGTACTCCTCGACGTTGCGCGAGGTGACCGGGTCGCCGTTTGACCACTTGTAGTTGTTCAGCGTGATCGACACGGTCTTGTCGCCGTCGGACCAGACCGGCGCCTGGGCGACCGAGTTGTTGTAGTCGACGGTCGGCGTGTAGTTGTTGCCGTACCAGTAGAGCGGCCGGTACATCAGCGCGCTGAACTGCTCCGTGTTGACCGTCGAGCAATACGTAAACGAGGTCATCGGGAAGATGTAGTTCGGGGGTGCCTCGGCACCCTCCGAGAAGTAGACGGTCCCACCCGCCTGCTTCGTGCCGCTCGGCGCGGTTGCCTCGGTGAGGCCCGGCCCGGTCTGCGGGAGACCACCAACCGTCGCGGGCGTAGACGAGCTACCCCCAGGACTGCTGCCGCTGGATCCGCAAGCGCTCACTACGACAGCCACAACCGCCAGGGCCATGGCTACGAGCATCGCTCGCTTTACCTGCTGCATCAATGTTCCGTCCTCCTCAGGATCGAATTCCCCAGATTTGCGCTTCCGCGCCCTCACGTGATGCTCACGTGACGTTGCCGGCGATTGTCGGCGTCGTACCTCTTGTGCGACCGAAATTCGCCGGAGCTTGCAGTTCTCCTCATCTCTCTGATCCGCGTAGGCTACATCTCTTGGGCGTGCGTTTCACGCCGCAATTAATACGTTGGCAATTGACGCTGAGGCGCAACATGTCCCAATGGCCAACCTGGCAGCGCCCTCTTGTACAACGCAGTCACCCGCGATCAGGCCGCGCCGGGTAGACCTCGTCGATCGTCGTCAGCGCAATGTATGGCGCCCCCGCGGCCGCTGCGATCGCCGGGCCGCCCCCCGCGAGCCGGTCACAGATCGCCAGCACGCCGCAGATCTCGTGGCCTTCGGCCCGCACCGCTTCGAGGGCACGGATCGTCGATCCGCCGGTGGTCACGACATCCTCGACGAGCATGCAGCGGTCCCCCGGCTCGAGCAGCGGACCCTCGATCCGTCGCGCGAGACCGTGGTCCTTGACCTCCTTGCGGACGAAGAAGGCCTTGACCTCGGCGCCGCCGGCCAGTGCCGCGCAGGCGATCGGGTCGGCCCCCATCGTCATCCCGCCGACGGCCGTCGCTCCCCAGGCGGCAGCCTGGGCAGCGACGAGCTCCCCGAGCGGTTCAAACCCGGCGCGCAGCAGGATCGCCCGCTTCGCATCGACGAGGTACTGCGCGATCGCCCCGCTCGTCAGCTGAACCTCGCCGATCACCAGCGCGTGGTCGCGCAGGGCCTGCAGCAGCCGTCGGCGAGCCTCAGGCGAGCCTGCCGGCTCAGCGTTGGGATCAGATTCGGGAACCACGGGACGACTCATGCTAAAAGCCAAGTCGGTCGATAGGAGGCTCTGTGGGACGGCTCCTGCATTACATCTCGTTGCTGTGCTGCGCGTTCGTCGTGATCGCGTTCGTGCTGTTCGCCCAGCAGCAGCTCAACCATGCGTCGAAGACCCAGGCCAATGCGGTCTCGGGTCAGACCACGCATTCGAGCGCACACCGGGCCGGCCAGCCGAAGCGGTTCATCGACGACGTCGCGGGCAAGCTCAATTCGCCATGGACGGGCATCATCAGCTCCAACAACGCCTGGGTGCGACGCGGGATCCCGACGCTGCTTTCGCTGCTCGTCTACGGCGCCGGCCTCGGCTTCCTGGCCCGCTGGGCGAGCGCCAGACCCGGATCCAGCTGGTGACCGCGACGCTGGCCCCGTTGGGCCAGCGCCCTCGATCGAGCCATTCGCGCTCCGTGCGAACGTCACACGGTTCGACGCGTCGGCGGGGGTTGTGCAACAACCGTCGCTGAGCGACGGTTGGCGGACGACCCCATCGAATCCGGGTCGCGGTTGTGACGTTTCGGTCGCCGCAGCGCCTCCGTCGGCCGGATTGACTTGGCTGTTTCACGGCCCATCGCTCCGCGACGGGCACCGGGCTAGGTGTAGTACGTGTCGACCCAGTCGCCGATTGCGAGCCAGTCGAACGCCGAGATCGCATCGACGATCGGCAGGCGCATGCAGCCATGGCTGGCCGGGTAGTCGGGCGCCGGGTCATACCCGTGAATCGCATAACCCCGGATGAAGAAGTCTGAGTAGTACATCCCGTCCGGCAGGTAGCCGGGCACGCGCTCGTAGACCTGCCAGGAACCGAGCACCGTCGGCGTCGACGGCTTGCCCGAGCTGATCGGGTACAGCGTCACGACCTTGGAGCCGGAGATCAACGCCAGCACCTGGTCTGAGAGATCACCCTCGGCGTGATTGCCCTGACCGGGGAAGCGCACATGGAACTGGCCGTCACCGTTCAGCAGGTCCGTGACGGTCGCCGGACCGACGGATTCGTCACCCTCGCCCCAGCCGAGCACCCGGTGGTAAGCGTCGAGCGCCAGCTCGGTCCCGTTGTCAAACACGCCGGTCTGCGGCATATAGAAATGCAGCGCCGCCAGCCGCTGCTGGAGCAGCTCGACGAACAGCCCGCGCCCGCCGGCCGCGACCGATTCGGAGACTGCGGTCCAGCTGCGCGTGACCGTGAACGCCGCCTGGTCAGCGTTGGCGCTGTGGTACACGCTGACGGTGACCTTACCCGCGCTCGGGGCGCTGACCTTCCAGGTGAAGCCGCCGTAGACCTTCTTGGCGGACGGCTTCAGCCGCAGCTTGACCATCTTGAACATGCGGTGGCCGACGAACTCCTTGAGCAGCACCTTCTGCCCGGGGACGTATGGACGCACGACGCCGGTGACCTGCACGGCCCGCCCGGTGACGGTGACCTGCTGCTTGGACACCGTGAACAGGCCCGCCGGATAGAGCTTGGCCGTCGCGCCCGACGTGCTGGCGGCGGCGCCCGCCGCGGACGCCAGGAACGCGGCGATCACTGCAACCAGCGGCACGAGCCGCCAGGCAACCTTCATGTTCATGGCCGGAGAAGGTACATCAGCCGGCGGCCGCAGGCGCTGGCCGATTCCCCGGACGGGACAGCGGCCAGGTGACGAGCCCGATCACGAGCAGCGAGCCGATCGCCACGGCGATGATCGGGCCAGGCCCCCAGTTCAACTCGTCAACGCCAAGCGCGACGCTGTTGTTGAGTGCGTGGAGAGCCATGCAGGGGTACAGCGAATCGGTCTTCCACCGCACCAGGCAGAGGATGAATCCGAGCAGCCCCAACGGGATCAGGTACTTGGCCGACGTGCCGCTGGCATGCGCGGCGCCAAACACGACCCCGACGATCACCGCCGCCAGCCAGGGGCCGAGATCGTGTCCGCCGATCCTCACGCGCATCCGTCGCAGCACCCCGAACAGGAAGCCGCGGAAGAAGAACTCCTCAGCGATCGGCGCTGTCACACACACGAAGAGCGCGGTGCCGATCGTCGCCGCCGTCGTCTTCGTCGCCCCCAGCTCGCTCGGCAGCTTGTCGGTGCCGTGCAGCGCGAACAGGGCCGAATACCCCCAGCTGATCAGGTAGTAGCCGCCACCGGCGATCACGACCCCAGACACGCCGACCCACCAGCGGATCCGGCGATAGCCGAACTCAATGAACCGGCGCCCGCCGCGAACGAGAACCAGGTACAGCGCCGTTCCGACGAAGGCGCCCTCGTACCCGAACTGCGAAAACAGGGTCACGGCCGGCGAGGGGTGCTGCAGCGAGGACCCGCCCGCTGCTCCGAGCGCCTCGATGAAGAGGGTCACGAACACCGCCACGATCAGCCCCATCACGATCGCCGTGGGGGCCAGCCAGAGCGACGCCGGCTCCTGTGCCTGTGTCTGTGAGTCGGTGTCACTCATTCGCGTCGCGAGGTTAGAGGCGCGACACGAGCCCCGGCACCTCGGTCAGCGAGGAGACCGTAAGCGGTGCCCCAACGGGGGCACCGGCGTGAGCACTCCCACGGAGCAGGAGAATCGGCGTGATCCCGGCTGCGCGGGCGCCGGCGACGTCCTCGCTAACGCTGTCGCCGACGTGAACGACCTCGGCCGGACGCAGGCCGAGGATCGGCAGGGCGGCACGGAAAGGGAGCGGATCGGGCTTCGCGACCCGGCACGCGGCCGAGGTGACGACGCCGTCGATCAGCGGGGTCAGGCCCGCACCCCGCAGCACGTCGGACAGCGAGATGTCCCAGTTGCTGACGACCACCATGCGCAGGCCCGCCCGCCGCAGCTGCATCAGCGACGGGGCAGCATCCGGAAACGCCCGGAACCGGAGCGCGTCGAGCAGCTGCTCGACGCTGACGTGGCGCCCGAGCGAGGTGCTGATGACCTCGGCGCAGTGCCTGTGCAGGGTCAGCAGCGAGCTCTGGTCATGCGCTTCCAGCATGTGCGCCCGGTAGTACGCGATCTCATCACGGAACGCCAGTTCACACTCCTCGAGCGGAGCACCGAGCGTCTGTGCGAGCCGCGGCGCGGGCGGCTCGAGATCGACCAGCGTGCCGAACACATCGAGCAGAACACCACTGATCATCGACGTGAGTCTCGCAGGAGGCGATGCCGGTTCGCCGAAGAACTACCCTTGCTGCAGGCGTGAGTCCCTCATGAGTCGACGTGAACGACAGCGCCGGCAGGCGCACCGCCGAGGACACCCGGTCAAACGGGTGTTGCTGATGGGGTCGATGTTGACCCTGTGCGCGATCGTGCTCGCAGCGGCCGGCGTCGTCGGCTGGGTCCTCAACGTCGCCGCCTCGAGCCCGAACATCGATCAGCTCAAGCCGCGCGTCCCGGGCCAGGTGTCGGTCGTGTATGCGGCCAACGGCACCCAGCTCGGGTATCTCAGCTCGGCGGTCCTGCGCAGCGTCGTTCCGCAGGCGCAGCAGCCGCAACTGCTGCGCAATGCGACCGTCGCGATCGAGGACCGGCGCTTCTGGCACCACGGCGGTGTCGACTACTACGCGGTCGTGCGCGCGGCAGTGCGCGACGAGCTGGGTGCCTCCACTGGAGTGCAGGGCGGCTCGACACTGACGATGCAGCTCGTCAAGAACGTGTACCTGCCAGACAAGCTCGTGGACCAGGACAACCTCCGCTACAAGATCATCCAGGCGAAGCTCGCCAACCAGCTCGAAGACCGGAGATCAAAGGCCTGGATCCTCACCCAGTACCTCAACGACGTCGAGTACGGAACCGTCAACCATCAGAACGCGATCGGCGTCGGCGCTGCCTCCGAGATGTTCTTCAACAAGCCTGTGCAGAAGCTCGACCTGGCCCAGTACGCACTGCTTGCCGGGATGCCGCAGGCGCCATCTGAGTACAACCCGTTCACGGCCCCCGGGTTGGCGCGCGCCCGCCGTGCCGAGGTGCTCAAGGCGATGCTCGCAGCCGGCTACATCACCGCAGAGCAGGAGGCGGCCGCGGCCGCCTCACCACTGCAGGTCAGGCACTCGACGACCTATCAGGACGTCAACCAGCCGTACGTGTTCGATTACGTCCGCCAGCAGCTGATCGCGAAGCTCGGCGCCAAGACCGTCGATCGTGGCGGGCTGAAGGTCTACACGACCATCAACCTGCAGGACCAGGCATACGCGAAGGAGGCGCTCGAGGAGAACGAGGGCCAGCCCGGCGATCCGGACGCGGCGATCGCCACCGTCAACCCGGCCAACGGTGAGATCGTCGCGATGGCGCAGAACACGAACTACGGCACCGGCGCAGGGGAGACGACCTTCAACTACGCGACGCAGGCGTTGCGCCAGACCGGATCGGCATTCAAGACGTTCTCGCTGATGACCCTGATCCACGACTACAACGGCGACCCCAACACGACCTACTACACGTCGAAGTTCCTGGCGGCAGGCTGGCTGCCGCCCCCATTCCAGACCTATTCGGTGGCGACGGCCGAGGACAGCTACCAGGGTGTGATCAACATCACCAAGGCGACGACGCTCTCGGATAACACCGTCTACGCCCAGCTTGGCGTCGATCTCGGCGTCCCAAAGGTCCTCGCCACCGCCTACGCGATGGGCGTCACGACCCACCAGGACCCGTACCCCGCAGCGATCATCGGGGGTCTGTCCAAGGGCGTCACGCCGATGCAGATGTCGGATGCCTACGCGACGCTCGCCAACGGCGGCACCCATTACACGCCGACGATCATCGCCAAGGTGGTGCTCCCCAGCGGCAAGACGCTCAATCTCACCGACCAGCAACCGAATCGTGTGTTCTCCGACGGAGAGGCATACGCGGGCACTCAGGTGCTGAAGACGGTGCTGACGCAGGGCACCGGCACCGGCGCGTACTACGACTGCCCTGCAGCCGGCAAGACGGGGACGACGAACAACTACACGGACGCCTGGTTCGTGGGCTACAGCCCGAACCTGTCAACCGCGGTGTGGGTCGGCTACAAGGACGAGGATCAGTACATGGAGGACGTCAACGGGCTTGGCGCAGGCTACGGCGGGACGTTGGCGGCGCCGATCTGGAAGGACTTCATGGAGAAGGCCGAGGACGGCTACTGCTCCGACTTCCCGCAGCCGGCCGTCCCGTGGACCGGTACCCCGTACTTCGGCAAGCACTCGGCCAGCGGATCCGCGGCCAACACGTACACCGGGCCCTACACGGTCTCGGGTACGACGACCACCCCGCTCACCGTGACCGGCGCCGACACCGTCACGACCCCCGTGACCGGCGTGACCGGCGTCGGCACGGAGACGACGACCGGCACAGGCGACACCGGGGGCACCGGCGCCTCGGGAGCCGGGACGGGCGCGACCGGGGCGGGGACAGGCGCCACCGGCAATACGCAGCAACCGCCGGCGGCGCCCGGACAGACCGGTGGTACCGGCGCCGGCGGCGGTACCGGCCCGGGCGCCACGACCAAGTAGCCCGGGGGTTCGCGGCCGGTTTCGGCCTTTTCTTCCAGCGCGACTATCATCAACCGCCGATGCCAAAAGAAGAAAAGGTCGAACTCGAAGGCGAGGTCGTCGAGGCCTTGCCGAACGCGATGTTCCGCGTGAAGCTCGACAACATGGACCGAGTCGTGCTCGGTCACGTCGCCGGCAAGATGCGCCGGTTTCGGATCCGGATCCTGCCAGGCGACCGCGTTCGCGTTGAGCTGTCGCCATACGATCTCGACCGCGCCCGGATCGTCTACCGGCACCGCTGATCCCCGCTGACGGCGGGCGTTGCTGCGATGCGTGAGCTTGAGCTGATCGCCGAGCTGCACGAGCTGCTGGCCGGAACGGCTTCCGATCCGCGAGTGATCCGCTGGCTCGGAGATGACGCCGCGGTGATCCGCGGCCGGCCGTACTCCGTCACCTCGCTCGACACGATGGTCGACGGCATTCATTTTCGGGTCGGGCAGTTGACCGGCGAGGAGATCGGTCATCGAGCGCTCGCCGGCGCGGTCTCCGATCTCGCGGCGATGGGGGTCGCCGACGGCGTTGCGTACATGGCGCTGGGCCTCCCCCGCGGCTCCGATGATGACCACACCAGGGCGGTGATCCGCGGTGTCGCGACGCTCGCCCGAGAGTGTGGCGTGGCGATCGCCGGCGGCGACATCAGCTCGGCGCCGGCGCTGCTTCTGTCGTTCACGGTCGTCGGCTCCGTCGCCGATCCCGGTCAGCTCGTCGGTCGCGATGGCGCGCGTCCGGGTGACCTGGTAGGTGTCACCGGCGCGCTCGGGGGCGCGATCGCAGGGTTGGCGGTGCTCGACGGCGAGGCCACGGTGACTGACGATCTGGCGGCGGGACTGCGCCAGCGTTACGCGCGGCCGCTCCCCCGGCTGGCCGCGGGAAGAGCGCTGGCGGCAGCCGGCGTGACAGCGATGATCGACCTCTCCGACGGGCTTGCGACTGACGCTGCGCACATTGCCCGGAGCTCCGAGGTGAGCATCGAGCTGGCTCTGCAGACGCTCCCACTCGTTCCGGGCGTGACCGAGGTGGCGGAGCAGCTCGGCGTCGATCCATTCCAATACGCCGCCGAGGGCGGCGAGGACTACGAGTTGTGCGTCTGCGCGCCGGAGTCGGCGCGGGCGAGAATCGAAAGCGCGCTGGCGAGCCTGCCCAGCACGCAAGTGGCGATCACCTGGATCGGACGGGTGGGCGCCGGCACGGCGGGACTGCGGTTCATCGATGGGTCCGCGACGCTGGCCGGGTACGAGCACTCGATCTGATTCGCCGCGCGCCGCATCCGCAGCACGATCGCGTCCGCGACGACGGTCGGATCGACCTCGTATTCGCCGGCAGCGACGCGCCGGCTCAGCTCTGTGAGCCTGTCCTGTTGACCGTTGCCCATGATCTCGGATCGCCTCCGAAATCCTCTATCGGCAGACCGCCGAGGCACCTCAATCGTTCTTCTGGGCGATTGGACGGTTATTCCCGCAGTGCGCGGAGATTGGGAGTCACGCTCGATAACCGGGCGAAGACCACGATCCGCTGCGCCGCGCTGTAGAGCGGGTTGCACGCCGATAACACCAGCCGGTCATACCCGACGTCGTCGGTGATCCACCACGCTCTCGGCGAAACGATCCGCGTGTACTGAACCCGGTAGCGGAAGGTGGCGTAGGGCATCTGCAGCGTGATCGACTGCCCCGGCTTCAGTTCGTTGATGTTGCGAAACGGCGCCAGATACGTCGTGCGATGCCCGGCGATCGCGACGGTCTCACCGGTCCCGGGGAACGCGGTCGACGCGTAGTGCCCGGGTCCGCGCTCGAGATCGCCGGTGTCGGTCCCCTCGATGACGTCGTAGTCGACGCTGATCGACGGAATCGAGAGCCTGCCGATCGCGGCGCCGTTCGGCACGACCTGGGCTTCACGCCGGGCGACAAACGCAAGCCGCTCGTCGAGCGTCGTCATCCCTTTCAGCGCGGTCCGGTCGGCGGCGGACATCGGCACGTTCGTGAAGCTGAGGTAGCGCTGGTTGAGATCGCCCTGGCGCACGAGCGCCACCAGCGCGGTCAGCGGCTCCTGCCAGACGAGCGCAAGGCCGGCGTCGATCACAACCAGCAGGCCGGCGACGATCAGCACCGTCGAGAGATCGCGAAGGAGCCGCTGACGCCACGTGTAGCGCGGCGGCAGCGCCGACCCGATCCTCAATGGCGGAGGGGAGGTGGCGGTGATAACAGTGGGCCCCCGCATCCTCGCAATTGTCGCTCAGCGGAGCGAGGGCGCCAAACGGGAACGGACGCGGGCGGGCGCTACCAGCGCCGCAGCGCCGACTGGGTACCGCCGAGCGAGCCGGGACCGGCGTACGTCGAGGGGCCGCGGACCGTGACGGGCGTTGCCCCGGCATCGGCACCCGCGGGCGCGACCCGGATCGCGATCACGACGGCGCTCGCCAGAGCCCCGAGCACCACGCTCCAGTACAGCCCCGCGAGCACGGACATGCCGCCGCCTGCGACGTAGAGAGCACCGCTCCAGACGAGCGCGATCGGCCCGAGACCGAGCGACAGGGCGTAGTGAACGACGACGAGCACGGGCGCAACGAGTCCGATCGCGACCAGCGCCAGCACCGCCAGGCGGTGCGCATGCACGTGGACGTTGCCCAGCCACAGCCACAGGTGCATCGCCGGCACCAGCAGCGCTGCCGCAAACGGGTTGACGATCCACAGGACCAGCGAGACGCCGCACATCACCACGCTCAGGGCGACGACGGCGCCATCGATCGCCGGCGACGTGGCCCGCTTGGCGGCGGCCGGACCGCCGCCAAGCTGAGAGGCGACGCGCACGCACGCCGGGCGCAGCAGGTAGAAGGCCGCTGCCACGACGATCGCGACCACGATCAGGATCACGGTCCCGCGGGTTCCGATTGGAATCTCGCCACCGCCGACCCCGCCGGCCGGAGCCTGTAGCGCCCCGACGAGCCGGATCGCGAGCAGCGCCGCCAACCCGACCACGAACGGCGCCGCACCGGCCAGAACCCATGCGATCCAGCGCCGCAGCGAGTGGCCGCGTCGGCGGGCCCGGGCGATTGCATCGACGGTGCTGGCGAAGACCGGCAGCAGCAGCGCCAATACCAGCATCCGCACTGCCCACAGCGGCACGATCTTCCCGCTCAGCGCCAGGTATCCGCTCGGTGACGGCATCGACGGCGCGCTCTCAAGCGCATCGATCGTCTGCAGTACCGCCGCGCCGAGTGCGCCCACGCGTGCGGTGTCGAGCTGCTCGCCGGCGTGCGGCAGTCGCTCACCTGAGAACGAGAGCTCGACCGCGGGGATCCCGGCGGCGTTCAGTGGTGCCTGTCCGGTCACCGAGAACGGGAACGCCAGCTGCGCGAACTGTCCCGCGATCCCCGGGCCGGACGCCTTCACGCCGGTCTCCGAGGACAGGTATCGAGCGCAGCGTGTCCTGCAGCGTCGCCGGTGCCACCGTGTTGTTGCTCGACCACGGCACGACGACCGGCGCATTCGCGTGGGCGCCGACGAGATCACCGAGTGAGATCACCGCATCGATCGGTTGACCGTGCAGCAGGTGCACGAGCGCCGCCGTCCCCGCCGCGCCGACGCGACCGCTGGTCGAGATGAGCACGACCGTTCGGTTCAGGGCGACGCCCGAGAGCGCATGCGCAAGATCGAGCAGGACGACCGTCCCGCTGAGATCCTGCTCCTTCGTCGCAGCGGGGCCGTCACGGGTGGCGACGATGACGATCGCGCCCGGGGTGAGGCCGGCTCGGGTGGCTGTGATCGCCACCAGCGCCTGACGGCCGCCTGCGGTCACCGCCGTGAACGGCAATGTCTGTACCCGGAACCCACCGACCTGACCGATCTGGCTCGCGACGTCGCGGGCGAGGTTGTCGTCGCGCGGGCGAGCCCGGCGGGCGGCTCGGGTATTGCTCGGCCAAGGAGCCCGTCTTGCCCGCGAGCTGGGAGGCGGCGCTGCTGAAGAAAGCACCGGGGGCGATGCTCGTCCCGGCGGCATTCGGCTCGTTCTGCAGCGAGAAGCCGAACACGATCACCGCGACGGCGACCACCACCAGGCCGGCACGGTAGATCCGTGGCGTCGACCATCCGATCTGACTTTATCCGAGCCCATCCCGTTCGGTTCACGGACACCTCTCAGGTTCGAGGATTAGGCTTGCGCCAGAGACCGATGGCGATCACCGACCGTTCGGCACGCATCCTGCTGGTGGACGACGAGCAGTCGATTCAGACGCTGCTGTCCTATCCGCTGCGCAGGACGGCTACGACGTCGTGCAGGCCACCGACGGCCGCGAGGCGCTCGATCGCTTTGACGAGCAGCCGTTCGACCTCGTCGTGCTCGACGTGATGCTGCCCCGGATCGACGGCCTCGAGGTCTGCCGCCGGCTGCGCAGCCGCAGCTCGGTGCCGATCATCATGCTCACCGCCAAGTCCGAGGAGATCGACAAGGTCGTCGGCCTTGAGCTCGGCGCCGACGACTACATCACCAAGCCGTTCTCGATGCGCGAGTTCTCCAGCCGGATCAAGGCCGCGCTGCGCCGCGCCGAGATGAGCCGCGCCGGCCGCAGACCGCGCGCCGACGAGCGCCGCTGGTGATCGGCGAGCTGCGGATCGACTTCCCCAAGCGCACGCGTCCGCGTGCGCGGCGACGACGCGCCGCTGACCTTCGTCGAGTTCGAGATCCTCGTCGACGCTGGCCCGCTCGCCCGGGCGCGTGTTCACCCGCGACATGCTGCTGGCGCGGATCTGGGGCGACTCCGCCTACCGCGACCAGCGCACGATCGACGTCCACATCCGGCACCTGCGCGAGAAGATCGAGCGCGACCCCAAGGACCCCGAGTACCTGTTCACGGTGCGCGGGCGTCGGCTACCGCTTCCGCGACACCGAGGCCTGACGGCGCCGATGCGGCACGCCGACGGCGCATCGCCGCGCGCTGAGGCTCTCGCTGCGCAACCGGCTGGCGCTGCGTCTTCTTCGCGATCACGCTGGCTGGCGATCGGCGCGCTGTACCTGTACGTCGCGCCCGGGCCTGCAGACGCCGCCTGGTCAACGAGCGCCTCAACGAGCTCGCCACCGACGCGCGGCGCGATCTCGGCGCCGATCGCGCGACACGGTCGGCAGCGCGCGCCAGCTCGGACCGAGGTGCAGGCGCGCGGTCGACGCACGCCGAGCCTGGCCGTCGGGCGCCCGCGTCACGCTGCTGCTCGGTCACCGAGGCGGTCGACCGCCGCGGCCCGCAGCTCTCGACGCTCGCCGACTCCAGCAACCCGAGCGCCGGCCGCGCCGCTGCGGCTACCCGGTCGCCTGGCGCGGCGCGTGCCGCACGCGGCAGCTCGGCCACCGGCACCGAGTCAGACCGCCGACCGGGATCGTCGCCGAGGCGGCCATGCCGGTCCAGCTTCGACCGGGCAGGTCGTCGCGCGTGATCGTGTTCTCGGCGCCGGTCGCCGACGTCGTCCGCAGCGTCGCGATCGTCCGCCACCAGATCCTCGTCGCCGGCGGGATCGCGCTGCTGCTGGCGCTGATCGGCGGCTACATCTGACCGCGCGCTGGCTGGCCGCGCGGGTCAAGCGCCTGGAGCACGCCGCCGAGCGGATCGCCGCCGGCGATTTCGGCCAGCCGATCCCGGTCGACTCGCGCGACGAGCTCGGCCAGCTGGCCACCGCCTTCAACGACATGCAGCGCCAGCTCGCCGCAGCTCGAGCCCGCCCGCAAGAAGTTCATCGCCACCGCCTCGCACGAGCTGCGCACGCCGATCTTCTCGCTCGGCGGCTTCGTCGAGCTGCTCGAGGACGAGGAGCTCGACGCGCGACACCCGGCGCCGCTTCCTCGGCGCAGGTCGCCGAGCAGGTCGAGCGGCTGCGCAAGCTCTCGGTCGACCTGCTCGACCTCTCCCGGCTGGAGTCCGGCTCGCTCGAGCTGCGCCCCGAGCAGGTCGACCTGGGCGAGCTGACCCGCTCGGTCTCGGCCGAGTTCGAGCCCGCGCTGGCCCAGCACGACGCCGCACCTCGAGCTGCGCCTGGGCCCGCGCCGTCGAGGCGATCTGCGACCCGGTCCGGGTCGCGCAGATCGTGCGGATCCTGATCGACAACGCGCTCACCCACACCCCGGCCGGGACCCGCATCGTGCGTCACCGCCGGCCGCGCGGCGACGCCAGGTCAGCCTGGCCGTGCGCGACAACGGCGGCGGGATCGACCGTCGAGCGATCTGCCGCGGATCTTCGAGCCGTTCTTCACCGCCGACGACGCCCAGGGCTCGGGACTCGGGCTGGCGATCGCCGTCCGAGCTGGCCGAGCGCATGCGCGGCAGCCTGACCGTTGCGTCACATCCGGGGCGGACGGTGTTCGAACTCGAGATCCCGGGATAGGAACTCAGTCCTAGCTTGGACGGTGGTGATGCCGGTCCTGCGGGACCGGCACTCAGCGGGCCTCGCTCAGAGCTCTCGGTCGTAGTACTCCCGGTGGGCGTCCTCGCGACGGAACATGAAATCGTCCCGTTCGTTGTCGGTCCAGACGCCGATCTTGTCGCCGTCCGGGTACACCGCCACCGACGGGGTGGCGGCGCTTGAGAACATCACGAAGCGGGCCGTCTCATCGGCGTTATTGGTGACCTGGTGCGCGCCGTCTGCGCCCCTCGGAAAGCAGACGACGTCCCCGGCCTGCAGTTCGCGCAGGCCCGTCGGGCTCCGCAGCGTCAGCGCCCCGTTGATGATCAGCAGCCACTCTTCGACGTATTCGTAGTGATACGGGCAGAGCTTCTCCCCGGGCGGCAGCTCGAACGCCTTGACGATCAGGTCCTTGCCACCGGCGAGCTTGCCGACACGGTTCATCGCGCCGCGGTATCCGGGAGGATCGTTTGAGTCGTACTCGTAGTTGCCAGTGAAGATGTTCGCGTCTGTCATCGTCCAGCCATCATTCCACCGGTGCCGGATAAGGAAACGGATGAGTTCGTCCTCGCTTTGGCCCGGCGCCTGCGCGAGGTGGTGCTCCCCTATCTCGGAGCGCACGTCGGTCGACGGTCATCCGGACCCGGCGCTGGCGGCGATCCGACCTTCGCGGTCGACGAGATCGCCGAGCAGGCGCTCGAGCAGTTCGTCGCCGCGCACGCACCACGGCTTGCGTTCTACTCCGAGGACCGGGGCCTCGTGCTGCCTGCCGACAGCGATCCCGTCGGGGTCCTGATCGTCGATCCGATCGACGGCACCCGGCCGGCGATGGCGGGCTTCGAGGCGGCGTGTGTGGCTGTCGCGCTCGCGCCTGTCGGCTCCGACGGCCTGGAATCCTTTGGCCTTGGCTCGGTGGCCCTGTCTGAATCGGGTTCCGACGGTCCGCGGATGGCCGACCTGACGGTCGGATGCATCGTTGAGATCAAGACCGGAGATTGGTTTCTGGCGCGGCGAGGTGCGGGGGTCCGGGCCTCACAGAACATCCGCGTCAGCTCCGATGTGTCGCTGTCCTCGATGTTCTGGGCCTACGGGTTCCGCGGCCGTCCGGCGCGGGAGACGACAGAGGTCCTGGCCGAGCTGATCGACACCTCATCGGTCGGCGGTGGCACCTTCGAGCTCGGCTCACAGGCGTTCGCGATGACGCGCGTGGTCACCGGCCAGCTCGATGCCGTGATCGAGGTCGGCTCCCGCCTGATCGAGGATGTGCCCGGGATGCGCTCGGCGTTTGAGCGGGTCGGGCACGGCCACGTGCTCAACAACTCCCCCTACGACCTCGCAGCCCCGTGGCTGATCCTGACCGAGGCCGGAGGCGTCGTCACCGACGGCTGGGGCCGCCCGCTTGACGACTATCGCCTGCTGGGCTCCGGTCACGAGTTTCAGATCTCCTCGATCTCCGCCGCCACGCCCGAGCTCCACGCGGAGCTCCTGGATGCCGTGAACGACGGGATCGAGCGGGTCAGGGCCCACCACGCCAGGGCCTGATCGACCGACCGCCCGGCTTGGGATCGCGGAGGCGCCAACCGCTCCGCCCAGCCTCCGCAGGCGCTGATCGCTTATCGTCATGCGGGATGTCGGCACCGCTCATCCTGGTGTCCAACCGGGGTCCAGTGACGTTCGGGCCCGGCGGCGAGATGCGTCGCGGCACGGGCGGTTTGGTGACCGCCCTGATCGGTTTGGCAACCCATCGCGACGTGACCTGGATCGCCTCCGCGATGACCGATGAGGACGCCGCGATGAGCGAGCGCAACCGCGGCAGACCGTTTCCCGTCAAGACCGAGGACGGTCACGAATACCGGGTGAAGCTGGTCGCCTCGGACGATCAGGCCTACGACCGCTTCTACAACATCATCGCCAACCCGATGCTGTGGTTCATCCAGCACTACCTCTGGGATCAGTCCAACGCGCCGGACATCCGTCGCAACGAGACCGAGGCGTTCGAGTTTGGCTACAACGTCGTCAACGAGGACCTCGCCCGAGCGGTGCTGGAGGAGATCGAGGACATCGAGCGGCCGATCGTGATGGCTCACGATTACCACCTCTACACGCTTCCGGGCCTGATTCGCCGCGCCCGTCCGGACGCGTTCCTGCACCACTTCGTCCACATCCCGTGGAGCCAGGCGGACTCCTGGCGGGTGCTGCCATCGATGATCCGGGAGGAGATCTACCGTGGCATCCTTGCCAACGACATCATCGGCTTTCACACGCGCTCCTACCGCCGCAACTTCCTGCAGTGCTGCGAGGACCTGCTGGGACTCAACGTCGACCATGGCGCCGGGATCGTCCACATCGACGACCGCGAGGTCTGGGTCCGCGCGTATCCGCTGCCGATCGATGCCGGCGCGGTGCAGGCGATCGCGCGCCGCCCACGCGTGGCGGAGTTCGAGAAGGAGCTGTTGCGCCGCCGGCGCGAGCATCTGCTGCTGCGCGTCGACCGCGCGGACCTGAGCAAGAACATCCTGCGCGGGTTCGGCGCCTTCGACCTGTTCCTGGAGCAGCACCCGGAGTTCCTGGAGCGCGTCACGTTCATCGCCCAGCTGATGCCGTCGCGAACCGACGTGCCCGAATACGCCGAGTATCTCGAGCGGATCGAGGCGGTCGTCGCGGTCGTCAACCACCGTCACGGCACAACCGACTGGATGCCGATCCAGCTGAAACTCCGTGACGACGTCGAAGAGGCGGTCGCCGCTTACAAGCACTACGACGTGCTGATGGTCAACGCGATGTTCGACGGCATGAACCTCGTCGCCAAGGAAGGACCGATGGTCAACGAGCGCGCCGGCGTCTCGATCCTGTCAGAGAACACCGGTGCCCACGAAGAACTCGGCCGCTACGCCCTGTCGGTCAATCCCTTCGACATCCAGGAGCTCGCCGACTCGATCCACGCCGCTCTGACGATGTCTGTCGAGGAGCGCCGGGAGCGGCTCGAGGGCCTGCAGAAGCGGATCACCGCTCGCGATCCGGGTGACTGGATCGACGAGCAGCTGCTCGATATCGCCGCCAAGGCTCCGCGGCGGCGCTGACCCGCACAACTGCCGTCAGGCTGCGGCGGCGCGACGGATCGCGTCGCGGATCTGCTCGTGGTCAGCATGCTTGCTGACAAACCCAGCCGCGCCGGCAGCCATCACCCGGCGAACTGTGACCGGGTCATCGGACGCCGAGAACACGAGGACGCGGGTTCGCAGTCCTCGTTCGCGGACTGCGTCGCAGACCTCGGCACCGGTCATCCCGGGCATCCGCATGTCGACCACGGCAACCGCAGGCTCATGCTGCTCGATCGACGCGAGCGCGGTGATGCCGTCGCCTGCCTGGGCGAGCACCTCCATATCTGGCGCGTCGCTGATCACCCGCGCGATCGCGGAGCGGAGCATCGGATGGTCGTCGGCTACGAGAACTCCGGTCATGCGCACCTATCGACCTACCCGTTCGGCGGCTTGAGCACACCACGGTTCGGCGCGGTCTCGGGCGGTCTGATCCGCCGTCAGTGAAACGCTCGCCGTTCGGCGAGCATCTGTACATACTCCTCGATCCGCCTGGCCCGGGTCTCGGGCCGTTTGATCCCTCCGAGCCGGAAGCTGAAGGCGAACTTGTTCTGGCCGCTGAGCGAGTCGTAGAAGGCCTGCGCCGCCGGATTTGCGGCCAGCGCGGCGGCGAAGTCCTCAGGGGGCGCATCCGTCCCCTGGTTGTAGGCGGCGTCCCACCGGCCGTCGGCCTGCGCGCGTTCCACTTCCCTGAGACCGGCTGGCTGCATCAGGCCCTGCTCGATCAGCATCTCGGCCTTGCGTGTGTTGATCAGTGACCAGCGGCTGCGTGGCCGCCGCGGGGTGAACCTGGTCTTGTAGTAGTGCTCGTCAAGCCGGCCGATCTGCCCGTCGATCCAGCCAAAGCAGAGCGCCTCGTCGATCGCCTCCGATTGTGTCACCGTCTGACGCGGCGCACCCTTCTTGGCGAACTTCAACGCCACCCCCTCGGCAGTTGCATGGTTCTCGTGGAGCCATTGACGCCAGGCGTCGCGGTGGGGCAGTTCGATCAGGGGAAGTTCCTTCACCGTTGCTATATTCGCTCCTCGCCCGGCTGACGGGCTTTTCTCATGGCCAAGGATCCGATTCTCTACGACCTCGTTCTCATGCTCTCGATGAGTAGTGAGGAGGACGCGCGGGCGAAAGTGCTCGCAGATGTCGAGGCCGCGATTTCCGCTGGCGGCGGTTCGATTTCCCGCAACCAGGACTGGGGCCAGCGTCCGACCACGTACGCGATCAACCATCAGTCCGAGGCCGAGTACCACCTGCTGCAGTTCACCGGTCCGACGTCGCTGCTTGAGACTCTCGAGCATTACCTCCGGATTGCGGATGAGGTTCTGCGGTTCCGCGTCATCAAGGTCACGCCGGGCACCCCCGAGGCGCCCGATACCGCTCCGCCGATCCTGGCGGGCGCCGTCGCGTCTTCGGACGCCGACGAGTCCTGAGCTAGCGTTCCTTTTCTGTTCTCGCCTGCGGACCTGATCCGCGCGTGTGTATGCGAGCGCTTCAGATGTCGTCCCGGAGCGCTTCAGATTCCGTCCCGGCCTGTGGCGGCAAGGCGCGTGGCGATCCCGGATCCCGCCTGCAACATGTTGTGCAACCGAAGTGTTACAGCGTGTACCGGGCCTGCACGGAATCGGAACGATTGTGTGCCAGTTTGCGGGTACGGCCCGTTCAGCCGCCTGACCCGTGCTTAGACTCGCCCCACGGCATCAAGAACTTCCTGAAAGGAGCCAGTAATGGCTGGGAATATCAACCGCGTGATCCTCACCGGCAACCTGACTCGCGACCCTGAAACGCGGCAGGCGGGCGGAACAAGCGTCTGCTCACTGCGGATCGCAGTCAACGGCCGGCGTCGCAATGACGAGGGAAATTGGGAGGACAAGCCCAACTATTTCGACATCTCCGTGTTCGGTCAGCAGGGCGATAACTGCCAGCGTTGGCTGAAGAAGGGGCGCCCCGTGGCGATCGATGGACGGCTCAATTGGCGCGAATGGGCGGACAAAGAAGGCAACAAGCGCCAGAGTGTCGATATCATCGCTGAGACCGTGCAGTTCCTAGGCGGGCGCGAAGACGCGTCTGACGGGTCCAGCGGCAACGGGAATGGCTTCTCCAGCAGCGTGCGCTCGACGGAGACCGATGTCCCCGTTGATACCGCTGACTTTGTCCCCGCCACCGTGGGCTCCGGCGCCGCCGAGGACGATATTCCGTTCTGAGGCGGCATCCCAGCAAGCTGAAGACTTATAGGTGATGCCAAGTGGCGAAGCAACGTAGACGGCCGGTTCGCCGGCGCGACAGGAAGGGTGGGCCCACCGCCGGACGGCGTAAGCCCTGCCCGTACTGCCGCGACAAGGTCGACCAGGTCGACTACAAGGACGTGTCAGCCCTGCGGCGGTTCATTTCGGACCGCGGCAAGATCCGCTCTCGGCGGATCACCGGCGCCTGCCGTCGGCACCAGAGCCAGGTCGCTCGCGCTGTGAAGCGTGCGCGTGAGCTGGCGCTGCTGCCGTACGTGGCCGAGGGCGGCAACGACCATCGTGAGCGTGGTGGTCGCGGTGATCGCGACCGCGATCGCGACCGGTAGCCGGGGGTTTCGGCATGCCACAGGCGATTCTGCTCCAAGACGTGGAGTCACTTGGCGAGCGCGGCACAGTTGTCGATGTCTCGAACGGATACCTGCGTAACTTCCTGATCCCCCGCAAGCTCGCGGAGGCCGCCACCAAGGGCTCGATCGACGCGGCGACTCAGCGTCGCGAAGCGGCCGAGAAGGCCGAGCGTGAAGCGGTCGATCGGGCACGGGAGAATGCGGCGCTGCTGGGCCGCACCGTGCTGACGATCACGCAGCAGGCTGGCGATGACGGTCGCCTGTTCGGGTCCGTGACCACGCAGGACATCTCTGACGCGATCCGCGACGCCCGCGGAATCAAGGTCGACAAGCGCAAGATCCACCTCGACGAGCCGATCAAGAACGTCGGCACGTACATGGTCGTCGTCGAGGTCGTCGACGACGTCACCGCCACTGTCAAGGCAATGGTCGTCGCGGCCTAACGGCTGCGGCGATCGTCTCACCTTCAGCTGAGCCGCCCATCACTGGGCGGCTCACCGCTTGGCGGCTCAGCCAGCGGCTGACGGCTGCGCGGCGATCCACTTGAGGATCGCCTTCGAGTGGGTGATGACGGTGCCGTCCGTGAGCTTCAGCGCAGGCAGCTTGGTGTCGCCGGTCGCCTCCTGAACGATCTGGCGATCGTCACGCCGGCGGAACGGGAATGGGCTCCCGTATCCCGAGATGACCCTCTCGTATTCGATCCCCTTGGCCTGCAGCGCCTCCTGAGCGCGCCTGCACGGGTGCATCCTCGGGCCACCGCTATCACCGTGGCAGACATAGAGCGTCGGCTTCTCCTGCATCGGTCTTCCTCCGGTCGCTGACGACAGACAAGCTACACCGCGCTCGGACGGTGGAGCGCAACTGCCGCTGGCTAGTCAACCTCCGCTGAGTCGCCGCGCGACGACAGCCGCCATTTCGGCCAGCTCCGGCGGACCGACGACCTCGAGCGGCGCATCAAGTGTCCCCATCCACACGAGGAAGCTCGGCCGCCATTGACCGAGAGTCGTGACCAGGCAGGCGTCCGCGCCATCGGCCTCGACGGTCGCCCAGCGCTCCGGCACCCGCCCCCGCACATCTGCGATCGGCGCACCCACCCGGATCACTCCCGGCACGGGTTCGGCGCCGTCTGCGGCGGCTGAACCCTGCCCGCGCAGCTGTCGCGCAACGTAAGCCGCAGGATCACCGCCCGGAACCACCCGGCGCTTGCCACGCTCCCCAACCCGCAACGGAGCCTCCGGCGGGATCCGGTCCAGGCGGAACGTCCGCCAATCATCACGGTCAAGATCGAACGCGACCAGATACCAGCGATACCCGCTGTAGACCAGGGCGCTCGGCTCCACCTGACGGCGGCTGCGGCGATCGTCGCGCGCGACGTAGGCGAAATGCAGCCGGTGACCGTCGCGGCAGGCACCGGCGATCGATGCCAGCACATCTGGATCGATTCTCGGCCCGTCGATTCCGAACGCGGAGGTCGCATGGCTGAGCGCTCCGACACGGCGCCGCAGCTTCGGCGGGAGGATCTGCTCGAGCTTCGTCAGCGCGCGCACCGATGTCTCCTCGATGCCGACGATCGTCGCCGAGGCGATCGTTCGCAGGGCGACGGCGACCGCCACCGCCTCAGCGTCGTCGAGCAGCAGCGGTGGCAGCTCAGCACCGGCCCCGAGCCGGTAGCCGCCGGCCACCCCGGGCGCCGCCTCAATCGGGTACCCGAGCGAGCGCAGCTTGTCGACGTCACGTCGGATCGTGCGCGGTCCAACCTCGAGTCGGTCCGCCAGCTCGGAGCCAGTCCATTCGCGCCGCATCTGCAGCAGAGACAGCAGCGAGAGAAGGCGGGCGGAGGTCTCAATCATCGTGCGCAGAGCATCCCAGGTATTGAGGACAGAGGTTGACCGCGATTGGTGCGGACGAGCTCTAACCAGGTCAGGACCTGACCGCAATTCTCGGGAGCCTGGGCTCATGTCAACCACAGCTGTGCTCGAACCAATCGCCGCCCCCGCAGAGCGGGCGGCCAACCGGGTCAAGTGGCTCGGCTTCGCGGTCGTGACGGCCGCATCGGTGATGGACCTGCTGGACTCGACCATCACCCAGACAGCGGCGCCCGCGATCCGACGTGAGCTCGGCGGCTCCTACGCCGACATCGAGTGGATGACCGCGGCGTACACGCTGGCGATGTCCGCGTTCCTGCTGCTCGGCAGCCGCCTCGGCGACGCGTTCGGCCGCAAGCGGATGTTGCTGGCGGGAATCGGCGCGTTCACGCTGGCCTCTCTGCTGTGCGCGATCGCGCCCAGCACGCCGGTGTTGATCGCCGCCCGGACGTTGCAGGGCGCCACCGGCGCGTTGATGCTGCCCCAGGGCTTTGGCCTGATCCGCGACATGTTCGGTGACGAGGGCCAGCAACAGGCCTTCGGCGTGTTCGGGCCGGTGATGGGCCTCGCGGCCGTGATCGGGCCTCTGACCGGTGGCGGGCTCGTGAACCTCAACGTCCTGGACACCGGCTGGCGGGCGATCTTCCTGGTCAACGTTCCGATCGGGCTGGCGGCTCTGTACGCCGGTCGCCAATATCTACCTGCGGTACCTGCGACTCCGCACGTCAAGATCGACATGCTCAGCGTGGCGCTCGCAGCTGTCGCAGGGTTCGGCCTGGTGTTCCCCCTGATCGAGGGTCGCGCCCACGGCTGGCCGGCATGGTCATTCGCGTTGCTGGCCCTCAGTGGCATCGCGATCGCGGCATTCGCGGTTCACCAGGCACGCCGGGTCCGCCACGGCAAGGCCCCGCTGGTCGAGCCGTCGATTCTGCGCCGACGGCCCTACGTCGCCGGGCTGGCGGTGATCGTCGGTTTCATCGGCGCAATGGGCGGGATGATCCTCGCGCTCAACGTGATGTACCAGATCGGTTTCGGGCTCTCGCCGCTCGGCTGTGGCGCCGCCACGGTCGCGATCGCCGTGGCCGCGATCCCAGGCTCGATCACCTCCTCTGTGCTGCTGCCGAAGATCGGTCGCACGACGATGCACCTCGGCTTGGCGACGATGGCCGTCGGGCTCGGCGTGGTGGCGATCGTGATGGGCGCCGAGGGCGGGGACCTCACCCCCTGGGAGCTGGTGGCCCCGCTGGCGCTGACCGGCTTCGGCATGGGTCAGGTGTTCGTGCCGATGTTCGACGTGATCCTGGCCGGGGTCGAACCGCACCAGATCGGCTCGGCATCGGGTCTGATGGAGTCGGTCCAGCAGCTGTCGATGTCGCTCGGGATCGCCGTGATCGGCACGATCCTGTTCGACCGGCTCGGCAGCGGTCACGGTCCCGCCGCGTTCGTCGGCGCGGCCGAGCGCGGCCTGATCGTCGCGATCGTGTTCCTGGCCGCCGCCTGGCTGGCGGTCTGCTGGCTGCCGCGTCACGCCCGCGGCGGCCACTGAGCTGCACCCGGAGCCGCCCCGCCTTCAGGGGCGGCTCCAGAGCCGTTGACGCAGCGTGCGCGCCATCCCGGCCGGCGGTATCACGGCGCTCGGATGTTCTTCTTGAATTTGCGGGATCGCCGCGGCGGGATCGCCGGGACGCGAGCTATGTTCGGAGGAAGTCAGATGACAGCGACCGGCAACCTCCCTCCTCACCACGTTGTCGCCGAGAAATCGGTGCTCGGAGCGGTCCTGCTCGACGAACGTCATCTGCATGCGCTGCTGATCGACGAACAGCTGCGGCCCGAGCACTTCTACCGGCCTGAGCACCGCGCGGTCTACGGCGCAATGCTCGATCTCTACAACACCGATCGCAAGATCGATCACGTCACCGTGGCCGAGCGTCTGCAGCAGAACGGTGAGCTCGACCAGATCGGTGGAGCCGCGATGATCGAAGAGCTCGCTGCCTGGGTGCCGGCGACCGGGCACGCGGCCGAGTACGGACGGATCGTCCGCGAGCAGTTCCAGATGCGCTCGCTGCTCGACGTCAACCAGAAGAGCATCTCCGCGATCCAGAACCGTGAGGCGTCCGCCAAGGAGCTGCTTGAGCAGACCGAGAAGATGGTGCTCGAAATCTCGAGCGATCAGCGGCAACGGACGATCCGGCCGATCGAAGCGATCCTCGATGAGGAAACCGAGCGGCTCCAGATCCGCTCAACGCAGAAGAGCGCGCTGACCGGCACGCCATCGGGCTTCCGGGACCTCGACGACAAGACCGGCGGTTTCCAGAAGGGCAACCTGATCATCCTCGCCGCCCGCCCATCGATGGGGAAGTCAGCCCTGGTCTGCAACATCGCCGAGAACGCGGCCCTCGCCGGCTACCCGGTTGCCCTGTTTTCGCTCGAGATGTCCGAGTCGGAGCTCGCCCAGCGATTTGTCGCGTCGCAATCCGGCACCAAGGGCGATGACCTGCGTCGCGGCCGCGACCTCGAACGGCGCTGGCCGAAGATCCTCGACGCCTGCCGCCGCCTCGGCGAGGCGCCGCTGTTCGTCGATGATTCAAGCGACACCGGCGTGCTGGAGATGCGCGCAAAGTCGCGGCGCCTGCACCACCAGCTTGTCGACAAGGGCGGACTCGGCCTGATCATCATCGACTACCTGCAGCTGATGCGCCACGAGGGCCGGGTCGAGAGCCGGGTCGAACAGGTCGGCCAGATCAGCCGTGGCCTGAAGTCGCTCGCCCGCGAGCTCCAGGTACCCGTAATCGCCCTCTCACAGCTCTCACGTGGTGTCGAGCAGCGCGCCGGCGATAAGAAGCCGATCCTCTCCGACTTACGCGAAAGTGGTCAGATTGAACAGGACGCTGACCTCGTGATGTTCATCTACCGCGACGAGTACTACAACAAGGAGTCGACGCGCGCTGGCGAGGCGGACATCATCATCGCCAAGCACCGTAACGGCGCCGTCGGGGAGATCACGCTGACGTTCCGTGGCGACTTCCCGAAGTTCATGAACTACGCGCCGGAGCTGGCGGCATAGTGGGACAACCGTGAACCCGTGCCCCTACGACATCTGCGACGGCTCCGGCTTCCGCTACGACGAGGACACCAACACGGCCTATGACTGCCGCTGCCGGCCTCAGCGGATCGCCAACAGCCGCGCCCGGAGCCTGTCGGCCGTGATCCCGGGCCGCTACCAGGGGATCGGCTTTGACCGCTACCCGGTGACTGAGCTGGAGCCACGGCAGACCGTCGACGCGACCCGGAGTTTCGTGACGCGGATCGACGATCACCTCGATGCCGGCCGCGGCCTGTGGTTCATGGGCGGCGTCGGCACCGGCAAGACCTCGCTGGCGCTGCTCGTCACCAAGGCGGCGATCGAACGGGGACGGAGCGCCGCCCGCTACACGATGCCCGGCCTGCTGAGCAAGATCCGCCGCACCTTCGACACCGGTGAGCACGGCGAGCTGCTCGAGCAGCTGACTGCGGTGGACCTCCTCCACGTCGATGACATCGGCGCCGAGCAGACGACGCCGTGGGTGCTCGAGGAGCTCTACACGATCGTCAACGCGCGCTACGAGGAGCAGAAGTCGATGGTGATCACCACCAACATCGACGATCACGACAAGCTCTGCGCGCAGATCACCGAGCGCACCGTTTCGCGCCTGATCGAGATGTGCGACCAGTTGCCGGTGCTCGGTCACGACCGCCGCCTCGATCTGCGCGCGTCGTAGCGACCACGCTGCCGCCTACACTTAGGCCGAAATGCCCGGACTCGTAATCGTCGGCGCCATGTGGGGCGACGAAGGCAAAGGCAAGATCACTGACCTGATCGCGGAACGCGCGGACGCGGTCGTGCGCTTCCAGGGCGGCAACAACGCCGGCCACACCATCATTCACGACGGTCAGACGTGGAAGCTTCACCTGATGCCGTCCGGGATCCTGCACCCCGGCAAGCTGTGTGTGATCGGCAATGGGGTCGTGCTCGATCCGAAGGTGCTCACCGACGAGATCGATGACCTGCGCGCCCGCGGGATCGACACCTCGATGCTGCGGATCTCGGCCAACGCGCACCTGATCATGCCCTACCACCCGCTGCTGGACCACGCCGGCGAGATCAGGCTCGGCAAGCTGCAGATCGGGACGACCCGCAGCGGGATCGGTCCCTGTTACGCGGATAAGGCCGCACGCCTGGGGATCCGCGTCCAGGACCTGCTCGACGAGAAGATCCTGCGCAAGAAGATCCAGGCCGCACTCGAGCCCAAGCGCTCCGAGCTGCGCGAGTTTCAGCGCGACCCGCGCCTCGATCTGCACGCGATCGTCGAGGACTACCTCACGTATGGGCATCGGATCGAGCCGTACATCGCCGACACCAGCCGGATCGTGCTCGAGCGCCTTGATGCCGGTGAGCTGGTGCTGTTCGAGAGCGCCCAGGGGACGCTGCTTGACATCGACCACGGCACCTATCCGTTCGTCACCTCCTCGAACCCGATCGCCGGCTCGGCCTGCATCGGTGCCGGCGTCGGTCCCCGAGACATCGATGAGGTGTGGGGCGTCAGCAAGGCGTACACGAGTCGCGTCGGTGCCGGGCCGTTCCCGACTGAGATGGAGGGGCCGCTTGCCGACGAGCTCCGCGACCGCTGGGGCGAATACGGAACGACGACGGGCCGTCCACGGCGGATCGGGTGGCTTGACCTGATCGCGTTGCGCTACGCCTCCCGGATCAACTCGCTGACGGCGCTGGTGATCACCAAGCTCGACGCGCTGTCGGGCCTCGAGACGATCTCGGTCTGCACGAGCTACCGCGGTGACCAGGAGGCGGAGTTCGACCACTTCCCCTATCACCAATCAGCCCTGTTCCACGCCAGCGGCGTCTACGAGGAGCTGCCCGGCTGGGAGGAGGACATCAGCGGTTGCCGCACCGAGGAGGACCTGCCCGAGGCGGCCCGCAACTACCTGCAGTTCGTCTCGGAGTTCGTCAAGGTTCCGATCGGCGCGATCGGCGTCGGACCGGGCCGCGAGCAGATCATCTGGACCCAGGCTGGCGAGGGCATGGTCGGCTCCGGTCTCGGCCTCGCTGCCTGAATCAGTCGCGCGTGTCGCGCGGGTTCTCCCGGAACCACTGCGCGATGCCGGGCATCTTCTCCTCGAAGTCCCCAGGGGTTGAGAAGTCGAGCATCCCGGCCCGCTCGCCGGTGCGGTTCTCGAACGTGTGGGTGACGCCGCCCGGGATCAGCACGAACGAGCCGGCGCTGACGTCGGTCCACGCATCGTCGACGAGCACGCTCATCGTCCCCTCGAGGATGTAGAAGACATCATCGTCGGGGTGCGAATGGGCACCCGGGCCCTTGGTGTAGGGGTCAAGCCACCATTCGGAGATCGCGTACAGGCCGTCGCTCTCGGCACCACCCGCCTTGAACACCGCCGAGAGACGGCCCATCGGGTACGCGCGCCCCTCGCCAGGCCCGAGGATCACCGGCCGGCGGTCGCGCTCACCGGTGCCCTCAGCCATCGTCGGCTCAGTGGCGCTTGAACGCTTGGTGGCAGCTGTGGGCGGCGAGCAGTCCCTCGAACACCGTCCAACCGATCTTGTGCTGCCTGTAGTTGTGGTAGGCCCGGTCGGCGGTGTAGAGGCACCACGCCGTCTCCACCAGACGGCCGCAGCCGCTGACCGCGATGGTCAACGGCACGGCAAGGGCGCACACAGCCAGAAACCCGGCGATGGTTCGACGCACGGCCGCTAATTTACACGGAGCTGACGAGCGCGACCCGGCGCTGCGCTCAGCTCAGAGGACCCGGGAGATCGCCCGCCTTGAGTTTGGCGACCATGGCGTCGGTCTGTTCGCGGAAGACGGTCCCGTCTGCGAGCTCCAGCACCGGAAGATACTTCTCGCCGGTCAGCTTCACGATCTCCGCGCGGGATTTCTCACTCTTGCCGAAACCATGCTTGACGAGCTCATACTCGACCCCCTGAGCATCGAGCTCCCGTTGCAGCTTCCAGCACGCGTCGGCGTCGATGTGGAGGAAGGTGTACGAGCATCGATGGAGTTTTACTTTTGGCATGGCTCTAACGTACCTGCACAGGCTGACTGGTGGGAACGGTGGTATCCCGCCGGTGAGCAGCGCTCAGATGTCGTTGTCTGAGCTGAACTTGGTGAGTACCGGGGGCGTGGCGAGATACACGGCCAGGTTGGTCTTGCCGTCTCCGGCCCGCCAGGCCCGGTAGGCCGCGTCGTGCTCCTCCGATTCCCACCTCTCGACCGCGACGAAGTGCGTGGGATCTGTTGTGTCGATCAGCACGTCGACTCCGAGGCAGCCGTCGAACGCCCGGGTGTCCGTCAGAATCGTGTGGAGCTCGGCATGGAGCCCCTGATCAAGCGCCTCGGGCTTGACTCGCAGCTCGAAGAAGACGGTGATGGCCATGTAGCTCTCCAGTCCTACAGGATCGACAGCGAACGTCGGGGGCATCTTGCCAGACGCCATCCCGCCCCTGGGCCGATCGGGGTGACCGCGGCTCTCTGCCAGCTCAGGCGGGCGTCGACCCGGGCCTGTTGATGTGGGCGCGAACAGTTCCGGGTTCCGTCAGCGAGCTCGCCTCAGGGTCTGGCTTCGAGCACGATGTTGAATGGTGTTTCGGTCGCGCGGCGAAAGCGCGTAAAGCCGCCATCGGTGGCGACTTCGCGTAGCCGCTGCTCGCCGGCTTGGGCCCCGAGCGCAAGTCCGACCTCCTGGTCGCGGGAGGCGGGTGTACAGACGAGCGTCGAGGCGCCGTAGAACACGCGGCCGACCGGGTTGAGGTTGTCCTCGAGCCGGTCGCCCGCGTACGGCTCGACGATCATCCACGCGCCATCGGTGCTGAGTGTCCGCCTCACGTGTGCGGCCGCTCCGACGGGATCGCCCATGTCGTGCAGGCAGTCGAACATCGTGACGAGGTCGTAGCCGGTGCCGGGATACTCCTTGGCGGTGGCGACCTCAAAGCTCACGCGAGCGCCGAGTTCGGCCTGCGCCGCCGCGGCGCGGGCGTGCTCGATCGACGCCTCGTGGTAGTCGAAGCCGACGAACATAGAGCGCGGGTAGGCCTGTGCCATCAGGATCGTTGAGGCGCCGTGCCCGCAGCCGACGTCTGCGACCAGCGCGCCCGCTTCAAGCTTGGCGTGCACACCGTCGAGCGCGGGAATCCACGACGTAGCCAGGTGGGCGGCGTACCCGGGGCGGAAGAACCGCTCGGTGCCGGTGAACAGATCGTGGTGGTGTTCGTGCCAGCCGACTCCGCGGCCGCTTCGGAACGCGCATGCGATCGTCTCCTCGTCCTTGATCAGCGAGGTGGCGAGCTGGAACGCGCCTGGCACGAACGCTGGGCTGCCCTCTTGGGCGAGTGCGAGCGACATTTCCGGGGTCAGGAAGAATCGCTTGCTGGCCGGTTCGTAGCTGACATAGCCGCCGGCGGCCTGGTTGGAGAGCCATTCGCGCACGTACCTGGCGTCGGTTCCGGTACGCGAAGCGAGCTCCTCGGCGGTGAGAAGATCACCGTCGGCCATCGCTCGGTAGAGGCCGAGCTTGTCGCCGATCACGACGAGGGCCGCGCTGATCGCGGCGCCGAGGTCGCCGACGAAGCGGCCCATGAACTCGTCGAGCTTGGCCTGGTCGATTGTTTGTGTGTTCGTCGACATTGATCCGGTCCTCTCAGTTCTCGTCCCAGGCCTGGACGACGGTCTGGCCCGTAATCAGACCGTCGTTCAGCTCGATCACGGTCGCGCATAGGACGTGGGTGCCGTCGGGGTAGCGGCATGCTTGGGTGTAGGCTGCGCCGGTTTCGTCCTTGACACGGCCGCGGACCGTGTGGGTCATGTCGCGGCCATAGGTGTCCTCGAGCCAGGTCTTGATCTCGCCGCGGTTGTGGAGCACCCGGGGAGCGCTCGGCTGGGTGATCTTGTCGGCGATCGTGACAGTCGCTTCGGGTGAGTACATCGACAGTTGCGTCGCCGCGTCTCGCTCCTCCGCGGCGCGAGCGAAGCGGTCGAGATCGAACTTGGCGATGGTGCTCATGGCGTGCTCCTTTGTCGATGGGTGTGACAAGCGAGAGCGAGGTTCCCAGCGCACCGTCTCAGCGGCGTCAAACGAACGTCAAACGTTCGGGAGTACGCTTCTACGACCGTGCTACGGGCACGCTTGTTAGGGGCGCTCGAAGTCGAGCTCAACGGGATCGGGATCAGCGCATCGCCGTCTCAGCGGCCGTGGGCGCTGTTCGCGTACGTCGCGCTCGCCTCTCGCCCGGTCCCGCGGGCGGAGCTGGCGAATCGCTTCTGGCCCGATGTCCTGGATCAGAGCGCGCGGGCGAGTGTGCGCAGCGCGTTGTGGGCGCTCCGCCGCCAGCTCGGGGATGCGCTCGTGGTCGACGGCGAGCGCGTGTGGCTGGAGGACGCTCAGGGAATCTGGATCGACGTCCACGAGTTCCTCCGTCTCGCAGACACGGATCCCGACGCGGCGCTGGCTCTTTGTCGCGGCGAGTTGCTCGCGGGAATCGAGGAGGACTGGGTACTGTCGGCGCGCGAGCGTCACCGCGAACGGGTGATCGGGCTGCTCGAGGGGCTCGCGCGAGGGGCCGAGCAGCGCGGAGAGGTGCGCGAGGCAATCGAGCTGACTCGGCAGCAAGTCGAGCGTGATCCGTTTGACGAGGGGGCCCACCGGCGACTGATCACGCGGCTGGACGCCAGCGGCGATCGTGCCGCGGCGATGCGCAGCTACCGGATGCTGACCGAGCGGCTGAATCGTGAACTCGGTGTGGCGCCTTCGAGACAGACGCGCGAGCTGCTTGCGCAGCTTCGCGCCAGAACACCCCCTCGCCCGGCCGAGAGAGGGCGGACGCCAGTGATTCCCAGGCCGCTGCCACTGCTCGGCCGCGAGCGCGAGCTGGCCGAGCTTAGGGGCGCGTGGCACGACGTCACCCGAGGCTCGGGGGCAGCCGCGGTGATCCGCGGTGAAGCGGGAATCGGGAAGACCCGGCTCGCGAGCGAGCTGCGCGAGCGAGCAAGCGCGGCCGGCGCCCAGACCGCGGCATGCGCGGCACTTGACCTCGGGGGAGCGGCGCCCCTGAGCCTATGGGCTGAGCTGATCCGCGAGTTGCTGCCTTCGGTTCCCGCGCCACCGGCCGACGCCGTCTGGCCAGATGATCTGTCGGCGTTGGCTGTCGAACTCCCCGCCCACTTCACGCGAGGCGCCGCGGCGCACACGATCGTCGCGCCGGACCTTCAGCGCACTCGGCTGTTTGAGGCGGTCGTCGCGCTGCTCGGTTGGGCTGCGCGCCACGCACCGCTGCTGCTCGTGCTCGAGGACGTCCATACCGCGGATGTGCCAAGCCTCGAGCTGGCCGGTTACGCCGCCCGGCGCATCACGGACCTGCCGGTGATGATGGTGATCACCCGGCGCGAACTGCCGCACAGCGCCGCCGCGGACACGCTGGAGCACGCGCTACGTGCGCGCGGAATACTTCGCTACGAGGTCGATCTCGAGCCTTTAGCGCAAGCGCCAGTCGCCGCGCTGGCCCGCCATGTCGCGCGGCTCACCGACAAGGACGTGCGGCGCGTGGTGGAGCTCGCCGAGGGCAACGCGCTACTCGCTGTCGAAACCGCTCGCGCGATCGGACGCGGGGTGGGCGAGGTCGCTCCCAGCCTACGCGGGTCAGTGCGGACACTGCTCACACCGCTGTCTGGTGATGCGCGCAAGCTCATCGAGATAGCCGCCGTGGCGGGCCGGTCGGTGCAATCGCCCGAACTGGCCCATTTCCCGCTTCGTGACCCCGACGAGGCCGCCGTGGAAGCGCTGCAGAGCGGCATGCTGCTGGTCGTCGACGGCGTCGTCGGCTTTCGCCACGCGCTACTTCGGGACGCCGTCTACGAGGAAATCGCCGAGCCACGCCGTCGCTCACTACACCAGAGCTGGGCGCACGCGCTGGTCGTCGGCGAAGAGGCAGACGGGATCCCGCGGCCGGCGGAGGCCGCGCGTCACTTCCGGCTCGCAGGTGCGGACCCGGAAGCGGTCCCTTTGCTCATCCGCGCCGCCGCCGACGCCCGGGCGTTGGCAGCGCTCGAGCAGGCGGTCGGCTATCTCGAGGAGGCGCTCACGATCGCCCCCGCGCGCGCCGACCTGTGGCTCGAGATCGGCGAACTCGAGGCGTGGCGAATCCGCCGCAACGCAGCAGAGTTGGCGTTCGAGCGGGCTATGCGCCTGCTTGAGGGAGCCGAGCCGCTGGAGCGCGCCCGGGCGTGGCTGCGTCGCGCACGCGCCTACCACGGCCCAATCTGCGTTCCGCGCGCAGTGTTGGAAAGCGCCAGAAACGCGATCGAGCTACTCACTCTGAGCGACCAACCCGCCCGAGCGGAGCGCAGCGAGGCGCTCGCGGCGTGGGCGTGGGCCGAGGCGGTCGCCGGCAGCGTCGAGGAAGCGGAGAGACTACTCGTCGAACTCAGCGCCGACGAGACCGCGGGCGACCTGCTGCGCACATACGACGCGGGTCACGCGCGCGCTCTCGCACTGATGCGTCGCGGCCGATTCGTCGAGTCCTACGGGCCATCGATCGCAGCCGGAGACGCGATCGCTAGCGCAGGACGACCTGACCTCGCATACGGTTGTTGGGCGAACGCCGCCAGCGCCGCGACCGCGGCCGGCGAGCATGAGCGAGCGCTCGAGTTCCTCGATCGCGGCGCCGCCGCGATCGCCGGGCACGGACTGCAGAGTCTCGAGATCCATCTGCTGGCCGAGAAGGCCTTCGTGTTCAGCAGCGCGGGCCAGCATGGGCAGGCACGCGCAGTTGCCGAGGCCGAGCGGGCACTCGCTGAGCAGTTCGCGGAACCGGAGCTGCTGGCAATGGCCAGCCACGACTGCGGCCTGGTCGTGCTCGAAGCCGGCGATCACGCTCTCGCCGCAACCCTACTCGCCGCGTCGCTCGTTGAAGGAGCGCCGATCAGCCGGCCACAGACCCGCCTCGCGCTGGCCGAAGCGCTCGCGCGGGGTGGACAACTCGAGCGCGCCTCCGAGGAGGTCCGCGCGACCGTGCTCGAACCGGTCCGCGCCGGCGATTTCCCCGAGGCGCTCGTCCCAAAACTCGCGCGCGTGCAGGGCCTGATCGCGCTCGCAAACGGAGAGCTGGCGGAGGCCGAGCGGAGGTTGGAGGAGTCGATCGCCGGCTGGGCGCGCCTGCTCGATCGCGCCGTGCGAGCCGACAGCATCACGACCGTGCTCGCCGACCTCGGTCGGCCCGTAGTCGGCCTCGTCGAACCCGAGCGCGAGCTCGAGCGAACCCGCGCCGAACTGCAATTGATCAAGCAAGGAGAGCTCAATGCCGTCCTTTCATGACACCACGACCTCAACAGCGTCGCCCGAGGAGGTCTGGAAGCTGCTCTACGACCCATCCCGCTTCCCCGACTGGTGGGCCGGAATCGAAACCGTCGACGTCACCAGCGACGGCGAATACACCATGTACCCCGACGGCTACCCCGACTTCCCGATGGCCCAATTGCTGGACACACAACGAGATCAGCGTCGTGTCACCGTCTCCTGCCTGGTCTCCGATCTACGCTTCGACTGGTGCCTGGAGCCCGTCGGCGACGGCACCCGGATCACCGTCGATGTCGAGATCCCCGACGCCGAGGCGCACCGCCTCGAAAGCCAGCGCCAGGTCATCATCACCTCGCTGACGCAGCTCGCGCAGCTCGCGACCCACGGATAGCGGACCGTCCACGACAATGCGGAGCGACCAGAGCCGTCGGAGCACACTGGGCTCCGACTCAGCAAAGACCGTGGTCGCAGACGGGATGGTCATGATCAAAACCATCGCCGCGCCAGGAGATCGTCTATCCGTCGAGTGCCTCTTGCCGGCTTGCGATCGATCGCGATCCTCCTGACATCAGCGCGACCCACCCAGGAAAACAGCTCGCCTTACGGCGACCCGGACACTGCACGCAGTGCTTCACCGAACTGCCTGTCGGCACGACCGCCTGGTGGGACCCGGCATCCCGAACGCTCACCTGTCTCGGTTGCCTGAGCGCTGCCGTCTCGGACACAACACTGGGACCGGTCGACCCGGGACAGGCCGGCGCTAGCGCACTGCGCAAATATCAGCGCCTCCACGACGATCGCGAGCGCCACGCACGTGAGACGCTTGGCGGGCTGGGTGCGTTACTCGCGAAGGTGATCGAGGAACCGGCGAGCACCCGCTCGTGGAAGCAGGGCGGCGCCGGCGAGGTCCGCGCCGGCGCGCGACTCGAGAAGCTCCTCGAAGGTTCAAATGTGCTTCTGCTTCATGACCGACGCGTCCCCGGCCACGGTCAAGCGAACCTCGATCACATCGCCGTTGGCCCCGGAGGTGTCACGGTGATCGACACGAAGACTCACCGCGGCAAGATTCGTCGTGACTGGTACGGCGGCCTCTTTGTTGACAGCCGCACGGTCCTGCGGATTGACGGTCGCGACCAGACGAAGCTGATCACCGGCGCTGAGAAGCAGGTCGACTCCGTGCGCGCGGCGCTCGCGAAGCTGCCCGACGCATCCCCGATCGACGTTCTCGGCGCTCTCTGCTTCCCCTACGTTCACGGACTCCCTGTGCTCCGCCGGATCGAGGTCAGCGGCATCCGCGTTGACGGCCCCAAACGCATCGCTCAGCTCATCGCTCGGCCGGGGTCGCTAGAACCGGACGAGATACGGCGAACCTGGACCTACCTCGCTCTCGCCTTCCCGTCAGCGTGAGCGCCAACCCTTGCGCCGCACGTAAGCGGCAAGGCGGGAGTCCTCGCCGAAACCGAGGCGGATCGTCGCCCGGCACTTGACGTGCCGCGCAGTGATCAGGTGCGCTTGGCCTGCGCTAATCCCGCAAAGCGGGATCCTCTGGCTCTGGCAAATCGCTGGTAAACGCTCCTTGGATCGCAGCGATGTCCTCAGGCGATGCCTCCCGGAGGGTCGGCCAGCCGATTGCGTTGGCGCCGCACAGGAACTGCCGCTCCTCGTCGTCTTTGAGGGATAGTCGCAACTCCCGGGACTTGCGTAGCTCGACGAACCGGATACGCAGGCGGTGTTCCCCTGGTTCAACGTCGAAGACTCTCACCTGATCGTTCCCGATCTTGCCGACGGGCTGGTTGTCGACAAGCACTGTGAAGCTCGGATGAAACCCAACGATGCGCAGAAGCAAGCCAATCGGGAGCACCGTCGCGGGCGACACCGACGAGGCTTGCCCGGGCCTGAAGATTCTGATTGATGACATGTGGCCGACGCTAACAGCGGTTTGGTCGCCCGTCGAGAAAACTTCATCGCGTGCTAATTTCTGGCCATGCGGTCAAAAAGCACGGACGGCGACCGCTCGTTTGTGAGCAACGCCCGCCGGGCGCAGATCGTTGAGGCTGCGATCGAGACGGTCGCCGACGTCGGCTACGCAAACGCATCACTCTCGCGTATCGCGGTCCGGCTTGGCATCAGCAAGGGCGTGATCAGCTATCACTTCGCCGGCAAAGACGACCTGATCGCCGAGATCGTCAGCCAGGTGCTTCAACAAGCGAGAGCATCCCTGCAGCCGCGCATCGAAGCGCAAACAACCGGCCCGGCGATGCTGCGGACCTACATCGAGTCCAACCTCGAGTTCATGCGCGACAACCCGAAACGGCTCACTGCGCTCATCGAGATCGTTCGCGCAACGATCGCCGGCGCCACGAGCCCATTCGGTGGCAACCCTGACGGGGCCGCCCACATCCTCGCCGAACTGCTCACCCGCTTTCAGACCGCCGGCGATTTCCGAACCGATTTTGATCCGACCGCGATGGCGATCGCGATCCGCGCGGTCATCGACGCGGCGCCCGGCCGGCTAGCCGACCCAGCGTTCGACATCGACCACTACGCCCGGGAAGCAGTCACGATCTTCGACCGGGCGACGTCTGCGGCCGTGGCCTGAAGCCCTCACCTGAGACGGTACGGTCTCGGCATGGCGAAGATCATCTATGCGACCTCGACGTCGCTAGACGGCTATCTCGCAGATGCAGACGGCTCGCTTGATTGGCTGTTCGCAGTCCAGGGCGGCGATGCGGCAATTGCCGAACTCAGCGCCTTCGTGGAGGGCGTGTCCGTCGTCGTCGAAGGGTCAACGACCTACAAGTGGGTCGTCGAGCACGAGCAACTCCTCGAGCATCCTGAGAAATGGAGGCAGTTCTACGGGAACCGGAAAACGTGTGTATTCACCACTCGCGCCGCGAGTCTTCCACGCGTTCCGGGTGCTGACATCGAGTTCGTCAGCGGCCCGGTTTCTGGTCACATCCCATCGATCATTGCCGCGGCAGGCGAGGGAGACGTGTGGGTCACAGGCGGCGGCACAATTGCCGCTCAGTTCGCGGAAGTCGGTCACCTCGACGAGATCTGGCTTTCCGTCGCTCCGGTGTTCCTCGGCGCCGGCGCGGCGGTGTTCACGGCGCGACTGGACTCCGCCGATCTACGACTGATCGATGTTCATCAGATAGGACAGTTCGTGCAGACACGCTACGCGCTGAACACGGCGCGCGCCACCACGTAGCGGCCCGATCGGGCTTCGGCGCGTGGGTGCTCCGCCGCCATTTGATCGTTGACAGCCGGGTCCGCTCGGATGCCCAGACACCCCTGTCAGCCACGCCGACACAGCCCACATTCCGCCAGACACGGACCTCGCCGACGGCAGGGCGGCCGGCGTTCAAATAGCCGACGGCAGCCTGTGCCGTAACAGATGCTGTTGGTCCAGCCAACACTCCTGTGGGCCCGCCGCTTGACAATGTGGCCACCGGTCGGCTGCGGGATGCCCAACGCGGAGCGCTGTTCTGTCCGAACTCAATGAGATGCTTTTGCGTCGGGCTGGATGCCCTGCTGTCCGCGGGTGCATGCATACTTGTGCGTGCGTTCGAACCAGCCCGCACGAGCATGTACGTTGAGTCCTTCCTTCTGACCGTAGACCCACCCGAGATTCGAGGCGGATGCCTCCTCGTTGGCGAGGTCCACGAGGGCAGCTTTACGCTCAACAGGTTTCCCGACTCGATCGAAACCGGTGCTGTTCTCGAGATCGCAGTCGATGAGGATGACGAGCCAGGGTCTTACGAGGTTGAGCTTCTTCTCGAGTACTCGCGTCTCGAGAATGAACCGCAGCGGCCAGTCGGCGATCCGTTCACGATAGACGTTGTCGAGTCGAGCGCGGACTGGTGGGGACCGCGGCTTCTCATTCCGCAGCCGCTGGCGATCAAGCTGAAACTCTGGGACGAGTTCGAAGGCTTTCTCGTTGTCCGAATCAACGGCGAGGAGCTCGCCGAAAAGGCTCTGCGCGTGTACTTCCAGTACGTCCCGGATCGCCTCGGTCCGGGCGACGTGGCCTAGGACTTACTCGGCCTTCCGGGCCGCCTCCGCCGCGTTTTCTTCGAGCCGCGATCGGCATTCGCGCTGGCCCTGAGAGCGTCAGTTGGAGGGGTTGGATAGACATCCGCCTCGAGTTTCCGAAGCGGCTGGATGTTCCACCGAGTCACGATTTTGCCGCGATTCGTCAGGTCTTCGTCGTTGCGGTCGCCCATGAACGTCCTCGTTAAGGTCTTCAACCGATTCCACTGGCTAGGTAGTCGGCATCAAATCGTATTTCTACCCTCGGCGCCAGCGCGCACACAAGCATGCGGGGTCTGGCTCGTCGCGATCGAACGTGTGTGGGGTCATCGTCAGCGCATCCAAGCCAACAGCCAGCCGCTTTGCATCCAGCGCTCCCGCGAGCATTCCAAGCAGGGCTGCCGTCGCAAGACCAGCAGCCGTGACGGTCAGACTGGCGACCATCGGAGCAGGTGCACCGTCGCCTCCGATGATGTATCCCTCGCGTTCAAGTTCGGCCCGCTGCTTGGCGGGCATGAGTTCTGCTCGGATCCGTTCCGGGTCCAATCTTCCCCAGCACCACAGACAGGGTCCCTCGGGTACCTGGACCCGACGCTCAATCCAGAGCGCGTCCAGACCACCACTCAGTCTCGTACCGACGCGGACACCAGTATCAATAACCGGGATCGCGCCCCGAATCCCCAACTCGGCAAGCGTCGCGCGGCTACTGTGCGTATCGGTCGCGCATATGACTACATCCGCGTCAAGCAGGTAGCGAGCCGTAGCGGGCTCCCTGACGTCGCCCACAACTGGAGTGATCGTCGTGCCGAGTCCGAGTCCGTTCAGCCCATTCGCGACGGCGACCGCTTTGTACGGCGCTAGGCTTGCCTCCACATCGGGTCGACCAACGCCAAAGATCCGGCGGGCGTTGGACGGCGTATCGAGTACGTCGTGGTCGATGAGACGAATCTCCGCCACGCCCATCCTCGCCAGCGTCTCAGCCACGGGCGAGCCAATGCCTCCGGCGCCAACGATCGCGACACGGAGTGATCGCAGCTTGTGGTTTGTGAGGCCACCGAGCGCACGGATCTGGCGGTCGTCGAGGTCAGCTTCTTCCGTTGGCGTCGCTGTGTGGTCGACGGACAGCCACGCACCGACCGTTCCGATTCGCTCGAATGGAAGCAGACTGCCGCTGCTCGGGGCCAACGACCCCTCCCATCCGCCGGGAGACACGACGAGACTCGCGAATGGCGCGTCGATCAGCTCCGAGAAGGTCTGACCCAGACGTACGCTCGTATCGATATCGATGGGGCTAAAGCGAGGACGGTGCGGATCCGTCGGGTGTGTGTGGACGAACGCCAGCCCGCATTTCTCTGCCTCGGCTACCGAAACTGCGGCCGAGATCCGGCGGCCCGACGGCGTCAGCCGATCTGCGCCCTGGGCGACCCATGATTCATTGCTTCCGATCGCTGCGCCAAGCACGTACCTGGTGAATCCAGCACGCTCTAAGGACCACAGCCGACAGAACGTCCCGCTTTCTAAAGGACAATCGTCTAGGAGTCGTTGGGCGAGAGCCCGACCCGGAGTTGGGATAGCGAGGTAAGTCATTGCGCTCTCTGTAGTCGTGCCACCGCGAACTCGAAATGCGAGCACAGACAATCGCGGCCAGGCACCCAAGCTACGTTTCGGTGCCAGCTGTAGCGACGCCAGGTAATGCCGAAGTGCTGCTCGATTGACTCCGCGCCAGCCGGCACCGCGCCTGATGCGAGCGTTAGGTCTTGGTCGACCCAGAACATGTCCATTGCAGATTGCGGATACTGGACCGTCGTCTGTAGCAAGAGGTCCGTCGCCGTCTTGTTGTAGATGTCAGCAGGAAGCGCTAGGCGCCGCACCACCACGCCAACAAGATCTCCCGCGCGCAAGAGGCCGACGCTGCAACTGGTCTCCGTGGCCAGCGTCGCAGCGTCTTCCTCCAACAGCGCGTTATCTATTCCGAGACCCGAAATTGGCATTGCCAGGAATAGCTCTGAAATGGAGCCCGTCCTTGAGGTCAAGCGCCCGATCATGCGGAATGAGTTCGCCGCCGGTTGGGTCGCCTTCGCCGTGAAGGAGATAGAGCTCGTACTCAGGCCCGTAGTCGCCTAGGGCGAGGATCGCCAGGCCGGTCAACGGTGACGTGGGTGCCTCAACGTCGCGTCGGTTTATGAAGATGTGGAATGGAGGTATTTGCATCCGAGGTTCCGCCCCGTTTGAAGTTTCGAACAGCATAACTCGGACGCGGTTGTATTTCAAGTTTCGAACACATATATTCCGGCTGGATGCCTCAGCTCCGAGAACTAGAAACCCCGCGCCTCAACCTTGCGCCGCTTTGGAAAGCGATTGACAAGGCCCGCGCGCAGCAAGACTTATCGCTGCGCCAGCTCGCGATGCATCTGGGGATCACGCCCTCAACATTGACTCGCATCCGGCAGGGGAAGCGCCCGGACGCCGAAGCATTGGCGGTGCTCGCCACATGGGCAAACGTCCCACTCCACGAGCTGCTCGCCCCAGACGATCCAGCCCATCGTCGCCGGTTGAGCGGTCTGAACGCCGCATCTCTCTAACGTCGGATCCGCAGGCTCGTCGGACGGGGACGCGGGTTCGGACTGCCTGTTGGCAATCGTCGGTCTGACACGTGCGGCACACCGCGCAGTCGTCGGACGATCAGTTCGAGCGCGATCGCTGTGAACCCGTGCACGGCGCCCAGCCCGCGATCGCAATGGCGACACAGCAGTGACGCCGATCACCGAAAGCAGAGCCGCCGGGCGTGGTGCCGTTGCTCGCTCGCTACGCAGGCAACGTCGGGATGTCGAACTCGCCTATGGCGAAGAGCGCGCCTCTCGCCGATCCGCCGTCAGGACCTGCTTTCGTGTTGGCGCTGGCATCCGGCTGCGGTCGTGTAGCCAAGGCTCCGGGACGCGACGATGCGAGAAAGCTCGCGTTCCTCGAGTCCGAGCTCATGACTGCTCCTGTCACTTCGCTGCCTGGTCACGTGATCCGTTGGGGGACTGCCCGAGCCCGTAGAGCGCCTCGGCGTTGGTGTGAGCGATCTTGTGCTGGTCATCGCGGTCGCGAAGCGTCTGCAAGAAGTCGGTGATGGTTTCGGGATCGAGTCGGTGAAACGGATAGTCGCCCGAGAGCAAGACTCGGTCGACTGTCGTGCAGTCCAGGGCATGGCGGAGGAGACGAGGGCTCAGCATCCCGCTGGTCGCGATGTGAATGTTGGTTGGGAAGTACTCGGCGACTCGGCGCTCAAGATGGGTCGCGACGCTGGAGAGGGTGTCGATCCGGTCAAGCCAGAACAGGAGCATCTCGCCCCAGTGCCCTAGGACGATCTCCAGGTCGGGATGGCGGTCGAACGTTCCGCGCAAGATGAGGCGCAGCGCCGCAAGTCCTGTCCGATGATCTGTGTGTGACGCCAGCGTGACGGTGTTGTTGGTGTCAGCCGGGGAATCGGTCCCCGAAGTGGATTTTGAGGGCTGCGCGTGGTCCTGTCCAGGTTCGGCTCCGTTGCCACTTGGCGTCGGCCTTGATGATCGCGAGGTAGATCAGCTTCGTCGCGGCCTGCTCGTCAGGGAAGTGCCCGCGGGTCTTGATCGCCTTGCGGACCTGGCGGTGCAGCCCCTCGATCGTGTTCGTCGTGTAGACCGCGCTGGCGCAGGCTCCTCGGGCAGCGCGAGGAACGGGATGACGTTCTCCCAGGCGCTGCGCCACGCCTGAACACAGGCGGGGTAACGCTTGCCCCACTCCTCTTCGAAGCGGTCGAGTTCGGCGAGCGCGTCCTCAGCGTTCGCGGCGGTGTAGACCGGCCGGAGCGCGGAGGCGACTTTCTTCATGTCGCTTGTAGTTGACGTAGCGCATGCTGGCGCGGATCAGGTGAACGACGCAGGTCTGAACCCAGGTTTGCGGGAACGTTGCGTCGATCGCTTCGGGGAATCCCTTGAGCCCGTCGACGCAGGCGATCAGGACGTCGGCGACGCCACGGCGGCGCAGGTCATTCAGGACGCTGAGCCAGAACTTGGCGCCTTCGTTGTCCTGCCACCAGATCCCGAGGACCTCACGGTCCCCGTCACAGGTCACGCCCAGAGCGAGGTAGCAGGCGCGGTTCTGCACCGACCGGTCCTCGCGGACCTTGACCATCATCGCGTCGAAGTACACGATCGGATACACGCTGTCCAGCGGCCGGGAGCGCCACGCGGCGACGTCCTCGAGCACCGCGTCAGTGATCCGCGAGACGGTGTCCCGGCCGATGTCGGTGCCATAAAGCTCGCTGAGGTGGCTGCTGATGTCGCGGACGGTCATCCCGCCGGCATACAGGCCGAGGATCTTCTCGTCCAGGCCCGCCAACCGGGTCTGGCGCTTGGCGACGAGTTTGGGCTCAAAAGACCCGTCACGGTCCCTGGGCGTGTTGATCTTGACCGGCCCGAGGTCGGTCTGGACCGTCTTCGCGGTCGCGCCGTTACGAACGTTGAGGCCGCCGGCGTGCCGCCCGGTTCATGGCCGAGGTGCTCGGTCATCTCCGCCTCCAGCGCGGCCTGGATCACCCGCCCGGCGAGCTGGGACAGCAGCCCGCCCGGGCCGGACAGCTCGTCGGGCTTGAGGTCTTTGACGGCCTCGTCCAGCGCGCCGTCGGGCAGCAGAGCAGACAGGCGGTCGATCACCGCCTCAGGCGGCTCCGCCTCCATGTGCCAGCCCCAACCGAACGTCGCTAGCGAGAGATCGACGGCCGGACCAAACCCGCTATAGGACGCTTCCCGCACCGGGGCAACGGGGATCTGGGGATGGATGAACACCGGCCGCCGCAAGCTCGCGGCGGCCGCGAGTAGTTCGTCGTAGACAGGGTTATCCAGCGGACGATCACCGCTGCGCCCGTACGACATGACCCCGACGTGCGCCGGCGCGTCAGCGGTCCTCTGAAGCTCGTCAAGCGCGGCGTCCGGGTCTGACATCGGCAGCGTCGTCATTGCCCGAAAGCGAGTCGGATAGCGGTCAACAGCTGCGCTGGCACGGTCGTTTGCGTCACGGCTCAGCGCGACCGCCTCGCGAGCTGGGAGCCCGTGAGCGCCCGGGGGAGCGATCGACAAGATCTGCAAGTCGATGCCTGCTGCTTCCATCGCTTCTACGCGTCGCTCGCCGATGTCAAACAAACGCGCGGGAGTGTCCCCTCTGTCGTTCAACACCAGGCTCGGGTCTCGCGCGCCCGTCGGCTGTGCTCGCAACGCCTGATCAATGCTGTCGGTGGTCCAGTGCTCCTCGATCGCGATAACTCTCATCAAACTCCTGTGGCTCATGTTCTGTTGAGCGAACCTAGCAGATCGCTCAACGCTTGTAGAGTCATTCCGGTGAACGAACCGAAGACACGGGCGGCGAAACGCGCCGCCACGGCGCAGCGAATCCTCGAAGCAGCTCAGATCGAATTCGGCGAGCGCGGACTTGAGGGGACGACCGTACGCGCGATCGCGCGACGAGCCCAAGTTGACCCCTCCCTCGTCATTCAGCATTACGGCTCGAAGAACGACCTCTTCGCGATCGCGGTCCAACTGCACCACGAAAGCGCCGACGGCGTCATCGTCGATCATCTCCTCGATGTCCTCGACGTCCGCCTCAACGAGCCCCCGCCCGAAACCCGCGCGCTCATGCGATCAATGCTCACCGCGCCAGAAGCCACACGCGCAGTCAAGGAGTTCCTCGACGAACGGGTCACCAACCTCGCGCAGGCCATGAACGACAGCGAGGCTGAACTTCGAGCAGCACTGGCTGTCAGCAGCATTCTCGGCCTCACGATCGCACGACACTTCCTCAAACTCAACGCGCTCACCACGATCTCCGAGCAGCAGATCGAAACCGCCCTCCGACCATGGCTCACCGCAGCCCTCGGCGACGACACCACCTTGCCACGCTCCCCTATTCCGGGACCATTCGACCAGCCCCAGACCCCGTAAGACCTTTGGCGCCCTAACCTACCTTCCGTCGTCGGCGCGCCTCTCACCAAAGCCGGCGGTGCAACTGCCTAGCGCGGAAAGCTCGCACGCCGCTGATATCGCATTCGCATTCGGTGGCGCGCAAGCGCGCTATCGGATTGGCGACGGAGCGTTGGCGTTGGCCGGCTGGGATTTGCCGGCGCGCGGACCCTGCCAGGCTCGTTCCAAGCCACTCTTCATTGCCAGCCGTTTGACAGGTCGCGTGGCTGGCTCGCCGCGGTGCACCCCGTCACCCCGGGCCGGGCGTGCATAGGTACCTGGCGGGACCGGGACGACACCCCCCGCGCACTGCTGCCGGCGAGAACCACAGCTCGCGGACGATGGCTCGGCTATCGCGGTCGCATGCCGCGCGCTTCCGCCCTGCGACGAGCACAGAGTGACGATCCTGGTGTTCCGCGGAACCGACACCAGCGTCGGTTCTCGGGGACTGCTCACTGCACGACATCCCGCTCGCTCAGCGGGAGCACAGCCCTCCGGTTATCGCCGCCAGTGCTCGAGCAGCTCGTCGTCACCGACGGACCGGACCGCCCGCGCGGGCACCCCGAGCACAACCGAGCGAGCCGGGACGTCGCGGGTGACGACTGCGCCGGCACCGACGAACGCCTCCTCGCCGACCTCGACGCCGGGGACAAGCACGACGCCACCACCAACCCGGCCGCCGCGGCGGACGATCGGCGCCGCCAGGCCCGAACCGCGCGGGTGACGGCCCATCGTGTCGTCGTTGGTCATCAGCGCGCCGGGGCCGAGGAAGGCGTCGTCCTCGACCACAGCGCCGGCGGTGACGTAGACGCCGGTCTGGATCGAGACCCGGTCACCGACGACGGCCTCGAAGTCGACGCACGACCCGCGCCCAACGACAGATCGTGAGCCGACGCGCGAGCGTTCGCGCACCTGAGCTTGGTCACCGATGATCGTCCCGTCTCCGATGACGGCGCTGGCGTAGAGCACCGCGCCGACGCAGATCGTCACCCCGGCACCGATCACCAACGGCTCCGGCGCCGCAGCGTTCAGAGCAGCGCTCGAGCCAGGCCGTAGCCGCGGCGTCTTGCCGAGCACCGCGCAGGACTCGACCAGCGCGCCGGCTCCGATCCGAACCAGCGGCCCGATCACGGCGCCGGCCTCGACGATCACGATCGTCGGCCAGCTCGGCCGCCGGATCGACGATCGCTCCTGGCGCGAGCTCAGGCACCGCGGGCTCCGCACACGACCTCAGACATCGTGCGCCCCGCCCCGCTCCCGGCGCGAGGCCTCCAGCGAGTTCTGCAGCGTCTCCAGCACGCGGACGACGCGCAGCCCGCTCACACCGTCAGAGCGCGGCGTCTCCCCATTGACGATGCAGTCGACGAAGTGCTGGCACTCGAGTCGCAGCGGCTCCGCGCTCGGCAGCCGCGGCGAGAAGATATCCCCGCTGCGGGTGATGTACTCGCCGTATCCCTGCGTCGGCTCGTCGAAGCCCTTGTCATAGACGGTGACCTTGCCCTCGAGGGCCATGTCATCGAACGTCGCCATCCGCCGCGAGCCGACGACGGTGAACCGGCGCTCCTTGTGCGGGTCGAGCCAGCTCAGGTGCAGGTGGGCGGACAGGCCGGACTCAAAGCGCAGGAAGCAGAAGACAACGTCCTCGACGCCGGGACGGACATAGGACTCGCCGTGGGCGACCACCTCAACCGGCTCCTCGCCGCCGGCCAGTCGCAGCACCACGGACACGTCGTGTGCCCCGAGCGACCACAGCGCGTTCTCGTCGGCGCGGAGCTTGCCGAGGTTCAGCCGGTTGCCGTAGATGTAGTAGACGTCGCCGAGCTCTCCGGAGTCCTTCAGCTCGGCCAGCTTGGTGACGCCTGGGTGGTATTCGAGCAGGTGCCCGACCATCAGCACCTTGCCGGCATCCGCGGCGGCCGCGACCGCGCGCTCCGCGTCCACGACCGACTGCGCCAGCGGCTTCTCGACGAAGCAGTGCTTGCCCGCGCGGAGCACCGCGACGGCGAGCGACGCGTGGGTCGGCACCGGGGTGGCGAGGACGATCGCATCAAGCGTCGGATCGCCGAGCAGGTCATCGAGCGACTCCGTCACGCGGACACCCGGGTGCTGGAGCGCCGCCCGCTCGCGGGCATCCTGCGAGCCGTCGCAGAGCCAGACGAGTTCGGCGCCAGGGAGCGCGGCGAAGTTGCGTGCAAGGTTCGGTCCCCAGTAGCCGAGCCCGGCAACGCCGATACGAACGGGTTCGGCGGCCATCTGCAGGGCGAGTGTACGCAGCACTCTGACCGCACCGCTTGCCGCCACCGCGTGACCGCATCGCTGTGGGAGACTCGGCAGACGATGTTGCCAACCGCGCACCTGGTGCCGTTCCTGATCACGGTCTACGTGCTGATCCTGATCCCGGGACCGAGCGTGGTGTTCACGGTCAGCCGTGGGGTCGCACTCGGCCGCCGAGCGGCGCTCGCGACGGTGCTCGGCAACACCGCCGGTCTGACGACGCAGCTGCTGGTCGTGGTGATCGGCCTCGGGCAGGTCCTGGCTGACTCGCAGGCGGTGTTCACGGTGATGAAGCTGTGCGGCGCGGCCTACCTCGTGTACCTCGGCGCCCGCAGCATCCGCAACCGGCACGAGCTGGCGGGCGCCCTGTCCCCAGCCGCCGGCAGGCCGAAGCCGTGGCGAACGATCATCCGCGAGGGGTACCTGGTCGGCGTCTCGAATCCCAAGGGGCTGCTGATCTTCACGGCGATCCTGCCGAACTTCATCGAGCGCTCGGCCGGGCACGTGACCCTGCAGCTGGCGAGCCTCGGAATGATCTGCGTCGTCGTGGCGCTGCTGTCGGACAGCAGCTGGGCGCTGGCGTCCGGGACCGCCCGGCACTGGCTCGGCCGCTCACCGAAGCGACTGCAGGCGCTCAGTGCCGGTGGTGGCGTCGCGATGATCGCGCTCGGGGTCGGGCTGGCCCTGACCGGTCGCGGCCGCACCCGCTGAGCGAGCCGGGCCGCAGCCGCTGAGGGACTGCCGGCAGGGTCGAGGGGCTGCCCCAACGGGGGCAGCCACAACTCACACCCCGAAGATCCGCTCGAGCTCGGCGACCACGGCCGAGCCGGCGGTGCCGTCGCCGTACAGACCGGGCCGATTGTCGGGGGCCGGGGAACGCAGGGCGGCAAGTGCCGCCTCGGATGACAGGTCGACGAGTGTGTTCCACCCCGCGTCGACCGTCTCGACCCATTCCGTCGAGGGCCGCAGCGTGACGCACGGAATCCCGGCGAGGTACGCCTCCTTCTGCAATCCACCGGAGTCGGTCAACAGCGCCCGCGCCCCGCACAGCAGCGCGGCAGTCTCGACGTAGCCGAGTGGCTCGCACAGACGGATACCGTCGGTCGAAGCCAACCGCTCGAAAAGTCCGAACTCGGCCAGGCGGGCGCGGGTCCGTGGATGCACAGGGAACACGATCGGACCGAACTCAGAGCCCGCGACATCCACCAGCAGCGACACCAGGGCCGAGAGCCGCTCAGGAAGATCGACGTTGCCGGCGCGGTGCGAGGTGACCATCACGTACTGACCGCGCGCCACTTGGTGCGGGGCGAGAAGATCGTCACGGTCCCGCACCGACGCCTGCACCTTCAACGCCACGTCAACCATCACGTCGCCCACCTCGGCCACCAGCCGCGGTGGCCGTCCGGCGCCGGAGACGCCCTCGGCGGCGAGGTTCGCCACCCCGACTCCCGAGGAGCACAGGAGCAGCGCGGAGACGTGATCGGTCATCACGCGGTTGATCTCCTCGGGCATCCCCCGGTCAAACGACCGCATCCCGGCCTCCACATGCGCGACCGGCAGATCGGCCTGCACCGCCGCCAGCGCGCCCGCGAGCGTCGAGTTCGTGTCGCCGTAGACGAGCACGCAATCCGCACCGGAACCCGCGACCACGTCAGCCAGTGCCGCCAGCATCCGGGCGGTCTGGGAGCTGTTGGAGCCGCCCGAGACCCCCAGCTGGACATCCGGAGCCGGCACCCCGAGCTCCTCGAAGAAGACGCGCGAGAGGCGGTCGTCGTGGTGCTGGCCGGTGTGCACGAGCAGCTCCTCGTGACGTGCGCGTAGCAGCGGCGAGACCGCCGCCGCCTTGATGAACTGCGGGCGGTTTCCGATAACGGTCAGAACGCGCACTGCGAGTACCTAGTCAGCCGCCAGGACGCCGGCGATGTGCGCCTCGACCGCGTCGCGCACACGCTCCGACACGGGGCCAGGGGCTGCGAACGTGACCTCGTCGATCGCCGAGACGGGCTGCACCTCGCGGATCGTCGAGGCGAGAAACACCTCGTCGGCGGCCTGTAGCGTCTCCAGCGTCGTGACCCGCTCGGTCGCGTCGGTCACCGTGATCACAATCGCGCGGGTGATCGAGGCGAGGATGTGCTCGTCGAGCGGCGGCGTGTACAGCTCGCCGCCCGAGACCCAGAAGATCGAGCTGGTCGGCGCCTCGAGCACGCGGCCGTGCGGCGTGACGAGCAGCGCCTCGTCGTAGCCCTGCTCGCGGGCCAGGCGGCCGCTGAGCATGTTCGCCGCATAGGAGAGTGACTTGATCCCATCGAGAACACGGGTCGGTGAGTAGGTGATCGTCTTCAGGCGCGCGATCGGTGGCGTCTCGTGCAGTGCCTCGGTCATCGCGATCCGCCGACCGCCTCGGGTCAGCATGATCCGCAGCGCCTCGTGCGCCGGTCCGGTGCCGGCCGTGGCCAGCAGCCGGAAGATGTCCGCCCGCACCGCCTCGACATCGACGTCGAGCCGGATGCCCGCGCCGGAGCGCGACAGCCGCGCGAGGTGCTCCTCGAGCGCGAACGGGGTCCCGTCGTAGACGCGGATCACCTCAAAGACGCCGTCGCCGCGGATCAACCCCTCATCCAAAACGGAGATCGTGGCCTCGGCGGCCGGAGTGATGACTCCGTCGACGGATGCCAGCGACCCCTCCGCAGAGCTCATGCGCTCGCCTCCGCGCGTCGCGACCACTCCTCGGCGAGGTGGATGATCATCGCTGCGGAAGCGGCCATCTCCTGCACCGACGCCCACTCGCGCACGGAGTGGAACTCGTAGCCGCCATCGAACAGGTTCGGCGTCGGCAGCCCGCGCAGGCTCAGCGCCGAACCGTCGGTGCCGCCGCGGATCGGGTTCGCGACCGGTGCGATCCCCTCCGCCCGGTAGGCGGCCTCGGCGACCGTCACGACGTCCGGATCGTGCTCGATGTGCGTGCGCATGTTGTGGTACTGACGCTTGACCTCGAGCTCATAACTGGCCCGTGGTTCACGACCGACGACCTCTGCGACGGTGCGCTTCAGCAGCTCCTCGTGCCGGCTGAGGAGCTCGTCGTCGAAGTCGCGGAGGATCAGATCGATCTGTGCTCCGGAGACGTCACCGCGGGCGCTGATCACGTGGATGTACCCCTCGCGTCCACGCGTGGTCGCGGGGGTCAGGCGATCGCTCGGCAGCGCCGCCAGGACCTCACCCATCAGCATCGCGGCGCTGACCATCCGGCCGTAGGCGTAGCCGGGATGGACCTCCTTGCCCTTGATCCTGATCGTCGCCGCCTTGGCGGAGAACGACTCGTAGGCCAGCTCGCCGAGCTCGCCGCCATCGATCGTGTAGGCGCAACGTGCGCCGAAGGCATCCAGATCCAACCCGGACGCCAGCGACCCGATCTCCTCGTCGGGGGTGAAGGCGACCCGCAGCGTGCAGCGGGGCAGCGATGGATCCTCGGCCAGCCGCTTGACCGCCGTCATGATCGCCGCGACGCCGGCCTTGTCGTCGGCTCCGAGCAGCGTGTCGCCGCTCGAGGTGACGATGTCGTGCCCGAGCTTCTCGGTCAGCTCCGGCATCCCCGCAGGGTCGAGTACGGTGCCGCCGCGCGGGAGCTCGATCACGCCGCCGGCATATCCGCGGTGGACGATCGGCTCGACACCCGCTCCGGGGGCATCCTCGCTGGTATCGACGTGCGCGATCACGCCGATCACGGGCGCTCCGGCGACGTTGGCCGGAAGCGTCGCCGTGACGTAGCAGTGATCGTCGAGCACGACGTCCTCGAGACCGATACCGCGCAACTCCTCAGCAAGGAGCCGGGCGAGGTCGAACTGGCCGGGGGTGCTGGGCGTCGTGTCCGCGCCATCGCGACTCGACTGGGTGTTGATGCGGACGTAGCGGCAGAAGCGCTCGACCACATCGGGTGCCAGCGACTCCGCCAGCGGGGAGGTGAAATGTGCGGTGGTGCTCACACGGCCATCATCGCAGGGCGGCGCCCTACGAGCTGACGCGGAGCTTCAGCCGCTGGCGGGCACGACCGCCATCAGCGTCGACCGTGGTGACGGTGGCAGTCAGGTGACCGGCCTCTGCCGCGGTGCGCACCGCCGCCGCGGCCGCCGGCGATCCGGCACGGCCGCTCAGCTTCAGCCGGGCGCTGGCCTTGCGCACGCGACCCGTCAGGATCAGGCCGCCACCGAGGGTCACCGTCGCAGAACTCAGTGCTGGCGCATCTCGTCCGGCCTTCAATGTCAGCGCGACTGTCGGGTGGCTCGAGAGCGCCCTGCTGACGGCCAGCGCCGATACCGACGGCAGCGCCCCGACCGTCCAGCTGAACGCCGCGAGCCGGTGTCCGCTCCCGGTGTCCGCTGCCTGCAGCGTCACCGTGTAGCGGCCGGCCTTGGTCGGCTTGCCCGTGATCTCCTTCGCGGTGGAGTCGACCTTCAGCCCCTTCGGCAGCCCGCTGGCGGTCAGCTTCACGGTCAGGCCCGGCCCATCGGCACCGGCCAGCTTCAGCTTGGTCGTGGAGCCGACGTAGGAGCGTTGGGCATGGGGCGTCGAGAGCCGCAGCACCTCAGCGCAGAGACCGGCGGCCAGCGCGGTGGCGTCGGGCGTTCCGAGCCCCGTCGCCATGTCGTAGCCGACACCCGCCGGAAAGTGCTGGCCCTCGAGCCCGGTGAAGTCGTTGTTGCCGCTCGTGATGTCGTTGAAGTAGCCGGGGGCGGCACCGAGTCGATAGAGCGCGGGGTTGGCGAAGCCGACAGAGGAGCCATCGCACGTCTTGTCGGCATCGGCCAGCGCCAGGACCGCGGCCCACAAAGGCGCCGAGGTGCTGGTCCCACCGAACGCCTGCCAGCCCTGGGCGCCGGACTGGGTGCCGGCGCCGTTGTAGTAGATCTCGTAGCCGTGCTCCGGGTCGGCGTCGGCGGAGACATCGGGAACCTCGCGGCAGTCGCCGCTGCCGTCGCCGCAGGGGGTCCCGCTCGAGTAGGAGCTGATCACGTGATCCGATGTCGGCGCTCCGGACTGGTAGCTCGGGATCGTCCAGAACGTCGAGATCCCGCCGCCGCCGGCACCGAAGCCGCCCGCGAGCCCGAGCGTCTCGGTCAGGCCACCACCGCTGTTCCAGGTCGTCTCGGTTGGCGGCGGGCCGACCGCGGTCATCGAGGTTCCGCCGACGCTGGTGACGAACGGCTGGCTGCCGGGATCATCGACCGCGAGCTCCGCGGCGCCGAGCGCAGACTCGCCGTCGCAGTCCTCGGAGCCATCATCGCCGCTGACCGAGATCATCGTCTGACCCTGAGCGGCGGCCTCCTCGAACAGGGTGTCCTCCGCCTCGGCGTCGGTCTTGCCCTCGAGTTCCTCGCACTGGCCCCAGGAATTTGTGATCACCTCAGCCTTGTCGTCGGAGACGATGTCCGCAAAGGTGTCGTACGGGCCAGATCCGGGCCCGTTGGAGTCTGAGTTGGGTCCCTCGTAGACAAGCAGGTGAATCTTCGGCGCCAACCCGATCACCTGCTCGATGTCCAGGGCCGCCTCACCGGATCCAGCACCGGTGCCGGAGCCCCCGTCGACGGGCAGGTTGGAGATGACGGCGTCGGTGCCGTAGCACTGCTGGTAGGCGGCGATGTCAGAGGCGTCGTATGGCTCGAGCTCGTAGGCCGCGACGGTCACGCCGGAGCCATAGTCACCGGCGGCGTAGAGCCCGCTGAACTGGTAGGCCGCGGCGACCTGAGGCACGGTGTAGGAGGTGTCGCGCGTGCCGGCGGCGGTGGCGGCGCTGCAGGCGGTGGGTCCGCCCGTCGCGGCGTACGCCGACTCCTCGCCCGTGGTCCGCCGCTGTGCGGAGCGTCGCCCGGACCCTCGAGCAATCGACGTCGTCAGATGCTGCAGGCCGCTGAGCCCGACGATCGCCTGCACGGCCGGCGCGATCGTGCTCGCGACGGCGGGCGCCTGCGTCGCCAGTTCGGCGACGCGACCGCCCCGCAGCGCGACGCGCTCGAACCCAACCGCGAGCGCGTGCTCGACGGTGCCGATGTCTGCGTTCACATGCAACGAGAGGCCATTGGGCGTGAGCACTCCGGTGCGCAGCCCACGCTCACGCAGAGCGCTGCGCACAGCGGCGACGGTGGCGGCGCGCGGAGCGAACCGGGCCCTGAACTGAGCCGGGGTGAGGTAGTGGCGATAGTCGGCTGAGCTCGGATCTGAGACCGCTTGCGCATACCGGCTGAGCGCCGCGGGATCGCGCGGTACGAGCACAACAGTGATCCGGATCCGCTGGCTTGAGGCGACGCCTGCCAGTGGTGTCGTGCCGCTCGGAAGAAACGGTATTGAGCCGATGCGGACAAGCCGGGCGCTCGCGATCGCCGGCAGGGCGAGCATCGCCAACACTGCGACCGCGACAACGGCCACCCTGGATCGCACCTGCATCGCCGCAGAAGTTAGATGCTTTTGCCTGAGAACGCGCCGAGAACCGGTCACACGGCCGTTGCGCGCGACGGCAGCAGCGGGAACGAACGCTCGGCGCGCGACGGCAGGATGTAGTTGGCCCGTTTCAAGACGAAGATGAAATCGTTGATGCCGTTGTTGACGGTGTCCGTGATCGCCGGGTTCTGCACCTGCGCCTGCGCGGCGTTCATCGCCGTGCGCGTCGTGACGAAGTCCTCGATCGTGCGCTGCAGCGAAACGAAGTGGACCCCGGCCTGGTCGTAGTCGGTCGTGTCGAAGTCGCGCCGGAGGATCAGCGGCTTGTTGCCCCGCCGTGCCCGCGCTGAGGTCTGCGAGTGGCCGATCACGTTGTAGTGATTGATCGCTTTGCCCAGCTGATCCGGGTTCGACGGTGCGTCCGTCGTCAGTCGAGCGACATCTTCGACGGTCGTCTGCGGGCTGTACATACGCGCCACCCGCTGGCTTTCATCGAGGCTGCCATACCAGGTGTCAAGCGACAGTCGCATGTAGGAGACGGTCATCGTCGTCCCCTGCGTGAACGCGCCGTCGGGGATCGTGACGGCATCCTCGCTGGCCTGGTTCTTCTTCAGTCCGGACTTGAAGCCCATGTACAGCGGCGAGGTCTTCGGCACCGGTTCCCCGGCTGGGATTCCGCCGACATGCTGGTTGGCGGCGGGAATCCCGGCGCCGGTGAAACCGGTCCGCGTCTCGCGCCAGCGCAGGGCCTCGGTGATCTGCAACGGTCCGCCCGTACTGCCCGGGCCGCCCGCACCACCCGGGAGCGACGTGCCGAGCCGGAGCCCGGCCTCGACGTCGGCGAGCCGCGACTGGTCATCACAGGCGATGTGCAGGCACATGTCGTAGCGATCGATCGCCGGTGCCTCAAAGTCCGAGAGTGCCTTCGCGACGGGAATCGGCGACGCGACGTGGAGCGCCTGCTCGAAGTACGCCGGGCTCCAGCCGACCGTGAACAACAGCCCGCCCGGACCCCACACGTAGCTGCGCTCGAGCGTGCGCAGCGCGGCCTCCAGGATCCGCGCGTGACGAGGAGTCGGCGCTCCGATCACGTCGAAGAACAGCAGCCGATCGAACTTCGGGGCAACCGGGTTGCCGAACTGGTCGCGGGCGAGTACCGCCTCCCAGGCGTGCTGCCGCGCGGGCAGCCCTGCCGGCTGGGCACCGAGCGCCACGTCCGGCAGCCGTGGCTGCTTGTTCGTGCTGCCGCCGCTCGCAGCCGCCACGACCTCCGCCACCGCTCCCCCTGTGGCCACCGCGCCGGCCCCGGTCAGGAGCCGCCGGCGCGTCACGGCGCGGGTCACGTCGACGGGTTCCAGGTGAAGCTCTCGGTCACGGTGTGGGTGTTCATCCACACGTGCGCGTACTCAAGGTGGCGGCCGACCTTCGGCGGGCTGACCAGCAGCTTCAGCGTGTAGGTGCCCGGACCCGGAAGCTCGACGTTGTTGCCGTAGTGCGGTCCCATGTAGGCCGAGATCATCGGCCACTGCTCAGCGTCGTAGATGACCTTCGACCCCTTCATGATCGTGGCCCACACACTCGCGTACGGGATCGGCTCGCCGGTGTGCATGTCGTCGAGGTCGACCATCAGGTGGAACGTCGTCTTCTTCGTCGGGTCGACCCGCTTGTAGCCGGTGCCGGTGTAGAGGTAGAACGGCGCCGGCGTCATCGTCCGGGCCTGGATCTTCATCCCCTGCCAGTAGGCGGTCGCCAGCACCTGCGAGGCGACCGGCTTGACACCGTTGACCGCCGCCGGCGTGGTGCCGGAACCACCCATCGACATCCCGCCCATCGACGACATCGACGATGAGGTCGTGGTCGCCGCGCTGGCCGAGGCCTGCTTGTTGGCGGAGGCGCAGCCGGCGAGCGCCATCGCGACGATCGCCGCCGTGGCGCCGGGAATCAGGGTTCTAAGACGCACGTGCCTGCTCCATCGTCCGTACTTCGTAGGGGACGAGTTTCCAGATCAGATACGCCAGCAGGATGAACAGCGGTGCGGCGTTCGGATCTGTGGCACCGCCGGCGAACATCCCGCCGAAGCCCTGGCCCAGAATCCAGAACAGCAGCTGCACCCCGATCCCGAGCGCCAAGAATTCCCGCGCCCGCCAGTTGCGGAGCACTGCCAGCCCGATCACGGCCGACGCCACCGCCAGGATCACCGCGATCACGAGGCCGTCGCCGCGGGCCGCGTTGGCAACGCTGTCCTGGAAGCTCGACAGCCAGCTCATCCCGGAAGGGGCGGCGTTGACCATGCCCGTGATCGCGTTTGCTCCGGAGCCCGGCGAGGTCAGCCACAGCCACGCGCTCACCAACCACAGACCCGCCCACAGTGTCCGTGCGCCGCGCACGCTGAGCAGGCCGGCCGGTTTGCCATTTGGCCACAGCAGCAGACCGATGAGCGCGTACATGATCACGCCTCCCGGCGCCCCGGTCAGTGGCTGCGCCATGTTCATGAACAGCATCCCGAATGCCTCGCCAAACCACCACACGAACAGCGCCCATCCGAACGACAGCATCAAGGCGGGCTTGACGGTCGGGCGGTAGAGGAGCCCGACTCCGATCGCGACCTGGGTCAGCGCAAACAACGTGTTCCACAGGGTCAGGTTCGAGCCGGCGATCTTCGCGCCCCACGCGATCGAGTCGTGCAGCCATCCCGGCTGTCCTGCCTCGCCGGCGGTGATCATCTGGATGAACCCGCGCGAGTACATGAACGACTGGAACTGCAGAGCACCGTCCAGCAGCCAGATCAAGCCGAGCACGGTCTGCCCGACGCGGACCGCGTCGGACCCGAAGTAGGCGGCAGTGGCACCGTGCCGCGACCGGCGGCCGATCGCGGGGGAGCGCACGCTCATGCTTGTGCTCATCAGTTACCTCGCATCCTGTTGGAGCGACCCGCCGCGAAGGAGACGGCGGCGTGGCTCACGATTCACGATACCGGCATCCAGACGCCGATCGTCCAGCGCTTCCCCGTTCCTAACCTGCGACTGGCGGTTTTGGACCGTTGCGTGTCCCGGTCGCGCCCCAGCCAGCGGAATGCAGGACCAGATTGAACGGGTCCAGATATGACGTCCAAGCCGCTCGCAGGAACTCTCTCCAAATGTCCAATCAGCCCGTGTGCAAGTCGCCGGTACCCTTACCGGAATGAGTGCTGAGGTGCGCTCGGATGCCCTTCGGGCAGCTGAGCGCAAAGAATTCGCTGGGGTTGTCACGGCGCTGGCGATCACTCCGGTCAAGGGCATGCGGCTGCACAGCGTCGAGACCGTTGAGCTAACCGCGACCGGTGCGGTCGGTAACCGCCACTTCTTCCTGATCGACGAGAAGGGCAAGCTGACCAACGGCAAGCGGATCGGCGAGCTCAGCGCCGTCCTTGCCGAGTACGACCCGGGGGCCGAACAGGTCACGCTCCACTTCCCGGATGGCTCGACGGTGAGCGGTGACGTCGCGACGGGCCTCGAGCAGGAGGCGAAGTTCTTCTCCCGTACCCAGATGGTTCAGGTGGTGGCACCTGGACTCGGGGAGGCGCTGTCTGAGTACGCCGGCACGGAGCTGCGCCTGGTCCGCGCCGACCCCGCCCTGACCGCAGTCGACCGCGGCCCGCGGGGTTCGGTGTCACTGATCTCGAACGGGTCAGTTGCACACCTCAGCGATGTGGCGGGACGCTTGGTTGACCCGAGGCGGTTCCGGATGCTGATCGAGGTTGCCGGACCGAGCGCCCATCAGGAGGACGCGCTCGTCGGCGCCGTCGCCCGCGTCGGTGACGCGCTCGTACGGTTCCACGGCCACGTCGGTCGCTGCCTCGTGACCGGCCAGGATCCGGACACCGGCATCGCCGACCTGCCGACGCTCGAACTGCTGCGGTATCGCAAGGGACTCGAGACGACCGAGCCGCTGGCGTTCGGGATCTACGGCGAGGTCCTTGAGCCCGGGACGGTCAGGCTCGGGGACTCCGTCAACGGCGAGTAACCTGTCTCGGCGTGGATGCGCCCGTGCGCGAGGCGGAAGAGGACCATCAACGTCTGGCGACGTCCTTTGGGGACGTCGCCGTCAACTACGACCGCGGCCGTCCCGGTTACCCATCCTCGGCGATCGCGTGGCTGCTGGGTACATCACCGCTTGATGTCGTCGACCTCGGTGCGGGCACCGGCAAGCTGACCGCCGCGTTGGTCGACGCCGGCCACCGTGTGATCGCCGTCGAGCCACTGGCGCAGATGCGGGCGGTCCTCTCCAAACATGTGCCCGAAGCCGGGCTGGTCGCGGGTACGGCGGAGGACACCGGACTTGGCACCAGAACGGCCGATGCAGTTGTGGCCGGCTCAGCGTTTCACTGGTTCGACCATGCACGGGCTCTTCCCGAGATCGCCCGGGTCCTGCGCCCGGGCGGAACGCTCGGAGTGCTCGGCAACGAGTTCGACGAATCGGTGCCGTGGGTTGCGAGCCTGCGGGGACTGCTGCAGCGGGGCCGCGAGCGGCGCGATCAGTGGCCGTCGCTCGACGCACTCGAGCCGTACTTCTCAGATGTTGAGTCGCGCTCGGACTTCCGCTTCACGCATCCGCTTGATCGAGCTCGGTTGCGGGACCTGGCTCAATCGCGCAGCCGGGTGGCGACGCTCGCGCCAGAACCGCGCGAGCAGCTGCTCGCCCGGGTCGATGGGTTGTGGGACAGTGAGCCCGAGCTGCAGGACCGGGACCGGGCCGAGCTCCCGTACCTGACCCACGTGCTGCGTGCGCGTGGCTCACATCGTTGAGCGAACCGGCGCATCTCCTCACAAGATTCCGGAATACTGACCGTATGGCGTGCAGGGCGCCCTTTGAGCTGATCGGGACCGTGTTGACCGGTGATGGCTGGCGAACGTACTTCGCCACGCCGCACGGTGAGCTGCTCGTCCGCGAAAGCCGATCGCCGACATCAACGGCCGAGCCGACGCGGCTGCTCGGCGCCTACGTGACCGTCGCCTCCGCCCGCAATGCCGGCCGGCGGGCGCTGGCCCGGGACATCCGCTGCGCCAATGACGACGCCCGCGTGCCGGTCGCTGACATCGGTCAGCTGCTCCGTTCGCTGCCGAACACCGACTGGGTGACGCCGCCCGTCACAGAAGGGCCGGTCGCCCCGTTCCGCGCTGCGCGGGCACTGCCGTCGGCGCTACGGCCGCAGCTGCGCGGCCGCTCCTCCTGATCAGGACGCGGTCGTGAGATCTTTGATGTAGGCGGCGAGCACCGCGTTTGCGACTCGGCCTGCGCGGCTGACGGTTGCCTGAGCGGTCATCGTTTGCCTCCTACTTCGTTGTACGACGGAGGTCGAACTATACACAACAGTTCGATGGGATGCGAACTAAGCGCTCTGCGGGAGAGTCAGGCGCTCGGGATTGCGCCGGTCTGGCTCGGCAGCAGCGTCGTGCTCCCGCTGGCGGGGACGATCGTGACCGACACCCGTTTTGCCCCCCTGAGCGTGGCGAGCTCGACCCACGGACTGGTAGGCGACGAGGTCACCCTGGCTCCGGAGACCGTCACCGTGTAGCCGGTTGGGTACACAAGCTGCGGGACGAAGATCTGGGTCTCCGCGTGCTTGGCGAGCTTCACGCCGGGAACCGGGCGCGCCGCGAGCGTCAGGCTCATCGTCCGCGTGGTGCGGTTGAACGCATAGGTGCCCGGGGTTCCAGCGATCGCCTGCGCATACGGCACCACCAGCGCCTTCAGCTTCGCCGCCTTGACGTTGGCCACGGACCCGGGCCTGTCGTCGTTGATGAGCAGCCCCTGGCCGGGCGCATTGGCGGGATCGAGCGTGGCGTTGTAGTACATCCAGTAGGTCCAGGTCAGGAACCGGCTGTCCATCAGGTCGATCTCGTGCGCGTACTCCGCGTCCGCATCGTTGCCGCCGAACTCGCTGACCATCCATGGCGCGTTCAATGTGGCGGCGTATGTGTCGAGCTTCGCGAGCGCAGCGGCATCTGGCTTGGAGCAGTAGGAGAGGCTGATGACGCCGTCCTGATCGGGCAGCAGCTGCGAGGCCGTGCAGTAGTAGTGCCAGTTGAACGCGACCTGCGGGTCCGTGAAGGCGGGCAACGACGGCTCCGCGGCCCCGCTGTCTGCAACCCCCTCCGGCCAGATCACGTGCGTGTAGCCAGCCGCGCGCATCGCCGTGATCACCCGCACGTAGAACGCATCGAGCTGCGTCCGCTCGAACGTTGGGCATGGGTCGAAGTCACCACAGGGCTTGGAATAACCGGCGCCCGGATATGGCTCGTTGAACGGATCGAGTCCGATCACGTTGGCGCCGGCGGCACTCTGGTCGAGCATCGGCACGATGTGCGACCACAGATCGACGAACCGCGTCTGGATTCCGGTGCCGCGGGCGTCCGGGTCGTTGTTCCAGAACGCCTCGAAGTCAGCATCGGTGGAGGTTCCGAGCGTCGCCCACCCGGGCGCACCATCGCCGCTGGCCAGGTTGCAGATGTCGCCCTGCGCGCAGAGCGCCGAAGCAGGTCCCTGGCCCTGCGTGCCCCAGCTGTCCTGGTGCATGTCGATCAGCGTCCGGATCCCGTAGCGGGCAAGGAGATCGTTGAGGCCGAGGACATGCTCGATGTAGCCGTTGTCGTAGAACCCGGGCGCCGGCTCGGCGCCTGCCCAGATGAACCCGATCCGTGCCGCCGTGAATCCCTCATTCGCCAGGAACTCAGCGTCCTTGGCACCGAACAGGTACGGGTAATACGGGGTGACCTTCTTGACGATGTCGACGCCGTGCATCACCACGACGCGTCCCTCGCTGTCGGTCAGCCATCGCCCGCTGCGCTTCAGCGTCAGCCTGTCGGGAGCCGCCGCAAGCGCGGGGCCGGCGGCCAGCAGCAGCGCCACGGCGCTGAGCACAAATAGCCGTCTGCGCATCAGCGGTGCGTTTTCGTGTTCGCGCGGTGCTTCGTATGGTGCATCGTGCGGTGCGTGCCGGTGAGGGCGAGCGGGTCGATCGTGACCTGGGTTTCGTCGACATTGGTCACTGCTCCCGGGACGGCCTCCTGCTCAGCGTTTGACGGTCCGAGTGGCACGTCGATCGTCAGCTCGCCCTGCGCGTTGGCCGTCACACGCTCGGTGTGGACCGCCTGCGCCGCAGTTGTCGTCGTCACGATCGCTGCCCGGCCGGCTTTCAGGATCCTGGGGGTGCTCACGGTGCCTGAACCGCTTCCCGCCAGGGTGAAGCCCGAGCGATCGGCGTTCTCGAGCGTCGAGAACTCGAGCACCGAGCGATGCATCGTCACGTTCCATCCGTACGCCTCGTAGCTCGGCTGGATCGACGTGTAGGTGATCTGCTTCGGAGGTGCTGGCGGATGCGTGAAGTCGGCCATGATCGCCGGCAGCGTCTCCTTGAAGTCACGGGTCCAGTACGGCCACTGGTGCGCGCCCGGCCCGTAGTCGTCCCACACGTGCGCGATCCCGAGCTGATTGAACGTGTCGTTGAGCTGCAGCGACTCCGCGTAGGCGTTCATCTCGATCGCGTCGGGACCGCCACCGAAAGGTCCCCCGGCGTCGCCGTTGCCGGTCCGGATCTGGAGACCGAGCCCGCGCAGATTCTCCGCGAGGTCGACCGGGTTATCCCCCCACCAGCGGATCGCGTCGGTCTCGTAGGGCCCCCATACCGAGCCGGTGTTGCCGCCGTCCTGGACGGCCAGCGCATCGTCGATCAGCTGAAAGTTCCCGAGGGTGTCGTGGTTGTCGACCACGCCCGAAAAGCTCGCGGCGAACGAGAACAGATCCGGATGGCGGGCCGCCAGCGACATCGCCCCGAAGCCGCCCATCGACAGCCCCGCGATCGCCCGGTGGCCACGGTTGGGGATCGTGCGGAAGTTCGCCTGGACCCACGGAATCAACTCGTCGATGTCGTAGGTCTCCCAGTCGGGCGGACCGAACTTGCCGTTGTTGTACCAGTTCGTGTACATCCCGCCCTGACCGTCATCGGGCATCACGACGATCACCGGTAGACCCGCGGTGAGGCCCTCGGCGTCACCGTGGACGGTCCACGAGGCGGCGCCGGAGACGTCGTAGTTGCAGCAACCGTGCAACAGGTAGATCACCGGGTAGTGCTCGTCCGGATGCGCCGCGTAGCCGGTTGGCAGCAAGATCCGCAGCGGCGTCGTCTTCGCCAACGCGGGCGTCGAGAGCGTGTACTGCGTCAGACGGGGGTCGAGCACCGTCTTGCTCACCACGTGGATCGCTGACGCCCCGTCGAGCGTCGCCGCTCCGGCGGCCGCCCCCGTCCCCAGCCCCGCCACCACGGTCAGCACAGCCGCCCGCGCCATCACCTGGCGTACGCGCCGCCCGTGTCCGCGCGTCGGCGCCTCAGTGCGCACCCCGAACAACATCCCGTGTCTCCTCCCTCGCGCCTAAACTAGACGCGAGTGTAAGGTGAATTCACGGTTGCCGTCAACCGTCAGCCATCAACCATCAACCGCGCCGCGTCCGGCACGCGCGGACGTCACGGCGGACTTCTCGAAGCCGCGACCTCCCCACCGCGGCTAGAGCGGCGGAACCTGGGCGTTGACCTGCGGGCCGTGGTAGAGGCTGTTGTGGTTCTTGCAGGCGGCGGGAAACACGAACTGCACGCTGTCGCTGCGGACGCCGTTGTAGCTCCCGAACATCGTCATCACGCCGACCGTCCCCACCTTGCACCGTGTGTCGGTGCTCGACCTCACCTTGACGTGCACCTTGATGATGTTCCCGGGGTATCCCCACATCTCGCCGACGTGCGTGTGGTAGATGATCGGCGACTGGGCGCTCATCACGATCAGGTGCTCGACGTGATGACCGAACTGCACCTGGCAGATCTTTCCCGAGATCTGGTTGGTGTCGAGGTTGATGTTGCCGTAGGCGCGGGCGTAGCTGCCGGTGGTGCCGGTCAGCGGATTGCCGGTGTGGAAGCCCCACGGCGGGATCCCCTGTACGCCGGGAAGCTGCTGGAAGCACGGGTAAATGGTGGCGTCCGCCGGGCCTGCGGTCGCACCGAGAACTCCCAGCACGACAGCGCCCAAAACCGCGCAACTCGCGACGACACCACGCACAGATCGCAACGCCCGCATCCCCATCTCGGCGACACTATATGAGGGGATCGAGCCGAGTAACAAGCGGTGGTCATGGACCCAACCACCGCGGCTGGGTCCATGACCGTCGAGACAGACCGCCCGACCTGGGCCGCGCGCTCCTACGCCGCCTGAATGTCGATCCCCAAGCCGGGCATCTCGAGCCCGACGCGCGACCCGGTCTCCACGTCGGAAGCCGGCAGTGCTGACTCCTGCAAAGCGGATTCGAGCGACTCCTCGATCGCGTTCAAGGTGCCCGGAACACGCTTGTTGAGGACGAATAGCCAGCTGCCTCCGGCAATCATGTATGCCGCGAAGATCGCCGGGAAGATGTCGATCGGAAACACCGGCAACGGGTAGAAGAGCCCGACCAGCGGCACCATCAACAGGACGAAGCCGACGACCGCCACCACGATGTGGTTGGTCTTCAGCTCGCCGAGTTTCTTCAGGTACACGGGCGCGGCGACCACCGTCATGAAGTACGCGAACAGGAAGCCCGTTGCGGCGAGCGTGCCGGCGTCGTTGAACATCGTCAGCACACTTCCGCCCAGCGCGTGCCAGATGAACACGAATGCGATCAGCACGCCGTAGTAGAGGCCGATACCGCCGTGCGGCGTCAGGTTGGTCGAGTGGGTCCCGTGCAGCCGCTTGTGCACGAAGCCGTGCTTGCCGAGCGGCATCAGGATCCGGCTGCCGGAGTTGACACAGGACAGCGTCAGTGCGAAGAAGCTGACCATCCCCCCGAGTGACACCGGGACCTTGAAGAAGCTGACGTGGTAAGCCGATGCGAGCGTCTGCAGCGGAGCACCGAGCGTCGCCAGATTGAGGCCGGCATGCTTCGCCCCGAGCGTCTCGACGTAACACATCACCACCATGAACAGGCCCGTGATGATCAGGCTCCAGATGACGGCCTTTGGCACGGTCCGGAGCGGATTGCGCGCCTCACCGCCCATCGTCGAGGCGGCCTCGAAACCGACCAGCGAGAAGATGCAGACGACCACCGAGAAGTCGAGCCCTTTGAGCGAGAACCCGCTCAACTTGATCTGGCTCGAGTCGATCGGCGAGCCGTGCTTGAACAGGATGAAACACGACAGCGCCAGGATGCACGCGACCGACAGCCCCTCGAGGATCAGGGTCAGCATCGCCGACAGACGCACGTCTTTGAAGGCGATCGTGAACCCGACCGCGGCGCTGATCGCAAACAACAGGAACGGCGACACAGTTCCGTGCACGCCGAGGCCCTGCAGGAACTGCTCGGTCATCAGCGTGAAGCCGCAGAGACCTGCGGTGCCGATGAAGAAGTAGCACCAGACGAGGCCCCATCCCGTCATCACACCGGCAGCTGCACCGAGACCCTTGGCCACGTACGCGTACATCGAACCGGTGGTGGTGGAACGCTTGGCGAACTGGTTGAGCCCCAGCACCGTGAACATCAGCATCACCGTCGCGAAGGCGTAGGAGAACCATGTGGAGTTTCCGGCGATCGAGAACGCCAACGGGATGATCAGCACGGCGGTCATCGTCGGTGAGATCAGTGCCACCGACTGTGCCAGCAGCTGCGGAAATCCGAGTGCGTTTTTGCGGAGCGCGGGACCGGCTGTCTTCACCCCAGGCTCGGTCGTCATTGTCATTGCGGTAGGTGCCTTTCAGATCGTCGGGTGACTGACACGAACGACCGGCCGAAGGGCTTCACGCCCGCCACTTCTGGTCGTGAACGACACAGTGGCGAAGGCGCGGCCAACGCTCATTGGCCCCAGGGCCAAAGTTTTGGAAACATGACCCGGCCAATTGGCAAATTGCCCGTGACGCGAGCGCTCAGGCAACGCCAAAAGCCCGAATCAACGGGCGGATCCCAACAGTTCAAGGCACGTTGAGAGCCATCCGCGACGGCCCCCAATGTCCACCAATGGACGTGATCAGGCGGCCACGACCGCCAGGATCGACTCCAACTCGCTCCGATCCTCGGGTGTCAGCGGGAGCAGCGGGAGCCGCGGCACCCCGGCCGGCTCGCCGAGGATCTCGAGCCCGGACTTCACCGCCGGCGGCAGACCCTTCGTGACGATGAATCGCAGCAGCGGCAGCAGCTCGTCGTAGATCTCCCCGGCACGCTCCAGGTCGCCGGCCGCGACCGCCTCATACAGGGCGATCGTCGGCGCCGGACGCAGACACGGGGCTGCGGTGCACCAGCCGCTGGCGCCCGCCTTCAGCGCCTCGAGCACGAGCGGGTTCGAGCCGTTGAAGAACGGCAGCTGACCGGCTGACAGCTCCTTGATGTCGAGCATCCGCTGAATGTCACCGGTCGACTCCTTCACCATCTTGACGTTCTCGATCGTCTCGAACATGTGGTGCAGCAGCGACGGCGGCATATCGATCCCGGACGTGGCCGGGTTGTTGTAGGCCATGATGGGAATCGAGATCGCATCGCTGACCGAGCTGTAGTGCTGCACGATCTCGCGCTCGCTGAGCGCCCAGTAGGAGACCGGGATCACCATCACGGCGGTCGCGCCGGCGCCCTGCGCGTACTCAGCACGGGCAACCGTGCCGGAGGTGGTCAGATCCGATGCGCCGACAACGATCGGTACGCGGCCGTCAACCGCCGCGATGGTCGTATCGACGACGGTCTTCCACTCGTCGAGGGTGAGGTAGGCCGACTCGCCGGTGCTGCCCAACGGAGCGATCGCGTGAACCCCCGCCCCGACCATCGTGTCGACGAGAGCACCGAGGCGCTCGGTGTCGATCCCCGACTCGGCGAACGGGGTGATCGGGTAGGCGATGATGCCGTGGATCTCCTGCGCTTGAGTCATCGAGAGTTCCTTTCGCTGATTGCGGTCATATCGGTGAGCGGTGTCATTCAGCGACCGTCCGGGACGGCCACATCGACGAACGCAAGCCGCTCGGCCAGCGCCGCCGCCCTCGGCGCATCGCCACGGTCATCGAGCTCCCGGGCGTATTCGGTCAGGCACACCGTGTGCAGCGCGGCGAGCTCGGCGTCGAGCATCTGAATCGCGAGCTCGGCGTCCTCGATCCCGTCGCTCCGCCACTCAAGCGCCTTGAGCGCCAGCGTGCTGCCGGGAAGGCCCTCGGCCGCGTACCACTGCGTCGAGCCATCGTTGAGCCCGATCCGACCGGTGCCGAGCGTGTAGGCGAAGCGGACGGGGAACAGGGTTGCCTTGGTCACGGCGCGCGGCCCGCCGGCGACCAGTGCGGCCGAATCGCGGAGGCTTTCGAGGTAGCCCCCGGTGAACTTCCTGAGGATCATGTCGGCGCTCATCGATACGAGCTCATCGGACGTGGGTCGGACGCCCGGTTCCCGCAGATCGGAGCCGAGCAGGAGACGCCCCGACTCGAGCAGATCGAGCCGGTCGACCGGACCCAGGCGGTAGTTATCACCCTCGCCGGTCCTGACCGCATGCCAGTCTGCCCAGAACACCGAGAGGCGCTCTGACAGCGGGCTGCTGCCCTTCGCCACGACGCGATCCTGAACCTCAGCGATCCGGTCGGCCGTCCCTGCGGGCGTCGCGTCGAGGATGATCGCGACATCGACGTCGCTCACCAGCGGCGCGAAGCCGCCGTGGGCCAGGCTCCCAAGAGTGAAGATCGCCTCGATCGCGGCGCCGAAGACGGACCGAGCCGCCTCCACCGTGTCGGTGACGACCTGGTCTGCGGTTCCGGTGCTCATATCGGGCTGGCTCGTCCTTTCCGAAGGGCTTGTCCGAGTTGACAACTAAAGTTGCCGATCGGCAAACTACCAGCCGTCGCATACATTGTCGACACCATGGAGCCCGAAGTGAGCGCGACAGAACTTCATGACACATCCGCCGAGCTGCTCGAGGACGACCAGCGGATCGCCGCCTGGATCCGTGCCTACCGACTGCGTCAGAACCTGACGCTCGCGCAGCTCTCAGAGCTGTCGGGCATCTCCGTCGGACACCTCTCGCGGTTGGAGAACGGGACGCGGACGCCGACCGTCCGACTGCTGCTGCAGCTCGCTCGCGCGCTCGGTGTGTCGCTCGGAGCGCTGGTGGGCGAGTCGCCGGAGCAGCAGTCCGTGTATGTCTCGCGCAGCGAGGACCGGCGCACGATCGACACCGGCGACACTTCGCTGCAGTCGCTGTCTGACCCGAACCTGCGCTGGCTGCAAGCCGTCGAGTTGCACCTCCAGCCGGGGCGCGTCGGGGAGCCCGCCTCACACGCCGGTGAGGAATGGATCTACGTGCTGAGCGGCGCGATCGAGATCGACGTCAATGGCAGCCCAGCTTCGCTGAGCACGGGCGACGCGCTTCACTTCCGCGCCGATGTGCCGCACGCACTGCGCAACCCGCATGAGGACAGCGCGACGGTGCTGATCGTCAACTCGCTGGAATCACCGACTCTGCACGTCGGCTACTGAGGCGAGCTGTGCCAACCCGGGTGGCCGTTGTCCAAGCGTCGTCGGTCCCGTTCGATGCCGCCGCCACCGTCGCGAAGGCCGAGGATCTGATCGCGCAGTGCGCCGCGCGCGGAGCCGAAGTTGCGGTGTTCCCGGAGGCGTTCGTCGGCTGCTACCCGAAGGGCATCGGATTCGGCGCGGTGGTTGGGCGCCGGACCGGTCCGGGGCGAGACCTGTTCCGGAGGTATTTCGAGGGGGCCGTCCCGCTGGACGGCCCGGAAGTGGCCGCGCTGACGACTGCATCAGCCACGCACGGGACGTTTGTCGTGATCGGCGTGATCGAGCGGTTTGGCGCGACCCTGTACTGCACGGTGCTGATGATCGATCCCGCCGCCGGGCTCGTCGGCATCCATCGCAAGCTGATGCCGACCGGCACCGAGCGGTTGATCTGGGGGTTCGGAGACGGCTCGACGATCGGAACGGTCGAGAGTCCTGCCGGACGCGTCGGCGCAGTGATCTGCTGGGAGAACTACATGCCGGCCTTGCGCCAGGCGATGTACGCCCAAGGAGTACAGCTCTACTGTGCTCCGACCGCGGATGACCGTCCGACCTGGATCCCGTCGATGACGCACATCGCTCTGGAGGGCAGGGTGTTCGTCCTGACCGCATGCCAGGCGATCCGGGTCGGCGAGTATCCGGACTTCTACCAGGAGGAGCTCGGCGAATGGGCCGGAGGTTCCGAGGCCTACCTGATGCGCGGCGGCAGCGCGATCCTCGGGCCCGACGGCGCGGTTCTCGCCGGCCCGGTGTTCGACGAGGAGGTGATCCTCGATGCCGAGATCGATCTCGCGGACATTGCCCGCGGCCATCTCGACATGGACGCCGTCGGCCATTACGGCCGACCGGACGTGTTCGAACTGCGCGTCAACACCCGCCGCCGGTCCGCGGTTGTGTTCACCGATGACGCCTCGCTTCCGGACACCGCGGACGCCGGCGCCGACGGGAACTGAGAGACCACTGCGCACAAGCGGCCCGGTAGGTCTAGGGTCTGCCTGAGAATGAGGACATCGGGAGATCTGGTCGGGCTGGGTCCGCTGATCCCCGATGACGGTTCCGCCGGCGAACGCACCGTCCGGCGAGTCCGCGGAATCGCACTGGTCGTTGTTGGCTTCCTGCTCGTCACCGCGCTGCTGCCGCTGCTGCTGGTCGGTGGGCTGCTTGCCGATCTGACGCTTTGGGTCCGGCACCGTAAGCGCTGGATGGCGATGCGCATGGTGGCGATGCTTTGGTGGTTCCTGATCGGCGAGCTGTATGGGCTCATCGGGCTGGGCCTGATCGACCTGGTGGCGCTCGGACGCGACTCTGCAAGGCGCCGTGATCGGGTCTACCGGCTCAAGCGCCGGTGGCTCGCCAGCCACTTGGCCGCGGTCCGGGTCCTGTTCCGGATGCGCTTCGAGATCGACGGGCTGGAGCTGGCGGGCGACGGTCCGATCCTCGTGATGGTCCGCCACGCGAGCATCATCGACAACACGCTGCCCGATGTGATCATCGGCGGCGGTCACGGCATCGGCTTCCGCTTCGTGATCAAACGCGAGCTGCGGATGCTGCCGACGATCGACATCGGCGGTCGCTGGGTGCCGACCCTGTTCGTGCGCCGCGCCTCCGGCGACACGGGCGCGGAGATGGACAAGATGCGTCTGCTGACCGAGAACCTCGGCCCCAGAGACGGCCTTCTGATCTACCCAGAGGGCACACGGTGGACGGCCGAGAAGCTCGCCCGCTCACAGGAGATCATCGCCGAGCGCCAGCCGGAGCTCGCCGAGCTCGCTGGCCGGCTCCGCTGGCTCCTGCCACCGCGGCTCGGCGGCCCGCTGACCCTGCTCGAGTCAGCGCCGGATGTCGACGTTGTCATCTTCGGCCACTTCGGCCTCGACGGCTTCGAGTACGTCTCCGATATCTGGGCCGGTGGCCTGCTCGGCACCACCGTGAAACTCAAGTTCTGGCGGTTCTCCGCCGCCGAGATCCCGCGTGAGCGCGATGAGTTGATCGCCTGGCTCTATGAGCGCTGGTTCGTGCTCGACGCCTGGATCGCTGAGTGCCGAGCCGAGGCCGGCACCGAGGCCGCCGGCAAGGCGGCCGCGGTCGGGGTCGGGGTCGTCTGACTCGAGTTCGCCGCTCAGCTCGCCGGCCGGCGACGCCCGCGGCGGCCTTTGCCCTCGATCAGCTGCTCGATGACCTGCTCGTCCCAGCGGTGGGTGCGCAGCAGCCGGTAGCGCTCGGCCGAGACTCGCAGGTACGCCTCGGTTTCGGTCCGGTTCCCGATCAGGTCGGCCTCGCGGAGCATGGCAACCACCGGCCGGTACTCCTCCTCAAGCCACTGATAGGCGTTCTCCCGCCGGCCGATCGCCTCGCCACGATCCTGACTCGTGCGAAACCCCCACGCCTCAACCGCCTGGGCCAGCTGGGCGTAGTCCCACGGGTCGCTGACCGTGATCTCGCTGCGGGCCTGATCGGGCAACGGCACCCGCTCGAAGAACACCCGCTCCAGAGACTTGAGGGGCAGGTCGGCCAGTGTGATCGTCCGCTCAGCCCCGAGCCGAGTGATCACCTCGGTCACGTAAGCGTCGATGTCGTGGCGTCCGATCGCCCGCGCCACCGACACGCGATGGTGGCCGTCCCGAACGAAGTAGATCTCACCGATGCGCACAAGGTCCACCGGAGGTAGCGACTCACCGCGGCGCATGGCGGCGGCGATGTGTTCCCACCGTGAGCGCACGCGGCCCGATGTGGGACGAAACCTGCGGTCGAACTCCCGGGCGCGATCAAGGCTGCCGACGATCGCGTCCAGCGGCACGACCGACAATCCGACGCGATGCTCGGAGACAAACCCGAGCGCGGCGACCACCTCTTCGTAGGGAAGCACCATCCGCACATCGTCCGGCTCGCCCCGCAAGCGAGCAGCCAACCGGGCGGCGGCTGCATGCCGCCGCGCGCGCAGGAAATCGTTCTGGGCGTCGTAGCCCGGCATTCCCGTGGAACGCGGCTCGGGCATCGTCCACATCATCCCCGACAGTCGGGGCGCACGGTTAGGCGTTTGGTCCCAGGAGGCTCTGCCCGGTGTCGGCGTCGAACAGATGGAGATGCTCGGAGTTGAACCACAGCTCGAGGTCCTGGCGCTGACGGACACCACTGGCGGCGTCCAGACGCGCCACGACCTGCGTGCCTCCGTCCGTGGGCAGTGCCGCCGCTCCCGCGTCCCGTGCGATCTCGTCCAGCTCGGCGGAGTCGACCTTCTCGGATTCGACCGCGAAGTAGGCGTAGAACTCCGAGCCCATCGACTCAAGCACGTCGATCCGTGCTCTGAAGGTGGTTCCGCGGCTACGGTCCTGAACCAGTGCGGCATCCTCGAAGTCTTCGGGACGGAGGCCCGCGATGACTCCGGCGCGTCCGCCGCCCGGACCGGAGTGGAGCCGGGCGCGCAGCGACGCGGGGATGGCGACGTCCCCGAACGGGAGACGCACCGTGTCCCCATCGATGTGGCCGGGCAGGAAGTTCATCGATGGCGATCCGATGAAGCCCGCCACGAACAGGTTCGTCGGCCGCCGATAGAGGTCACCCGGCGTACCGACCTGCTGCAGTACGCCGCTCCGCATCACGGCAATCCGGTCACCGAGGGTCAGCGCCTCGGTCTGGTCGTGTGTCACATAGATGGTCGTCGTCTCGAAGCGCTGCTGGATCCGCGAGATCTCGGCACGCATCTGCACGCGAAGCTTCGCGTCGAGGTTGGACAACGGCTCGTCCATCAGGAATGCCTTCGGGTTGCGCACGATCGCACGGCCCATGGCGACCCGCTGGCGCTGACCACCGGAGAGGTTCGCCGGCTTCCGATCGAGGTGCTCCGTCAGGTCCAGGATCCGCGCCGCCTCCGAGACCTTCTGTTCGATCTCGGCCTTCGGCACCCCCGCGAGCTTCAGCGCAAAACCCATGTTGTCGCGCACCGTCATGTGTGGGTACAGCGCGTAGTTCTGGAAGACCATCGCGATGTCCCGGTCCTTCGGAGTTCGGTCGTTGACGACCTCTCCGCCGATCTTCAGCGTGCCGTCCGTGATGTCCTCGAGGCCCGCGACCATCCGCAGCGCCGTGGACTTTCCACATCCGGACGGGCCGACGAGGATCATGAACTCGCCGTCCGCGATATCCAGGTTGAAGTCCTTGACGGCTTCGTAGCCGTCGTCGTAGCGCTTGGTGATGTGCTCCATTGCGATCTCGGCCATTGGGCGACTTCTCCTTATCCCTTGACTGCGCCTGCGGTTAGGCCGGCGACGATCCGGCGCTGGAACAGGATGACGAGGACCATGACCGGTACGGTCACGACGACCGCTGCCGCGGCGATGTCGCCGATTGGCTGCGTGAACTGCGACACCCCGGGGAACTGCGCGATCGCGGCCGGCACCGTTTCAGCGGCGGAGGTCGCGGTCAACGAGATCGCGAACACGAAGTCGTTCCAGCAGATCAGAAAGACGATGATGAACGTGGTCACGATCCCGGGCATCGCCAGCGGGGCGATCACCTTGCGGAACGCCTGGAACGGGGTCGCGCCATCAATCTGGGCCGCCTGCTCGAGCTCCCACGGGATCTCCCGGAAGAACGTCGACAGCACGAAGATCGCCAGTGGTAGCGCAAACGTGAGGTACGGGATGATCAGACCCGGCCAGGTGTTGAACAGTCCGATCTGACGCCACAGGTTGTAGAGCGGGCCGACGAGCGAGACCTGCGGGAACAGCGTGACCATCAGCGCGACCGCGAGAATCACCGACTTGCCCGGAAAGTCGAGCCTGGCGATCGCGTAGGCGGCGGAGGAGGCGAACACCACCGCCAGCGCGCTTGAGATCAGGGCGATCCCGATCGAGTTGACCAGCGCCGAGGTGAAGACGTTGGCGTTGAAGATGTCGCGGTAGTTGTCGAGCGTCCAGTGATGCGGGATGAACGAGCCGTCGGTGGCCGACGCCGGTGTCTTGAGCGAGAGCATCACGATCCAGACGACCGGAACCAGCGACACGACGACGATCACCGCGAAGGCGAGCGACCAGCCGGTGCGCTGCCTCACCTGAGCACTCATGCCTCACGCCCCGCGCCCGGGTTGGCGGCGGCGCCGAACCCCTTGATGAACAGGAACGCGATCAGCCCGACGATCAGGAACAGGACCACCGAGACCGCGGAACCGAGGCCCAGGTTGAGTCGCTCCAGCAACGTGCTGTAGCTCAGCTGCGAGAGCGAAGCGGTGTTGTTGGCGCCTTGGCTGAAGATGTAGACGACGTCGAAGATCCGGAACGCGTCCAGCGTGCGGAACAGCAGAGCGACGAGAATCGCTGGCTTCATCATCGGCACGGTGATCCGGGTGAAGCGCTGCCACGCCGTCGCGCCGTCGATCTTCGCCGCCTCCAGCAGCTCATCGGGGACGAGCGCCAGACCAGCGAGGAGCAGCAGTGCCACGTACGGAGTGTTCTTCCAGACCTCGGTCATGATGATCGCGACATACGTGCCGAACTGGTGACTCAGCGGGTCCCCCTTGAGACCCAGCACCCGCGGGATCCAGCCACCGTCGTCCAGTGACCAGGCGTACTGCCAGGAGTACGCGGCAACAACCGCAACGATCGCGTACGGCACGAGCGCGATCGAGCGCAGCAGGCCGCGAAGGAAGATCACCCGGTGCATCGCGATCGCCAGCAGCATGCCGAGCACGAACTCGATCGAGACGCTGATCACGGTGATCACCACCGTGTGGATCAGATCCATCCAGAAGAGGTGGGCCTTCAAGACGTAGCCGTAGTTGTCGAGTCCGATGAAGGCGCTGCGTCCGGGCTGGTCGAGACTCGAGCGCTGCAGCGACAGGACGATCGTGTCGATGATCGGGAAGGCCGTGACCGCGATCATCACGATCACCGCGGGCCCGACCAGATACATGGCGAGCTTGCGCTCGGCCCGCGTTCTGTCGCTCAGCTGGCGTCGGCGCTTGCGTCGAGGTGCTGGGGACGACTCGGCGACCGCTCCGCTGCTCATAGCAGCGACTCTCCCTTCAGGGCTGTCTTGATCTCGTTGGTCAACTTCTTCACGATCGTGTTCGGATCGATCCCTGACGCAGGCTGCAGGGCATCCTGGATCGCCAGCGTCACGTCCTGATACTCGGGCGTCTGCGGGCGCAGCCCATAGTCTTCGAGCTGGGCCTTGATCAACTGGTGGAACGGGTATGCCTTCTCGAACGAGGGCTCGTTGTAGATGCTGGACAGCACCGGCGCCAACCCGCCCTTGACCGCGTCACGAATCTGGTTCGGTGGTGAGATCAGGCACTTCACGGCATCAAACGCCTGTTGGGGATGCTTGGAGTGTGTGGAAATCCCGAGGTTGTAGCCACCGATCGAGACCTTCGGGGTCATCCCCGGTGTGACCTCTGGGAACGGCGCATATCCCATGTGCTTGAAGATGCTCGGAGCGGTCGCTTCCGTGCCTGACCACACGAACGGATAGTTGATCTCGAACGCCGCCGTCCCCGCGTCGAACACGCTGTTGCCAGGACCTTCCTCGGAGGTGTTCAGTCCGGGATCGGCCGCCGGAGAGGTGGCCAGCCGCTTCATGATCGTGGCCGCGATCTTCGTGGAGTTACCGATGATCACTTGATTGCCCGGCCCCACGATGCCACCGCCGGCAGAGTTGACCAATGAGTTGAACCACACCACCAGGCCCTCGTACTTGGCACCCTGCTCCTCGATGTAGTGCGGCTTGCCCTCTTTGGCCAATTGAATGGCATCGTCGATCATCTGGTTCCACGTCTTGGGCGGCGTCTTGACAAGGTCCTTGCGATACCAGAGCAGTTCGGTATTGGAGTTGATCGGAGCCGCCCACAGCTTGCCGTCGTAAGTGGCGGTCTTCAGCGGCCCGGCCAGGACCCCCTGTGAGACCGCCGCCGCGTTGGCGCCCGTCCATGGCCGGATCCATCCGGCCGACGCAAACTCAGCGGTCCAGTCGACATCCATGGCGAGGATGTCGATCGAGGAATCACCCGCCGCGAGGCGCTGCACGAGCGTCTGGCGCTGCTGGTCAGAGGAGGTGGAGAGGAAGTCGATCTTGATCTGGTAGGCGCCGTGCGACGCGGCCGAGCAATCGCTTGCAGCCTTGGCGAACGATCCCGACGGCTCAGGGAACACCTCCCAGTTGAGCGTCACGGGCCCCTGACCCGACGAGCCGCAGGCAGCCACGGTGATCGCGATTGCGAACACGGCAAACATTGCACCAATGCGCCGCATCAAGCCTCTCTCCTCACTGCACATCCTCACTGCGCGACTGCCTGGCCGCGGCTCGCTTACGGAGACGCGCGCCGAGCATACCCCCGAGACCCGGCGCGCAAACCTCGTCTTTACAGCTGACCTCTGGCTTGGCCGGCGCCGAGGTGGCAGTTGCGGCACTCGGTCACGGCATGTCGGCCCAGATCGATGTCAGCTATGTGGACGTCGGCCGTTGCGAGAGTCCCGCGAGACGGTGGTAGGTCAGCCTGAGTGCGATCGTCGCGATCGTCCGTTTGCCAGTGTTCGAGGTGAGGTGGACCTCCGCCTCGAGGCGATCATGCAGCTTGTTGATCTGTCGCAGTGCTGCTGCGGAGAACTTCAGCTTGACGATGCCTGACGCTCCTGCGGTGATGGCGTAGGACGCGCTCGTCAGGGTCATCGTGTGTTTGTGCTTCCCCGTGCCGGACGTTGCGGTGATCGTCAGGAGGCCGCGACAGGTCCCGTCACCGGTGCAGGTGAGCGGCAGCTGAGCCTTGCCTGATGTGGCGATCTTCAGGGTCCGCGAGCGCAGTGAGATCGCCCCGGCACCCACCCCGCTTGTCGTGCCCCCTCCGCCGGTGGTGCCACCTTCGCCCGTGGTGCCACCTCCGCCTGTCGTGCCGCCTCCGGTGGTGGGGCCGGCTCCACTTGTGGGGCCCGCTCCATTTGTGGTGCCGCCTCCGGAGCTTGCGGGCGGCGCTGGCGATGAGGGAATCACAGCGAAGTTTGCGACCTCCGTCTGATCGCCGGACAGGGTCACCGTGCACACGCCCGTTCCGGAGCAGCCACCCCCCGACCAGCCTGTGAACGTCGACCCGGTCCCGGGAGTGGCCGTCAAGGTCACCGAGCTGCCAATCGGCTCGGTGACACTGCAGGTCCCGACGCTCGGCGAGCTGCAGTCGATCCCGCCGCCTGACACCGAACCTGTCCCGGTTCCAGCGCCGGCCACGGTGAGGGTCGCTGCCGCGCCGATCACGGCATGGCTGCGGTCGTCGACGGCCACGCATAGGCTCGTTGCGGCGCATGACACGCCAGTCAACATGTCGCCGCCATCGATGTCGGCTGGCGTGCTCCACGTCGGGGTCGCCGCCGTCGCGATGCTCGTGGTGATTGCCGTACCGGCGGCGCCCACTGCGACGCAGAACCCTCCGGTGGTGCAGGAGATTGCGGTCAGCGACTGGCCGCCGTCGAGGTACGCGTGGGAGGCGGTCCAGGAGTTCGTCCAGGTGGGCGTGGTTGCCGTCGGATCCGTGGTGGTCACCGCGTCCCCATCTCCGTCAATCACCACGCAGAGGCTGGTCGTCGGGCAGGAGAGCGCCGAAAGGTCGTTGCTGACCGTGTCAATCGTGTTCGTGCTCCACGTCGGCGTTGCGGCGGTCGGATTCAATGTGATCGCCGCCTTTCCGTCATATCCGACCGCAACGCAGAGAGTGGTGCTCGGACAGGAGACCGCAGTGAGGCCGACGCCGGCGTCGGCCGTGCCGTGGGTCCATGCCGGGGTCGCGGCGGTCGGGTCGGTCGTGTAGTACGCGGTGCCCGACCCACCGCTGGCGACGGCGACGCACAGCGTGATGGTTGGGCATGAGACGGCACTGAGATCGACGCCGGAGCCGACCGTGCTGTGTGTCCATGTTGGGGTCGCGGCGGTGGGATCGGAGGTGTAGTACGCGTGGCCCATCCAGTCGACGGCGACACAGAAGCCGGCGGTCGGACACGAGACCGCGTTGAGGCCGTACTCGCCAACGGACGTTGATGACCAGGTCGGGTCCGCAGCCTTCGGGTCGGCCGTGGTCAATGCAGCGCTGTCGCCGTCAACGGCCACGCACAGAGCGGTGGTCGGGCAGGACAAGCTGGCGATCGGGTCGTGCAAACCGAGCAGGACCGGCGTGCTCCAGGTCGGGTGCGCGGCCGTCGGGTCGGTCGTGATCACGGTCGTGCCCTGTTGACCGACAGTGACGCAGAGGCCCGTGCTCGGACACGAGACCGCGTACAGCGCCTCGCTGTCGATGTTGGTGCTGGCCTGCCAGGTGGGGGTCTGGGCGGTCGGGTCGGTCGTGATCACCACGTCACCCTGCAGGTTGACGGCCGTGCACAGCGTCGCGGTGCACGAGATCGCGACGAGCGGATTGCCCGAGTCGAGGTCGGCGGAGCTCTTCCACGTCGGGGTGGTGGCGGACGGATTTGTGCTGATGAACGCATACCCGCCACCAACGGCGACGCACAGACTTGCCGTCGGACACGAGATGCCGTTGAGCTTGACGCCGCCGCTGATGCCTGCCGGCTTGCTCCAGGTTGGACTCTTGGCGGTCGGGTCCGTCGTGATCACCACGTGCCCGGAGGAGTCATCGGCGACGCACAGACCGGTGGTGGGGCACGACACGTCTTCGATGTTCTGGCCCGTATCGATGTTCGGGTCGGTGCTCCAGACTGGGGCGGCGTCGGTCGGGTCGGTTGTGACCAGTGCGTTTCCTTGGTTGTCGACGGCGACGCAGAGGCCAGTGGTGGGACACGAGACGGCAGTCAGGGTCGTGTCGTCGATGTTGGCTGCATCGCTCCAGGTGGGATTCGCGGCTGTTGGATTAGTCGTGACGGCGACATTGCCGCTGTTGTCCACCGCGACGCAGAGGCCGGCCGTCGGACACGAGACCCCGTCAAGTGAATCCATGTCGGGGAGTTGATTGGCACCGCTCCAGGTCGGCGTCGCGGTCGTCGGGTCAGTGGAAATGATCGCGTCGCCACCGTTGTCAACGGCGGCGCAGAGGCCGGTCGTCGGGCACGACAGTGACATCAGATCCACAGAGAAATCTCCCGGGCTGGAGATCGTGGCAGGCGCCGCGAACCCGAGGGGCCCGGCGACTGTCGTCGCGGCGGCCCGACCGGTCACACCGAGTCCGATCCCGAGCACGATCAGGAGGTACGTGATGGCACGGACCGCGTGCGTTGAAAGGTTGCTGTGGAACTTCATATCGACTCCCCTGTGTCCGGTCCTGATCGACTCATTCGCTGGGCGCATCCTGGTCTGACACCCCAAACGCAGGCCAAACGCGGACCAAATGCGCCCATTTGCCGATCATCTGATCGCGGGCACGCTGACCCGTGCCCAGGCTGTGAAGCCAGAGGTCGTCACCATCCTCAAGGGCACCTGAAACTGCTCGAGCGATTCGCCGAGCTCTTCCGCATCGATGCGCAGCGTGCGAACTGATGCTTGGATTGCGCCTTGTCGGCCGAAGCGAAAGCTGCGGCTCAACATTGGGGCGATACCCGCGCACCCCCGGGTAGATCAACGTCAACCGACGATCCAGTTGGCCTTATGGAGCTGGGGGTTATTCGGGGACCAGCTTCGGGTCCCGGCACACGAACTCCACGTGATTGCCCTCCGGATCGCGAAAGAACAGCGAGCGCCAACCCACCCACTCGAACACGACCACCCGCACCTCCAGACCGGCCGCCTCGAGCCGCTGCTGCTCGGTTTCGTAGTCGGCGATGTCAATCGTGAACGCAAGATGATCGAGGGTGGTCCGCTCGGTTGCCACTGCCGTATCGCGGTCGAACAGGGCAAGGATCGTCGTGTGCCCGCCATATCCCGGGCCAAGGCGGAAGAACGCGATGCCGGGAAGCTCGCGCATGAGTTCGAGCCCGACGACCTCCTCGTAGAACTGGCGCATGACCTGCAGGTCGTTGACGCGCAACGCAACTTCACCAAGCGCACGCACTGCTCGTGGCATCGTGGGCCTGGACTCTAATCGCGTGGCAGCTCTCTGGTCGTTCAGTTGGCCGGTCGCATTGAGCGCCGTGTGAGTTTCCAGACGCTCGCTGACAGCGCGATCAGCAGCGCGGCGGCCAGTGCCAGCGTCAGCCAGATCCACGGGGGGATGTTCGATGCACCCGGCCGGGTTGTGGCCGCTGCGTCGTGCGTGGCCTGAGCCGCATCGGCGCGGCTCACCTTGATGGTCCGGTTGATGTTGACCGCGCTTGCGCCCTCGGGGCGAATGCTGCCGGTGACATGATAGGTGCCGTCGCGGAGCTCGCCGTCCCAGGGGATGTGGTAGTTCAGGGGCGCGTCAGGAAACAACTGGCCCAGCGTGGAGGCGTAGCTGAAGATGGTCCGCCGTCCGCGGAGGACCCGCAGGTTGATGTGGGTCTCGTCGATCAGCTCAGTCCCGCTCACGCCGACGCCGAGCACGAGCTGACTTCCGGCCGGCCGGACAGCCAGATGCGCTGAGTTCAACGCGAGACTGCGCGAAAGTGGTCCCGGCAGACGGATGGTGATTGGCAGCGCCTGCCGGCTGATGCGATAGAAGGTGAACGTGTGTCGCTGACCTGTGCTCGAGCGGGTCGCGGTCGCGAGGTCGGCGGCGTTGACCGCGACGATTCCCGCGTAGTGGGACGCACCAGATGCGGTCGGCGGAACGTCGACGGTGAACGGCACGGGGCGGCTGGTATGTGGGCCCAGGCGTATCACACTCGCCGCAAGGTGAAGCCAGCGACCGGCGCGCGAGACCCGGACGGTGTCGTAGTCGGCGTTGCCGTTGGAGGCGTTCTCGATATCTGCCGCCTGAAGAATGACGGTGATCGGACGGCCGAGCAGGTTGCTCACTCGCACGGCAGCGTCGAGGACCCGGCCCGGCGTACCGCGCAGAAGGAACCCTCCGTCGGTGCCTACCGCGGAGAGCGCGAATGCTGTCGACGGAGGTGAGGTTGCAGCTGCTGCTGAGGCTGGCGCCGCCGCAGTCGCGGCGAGCGCCAGCGCAGCCAGCGTGGCGACCGCCCCAACGCGAAGACGTGAAATAGTCATCCTGTTGATCTCGGAAGCCACGATTTCTCCTACGCGACCGGCGGAGCGGTCGTGAACGTGAGCGTGATGCCGTAATCGCCGTTGCTGGCGTCGCCAGGAATGACGACCCCGAGGCTGTCGTTGCCTTCCGTGTCGGCGGGGAAGTCCCACTCTCCTTGGCCGGTGCCGGCGGGGGCGTTCTCGATCGTGGTTGCCGTCGTGCTGAGCGTTTGCGTCGATCCGGCCGCTGGCCCTGTGCTCGCCGGGTTGCCGCTGGCGGCGCTCGCGGTGGTCGGGGTCAGCTGTAACGCGAATCCGCTGCCGGGGGTTGGGTCGGCGGCCGTGCTGTTGGCGATCGTCGGGGCGCTCGCGGCGACGGTCACGCTGTAGCCGTCGTTGCTGCCGGTCGCGTCCGTGACGCTCCAAGCGCCCACCGCCGTATTGACGGTCTGAGTCAACCCGCTCAACGTCGCGTTGAAATTCGCGATCGTCGGCGCGGTGTTCGACAACGGGCCGCCTTGGACGGTGCCGTCGAAGCTCGTCGTCGCAGCCTGCGCAGATGGCGCGACGGCCAACGCAGAGAGGATTCCAAGCCCGATCGCCAGACGGCGGCCAGCGCGCCTGCTACTGACATGCAGAGGAGACATAGCTCCCTTCCTTGAGTTTGCGAGCCACATCTCCACCAAACGTGCCTTCGGCAGCCCGGCTGACTCATCGAGTCCCGTGGCTTTGCGGACCCGCCTCACGACGGGGGTGCCGTTTCTGGGCGATGGAGCCCTGTTGATTGATTTCCGGCGATGTTGGTTCCCCAGCGCCGGACACCAATTGGATCGGTCACCGTGGCGCGAGTCCTCATCCGCCAGGTGGGGGATCTATGACCGAAGGCCTCGAACTGGCGATCGGCCCGTGGAGCTAGGCTCGCGCCAAGTCCTCGTCGCGGAGCATGAGAGCGGCGACCATCCTGGCCCGTTGGGCGGCGTCGAGGTCTCCGCGCAGGGCGGAGACCATGCTGCCCAGCGTTAGGCTCTGGATCTGGTGGGAGAACTCCTCGGGCCGGGCGACCCCGGCTTGCACGGCATACTCGGCCAGCAGCGCTCGGACGAGATCCATCTGGCGGACGGTGGCCTCGTGCACGGGCCCGTCGTCGAATTCGTGGAGGGTCCGGATGAAGGAGCAGCCCTCATAGTCGGGGCGACGGAACCACTCGTCGAGCGCGTCGAACACCGCAAGGAGGCGGTCGCGCGGGTCGGGCGCCAAGCGCTCGACGGCGGCCTCCAGCCAGCCGTGGGTCCAGCGTCGCCAGCGCTCCTGCAGGAACGCGAGTACGAGCTCGTCCTTTGAGGGATGGTGCCGGTAGAACGTGCGCTTCGTGACGTGCGCTTCGGCGATGATCCGGTCGACTCCAACCGCTCGCACGCCGTAGCGAGAGAACAGGTCATAGGCCGCGTCGGCGATACGTGACCCCGCGTCGCCCGTCGCCCCGTGCGCAGTCGGCAGTCCCCGAACTCCAGATACTCCCCCTGGGTCCACGGGTTGAGCTTAGACCTTCGAGGGAGACCGACCTGTCGGACGGGGGGAGACAGGTTCGTCTACATTCGGTAGACCGACCTGTCGTTCTCTATCTTTTTCGCCTTTGTCGTGACACTCCTCCGCCACCAACTGCGCGCCGCCCCTGAGGCGGTTTTCGCGGTCGACGCCTCCGGTCGCGTGCTCGACCTGAACCCGGCCGCCGAGCGGATGTTCGAGCAGGACCGGGAGACCATCGTCGACCGGTCGCTCGGCGACCTCGTCCTCGGACTGCCTGCAATCCCCGAGATCGCGGAGGACCGACCGGACGGCGCGGACGAGTCCGGGGGCGCCCGCTGTTGGCGGCGAGTGGCGCTGTCCGGCCTGCGGGGAGGCGGCGAGGAGTTCCCGCTGGACGTGTTCGCGGCACGGACCGAGACCCACCCGCCGATCTACACGGTCTGGATCAGAGACCAGGGTCGGTGTGAGGAGCTTCGGGCTCGGGCTCGGCACTGCGCAGAGGTCCTCACATCGACCCAGCGTCTGGCCCAGGCCGTGGCGTGGCAATGGGATCCCGACGGCCGGCGACTGATGTGCTCCGACGAGCTCTCGCGGCTGCTTGGCGGTACCCCCGGTCCACCCGCGGGGTGCCTGGAGCGCCTGCTCGAACAGAGCCACCCGGCAGACCGTGCGCGCCTCGAGGAGGCGCTGCGCCACGCCGTCCGCGAAGGGGAGCTCGACACTCTCGACACGCGCATCGTTCGCGGCGACGGCGAGCTTCGCTACATCCGGCTGGCTGCCACCCGGGAATCGGGCGAAGACGGCGGGGGCCTGGTGGTCGGCGTCGTCCGGGACGTGACCGACGAGCGGCTCGCGGGACGCAGGCTCGAGATGCGACTCGCGGTCTCCCGCGTGCTGGCGAGCTGGACAACGCTCGCTGACTCCGCCCCCGGGCTGCTCGAGGCGATCGCAACCAGCCTGGGTTGCGAGACCGGCACGTTCTGGGTGCCAGTAGGCGACGTGCTCGTGCCGCGCGTGAGCTGGACCTCGCCCCGCATGGCCGGGTCGGACTTCGATCGCGCGACCCGCGGCCTGCGCCTGCCGAAGGGCATCGGCCTTGTCGGGTGGGCATGGGAGGCGCGCGAGCCGGTCGACCTGGCCGAGCTCAGGCCCGATCGTCGCTACGTCAGGCAGGAGATGGCCGAGCGGGCGGGTCTGAAGACCGCGGTGGCGCTGCCGGCGCTGGCCGGCGACGAGGTGCTGGCGGTGATCGATGTGCACACCCCGGACCAGGTCACAATCACCGCGCAGGCCCTTCAGACGCTCCGCGGCGTCGGCTACGAGGTCGGTCACCTCCTGGCGTCGAGGCGCGGCCAGCTCGCCCGGAATCCTCTGACCATGCGCGAGCTCCAGGTCCTGAGGCTCGCGGCCGAGGGCCTCTCCACCCCCCAGATCGCCGCAGAGCTCGTGGTCGAGCGCTCCACGGTCAAGACTCACTTCGACCACATCTACGCCAAGCTCGGCAAGTCCGACCGTGCGGCGGCGGTAGCCTATGCGCTCCGCCGCGGTCTCATCGACTGAACGGCCCCAATATCCACCGGCTAGTGGATGCCCGGCTCGGGAGCTCCTCCCGATACGTTGAGTGTGAACACCCACCTTCCATGCACGGGTGTTCCATCGGCCCCGGTCGACACACTGACCGCGAAGCTTCGCGAACTCGGCCGGACCGGGGTTGGCTGCGGGTTCGCAGCCGCGGTGATCGTTACCGACGCGCGGCTGCGCGTCCTCGGAACGGTCGGCGATGTGTTCACCGGCCACGGTTACTCCCCCGTGGACTGGCCCGGGCATCCCGTCAGGGACATCTTGCCGCCGGAGGCATGGGCCGAACTCGAGCCGCGACTCCAGGCGGCGCTGACCGGCGAGCATCAGTCGTTCGACTATTGGACGCGAGACGGCCGGAGCGCGTACTGGGTGCAGATCTCGTCATGGCGTGAGGACGACGTGGTCACGTCACTGGTGGTCGTGCTTCAGGACATCACCGAGCGGCTGCAGACAAGGAGCAGACTCGAGCGCAGCGAAGCGCGGCTGAAGGACTCTGAACGCATGATCGGGGTCGGCAGCTGGGAGCTCGCGCTGGCCGATGACACCGTCACCTTCTCGCCCGGATTCGCCCGGGTGTTCGGGATCGCTCCATCCGAGAGCTGTGACATCGAGGCGTGCAAGCGGGTGGTTCATCCTGACGATCGGCGCATCGTCGCCGACGCCATCGCCGAGTGCTTGCGTACCGGCTCGGCCAGCTGCGAGTGCCGCGTGGTGCGGCCCGACGGCACGATCCGCGACATCGTGTTGCGAGGCGAGAGCGTGCTCGGCCACGACGGCCGGCCCGATCACCTGCGCGGCGCGGTGCTGGACCTCACCGAGCAGCGGAGGGCCGAGCGGGAGCGGGCGGCGGCGACGTCTCTCTTCGAGCAGGGGTTCGATGCCGCGCCGATTGCCATGGTCCTCAGTGATCCCGCAACCGGGCGCTACATGCGCGTCAACGACGCGATGTGCCGTCTACTCGGGCGCCCGCGCGAGGAACTGATGCGCATGACCGTCAACGAGGTGACCCATCCAGACGATCGCGATAAGTACGACGAGGCGCGGCAGACCCTGCTTGTGCCGGGTGGCGGCAAGTACCAGGTCGAGAAGCGCTACGAGCGCCCCGACGGGACCGTGGTGTGGGCCGCCGTCCACGTGGTCCCGGTGTGTCGCCCCGACGGGACGGTCCAGGCGTTCTTTGCCCAGAAAATCGACATTACCGAGGCCAAGGAGCGCGAGGCGGAGTTGGCCGGATATGTGGCCGACGCCGTGTGGCTGGCCCGGATTCGCGATGCGCTCGACGAAGATCGACTGCTCGTGTACTGGCAGCCGATCGTCGACCTGCGGACGGGCGAGACCGTCCAGCACGAGCTGCTCCTGCGGATGTGTGACCCCGACGGGACAATCGTCGCGCCTGGGGAGTTTCTGCCCGTCGCCGAGCGATACGGCCTGATCTCGGAGATCGACCGGTGGGTCATCCGCCAGGCGGTCCGGCTCGCTGCGGAAGGGATTCCGACGGAATTCAACGTCTCCGCAGCTTCGATCTCCGATCCCGACGTGCTGCGGGAGCTTGTGACCGCAATCGAGACGACCGGCGTCGACCCCGCCCTGCTGGTCGTCGAGGTCACCGAGACCGCGATGCTCGATCGAGCGGCGGCCGGTCGAGCGTTCGCCGAACAGCTGCATGTCCTCGGGTGCGGTTTGGCGGTCGACGACTTCGGAACCGGCTTCGCCAGCCTCAGTCAGCTCAGGCATCTGCACGGTGAGCACCTCAAGATCGACAGGGAGTTCGTTCGCGACATCACGCGCGATGAGACCGACGAGCGACTGGTCCGCGGGATCGTCGGTCTTGCCCGAGAGTTCGGCCAGGTCATCACGGCCGAGGGCATCGAGGACGAGGAAACGCTGGCCAAATTGCGCGAGCTCGGGGTCGACCGCGGCCAGGGCTACCTGTTCGCACGCCCCCGGGCCGTATTCGACGATGCCCCGCCGAGAGCGAACCGGCTCGAAGGGACAGCCGAGTGCGCCGATCCCGTCGCCACGGTCCGCGCAGCGCTTCAGGCGTTCGCGGATCGCGATCTTGACGCCTATCGGCGACTGTTTCATGCCGATGTGGTTGTCCGGCCGCTGGCCACCCACCGCCGGGCCAGCGACTCGGACGCCTGCTACCGCGGGCACGCTGGTCTGGAGACCTACCTCTGGCACGTCAGCGAGCCTGGCGGCGAATTTCAGTTCAACCCGACCGCCTTCTGGCGGGTCGACGGTGGCGTCGTGGTGTTCGGAAAGGTACTCGCGCGAGTCGACGGCGAGACATCAACCACGGACGCTCTATGGGTCTACCGCCTGCGTGGCAATCTGATCGCCAAGGTCGACGTGTACCCACAGAGCTCCGCAAGCCACACGCCGGTTACCACGGTCTCGCTGCCGACGACCGCGTGAGTTCACACGATGCACAGTCACACCAAAGATGAAACTGGACGGCCCACGCTCGAGCAGGATCGTCGGCGCATGGCCCTCGACCCGAGGGTGTCGCACCGCTTGGAGGCAGTCGGACAGCTCGCGGCCGGGATCGCTCACGAGATCAACACTCCGCTGCAGTTCGTGGGTGATTCGCTCACGTTTCTGGAGGAGGCCGTCGACGAGCTGCTCAGGTTGACCTCGCTGTACCGCTGGATGCTGTACACGGACGCTGCGATCCCGGTGGAGGAACGCCGTCAGGCGATGCGCGCGGTCGAGGAATGGGCTGACGTCGAGTATCTGCGCGAGCGGATTCCGTCCGCGTTCGCCCGGACCGCGGACGGGATCGCCCGCGTGCGGTCGATCGTCATGGCGATGAATTGCTTCTCACACGCGTCGAGCGCGGAGTTCGCGCCGGCTGAAATCAACGAGGCGATCAAGACGACGCTCGCGGTGTGCCGCAACGAGTACAAGTACGTGGCCGAGGTCAGGCTCGAGCTCGGTGAGCTGCCATCGGTGACCTGCAACATCGGTGAGCTCAATCAGGTGTTCTTGAACGTGATCCTCAACGCCGCGCAGGCGATCGAGGAGAAGGTCCGGGAAAGGTCCGGTCGCGGGGAGATCAGGATCTCGACCCGCGCGGCCGACAGGGAAGTGATCATCGAGATCGCCGACGATGGTCCCGGGATCCCGCCCGAGATCCGCGATCGCATCTATGACCCGTTCTTCACGACCAAGGAGGTCGGGAAGGGCACGGGCCAAGGCTTGGCATTGGCGCGCAGCACGATCCAGCGCCACTCGGGGTCGCTTGAGTGCTCGAGCGGGCCCGGCGGCACCACCTTCACGATCCGCCTGCCGCTCACCCAAGCCTCGAGCGGGGCGACGAGGGTGACCGAGACGACCGAGACGGGGTGAGAATGGCCGCGACCGTGGAGTGTCAGGGTCCCGCCGGTGCGCGGCGGCGGCCGAAGATCCTCTGTGTTGACGATGAGCCGCGGGTGCTTGAGGGACTCCGGGATTCGCTGCGACGTGAATTCGAGGTGTCTGTGGCCACCAGCGGCGCCGAGGCCCTCGAGCTGCTGTGCGGTGCCCCTGCGGGGTTCTCAATCGTCATCTCGGACATGCGGATGCCCAACATGGGCGGAGCCGACTTCCTGCGTGCTGCGCGGGTGATCGCTCCCGACGCGGTCCGGATCCTGTTGACAGGGCACGCGGACCTGCGGGACGCGCTGCGAGCGGTCAATGGCGCGCGGCTGTTCCGCTTCCTGATCAAGCCGTGCGACCGGACTGAGCTGCTCGCCGCGTGCGCGGCGGCGCTTGACCACCACCGCCTGCAGCCACCTCAACAATCGGCGTGTCGCCACCCCGACGCCGAGCCCGCCCCGGGGGACCGGTAGCCCTCGATCACCGCATCGTCGACCGACCTCATCGCTTCGGGCGACTGCTCTCCCCGGCGTCGATGCTCGGCAATCCAAAGCGTCCGTTCAAGTTGGTCCCGCACGTCAAGCCACGGCTCTGGATCTGTGGATTTTTGGATCCAAAGTGCTAACCTCGTTGCATGACGATGACCGGCGCCGCCCCAGACCACGTCCACGCCGAGCTGCGTCGCGAGATCCTGCAAGGGCTGATCGCGCCGGGGGCGACGCTGCGCCAGGAGGAGATCGCCGAGCGCTTCGGTGTGAGCCGAACCCCGATCCGGCAGGCGTTCGAGCGGCTCCAGGGCGAGCGACTCGTGGAGGTACTGCCGAGCCGGCGGGTCCGGGTCTCGCCGCTGACGCGCGAGGAGTTGATCGACGTCTACGACATGCGTGCAGCGCTTGAGCCACTCGCGGCCGCGGTTGCCACGCCGAACCTCACGCCACCGGTGCTGCGAGATGCCGCGCACGCGCTCGAGGCCGCTGACGCAGAGGATGACGTGGTCTCGTTTGGCGCGCGCAACGCCCGCTTTCATCTGCTGCTGCTGGAACCGTGTGGACGTCCGCGCCTGCTCGAGACGATCCGGTCGTTGCTGGACATCAGCGGCCGCTACCAGTGCGCTGCGGTCGGGTTCGAGAGTCACTCGGCCTCGGTCCGCCGCGAGCACCGAGCGATCCTCGCCGCGGCCCGTGACGGCGACGCCGAGCGGGCGCGAGGCGCGACACGAGCGCATATCGACAAGAGCCGCGGTCGGCTGCTCGCGGCATTGTCGCTCGACGACGGCAGACTGCGATGAGGCTCCTGCTCGGAGCGCTATGGCTTTACGCGTTCGTGCTGCTCGGCGAGCAGCTGGTCGCGCTGACCGGCGCTCCGATCCCCGGCAGCATCGCCGGCATGCTGCTGCTCTGGGGCGCACTCGAGACCGGGGTGGTTCGGCTTCGTTGGCTCGACCGTGGCGCGAGCGCGCTGCTACGGGTCCTACCCCTTCTGTTCGTGCCCGCGGGCGTCGGGGTCCTGCAATACGCCGATGCCGGCCCGGTCTGGGTCGTCGCGGTCACGGTGATCTGCTTTGGAGCGCTGTTGACCCTCGCCGTCGTCGGCCACATCACACAGAGCGGACAGCATGGCTGAGCTCTGGATCCCGGTCACAATCTTCACCTACCTGGTCGCGCTGTGGGCCCGTCGCCACCTGTCCTCTCCGTTGCTGCAGCCGACGCTACTGTCGATCGCGGCGCTTGCGATTGTGCTCGTCGCCACGCACGTTCCCTACCCGCGCTACGCACACAGCACATCTCTGATCAGTGCGCTGCTCGGACCAGCCGTCGTGGCACTCGCGGTGCCCCTGCACCGCGAACGGGAGTTGCTGCGCCAGCACGGACGGGTGCTCCTGCTCGGCGCGCTGACCGGCATCGGGAGCGCGATCGCGCTCGGCTGGACGGCGGCTCGCCTGTTCAACTTGACCCACGCTTGGGCACTCGCGCTCACGAGCCGCACGGTGACCAGCTCAGTCTCGATCCAGCTCGCCGGCCAGCTCCACGGCACCGCCTCCCTGTCGGCCACGCTCAGCATCCTCACCGGTCTCATCGGCGCCACCGTCGGTCCGCGCTGGCTCGACCTCGTCCGGGTCAACGACCCGCTAGCGAGAGGCCTCGCCCACGGCATCTCCAGCCACGGACTCGGCACCGCTCGGATGCTCGAGGAACACCCGGCATCCGGCGCAGCCGCCACCGTCGGGATGGCACTGGGCGCGCTCCTGGCGGCGATCACGATCCCACTCATCTGGACATGACCAAAGGAAAGCGACCACGATGCTCAGAAACCCGACGATCAAGCCAACCCCCGATCGGACTCCCACCAAGACCCGTCAAACGCCATCCACGGTGGTCAGATTCGCCCACCGGGTCACAGACGCCTACCGAGATCAGCTCGCACGAGACAACTACGCGCTCCTGACGGCGCAGTTCACCGCGCTGGACCGCCGAACGAATGACATCACGCGCCGCCCCAATCGCAACGACCCGCTCGAGCAGCTCTGGCGGCTCCCGGCGCGTCGGCCTTCTGCACCCTGAAAGCGCGGACACGGTTGGTGAATCGCGCAGACCGGAAAAAGAAGAACCCCCGATTTACGGGGGCTTCTGAGTGGGCCGTGCAGGAATCGAACCTGCAACCTTGGGATTAAGAGTCCCCTGCTCTGCCAATTGAGCTAACGGCCCGGGGAAGGTTCGATGTTACTCAGGCGTGAGCGGTGTCGCTCGGGGGCCTGAGTCCGACGGTCAGCAGCCCGCCGCGGCCACCTCAGCGCCCTGCGTCTTGGCTTCGGTCAGCTCGCTCTGTAGCTCGAGTTTGTCGAGCTTCGGGACGAGGCTCAACGCCTTCGCAGCCGCCAGCGCGCCGAGGGTCTTGTCCTTGGCGGCGTAGGAGGTCGCGGCGACGCAGGCGAACGTCGAGGAGGAGGGCTCGGCGTTGGCGAGCACCTGCCAGACGCCGGAGGCGCCGGTCCAATCCTTGATCGACGTGTATGCGTTGGCTGCGAGGTGCGCCATCTCGACACTTGGCGTCTTGACGAGCTTCGTGTACTGCTCGTAGTCGCCGACGAGCAGCTTCAACTCCGCCAGCCCGCTCTTCGTGTACACGGTGGTCGCTCCGCTGGTGTTCGCGTCCTGGTTGGCGAGCTCGGAACGGGCGGTGATCAGCGACGCCCAGGCGCTGGCCGAGTTCGGGTGGGACTTCGTGGCCTTGAGCGCACTCTTGACGGCGGCGTCGGAGACGGATGAGCCGTTGCTCGAGCCGTTGTTGGTGAACGCGTTCAGAAGGCCGCCGTTGCCGTTGCCGGTGCCGACGCCGACGAGCACCAGACCGCTGACCATGACGAGCGCCAGCATCAGGTAGATCACCTGGACGAACCGGCGACGGCCGCGGCTACGAAGATCGAAGAGCATGAGAACTGTTCACTGGGGATCGAATCCGGTTGGTTCGCGAGCGTACTCGGCTGCGACGCGCTTCGCATCGCGATATTCCACGTAATTCAACAACCCGATACTCGCGACGTATAGCAGGATCAACGGCAAGGTCTCGAAGAACATCGTCACGGGATCGACGCCGGGCAGCGCTGCGGCGATCACCGCGATCAGGACGATCGCGTAGCGCCAGTTGCCCGTCAGTGTCTTCGCCTGGATCACGCCGATCCGTTGCAGTGCCAGCAGGCCCAGCGGAACCTGGAAGGCAAGTCCGATTCCACCCATCAGCAGGACCTCGAACTTGTAGTAACTCCCGGCCTGGACGAGGACGTAGTACTCCTTGCTGTTGTAGCCCTGCAGGAAGTGGATCGCGGGGGGCAGGATCTCGAAGTACGTGAACACCACGCCCATCGCGAACAGGATCGGGGCGGCGATCATCGCCGGTAGCGCGCTGCGCTTCTCCTGCGGCGTCAGCGCCGGCAGGATGAACGCGTACGCGTGGTAGAGGAGCAGCGGAAGCGAGATCAGCAGGGCGAAGTACGCCGCGACGGTCAGTGTCGAGGTGAACGACTCGCCGACGCCGATCGTGATCGGCTTCGTCTGATCGGTGGCGATCTCGTGGTGCAGCGTCTTTGAGAACGTGGCGGCGTCCCGAGCCAGCATTCCCAGTGTCGCGGTCGTGCCAGGCGCCACGCCCTTGCTCTGTTCCAACTCCGCCTGCAGCGCCTCGAACCCGACCTTGAGCTGACCGCCGAAACGCTCGATCGTGCTGTTCTGATCGTCGGTGTTCGTCAGCGCGCTGTTGGCGCTGTGCGGCAGCGCGCTGTTGAGCAGCTTGAGCAGATGCGTGTTCTGCCAGAAGCAGATGCAGAACACGACCAGTAGCGCGCCCACGCAGAAGAAGAGCCGCGAGCGCAGCTCATCGAGGTGGTCGACGATGCTCAGGCGATCGTCATGACCAATCGGCCGGAGCTTCATCGCACTGCTGTTGAGGCGGCGCTAGTTGCTGGTCTCGGAACCGGTCTTCGCGGGCTCGCGAACTTCTGCGGTGCTGGCCGACTCGCCGGAGGGGATCTCCGTCTTTTCGTCGTGTGCAGAAGCGATGCCACCCTTGAATTCCTTGATGCTCTCGCCAATCGAGCGACTGAGCATCGGCAACCGCTTGGGGCCGAAGAACAGCAGCAGGATCACGAGAACAACGATTCCGTCAGCGAACGGGTTGCGGAACATGCCAGCTTCCGATTGCGGTTGGCAGAGAGGCACAGATTAGCGACATCCGTCCACGCGAGTGCCTATATCTCGCAACAAATACTCAAGCCCTCTCCCGGGACGTCCGATAGAGGTGTCATGAGCAGCCGCCACGAAAACCAACCGATCCGCCGCATCGTCCTCCCCAGCGGCCGCTCGATCGAAGTCATCCGGTTTGAGGACACCGACACCGAAATCCGCCAGCTCCATATCTGCCCCGATTGTGAGTCGGAGCTGGTCCAGCCATGCGACTGGTGCGAGAGCGAGGATTCCCGCTGGGAGCTGACGCTCGAGTGCCCCAACTGCGGTTGGTATGAGAACGGTCTCTACGACCGGGCTGAGATCGAGCTCCTCGAGGAGCATCTCGACCAGGGCGTCGCCGAGATGATCGACGACCTCCAGCGGCTGTCGCGCGCCAACATGGTCGCCGACATCGAGCGGTTCATGAACGCACTTCGGGCGGATCTGATCCTGCCCGAGGACTTCTAGTCCGCTTCGCAGTCCCTCCGGGCCTCACGGCCCACTTCCTCACGTATATCGCTCGACGACGCCCTCGGCGACGAGTTCCAGCGCTGCGCGCTGACTCTCGCCGAGCTCGTCCGGCAATCCGCGTTTGGCGGCATCGACCAGAGCCAGCGCCCGAGCCCGGGCGGCGTCGAGTGCCCCGGTCGCCGCGATCGCATCTGACACGGCCGCTGCGGCCTCGGAGGTCTGCACGGTGCGGACATCAAGCTCAGCCAGCGATGCATCGCGCGTCCTGGCCTCGATCAGCGGCAGCGTGACCGTCCCGTCGAGGAGGTCGGCGCCTCGGGGCTTGCCGGTGCGGTCCGGCGGCCCGGTCACATCGAGCACATCATCCAGCAGCTGGAACGCAATCCCGATCGACTCGCCGAAGTCTCCGAGAGCCGCGGCCGGTCCACCTCCCGCGAGTGCCCCGAGCTCACAGGCCGCCCGGAACAGAACCGCGGTCTTGAGCCGGCAGCGTTCCATGTACCGCTCGATCGTGACCTCCGCGTCCCACGCATCTTCACGCTGCATCAGCTCACCCTCCGCAAGCTGTGACACCGCGCGCGACAGGACCCGGATCGGCGCGACCTGACCGCCGGCTGCCAGCTCAGCGAACGCACGCGAGAACAGGAGGTCACCGGTGGCGGTGGCAACGAGTCGCCCGCCCCCGGCAACGACCGTAGGGCGCCCCCGCCGCAGCGGCGAGCCGTCGATCACATCATCATGGACCAGCGTCGCCGCATGGACGAGCTCGACCGCCACCGCAGCCCGGATCAAACCGTCGCTCGGAGCGACCGGAACCCCAGACGCCAGGCAGACGAGGAGCGGGCGAAGGCGCTTACCTCCGGCAGCGATCGTTTCCGAGGCGAACCGAGCCAGGAGCGGGCCGTGGCTGGACGCCAGATCCAGCATCCGCGCCTCGACGCAGTCCATCACCCTCGCTGTCTCCGCTCCTCCGGCGTCTACGACCGCCTGGACCGAAGCCGTCCCGAACGAACTCACTCCTCCACGGTACCGACGTGAAGGGCGATGATCCCCCCAGCGGTGATCACGTACCTGATCTGCCGCAGTCCGGCGTCGTGCATCTTTGCAGCCAGCGCGGCCGGGGCGGGAAAGCGCCGGACCGAGTTCGGCAGATAGCTGTACGCGCCTTCGGGGTCGCCGCTGAGGCGTCCCACGATCGGGACGATCCGGTCAAACCACAGCCCGAAGAACGTCGACAGCGGCGCCTTCTGCGGGGTCGTGATCTCCAGAATCACAACGCGCCCACCGGGACGGACGACCCGCGCCATCTCGCGCAGCCCCTGATCGAGATCGGAGAAGTTGCGCACACCGAAGCCGACGGTGAGGGCATCGAAGGACGAGTCCTCGTACGGCAGCGCCAGCGCGTTTGCCTGCTCGAAGACCACGCTCGCAGCGCCCTGCGCCGATGCCTTCTCCCGAGCCAGCGCGAGCATCTGCGACGAAAAGTCGGCGCCGACGACGGCACCGCCCGGCATCACGCGACGCGCCAGCTCGAGCGCCAGGTCACCGGTCCCAGTGGCCACGTCGAGCACCCGAGATCCCGGCCCCACGCCCGTCAGGTCGACGGCACGCGAGCGCCAGTGGTGGTGCAGGCCGGCGGTCATCACCGAATTCAGGCGGTCATAGACCCCGGCGATGCGGTCGAACATCGCCTGCACCTGCGGTTCCGGGAGGGTCCCCGGAGCGCAGTCGGTGGGTGGCCCAACGGGGCCACCCTGCGCGGAAGCTGCGCCCGGCGTATGCGGCTCGGCCACGCCGCTAGTGGAGCATCGACAGGAATTCCACGAGATCGTGGAACTTCTTCGGCGATGTCTGCGCCATGTTGGCGAATGAGGGCATCGGAGCCGTCGGGTTGCGCAGCGTCGATGCGATCGCGCCGGCGGTGCGGATCTTGCCGATGTGAGTCAGCGGCGGTCCGGGCCCGTTGTTGCCGTTGTCACCGATTTCGTGGCAGCCCTCGCAGCCCGACTCACCGACGACGACCTCACCAGCCAAGAACGTCGCCCGCTCAGTGGAGGTCAGACCGGCCGGCGGCGGTAGCACCACCTGGTTCGGGGAGCCGGTGTTGGCGCCGGACCAGGTCAGGAACGCCATCGCGACGATCGTCACCAGGCCCGCGGCCAGCGCGAGCGGCCGGCGCGTGATCATCCGCTCCGGGCTGCGATCGTAAATCGGCAGCAGGAACAGCAGGATCATGCAGATCGTCGGAACGCCGATCGTCCCCATCGGGGTGAACTTCGGGACGTTCTTCATGACCCGCAGCACCTCGAACAGGAAGAAGAAGTACCAGTCCGGGCGTGGGACATAGGTGGTCGTCGTCGGGTTGACCTTCGGTCCCAGCTCGGCACCGAACTCGAGCGCCAGGAACAGGATGACGCCCATGACGATGACCGCCATGATTCCGTCCTTGGCGACCGCGTACGGGAAGAACGGCTTCCCCTCGTTCTTCAGGATGGAGTACTCGCGGAGGTACTCCTCCTTTTCTGCCTGATTCATCTGCCGCTACACCTCAACCGTCTCGATGACAGCCTCGGGCTCCTTGCCGCGCAGCCACGGCGGTGCAGAGATCCCGAGCTTCGTCACCAGATACAGGTGGAAGCCGATCAGCGCTGCCATCAGGCCGGGCACGAGCAGCATGTGGATCGCATAGAAACGGGACAGCGTGGTGGCACCGAACTCCGGCCCCCCACGCAGGAAGTCGCTCAGGAACGGTCCGATGAAGGGACCGGTGCCATTGATGTTGACGCCGACGATCGTCGCCCAGTAGGACCGGTTGTCAAACGGCAGCAGATATCCGGTGAAGCCCATCGTCATCGTCAGGATCAACAGGACGACGCCGATGATCCAGGTGAGCTCGCGCGGATACTTGTACGCGCCGAAGAAGAAGACCCTGCCCATGTGCAGGAAGATCAGGATCACCATCACGGACGCGCCCCACTTGTGCATGCCGTGCACAAGCTGGCCGAGAAACACGTTGTCGTTGATGTTCCGGATCGATTCGTAGGCGCCACCGTTGACATCGGGGCGGTAGTACATCGCCAGGAAGACGCCGGTCACGGCCTGGTTGAGGAACGCGAACAGCGTCGCCGAGCCGAGCGAGTACGCCCAGTTGATCCCCTTGGGGACCTTGCGGAACATCAGCCAGCGGATGCCCGGAGACAGCGCGGTGCGCTCGTCGAGCCAGTCGACGACGGTCAGGCCGCCCTCGGCGGCGGCGTCAGCTGGGTGCATCGGGGCGCCGTCAGCGTGCTTTGGCTGCAGCGCCTCCGGCATCGGGAGCTTTGGAGCGGGCATCGAGATCAGGTACCGGGGATCGACGGCGGGACGGGCAGATTACTCGTGGGCGGGAGGCTCGGAGTCGACCACCGCGACGGGTACAGGTACTGGCCGATGCCGTCGAGCGGCTCGGCGGGATCACGGGTCGAGAACCGGTCAAGCTCGGAGTTCACGGCGTACGGCGGGCCGAGATACACGTAGCCGTCGTGCTCGAAGGTGTAGAACCGGTCGAGCGGACGCACCGGCGGCCCACCGGAGACCTCGCCGCGGAAGTTGTAGACACCGCCGTGGCACGGGCAGATGAAACGCTCGGCGGCCTCGACGTAGCGGACGGGACAGCCGAGGTGCATGCACCGGGACCACAGCGCGATGTAGTCGTTGTACTTGTCGTGCGGCTCGGTATCGATCGCAGGGTCGCGCTTGCGCACGTACGCGACGGTCTGGCCGGCCTCGCCAATCCCGTCGACCATCGTGACGATCTTCGTCGAATAGCTGGTCTCGGTGAAGTCATCCGGCGTTCCGATGATCTGCCACGACCATGACGTGCTCTTGAAGACCGGGCCGAGCGCGAAGCCGAGCGCCGGCAGCGTGAAGGCGGCCGCGGCGATGCCACCTGCGCCGTGCGCCGTGGCGGTCATGAACCGGCGACGGGTGACCGTCTCGCCCTCAAAGGCCCCCGGCATACCCCGATCGGCGGTGTACTTGGAAGTTAGCTTGTGTCGGTCGGTCGGCATCTGACTTGTGGAGTCGGTTTCAGTCGGGTGGCCCCGTTGCGGCCGTAAGCCTACCGTCAAAGGCGTTCGGTCGGCTGCCCCGCGACATCAGTCCCGGCGTCGCCCCTCGGACGCCGCCGCCCGGAGTGCGGCGGCCGCTTCCGGATTGCCTGCACGTGCGAGCTTTTTCGCCTCCTGCAAGCGTTCGGTCGCGCCGTCCCGCACGGCAACCATCCCAGCCTCCCAGACGGCTGCCGCGAGCTCCCGATCGCCGGCCGCATGCGCCTGCGAGACCAGCGAGATCACGTCGGCAAGCTCGACGGTTGCGGCGATATCACCGAGCTCGGCGAGCTGTGAGAGACCGCGCGCATAGCGCTGGTCGCCCTGCAGCAGCGCGAGGTCCGGATCGGGGTGGTCAGACTCCAGGTCGTAGTGCAGCCGGGCGCCTTCGGCGATCTCGGCCAGCAACCGGTCATAGGCGTCGCTCATCCGATCTCCTCAAGCGCCCCGGCAATCGCTTCGACGCTCCGATCGACGTCCGCGTCGGTGTGCGCCAGCGACGGGAACCAAGCCTCAAACTGCGACGGCGGGGGATAGACACCGCGAGCCAGCAGCGCGCGGCAGAATGCGCCATAGGCCTCCTGGTCGGTCTGCTGCGCCTCAGCGTAGTTCGTGACCGCGGACGCGGAGGTGAAGAACGGCGTCAGCAACCCCGGCACGGACTGTACGAGCAGCGCACGGCGGCCCGCCTCGCTTGCCGCCTCCCGCAGACCGGCGGCAAACCGCTCGGTGATCGCCTCCAGGCGGGCGTAGGCATCGTCGTCCAGATGCCGCAGGGTGGCGAGCCCCGCGGCCGTCGCCAATGGGTTGCCAGACAGGGTGCCGGCCTGGTACACGTCGCCGGCCGGAGCGATCCGGTTCATGTAGTCGCGCCTGCCGCCATACGCGGCGGCTGGAAGTCCGCCGCCGACGATCTTGCCCATCACGGTCAGGTCCGGAACCACGCCATACAAAGCCTGAGCGCCGCCGCGCGCAACGCGGAAGCCGGTGATCACCTCGTCGAAGATCAGCAGCGCACCGGCGCGCTCGGTCCGTTCGCGGAGCGTCTGCAGGAAGCCGGGTGCCGGCGGGACGACGCCCATGTTCGCCGGCACCGGCTCCACGATCACCGCGGCAAACTGATCGAAATCGGGGAGCGCATCGGGCGCGTTCCATGCAGTGATCACGGTCGTTGCGGCCTGGACCTCGGGGACGCCCGGGCTCGACGGAATCCCCTGCGTCGCGAGCCCTGAACCGGCCTGAGCGAGGAGTCCGTCGACGTGGCCGTGGTAGGCGCCGGCGAACTTGAGGATCTTCTCGCGTCCGGTGACGGCCCGGGCGAGGCGCAGCGCGCTCATCGTCGCCTCCGTGCCCGACGAGGTCATCCGCACCATCTCGACGCCCGGCAGCCGCTCGACGATCTCGGCCGCAAGCTCGACCTCGGCCTCGGTCGGTGCCCCAAAGCTCGTCCCGCGCGCCGCTGCCGCGCGGACCGCCTCGAGCACGGAGGGCTCGGCGTGCCCCAGGATCAGCGGGCCCCAGGAGCTGACCCAGTCGATGTACTCGTTGCCGTCGACGTCCGTGATCCGCGAGCCCGCGCCGGACGCGATGAAGATCGGATCGCGGCCGATCGAGCCCATCGCCCGGACCGGAGAGTTGACACCACCGGGGAGGAGCTCGAGAGCGCGCGCGTAGATCTCGGCGGAGCGGGGGGTGGCCATCAGGTGGCGCAGTCTAGGCGGGGCCTTGGGGTCGCACGCTCAGGGTGCAGCGCGCCTCACCCAGGCGGCCAACGGGCCGCCTGCTCCGAGTGTCCTGCCCACGGCGCTAAACGCCCGCGTTCTCGCGTTCCCAGTTGCGGAAGGCATCGGTGAAGTACAGCAACCGGATCTTCTTGAACTCGGTCGAGCTGTACAGCGTCGCGCGGTCGCTGATGCCGGTCTGCTCCGCGATCGAGTCGAGGATCGCGTCGCACTCCTCCTTCGAGCGACCGTGGGCCATCGTGAACAGCGAATAGGGCCAGTCGGCGTAGGTCGGCCGCTGATAGCAGTGCGAGATCCCGCGGAACCGGGCCATCTGGCCGCCGAGCTCGAGGATCTTGTCGTCCGGCACCTTCCAGACGCCCATCCCGTTGGCCGAAAAGCCGGCACGACGGTGAAACAGGATCGCGGCGACGCGGCGCAACAAACGGCGCTCCTGCATGCCCTCCAGATGCGCGAGCAGCTGCTCCTGGGAGACGCCGAGCTCGGCCGCCGCGGGCCCATAGGGCTCGGCGATGATCGGCATATCGCCCTGCGTGGCGCGGACGACGGTCTTGTCGAACTCGTCGTAGGGCTGGCGCTCGGTTTCCGCCGGCGCCACCGCCTCGGCGACGGGCTGCGACAGCGTCTCGGTGCCCGCCTCCATCTCCAGGTCCATCCGGATCTTGAACAGCTTCAGCGTCGGCAGCTCGCGGATCGACTCGGCGCCCGCGAGCTCGGCGAGCTTCGCCAGCGTCGCGTCGAGACCGAGCGGCGAGTCGGGCTCGGTTGCGATCGTGAACCAGATGTTGAACTCGTGGTTGCGCAGGTAGTTGTGGGAGACGCCGGGATGCTCGTTGATCACCTGAGCCGATCGCCACGGATTCTCCGGATCGACCTTGGCGGCGACGAGCATCGAGCTGTACCCGAACGCGCGGGTGTCGTAGATCGGCGTGACCTGGCGGATGATGCGCTCGTCGAGCAGACGCTGGACGCGCTGCATCACCTCGTCCTCACTGATTCCGGCGGCAGCCCCGACGTGCTGGAACGGGCGCGCAGCGATCGGGAAGCTGCCCTGCATCAGGTTGAGTAGCCGCTTGTCGAGATCATCGAGCGCAATCGCGGCGCCCTCCTTGCGCGAGCGCAGCTTCGGCCCGAATCCCGTCCCGGTCGGGTCCTGGATTCCGTCCTCTACTGAAGCCATCGGGCAGCGTCCTTTGCGTGGTAGGTGATGACGAGATCCGCGCCGGCCCGCTTGATCGACGTGAGCGTCTCGAGCACGGAGGCCCGCTCGTCGAGGTAACCGGCGGCAGCAGCCGCCTTGAGCATCGCGTATTCGCCGGAAACGTTGTACGCCGCCAGCGGCAGTCCGGTGTCCTGTTTGACGTCGCGGATCACATCCAGGTATGGCAGCGCGGGCTTGACGATCAGCATGTCGGCGCCCTCGGCGACGTCGAGCCGGGCCTCGCGGACCGCCTCGCGACCGTTCGCCGGATCCATCTGATAGCCGCGGCGATCACCGGACTGCGGGGTCGAATCCGCCGCCTCACGAAACGGACCGTAGAAGGCGGAGGCGAACTTCGAGGCGTAGGACATGATCGGCGTGTCCGTCAGACCTTCCTCGTCGAGCGCGACCCGGATCGCGCCGACGCGCCCGTCCATCATGTCGCTGGGCGCGACGATATCGGCGCCCGCCCGGGCCTGGGAGATCGCTGTGCGGGTCAGCAGCTCAAGCGTCGCGTCGTTGTCGACCGTGGTCCGGCCGGGGCTCTCGCGCAGGACCCCGCAATGGCCGTGGTCCGTGTACTCACACAGGCACAGATCGGTGATCACGATCAGCTCGGGGTGTGCCTCCTTGATCGCGCGGGTGGCGAGCTGGACGATCCCCTCCTCATCCCAGGCGCCGGAACCCTCCGGGTCCTTTGACGCCGGTAGTCCGAACAGCAGCAGCGCCGGGATGCCGAGTGCGACCGCCTCAGCGGCCTCGGAGACGGCGTGCGCGATCGACAGGCGCTCGACCCCCGGCATCGCGGCGATCGGCTCGCGCCGGTCCAATCCATGTGCGACGAACATCGGATAGACGAAGTCCGTCGGTGACAGCGTGGTCTCCCGGACAAGGCCGCGCAACGCCGGTGTTGTGCGCAGGCGCCGCATCCGGGTCTGTGGAAACGGCATCTCCCCTGCGATGTTAGTCGCGAGGGGTAGGCTGTAGAGGTAATGGCGAACCTTCAGAAGCGTGGCGGCTACACGCCGCGCAGTGCCAAGGAACAGCGCGCCTACCGCTCGCTGGTTGTTGGCGCCACAACTGGAACGGTCGGCATCATCGCGCTCGTGCTGGCGGTGGCCGGCGTGACCGGGTATTTCCCGGCGGTCATCCTGTTGCTGCTCACCGCGGTCTTCGCCTACCGGTTCATGACAACCACCGGAATGCGCTGAGCCCAGGCCGTTGAGCGGCGTCGGTCACGCCGTCCTGCTGTTGGCTGCAGGGTTGGTGGCAGGGCTGGTCGGCTCCGCCGGCGGGATCACGTCGCTGGTGTCCTACCCGGCACTGCTGCTGGTCGGTGTTCCGGCACGCGCCGCAGTGGTCACCAACAACGTGGCACTGGTCGCGTCGATGCCGGGCGCGATGCTGGGCTCGCGTGAAGAGCTTGCCGGCCGTGGACCGTGGCTGCGGCGCTGGTCGCTTGTTGCGGTGGCCGGTGGCGCCGCCGGGGCCGTTGCGTTGCTGTTGACGCCGCCCGGGCCGTTCCGGCGGATCGTGCCATTCCTGGTGCTCGCGGGCGTGATCGCGCTGGTGCTGGAGCCGTGGGTCCCGCGCTCCCGGGTGAGCGGGCGGGTGGCGTCCGCGGCGCTGCCGGTGGCGCTTGTGTTCAGCTCCGCATACACCGGCTATTTCGGCGCCGGCTCCGGCGTGATGACGCTGGCCACGATGCTGTTGCTGGTCGATCGTGATCTGCCGCGAGCCAATGCCCTCAAGAACGTGCTCGTCGGAGCGGCCAACGTGATGACGGCGCTGTTGTTCGCGTTCTTCGGTCCGGTCCACTGGGCGCTGGCGCTGCCGCTCGCGATCGGGTGCTTCATCGGCAGCCGACTTGCACCGGCGGTCGTTCGGCGGGTGCCGGCCGGGCCGGTGCGCGCAGTGATCGCGCTGCTCGGGCTGGCGCTGGTGGTTGAGTTGCTCGTCTGAGTGGGTGGTGCTGCCGGCCCCGTTGGGCCGGCACCCGGCGGCGCTGCTGCGACCCCTCAGCGCGCGAAGCGGACGATGGCCAGCCGAGCGAGGGCGACGAAGCACAGCGCCAGCACGATCAGATGTGCGAACGGGCCCCAGATCGACCCGGTGCCGGCCGTGAACGCATGCGAGAGCCCGGCGAGTGCCGCCCGGAACGGGAACGCGAACGACACGATGTCGAGGACCGTCTTGAGTGCGCCACCGACCGTGTCCGAGGGCACGAGCGCGACGAACGCGATCGGCAGAGCCACCGCAAACGCGAGCAGCGACGCGGTCGCCACCTCCCGCGCCAGCGCCCCCAGCGCCACGCCGAGCGCACCGAACGCCAACCCGCCGGCCAGCGCGACGAGCGCCCACAGCTCCGCCTGGGACCAGTCGATCGGGACAAACGCCGACACGACCGCCGACATCACGAACGTCAAGAACCCGCCGCATGCTCCGGCCAGTGCGACCTTCGAGCCCAGCAGGGAGGAGGGTGTGACCAGGCCGCGCACGAGCCGCCGGTATGCGTTCTCGGTGCGCTCGAGCGCCAGCAGCGCGGCGGCGAGCAGCACCGCCACGAACATCAGGGAAGTCGTCGCGGCGATCGCCACCGCATAGGACTTCGTCGGCGTCGTCCTGCCGGCGAGCTGGCGGCGATCGATCGTCAGCGGCGTGTCAATTTCCCCGAGCACGGGGCTCGCGAAGCCGAGCCCGTCAATCGCCAGGCTTGCGAACGACACCACCTGTCTCAGGGCGGGCGCGAGCTGCGACGACCTGGGGAGCGCTGCGATCGCGTCGCTGACGATCGTTCGCGCGTTGCGCAACCCCAGCAATGACGCACGCTGGCCGAGGAACGACACGGTGCCGCCGTTGAGGACCAGCCGGAGGTCCCCGATCGCGACCTTCAGCACCTGCTTGGAGATCGCCTGGTCGACCTGGGCGATCCGCGCGTCAAGCGCCTGGTCGACGAGTTCGCGCTCCAACGGATCGCTGTCGTTGAGAACCACCGTGACGACCGGATTACCGGTCCCGGTCTCAATCAGCGCCTGGATCTCCCTGGTGATGTCACCGGGGATGATCAGCGCCGCCAGCGCGCGACCGCTGCGGACCGCGGCGACCGCTGCTGCCGGTGATCGGACGCGCAGCGGATCGATCGACGCGAACAGCACGTTCTCGTAGTGCGAGAGGTCGATGCGCTGGGAGCCGAGTTGCACGCTGCGGCCATGGCCAGTGGCGACCCCGGTGTAGATCGCGACCTTCGGCTTGCCCGGCGGACTCGACACGGCGAACCCGATCAGCAGCGCCAGCGCAACCGGGTAGATGACGAGCAGCGCCACCAGCAGCGGTGAGCGGCGCAAGATCTGCAGGTCCTTGAGCAGCAGCCAGCGCACTAGTGCCCGCGCTCGGAGAGGAACTGCACGAACGCTGCCTCGAACCCGAGCTCAGCCGCGGCGGACGCGATGATCCCGCTCGGTGCGCCGTCATAGACCAGGCGACCGTCGGCGAGGACCAGGACGCGGTCAGCATGACGCTCGGCCTCGACAACGTCATGGGTCGAGTACAGAACGGCCGTGCCGTCCCCCCGCAAGCCGTCGACGAACTGCCACAGCCGTTCGCGCTGGCGGGGATCAAGCGAGGAGGAGGGCTCGTCGAGCAACAGGACCGCCGGTGCGCGCAGCAGCCCGATCGCGATGTTGACGCGCTGCTGGTTGCCACCGGAGAGCCGTCCGACCTGCTCAGCGGCCCGCTCGGTCAAATCCGCCACCGACAGCATCCGCGCGACGACGCCCTCCACGTCGTCGACTTTCTCGAGCCGGGCAAACAGACGCAGGTTCTCGGCCACCGACAGCTTGCGGTACAGCGCCGGCTCCTGGGGAACCCAACCGACCCCGCCCGTTCCGAAGCCGGCGCCCGCCACGTTGATCGATCCGGCATCCGGCGCGAGCACCCCCGCCAGCAGTGACAGCAACGTTGTCTTGCCGGCCCCGTTGGGCCCGATCAGTGCGACCAGCTCACCGGCCTCAACCGTGAACGAGACATCGTCGACGGCCACCCGCTGCGCAAACCGGCGGCCGAGTCCTCGCGCCTCGAGGGTCACGTCGGCGACGGCGGCGAGGTGCCCCACGACTCGAGCTGAAGATGCCGGCGCAGATACAGCACCGTCTGGCGGATCACGGTCGCCAGCGGGAGCGCTACCAGCGAGCCGGGGATCCCGTACAGCTGGTAGCCGACCAGGAGCGCCAGGATCACCAGAATCGGGTTGATCCGCAGCGAGATCCGGAACACCTGTGGCGCCACGATATGGCCCTCCAGCTGCTGCAGTACCAGGAAGAAGATCAGCAGCCAGACCGCGCTGATCGGGTTGGTGAACAGCGCCACCAGGACGGCCGGAACCGGTCCCAGAATCGGCCCGATGTACGGGATCAGCTCCATCAGCCCGTAGAAGCCGCCGAAGAACACCGCGTACTTGGAACCGTCCGGGAACACCCCCGTCAGTCCGAGCACCTCAAGCCCGATGCCGCAGCTTGCTCCCATGATGAAGCTGAACAGCAACTGTCCGCGCACGTAGCCTGACACGGCCTTCTGCACCAGCCGCGGGAAGTCATCGTCCGGTGTTCCGTCGCCGGGTGGCAGCACCTCTCGGACGAGTCGGCCGATCGACTCGCTGTACACCAGCAGGTACACCGATAACACCAGCGTCAGGATGATGTCGACCCCGGTGGTCACCACCTTGCTGAGCAGGTCACGTGAGAAGGACACGATCGACCCGGAGCTCTTCTCGATCCGCTTCTCGATCGTCTGCAACGCCGTCTGACCCTGTTTCGCGATCTGCACCTTGATCCCGTGACGGTGCAGCCAGCCCTGAACGTTGACGAGGTCCGTGTTGGCGTTCTTGACGATCGTCGGGAAATGGTCCGAGAAGTTGCCAACCTGATTGGCGATCGGGCTGGCCAGCAGCACCCCGACGCCGAGGAAGATCGCCAAGACAATCAGGTACGAGCTGAGGATCGCCAGGCCCCGGGGCAGCAACTTCTGGACCATCTTCGCCAACGGGTTCAGGATCAGCGCGATCACGCAGGCGATCAGCAGGCACAGGAAGATCGTGCCGGCTGCCTTGCACAGCTCATAGAACCCGAGGATCGCCAGTGGCAGCACGGTTGCCTGGATCCAGCGGGGTACAACCACGCGCGGGACGTTGGGCGCCGGCGAGGCCCCGTCCTCGACCGCCTCGGCATCGGGCTCGCCGGCAGGTCCGCTGAGCGGGGCGGGCTGCTCCGGAGCGTCGTGCCCCTGGGCGTCACCGCTCGCAGCCTCCGTGGCCGGAGCGTGCGTGGTTGGCGCGTCAGCGGTTGAAGCGTCCGTGGCCGGAGCGTCAGTCGCCTGACCGTCGGTGACGGGCTCGGCAGAGGCGGGAGTCGCCTGGTCCCCAGGCGTGGCAACCTCACGTGGCATCGTGATGGAAGTATGCGCGCATGCCTGACGTAATTCGGATCCTGTTCATCGGCGACGTCGTCGGCGGGCTCGGACGGCGAACCCTGCTGGAGCTCCTACCCGGTTTACGGGAACGTCTGGATCCGCGGTTCGTGGTGGTCAACGGCGAGAATGCCGCCGGCGGCTTGGGGATCACCTCCAAGATCGCCCGCGAGATGTTCGGGGCGGGTGTCGACGTGATCACTCTCGGCAACCACACCTACCGGCAGAAGGAGGTGTACGGCTACCTCGATGAGGAGCCGCGGATCCTGCGGCCGATCAACTTCATGGGCAGCCAGCCGGGTCATGGCAGCACTGTGGTCTCCAGCGGTGATGTCCGTCTCGGGGTGGTCAACGTCTCCGGCAACCTCTACATGAACCCGGCGCAGCCGGCGTTCTCGGAGACCGACGCCGCGCTGCGGTCGCTCAAGGACAAGGCCGATCACATCCTCGTCGACATGCATGCCGAGGCCACCAGCGAGAAGGTCGGCCTCGGATGGCATCTCGATGGCCGCGTGACCGCCGTCGTGGGGACGCACACCCACATTCCGACCAACGATTTCAGGGTCCTGCCGGGTGGAACCGCATACATCACCGATGTCGGCATGACCGGCCCCCGTGGCGGGGTGATCGGCGTCAAGCGCGAGCAGGCCGTCCAGTCGATGCTGACCCGGATGCCGGTTCGGTTCGAGACCTCCGACGAGGATCCGTGGTTGAACGGGGTCCTGATCGAGACCACGGCGCAGCCGCTCCGGGCGGCCTCGATCACGCCGGTCCTGGAGCCGATGCGCCGCTAGCGCCGGCTGGGGCCACCCGTCACGCTTTGCGGACCCGGCGCGCTTTGCGGCCACCCGGCACCGCTTTGCGGCCACCCGGCACCGCTTTGCGGCCACCCGGCACCGCTTTGCGGCGATGCACCTGTTTCTACGGCGCGCGAAACGACAAACCAGGCGCGAAATCGCCGCTCATGCGTTTCGAGCGCCGTTACGGCGCCCCGTTCGACAAAGCGCCAAATCTGGCGTTGAGTTGTCGTTTCGAGCACCCTCAAGTCCCGCACCTACAGCCGACGAACCCAACCCGTCTCCTCATTGCAGACCGGCAGCGATGCGCATTGGACTCCGCCCGAGCCCCGCTGGATGCTGCACCGGTTTCCGGGGGCGTCGAAACGAACAACGCGGCACCGAAATCCGAGCTGTGTTCGCCACGGTGCCCTGACGGAACGCTGGCGAACGCAGCCCCAAATTCACGGTCGCTGTGTTCGTTGGAGCACCCTCAAGCGCCCAGCGGACAGCCAGAACGCTCTCGAAGGACCACCCAGCCCTTCCTCATTGCCACAAGAGATCGAAAGCGGTGTCGAGCCGAACGGGCCCCGGAGCGGTGTCGAGAGTCGACCAGACCGCGGAGCGGCGCCTCAGGCCACCGCGACCGCAGGCTCACCTGCGGCTGCGGCCCTCTTCTCGGCGGCCTCGTCCTCGCCGGGACCGGCCGGATACACGGCGACCAGGGCGACGATCACCAGCGCGTAGAACCAGGGGATGTACAGCCAGATCCAGTACTTCAACGCGCACTGGATCATGATCATGATCGCGCCGCCGAGTGCCGCGACCTGGACGATCGAACGGTTGCCGCGCGGGAAGAAGATCGAACCGAACGCGACGATCACGGTCAGGCCCTGCCAGATCCGCAGCGGCACGCCGAGCGTGAAGTGATAGCCGCCGCCACCCCACATGCCCCAGAGCGAGAACGGCGCCGGGCGGGTGGTCTGATACACGACGGTGTCCTGCCAGAAGTTGTGGAAGTCCCCTGAGAGGATCACCGGGAGCATCGGGATCAGCAGCGCCAGCGCATAGGCGATCAGGAACTTGGCGATGTGCTTGGTCCCCGGAAACGGGCCGGTGCCGCGCAGGAACAACGGCCCGAGCGCAAGCGGGCCGAACTTCGTCAGTCCGGAGAATGCACCGAGGACACCTCGCGCAGGTGGCGAGTTCATCACCAACAGGGTGTAGACGATCAGCATCGCCACCAACGTGTCGTTGGAGTTCGAGCTCATCGTGTACAGCGTGAAGGGGTAGGCCGCCCACAGATAGGCGAGCACGGTGCCGAGGGTCGGACCGCGCACCTGCCGTCCGAGCAGGAACAGCCCGAGCATCGTCAGCAGGTCAAACGCAATCGCGGCAGCGTGTGCCGCAGGCAGGCTGTCCCACTGCCCGCTCCAGCCGAGGATCACCTCCGCGGGGACGTAGGCGTAGTAGTTGATCGGCCCGTAGGTGTCGCCGGCGCCGTTGTTGGACGGCCAGCAGTCGTTCGTCGCGACGGCCGAGTCACAGCCGGTCGGATTTCCGTAGAGCTCCTGACCGTGAGTGATCTTGTAGGCGCCGATCACGCCCGCGTAGCCGACGTCGATCACATTCGAGTCGGTCACGTTGAGACCGACGCGGAAGCCGACGAGGAACACGATCCCGATCGCCAGCCAGGACGCGGGCACAAGTGGGCGCAGTGGTCCCTTGGGTCTGCCGATCCCGAACGCGATCAGGAACATGCGCACCAGCAGGTAGAGCATGAACGGGTAGAAGGTCGTCGACGACAGGCCGATGTTGGCGTGGTTGAACCAGGCCAGGGAGAGCGAGAAGCCGAGCAGCGCCAGCAGATCGACGAGCAGCCATGACGGGCGGCGGCCCGGCCACGGCATGAACGGCGCCAGGAACAGGATGCACAGCGGGATCCAGATGTAGAGCGAGTTGACCTTGCGGCCGAAGGCGCCGTTGTATCCGCGGGCCATGGTCCAGGCGACCTGATAGCCGGTCCACGCCTGCGTGACCTTCCCGGTCGTGTCGTCGACGTAGACCTGGATCCGCTCGATCTGGTGAGGGGTCCCGGGGTCTGTGAACCAGCTGACCTGCCACGACGGGTAGTCCCGCGTGTAGACGTAGCTGATGAGGTGCTTCTCGATCGCCATCTGGTGGATGACGAGCGGGTTCTTCTTGGCGATCGCCAGCACCTCGTTGCCGGTCAGGTGGAACCCACCGGCCGGCGGCTTGGTCATCGACGGGACCAGCGTCGGCGTCCCAGGGGGCGCCGACACCGGGTACGGCTGACCCGGCTCGAGATATCCGCTCTGCGAAGCAACCGCGCTGGCCGGAACGGCCAGCGCGGCTAACAGCGCGACGACGAGGACAAGTGCCCGTGTCGCGCCGCGGAAGGCCCTTAGGCCTTGAAGCTCCACAGCTTCTGCACGACGAACGACAGCGGCGTCACGATGACGTAGGCAAGGGCCTCCGCCAACACCTTGTCCATGCCGGTGCTCGACGCCAGGCCCGAATAGACGCCAAAGGCGCAGGCCGCGATGAACGCGGACACGACGAGGAAACGGACGCCCTGCTTACCGATGTGGTGATGGGTCGCATCGAACGTCCAGTTGCGGTTCCACCAGAAGTTGTTGGCGGTACCGAACAAGAACGCAACGATGAACGCCGTCGTGTCCCACATCGACAGTGCGTGCACGCAAATCGCGAACGTGATGGTGTTGACCACGTAGCCAGAGGCACCCACGCAGAGGAAGCGGAACGCCTGCTTGTGGTTCTCGGGATGCATCAACGCATCCAGGAAACGGCGGAACGGCGTCACCGCTGCAGCCACGGGTACGTGATGCGGTCGGGGCAGTTCCAGAGTTGTACTCAGCTCTTCAGACACAAAATCAATCTACCCCGCCGGCATCAAACGGTTATAAGAGGGCGGCCGCGCTAACGCAGCACTAATCCTTTCCCTCAACCCCGGACCGAGTGCCGAAATGATCGCAGATCATTGGCGTGATGTCGCGCAACGTCCATTGCGCCTTGGCTGAGCGGTCGGGCGGACCCGTCCCACACCACATCAGAACAGCGTTGGAATCGGTCCTGTGGAGCGAGCCGTGGCTGCCCCCGCCGACGTGATCAGCCCCGCCCCAATCGACGAACTCGTAGCCGGGCGCCGCTGAGAGGAGCACGTCTCCGGCGGTCTCGCAATGCAGGGCCGACCAGACTCGGAAGAACGCATCCGGATAGTCGGGGGTGACGAGCAGGCCGTCCTGCACCGAGCCGCCGAGCACCTCCAACGGCCCGTCGACGCTCCAGCGCGCCCCGCGTGGATCGAGCAGATCGCCGCCCGCGCTGAAGTGCAGCTCGAGACCATCGGAATTCCGGATCACCGCCTCTCGCGGGGCGGCAAGCCACATCGTCAGGTCGACACCCTCGATGTCGAGCGTCGCCTGCAGCGCGACCTGCACCAATTCGGCGCGCCGGGCTGGATCAAGCGCATAGACCATCGCCGCACGCGAGGCCGGACTCAGCGCCAGTTCGGCACCGACCGACCGTGACGCGCTCGGCGTCGCCACGTGAAACTCGGTGAATGCCTGGTCAAGCCGGATCCGCTCCTCGACGACAGCCTGCGAATGGTCGGAGCAGACGATGACCGCGTGGGTCTCCAGAAACGCATCAGGACCGCCGCCCGCATGCATCAACCGCTCCAACTGCCGGTCGGCGGCGACGATCGAGGTCACCTGGGCGTAGGGCCCGTTGCGGTGAGACCAGGCGTCGTTGTCGGGCAGCGAGAACAGCATGAAGTCGTAGAGGTCGTGCTCCTCGAGGTACGCGCCGACGCAGCCGGTGTGCTGATCACGCACGCCGGGCATTCCGAGCTGGCCGCGGCATCCGGTCCGCTGGCTGGCGTACAGATCGGCGTAGAACAGTTCCCGCGGTCCATCGACTGTGCGGCGAAAGAACGTCGAGGTCGCGAGCCGCGCCAGCGCCGTCTCGTCGGCGACATCGTGCTGGTAGCGGCCGCGGTAAATCAGGTAGGTCGTGCCGGCGGTGCGGACATCGGCGTCGTCAAGATGCTCGAACACGGTTTTGACGTCGCCCGACAGGTGCTCGGCATTCATCCGGTAGACGGTGTCCGTCAGGGAGCGCACGACCCCGAAGCGCCGCGACGCGGAGAAGCTCGAGCCGTACTCGACGTAGCGCTCCTCCTCCCGGTGGTACCAGTTCATGCTCGGGATCAGATGCATGTCCGGGCCCACACCGGTGGTGATCGAGGCCGCGCAGACCGGAGTCACCGATGGAAACGCCGCAACGCAGTCATCGACGTAAACACCATCCTGCATCAGCCTGGCGAGCGTGGGGGCCCGGCCCGAGGCGACCGCGCGCTCGAGCATCTCCGGCTTCATCGCGTCGATCACGACGAGAACGAGTTTCTTCTGAACGCTCACCGGTGCGGGATGGCGGTTCGCGTGCTCATCGGAGGATGCGCAGGCCGGCGTACTTCTGCTGGTCACGGCCCCGGCCGCGGAACAGCAGCACCAGCAGCGCGATCGCCGCGACGACACCCAGCGGCGGTACGAACACGCTCAGGACCGCGATCAGCAGTGCCGAACCCTCAGCGATGAGCGGAATCCCCAGCGCCGCGGCGTCCGCGTCGAGCCGGCCGCGCAGACGATCCAGAAACGGGCGCGCCGCGGCGATCCCGAGCCCGGCGCACACGACTCCGACGATCCAGCCCAGCCAGACGCGGTGCCCGGCGTGACAGAGGTCACCGGCCAGGAACAGACCTCCGAGCGCCAGCGAGACGACGCTGATCAGGGCAAATCCGGGGCGGCTGCGCAGGCGGGCCTGCCATACGCCCCGGTCAAGGGCGATCAGCAGCACAAATCCGACGGCCATCACCAGCAGGAAAGGCGCGCTCTGCAAGAAACTGTATGAGCTATGGGCGAACTCGAACCGGGTTCCCTCGAGGTGGGTCTCGATCCCGCCGGCGGCGAGCGCGCCGACCACGAGGCTCGGCAGGAACGGGCGGATCCCGATCGCTGCCGCAATGCCAATGCCCTGGAATATGTCGAAGAGCAGATTCACCGGTCCTGTACCGTGACGGAGCGTGACGATATCCAACGACGGGAGGATGCGGACATGAGCGTCGACGGACGTCGGCCCCGCTCGACCTCCCGGGATCTGGAGCGCTACGCGGCGCTGTTCGCGCAGCGTACGCGAGTGATGAAGTCATCGGCGATGCGCGACCTGATGGCGCTGACCGAGCGCCCGGAGGTGATCACGCTGGCCGGCGGGCTGCCCGACACCTCCACGTTCCCGGCTGACTCCTATGCCTCGCTGATGGGCACGGTCGCCGCCCAGTCGTGCGCACGGGCCCTGCAATACGGCCCAACCGAGGGGCTCTCGGCGGTCAAGCGCTGCATCGCTGAGGTGATGGCCGCCGAGGACATGCATGCGGAGCAGAACGAGATCCTCGTGACCACCGGCGGTCAACAGGTGATCGACTTGGTCTGCAAGACCCTGCTTGACCCCCACGACATCGTGATTGCCGAGGCGCCAACGTATCCCGGCGCGGTTCCGACCTTCTGTTCCTACGAGGCGGACGTGGTGCAGGTCGCGATGGATCGCGACGGCATGCGCATCGACGTTCTGCAGGAGACGCTCGCCAAGCTCGACCGGGCCGGCCGCAAGCCGAAGTTCATCTACACCATCCCGAACTTCCATAACCCGGGCGGCGTGACGATGTCGGAGGAGCGCCGCCACGAGCTCGTCGAGATCGCGGTGGAGCGCGAGATCCTGATCCTCGAGGACAACCCTTACGGGCTGCTCCGTTACGAGGGCGATCCGCTACCGACACTGTTCTCGCTCGATCGCGACTTCGTGATCTACGCCTCGACGTTCTCGAAGATCCTGTCGCCCGGCGTGCGACTCGGCTGGACCGTGGCCCCGGCTCCGGTGCTCCAGAAGATGAACCTCGGCAAACAGGCCTCGGATCTGTGCTCGTCGTCGATCTCCCAGTACTTCGTCTCCGCGTATTTCGAGTCCGGCCCATGGGAGGACTACGTTCGCTCCCTGATCGAGATCTACCGCCGCCGCCGCGACGTGATGCTCGATGCGCTGGCCGAGCATTTCCCGCGCGAGGCAACTTGGACCCGCCCGCAGGGCGGCCTGTTTATCTGGGCGACACTGCCCGACTACATCGACACGACCGATCTGCTGGCTCGAGCCCTGCAGGAACATGTGGCCTTCGTCCCCGGCCGAGCGGCATATGTCGACGGTCGCGGCGGCTCGGAGATGCGTCTCAACTTCTCCGGCGTCAACGAGGACGAGATCCGCGAAGGCATCCGCCGGATCGGCGAGGTCATCCATGAGCAGGTCCAGTTGTACGGCACTCTGACGGGCGAGGCCAGCCGGCAACGGTATTCCGGAGGGCGCGCGACGGCGCGGACGGCGAGCACGCCGGCAGCGAGCGAGGGCGAACTCGCGCAGGTGCTGCGCCTGCGGCGCAAACGCGCGGGATGAGTCTGATCGCGGTCCTCGAGGGCGGCCGCTCACTCGAGCGACAGGTGTCGCTGAAGTCGGGTGCACGAGTGGGCGATGCGCTCCGGCGGCTCGGCCATCAGGTCGTCTCGATCGACGTCGGCGCTGATTTCGTCTCGCGTCTGGTCGAGGTCGCACCGGACGCCGCGTTCATCGCCCTGCACGGCCAGGACGGCGAGGACGGCACCGTCCAGGAGATGCTCGAAGCGCTCGGCATCCCCTATACCGGCTCGCGCGTGTCCGCCTGCGTCCGGGCCTCCGACAAGGTGCTGGCGAAACACTCACTCCGCGAGGCCGGGATCCCAACGCCCGATTTCTTTGCGTTCACCGAGACGGCGTTCCGCGCGCTCGGGGCCGGCGAGGCACTGCCCGCCGTGGGGGCCCGGCTCGGCTATCCGATCATCGTCAAGCCCGCATCCCAGGGCTCAGCGCTCGGGATCACGGTCGCGGCCTCCGAGGCCGAGCTGCCGGCAGCGCTGTTGCGCGCCTTCTCCTATGACCGCAAGGCGGTGCTCGAGCGGTTCGTTCCCGGCTCTGACCTGGCGGTGTCGGTGCTGTGTTCAGCCAGCGGCGAACCCCGCGCGCTGCCCGTCGTCGAGGCGGTCCCCCAGGACGAGTTCTATGACTTCGAGTCCCGTTACGAGATCGGTCGGACGCGGTTCGAGTGCCCCGCGGCACTCGACGACGAGACCACCGCGCGGGCGCAGCAGATCGCCCTTGATGCCTTCTCGGTGCTCGGTTGCGCGGGCTTCGCCCGAGCCGACCTGATGTCCGACCGCGCCACCGGCGAGCTGTTCGTGCTCGAGGTCAACGTCGTCCCCGGTCTGACCGAGACCTCGCTGCTGCCGCAGGCCGCAGACGCGGCCGGAATCGACTTCGACGAACTGATCGCGACCGTGCTGGCCGCGGTCCCTGCAGTGGGAGTGTGAACCGCCGCGGAGCACAAGCCGCGGTCCACAGCGACGGTTAGCCGAGATCTCCAACGAGCACGGCCACCCGGCGCAGGGCCCGCTCAGCGGCCGGCGGGAGCCTCTCGGCGCTCGCGTCCGTAACGATTCGCACGTTGCGCAACGGCCGCCGCTTGCCGGCGCGAATCACCTCGCCGCCGCCGGCGGCCTCGAGGTTCTTGACCCACTGAGCACCGGAGCCGTAGAAGAGCGGGATCGCGAGCTTGCCGTCCAGGACCGAGGCGGCAACCGGCGTCCTGAAGGTCTTGCCGGACTTGCGGCCCGTGTGGATCACCATTGCATACGGAGGCAGGTACGGGGCCCACAGACCCTGGATCCGGTTGGTGACGAGCTTGTTGACACGCGGCAGCCAGGCCGGCATCACGCCCTTGGTCGGATCAACAGCCATCTGGCCTCCCTATTCGCTGAGAAAATCGTCGGGCTTGACGTTGTCGAGGAAGTCCTTGAACTTCTCGACGACCTCTTCGGTGTCCTCGACGTCGTGCTCGAACTCAATCGCCGACTCGGCGATCACCTCGTCCGCGGCAAAGATCGGAGCGCCCGAGCGGACAGCCAGGGCCAGCGCGTCGGAGGGGCGCGAGTCGATCTCCAGCTCGCGGCCGGCGGCCCGGAGCGAGATCGACGCATAGAAGGTGTTCTCGCGGAGTTCTGTGACCGAAACACGCACACATTCGACGTCGAGCTCGCCGAGCATGTCGGACAGCAGGTCGTGCGTCATCGGACGCGGCGTCGACGCCCCCTGGAGCTTCATCAGGATCGCGGCAGCCTCCGGATGGCCGATCCAGATCGGGAGGAACTTGTTGCTCTCAAGCGTCTTCAAGAGCACGATCGGCTGCTTGCCGACCATGTCGAAACTGACGCCGTAGATCACCATCTCCTGCAAAGGAAGCTCCTCGCTTTCGGTGCTGCCAGTATAGGTGTGGGCCAGTCGTGAGCGAACAGCCAGCAGACCTCGTCGATCCACACCCGGGAGCGCTGCTCACAGGCACCGAACCGGCCCCGCCGGACCCGAGAGAGGCGTTCTTCATCGGCGTCCGCGCCACGAAGCAGGCCCTGCGGGAGTGGCGACGCAACCCCCGGCCCGTGCTCGCGGGCTGGATGGGTGGGTCGGCGCTGGCGACGGTCGTGCTGCTGATCGGCGTGCTGATCGTGGCCGAGCTGACGCGCGGGGCCGGGCCGACGCAGGTCAGCGGACCTCCGTTCCAGACCGGTGATATCGGCAACGTGCTCAACATCCTCGGGGACAACCTCATGGTCCTGGCGCTGCACCTGCTCGCCTGCGTCGCCGGGTTCACGGGCGGCTCCTCGCTGCCCTCACAGGCCGCGGCGATGGAGGGCTACAAGCGCACGGTCTCGATCCTCACAGCGCGGTTCGCGCTCGTCTTCGTGGCGTTCGCGATGGTCGGTTCGCTACTTGTCCAGATCGTCACGATCGGCCACAGCGTCGCCTGGTTGGGAGCGCGGCTCGATGTTTCGCCCGCGAAGGTTCTGCTGGGCGTGCTTCCGCACGCCGCGCTTGAACTGTTCGCGATGTTCCTGCCGCTCGCGGCCTCCGTCAGAGCCGCCCGCCGCAGGGAGTGGGATCAGCTGTTGGCAGCAGTGATCGTGACGGCGATGCTCGCGCTCCCGATCCTCGTGGCATGCGCGTCCTGGGAGACGTGGGTTGCGCCGCATTTGGTGGCGGCGATCGTCGGACCGGTTTGAAACCAGCGTGAAAACCGCCGTGTGAGGCTGCGCACATCTCCCTTTACAGGGAGAAACAGCGCCCTACAGTGGTGTAGGTACAGGTGGGCGGAACAACCGCTTCACCGTCACCCCAAACGACCTGGAGGCACGATGAACGACGCGTTTATCACCGTCATCGTCGTAGTTGCCGTGGTCGGCGCAGCGCTGTCGTTCACCTCGTTGCTGTGGCCGTTCCGCGTGGCAGAAGGACTCGGCCGCACCGGTGCGTGGTTTCACCACGAGGATGAGGACTCGCTCGAGAGCCGTCCCGACGGCAACAAGGACGCGGAAATCCCCTGGCGCCGCCTGCGCGGCCGCGGCTAACGACTTCATCGGGGGGCCACGGCCGTACGCTCTACGGTCGTGGCCGATCCGGTTCCACCACTAGTCCCTGCGCCAGCCGGCGGCGACGCTCCAGGAGGCGACCCAGCTCCAGCCGCACGTCGCCGCGGTGAGCCGCACTGGCCCCCGCAGCTGACACTGGCTGTCGCGATCGCGCTCGAGGTGCTGCTGCCGAACGAGCTGACGGTCGTCTCGAAGTGGCCGGTGCTCGGGCTGGAGGGCGCGATGCTCGTATCGCTCGTGGTGGCGTCGCCATTCCGGATCGAGTCCCGCCACGCCGCGCGGCGCCTGTTGGCGTTGACCCTGGCCGGGGTCGTCAGCGTCGCCAACGCGATCGCGCTGGCGCTGCTCGTCCACTACCTCCTGCGCCACAACCCCCTGGGAGGCCACCGGCTCGTGATCGCCGGGAGCGAGATCTGGCTGACAAACGTGCTGGTGTTCGCACTCTGGTACTGGGAGATGGACCGGGGCGGCCCCGGTGACCGTGCCGTCCTCGATACGGATCCGCCGGACTTCCTGTTCCCACAGATGACCGACGACCGCATCGGACGCGGTTGGCAACCGCAGTTCGCCGACTACCTCTACGTCTCGTTGACGAACGCCACGGCGTTCAGCCCGACCGACACGATGCCGTTGACCGTGAACGCAAAGCTGATGATGGGGTTGCAGTCGCTCGTCTCACTGGTCACGATCGGGCTCGTGATCGCACGCGCGGTCAACATCCTCTGACCCGCATCTGCCCTGCCCACCCGGGTGCCTCGACGGCCCGACCGGACGACACCCGGTCAATTCCGACCGCTAGAGTTGGGGTTCGAGATGAGCACCGTCGGCACTCCGCAACGCCCGCTCAGGGTCGCGATCGTCGGCTCCGGGCCGGCGGGTTTCTACGCTGCCGGGCAACTGCTCTCCAGCGTTGATCCGAAGGTCGAGGTGGACGTGTTCGACCGGCTGGTGACGCCGTGGGGCCTCGTCCGTTTCGGGGTCGCTCCGGACCACCCCAAGATCAAGTCCGTGACGCGCGTGTTCGAGAAGACGGCGCTGAAGCCCGGCTTTCGCTTCCATGGCAACGTCGAGGTCGGCACCGACGTCACTCACGAGCAGCTGGCCGCGGCCTACGACGCCATCCTGTACGCCGTCGGCACACCGGGTGACCGCCGCCTCGGAATCGACGGTGAGGACCTCCCGGGCAGCCACTCGGCGACCGACTTCGTCGCCTGGTACAACGGCCACCCGGACTACGCCGATCTCGACTTCGACGTGAGCGCGAAGCGAGCAGTCGTCGTCGGTGCCGGCAACGTGGCGCTCGACGTCGCACGGATGCTGGCGCTGTCGATCGACGAGCTTGGTGTCACCGACACCGCCGATCACGCGCTCGAGACGCTGCGTAAGTCAGAGGTCGAGGAGATCATCGTGCTCGCGCGGCGCGGTCCGGCGCAGGCCGCGTTCACGAATCCCGAGCTCCGCGAGCTGGCGGACCTCGAGCTTGCCGACGTGATCGTGGATCCCCGCGATCTGGACCTTGATCCCCATAGCGCCCATGCGCTCGAAGAGGCCGATGCGACCACCAAGCGCAACCTCGAGACGCTGACGGAGTACGCCGCGTTGACGCCGGCCGGCAAGCCCCGGCGGGTGGTGCTGCGTTTCCTCGCGTCGCCGGTCGCGATTGAGGGCGACGGGCGCGTCGAGGCGATCGTGATCGAACGCAATGAGCTGACCGCGGACGAGCAGGGCACGATCAGAGCGCGACCGACCGGTGAGCGTGAACGGATCGAGACCGGTCTCGTGTTCCGCTCGATCGGCTATGTCGGCAAACCCCTTCCCGGGGTTCCGTTCGATGACCGCCGCGGCACGCTCCTCAACGCCGACGGCCGCGTACTCGACGCAACGACGCGCGCCGCGCTGCCCGGCGTCTACGCCGCCGGATGGATCAAACGTGGCCCCTCCGGCGTGATCGGCACGAACAAGAAGTGCGCACAGGAGACCACCGATCTGATGCTCGCCGACTTCGCCGCGGGACTGTTGCCGGTCGCCGGCTCCCATCCCGACGAGCTGCTCGCACAGCTCCGGGCGGACGGCGTCGACATTGTGGACTACACCGGTTGGTCGGCGATCGACGCGCACGAGCGTGCGCTCGGCGAGGCGGGCGGACGACCGCGCGTGAAGCTGGTCAGACGCGCCGACCTGCTCGCCCGCGCCCGCGGTTAGCTTCGCGCGAGGGCTGAACGTACCCTCTCCAGCACCGTGCTGTTCCTCGGCTTCACGAATACGCGCCAGGCGACGCTGCTGCGCGTCCTCGGTCTGGCGCTGATCGGCTGGACCGTCTTCGACTCCGAGCACTTCGCGGTCGGGCATGGGCGGGACGTTGTGATCTCGGTCCTGTTTGTCGTCAACAGCATCGCCTGGGCATACTGGACGGCAACCGCGGCCCGGCACTCGCGGCTGCTGCACGAGGCCCGGCTCAGCTGGGATGTGTACGCACTCGCGGCAGCCGGCGGCGTGCTGCTTGGTGCCAGTCCCGACAGCGCCGCCTCCGCATTCGTGTTCGTCGCCTGCGCCGGCGCGGGAATCCGCACCGACACCACCACAGCCTTGCGCGTGACGGTGCTTGGCATCCTGGCGATGGGGATCTCCGGTCTGCTCTACACCGATGCCGCGATCACGATCGTCGCCTACGCGCTCGGCTTCACCGCCACGACCTTTGCTGCCGGGGGCCGCAGGGAGTCCGTCCTGCGGTCGGAGCAGACCGAACTGCTGCTCGCACAGACCCAGCGCTCCCACGAGGAACAGGTCCGAGCCGCCCGCCTCGAGGAGTCGACCCGGATCGCCCGCGAGATCCATGATGTCCTCGCCCACGCCCTGGCAGGCCTGACGATCCAGCTCGAGGCCACGGCCGCGCTCCTCGAGCAGGGAGCTGATCGCGAGACCGTCCTGGCCCGGGTTCACCACGCCCACGAGCTTGCGCGCGACGGCCTGCGTGAGACCCGGCTGGCGGTCGGAGCGCTGCGGGGCGAGCGGACCGCGACGCGGCAGCGGCTTGACCAGTTGCTCGCTCACTTCGGCAATGACGCCGAGACAGCGCCCCGACTGACGGTCACCGGCGAGCTCGACCGGCTCGGAGCCGACCATGCGGACACGGTTGTCCGGGTGATCCAGGAGGCCCTGACGAATGTCCGCAAGCACGCTCCCGGGGCTGAGGTGTCGGTCGCGGTGACGGTCGAAGCCGAGCGCGTCACCGTCCTCGTGGAGGACCGCATTGCGGTGCCGGCCACCGTCCAGGCCGGAGCGCTCGCCGACAGCGGCGGCGGCTGGGGCCTCCCCGGAATGCGCGAGCGCGCAGTGGCACTCGGAGGTACGCTCAGCGCCGGCCCGACACCGTCGGGCTGGACGGTCGAACTGCAGCTGCCATTGGGGGTCGCATGATCAAGGTGCTGGTCGCCGACGACCAGGGGCTGGTCCGCGAAGGTCTGATGACGCTGCTCGGGACCGCGGAGGGCATTGATGCCGTGGGAGCCGCCCGCGACGGCGAGGAGGCGGTCACGCTCTGCGCGAGCTTGCGTCCGGACGTCGTATTGATGGATCTGCGGATGCCGAACGTCGACGGCGTCGAGGCGACGCGCCGGATCCGCGCCGAGTTGCCCGCGATCGAGATCGTCGTTTTGACGACCCATGCCGACGACGCCTCGATCATGGGAGCGCTACGGGCGGGCGCTCGCGGTTACCTGACCAAGGACGCCGGCCTCGCGGAGATCGTGCGTGCGATCCAGGCCGCGGCCGCCGGCCAGGCGCTGCTCGACCCCGCGGTCCAGGCCCGGCTGCTCGCCGCGGCCGCAGGAGCTGGCCACGTGACCGGAGCGCCCTTCGCGGCCGGCCCCGCTGGGCCGGCCCAACCACCGCAGGAGTTGCCAGACGACCTCACCCCGCGGGAGGCCGAGGTGCTCGGCCTGATCGCGCGCGGACTCTCCAACTCGGAGATCGCCGCGACGCTGGTCGTCAGCGCGGCGACGGTCAAGACGCACGTCAATCACGTGTTCTCGAAGATCGGCGCGCGGGATCGGGCACAAGCCGTCCACTACGCCTATACACACGGCCTCGCAGGCTGAGCACGAGCATCACCACCAGCGTCAGGGCGCAAAGTCCCGCCGTGCCCGCCGCCGGCGCCGTGTCCCCGGCGAGCTTGGCCAGCGCACCACTCCCCGCCGATCCAATGATCTGACCCAGCGCCCAGACGAGATTCATCATCGCGGCAGCCATCCCCTGCTCGACACCGTGCGCGTCCGCCACATCTGAGAACAGCGCCATCGACGGGGCCCAGAACGTCGCGAGCGCACCGTCGACGACGACCACGATCGCTGCCTGCAGCAGCGACACGTGCGGCAGCGTGAAGCAAGCGAGCGCTGCGGCTGCCGCGACGAGGCCGCCGCGCATCGGGGCCATGCGTCCGTAGCGATCAGACAGCGTCCCGAACACGGGAGAAAGCGCCGTCGACAGTCCGGCGGCAACGAGGAACACAGCGCCGATCTGCGCAGCCGACACGCCGAGCGAGTGCAGCCGCAGCGAACCAAGCACGGTCAGCAGCCCGGCACAGATTGCCGGCAATGTCATCAGCCACATCGCCGCGCTCCCGTCCGGATGGCGAAGCAGCGGTGTCAACCCGCGGATCGTCGGATCGGCTTCCCCGACCGCCGGCCGGTGCTCTGGAACGGTTCCCATCACAAGCGCGAGCGCCAGCGCCAGTCCCGCGAGGCCGACAAACAGCGGCCCGCGGCCGATCGCACTCGCGAGTGCTCCCAATGCTGGCCCCGCCATCGCTCCGCCGACCGCGGCCGCCACCGCCTGGCCGATCGTCGCCCCTCGCCGCTCCACCGGGGCAGCCGCCACGAGCCAGGCAAGGCCACCCGCCCAGGAACATGCCCCTGCGATTCCTTCGAGGAATCGCGCCAGGTCAAGCCCGGTCGCAGTGTCGAGTAGCCCGAAGCCCACGGTCGACAGCCCGAGCAGCAACAGTCCGGCGAAGATCGTGTTCCGCGGCCCGATCCGCACGGCGAGGATGCCCCCCGGGATCGAGGCGACGAGCATGCCCGCGGGGTATGCGGCCGTGAGGATGCCGGCGCCCAGTTTTGAGAGATGCAGGTGGTCGCTGAGGCTTGGCAGCAGCGGCGCGATCACCGCGTAGAACGCGGTGTCGATCAGAACCGTCGCGCCGACCAGCAGCACGAGTCGGCGCAGCACTGCGGCGTCCTGGCCGCCGGCCGGCGGGACTGCTGTTACCGGCAGCATGACGTCAGCGTATCCGTGGACCTGATGGCCGAAGTGGCGTTCATGCGGTCAGGGCTTTGAGCCGCGCGGAGTAGGGCCGGCCCAACGGGGCCGGCCGCAACAGACGGCTCAGGGGTTGGCGATCGCGAACTCGCGGGCACGCGTCGCGCTCGCCAGCAGCAGGCCCAGGAAGCGGTCGAGTGTCTCCGTCGAGAGCGCCTCGACCGGCAGCTCGCCGGAGACGAATACCTCGCCCGCAAGGTTCTGGCCGAAGCAGACCAGCGGTGCCTGACGGTTCCAATACAGAAGCTGGTTCGGGTCGATGACCCCCGCCGGCAGCACCGCAGCCTGGGCGCGCAGCAGTGGTCCACGGATCACGACGCCGACATCGAGGACGTAGCCGGCCGCATCGAGCGTGATCCCCCACTGGCCCGGGGCGGCCTCGTTGACGGGCGCCTCCAGCGACGCCATGAAGGCGCCCACGCGCTCGGCGACTGCCTCGTCCATCAGTGCATCTAGAGCGGGATCACCGCCGGCGATGCGCCGTCGGGATTCTCCGGCTTGGTTCTCGGCAGGAACAGCGCGGCGATGAATGCCACGACCAGCAGGCCTGTCGCCCACCAGAAGGTCTGGCCGAACGCAGCCGCCATCGGCGGTGCGATCCTGGCCCGTGCGGCGGCGGAGATGTGTGCGGCCGAGCCGATCGTGCCGTGACCGGAGCCGAGTTTCGCCGTCAGCGCTGAGGCCAGCAGCACGGTCAGGACGGCCGTTCCGATCGAGGCGCCCGCCTGCTGCAGGATGTTCAGCGCGGTCGAGGCCCGCGCGACGGCCGCACCCGTGATCGACTGCATCGCGCCGGTGAACACCGGCATCATCGTGAAGCCCATGCCGACGCCGAAGATGAACAGGTCGATGCTCAGCGCCACGTAGGAGGTGTGCGGGCCGATCTGCGTCAGCCAGAGCACGGTGGCGACGATCGGCAGCAGGCCAAACGGCACGATCCGGCCGGGACCGATCCTGTCGGACAGAGTGCCTGCGATCGGCATTGCGATCATCGAACCCAGCCCCTGTGGGATCAGCAGCAGGCCGCTGTCGAGCGCAGATTCACCCCGAACGGCCTGCAGGTAGAGCGGCAGCAGGAGGAACGAGCCGAACACGGAGATCACGACCAGGACGAGCGTGATCGAGGAGGTCGCGAACGTGCGGTCCTTGAACAGGCGCAGGTCGATCAGCGGGCTCTTGGCGCGCAGCGCGTGCCACACGAAGGTCGCCAGCAGCGCGATCCCGACGATCATCGGGATCAGCACCTTGCCCTGGCCAAAGCCGCCGGGGTTCGACTTCGCGAGGCCGAAGATGAGCAGTGCCAGGCCCGGCGAAACGAGCAGCAGGTCGACGAGGTCGAGCTTCTCCTCGGCGGCGCCGACATCACGCGGCAGGATCCGGTACGCGCTGATCAGCGCGATCAGTCCGATCGGTGCGTTGATGAAGAAGATCCAGCGCCAGCCGACGTCGGAGACCAGCCAGCCGCCGAGGACCGGACCGAGAATCGGGCCGATCATCATCGGCACACCGATGATCGCCATCACGCGGCCGATCCGAGCCTGGCCCGCGGCCCGGGTCAGGATCGTCATGCCGGCAGGCATGATCATGCCGCCGCCGAGGCCCTGCAGCACGCGGAAGAAGATGATCTCGGTGGCGGAGGTGGAAATCCCAGAGAGCGCTGAGCCGATCACGAACAACCCGATCGAGATCATGTAGAGGCGCTTGGTGCCAAACCGGTCGGCGATCCAGCCGCTGAGCGGGATCACGGTCGCGAGCGCGAGCGTGTACCCCGTCGCCACCCACTGGATCGTCGTCAGCGTCGTGTGAAAGCGGGTCGCGAGCGTGTTGATCGCGACGTTGACCACGGTGGTGTCCAGGATCGACATGATCGTCCCGAGCACGACCACCGCGGCGACCGTCAGCAGCGCCTTATCGATGTGCGTCTCGGGACCGCCGCCGGAGGGGGCCTCGGCGGCGGGGTCAATCTCGATGCCGGTCGCGGTCATGCCCACACCGTAGCGATTCGGACCCCAGAGTCCAGTCTCGTGTGAGCGTTGTGTGACGGAGTTCGCGTCGAGATCGTCAATCCGCGCGCAGGTCGGTGACCGCGCCGTACAGCTCGGGGCGGCGATCGGCGAACGCGTCCGCCAGACCCGTGTAGGTCTTCTCGCGCGCGAGCGCGAGGTCGACCTCAGCGGCCGCCGGGCCGATGCCGGGCTGCGCACTGACCACCCAGCCGTCGGAATCGATGATCGAGGTCCCCTGGTGCCACTCCTGACCGCGCTCCGTTCCGGCCCGATCGCAACATGCGATGAACACGCGGTTGCCGTGCGCCGCAGCCATCGCAACGATCACCTCCGCGGGGCGCTCACCGGGTGGGTGGGGTCCGACCGGCCAGTTGGTCGGGACCGTGATCAGCTCCGCGCCCGCCAGGGCCAGCGTACGCGTCAGCTCCGGGAACTCGAGGTCGTAACAGATGAGCACGCCAATCCGTCCGTGGGGGGTGTCGAGGACCCGGGGCGCGTCCTGGCCCGGCGTGAACCACAGCTTCTCCTGGTCCCACAGATGGCTCTTGCGATATGTGGCCTGCAGCCCGCCGGAGTGGATCACGGCGGCGGAGTTGTAGATCGTCTGTGAGTCGTCGGTGCGCTCCGGGAACCCCGCGACGATCGTCGCGTTGGGCGCGGCACGGGCCAACGTTCGAACAGCGGATCAGATGGTGCGATCGCGACCGCTGCGAGCTCCGCCGCTGAGGTGAACATGTAGCCACTGGTGACAAGCTCGGGCAGGACGATCACGTCGGCGCCAACCGCGGCGGCGGCGGCGATCGCCTCCGTGGTCTGCTCGGCGTTGGCCGCCAGGTCGCCGAAGACCGGGGCCAGCTGCCAGCAAACGATCTTCGTCACGGGGCTCGAAACTACGGCGCCGAGCCAGGGGCCGGGCCAGGGGCTCCGTCGCCGAGCCCGGCCTTGCCGAGCAGGCCGGTCCGGACCCGCTGGGCGAGACCCGGGGTGAACACGACCGTGAGCAGGCCGATCAGCAGGTAGATGCCGACGACGATCGGGAACCGGTTGTACGGGAACGACTGCCCGGCGATGTTCTTGTAGAGCGTGTAGCCGACGAACGCCACTCCCAGCGCGGGAATCACGATCTGCCAGCTGGGCGTCTTCACCCGACCGTCGAAGAACAGGAACTTGATCGAGCCGAGCGTCGCCATCAGGTAGGCGACGAGGATGCACAGCGTCCCCAGCTGCAGCGAGTAGAAAGTGGCGTTCTCGACGTTGACGCCGGCGAGCCGCTGCCCGACCATGCCGCCGAGCACGATCAACAGGATCACGCCGAGTGCGACGATCGGCGCTCCCTGCTTCGAGACCGTCGCGAGGCCGGTCTTCTTACCGGTCGCGTCACGGGACAGCGCGAACAGGATCCGGGCGGCCCCAGCGCTGCAGCCGAGGCAGATCGCGAACAGGCTGACGGTGGCCGCTAGGTTGAGGATGTCGCGCAGCCAGGCGCCGACATAGGTCTGGGCAAGGTCGCCGTACGGTGTGCCCGCGGCGAACGCAGCAACACCCGACTTGCCGGGGCCGTAGCCGATCGACTGAGCGATGATCGTCAGCACGTAGAACACGCCGACAACGGTCAGCGCGATTCTGATCGCGCGCGGAATCTCTCGCTTCGGGTTCGTCGTCTCCTCACCGAGCGCCGCGGCGCCCTCGAACCCGGCGAACGCGAGGAAGCCGTAGAGGGCGGCCTTCGAGATCGTGCTGAAGCCCGTGCCCTTCGGGAACTCCAGGAACTGCCAGCTCCAACCGCGGTGATGAGTACCGTGCCCGGCGAGCAGGGTGATGATGATCACGAGGCTGAGGATCGTCACGAGTACGACACCGGTCAGCTCGGAGAACAGCAGCGTCCGGGTGATGACCTTGATCTCGGTGAACGCGAGCGCGCCGATGATCCCGAGAGCGACGAGCGAGATCACGATCCACTCGGTCGTGTGCGTCACGCCGATGTTCCCCAGGAACTGAGCGAAGAACAGCGCGATCTCAATGCCCGAGCCGAGCGCGATCCCGGTGTAGGCGCCGAGCAGCGCCCAGCCGGCGAAGAAACCCGCCTGGGGGCCGAGCGTGACGCCGACGAGCCCGTACACGGAGCCGGTGTGGGAGACGTGCTGGGAGAGCTTGATGAAGGAGTACGCGACCAGCGATACGCCGATCAGGGCGAAGATGAACGCCCAGGTGACGGCGCGACCGAGGATCGGAACAGCACCGACGCCGAGCAATGCCATCGCCCCGACCGGCCCGATCAGGCCTGCCGAGAAGGCCGCGGCGTCGACGAGCTTGAGTTCCTGCTTGAGGCCGCCCGTCCCGGTCTGGCCGCTTGCGATGTCTGACATCGGCGCGAGCCTAACGCCACGCTCAGACGAGAAGCAAGGTCCCGCTGGACAACGGCTTGGCGCCAGTTGGATTGGCGCAAGCCGATTGGATTGGGAGGTGCCGCCCAGTCTTGAGATAGACTTACGAATCGTCAGGGCTTCCCCGCGGACGAGGCGCGCGATGTCTGTCACCGACCCGATCACCCCCGAGCAGGACATCGGCTCCGATCGTGAGCAGCCGCCGGACGGTGGCGCTCGGGCGCCGGTTGGCCGCACCGTTCTGCGGCGTCTCGTGGTGGTTGTCGTGCTGTCGGCGGCGCTCCTCGCGCTCGTGCTGGCGGTTCCGTCGCTTGGCGGCGTCCGCCGTGACCTGAGCGGCATCAGTGTCGGTTGGATCGCCGCAGGGCTCGCGTTCGAGCTGCTCTCGTGTCTCTCGTTCGTCCTCGTGTTCGGAGCGTTCTTCGACGAGGTGCCGCGGCCGCTCGCGCGTCGCGTCGCGTGGGTCGAGATGGGTTCCGGCGCGCTGCTTCCTGGTGGTGGTGTGACGAGTTACGTGCTTGGCGGTGTGCTGCTGCGCCGGGCCGGCATGAGCACCGCCCGGATCATCGTCCGCTCCGGTGGCGTGTTCTGGCTGACCAGCGCGGTCAACGCGGTCGCCGTGATCGCTGGGTGTGGGCTGTTGCTGGCCTCGGTCGGGGGCCACGTCAGCCTGGCACTGTCACTTGTGCCACTAGCGATTGTGGTGCCGTTGGCCGCTGCGATCGCGGCCGTGCCCTGGCTGATGAGAGCGTTCCCGGCGGTCCGCCGCAACGGGTTGGCCGCGGCGCTGGTCGACGGGGTCGGTGACGCCTGGCGTGCCGGTCTACACCCGCAATGGCGCCTGCTGGGCGCATTCGGCTACCTCGGCTTCGACATCGCGGTACTGGTCTGCGTGCTGCGCGGGCTCGGCGCACCCGCACCGATCGCCGCTGTCACGGTCGCCTACATGCTGGGCTACCTGGCAACCGCGATCCCGGTCCCGGGCGGGATCGGGGTGCTCGAGGGCGGCCTCACAGGCACGCTGGTGCTCTACGGGCTCGGAGCCTCACAGGCCGGCGCGGCCGTCCTCATCTACCACGCGATCGCGTTCTGGGTTCCGTCGCTCGGGGGCCTCGGTGCCTACGCTGTACTGCGACTCGGCGAGTCTCGCATCACGCTTGGACTGTCACCTGGACACGGTCGGCGTAGAACGCGACGCGGTCCTGAATCGGAGCCACTGAGGGGTACGGGTGCTGGTACTGCCACACTGCGTTCTCCCCCGCCGAGCCGGCGGCCGGAATGCTGAAGTAGCTGGCGTCGCCCTTGAAGGGGCAGTAGCTCTCGTGGTCGGTTCGCTCCAAGAGGCTCTCGTCGACGTCAGCGAGTGGGATGTATTGCACGGCCGGGTAGGAGGCCTCTTGCAGCGTGAGCGCGTTGCGGCTGTCGGCGACCGTCTTTCCGGCGACCGTCACGACGACACGGTTGGGGTTCGGCGTCACCGTGATCGGATGATCGGCGGTCGGTTCGAGGACGAGCTTCTCGGTCATCTGGAGTGCTCCTTGGGTGTCGTGATTGCAAATGAGCGGACATGGTCGAGGGCGCCTGCGAGGGCGGCCTCGAGCGGTGCGGGGTCGCGTTTGACCTGCGTCAACAGCAAGCCTCCCTGGTGCGCCGCCAGCAACGACAGCGCGAGTTGACCGGGGTCGGCATCGGGCCGCAGTTCACCGCGGTCACGCATCAGCCTGATGCCGCCGGCGAGCAGTGCCTCCCAGCGATCGAATCCCTTGGCCAGCTCGCCGCGGAGATCCTGGTCGGTCTCAGCGAGTTCGCCGGCGAGCGACCCGAACCGGCAGCCGCCGACGCAGTTCTGTCGTCGCTGGCGTTCGATCGCGAGATCAGCCCACCGTCGTAGCGCCGCGAAGCTGTCGAACTGACCGAGCTGCGGATCGTCATGAAACGCCAGGATCGAAGCGGCCTGATGGGCGATCACCGCGCGAACCAGGGCGTGCTTGTCCGCGAAGTAATGGGTCATCTGCGACCCGCTGACCGCGGCTGCACGACGGATCTCCTCGATCGAGGTCCCGGCCACGCCGTGCGTGAAGATCAGTTCCGCGGCGGCGTTGACAATGCGCTCGCGCGTCGCCTGGCCCTTGGCAGTGAGCCGGCGCGGTTCAGGCGTGACAGTCTCCACGATCCGATGGTAGCGCCGGAATGGGGTGATTGACCCAGCCCGGATGCGTTGACGGTTCGTCGCTTGCCTGTGCCGTCGTCGGTCGATGGCGTCGGGTGGCTTTGGTGCCCTTTTGGGCCGCTTTTGGTGGCGCCCGATTGAGTGCTGTCTTGCGGGGCCAGAGTTGCCTCGGCGGTCACCGAATGGTCGGGGACCGGGACCAACAGGAGGCATGATGAATACGTTGTCCGCTGACGACCTGCGCCTCAACGCGCAGGCGGTATCCGTTGCTTCGACAGCAACCGGTGAGCTCATCGAGGCTGCGACACGGGTTGAGCTGATCACCCAGGATCAGACGATGGCCGCCGCCGGGGTGGGTGGCGTCAGCCGCGGGATGCTCAAGGGCATGCGTGCGATGAACAAGGTCGTGATGCCGCGCATGGGCGCGGATATGGACAACCTGCGCGATGGCGGGCTGCCGAACAGCTTCCTGCTCGCCGCCAGCAAGACGAAGATCTATGCGATCGAGGACAACCACAAGGGCGGAGAGCTCGCCGCCGGCAAGGTGCTCCAGCAGTGGGACCGCGAAGGGTTCGTGGCGAAGACCTCATCCGTCGGCGGCGCCGTGATCGCCGCCACCAGCGGCGTTCCGGACGACCGCCAGATCCTGATCATCTACATCCCGATCGAGGGCGGCAAGACGAAGTACATGAAGGCCGCCGAGCAGCAGATGGCGGCAATCAGCAGTGCGGTCGGCGCATCGACCGGCATGCCCCGCAAGCTGATGCTCGCCAAGGATGCTCCGAGCCAGAAGCTGATCGACGCGATCGCCCAGAAGGGCGCCGCGACGATGCTCGTCAACGGTCAGATGGTGGGTGCTCCGGCAACCGCTGCCGACCCAGCGGCGCAGCTGACCCAGCTCGCGGCGCTGCGCGACCGTGGGCTGCTGACGAACGAGGAGTTCGACGCGCAGAAGGCGCGGATCCTCGCAGCGACCTGATCACTCCTCAGACAGGCACCAACTGTGGGGCCGGCGGGGATCCACTCTGCCGGCCCTTACTGGTCACGGCCGCCTCGCGCCCGGGGACGATCCGATGCAGGCTGCGAAATCGAAGCTCCGCAGAGCAGAAGATCGACTCGCTGAATGGGCGATCCAGGATTCGAACCTGGGACCTCTTCCTTATCAGGGTTGTACCAGTGTTGTGCCGGGTTGTCGCCAGTCGTGAAAAGCCCTGCAAACCGTGTGGCTTGGGCGGTGGCTCGCCGACGTGGTACCTGTGCAGACGTCAAGCTGGTGGCCCCCCCATGCCCCCTCGCGCGGTTCGCCGCTCGGCAGCTGGCAGACACATAGGGACTTGACGCTACGGCGATCCGCGGACGGAAGCGGTCAACCGACGGCGGGTTGCGCCGACGCACTTCATGGGCGCATCGTCGTGGCTGGCGGCGACGCGGCGAGTTCCTCTCGAGCCACAACGATCGCGGCTTCCGCATCGATCTGTGGTGCGCCATCGAGCTCGTCGATGACGTGACCGTATGTGCTCAGAGTCAAACGAGCGTCGTGTCCGAGCTGGCGGGCGACGTAGATGACGGAGCGACCTTCGTGTAGGAGAAGCGAAGCAAAGGAGTGGCGCAAATCGTACGGGCGGCCGGTCGCGAGGCCGGCGGCGCCCAGCGCGCGCCGGAATGCCTTGCGCCGCCAGGACTGGTATGCGGCGAGTGTCCACGGTCCGCCTTGTTGGGACGGGAAGACAAGGCTGTGAGCGGACGGACGGCCACGCACGTAGGCGCCATTCCCGCAGATCGGTCGCGAGCGGTCCGCGACAAGCAGGCGAACCGTCCGGTGGGCGAGGTTCTTGGTGTCCTTCGCCTCCCCGAGTGAGAGCGCACGTTCGACGAGGATGGTTCGTTCGCGAATGTCGCCCCATTCGAGCGCGAGCGCTTCGCCAGGCCGGAGCCCCGAGTATCCGAGCACGCTCAGGAGGGCTGCGTCGCGCGGGCTCGAGCCTTCCCTCATCCGCTCGATGATCACTGGTGCGAGCGGCCGGACCTCTTTTCGGCGCGGCATCGGGGCCTTTCGGACCGCACGCGCCGGGTTCGTCTGGATGTGGCCGCTCTCGAGGGCGCGCTGAAGGATCGATCCGAGAAGCGTGAACGCGTCTCTCACCGCAACGGGTCCCCCGCCGGCTGTCAAACGGTCAGCCTGCCAGCGCCCGATCACCTCCGGGGTGATCTCGTTGAGCCGAAGGGGGCCGAGTACGGGGAGGACGTGCTTGTCGTAGAGATGTCCGTAGCGGATCCGCGTCGTCGGGGCCAGGTGCGTTCGATACGCGCTCGCCCACGTTCCCGCTACATATTCCGCCAGCGTCAGCCGGCCGGAGTCGAGCGCATCGAGCGTTCCAAGCTGTTGCCGCCGGCTAGCTCGGCTCCGAAGTTTTGCGCGTCACCTTTTCGATCGAAGGTGCGCACGCGACGGCGATCGCCCTGGCGCCATCGCACACGCCAACGCACGGAGCCGTCCTTCAGGGTTCGCTTCTCGATCTCCATCGTGTTCGGAAGTCAGGTCGTCGCTTTGAACGCGGCGGTCAGCGAATACTCGCGCAATTCCGAGGGCCGCGAGCGTCGTGGCCTCGCTCGTCTCGACGCTCCACTGACTGGGTGGTGCTGGCGAGCCAGCGGTCCACCGCGTCTGCGCTAAGACGAGGCGATCGGCCGATGCGGGCAGCGACCTCGAGCTCGCCGGCGCGGATCGCCCGTCGCACGGTTTCGACGTGGACGTGCGCGCGGCTGGCCGCTTCGCTCGTGTTGAGGAGGCTTGTGCCGTCGGGCGGGCCACCGCGCAGATGCGGTCCGAGCCGTGTCGCGAGCTGCTCGAGTGCGTCGTCGTCGAGCGCCGCCGGAAGCGCTCGTATGAGCTCTCGAAGCAGCGTCTGGCCGAACTCGTCGCTCACGGGCCGGTCACCGACGGGGGTGGGGAACACGGCTCGCGTCTGAGGGGAGGGGCCGCATCCACGTGGTCAGTCGTCCGCATATGATATAGGATACCCTATGTTGCTATGTGTTTGTTGCGTTCAATCGTCGTCAGTCGCTGATGCGACCTTTCATCACCGGTCAGGCCCGCCCGATCGACCCACGCAGCGTTCGTGCGCGTGTCCGCGAGCGCTTTGGCGTGGCTGGGGCGACCCAGGATGTCGGCGAGCCGCGTCTCCCCTTGGTGGAAACCACGGCGCGAGACGCTCACGTGGCGGTCTGGTGGATGGGGGTGCACGGTGGTGCTGGCGAGGACACTCTTGCGGCCGCGTTCGCTGGATCACGGGCCGCCGGCCACAGATGGCCGGTGGCTGCGCCCGGCTTAGGTCAACCGCGTGTTGTGTTGGTCGCGCGCACCAGCGCGCGCGGGCTTGTCGCTGCACAGGGCGCGATGCGTCAACTGCACGAGGACCGCCTGGCCGTGTCCGTGCTTGGCCTGGTGTGGATCGCCGATGCCCCGGGGCGTCTCCCGCGCGCGCTGCGCGACCTGCAGGCGGTGGTCAGCGGCGGCGCCCCGCAGGTTTGGTCGTTGCCGTGGGTTGAGCGTTGGCGCCTCGGGGAGGTCCCCTCGCAGGCGAATTCGCCGAGGGAGGCGGGGCGACTGCTTGCAGATCTGGTGGCAATCGAGCGTGGAAAGGAACGAATGGATGTTCAGTGACAACGTGGTGACGGTCGAGCGGCGGTCGCCGTTTCGACTAGCGCGAAATGTGACGGCGGTGCGAGGCAATAGACCGCTGCGGGTCGTGGCAAGACTCGCCGCAGCTACGGCGTTGGTTCTCGCTACGAGGCCCGAGTCAGCGTTCGCCGGCGGTGTGTCGGGCGCCTCGGCCGGCTCCTCGATCCTCAACCCCGGTCAGGGCGTTGCGCCGCCTGGGTCCGCTCAACTGACCACGCTGGTGGGCTACGTCGCCTGGGCGGTGTTCGCGCTGTGCGTGGTCGGGGTGCTCATGGCCGCGGCGCAGATGGCGGTGGCGCATCAACGCGGCGCCGGGGCCGGTGAGCACGCGAGCCGGCTTGGCTGGGTGCTGGCGTCCTGTGTCGTGGCAGGGTCGGCGTCGGCGCTCGTCGGCGCCCTCGCGTGATGCTCAACGGCGTCGACATCCAGCAGTCGCCGTTCCGTCAGCGCGGGTTCGTCGCCGCGGCGGGATTCGTCGGCGTGATCGCGCTCGCAGGGCTGATAGTCGCGAGCGCCCATCTCCTCGGTGGCGGCCGCGTCGCGCCACGGGCCCATGCGCGGAGCGCGGCGGTCCCGCCGTCTGCTGCGCCAGTGGCCTCGGCACCGGTGGGTTCGCGCAGCGCGGCGTGCCCGTCGCTGCCCTCGGGCGGTCAGGCGGTTCCGACGGGCACCCCGGTAGGGACGCGCTGGCTGCTGGTAGGGGACATGGCGGAGCCGAGCGCACCGTCGACGGTCGGGCCCGAGCGGCGTGTGGATGGGTTCTGGGAGTGCTACGCGCACTCGCCGCTGGGTGCCTTGTATGCGGCGGAGAACGTGATCGCGGCGTTCTCGGCGCAGCCGCAATCGACCGTGATCGCCGCATTGGCGGTGCCCGGTCACGCCCGTGACGTGGCTGTCCGGCAGGCCGCGAAGGGGACAACCGTGACCTCGAGCAGATCGCCGGCGGCGCATCGACGCTGATCGGGTTCGCGTTCCAGGGATATTCGCCGCAGGAGGCGGACCTCAGCCTGGCGATCCAGGGGCCGAGCGGCACACAGGGAGCTGTGCCGCTGGTGATGCGGTGGGTCGGGGATGACTGGCGGTTCGTGGTTCCCCCGGGCGGTCAGAACTTCGCCGCGACGGCGCTGACGAGCATGGCGGGGTTCGTTCCGTGGAGCGCCGGGTGATGCTCGTGCTTGGCGGGATCTTGGGCACGCTTGGCGGGCTGCTGGGCGGGATCGTCGGTGGTGTCGGGTCGGCGATCGTGAATCCGATCTTCGACGCGATCGGGCATGCGGTCGGCGGCGCGGCGGCGTTGATGGTGAAGTCGATGGCGACGTTCTGGATGAGCACGCCGACGCCGCAGCTGGCGACCGGGTCGGCGAGCCAGACGCCGACCGCTCCGGTCGCGCTGATCCAGGGGCATCTGTGGTGGTACATGACCGGCGCGGCCGTTGTCGGGGTGCTTGTCGGGTGTGGCCGGATGGCGTGGGAGCAGCGCGCTGACGCGGGGCGCGAGGTGCTGCGTGGCTTGGCGGTGTTCGTCGCGACCGCTGGCGCTGGGCTGACGGTGATCGCGTTGGCGATCACGGCCGCGGATCAGTTCGCGACGTGGATCGTGAGCGCGTCGACGGGTGGGAACTTCGGGACTGAGGTCGGGAAGCTGACGACGCTGACGGTGATCGCCGGCGGCGGCCTATACGGGGTGATCCTCGTGTGCGTCTTCGGGCTGTTGATGATCGTCGCGTCGCTGATCCAGATGGTGCTGATGATCGTGCGCGGCGGGATGCTGGTGATCCTGGCGGGGGTGCTGCCGACGACGGCGGCGTTCACATCGACGCAGGCGGGCCGGCATTGGTTCCGCAAGAGCTGCGGCTGGCTGGTCGCTTTCATCCTCTACAAGCCAGCGGCCGCGATCGTGTATGCGACGGCGTTCAGCCTGGCGGGTAACGGGTCGCTGGGCGGGGGCCGTGACGAACGTGATCACCGGCCTGATGCTGATGGTGCTCGCGATCCTGGCGCTGCCGGCGCTGATGAGTTCGTCGCCGCGCCGATGGTGGGCGCGACCGCGGCTGGCGGCGCCGGGGCGGTGCTCGGGGCGGCGGCGGGCGGCGCAGCGGGGGCGGCGGCGATGCTCGCGGGGCCGTCGGGCGCGCTGCGCGGTGTCGGCGGCGGCTCGCAACCCGGGTGGCCTGGGGCGGGCCCGAGGCTCGGGGGCGCAGGGCTCGGCCGGTGCGGCGAGTGGCGGCCGATGCTCCTCGGCGCTGGCGGGTCGAGGCGCATCAGGTGGCGGCCAGAACGGATCCTCGGCGGGCGTTGGTGGCGTCACCGCGGCCGTGGGCGCGGGCGGGTGCGGTCGCAGGCGCGGCGGCGGCCACCGGCAGCGCCGGGGCGAGCGCCGCGTCCAGCGCGGCGAACGGCCACGGCAGCGCGGCGGAGGCTGGGCGAGGGCCGCAGGGAGACGCCGGGGTCCCGGGGCACGACGGCGAGCGCGGGCCGGCCGGACCGGCGGGTGCGGGATCGGCAGCGCATAGTGCGGGCCGGGTCGGAGGCGTCGTCGGCGGCGCGGCGGGGACTGCGAGCGCGGGTGCGTCGGGCGCCTCCTCAGCCGTAGAGCCGTCGGGGGCGGCTGAGTCGCCGAGCGAGGGGATGTCGTGATGGCCGAGCAGCCACGCGAGCGGACCTACGGCAACTGGCGCCTGCCGCGCAGCGCAGGGCTGTGGAACCTCGGGCTGCTCGGTACGGCCGTGCTGATGGCGGGGATCATCGTCGTGATCATTACGGTCGCGACGGTGGGACTGGTGCCGGCGATCGCCGAGCTCGTCCTGCTCGCGCTGGGGCTGACGTCGTTGATGGTCCGCGACCGGCACGGCAGGACGGGCATCGAGCTCGTGGGCGTGCGGATGGGTTGGTGGCGGCGCGTTCAGGCGGGAGCCACCTGTACCGCTCCGGGCCGTTGGGCCGGACGCCGTGGGGGACGTGTCAGCTGCCGGGCCTGCTGGCGCAGTCGCGCCTGACGGAGGCGCAGGACTCGTGGGGCCGCCCGTTCGCAGTGGTGGAGCTGCCGACGATGGGGCACTTCAGGGTGGTGTTCGCGACCGAGCCCGAGGGGGCGTCGCTCGTTGACCAGGAGCAGATCGACGTGTGGGTTGCCCGGTGGGGCGAGTGGCTGGCCTCGCTGGGCGACGAGCCGGGCGCTGATCGCCGCGGCAGTGACCGTGGAGACCTCGCCAGACACGGGCCGGCGGCTGCGGCAGCGGGTCGAGGCGAAGCTCGACCCGAACGCGCCGGCGCTCGCCCGGAGCGTGCTGCGCGAGGTGGTGGACTCGGCGCCGGTCGGGTCCGCGGCGATCCGGGTGTGGGTGGCGCTGACGTTCATGGGCACCGCCCGCGGCCGCCGGCGCGACGCCGAGGAGTTTGCCCGGGATCTAGCGGCGCGGCTGCCGGGGCTGACGCAGCGGCTGCAGGGGACCGGTGCGGGCGGCGCGCGGCCGGTCGCGGCGCAAGAGCTCTGCGAGATCGTCCGTGGCGCCTACGACCCGGCGGCGGCGCGGACGATCGAGGACGCGCACGCGCAGGGCGTTACGCCGACGCTGCGCTGGAACGATGTCGGCCCCGCGGCCGCGGAGGCGTCGTGGGGCGTGTACCGCCACGACGGGGCGACATCGGTGTCGTGGATGATGAGCGCCGGCGCCACGCGGTGAGGTGCACTCGAGCATCCTGTGGAAGCTGCTGGCGCCGCACCGGGAGATCGGTCGCAAGCGCGTGACGCTCGTCTACCGCGTGCTGGGACCGGGCGTCGGCGGCGCGGATCGTCGAGGCGGACAAGCGCAACGCTGACTTCCGGGTGAACTCGGCGACGCGGCCGAGCGAGCACGTGCTGCGTGAGCAGCGCGCCGCACTCTCAACCGCGCAGGAGGAGGCCCGCGGCGCGGGGCTGATCGACTTCGGCGTGCTCGTCACCGCGACGGTCGACGGCAACGACCGGGCAGCTGGCGGTCGCGAAGGCGACGGTCGAGAACCTCGGCGCGACCGCCCGGCTGACGTTGCGCGAGTCTACGGGTCCCAGGACTCGGCGTTCGCCGCGGGGCTGCCGCTTGGGTTGGCGCTCGCGCGAGTATCTCAAGGTTCCGCACGAGGTCCGGAGGCGCCCGTGAGCGTCAGGCGCCGCAGCGCGACACGCCGGTGGCCGGAGCCCGGAGCCGGCGCGCGCGGCTGGACCGCGGCCCGGGCGGTGGCGGGTCGGTGCTGGTGCAGGCACCGCCGAGTGGCGCGGCACGACTCTGTCAGGTCTGCGGGCTGTGGCCGTTCGCGACCGGGACGGGAACGCCGATGATCGGGGTGCCGCTCGGCCGCAATCTGATCTCGGGCGCGACGCTGTGCGCGGACCCGATCAGCTGGTTTCAGGAGCGCGAACCTGATCCACAACCCGAGCTGCTTCATCCTCGGCAAGCCCGGGCCTCGGCAAATCGAGCTCTGCTGTCGCCGCATGTCGCTCGGGCTCGCCGGGCTACGGCGTGCTGCCGATGTTCCTCGGCGACATCAAGCCCGACCACGTCGACCTCGATCGAGGCGCTCGGCGGGCAGGTGTTCCGGCTCGGACGCGGCCGCGACTACATGAACGTCCTCGATCCCAGGCGAGGCGATCGGCGCGCGCAGCGGCCGGTTGACCGGGCAAGGCCCGCGAGCGAGGTTCGCGCCGACGCGCGCGCGCGGCGGCTCACCATGGTCGCGACGCTGATCACGATCGCGCGCGGCAGCCGGTCCAACCGACCGGGAGGAGATGATCCTCGACCGGGCACTCGCGTGCTCGACGAGCGCCACGCGGGACGTCCCGGTGCTGCGGCGATCTGGTCAAGCGTGATCGAGCGCGCCCGGAGCGAGCTGCGCGCCGGTCGCGATGGATCGCGGCGACGCGATCCGCTATCAGGACATCACCGAGAACCTGCTGGTCTCGCTGCGCGGCCTGATCGGGCATGGCCGGCTGGGGGAGATCTTCTGCCGGCAGTCGACGGTCGCCGATGCGCCGCGACCGCAGGTGCGTGTTCGACGTCTCGGCGATCGACGACGGCGAGACCGCGCTGCTGGCGCGCGTCGCTGGTGGTGTGCTGGTCGATCGGGTTCGGGGCGATCAACATCGCGCAAGGCCCTCGCCGACGGCGGCCTTGAGCCGCTGCGGCACTGGTTCGTCCCGCTGGACGAGCTGTGGCGGCCGCTGCGCGCGGGGCAGGGGATGGTCGACCGCGTCGACGAGCTCACCCGCCTGAACCGCCAGTGGGGTGTCGGGCGTCGCGATGTGCACGCACACGATGAGCGACCTCTCGCGCTCGCCTCCGCGGAGGACCGCAGAAGGCCCGCGGGTTCGTTGAGCGCGCCGGCATGGTCATCTGCGGCGGGCTGCCGAAGCGCGAAATGCGGCTGCTGACCGAGGTCGTCTCGCATGTCTGACGCCGAGGAGCAAGACGCTCACCGGCTGGCAGGACCCGCCGAACTGGGACCAAGCCGGCACCGGCCGACCACCACCGGGGCGAGGGAACTTCCTGATCAAGGTCGGCGGGCCGCCCCGGGATCCCGATCCACGTCGCGTCACCTTCCGAGCTGAGCTCTCGCTCAACGACACCAACAAGCTGTGGCACGAGCACAGCCGCGTCGAGGCCGCCGCCGAGTTCGACGTCGATCGCGGCCCCCTGATCGGCCGGTCGGGAGGGGGGCGCGGATGAGCAGCACCTCGCCACGGTCGAGCGGCCCGCCCGTCGAGGGCGAGGTCGTGCTGCTTTGGAGCGCGATCGCGCTGGTGCTCACCAGCGTCGTCGTGGTGGTCGGGGCGCATCTGGCGCTGCTGGTCGACGGCACGCGCGAGCGGCTGCCGGGCAACCCGGTCGTGCTCCTGCTCGACTTGGCCCGCGGCCGTATGTGTGGCCGGCCGGGCCGAGCGTCGATCGCCGGCGGGCTCGCCGCCCTGCTGCTGGTCGTCGCTGGGGTCGTGGGATGGCGGCGGCAGCGATGGCAGCGACGGACGTCGACCGCGCCGCTCGCTGGATGGCACGCGGCAAGGATCTCGACCGGCTGAGCAGCAAGCGCGCCGCCGCGACCGCGCAGCGACTCGGGGTGGACGCGCCGGGACTGCCGATCGGCCGGACGGTCGGGAGCGGCCAGCTGCTGTACATGGGCTGGGAGGACGTCGCGGTCGACGTGTGGGGGCCGCGGACGGGCAAGACCACCTCGCGGGCGATCCCGTCGATCCTCGCCGCCCCCGGGCGCGGTGCTCGCCACCTCGAACAAGCGCGACTTGGTCGACGCGAGCCGGGACGTGCGGGCCGACCGCGGGAAGGTGTGGGTGTTCGATCCGCAGGGCATCGCGGGCGAGCAGCCGACGTGGTGGTGGGACCCGATCAGCTACGTGACCGACGAGGTCAAGGCGATCGAGATGGCCGACGTGTTCGCGCTGGCCAGCCGCGAGGTCGGCGCGCGGACCGACGCGTTCTTCGACACCGCCGGACAGAACCTGGTCGCGCAGCTGCTGCTCGCCGCGGCGCTCGAGCGGCGCGAGCTGACGCAGGTGTACCTGTGGCTGAGCGCGGAGACCGACGAGGAGCCGGCCGAGATCCTCCGCGATCACGGCTACCGGGTGATCGCCGGTGCGCTGCAGGCGCAGATCAACGCGCCCGAGAAGCAGCGCGGCGGCGTGTTCGGCACGGCCCGGGAGGTCTGCTCGTTCATGACCAACCGTGACGCGATGGCGTGGGTCACGCCGTCGCCAGGGCGCCGCCCGGAGTTCGATCCGCGCGCGTTCGCGGCCTCGACGGACACGCTCTACAGCCTCTCGAAGGAGGGCAAGGCGGGCGCCGGCCCGCTCGTCACCGGCTTGACGCTCGCGGTCTGCGAGGCGGCCGAGGAGCTCGCGAAGACGTGCCGCGGCGGGCGGCTGCCGGTGCCGATGGTCGCGGTGCTCGACGAGGCGGCGAACGTCTGCCGCTGGCGCAAGCTGCCCGACCTCTACAGCCACTATGGGTCGCGGGGGATCCTGCTGATGACGATCCTGCAGTCCTGGTCCCAAGGCGTGGAGGTGTGGGGCCGGGAGGGCATGCGGAAGCTGTGGAGCGCGGCCACGGTCAAGGTGTACGGCGGCGGGGTCACCGAGGTCGAGTTCCTCGAGGAACTCTCGAAGCTGATCGGAGAGTACGACGCGCTGAGCCGCTCGGACACCCGCTCCTACCGGCAGGGCCGCTCCAGCAACAGGTCGATGCGGCAGGCGCGAGATCCTCGACGTCGCCGATCTCGCGGCGATGCCGCAGGGGCGGATCGTCGTGCTCGCCTCCGGCACCCGCCCGACGCTGGCCGTCCCGACCCCGTGGATGGGCGGTCCTGACGCCACGCGGGTGCGCGCGTCGCTGACCGCGCACGACCCCGTCCACGACGCGGTCCGGAGAGAGGGCGCGGGTCGATGACCGACGAGGACCTCTACGGCGGCTACGACGACACGCCCGTCATGAACGCGGCGCCCGACTTCGACGGCGAGGAGGAGCGGCCGGCGCCGGCGGGCGGCGAGCACAGCCCGCAGGCGATCTACGGCTCGCTTCAGGAGTTCGTGGCGGAGTACCTGCTGCCGCTGTACCGGCGCGGGGTGTCGGGGCAGGGGACGACGTGGTGTGCGGAGTGGTGGCGGCATCCAGAGGCGTGGGTGCGGCTGGATGCGCTGTGGCGCTCGTGGGAGTACCTGCGCCTCGATCCGGCGACGGGGATGTCGGTCTGGCTCCGCGATCACGCCGATCCGCACATGGCGGTGCTGCTGTCCGCCGATGGCCCGTTTCGGGGGTGCAAGCCCGACGAGCACTCCGGCCGGGCGCTGCGGCCGTTGCCGACGACGGCGATCCCCGCCGACGCGCCCGACCCGACCCAGCTCGACGGCGGGCAGGGTGGCTGATGCGGGTTCTGGTGATCGCGTTCGCCGCTGGCTTTCTCGCGCTACTCGGGCTGCTACTCGGGCTGGCGCTGCTCGTCGCGGCAATCAGCGGCGAGGCGGGCGGCGGCTGTGCCGCGGCGGGGCCGAGCGCGGACGGGGAGCCGCCGCTGATCCAGTACTACATCGCGGCCGCTGCCCGCTACAGCCTGGGACCGGACGGCTACGCGTACCTCGGCGGCGATCAACGAGGTCGAGACGAAGTTCGGGACCGACCTGGCGGTCTCGAGCGCCGGCGCGGTCGGGTGGATGCAGTTCGAGCCCGGCGACATTGGCGCAGTACGCGGTGTCGATCACCGACCCCTGCGCGCGCCTGCCGACCCCGACGATCCGCAGGACGCGATCTACACCGCCGCCCGCTACCTGCACGCGAGCGGCGCGCCCGGCGACTGGCAGGCAGCGATCTTCGCCTACAACCACGCCGGCTGGTACGTGCACGAGGTGCAGGCGTACGCGCTGCGCTACAGCGGCCCGACCGGGCTGCAGCTGCTCGCGCAGGACATCGCCGCGGTATGGGGCGGCAAGCAGCCGAGCCCCCCGACCGGTAGCGGCGCGCGCCGTTCTCGGCGGCTACCACCCGACCGGAGGCGCCGGCCGCGTCGCCCGACGCCGGTCGAGTTCGGGTTGCCCGGGGCTCGGGCCGGATCGACGTGACGCCGGTCGCCAGGGCGGGCGGCGGTGATCATGCCCAACGGGCTGGCGCGCCCGCCGGCGGATGCCCCGCCCGCGGTGCAGGCGATGGTCGCCGCCGGCGATCGGATCGTCGACTTCGCCTACAGCTGGGGCGGCGGGCATTGCGTGGCGGCGATGAACCAGCAGCACCGCCGACCCGCAGGCGTGCCCGGGGCGCGCAGGAGAACGGCGGCCCGGGCTATGACTGCTCGAGCTCGACCAGCTACGTGCTGTGGGGCGGCGGGCAGGCGGCCGTGATCGGCGACGTGCCGCAAACCTCCGGGGCACTGGCCGCGATGGTGCGACCCGGGGGCGGGGCGATGGGTGACCTGGATGGCAACCGCAGGCCACGCCTACATCGAAGTCGCCGGCATCTGGCTGAATACCGAGAACGGCCCGTGGCTGCACTCGCCGCCGCAGCCCCCCGCGGCGCCGAGCGCGACCGGTCCGCGCTGGTCGACCAGCAACTCGCTGGACTCGCTCACCCGGGCGGGGTTTGTCCCTCGACACCCACAAGGCCTGTGAGATTCCCGGGGCTGATCGCCGGTGGTGCGCTGCTCGCGGCGCTGTGCGCGATCGCCGTCGCTGCCGCAGCGTTCCTGGGAGACGCGCGGACGCACGGGCGGACACCCCGGCCGCCGTGGCGGCGCCGCTCCCGGCGAGTGCGCCCGCGGCGACACCACAGGAGCAGCTGATCCTCGGCCAGGTCGAGGGGACGTTCGCCTCCAGCTACGCCGCCTACCTCGACGGGGCCCCGATCGGCCGGTTGCGGTTCGCGAGCCTCACCGCCCGAGCCCAGGCGCGCTCGGGCGGCCGGATTCCCGAGCCGTTCCGCGACGGCCTGCTCACGGTCGCTGGCGTGTCCGGCTCTTCGAGCCCGTTCTCGGCCCAGGCGCAGGTCGTGCTCGCCAACCGCGAGGAGCGCTATGCGCTGACGCTGCAGCTGCTGCGCGAGCGGCACGGCTGGCAGGTCGAGCAGCTCCAGCCGCCCGACCTGACGATCGACGAAACGATCCGGCCGATCAGCGCGGCCGCGATCCCGGCGGCGGCGCAAACGGCGACCCGCCGCTTCGCGATTGCGTACGCCGCCTATCGGGCGCGCATCGGCGTGCTCCCCGCCGGGATGACGGAGACCGCCGTGAGCGCGGTCAGAGCCGGCGAGGACACACTGGCGGGCCTCCGGCTGCCGGCGATGCGACCGCGGGCTGCGCGCAGTCCTATGGGCCTTGAGCCAGGGCGAGTTCGCTGCCACCGCGACGGTGCGCTTCGGTGCGACCGCGGAGCAGTTCTCGATCCTCATGCAACTGCGCAAGCAGACAGGAGGGTGGCTGTGCGCCGCGTTCCTGTGAATCCGGGCCGCCACGCCGGTGGCCTCCACACACACCCTCGAGGAGGGAGCAGTGAGCAATTCGATCCATCTTACCGGCGGTCGACCGCCGACCCGGAGCTCGAGGCGCTGGCGAACAGCAACTCCGTCTGCTCATCTGCGCCTCGCCGTCGACGGCATGGCCCCGGGCCGCGAGACGGGTTTCATCAACATCTCGACGTTCGGCGCGTCGGGCGAGGCGGCGGCGCGGACACTGACCAAGGGCTGGCTGGTCGCTGTCGACGGCCGCCTGGAGCAGCAGAGCTGGGAGAAGAACGACGAGCGGCGCACCAGCTACTCAGTCGTGGGGAACGTCGAGTTCCTGGCCGCGCCGCGCGCGAACGGGCGCGAGCAGGAGGTCGCGCACGAGGCGCAGGCCGAGACCGAAACCGCGAAGGAGGGCGAGAGACCGTCCCCGTCTGAGCCGGGCTCCGCCCTGCGGGCCGAGCGGCCGGCGGCGCAGGCAGCAGCGGCGGCGGGGCTGGCGTCGACTGGTGAGTAGGCCGGTAGGGCGCCCGGCACAGATGTTGCCGGGCGCCCGCGACCGCTTCGCGCATGAGCGTTCACACTCACAACGGGAGGGCTTACAGGGTGAGGGTCGTCGAGCGTCGCTCGGTCCCGCTGACCGGGCGCGGTGACTGCGAGTACGCCAGTCCCGCTCACACGGCTGATGAGGCGCGCCTGCTGCTGCGCGTGCTGCTCGGCCGCGACCCTGGGCCTCGGCAGACGGAGTGGCTGGTGCCGATCGCCGGCGGCAGCCAGCGGATCGAGCTCGAGGAGGCGCCCGATGCCTGACGAGCTGGAGCGCTACCTGGAGGTGCTCGGCGGCCGGGCCGGCCGCGGCGAGCTGCTCGAGATCCGCTACCGGATATCGGAGGGCATGGGCCGCCGGTTCGTCGAGGCCTTGGACGTGCCTGCGGCCGCCCGGACGATCCGGACGCTGGCGTGGCGCAGCGACACGTTCGTGGGTGTGCTCCCACGCCTGCGGCCACGCGGCCGCCTCGACGACATCGCGCGCTTCGCCACGGTCGCGTGGGTCGACTGCGACACCCCCGAGTCCGCTCAGGCACTCGCCGCATTCCGCTGCCGCCCGTCGCTCGTGGTCGCGTCGGGGAGCGGTGATCACCGCCATTCCTACTGGCTTCTGCGCGAACCGGTCGACCTTCCGGCGCTCGAGCGGCTCAACCGGACGCTGGCGCTCGCGCTCGGCGCCGATGCGGGCGTGGTCTGCAAGCCGCACACGATCCTCAGGCCACCGACCTCGCTGAATCACAAGCACGCGCCGCCGCGGCCCGTGCGGCTGCTCGACCTCGACCCCGGCGCGTCTACGACCTCGCCGAGTTGACCGACGGGCTGCGCGCGGCGGGCCCGCCTGCGCCGACCGCCGCGCGCCGGGACGTGGCCGCTGCCAGGCCGGCGCAGGCCAGGCGTCGAGGCGATGAGCTGGTGTATGAGCGGCTGCGGGAGATTCCGGCCGCGGAGTACGTGCGACGGCTGACGGGCCGGGAACCGAACCGCGAGGGGAAGGTGCGCTGCGTTTTTCACGAGGAGCGCACCCCCTCGATGCAGCTCTACCCGGACGGCAGCTGGGCGTGCTTCGGATGTGGCCGAGGCGGGTCGATCGTGGACTTCGCGGCGGGCGTCTGGGGCCTGGGGACCCAGGGCCGGGACTTCCTGCGCGTGCGCGACCGGCTCGCCGACGAGCTGCTCGGCGCCCGGCTGGCGAGCGGGCGCGCGGGAGATGGAGGCGCGACGTGTCAGGCGCCTGCCGCACACACATTCGACCCAGGAGGAGGTGGCGAGATGATGCACGAGCCCGACGGCGTCGCCGAGGAGGTGGAGCAGCTGCTCCAGCGCGGCGGTCAGGCCGCCGCGGACGTCGCCCGCAACCGGGCGCTCAGGCGCGCGCAGGACCTGCGCGAGCGCGCCAGGGAGAGCGAGCAGC
>CAVZTZ010000010.1:0-7787 GCA_963778315.1 uncultured Conexibacteraceae bacterium | reverse complement strand
TGTCAGCGGCGGGGAGCTCGCGCTCCGCCGTGAGCGACGCGACGGTCAGTTCGTCATCGTCGACGCGGATGGGGTGCCGGTAACCGACGGCGAGACGCTCGGGCGCGTCGGCGCGCTCCGCATCCCCCCGGCGTGGACCGACGTTTGGATCTCGACCGCACCGAACGCCCACCTCCAGGCGACCGGCCTCGATGCCAAGGGCCGCCGCCAGTACCTCTATCACCCGCTGTGGCGGCTACGACGCGACGAGGAGAAGTTCGACGACATGCTGGAGTTCGCCGACGCCTCCCTGACGTGAGGGCCGTCGCGCGCGGACTGCTGGCTTCGGATCACGCGGATCGCGAGCGCACGCTCGCGCTCGCGGTTCGGCTGCTCGACATCGGCTTGTTCCGTGTCGGCTGGGACCGCTACGCGCGCGACAACGGACACGTCGGGTTGACGACGCTCCGTCGCGAGAACGTCACGCTGCAGGGTTTGGACGTCCGCTTCGACTTCATCGCCAAATCGGGAAAGCGGCGACGGATGAGGGTGAGAGACCCGCAGTCCGTGCGCGTCTTGGCCGACCTCAGGCGCCGCCGAGGCTCCCCGCATGAGCTCCTCGTGTATCCGTCGCAGGGCTCCTGGCACCGGATCCACGCGACCGACGTGAACAACACTCTGCGCTGCTGGAGTGACGGCCCGTACTCGGCCAAGGAGTTCCGCACCTGGGCGGCCACGGTGCTCGCCGCGGTTGCCCTCGCCCGTGAGCACGCGACCGGCAAGCGGGGCCCGAAGGCAGTAAGCCGGGCAGTGCGGGAGGTGAGCATGGCCCTCGGCAACACGCCGGCGGTCGCCCGCAGCAGCTACATCGATCCCCGCCTCATCACCCTGTTCGAGAACGACGTGGTCATCGAGCTCCCCGATGCCTCATCGCCGCCGGCCGTGCCGATGCGGATCGATGGTGACGAAGTCGTCGTTGAGCTGCCCACGGACGTCGACGAGGACGCCATCCGCCTCGACGTCGAACACCGCGTTCGTGAACTCCTCGTGGGTGTGCGGACCGCTCGCGCGCAAGCGGCTTGACCGAGGAGGGATGTGGTCCATGACCAACTCTACGCCACGAGTCAGTGGGACGAGGGCGTGCCTGGGAGCTACCGTCGGGGGTCCAACCCTCGGCTTGCCGCGCAGCGTCCCAGGGCGTGTGCGAACTGGGGAACAACTTTCCTCGAGATCATCGAACAGGCTGCTGGCACCACTTGGGAGGAGGCGGAAAGGGCGGCGCGCGCGACCCTCCAGACGCTCGCCGAGCGCATGACCCTCGGCGAGGCCGAAGACATAGCCGCCTTCCTTTAGTGGCAAGCCGGAGGGCAAGCCTCGCCTCGTCTTTCTCACAGAATCGCCGTCGAGTCGACCGTTGACCGTGGCCTCATTCCACTGAAACGAGCACAGCTTCATCTCGGGGTGCGGAACGCAGGCCAGGCTACAGCGCGGGATGTGAAAGTTGCCTTTTTTATGGAGGGAATCTTCTTCCATCCCGCTGCCCGGCAGCTAAGTCGTCTCGGTGGGAATTCGTTCGCCTCAGCGAACAAGGGTGGCAAGTAGAGTGGCATCGCGATCCGCCGATCACCCTCGGCGAGCTATGGCTAGACGATGTCGAGCGACCGACATGCGGGCCGTTCACCGGGGGCCTACTAGCACGCGGACCGACGCGTGCTCGGATTCCCGCGGGGCAGGGCGGATGGTTCCCGAGGCGCAGACGACCGTCGCGACGAGAAAGCTGAGTCCGCGGCTTCTGCTTCTACCGGCTGCCAACCTCAAGCAGCAGATCCGGTGGACGCTCCCGGTGCCGGCTGGCACGACCTCCAAGTCAGTGTAAGCCGTGCTGCTTGACTGGCCCCCTGGGCGGTGGACTGGACTTCGCTGGCCCGTAGCATCATCCGAGATGGACGCGTCGATCAATCCTGCCCTCGCGGAGGCTCGCTTCTGTCCGCGATGCGGACAACTGGCCGACATCACATTCCCGCGTTCGATCGCCTGTCCGCACTGCGGCTACACCGCCTACTTCAACCCCAAGCCCGTCGCTTGCGCGATCCCGGTGGATGACGAGGATCGCGTGATCCTCTTGCGCCGCGGGTTCGATCCCGCCCAGGGCCGCTGGACGTTCCCGGGCGGCTTCGTCGACCTGGGCGAGTCGGTGGAGGACGCCGCTCACAGAGAGACCAACGAGGAGCTGGGGATCGCGATTGAGCTGGGACCGCTGGTAGGGGTGTACTCACGCGCGGAGGACCGGGTGGTGCTGATCGTCTTTTTGGCGCGGGCTCTCGGCCGCCCGCAGACGACGCCTGAGGCGACAGAGGTCCGCTCATTCGCTGAGGCCGAGATCCCGTGGGATGAGCTCGCGTTCTGGTCTACCGGTCGGGCGCTTCGTGACGCCTTCGGTCTATAGGAGCACCCTGCAGACTTCGGTCAACGTCGAGAACACAGTCGTAAGCGCGTGGAGGATCCCGTTTCGCGCCATCAGGTCTGGACCTACGACGGCACGGCCCGCCCTAATCACCCCGGCCCCGTCGCGGAGACGTGGAGCAGGTACGACGATCGGACGCGCACGCAACTGTCAAAGCTGCTGCTCAGTCGCCGAGGGAGCTACGAGCCGACGGCTTCCGCTTCGTCCGCTCGCGGACCCGGAGCAGGAGTCCGCTCGGCGCCGCCCATGCCGGCTGAGACAGTCGGAGATTCGAGTCCCGGCCACGCCCGCCCGCACACCACGCGAATCGGCATATCGTTGACGGCTCGACATGAGAGGAGGTGGCTGGTGAGGATCCTGATCGTTGGCGCGACTGGAGCGCTCGGGCGAGAGGTCGTCGCGGCCGCGCTGCTGGACGGGCATGACACCGCGGCGCTGGTCCGCGACCCCGCCCGCGCCGAGCTGCCGGAAGCGGCCGAACTCGTGGCAGGCGACGTGCTTGACCCTTCGTCGCTCCGCAAAGCCGTCGAGGGGCGCGAGGCGGTGATCTGTGCGCTTGGGACCCCGAGCCCCCGGCGGGCGAGCACGCTGCTCCAAGAAGGGACGCGGAACCTCGTGTTCGCGATGGACCAAGCCGGGGTGCGGCGGCTGGTGTGCGTCACGCTGCTCGGGACCGGCACGAGCCGCGCGAACGCGTCACTCATCTACCGGCAGGTGATTCTGCGCGCACTCGCGCCGATGCTGCCCGACAAGCAGGCGCAGGAGGACGTCGTGCGCTCCAGCGGGCTGGACTGGTCGCTCGTGCGCCCGCCACGATTCACCGGTGGCATGCCCGGCGGTGAGCTGCACACCATTGCCGAGGGCCAGCCTGGCCGCGTCGGCCACATTGTCCGTGCCGACCTCGCGAGCTTTCTGCTCGCCTGCGCAACCGACAACCGACACCTTCGCGAAGCGGTAGCAGTCGGCTCAACTGCCCCCGCGCCTGAGCTGATGAAGCTCCGCCCGCGCCTGGCCGTGCTGCTGTCCGGGCTCTTGACCGGCAGCGAGCTGACCTCGTGGGGGATCGTCCACCCCACGCTATGGAAGCTCGAGCACCGTGAGCAAGTCCGCGCGGAGAAACTGGTGTACCGCCGCTTCGCCACCGTCGACCCGTTCCTGCAGACCGCGACGATCGCCGCCTGCTTCGCCGCGACCAAGGGTCTGCGCGGACCTGACCGAGCGCTCGCGCTTGCCGCCGGAGCCAGCTACTCAATCATGCTCGCGATCACTCTGATCGGCAACATGCCGATCAACCTGCGCGTGTTTCGCTGGCACGAAACCCAGGATGACCCCGAGCAATGGCGCACTCTCCGCCGCCGCTGGGACCGACTGCACACCGTCAGAATCGTCCTCGACACGGCTGGGTTCGCGCTCATCACCACCGCCGCCGTCCAGGCCAGGGTTTGAGGGCAGCGAAACGAATCACCCGCGAGCTCCGGCAGCTGGTGAAACACAAACGCTCGATCGAACCGGTCCGCGCCACCCCCGGTGAGTTATGCCTCCCAACGATCTCGGTGGTCTGCCTCGTCGGCCGGTCGCCGACGCACAGCAGCAGTAAGCCGTTCGCCGATTCTCCCCGCGGACGCCGCTGCTGATTCGTGGCAACAGCAGTGTCGAAGGGGTGCCTGACTGCCGTGGTTAGCCCTGAGCGGCAGGCCCGACCGAATAGATCTGCCTGTGTTCAGGCGCAACTTCTCGCGGCGGTTCGCGTTGTAGCAGTGTGCGGATTTGTCGCTTGAGAGAGCGGGATAGGGGGTCAAGAGACCGAAAGGGGTGGTTCGCGTGCTACTGACGACCGTTACCGGAGCCAGAGTAAGGGCAATGTTGGCGGTGATGCTGGGCATTGCATTCCTGGTTGTCGCACCCGGCACCGCTGTCGCCTCTGGGTCGCTGACTTGGTCGTCTCCGATGCTCGTCGATCGGCTTCCTGATCAAGGTGCGCCGATCCCTCTGACTTCGATCTCGTGTCCATCGGCCTCGCTCTGTGTAGCGGCTGACGAGGTCGGGAACGTCCTGACGGCGACGGGCAGCGGATCTGGAGTGCTCGACTGGCAGAGCGCGCCGGTCGACGCTGGTAGTCTCATCAACTCGGTCTCATGTCAATCGGCGTCGCTGTGTTTCGCGGTCGATAACCATGGCAACTTCCTTTGGTCACAAGACCCGACTGGCGGGGTAGCCGCTTGGCACAGTCGCAATATCGACGGCAACAATGAACTGTTGAGCGTTGCGTGCCCGTCGCTTTCGATCTGCGTCGCGTCCGACCACCAGTTAAACGTGCTGAGCTCGGTGGATCCGTTCGGCGCTAGCCCCTGGCAGTCGATCTCCTTTGCTGGGGACACGCCTGATCCCCTATACAACTCCGTGGTGTCGCTGTGGTGCCAATCGACGTCATTGTGCGTCGCGGCTCAGGCGGGGGCAGGGAGCATCTGGTCCGCCACTCAGCCAACCGGCCAAATCGCGGCATGGCAGCAGGCGCCGAACGTGATGCTCGGACTGACGAGCATGTCGTGCAACGCCCAAGGGGTCTGCCTGGCCGGCAGCGATGGCGGCCAGCTCGCGTCCTCGGTAAGCCCCGCCGGTGGCCTCAGCGCATGGCACGTCGTCGGTCCGGCTCTGGGTCCTGTCACAGCTGTGGCGTGCACGCTACCGGCGTTTTGCGTCGCGGCGGACAAGTCGGGCGCGATCGCGACATCGAATGAGCCGACTGGCGGCGCCTCCTCGTGGGAGCTGGCAAGCGTCGACTCGAACCCGCTCGCCGCGATTTCCTGCGCGAGCCAATCATTCTGTGTCGCCGTCGACGGTGCCGGCCGCGCGTTGGTCGGACAGTCCAAGTGCGTCGTGCCAAACGTCGTCGGCGATCCGCTGGGCGCGGCACGCCACGCGATCCGCGCGGCTGGCTGTGCCGTCGGCCGGGTGACCACCCCGCACAAGCCCAAGCACAAGCCACCCAGGCACAGGAAGTGGAAGCTGGTCGTCGGCCACGAAACACCCCGGGCGGGCAGCGTCAAGCCGGCCGGGGGCGGGGTGCGCCTCACGCTGGTTTACAAGGCCGCCTGAAATGGGAACACAAGCGAGTCACATCGGTCGGCCCAGCGGCGGATCGTCCTTAGGACCGCGACTGCCGGCTGTTGTTTCATCACGGCCACGGGTTCGTGCAGACTTCAAGCTGGATCGGTTCGATTATCGGTTCGGTAATCGTGCTGCTGATCTATCTGCAGGTGCAAAAGCGCGGGGTTTGAGGGGATCGCCCGCCACTATCAAGACAAAGGACTGGTTTCGCCGTCTGGTCGAGCTTGTGGGGCCCCACCCTGATCACAGGGCCGCCGGACTAGATGCGCACCCACATCGAACCGCTCCAGTACGACGACCGCCCCGCGTGTAGCGGCGCCTCGTCCCGGGTGTCGGTGAACCGGCACGCTGCGCCTTCGTACCCCAAGCGGCCGCGACCCCTCCGACCGCCGGTCACCGGGACGGGGATTTGACGTCTGATCCTGGGATGACGAAGCGTGGTTATGCGCTGGTCGTGATGGTGAGGGAGGCGGTGATGGGGTCTTCGGTGATGTGCCGCGCGCTGGATTGCTCGGCGTGCCGCTTGGTGGTGCCGGGGCCGGCGAGCGCGAGCGGCCACCGCGAGGTGAGCAGCTGTGCAGCTGCTGTTCTGGGGGGTGGTCGTTGATGGAGATCGAGAGGGTGATGAGGTCGGGTTGTAGTTGGGCGGCGGCGGCGGCGGTCATGTCGATGGGGGTGTCGGCGCCGAGGTAGGTGATCCGCCAGCCGAGGTTGTGCAGGGCGATCCCGAAGGCGATCAGCGCGATGGTGTGCTGGTCACCAGGACCACAGGTGAGCAGCGCCCGCGGTCCGAGGCCGTGATCCCAGCCGCGTGAGAGCGCGAGCAGGCGCGCGACGAAGAAGTTTGAGGCGAAGTGTTCCTGGGCGGTGCTGATGTGCCCGGCGTCCAGCGTTCGCCGGTGTCGCGCATGTAGGGGATGATCAGGTCTCGGATCACGCTGATCGGCGTGTGCGCGGCTTGAACGCTTTGTAGCGCGAGTTGCGCGCCGGTTTCGTCGTAGCGGTCAAGCGCGTCACGGATCGCGCGGGTGGCGCGTTTCAGCTCGCGGGCGGGGATCGCGTTTCGTGTTCCGGCATGGATCGAGATGCGGGCGGCGAGGACGAGTTCGGCGGCTTGCGCGGCGGAGATCCCGTGGGCGAGGTGGCGCTTCATCATTCGGATGCGCGCTTCGTCGATCGCGTTGTAGAGGCGTGCGCCGCCGGCAGCGCGGCGAGGGGTCAGCAGGCCATAGCGCTGCTCCCACGCGCGTAGCAGAGCGGGTGAGACGCCGACGCGGGCGCTGAGCTCGCTGATCCGCATCCAGGCTGACGTCGTCGCGGGCATTCAAGAGTTCTACAGGAGTTCGACAGCTTGTTTTGTTGCGACCTGAGGGAGGTAACCGCACGCTACCCGGGTGAGCGGAACGCTGGCGGGGAAACGCCGCAGCACGCGGCCAACACGTGGAGGGAGAACGATGGCGACAGATTTCACCGAGAGCTTCCCGCACGGCGGGCCGGGCAGCAGCAACGAGGGTGGCGGACAGTGCGGCGCGGCCGATGTTGCGGGCGCTGCGAAGGGCAGAGCTCAGGCGGCGGTCGGTCAGGCGCAGGAGAAGGCTCAGCGGGCCGCTGGTCAGGCGCAGGACAAGTTGCGCGAGCAGATCGATCACCGCTCTGCGCAAGCGGCCGAGCAGATCAACACCCAGGCATCTGATCTGCGGTCGGTCAGCGGCGCGCTGCGCCAGGAGGATAAGGACCGACCGGCGGACGCCTCGCCGGGTACGCCGAGAAGGTCGCCGGTTACCTGCACGAGAAGGATGCAGATGCGCTGCTGGAAGACGCGGGGGACTTCGGCCGCCAGCGATCGTCATGCGGGGGCCGAGCGTGTTCGTGACGGCGTGTGGGGTAGCGGTGACGGGCTGTGGGCTGAGGTTTCAGACGACGGGCGAGGGTTTGATACCGCCAGTCCGGCCTCGCCGATCCGCCGCGGCATCACCGGGATGCGGGAGCGCGCCGGGCTGCTGGGCAGGCGCCTGGAAATTGACAGCGAGCCGGCAGTCGGCACCAGAATGCGCCTGGAGGCGCCGCTCGCCAATGCGAGGAGCTGAGCTGCCTAGGCCCGTTCGGGTCCTGCTCGTGGAAGACAGCGCGACCGTGCGCGTGGCGGTCGCTTCGGAGTTCCGGGCCGCTGCGGACTTTGAGATCGTGGGAGAGGCGGCGTCGCTGAGCGTGGCGCGCGACTCGCTCGGAAATGTCG
>CAVZTZ010000009.1:0-21422 GCA_963778315.1 uncultured Conexibacteraceae bacterium | reverse complement strand
ATCGTGAGCAGCCCGAATCCGCCGATCAGGCATGCGCCCGCCGACCGGGCCACAACTCCCGAAGCCGACGCCTGTGCGAGCCCTCGGGCAGAGGGCGCGGGCGCACCCGTGTCGACCGCGCTGGGGTCGGACTGTCCCCGGAGCCGCAGCCTGAACAGCAGCACCAGCGACGGGAACAGGATCGCCGCGCCGCCGAGGACCACGACAACGAGCAGCACCAGCGTGTCGTGCGGGGCGGCGGCTTGCCGGATCGTCAGACCCGGGAGGATCGTCGGCTTCTGCGCCAGAGCCCATCCGGCCAGAATCGCCGCCACGGCTAGCGCCGCGCTGTACCTCGCGGCTTCGTAACGGCCCACGAAGACGAGCCCCACAGCCAGGAGGCCGGCGACCACGGACACGATCAGGGCGGGCAGCCCTGCGCCGTTCACCAGGCCGTGATACAGGCGATGAGCGTCCGCGTGCAGCACGACGAGCCCGGCTAACGCGAGCGCGCCAGCGGCGACGCCGGGCCAGCAGCGCTCGCACCCGGAACGCACGCTCGAGCTGGCGGTCCCCGAGTTGCGCGGCGTCGGCCGCCAGATAGACGCCCGCGAGGAAAGCGGAGCTCGCCACCGCGAGCGTGCCGATCAGGATCGAGACCGGACCCGTCCAGCTCGCGAACAGGTGGCCGGCGGCGTTGCCCACCGGGACGCGGCGAGCCGCGATCGCACCGACCGCGGCGCCCAGCGCGAACGGGACCAGCAGCGAGGAGATCGCGAACAGCGCGTCGATCCTGCTCAGCTCGCGCGCCGATTCGGGCCCCGGAGCGAAGCGCATACGCGGCGCCTCGGAGGATGATCCCGATCGCGGCCAGGAGCAGCGGGACCGAGAGCGTCGACGCGATCGATCCAAACGCGATCGGGTACGCGGTCCAGAAGACGGTCAAGACGAAGATCAACCACACGTGGTTGGCCTCCCAGACCAGGGCCATCGATCGATGGGCGTGGTCGCGGATCCGCTCCGCCTCCGGGCCGGTGCCGGCCGTCAGCTGCCAGATCCCGGCGCCGAAGTCAGCGCCGCCAAGCACCGTGTACAGCACCAGGCCGATCAGGACGAAGACGATCGGCACGTCGTAGAGATGCACGGCTCAGCGCCCCGCCACAACCTTGTTGCGTGCTGGGGCGGCGCTGGTCTCCAGCGGCGCCTGGGCGAGCCGGCGCAGGATCCACACCACCGCGACCGCAAGACCGAGGTAGACCGCTACCAGCGTGCCGTAGCCGACGGGTATCCCGCTCGCGCCGGTGACCGCCTGGGAAGTGCGCATCACGCGGTAGACAACCCACGGCTGGCGCCCCACCTCGGTCGTCACCCAGCCTGCGATCAGCGCCACCACCGACGCGGGCCCGGCCAGCACCACCGCTCGGTAGAACCAGAGTGAGGCCGGCAGTCGCCTGCGCCGCACCCGGATCACGACGAACACGATTCCCAGCAACGCGAGCAGCGTGCCGATTCGCGACCATCAGCTGGAAGGAGACACGGACGACGTTGACCGGAGGCCGGTCGGCGGGTGCAACCGTGTCAAGCCCCCGAACCGTCGCGTTCCAGCTGTGGAAGGCGAGCAGCGATAGGACGTGCGGAATCTCGATCCCGTACTTGACCTGGTGGCCGGTGTACCAACCGAGCAGATGCTCGGGCGCGCCGCGCGTGGTCCTGTACAGACCCTCGATCGCGGCCAGCTTGATCGGCTGCGAGGTGGCGACGTCGCGGCCCGCCCAGTCGCCGACCAGCACCTGGACCGGTGAGGCGAGCGCGGCGATGGTCAGCGGAATCGCGAACGCGGTCCGCTCATAGCGGCCCCAGCGCCCCCGCAGGCGCCCCACCGCGTAGGCGGCGGCCAACAGAAACCCGGCGACGATGTAGCCGGCTACATACATGTGAACCAGCTCATGCCAGAGATACGAGTTCCCGAACAGCGCGGCGAGCGGGTGCACGTCGACGACCTTGCCGCCACGTAGCTTGAACCCGCCGGGGTGCTGCATCCAGGCGTTGACCGAGATCACCATCAGCGACCCGGTGAAGCCGGCGATCGCGACCGGGATCCCCGTCAGGAAGTGCGTGCGTGGCGACAGGCGGTCCCAGCCGTAGACGTAGATGCCGATGAAGATCGCTTCCGTGAAGAACGAGAACCCTTCAATCGCGAACCCCAGTCCGAACACCGAGCCGAACGTCGCCATGAAGCCCGGCCACAGGAGTCCCATCTCGAAGCTCAAAATCGTTCCGCTGACCACGCCGACGGCGAACAGCGCGACCACGATCTTGCTCCAGCGCCTGGCCAGGGTCCGGTACAGCTCGTCGCCCGTGCGCAGATACCGCGACTCCACGAACAGCACCATCGCCGGGAAGGCGATCGCGAAGCACACCAGCGGGATGTGCACCGCGAAGGACAGCGCCTGCATCTGGCGCGCCTCCCGTAGGTAGTGCTGATGCAGCGGTGCGAGGACGAGCGCGACCGGTGTCTGGATCAGAGCCGCCGCCACCGCCGCCCACCGTCGAGCAAAGCGTCCGCCTCCGGCGGCCCCTGCGACCCTGCGGGGTACTGCGGGATCGGGGAGGTCACATCCTCGTGCCACGCGGCGAGGATCGGGTCGATGATCCGCCACTGTGCCTCGACTTCGTCGTCGCGCGTGAACAGCGTCGCGTCGCCGCGCATCGCGTCGAGGATCAGACGCTCGTACGCCTCCGGCGACTGCGACGCGAACGAGGTGCCGTAGCTGAACTCCATGTTGACCGGGTGGATCCGCATCAGCGGGCCCGGGATCTTCGCCCCGATCCTGACCGACACCGCCTCGTCGGGCTGCACCGTCAGGACGATCTGGTTGGGGTCGACCGTCGGGGAGCCCGCGGCCTGGAACGCAAGGTGCGGCACGGGCTTGAGGATCACCGCGATTTCGGTCAGCTTCCGTGCCAGACGCTTGCCCGTCCGCAGGTAGAACGGCACGTCCGCCCAGCGCCAGTTCGAGACGCAGAGGCGAAGCGCCGCGTAGGTCTCGGTACGCGAATCCGGGGCCACGCCCTGCTCCTGCCGGTAGCCCGGGACCCGAGCACCGCCCACCACGCCCGGACCGTACTGCCCCCGCACCGCCATCGCGGGAACGTCCGCGACTCGAAGGCGCCTCGATCGCCTCGAGCACCTTCACCTTCTCGTCGCGCACCCGGTCGGCCTCGAACGCTGCCGGCGGCTCCATCGTCAGGAGCGCCAGCAGCTGCAGCAGATGGTTCTGGACGAGATCGCGAAGCGCCCCGGCCTGTTCGTAGTAGTCGGCGCGACCCTCGATGCCGATCTGCTCGGCGGCGGTGATCTGGACGTGGTCGACGAAGTTGCGGTTCCAGACCGGCTCGAACAGCGCATTGGCGAACCGCAGCGCCATCAGGTTCTGGACCGTCTCCTTGCCGAGGTAGTGGTCGATCCGAAACACCTGTGACTCGTCGAACACGTCCAGCACGCACGCGTTGAGCTCGCGCGCGGACGCGAGATCGAACCCGAACGGCTTCTCGATCACGATCCTCGTCTGCGCGCGCTCGCAGCGGTGGAGCCCGGCCGCGCCGAGCTTGGCGCAGATCAGCGGGAAGAACTGCGGTGCGGTCGACAGGTAGAAGACGCGATTTAGCGGCTCGCCGGCCCGATCGTCGCATTCGCGCAGGACGCGATCGATCTCCGCGTAGACACCATCGTCGTCGAACACGCCCGGCACGTAGTGCATCTCGGCGAGCAGCCCGTCGAGCACATCGGGGTCGGGCGCCCGCCGTGAGAAGCGCGTGATCGACTCCCGCGCCATCTCCCGGAAGTCCTCGCGCGGCTGGCCGCTGCGGGCCACGCCGATCAGCTCGAACCGATCCGGCAGAGCACCGTCGTGAGCGAGGTTGTAGATCGCGGGCAGCAGCTTGCGGTGGGCGAGGTCGCCCGTGGCACCGAACACCACGAGGCTGGTCGGAGGCACCGGGATGTGCTCGACCCCTGTGACGAGCGGGCTCTCGACCGGAGGCGGCTGTCCGACGAGCGTGGCCACGCGTTCAGCCGCCTTCCAGCCCGCTGATCCGCTCGGTCAGCGCGCGGACGGCGGCGGCCGGGTCTCCCTCGAGCTCGACCCGCTCCGCCGGGAGCCCGTGCGCGCGTAGCGCCTCGAGGTCACCGGCGGCCTGTGCGGCGATCAGCGTCCGGAAGCTGTAGCCGCTGCCGGGGATCTCGGCGTCACGCCCTGGTGCGTCGACGAGCTGCAGGAACCGTCCGGTGGGTGGGCCTCCTTTGTGCAGCTGGCCGGTCGAGTGGAGGTACCGCGGGCCGTAGCCGACCGTCGTCGCCGCGCCGGTCGAGCTTCGGATCACGCCCCGGAGCTCCGTGAGCGCCTCGTCGAGACGCCCAGATGGCGCCAGGAAGGCGGTGATCGCGAGGTAATGCGGTGGGCGGGCGCCACTCAGGAGCTCCCGCAGCCGATCGTCCCCCGCTGGTTGGATCTGGGGCATCGACCCGCTCTCGAGCACGCGCCTGGTGCTGTCCTTCGCCTCCTGGACGTTGGGCTGGTCGAACGGGTTGATCTCGAGCGTCCAGCCGGCCACCGCGGTCGCGAACTCGGAGAGGAAGAAGATCCGACCGAGATCGGACGGCCCGTGCGTCGAGACGGTCAGCGTCGGGTGACCGCTGGCCGCGAGCCGGCCGATCTCTTCGTCGAGGTCCTCCAGGGGCTCGTCTGCGTTGCGCAGGTAGACGATCACGCGGTCGCTCCCGTATGCCTCGGGAGCGGCCAGCGGCTCGTCGACGACCGGGACGATGCCGCGTCCGTGCTTGCCGGTGGACTCGGCGATCAGCTGCTCGACCCACAGGCCGAAGCTCTGGAGCGGAGGGGAGACGACGAACGTCAGCTTGTCGCGCCCGTGGCGCGCGAGCTCGCCGATCGCGGCGCCCAACCACAGCCCGGAGTTCGACTCGGTCGAGTCGTAGTGGGCGCAGGTCTGCTCGGCCACCTGGCAGCGGTGCAGCAGCGCCTCGATGTTGACGCCCATCAGTGCCGCTGGCACCAGTCCGAAGTAGGACAGGACCGAGTAGCGCCCGCCGATGTCGGGCGGGTTCAGGAAGCAGCGCCGGAAGTGGTCGTCTCGAGCGAGGGTCGCCAAGGGGCTTCCGGGGTCGGTGATCGCGACGAACTGCTCGGAACCGGCGTGCTGCCGGAAGTAGCGGCAATGGGACAGTGTCTCGATCGTCGTGCCGGACTTCGAGGAGACGATGAACAGCGTCCTCGCGAGGTCCACCGACTGCTGCAGGTCCAGCACGACGTCGGGATGTGTGGAGTCGAGAACCCGGAGCCGCAACCCGTCCGGGATCTCTCCGAACGAGCGTCGGATCACCTCGGGGCCGAGCGACGAGCCGCCCATTCCCAGCAGGACGGCGTCGGTGAAGCCGTCGTCGCGGCACGTGCGCGCGAACGCGTGGAGCTCTGCGGCGTGCTCGAGCATCGTCTCGGATACCGTCAGCCATCCGAGGCGATCCTCGATCTCCGGTTCCCCAGGTCCGTCCCACAGCGTCGCGTCCCGGCCCCAGACCCGCCTGGCGACCTGCTCGTCCAGCGCACGTCGCAGACGCTCGGCGATCGCTTCCTGCGCGTCCGGGGGGAGCTTCGCGCGGATCGTCGGGGGTCCACCGGTGACCACCGCCGCGCGGCGCTCGTCGATGGCTTTCAGCAGCCGACTCATCGCATCCGCGAACCGCTCGATACCGTCGACCAGCAGCTCGTCGGCGACCTGGCCCATATCGATGCCGGCCCGCGTCAGCGCGTCCAGGTCCGGATCGGGGTCGCGCTCGACGGTCGGGTGGGCGGGATCCGGAAATTCGCCGTGATCGGCGACCGCCAAGAGCGTCTGCAGTGGCATCGTGTTGACCGTGTCCGGTCCCACCAGCTCCTCGACGTAGAGAGTGTCCGGGTAGCGCGGGTCCTTGGTGCTGGTCGAGGCCCACAGCGGCCGCTGAACGGCGGCGCCGGCGCGCTGGAGCGTCTCCCAGCGTGCTCCCGAGAAGATCTGCGTAAAGCGCCGGTAGGCGAGCTCGCGCGTTTGCGATAGCCGCCTTACCTTGCAGGTCGGTGCGGCCGATCTCGGCGAGCATGCGATCGACCTTGCCGTCAACGCGCGAGACGAAGAACGACGCCACCGAATGGACGTCAAGCGCGAGCCCCTCGTCGTGCCGGCGCGCGAGCGCGCGGATGTAGGCCTGCGCGACTGCTTCATACGCGTCGACCCCGAACAGCAGCGTGACGTTGACGTTGATCCCCTCGAAGAGCGCCTCCTCGATCGCCGGGACGCCCTCGGGTGTGCCGGGGATCTTGATCATCACGTTCGGGCGGTCGAGCCGCCGCCAATAGTCGCGGGCCTGGACGAGCGTCCCGTCGGTGTCGTGCGCCAGATCCGGCGAGACCTCCAGCGAGACGAACCCGTCGCGCCCGTTCGTCGCTCGGTGGACGCCCGCGAGCGCGTCCGCCGCGGCCTGCACGTCGCGGATCGCGATCCGCTCGTAGATCGCGAGCGCATCGAGCTGCTCGGCGGCGAAGCTCGCGAGCTCCTCGTCATAGTCAGTCGAGCCGAGGATCGCCTTCTCGAAGATCGACGGGTTGGCGGTCACTCCGCGCAGAGAGTCCTCGGCGATCATCCGCGCAAGCTCGCCGCTCTCGACAAGCGATCGACGAATCTGGTCCAGCCACACGCTCACCCCGGCTTGGGTGAGCGCCAGCAGGCGTGGGTTGACCTCGGTGACCGTGCCCACCTATCTGCTTCCCTCCGCTCGCGCTCCGTTCACCAGTGCCCTGCCGCTCGCTGGTTTGGTTGGCGTCCGCGGCTCGCGGACTCCCGTGCCGGTGGCGATAGGCCCGCAGTTGCGGATCGCAAGGCTCGCTCTTGCGCGGCTCGCATCGACGTCGCCGGCCGGCGGACGTGGAGCTCGGAAAAGCCGAGCGACGCGAAGGACTGCTCGAGTTTCGCCATGTCGAACATCTCGCTCATCTCGCTGCTCCTGCGAATCGGCACTTCGAAGGGATCGCGTCTGCAGAACGCGCTGTGTAGTCGGGTTAGGCCGCTGATGACCAACTGCAATGCGAGCCGCGGTCAGTCGTGCGTGTCCGTCGCCGGCGGAGGGAGGAGAGGGCGCCGGATCGGCGGACGGCCCCAGGGTGCGGTTGTGGCGGTAGCCGTTCGGGCTTGGCGATCAACCCGTTGACGACGTGAAGACGATGGAGCCGGGGGTGTTCGCCGCCGCCGGCGCGTCGGTGCGCGCTTGAACCCCGTCGTAGGGAACCTATGTGAGATGTCATGACGATCGGCTCCAGCCTGTTGTTGATCGCCGCCGGCGCCATCCTCAAGTGGGCCGTGACGGCCCGCGTGAGCGATCTCAACCTGCAGAACACGGGAGTGATCCTCATGGCGGTCGGCATCATCGGCCTCGCGATCGGCCTGTATCTGCTGTTGCGCCCGCGCCGCGCGGCGGGTACGGGCCCGGGGCCCGGCTAGACGATGGCGCCCGCCAGTCGCGCAGTGCCGTGACCCCGACCGGACCCGAGGAGCAGTTTGACCATCTGGCGTTTCGCGCCCGCTTCAGCGACACCGGGATCGGCGCGGCCGTCGTCACCGCCAGGTACGAAGCGGGACATCGCCGCTGGGACTGTATCGTCGGTGATCCCGATGAGTGGCACTACGTTTGGGTGATCGGCGTCGACCTGGGACCGTTCGTCGGTCTGCCTCCAGAGGACATCGAGGACGGGATCGAACGGTTCGCGGCGACCTTGCCGGCGGCGGACCGCCTCCGCCGGCTGATCAATTTCAACCCATTGCACATCGACCGGCACGGGACCGTCGGTGACTGAGGTGCGGCCGCGGAGCATCGGCGGGCGCAGACTCGCCGCCGCCAACTCCGCCAGGTGGATATCAAACGGGACACATAGTCCCGTTTGATACCCAGCATCGGTCACAGACCCAGGATCTCGCAGATCCCGTGACGCTCCAGCAACTGTCGGACCGTGAGGCGCGAGCCACCGTCACGCTCGGCGTCGCCCGGCTCTGGAGCCGCTACGCCGAGGCCGCGGACACGTACGTCTGCGCCAGCCGCACCGCTTGGCGCCGGCCGCCGAGGAACTGGTGCACGAGGCGGACCGTGATGGCGCCGTCGCCCACCGCGGCGGCGACGCGCTGGGTGGAGCCGCTGCGGACATCGCCCGCGGCAAACACACCGGGAACGTTGGTCTCAAGCAGCGTCGGCGACCGCCTCGCATCGTCGCGTCCGTCATCCGTGACCGCGGAAGCGGCGTCCTGGCCGGTGAGCACGTACCCGCCGGCGTCGAGCGCGACCCGGTCCTTGAGCCACTCGGTGTGCGGCTCGGCGCCAATAAAAACGAACAGCGCCCTGGCGTCGAGCCGGCGGCGCTCGCCGGTCTCGGTGTCCTCGATGATCAGCTTCTCGAGGGCTTCGTCGCCGATCAGCTCGCGGACCTCGGAATGCAGACAAACCTCGATGGCCGAATTTCGCATGATCCGATCGGCAAGGTACCGGGACATCGACTCGCCGAGATCGTGCTCGCGGACGACCAGGCTCAACCGCGAGACATACTGCGACAAGAACAGCGCGGCCTGACCAGCCGAGTTGCCACCCCCAACGGTGACCACCGGATGGTTGCGGCACAGCTGCGCCTCGGACTGCGTGGCCGCGTAGTAGACGCTGGACTGCTCGAACTCCTCGATTCGAGCCACCGGTAGCCTCCGATACCGGACGCCGCTGGCGATCACAACGGCTCGGCCGATGACCGAGCCGCCCTCTCGCAGCGCCACGCGCAACGTCCCATCAAGCGGCTCCAAGTCGACCGCCTCTTCGGGAAGCATGATCTGCGCGCCGAACTTCTCGGCCTGGATCGTCGCGCGCTCGGCCAGTTCAGCCCCCGAAATGCCGGCGGGAAAGCCGAGGTAATTCTCGATCCGGGACGACGTCCCCGCCTGGCCGCCGGTGGCCAAAGTCTCGATGACCACTGTCGACAGGCCCTCTGAAGCCCCATAGACACCCGACGCCAGGCCCGCCGGACCGGCGCCGACGACGATCAGGTCACAGGTCGTATCGACGGACTGGGGTGGCCGTAGTCCGAGCTGGCGCGCGAGCTCCGTGTTGCTCGGGTTGCGCAGCACGCGTCCGGGTCCGAGCAACACAATCGGACAATCGCTGGCCTCCACGCCGAGTCGGCGAAGTAGGGCCTCCGCTCCCGGATCGGACTCGAGATCGATCCAGTGATGCGGGAGGCGATTGCGGATGGCAAAGTCGCGCAGCCGGCGCGTATCCGGCGAGTACCGCGACCCGATGAGCCTGAAGCCGACCCCGAGGCCGATGAGGATCGAACGGCGCATGATCAGCGCGCGGAGAATCTGGTCGCCGAGGACCGAATCTTGGGTGACGATCTTGCGCAAACGGCCCGCAGGGACGACGAGTACCTCGCCCGGCTCGACAACCACCGCCGACACGAGCACCCTCTGACCGGTGATCAGGCCAAGCTCGCCGAGAAAGCGTCCCGGACCGTGGACTCCGATCACCTGCTCGTCGGCGCCCGAGTCCTCGATCACGGCCACCTTGCCCTCGACGATCACGAAGAAGTCGCAGTCCCCCTGACCCTCACGGTAGAGGACGTCTCCGACCTTGATCTGCCGGGGCACCCCCGCCGCGGCGAGCGCGGCGATCTGGTTATCGGTCAGCCGCGGGTATGCGCCGTAGGTGTCGGGGGTCTCGGTGAGCGGCGACCCGGCGAGCGCCGAGATCTCGGTCGTCGAGACGATGTTCGACGAGCCGGTGGATGTGCTGGTCGATGCGGAGGACGAGTCCATCTCGTGGCGCTCCATAGGCCGCCTGCGCGGTGTATCAAATCGTCTGTCGTTTCTCGCGCCGCGACGGGCCCCGCCGCTGCGAACGTTGCCGCTTGGATGAGCCGTGCTTGGTCGCCTTGCCGAAAGATGCCCATGGGCCGCCGAACGGGTTGGCGAGAATGCGCGACGCGTTTGCTTGTCGTTCGGCGCGCCTGACCTATGGCTACTCGCGTGATCCGTGACGCCTCAGCCACTCGCCCGTTGCAAACGCCGAGGTGATTGCCCATGACGAGCCTGCCGGGCACGATCATCACCTGTCCCAACTGCGGTACCAAGAACCGCGTGCGACCGCGCCAGTCGGGAGTCCCGCGCTGCAGCGTCTGTCACACCCTCCTACCGTGGATCGTCGACGCCTCCCCCGCAACCTTCGACGATGAGCTCCAGGCCTCGGTGCCCGTGCTCGTCGACTTCTGGGCCCCCTGGTGTGGACCATGTCGCATAGTGTCGCCGGTCGTGGAACGCATCGGTCGCGATGATGCCGGCCGACTGAAGGTGATCAAGCTCAACGTCGACGACGCCCCTGAGCTTTCAGAGCGCTATGAGATCCGCGGCATCCCGCTCCTGGTCCTGTTCCGCGACGGCGCCGAGGTCGACCGGCTGGTCGGAGCCGTCCCTCGGGAACAGCTGCGCCAGTGGCTGGACTCCCATCTGGCGACCCCCGGGCGGGCATGAGTCGATGGCGCTGCTGGTCCGCGTCTACCCCGCCGTCACCCATGCCGGTTCGCGCGCGCCGGGGCAGAGCGACGAGGTCGCCCTCGACCACCTCGCGCGACGAGTATCTCGGCAACCAGGGATCCCTTTCCGCCGAGGTCCGAATCTGATCCTGGACCGCTGACAAGACCTCGCCTCGGTCTCGCGGTGATGCTGAGAGTCGGCATCGTCGAGGCCGTCCCGGCAAAAGATCCTCTGTTTGGAGGATGGTGGGCGCGGCTAGCCTACCGATACTGAACATACACCCGGGCAGACCTCCAGCACAAAGCATCCCCGTCGTGAGGTGGGCGCGCAAAGCCACGGGACTCCGCCGGAGTTAGCCGGGCTGCCGGCGGGAAGGCAACCCGGGCGCTCGTCCGGGTTGCTAACGACCGTTGACCGAGACTGCTCTCCATGATCGAGGGTCTCATGTCGAAGTTCCCGTACACCCCGTGTTTCGCGGGTCCCGGCCGGTATGGCCGTGCTCGGCGGGTTCACGGTGGTCCCGTTTCCGGCTCAGGCCGCTGACACGAACGCGACCGGCGCGCTAAGCGCCGGTTCGCGCTCCAACACGGCACCGGTGATCGCGCCGTTTACCGCGACACTGACCGGCGACAACCGGACAGTCAATTCAGCGGTGGGGGGGTGGAGCGTCACCAGCCGGCGACATCAAGCATGCCGGGCTAGGTATGGGTCGTGCTCGCTGGCGGCGCCCGCGTGCTGATCACACTTTCTGTTGCTGTTTGGAAGCTCGCTCGCCGGCGCGCACGAGCAGTCGCCTAGCCGTCATGCCCGGCTGGCCACCTATGTCTGCGCGGCCTCAGCGCGCAACCGCGACGCGGACCGCTTGCAGGGCCGGAAGTTGTGTCATCGCTCTTGGCCTGTTGGTTCTGGCCGGGCGGGTGTCGGCCGTGTCGTTCCTGAAGGAACCTTTTCCCGGACTTGTCGCAGATGAAGGCCAACACGGCGATCGGATTGCTCGCGCTCGGGATCGCCACGCTGCTCACGACATCCAGGCCGTCACCGACGAGACGGCGTGCGGCTCGCCTGTTCGCGAGTCTGGCGATCGTGATCGGCGCACTCACGCTGGGCGAATACCTTCTCGGTCGCAACCTCGGACTAGACCGGCTGATCTTCCGGGACGTCAGCGCCGTGCCCACCGTTCACCCTGGTAGGCCGGCTCTCCAAACCGCGATCACGTTCATCTTGCTCGGCTCGGCGCTCCTGCTCCTGCTCCTGCAGAGCGAGACGACCACGACCCGGCCGGTCAGTGCACTCACCGGGAGCTCGTTCGTGCTCGCGCTGTCCGCGGTGATCTGCGACACGTTTGGCGTCCCAGGGCTCGACGGCGCCCCCAGAATCACACCAATCGCACTACTCACGGCGGTTGGCGTTGCTGCTGCTGTGCGCTGGGATCGCCGCCCGCGACCCGGATGGCGTGCTCGTCGAGGTACTGACGAGCGACGGTCCGGGCAGCGCGGTAGCGAGACGATTGCTACCGCTTGCGCTCGTTCTGCTCCCGGCCGTCGGCTGGCTTGGGCTCCAAGGCCAACGAAACGGACTGTATTTCGCGGCGCAGGGTGCCGCGCTACACGTACTCGTCACGACCATCGTTTTGGCACTCGCGGTCCTGTCGCTCACCCGGCGGCTGAACCGACTCGAACTGGAACGCAGACGCACGGCCGGCAAGGCCGTACGCCTCGCAGCGCTAGTCGACGCGGCGAACGAAGCGATCATCAGCGCCGATCCCGACGGCATCATCACGACTTGGAACCGCGCCGCCGAGAAGCTCTATGGCTACCCCGCAGAACAGATCGTCGGTCGGCCTGCAAGCGTCCTCAGTCCACCTGACAAGATCGCGGAACAGCGACGGCTAATAGTAGCGGCGGCACGCGGCGATGCGATCACTGAATGCGACACCCAGGGCCTGCACAAAGATGGCTCGCTGCTCAATCTTTCGGTGACCCTCTCGCCGATCATCCACGCGGGGTCGTTCACCGGCTTCTGTGCCATGCACCACGACATCGGCGACCGACTCCGGACCCGAGACACGCTCGAGAACGAGATCGGTAAACGCACGCGCCAGCTGCGGCGCTCGCGGGCCGAGACGCTTCACAAACTTGCGCTCGCGGCGGAGTACCGCGACGACGACACCTCCCAGCACACAGAGCGCGTCGGGGCCGGCGCGGCAGAACTCGCAACCCGTCTCGGCCTCCCCGGCAGCCTGGTCAGGCTGATCCGCCACGCCGCTCCCCTTCACGACGTCGGCAAGATCGGAATCCCCGACCGGATCCTGCTCAAACCCGGACCACTGACCCGAGAAGAATTCGAGGCGATCAAGCAGCACACAGTTCTAGGCGCAGGCCTGCTCAGCTGGGTCCGATTCCGCAATCCTCCGACTGGGCGAGCAGATCGCCCTCACGCACCACGAGCGCTGGGACGGCAGCGGCTACCCAGCCGGACTCGCCGGAGAAGCGATCCCGATCGCGGGACGTATCGTCGCGGTCGTCGACAGCTTCGACGCCATGGCATACGACCGGCCGTACCGGGCCGCCTCCTCGGTCGAGGACGCCCTCAGCGAGATCGACCGACGCAGCGGAACGCAATTCGACCCCCGGGTAGTGAAAGCGTTCTTGGACTACGCCATCACGGAGCGCCGCCAACCGACTCCGAGCCGCACGCCCCGCTGCAGTTGACGAGCCCACGAGCGCAAACACCACTAGAAAAGCGCCTGCTGCCAGGACTCGGACCATCCCGTGCCCGTATCTGGTAACACATCGATGCCGCTCAGCCCGACCTCGCGCGCAAGATCGTCGCGCGGCCGACTTCACTGCAAGTGCCAGCACCAACGACCTCGCGGGTCACGACACCCTTGCCGCGTCGGCCACTGCACCGAGGTTGCCCCCAATCAGCGAGCTGAGAGGATAGAGGCGTACGTGAGCATAGTTTGCATGGATGCAAAGCGCTGACGGAGAACGTCGTTGACAGCCTTGAGGCCGACGACGTCGACATAGGCAGCCACGAGCGCTCCGCTCGCCGAGCACGATCGCCAAAGGCCAGCCTGCGGTGCTCGCCGAGCACGATGTCAGATTACGACGACGAGGGCGACGCCACGCGGCGGCTTCCCTCCGCACTCGCTACGAGTCGCGCCAAGCCATGCCAGCTCCTTCCAATTGCGATGGCCGCTTTTTCCTGATCCATGCATCGAATATCGACAGGCAGCGCGCATGGCACCATCCGCCGAAATGAGGATCTTCATGAGTGGTAACCAGTCATCGACGCCGCGGTTGTGCCGCTGATCCGCTATAGCGCTGAAATGTCCAACGCGTAGGGGCCGCCGCGGTGGGCACCAGAGGGGGCGACCGCGGCTGTGTTAGCCGCGATCGTCGCGGTCGGATATCCTCGATATACTCCTCAAAGAGGATGGCGGCGCTCATCCGTTCTCTGTCGACCCGGCGTTGTCACCGACCAATTGTTCTAGGATGGCCGCTGGCACTGCTGTCCATCATGTGGCAGGCGCCGCGTTCCGGGTGCGCCGCGTTGGTATTGATGACACTTCAAACGGATACTGCGTCTGCGCTTGTCTGGGCAATTGAGCGAGCCCATGAGCATGCCGGTGCGGCGGCGGCGTTGGCGGCGGCCGGGCTCGATCTGCCGGGGATTGATCGTTTCGACGGCGTGTCAGACGACTTCGACGAGCTGGTGCGGGGACTCCCCGGTGACACCTCCGTGCGCGAGGCGCTCGCTCTTGGCGTCCTTGCCGGACGCGTTGCGGACCGCCCCGCCCGGGCGCGGCGTCTGCAGGACCCGACGTCGTTCCTGATGAATGAGGACCTGGTCGTTCAAGCCGCGCGGGGCCAGTCCATCCTGCGGCTGCCGTGGTTCGAGGAGGGCTTGTTCGTGGGGCGCCAACTGCCTGAGATCTCCGAGATGCCGACGCCCGTGCGGAGGCTGTGCGTCGAGAACTACACGGCAGCGCTGGCCGGTGAGCGAGGCCGATTCTCGTTCACCAGCTACGGCCACGCATACACGGTGGACGCCGTGCCCGTTCGAGGCCAGAACGGCCGCATCGAGGCGGTATTGGCGGTTGCCGCCCCGGCGCACAACTACGCCGCGGCTGTCGCTGCGCACTTGCGAACGGCAGAGCGGCTGGACCGCTCGGCCGAGCTCGCTGAGGAGCGCGCCGAGCGGTACCGCCTCGCTGGTCGCGCCGAGCCGGAGCTCGCCGAATTGCACGCAGCCGGAACTGCACGCCGGGGCGCGGAGAGAGCCAGGGCGAGCGCGCAGCGCCTGCAGGCACGCATCTCCGCCAAACCCGGAGCTCCCCCGTCGATCACGCCACGGCAGGCCGAGGTGCTCAGCCTTGCCTCCAACGGCCTCACGTCGGCTGAGATCGCCGAGCAGATCGGCGTCAGCGCCACCACCATCAGAACGCACTTCGACAACATCTACGGCAGGCTCGGCGTGAGCGACAGATGTGCTGCGGTCGCCACCGCCCTGCGTCACGGACTCATCGACTAGCCATTAGCGAGCGGCGCCGCTTGGAAGCCGCTGCGGGGATCAGCGCCCACGAGGCGATCAGCCGCCGAGGTATCGCAATACGGCAAGCACTCGTCGGTGGTCGGCCGGGTTGGATCGCAAGCCAAGCTTGGCGAACATGCTGGTGATGTGGCGCTCAACCGCGGACACCGTCACGACGAACTCGGTGGCGATGAACCGGTTCGATCGTCCCTCGGCCATCAGCGCGAGCACCTGGCGCTCTCGGTTCGTCAGCTCGTCGACCGGGTCGCGTGACGGCCGAGCGCCGGCGAGCCGAGCGACGACGACCGGGTCGATCGCGCTGCCACCGCGCGCGACCCGGCGCACCGATTCTGTGAAGTCCTCGACGTCCCTGATGCGCGCCTTCACCAGGTATCCGAACCCTGCCGGCTGATCGTCCAGGACCGCCAGCGCGCACCGTTCCTCGGGGAGCTGCGTCAGGATCAGAACCGCCATGCGGGGGTCGATCGAGCGGATGCTCCGCGCGGCCTCCACCCGGTCGTCGTCGCTGAGGATCGGCGGCATGTCGATGTCGACGATCGCCACGTCCGGGTGATACGCCCGAGCCTTGCGGGCCAGATCGTCCGCGTTGCTTGCCGACGCCACGACGTCGACCTCCGCCTGTCCCAGCACATGCGCGATCCCGGCCCGATACAGCGGGTCTTCGACCCCGAGGACGACGCGTAGGCATGAACTGGCCACGCGCGGCGGGTCGGTGGCAGGCGACGGCTGAGTCTGATGGCCGCGAGGCAGATGTTTGACTCACGACGCTCACTGGCTCCGCTCCCACGCAGACGGCTGACGCTGATGACCAGCTTCTGGATGGCCGACCGCTCGAGCCGCCTCACGGACTCAGGGTCGACCCCGAGGACCTGGCCGACTTCGGCTGGGGTGCGCAGAGGCTCGCCAAGCGCGAGTCGAAGGGCGCTGTTGCGCTGCTGCTCGTCGGCGTCGGGTGCCAATTTGTGGAGCTGCCGGATCACGATGTCCTCTCGCAGTGGGTCTTGACCAGGTCGCCTCTCGGCTGTCTGGTTCAGTGTCGACCAGGCCGGCCGCCGGTCGCGTCTGCCAGGTGCACAGTGCAAGTGGCCAGCGTGCGGCCAGTCGCGGTCAGGTCAGGCGACCGGCGGGGGCTCGCTATGCGGCCGTCAGGTCTCTCGGCAGCGCGTGATGCAGCTCGTTTCGCGAGCTGATGTCCAGCTTTGCGAACACCTTGCTGCAGGTGATACTGGACGGTGCGGGCGCTGATGAACAGCCGCGCGCCGATCTCGGGGTTCGACAGTCCCTCACGGGCTAGCTGCGCGACCTGCGCTTCCCGCGCGGTCAGCTGCTCGCGTGTGTCCGGTGTGCGGGCACGGACGGTCTCGCCGGTGGCGAGCAGCTCGCGGCGGGCGCGGGCCGCGAACGCCTCGGCCTCCATCGAGGAGAACAGCTCGTGCGCGGTTCGCAGCTGCTCGCGCGCGTCGATCCGGCGGTGCTCGCGGCGCAGCCATTCGCCATACAGAAGGTGGCCACGTGCCAGCTCCAGCGCCAGCCGCCCGCGACCGAGCCGATCGATCGCCTCGCGGTACAGCGGCTCGGCCAGCGCGCGCTCGCTCACGAGCGCACGGGCCCGCGCCTCGATGCCGAGCGCCAGATCGGTCCCCGCCGCTTGCGTGCGTTCGGAGAGGCGCTCCACGGCGTCGGCGGCGAGCTCGCCCCTCCCACACCGCGCGGCCGCCTCCACCAGCTCCGGCAGCGACCAAACGGAGACCATCAGCTCGTCCGCTTGACTTGCGCGCTGGGCGGGCGCGAGCGCCGCCGCGTGCTGGCCGAGGCCATTGTGGAGCAGCGCGCGGGCGTGCTCGCCGAAGGTCAGCACGACCCCTTCACTGCGCGCGGTCGCCGCCGCCTCGCTGGCCTCGATCAGCGCCAAGCCCTCGGTCTCATCGCCCCGACAACCAGCGAGCAGGACCCTTCCGAAGACGATCGGCTCGTTTCGGGTCGCCTCGGCGATCTCGTCGGCCTCGTCGAGCAGCGCCGCCGCCGCGGCCAGCTGGCCCTCGAAGCAGCGCACCAGCGAGAGCAGGTTGAGGGCGAGCGGAAGCACCGCAAGCGCTCCGGCATCGCGGGCGATCTGCACGTTGCGGGTGGCGAGCGCATGCCACGTGTCGTCATCGAACAGGTCCGGCGCGACGCGACGCGCGATCCACGGCCAGCGCACGTTCTGGCCGGCGCGATCGCCCTCGTCGCGCACCGCCGTCAGCGCCCGCTTGAGCGTCGCCGCGCTCGCGGCATAGCCAGCGGTGAAACGGATCGCCAGACCATCGAGCAGCAGGTCGACGGGACGCGGCGTCTTCAGGCGAGGGGCATTGCGGGCCGCCGTCGCCGCCGCAAGCGTGCCGCCGCCCAGCTGGCCAGCGACGCTCGCCGCGCGCAGCGCCTCGAGGTAGGTCTCGCGCGCTTGGCCGGGATCGAGCGACTCGAGCCGCTTGGCTGCGTCGAGGAGCAGCGGCACGGCTTCCCCGGCGCGTCTGAGGTCCAGTGCGATCTGTCCGTTGAGCCGCTGGAGCATGGCGCGGTCGAACTCATCGAGCGGCCCGTCACCCGCCGCCGACAGCAGTGTCAACGCCTCCTGCGGCGCCCCGGCCAGCTGCTTGGCCTCCGCAGCTGCGAGCGCTCGTCGTGCTCGCCGTCCGGAGTCGAGCGTCATCGCGGCAGCCCGCTCGAGGAACGCGGCGGCGGCGGCCAGTCCGCCGCGAGCCTGCGCCCGCGCGGCCGACCGCTCGAGTTCGTCGGCGACCTCCTCGTCGGGCCCGATCGTGGCATGAGCGAGGTGCCAGGCCCGGCGATCGGGGTCGACATCAGCATCGGTGGCGATCGCCAGCGCCCGATGCGCGGCTCGCCGATCATCGCCCGGCGCCGCTTGATAGATCGCGGACCGCAGGAGCGGGTGGCGGAAGGCGATGCGCGCCCCGAGCTCGAGCATGCCTTCCCCGACGGCGGGCGCAGCCGCTTCGGCCGTGATCCCGAGCTCCGCCGCCGATCGCCACAGCAGGGCTGGCTCCCCGGTCGGCTCGGCGGCGGCCAGAAGCAGGAGTCGCTGGGTGTCGGCGGGCAATTGCTGCACGCGGCGCTGGAAGCTGGCCTCGATGCGACTCTCCAGCGGCAGCTCGCCCGGAAGGCCGAAGCCGCCCGCCAGGCTCGCGGGCGACAGTTCCCGCGGCAGCTCGAGCAGCGCGAGCGGGTTGCCGCGGGCCTCGGCAAGGATCCGCCCTCGCACGCGCTCATCAAGCGGCGCGCCGATGACCGCGGCGAGCAGCTTACGTGCGTGCCTGTCCGACAGGCCCCGGAGACGCAGATCCGGCAGCCGCGCCAACCCGTCGAGCTCGGGCTCTCCGCGCACGGCGAACACGAGCCCGACCGAGTCAGCTCCCAGCCGCCTCGCGACGAACGCCAGCACCAGTGCCGAGGACCGATCCAGCCACTGGGCGTCATCGACGAGGCCCAGAAGCGGCAGCTCCTCGGCGGCCTCGGAGAACAGGCTGAGCACCGCGAGACCGATCAGGAAACGGTCGGGCTGGGAGCCCGAGCTCAAGCCGAAGGCAGTCGCGAGCGCGTCCCGCTGTGGGGCCGGCAGCCGTTCGAGATGGTTCAGCAGCGGCCCGCAGAGCTGATGCAGACCCGCAAACGGGAGCTCCATCTCCGACTCCATCCCGACCGCGCGGACAACCCGAAATCCCTCGGCGCGCTCGGCGGCGTAGTCCAGGAGGGCGGTCTTTCCAGTCCCCGCCGTGCCGTGCAGAACCAGCACCGCACTCTCCTGCGCCATCGCCTCGGAAAGGAGCTGGTCAAGCCGCGCACACTCCGCCTCACGGCCGACGAGCTTGATCCTGGGGTGTCCGGGCGGGCCTCGGGTCATCGTTCGCAGCATCAGCTGCGCCCTGCTCGTGCGCTAACCGCCAGACACCATGGCCACGATCCGGATCTCGCGCGCGCCCGCGAGCGGACAGGTAAGACCGCCGCGCTCGCGAGCGTCCGTCCCGTCGACATACACGTTCAGATGCTGACGCCACTCGCCTCGCTCGTTCAGGACGAGGTCGGCGACGGGCAGCGCGCGCAACGCCTCCCCGACGGTCTGCGCCTCCACGTCGAAGCTTTTGCGGCCCTCAGCCTGGGCGGCGAGCAAGCTCGGTACCACTACATGGACCACGCGGTGACCTCCACGGACAGGATCGGTGGAAGGTGGCGCACCGCCTCCACCCATTCCTCGCCGTCGGTTAGCGCGAAGAACGAGCCGCTCTGGGTGCCGAAATACAGCGACTCGGCGTCATAGGCGGAGGCCTCGCGAAGCACGGCCGCCCAGGCTCGCTCGGGCAGGCCGTCGGCCATGAGCTCCCACGTCCGCCCGCTGTCCCGGGTGCGGTAGACCGCAAGCCGCCCGCCGGTGCTGTAGTGATACTCGGGGCTCTTCTCCGGGATCACGAAGGCCTTGTCCGGATCCTTGCGGGTCGAGCATGATCGGAAACCCGAAGCCGCTCGGCAGCCCGTTCCCGTCGAGCCGCACCCACGAGTCGCCGTGATCGTCGGACAGATACACGCCGAAGTGGTTCTGCTGCCAGAGACGACTCGGTCGCGCGGGGTGGAGCAGCAGTTTGTGCGGGCATGCTCCGACCTCCGAATGGGGGTCGGCCAGGAAGTCCGTCACGACGTTCTTGTTGACCGCGATCCAGCTCTCCCCGCCGTCATCCGAGCGAAACGCGCCCGCCGAGGTGATGGCGACGTACATGCGCCGTGGGTCGCCGGGGTCGAGCTGGATCGAATGGCAGCACATCCCTCCCGCGCCGGGTAACCAGTGCTCACGCGTCGGGTGCTCCAGGATGCCGCGATTGATCTCCCAGGTGTCCCCACTGTCGTCCGAGCGAAACAGCACGCCCGGGTCGGCCCCCAGATAGAGCGTCCCTGGTTCCTCGGGGCGGCCCGGCTCGACGTGCCAGACGGCGTTCAGCGTCAGCCCCGATTCCTCGGGCAAGCCGATGCGCTTGCGACCGCGTCCAGGTCCTGCCGCCGTTCGTCGAGCGTTGGACGGTCGGGCTATAGACGCGGTGGTTCGTCGCGGCGTACAGCGTGCCGTCGCGCGGGTCGAGTACCGCGTGGTACACGCCCCAGCCCTCGAGCAGCGGGCCCTCGGCCTCCCACTGGCGGCGATCGTCGTCGCCGCGCAGCAGGAACAGTCCCTTGCTTGTGCCGACTAGTGCCTGGACGCCGATCGCTGGACCTCGATCTTGCTGGTGTGAAACCCACCCATACGCCGCCGGAGCGGCCGACCACGGGCAGCCGGTGCGGCCGACGAGGCCGCTCAGGCATTCTTCCAGGGTCCGATGTGGGGTTAGCCCCACAGTGCGGCGGCCGACCCGCTCGGAGTGAAACCGCTTCGGCGTGAATCGGAGACGCACTCTCCGGGAACGCTCCGATCATGCACACGCTCACGACCGTCGATGCCAGCGTCCTGCACGAGCTTCAAAGCCGTGAGGAATTCTTCTGGCTCGACCTCGACAACCCGATCCGAAGGAGATCGACGCGCTCGGAGACATCTTGGGGCTGCACGAACTCGCGGTCGAGGACACGCAGGAGTTCGAGCAGCGTCCGAAGGCGGACAGCTACGGCGACGAGCTGCTCCTCGTCTACTACGGCGCGAGGCGTGACAGCGACGGCGCGCCGGTCCCGGTCGAGGTTCACCTGCACGTTTCGAGCCGCTATCTCATCACCGTCCACTGCGATCCTGCCGGCAGTTGGACCTGATCCGAGAACTGTTCGAGCGCGAGGCCCCAAGCGACAACGGGACCGTGATCTACAGGGTGATCGATGTGCTGACGGACTCGATCGTTGAGGTGGTCGAGCAGGTCGCCGACCAGGTCGAGGACCTCGAAGGCGAGCTTTTCCGGCGTCCGCGTGCCCGGGATCGGGACGGCATCGCCGCGCTCAAGCCATCGCTCGCCGCTGCCGCGCCGGGTCTTCGCCATCAACGCCAGATGTTCGGCCGAGCGGTCAGGACGTCATCGCGCTATCCGGGATGAACCGGAGGTCTCCGCGTATTCCGCGACGCCGCGACACCTCGCCCAGGCCGGCATGACCTCGACGCGACGCGGCCCCTCCAGGGCATGCTCGAGACCTACATCAACGAGGTCCAGGAACGTCTGACGATCGTCGCGACGATCTTCTTCCATTGACGGTCGTCACGAGCTTCTTCGGCCAGAACTTCGGCTCGCTGATCAACCACATCGGCTCGGCGTGGTTCTTCT
>CAVZTZ010000008.1:0-6123 GCA_963778315.1 uncultured Conexibacteraceae bacterium | reverse complement strand
GCCGCTGGGTGCTCATCTGCGCGGGGGACATGCCGTTCGTGCCCGCAGGGCTGCTGGTCTCGCTGCTCTCGTTGGCCGGGGGCACCGATCTGACCGCGCGCGACGATCCAGCCAGGCGCGGCGCCGCCGCGCCGCCGGCGGTCGTCGCCGCGTCGGCGGACGGCGCGCTGCAGCCGCTCCTGGGCTGCTACGGGCCGTTCTGCCTGCAGCCGTTGGCCGCGGCGGCGGGCGAGGCGGTGGCGCCCGCCCGGGCCGTCGTGGCGGCCCTGGGGCCGCTCGTCATGCCCGTGACCGACCCGCGCGCGCTGTTCAACGTCAACTCGGCTTCGGACCTGCGCGAGGCCGAGGCGTTGCTCGCGTCGGGCTGACCGGGGGCGGCGGCGAGCGCTGAGAGTCAGCGGGTCTCTGCCACCTATATGCGGTTCGAGCCACGTCGCGGGGGAACTTTTGGCCTCTCCACGCGTCCAAAAGTTCCCCGCGACCCGCTGGAGCGGACGACCGATCCGCGACGCGTCTCGTGGACGGACAGGGCTGTATCGGTTATCCGGTACCATCTTGTACCGGATTTCCGGTACAAGCTTCTACCTTGGTCAATCAGCGAGTGGCGACGCCCGACGTAGCCATTCGTTGAACAGCGGGTCGACGATGTACCAGGTGCCGGCGCGCTGATCGACGATCCCACGACGCTGGAGCCGCTGCAGCGACGTCGGCACGCGGGCGTGGCTGGAGAACCCGTACCGCGCCGCGACCGGTCGGCTGGTGAGGTGCTCGCCGCCCCGGTCGGCGAGGAGCTGCAGCGCCCGGACCTCGTTGATCTCGCTCTCATCGCCGCTCATCAGCACGTTGAGCACGGAGGCGTACTCGGAGCGCTCGATCGTCTGCACGAGCCGGTCGTGGGCGGCGGTCACGGTCAGCAGCGTGATCCGCTCGCCCGGGGCGGTGCCGACCCACGCCTCCCACGCGAGCTGCTGGGTGCTGCGCGGATGGCCCCGGGTGGCGTTGAGCAGATACTGGAGCGCCTCGTCGTCGGCGGGCTTCTCGGTTGCCTCGAACTGAAAGTCGAGGTATTCGAGGAAGTCGACGCGCTCGATCACGGGCAGCTGCATCTCGGCGGCCTCGCCGAAGATCGGCTGATCTGAGCTTTCCAACATCATCTGCAGGGCGTTGCGAATCGAGCCGGTGAACAGCAGCGAGACGTGGTTGGCGCCGGAGCTCATCAGCGCCGAGCGAATGATCGCCAGCGGATCTCCGGGGCAGTGGCGCAGCCGTTGGAACTCATCGAAGATCACGACGAGATGGGGTGAGACGGAGCGGAGCGCGACGAGCTGTGCATGCAGCATCTCCGCGTCCTGGGCGGGAACGGCCGCCGGTCGCCGGACGCTGCCCTTGATCACCCTGATGTCGAACCCGATCTGCTTCTCGAGCGCTCCGATCTGCCGCTGCGCGGCCCGGCGCAGCCGCTTATCCGGGTGATTGGTCATCGCGTCGTGGACACAGCCGATGAAGCCGGGGATGCTGACGACCCGCTGGAGGTTGACCTTGACGACGTCAAAAGGTGGCGCCGCCTCGCCGTGGCGCCGGCTGAGCTCGAACGCCAGTTGGTTGGTGAACGTCGTCTTGCCCGTGTCCCGAGGCCCGAACAGCGCGACGTTCGTCTGCCCCTTCAAGGTCAGCGCGACCTCGTGCGCGAACGCCTCCATCCCGACGATCTTCGACGGGTCGTCGATCGGTCGATCCCAGATGAACGGGTTGAGGGTGAGGGCCATTTCCGCTAATAGTACCGGCTACCAGGTACAGATTGGTACCTGGTAGCCGATACAAAGGGGGCCTGACGACCGAACCTGCCGAAGATCAGTCGATGCCGATCCGGACCTGGAAGGTGCTGCGCTCGGTGTGGTGCTTCCAGAGCACGTCGGCGATGTCCTCGGGCTCGTGGGCCTCGCCGGGGGCGATCCGGCCCGCGATCGCGGTGTGACCGACGTGGATGCCGCGGTCGGCCAGCTCGTCGTGCAGCATCCGCGCGTACGCGACCTCGGCGGCGAACGAGATGCCGACACCAGCGCGTAGGGGGTAGGGGTTGATCGCGGCGCCGCCGGTCGTGAACAGGATCGTCCCCGCTCCGCGCTCCAGCATCGGCTGCACGACCGCCGTGACCGCCGCGACCGCGCCGAGGACGCTGAACTCCAGCGGGCCGCGGACGTCGTCGACCGACGTCTCGAGGATCGGCTTCATGAACTCAGCGGCCGGCAGCGGCGAGTACTCCAGCACCTCGACCGGCCCCAACGCCTGAGCGAGGGATTCGATCGCCCCGGAGAGGGCGTCGGCGTCCCGGATATCGGCGGTGGCGTACGCCGCGTCGATCTCGTGCCGGGCGAGGTCGGCCTCGATCGACGCCAGCTTGTGCTTGTCGCGGGCCACGAGTCCGACGCTGAGACCTTCACGGCCGAACCGCCGGGCGACCGCCGCTCCGAGGTTCGGTCCGGCTCCGATGATGATGATCGAGTTGGGCATGGCCCTCAGATTAGGCCGAGCCGGCCGCCGGATCAGCCGAACGTGAAGTCGTAGGCCGAGACGCCGGAGGGGAACTTGACCGTGATCGTCGCAGTCTCGTCGTCGGGCGCGGAGACGAGCGAATACAGCCGCTGGCCACGCACGGTGACCAGCCCGCCGTGGACGTCTGAACCGGCCTGCGAGGCCGTGATCGGCTTGCCGTCGAGCAGCACCTGAACCTTGCGCGGGACGTTGCCGGCCGAAGTCATCACCAGGTAGACGTGCTGGGCCTGGAAGGTGCCGGTGATCGAGGCGCCGGACGAGACCGCGGTGGCCGATTCGGAGTTCATCTTCCAGATCCCGTCGAGCGAGAACTGGTTGATCGTCGGGTTGGTGATCCCGTGGTAGGTGTGCGTGCCCTTCAGCGGCGCGTTCGTCCAGTTCTCCTGGTACGCCGCGGCACGTTCGGGGTCGATGTAGGTCTCGGGGGTCGCCAGGCCCTTGGACGGGACCTCGCTCCGGGAGTGACCGGCGGCGGCAAATGGTGGGCGCCGGCGTTGAACAGCAGCTGGCGGATCACCGCCTCGTCCTGTTCGTAGTCGCCCTCGCCGAACTTGATGTGGCGGATCTTGCCGTCGCCGTCGATGAAGTACTCGGCCGGCCAGTACTGGTTCTTGTAGGCGTTCCAGGTGCCGTAGTGGTTGTCCTGGACGACCGGATACTTGATCCCGTCGGCCGAGATCGCCTGCTGGACGTTGGACGCCTCCTGCTCGAACGTGAACTCCGGCGTCTCGACGCCGACGATGTCCAGCCCGTAGCGGTGGTAGGTCGCGTACATCCGCTTCAGATACGGGAGCGTGCGGATGCAGTTGATGCAGGTATACGTCCAGAAGTCGACGAGCACGACATGACCGTGCAGCCCCGCCAGCGTCAGCGGCTTGTCGCCGGGGGTGTTGAACCAGTCCTGATTGCCGGTGAACGCGGGCGCGGTGCCGAGCACCGACAGGGCCGGCGTCTTGACACCTGGGATCGAGACGCCCACCCGCTCGGCGGCGGGCTTGGCGGTCGCCTCGGCCTTGGCCTGGCGCTCGGCGAACTGCGAGCGCGGGCGCAGCGAGGCGAGTTGGTTCTGGACGGCGTTCGAGTTCTCCAACGACTTCGTCGGGTCGGTGAAGATCGACGGCAGGCTGGTGTTCTGGGCGAGCGTGTCCTCGAAGCGGACATCGAGGTTGAAGACCATCGCGACGGCGGTCGCGACGAGGATCGCGCCGAGCACGCGTTCCACCACCTGGCCGCGCATCGTCCCGCGGATCCGGCCGATCACCGCGCGTCCGGCGAACGCGTAAACGAGCAGGACTGCGCTCAGCCCGACCGCGTACGAGAGCGCCACCAGCACGATCTTCGGCGTGGTGCCGCTCGACGCGCTCACCGAGGTGACGGCGGCCAGGATCGGGCCCGCACACGGCGCGACCACGAACCCGAGCGCCGCGCCGACGCCGAGGCCCGACCAGAAGCCGCTGCCGCGCGTCTTCGGACCGAACCGCGCCAGGCGCGAGAGTGGCGCTTCGAGCCGTGCCGACAACTCCGGGATCAGCATCACGAGGCCGAACACGAGCAGCACGATGATCGCCAGGTCACGCGCGCCGGAGGCGGCGAGGCCGACGCCCTTGACCAGCTGCGCGAGCGCGACGATCGCGATCGTGAACGTGATCGCCAGCCCGAGCACGATGCCGATCGGACGGCGGCGACCGCCCTCGGCGCCAGCGGCCAGGATCGCCGGGAGCACGGGCAGGACGCAGGGGGTGATGGCGGTGCCGGCTCCGGCCAGCAGCGCGAACAACATCAACAGCAGCATCAGCTGCTCACATCATGCTCGATAAAGGTTGCGCGCATATGAACAGTGCGCGCGGCTGGAACGGCCGGATCAGCCGCCGATGGCGGACATGCTGCGCGCCGGTTGGATGAAACCGGGCTCGCCGACGTGGTGCTTGAGCTCCTTGCGCCAGACGGCGTCACGGATGATCGCTTCGATGTCGAGATCGGAGGCACCATCGCGCATCGGCGTGCGCAGGTCGGTCTCGTTGAGTGAGAACAAGCAGGTCCGCAGCCGGCCGTCGGCGGTCAGCCGCACGCGGTTGCAGTCGGCGCAGAACGGCTCGGAGACGGGGTTGATGAACCCGATCCGGCCGTGCCCGTCGGCGAACCGGTAGACACGAGCGGTGGCGTTGGGCTCCCGCGGCTCGGGCTCGAGCGGGTACACCGCGCTGATCGCCGATCGAATCTCGTCCCCGCTCAGCATCTGAGACGGGGTCCAGGCACGGTCGGCGTCGAGGGGCATGAACTCGATGAAGCGCACCTCGTACGGCGTCTCTCGGGCGAACCGCGCGAACGGGAGCACCTCCTCCTCGGTGAACCCCCGGATCGCGACCGCGTTGATCTTGATCGGGTGAGCTTCCGGGAACGAGGCCAGGTGCTCGAGTCCCGCCAGCACCTGCTCGAGCGCGTCCCGGCGGGTCAGCTCGTAGAAGCGATCGCGTTGCAGCGAATCGACGGAGACGTTGAAGCGGTCGACGCCGGCGCGTACGAGCGCCTCGGCGTCGCGACCGAGCAGAAAGCCGTTGGTCGTGATCGACAGTTCGTGCAGGTCCGGGACCGCGCGCAGCATCGACACGAGCTTCGGGAACTCGCGCCGGACGAGCGGCTCGCCGCCGGTCAACCGAACCTCGCCGACGCCCATCGCGGCGAAGATCGAGACCAGCCGGGTGATCTCCTCGAAGCGCAGGATCTCCGCGCGCTCCAGCCACGGCAGGCCCTCGGCGGGCATGCAGTACTGACAGCGGAAGTTGCATCGATCGGTCACCGAGACCCGTAGATCCCCGATCACGCGGCCGTGCCCATCGCGCAAAAGCTCTCCAGTCACGGGTTTAAGGCTACCCCGACCGACGCCCGGCACACCATCGATGGATGCTTCCTGGGCGTTGCCTATGCACGCTTCGTCCACGGCGCCCGCTCGGTCAGGGGTCGCCGACCAACAGACCGAAGCAGACCATGTCGTGGCGTTCGCCCTCGAACGTCGCCCAGCGAGAGCGCATGATCGCCTCACGGGTGAACCCGGCTCGCTCGGCGACCCGTTGCGAGGCCGGGTTTCCGACCGCTGCCTGGAGCTCGATCCGCTCCAGACCGAGCGCAGCAAAGCCCCAGTCGCAGATCAGGCGCACCGCGCGGGTGGCGTGACCCTGGCCGCGCGCGGCCCGACCCAGCCAGTAGCCGACCTCGCCCCGCCGCTGCGCCCAGTTGAAGTGCGACAGCGCGATCGAACCCAGCAGCGCGTCGCCGCCGGAGGCGACGATCGCGAACGGTGCGCGGACGCCGGCGTGCACACCGTCATAGCGAGACGACAGGTAGCCGCGGGCGTCAGATTCCCGATACTGCCGGGGCAGTCCCATCCAGCGCGTGACGTCCGGATCTCTGCCGGTCTCGACGAGTGCCGGGAGATCGTCGTCACGCCAGGGGCGCAGCCACGTGTCGCCATCGACCAGCGGCTTGGCCGGCAGCACGATCCGGCCGGCGGTCGCCGCGTTCACCGATCCGCCCTGCCGCTCGCCGCGCGCGAGACCTCCCCGTGAGACTCCA
>CAVZTZ010000007.1:0-9730 GCA_963778315.1 uncultured Conexibacteraceae bacterium | reverse complement strand
GACACCCCGGTAGACATAATGACCGCTAAGTGGAGCGAGACCGGGTGTTGCCTTTAGCGGTGGGCGACGTGCGTGGACGACATGTTGTCGACGGTTGTATGTGTAGGCAAGCCTGGAACGCGCCAAGGATGTACGACCGAAACGATCTGTGAGCAGAATGCTGGGCGCGAGTCGCCAAGGCCAGTGCGTCAAGCGACGGGCCTCGGAGTTAGCTTCTCAGTGATTTGTGCTGGCTCATGCGGCGGCGCGCGCCTGGACCGGTAGCCAGGTCTCTGCAGGTCGTCCGCGACCGTCAGGGACACTTTCGCGGCGAAGGCGTCCGGCTTCTTCGAGCACGACGAGTGCGCGGTCGATCTCTCGGGCCTTTTTGTTGCGGCTAAAGAGGTCGCGGACTTCGGTGCGGGTGACTCCTGCGGGGCGCTCTTTGGCGAGTGTCCAGATGTCGTCGACGGTCGGGTCGCCGAGGCTGTCGCCGAAGATCCAGCGGGCAGAATCGAGGCTGTAGCGCCAGACCGCGAGCGCTGCTTCGAGGTGGGGGAGGGTGATCGTGTCGCTGCAGTCGAGCGTCGCGTAGAGCGCGGCGAGCCGGACGACGTGGGCCTCGGCGCGGCGGGTTGCGGCACCGAGCAGGCCTTCCTCGCCGCGCGAGAGTGGGCCGTAGACCGCGATCCACCGCTCTCGCGCCTGTGGGTCGAACGTGAGCTCGCGGGGCAGTGACGCGAACCGCAGCGCGGTCAGTGTCGCGTCACGGACGCGGTCCAGGGCGTCGCCGGCCAGCCGGCCGCCGAACGGGAGCTCTTTGCTGCGCTGCACGGCGATCACGAGAAACCGGTTGAAGAAGCCGTTGGCGAGCTCGGTGCCGTTGATGAACCGCAGCAGCTCGTCCTTGGTGATGTGTCCCACGATCGCGACGTGTGCGTCTTGGGCGCGCACCGGGGCGTTCTTGGCCATCGTCTGCAGGGTCTTGCCGTCCCAGGCGTTGCGGATCACGGGCGAAAGCGTGTTCCCCTCGCGGGCGAGGACCTTCAGCACCTGGGCGAACTCGGACTCGAGAATCAGCCGGCGCTTGTCGCGGCGCCCGCATCGCGATCGTCGACCGGGTCGCGGATCTCCCAGATCAGCCCTTCGCCGGAGGACAGGCCGCCGGAGATGCACCGCTCGACGAAGGGCTTGTCGACGCGCTGAACGAGCGCCTCGACGTGATCCCACGCGGAGCCCTTGCGGCCCTTGCCTGGGGCCCGATGAGGATCACGAACTCGTTGAGGCGATGACGCGTCGCCTCGACGACGTAACGGACATGGCGCCCAGCGGCCGCGCCGAACGTCGACCAGGAACTGCGTCGAGCAATGCCATGGGGTCGGCCTCGGTGTGGGGCGCGGTGCGCTCAACGAACTCGCCGGCTGGGCCGTGTAGCGCCGCGGTTCGTGCCGGCGTGGGCCATTGGCTCATCGCCGGCCACCGACGCGCGGTCGAGCTCCAGCTCGCGGACGCGGCCGTGCGCGAGCGCGAGCTCCTCGCGCAGCTGCGCGATCTCCTCGCGTTGACGCCGGTTCTCGTCCAAGGCGGCGTGCAGCCGTGTGCGCAACGACGCGTCACTCGCGCGTTCTCGGACCGGCAACCGCGGTGGGGCGCCGATCTGGCTGCCGCGCAACCGCACGATCTCGTTGCGGATCACGGTGTTGCGATAGAGAAACGAGCGGCTGACCTGCGCCCGGGCACTGATCGACGCGAACGTGATCGCCGAGCCCTCACGATCGAGGTCTCGCAGAGCGCGACGGACGCTGTTCTCGGCCTCAGCGGCCCGCGCAGCTGCCGCCGACGCCAGTGCGATAGGTGCTGTGGCGCTCATTCGCTCTCCCCGGGCTTGGTCACGAGTTCGACCAGATCGACTTCGGCGGTCTCGTGGTCGTGTTCGACGTCGTCGAGACCGTCAAGGATCCGGACGAGGCTGGTTTCGTCGCGCTCGAGCGTCTCGACCAGCCTGAGTCGCTGTTGGTCGCGTGCGTCTGTGAGCAGCGACCGGGTCTGCTCGAGCTGGTGTTCGTGGATCGAACGGAACGAGAGATCGGTGAGGAAGCTCGCGCAGCTCAGGCATGCGTTCGGGTGCGGGCAGACCTGCTGTAGCGGCAGCCCGCAGTAGCCGTTGGGGAGCGCCTGCTTGGCCCGCGCGATCCGCTCCTTCATCCACGCCGCCTCGCCGAGCGGCCCGTCGATGGGCAGCGCGATCCGCTCGCCGCGGATGTTGACCCGCTCGTGGAAGCCCATCACGGCACGCCGGACGGTCTCGTCGTGGATCTCGGCGTAGCGCGCGGTCATCTCCAGCGACTTGTGATCCAGCACCTTCGCCACGACCGGGATCGGGATCCCGTCGTTGACCATGCTGGTCCCGAGGTGATGACGAAACAAGTGCGGGTAGATCACGGGCGCAGTGCCATCACCGCAGCGGATCCTCGCGACCCGGATGTAGTGCTTGAGCATCCGCCCGATCGATGAGTGACTGACATGCCGATCCCCATCCACCCGCCAGCCCGCCATTGGCGACGGCAGCAGGTAGTCGCTGTCGCCGATCTCGCGCTTGACCCACTCGGCCTGCAGGCGCAACTGCGCCTCGAGGACTCCGGGGATCGGGAGCATCGCCTCGCGATGCAGCTTGATGTTCCAGTAGCGCAGATACGGCTGCCCGTCCGGCCCGCGGGTCAGCGCGTCGCGCGGGAGCGTGATGACGCTCGAGACCCGCATCCCGGTAAACGCCAACAGCAGCACCGCGGTGCGGTGCCATTCCTCGCTCAGCAGCGCGAGGTTGGCCGGATCGATCAGCTGACTGAAGACCTCCTCCGCAAGCTGCTTCGGGAGCCGGTAGTCGACCCGCGGGATCTCCGCACCGTGGATCACGGCCGAGCGATCCACGCCGGCCAGGCCATCCTCGCGCTGTTCCTCAACGAGCATCCGCAGCGTGCCGACCCGTCGCTGTCGCGTCGCTCCGCGCAGGGGCTCGGTCCGGACAAACAGCATGTAGTCCTCCAACAGCTCCCGAGTGAGCTGGCTCGGACCGGTGATCTCGGCCCGCTGCTCAGCGAGCCACTCACCGAACGCGACCAGGTCACCGACGTAACACGACACCGAGCCGACCGATGTGCCGGCCAGCAGCCGCGCCCGCGCCCATCGCTTCGCAGCGTCTTTGAGCCATGACTGGGGGATCCGCGCGAAGTTGATCGTCCGGTCGCCGCGGTGAGTCGAGCTCAGGTCACCGTGCGGCAGCTCAGACTGGCGCCAGCGATCGCGCTCAAACAATTCCGCCCAAGCGCCGAGCCGGCCACCGCCCTCAAGGACACGAAGCGCCGGTTCGCTCACGCGATCAGATCACTCACCTTGTCCAGCACGCCGCGCTCAGCAAGCGCCCGGCGCAGATCCTTGGCATTGGGATGGGCATAGATCAGCGTCGACGACGGCGAGCGGTGCGTCAACAACACGCCGATCACCTCCAGCGCGACCCCGTCTCGGTAGGCGAGCGTCGCGTACGTATGACGAAACAGATGCGGTGTAAACGCGAACCCGACCTTCGCGATCGTCCGCTTGACGAGATCGCGCACCGCGAGATAACTCAGCTGCCGGCCAACCTCACCAGCCCAGAGGTTGACGAACACGAAGTCAGAGTCCAGCTCGCCGTATTCCTCGTGCATGTAGTCGTTCCACAGCCGGATCAGCTCGCCGGGCACGGGCACCGACCCGGCCGCACCGCCCTTTGACCGCGCTCGTGGCCGGTCATCGTCGCGCGGGCAGATCACGATCCGCTGCTCCCACGGCACCACGTCCTCGTGCCGAAGCGCGAGCGCCTGACCGATCCGCATCCCGGTGCTCGCCAGCAGCGCGAACAGCAACCGGTCACGCAGATGCTGCTGGGCGTCGATCACCGCAGCGACCTGCTCCAACGACAGCGTCTTCGGCAGCTCGCGCCGCTCCGGTAACCGCACCGCGCGCCCACGACTCCGCGGGCGCGCGATCCCTGACAGGAACGGCCGGTGCGGACCCCAGCCGCTGCGCGTCTGGACCGCGAGCTGTTTCGCGAGATCGTTCCCGCGGCGGCCGTGAAACTCATAGAACCCGACGACCGCAGTCAGCATCCGGTTCACGGTCTTCGCCGATCGGCGCGCGACCTCGTCGCTCAGCAGGATCACGTTGCTCGCCGGCCGCCGCGCCCATGCCGCGAACTCGCCGATTTCCATAACGCCGACCGCAAACCAATCCAGGCCGCGCTCGAGTAGGAACTCCCAGAACACCTTCAGATCAAACGCGTACGCCTGGACCGTGTTCGGCGAGCGCTCGTTGTGCGTCAGCCACGCCAGATACTCGTCGACCTCGGAGACCGGCCGCAGGTCCGGTCCGATCAACGTCCAGGACTCGACGCCCAAGCTCGGCATCAGCAGACGCCGGACCTGCAACCGCTTGGCTGCCACGATCTCGGATTCGTCGGCGACATGCACGACGCGCTCAACATAAAACGTCGCCCAGACAGAACGACAACTCCGTGAGCTACGTGGACGACGCTCTACATATAGCTATACATAATGAACGTTATCGAGCATGGGATAGTGGTTGTGATCTAGACTGGTGACAGCTGTGGGGTCTTGCTAGCGTCTCAGGTCCCCCATGCAAGGAGCGACAGATGCCAGCCACGCGGCCACGACCCGACCTCGAAGCGCATCAGCACGCGATGCGGGTGCCGTTCAGTCGATGTCGCGGGCGAGCTGCGTGAGCTGTTGGGAGCGCGCCTGGCCGCCTACCTCGGCGGCGTGTCAGAGACCCGTGCGGTGCGCCAGTGGGCCGAGGGCGAACGCGCTCCCGGCGAGCAGACCCAGCAACGCCTCCGCGTCGGGTTGCAGGTCGCGTTGATGCTCAACCAGTCTGACGGGCCCGAGGTCACCCAGGCGTGGTTTCAGGGGCTCAACCCGCAGTTGGAGGACCGCTCGCCGGCGCGGCTGCTGCGCGACGGCGATCTGCAGGAGGCCGGCCCGGCGGTGATCGCTGCCGCTCGCGCGTTCCTCGTCGGCGGATGACCTTACGGACGACCGAGCCGCCCGAGCGTGTCTACCGCCTCGGTCGGCGCCCGGACCCCTGGCAGTGGCCTGATTGGACCCACGCCGGCGCCGACGGCACCTTCGGCAATCGTTTCGATGATCCCGGCTCCGAGTACCGGGTGCTGTACGCCAGCAGCCAACGTGAGGCGACCTTCCGAGAATGCCTGGCGCGGTTTCGGCCCGATCCTGCCGTCCTGGCTGCGGTGATCGTCGAGAACGACGACGACCCCCTCTCCCCGACCACCATCGCGGCTGGCCACGTGCCGCTGCGATGGCTGGACGACCGCTGCATGGGCATCGGGCGTCTCGAGGGCATCTACTGCGACGTCGGTCACGCCGACTCGCTGGCCCATCTGCGCCACGCGCTCGCGCCGCGGCTCTTGCACTACCGGCTCGATGATCTGGACGCCGGCGACATCCGCATCCGTTCGCCGCGCGCGTTCACGCAGGAGCTCAGCCGCTACATCAACGAGCAGACCAGCGACGGGCGCCCCACGTTCGCCGGCATTCGCTATGCCTCCCGCCACGGCGACGAGCTCACCAACTGGGCGATCTTCGAGCCCCACGAACCAATCGATCGTGACGCCGAGGACCTGACGCTCGACGACCCCGACCTGCGTGCCGTTGCTGCCAGCTATGGCCTCACGCTCACATCCGACGCCTCGTAGACCGGTCCTCAGTCGGCGTCGAGCGCGTCGGCGATCGCCGTGAGAATTTCGCGGAGCCCTTCAAACGCCATCAGCATGCCCGCCGTGCTCGTTGTTGCTGCCGCCTGCTCGGCCGCCTGAGCGCGGAGGTCGAACTCGTGCCACAGGTCCGCTGGGCCCTCCCGAACGGCATCCGGGATAAGGCTCTCGACGCCGAAACGAGCTTCCGGCCTCGGCGTCCAGCGGATGCCGGCCAGCTCGGCCAGGCCCACCACATGCGCCACCTCATCGGCAGCCTCGGCGAGAGCCCGCACCCGCACGGCAAACGGATCGAACGCGGCTGCGCGCGCATCCCAGAGCGTGTCGACCCTCGTCGCCAACTCGACGTAGTTCCTGCTTGGTGATCCGTGGTTCCGAACCCATGCGCGCCCGCACCCAGTGTGACCGCGGTCCCGGTCGCGGTGCGCTGCGGTACGCCATCGCGACCTGTACGCCGCGCTCCGCGGCGCGCGGTTGGTCTCGTAACAGCTAAACGCACTAAACACGGAGGTCGTACCTCCGACAAACAGATAAAGGCCGAAGCAAGTTATAGTCAGGTATATACCTATGATCGCTGCGCGACCTCGGTATCTCCTTCCTGGTCTCGCCCTGGCGGGCGAGTCGCTGCGCTGTGCAGAGGGCATCCGCCCGTGAGCGAGGGTCCGCCTCAGAGGACGTCCGGGCCTCGGCGGCGGCCGCGGGAGCCTGTCCGACGCGGCCTCATCCAGGTGCGTGTCTCTGACGCCGAGCGCGCCGCTCTCCGCAGCCGAGCCGACGAGTTAGACGTTTCGGTCTCACGGCTGCTGATCGAGTCTGCGCTCGCAGACGACGACGCGCCGGCGGCCGCGGTTGGTCGGCGCGTCGACGGGCTGCGGTCGCGCGTCACCAAGGAGCTCATCGAGATTCTTGAGTGTCGCCGGCTGCTCGCCACGGTCGCGAACAACGTCAACCAGCTTGCAAAAGCCGCCAACATCTCCGGCGACCTGCCTGGCGTCCGCCGGCTCCACGAGGAGCTCCGCGAGCTGCAGGAGGTTCGCGACCAGCTGGTCGCCTGGACCGAGCGACAGCTGTGATCCCGAAGATCAGCCGTGGCAGCCGTCCCGTTGGTTTGTTTCGCTACCTGATCGGCAAGGGCTCTCGTAACGAGCACACCGATCCACGCCTGGTCGCCGGCTCCCCCGATCTCGTCTGGCAGTTCGGCGGCCGCCAGCTCGTATCGCGAGATGCCACAGCCTCTCGGTCGCTTCGTTGACGAGCCACGCCGCCTCTCGCGGGCGACGGTGACCGTCGTCGATCGCAGCGGCGACGGCAACGTGATCGGACGCCGCGACGCTCACATCTGGCACTGCCCGTTGTCCCTGCACTGCGACGAAACCGCGCTTCCGGACGAGACCTGGAGGCAGATCAGCCAGCGGTTCATCGAGAAGATGGGGTTCGATGGCGAGGCGATCCAGGACCGCTGCCGATGGGCAGCAGTCCGTCATGGCCCATCGGCGGGCGGTAGCGATCATGTCCACCTGGTCGTAGGACTCGTCTGCGAGAACCATCGAACCGCCGACGTCCACAACGACCGACTGCGTGCTCAAGCGGCATGTCGCGACCTCGAGCAAGAGTTCGGGCTCCGGGTCGTCGAGGGCCGCATCCGCGGCGCCGGCGAGCGCGCCTACGCGAAGGGAGAGCTTGAGTCCGACCTGCGGCGTGGCCTACCGGTCGGCCGTCCCGGCCAGTGGCAGCCGGCAAACGGCAGCCGCCAGACGCTGGAGCGAATCGTCCGCGCGACCGCGTCTGCGAGCGAAACCGAGGATGAGTTCGTACGCCGGTTGCGCGCCGAGGGTGTGCTGGTCCGCGGTCGGTTCGCCAAGGGCAGCCGCGAGGAGGTAGTGGGGTATTCGGTGGCGTTGCGTCCCCCACACGGCGAGAAGCCAGCCTGGTACCCAGGCGGGCAACTCAGCCGCGAGCTGACCCTCCCCCGGCTCCGCTCGGGATGGAAACCGACTGACGCGCCCGGTGCTTGCTTGGCAGCCTGCGGCCCATAGAGCCGACGTCACGGGCCGGTTGCCGCGTCAGCCGATCTCGACCGAGATTGCGCAACGATGCACGATCGAGCTCGCGCAGCTGCGCGAACAGCTGCGACAGGTGCCGGCCGACGATCTGGGCAGCTGGGTTCGTATCGCGAGTGAGACCTCGGCAGTGTTCGCGGCGTGGTCGCTCCGCACCGAAGCGCGTGCAGGCCCGCTCGCCGCGGCTTCGAGGTCGCTCGCACGCTCCGCGCAGGTCCGCACTCCCCCGCCCCCACGCGTGGCGGTGCCCGTTAGCGCTACTCGGGCCGTCGCTCGTGCGCTGCTCAGTGGCGGGAGCCTCGGGCTCTCCAACCGGGCGCTTCTGACGCAGCTGGCGAACCTTTCCCAGGCGCTGTGCGACACCCACCGCGCAGCGTTGGAGGCTGAACGCGCGAGTGACCTGTTCGCGACGCTGCGCGAGCGACTGCCTGTCGCCGCAGCAGCAGTCTCCACACCTCAGCCTGCAGGGCAGCCGGCGGCTCGAAGCTCCAGCGTGCCGGTCCGGAGCTTCGATCGCGGGCGTGAGCGTTAGTAGTCCCGGCCCTGAGCCAGCTCCCGACCAGCTGCCGAATCCGCCGCCGAGCAGAAGTCTCACCGAGAGCCAGTTGGCGACGAAGACGTAAGTCGCCGGCGTTATAGTGAATGCCGAGCGATGAGGCTCGCTCTTAACCGCGGTGGGTTTGCCGCTGATGGCCTCTATTCCGATCCCGTAGCTTGGAGGTATGGAATGGAGGCTATTTTTGCGCCCATTCAGGATGTGCCCGATGTGCCAGCCCTCGACGTGGTGGACACCCCCGGATCCGGGTTGGCGGTTCCCCCGGGTCGGGTTGAGGGTGATTTCGCGGCGGGTCTGCGGCTCCGCGCACATCGTGTGCCGTCCTGGAGATTTCGCGACCGGGCTACGGACGGTGTCGGCCGCCCGGGAGCGTTGTGACTTCGCGACCGGCCTACGGACACGGCGCCGCGCCGGACTGAAACCGGGTGACTTCTCGACTGGCGTGCGGCGAGGCGACGACTCGGCGGAAGAACGGTCGACGGTGCACGCGGACGGTACGTCTCAGGCGCTCGTCGACTAGCTCATGTGGGCGCTGCCGGGCTGGGGCAACCCGGCCCCGGCGCGCCGACCATCGCCCTGGTTTGGCTGGCGTTTGAGTCGCTTTCGATGGACCCCGGAGGTGAGGGTTTGGATGGGCGGCGGGGCCGATGGGTGCGGTATGCTGCGCCGCAAGTCAGATGGAGTCCTGACGCGAGAGTCGGTCCCGGAAGTATCGGGAGCTGGCTTTCCGAACCGCCCGGCAGTGATGGGCTGATGGCTCCTTTCGCGAGGTATCCAAATCAACGCGAGAGGAGCTCTACGAGCCGTGCCGGCGCTTCCCGACTGGGCGATCCAGGTCCTGCAGGTCGTCGTGATCTTGGTGCTCGCGCCGCTGATCACGGGGATCATCGCGCGGGCTGAGGCGATCGTTCAGCAGCGCCGCGGGCCGCGTCTGCTGCAGCCGTACTACGACATCGCCAAGCTGTTGCAGAAGGAGACGGTGCTGCCAGCGCCGGCGGGGCCGGTGTTCCGCGTCGCACCGTACGTGAGCTTCGCCGCGTACGCGACGATCCCGCTGCTGATCCCGGCGCTGACCACGTTCGGGCTGCCCTTGGGGTACATGGCCGACTTCTTCGGGGTCGGGCTGATCCTCGCGTTGGCGAGCTTTGTCGTGTCGCTCGCGGCGGTCGACTCCGGTAGCCCCTACGCCCAGTTGGGGTCGAGCCGGCTGCGGTCGTTTGGCGCGTTCAACGAGCCGACGGTGATCTTCGTGACGTTTGTGCTGGCGTTGACGACGCACACCGATCTGCCGTATGCGTTCGGGGCGACGATCCGGTCCTCGACGGTGGAGGTGTTTCGCCCCAGCCATCTGCT
>CAVZTZ010000006.1:0-40524 GCA_963778315.1 uncultured Conexibacteraceae bacterium | reverse complement strand
CAGCGACTTCCTGAAGCCCGCCTTCGGACTCGAACCGAAAACCTCTTCATTACAAGTGGCCGATTTGCAGGACTTTTCCGTTATCTACCGGGGCTTTAGGGTCGTTTGAGGTGCGCTCGGATCGGGTCAGAATTGCGGACTTCGGGACACGGTTGGGGACACGGGATGCGAGACGACGGATCGAGGTAGAGCTCGACGATCTCGCCTCTGAACGCCCAGCCGGTCCCTGTCGGCTCTACGGCCAGCAGCTCGCCGGCCGTGCACAGGTCGTCCACCGGATCCCACTGACTCCGTTGCGAGCACTCGCTCGGCGAGCGCAACTACTCCTCGGCGCAACCCGGGGCCAACGCGGCGGGAGCCTTAAAATCGCGCCGAAACCAGCGCTCAGCGCGTGGCGTGCACAGCTGAGCAGCAAATATGCGAATCGTGACCGCGGCGGGCAGCTCCGCTGTCGCGGGCCAGGAGGGCGCCGAACCACCTTGGGCGAGTTTGCGCTAGACGCCTTTGCGGCGCGGGCGCGGCGTTCGGGCTGGTGGCCGTCGGAACGGCATGTGGCGCGTTATGAACTCGTCGAAGCGTGGGACGGTGAAATCCACGTAGCCGTAGTCCTCAGTCGCGTAGATCAACCCGCGATCAAGGAGCTTCTGACGCACAGTCGAGAGTGCTGTGGTCGTGGTCCCCATCGCACTCGCGACTGAGCCCGCTTTATCGGACCGGCGCCCAGTCCGCCATGGCACGGAGATACCGGCGTCCTTGGCCGTTGCTCGTTGAATCCGAACCTCGTAGATGCCCCGGTCGAGCGACTCCTCAGCACGAGGCGCGGCGTTGTCAACGTTCGCGCCCGTGATCGGCGACGTTGGCGCGAGATTCCAGATGTGCTTCCCAAATTCCTGAAGGTAGAAGGGGTATCCCTGCGTCAACTCGAGCGCTCGGGCAACGGCCTCGTCCTCATAACGGACGCCCTCGCGTTCAGCGGGGACCACGAGGGCCGCGTTCGCCGCGGATCCCTCGAGCGCTCCGATTCGGGGAAACCGAAAGAGCCGCTCGGCGTATGACCGCGCCTCTCCTGCGAGCCGTGGAATCTGAGGCAAGCCAGCGGCTGCAAGCGTCAGAGGAAGCTGCTTCTGGGACGCTCTGTGGAGGGCACTGATGAGCCCCGGAACTCCTCCTCCTTGATGAACTGGATCTCGTCCACGAAGAACGCGATGCCGACACCCTTCGCCTTGGCCGCGTTACCGAGTTGGACGAAGAGCTCGACAAGTCATCGGTGAGGCGTTGTTCTGACGGGTTCCTGACTCGATGGAAAGCTCGAATCCGTTCGGATCCGTGAGCTTGAACGCGCTGAGCGTTGAGAGTCCGGCGCGTACGGCATTGGCGATCTTCGCGCTCAGCTTTAGCTCGCGTAGCAACCGTTGGACGTCGATGGCTAGCAACTGGGGGAGGCTGCTTTCCTGGGTCAGCTCACGAAAGACTGTGTGGTAGCCCGCATCCTCTGCCTGGTTTTCGAAGGTATTGAGGAGCACCGTCTTGCCCACGCCGCGGAGGCCGGTGATGATCTGACTCTGCTCAGATCGCCCAGCGCGCAGACGGGCGAGCAAAACCTTGAAGTTCTCAATCTCCTCATCGCGGCCGGCAAGCTCGCTTGGACGTGTACCTGCGCCTGGCGTATATGGGTTCTTGATCGGGTCCATGTCATCCCCGGTGAGCCTGAGTTATCTGCACTTATCCACGATTGCCGATAAGTGCCGATAAGTGCCGATAAGTCTAGAGAAGTCGTGCCGGGCAGTGCTCGCCACCAGCAATGGCCGGCGCCCGTCTGTGGCCGGAAGCGGGGCTCCAGGTCGCGACCGGCAGATCCCAGCCGGTACCTATGCGGCTCTCGACGCTGTCGGCGCGCCCACGCTGCCAGGTCAGGGAGGGCTCCGCGGATCTGCGTAGCGGCGGCGGGGTGCGTGGGCGAACGGCCGCAACGAGGAGGACGCGGGGACGGGCCGCTGCGGGGCTCGCGCGCAGGAGACCGCTTCGCTCTCACGCTGATCTCGCTCGCGCTCGATGAGGTTGACGCGACGCAGGCGCCTGACCGGCGCCGTGGAAGCGGGCGTCACACCGAGCCCAGCCACCCCGGACGAGCGCATCCCCGCGATAGCCATCGCGCCGGCCATCGCAAGCCAGTGATCCCGTTCGCGGCCAAGCGCTTGCCCGCGACCGCCAGCGCGGTTCAGGACGAATCACGAAAGCACTCGTCGGTGTTCTTCACGCAGTCGGCGAATGCGATCGCGAGAGCGCGCACGAGCCGGTTTGTGGTCCTCTTCGCACCGGCCGCGTGATCGGATCCACGCGGTAGCGATCGCGGGGGCCGTGGCCCTGCGGCTGCGTGCTACCTATGTAGCACGCAGACATGGGCGACTCCCGAGGCTGCGGCAAATTCGTGGGGAGCAGGAGTCCGCGCGCACCGCGCCCGGCGACTCAGATCAGGAGGAGGGTGCCCGGCGCGGCGATCATCGTGTGGTTCTCGTGATGATGGATCGCGCGAAGGCCCGTCGCACCCGCCCCTCCCGCGCCGTACGACGCCGCAAGGCGGCTCAGATACCCGGGCGGACGATCGCTGACCTGACCGAAGGGCTCACACCGGGGGAACTTAATCGGGCCGCGCGGGCAAGTGATTGCTGAATGGCGCGCACGACATCACTCACTCCCCTGGGCGACGCGGACCTCATCCGCGCCGCTCGACGCGATCCTACGATGGCCTGCCGGGTGGCCGTCGCGGTCGCCGCGCTGCCGGCCGCCTACCGCGAGGCGCTCACCCTCCATCTCGACGACGATCTCCCCCCCGAGCGCGTCGCTGACATCACCCGGGTCCACCTGTCGGCCGCGTGCCAGCGGATCGCTCGTGCCCAGGCGTACGTTTGCTCCTCCCTCTCGCGGCAGGCGGCCGACCGATGACCCCGGCCGAAGAGCTGCGCTGGCTGGCGGATCGCCGCCCGGACCAGGGAGCCGCGGAGGCGTCGAGCACGGCACGGGCGCGCGGCGAACTGCTCGCTCACGCCCGCGGTCGGCGTCGACGTCGGCGGGCAGCCGAAGGGCTCGCCGCGGCAGCTGCGCTGGCGGCGGTCGCGGTTGGCGTCATCCTGGACACCGGCTCGTCTGTCGCTCCGCCTGCCCAGCCGTCCTCCGGGAACGTCACCCGTCGCGCGAGCGCACCCCCCAACGCCGGCGTCGCGGGGAGCGCGCACGTAGGCCACTCGCAGCTCGTCTCCCTGGCCCTCCACGTTCGGGCGACGCCTACCCCTCACCAGCCGGGCAACGCGACGCTCGTTGTCCGCGACACCCGCATCGACGGCCATCACACGATCGACGGCGCGGTTTACGGCGGCTATGACCTTTACACCGATGCGGGGGTTTACTACTACGCTCCGGACTCGCTGGTCCAGCTGCAGCAGCTGGTCAACGCGCACAAACCGTCGATCGGCGGCAGCGGCCTCGGCCGCGTTGTGCCCACGCTAGCCCGGTACGCCGGGCAGCCGCCGTGGAGGGTTCGGAAAGCGATGTACCGTGCCGAGCCCCACGCCTCGGCGGCTCAGATCCGCCGGGAGCTGAGCACGCTGCCGCCCCGGGTGCGCCGCTTCTACGAGCCGCACCGGGTCAGCCCGGCACAGGCCCGGCTCAGCATCGACAGCCTCGACTACATCGATGCCACAGAGGCGCTCGCAATTGGCGCCGGGCGCGCCGACGTCCGGGCCGGCGCGATGGAGGTGCTGAGCACTCTGAAAGGCGTGCGCGAGCACGTGACCCGCCTCGACGGGGTTCGCGCACTGCGCGTCACCTATCCGAACACGCTCAGCGGTCGCCTCGTCGCCGACGCGACGGAGACGATCTGGCTCGACGCCCAAACCGGAGTCCCGATCCAGGAGCAGGACGGCCCGACCTCGGCTACGCGGTTCATCGTCCTGCGAGTCGATACCGATCACCTCCCCGCTCCGTCTCGCCGCGGGATGAGCTCCGGTGATCGCGAGGACGAGCAGTCCGCTCACTGATGCCCAGCTGATCGCCGCCTCCTGTCGCCATCCCGAGCGGTTCGCGGAGATCTTCGACCGCCACTGGTCGCGCATCCGCCGCTACTGCGTCAGCCGGGCCGGCGTCGCGGCCGGTGAGGACCTGGCCGCCGAGACGTTTCGCGTCGCCCTGGACGGACGCCGGCGCTACGACGTCGCGCACGACTCCGCGGCGCCGTGGCTATTCGGGATCGCGACCCACCTGCTCGCGCACGATCGCCGCCGTCACGCCCGGCAGTCGCGCGCACTCGCCGCCTGCGGCCGCGGGCCGACCCCGATGTCGCCGAAAGCGCGCTGGACCGAGTGCAGGCGCAGGCGCTCGGTCCCGAACTCACCCGCGCCCTGGACGGGATCTCGACGGCCGGTCGGGAGGCGCTGCTGCTGTACGTATGGGCCGAGCTCAGCTACGAGGAGGTCGCCGAAGCGACCGGCGTCTCGATCGGGACGGTGCGCTCCCGCATCCACCGAGCGCGGGCGCGGCTGCAGGTCACTCTCGACGAACAGGCGGCCTTCAGTTGACCGACGCGGTCAGAGGACTCTCCCGGCGAAGACTTCTGTTCCACAGTCGGCGGCGGTATGGGACGGTGCGTGGGGAGCTGCGGAGCCACAGTCGCGTGCACGCCGAACGCGGCTGACGACGAGGCTTGCGCCTGCGTGGAGATCACCGCATCAGCCAAGAATCGGCGGCACCGCCTGGTCGGAGGATCCACGCCCCCGGCGGTCGGAACCATCCCAGGCGCTCGTTACACCACTTCCACCGGCACGACCAAACCCTGTGTGGACGAAACGGGGCACTTCGGCGCCTCGGTTTCGCACCGACCAGCATCGTTACCGGCCGATAAGAGGTTTCAGAAACGGTGCTTTCGCGGTGACGGTCCATGCTTGAGCACGTCGTTCTGCAGGGCTTTTATCGGTTTGACGACCGCACGGTCACGCCGGAGGTCGTGTGTTCGAGTCCCGTCCCTCCCGCTAAACGCACCGAGACATCCTGGGACATTTTCAGGTGTTTCGGTGCTTTCGAGCGCCCCGGGTCTCGCCACTGCGGGCCACCGCACATCGCTGCGCGTTCAGCACACGAGATTCAGGCGGCGGGAAGCCCAGAGTTCGTGAATCTGGGAGTCCTGCATCGCCCCCCGCCACGACCTGACGAGGAGCGTGGAACGAATCGGAGGCTCGGAGTTATGCCGGCATGGATCGATCACCTCGACGTGGAAGGCCGGCGACTGGGCGTCGGCAGGACGAGACTGAGTTTCGGGAGTTCGCCGCGGGGTTTACCTCGAGGCTATTCCGGGCGGCCTATCTGCTGGTAGGCGACCGAGACGCGGCAGAGGATGCAGTGCAGACGGTTCTTCTTCGGACGCTGCGCCGGTGGGACACAGCGCGGGCTGCGCCTGAGGCCTATAGCCGCCGAGTGCTCGTCAACGTGTGTCGAGATCAGTGGCGGGACCTGCGCCGCCATCCCCGATGGACGCTCGACAATTCGCGAGCAGCGGTGGAGGTCGGCGCTTCTCCGCTTGAGAGCGTCGCGCAGCGCCTTGCCCTCCAACAGGGCTTGACGGCGATCCCTCTCAAAGCGCGAGATTTTGGTGCTGCGCTTCTTTCTGATTGTCCGTCGAGCAGATCGTCGCGGCCTGACATCCTGAGGGAACCGTCAAGTCAGCCACGTCGCGAGGTCTTGCAGCGCTGCGCGTTGTGCGTTCCGAACAACCTCTTGAGGTGCCCGATGCCTGATCACGTTCAACTCGAAGAAGCGCTGACTCATCAAATGCGCGCGCTCACCGACGGCCTCTCTCCGCGCAGCGGTCTCGCTGAGCGTGTCATCACCAAGCACCGCGGGGCTCGTCGCCGCGCAAGACTCGCGGGCGCCACGGTCGCAGCCGTGGCGGTCGCTGCTGTTGTCGTGGCCGCCGGCGCCTTGCTTGGCTCACACGCATCTCCGAGCCCCGGGAGCCGCGGTCCTTCGGTGCCCAGACCACGGTTGCCTCCAGGACCCACACGCTATATACCGCTTTCATCGTTCGACGGGTTCGCGCCCGGCTGGCACATTTGTCATCGCTGGCGAGGGTCAGGTACTCGAGAGGACCAGCACGATCGGTGACGGTACCGCTGGCTCTCCCGTCGTGCACAACACCGACTGGGCATACATCGACTCCCGGTCGGGAATCGCGTACCAGCGCAGCGTGGACAGCTCGGCGAATGGCACCACGCTCTCGATCAACGAGCTCGTCACCGCGCCGATCAAAGGAGTCCTGCACACCCGAGTCACGTTGCTGAATCCGTCGTCGCACACATATCTCATCACCGCCGATGCCCCCCCCGGGGGGAACGGTTGGGCCGCCACCTCCGGAACCCAGCTCGGCATCGAGAGCACCGCACAGCAGATCAACCAGGCGCTGAGCACCAGCACAGTCACTCAGGAGGGAACTGCGACCGTCGACGGACAGGCAACGATCAGCTCTCGGTTCCGCCAGCACCCCAGCGTGTTAAGGCTGGGCTACCACGCCAGACCACGATCACGCTCTACGTCAATGCGCAGACCTACCAGCCCGTGCAGGAGGTCGAGGTGGTCCCCATCGGGCGCGACCGGTCGGCGGGGAGCAACACGACACCTCGAGATGGCTGCCAACGACGGCAGCGACCGTTGCGCTCACCAAACCCCAGATCCCAGCGGGCTACACGCGCGTATCTGGCCCGCTGAGTGACTACTGGACAAACACAAAGCCCCTTTTCTTCATCGGCTACTAGATCCCGGAAAGCGGGCAACCGCGCCGAATGCGAGACGCGGAGCGTATTCCTGTCTGTACGGGATCCCGAACAACCACACGCTGAAAGCGGCGCCTGCGGGTCCCTCAGTCGGCCAAGATGTCGGGTGCTGCCGCCCTAGGCAGATCCGGCGAGCAACGACGCGGACAGATCCAGCCCTTTCGACGAAGCCGGCACGAGCGAGGGCGGACCGCCGCGTTAACTACAACACCCTCGCGTACGCACGGCGGCTAACGCGCGTGGCTGGATCAGGCGTCACAAACCCGGACGGGCACTCAGTTACACCCGCCGCTCGACGAGTCGACAGAATGCTCACCAGACGTCTTGTCCCCGCGACTCTGATCGCCAGGGACGACGTGGGAGACCGACGGCTTTCCCCACCCGGCTTCGCCGCCGCTGCAAAGCCGCGTCCGCCTATGCGCTCCACAGCGCCTCAGTTGGCGAGAGACGCGCAGCTCGGAGGGCCGGCCACAGACCGGAGACGGCGCCAACCACCAGCGCCCAACCAGGCCCCCGCCCACCACACTCCAATGCCTCGTCGATGCGAAGACGGCGACTGAGATCACGCCCAGGCCGATCCCGGCCTCTCTGCCCAGGAGGCCCAGGAGCATCGCCTCGACCAGGAACTGGGTGCGGATGTGACCGCGTGTCGCACCGAGGGCACGCCGAAGCCCGATCTCGCTTCTCCGCTCCAGAACCGAGATGACCATGATGTTGGCGACGCCGATCGCGCCCACCAAGAGCGCGACGGCCCCGAGACCGAGGAAGAGGTCGTTGAGGGCCGACTGCGCGTCGGCTTGGGCCACCAGCGTGGATGAGGGTTGAGACACCGCGACGCCGCTCGGCCGCTTCTGGGTTCGCTGTCGTCGCGAGGATCGCGTCGACGGCGGTGACCTGATCGGCGTCGGCTTGGAGACAAGATCTCCGACGGGTGGCCTCGAAGTTGAGGTAGCGTCGCGCGCTCGCAAAGCCGACGAGGACCTCGGAGTCGACCTCGGGCGTCAGGGGTGCGGCCTTCAGATTCCTGACACGTAGAACCAGGTGTCGTCGAGCCGAGAACCGCTCGGTTCGAAAGATGCGATCGATGCCGAGCCGTTGCGCTGCCGCCGCGCCGAGGACGCAGACGGGGCTCGGTGGCCGTGGCTGCGTTGAGATAGGTACCGGCCGCGATCGACGCGCTCACCGCTCTCGGGAGGCCGAGGCTTGCCGCGTCGACGGAGATCGCACTGGTGTCGGCCGAGGGAATCAGCGGTGAGCGGAACGCGTCGCCACTGACGGTGCCCGTGTATTGCACGGAGTAGACTGGTCCGATCCGTCCGATCATTGCCGGCGCGGCCGTCGGCAGCTCGGCGGCCTGCCCGGAGGGATTTTGGCCGTCGGTCACGGTGAGCAGATTCGTACCCAGCGCGTTGATCTGGGCAAGCAGTCCGGATTCCGAGGACGCAGACAGTCCGAGCACGGCGACGATGGCCGCCACCCCGTTCGCGATCCCTAGCGCCGAGAGGAGCGCACGGAGCTCGCGGGTGCGCATCCCGACCAGCGCCAAGCGTCCCAGATCGACGCTGCGAAGTCGCTGGGGCAGCAGCGAGGACGTGTGGCTCACGCTACATCCTCGGCGCGAGGCCTCGCGGTGTTCGTCGACGACCCGGCCATCTCGCAGGGTAATCCGCCGGGGGAGGCGGTCTGCGATCTCGCGATCATGGGTGATCACCACGATCGTCGCTCCGGCGACGTTCAGATCCTCCAGCAAGCCGAGAATCGTCTCGCCGTTCTCCGAGTCGAGGTTCCCCGTTGGCTCGTCGGCGAGGATGATCGCCGGAACCCCCACCAGAGCACGAGCGATCGCGACCCGCTGGCGCTCGCCACCGGAGAGCTGGGTCGGAAGGGCCGACCCACGCTGAGCCAGCCCGACCTTCTCCAGCGCCTCGAGGGAACGGAGGCGGCGCTCATCGAGAGCGGAGCCGGCGTAGAGGAGCCCTTCGGCGACGTTGTCGTCGATCGCCTGGTGCTCGGTCAGGAAGAACTGCGGCGAGGCGCAACTCGCGCGAGACTGCCGATTGCGTATAGCCAAGCGCTCGCGCCGCGGCAGTGGTCCAGCCACAGGCGCTGACCTCGTCCGCACTCTCATCGCTGGATCGAAGGGACCTTCGCGCGAGAGTTCACGCACTCACCGGCCGGACCGCTGCCGCCCGACGGCCGGCACCTTACCTGGGACCTGTCCAACATCTACCCCTTCGATGACGAGGGCCCGACCATCGCGGAGTGGCGATAACCAGTCCGTACTCCAGCAACTGCAGGCCCCCGCTGACAGGGCGCCGGCTCGTGACCGCCGCAGCCAACCGGCTATGCCCCCGCGGAAATCGGCAACGGGGCGCTGTGAAGCAAGGGCAATTCGGGCATAGCGCGACCGCCTCACCCGAGGCTCCCGCGTCCACGCACGGCCCGCCAGCCAGATCAGGTTGGCGGCGCCGAGTGGACAGACTTCTCGTCTAGCTCGCCGACGGAGTCTTGCTGGTGGACACGCTTTCAGGAGCGGGAGCGAGTTGCCCCTGGCGTCTGTTCGTCGTGATCAGCGACTGGGGTGGCCGGCCCGTCTCTTGGCCTTTCGTGTCGACGATGAGATGGGTGTCGCCGGTGAGCCGCATCACGAAATCGGGTGGCAGACGCGTAGTGTGCCGCCCTTGGAGACTTGGCCCAAGCGGCCGCGCCGGTGGCTTTGTCCAAGAACGTGGCGCCGCGGTCTGAACCGGGTTCGGTCAGGCCTCTTACGGCGTTGGGTCTGGTCAGCCGAGCCGGTCAAGGAACCGGGCGATGATAGGACCGTCGATGGGACCGCCGTCGACGCCGCCGGTGTCCTGCGTGACGATCGCGAACGCGACGTCGCCGCGGTAGCCCATCAGCCAGCCGTCGAGCCTGAGGGCGCCGGAGGGCCCGTATTGGGCGGTGCCTGTCTTGGCGTGCGTGCCCGCTGGAAGCCCGGCGCCGGCGGCGGTCCCGCTCTGCACGACGTGACCCATCATCGCTCGGAGATCTCCAGCCACGTTGGCGGGAAGGGTCATCGGCACAATCCGGTCGTCCTTGGCGCCAGACACCAGCCGGGGGGCGATGACCCGGCCACTGTCGATCGCCGCCGCGACGCTGGCCATTCCAAGTGGTGAGAAGGCGATCGAGGCCTGGCCGATCGAGCTGGCGGCCAGCTCTGTGCTGCTGGCAGGCGTGGGTACCCGGGCCGCGAAGGCCGGTAGGCCGATCTCGGGTGTGCGGTCAAGGCCGAACATCCGAGCGGTGGCGGTCAGGTCCGACGGTTGCAGATCGGAGAGCGCGAGGCGTACGAATGTCGTGTTGCAGGACTCGGTGAAGCCTTGGTCGAGAGTCTGCACTGGGCTGTCTCCTTCGGCGTTGTGAAACACCTCCCCGTCGACTGTGATCGTCGGAGTGCACGTGGCGGACGAGCTGGGCGTCAGGCCCGCCGTTTGGATAAGCGCGGCGCTGGTCAAGACCTTGAACGTCGAGCCGGGTGGGTAGCACCTTCCAGTGCCGCGTCGAACGGGTCACTGGCCGGCATGTTGGCGACGGCGAGAATCTCTCCGTCGAGGCTCGCATGGCGACGATTGCGACGTGACGATCGACCCCGGCCAGGGCGGCCTCGGCAGCCCGTTGAACGACTGGATCGAGGCTGGTGCGCAGTGGTTGAGGGCGTCGTCCTGAAAAGGTCGCGAGCGTCGCGACGGGATCTCCGGCTGCGCTGAGCACTTGCACGCGAGTGGTCGGCGTTCCTGCCAGCCGGCGCTCGGCGGCCGCTTCGAGCCCGGTCTGCCCAACCGTTCGAGCGGATCGTAGGGGCTGCCGAGGGCCCGAAGCTGGTCGGCCGTGATCGGCCCGACCGCGCCGACGACGTGCACCGCGAGATCAGGTGTGATCGCGTGGCGGGATGAGCTGAAGCGAAACTCTGTGCCGGCCACTCGGTAGACGTTGTCATTCCCAGCCGCCCGCTTCAGTGCGTCAAAGCGCAGCCGGGAGATGGCGAAGACGGGCTCAAGGAAGTCCGGGTGCGCCGTCGCCTGGGCGAAGGCGCTGCGAACCTCAGTCGCGCTGGCGCCGGCCCCAAGAAGATCTGCGGAGACGCTCGCGCGATCTTGGATCCGCGAGCCGACGACCCCGACCGTCACCTGCGAACCTCCGCTGGTCAGCAGGGCGTCGTGAGCGCCGAGGATTGGCGCGCGTATGGGCCAATCATGAACGACGGCCAGGCGCTCACTCCCGCCTAGAGCTGGGTTGATCATCGCGGGCGACCACTGCACGAGCCAGCGCGCGTTGCGCCGTGTCATGTGCACGATCGTCGAGGTTCGCCACGTGACCAGGTGCGAGAGCGCGAAGGTCTCGGTGACGGTGGCGATCGCCGAGGCGCCGTGTTGGACGATCCGAGCGGAGGCGAACCGGCTCGGTTGACCCCGAGCTCGGCGAAGGCGGCGGCGTTGAGCGTGGCGAAGTTGGCCGGGGGGTCGGCGACGCCGACCCGCATCGCCACCCAGTCACCACGGCCCCAGCCGGCCAGAAACGAGTCCAGGACCGTGCCGGGGCCGGAGCCGGAGCCGGAGCCTCCGCAAGCGGCGATCGTCAATACGGACATAGCAATGCTCACAACGCACCGGCGGCCGCGACCGCTGACGAGCACGCTACTCACCCGGCGCCAGCACACGAGCGACCTCTCGTACCGCGTCGGCGATGAGCTGAGCATCGCCGACGGCGTCCTTGGTGTCCTGCACGGTGAGCACCGCGACACTGATCGGAGTGCCGCGGCTCGTCCACACGATGCCCACGTCGTTGGCGGCACCGTAGTCCCCGGTGCCGGTCTTGTCGGCAATTACCCAATCCTCGGGCAGGCCGGCACGGAACCGCAACGTGTTCACCGCATCGCCTTGCAGCCAGTACCGCAGCTGGGTCCGGTCTTGAGACGAGAGGGCGTTGCCGAGGACCGCGTGGGCGTAGCTGTCGCCGATCGCCCGGGGTGTTGTCGTATCGCGGAGGTCGCCCGGAATCGAGGTATTAAGCGTCGGCTCGATCCGGTCTGAACGCGTGATGGTGTCGCCGATCGATCGGTAGAACCGGGTCAGACTGTGCGGGCCGCCGGTACGAGCCAACAGCAGGTTGGCGGCGGCGTTGTCGCTGTAAGCGATCGCCGCCGCGCACAGGTCGCGAACCGTCAGTCCGGTCTGCACGTACTGCTGCGTGAGCGGCGCCCCAGCCGCCAGATCTGCCTCGGTGTAGTGCACGAGCCGGTTGAGGAACTCGCCCCGGTGATCGAAGTCACGCAGCACGTGCGCGGCGAGCAGGCCCTTGAACGTCGAGCATGTGGCGAAGCGCTCATCGGCGCGGTAGCTGACCGTGGTGCCAGTGCGGTGGTTGCGTGCGTAGACGCCGAGCCGGCCTCCGCGACGGGCTTCGAGAGCGCGCAGCTGGGCGGTCGCCCGTTCTTCAGAGACCGCCGCTCCGAAGGCGGGCAACGTCGGGGCGAGCAGCCCAGCGGATGTGAGGGCCAAACCTCCGGTCAGAAGTTGGCGGCGGGATAGTGATTGGGGTGCTGGCATCGGGATGGATTTCCTTTCGGTGCGGTTCGGACTGGCACCAGGCAAGGGAAACAGTGGCCCTTACTCATGTCAAAGTCATATCTGCTATTCGCAAATGACTTTTTGGTATAAGAAGCCGAGTGGATCTGCTTGCGCACCTGGAAACGTTCATCGCGGTCGCCGATCAGCGAAGCTTCTCCCGGGCGGCTGAGGAACTCGGGATGGCTCAGCCTTTGCTGAGTCGTCGCATCAAGAACCTCGAGAGGACGTTGGGAGGCGAGTTGTTCGATCGATCCCAGCGGCAGATCCGGGTGACAGATTTCGGCGTTGTGCTGCTCCCGCACGCTCAGGACGTGCTGCACCGCGCCCGGCACTTGCGCAGCGTCGCTCAATCAGCGCGCTCGGCGACGGTGCACCCCATCGGGGTCCCTCCTGATTGCGACCCCTCGGCGTTGGCGCGTGTGATTCGGGCCGCAGCGGACAGAGGCATCGCGGTCAGCATCCGCGAGTCGCCGGCCCGTGAGCGCGCGATTGCCCTGGCTGAGGGACACCTCGCATTCGCAGCGATCCGAGGTGCTGTTGAGAGGAGTTCGCTCATCGTCCCGATGGGCCTCGCCTCGGCGGTGAGTTCAACAACTCCCGGTGACGAACATCCCATCCATCTGGATAGCCTCCGTCCGCGACGAGGCGCGAGAGCCGAAGAGACGCCGGCCATCCGCCTGATGCCCGAGGACGACCTCCCCCTCTTCACCTCGCGTCTGGACCGAGCGATGGCCACCGCTGGCCTGCCGCGCGGGCGTGTGCGCGTGAGTTCCTCTACCGCCTCCGCTGCCGCCGAGGTGATGGCCAGCACCGACCTGCTCCTTTGCGACGGCGCGTTCGCGCATCGTCATGGGCTGGCCTGGCGGCCACTGGCCGATCGCTCGCTGCATCGCGGCTACGAGCTTGAGATCGGTGACGGTCGTTTCGGGCTGACGACTGCCGGCGAGCTGACCGGGTGGCTTACGGCCCTGATCGGGGCGGTGCTCGGCGTGAACGTCGTGGCGCCGACGCGAGCTGAAGATGCGCGCGAGCGACTGAGTGTCCGGGCATGATCACCGGGCACGCCTACCTGGCGAGCACCTCTGACCTGGTGGTGGTTGCCGAGGCGATCGCCGGTGACTGGGACGGCGCCGGTGTATCCGGGCACCTGCTGGCCCGCAACATCGATACCGGTGACGAGCTCGGCTTCGAGGTCGAGGAGCTCATCCCAGTGGCCTCGGTCATCAAGGTACCGATCGCGTTGACCATCCTCGACCTCGCCGCACACGGCGAACTTGACCTGTCAGAACAGATCACCGTCGACAACGCCACGAGCAGCCTTGGCCCGACTGGGGTGGCCGCCTTCAGCTATCCCGTCAGCGTGGCGGTCGGGGACCTTGTTCTGCTGATGCTGACCGTCAGCGATAACGCCGCAGGCGATGTCTTGCTCGAACAGGTGGGGAGCGATGAGGTCAACAAACGTCTGACCGAGTGGGGCTGTCCGGAGATACGGGTACGCCACGGTCTGCACCGGATGTACGAGTGCGCGGCCGGGGCGGCCGGTGGCGACTTCGCGCTTGCTCTCGACCTCGCGACTCGCTCTGACCACGAAGGCATCCACCCGATCGAGACTCTCGACCCGGCATTCGGAAATGTCGGTAGCGCCCGATCGCTGGTCAACCTGCTCGAGCGGGTGTGGCGAGACCAGATCGCGGCACCGTCGGCGACCGCCGAACTGCGCCGCCTGATGGCAATGCAAGTCTTCACCAACCGGCTCTCCAGTGACCTACGGGCCGACTCGATCCGGGTCAGCGGAAAGACAGGAACATTCCTCAACCTACGCCACGAGATCGGAGTCGTGGAGTCAGACGTCGGCGACCGCGTGGCCATCGCCGCACTGACCACGACGCACCGACCGGCGACAGTCGCGCACGACATCGACCTAGCCATCGGCGCAGCAGCGCGAACCGCCTTCGAGGCGCTACGCACCTGACCCGACGGCCAGCACTGCCAGCATCCGCTTGGCTCCCGGCTCCGGTCACGTTGGGTTGGGCCGCCGCCGGGCACCTTATGCGTGGCGGGAACTTTTCGGCGGATGCGGACAATAGCCTTGAGTGGGAGTCAACCCGTTCTTGTTGGGCAAGCCGTCGGACGCTGTGGCAATCGCCGAGTCTGCGCAGCAGCCGCAGTCATTTGCGGCGGTTTTCGATCGCGATTTCGAGGCCGTGCACGCGTACCTCTCCTGTCGGGCGGGGGCGGGTCGCGCCGACGACTTGACGGCGGCAACGTTCACAGTCGCGTTTGAGCGTCGGCATTCGTTCGATGTCGCGGCGGCAGTGCACGTCCGTGGCTGTTTGGGATTGTGACGAACCTGTTGCGCAACGAGTGGCGGGCGCAGCAGCGGTCGTTTGAGGCGATCGCGCAGATATCGCGGACTGCTGCTGATGCCGCAGTTGGTGCTGAGACTGATCGGGGTGTGGAAGCCGTCGTTGTCGGGGCGTTCCTCGCGGGAGCTTGACGCTGATCAGCGTGACGTTTTGCTGCTCTATGCCTGGGAGGGAGGTTTCCTACAGGAGATCGCTGCGTCGCTGGGTATCCCCGTCGGCACCGTTCGCTCGCGCCTGGCGCGCGCTCGTGCTCGGCTGAGGTCGGCATTGCAGGCCGAGCCCCCCGGACCGGCGCTAAGCGCTGACAGACAGGAGGTGGGCGAATGACCGACGAGCTCAAACATCTCAACGCACTGCGTCCGCCAGCGCAACCCCCGACCCCCGAAGCACGACAAGCCGCGCTCGAACAACTCTTGAAGGCGATGGGGGGGCGCCTGAGAGCCACCAGCCCCCCGAGCAGCCCCTCAGTACTGACGCGAAGCCCGGCGGCCGGACGCGTGAGAGCCCCAGATCGCGTGTCCGCGGCGGCGACCACGACGGTGGACGCGCTGGCGCTGATTCGAGACCGAGTCGTCGTCTGCCGGACCTTGCCCTTGTGGCCTCGACGATCACCGCGCTCTTGATCGCTAGTGGAGCGATCTTCCTGCTCGGTCATGCGCGAAATCATCCTGGCGGACGGTCCGAGAGATCTCACGTTCGCGGGGAGATCGTCGACCGAGACGGCAAGGCGCTCGCCATCAGCCGCTGGTCGGTCGACGTTCGGATTGACATGACCGCTTTGCCATCGTCAAGCAGCGCGTGCGACGCGGTATTTCGTCGCCTGGCCCGCCTACTGGACGTGTCGAGCACGTCGAGGCTCTGCAAGCTACCGCACGGGCTGGCTCGGCTTGCGGCGATCCCCGGTGCCGGTCGCGCAGCAGCAATCGCATGGCTCCAGCGCGAGTGTGACGATCGCTCGCGACGTGCCTGCTCTACTCGTTCGCGAGATCGCCAGCCAGCCAGCCACGTTCGTTGGCGTGGTGACCAAAGCGCTCGTGCGCTCTTACCCGTTCGGGGGATTGGCGGCCCAAACATTGGGCACGGTCGGCCCGATCAACGCGGCCGAGACCCGAGACAACGCCTACGCCCCGGGCCCTACAAGGGCAAGCCCAAGCACAGCCTGGGCGGCTGTGGGACCGCCGACGGGACCAACCGCCCGTGGTCCGTCGGCGACAACATCAACCTCGCCGTCGGCCAGGGTGACGTGCAGGTGACCCCGCTCCAGCTCGCCGTCGCCTACGCCGCGCTGGCCAACGGCGGGACGCTGGTGCGCTCCCCACGTCGGGGAGTCGATCCAGAACCAGGACGGCACCGTCCTGCAGAACATCAACCCGCCGCCGTCGCGCCACATCGCGATCAATCCACCCTACCTCGAGACGATCCGCCAAGGCCTACGCGACGCCGCCTCGCAGCCGGGTGGCACCTCGGCCGCCGTGTTCTCGAACTTCCCCGAGCAGGTGTACGGCAAGACCGGCACCGCCCAGTACAAGGGGCGGAATGACTATTCATGGTACGCCTGCTTCGTGCCCGGGTCGGCGACGACCAAGCCGATCGTCGTGGTCGTGCACGTCGAGCAGGGCGGCTTCGGTGCCGTTGCCGCTGCCCGGGTGGCGCGCCAGATCCTCAGCCAATGGTTCTTCGGCAAGCCCGGACCGTACGTGGCCGGCAGCTCCAAGACGCTATGAGACAACGCCCCAGCGGCGGAGAAAAACCGGACGACGTAACGCGGCTGTCGGGAATCCACCAATTACATGGTGTGAATACTCCTACTGAGAGTCCGCCGGAGCTGAGAAATCCGGATTTCGCAGTCGATCTACCGCGCAAACGTCGCGGCAGTGATGGGGTTCTTTGCGCGGCGTGGGGTTGATCCGCAGACCGTGGCTGATCTGACGTCTGAGACGTTTGCCGAGGCGATTGCGTCGCTGCAAGACCTTTGATCCGAGCAAGGGAGCGCCGCGGCCGTGGCTGTACGCGATCGCACGGGCCGTGTACGCCCGCCACCGCGAGCAAAGCACTCGATGGGAGCAGGCCGTAAAGCAGCTCTCCCACCAGATCGAGCTTGACGAAAGTGATATCGAGGACCTCGAGGCGAGGATCGACGCGCAGCGCCAGAGCCGTGAGGTGCTCGAACGCTGCACGAGACTTCCCGAGCTCGAGCGCCACGCAATTGAACTCGTCGACCTCGATGGGCTCACGCCCGCGGAGGCTGCCGCGTCTCTGGGAGTTTCGGCCGGCGCGTTGCGCGTCCGGCTGTTCCGCGCCCGCACCAAGCTAAGAAAGGACATGCGATGACCAACATCGAAGACAAACTCTGGGAGCATCTCGTCGAGCATCACGACGCCCACCGTGCGCAGCTGGGCACGGCGACGACATCACGGACACACAGGCGGCGGCCCGTCGCGTTCGGCGTGGCCGCCACCGGCTTGGCGGCCGCAGGGGTGGCGACCGTGCTGGCCACCAGCTCGGGCCCAGGTTCTATGGCGGTGACCAGCCCGCGCGCAGGCGACTCCGTGCTCTCGGCTCCCACCGGGGCGGTCAAGATCGAGGACACCGCCTACATCGTCAAGCGTGTGAAGGCAAACATCGCCGACGGCAGTCAAAACGGGCTGGTCATCGACTCCTTCAGCTACGCAGGTAGCCACCTGACGTCAGACGGGTCGGTCGTCGACCTCGGACGAAGGAGCTATTGACGCGTACTACTACACGGCACCGGACGGGACCGTGTACATGGGAAACGACGGGCCAGGCACCGCTGTGCTAGGTCCCATCGTCAACGCCAGGCGGTCGGTCACTGAGACCACCATCAACAACGCCAACCACACCTACAGCCAGACGCAGACGACCGAGGTCTACGGCTCCGCCGCAGCCAACGCGCGAGCGCAGCCGGCCGTGAACCTGAACAGCACCTCCTCCGAAGTGCTGCGAGCACTCCAGAGCGGCCAGGTAACCCAGCTCGGCATGACGACCGTCAACGGCAAGCAGGCGTTCGCACTCTCGGTCAAGAAGCTGCGCATCCCAGGTGCCTTCATCGTGGACGTCGACGCGCAGAGCTACGAGCCGCTGCGCGAGGTGTCGACCGTCACCGGCAACCCGTCCCCCCCGGACATCTCCGACTGGCTCCCAGCCACGCCTGCCAACATCGCCAAGGCCAAGGGCGAGTCGATTCCCGCCGGGTACACGAAGGTCAACAACAACACCGGTAACACCGGCTCGGGCAATACCGGCAACACGGGTAACACGGGTGCCGGTTGATGCGATGGCGATCGCCGGCGTCCGCCGGGTGCGGGCGCCGGCCGTCTGGTGACGGTCGCCGTCGTCCGCCACGCGACCACCGTCACCCAGGCCACCGATTCCATGAGCCGACGCGAACGACAGCGCCGCCGCCGGCGCAACCGCGGATCCACCCTGGGCCGCGTCGTCGCCCTGACCGGAGTGCTCACCTTCTGCGCGGTCGCCGTCGGAGCGCTGGCCGTCGTCGGCTGGGTCGTCAACGTCGCGCAGTCGGCCCCGAACCTCAGCGAGCTGCATCCCGGTACTCCCGGGCTCACCGTCCCAGATCTTCGCTGCGGACGGAACCTCGCTGGGCTACATCTACTCCCCGGACATCCGCAACCCGATCGCCGGGAGCCAAGATCCCCAACATCCTCAAGGAGGCGACGATCGCGATCGAGGACCGCCGCTTCTACCAGCACGGCGCGCTCGACTATCAGGGCATCCTGCGCGCGGCGGTCAAGGACGCGGTCAACGGCGGCAGCCTGCAGGGCGCGTCCACGCTGACCATGCAGCTGGTCGACAACGTCTACATGCCGGCTCGCTTCAAGGCCAAGCACGACCTCAAGTACAAGATCGTGCAGGCCAAGCTGGCCGAGCAGCTCGAAGCGCCGTCACAGCAAGAACTGGGTCCTGGGCAGCTACCTCAACGACGTCCCGTACGGCACCGTCGGCAGGCCAGACCGCGTACGGCGTGGCCGCCGCCTCGAACATGTTCTTCAACAAATCGGTGACCCGCCTGAACCTCGCCCAGGCGGCGCTGCTGGCCGGCCTGCCGCAGTCCCCGTCCCAGTACAACCCGTTCCATCGACCGCGCCGCCGCGCTGCACCGCCGCAACGAGGTGCTGCAGTCGATGGTGCAGGCGCACTACATCACCCAGGACGCAGGCCGACGCGGCCGCCCGCTCGCGCCTGCAGGTCCACGCCAACCCGGCCTCGACGGGCCACCGTCAGCCCTACGTGTTCGACTACATCGAACAGGCGGCGGCCCGGGACCTGTGCCCCAAGACCCCGAACAACTGCCCGACGCTGACCGAGGGCGGGCTGAAGATCCACTGCACGATCGACCTGCGCAAGCAGGCGCTGGCTCGCCAGGCGATCCTCGCCCACGAGGGCGGCCCCGGACAGCCCGCCGCGGGCCTGGCCTCGGTGGACCCCAACAACGGCCACATCCTCGCGATCGCGTCGTCGGCCGACTACCAGAACACGAGCTTTGACTACGCGACCCAGGCCCACCGCCAGCCGGGCTCCTCGTTCAAGACGTTCGTGCTGATGACGCTGATCCACGACTACCACGGCGATCCCAACCAGACCTACTACAACTCCCATCAGCTCCTGCCCGGATGGCTGCCCGGCTACCCGACCTTCGGGGTGCAGACAGCGGAGCTCAGCTACCAGGGCAACATCAGCGTCGCCAAGGCGACCTGGGACTCCGACAACACCGTGTTCGCCCAGCTCGACGCGGACCTGACCCCGGACAAGGTCACCCAGACCGCCTACGCGATGGGAATCACGACGCACCTGGACTCGCTCCCAGCCGAGTCGATCGGCGGTCTGCGCATCGGCGTCACGCCGCTGGAGATGGCCGACGCGTATTCGACGCTGGCCAACGGCGGCTCCCACGTGCCGGCCACGATCATCAACACGATCACATTCCCCGACGGCAGCGTGCGGGACTTCGGAAACCCGGCCAAGACGCGTGTGTTCACCGACGGCGAGGCCTACGAAGGCACCCAGACGCTGCAGGGCGTCATCACCCAGGGCACCGGGCACCGCGGCCAACTACGGCTGCCCGGCGGCGGGCAAGACCGGCACCTCGGACCTGCTGGCCAACGCCTGGTTCGTCGGCTACACGCCGCGGATGACGACCGCGGTCTGGGTCGGCTACCCGCAGGGCAACGTGCCGATGGCCAACGGCTTCGGCGGCACGCTGGCCGCCCCGATCTGGCACGACTACATGTCGAGCCGCCTCCGGCGGCTACTGCGGGCAGTTCCCGACTGCCGACCACGCCGTTCATCGGCACCGCATACTTCGGTCACTACGCGACCACCGGAGCTCCGATTGTCGCGACGCACGGGACCGGGGCAGCGAACTCGCGCTGAGCGGCGCCGCCCCCGGCACGATCCCGTACAACAACCCCACCCTCTACGCGCAGCCTCCGCAGGCGAACGGGACCGCCACCGGTAACGGCAACAACACGAACTCGACCGGCCTCCCCGACCGGCGGCGCCGTGGTCAAGAAGCACTAGCGTGTCGACGAGCGCCGAGACGGTGTCGCTGGCGAGAAGCTCCGCGGCCCCTCAAGAAAGAGCGAGACCGCCCCGGTGGCAAGACTGATCACAGCGACGATGAGCAGGGCGCTGTGGTAGCCGTGGACGACCGACGCGGAGCGGCTTGAGTGGCTGTGCTCGGTGATGGTGGAGGCGACAGTGACCAGGGCCGCAAGTCCAAGCGCTCCACCGATCTGACGGGACATGTTGACCACACCGGAAGCGATCCCGGAGTGGCGCGGGTCAATGCCGGTCGTGGCCGCGACGACCGCCGGCATCATCATCACGCTGATGCCCGCGCCGACGATCAGGCTGGGAGCGAGCACGTGGGCCGCGTACGAGGAGTGGACCGGAAGCTGGGCCAGCCACACCATTCCGGCGGCATTGATCAGGCCGCCGCCCAGCACAAGTCGCTTTGGGCCGACCTTTGGGATCAGTCTTTGGGAGGCGAGGACGCCGAGGCTGATGACAACGGCCATCGGCAGCAGGGACAGCCCGGCGCGCAACGCGGTCTCGCCCAGCACCTGCTGAAGGTAGAGCGACATGAAGAACAGGGGCGCGATGATCACGACGCCCAGACACGCGGTCAGAACGTTGCCGATCCGGACGTTGTGCCCTGCGAGCACCTCTGCCGGGATCACCGACTCTGCGGTGCGGCTCTCGATCACCAGGAACACGAAGAGCAGCACGATGCCGGCGATGAGCGCAGCCAGCACCTGGCCGGATTCCCATCCCTGGTCGGGAGCCGCCGAGACGCCGTAGACGATCGCGGCGGCAGCAAGGGTAACCGTGACGGCACCGGGGATGTCAATTCGGGCCCGGCCGTCGGAGCCGGCGGAGCGCTCAAGGGAGACGAACGTGGCGGCGAGCAGGCCGGCGCCGATGGGAACGTTGACGAACAGCACCCAGCGCCAGCTCAAGGAGGCGGTGAGGATGCCGCCGAGCGCGATGCCGGCAGCTCCGGCGCTGGCGGCCGCAACACCCCACCACGTCAGCGCGCGAGTGCGCTGGTCGGGATCGGTGTGACTGGCGGTGATCAGACTGAGGCTTGCGGGTCCGAGTGCCGCCGCGCCGGCGCCCTGGATCAGGCGCGCCGCGAGCAGCATCACGCCGTCCTGGGCGAGACCTCCGAGCAGGCTGGCGGCGGTGAACACCACCAGGCCGAGCTGAAAGACGAGGCGGCGGCCGAACAGGTCACTGGCGCGCGAGGCGAGCAGCAACAGACCGCCGAACGTGATCAGGTAGCCATCAACGACCCACTGTTGCGCGTTGACCGACAGGCCGAGCCCGGCCTTCATCGCGGGGAGCGCGACGTTGACGATGCTCGAATCGAGAACCACCATAAATTGCGCCAGGCACGCGATCACGGCGATGATCGTGAGGCTCACGCCAGGCTTCGCGACCTTCTGCGTTGATCGATCTTCAGCCAGCTTCTTGTCGAGACGTGTGGAAGAGGGGGGCATGCCGTCGACCGTAGCACAAGCATTTGTACTTACAAAGCTTTGTTAGTACTAGAACCGTGTGTACAAGGTTGTGTGACGGCTCTCGATATGATCCTCGCGTGGCGATATCGCGCCCCGACCGAGCTCCGCCGGCGCCTAATGGCGAGCTACCTCTTACAAGCATTGACCTGCTCTTGGACACGGCTGCGTTGGTGAAGCTGATGGGGGAAGCGGCGCTCGCGGACACGCCGCTGTCGCTGCTCTCCAACCGCATGCTTGCGGCTGTGCTCGACAAGCCGGGGATCACCGTCACCGAGATGTCTCGGCGAATTCCCAAGACCCAGCAGGCGATCAGCCATGTCGCTGCGCAACTGACCAAGCTCGGCCTGATCGAGCGCCGGCTCGGCTCCGGTCGTGGGGTCGAGCTGTACGTCACCGAGGCCGGACGGCGGATGGCTGAAGAGGGAAGGGCGCGGGAGCATGGCATTCAGATCCGCCTGCGCGAACTGCTCGGCGATGCCCGCTATGAGGCGCTCGAGGAGCTGTCGGGGGAGACCGGGCGATTCTGCGACAGGCCGAGTGACGCCCGCAGGGACGACTCGTCCGCCACCATCTGCGGGCCTCCTGAGCGAGGAATCCGCCATTGAACGCGAGCCGTTCGGCCAAGATCCGATAGGACGCGCGCCTAGCAGGGCGCCCGACCGTATGTCTGGACTCCGGGTCCCGCCCGCGGGGACTTTCCCCGCGGAGTTGACCGACTGGGCCGGGCTCCGGTTGCGGGTCCGCGAAGTCAACCGGCGGGTCGGAACACGGCCGCGTGCTCGCTTAGAAGCTCTCGCCCTTGGCCACGCGCCCAGCCCTCCGATCCGGCGTTCGCCCATATCGCTCATCCCATCGACGCTGCGATAGCGATCGCACTCGCGCGTCAGCATTCGCAGCAGCTCGTGCGGCTCGCGGCCCGCAGGCGCCACCGTCGGCCGCGTCAGGGCTTATCCAACAGGCCGCGTCCCAAACGCCTGCGTACCGATCACCGAGAGCAGCTCGAGGCGGTCGGCGTCCTCAGATCCGGGGCTGGCGGTGAATACAACAAGTCGCTCGGTGAGGTTCTCGGCGGTGAGAACCTGGCAGTCGAGTGTCAGGGCGCCGACCACGGGGTGCGCGAAGCGCTTGAGCGCGCTCGAGCGACCGACGATCTCGTGCCGCCCCCACAGCGCCACGAACTCCTCGCTGGTGGCCATCAGGGCGTCCACCAGCTCGTCTGCCTCGGGATCAGGGCCACGGCGGCCGTGAACCGAGCGCAGGTTCGCGGCATGGGTTTGGGAGTACCACGGATGGTCCTCCTCGGGGTGGATGCTGCGCTCCGCGGGATCGGTGAACCATCGGTAGATGAGGCTTCGCGCCAGCCCGGCGTGTCGCGTTTGGTCGCCGACGAGCGCCCGGGAGAGACTGTTCTGAGTGAGCGTCACCCCAAGATCGGACACGATGTGCGCGGGTGTCTTGAGACCGGCGAGCACACGCAGAAGTCCCGGGCTCGGGTGGTCTGTGCGATAGACGCGGGGCGGGGGGTTGTGCCCGGCCAGCGCATACAGGTGCTCGCGTTCTTCGGGGCTGAGACGAAGCGCGCGGGAAAGGGTGGCGACCGTCTGCTCGGAGGGTCTCGAGCCGCGGCGTTGCTCAAGGCGCTCATAGAAATCGGTCGATATATGAGCGAGCACGGCGACTTCTTCGCGGCGTAGTCCCGGGGTGCGGCGGCGCGCGGTGGACGGCAGGCCCACGTCCGCGGGCTGGATGGCCTCGCGGCGACGCCTGAGGAACTCTGCCAGTCCGTCTCGATCCATATCTCCAAGTATGCAAAGCGCGGGGGCTACTTGCCACGGACAGCTTGTCCGGGCCTAGCCCGGCCCCTGGTCGCGGGCGCGGACTGGGCGCACGATGTGCGAGCACGCTTTTTTTAGAAAGGACACCCAATGCCCGAAACCAGCGTCAACAAGATTGCAGTTGTCACCGGCGGGAGCCGCGGCATCGGCCGCTCTGAAGTGCTGAATCTCGCGCAGCGCGGGGTGAATGTGATCTTCACGTATCAATCTCGCGCCGACCTCGCGGAAGAGGTCATTGCCGAAGCAGCCGCATCCCCCGGCAGCGTCGTCGCTCTCCAGCTCGATGTGGCCGAGACCTCGAGCTTCGAGGGCTTCGTCGAGCGCGTCAGGGTCGAGCTCTCCGAGTTAGGCGCTGACCGCTTTGACTACCTCGTCAACAACGCGGGGATCTGGGCGACGGCGAGCTTTGCCGAGACGACCGAGGAGGAGCTCGACCGGCAGTACATCGTCAACTTCAAGGGAGTGTTCTTCCTTACCCAGAAGCTCATCCCCCTGATCCGCGACGAGGGACGCATCCTCAACACCTCCTCCGGCCTGGTGCGGTTTACCTTCCCGAACAAGATCGCCTACGCGTCGATCAAGTCCGCGATCGAGCCGTTCACCCGGTACCTCGCCGTGGAACTCGCAGACCGCGGCATCCGCGTCAACACGATCGCTCCCGGGGCGGTCGGCACCGACTTCAGCGCAGGCGTGATCCGCGACAACCCCGAGTACCGCAAGGTCGTCTCAGGCATCACCACGCTCGGCCGGCCCGGAGAGCCGGAGGACATCGGGCCGATGGTCGCGGCGCTGTTGTCCGACGACGCTCGCTGGCTCAACGCCGAGCGAGTCGAAGTCTCCGGCGGAATGAAGATCTAGCCCCAGATAACGGTGTCGAGCTGTCCGACCGATTCGCTCCGGGCAAGCGCGATCCCCACTTCCCATCCCTCGAGTCGAGAGGTAATTGATGTCTTCTTCTGATTCCGAGCGACGGCTGATCGCTGTCGAAGAGCATTTCGCGACCGACGCCTTCTACGACGCGCTCGAGACGCTCGCCGTGCCCGCTGAGGAGGAGCCCGAGCACGAGTTCATGCTCGGCTTTGCGAGAAATCCTCAGATGCGCCCGAGGTTCACCGAGCCGCAGGCGCTGATCGACACGATGGACGAGGCTGGCATCGACATCTCGGTGGTCAGCCTGAATCCTCCGGGCGTACAGATCTTCGCCGATCCAGCACGCGCGTCTGCGCTGTCACGGGAGCTAAACGACGCGCTGGCCGACCGGGTGCGTCGTGACCCCGATCGACTGCACGGACTCGGGTGCCTGGCTCCCCAGGACCCGTCGGCAGCGGCCGCAGAGATCGCGCGGATCATGGGTTCCCTTGGCTTTGGAGGAGTGCTAATCGGTTCCAGCACCCACGGTCGGTATCTCGACGAACCGGAGTTCGAGCCGATCCTCGCCGCGCTCGAGGAACACGATGCGACTCTGTATCTGCATCCCCGGTCGCCGAGTCCGCCGATGCTCGAGCCCTACAAGCCCCACGGTCTGATCGGTGCCCTCTGGGGCTTTCAGGCTGAGGCGGGATTGCATGCGATTCGGCTCATCACCAGCGGAGTTCTTGATCGCCATCCGAAGTTGCGGATCGTGCTCGGTCACCTCGGCGAGGCTCTTCCCGTTCTGGCTCTGGCGGCTGGACAATATCTATCGCCTCACCTACGGCTGGGCCGGAGAGGCACTCGGCATGACCCGCCTGGAACTCACGCCCAGCGAGTACATCAAGCGCAACTTCTTGGTCACGACGAGCGGGATGTATGACCCGCAGGTCATGACCTACGTCGTGCAACGGCTCGGCGCCGAGAACGTCATGTTCGCCGTCGACTATCCCTACGAGGACAGCGGCGTGGCGACGTCTTTCCTCGCCGCGGCCGAGCTCGACGACCGCCAGCGAGCGCTCATCAGCCACCAGAATGCCCAGCGACTGTTCCCCACCCCGCCCGTTAGCCGCTCTAACGAACAACGGCTGTGAGGTGCCGCGCATGGGTTTGGCGAGGAGGAGGGTCTGGTCCGGCGCGGGGCCGCCTCTCAGAACTGTTGTAAATATGTGGCGAGGGTGCTGTCAGAGCGACGGCGTAGGTTCCCTCAAGTCCTGACAGACGATGAAGGAGGCCTACGCCGTGAGACGCACCGTACCTCCATCAGCGGAGATACAAGCGAGCATCGACAAGCTGCTGGGGAAGGGGATAGTCGATGACCCGCAGAAGATGCTGTCCGAGCTCGCCCGGCTTCGCACCAGGTTGATCATTCAGCGAGCGGTCGAGGAGGAGTTCGGTACGTGGTTGGGTCGCGCTCGGTATGAGCGCCGGCCCGAGCGTCAGCGCGGGTAGCGCAACTATGAGTCGGGGATGCGCAACGGGTTTCGGCCCCGGCGGTTGCAGACAGCTGAGGGTGAGCTACGGATCGAGATCCCGCAGGCCCGGGAGGCGGCTGCGCCGTTCGTTTCGAAGCTGTTCCCGAACTGGCATTGCAAGCGGCTTTTGAGAACCGACCCGCTCAAGGCGCTGATCATCGGCGGTTCGTCCGCAGCCTGTCGATGTGCGACATCGAGTCGTCTGTGTGAAGAGGCCGGGCTGGGGAAGACGTCGCGCTCGACGGTGTCGAGGGTCTGCGCTGAGCTGCACGAGCGCTTTGAGGCGTTCTGTCGCCGGTCGCTCTATGACGTCAACCTGGTCGTGCTTTTCCTCGACGCGATCTATCTGCCGGTCCGCCCCAGCGGCCCGAAGGAGGGCGTGATCTGCGCCTGGGGGATCACCGAGAACGGCGACCAGGGCGCTGGTTTCGGTGCGGTTGGGGATGCGCGAGACCAAGGAGGACTGGCTCGAGCTCGGCCGCGACCTCAGCGCCCGCGGACTCCCGGCGCCACGCCTGGTCGTCGCCGACGGCGCGGCCGGGCTGCCCTCGGCGGTCGAGGAGATCTGGCCGCGCGCCGACCGCCAGCACTGCGCCGTTCACCGCCTGCGCAACCTGCTGGCCAAGCTGCCCAAGTCAGAGCAGGACCGGATCCGTTTCAACTACTGGTCAGCGCTCACCGACGCGACCTCGCTCAAGGACGCCAAGCTCCGCCTCGGGTCCTCATCTCAGAACTCGAGCATGCCGGCTATGAGTCCGCCGCCCGCTGTCTCGCCGACGACCTCGACGCGCTGGTTGTGCACTTGCGCTATCCGCTCAGACACCGCGAACGGTGGCGGTCAACGAACCTGCTCGAACGCTCACTCGGTGAGGTCCGCCGGCGCACCAAAGTGATGGGCCGGTTCCCCGGCGAGACCAGCTGCCTGTCACGCTCGTCTGGGCAGTGCTCGACCTGTTCTTCAGCCACGCCTCAAACGGCGCGACGTTCACCGACGTCGACCGCCAACACCTCTACCGAATCAAATACCAGCAAGCCGACCCCGACACCCTCGACGAGGAGATCACCGCCGCATAAACTCAACCACGGGAACCTCAACCGCGAGCGAATTTACAGCAGCAAAGAGACGCAACCCGCGCCGGAGAGGACACCTGCATTGTTGCGGTCGCGGTACTCGGTCAGCTCAGGTCATGGCTGCGCGAACCCGATCGACCGACGCGGGCGCAGTGCCGGCTGGCCAGATGATCGTGAGAGGCAGCGCCAGCTCGTCTGCGAGGGAGAGCTCGACGACGTGCTCGTCGTGCGGCCAGTTCGGCGGGAGGAGCGCGACGGCTTCCAGGTCCGAAAGGTCCGTCAGGGCGGCGGCCATGCCCCATACGCGGGCCGGGACGGTCTCGACGGACGAGCCGGCGGCGGCAAGGCGGGAGATCAGCAAGTCGGTCAGCGGGGTGCCGGGCGGGTTCCACGCCAGGAGCCGCTCCCCGTTGAGGGCTGTGAGCGGGACAGGCTGGGCCCGAGCGGCAAGGCGATGGTTGGCGGGGATGTACAAGTGCGCCTTGGTTGGGGCCAGTGGAACGCTCTGAACCTCGTTCGTGGTGGGGGCGGTGCGCGCTAGGACCAGCTCGACCTCGCGGTTGTGCAGCTCCTCGGCGGCGTGCTCGGGTCTTAGATCGCGAAGTGATACCACGAGGTCCGGGGCATCGCTTCGGAGGGCGCGGACGAGTGCGGCGCGTTCGGTCGGGCCGACGGCGGGCGATACCCCGATCTGAATCGTGCCCGCCATCCCATGCCCGACGAGGCGGGCGCGTTCGAAGGCCTCCTCGGCGGTCTTGAGCGCCTCGCGCCCGTCGCGCAGCAGTTCGGCGCCGGCCGCGGTGAGGCGCACCTCATGTGTGGTGCGTTCGAGCAGCACGACTCCGAGCTCGCGCTCAAGCTGCCTGATCGATTTCGACACGGCCTGCTGGCCGAGGAACAGGCGTTCGGCCGCTCGCGTGAAGTTCAGCTCCTCGGCGACCGCGACGAAGGCGCGGAGTTGGCGCAGCTCAGGCATGGGCGCCTCCTACTAGTTGTGAGCTCACGGCTACGCGGCGTTTCACATCCGGGCTCCTGGGGCGCATAGTCACAGACATAAGCCGCCGCCGTGTCTCTGCCGGCGTGCGACTGCGAAACCGGCCCTGAGGAGTAGCACATGTCCGCGATCAATCAGCAACACGTAGGCCAGGCGACAGGCGCGGACCCCGAGACTACGGTCCGGCGTTTCTATGAGGCGTTGAGCACCGGTGAGGGGACACTGGTCGACGAAGTACTGGCCACTGACTGGGAAGCCATTCCGGCGCTGAGAACCGGTCCCGGCCCTGATGGGTGGAAGGCGAGCATCGCCCACCTGCGCAGCGTGTTCGCCGAGCTGCGCGTCACGATCGAGGATGTCCTCGTCTCGGGCGATCGGGTGGCGGTCCGCTCGGTCACTCGCGGCATCCACAGCGGCGAACTGCTCGGCGTCTCCGCTACCGGGCGCCCGATCGAGTTTCGGGCCTCAGACGCGCACCGATTGAAGGACGGCCGGATCGTGCAGACCTGGCATCTCGAGGACTACTTCGGGATCGCGATGCAGCTCGGCCTCACGCTCTCCACCTGAGGTTCCGGTATGGAAACCGCGCTGGAGAAGCCCATGACACTGGACGGAAAGACGGCGCTGGTCACCGGCGGCGGCCGAGGAATCGGACTCGCCTACTGTCAGCGGCTTGCCGCCGACGGCGCGCACGTCGTCGCCGTCGACCTCGATGATCCGACCAACAGCGTGGTGGGGCTGTCGGGCAGCGGAGAGAAGCTGGGACTGGTCTGTGACGTCAGCCAGCCCGACCAGATCGACGCGGTCGCGGGAGAGGTCATAGAACGCTTCGGTCGCTGTGACATCCTAGTCAACAACGCTGCGATCTTTCCGAGCACGGACCTCGACACCGTCACCATCGATCTGTGGCGACGGGTGCAGGTGACCAACGTCGAGGCGGTTCTGCTCTTCGCCCAAGCGTTTGCTCCGGGCATGAAGGCCGCCGGCTGGGGTCGCATCGTAAACACCGGCTCGGTGAACACGCTGCTGCAGCAGCGCGACTTGGCGTACATGACCAGCAAAGGAAGCGTTCACGCATTGACACGAGCCCTCGCCAACGAGCTCGGCGAGAGTGGAATCACGGTCAACGCGATCGCCCCAAGCGTCGTGCCAACGCCCGGCTTTCTCGGCCGCGCGCGGACGGCAGGGCCCACGTCGGGAGATGTGACCGCCCTGATATCGGCAATGCAGACAATCAAGCGTGTCTCCGTTCCCGCAGACCTGGGGAACGCCCTCGGCTTCTTGGTCTCCGAGGAGGCCGACTTCATCACCGGTCAGATTCTCCACGTCGATGGTGGACTGACGAGAACTGGAGCTTGAGAAATCACAGCGCCGGCTCCAGCTAGCTCGAACGCAATCCGGGGACGTTTCGCGCAGCCGTTTCCCTTAGCGGCAACACGTGCTTCGCGTTTTTGGGCACAGATCCACGACACCACCTGGGCCCACCCACTTCGTGCGCATACGAGGGCCCGCGCCCGACCGGGTGTCTGGATCCGGGTCCCCGCCCGCCGGAACTCTTCCCGCGGAGTAGGACCGGTACTGCGTACACGAATTCGTTAATGGCCGCGTGTGGCCTCTCCTAACTACCTGCATTGCCTCACTGGGTCTACCAGTTGACGACTGGGCCGCCCTCCGGTCGCGGGAGTCCGGTTCGGGCAACGGCCGAATCTTAACTTCGCTCGTAGTACCACGGCCGAGCCACCTCCTCGGACGATCGGAGCGACGGCAACGTGACGCTCGCGCGACCGACGTCGATGCAGCGCGACCTGGGCAAGGATTACGCCCGACCTAACGGCGAGAGCGGGGCGGGCGTCGGCGTCGACAGACGCGCGGGTACCACCAGCGGGGTCTCAGAGCCGAGCGCGAGTTGTGCGTTTCGGTGGACGCGTGCTCGCTTAGAAGCTCTCGCCCTTGGCCACGCGCCAGCTTCGCCCACCATTGGTAGTGACGAACTGGACCGTGACCCCCTGGGTGCCGGTGCTGTTGGATTGGTCGACGTAGGCGGCGAGACCGTGGCCGATTGGCGAGACGCCGGCCTCCAGGCCCTGGAATATCGCCTGCCGCCAGACCCGGCCTCCGTCGCTGGTGATGTCGATCACCTGACCGCCTCCGTAGGCGTAGAACGTTGAGGGACTCTGCGCATCGAGGTTGTCAACGGTGACCGCGGCGTCGGCGGCGCCCTCGAAGAACAGGCCGGGACCGTCGATCCGCCAGATCCTGCCGCCGTCGGTGGTACGGGCGGGCATCAGCTCGCCGTGCACGGAGACGAGCGCAACGCCGTCGCTTGCATTGACGTAGACGCGACGGTCGCCGCGTGAAACGGTCACCTTCGTGCCGGACCCAGGCCGACCCCGGCCGTGCGTCAACATGCGAATGATGACCTTCGTGTCGGGCACCACGGCCGCCGCGCTGGCAGCCGCCGGCCGTGCATGAGAGATCATCAGCCCGGCCGAAGAGAGGCACAGGACAGCGACGGCAACGGCGACGGGTCGTCTGGCGGGTGCGGTGTAATCCGTGCCGCCAGCGTCCGCGGCCGGTTTCCGTTCGGGGCCGACCAGATGAGATAGTCGTGTACAACAATGCTGTGGCGGGGTTCTCATCGGCGTGTTCGGTGTTCGGCATTCGTTGGTTGCCGTGCGCGGCGTCTGCTAGCGCAAGCGCGCATTGGACGGAATTCGCGATGGCAGGCGAGCCGCGGTGACACGCTCAACCTTGTAACTGGTGGCTGAACCGCCGGAGTCTCGTTCTTGGATCGGTACCCCGGTGGTGGCGTCGAGCCATATGATCTCGGGCTGCCCGCTGTCGGCGAACTCGATCTTCAGGGCAGCGATGCCGTCGACGCGGACGCGTGTCTGACGGATACCGGCGATCGTGCTCAGCGCTTTCATCGCGCCTGCTCGCACGGCCGGCCGGCCGGCTCCGACCGCGAGCGCCAGGGTGGCGGTGTCGTATACCGAGCTGTCATCGGCACGGCGCCCATCCGCCGGTTTGTGGTCGTGCAGCGCCGCAAGGAATTCCCGGCGGCGGGGTTCAGGAAGCGTGCTGAACTGACGCTCGGCCTGGGCCATGTTCGTCCCTGGCACCGTGCTCAGCAAGCTCGCCCGCGCCTGTGCGGGCGTACCGCGCGATGCGGCGGCGATCGTGTCCAGCGTCTTGGCCTCGTTACCGCCTTCAAACACAGCCTGGCGGGTATTGACCTGCTGCTGCAGCTGGCCGAGCGAATCAGGCGCGTAGTAGTACCGGCCGGTATCGGTGTACAGGTCATAGCCGCCGTAGATGGCCCCATCGACCTCGTGCCGCCCGTTGATGACCGTATAGCGGACAACCAGCGTCGCGTTACCCGATTGCAGGCGTGAGCGCATCGGCAGCACGTCGGCCGCGAGTGTGACCAACGTGACACGCACGGTCCGATGAGCCACCACCGCTGGTGCCGGCGGCGTGATAGCGATCGCGCGCTGCGACTGGCTGAAGCCGACGCGCCCCGTGACTCCATCCGTTAGGACGACGACCGCTGTGGCGGCGGCGACTATGCCCGCGGCCGCCAGGGTGCCGGTCCGGCGCCGCGTTCGCCGGCGACGGGCGCCGTGGGCGAGCAATGACGCTCTGACGCGGTCGGTGCTCGTGCGCGATGGCGGATCAGGATGAGGCCGATGCGCGACGAGCAAGTCCAAGTCGTCGTCGTTCATCACACCACCCCCTCAGGATCGAAGGTGGAGCGAACGTAGGCGCGGGCGCGATGGATGCGCGAGCGCACGGTCCCCACCGATACGTGCATCGCGTCGGCGACCTCCTCGTAGGAGAGTTCGCCCCACACGTGCAGCAGCAGCGCGTCGCCGTAGACGGGTGCGAGCTGACCGAGCGCCCCGGCCAGCTGAGGGTCGAGCGCCTCGGCCTTGACCCGGTCAAGCACGCCTTCGGCCAGATCGGCCTCCCGTTGCATGTGCAAGCGCAGTAGCGCCTGCGTACGCCGGGTCTGAGAGCCGAGGTGGCGGCGCAGCACGTCAGTCGCGATCCCGAAGAGCCAAGGCCCGGCATTCTTACCGGATCTTTCAAAACCCGACGGCAGTTCAGCGCAACCCGAAACGTCTCGGCGGCGATGTCCTCGCCGCTGGCGCCTGCCCGGCTGACGCAGTAACGATGGATCGCCGGCCAGTGGCGGTCGAAGCCCTCCGCAAACGGCGCCGGATCTCGCCGAGACCCATCGATGATCGCCGCGTCGGTGAGGTGCCTGTGAACGGTCGTGATGGGCATCTGTCTCCTCTTTCCCGTGGGCCTGGATAAGTTCCCGCTCGCAAGTCGCACGGTCACGTAAGGGGAGTGCATCGCGACCCGGTGGACTCAGCGGCTACCCGCAGCAGCGGCGGGCAGCCCAGCACGCTTAGCCTGGTCCGGGTTCGACGACGGAGGCAGGCGCAAAGCCCGTGCGAAGTCCTGACGGCTGTGAACCGGTTCTCCGTGTGAGGTCAGCACGAGCTCAGCCGGCAGCTCGAGCAGGGCGCGCATCGCCGGCAGCGTGCGCTGCGTGTACCACGGTACATCCCAGATGCGCAGACCGTCGGGCGTGCCGCGGACATCATCGGCGAACACGAGCGCCCGGTGCTGCGGGACCCAGAGTGGGGTCTCGGCACGATCGCGACCGTCATAAACGGCCTGCAAACCACCGGGGAGGAGCGTCTGCGGTTCGAGCGGCTCAAGTTCGGTCTCCGGAATGTCGTGGCGCAAAAACAAGCGCGGGCCGAACACCCGTGCCCCGTAACGCTGCCTGAACACGTCGACGCTGCGGATGTGGAGGGGGCTGAGGATCGCAACGACCGTCGGCGGCTCGCGATCAAGGCGATCCCACACTTCGATCGCGTCGGCTGGCGGGGCGAGCGGGTCGATCACAACGATCTCATCGTCGGCGCGGACGCAGAAGCTGCTCGCCAGCGGGTCCCATGGCGGCGACCACTCCGGGTGCGCCGCGCGCCACAGCCACAGCCCCGGGACCACATCGCGGACCTCGCAGACCGTCACCGGGCTAACACTCCGGATGAGAGGCGCTCAGTGACGCGATCTGACCGTCGCACGAGCCCACAGAAACCTGGACGAGGTCGTTGTGCGCCGGCGTCGTTCTCCGTTGGGCGATCGTGGGCTGCGACCGGCTGGAGGCGACATGTCCTGCGCCGAGCGCAACGATGTTCGCCCAAGCGCCGGCGATCTCACCAGCGACGGACAGCACATCAGTCCGGGCCGCACCTGACGGCCACGAACGCCGTGGGCGATCAGCGCCGCTCGCGTTCTCTGCGCTCGTCGACGAAGGGGCGGCGGGCTTTGGTCGGTTCTCGAGGAGCCACTCCATCTCGTTGTCGTGGTGTATTACAGGATCTCCTCAGGCCGAAGGGTGGAGCGGACGAAGGCGCGGGCGCGATGGATCCGCGAGCGCACAGTGCCTAACGAGACATGCATCGCTTCCGCGATCTGCTCATAGGAGAGCTCGCCCCAGACGTGTAACAACAGAGCATCCCGATACACAGGCGTCAGCCGACCGAGTGCCTCGGCCAGCTGAGGGCCCAGTGCCTCGGCTTCGACCCGCTCAAGGCCGCGATCAGTGAGGTCTGCCTCGTCGTGATGATGCAGGCGCGACAATGCCCGCGCGCGCCGTGTCTGCGAACGCAAATTGTGGCGGAGCAGGTTGGTTGCGATCCCGAACAGCCACGGCCCGGCATCGTCGCGGGAGCGGTCAAAACGGCGACACGAGTCCAGCGCTATTCGGAACGTCTCGGCCGCGATGTCCTCGCCGTCGGCGCCGGCACGGCTGACGCAGTAGCGGTGGATTGTCGGCCAGTGACGGTCGAAGATCTCCGCAAACCGTGTCGGATCCCGTCCGTGACGCCGCGATGATCGCGGCGTCGCCGAGGTGAGTGTGCAAGCCCTCGATAGGCATCTACATGCGGTTGCCCGCAGCCGTCCTCTTGGTTCCAGACCCATCTCTGAGCTGGTTGGCCAGCCGCTCCTGTTTCACCGGTAGAAACTCTGTCGGCGCCGGCACCGTCGACCCAATCTCAATCGTGCAGCGATCACTGCGATGACCCCGAGATGCCGCGACGTCTGTGCGGTGGATGACCACGAAATCTGATTTTTAGCTCCGACCGACTCTCAGCAGAGGTGTTCACGCGATGCAATTGAGGATTTCCGCCAGCCGCGTTACGTGGTTTGGGTTTTCTTCGCCGCTGGCGTTCGCGACATCGACTCAACTCTGACCTGCTGAGGAGCAGTTCATTCCGCCTCTCGTGCGCATCCCCGCACGCGGCGCTCGGTTGAGAGCGTCGCGGAGGGGTCCGATTCGGTGCCGGCCCACACGCGGACCGCATCGACGAGCAGGTCGAGCATCCGTTCGAGCTGCTCGTGGCCGCCGGCCAGCGACGTCGCCGTGCACATCCCGACGACCGAGGCGACCACGTCCTCGGCGTGGACGTCGGCGCGCAGGCTGTGATCGGCGGCACCGGCCTCGAGGATCTGTTGCACTGCGGCTGACAGCTCCTCGCGGATGCCGGGCACGGTGAATGCGCCGGAGGCGAAGACCGCCCGCAGCGTCTCGGCCATCTCACGCTTGGCGATCACGTAGCCGCGGAAGCGGTCCATCCAGGCCCGCAGCGCCAGTTCGGGCGTGAGGGTCTCCAGCAGCTCGGCGGGGCTCGCGCACAGCTCATCCAGTTCCTGGCGATACAGCGCCTCGACGAGCGCCTCACGGGTGGGGAAGTGCCGGTAGAGCGTGCCGATGCCCACGCCGGCGTCACGGGCGATGCGCTCCAGCGAGACGGTTGCCTCACCTGAGGCGAACGCCGCGCGGGCGATGTCGAGCAGGCGCAGGCGGTTGCGCTCGGCATCGGCGCGCCGGCGTCGCTTCGGCTGTGGGCTTTCCGAGCACGGACATAAATGGAGGACCCTCCGTTTCATGATACGCTCCAGCCGTAACGGAGGCTCCTCCGTTTGGCATCGCCCACCGACAGAACTTCGACAGACCGGCAGAACCGGCAGGAGGGATCACCCATGCCCGAGTCCAATTCCCAGACACCGCCCCCGGGCGGCACCGCCCGGCTCGGAGAGCAGCACCGTGGCGCGCATCGGTTTCGGGGTCATGCAGCTCGAACGCCGCGCCCCCAACCGGGAGGCTGCCCTGGCGATCTTGACGGCGGCCGCCGACGCCGGGATCGACCACTTCGACACCGCCGCGTTCTACGGGGACTGCAACGAGCTGATCAGGGAGGCGCTGGGCGCCCGGCGGGACGGCGTCGTTCTCGCCACCAAGGTCGGCGCCGCGCGCAACGCAGCCGGAGATCTCGTGCCCGGGCAAAAGCCCGAGGAGCTCAGGCGCCAAGTCGAGGACAACCTCGCCTCGCTCGGGACCGACCACCTCGACGTAGTGAACCTGCGCCGCCTAGACCACGCTCCCGGCATCCGCGCCGAAGGCGACCAGGTGGTCGATATCGACCTGCAGCTGGCCGAGCTCGAAGCGCTGCGCGACGCGGGCACGATCGGCGCCATCGGGCTATCCAACGTATCGGCGCAGCAGCTCGAGCATGCCCTGCCCGCCGGCATCGTCTGCGTCCAGAACCTGTACAACCTGCTCGAGCGCGACACCGCTCCCGTGCTTGAGGCCTGTCGCCAGAACGGCGTCGCATGGGTGCCGTACTTCCCGCTGGGGTCCGCCTTCCCCGGCCGGGAGAAGGTCACCGACGATCCAACCGTGCAGGCCGTCGCCGCCGAGCTCGGAGCGACCCCCGCGCAGGTCGGTCTCGCGTGGCTGCTTGCCGAATACGAGGACACGTTGCTGATCACCGGCACCTCGGATCCCGCGCACCTGGCCGAAAACATCGCCGCCGGCGATCTGCGCCTCCCGCCCGAGGCGCTCGAGGCGCTGAACCGCGTTGCGTCCGGCCAATCTCGGAGCCTGACGGACCCGCCACGGGGCATGCTCATGCCGCGATCAATGGGCTGAGTCAGTGCGGAGTGCGCCATGCTCGTCAGCAAGCTCAGGTCGCCGAGCTGGCTGCTTTCACGAAACTTCAGCAGTCTCCGGGAGCGGCACGATGCGTGTCTCTGCATAGGCATCCGGCAACCGGGGGACCAGGCCGCAGGTGAGCGCTATCGCGTGGATCCGTCGCGCCCGCCCAACCGCGCGCGCGGGCCGGAGTCGACACTTGGGTTCTCTCGCGATCGCTTTCATTTCAGGCGCTGAGAACGGCGACGAGTGCTCCTTGCGAAGGCGCCTGAACTCGCGCCGTCACCAACGGGCGATGCCTTTGCCGCAAACTCAAGCGCCCACGCCGACCGCGCGGTACGCATGCCTCGCGTGGATCCGATCACGCGGCCGGTGCGAAGAGGACCGCAACCGACTCGTGCGAGCTCTCACGATCGCATCCGTTTGCGGTGCGAGGAACCGCGGCGAGTGCTTCGCGGCGAGGATCGTGCACCGCACTGACGGTCGCGGGCGAGCGCTTGACCGTGAATTCGATGACCGGCGAGGGCACCGCGGGGCTCCCAGGCGCGAAGCATTCGAACGACAAGCCGTCACGATGCTTTCGCCTCCGGGCCGGAGCGCGACTTACGAGTCCTATCGCGACCAAGCATCCGTCCAGGTTGGTCCGGATCACTGCCACAGCTGACGATCGCCTTCGCCTGTAGCGAGCGTCGGCCTGCACCGCCGCGCACGACTGCTTTGATCGCGCGCCGCCGCGGCACCGGACGATTGCGAGGGCGACGTAGGAGGCGTCGCTTTTCAGCGCAGCCATCTCTGATGGCAGGCGCGTGCGCGGAACGAGACAACGCGAGCCGAGTGCGAGATGCTGTGTCTGGCCATGAGCGAGAACTTCCGAGCACCCGGCTCAATGACCCGGCGCGATCTCGTCAAGCGCGCGGTCGGCTCTGGCGACGGTCGGCGCCGGCTTGGTCCTCGCGGCTCGTGATGCCGCCGCGGCGGCTGCCTCACCGGCAAGCGATGCAGGAGCGCGGGGGCGAGCGCGTGTCGAGACCGCGTGGCCATCATCGGCGCCGGCGCGGGCGGCGTGGCCGCGGCCTACTTCCTTGCGACACCCACGACGTCGACCTGTTCGAGGCGAGATCCAAGATCGGCGGTCATTGCGATTCGCACGTGATCGAGTATCGGGGGCGGCGCGTCACCGTCGACATCGGCGCTCAGTTCTTTCATCCTGACACGCACCCCATCTACGTCACGCTGCTGCAGGAACTGGGCCTCTACGACCCTGCCCACCCGGCCACCGATGACACGCTGGAAGCGCCCGCCAGCCTGTGCATCTTCCCGACGGGCGGGGGCGCGCCGATCTTCTCCTCCTCGCACGCTTTGTCCACGCCGCAGCGCGCGCTCGAGTTCGCCACCTTCACGGGGCTCGCACGTCAGGCGGTCTTGTCCGGCCTGCCGTGGGAGACCACCGTGGAGGCCTGGATCAGCGAGCCTTTCCGTCAGCCAGTCGTTCAAGCTCGAGGTCCTGTATCCGTGGATCACCGCGTTGATCGGGTCATCGCGCGCCGATGCGCTGCGAGCGTCGGCGCGCTCGATCCTGCAGACGTTCGCGCTGGCGTTCCCGGCCGACATCGCTCAGGGCGCGACCACCTACAACTCGACGATCGGGCTACAGGGGAACCTGCAGCGCCTGCTCGACCGCAGCCCCAACGCTGCGGGTGCACCTCGAGGCGCCCGCGCAGGCGCTGAAGCGAACGCGCGCCGGTTGGTTTCTGGAGACGCCGAGCGGCCGGCACGGGCCGTACCGGTCGGTGGTGCTCAACGCGCCGGCACGCGTCGGACACCAGCTGCTGCGCCGCGCTGCCCGCCTTCGCGGATCTCGCGGCGCTGCTGAACCCCTACGAGTACTTCGACTCGCGCCTGCTGATCCACACCGACCCGGCCTACGTGGATCACGATCGCAGCAACTGGGCGTCCTACAACGCCGGGGTCCGCGGTCGCCAATGCGAGGGCAGCGTCTGGTACGGCGCCCTGCACCAGAAGCTGCCGTCAGGCGGAACGGTCGACGTGTTCAAGTCGTGGGCCACGCGCAGACGGGCCGACCCGGCGCACATCCTGCTCGAACGACGCTTCCAACACCCGGTGATCAACCGGACGGCAATCCAGGCCGCCCGCGCCCTGCGTCGGCACCAAGGACGCCACGGCCTGTACTTCAGCGGCCAATACACCACCGGCTTCGACGCCCAGGAATCAGCGGTCTACTCGGCCATCAAGGTGGCCGACTCGTTAGCGCCCGCCAGCCACACCCTACGGTCACTCAAAGCGCGTCTGCGCGCGAATGGGCTCGCCGGCATTTCCTACGACCTCTGATCGCCCGCCGACCACGCGATCGCCCGGCCCGGCCGCGGCCGCGGCCGCGGCCGCTGGCGAGGCTGACGATCGCAACCGCGTGGATCCGATCACGCGGCCGGTGCGAAGAGGACCACAAACCGGCTCGTGCGCGCTCTCGCGATCGCATTCGCCGACTGCGTGAAGAACACCGACGAGTGCTTTCGTGATTCGGTCCTGAACCGCGCTGGCGGTCGCGGGCAAGCGCTTGGCCGCGAACGGGATCACTGGCTTGCGATGGCCGGCGCGATGGCTATCGCGGGGATGCGCTCGTCCGGGGTGGCTGGGCTCGCTGGTGTGACGCCCGCTTCCACGGCGCCGGTCAGGCAACTGCGTCGCGTCAACCTCATCGAGCGCCAGCGAGATCAGCGTGAGAGCGAAGCGGTCTCCTGCGCGCGAGCCCCGCAGCGGCCCGTCCCCGCGTCCTCCTCGTTGCGGCCGTTCGCCACGCACCCCGCCGCCGCTACGCCCAACCGCGAGCCCTCCCCGCCCAACGGCCAGCGTCGCGGGGCCGTCTCAGGAGTCGCCCCCCGACCGAGAACGCTGACCAGTTCTCCCCGACAAGCCCTCGAGCGGCTGTTCTGCTTTGACACCACAGGCAGCCACACACTTCACGCACCGTCGGTGCTGATCCGCCCGGGCCCGTGGCGGAGCACGTAACCGAGACCGTGTCGGCACATCTCAACGAGCCTCAGACGCAGTGAGCGTGGGACGTTTGGGGACGTCTTGCGAAAACGTCCTCAAACGTCCCCGGCCTCGGTGTTCTCGGGCACCGCCGACAGCGCGAACGCCTCCGCAACCAGCCGCGCGTCCTCCGCGTGCGGGGCGTAGTGCAGGTAGCGCATCGTGGTCTGGATGTCGGCGTGGCCCATCCACTCCTGGACTCGCCGGATATCTGCCTTGGCGATCATCCGGGTGCCGAAGGTGTGCCGCAGATCGTGGAAGCGCAGAGGACGGAGGGACGCGCGGACCAGGGCGTCTTTGTAGCGGCGGCGTAGCGCCGAGCCGTCGAGGTAGCCGCCGGCCTCGCCGACGAAGGCGAGATCGTCGTCGTCCGTCCAGAACTCGCGACGCCCGAGCGCGGCCAGAGCGGACCCCACGTCCGGGGCCATGGGTACGGCTCGGACCTTGCCGGACTTCGGCGCAGTCAAGTGCCCGGCGTAATAACTCGCCCGGACACGGATCACCGAACCGGCGAAGTCGACGTCGCGCCAGCGCAGGGCCAACAGCTCGCCCATCCTCAGGCCGGTGAACGCCGCGGTCAGGAAGATCGCGGCGTCCTGTGCTGACAACGCAGCGCGGACCAGGGCCCAGACCTCCTCGGGGGAGAATACCTCGATGTCGCCGCTGCGAGTCAGCGGCGGCTTCTCCACGTCCGCGACCGGGTTGCCGGGCAGAGCCCACACCTTGCGGGCTCGCTGGAAGATGCCATGCATCAGAACCAGTGCCTTGGTCTGTGTGCTCGGCGCCTGCGTGAGCGACCCGAGCCAGCGACCGATCATCGCCGGCGTAATCGCCTCGACCGCCTCGGCGCCGAACGCCGGGAGCAGCAGGGAGCGGACGATCGAGTCATAGCCTGCGACCGTCGACGGCCTGCGACGCCGGTCGTGCTCGACGTATCGCAACCACTCAGCCGCTGCGTCCGCGAACGTCGCCCCGGTCCGCACCATCCCCGGCAGGACACCACGGCGCGCCTCATCCAATGTCGCGCGCAGCCAAGCCTCGGCGGTGCGCTTCGTCAAGTAGCCGGCAGCGGGACGGCCCCGGTCGGTCCATGCCGGTCCGAGCTTCTTCTGAACCTGCCGGCCGTCGGGGAGCCGGTACTTGGCGTACCAGACCGGCCCGCGCGCACGGTCGACCCTGAAGACATGCCCGGTGGGAACGCCGGTCGATCCCATGGAGAGATCTTACGCGCAGGTGGGGACATATTGGGGACACGTACCCCAATACAACCAAATCGCGCAACCAAAAATCACCCGATTTGCAGCTACTTCTCAGA
>CAVZTZ010000005.1:0-45777 GCA_963778315.1 uncultured Conexibacteraceae bacterium | reverse complement strand
ATCGCCAACACGGTCCCGAACAACCGGTCGTGATCTGCATCGCAAACCCCCCTCGACGAGACCTGGTGGTGCTTCAGCGACTGCCGCGGCCCGAAAGCTGAGCCACGGCGCCTGCATCCGAGGCGCTACTGAGTGCGAAGCCGCGGTAGCCACTCTCTGCCTGGCGCGTGAGGAACCCCCGGTATCTCAGCGCTCCGCCGGTGTAGATCATGTATCTGGGCTCGTCGGAGCGATCGAGGTTGACGTTGTATCCCGTCAACCACGACTTGGTCTTGCTGAGCAGCATCCTGTCCGCGTAGCGCTTGACATGGCTCTGCCACCACGCCTCGGACTCCGGCTTGGGCTCAACACGTGTGAACCCACGCTCGCGTACCGCAAGCAGCAGCGCGGTCGTCCAGTCGCAGATCTCCTCGATGCCGCGTGGAAAGTTCGTCGACCCCGAGCCGCTCTGCGGTCCGGACAAAGTGAACAGGTTCGGAAAGTCGATGGTCTGCAGGCCGAGATACGTGGTCGGGCCGTTGCGCCATTTGTCCGCGAGCTTCGTGCCGCCGGGCCCCGTGAAGTCGATCCGATCGAACGCTCCGGTGATCGCGTCGAACCCGGTTGCGTAGACGATCACGTCGAACTCGTACGAGGCGTCCGTCGTCTCGATCCCCGTCGGGGTGATCCGCTTGACCGGAGTCTGCTTGAGATCGACGAGCGTGACGTTCGGACGGTTGAAGACCTCGTAGTACCCCGTCTCGAGCGGAACCCGCTTCGTGCCGAAGCCGTGGTCGCGCGGAATCAGCCTGTCCGCGACTTCGGGATCGTGGACACGGCCCCTGATCTTGTCGGCGATGAACTGGCAGAGCATGGCGTTCGCGCGCTCGTCCATGCCGGTGTCGCGGAAGTTGCCGAGCCAGATCCCGAACCCGGGTCCGTCGTAGAGCTCCTCCCAGAAGGCGATCCGCTCTTCGTCGGAGACGTCGACCGCGTTGCGTGGATCGGGGCCGTGCAGGAATCCGCCTGGCGTCTCGCGACAGCGTTTGAACACCTCCGCGTAGTTACTGCGGATCGTCGCCATCTCCTCCGGGCTGATCGGCCGGTTGTTCAACGGTGCGGCCCAATTGGGGTTCCGCTGGAAGACCGTCAGCTGCGCTACCTCGTCGGCGATCGCGCAGATCGTCTGGACTCCTGAGGAACCGGTACCGAAAACGGCAACCCGCTTGCCGGCGAGATCGACTCCCTCGTGCGGCCAATCATGCGTGTGAAAGGAAGGGCCGGTAAAGCTCTCGATGCCGTCGAATCGCGGCGTCGTCGGGATCGTCAGCAGGCCAAGCGCAGTAAGGATGAAGCGCGTCGTGATCGTTCGACCGCCAGCGAGCCGTACCGTCCATGTGTCGTTGTCATCGCTGAAGGTTGCGGCCTCCACGCGGCAGCCGGTCTGGATGTGCTCGCGCAGGTCGAACTTGTCGGCGACGTACTCCAGATAGCGAAGCGTCTCGCCTTGGGAGGCGAACAGCTCGGACCAGTCCCATTCGTCGAGCACCTCGTCGGAGAACGAGTAGCCGTAGCTGTAGCTCTCCGAGTCGAACCGGCAGCCCGGATAGCGGTTGGCGTACCAGTTGCCCCCGATCCCGTCAGCTGCCTCCAGGACTGTGGCTTTGATCCCGAACTGGGTCAGCAGGTAGATCTCATAGAGGCCGCAGATGCCTGCGCCGATCACGACCACCTCGTAGTCGAGCGATGTGGCCGTCTCCGCAGCTGAGACGACATCGGTCAGGGCCTCGAATTTCACCGGCTACCTTCCCCTCGGCTTTCATTACTTACGCGTCAGTAAGTTTAGAGTGATTTGACGCATCCGTCAAACCAGGTTGAGGACGACGTGCGATCGCGGCCGACAGCAGCTCCGACATCGACCACCCCGGCTCACCCCGCAGAGCCCTCAGCGCGTGTCGACGGCTCCCGGCACGAGGTGCGAATCGACGACGCCGTCGTCGCGCAGCTGTTCGAACTGCTCGCGCGCAATCCCGAGCAGCTCCTCCAGCAGCGCTTCGTTGTGCTCGCCGAGGGCGGGTCCGCCCCGTCCGCAAAGGCCGCCCGGAGTACGTGTCAGCGTCGCTCCACCCCGCTCGAGCCACACGTCGCCCATGACCGGATGCTCGATCCTCTCGTAGAAGCCGCGGGCGCGCAGGTGCTCGTCATGCTCGAGCATGTCCTCGACCGTCTGGACCGCGCCCGCTGGAACGCCGGCTCCCTGAAGGAGGGACATCGCCTCCTGAGGTTGATGCTGCTGCGTCCACGCCGTGATCGCGCGGTCGATCTCGTCGTGGCGACCGCGCCGCCCCGACTGCGTCGCGAGCTCCGCGTCCGTGCCGAGGTCCTCCCGGCCGATCGTGCGGCACAGGCCAGCCCATTGCCGGTCGTCCTCGATTGAGATGACAACCCAGCGGTCGTCGTCGCGGCACGGATAGCACCCCTGAGGCGCCGCGTACGAGCTCCGGTTGCCCTGGCGCGGGGGCTCAACGCCGAGTGCGAAGTACTCGAGCGGCGCGCTGTCGAGCATGCCGACCGCCGCTTCGAACTGACTCAGCTCGATGTGCTGTCCCTCCCCCGTCCGGTCCCGGTGGCGGATCGCGGCGAGGATCCCGATGGCCGCCATCACGCCGGCGACTTGGTCGATGTAGCCGATCGCCACCGAGGTCGGCCGCGAATCGGCCTCACCGGTGAGCGTGTTGTGGCCGCTCAGCGCCATCAAGACCGGCGCGTACGCGACAAAATCAGCGTGCGGGCCGGTCTCTCCCTGCGCCGGCATGCTGCAGGTAATGATCTGCGGGTTGCACTCCCTCAGCTGATCCTCGCCGAGCCCCATCCGAGCCATCACCCCGGGCCGGAAGTTGTCGAGCACCACGTCAGCGCGGGCGACCAGGCCCTTGACGATCTCGATCGCACGCGCCGATGAGAGATCGAGCGACAGGCCGAGCTTGCCCGCGTTGGCGTTGATGAACGAGCCCGACCGATCTGGATGCGGCGCCATCCGGCGCAGCCCGTCGAGCCGCTTGCCGGACTCCACCCTGATCACCTCTGCCCCTTCGGCAGCCAGCACACGGCCGCCCCACGGACCGGCGAGTGCCCACGAGAAATCGATCACGCGGATTCCCGTCAGCGCCCGCGGCGTGCCCCAGGCCCGCCCGTGCCGCGTGAGGTGCTGCGGAGCCGGCGCATGGGTCCCCCAAGCACGGCCGAGGATCGACTCCCGGTCGCCGTCGCGTGCGGGCGCCGGGCTTGCCGGACGGAGCGCGGTCCGCGACATCCGGAACGGAGGTCCGGGCACGGTCACGTCGCGGCCACACACCGCGGACGCGACCGACTCGAAGAAGCTGCGGCTCAGCAGCTGCGGGTTTGATGCGAGATCGCCAATCTCACTGAACGGCCCACACGGCACGCCGCGACCCTGGAGCTGCTCGTAGATCTCAAGCTTGTCGAACTGCGATGTCGCCTCGGCAACGAGCAGGTGGACAAGCTCGCGGAGCGGGAGCCGCTCGATCGGCGCATCGAGCTCGGGATCGTCGAAGACCTCGACGTCGATGCCGGCCTCGCCGGTCCACTTGATCGCGGCCCGGAACATGTGCGGCTCGAGACCGTTGATCTGCACCCAACCGTCTCGAGCGGGGAACGCGCCGGAGGGAACGATCATCGGGTGCTCGGTGCCGACGCGCCGCGGGTTGAGCCGATCGTTGAACTGGTAGTAGGTGACTCCGGCGTCGACGATCGTCGACGCGACCGCCTCCTGAGCGGATACGTCGACGTGCTGCCCGCGACCGCTTGTCGTGACTTCGCTGAGCGCCGCAAGCGTGGCGAACACGGCGTAGAGCCCCGAGAGGTGGTCCGCTGCACTTGCGCCGAGGCGCATCGGCGGACCGTCGGCGTCGCCGGTGAGGAACATCATGCCGCCGGTGGCGTAAGAGACGATGTCGGTCCCCTGCCAGTGGGCGCGCGGCCCGGTCTGCCCGAACGGGGTGATCGACGTGTACACCAACCTCGGGTTGGCCGCCAGCAGCGCCTCGGCACCGAGGTCGGCCGCGGCGAGCGTGCCCACCGGGCGGTTCTCGACCAGAACTTCAGACCGCTCGGCCAGCTCCCGCAACGTCCCGCGGTCGTGCTCGCACTCGAGGTCGAGCACGATGCTGCGCGTCCCGAGATTGAAGTGCTCATAGCGCAGCCCGACTGCCGCCTCAGCATCTGCTCGGAAGGGCAGCTGGGTGCGGAGCGGATCTCCGCCGGGCGGCTCGACCCTGATCACGTCGGCACCAAGCCAGACGAGCAGCCGGGTCGCGTATGCGCCGGCCGTGCCCTGGACGAGATCTAGCACCGTGACGCCGGCGAGCGGCCCAGAGACACCCCGGTCGCTCGTCGAATCATCTGTTGAGATGTTCGGTCCCATGCCTCTCCTGTCCGCGCGCATCGCCCGCCGTGGCCCGTCGTGGCGCGCTTGACGCGTCGCTTATCTTACTGACTTGCAAGTAAAATGCCGGACCGATCGAGATCATCATCAAAGGGAGTCGACGGGCAGATGCGCGAGACAATTCTCGAGCTGTCCGCCAGCTTGTTCGCCCGCCATGGATACAAGGCCGCGAGCCTGCAGCTCGTGGCCGACGAGCTGTCGCTCACCCGGCAGGCGCTCTACTACCACTTCGGGAGCAAGGGCGACATCCTTGCTGCGCTGTTCGATCGCGTGATGGGCCGGATGGAGGATGCGGTGGACGCGGCAGTGCCCGTGCCGACCGTTCCACTCTTCCTGACGCTGCTCCAGGCTCACATCGACGTCATCCTCGACGATCCCGATCTCGTCGCAGTCCTGCTTCACGAGCGGCCCGAACTGGCGAAGCTCAAGCGCTCCGAGACCAAGACCCGCCGCGATGTGTACACCGCGCGGTTCATCGAGGCCTACGACGCCGGACGAGCAGCCGGCCAGCTTCGCGACGTCAACTCCTGGACCGCCGTCAACACCCTGCTGGCGGCCGCGAACGTTGTCTCGATCTGGTACCACCCCGACCGTTCGCCGATCCCCCGGGCAGCGATCGCCGAAGACACCTCCGCGATGCTGATGCGGGGCGTCTGGCTCGACGGCGAGCCAACCTAGCCTACGCGGCGGTCGCACGTTCGCCGAACGCCGCCGCTCGCAGCTCCTCGCGGAACTGGGGCGCGGCGATCTCGATCAGCCGCTCGGCGCGCTGCTTCAACGATGCGCCGCGAAGCTCGGCGACGCCATGCTCGGTGATGACCGTCTGCACGTGGTGGCGCGGCACGCTGACGGGCGTGCCAGCCGGCAAGGTGGGCACGATCCGCGAGAAGCGGCCGCCCCCAGCCTCCGACGGCAGGGCGATGATGCTGCGCCCGCCGGGCGAGCGCAACGCTCCCTGTAGAAAATCGAACCCTCCACCGATCCCGCTCAGCTGTCGGCCGTTCAGATACTCGGCGTTGACCTGCCCGGTGAGGTCGATCTGGACCGCGGAGTTGACCGACACCATCTGACCGTGGCCGGCCATCACGGCAGGGTCGAGCACCTCGTCGAAACCACGCATGACAACCGCCGGGTTCTCATCCACAAACCGGAACAGGCGCTCGCTGCCCATCAGCTCGGCGCTGACAACCGCGGGCCGGCCGCGCGAGGCGAGCACACCGCCCGCGAGCAGGTCGATGATCCGATCGGTGCCCATCCCCCACAGCGTTATTCCGTGCCTGCCCGCTGCCGCAACCGAGTCGAGCACGGCCTCGGGGATCGCACCGATCCCGATCTGGAGCAGGCAGTCATCACCGATCAGCGCCGCCACCTCCGCACCGATTGCTCGCGAGACATCGTCGACGTCCGGCGTGACGTGCTCGAGCAGCGATTCGTCGACCTCGACCATCAGGTCGAACTCCGAGACGTGCATGAACGTGTCATAGGTCCGCGGCATCCTCGCGTTGACAAGGGCCAGCGTCCGCGACGCAAGCCCGGCGAGCGCGCGCGGGTAGCTCGCCGAGACACCAAGACTGCAGTACCCGTGCCTGTCAGGTGGACTCACATGTACGACTGCGACATCAACGCGGAGGTCTCCACGCGCGAACATCGGCACCACCTGCGACCCACGAATCGGGTAGAAGCTCGCTCGGCCGGCGTCGAGGTGGGACCGTACCGGCGCCGTCAGATGCCAGGTTCCGTAGTGAAACGATCCGGCCTCGAGCAGGAACGGATAGGTGCCGAGCAGCAGTCCGCTATAGATCGTCAGGCCCCGGAGGCGTTCGTGCTGCCGCGCAAGCTCGCGCTCGACGGCGGTCGCTCCGCCGCAGCCGGGTGGAAGCACGACGTGGTCGCCGGGATCGAGCGTTGCGACTGCCGCCTCCACGTCGCATCGAAGCATCTGCCTGTCGCCCATTCGTTCCTCGCTTGGTCAACTATCGCGTTCTCAGGAACGCCGCCGCTCGCGGCGAGCCCGGTCAGGACTCGCCGCGAACGTGCAAGCGCGGGGTGCTAGGAGACTTTCCAGAGCTTCTCGAACTGCGTCTGGTAGTCCTTGACCTCCGGGAAGAAGGCCGTCGTCGTTGGGATGTCGCCCTTCGTCAGCAGCCACCGCGCGAGGACCTTGTTGTCCGGTGCGATGCTGCCTCCGCCGAAGTGCCGTGCGAGAACGTCGATGCAGGTCCACGCGTCCTCGAAGCTCGGGAAGATCACGTCCGCCCGATACGGGCTCCCGTTCTTGATCTGCGTGTACTCGGCGGGGCCGCCGGCGGTTCCGACCATGTTGACGCTGTTCCCCATCCCCGCTGACACGAGCGCGGGCGGGATCGCAGATCCGAGCTCGTCCTCGCCGACGGCGATGTAGTTGACGCCCGGGTGCGCGCGGAGATACCCCATCACGTCGGTCGTCGGCTGACTCGTGCCCAGTTCTGCAGCGCTGATCACAAGCGTGCTCAGCTTGCATGACGGGCACAGCTTCTTGTACTCGGTGCTGAAACCGGCGAGCGTCTGAGCGATCACGGGGAACTCTGGGCTCGTGATGTAGACGGTGTCGGCCTTGCTCCCGCGCTGGGACAGGACCCAGTCGGCTTGCTCCTTGCCGACGAGATGCGTGGCGGTGTCACCGTCGATCACCGTCAGAACGTCGTTCCCGGGCGCGCCTGAGACCTCTGAGTTGACGATCGGAATGTTGTGGGCCTTCAAGATCGCGGCCTGCTTGGCAAATGCGATCTGTGGAATGCCGATCGTGACGACGGCGCTCGGAGGATGGGCGACGACCTGGTTCCAGGCGGTCTGGATCGTGTTCGGCGCTACGCCCTGAGTGATGTGCTCTGCCTTCCACCCGAGCACCTTCGCCGCGGCGATGGCGTCGTTGGCCCACGCCGTGCAGGCTGGAACGCCGCAATCCATCACCGCGATCGTCTTGCCGGCAGCCGGCTTCGCGGACAGAGCTGCGGTCTGCACGATGCTCGAGGGCGCGGTCAGGTACTGACTGACCTGAGCCTGCGCAGCCTTCTGCACACTGTCCGAAGACGCAGAAGCGGTACCCGCCGCGGTCGTGCTGCCGCTGCTCGTACCACTCCCGCTGCTACCGGCGGGACTACTACTGCTGCTGCTGCTACTGCTGCTACTTCCGCATGCGGCGAGCCCGGCGGACAACGCCAAGCAAGCGACGACAGCGCTCAACTTCATTGGAGGTGCTCCTTGGGTAGTGCCCGAGACCGGGCGTCAGCGAGATACGGTGAAACGGGGCTACGCGGGTTCCCGCGCGCTGGCCTGCGGGACCGGCGGTGGCCGGTCGATGAGCTTTCTCCAGAGCCGGGGGCGCACGGTTCGGCCGCCTCGCAACTGACCCAAGCCGAGCGCGATGATCAGCACGCTTCCGGTCGAGATGTAAGACACCCATACCGGCGTGCCCGTGAGTGCGAGGCCACTGTTCAGCGTCCCCAGGAGGATGATCGCCACAAGCGTCCCCCAACTGTTGAACAGTCCTGGGCTGAACTGCGTGGAGCCCAGGAACGCGGCGGCGAAGGCTGGAATCAGATACGGCGGGCCAACGTCGGGGCTCGCGGATCCGATCTGCGCGGTGATGATGATCCCGGCGAAGCCGGACACCGTCGCGGAGAAGATCAGCGCCGAGAACCGAAGCCGGCTGGTTCGGATGCCGGCCAGGTTGGCGGCGTCCCGGCTGAGGCCCGTCGCGTAGAGCTTGCGACCAGTCGCCGTGTGCTGCATGACGTACCAGAGCACGACGATCAGGATCAGCGGCGTGATCATCGGCATCGTGATGTTGTGCCAGCTGTTCGTGGCGAAGCCAGATGTCCGTTCAACGCCCGCACTGAGCGTGAGTCCTTTGGAGACCGTCTGGATCAACGCCTCGAGCAGCGACCCCGTCGCAAGCGTCGCGATGAAGGAGTTGAGCCCGATGCCCACGACGAGGATCCCGTTGAGCACACCGATCGCCGCGCACGCGGCCAGTGTCAGCAGGGCGGCGAGGATCGGGGAGATTCCGGGATGGCCGAGCAGCGAGGCGAAGATCATCGATCCCGCGCCGACCATGTACCCGGTGGAGAGGTCGTACTCGCCTGCCGCAAGCGGAACGATCAGCGCCAGCGCGACGAGCGCCGGGACCGTGTTATCGGAGAGAATCGAGGTGAACGTCGCGTACGTCGGGAAAAGGCTTGGCTCCCAGACGCTGAACACGACCACCAGCAGGATGAGCACGTACAGAGCCCCGGCGTTCTTCGGATTGAGCGGCGCGGGCACGATTCGACGACGCCGATGCGAGAGCTCGGGCACACCATCCTCCTTCGGGTTCACGTGGTCACGCTGAGTCGTCGTCACCGTTGACATCACGCGCTCTCCAGGACGGCCGCAGCGATGCGCTCCTCGGTCATATCCGGAGCATGGAGCTCGCCGTGATGGCGGCCCCGGTCAAGGACGACGAGCCGATGGCACACAGCCTCCAGATCACCAAGATCTGTTGACGTCACGACGACCGACACACCCTCGGCTGCTGCACCACGGATCAGATCCCAGATCTGCTCGCGGGCTGCGACGTCGACTCCGGCGGTCGGCTCGGACATCACGATCACCTTCGGGTTGCTCGCGAAGCTGCGAGCGAGGACGACCTTTTGCTGATTGCCGCCGCTGAGCAGGACGACCTCACGCATCGGGTCCGGCGGCGACAGCGCGACCCGACCGCCCCAGTCGGTGGCGAAGTCAGTCAGCGCCGGGGCATTGAGCCAGCCGGCGCGGCGACGGAACCGTTCGGCGATCGGCGTCGCCACGTTGTCGCGCACCGACAACCCCGCGAGGATCCCCTCGCGCTTGCGATCGGCCGGCACGATCACGAGCCCGAGCCGCAGGGCACGGTTCGGCGTCATCGACGTGAGTGCGGCGGGAACACCGTCAACGTAGATCCGACCCGTCGCTGAGATCGCGCCGACCATCGCGCGGGGAACGTCATCGTGACCCGAGCCGGCGACGCCTGCCACGCCCACGATCTCTCCCTCGGACACGGTCAGCGAGAAGTCGACAAGTTGCTCGGTGGTCAAACCCTCGATCACCAGGCGCGCACGGGGACTGCGCGGCGGCGGAGTGGCCAGCTTGGCGTCGGCACTTACGGCGTGGCCCACCATCAGCTCGACGAGCCGTTGGCGATCGAGTTCGTCCACGGCACCGGTGTGGACAACCCGTCCCTGCCGGAGCACCGTCACCCGGTCGGCGAGGTCGAATACCTCCGCCAAGCGGTGGCTGACATATAGGACGCTGCTGCCATTGGAACGGATCTCGCGGATCAGGTCGAACAGCGGCTCGGCCTCGCTCTCGGGCAAGCTGGCCGTCGGCTCGTCGAGGATCAGCAGGCCGGGCTCCTGACCCCAGCCGCCCATGAGCCGCGCCATCGCCACCCGGATCCGCGTCAGCTGATCAAACGAACCCAGCGGCGCCTCGACATCGATCTCGCTGAGCCCGACTCGGCCCAGCAGTTCGCGGGTGCGGGCTCGCTGCTGCTTCCAGCGGACCCGCCCGAGCTGCGTGCGGAATCCGTCCGCGAGCGCAACGTTGTCGACGACGTTCAGGCCATCGACGAGTCCGAGATCCTGATGCATGCACCGGATCTGCGAGGCTCCGTGTCCCCGATGCCCGATGCCGTCGATCACGGCGCCCGGATCGGCGCTGAGGACGCCGCTGAGGATCTTGATCAGGGTCGATTTCCCTGACCCGTTACACCCAACGAGTGCGTGAACCTCTCCGGGCTCGATCCTCAGGTCCACCCCTTGCAGCGCCATCTGGCCAGGGAACGTCTTCGAGACGTTCCTGGCTGAGACCAACGCCGCGCTTTGCGCGCCGGCGACCACGGCTGGCATTGCTCTCCTCGGTGCTCCCTCGTCGTCCAACTTACTTACGGGCAAGTCAGTTTATACAGCTTGTGACAAGCGCGTCAAGTTTGGATTTCGCTCTCGCTCCGGCCACACGCTTCGGTGAGCCGGCGCGGACGTGGTCTCTTGACATTCTTCCTACGCGTAAGTAGAACTGAAAAGCAGATGACGAACGAAGCGGATGTGATCGTCGTTGGATCCGGAGGTGGCGCACTCGTCGCTGCCTGCCGCGCCGCCGACCGTGGCTTGAGCGTCCTGCTGCTCGAGCGCTCCCAGCGTCTCGGCGGCAGCACGGCCGTATCCGGCGGTGTCCTGTGGGTGCCCGACCATCACCTGATGGCCGCCGCCGGATTCAGTGATTCCAAGCAGGCGGGGATCGCCTACCTGCGGCACGGCACCGATGTCTCCGATGACCAGATCGAATGGTTCGTCGACACGGCGCCCAAGGCGACCCGCTATCTCACCGACGAGACCGAGGTACGGCTCGTCGCGGTCCCGCGACCCGATTATCACCCGCCCTGGCCCGGATCCGGAACCGGGCGCAGCCTCGACAACCTCCCGTACGACGTCCGGGCACACAATGGCTTGGAAGCGATCCTGCGCGAGCCGACCTACTTCCCCCCGATGACGATCATCGAGCGAGATCTCTGGCAGGGCGCGTCCCCGGACACTCAGCTGCTCAAGCAGCGGGCGGAGGATGGAATCCGAACCCTTGGCGGCGCCCTGATCGGAGCGCTGATCTCATCGGCGCTTGCACGCGGAGTCGAGCTTCGCCTCGGTGCTCGCGCGCGCACGCTGACCTCCGAGGGGGGTCGCGTCACTGGCATTGGGCTCGAGAACGCAGGCGGAAGCAGCGAGATCGTCACGGCCCGCCGCGGCGTCGTGCTCGCAACTGGCGGCTTCGAGTGGAACCTTGACCTCCAGAAGGCGTTCCTGCCGGCGCCCGTGACGCCGACGACCCCGCCGCACAACGAGGGGGACGGCCTGCTGATGGCGATGGCAGAGGGCGCGGCGGTCAGCGAGATGAGCCGCGTCTGGGGCATTCCCGTGCTCCAGGCCCCCGACCATTTCTACGACGGTGCCCCGTCCGGCCGGGTCGCCAATACGGAGATGACGCTGCCAGGATCGATCGTCGTCAACGCCTCCGGCCGGCGCTTCGTCAACGAGGCCAGGGACTACCACGATCTCGCGAAGGTGTTCGCAAACCGGGCCGACGGCGGCGGACTCGCCAACCAGCCCGCGTGGATCGTGTTCGACGCTCGGTATCGGAGGTCGTACAACTTCTACGGCCATCCGCCGGGAGACACGGCGCCGGATTGGGTGACGATGGCCCCGAACCTGAGGGAGCTGGCAGACGCGATCAGCGTCGACCCGGAGGGTCTCGAGCGGACGGTCAGCAGCTTCAATATCGACGCCGCCAAGGGCGTCGACACCGAGTTCGGCCGCGGCTCCAACCAGCAGGATCGCCACCTCGGCGACAAGTCCTGGCAGCCGAATGCCTCGCTCGCGCCTCTGCTGGAGGGGCCGTTCTTCGCCGCGCCCGTCAAAGCCGGGACGATCGGGACGCTCGGCGGAGTCGTCGTCGACCGGGATGCCAGGGTCCTGCGCCCCAACGGCGAGCCGATCGACGGGCTGTTCGCGGCCGGCAACGTCGCTGCCAGCGTGTTCGGGAACACCTACCCCGCCGCAGGCGCCACGATCATCTCGGCGGTCGTCCGCGGGTACGCCGCCGGCGGTGCCGTCGGATCGTGACCAACGCGTTCGACGACGAGTACGACATCATCGCGATCGGAGCGGGCCTCGCGGGCCTCGCCGCCGCGTGCACCGCAGTCGACCACGGGCTCAGGCCGCTCGTGATCGAGAAGAGCTCCCTGGTCGGTGGGGTCACCGCGTACTCGAACGGGCAGCTGTGGGCGGCCGGAAATCATCTCGCGACCGACGCCGGGATCGTCGACTCGACCGCGGCTGGGTACCGCTATCTGATCAGGCTCGGGATGGGCTTCGCCAGTAGCGAGATGGCACAGAGCTATGCGGCGCTTGCGCCTCGGGCGATCAAATATTTCGAGCGCATCGCAGGGGTTCGCTGGCAGCTGATCGCGGGTCTCGCCGACTACTACTACCCCGACTTCGAGGACGCGGTGGCGGACGGCAGATATGTCGAGGTCGAGCCGCTTGAGGGCGCGCAACTCGGTGTCGCGAGAGCGTCGCTGCGGACCTCCCCCCACGTTGCGTACAGGCTGACGAGCGCCGACATATGGAAGCTTGGCGGCGCCGCGGCGAGCCACCGTTGGGACCGGCAGTACCTGGCCGAGCGCGAGCAGCTCGACCTGCTCGCCTCCGGCACCGGTCTGGCCGCCTACTTCATCAAGGCGCTCGGTGACAGCGACATCATCACCGGTGCTCACGTTACCGAGCTGACGAGCGACACGGGCCGTGTCACCGGCGTCGAGGTGCACGCCGACGGTCGCACCCGACGGCTCCGCGCGCGCCTCGGCGTGTTGCTCGCCACCGGGGGCTACGACTGGAACGCGAGCGTCGCAAGCGCGTTCGAGGGGCAGCTCGATATCCACTCCGCGGCTCCGCCGGCCGTCACCGGCGATCACCTCCCGCTCGCGCTACCGCTCGGCGCGGCGATCACGCACACGCCGAAGCCGATTCGGCTCGGGTACCCGGTCCCCGGCGCCAGCGACGAGGGCCGGCCGCTGTGGCGCATCCTCGGCTCATTCGCCTTCCCGCATGCCATCCTCGTCAACCGCGAGGGACGACGGTTCGCAGACGAATCGTTCTATCCGAGCATCGGTCACGCAGTCAAAGCGATCGATGGTCGTCGCCAGCAGTTCTCAAACTGGCCGTGCTGGGCGATCTTCGACACGGAGTACCGCACGCGCTACACATTTGGCTCGACACCGCCCGGTGAGGAGTTTCCGGCGGAATCGAACGTGATCAGCGCCGCGACGATCACGGAGCTCGCGGTCGAGGCCGGCATCGAGCCCGGCGGCCTCGAGCGTGAAGTCAGCCGCTTCAACGACTACTGCGCCGCCGGTGTCGACATCGACTTTTCACGCGGCAGCAGGCCGTGGGCGCGCACCTGGTACGGAGACACGCACATCGACGGCAACCCCAATCTCGGCACGATCGCGACGCCGCCGTTCTATGCCTACCGCCCGGGCCTCGTCGGCACCGGCATCTGCACGCTCGGCCTGCTCGCCGACGGACACGGCAGAGTCCTCCGAGAGGATCGCACACCAATCCCCGGCCTGTACGCCGCCGGCAATTCGGCCGCGATCACCGAAGCCGGCGCCGGGTATCAGAGCGGCGTGGCCAACACGAGGAGTCTCGTCTTCGCGTGGGCAGCCGTGCGTCATGCAGCGGACGATCCAGTGACGCCGGCTGAGCTTCAACTGGGGTAGCCCGGGGCCGCCTCACCCCGCACACGGCACGGCGGCCTCAGAATCCCTTGTCGCAGAGCAGCCGCACGTTGCGCATCTTCGTCGCGCCGTCGTCGTCACCGAGCTCGACGGTGTAGGTACCGGTCAGCAGCACGGTCAGCTCACCCGCGGGTGAGGTCACGACGTGGGTCAGCACCGCATGCGCGGTGTCACCGTCGGCCCAGAGGTTCGTGATCACGTGCCGGGTCTGGCCGTGCTCGCTCTCGACCTGTTTGAGCGTCCCAGTGAGGAAATCGACGACCTCCTTGCGGGACGACACCGGTCCGATCGTGTCCGCCCCCGTGATGTCGATTGTGTACTCGGCGTCGCTGGTGAAGACATCGTCGAGCCACTCGAAGTGGCCCTCGTCGAGCGCCGAGCCGTAGCGTCCGAACAGCTGGGCAATCGTGTCATGGTCGGTCATCGGAACTCCTACCCTCTCTCGGTGGCCGGCGGCGTCGTGACGGCCGCCTTTTGCGATAGCCTATTCTACTTGCGCGTAAGTATACAACTAGGAACGAGCCGATGACCGACGCGGACGTGCCGACGGGCAACTGGGGACGCTGGGGGAGCGGCGACCAACGCGGCGCGGCGAACCTCGCCGGCCCTGAGCAGGTGCGATCCGCAGCGGGCCTCGTCCGCAGCGGATCGGTCTATCCACTCGGTGCCGAGGTCTCCGCGCGACGGGCGATCGGGCACCCCGGCCGCCCGGCGCCTCAGCACTTCATGGCGCTCGACGGAGGCGACTACGCAGCGGGGTTCAAGCTTCCGGGCGGGCTCCAGTATGCGGACGACTCGCTATTGACGCCGCTGCACGGGACGACACACGTTGATGCGCTCGCGCACCTGTGGGAGGACGACACCCTCTACAACGGACACTCCGCGGAGCACGTCCGCAGCGGCGGCGCGCGGCGGTGCGGGATAGACAAGCTCGGCGCGCTTGTCAGCCGCGGCGTGCTGCTCGATCTCGCTGCCCACGCTGAGGTCGCGCATCTCGACCCCGAGCATGTCGTGAGCGAAGCTGAGCTCCGCGACTGCGCGGCCGCGCAGGGCATCGAGCTGCGCACCGGTGACTGCGTGCTGATGCGCACGGGATGGCAGACGGTGTTCGACGAGGACCCGGCCGCCTACCACGCCAGCTCGCCGGGGATCGGCGAACAGGCGGCCCGGTTCCTCGCCTCCGTCGATCCCTGCGCCGTCGGGTCGGACACGGTTGCCGTCGAGGTCTGCCGCGCCGACGGCACCTACGATCAGGGGGCGCTCGCGCCGATCGCTCACACGATCCTGTTGCGCAATCACGGCATCTACATGATCGAGCTGCTGTCGCTCGATCGCCTCGCCGCCGACCGTGTCCATGAGTTCCTGTTCGTCCTCGCTCCGCTGATGATCGCCGGCGGGACGGCGAGCCCGGTTAATCCGATCGCGATCGCCTGAACGCCGGACCCGAGGCAGCGAGCACCGAAGCCAAGCGCGATTCGGTCTGCAGACCGGTCTCGAGGCTCTCGTCGACGCCAGCTCTGAGCGCAAGCGCCGCGGCGCCCGACGCCGGCGCGGACGCGAAGCGGTTCGCAATCCCCTGCGCCTCGGCCGACGGGTCATCGGCAAGCCGGTCGACGAGCCCCAGCTCAAGCGCCCGGGTGCCGGAGATCTCGGTCCCGAGGGCAACGATCGACAGCGCGCGCGCCGGGCGCACGATCCTCGCCAGGCTCTGCGTCCCTCCGGCCCCCGGGAGCATCCCGAGGATCGTCTCGGGCAGCGCGAGCCGTGCCGCCGGATGACAGACGCGGACGTCACACAGCAGCGCGATCTCGAGCGCCGACCCCATCGCCACGCCGTGGACCGCGGCCACGGTGACGACCGGCAGCTCCCACAGCAGCCGCCACGGATCGCGCCGCCGGCGGATCCAACGTGCCTCGAACGGGGCGATCTCGGTCCCGAACTCCCGCAGATCAGCGCCGGCACCGAAATGCGTCCCCGCGGACCTGAGGACGGCCACGCCGATCTCGGGCAGATCCACGACGGCGCCCAGCGCCTCGATCAGCTGATCGCTCATCTGCATGTCGAACAGGTTCATCGGGTTGCTGCTGCTCAGCGTCAGCGTCGCGATTGGCCCGTCGACCGCCAGCTCCACCCGTCCGGCGTTCACGGGACCGCGATCCCCCGAAGCGGCGCGACAGCTCCCCACAGCGTCGCTTCGACCGCGGTCACGAGCTGGCGGCGCGAGCGAGCGTACAGCTGCGCCAGCATCGCCGCGACGAGCGCCAGCCCCGCAAGCGGGTCCGGGTAGGAGACGATCGCCGGCCGCATCGTTCCGTCGCCGCTGTCGGCGAGCCCGGATGCGGCATGGATGCCCGTGCCATAGCCCGACCAGCAGCGCCACGGCCCGTCAGGGTATGCCCTGAGCCCAGCGATCAGAACATTTGGGTTGAGCTCCCACAGCCTCTCGGGCGAGTAGCCGAGGTTCGGCATCACGCGCGGCGAAAATGAATCGACGACCAGGTCGCTCCGGCGCACGAGCTCCTCGAACGTGCCGCGATCCTGCTCAACCCGGAGGTCGAGATCGGCCCGCAGCTTGCCGCGGTTGAGCTGCTCGAACATCGTGACGCTGCCGGCGCCACCGTCGACGCTACCCCGGAGGCCATCCAGTCGGCAGCTCGGCTCGACCTTTACGACAGTGGCGCCGAGCCGAGCCAGGATTGCCGTCGCGAGCGGCCCCGCCCACATCGTCGTCAGATCGCAGACGGTGATACCGGCGAGCGGGAGGCGGGCCTGGCCCTGCGACCGTTGAGGCCCGCGCCCCACCTGCTGAGCCTGATCCGCGCCAGTGGCGGCCTGGCGGCCCGCGAGCTTCCGGATCGCAGGCTCACGCGACACCGGCCCCGCCGCCCGCCTGCGGTACGGCATCACGGGGATCCGCCAGCTCTGCGCCTCGGCGGCGACCGCCTCGGGATCGTCCCGGTCGGCTGGCGACAGCGTCGACAGCATCGCCTCGAACAGGGCCGCGTCGCCCCGTGCGCCGAGGTCCGCGCAGACGGTGCCGCGACCGACCTCGATCCTCGAGGTGACCGTCGCCCCCGTCGTGTCGGTCTCCAACGGTGCGAGCACAATCCGCTCGACCATCTCCGTCGGCACGGCGACCGGCCTCGATGTGAGCGCCGCGAGCATCCCGGCAGCCGCGAGCGCGTACCCGCGAGCCACCGGCAACGTCCCCTCCGGCAGACCGGTGCCCGCTGCCGGCGCCGCATTCCCGGTAATCGCCGCACTGACTCCGGCGCCGCACGCTCCGAGGTTCACTACCTCGCTGCCGGTGGCGCGGGCATCAGCGCTCGCCCCGAGCGCTCGCAGCAGCTCGGTGCCGACACGGACCTCTCGTGTGTCGGTCGTCTGATCGATCGCAAGCTCGTCGAGCACGTGGGCTCAATCGCCCCCGAACTCGGGAGCCCGCCTATCGAAGAACGCCTGCAGGCCGCGAGCGCGATCGCGGGACGTGCGCAGCAGCAGGTTCAGGTCGGCCTCGAGGAGGATCGCAGAGCGCATCGGCAGCTCCGAGCCCTGGAGGATCGCCTCCTTCGCGTAGGCCAGCGCGAGCGGCGCGCGCCGGCCGAGCTGCTCGACGAGCTCGGCAGCGCAAGCGGCCGGGTCGGACGCGACCACATCTACGAGGCCGACCGCGAGCGAGCGCTCCGCCGTCAGGGTCTCGCCGAGCAGCAGCATCGCGGTAGCTGTGCTCCGCCCCGCAATCCGCGGCAGCCGTTGCGTGCCACCCCAGCTCGGAAGCCGATCATGGTCGATCGCGTCTGCGAGCGAGAGGCGTGCCGAGGGGCCGGCGATCCGGAAGTCGGCTGTCAGCGCGAGCTCGAGCCCGATGGAGGCGGTCACTCCGGTCAACGTTGCGATCACCGGGCACGGGAGCCCGGCGAGCGGCTCGGTGGGCGGGGCGACAGCGCCCGCGAACAGGTCTGCGGCCGGCCCAGGGCAGAAGTCGGCACCCGCGCTCTCGAGGAGCACGGCGCGAAGCTCGCGATCCTCGGCCAGCTCCCTTGCCACGGCGCCGAGCCGCCCAGCATCGGCGGCGCTCAGCGACTCACCGCTCATCCGAATCGCCGCGACACCGCCGGGGCGCCGTTCGCAGATCACGCTCACGCGAGCGGCCGCCGGTCAGTCAGAGGAGGCCAGCTCTTTCGGCTGCTGCAGGGCGAGGGGCGCGCCACAGCACGTTAGCTCTCCAGCCTGGCTCGGCTTGCTGACCAGGCATGTCGTGCCGCACGACTCGCACGTGTATCGCTTGCCGACCTTGTAGGCCATGTCTACTCCATCTCCTTTCCGCAACACTCGAGCGTGCCCTCGCCACCCGCGGTCACGATCACCTCGCCGCCGCACTCAGTGCAGCGCTTGCGCTTCCCTTGCTGGTTAGCCATGTTCGAGTCGCTCCTGACACGTGTCGCTTGTCGTCCTCATGCTTGCACCGGCTCACCGTAGTTCCCGAACACCCGTTCCAGCGATGAGGCGATCTCGCCAAGCGTCGCATACGACTTGACCACGTCGATCAGGGCAGGCATCACGTTGTCCTGCGAGCCGGCGGCGCGGGCCAGTTCGTCGAGCGCGCGGGCGACGTCGCGATCCGACCGCTCCGCGCGCAGCTCCGCGAGCTGCGCGGCGCGGCGCGCCGCCAGCTGCGCGTCCGGCTCGAACACCTGCAGGTCGTGCTCGGGCGGGCCCTCCTCGCGGTAGGTGTTGACTGCCACCCACGGGCGGGTACCGGCATCGATCTCCTGCTGGACCTCGTACGCCCGCTGCTCGATCTCCGCCTTCATCACACCGGAGCGAATGCCGGCAACGACGCCACCGTACCCCTCCTCGACCTCGCGCAGCTTCGCGAGCGCGAGCTGCTCGATCTCATCGGTCAGCGCCTCGACGAAGTACGAGCCGCCGAGCGGGTCGACCGTCGACGTCACGTCGGTCTCGAGTGCGACCACCTGCTGGGTCCGCAGCGCGAGCAGCTGAGCGTGCTCGGTCGGGATGTCGTACGCCTCGTCGAGCGTGGTCCCGAGCATCGTCTGCGCGCCACCCAGCGCCGCCGACAGGCAGCCGAGCGTGCCGCGAACGAGGTTGAGCTCGGGCAGCGCCTTTGCCATGTGACTGCCGCATGCGGCGACCGAGGTGAACTTGAGACGCTGCGAGCGCTCCGAGGTCGAACCGTAGTCGTCGCGGAGCATCCGAGCCCAGATCCGGCGTGCGGCGCGGAACTTCGCGGCTTCCTCGAAGAACTTGAGCCCGGTGCCGAAGAAAAACGAGATCCGGGGTGCGAATTCGTCGATCGCGAGTCCGCGGGCAAGCAGTGCATCGATGCACGCCCTCGCGATCGCGAACGAGAAGCCGATCTCCTGCGGCGGTGATGCGGCCGATTCATGAAGCAGGATGCTGCGCAGGTTAAACGGATAGAACCGGGGCATCTCGCGAACCACGAACTCGGCCGCATCGGTCGCCAGTCGCATCGATGGCTCGACCTCGTAGCGCCAGGTGCCGCGGGCAAGGAACTCATGGAGGATGTCGTTGGCCATCGTCCCGGTCAGCGCGCCGAGCGCGACACCCTGGCGCTCGGCGACGACGACGAGCATCGCGATCATCACCGGGGCCATCGAGTTGTTGTTCATCGACACCGGCACTCGGTCGAGCGGGATGTGGTCGAACATCACCTCGAAGTCGCGTAGTGAGTCGACTGCCACCCCTACGCGTCCGACGTCGTTGAGGGCGATCGGATCGTCCGAGTCGTACCCGACCTGACTCGGCAGATCGAACGCCACGTTGGCCCGTCCGTTGCCCTGTTCGATCAGGTAACGGAAGCGGGCGTTCGCGTCCGACGCGTCGCCGAAACCGGAGTACAGGCTTGGCTGCCAGGGCCGTTCGCGATACCCGGTCGCGTAGATGTGCCTCGTGAACGGGAACCCACCCGGCACGCCGAGTTCGAACTCATCTCGGCCGCCTCGGTCCTCGGCCGTGTAGAACGGCTTGATCTCAAAGCCGCTCTCGGCTTCCTTATACGTGCTCACCTTGGGTCTCCGTTCTCGACCGGGTTGGGTATGACAGCGGTCCCGACGATGCACAATCGTCCATCGGTCTCGTCGACCACGCTGATCCGGCAACGCCGGTGCTCGTCTTCGGACTCGACGTATTCGCCCTCGATCCGTATCCAGGAACCGGGCTTGACCGGGCTCGTGAACCTGACTCCCATCAAGCTTCCGCCACGGAGCCACGCCGGGCCCCACCAGGTCACTGCCGCCTCGGACATCCAGGCAAGCGTTAGATGGCCGTGGGCGATCGTGCCGCCGAACCGCGTCGCCGCGGCGTAGACGGGATCGACGTGCAGCGGATTGTGGTCGCCGGAGATCTCAGCCCACGCATCGATCGTCGGCTGCTCGGCGCAGCGGCGGATCGGGGACACCGTCGAGCCGCCCGAAGCGCTCATGGCGCCGGCCAGATCGCGATGATCCGGACGACGCCGCACGTTGTCCCCGCCGCGTCGGACACCGTCGACTCGAACACCACGTTCGGTCGCCCCTTGCGGATGTAGCTGTCGACCACCCTCGCCTGCACGGTCACATCTTGCCCCACGACCAGCGGCGCGATGTACTCGAGATCCTCGCCCGCCAGCACGCCGCCTGGGGGCATCCTGTGGTCGACAAGGTAGGCGGCCCGGCCCCAGATGCCCCACAGCCCCGGCGGCACGACGGGGGCCTCCATGCCCGCTGCCGAGGCGGCAGCAGCGTCGACATACAGCCCGTTGTCGACGCCGAGAGTCTCGGTGTACCGCGACACGAGCTCGACGTCGGCGTGCACCACCAGCGGTCGGAACTCCCGCCCGACGTCGAGCTCCTCATGGCGCAGCAGCGGCTTGTCGGCGATCTCGTTCACGGCTTTTCAGATGGCGTACGATTGACTTACTCGCAAGTAAGCATAGTTCGTCGCCCGGGCCTTTGTCAACGACACCGGAGCGGCTCAACCGACGCTGAGGTCCGCATGCAGAGTCCAGAGATCGTGTTGCGCGAAGTCGGTCCCCGAGATGGGTTCCAAAACGAGTCGGCATTCGTCCCCACGCCGCTGAAGCTCGAGCTGATCGGGGGGCTGATCGCGTCGGGGCTGCACGCGATCGAGATCACCTCGTTCGTCAACACCGCGCGCGTCCCGCAGTTCATCGACGCCGAGGAGGTGTGTGCGGCGCTGTGTGAGCGCGCCAACGTCGAGCTGTGGGCGTTCGCCGCGAACGCACGCGGCCTCGATCGCGCGATCGCCGCCGGGCTTACGCACGTGACCACCGCGCTGACCGTCTCCGATGAGCTCAACCGCAGCAACTTCGGCAAGTCGACGGTGCAGATGGTCGAGCTGTTGCCGGCGCTGCTCGACGCGGCCGCGGCCGCCGGGGTCGAGCTGGACGTGACGATCGGAACCGCGTTCGGAGACACGCAGGGGCGCACCGTCTCGCTGAATCAGACGCTCGAGCTCGTGCGCGAGGTCGCGGCGCTCGGCGCCGTCACGGTCACGCTCGCGGACACGGTCGGCATCGCCAATCCGCGCCGCGTGCGAGAGACATATCGACAGCTGCTCGCGGAGCTTCCCGAGCTCGCCTTCGGGGCGCACTTCCACGACACGCGCGGGCTCGGGGTGGCGAACGCATTGGCGGCCTACGAGGAGGGTGTCAGGCGGTTCGACTCATCGTTCGGGGGGCTCGGAGGATGCCCGTTCGCAGCCGGCGCGACCGGTAACGTGGCCACGGAGGAGCTCGTGTTCCTGTTCGAGGAGATGGGTGTGAGCACAGGCGTCACGATGGCCGCGCTGGTCGGCCCCGTGTATCGGATGGGTGACTTCCTCGGCAAGGAGCTCCCCAGCGATGTCGCCCGCGCGATGCGCGCGGAGGGTGCTGCGGCGCTGAGCGCGCCGGCCTGATCATCCGCCCGGAGCGAGCTCCGTCCAGGTGGCGACCATCGAGGCCCACGGGTCAGTCCCGGCCGGCACCGGCGCGAGCACGGGGAGGTCGACGCCGACCTCGCGGAACTCGTCGATCCGTGCTCGCACGGCGGTCGGCGAGCCGATCGCCCCGAGCACATCGAGCAGCGCTGCCGGCACCGCCTCCGGATCGCCGGGACCCGCGGTGGCCGCGCGCCCGGCCTGCTCCCCCCACCCCGACCGCTCCAAGCTGCGGCGGTAGGCGCCCAGGCGCGTATACGCGGCCACCTGGCGTGCCAGCCGCAGCCGCGCATCCGCGGTCTCGGCACTGACGGCAGTCACGGCGACAGGCAGGTACGCGGCGACGATGAACTGTTCAGGATCTCGGCCGGCGCGCGCGGCCGCTTGCCGGGCCACCCGGGCGAGCGTCGCCGCGCGATCCGCCGTCACCCAGTTGAGCAGCACCCCATCGGCTGATTCGCCCGCCACGCGCACGATCGCCTCCGACAGGCCGCCGAGGATGATCGGAGGGGGAGCAGCGTAGCCGCGCAGCCGGAACAGAGCGGCGGGCGCGCCGCCCGGTTCAGGCGAGCGCGGCTCGCCCGCCATCAAGCCCCTCAGCGCCGTCAAGGTCGGGCCCACATCGGCCGGAATCGTCGGGCCTCCGCTGTGGTGCCACGGCCCGATCATCTCCGTGTGCCCGAGCCCAACGCCGAGCAGGAGCCGCCCGTTACTCGCCTCGGCCGCTGACATCGCACTCATCGCCAGCAGCGGCAGGCTTCGGGTCGGTAGCGGCACAACACCCGTGGCCAGCCCGATCTCGGTCGTCGCCTGGGCGAGCGTCGCGGCGAGGACGAGCGCGTCGCGATCGGTCACCTCCGGTAGCCAGATGCTGTGGTAGCCGAGCGCTTCGGCTGTCGTGACCTGCTCACGGATGGCGTCGAGCGGCTGCCGGAGCGCCACGGTGGTCGCCAACCTGCCGCCGGACCGCGCAGTCATTGAGCCGCGTCGAAGATCGGGGCGCCGTTGACGTAGGTCGCAAGGACCTGCGGGGCCGACGTCGACGGCTCCAGCGGATCGCGATCAAGGACGACGAAGTCACCGCGATCACCAGCTCCCAGCGACCCCCGTTGCACGCTCCCCATCCGCCCGGCGTCAGTGGTGATCATCGCCATCGCGGCCTCACGGTCGACGATCTCCCCGGCCGGTGCGGCGCTCGGCAGATCGGCCGTGCCGCACGCTGCGGCAAACGAACCGAGCGGAGTGCCGTCGATGATCGGCCGATCGCTACTCGCGCCAACCGGGACGCCGGCTCGGTGCAGGCTCCCGACCCGATACAGCCATTTGCGCTCGACCGCTGAGAGCTCCCGCTCGTACTTATGCCGGCGCCGGATCGGGAACTCCGGCTGCGTCACGACCGAGGCGCCGGAGCGGGCGATCTGGCCGACCTGCTCGGGCAGGGACAAGGCGACGTGCTCGAGCCGGTGCGAGGTGTGGGGGGGAGCGGGCGATGCGACGATCGCCTTCAGCGCGACGTCGAGGGCATCGACATCGAGGACGTGGATCGCCACCGGCCACCCGCTCGCGACGGCGTGCGCAACACAATCCGCGACGCTCGCACCTGGGTGAGCCTCGGGCACGAGCTTGAGGTGGCCGATCGTGAGATCTCCCACACGGCTTCCGAAGCCAAGCCCGGCGGCAGCGACCGCGTCGAGTGCGTCAAACCCGACCATCACCTCGACGTGTTGGCGGATCGCCTCGGATTTCATCTCAGCGAGGAACTGCAACTCCTCCATGCCGTTGGTGTGGGTCGCGTCGGTGACTGCGGTGACACCGGCCGCCGCCAAGTCGACGCTCAGCTGCGCGAGCGCGCGCTTCAGGTCGCCCCGCGACAGCCGCGGCACCCGCGCAAGCAGCTCGGAGGCATCGGTGATCCGCCCCGTTGGCACGCCGTCGACCATTTCGACGCGGCCGCTGCGGTCCTCTCCGGCCTCCAGTCGCCGTAGCGCCTCGCTATTGCAGACGACCTGGTGGCCGGCCAGCTCGTGCACGACGATCGGGTTGGGAGCGCCAACGGCATCGAGGAGCCCACGATCGATCCCCGCGCCGGAGAAGCGGGACGCGTCGTATCCCGCGACCCGCAGCCACTCCGAGCGGGGGCGTCCAACCGAGGCGCCGGCGAGCAGGTCGATCATCTCCGCGGGCGTGCGCAGCTCTCGCACATCGATCGACAGCCGCTGCGCGCTCGCTGAGAGCAGATGCAGATGCGGGTCGACGAAACCGGGCACGATCCGGTCGCTGGCGCGCCGGCTCAGCGGCACGCCGGGCCCGGCCGCCGGGGTCCGGTCAGGAAGCCCGCGCCGGGAGATCGAAGAGGCTGACGAGTTCACGCCGAAGCAGCTTGCCAGTCGAGGTCCGAGGCAGCTCATCGACCACGGTGACCAGCTCCGGACGCTTGAAGCTGGACAGGGAGCTTGTCGCATCTCGGAGATCGTCGAGGCCTACCTGTGTACCTGGCTTCACGGCCACGACCGCCGCCACCCGCTCGCCCCATTCCTCGTCAGGCAGTCCGACAACAGCGGCCTCAACGACTTCGGGATGCGAGAGCAGGGCGTTCTCAACCTCCTGGGGGGCGATGTTCTCGCCGCCACGAATGATCGTGTCGTTCTCCCGACCGGTGAGATGCAGCCGCCCCTCGTCATCGATGAAGCCGCGGTCTCCGGTCCTCATCCAGCCATCAGTGTCGGGTGCCGCCCCGGCCGCCGGTGGCCCTGCACCCCAGTAGCCGTCCATCGCGCGCCCGGTGCGGACCAGCACCTCGCCGGCCTCACCGCGGGGCAGCATTGCGTCGCCGTCCCGGATCTCGAGCTCGACGCCTGGCACGGGCGTGCCCACCGAGCCGAGCCTCGCGTCAAACGCGGTGTCTGACTCGCGCTCCCGCCGGCGGTGGTCCTCTGCTCCGAGCACGGTGACCGTCGAGGTCGTCTCACTCATGCCGTACGCCCCGCTGAAATTGGCGTCAGGAAGGCGCACGATCGCTCGCTTGATAACGGGGAGCGGCATGGGCGCCGCTCCGTACGCGATCTCGGCAAGCGCCGGCAGATCCGCGGCGGCGAAGCGGGGCGAGGCGAGCAGCTGGCGCAACATGGTCGGCACGAGAAACGCGTGGGTGGCGCGGTGGCGAGCGGCGAGCTCGAGCCATTGTCCAGCATCGAACTGCGCCATCAGGATCACCGAGCGGCCGGCATAGAGGGAGACGAACAGCGTGCTCAATCCCGCGACGTGATAGAGCGGCACGGACACGAGCGAGCGCCCCCGCTCGCTGCCGTCGGTGACATCCCCGCGCTCGAGCGCGAAGTTCACGAGCCCGCCGTTGGTCAGCTTGACGCCCTTGGGAAGCGCCGTTGTCCCACTCGTGTAGATCAGGATTCCCAACGCGCCGTCGTCGACGTCGTAGTCGATCTCGAGCTCCGGTGCCAGCTCGGCGGTCAGCTGTGCGTAGCCGCCGTCGACCAGGATCGGCTCGCGCAGGCCGGGCGGGCGAACACGTGACACAAGCGCCTGGTAGCGCGTGTCGGTGAACAGGACGGTGACGCCCGAGTCTTCGATTAGGTGGCGCGCCTCGGTCTCCTTGGCGCGGTAGTTCATCAGGACCGGCACGGCACCCCGCGCCAGCGTTCCGAACAAAATCTCGACGTACGGCACCGAGTTGACCGCGAACATGCCGACGCGGTCGCCGCGCTGCACCCCGAGCCGATCGAGCAGCTGCGCGGCCCGCCCGGCGCCCGCGAGCAGCGCCGTGTAGGTCACCTCACGGTCGCCGTCGCGAATCGCCACCTGTTCGGGGGCGACGGTGGCGGGCAGATCGAGGAGCATCGCGATGTTCATCTGACCTCCACGACGCCTGCCTCGGCCAGCTCAGCGATCTCCGTCTCGCCGCAGCCGAGGAGATCTCGAAGCACCTGCTCGGTCTGCTGCCCGTACAGCGGCGCCGGCGAGCGCAGCGTTCCCGGCGTGTCCGAGAGCCGCCACGGGATCCCGGAGACGATGTCGACGCCGGTCACCGGATGCTCGAGGTCGACGTGGAACTCGCGGGCGGCGAAGTGCTCGTGGAAGTACCGCTCACCGACATGCAGACTCGGCGCGGCCGCAACCCCTGCTTCCTGCAGGCGGCGGGCGGCCTCCTCGGCGGTGCGCTCGCGCGTCCAGTTGCTGACCTCGGCGTCGACGCGCTCGGCATGGCAGACCCGCTCTGAGCGATCGGCGACCCACGGCTCGGTTACCCAGCCGGGCTGTCCGATCGCTGCCTTGAACGCTTCCCACTCCGGTTCCTCGCGGACCGCGATCGCCACCCAGGAGTCCTCCTCTGAGCACGGATAGTTGCCGTGGGGAGACGCGCCGGCGTTGTGATTTCCCTGGGGTCCTCGGACGACGCCGTTGAACGTGAAATCGAGGATCGCCTCGCCGATCATCCCGACCGTGGCCTCCCACTGGGACAGATCGATGTACTGGCCGCGTCCGGTCTGCTCGCGATGCCAGAGCGCGGCGAGGATCGCGATCACACCGTGGATCGCGCCCACCATGTCGGGATAGAAGCCCTGGGATCCGAGCACTCGCTCGCCGGGATAGCCGACCATGCTGTCGAGCCCCGACAGCGCGCTGATCGACGGTCCGTACGTTCTGATCTCGTGCAGCGGGCCCGATTGCCCGGCCGCGGACATCGAGATCATCACGAGCTCGGATCGGATCGCCTTGAGCTTGTCGTAGCCGAGGCCCTTGCGGGCGAGCACGCCCGGGGAGTAGTTCTCGACCACGACGTCGCTGACGGCGACGAGCCGCTTGATAAGCTCGACGCCCCGCGGGTCAGAGAAGTCGACCGCGAGGCTCTGCTTGTTGCGGTTGATGTCATGGAACACGGGGTCGCGCTCGATGTCGCCCGACCGGTTGCTGGGGCTCGTCCGGAGTTCATCGAGATGGCCTTTGAACTCGATCTTGATCGTCTCGGCCCCCATGTCGGCGAGCGTGCGCGTGGCGATCGGCGCGGCGTAGACCCAGCCGAAGTCGACGATCCGGATTCCCGAGAGCGGCCCGGACGCCGTCGCGTCGGGACCCGCGTGAGTGTTCGTGGCAGCGTCGACCGGGCTCATATCGCCTCGCAGCGGCGGAGCCCGGGTAGATCGGCGCGCGGAACGCCGAGTCGCGCACAGAGGATCTCGGCGTTGTGCTCACCGAGCAGCGGCGCGGGCCGGCGGATCGCCCACGGCGAGTCCGACAGCCGGTACGGGGCACCGGGGTAGGTCTGCTCGCCGGCGACCGGATGATCGATCTCGACGAAGTACCCCGCTCTCGGAGGTGCTCGTTCGCGACGACCTCCGAGGTGTCGTAGACCGGGGCGAACGGAATCCCGCGCGCCTGCGACGCGCTGAACAGATGTTCCTTCGTGTTCGCGGTCAGGAACGGAGCGAGCCGATCGTCCATCTCATCGGCGTAGCGCCGGCTGATCTCGACCCGATTGGCGAAGCGCTCGTCGCTCGAGTACCACTCGGGGACCTCGCCATCGCCGACGAGCTCGAGGAACCCCTTCCACTGCCGGCCGCGGCCGGCGATCATGCTCGAGATAGCCGTCCTTGACCGGCAGCACCGTGTACGGATACGCGCCCATCGTCCGGTGCCCGCCACGCCGGCGGACCCGTCCCTCGTGCACGTAGATATGCGCTCGGCCGGGCTGGTTGTAGGAGGCCCAGATGTCGCTCTCGGCGATGTCGACGAACTGTCCCTTCCCGGTCAGCCTGCGCGCGAACATTGCGACCAGCGCCGCCGCAGCGGCGTGGGCACCCGCCTGCAGATGGCTCTGGTCGCATGGCAGCGTCAGCGGCGGGCGCCCGGGCTCTCCGACGGTGTCGTTCATACCACCGATCGCGGCGCTGACGATGTCGGCTCCGTGCCACTCGCTCAGCGCTCCGTCGTGTCCGAAGCACGAGATCGCGACCGTGATCAGGTTGGGGTGGCGCTGGTCGACCGCCCCTTCACCCAACTCGAGCGCGCGGACATCGTCGAGATCCAGGTCGTAGATCAGGATGTCCGCTTGCGCTAGCAGCTTCTCGAGCAGGCCCCGTCCGGTGCTCGTGCCGGGGGCGAGCGTGATCCCGAGCTTGTTGGCATTGAGGTAGAGAAACAGTCCGCTTCGCTCGGGATGGGGCTCACCGCCGGGGAACGGGCCGTGCCTTCGGGTGACGTCGCCGGCCGGCGGCTCGACCTTGATCACCTCGGCGCCGAGGTCGGCGAGCACCTTGCCGGCGTACGCCGCCGAGACGAACTGACCGAGCTCCACGACCCGCAGGCCCGCCAGCGCACCAGGCGCGGATGGTTCGGTGGTGGGCGGCGCCTCAGGCACGGGAGGGCTCCAGCGCGGGCATGACCTCGTCGGCCATGAGCTTGATCGTTTCGAGGCGGTCGGTGATCGACGTGCGCGGATCGAGTCCGAGCACGATCGTCTGAGCGCCGGCAGCTGCGTAGGCGTTGAGCTGTTCGCCGACCAGCGCGGGCGAGCCGACGAGGTCGCGCAGCCGCGCGGGATCGAGATCCTCGTCGCCGAACCGCAACAGACACGTCAGTGACGGCTCGACTGCGGCCGGTTCACGTCCGTGCTCGGCAACCGCGTCGCTGAGGCGGCCAACCGCGGCGCCGAACTCGGCCGGTGGCATGCGAGCACCGTGCCATCCATCGCCGACCCGGGCGGCGCGCCGGATCGCCGCGTCGCTGTTGCCTCCGATCCAGATCGGCGGCCGCGGCGTCTGCGCCGGCAGCGGTGCGAACACGACCTCGGGCACGTCAAAGGCCGATCCCGTAAAAGATCCGGCCCCGGACCAGAGCGCCGTCCACAGGTTCACGATCTCCTCGAGCACCGCGCCGCGCCGGGCGAAATGGGGTGAGCCGAGGACCTCGAACTCGCTCTCCATCCAGCCGGCTCCGAGGCCGACCGTGAGACGACCCGCTGAGAGTGCGTCGAGGCTCGCCAGCGCCTTGGCGCACAGAATCGGTTCGCGCACCGGCGCCACCAGCACGGACGTGCCCAGACGAATCCGCCGCGTCCGTCCCGCGACGAACGCGAGCGTAGTGATCGCCTCGAAGATCGGCGTCAGGTTCTCGTTCGGCAGACCCTTGCTGCTGTGCGGGTACCGCGCCGACCCCTCGACCGGCAGGACAACATGGTCGCTGACCCAGACCGAATCGAACCCGAGCTCCTCTGCGGCGACCGCGACCTCCGCGATCGCTTCGGGATCGGCGTGGGGCCCGAACTGGGGCAGCTGGATCCCGAGCCTCACGGGCGCGTGTCCCCGGTCTGCTGGATGTTGTGCCATACGGTCTTGCATCGCGTGTACTCCGCGATCGTCGCGTGCCCGTACTCGCGGCCGTAGCCGCTGAGCCCGAACCCCCCGAACGGAACCGAGGGGTCGTTGAGCTGGTAGGTGTTGACCCACACCGTCCCCGCATCGACGCCATCGGTGATCGCATGCGCCTTGTCGATGTCCTTCGTCCACACGCCGGCAGCGAGGCCATAACGGGTGTCGTTGGCGGCGGCGATCACCTCGGCCACGGACTCGAAGCTGCTGATCGCCGCCACCGGCCCGAACACCTCCTCGCGCACGACTCGCATCTCAGGGCGCACATCGACGAACACGCTCGGAGAGAGGTAGAAGCCATTGGCGAGATCCGGACGGTCGGGGCGGGGATCAGGTGTCGTCATCCGTGCGCCCTCGGCAAGCGCCGAGTCGACGTAGGCGAGGATTCGCTCACGCTGAGCGCTCGAGACGACGGGACCAAGCTGGGTCTCCGGATCGACTCCGGGACCGATCTTCAGGCGTCCCGCGAACTCCGTGACTCCTGCCGCCACGTGCTCGGCGATCGAGCTCTCGGCGAAGATTCGCGAACCCGCCGTGCACACCTGGCCGGTGTTGCCGAACACCGCACGGGCCGCAGCCGGGATCGCGCGCCGGAGGTCGGCGTCGGCGAAGATGATGTTCGGCGACTTCCCGCCGAGCTCCACGAGGACGCGTTTGAGATTGCCGGCCGAGGCCCGGACGATGCTCTGGCCGGTCGCGGTCGAGCCGGTGAATGCGATCAGATCGACGTCGTCGTGCTCTGCGAGCGCCCGCCCGGCGCCGGCACCGCCGGTGAGGACGTTGACGACGCCCTCGGGTAGCCCGAGCTTCTCGATCAAGGCGGCGAGCCGCAGCACGGTCAGCGGTGTGTGCTCGGAGGGCTTGAGGATGACCGTGTTCCCGCATGCCAGCGCGGGTCCGAGCTTCGCCGTTGCCGAGGTGATCGACGCGTTCCAGGGAATGATCGCCGCGACCACGCCGGCCGGCTCGGGCAGTGTGAAGGCAAACGGGCGGTCGCCGCGGCCCGCGGTCGCGGACGGCTGGATCGTGTCCCCGACGATCTTCGTTGGCCAGCCCGCGAAGTACCTGAGGTTCGCGACGGCGCGATCGACGAGTCGCTCGGCGAGCCTGATCGGCATCCCGTTGTCGAGCGTCTCGAGCAGCGCGAACTCGTCGCGCTCCGCCGCCACGGCATCCGCGAGCCGGTACAGCCAGCGCTCGCGCGCAGCCGGGAGTGCTCGCCGCCACTCTGGGCTCCGCAGCGCCCGCCGGGCTGCGCTGACCGCCTGATCGACGTCGGCGCCGACGGCTTCGACGACCTCGGCGAGGACCTCACCGGTCGCCGGATCGATCGTCGGCAGCCGCTCGTTTCCGGCGCCCGCGGTCCAGGCCCCGTCGATGAACAGCGCGTGCGGGACGCCGTCGAGCAGCGAGCGACCGGCCGACAGCACCGTCCCGGCGCTCATGTCGGCGCTCCGGCCGTCGCCGCTGGAATCAGGCGCGTCAGTTCGCGTGCGTGCGCGGGATCGGCGACTGAGATCAGTGCCTCGGCGCGATCATGGACGCTGAGCCCCGCGAGCGAGACCGCACCGTGCTCGGTGACGACCCATTCGACGTCGCTGCGGGGCAGCGAAACGGGCGTCCCTTCCGCCAGGCGGGGCACGATTCTCGACCGGGTCCGATCGCGGGTCGTGGACGGCAGGACGAGGATGTTGCGTCCCCCGTCCGAGAGCTGGGCGCCGCGGACGAAGTCGCTCTGGCCGCCGACACCGGCGACAAGCCGGCCACCGATCTGCTCGGCGTTCACCTGCCCGGTGAGATCGATCTCGATGACCGAGTTGATCGCCACGAACCGCCGACAGGCCGCAATCGCGCGGACGTCGTGGGTGACGCGTCCGTCGTACAGCTCCACCAGCGGATTGTCGTCCACGAAGTCGTACAGGGCCCGGGTGCCGAGGACGGAGCCGGTGAGGATCGGCGCTGAGACGTCGTTCCCGCCCGCCCGCAACGCCCCCGACGCCGCGAGCCCCAGGATCCCGTCGCCGATGATGCCGCTGCGGATCCGGAGGTCCCGGTGTCCATGGAGGGCGCGCAGCACGGCGTCCGGCAGCGCGCCGATCCCGCACTGGATCGTTGAGCCGTGCTCGATCAGCCTCGCGGCGTGGGCCGCGATCGCCCTGTCGAGGTCGCTGGGAACCGGTCGCTCGAGCTCGGGTAGGGGCTGCGATCTCGTCACCGCCGCATCGATGCGCGAGATGTGGATCGCGCTGTCGCCGCGCGTGCGCGGCATCTGGTCGTTGACCTGGGCGATCACGAAACCGGCTGCCTCGCACGCAGGCTTCATGTTGACCACCGAGGTCCCAAGACTGCACCAGCCGTCCGCGTCGGGCGGCGCGACCATCACGAGCGCCCCGTCGATCTGCTCGTCGCCGTCCGCGATGCGCTTGAGCATCATCGACACGTGTCCGGGCACGTACTGGGCCTGCCCACGTGCGAGCGCGTCGGCCGTGCGGCGGTTCGGAACGCTGAGGCGCAGTTCGACGTGACCGAGCAGCGCCGGATCGGTCAGCGCTGTCGCAAACCCGCCCGGCCACGTCCACGCCTTGACCCCGCTCAGCCGAGCGCTCTGCGCGCACAACTCCTCGACGAGCAGCGTCGGCTCGGCGTTCGAGCCGCCGACCGCGAGCGTATGACCCGGCTCGACCAGCTCGAGCGCACGCGTCACAGAGCTCGTGGCCGGCAACCGCGTCGACGCAGGGTCAGGCACTGTCGCCTCCGGCGCGAGGAAGGATGACCGTCGCGCGGCCTGAGGCAGTGACCTCGCCGCGCTGATTGACCGCCTCAAGCTCACAACGAACCACGCCGTCATCGCCGTCGAGCGACGTCTCGGTGATCCGGCCCCGGCACCACGTCGTGTCGCCGACGACGTTGATCCGGCGGACCTCGACGTCGAGATCGCGCAGCCAGCCGTTATCGCCGGCCCAGTCGGTGATCACCTGTGAGAGCCACGCGATCCGCTGAGGCCCGTAGTCATACGGCGCCGGCAGGCCCGAGGCTTGTGCGAACTCGGCATCCCAGTGGGCCCGTTCGGGAACGTCGGGGACGCCCCGCGCATCGAGCGTGTAGGCCGCCGGGTGGCGCCGGCGCCATGCGTGCCCGATCCCGTGGGGGCGGATGAACATGCCGCCCCAGCCGATCACCCAGCCGACCAGATCGGTGATCGTGAGCGGTCCTTTGACGAGCTCTGGAAGCGCCTCACCGACCCGGACCTCATCCCACAGCAACGGCTCGGAACCGCGGCGTTGCTCGGCCTCGGTCGCCCGTGCGATCGCCTCGATCTCGTCGCTCGTGTAGCGATGGGGCACAAGCTCGGCGTACTTGCGATCTGCGCCTGACGAGCGACGCTCCATGCGCATGCAGTGCGAACGCAGCCGCGCCAATACGTTCCCGTCGGCGTCGCGGTAGATCGCCTCGTCCACCTCGAGCAGCTGCCGATCGGAGAACTCCCCGGGCTTGCTTGTCAGCTCGGCCAGCATCGTGCTGGTCATGATCCGCTCGCCGGCCGGCACCGGCCGCTCGAACCGCCAGGTACTCCCCGTGTATAGCGCGTGCACGCCGGGCAGGCCGACGCTGCGCGGCATGCCACAGCTCGACAGGAAGCAGGGCGGAGCGATCGCGCTTCCGTAACGTGTCTGCGCCCCGTAGTCGGAATCGAGCCACAGGGGATTTGTGTCGCCGATGCCGTGGGCGAAGTGGCGGATCGCGTCCGTGGTGGCGACCTCGTTGAACTGCTGGGTTAGACGGCGCTCGCGCCCGATCCGCTCGCGCAGATTGGCCACGCCCTCAGGCGTGATCCGGCCGTGCGAGGACGCGGACGCCTCATCGGCGCTCTGTACGGGCAGCACCGTCACCCGACGGCCATCCTCAGCCCGCCGTCAACGCGCAACGACGTGCCGGTGACGAACCGGGCGTCGTCCGATGCCAGGAACGCGACCGCATCGGCCACATCCTCGGGCTGGCCGAACCGCGACAGCGGCGTGTCCGCGACGCGCTGGGCCCTGAGCTTGTCCGGCATCACGGCGCTCAGCCGCGTCTCGACGATGCCCGGCATCACGGCGTTGCACGTCATGTCCGCTCCGTCGCGTGCCACGTAGCGCCCGAACTCGCGCGCCGTCGCGACCGTCAGCCCGAGCAGGCCCGCTTTCGAGGCGCAGTAGTTGGCGCAGGTCAGCGCTCCATGGATGCCGGCCACCGACGAGACGTTGACGACGCGGCCATACCCGTTGCTCCGCATCACGGCCGCCGCTGCCCGGGTGCACAGGAATGGTCCCGTCAGGTTCACCGCGAGGACGCGGTCCCACTGTTCAGTGGTCATCTTGGAGAGGAAGTTGTCGTCGGTGATGCCGGCGTTGTTGACGAGCACGTCGAGGTGGCCACAGGTCTCGGCCACATGGTCGATCGCGGTGTTTACGGATTCCTCGTTCGCAACATCGAGGACGACCGCCAGAGCCTCCCCTGGGAGCGCCTGGGCGACGGCTTCCGCGGCGGACTGGTCGATGTCGGCGGCGACCACGCGGGCGCCGTCCGCCGCCAGCCGGCGGGCGATCGCCCGGCCGATCCCGGAGCCGGCGCCGGTCACGAATGCGACTCTTCCCGGGGCGATCATGGCCGCCGCTCCGGAAGCGCGCGGATGTAGTCGACGATGCTCTGCAACGAGCTTGAGATGCCGAACACGGCGCTCGCGCCGCTGTCCCGTAGCGCCTGCTCGTCGCGCTCAGGGATCGTGCCGCCGACGATCACCGGCGTGTCACCGCAGTTGCGCGCCGTCATCTCCTCGCACACCTGGCGGGTCATCGACAGGTGCGAGCCCGACAGGACGCTCAACCCGACCACATTGACGTCCTCCTGGAGCGCCGCTTCAGCGATGCTGGCCGGTGTCTGCCGCATGCCGGTGTAGACGACTTCGAACCCCGCATCTCGGCAAGCGTGCGCGATCACCTTGATGCCGCGGTCATGCCCGTCGAGGCCCGGCTTCGCGAGCAGGACGCGCGTCGCCATCACGCGCCCGGGCTCACGGCCCAACTCGAGCCTTCAGCTGTCAACGACACCGGCCACTCTCCTCACGAGCATTCCAACCTCAAACGATTTTACTTGCTAGTAAGTATATTGACGGCTGCCGCGGCAAAGTCAAGGAACTCCCTTACTTACGCGAACGTAGTTGGTACGATGCACGCAGTTCGTCAGCGGCCGGGACGGCCGTCCTTATCCTAAGTGCGGAGAATCGAGCGCAATGTCGACCGGCGCCGCCACGAACAAAACGCGGACCCGACGAGCGGGCCAGAAGAAGGATCTGAGTCGAGAGGAGATCCTGCGCGTCGCGGCGCGGCTGTTCCGCGACAAGGGCTATCGGGCGACAAACCTGCAGGAGGTTGCCGACCACTTCGGTGTCCGCCGGCCGGCGATCTACTACTACTTCGCCAACAAGGTGGAGATCCTGCTCGAGATCCACAACCGGCTGCTCGAGACGCTGATGACACAGCTCGAGGAGATCAGCGCGATGGACCTCTCCCCCGATGAGAAGCTCCGGCGAGCGATCACGGGTCAGGTCGAGGTGTACGCCACGAACATATCCGAGCTCGCGGTGTTCATCGGTAACGAGTCAGAGCTGCCCGCAAAAGAGCGCTCGCAGGCGCGTAAGGAGAAGCGCCGCTACGAGGAGATGCTCGAGGGGATCTACCGCGAAGGAGTCGCCGACGGCACATTTGCCGACCTCGACCCCCAGATCACGATGTTCACGATCACCGGCATGACCAGCTGGATGTACCGCTGGTACCGGCCAGGCGGCCGGTTCTCCCCCACCGAGATCGCTGACACGATCGTCAACCTCGCCTGCGGCGGCTATCTGAAGCCGTAGCCGCGGCGTTTCAGGGCGCCGGGGTCGCGCGCAACGCGGGCGCGACCTCTTCGGCGAACAACTGCAGCGAGCGGCGGGCTTCCTCGAGCGGGAGCCCGGGCAGACGCCCCCAGAAGATGAAGTGGTTGAACTTGTAGAGGTCACCCAGGCGCCGAATCTCGGCGATGCACTCCTCGGGAGTGCCGAGGATGTAACGGTCGAGCGGGAGCTCATCGACTGATCGATACGGCTCGGCGCCCTGCTCGTGCGCAAGGTCACCAGTCTTGAACCAGTCGCGATAGCTGTTCTCGTGGTACAGCAGATGTTCGCCGATGATGTCCCGTGCACGCTCGCGCGACTCGGCCACATGCACGATCCGGATCGTCGCGAGCGACAGCGCCTCGGGGTCCCGCCCGGCCTCCTGCGCCGCCGCGTGGAACCACCGCACCTGCTCGCGTCCACGGCTGAGAATCAGCCCGTCCGCGATTCGTCCGGCGCGCCGCGTCGCAACCTCGGTGCGAGCGCCGATCCAGATTGGGGGGCCGCCCGGCTGAGCGGGGGGTGGCGAAAATGGGACTGTGGGCGCGGCCCCGCCACCGCCGTCGCCGGCCGCTTCTGCGGGCATCTGGTAGACGCCCTGCGACCAGCATTGCCGCATCGTCGCGATCCCCTGCTCGAGCAGCTTCCCGCGCTGCGCCCGCGGGACACCGAGGGCCTCGAACTCCTCGTGGCGATGGCCGGCACCGACACCGAGGATCAGCCTCCCGCCGGAGATCAGATCGACGACGGCCGCATCCTCGGCGACCCGCAGCGGATGATGCAGGGGCAGGACAAGGATGTTGCTGCCGATCTGGATCCGCGTCGTCCGGGCCGCGACGGCGCTCGCGGTCGCGAGGACCGACGGGCAGTAGCCGTCCGCGGTGGCGTGGTGCTCGGACAGCCAGACCGAGTCGTAGCCGGCCTCCTCGGCCCAGGAGATCAGCTCGAGTGAGTCAGCGTAGTGCTGGACCCACGGCGCTTGCCACGGAGCGGGGTTGCGGAGGGCGAAGATGAGGCCGAAGTTCATTGCGTGAATGGAGGGTCAAGGAGCGATCAGTCACGACAGGTCCGGGGTCGCCGTGCTCCGGGGAGGACATTTTTGACTAACGCGTAAGTAGAATACACCGACATGCGCCTCGCACCCAAAAAAGCACGTCGCACACCTCGTTGACCCGCGTCTCGAGCACCGCCGCGCCTGGAGAGACGCACCGTTCGCGGTAGGTCGAGCCCGAATCAACGCTCAGGCGGCGAGCACCGGTCCCAACCGCTGCTCGAGAGCAGCGCGAGGCAACGCGCCGACAACGCGATCGATCTCTTTACCGTCCCGGATCACGACCAGCAACGGGATCGACTGCGCCCCGAACCGGCCGGCTAGTCCTGGGTTCGCGTCGACGTCGACCTTCACGACCTTGAGGTGTCCCGCGTGACTCTTCGCGAGGTCTTCGAGTACCGGAGAGATCATCCGACACGGACCACACCATGCCGCCCAGAAATCGACCACAACCGGCACAGACGCGGTGCTCTCGGCAGCAAAGGTGTCGCTGTCGGCGTCGACGACCCACGGCAGCGTCGACTTGCATCGTGGGCATCGCGGGACTCCCTGCGCGATCGGGCCGACGCGATTCCGGGCGTTGCAGGTCGGACAGCCGATGACAGTCATCATCACAAAGGGTAGAACCCGGCCGGGCTGCGGTTGCCTCGCCCCCCAATCGAGCCCGAACATCTCACACCTGTCGGACCGTCACTCGGCCGCGGCGGGCCACAGGTTCATCCGTCGCGTTCCGGTCTGGGTCCGGTGGTCGACCGTGAGAGCGGTGAGGTCGTCGACGGACACGCAGCCTCGATCCCGGCCTGCACGCGCCATCCAGGAATCCCTGCCCACTACTTGGACAGCATCCACTTGCGGAACACCGCCCCCATCACGGTCGGCGTCCCGCCGTAGTCGCGGATCATCAGGGGGCCGCCTTCGCCGTCGGGACCGGTCGGGCACTGCCAGCCGCCGCCGGCGTTCCAGGTCCATCCGAGCACCCCGAAGACCGTGCCCCGGCCCGCCTCGCCGTCGATCAGCGAGAGGACATGGCTCGTGTAGGCGGCCGTGCCCGAGTCGCAGTTGCGCTCGCCGAGCTCGCCGAGGATGACCGGCAGCTGCTTGGCGATCGGCTCCAGCTGGCCGGTGAACATCGAGTCCACACTCGAGCCCTCGACGAAGTCGTACACATGCCCCGAGGCGATCAGCTGGTGCTGGGGATCGGCGGGAAGGTGGCTGAGTAGCTGGCTCAGATCGGCGTTGTAATCAAGGCCGCCGAGCACGATCGGCTGCGTCGCGCCGGCGGAGCGAATCGCGTTGACCAGCGACTGCAGCCCGGCCGCGGCGAATCGCGGGGCTCCGGGGTAGATCGAGTCGAGCGTGCAGCCGTGCAGCCAGCAGTTCCACTCTCCCGCGGGCTGCGGGTGCGGGTTGTTCCAGCTGGCCATCGCGACCTCGGTCACCGGATCGAAGATCACCCCATGGTCGGAGCGCAGGTCGTAGGCGAGCTGATGCCATAGCGTCGGCATGTGCCCCGCGTCGGGCATGTACTCGATGCTGGTTGCCTTGACCGTGCCGGGCGCGTCCACCTCCACGACCGGCATCGCGTACAGGCCGTTGGCCCGCAGTAGCCGGATGTAACTCACCACCGCCTGCCGGTAGCCAGCCGCGTTCCCGTCCGCGGGCAACCCGTTGATGCCGAGCCAGCAGTCCTCGTTGATCGTGACCCGTACGGCGTTGATCTTCCAGGCGAGCATCGCGTTGACCGAGGCCTGATCGGTCGGTCCGTCGGCGACGCCGGTCTTGTCATACACGCAGCGGCTCTCGAACACCGCGCGGTTGGTGCCTCGGAGCTGCACCGGGCTCCCGGCTCCGTCGACCAGGCGAGCCCCCACGACGGCGAGAGTGGGCGAGCCGCCGAGCCGGGCGTTCACGACCCGGATCCGGTGGTCGAGGTGGTCGGCGATCAGCACCGAGCCGTCGGACGCCACGCTCACTCCGTACGGGGTGTTCAGCTTCGCCTTGGTCGCGGGCCCGCCGTCTCCGCACGCGGCGGTCGGCGTCGCGCACGGAGCGTCGGCGACGCCGGCAAGCGTCGAGATCGTCCCGGCGGTGACGACCCTCACGAGATGGCTGTCAGTGTCGGCGATCACGATCGAGCCGTTGGACGCCACGGCGACGCTGCTCGGGTCGTTCAGATTCGCGGTCGTGGCCCGCACCCCGTTGCCATAGCTCCCAGCGACACCGTCGCCGGCGATCGTCGTGATCACCCCGGTGCTGGACACCTCGCGAACGCGGTTGTCGCCGGAGTCACTGATCACGAACACGCCGCTCGGAAAGACCGCCACGCCGTTCGGGGCGTTGAGAGCCGCCTTCGTGGCCGGTCCTTTGTCACCGCAGGCCGAGGTCGGGTCGGCGCATCGAGCGCCCGTACCGACGACCGTCGTGATGGTCCCGGTGGCCGATACTTTGCGGACCTTCTGCGCCTGGTCGTCAGTGATCAGGAACCCGCCGTCGGGTGTCGGCACGGCCCGATCAGGCGCGTTCAACTCCGCCTTCGTCGCCGGGCCGCCGTCGCCGCACGCGCCTTGGGGGTTCGCGCAGGCGGCACCCGTGCCGGCCACGGTGGTGATCACCCCGCTCGGGGAGACCTTCCGGATCCGGCGGTTGGCCCTGTCCGCGATCAGGAACCCGCCGTCGGCCGTCGGATAGACGCCCGTCGGCTGGTTGAGGTGGGCGGAGGTGGCCGGTCCGCCGTCCCCGCCGAACGAGCCGGCGCCTGCGATTCCGGCCACGGTGTGGATCGTGCCGTCCGGGGCGACCCGCCGGATCACGTTGTTGCCCTCGTCGGCGATCAGGATGCTGCCATCCGCCGCCCGGACCGCCTGGATCGGATAGGAGAGGGCGGCTTTCACGGCTTGCCCTCCGTCTCCTGAGAACCCGTCCTGCCCATCCCCCGCAATCGTCCTGATCACCGGAGCGGCCGGCGCGGCAGCGGGAGTCGTGCTGACGCGCGCCGCGAGCGCTGGTGTGCTCGCCATCGCCAGCGAACCCGCAACTGCCAGCGGCGCAGCCAGCCCCAGCGCCCCCATGACCATCCGAAAGACCTTCACGCCCACACCCCCTGTCGCCTTGATCGATCCTGACACACCTCTATCGGGATCTCAAGCCACGGGCTCTCCTCGAGGTCGGCCTCCGGCGGGGCGGGGGAGGAAGCCCATGGCGGGAATGGAGTGTTCAAGATGAGGTCTAGGCGCTCGTGCAGGCCTGTCCTAGGAGGCAGAGGTCGGTGAGGCCTGGAACAGATCTTGGCGCGCCCGATACGTCCTGGCCGGGGCCTAGCCTGGGTGGTCATGAGCGAGTTCTCCGCCCGTGCGACGGCCGTCCTGCCGCGGATCACGGCGGATCGCGCGCACCCCGAGGTACAGGCCGAACTCCAGGCGCTGCGACGGCTGTGGAGGTCGCTGAGCGACACCGAACGGCTCAGCGCGGCGCCACTCGCGTCCGCGCTGGCCGCCGCGCAGGCGCCTCCCGGGCCGCAGCCGTCGCTGTTCGAAGAGGATGCGGAGGCGCGGCGTGCGCTCGCCGGACTCGACCGGATCGAGGACGTCGAGGTGGCCTTCGAGCACCGCTACGATGGCCCGCGGGACCCCGAACTGCTGCTGGAGCACTTCGGGCTCGGCTCGTTTCGACCGGGGCAGCGTCAGGCGGTGGCCGCCGCCCTCGAGGGGCGCGACAGCCTCGTGGTCATGCCCACCGGGGGCGGCAAGAGCCTCTGCTACCAGCTGCCGGGGATCGCCTCTGACGACCTCACAGTGGTCGTCTCGCCGCTGATCGCGTTGATGGCCGATCAGTATCGCCGGCTCCGGCTCGGCGGCCATCCCGTCGCGATGATCGCCTCCGGTCTCGACGCCGGGACGGCGGCCAAGGCGCTCTCGGACGTGCGCACCGGTCGCGCCCGGATCGTGCTCTGCTCACCCGAGCGCTTCGCCTCGGCCAAGTTCCTCGACGCGCTGGCCGAGCGCCGCGTGGACCTCTTCGCCGTCGACGAGGCCCACTGCGTCTCCGAGTGGGGCCACGACTTCCGCCCTGATTACCTGCGGCTGCGCGGCGTGATCGAGCGGTTGGGGTCGCCGCCGGTGATGGCCTGCACCGCGACCGCCACTGAGCAGGTGGGGCGCGAGATCACCGGGCGACTCGGGTTGCGCGATCCCCATGTGCTCCGCGCGGGCTTCGACCGCCCCAACCTGTCCTTCGACGTCATCCCGCTCGAAGGCACCGGCTCGAAGGCCCGCAAGGGCCTGCTCCTGTCGCTGGCGCTCCGCGACCCGGAACTGCGCCCCGCGATCGTGTACTGCGGGACCCGCCGGGAGGTGGACGAGGTCAGCGAGCGACTGCGCGGCGAGGGACTCCACGCGGTCGGATACCACGCCGGCATGGAGCCTGACGAACGCGCAGCCGCCCAACACCGCTTCATGGACGGCGACGCCGAGATCGTCGTGGCCACCAATGCCTTCGGGATGGGCGTGGACAAGGCCGACGTGCGCACCGTCGTCCACTGGTCGATCCCGACGAGCGTCGAGGCCTACTACCAGGAGGTCGGCCGCGCCGGGCGGGACGGCAGGCCCGGCCGCGGCATCCTGCTCTCGAGCCGCGCCGACCTCGGACGGCTGATCAACTTCATCCGCAACGATGCGGTCGAGGCCGACGATGTACTCGCCTTCGTCCGCCGACTGGCGGGTGCGGGCGCGCGCGAAGGGATCGTCATCGAGCCGCCCGGCGACCGGGACCGCATCTGCCTGGGAATCGCCGAGCGCGCCGACCTGTGCCGGCTCGAGCCTGCGCGCGGCGGGCGCCTCTCGGTGACGCTGACCGGATCAGATGACGCCGGCCGGGTCACAGCAATCTGCCGGGAGGCGCGCGATCGCGCCTGGAGCGCCTACCGAGCGGTCGAGGCGTTCTCCTCGGCCGGGGGCGCCTGCCGGCGCCGGACGCTGCTGGACCACTTCGGCGATGCCCGTCCCGGCGCGCCGGAGGGCCGCTGCTGCGACGCTTGTGACCCGGAGACGATCGGCCTCCCCGACCCGAGCACTCTCACGCCGCCCCGGCGCTCCGGCCGGGGCTCACCGGCACCGACCGTCGAGGTGGCAGCGCAAGACGCACCGCTGCTGGAGGCGCTGCGCCAGTGGCGGCTTCGGGCCGCCGAGGGCAAGCCGGCGTACACCGTCGCTCACAACCGCACGCTCGCCGCGATCGCCGGGCTGCGGCCGGGCACGCTCGAAGCGTTGGCCGAGATCCCCGGTGTCGGACCCACCTTCGTCGAGCGCCATGGGACCAACGTCCTGGCGCTGGTGAGCGAGTCGGCGCTCGTCGCTGCTGAGTGACCGCAGACTGGGCCGGCCCCGGTGACGGCTCGGGGCGGCCATTGAAGGGCTTGGGCGGCGCGCCTGGCGTGCCGCCCAAGCCTGTGAGCATCAGTGACCGGTCTGACCCCTCGGTCTCGCGACCCTCGGTGTTCTGAGCGGCCGATGCCGGTCGTAGGCAGCGATGTGGCTGCTGGTCGTGGCGTCCCGGACCGCCCCCGCCGTCTTCTTGCGCTCCGCCTGGCCTGCTGAGATACTGCGGCCCGCGGTCGGTGGGCGTCGGCCAAAATCGAAGCTGGGGGTGTCGGTGGCGGACGTGTTCATGTCGTATTCGCGCCGGGATGCGTCCTTCGTGAAGCACCTGGCGGACGAGCTGCGGGCGCGCGGCAAGGAGGTGTTCGTCGACGTCGACGGCCTCCGCGACGCGGAGGTCTTCCCGCAGGCCCTACAGCGGGCGATCGAGGGCGCGGATGCGTTCCTCTTCGTCATCTCGCCCGACAGCGTCACCTCCCGCTTCTGCGGTCAGGAGGTGGAGCACGCGAGCGAGCTGAACAAGCGCATCGTCCCGATCGCGCTGCGTCCGGTGCCCGACGCGGAGATCCCCCAGGAGATCCGCGATCGCAACTGGATCGCCGTGCCGGAGCACGACGGTTCGGTCACCGATCGCGTTGTCGGGGCGATCGAGACCGACCTCGAGTGGGAGAAGCAGCACACGCGACTGATGGTGCGCGCGCTCGAGTGGGACGCCGGCGCTCGCCACTCGAGCTCCCTGCTGCGCGGTCCCGAGCTCGCCGCGGCCGAGCGCTGGCTGGCCGAGGGGCTGGGCAAGGATCGCGGCCCCACCGACCTTCAGCAGGCCTACCTTCTGGCCGGACGGCGAGCGGCGGCCCGCAGGCAGCGGACGCTGGGGATCGTCAGCCTCGCGATCGCGGCCATCTCGCTCGTGCTCGTAGTCTTCGCGCTGATCTCGCGCAGTGACGCCGTGAACGCGGAGGCGAAGGCGAAGTCCCAGGCCTACGCTGCCGACAGCGCGAATCAGCTCTCGATCGATCCGGAGCTGTCGGTGCTCCTCGGCATCCGCGGGGTGAGCACACAGACGACGCCCCAGGCCATGTTCGCGCTGCGGGCCGCGCTTGACGCATCACCGATCCGGGCCAGGCTGCCGGCGGTGGGCCATGGCAATTGCCTGGTGCCAGGCGAGCGGGCGGGCGCGGCGCCGACCAACGCGCCCACGGTCGCCTTCAGTCCGGATGGACGGCAGCTGGCCGAGGGCCTCTGTCTGGAACGCCAGATCCGGATCGCGGATGCGCTCACCGGCCGGCTCGAGCACGTGATCCGTCTCGGCGGACCCGGCGAGTGGTTCACCTACGCCGATCAACGGACCCTCGTCGCCGACCCCAAGGGCCGGCTCGAGCGCCTGGACGCGGACACCGGCCAGGTGATCGGCCAGGGTCCGGCCGCGGACGCGCAGGCCCCGCTGGCGCTCGATCCGCGGGCCCCGGTCGTCGCCGCTTCGACGTACACGGACATCGTGCTGTGGAACCTGCACACCGGGGCGGTCCGCCGGTTGCCCCTGACCCACGATCCGACGACGTTCCCCGCGCAGATCGCGTTCAGTCCCGACGGCCGGCGGCTCGCCGTCGCCACCACCTCGAACGGGCCGCCGGCTCCCCCCGGGGTCATGCTCCTGGATGCGGCGACAGGCCGGGTCGTGGCGGTGTCCAAGGCTCGTTCCTCGGGCCCAGTCACCGGCGGCCTCTCCGCGGAGAGCGTCGCCTTCTCACCGGACGGGCGCCGCCTCTACGCCGGGGACTTCGGGAGCTCGAGCGCGACCGGGGCGCTCGAAGTGCTCGACGCCCGCACGCTGCGACCGACCCGCACGCTCCGAACCGACCACCTCAACTCCGGTCAGACGGTCTCCGTGAGTCCCGACGGCACCAGGATCGCGTACGGCTTCGGCGACGGCAGCGGCGGGGTGATGACCGCGCAGGGACAGGAGCTCGTGCGCTTCCCCCGCGTCAACCCTCAGGTCGGCCAGATCGCCCTCGACCCGACACGGCCGCTCGCCGCCAAGACCTCCCCCGACGGACAGGTGAGGATCCTCAGCGCAGTGGACCCCGCCGAGCTGACGATCCCCCCGGTGCCTGACATCTACCCGGGTGGATCGGGCTCTCCGGTGCGGACGCAAGCCACGTCGACACCCTCAACGGATCCACGAACAATCGCTTCTACGTGGACCGCTGGACGACGGCGGGCGCTCCGACCGGAGCGCCGCTGCAGGTCGCCGGCCCGTCGGACAGCGTCGCGGCCGGGTTCCTGAGCGACGACGGGCACCTCGCCTTCGTGCAGTACGCGGACCGCCATGACCTGCTCAGACCGGAGCCGATCAGGATCTGGGACGTCGCCGGGCGACGCGTGCTCCGTACCCTGCCCGCGACTCTGCCCCCGAACTACAACCAGCAGTTCTTCCTTCCGGGCAAGTTCATCGACGACGACCGCCTGGTGGCGATCACCGTGGGCGCCCCCCACAACGACTTCCGGGACAAGCTCATCAATGTGCGCACGGGTGCGGTGCGGGTCCTGATCACCGAGCGGTGCGGGCAGGAGTCCAACGGGAGTCAGGTGGCAGCCAGTCGCGACGGCCGCGTCGTCGGCTTTCTGGACACGTGTGGCTACATCCGGCTGTTCGACACCGCCACCGGACATCAGATCGGACACACGCTGTACTCCGACGAGGGCAACTCCATCGCGATCGACAACGGCGGGCGGCACCTGGCGTCCTCCGTCCCCTCCGGGGCGATCACCATCTGGAACATCGCCACCGACAAGCCGCTGATCACCCTGAGCCAGAGCCTCAGCAAGTTGTACTTCCTGGTCTTCAGCCCGAACGGTCACTACCTCGCCTCCGCCGGCCAGGATCACACGGTTCGGATCTGGGACGACCGCACCTGGAACGAGCTGCGGGTGATCGACCAGCCGCAGACGGTCTTCCAGGTCCTGTTGCCCCCGACAGCGCGAGCTTCTTCACCCAGGACGACACCGCCGAGATCCAGAGGTGGGACACCTGCACCGACTGCGAGAACCCGGCCGGACTGCTGGCACTGGGGCGGAGCCGAGTCACGCGGAGCCTCACACCCCAGGAGCGCCGCGAGTTCGCCGTCGGCTGACCCGGGCCCGGCCCGTCCTCGGGTGGGTCGCAGCGCCACGCGCAGGCGATCTGGCGAGCCGCTACCCCGCGCGAGCCCGGAGCGCGTCGGCGTCGTGCACGATGATGCGCCGCCGTTCGGTTGTGATCCAACCGAGCTCCCGGAATGTCTGCAGCGCCTTGGCCAGTCCGGCGTGCGACGCCCCGACGAAGGCGCCAGCTCCTCCTGGGAGATCGGGAGCGTGATCACGAGACCGCGATCCGTCGGCTCACCGTAGCGGCCGGCCAGCTCGAGCAGACGCGCGGCGAGCCGGCCGGGGGTCTCGAGCGTCATCAGCTCGGCGCGCCTGACGGCGGCGTCGCGATACCGGCGGCTCAGCATGGTGAGGATCGCGAACGCGACGCGCGGCCTGGCCTCGAGGTAGCGACGGAACTCCGATGACGCGAGAACCAGAGCGGTGACCGGTTCGAGCGCGGTCACATCGGCGAGCCGTACGTCCTCGTCGATGAACGAAAGCTCGCCCAGCAGGTCGCCCGGACCGCGGATGTTGAGCAGGTTGTCCTGCCCGTCCTCCGCAGCGCGCGTGATCTTGACGCGTCCCTCGAGCACGATCATCACCCGGTCGCCCGGCTCCCCGGCGTACATCAGCACCGCCCCCCGCGGGAAGCTACGCCGGCGCCCGGTCTCCTCGAGAGCCACGCGGTCCTCAGGCGCCAGCAGGGCGAGAAAGGCATCCGGCTCCCCGTCGAGGCCGCCCGTCCGAGGGTCCTCGCTCACGCCCGCGTCACGCCGGGCGACGATACCAGCGGACGGCCCCGCCGTCGACGGGAGGTGAGCCCACGCGCAGACCGATCCGCCGGGCACGGTGGCCCGGCGGATCGACAGCGTGACGGCCGCGTCGCGGGAAGACCTACTGGGTCACGACGGGACCGACCGTGTTCTTCGGCGCGTTGTTCTGGACCGTGGCCCCCGACGACACGTTCACCTGGCTCGAGGGGGTGGTGTTCGACCACGCGTAGATCCCCCACCGCTGCCGGCCGTGTTCCCGGTCACCACGCTGAGGGCCCCGAGATGCACCTGCGCCTCGAAGTTCGCGATCGCCGCCCGCGGAGCCGGCGGAATTGCCCTTGATCTCGGTGATGCCCAGGGTCGCGGCGCCGCCGAAGGCGTTGTCCAGGCCGCCCCCGTTGTAGGTC
>CAVZTZ010000004.1:0-186124 GCA_963778315.1 uncultured Conexibacteraceae bacterium | reverse complement strand
ATACGAGGGCTGTCGTGTAAACGGCGAACGAGACGTGCTTTCGTGTTGACACGGGCAGCGGTCAGCGCCGCGTCCTTCGTAGGACCTGGGAAGCGCGAAGGTGCTTTCGTCGCAGCGGTCCGTCGGCCGACAGCGGGGTCGACACCGTCAGGGAGCGGTTGGTAGTGACCTGACGCGATCAGGCGGCGGTGAGCGCGTGGGCTCGTGCCGCCTCATAGAGAGGCTCGGGCGCCCAGTCCAGCTCGTCCGCCGGCCAGTACAGAGTTCCGTCGAGCACCGTGACGGCCGCGAACCGGGCGGGATCTTTGAGCGGCGCAAAAACACCGTCCCAGGGATCGTCCTGGAACGAGACGTCCCCGACCGTGCCGTCCTCGAACAGCAACCGGAGCTTGTGCTCGCCGACCACGGCTACGCCTTTGACCAGCCAGGCGGGGCGTGTGTTGGACATGTCGTGAATGCTAGGCCAAGGGGTCGATCTCATCCAGTGGCTGGCGATCACGCGCAAGCTCCCAGTTGTGTTCGAGCTCGGCTTGATGAAGGAGCGCCCACTCCCGAACGAATCGTGCTGACCGGGCGGGCAGCGAACCTTCGATAATCGCACCGGCAAAAGTTACGGACGCCTCATCGTCACCATACCTGGCATGGAAATGCGGGACCTGGTGTGCACCCTCGTTCCAGTACATAGAGATCACGATCCCGAAGAACGAGCTGATACGCGGCATCCAGCAATGCTCGCGCCGGCATCGGTCGGATCTGGGAACTCACGGCCGACCGCGATGAAGGGTGCACTGCTGGCACATGCGTTTTCATACGGAGCGCGTCCCGACGCCAGCCCCGCGCCCCTCCTCTGCGCGGAAGGGGCGCATAGGGTCGGGCGATTTTGGCGCTGGTTGCGGAGTTGTCGTCTGCGCCCGGCGGGGTGTCGATGTAGGTTTGCGGGTGTGAGCGGCGGGAGACGGCGACGAGGCTCCGGCGGTCACCCGGCGCGGGTGGCTCAGCGCCGTGAGCGTGAGCGAGCCAGGCAGGGTGCTGGGTCAGAGGAGGTCCGTGCGGCGCGAATGATCGCCCGCTCGGCGGCCGAGCTCGACTCGGCGCTTGACGCCGAAGCGTGGGCTGCGCACCTGCTGGGAACTTTTCGCGAGCGGCGGCACGGGCTGCCGCTGTCTGAAGCTGTCGGGACCGATCCGGCGTTCTTGTTCGGCGAGCCACTGGTCAGAGGGCTGGGGGGCATCACCGAGGCGGGCTCTGAAGTCGCGTTGGCGGCGATAGCGGAGCTCGACGACGGTGAGTTGGGGGCACTTGCCGGGGAATTGCTTGCCGGCTCCTCGGCGGTGGGCAGCTCGCCGCGATGGGTTCAGCAGATCGGTGGATCGGAGATCGTTGGTGCCGCCGTGATCAGCGAGGCGGTGTTCGACGACGCCCGCACGGTGTTGCTTGAGAGTCGCCATCCTGATGGTCAGACGATGGCTGTTGGCGTGTTGATCGATCGCAACCTCGGTGGCCTGGCCAAGGATGTGCTGTTGGCCGAGTCGATCGAGCAGGTGGCGGGCGTGATCGGCGGCAAATCGGGTCAGGACGAGCCGGTGCTTGAGCTGGAGCGCGTCGACCCGGGTGTCGCCGCCGGGCTGATCCGTGCGGCGATCGCGCTAACGGACATGACTTGGGATCCGCCTGTCACCGATGACTTCTGGTCCGGGCGGGCGCTTGCGCTCCTGCGTTCCGACCAGACCCCGGGCGCGGTCGAGCCTCCCCAGCCAACCGAGCTGTCGGTGCAGGAGCGCGACACGCTGCGCGACGAGTTCCTCGCCTCGCCCGAGGGATCCGAGTTCGCGCGTGATAGGGACGAGGCCTGGGTGGTGTCGCTTGCGATCGACTTCTGTGCTGGCTACACCGGCGGCGATCCGCTGCGCTGGAGCCCCGTGGTCGTCGAGCTGTTCATGAGTGACTGGGTCCCGCGCAAAGTTCTCGCTACTCCCGAGCTGCTCGCCTGCCTTCCTGCTGCGCTCGACGCCTGGGTGCGCTTCGCCGCCCGTCGTCGCGGGATCCCAGCGTGGGCCGCTACCGAAACCCGAACGTCGATCGGCAGATGGGAACAGGAGATGGTCGATGCCGCCCTAGACCCGGCCGTCGGCGGCCCCTCCAAGCAGTTCCTGCTGGCGGCAAAGGCTGCGGGCGTCGACCTCGAGGACAAGCAGGCGGTGGGCACATTCATCAAGGGTTGGAACGCGCGCAGCGAGCTGGACCTCGCAGACCTTGACGTGCCGCAGGCGATCGAGCCCGATGACGTCCTGCAGCTGAAGATCGCGGTTAGAGGGGTGAGCAAGCCGCCGGTGTGGCGGCGTGTCCAGGTCCGCGCCGACACAACCTTCGCGGGGCTTCACGAGGTGATCCAGGCCGCGTTCGGATGGACCGACACTCACCTGCACAGTTTCGAGTACGAGGGCGTGCGGATCGGCGCTCCCGATCCTGACTGGGAAGACGGCACCGAGGACGAGAACGACATAGCGCTCGCTGAGGTGCTCCTCGGGCCAAAGGACCGCGTCCGCTACACCTACGACTTCGGTGACGACTGGGAGCACGACATCATCGTGGAGAAGGTGATCGAGCCGAGTGCCGATGACCGCAGGCCAGTGCTGATGGCCGGCAAAGGCGCCTGCCCACCCGAGGACTGCGGCGGTCCCTGGGGCTACTCCGAACTAAAGGATGCTCCCGGCTTCGATCCTGTGGCGTTCGACCTCGATCTCGCCCAGCGACGGGTTCGCGCAGTCGCTCACTGACCCGCCCCCTGCGCAGGCGCGCAGAGTGCTCAAGCGACAGACCGCGCCGACACCTGCATTGCTCACACGGGGAGCATCTGCCCGACACCAATCGAGGGCCCTGCTTCGCGCGGAAAGCGCGCTTGACACGGCGATCGCTTTGACCTCCAGCGGTGGCCCGCACTTTGCCACCGCTTTGGCGACGAAGCGCTCGTTCGCCGCATCATGGAGAGCAAAGAGTTCGCATGGGTGTCACGCCGGCCCGACCGCAATGATCTTCAGAATCGGCGATCGGCGATCGGCGCCGTTGTTGTGGCAACCGGATCGCGCTCACGGATGTCGGTGAGTCATGCCGCGCACGTTGGTAAGGAGGCCGGCACAGCCGATCGCGAGCCCCACGCCGATAGATGTCAGGCACAACACGAGTCCGAGCACTGAGCCATAGCGCTGTGTCGACACGGTGTGCGGTAGCAACGCCGCCGCGCGACGCGGGACCCCTGTGATCGCATCCCGAGCGAGCATGGTTCCGGCCAAAGCAACGACCCCACCTACGACCACCATCAGCCAGCGTGGCCCGTTCTTCACCAGCCCGGCGGTCACGATCAGTGCTGATCCAATAGCGACAAGAATCCCGTCACTCGGCTGAAACGTGAACAGTGAATGGTCGACCGATGGCAGAATCGACAACGCCGCTGTTGGTGCCGCGGCGTTGAACGGGACGGTGTACCGAGTGGCGAATGGAGCCATGGCCGCGACGAAACAGAAGGACCCGAGAATGAGAAACATTGCGCTGGGGTCAAATGCATCTCGCTTGCTGGCCATCCGCTGGAAAGTATCCAGTGAGTGCGGTCTCGCGGTCAGTCCACGATAAGCCGTGCTCCACCCAGTCGTGCTCTCAGCGACAGTCACTACCGTCGTCTCACCGCAGCGCTCATGAGTTCTGGCAGCATCATGATCGAAAGATGGCTGTGCAGAGTCCGTCGCTTCACGACCTAGCGGCGGCGTGCTGAAGTGCCCGCACTGCCCACACTCTCCCGAGCGGCGCATAGGCAGATCCTCACCGACGCATACCCGGTGTCCGCCCTGTATCCGGCGATTTCGACCCCAACGCCATGTCGTGTCGCTGGCGGGTAGATTCATCAGATGGACGACCTAGCCGCACTGGAGGTTCGGCCTGGTGTGCGTGCCATCGTCTATCACGACCACAGCGGCATCCTCCGGCTCCGCCTAGACGGTGACGCCGCCGATCAGCACGTACGTGATCGCGCGTCGAGTTGGGTCTGGTGGTCTGACACCCGCCCGCACCACGCCGCCCTGCGGACAGGGATTCTTGTGTTCGGCGAAATGCTTCCAGGCAGCCGTTCCGTTGCGCTGCGACCAGACGTGGCCTCCATCGCGACGGTGGTCACCAACCGGGCGTACATGATCCTCCTGCCGCCCGGTATGCGCGAGGACTGGGCCGTGGTCTTTCGAGACCCGGCGGGGCAAATCGTGCCGTGGCCCAATCCCCAAATCCTCAAACGCGGCCCCGCCGAACCGGACGGGCCCAAATGCCAAGCAGGCAACTCCCCTGACTGGGACACAGTTGACATACGGACCGAGCCCGACCACGAGTATTACCGAGTCCGAGGGCGGATCTGTCACGCGTGCAGGTTCCACTACGGAAACTGGATGGCACTCGGACGCCGGCGCATACCGCGACCGCCGACCGAGACATCGCCGACTACTTGAACACCTGACGCGACATGCCCAGCGTCCGATCTCGGTACCAGGACCACGCGATCGCATCCCTAACCGGCGCCGCGACAAAGGCACTGCTGGAGACACTAGGCAGATCAAGTGCCTACGCGCAAGCACCTCCGCGCAGCTGACTGTTTTGTGGGCCTTGCTCACCACGACGCCGCATCGGACAAGCGAATCATCGCCGGAAAGAAATCGCTTCCCGGAACTGATCACGCGGCGAAGGCCGCCGCCGCCGGAGCGGCCTCGCCACCCAGACCAGTGCACACCTACACGGGCTCGTTGATGCCGCCCTCGAGTCGACCAGCCAATCGGATGGAGCGTTCGGCCTCGAGGCAAGTCGGGTGGAGCCGCGCCACACGTTCGAGCAAGCGGAGCTGATCTGCGGATTCGCCTCACCCAGGACCCAGCCAAGCCACAGTGGAGGGGTCGCCGAGGCGATGCATCGCTGCCGTCAGCGGATGTGATCGCTGACAAGGACGCCCCCCGGCCCCCTCAGAACCTCCGGCCCGACACGCCGGCATTCGCTAGCCAAACCGAACGCTACGGTTGCCCGGAGCGGTTGCCCGGTCACCATACGAGACCAGTAGACCCAGCAAAAACCCGCCCGTTTGCGGGCGGTTCAATAGCGGGAGCGACGGGACTCGAACCCGCGACCTCCGGCGTGACAGACCGTGTTCGGTCGCCACACGGTCCGACCGTGACTGCACCTCGCCAGAGGCGAATAGCCACAAAAGAAAAATCGCCCGCAAACGCTGGCGATTTGGTGGATGGAGCTAAACGGATTCGAACCGCTGACTCCTGGGCGCGATCCCAGACTCGGCTCACGGCATTGCAGGTCGAAGCTGGGCCACAGACCTGCGTCCATCTGGTAGCCAAACGCGGTAGCCATCATCTTTGATACGACTACAGATGGCCTTGGCCGTAAGCTAAACACCTGCAAATAGCCGACTTCTAGAAGTACCCCCAGCCGGGTTCGAACCGGCGATCTCCTCCGTGAAAGGGAGGCGTCCTAACCACTAGACCATGGGGGCAGGATCTCAGAGTCTAGAGATGATCGGGGCCCGAGTTGGATCGTCAGATCAGAGGCTCGCCACTCCTCTCGATCATCCGAGGACGTCTGTGATCGCCTCTGCCACCTGGGCGGCAGCCCGCTGCAGGAACATGATCGTGTAGTGGTTGACGTCCTCCACCTCGCGGACCTCGATGTTGGGGCGTGTCGAGGCGACCTCCTGGAGCCACCCCTCGGGGTACAGCGCCTTCGGCTCATCGACGAGGCCGCGCGGGGCGCGCAGCGCGATGATCCGGGCCGTCACCGAATCAAGCGGATCCGGCTTGTCGATCGAGGCGAGCATCGAGAGGATGTCCTCCTCGACGCGCGCGTACACCGAGCCGGCGTACAGTTCCGGCGCCTCGCCATGCAGGTCGGTCTCGACGTAGCGCTGGAAGGCCTCGTCCCAGTACGGGCCGGCCGCCGGGTTCTGCTTCCAGTGCTCGACGTACTCCTCCACCGAGGCGAACTTCATATGCAACCGCGCGAGCGCCACCGTCAGGTTGGGCGCGTTTGCCGCCGGATCCTCGCCCGGCTTTGGCAGCGGCCCGCGGAACCCGCCGTCGACCAGCACCAGCCCCGCACACCTGTCCGGGTATTCAGCGCCGAACTGGACCGCGACGCCCGCGCCCATCGAGTGCCCGGCGACCACGACCTTCTCCGCCTCGAGCGCGTCGGCGAGCTTCACCAAATCCGACGCGTGCTGCGACATCGACGACGGTCCCGGCAGCAGGCGAGAGTCACCGCGACCACGCAGGTCGGCGGCGGCGAAGTCAACCCCGGGGAGGTGCGCGATGACCTGCTCCCAGGCCGAACGGTGCGAGGTCAGGCCGGGAGCACCGATCACAGGGGTCCCGGTGCGCGGTCCGAACCGCTCGTAATACAGGGGGCCTCCGTCGACCTCGACGGTCAGGACATCGTCGGTTCTCACATCGGTCATTGCGAACTCCTCGTTGAATACGGCGGGTCTTCTTGGATACGTGGATACGAGCCGCTCCATGGCTTCAGCGCCAGGTCGGCGGCCGGATACGGGTTGGTGCCGGTGCCGCCGGTCAGGCTCTGCAGGGCACCGGAGTTGAGCAGTGAGTTGATCAGTGCTCGCTCGGTCGGGCTGAGGGTCCCGGCGACGGAGGTCGAGCCGACGAGCAGCGTGCCGCGCAGGAGATGCGAGACCGCGTCGTGGTAGACGCCGACCGCGGCGATCAGCGAGATCGCGTCGCCGATGTCCTGCGCAAACGGCTTCAGGTAGCCGAGTGCCGGGTTGAACTGCCGCATCGTCGTCTCGAGCGGCCCCATCAACGTCGTTGCCACGGGCGCGAACCTCCGCAGGGTCTGCAACAGGCGACGGCCCGGAGCGTCGAAGTTGCCGAGGGCGCGCAGGGCGCCGTGGAGCTCGAGGGCGGCCGGGCCGAGCGCATCCATCGCCGGCACGAGCTCCGAGGCGGCGCCGCTCAGGTTGGCGACGACCGGGTCCGCCAGACGCGAGAACGCTCCCACCGAATCAACCGCCGAATGCGCCCGAGACAACAGCGCCGGCAGTACCCGCACGGTCGCGGCCAGCGAGCCGTCGCGTGCGGCGACGGCAGTCGACAGCGAGCGGGCATCGGCGGCGAGCGCCTGGATTCCCGTTGCCCGCTGCGCGAGCCCGGACGAAACAGTCCCGAAGTCGGAGATCAACGACGCGACGGCGGCCCGATCGGAGGAGACGACCTCCGTCACCGGCAGCCCGTTGCGGACGATCCCGGTGGTGCCGTCGAGCAGCTCGTTGAGGTCATAGCCGCGGCCGGACAGGCCGCCGCCGAGCGCCGCCAGGATCCGGTCGAGATCATGTCGCCGCGGCGCGCTCAGCACCGCCAGCACCTGGTCGATCTGCGTCGACTCCGGCGCCTGGGTGAGCGGCAGCGTCCCGTTCGGCGCAACGATCGCAGCCGACCGGGTCCCCGGGTCGAGCGCGACGTAGTTCTCGCCGGCGAGGCTCTTGGCGCGGATCAGGACGGTCGCGTTCGCGTAGACCGGGCCGAAGCGCTTGTCGATCGCCAGCACCAGCCGGACGTCGCCACCGTCAGCGTTGATCCCGGTCACCTGGCCGACCTTGATCCCCGCCTCGCGAACATCCGCATGCGGGATCAGCTGCACGGCCGACGGCACGATCGCATTGATGCTGTACGTCGGCTGCGGCACGACGCTGACGCCCGCGTAGCCGAGGATCCGCAGCAGAATCAGTACCGCGAACGTCATGAACGCGATCACGATCAGGGCCTGGCGGCGAATCGGCTGCCCGCGTGTCATCCCTGTGGCTCCCCGGAGGCGCAGCTAGTCGTGTTCTCGGTCAGCGACGGGTCCGGCAGTCCCTCGCCGTTGAGCGTGCCGGTGTCGTTCTCCTCACGACCGAAAGCGCCGAGGTCATCGGAGAAGGCGAACACCGAGTTCCATTCCCGCAGGTAGCCGGCCAGCGCACTCTCGCACGGGACGATCGCCGCGGTCGCGACATTGAGCTCTGGCAGCTGCGGCTCGAGCGCACCGAATGAGGTGACCAGGTTGTCGGCCAGCGGGGTCGTGTCGTGCACGAGCGAGGCGAGCGGCGCCAGCGCGGGTGACAGCGTCCGCAGCGCCGGCAACGCGTCCGTGGCGAAGTGCGTCGTGGCCGCGAGCGCCGTCGGCAGGGCGGCAGCGACGGGCCGCAGCGCGCTCAGAGCCGGAATCAGCTGGGTCGCCGCCCCGCGCAGCGCACCAAGCGTCGGGACGAGCTTCTGCAGCGTCGGCGGCAGCTCGGCGATCAGCTGCGCCAGTGGGCCCGAGGCGTCACCGACCGCGGTCAGCGTCGAGCCGGCGTCGGTGATCAGCCCGTTCAGCTCGTGCGAGCGGTTTGCCAGCTCGCCCGTCATCAGCGACAGGTTGTGAATCAGCTGGCGCGTCTCGGTCTGGCGGGTTGCGATCTCACTCGACAGCGAGCGCGCGGCGCTGAGGAACGGAGCGAGCTCGGCGAGCGCCTCGCGGAACTGCGGTCCGTCATTACCGAGCCCGATCCCCGCCTGCGTGACGGCCTCCTGGACCCGTGGGCGCACGTCCGCGCTGAACACGTCGAGGATCTCGCCGATGTCGACCGAGGTCTGGGTGCGGTCGGCGGCGAGCTCACCGCCCTGGGCGACCCGCCCGGCGGACGGTGTCCCGCGGCTGACGATGTCCAGGTACATGTCGTCGAGCGGGGTGTTCGGACGCAGCTCGGCGTGGGCGTTCTTGTAGATCGGCGCGTACTTGGAGTCGATCTGCGCGGTCAGCACCGGCTCGACCGGGTCTGACCCCTGCAGGTCCACCCCGGTGATCTTGCCGACGACGACACCGGCGATCCGGACCGGATCCGAGCCCGGGACGACGCCCTTGGCATCGGCGACCGCGACCCTGAACGTGTACTCGTGCTGCCACGGCAGCGGTACCTTCAGCTGCCCCACCAGGAACACGGCCGCGTACAGCCCGAGCCCCACGAGCGCGACCCACATGATCAGCGCCGTCGCCGAGCGACGCGCCTCGAGCCGCAGCCGGGCCATCGTCATCCGCTCGCCGCGGTGGCGCGTCCTCATCGCTTACCGCTCCCACGACGCGCGGCGCTGCTCAGGACCCCGGCCAGGCACGACTCGGCGTTCGCCTCGCCCGGCCCGACGTCGCACGGCAGCAGCACACTGTTGGTCGCCGCGTGGGTGTCGTAGCGGATGTAGTACCCGTTGGCGTCGTAGTCACTCTGCGCCGAGTCGAGCGTGGCGGCGACGGGGCCGAGCTCTTCGTAATTGCGGAGTGCGTCGACACCTTGCTTGGCGTCGAGCCACGGCACGATCTGCCTGTTCAGCCGGGCGACGACGGGGGCCGCCGCGTTGAGGGTCGGGGTTCCAAGCTCAGACGCGCGACGGATCGCCGCGAGCGCCGCCGGTGCCGCCCGCAGCAGCGGCGGCAGCCGCGACAGAACGGCATCCGAGATCACGAGCGTCGGTCGCAGGGCTCGGGCGGCGGGCGACAGGGCCCGGGCGCCGGGCAGCAGCTGCCGCGCAAGCGGTGCGATCCGCTCGATCAGCGTGTCGACGGTGCCGGCATCGGAGCGGACCGCGGTCAGCGCCGCCGGCGTGTCAGCCAGGGTCTCGCCGAGCGCCTGGCTCTGATCGGCGGTCGCCGCGAAGGTCCGTGACGCTCCGTCGATGAACGCGCCGAGCGTCGGGGCGTCGATTGCCCGGATCGCGCGGGCGCTGTTTGAGATCAGTGACGGCAGGTCGCCGATGTCCTGGCCGCGCAGGGCGTCGGAGGCGGTGCCGGCGGCGGCGATCGCCGGCGGCGCGACGGTCAGGAGCGTCCGGATCCCGGCCGGATCACCGAGCGACTGGGCCAGGCCCTTGATCACCTGACGCTCCTCGCTGCGCACGGGTGCGCTCGCTACGCCCGTGAACTGGTCGTAGTCGACCTGGGTCGAGGTCGAGCGCATCGGGATCACGCGATCGCCAAGCGGCGGCGACGAGGTCGATCCGGCGTGCAGGTTGATGAACATCGCGCCGCTGACGATCGTCCGCATCGTGATCTGCGCGGTCGCGTCACGGTGGATGTCGCCGCCCCACCGCCCGACCGTCATCGTCACGATCGTGGCGCGGCCATGATCAGCCGCAGCGAGGTTCACGACCTTGCCGACATTGACGCCGTCGATCCGAACCGGCGTGCGTGGGTTGAGGTTCGACGCCTCGGCGAACTCCGCTCTCACCGTCGGGCCGAGCGACCCGCCCAGGAACGGCAGATGGTGGACGAACGCCCAGTACAGGAGTACGCCCGCGATGAACAGAACGACGACGCCCGAGCGGACCGTCGTGTCGCGGCGCCCCCGCAATCTGGCGGTCGCGCTCATGACGCCCCGACGACCTCAGAGGTAGCGGTGCACGGCGCCGGGTTGGCGTCGAACTTGATCTGTGAGCTCGGCAGCTTCGGGCCGCCCTGGACGAGATCGGCGTTGCCGGCGACGAGGATCCGAACGACGTTGTGCGGGCCCAGCGGACCGTCCGGGGCCTGGCCGAACGCATCGGAGTCCCGCAGCCAGGCGGCGGCGTTGACGAGGTCGCATGCACGAGCGCCGAGATCCGAGACGACCGGAACCGAGTCAGCGAGCATCGCCTCAAGCGGCGCCGCCAGCGGGTTGACGCGATCGATCAGCCGCAGCGCCGCGGGGACCAACGGCACCGACGCGGCCAGCAGGCCGGTGGCGTTGCGGATCGGAGTCGGCGCCGCCTCCAGCAGCTGCGCGGTCGCGCGCAGCGCGGCCGGAGCCGGTCGAGTCAGCGCCCTAACTGCGCGCGCCAGCCCATCGGTCTGGTCAAGCAGCGCGTCGACCGAGGGCAGCTGCGCGGTCGCAGCAGTGAGCGCCCCGGGCGCCTGCGTGAAGATCGCGCCGAGTGCCCTGCCGTTGTCGGCAAGCGGCTTCAGCGCCCGTGCCTCCGGGACAAACCCGTCGACGATGTTGAAGCGGGCCGGCGCGACGGCGTCAGCGAGCGCGTCGAGCGAGGGGATGAAGCTGCGGACGGCCTGCGGCTCGGCGTTGAGCGATGCCAGCAGCGGATCGGCGGCCCGCTCGAGCGGTGGCCCGTCCGCGATCGCCTGGTTGAGGCCCTGCCCGCGCCCGAGGAAGCCGATCCCGACCGCGCGGATCGTCGCCCGCAGGTCGCGAACGATCGGCGGGCTAAACGCGCTCAGCACGTCGAAGAGGTCGGGGTTGGTGTGCGTCTGCGACACCCCGATCGTGGCACCGCTCGGCAGCGGCCGGCCGTGCAGCGCCGGCGTGATCTGCACGAACTCAGCGCCGATCAGCCCGCTGAGTCGTACAAGCACGATGCTGCCCTGGCGCAGCGGCGCGTCGCCCTGGTCGATCTGCAGCGTCACCTCGGCGAAACCGTGCTCGTATCTGATCGCCGCGACCTGGCCGATCCGACGCCCTGCGACGCGCACGTCGTCGTAGGTGTCGAGGTCGCCCGCGTCGGTCAGCCGCACGTGAATCACGTAGTAGCGAGCCCACGGCAGGCCGTTCTGCGAGGTCACCGACAGGTACAGGACCATGCCGATCACGAGCAGCCCCACCGCCCCGGCGGTGATCAGGCGCGCAGCGTTGCGGGTCTGGCGGCGACGACTCATTTCCCGAGCAGGTAGTGGAGGAGGCCGGTGATCGTCGTGCTCGTCTGCTGAACCGGTTTGGTGACCGACGCCGGCAACGAGATGTGCAGCTTCGGCAGCGTCGGCAGATGCAGCGAGGTGGTGCTCGTTGTCGTCGGTGCGGGTTGTGGGTGCCCCAACGGGGGCACCACCAAATGCGTCCGCGAGTGGCGAGGTGACCGCTTCTCCGACGATGTCGACCCCGAGCTTGCGGTGGCGTCGTAGTACGTCTGCGCGGGCCGGTAGAGGTTGCCGGCGCCGTCGTCGTCTTGCATCGCGCGCGCGTATCCCTGGAGATAGCCGAGCAGGTTGCCGAGGCTGCCGCCGAGCGCCTTCGACAGCGGCGACAGATCGGTTGAGAACGTGGCGAGCTCGTGGGTCGGGCCGAGCAGCCGCGTGACGACGGGCGCAGCTGTCACCGCCAGCCGCGTCAGCAGTGGCGCCGCCGTATCGACGGCGCGCAGCGTCGGCGCCGCCGCTGCGGCGAGCGACGGAATCCGGGTGAGCACGGCGGTCAGTGGCGGTGCGGTCGCGCGCAGGCCGGTCGCCGCCGGTTCGAGCTGGGTCGCGGCGGACTGCAGCGAGCTCAGGGTCCTGCGCAGCTGGGACACCGCCGCCGGCGCGTCATCGAGGGTCATCTTCAGACCGGCGTTGTGCGCTGCCGTCGTCTTCAAGGTCGCGGCCGCAGTGTCGACGAGGTTGCCGAGAGCACCGCGCTGGGCGGCGATCGTCGTCACGATCTGGTCGGAGCGGTCGACGAGGTCGCCGAGCGCGCGGTCGTCGGAGCCGAGGTTCGTGATCAGGGTGTCCGCCTGGTCGAGTGTGTTCGGCAGCATCGAGATCGCGGTCGCGACGTCATGGCCGCGGCCGACGAGCATCTGCCCGGTCTCGCCCAGGAACTCCCCGAGCGCGAGCCGGGTGCGCGGGTCGAAGGTGTCGAACAGCTGGTCGAGCTCCGGCGTTGTCGCGGTGCGGCTGAGCGGGATCAACATGCCCGAACGCGCGGGATCCTCGGTGTTCCCCGGATCGATCGCGACGTAGTGCTCGCCGAAGAAGCTGTCGGGACGGATCGTGGCCGTCGCGTCGCGCCCGATCGGCAGCGCCGAGGAGCTGAGGTGCATCGTCACGATCGCCGTGTACTGCGGGCTGACCGTGACGTTCGTGACGTGGCCGACGTCGACGCCGTCGATCCGCACGAAGAACTGACTGCGCAGGCCCTCGGCGTCGCGGAACTCCGCCCGCAGCGTGAACCCGCCCTCGTCCGAGAAGGTGCCCTCGATCGCGAGGATGCCGACGATCAGGCCGACCAGCAGGAACACGAGGACGCGCCACCTCATGACGTCTCCCCGAAGCTGGCGGCCTGCGTGATCCCGCACTGCGGCTGATACCACGGTTGGTTGACATTGAGGCCGGGCGCGCGGATCGCGTCGTAATGGAGGTTCGGGTACAGCGTCGTCAGCAGCTTTGGGGTGAAGACGGTGCCGGCGGGGATCGGCGAGACGAGCGTCATCGTGCGGAGGTAGTGGCCCTTCGCGTCATATGGGGCGTAGGCGCTGACAGTCGTTGCGAGCGCACCGGCGAGCTCGGGGGTGTACGGCCGCAGGCAGCCGAGCACGGGCGCGAGGCCGGAGAGGGCCGTGGTCAGTGGTCCAAGGCTCGTCGTCGCCTTGGCCAGGAATGTGGTCGCGACCGGTGCGGTGCCGACCGCGTCCCGGAGGGTGGTCGTCAGGTTCGGACCGATCCGGTGCAGCGTCTCGAGCGCCGTCGTGAGCGGGGTTGCGATCTGACGCAGCCCGGCGGCCCCGGGCGCGATCGTCCGAACGAGGTCTGTCAGCGTCGGAAGCGCGTTCTGGAGGTCGGTGAGTGTCGTACCGGCGTCGTGCATGGCACCCGGTGCGAGCGACAGCGAGCGCTGGATCGCGCCAGCTTGTCCGTCGAGGGTCCCGACCGTATCGGCCGCATCAGTGATCAGCGCCTGAAGCTCGGGGTCACGGGCCCTGAGCGTCGCGGAGATCGCCGCCCCCGAGGTCAGCAGCTGCCCGAGCGCACCGGGGTTCTGCGCCAGATCGGACTCGAAGCCCGCGATCTGCTCAGCACCGCGACCACCGCTGGCGAGCAGACCGCTGAGCTCCGGCGCCTCGCCGTGCAGCGCTGCCGAGGCGTTGTCGAGGAGGTTGCCGAGGTTGGCTCGGGTCTGGGGGTTGAAGATCTCCGCGAGCTGATCGAACTCGACCGGCGTCTGCGTGTCCTGCTCGGAGATCAGTCCGCCATCGGGCAGTGCCGGCGCGTGGCTCGGACCGGGGTCGAGCTGCACGTAGCGCAGGGCGTACCCGAGTGGCGATCCGAAGCGGAGGATCGCGACCGTGCCGGCATGCAGCGGCCAGGCCGAGTCGTCGATCTTCATCCCGACCACGGCCTGGCCGTCGATCAGCTGCACCGAGGAGATCGAGCCGACGGTGCGGCCCGCGATCTCCACGTGTTCACCGGGGACCACCTGCAGCGCCGCCGCGAACACAGCCCGCAGCTTGTGTGTGCCGGCGCCGGACCCGGTGAGCACGAGCGCGGCGATCACGACGACCACCAGAGCCGATACCGCCGCCGTTGTTCGGGGCCGCCCGCGCATCACCCTCCGATCACCGTCTTCGGAGACGTACCCCAGAAGACCGCAGTCAGCGCACCCCCGAGCACGTGAATCAGCACGAGGTTGACGACCATCGATCGGGCGGTCGCGGTGCCGACTCCGACAGGTCCGTTCCGCGCTCTGTAGCCGTAGTAGAGCCCGACGATCGTGATCAACGTCGCGAACGTCATCACCTTGATCAGCGAGAACATGTTGTCCTGCAGCGTCTGGCTGGCGAAGTGCAGGGAGATCCACTGACCCAGCGAGACGGCGTTGAACAAGGTCACGATCACGAAGTAGCTGCCAAGCGTCCCGAACACCATCGCCAGCGCGTAAATGAACGGGACCGTCATCCACACGGCAAGCAAGCGCGTCGCGACGATGTAGCGCATCGGATCGATGCCCATCACGCCGAGCGCGTCGAGCTCCTCGGTGATGCGCATCGATCCGACCTCGGCGACCAGACCACACCCGACCTTGGCGGCGAACACGTAGCCGAACATGTACGGCCACATCTCGCGCAGTCCGCACAGCGCCGTCGTGAAGCCGGCGAAGCCGCTGGCGCCCGATCGGGCGCAGCAGGTAGACGGTGAGCAGGCCGCACTCGGAGCCGACGACCATCACCATCCCGACGATGATCAGCGCCGAGCCGGTGATCAGGATCCCGCACTGACGCAGCACCTCGGAGAAGTAGCGCCCGACGCGGGTCGTCTCGATGATCGCCCGGCCGGCGAACTCCCCGATGTCACCGACGGCGGACAGGCCCTTGATGATCGGATGCGGGTCGAGCTCGCGTGGCTCATCGAGCGCAGCAGGCTGGCCCGTCGTGTCGGGAAGCCCGAGCGAGCTCACCGCAGCCCCGTCGCGGCCGGAAACGCCGCCTGGTAGGTGGCGTTGAATGCGAAGTTGAAGATCCACAGCGTCACGAACGCGACGACGACCGCCTGGTTGACGGCGCGTCCCACGCCCTCGGGTCCGCCGCTGGCGTTGTACCCCTTGTAGACACACACGATCGAGATCACGAGACCGAAGACGAGGGTCTTGATCAGCATCGCGGCGACGTCGACGGGGTTGAAGCCGACTTCAAGCGTCGCCAGGTACCCGGCGACAGTCCCGTTGTAGGTCAGCTCCGCGAGCAGCCCGGCGAACGCCGCGAACACAAGCCCGACGATGTTCATCAGCGGCATCAGTAACGTCAGCGCCAGCACACGTGGAGCGACCAGAGAGCGGACCGCATCGACGCCCATCACCGCCAGCGCGTCGAGCTCTTCGCGCAGCCGCCGGGCACCGAGGTCCGCGGTGATCGCGGTGCCGGCGACACCCGCGACGACCATCGCGGTCACCCACGGGACAAACTCGCGCACCGCTCCGACCGAGAAGAACGCACCGATCCGGTCGGGCGCGCCAAGCGCCGAGCTGATCACGCCGCCCTCGATCCCCGGGGCCCCGTATGCGAACGCGAAGATCGAGATCCCGGCCGGCAGCGCGCAGCGAGTGACGATGATCGACGCCTGATCAAGCGCGTCGCGCCACCAGCTGAACGGCGGCGTCACAAGCCGCTCGAACACCGCGAAGGTGAGCACCATCATCTCGGCCAGCTGACGCCAACCGCTGAGGTCCCCCGTTGGCTTCCTCCGCTCAGAGCCTCGGCCGAGGCCCGCGATCCTCAGCGCACTCATGAGCGTGATGTGGGCGGCGACTGGTCCGCCGCGGACCGCTGGCGCTCACGTTCGCGGAGGTCCGAACGCTTGACCTTGCCGGTGGTCGTCAGGGGGATCTCCTCGACGACCTCGATCTCTCGCGGGTACAGGTACGCGGCGAGGTTGCGTCGCACGTACGCCTGGAGCTCGGCGTGGAGCGCATCGCCGGCGGTCTCGCCGGGTATCAGTTGCACGAAGACCTTGACGACCTCGCCGCGCGTTGGATCCGGGACTCCGATGGCAGCCGCCAGCTCAACCGCACCGTGGCGGCAGACGCAGGACTCGATCTCACTCGGGCCGATCCGGTAGCCGGCGCTTGAGATCACATCGTCGTTGCGCGAGCGGAACCGGAAATAGCCGTCGGCGTCGCAACTTGCGACGTCACCGGTTCGGATCCAGCCGTCGACGCGCTTCTTGGCCGTGGCCTCGGGTTTCCCGAGGTACTCGAGGAAGCCGACCGGCGTGTCGGCGCGTACGCAGATCTCGCCGACCTCATCAACCCCGACCTCGTGGAGGTCGTCGTCAAGGACCGCAACCTCATGCCCGGGGACAGCTCGTCCCATCGAGCCGGGCTTGGCGTCGAACAGGACCGCGCAGTTGCTGATCAACAGGTTCGCCTCGGTCTGGCCGTAGAACTGGTTGACCGAGCAGTTGAGATTCTCGATGTAGAACTGCCGGGTGTCGTCGTCAAGCACCTCGCCACCGGAGCCGAGCGCGCGGTAGCGGGTCGCGGGGGTCGCCGCGCCGTACGCACGCTGCATCAACCGCAGCGCGGTTGCCGGCATGAAGCCGAACGTCACCTGGTTGCGCGCCGCGATCTGCCACGCCTCCTCGGGGTCAAACCGCCGCGGCGCCGAGACAACGGGAAGCCCCAGTGCAAGCGCCGGGAATACGAGGTCCATGAAGCCGCCGATCCATGACCAGTCGGCCGGCGTCCAGCCGACATCGCCGGGCTGCGGAAGCAGGTCGTACATCAGCTCGATCCCGGGCATGTGTCCGATCAGCACCCGGTGCGCGTGGAGCGCGCCCTTGGCGGGTCCGGTGGTGCCGCTTGTGAACGACAGGAATGCCGGGTCGTCGGCGCTCGTGTCGACCGGTTGACAGTGAGGGCTCGCGGTCGCGAGCAGGCTCGCGAACTGACCCGGACCCGGGTCGTCGACGACGATCAACCGTGGCGGCTCTGACAGCTGGGGAAGGACGGCGTCGGCCAGCAGCTCGCGGCCTTCGGGTTCGCAGACAACCACACGTGAGCCCGCATCGCTCAGACGCTGGATCAGCGCGTCCGGCCCGAACAGGGTTGTCAGCGGTTGTGAGACGGCGCCGAGCTTCCAGGCCGCCAGGTGCGTGATGATCGACTCAGGCCGGTTCGGCAGGAAGATCGACACACGGTCGCCCCGGTTGATGCCAAGGGCCGCGAGCGCGTTGGCGAGTCTGTTCGAGTCCCCAGACAGCTGATCGAACGTGATCTCCTGCGCCGGCCCGGCGCCGCGGTCATAGATCACGGCGGTGCGGCCGCTGCCGACATGGCGCTCGACGGTCGCACACGCAATGTTGAAGCGCTGCGGAACCGCCCAGCGAAAAGTTGCGCGACGATCCTCGTACGACGGCACGTGGGACGTGACCACCGATCTCTCCTCTCCGTTCCCCTGCGCGGCCCGCCAAGGCGGTGCGCGTGATGCGACCTTACGGTCAGAGATGGGAGCTGCGCTACGGAGAAAGGCTCCGAAACGCCCGCGGCCGGCTAGAGATTTTCTCTGAGCGCCAGCACGCGACACGCGAGCTGCAGGTGCAGTCGGAGGTCCGCATCGCCGAGATCCCAGCCGGTGAGCTCGCGGATGCGGTCGAGGCGGTAGTACAGCGTGTTGACGTGGACGAAGCAGCGCTTGGCGGCTTCGCCGGGACGGCCCTGGGTTTCGAGATAGGCCCGCAGCGTCGCGAGCAGCTCACCGTCACGATCGTGGTCAAGCAGTGGCGCCAGGGTCCGGCGCGATTGGCGGCGCAGCGCCTCGGTGCGGCGCGGGTCCACGAGCATCGAGAGGGCTCCGAGATCTCCCTCGGTCACAATGCCCTCGCGCCCCAGGCTCGCCGCCACCCGCAGCAGGCGAGCCGCCTCGTCGATTGCCTCCCCGAGGGCACGCACGCCGATCGCCGCAGCGCTGAGGCCGGCGACCTGCTCGACCTTCGGAACGGCTGCGCCGTCCGGAATCAGCACGATCGTCGTGCCCAGCCGGCCCGCGGTCAGGACGGTGGCCGGCCACTCTCGCGCGGTCACCTCACCGTCGACGGCCAGGACGCGGTGCGGGCGCTCCACCGCAAGCCCAAAGTGACGCGCACGCTCCGCGAGCTCGCGCTCAGGCAGGCGTCCCTCGGAGATCGCCGCGATCAGCTCCGACCGGCTGCGCAGCTGCGCCTGGGTGACGGCCCGGTCGCGCAGCATGTGCAGCGCCGCGACGCGGGCCGCCTGCTCGAGGCCGTGGATCCGTTCGGCGTCAACCGTGACACCCGAGGTCCAGAGGGTGCCGAGACGCAACGCGCCGGCGACGATCGGCAGCATGACCCCGTCATCCGCAGCCGTAGGTTCCCAGGGCAGCGGGTGCAGCTCGACCTGATGACCGAGCGCCGTGCTGATACCGGCCTCCAGGGAGTCAAGGTCATGAGCATCCAGGGCAAGCTCCGTCAGACGGTCGTGGAGAGCATGCTCGCGGGCGAGCCGGCCATGCAGCTGGGCGTTGACGATCGCGACCGCCGCATGCTGGGCGAGGTCCTCGCAGATCCGAACATCCTCCTCCGTGAACGCGGAGGTCCGACGCGACGCGAGGAACAGGACCCCCAGCACGGTGGCGCCGACCTTCAGCGGCACCCCGAGCGCGGCCAGCACCCCTTCGTCACCGACGACACGGTCGACGACGTGAACGAAGCGCGGGTCATTGAGGTAGTCGTTGGAGAAGTAGGGCCTCGCCTCTGACGCGACCAGCCCGCCCAGTCCCTCGCCATAGCGCAGACGCATGTTCCGGAACGCCTCGGTATTGATGCCGGCCGTGGCCCGAAAGTACGTCTCCTCATGCTCACCGTCGTTGAGCGAGAGGTAGCACGCGTCGGCGCCCGTCACCCGCCTGCCCTGCTCGACGATCCGGGTCAGGATCCGATCGATGTCGAGTTCCGCTGTCAGCTCATGCGCAACCTCATAGAGAGAGGCGAGCCGCGAGGATCTGCGGCGCTCGTCGTCGAGGGCGGTCAGGGCCGCGGTCAGGGCGGCCTCAAGCGACGCCACGTCCGGGCCGTACTCGTCGATCGCTCGCTGCTCTCTCCCCCCGACCGGAGCCACGATCACAGGCTAGATCTCCCCGGCCCGCGGCGCAACGGCCTACGGTCAGGGCATTACTGTGGGAGGCATGAGCTCACCTTCCAACGACCGCGGCCGGCGCGGGCGAGCGTACGTGCTGTTGACGGCCGCCAACCGCTATGCTAGCCGGCTGCCGACACTGCCCGGCGCGAAGTTCTACAAGCTCGTGACGCCACGCCTCGCGCCGGCGCGGTTCGCCCAGTATCTGATCGAGGCACCCGAGTCAGGCGTCAGCTGCCCCGTCGAGCCCGGCTTCGAGCACTTCCTGTTCGGCCTGACCGGGAACACGACCGTCGTGCGGGACAAGCTGCCTCACGCACTTGGCAACGGCGGCTTCGCCTACCTTCCGTCGTCGGCGCGATTCACGATCGAGGCCCGGCCGGGAGCCATCTCGACCTTGCTGTGGTTCAAGCGAAAGTATGAGCCGTGGCCCGGGGTGCAGCCGCCCGCGCCCGCCTTCGGCCGGCTGTCCGACATCCCCGCCGACGCAACGGCCGTGCCGGGACTCAGTCGGCGCGAACTGCTCGACCCGACCGATCCCGCCTACGACTTCAACATCTCACATATGGAGTTCGGCCCCGGCGTCGCCCTGCCACAGATCGAGATCCACGACGAGGAGCACGGCCTCTACATGACGTCAGGGTCTGGCCTGTACCACCTCGACGGCGACCAGCGCACGGTCGAGACCGACGACTTCATCTACATGGCGCCGTACTGCCCCCAGGGGTTCCACGCCGGCGCGGCCGGCGGGGCCTACCTGCTGTACAAAGACGTCTACCGCGACGGCTTCTGATCACTGGCCGGCGATGCCGAGCAGCGCCGCGCCGGTGAGCGCCAGACTGATCCCGGCCACCTGCACTCGCGTCGGGCGCGCCGACAGCAGGGTCGCGCCGAGCGCAATCGTGGTCACCGGATACAGCGAGGAGATCGCACTGACGATCCCCAACGCGCCGTGCTTGGAGGCGGCAACGTACGCCAAGTCTCCGCCCGTGCCGGCGATCGCGACGAGCAGGAGCTTCCAACTGCGGCCCTCAGGCAACGCGTGACGGAGCGGGCAGCGAGCACGTCGCGTGAGCAGCAGCACCGCGAAGCCGGCGCTCACGCCGGTGCTCGCGTGCTCGACGGCCGTGGCCCAGACCGGATCGAGCCGGCCCGCGGCGTGCAGGGTGCTGAGCGTCACGGCAATCGCGGCGGCCGCAGCGAGACACAGCAGCACGGCGCGCCAATCAACCGAGCCGTCTGCGGCCGACTCTCCGGACCCGGCCCAGGCGCTGATCCCACTCCCCAGCAGCGCGCATCCGATCCCGATCACGGCCTCGATCCCCAGCGACTCGCCGCCGATGACCCCGACCGCAACCGCGCCGAGGGCACCGAGAGCTCCGACCGGAGCCGTGATGAACGCGAGTCCCTCGCCGATCGCCCGGTAGATCAGGCTCAGCTCGACCGTCACGGACAGACCTGCGAGCACCGCGAACAGCAGCCGCGGCTGTGCTGGAAGCGCCACGCCCCGCATCGCCAACACCGGGAGCAGCAGCACGAACCCGAGCATCTCGGCGATCGCGACGACCGCCAACGGCGAACCGCTTCGTGAGGAATCTCCTCCGAAGTAGTCGGAGACCCCCCAGCCGACAGCCGTCAGACATGCGAGCACGATGGCCATGCAGCCCACTGTACCCACAAAACGACTTTTGCCGGTACAATTGTCGGCGGATGAACTCGATCGAAGACATTCCGCTGATCGGCGGCGATCTTGCGCTCGATTTTGTGAACACGGCCGAGCAGCGGAACGACCCCACGGCACGCGAGTTCCTGGTGACGCCGCAGGATCTCGATATCTGGGGCCGGCGGGCCGGCATCCTCAACGGCGCGTCACGAGCGTCGGACACACAGGAGCTGAGCGCCGCATGCGACGCCCGCGAGCTGATCCACGCGCTGCTCAGCGCACACGCTGCAGGGCGCCCGCCGCAGCGGCCCCAGCTTGACGCACTCGGGCGGCTTGCTGCCGAGGCGTATGCACGCGGAACGCTTCAACCGGCCGATGCCGGCCGGCTGCGCTGGCAGTGGAGTCCGACCGACCCTCGCAGCATTCGCGATGTCGCCGTCACTCGAGCGGTGTTGCTGCTGTCAGCGACAGGCACCCGTCTGAAGCAGTGCCCCGGTGAGCACTGTGGTTGGCTGTTCCTCGACACGACAAAACGTGGGAACCGTCGCTGGTGCTCGATGAGCGAATGCGGCCAGGACGCCAAGGACGAGGCCCGACGGTTGAAGCGGCAGCGCACGCGGTAGCCCGGCACGGCAACAGTGTGAGAAGGTGTCGCGATGGCGAGACCGGCAGCCTCTTCGCGCACGCTCGCCATCGCCCGTGGCGATGAGCCAGCCGACCTGCTGATCCGTGGTGGCCGGGTGTTCAGCCCGGATACGCGGGAGTGGATCGCAACCAGCCTGGCCGTTGCCGACGGCGTGATCGCCGGCTGGGGCGACCGCGATGCCCTCGAGATCATTGAGGTCGACGGCGCCGCGTTGACCCCAGGGTTCATCGACGCGCACATGCACCTCGAGTCGACGAAGCTCTGGATCGACGAGTTCGTCAGTGCGGTGCTGCCGCACGGGACGACCGCCGTCGCCGCGGACCCGCACGAGATGGCCAATGTGCTGGGGGTGCCGGCGATGATCGCGCTGTCGGCGGCGGCGGCGGTGATGCCCTTCAGCTTCGGCATCTACGCCTCGAGCTGCGTGCCGGCATCACCGTTTGAGTCTGCGGGCGCGCTGCTCGACCACAACGACATCGCGGAGCTGATCGCCGAGCGTGGCGCTCGTGGCGTCGCCGAGGTCATGAACTACCCCGGCGTGATCGCCGGAGACGACGAGATGCTGGCCCGGATCCGCGCAGGCGGCGAGGGATCAGCGCACCGGGTCGACGGGCACGCGCCGGGAGTCAGGGGGCGACTGCTCGACGCCTACCTCGCGGCGGGCATCGAGTCAGACCACGAGTGCACCGAGCTCGAGGAGGCCGAGGAGAAGCGCCGCAAGGGGATGTGGGTGTTCCTGCGCGAGGGCTCCGCCAGCCAGAACCTGCGGGCACTGGCGCCGATGATCGTCCGCCACGGCGCGTCCAACGCCGCCTTCTGCACCGACGATCGCGAGCCGAGCACGCTGCTCGGAGTCGGCCACATCAACGATTGCGCCCGGTTGGCGGTCGCATGCGGCATCGACGAGTTCGACGCGATCCTGCTTGCCTCGACGAACCCCGCCCGCTACCACGGGTTCACGGCGCTGGGGTGTCTGGGTCCCGGCTACCAGGCGGACATCGTCGCGTTCGATCAGCTGGCCAGCTGGGAGCCGTCCCGCGTCTGGCAACGCGGGAGGCTGGTGGCAGAGAACGGCGTCCTGAAACCCGACGTCGTCCCGACCTCGCCCCCGCCGGCGCTGTTCCGCGACACGATCAACATCGGGCCGCCGCCGGGCCCGCAGGACCTGACGCTCGAGCTGCCGGTCGGCACCCGCGTCCGTGCGGTGGGCGTCGAGAGCCACAGCCTCACGACCCGACGCTGCGAGATCACGCTCGGGCCCGATGCGGATGCGAACTTCGCGGCGGTCCTCGAACGCCACCATGCCACGGGCAGAGTTGGGCGTGGGTTCACGACCGGGTTCGGGCTCAAGCGCGGTGCGATCGCCTCGACTGTCGCCCACGACGCACACAACATCGTCGTGGTCGGGGCGAACGGCCCCGACATGGCACGCGCCGTCAGGCGGATCGCCGAGCTGGGCGGCGGACAGGTGGCGGTTCTCAACGGCCAGGTGATCGGGGAGGTCCCGCTGCCGCTGGCCGGGTTGATGAGCGATCAGCCGGCGGTCACGGTCGCCGCCCAGATCACCGCGCTCAACCAGGCGATCGCCGAGCAGCTCGGCGTCGCCATCGACGAGCCGTTCATGCAGCTCTCGTTCATCGCGCTGTCGGTGATTCCGGAGCTGCGGCTGACGGATGGCGGCCTGTTCGACGTCGACCGGTTTGAGCATGTTCCGGTCACGGTCAAGTGAGCCCCAGATGAGCGCGAGCGAACCAGCAAGCGGCCGACCTTCAGGGGTGCATCTTGTCCATGTGGACATACACGTGCCGCCGGGCGGCCACCGAGAATAAGTGCGTTCTTCAACGAGCCAGAACCGACCTGGGGAGGTCCCTGACGTGAACGCGACGATCGCGCCTGAATCCGGCCTGAGCTTGGGCGGTTCGTTGGCCGACGAGCCCACCTTCGAGGCACGGGGGATCGACTACATCCCGCACTCTGAACGGACGGGAACGCCGATGGACCTCGCCCTGATGTGGGCGGGGGCGCTACTGAACATCGAGTACGTCGTCTATGGCGGCATCCTCGTGGCCGGCTTTGGCCTGCGCTTCTGGCAGGCAGCGCTGGTGATCGTGATCGGCAACATCTCCTACCTGGTCACCGGGATCGGCTCGTTGCAGGGACCAAAGGCGGGCACCGCCGGGTTCACGATCAACAGGGCGCCGTTCGGACCGAACGGCGCGCGCGTGATCGCCGCGTTCAACTGGATGGCACAGGTCGGCTACGAGGTCGTCGGACTGCTGATCGTCGTCGTCGTAGGACTTGCGATGTTCAACAAGGCCGGCGTCCACACCTCCACCGGACTGAAGATCGTGCTGATCGCCCTGGCCGGCGGGATCCAGCTGCTCTTGCCGCTGTTCGGCCACGGCACGATGCTGCGCGTGCTGCGGGCGATGGTGCTGCCGTTCGTGATTCTGCTGATCCTGCTGGCAGCGCTCACGCTCGGCAAGGCGCACCTCGGCGCCGGCCACAACGCGACCTGGCAGACGATGATGGAGGGCCTGGCGTTCGTGCTGTCGGCCGGCGGTTATGGCTGGCTGATGAACTCCAACGACTTCTCGCGTTACCTCCCGCAGGGGACGAGCGACCGCAAGATTGTCTGGTCTGTCGCGACCGCCGGCTTTGTCACGACAACGCTCTGCCTGCTGCTCGGCGCCGCCATCGCAACGACGGCGGGAGCCAACGCCGAGGGAGCGACGAGTCTCACGAGCAGCTTCGCCAGCTGGTTCTTCTGGCCGTACCTGATCGTTGTGCTGTTCCAGGTGTTCGCGATCAACTCGCTCGATCTGTACACCTCGGGTCTGACTCTGCAGGCGATTATTCCGAGAATCAAGCGCTGGCAATGCGTGGTGATCGACACGATCATCGCCACGGGCCTGACCGCCTGGGCCGAGTTCGACGCCGGGTTCAGCACGTTCGTCAGCGACTTCATCCTGTTCATGCTGATCTGGATCGCGCCGTGGGTCGCGATCTTCCTGACCGACTACTTCCTGCGCCGGACCAAGTACGACTCTCCTGGGCTGATGGACACCGCCAAGGGGATCTACTACCGCAATGGCGGCTTCAACTGGAGAGGGCTTCTCGCGATGGCGATCGGGATGGGTGCGGCGGCGTCGTTCCTCAGCGCCTACCCGGCCTGGAACTCGCCACTGACCAACGCGACCAACGGCGCCGACTTCAGCGTCTTCATGGGGGCGCTGTTCGGCGGCGGCGTCTACTTCCTGCTGGCCCGCAAGAGCGTCGCCGCCGAAGCCGACGCGACGACAGACGCGGAGCCCGATATGACGACGCTGGCGGTCTGAGATGCGTTACTCCGCAGGGGGCACAGCGCTCGGACGTATCCGCATCGCCGTCGCCGCCGTCGGCATCGTCGCGGGCGCACTCGTGTGGGTGCTCTTCGGTGCCCGCGGTCCCGCGGCTCGCGGAGCGGGTCACGCGGCGCTCGCCCCGGTCGGGATCGAGTCGGCGTTCAGCGTCGAGCAGGCGCCGGTGCTCGCCGAGATGGACGTGACCGGCACGAAGGTGATCGACGGGTTCACCTTCTATGAGGGGACGATCGGCGGGTTCCCCGTCGTCGACGTCATCAGCGGCGAGATCAACGAGTCGGCCGAGCTCGCGACCTACATCCTCGATACGACGTTCCATCCCCGTGCGGTCCTCTACTCCGGCACCGCCGGCGCCCAGGACAACGCCGTCCACGTTGGTGACGTGGTGCTGTCGGGGTTCGTCGACGACAAGTCGGGGATCCATTACTACCTCGGCGGCTACCAGGAGTCATATGGCGGCGCCGAGATGCTGACGACGAAGAAGTCGGATCTGGGCGGCGACACCGCCGCCTACGACCAGGTGACACCACCCACGCCCGGCGACGCTGCGACGTACGGATATGGCCCGAGCACGACCGACAAGTCGATCAAGATGGTGAGCGTGTTCGCGGCGCCCAAGGAGCTGGTGCAGCTGGGACTCGCAGCGTCATCGCTCCTCGGAACCACGACCGTCTCCGACGCCACCGGCGACTCATCGAAGACCGGCACGATTGCCAACAAGGCGCTCGCCGGAGTTGTCGGGGACGCCGACGTGTGGACCGAGCCACTGTCCTTCATTGCGGCTCAGAACGCCCTGTATCCGACCGACGCGGAAGAGAACGAGGGCGTGGGGTTCGCCTTCGCCAACGCCCAGCTCGGAGTGCCGTGGCTGCTCGTGCGCGGGATCTCTGACTCGGTCTGGTACCCGAACGCCTATGACGGCCCGCTCGCCTCCCAGCACGCCGCGATCATCGACAAGTACATCGTCGAGCATCTGCCGGCGAAGATCTCGAAGGCGCCCGAGACGATGACGGACCTGTCGCCGCTGTCGAACGCCAGCAAGTACGGCTACCTGGTCGCGACCAAGGCGTACTACAAGGTCACGCCCGTCACGAAGATCGTCGTCGGCAAGCGCACGATCTCCAGCGCGAAGCTCAAGGCGCTGAGCGCCGAGTACAGCTACGGCGCCGGAGGCGTGTAGTCAGTCGTTCGACAGCGAGTCGCGCGTTCCGGAGATCTGCTCGATCGCGTCCGCCAGGTGCACCGGGGCGATGTTGTAATCGCCGCGCTGCACGCGCAGCCGGTGGGCGGCGATCAGCACGTCGGCGTGCGTGTGCCCCTGCGGCGGCTCGAACCGGTAGGAGGCAAGCTCGATCAGCAGTCCCAGCGGCTCACGGAAGTAGATCGAGTCCATGAACCCACGATCCTTGACGCCGGAGTGATGGACCCCGGCCTCGTCGAGCCGCTCCACCGCTTGGCGGAACGTCGCGTTGGAGACGTTGAAGGCGATGTGGTGGACGCACCCCGGATCGGTCGGAGTGCGCTCGTGCACGGCGGCGCGCTCCTCGTTGGTGAAGATCGTGATCAGGCGGCCGTCGCCGGGATCGAAGTACAGATGACTCTCCGACGGGTTGTCGAGGTTGGGCTGCTCGAACACGAACGGCATCCCGAGCACCCCCTCCCAAAAACCGATCGAGGTCTGCCGGTCGGCGCCGACCAGGGTGATGTGATGGACACCCTGAGACTGGAGCTTGCGCATGATCGCGACGGTAAGCGTCCTGTCATCCCGTTGTCAAGCCGGTTTCAGGACCTCGCCGCCGGGGTAGTCGTAGCCACGTCCAGGCCAGCCGGGTATTAGGGAACGACAGGAGGGATTGATGTTCACAAGACGAGCGACCGTGGGAGCGGTCGCGGCTGCGGTCGCCGCAACAGCAGCATTCGCTGCGGCGCCGGCGTTCGCGAGCAGCGGTGCGCCGATCGGGCGGCTTGAGCTGCCGAAGGGCGAGGTGCTGCCGGCACACGGCGGTACCGCGACCAGCCTCAACTGGTCGGGCTATGCCGTGACGCCGACGGTTGACAACATCACCGCGGTGGATTCCACGTTTGTCGTGCCCACGGCTGGCCTGGTGCCGCCCGGGTTCGCGGCGACCTGGGCCGGGATCGGCGGCTACAGCACGAGTGACCTGATCCAGGCGGGCGTCTCGGAAAACTCGCTGCCGAGCAACCCGCTGCTGGGCGACCAGTACTACGCCTGGTACGAGCTGCTGCCGAACTCGGAGACGCAGATCTCGAACTGCACCGGCGACTCGAGCTGCACCGTCACCCCAGGTGACACGGTCTCGGTCGACATCCACAACGTGTCGGGCAACACATGGAGCATCTCACTCACCGACGCCGGCAAGTGGAGCTGGAGCCAGGACGTGACCTACACCTCGTCGGAGTCCTCGGCGGAGTGGATCCTGGAGGCCCCGACGGTGGCAGTGCAGACGCTGCTCGCGAACGTCGGGACGGTCTCGTTCCCGGATAACACCTACACAGCGGGCGGTACGACCTACACGATCGCCCAGGGTGATCCGACGACGCTCGACCTCTCGCCGCTGCCGATCGGCGGCATCCTCGACGAAGCGACGCCGTCTGCACTGGCGTCCAACGGCGAGTCGTTCAACGACTGCGCCTACGCGTCGACCTGCGCAGCACCCTAGGAAACGCACGCTGGGGGTGGCCCCGTTGGGCCACCCCCGGTAGCGCCGTCCTAGCCACGGCGCAGCAGCCGTCCGACGGCGCCCATCAGCTCCTCCGTGAGCTCGTCACGCTCGGCCGCGTCCTCGGCTCCCATCACGCAGTGGTGGGCATGGCCGTCGAGCAAGCCCAGCGCGACCTTGTCAAGGGCAGCCTGCACGGCACTGATCTGAGTCAGGACCTCGATGCAGTAGCGGTCCTCGGTGACCATCCGCTCGATCCCGCCGATCTGTCCCTCGATCCGGCGCAGGCGCGCCAGCAGCTGGTCCTTCGAAGCGGTGTAGCCACGCGTTGGCATCTGTCGCAGGAGTGTAGTGATACCCCCGGGGGGTATGCTCTGGATCAATGCTGCATGTCATCTGGCACGGGATCCGCGACACCCTGCTGATGGGCTGGGAGGTTTGGTGGGCGCTCGCATTTGGGTTCCTGATCTCGGCGGTCGTCCAGGCGTGGGTGCCACGCGCCGCGATCGAGCGTGCGGTCGGTGGTCCCGGTGCCGCTCCGGTGCTGCGCGCCACCGCGCTCGGGGCTGCGTCGTCGTCCTGCTCGTATGCGGCCGTAGCAATCGCCAAGAGCCTGTTCACGCGCGGCGCATCGGTCCGCTCGATGCTCGCCTTCCAGTTCGCCTCGACCAACCTCGTCTGGGAGCTCGGTCTGGTGCTGTGGGTGCTGATCGGCTGGCGGTTCACGCTGGCTGAGTGGGTCGGCGGGATCGTGATGATCGTGATCAGCGCGACCGTGATGCGGGCATTCATTCCGCCGTCGCTCGAGTCCAAGGCTCGCGCGCATGCTGCCGCGGCGGAGACGGGGCACATGCATCACATGGCCGGCGGTAGCGCCGGCTGGCGGAGGCTGTTGACGAGCGCGTCGGCGTGGTCAGACGTCGCCCACAACTTTCGTGGCGACGTGCAGATGATGTGGCGCGAGATCGCGATCGGGCTGGTGCTGTCGGGGTTCGTCGCGCAAGTGCCGGATAGCTTCTGGCGCGGTCTGTTCCTGCACAGCGGCTCAGGCGTGGTGCAAGCGGTGTGGGGCGCCGTGATCGGGCCGGTGATCGCGATCGCGACGTTCGTCTGCTCGGTCGGCAACGTGCCGCTGGCCGCGGTGCTGTGGAGCGGCGGGATCAGTTTTGCGGGCGTCGTCGCGTTCATCTTCGCCGACCTGTTGATCGTGCCGATCGTCGTGATCTACCGTCGCTACTACGGCCGCGCTTTCACGGTGCGGTTCGTCGCCGTGATGGTTGTCGCGATCGTGCTGGCCGCGCTGGCCGTGCAGGGCCTGTTCTCGGTCCTGGGACTCCTGCCGAGCGGGCCGCGGTCGTTGCGCTCGGACGTGTTCGCGTCGGTTTCGGTCGACTACAAGCTCGTCCTCAACGCGCTCGGATTCGTGGTGGTGGGGGCGTTGTTCGCGCTGACGGCACGGCGCGGCGCCACCGACCCGGTCTGCGGGATGAAGGTCGATCGGGCCAAGGCGGTGACGGTTGAGCACGACGGTCGGCGGGTGTACTTCTGCTGCGACGGCTGTCGCGACACCTTCCTCGGCGACCCGCAGCGCTTCTCAGCCGCCCAGACCGCCGGCCCGTTGCCGCCACCAGCCAACGGTGGTCACAACCACACCGTCACTCGTCTGTAGTGTGAACGGCGGATGACCGCCGCCGATCAGCACCGGTTCCTGCCTCCCTTCACTGGAGCGCGTATCGACCGGGCATCGGATCTGCGCGCGTCATCCGAGGAACTGCGGTCGCTGCTCGCCCGCGAGGACCTGATGGCAATCGCGGCGGATGCCGGCAACGTCCTCGTCGATCAGGCCGGCGCCCGGTTGGCGCGTGTCCCGTGGCACGGTGACGCGCGTGAGGCGGTCATGCTCGGCGTCGAGGACGGACACCCGCTGCTGGCCGTGGACCTCGAATCGCTCGCGGCGGGTGAGCGTGATCAGCTGCTGTCCGCCGGGAAGCTGCTGTCCCTGCGCGAGGCGGGCACCGAGCTGCCTCAGGCGGAGAGCGGCCTTGCCGCATATCTGGCGGCGATGGCAAGCTGGCATCGCCGCAACGGCTTCTGCTCGGTCTGCGGGACGGCCACGAACATCGTCGAGGGCGGGCTGTCACGGAGGTGCCCCAACTGCGGCGCCTCGCACTTCCCCCGCACCGATCCCGTCGTGATCATGACCGTCGAGCACGGCGATCGGCTGCTGCTCGGGCAGCGCGCCGGTTGGGTCGACCGCTTCTCGGTCCTCGCCGGGTTCGTCGCTCCCGGGGAGACGCCCGAGGAGGCCGTGATCCGCGAGGTCGCCGAGGAGTCGGGCATCGTCTGCCATTCGCCAGCGTACGTCGGGTCGCAACCATGGCCGTTTCCGGCCTCGCTGATGCTCGGCTTCGACGCATGGGCCGACGGGGGAGACCCGGCGCCCGGCGCGGACGGCGAGATGACCGCCGTCCGCTGGTTCACGCTTGATGAGATCCAGGCAGCACAGCGCGGCGAGACGGACTTTGCCCTGCCCGGCGAGGTCTCGATCGCGCGGCTGCTGATCGACCGCTGGGTCGAGCGCCAGCTCGGTTAGGGACCCGGCCGACTGACGACCGAGGGATGCTGAGAGCTGGTCGCAGTCGGGTCGGCCGCCGGCGGCTTCGCCGAGCCGGGCGCGCTGACCACCGACGGGTGCTGGGAGCCTGTGTTGGTCGGATCACTCATCGGAAGCTCGGCGTCTGCCGGAAATGTGGATAGTGGGCCTGCAGGTCGATCGCCAGCTGGATCAGCCCGGGCTCGGTGAACGGTGCGCCGGCGATCTGGATCCCGACCGGCAGACCGGTGGCAGTGGAGGTACCGCCGGGGACGGTGACGACCGGGAATCCGAGGTAGCTGAATGTGTAGGTCAGCAGCTTGCCGTTCTCTGGATTCGTCAACGGGTTCGAGCTCGCAAGCGCGTCACGGGCAACCGGGTCGGCGAGCGACACTGGCATCACCACCGCATCGAGGGCGCCAGCCGCGAACGTCTGCTTCCACTGTGCCTGGTAGGCCGCGCGCTGGCGCATGATCGACAGGTAGTCGAGCGCGGTCAGGTTGAGCGCGGTGATCGCGCTCAGAATCTCGGCCGCGGGCGGCTTGTACTCGGTCAGCTTGCTCGGATACCACTGCTGGTGGTAGGAGAGCGCGTCGATGTAGGACTCGAGCAGACCGACCTCACCGAACGGGTCGGCCGGGACCGCCAACGGCACCAGCGTGGCGCCGAGCGCCTGCAGCTCCGCGTGAGTGCGATCAAGGATCTGCGCCGGCCCTGTATCGGGAGCGCCGAGGTTCGTCGGAACCCCGATCCGGACGCCGTGCAACGGCTTCGAGCCGCTGCGTGGCAGTGTCGGGTAGCGAGTCGGCGGCCGCTCGGCGATCTCGCTCGACGGGTCGCTCGGATCGGCGCCTGCGAGCGCGTCGAGCATCAGCGCTGCGTCGGCGACCGAGCGTGCCATCGGTCCGCAGGTGTCGAGTGACCAGCACAGCGGGATCACCCCGTGTGTGGGGACGATCCCGAACGTCGGCTTGATCGAACTGACGCCGCAGAACGCAGCCGGCACCCGCAGTGAGCCGAGCGTGTCGGAGCCGAGCGCCGCCGTCACCATCCGCGACGCCAGGGCGGCGGCGCTGCCGCCACTCGAACCGCCGGTGATCAGGGTCGTGTTCCACGGGTTGCCGCACTGCGGCGTCACCGCCAGGAACGCGAACTCATCCGTGTGCGTGTGACCGACGAGGACCATGCCGGCGGCCGCCAGCCGCTCCCAGGCGGTGCTGTCGCCGCTGGCGATGTTCCCGGCGATCGCGTTCGTGCCGGTCGCCTGATCGCCGCCGAGCACCTTCGAGGAGGCCGTCACGGGCAGCCCATCGACCGCGTAGAGGTCCTTCAGCCCGATCGGGACCCCGCACAACTCCGGGGTCAGCCTGCGGCTTCGGCGAGCGCTTGCGAGGCGCTCATCCGCCGCGGCGGCAAGCTTGGCGGCGCGGTCCGGGTAGAGCCGGATCCAGGCGTTGATCTCGGAACTCGACCCAGTGAATGACACTGGTCCGTTGCGAGCCGCGATCCGCGATTGGCAGGCGGCGGTCAGCTCGGCGCTCGATAGCAGGCCTGCCTGCAGCAGCGACGCAGCCTCGAGCACCCCCAGGTCGGCCGGGTTGGACTGCTGCGCATATATCGGTCGTGGCGCCGGCAACCCGGTTGGCTTCGGAGCGGCGACGTGCTTCCTGGCCTTCGGCTTGGCCTTGGCCTGAGCGGGCCCAGCCAGCACGCCGGCCGCGGTTGTGGAGGCGCCGGCAACGAGCAGCGCCCGGCGGCTCAGCCGGTGGTCGTCCGTGGCCCCCGCTTGGTCCATGCGTCCAGGAAATCAGCGCCCGGAGCCCTCTCCCATGTCCGGGCGGCCAAAGTTCCGGCTCGGGGATGTGACGCCGGGCGATCTGGAAGGATCCCCGCGGGCCGTCGGCTGGGCTGCCCGAACAAGCCGGGCAGCCCACCGACACCTCTCAGCCGCGCAGCGCCGAGGCGAAGATCTTCGGCAGCTTGCCCCAGCTGGGGGCCGCAGCGAAGGCGGTGAACAGCTCGGCGGTCTTGGTGCCCGTCTTGTTCGTGACGAACCAGGGCGGTTTCGGCGCCATCGACTTCTCGCCATGCACCAGCGAACGCGGCGACGGCCGGAACGGACCGGTGACGACGGCCCGCTCGGGAGCATCGAGCAGCAGCGCGTTGTGGACGACGCCGATGCCGCTGCCGACGTCCTCGAGCGTGTGACCGGGGAACGCGCCCCACGGGCAGTTCGCAACGAAGAACGCGATCGCGCTCCACGCGTTGATCCCGATCGAGCCGTAGCGGAGGTTTGCGATCGCGTTGTCAAACGCGGTGCCCATTGCCTTGCGATCCTTCGGTGCGCAGATCAGGTGCGCGCCGAGGGTGCCGGCGAGCTGCTCGTTGGCGAACGTCACCGCCGCATCAAGGAACGCCGCGCCGGTCCCGGAGATCGCGGTGTACCCCAGGACACCGGCGAAGTACTCGGTGTGGCACAGCTCATCGGAGGTGTCGGGGCCGACCTCGATCAGGATCCGGGTGCCGTCGGAGCCGTGACGCTCGGCCGTCGGATAGGCGTCGGTCGCGGACTGCATCTTGCGCTCGGAGCCCGGGTACCAGGGGCCGCGGGCGGGCATCTCGTCGAGGACCGTGCGGAGCTCCGCGAGGAACGCACCGCGCTGCGGCCAGTCCTTGGAGAGGACGAGCAGCTGGCCGCCGATGCAGTTGTGACCGCTGTTCTGCAGCCGCATCGTCGCGACGTGCTCGGCCTGGAAGCGGATATCGCGCTTGGACCACTTGCCGGGCACGACGATGATCGGGGACACACCGCCGAGCTCGGAGCTGATCGGCTTGGTGAGGAGCGGATCGCCCGAGGCGCGGCGGCGCTGGGCCTCCTCGCCAACCCCCCAGACGATCGCGTCGTGGGTGATCCCGCTGCCGGTGATGTGGACGTGGCTGATCGTCGGATGCTGGGTCAGGTAGCCGCCGGTGGCGGCGCCTCCGTTGACGATCCGCAGAAGGTTCTGCTCGATCAGCGGCTGTAGCGCGCGCTCGTAGGCGGGCAGCAGCGTGGCGAACGTCGGGTTCAGCTTGAGGATGCTCACCCGGTTGAAGGCAACGAGCTCATACAGGATGTCGAGCGGGCCGATCGAGCTGACGTTGCCCGCCCCGAGGACGAGCCCGACACCACCGTTCTCACCCTTGATGCGCGCACCGAGTCCTGCGCGGGCACGAGCGTCGGCCAGCGTGACACCCGGAGGCATCCACACCTTCGCGTCAAACCCGCTGAACAGCAGCTTGTCCCAGATCGTTGCCGGCAGCACCTCGAAGGTGATGCGACCGCCGGGCGCCTCGCCGACGGGAATGCCGTCGAGCGGCGATTCACCGGTCGCCAGCGTCGTGAGCGTGTTGGCAGCTGCTTCGAAGCCGGCCATCGTCGAGTACGGGCCGCCGAGCCATTCCTCGCCGGCCTGGTCGGCCGGGGTGTTCTTGGCCGCAACTGCTGCGTTCGCCCATTCCGCCGCGGCGGCGCTGGTGGACGCCACCGTCCGCGTCAGCAGCGCGGCGCGCTCACTGAGGCTGAGCTTCGCCCAGGCGGCGGCGCCGCCCTGCAGCTCGGCGATCAGACGGTCAAGGGTGTCGTGGTCAGGCTCGGCCACCTGGGCGGCCTGAGTCGGTTCTGAGACGGTGGTCACTGGCTCGCTCCTCTCGAAGGTGCCGGCGCGAAGGCCGATCGGGCGGCTCCCACGCACGCCCTATCCCGGACAATACTCCGCGTTCGTGGTTAGCTCCGCTGTGTGCGGCTCTCCGAACCCGATTGGAGTCGGCCGCGCAGCGCCCGTGCCGTCCGCTCGAGGATCTGGTCGGAGAGGGTGGGGTCGTCGACCGCACGGGACAGCGCCAGACCGCCGACGATCGCGGCGAGGATCAGGGTCGCCTCGTCATCGGACGGTCCGGACGCCTCCGTGGGTGGCCCAACGGGGCCACCACCCTGATCGCTGCTCAGGTGACCGAGCAGGTCGAGGTATTTGTTGACCTGGGCCGTGTAGGCGCTCCGCGCCTCGGCGTTCGCCCGGGTGACATCGGAGGGAAGCGAGGCGACGGCGCATCCGGTCTCCGGGTTGTCGCGGTGCCACTCGCTGAGGTAGGCGTCGACGATCAGCCTGAGCGCCCGCGAGCCGCCGATCTCCGCGAGCTCCTCGACCTTCCTGGAGCCGTCCTCGAGCGCGCTCTGCACCGCGGCGGCGATCAGCGCGTCGACGGACTCGAAGTGGCGGTAGAAGCCGCCGTGGGTCAGGCCGGCGTCGCGCATCAGATCGGCGACGGTGATCGCGTCGATTCCGTCGCGCCGGACGCGAGCGGAGGCGGCGGTGACGATGCGGTCGTGGCTTGCTGCCTTGTCGGCCTGTGAGCTCCCCATCAGTGCATCTTGACATTGAGGATGGCAGTCATCATCCTCCGATCAAGATGATGAGCATCATCCTTTTCTGCCGACCGCCCCGAGGAGCCCTCCGCCATGCCGATGATCGACGTCTACGCCGCAACCGGAACGTTTGCGGACACGCACACGCTCGCCCGTGATCTCGCGGCCGCAGTGATGAAGTGGGAGCAGGTTCCGGACCTGCACCTGTTCCGCTCGAACACGGCCGCGTTCATCCACGAGCTGCCCGCAGAGGCGATCTCCAACGTCGACGGCGACAGCAACTACGTGCGCGTGCAGGTCCTGACGCCGATCGGCGTGCTCGATCGTCAGAAGCAGATCGGCGTCGTCGATGAGCTGACCTCGATCATCGCCGCCGCGGCCCGTGACTCCGAGCTCGCCGAGCGGACATGGGTGCTGCTGACCGAGTCACCCGATGGCGGCTGGGGCGTCGCCGGGGAGGCGCTGACCGGACCCGAGCTGGCGGTCAAGGCCCGCGAGGAGATCGCCGCCCGCAGCTGACCGCACTAACGTGGAGAGCCGGTTGAAGCGGATCGCGACCATCGGCGTGTACGAGTTCGACGCCCGGAGTTTCATCCGGGCGCTCGACGCTGCCGGGGTCACGCAGCTGATCGACATCCGGCAGCGGCGTGGCGTGCGGGGAACCGAGTACGCATGGGCGAACGCCCAGCGGCTACAGCGGTTGCTCGCCGACGCCGGAGTCCGCTACGAATACCACCCGGAACTGGCTCCGGACACTGAGATGCGCCAGTTGCAGTACCGGGCAGACGCCCGCGAGGGAGTCGGCAAGCGTTCGCGCGCGCAGCTGTCTGCGGAATACGTCGAGGTCTACACGTCAGAGGTTCTCGACCTGGTACCGCTCGGTCCGCTCGTCGAACGACTGCCGGTCCATGGGATCGCCGCGCTGCTGTGCGTTGAGGCGACCGCTTCGGCGTGTCATCGGTCGCTCGTCGCTGCACGGCTGGCATCGCAACACGGGTTTGAGGTCATCGATATCGAGGCTGACGAGCCGGCCGGGTTCGACCTGCGGTGAGCCTCTGCCAGTCGCGGTGGCGGCGTGGATGCTCAGCTTGGGGGCGGTGGAGCGCTTTGAGGCGATCGTCGTCCCGCGAGCGCCAGCCCGCCGGCGGCGATGATCAGCGCCACCCCGACGGCCGCAAGTCGCTCCGGATGCCGGGCGGCACCGACCGCGGTGCGGCGCAGCACTCGAGCCGTCTGCGTCGCGTTCTGAACGCCGGCAGCGCTCGCCCCGACGGTGTTCGTCAGTTCGATCACGGCGCCGGCGGCTTGGTCTAGGTCGGTGCTCATCGGGTGAGTGGATACCCGCAGGAGCGCTCGGCTAAGCGGGGCACTTTCACCGAGGGCCGGGGGCCCCGACCGGTGCCACGCGTTAGGCTGACCGCCGCAGAGCGACCGTGAGCAGCAGCAACCGTTCAGAGAACCTGTGGCCGAGCCCGTGGCCGGCCGAGGATGGCGGACCGCGTCGCTCGCAGGCGCCGCACGGAGCGCGTGGTCTTGCGATCGGTGCCTCGGAGCGGCTGGTCACACGGGCGGTGCGCGATGCGTACGCGACGACGATGGTCGTGCTGCGCGAACCCGGTGAGGTGTTCGCGCTGCACCACTCGATGGGGCGCCGCCCACTGCAGGACCCCGCCGTGCCATGGGTGGAGCGGATCGATCCGTACACGCTCGCGCCGATCGCCCGCTCGCCCGAGCTTCCGGCCGGCCCGTTCTGGCCGGGCGGCATCGCGGCCCACGCGAACGGATCGCTGCACGTCGTGTTCGGGCGCCACTGCCACCGCCTGTCAGCACAGCTCGAGCTGCTCACAAGCCGCGAGCTGCCACAGCCGCGGCCGTACAACTCGTTCGTCGTGCTCGGCGACGGCACGCTCGTGATGAAGGACTTCGACCGGTCGCTGCGCGCGCCGGCGCGGTTGACGCTGCTCGATCCGGAGACGCTGACGCCGAAGTGCGCCGACGTCAAGCTGCCGGAGAGCGCGATCGCCCGGTTGTCGGCCGACGGCGACGCTCTGTACGTGATCGGAGTCACCACCGTCCACCGCTACCGCTGGAGCGACGGGCGACTCGAGTGCGACCTGCGGCTGCGCTACGTCGAGAGCGATCGGCAGTCCTACGGCTGGGACCCCGTCGTTGAGGGTGGTCACCTGTGGTTGCTCGATAACGGCGCCCACGATTACGCGGTGACGATGCTCGGTGCCGGTGTCGCCCCCGGGCCCGTACATCTGATCCGGATATCACTCGATGCCCCGGCCGATCGCGAGAGCGTCGAGATCTGTGGCGCGGCGCATGGTGCCGTGACCGACCCGCCGCTGTATGACCCCGACCGGCGGATCGCGATCGGGTATGACTCGGCCAACGCCGTCCTCGCGGCATTCCGCTTCACCGACCGGCTCGAGCCGTTGTGGCGGCGGCGACTCGCGCACGCCGCGCACATGATCCGTTACCCGGACACCGGCGAGCTCGTCGTCCACGACTGGGTTGGTCCTCACGTCGCCCGCACCCGTGGCGCCCGCGCAATCTCACAGCGGGCGGGCGGGCTCGCACGGTCACCGCAGTTCCGAGCGGCGCTGTCGCGCTCGGCAGGCGATGATGTCGTCGTGCTCGATATTGAGAGCGGCGTGGAGCGCGGCCGCACGCGCGTGCCCAGCATGTTCCAATCGGTGCTGTTCCCGGCTCCTGGCTGGAACCGCGATCTGTACTGGTGCACGTTCTCGACGCTTGCCCGGATCGAGGTGGCGTAGAGGGATGCTGACCTCACGGGTGCGTCGCTGGTGCGACGCCGGCACCTTCATCGACGTTGCCGGGCAGCGGATCTTCGTCCGTGACCAGCCGGGCAGCGGAGCGCCGATGCTGCTGCTGCACGGCTATCCGTCGAGCAGCTACGACTGGCGTGACGCGTTCGCCGCCTTGCCCGGGCGTCGCCTCACCAGCTTTGACTTTCTCGGCTTCGGGCTCTCCGACAAGCCGCGCAAACCGAACTACTCGCTGCTCGACCAGGCTGACCTCGTGCAGGAGATCGCCAGCCGCTACGGCTCTCAGCCGGTCGTGCTCGTGGCGCATGACATGGGGACTTCGGTGGCGACCGAACTGCTCGCTCGTGATCTTGAAGGGCGGCTGCCGTTCGCACTGCGCTCCGTGGTGCTGTTCAACGGCAGCATGGTGATCGAGCGCGCGAGCCTCACCGTGTCACAGAAGCTGCTGCGCAGCCGCCTCGGCCCACTCGCCGCGCGTCTCTCGAACGAGCGCACCTTCCGCGCCCAATTCGCACGGATCTTCTCGGCCGAGCATCCGTTGACCGCCGAGGAGGCGGCCGACCAATGGTCGCTGCTCGCCCATCACCAGGGCCAGCGGATTCTCGATCGCCTCACCTTCTACCTACACGAGCGGGTCACTTACGCGTCCCGGTGGCACGGCGCGCTCCGAGACTGGCCCGGCGCACTCGAGCTGGCGTGGGCCGGCAAGGACCCTGTCTGCACCGAGGCAGTCCTGCAGGCGGTGCTCGAACTGCGGCCGCAGAGTGTCCTCACCCGGCTGCCGACACTGGGGCACTACCCCCAGATCGAGGACCCAGCTGCGGTCGCCGCGCTCCTCGATCGCGTGGCCACGAACGGTTAGCGCTTTACGGATCGCCAAGACTCCGATAAACGTTGTGGCGTGAGCATTCACCGCGCGGGGCTCAGGGCGGCAATGGTCGGAGCCGTCGCGATGGTGTTCGGCATCGCCGGGACCGCCGCCGGCGTCACACCGGCGGGTGCCAACCCGACCCCCGGCACCTTCTCGGGGAGCTGCAACTTCTCCGGCCCGATCAAACCCGATCCGCCGATCACCGTCATCCCGAAGTCCGGCTCGAAGTTCTCCTACGCAGGCACCGGGACCTGCACGGGCACGCTTGACGGCGCCGCTGTCACGACAGCTCCGGACTCTGTCACGTTCATGAATGTCTCCACAGCCTTCGACACCTGCGAGTTCGGCCCTGACTTCAACCTCGCCGGCCAGCTGACGATCGTGACCGCCTCAACCGAGGTCAACTTCGCGGTGGTCATCAGCTTGGCTCGACTGGCGGTCGCCGGCCCGTTCAGCGTGACGACGACGGGCGGCGGCGAGGGACTGGGCACGGCGACATTCACCCCGCCGAGCACGGCGGGCGCCCTCCAGCAGTGCGCCGGCAGCGGGATCAGCACAGCGACGCTCGCCGGCTCGTTCAATACAACCGCGCCGCTCGTCGGCACCGTTGACACCGCAGCCACGATGGCGCAGGCACCCGTGTGCCCGGCCCCGGGCCGGCTCACGATCAGGCTTCTGGCCGCCCACGGACGCAGGATCGTCCGCACGGTTGTTTACGTCAACGGCCGCCGCGTTGCGGTCATCTCAGGCAACAAGCGCACGTCGATCACGCTCAAGCGGCTCCCCGTCGGCATCGACGAGGTCAAGGTGGTCACGCGCTTCAGGCGCGGCCGGTCGCGGACGACGACGGGCGCCTACACCGTGTGCAGCAACCTCTCGTAGGTTCCGTGATGCGGCGGCCGGCGACCACCCGCCCATCAGGTCGACCGCAGCTCACGCGCCGAACGCGTCGAGGTCGCGCGTCAGGGTCTCACGCTCCTCCGTGTCCGCGAGCTGCGCGGCGATCTCGCGAGCCCTGGCGATCGACGCGGCTGCGCTGTGGGCATCACCGGCGAGCTGTTGGGCACGTGCGAGGCCCTCGTATGCACAGCCGACATCAAACGGGCTGAGCCCATGTTCCTTGCACAGCGCCAGACACGCCTCGGCATGGCGCATCGCCTCGACGGGCAATCCCGCCAGAGCGCATGCGCGCGAGATCTGCCACTCGCCGCGGCTGTGGTGCACCGGTTGGCCGATCTCCTCCCAGAACAGCCGTGAGGCGTAGGCGGCGGCGACCATCATCTCCGTCTGGCGCTCGGTTCGCTGCTCGATATCCATCAGCGTCCAGCAGTAGTTGAAGAGCTCCGCCGCGAGCCTGCGCCGCTCGGCGGGCTCGAGCGCGATGTCCTGCGGTCTGGCTGGCATCCATGGATTTCTACAGAGCCCGGCGGAGAAGCTGTTCCGCGGTGGCGCGCGCGGCCGGATCTGCGAGCCGCCCTACGCTTCCGGCAGCGCCGCGAAGTCCTTCTTGGCCTGGCGGTACCAACCCATCCCGGCGATCGGGTGCTTCCAGCGACCGCGCATGTCGTTGTTCGCCGGCTCGTGGCTCGCATCCCCAGCGGCCACCATCTCCTTGAGGTGCGTGTCCTGCGCCTTGATCACTTCGTCAGCGGTATTGCCGCGGTGCTCAAAATCACACGGCCCACCGAGTTGCCTGCACGTCATCGTTTTCATGAGCAGCAGGCTAGGCGCTGCCGATCGGGATGGCTTCTTCGATCCTGCTCGATCGGCGGTGCCGTCCGGTGTGGACGGAGCCGGATGGGTACTGCGGGGTTCGTTAGGGGAGCAGCTCGACGTACCCGCCGGTCCCGTCGACGCGGATCCGCTGCCCGTCGCGGATCAGCCGCGTGGCGTGCTCGACCCCGACGACCGCGGGTAGGCCGTACTCCCGGGCGATCACCGCCCCGTGGGTCATCAGGCCGCCGACCTCGGTCACAAGCGCTGCGACCGCCACGAACAACGGGGTCCAGCTCGGGTCGGTGTAGGTGGTGACGAGGATGTCACCAGCCTCAAGTTCGGCGTCCGCGATGTCAAGAACAACGCGAGCCCGGCCTTCGACGGCGCCGGCCGACACCGCCAATCCGGCGAGCGATTTGTCCGGCAGATCGTCGCGTCCGTAGGTCCCCACCACGGCCTCGCCCTCCGAGGTGAGGACCCGCGGCGGGGTCAGCGACCGGTAGGACCGGAAGGCCGCCCTGCGCTGCGCGAGCAGCTCGTGGTCCAGCGGATGCGTGCGGACGAGGTCCCGGATCTCCTCAAGTCTGAGATACGAGATGTCCGTCGGGTCGGCCAGCACGCGCGCCTGGGTGAGCCGCCCAGCCTCGGCCAGCAGCGCCTGCTTGTAGATGGCATAGCGGCTGACCATCCCGTACTTCGGGTACTCCCGGTAGCCCGAGAAGGTCCGAACCCGATCGATCATCCGCTTCGTCTCCTCAGCCTTCTGCGCACCGTCCGGCAGCGCCCTGAGGCGGGTGATGAGCTCGTCCTCCTTGGCGGCCGCCCGCTGGCGTCCATGCTCGAACCGCCGCTGCGCCTCGCCGGTCTCGAACTGCGCGACGTTGGCGAGGATCATCGGCAGCACCGCGGCTGGCCACTCACTCCAGCGTGTCCGCGTGATGTCGAACTCCCCGACACAGCGCATCCCGTACTTCTCGAGGAATGCCTCGATCGCATCGTGAGCTTGCTGCCCGCCCCGTTGGGCGGGCAACTCGGCCATGAAGCTGTCTGCGTCGGCGTCCCGTAGGAAGGCCACCACCTCAGGATGGGGCCGGATCACGTCTGCGACGTCGAGCAGCGCCAGACCCATCTCGGACGTGACGTTGCCGGGAACCGACTGCGTCAGCGTGTCGACCGCGTCCTTCTCGCCAAGCCATTCTGCGAGGTGCTCGCTGAGCCAGCGGCTGGCGTCCGCGGCAGTCCGGATCACCTGCAGCCCGCGCGGGTCAAACAGGGTTCGCTGCAACTCCTTGATGTCGGCCTCGATAAACGCGATCAGCTCCGGCCCCGTGTGCGTGTGGATGTCGCGCGTCAGAGCAGCAATCGAGTCCTCGCTGCTGGCGACCAGTCGCGCTGGGAGCGCCGGATCGGCGTCAAGCGGAACGAACGGAGCGAGCACCGCCGGGGGCTCGAGCTCGCCATCTGGGACCGGCGGGATGAAATCGCCCCGGTCAAGGAGCGTCTGTAGCGCGGTGCCGATCAACGGATCGGAGCCACCGAGGCTGTTCATCAGGGCGGCACGCATCTTCGGCGATCCGAGCATCCGCGTGACGTCGACGAACAACCTCCCGCCCGCTTCGGCCATCGGGCGCACGGTGGTCAACTGCCACACGGACAGGCCGAGCGGCTTCATCGCGTCGGTCATCATCTGCTGGTGGCCGACGGACACGTAGACGTGGTTGACGTCGTCGGTGGCCGCCGGAATCGGGAACAACGTCGTGATCGGCCGGCTTTGAACGATCTGGAAGCCCGTTGTGGTCAAGCACCACTCGATGTCCTGGGGGCGACCGAAGTGCGCCTCGATCCGTCGGCCGATGTGCTCGAGCTGGTTGGTCTCGGTCGTGGTGAGCATTGGTCGCTCTGAGGCGATCGTCTGCGCGATCACATCGCCGTCACGGACGACGTAGGTATCCGGCTTGGCACGCCCTGACACGAGGGCTTCACCGAGGCCCACGACCGCCTCAATCACCGTGAGCCTGCGGTTCGACGTCATCGGGTCCGCGGTGAACAACACGCCGGCCGTCGCGGCGGGGACCATCTGCTGCACGATGACCGCCATCTGCACGTCGCGGTGGTCGATGGCCGCCGCCTGCCGGTAGGCGATCGCGCGCTCCGTGAACAGCGAGGCCCAACAGCGGCGCACGTGCTCGATCACCGCAAGCGGACCGACGACGTCGAGGTAGCTGTCGTGCTGACCGGCGAACGACGCGGACGGCAGATCCTCGGCGGTGGCGCTCGACCGTACGGCGTAGGCGGTCTGCCGGCCGTGCCGGGCGAGCGCACCGACGATTGCGGACGTGACCTCTGCGGGGAGGGCGAGATCCTCAACGATGATCCGTCGCAGTTCTGCCCCACCGGTCCGGATCGCGTCGGCGTCGTCATCGGAGAGCTGGGCCAGCCGTTCGAGCCGCGCCTGGATTGCGGGCGCCTCAGTCACAACCGCCGCGAACGCGGCCGTCGTCACGCAGAACCCCGACGGGACCCGGATGCCGTCGATCCGTGAAAGCTCACCGAGTGACGCGCCCTTGCCGCCGGCGAGCGCGACCTGGTCTCCGTTCAGGTCCTCGATGTCCACGACGTAATCAGCCATGCGCCCTCCTCGAAACGCTGCTTTCACCTTGCGGCGGGCGATTATGCGGCACGAATCACGGCCTCATGAACAACTCTCGGCGGGTGTACATTGGATGTAGGACAGCGTGTCCATCCTCGTCTCATGCGAACATGTGTTCGTGTCGGATCGGGCGACCATCCTTCACGCTGATCTCGATTCGTTCTACGCATCGGTTGAGCAGCGCGACAACCCGCGGCTCCGCGGCCGCCCCGTCGTCGTCGGCGGTGGCGTCGTGCTGGCGGCCAGCTACGAGGCGAAGCGCTTCGGTGTGGGAAGCGCGATGGGCGGGCGTCGCGCTCGAGCACTGTGTCCGGAGCTGATCACGGTGCCGCCACGGTTCTCGGCGTACATCGAGGCGAGTCGGGCGGTGTTCACGATCTTCCGCGACACCGCTCCCGACGTGGAGGGGATCTCGATCGACGAGGCGTTCCTCGACGCCCGTGGCCTCGAGCACATCTCAGGGACGCCGCGGGAGATCGCGATCAAGCTCCGTGCGCGCGTCCGATCGGAGGTGGGACTGCCGATCACGGTCGGAGTGGCCCGCACCAAGTTCCTCGCCAAGGTGGCAAGCGGAGTCGCCAAGCCGGACGGTTTGCTGGTGGTGGAGCCGGCAGAGGAGTTGGCGTTCCTGCACCCGCTGCCGATCGAGCGATTGTGGGGCGTCGGACCGAAGACGGCCGAGAAACTCCACCGGGTGGGGCTGCGGCTCGTGGCAGATGTCGCCGCGCTCGATGAGGCGGTGCTGGTGGAGCTGCTCGGTCGGGGGCAGGGCCGGCACCTTCACGCGCTCGCGCATAACCGGGATCCGCGACGGGTGCGATCCGGCCAGCGACGGAGATCAATCGGCGCCCAGCGTGCGCTTGGCTCACGCCCCCGGCCGCCCGATGAGATCATCGCCTTCCTGCTCGGCCTCGTCGACCGGGTCACGCGGCGGCTGCGCGCATCGAACCGTGTCTGCCGTACCGTCGTCCTGCGGTTGCGGTTCGCCGACTACGAGCGGGCGACCCGGTCGCGGACTCTGGCATTCCCCACCGCCGACACAGTGAGCATCGTCCAGGTGGCGACGGAGCTGCTCGAGGCGCAGCAGGACCTGATCAGAGAGCGGGGTCTGACGCTGATCGGCATTGCGCTGACAAACCTCTGTGATCCGGCGGGCGTGCAGCTGGTCCTGCCGTTTGATCACCGCGCCGAGCTCGACGCCGCGGTCGATCAGCTCAAGGATCGCTTCGGCTCAAGTGCCGTGACACGTGGCTCGCTCGTCGGACGAGCGCTCGGCGACAGCGTGCCGATTCTCCGCGACTAGGGAGTGGCAGCCCAACGCGGCTGCCGGCGCACTCGGCTCAGGCGTTGGAGGCGGTCCCGCACAGCCGTTCCGCGCGGAGGTACTGGGGCGAGCTGGTGTCGACATCTCCGAGATCGATCGTGATGTGGTCGCCGACCAGTCCGGGATCGGGGAAGTTGACGCGGTGGCTCCGCATGCATCGGGCGAATCTGAGTCCGTTCGCCAGGTCCGCCTGGATCTCCGCCGCGGTCGGCTGGCCCTGGTTGGGCAACAGCCGGTCGCAGGTCGCGGTGGCCGATACGAACGCCGGCGCCGAGGTGTTCAGGGCCGCGATCGCCCGCGTCGAGAAGCCACCAGGATCATGGGGATCCGGAAACGCCGGCTCACCGTGGGCGCGCATGCAGCGGGCGAACCTCAACGCGTTCGTGAACTGACTCGACGCCGCGGCTGTCTGGTGCTGTGGAGCCGAGCCTCCGCATCCGGCGAGTGTGGAGCTCAGCGCCAGGACGACAGCAGCGAAGAGCGCTCGACCGGCCATCAGATCGACTCGGCACGTGCGGCCCCGGACCGCTCGCCGGGCCGCGGGTCGTCGAGGATCTCGGCGTCGCTGTTATTCAGAGAGCCCACGATGCAGATCGTATGCCTACGGCGGACCACACCGAGCGACCACGGCCGGCGCCCCTACGGGCCCACGGCGCAGCAGATAGATCATCGCCACCAGCAGAACCGGCGCCAGCGTGTCGCTCGGAATCGGTGATGCATGGATGATGCCGCCGGAGACAAAGGCCACCAGCATGATCACGGCCAGCACGAGGGCCGTCGGCTTCACCAGCACATAGCGCATGAGGAGCACCCCTCCAAGCGTCTCAAGCGCCCCGACGAGTGGCTCCATCACGGTCGGTGCCGGAATCCCGAAGTCACGGAACGCGTGCAGTTCCCAGTGGTAGAAGACGAACTTCACAAGCCCGGCGGGAACGAAGATCAGGCCGGTGAGGAATGCGACCCGCGGCGGGTCCAACCAGATCCGCCAGCCGCGCATACCCTCACTGTAAGCGCGCCACCTACGTGACGGGCGCCGGGTCTGGCCGCACGATCACTGTGTCAGCGATGGCGATGATCTCGGTGACGGGGAGGTCAGCGCGGGATGCGTGCTCGCGGATCTTCTCCGGGCTCGATGCCTCATAGATGCACACCGTCCCGAGCTGCCCCGACTCCTCCCCGAGCACGTACGAGCGGATCCAGCGGATGTCAGAGGACATCTCCTCGTCACCAACAGTCGTTGAGCGAGCTGCCGCTTGCTCCAGATCGCCTGGGGTCGCCCAGCCCTCCCGGCGGATGATTGCGTACAGATTCATCAGACTCCTTCGTGCGTTAGCCCTCGGTCGTAACTGAACGCTAACAGTTCTGGATGGTGCGCGGGCAGTCTTTTCGCGGCAGTTGCTACCGAGACCGGGCCCAGGTGCTTCTGCATGCAGTGCCGCCGGCAGGACTCGAACCTGCGCGCGTCGGATTAAAAGTCCGCTGCTCTACCAACTGAGCTACGGCGGCGGGGAGTGAATGATCGCATCCGCCCGGTATTCGCGATTAGGGCGACCGCGGTGCGGGCAGAAATCAAGTCTGACGGAGAACGCCCTTCACGATCACTCGTTTGGAAAGGGCGCGCCGTTTTCGGTTGGGGCCGAGGAGGAGCTGTTCCTCGTCGACCCGGTGACGGGACGGCTCGCCAACAGCTCGCGGGCGGTCATGGAACGGGTGGATCCGGAGCTCACGGGCGTCGAGCGCGAGTTGCACGCCGCGATGATCGAGCTGATCAGCGACGTCTGCTCGAGCGTCAAGGCGGTCGTCCGTCAACTTGCTGATCGGCGCGCTGCGGTGCTCGCAACAGGTGCGGGATTGCTCGGCGCCGGAACGCATCCGACAGCGACGGAGTCCGAGGCGCAGATCTCCGACAAGGAGCGCTACGAGCAGATCTCGTATCTGCTCGGCGACGCTGTGGCCACACCGGTCTCCGGGTTACACGTTCATGTCGGCATGCCCGATCCGGACACCGCGATCAGGGCGTTCAACGGACTCAGGCGCGAACTCCCCCTGCTGCATGCGCTCGCCGCAAACTCGCCGTTCAGGCACGGCCGCGACACGGGGCTCGCATCGGCGCGTGAGATCACCAGTCGCAGCTGGCCCCGCTCCGGGGTCCCCCGAGCGTTGCACGACTTCAGCGACTTCTGCGAGATGTCCGCAGTGCTCGGGAGAGCAGCGGATGTACCCGACTACACGTGGTTCTGGTGGAAGCTCCGCCCGCACCCGCGGCTCGGAACGGTCGAGGTCCGTGCACTTGATGCCCAGGCGTCGCTCGATGATCTCGGTGCGCTCGTCGCTCTCGTCCACGCGCTGGCGCGGGCGGCCGCGGACGAGGCCCCAAATGAGGAGCTGTCGAGTGACCTGATCGACGAGGGCATGTTCCGGGCGGCGCGGTTCGGCGTGTTCGCGGACCTGCCCGGTCCGGACGGCGCATTACATCCCGTCTCCGATCTTCTCGACCGCGCGCTTGAACGCGTCGCACCGTATGCCGAGGATCTCGACTGCGGTGAGGAGCTCAGCCGGTTGCCGGCGCTCGTGCGCGATGGCGGCGGCGCCGGGCGTCAGCGGGCGATCTATGAGATCGCCGGCATCGACGCCGTGGCACGGGACCTCACGACGCTCACCGCCACGGACGCGCGACGCACGACGACCTAACTCGCGCGGTAGGCGACCAGCTCGATCTCGACGAGCATGCGCGGATCGATCAGACCGGAGACCTCGACCATCGTCATCAGCGGGCGAATGGCGCCGAACAGGTCACCGAAGACGAGCCCGACCTCGTCAGCGCGGGAGATGTCGGTGACGTACACGCGCGCCGACACCGCGTCGGCGACGGCGCACCCGGTCCGCTCGAGATACCCGATCAGCTTGCGGAGAATCTCAACCGTCTGCTCGCGTGGCGTGTCGCCGATCACACAGCCATGCTGGTCGACGGAGGTGGTGCCGCCGATCAGCACGAACGGACCCGCCTCGACGATCCGACTGAAGCCGTACCGCTCCTCAAACGGGGACGGAGGGTCGCCGCCCAGGCGGTTGATCGACACGATCAACTAGTGCCGGAAGTGGCGGCGGCCAGTGAAGACCATCGCCACCCCGGCTTTATCGATCGCTTCGACGACGGTCGGGTCGCGTACAGAGCCGCCCGGCTGGATGATCGCGGTAATGCCCGCCTGGATCGCCAACTCGGGGCCGTCCGGGAACGGGAAGTACGCGTCGGAGGCCATCACCGAACCTGACAGCGGCGACTGAGCCTTCTCAAGCGCCAGCTTGACGGCGTCGACGCGGCTCATCTGGCCGGCGCCGATCCCGATCGTCGCCTCATCGGAGGCGATCACGATCGCGTTGGAGCGGACGTGCTTGCAGACCTTCCAGGCGAACGCCATCGCCTGCCACTCGGGTTCGGTCGGTCGGCGTTCGGAGACAACCTCCATGTCGGCTCGCTCCTCAAGATCCGCGTCGCGGTCCTGGACGAGCAGACCGCCCTGGACCTGCCGGTAGACCGGCTCGAGCCGGGAGGCCTGCCGGGTCTCCTGGTCGTCGAGGATCCGCATGTTCGGCTTCGAGGCGAGCACGTCGAGCGCGTCATCGTCATATCCGCGGGCGAACAGAACCTCGATGAACTGGCCGACGAGCGCCTCGGCAAGCTGCTTGTCCACCCGACGGTTCAGACAGACCACGCCGCCGAACGCCGAGGTCGGATCGCATTCGAATGCCCGGTGGTATGCCTCAACGCCGGTTCCGCCGACCCCGACGCCACAGGGGTTGTTGTGCTTGACGATCACGCAGGCCGGGACCAGGAACTCGTCCAGCAGCCAGCGCGCCGAGTCGAGGTCGAGAAGGTTGTTGAACGACAACTCCTTGCCGCTGATCTGCCCGACCATCGACAGCAGATGCGTACGGGCCCCGACCTGCTCGTAGTAGGCAGCGCGTTGATGCGGATTCTCGCCATACGGCAGCTCCAGGACGCGCTCATAGGCACGGACCATCAGCGGTGGGAACGTCTCGTGCTTCTCCTGGAACCAGCGGGCGATGGCCGTGTCGTAGCGGGCGATGTAGGCGAACGCCTCCGCGGCAAGTGACTCGCGCGTCGCCAGCGACAGCCGGCGTGCATCGGCACGCAGCTCGGCGAGGACCGCGTCGTAGCTCTCGGGGCTGACGACGGGCGCCGTGAACGCGTAGTTCTTCGCCGACGCCCGAACCATCGTCGGGCCGCCGATGTCGATGTTCTCAATCACCTCCGCGTCCTCGACCCCACGCCGCGCGGCGGTCCGCTCGAACGGGTACAGGTTCACGCAGACGAGATCAACGGGCTCGACATCGTGCTCCACGGCGGCGCTCACGTGATCGGGGTTGGACCGCACCGCCAACAGCGACGCGTACAGCTTCGGGTGCAGCGTCTTGACCCGTCCGTCCATGATCTCCGGGAAGCCCGTCAGGTCGGTGATCGTCCGGACCTGGATCCCGGCCTCGCTCAGCGCGGCTGCGGTTCCGCCGGTCGAGACGATCTCGATCCCGAGCTCCTCGAGCCCACGTGCGAAATCGATGATCCCGGTCTTGTCGGAGACCGACAGCAGGGCCCGCCCGATCTGAACCTCGCCGGGGGCGCTTGCCGTCAGACCCTGCTCGGAGCTCAACTCCTGTGCCATCCAGCGCGACTCTACCGTCAGCGCCGCCCGAAGGGGAGGTTGGTTCCGGGTGGGCGGCCCGCAGGCCGCGCCACCCGGACCTCAACCTACTTCGACTTCAGGAAATGGATCTTCTCGCAGCTGTGCTTCTGCCCGAACAGGGCGGTCGAGCCACGTGCGAACAGCGTGTCCTTGCCGTTGCCGCACCAGACCTTCGCATCGCCGCTGGCGATATAGATCCGGTCGCCCTTGGCGCCGCCGTAGACCTTGTCGTGGCCGAGGCCATCGTCGATCCGGGTCGCGTTCTTGCCACCGTAGATCGTGTTGTCGCCGTTACCGTCGGTGAGCCAGTCGGTTCCGACAGCACCCGAGATGTAACGGGCGTTGATGTAGTTATTGCCGTTACCGATGCCGACACGGTTGTGACCGGTACCGACGTAGGTGCGGTCCTTACCGTTGCCATCAAACAGCGTCTGATTCCCGCCCTTGCCCCAGATGCAGTCGTTCCCGGCAAGGCCGGCGACACGCTCGTAGGCACCCATCGCGAGGATCCGGTCGCTGTAGGGCGTGCCCTTGACCCTGCCACCGCGGGCGGTGGCGACAAGCACCCAATCCTGCAGTCCGGCCTCGGTCAGGCACGGGTCGACCCCGTACTGAGATTCCGCTTCGGGGATCGTCTCGACGGTACCGCCGCTCGGACCCTTGAACGGCTTCGACACGTAGATCGTGCCGCCGCCCGCGAGGAAGATCACGCAGTCACCTGTCGCCGGATCCAGCTGCGAGCCAGGTGCGCACGCCTCGAGGTTGGTCGGTGTCGATCCGACCGCGATCGCGTAGCCGGTGCCGGTGCCGGGGGTGGTGATCGTCTTCGTGGTGGTGGTGCTCGTCCCCGGCGTCGTCACAACCGTTGTTGTGCCGCCCGGTGTCGTGACCGTCGTCGTCGTTGCCGGCGTCGTGATCGTGTCCGTCGCGGTGGTCGTGGTCGGCGTTACGTTGCCACTGCACGGGTCGCCGACCGGCAGCGTCACCGTGGCCTCACCGACGACGATGTCGATGCCCGTCAGCAACTGGACATCGAGGATCCGCTCGGTCAGGGATGTGTTGGTCTTGATCTCCTGGTTGAAGGTGATCGTCGCGAGACCCGGAATCGTGATCGGGGCGGTCGGCGAAGACGACGACGCGAGGTCGATCTCCTTGCCGTCAAGGTCGATCACTGACAGATCCGAGCTGCCGTTCTCCACGAGGGTTGTGCCCTCGCACTCATAGGACGCCTGCGCCTGGATCGGGCCGACGATCGTCAGACCGATCGACGGGATCGAGACGGCATCGACGGCTGTGACCGCAGTCGCGCCGGGCGCATCGCCCAGCGATCCGGTCTCGTACGTGAACGCTCCCGCCGGCCCGACCGTGACCAGATCCTCGGCGCTGCTCGGGACCGCGACCTTCTGCAGCAGCGTCTGATCGTCTTTGCACGGTACCGTCCCGGTGTTGGCCACCGCGGGCTCGATCGTCAGCGTTTCGATGTCGACGCGCGCGACGCTCGCGCGGCAGCCAAAGATCTGGCTTGCGTCGGTCACTGCGTTTGGGCTCGGGGCGGCAGTCGCCACGTCCGAGTTCCCTGAGCTCCACTGGGCACCCAGTGCCACTCCGGCGATTGCAGCCATCAGGGCCACCGCCGTCCATAGCTTTCGCCTCTTCATCCCTGCCTCCTCATTGATTTGGCCAAGACCCTAGACCTTGGCCCGCAGATAGTGAACGCTTTCGCAGCCGTGCTTGAGGCCGTACGCGGCGGTCCGGCTGCGTGCGTACAGCACGTCCTTGCCGGTACCGCACTGCACCTTGGCGTCGCCGCCGGCAATGTAGATCCGGTCGGCCTTCGGCCCGGCGTGAACCTGATCATGGCCAAGACCGTCATCGAGTCGCGAGGCGAGCTTGCCGCCCCAGATCGTGTTGTTGCCGTTGCCATCGGTGATCCAGTCGGTGCCGTTCGCGCCCTCGATGTAGCTGCCGTCGATCCAGTTGTTGCCGTTGCCGACACCAACTCGGTTGTGACCGCGGCCGACGTAGATCCGGTCCTTGCCATTGCCATCGAAGATGGTCTGGTTGCCGCCCTTGCCCCAGATGCAGTCGTTGCCGCCAAGGCCGGCGACCCGCTCGTATCCACCGAGCGCCAGGATCCGATCGCTGTAGGGCGTGCCGGAGACGCGGTTGCCGCGTGCGGTTGCGACGAGCACCCAATTCTGGAGACCCGATTCCCGCAAGCATGGATCCGTGCCGTACTTCTTGATCGCCTCACCGATCGTCAGCACGACACCGCCGGTCGGGCCGTGGAACGGCTTCGAGACGACGATGATCTGGCCACCGGGGCCGTAGATGACGCATTCACCGATCGGGATATCGAGCACGGTGCCACTCGGGCACTCGTTCAGGTTGGGCTCGGCCGAGCCGCTGCTGCTGGTGGTCGTCGAGGTGGTGGTCGTGCTCGTCGGCTCCGTGTTCGCACACGAGTTCGCGTTCGCCATCTGTGCGTAGGCCTGACCGACAATCACCTCGAGCCCGTCGGCCAGGTGGATCACGATCGTGTTCTCCTCGATTGAGGTCGCGGTCTTGATCTGCTGGTCGAACTCGATGTAGATGCCCGCGCCGACGTTGATCTTGTAGTCGATCGATCCCGGCGGCAGCACCGTCTTCTGGCCGTTGTAGTAGACGACCTTGAGGGTGGACTGGCCGAAGATCACCGGCTTGTTGTCCTGGCATTCGATCGCGGCGTCGGCCTGGACCGGTCCGACGATCGTCGTGACGCCGGAACCGAGATTGAGATTGACCGCCTGGATGTTGGCGACCGCGGCGACGCCCGGTTGGGTGGCACTGCCGGCGGCGCCGTCCTCGTACGTGTACGCGGAGGCCGGGCCGACGGTACCGAGGTTGAGGTTGAGCTCATCCAGCTGCAGCGGCACGGTGCCGACGGTGGAGCTGGCGTTGTAGCAGGGGCTCGTCGCCTCGTTGGCGGAACCAACGTCGATCAGCGGCGTCGTGGCGCTCCCGAGATAGAGCGGCACCACGCCGGCACGGCACCCGAACAGCGCGCTCGCACTTCCGGGCGGCGGCGCGTTCGGCGTCGTTGTGGTCGTTGCGGTTGTGCTCGACGTTGTGGTGCCGGTGTCAGCAGCGGCGACGCTGCTCGACGGCGCGGCTTGGGCAAGTGAGACGGCCAGGAGGGCGCCCACAACGACCGCCACCACGGCTCCTACCAAGCGTGGACGACTCATACCCAACCTCCACCTAGAAAAATATGTGTTTTTACGGCTCGGGCTACCGAGCCGATGAATCCGCCTTTTTCACTCTTCCCTGCCAGCGGTTTCTTAGACCAAAATACACACCGGTTGTCCCAAAAACGCCGGTTGGGCGTAAAGCTGCGATATCAGATGCGTCCGCCAGCTGACAGAAATGGGACAATGGCTCGCACTTCCGCCTGAAGTCACTATTTACTGGTTTTCAGTATTACGGGGAGACAGTCAGTGACTCTGTGTCACTAATAAAGTCCGAGTCAAGTTATCGCGACGCGCCGCGGATGTGAGCTGTCGACCTTCACCCTGCCGGTCGCGAACAGCCTCACGGCTTCAGGCAGCAGCTCATGCTCGATCGGTCGCAGCTCGGCAAAGACGTCCGACGGAACACGGGCTCCAGGTAGGTCGACCGCACGCTGGAGGATCACGCGGCCACTGTCGACGCCGCTGTCGACGAAGTGCACCGTGACGCCGAAGACCTTGACGCCGTAGGCGAGTGCCTGTCCGACCGCGTCGAGGCCGGGGAACGCCGGGAGTAGGGCCGGGTGCACGTTGATCACGCGGTCGGGGAACGCGTCGAGGAACTCCGCTCCGACGAGCTGCATGTACCCGGCGAGCACCACCAGCTCGACACCGTGATCGCGCAGCCAGGCGGCGAGCACCGCGTCCCGTTCCTGGCGGCCCCCCGGGTAGGCGGATGCGGGAAAGGTGCCGGTCGGGATGCCGGCGGCCTCGGCGCGCTCCAAGGCCCGCGCGCCCGGCTTGTCGGACCCGACGGCGGCAATCGTGATCCCCTCCTGATCATGGACCCGTTCGATCAGAGCCTGCAGGTTCGTGCCCTCGCCCGAGGCGAGTACCCCGATCTTCACCGCGCGCCCGTCACGGCAGTCGCGAGCCGACCAGTGGCAGCGGCCGCTCGAGCGCGTCCTTGCCGAGCGCGTCCTCGGTGCCTTCGAGCGGGTAGTTCCCGCTGAAGCAGGCGTCGCAGTGCGACTCCGCCTCGCCGCCGATCGCGTCATAGACACCCTCGAGCGTCAGGTAATGCAGCGAGTCGGCGCCGAGCAGCTGCGCGATCTCGTCGACCGAGCGCTCGTGGGCGACCATCTCCTCACGCGAGGACATGTCGATCCCGTAGTGGCACGGGTTCTTGATCGGCGGTGAGGAGATCCGCAGATGAATCTCCTTGGCACCGGCCTCGCGGAGCATCTGCACGATCTGCGGCATCGTGTTGCCGCGCACGATCGAGTCGTCGACGACGATCAGGCGCTTGCCGGCCACGACCTCGGGCAGCGGGTTGAACTTCAGCCGCAGGCCGTGCTTGCGCAGCTGCTGCCCCGGCTGGATGAAGGTCCGTGCGACGTAGCGGTTCTTGATGAAGCCGTCGTCCTGCGGGATCCCGGCGGCTCGCGCCAGGCCGCGCGCCGCCGCGTTGCCGGAGTCCGGGATCGGGATCACGAGGTCCGCGTCGACTGGAGCCTCGCGCCAGAGGTTCTCGCCCATCTTCGCGCGCGAGACCTGCAGGCGCGTGCCGCCCATCCGCGAATCCGGTCGCGCGAAGTAGATGTACTCAAACAGGCAGAACGCACGCCGCTGGCCGCCTGCCACCATCCGCGACTCCAGTCCGTCACGGCTGAGCGTGACGACCTCGCCCGGCTCCACGTCACGCACGAACGTCGCGCCGATCAGGTCAAGCGCGCAGCTCTCGGAGGCGACGCAGTAGACCGGACCGCCGCCCTCGGACTCGATCACGCCGATCGACAGCGGTCGCAGACCCTGGGGGTCGCGGAAGGCGACGACCTTGCGATCGGTCATCACGACGGTCGAGAACGCCCCGCGCAACCGCGGCAGCACGGCAGCCACCGCATCCTCGATCTGGTCGGCACGTTCGGTGGCGAGCAGCGCCGCGATGATCTCGGAGTCAGAGGTCGAGCGGAACGGGACATCCCGTCCGCGCAGCTCCGTGTGGAGCTCGACCGCGTTGATCAGATTGCCGTTGTGGGCCAGCGCCAGCGCCCGGTGGTCGTCACGCACGATCGGCTGCGTGTTCTCCCACTGTGAGGAGCCGGTCGTCGAGTAGCGGACATGGCCGATCGCGAGGTCGCCGACGAGCGAGCGCAGCATGTGCTCGTCGAACACCTGCGAGACGAGGCCCTGCTCCCGGATCGCCAGGATCCCGCCACCCTCGGGCGCGGTCGCGATCCCGGCCGATTCCTGGCCGCGATGCTGCAGCGCGTACAGCGCGAAGTACGTCAGCCGGGCAACATCGAGCTCGGGCGCATCGGCGGCATAGATGCCGAATACCCCGCACTCGTCGCGCGGTCCGTCGCGATAGTCGTCGATGGCGTGCATCCTGACCTCACTCAGGTTAGAGCAGGTCGCGGAGGCCACCGGCGTGGACCCCGGCCAGCGCGTCGACCTCAGTCTCCAGCAGCCCCTCGATGACGAGCGCTGAACCGCCGACGACACCGAGCACCGTCGCCCCGAGGCCGTCCAACGCCTCCGTGGTCCCGGACACGATGAATCCGGTGCCGAGATCCTCGCCGAACGGATCAAGCCCGCCTGGGAGCCTGACGCGTGCCCCCACGCCGCCGGCGAGCGCGCACTCTGCCAGCGCCGTCGCGATCCCGCCCTCGGCGATGTCATGGGCACTGTGCAGCGCTCCGGACCGCACACCCATCCTGATCGTCGCAAGCGCCTCGCGGATCGCGGCGAGGTCCTTGACGGGCAGTGCCCCAACGGGGGCGCTGCCCTGCAGCTTCGCGATCTCCGATCCGTCGCGGCTCGGATGAAACGGGCCGATCAGGCCGATCACATCGCCCTCGTCGGCGAATCCGAGACGTCCGGCAACCGCCGCGTCCGGCAGCCTGCCGACCATGCCGATCACCGGCGTCGGGAGGATCGGGCCATCGGGCGACTCGTTGTAGAGCGAAACGTTGCCGCCCACGACCGGCACGTTCAGCGCCTCGCACGCCTCCGCCAGCCCCTGGACAGCCTCGGTCAGCTGCCAGGCGACGTGCGGCTTCTCCGGATTGCCGAAGTTCAGGCAGTTGGTCAGGCCGAGCGGCTCAGCACCGACACACGCGAGGTTGGCGGCGCACTCGAGCACGACCTCGAACGCCCCGGCACGGGGATTGACGGCGACGCGCCGGCCATTGCCATCGATCGCAATCCCGATCGCTGCCCCGTTGGGCAGCGCCAGAACCGCGGCATCCGCCTGCTCGGGCCGGCGAACGGTCCGCGACTGCACAACCGGGTCGTACTGCTCAAACACCGCGCGGCGCGAGGCGATGTTGGCGCTGCCGAGCAGGGCGAGCAGCGCGTCGGTTGCGCTTGCGGAGCGGTCGAGGACGGCGGGAGCGCCGGGGTAGAGCGGCTCGCTCGGTGCTTCGGGGGCGAGGTCGTAGAGCGGACAGTCATCGACCAGCAGCGGGACCGGCAGCTCGCCGATCAGCTCCTGGCCGCGGAAGATGCGGAACAGCCCCGTGTCGGTGATCGTGCCGATCGGTGTCGCGAGCGTCTCCCAGTACTCGCAGACGGCCAGCACCTGACCGACCTTCTCAGGTTCGACGACGCACAGCATCCGTTCCTGGGATTCAGAGACCATCACCTCGAACGGCTCCATATCCGGCTCGCGGAGCGGCACCCCGGCGACGTCGATGTCGATCCCGACCTCACCCTTCGAGGCCATCTCGGATGCGGACGAGGTCAGTCCGGCGGCACCGAGATCCTGCAGCGATGCCAGCAGGCCGCGGTCAAGCAGTTCCAGACTGCACTCCATCAGCTTCTTCTCCGCGAACGGGTCACCGATCTGGACGGTCGGGCGCTTGGCGTCGTCGCCCTCACCCAGTTCAGCGGACGCGAGCACGGAGGCGCCACCGATCCCGTCGCGGCCTGTCAGCGCTCCGAACAGAATCACAACGTTGCCGACACCGGCGGCCGCGCTGGAGGTCAACCGCTCGTGCGGCGCCAGCCCCACCGCCATCGCGTTGATCAGGCAGTTCTGCTCATAGCTGGCCTCGAAATAGATTTCGCCACCGACCGTCGGGACGCCGATCGAGTTGCCGTAATGGCCGATTCCGGCGACCGCGTGCTCGAGCAGGTAGCGCGACCGTCCGGACTCGGCGACCTCCCCGAACCGCAACGAATCGAGCACCGCGATCGGGCGGGCACCGACCGCGAACACATCCCGCAGGATCCCGCCAACTCCCGTCGCGGCACCCTGAAACGGCTCAACAGCGCTGGGATGGTTGTGCGATTCGACCTTGAACGCCACCGCCAACCCGTCACCCACGTCGACCGCACCGGCGTTCTCGCCGGGACCGACGAGCACGTGCTCGCCGTCGGTGGGCAACCTCCGCAGCAACTTCTTGGAGTGCTTATACGCGCAATGCTCCGACCACATCAACGAGAGCATCGCCAGCTCGACGTCACCCGGCACGCGGCCGAGGCCCTTCAGGATCAACTCGTACTCGTGGTCAGTGAGCCCAAGCTCGCGGTGCTTAGACAAGGGCGGCGGGGGTGGAGTCGATCTGCGCGGCGATCGACTGGAAGATCGAGAGTCCGTCGGTCGATCCGGTCAGCGGATCGACGGCGTGCTCCGGATGGGGCATCAACCCGAACACGTTTCCCGCGTCGTTGACAACCCCGGCGATGTCATCCTGGGAGCCGTTCGGGTTCTCGCCGGGCGCGTACCTGAGGATCGCGTGGACCGGGGTGGGCGAGTAGTAGCGACCGGTCGTGTGCTTGACCGGGATCGACAGCTGTGCGGCGCTCGAGCGTGTGAACGGCGTGTCGTGATCGAGGACATCGAGCGTGACCTGGCGGAAGATGAACTTGAGGCTGGTGTTCGGGAGCAGCGCCCCCGGCAGCAGGCCTGCCTCGCAGAGGATCTGGAAGCCGTTGCAGATTCCGAGCACGAGCCCACCGGCACGCGCGAACTCGATCACCGACTCCATCACCGGTGCGAACCGTGCGATCGCACCGGCGCGCAGGTAATCGCCGTAGGAGAACCCGCCAGGGACCACGACCGCGTCGACTCCGTGCAGGTCCGGGTCCGCGTGCCACAACAGCACCGCCTCGCCGACGCGCGCTGCGGCCAGCTGCGCGTCGATGTCGTCGCAGGTGCCGGGGAACCGGATGATCCCGAACTTCATGCCTGGATCTCGTAGTCCTCGATCAGCGGATTGGTCAGCAGCCGCTCGCACATCGCCGGCAGCTGGCTCGGGTCCTCGACCTCGAGCTCGATCAGCCGGCCCACGTGCACGCCGGAGACGCCGCTGAAGCCGAGCGCCGGCAGTGCCCGCTCAACGGCTTGGCCCTGGGGGTCGAGGATGCCCGCCTTGGGGCGGATCAGGACACGCGCCTTCGCCATCAATGAGCCTCCGCTCCGGTTCGTGCGAGCCATTCGTCGAACGACTCTTCGGTAATCCGTTCGTAGGCCTCGACGTACTTCGCGCGAGTCCGCGCGATGACGTCGTCAGGGATTGCCGGCGCGGGCGGAGTCTTATCCCAACCGCTCGCCGACGCCCAGTCGCGGACGTACTGCTTGTCGAAGCTGAGCTGGCCCCGGCCTTGCTCGTAGCTCTCGGCTGGCCAGAAGCGAGACGAGTCGGGGGTGCAGACCTCGTCACCGAGCGTGAGGTTCCCGGCGGCATCAAGGCCGAACTCGAACTTCGTGTCCGCAAGGATGATGCCGCGCTCGCGAGCGTGCTCGGCGCAGTGTCGGTACACCGCGATCGCGGTGTCGCGGATCCGCTCGGCCAGCTCGCGGTCACCGATCAGCTCGATCGTGCGGGCGAAGTCAATCGCCTCGTCGTGGCCGACCTCGGCCTTGGTCGAGGGCGTGAAAATCGGCTCCGGCAGCCGCTGGGATTCCTGCAGACCAGACGGGAGCGCGATCCCGGAGATCGAACCGGTCGATTGGTATTCGGTCCAACCGCCGCCACTGATGTACCCGCGCACCACGCATTCAACGGGCAGCATCGTCAAGCGCTTGACGACCATCCCCCGGCCTCGCGCCTCATCGGGGACACCGTCTGTGACGGACACGAGGTCACCCGGGACGATCTGCCTGGTCTGCTCGAACCAGAACGTGGAGAGGCCGGTCAGCACGGCGCCCTTATCGGGGATCGGCGTCGGATGCACGACGTCGTAGGTCGAGATCCGGTCCGAGGCGACGAGCAGCAGTTCGTCGGCGGACTTCTCGTAGATCTCCCTGACCTTGCCGGTTGCGATCAGAGGCAGGTCTGCCAGGGCGGCCACGCGGCAAGCCTAGCAACGGGTCCCCGCGTCAAACGATCGCGTCGAGACGGCCGACGATCTCTGCCGCGTAGCGGATGTATGGGCCGTAATCAAAGACCGCTTCGAGGTCGACGGCGGCGGTCGGGTCAATGCCGCCAGGCCCGAGCCCGGCGGCCGCACCATCGGCCAGCAGCGTCTGCAGCTGTACCCGTGTGTCGAGCGCCTGCTGCGCCGTCTGCTGGACGACTCGGTAGGCGTCATCGCGGCTCATGCCGGTCTGCACGAGCGCCAGCAGCAGCCGCTGGCTGAACAGCGCGCCACAGGTCAGCTCGAGGTTCTCGCGCATCCGCTGCGGATCGACCACCAGGCCACGGACGAGGCCAAGCATCCGGCGCTGCATGTGATCGAGCAACGCGGTCGAGTCCGGCAGGATGATCCGCTCGACGCTCGAGTGCGAGATGTCGCGCTCATGCCACAGCGCGACGTCCTCGAGCGCCGCCTGGGCGTTGCCGCGCAGCACCCGCGCAAGGCCGGTGATCTGCTCGGACTTGATCGGGTTGCGCTTGTGCGGCATCGCGCTTGACCCCTTCTGGCCGGCACGGAACGGCTCGCGCGCCTCCGACACCTCGGTCCGCGCCAGGTGGCGGATCTCCGTCGCCAGCCGCTCGAGGCCGGTCCCGGCGATCGCGATCGCCTGCAGCAGCTCGGCGTGCCGGTCACGCGGGACGACCTGGGTCGAGACCGATTCGGCGGGCAGGCCGAGGCGGTCGAGCACACGCCGCTCGAACTCCGGCGAGGTGGCCGAATAGGTGCCCACCGCTCCGGACAGCGCGCCGACGCTGGCCTGTTCGAAGGCGCGGCGCAGGCGCTGGAGGTTGCGGTGCGCTTCGAACGCAAACCCCGCGAGCTTGATCCCGAAGGTCGTCGGCTCCGCGTGAATCCCGTGCGTGCGGCCGACGCAGAGCGTCTCGACGTGCGCGCGTGCCTGCTCGGCGAGCGCCTCCACGAGCGCCTCCGCATCCGGAAGGATCAGCTCGCCGGCGGAGCGGATCTGCAGCGCCAGGGCCGAGTCGAGCACGTCCGAGGAGGTCAGTCCGTAATGGATCCAACGGCCTGCCGGCCCCGCGGACTCGGACAGCACGTCGACGAACGCGGCCACATCGTGGTCGGTGACCTTCTCGCGCTCGTTGATCTCGGGCACCGTGAAGGTGGCCGCGCGGATCGCGTCGAGATCGTCGGGCGTCGGGCCGTCCATCTCCTCGCAGGCCGCGACCTCGACGCGGCGTAGCGCCTCGAAGCGGGCGTGATCAGACCAGAGCTCGGCGAACTCGGAGCGCGTGTAGCGGTCGATCATCCGACCGTCAGCGACGGTGTCGTCGCGTTCGCCTTCTCAAGCGTGGACCCGAGCTTGTAGAAGACGGTGACGTCGAGCGGCTCGCTGCCCGCATGGTTCAGCGCCGAGAGGATCCGCGAGTTGAGCTGTGCGGTGAGCGTCGACGTCTGCCCGGCGGGGACGGTGAAGCGCAGAAACAGCAGCCGCAGCGGCCCCAACGGGCCCCCGGTCTGGGTCCTCATGCTCTTGGAGGTGTCGATCAGAACCTCACCGGTGCAGCTGCCCGTGGCGTCCAGGCACGTGACCGGAGCGGTGATCTGCCCGCTGCTCGAGATCGCCACCGCGCTCGTGCCGACGGCGGCCGGACCACTCACCTTGAACGTTCGCGTGACGGTCGTCGTGACGCCGCTGATGCCCTCCTGGGTGGCGACCAGCGTGTAGGTGCCCAGCGCCAGCTTCGTTGGCCAGGTCTCACTCCAGGTGGCACCGCTGCGGGTGACCGTCTTGGTGCCGACCGTCGTGCCGTTTGCCGACGAGCCCTTCAAGAGCGTCAAGCCGACGTTCGCGGAGTCGCCATAGGCGTTGCCGGCGGCACCGGCAAAATGCGGGCCCGTCACGGAAACCGAACCGCCGGCGACGGGCGTCGTGATCGTCAGCGCCGGTGAACCGGTGCTGACGTTGAAGGTCTCCTCGTTCGAATATTCGGTCCCGGCCGTGTCGTACTGGGCAACGACTGCCGTATATTCGCCGTCTGCCAAGCCGGGATCCACCGTGATCTGAAAGTCCCCGGCGCTGTCGAGCTCACTGGGCACGACCTCGAGCGGGGTCGAATCCGAGTTGGGACCCGGGTAGATCACGAGCCACACCTGGGAGTTGTCGCCGACCCCATCAGGAGCGCTGCCGCTGAGCGTCGGCGCCGCCGTTGTGACGGTCGCGGGCACCGGGTCGAGCACGAGCTGAGCCGTCTCGTCGTAGATGTTGAAGGTGACCGCGCTGCTGGTCCCGGATTGGGGCGGGTTGGAGTTGTCGGGCTCGGACGCGACGACCGTGTAGGTGCCATCGGGGAGCGCCATGGTGGGCGACACGGAGTAGGTCCCGCCCGAGACCTGCGTCGTCATCTGGCGGACCGCGATGCCACTCGCGCTCGTCCCCTTGTACACCGAAACCGTGACAACACCCGAATACGTCCCGGCGTTGCCCGCCGCGCCCTTGAACGTCGGCTGCCCGCCGGTGATCAGGGCGCCGCTCGCCGGGGAGGTGAGCGTCACCGTTGGCGCGTTCGCCGCAGCCATGGCAGGCAGCAGCACGCTGGCCAACGCGAACAGGCCGGTGAGCACGACGATCAGCTGAAAGCGGCGCACGGCGCTCAATGTAGCGACGGAGGCAGCTGCTCGCGGCACTCAGGCGGTGAGAATCCGCGCCGCGAGCACGGCGGCGTTCCGAGCACCGTCGATGCCGACCGTCGCGACCGGAACCCCCGGCGGCATCTGCACGATCGACAGCAGCGCGTCGAGGCCGCCCCCGACGGAGCTGCGACTGCTGAGCGGCACCCCGATCACCGGCAGGTCGGTGTGGCTGGCGACGATTCCCGGGAGCGCCGCGGCGAGCGAGGAGCCGGCGATGATCACCCGCAGACCGCGCATCCGCGCGTTGCGCGCGTAATCGCTGACCTTGTCCGGCTCGTCGTGGACCGACATCACCCGCACCTCGCATCTGATGCCGCGCTCACCGAGTTCCTGCTCGGCCTTCTCCATCGTTGGCAGATCACTCTTCGAGCTCATCACGATCCCAACGCGGGGCGCATCGACGTCGAGGTCGGCGAACGCCTCCTCGGGCTCGGCCGACAGAAGCTCGTCCAGCCGCTGGGGCTCGGTGCTCAACGGGCCTCTTGTGCAACGAGCTTGAGCGCAATGTCCCGTCGCAGCTGCCGGCCAGGGAAGTCGATCATGTCAACCGCAGCGTACGCCTCCGCTCGGGCGGCGCTGGCGTCGTCGCCCAGAGCGGTGACGCTGAGCACGCGCCCGCCGGCGGTGACGATCCCGCCACCGCCATCGAGCGCGGTCCCGGCATGGGTGACAAGGACGTCGTCGGGGACGACGTCGAGGCCGCTGATCGGCTCGCGCGGCCCGCTGGACTCCGGATATCCGGCGCTGGCCAGAACCACCGTGACAGCGGTCCGCGGATCCCAGTCGAGCGTGACGCCGTCCAGTCCACCGGGCACTGAGGCGGCGGTGAGCAGCGCCAGCAGGTCCGTGCGCAGCCGCGGCAGGATGGCCTGGGTCTCGGGATCACCGAAGCGTGCGTTGAACTCGATCACCTTGACACCGTCGTCGGTGAGCATCAGGCCCGCGTACAGAAGACCGGCGAACGGCGTCCCGCGCCGCGCCATCTCGTCGACCACGGGCTGATGGACCTGGGCGCAGATCTCCTCGGCCTCGGCCTGGCCGATCGCCGGCATCGGCGAGTAGGAGCCCATCCCGCCGGTGTTGGGGCCGAGATCCCCGTCGAAGATCCGCTTGTAGTCCTGAGCTGAGGCGAGCGGGACCGCGCGGCGACCGTCGCAGAGAGCGAACAGCGAGCACTCCTCGCCGACGAGATAGTCCTCGACGACAACCTGGGTCGTGCCGAACCTGTGATCGACAAGGAAGTCACTCAGGGCCTCCCGGGCCGCGTCCGCGTCGGGTGCGATGACGACGCCCTTGCCGGCCGCCAAGCCGTCCGCCTTGATCACGGCGGGGTAGCGCCCGCCGGTCGCCTCGAGGCCCTGCTCGACCGTCGTCACAACCGTGTGCGCCGCAGTCGGGACGGCCGCCGCGGCCATCACGTCCTTGCAGAACGCCTTGGAGCCCTCGAGCTCCGCCGCCGCCTGAAGCGGCCCAAAGCAGGCGATCCCCTCGGCGGTGAGCGCGTCTGCGAGCCCCGCCACGAGTGGTGCCTCGGGACCGATCACAACGAGATCGGCGCGCAGCTTGCGGGCCAGCGCCACCAGCTCCGGGGTGTCGTCGACCGACACCCCGTGGAGCTCGGCGAGCTGGGCGATCCCCGGGTTGCCGGGGGCGGCGAACAGTCGCGGGTGCTGCGGCGAGCGGTGCAGCGCCTGGACGAGCGCATGCTCGCGGGCGCCGGCGCCGACGACGAGAACCCGCGGTGCGGACGGTTCGGCCAAGCTCAGATCAACCCGATGAAGTCGTCGATCGGGATTGCCGTCAGCGTCTCGTAGGTTCCGGTACCACGCGAGCCGAGCTCGAGCGAGACCCGCGCCATCGTCTTCTCATCCGGCGCCTCGACGACGTTGACGAAGTCAAACTGGCCGAGCGTCGCCCACTGCGCGGTCACCTTTGCGCCGAGCTGCTCCACTTCACGGTTGACCTCTTTGATCCGCGACGGGTTGTTCTTGATCGTCTGAACGCCCTCGGGGTTCAGGGTCGTCAACATGATGTATGTCGGCACTGCGGTCTCCTCTCTCGTGGGGGACTGGCCCATTGCCTGTGGGGCCACTTGTACCATGACGCGCGCCTTGTCTGACCGTCAATCTCAACGACTGCTTCCGTTCCTGCTCGCCCTCGGGCTCGCGGGCGGGGTCGCGGGCGCCTCCGGGACAGGGGCCGCCCACGCCGCGGCGACGGGCGCGAGGATCGCAACGAGCGCCCGCTGTTACGCGGTCGGCAAGGCGGTCACGCTCAAAGGCAGTGGCTTCACGGCCTCGAGCCCGTACGACGTGGCGGTCGACGGCGTCGACTTCGGTCGCAGCACGACGAACTCGTCGGGCGCGTTCAAGACCTCCTTCTACCCGGGAGGACTCGGCGCTGGACAGGCCCAGATCGTCGACCGGCTGGACGTCAGCGATGGCAGCTCAGATCCGGCAGTGAATTTCACGGTGACGCGTGCGACGGGGGCCCTGTTCGGCACCAGCACGAGCACCTCGACCAGGCGGAAGGTCCCGTTCGAGGTGTGGGACTTCGCTCCCACCGGTCCTGAGGTCCCGGTTTACCTGCACTACGTACGCGGCGGCGGGATCTCGCCGAAGACGATCGACCTCGGCACAACCACCGGTCAGTGCGGCTATCTGCGCACCTCGCCACTGAAGCTGTTCCCGTTCACGCCCACGAAGGGCCTGTGGCTGCTGCAGTTCGACTCAGACCCCAAGTACGTGGCCAAGCCAAAGGGCCACGTCGCGCGTCTGATCATCCAGATCGGCTGAGGCCGGAGCGGTCGGGTGGTGGCCCAACGGGGCCACCACCACACAACCGCGAGTCTTAGACGGCCACCGCTGCGCCCGAGCGCTCGAGGACGATGTCCCCGTCGTGCGCCTCGACCAGAACCGTGTCCCCGGGCACGAACTTGCCCTCGAGGATCGCCATCGCCAGCGGATCAACCAGCCGTTTCTGGATCACGCGCTTCAGCGGCCGCGCGCCGTAGGTCGGGTCGTAACCGAGGTTCCCCAGCAGCGTCCGGGCATCGTCGCTCAGCTCGAGGTTGATCTCGCGCTGCGCCCGGACCCGCTTGACGACCAGCGCGACCTGGAGCGCGACGATCTGGTCGATCTGATCGCGACCCAGTGGCTCGAACTCGACGATGTCATCGAGCCGATTGATGAACTCGGGCCGGAAGTGGGCCTCGGCCGCTGCCCGCGCGTTCGGCGCTCCGCCACCGAGGTTCGAGGTCATGATCAGAACCGTGTTCTTGAAGCTGACGGTGCGGCCCTGGCCGTCGGTCAGCCGACCGTCATCGAGGACCTGCAGAAGCAGATTGAACACGTCCGGATGGGCCTTCTCCACCTCGTCGAGCAGCACCACGCTGTACGGGCGTCGGCGGACCGCCTCGGTCAGCTGGCCGCCCTCGTCGTAACCGACGTAACCGGGAGGCGCGCCGACCAGCCGGGCGACGGAGTGCTTCTCCATGTACTCGGACATGTCGATCCGGATCATCGCCTCCTGGGTGTCGAACATGAACTCGGCCAGCGCCCGAGCCACCTCGGTCTTGCCGACGCCGGTCGGACCGAGGAACAGGAAGCTGCCGATCGGCCGGTCGGGGTCCTGCAGTCCGGCGCGACTGCGGCGCAGCGCACTGGCGACGGCTTCGACGGCCTCATCCTGGCCGACGACCCGCTGATGCAGGCGATCCTCCATGTGCACGAGCTTCTCGATCTCCCCCTCCATCAGCCGTGACACCGGCACGCCGGTCCACTTGGCGACGACCTCCGCGACATCCTCGGCATCGACGTAGTCCTTGAGGTACTTGGGGGCCGCTCCCGCCTCTGCCGCCTGCTCAGCGTCCTGTGCTTCGCCAAGTCGCTTCTCGAGGTCCGGAATCATCCCGTAGCGCAACTCTGCGGCCTTGCCGAGGTCGCCCTCACGCTGGGCCCGGTCGAGGTCGGTCCGTGCCTGATCGAGCTGATCACGCAGCGCCGCGACGGCGCCGATGGTGTCCTTCTCACGCTGCCACTCGGCGGTCATTCCGTTCGACCGCTCGCGCTCCTCCGCGAGGGTCCGCTCGAGCTGCTCGCGACGGGCGACCGTGCCTGGATCGTCGTCGTCCTTGAGCGACTCGAGTTCGATCTCGAGCTGCATGATGTGCCGGTCGACCTCGTCGATCTCGGTCGGCTTGGAGTCGTTCTCCATCCGGATCCGCGACGCCGCCTCGTCAACCAGATCGATCGCCTTGTCCGGCAGGAAGCGGTCTGCGATGTAGCGGTGGCTGAGCGTCGCCGCGGCCACGAGGGCGCTGTCCTGGATCGTGACCTTGTGATGCTGCTGGTAGCGCTCCTTGAGGCCGCGCAGGATCGCGATCGTGTCCTCGACGCTTGGCTCGCCGACGAACACGGGCTGGAAGCGGCGTTCGAGCGCCGGGTCCTTCTCGATGTGCTTGCGGTACTCGTCGAGCGTGGTGGCGCCGACCGCGCGCAGCTCTCCGCGGGCGAGCATCGGCTTCAGCATGTTGCCGGCGTCCATCGCGCCCTCGGCCGCGCCGGCACCGACGATCGTGTGCAGCTCGTCGATGAAAACGACGACCTGGCCCTTCGAATCGGCGATCTCCTTGAGCACGGCCTTGAGCCGGTCCTCAAACTCGCCCCGGTACTTGGAGCCCGCCACCATCGCCGACAGATCGAGGCTGATCAGGCGTCGGTCGCGCAGACCCTCCGGCACGTCGCCGGCGACGATCCGCTGGGCGAGCCCCTCGACGATCGCCGTCTTGCCGACGCCCGGCTCGCCGATCAGGACCGGGTTGTTCTTCGTGCGCCGCGACAGCACCTGCACGACGCGGCGGATCTCCTCGTCGCGCCCGATCACGGGGTCGAGCTTGCCCTGAGCAGCCGCCTCGGTCAGGTCCTGGCCGTACTTTTCGAGCGCGAGGAACTTCTCCTCTGGGCTCTGATCGGTGACCTTATGCGAGCCGCGGACATCAGCCAGCGCCTTGAGGAGGTCGTCGTGGGTCGCGCCGACGCTGCGCAGCACGTCACCAGCGGTGCCCTTGTCGGCCGCGAGGGCGAGGATCAGGTGCTCGGTGGAGACGTACTGGTCGCCGAGGTCGCGCATCTCCTGCTCGGCGTGGCGCAACACCTCGACGAGGTCGGTGGAGCCGCCGGTGTCACCGGCGGCACTCCCGGGTGCGATCCGGGGCAGGCGCTCGAGCGCCGGACTGAGCGTCGCGCTGACGGCGCGCGGGTCGACCCCGAGCTTGACGAGAACGGGGAGAACGATGCCTTCGGGCTGCTCCAGCAGCACCGCCAGCAGATGCTCGGGGGTCGTCTGAGGGTTGTGGCGCTCCTCTGCAAGCCGCTGGGCGGCCTGGAGCGCCTCTTGGGACTTGATCGTAAAGCGATCAGGGTGCATGGGCGTGTCTTTCAGTATGTAAATCTAAGTCAGGTTGACTTAGATTATGACACGCTTTTTCGGCTTTTCAAGGCCGATTCGAACGGTCTTTAAACGCAGTCGGGGCCCGCCGGGCAACGACGCCCGACGAGCCCCTCTGCCGAGTCACCCCTTACTTCAGGACTTCAGGGTGATCGTCGTATCGGTCTCCTTCGACGAGCCGTTGGAGTCGACGACCTCGATCAGCTTGTACAGACCTGACTTGATCTTCAGGTCGGTCATCTTGATCGTGGCCTTGCCGCTCTTGCTGGCGGTCGCGCTGCCGTCGGCGACGACAGTGGAGTTGTTCTTCTCGACCCACAGCGCCACGTTCGACTTGGCGACGGAGGTGCACGTGAAGGTCAGCGTCGAGGTCTTCGACTTCTTGGCCTTCTTGCTCTTCTTCTTCTTCTTCGACGCGACCGTCGCCTTCTTCAGGCCGCCGCCGCTGATCTTCGCCTTGCACGATGGAGCAGCGAGGTTGACGGTCGTCGCCCCCTGGTTGTAGAACGTGCCAGAGCTGAACGCCTCCGTATCACCGTTGGAATCGGTGATCGTGTAGGAGTAGTCGTACCAGCCCTCAGCCAGGGTCGGCGGCAGGCTCAGCCCGCCGGCCGTGTTGACGTTGCCGAGCGTGACGGGGGTCCCGAGGGCACCGGTCGTCGGGTTCAGCGTGGCGTATGAGAACGAGACCGGATCGGTGCTTGTCGAGCTCGCCGGAATCGGGCTCTGGCCCGTCTGCGGCGGGGCCATGTCAGCAGCGACGACGCCACCGGACCCGGTGATCGGATCCTGGTAGCGCAGCTCTGCCGTCACCGCGAACGGCGTCCAGATCGAGCCACCGTTCATGCTCGCAACGGACCCGGTGATCGAGGGCAGCTCGACCTCGGTCGAGCCGATGCCCAGGGTGTCCCCCTGAGTCTCTGAGCCCGTGGAGAGATCGCCGTCCTGCGCCGGGATCGTTCCCGATGTGCAGAACACGTTCGTGTCGCCATCGACCTCGAGGTTCGGCGAACAGTTCCCCGCCACCGTGTCATTCGCCCCGTTGGCGAGATCGCCAAGCGGCGACGTCGACGCGAACTTCAGGTTGTCGGTCTGGAGCGTATCCAGCAGGTCGCCACCCTCCTTCAGGGTGACAGTCTGGTTCGCGGCCAGCCCCGGCAGAGCCGCCCCACCTTCACTCGGGACGAACATGTCCTGATAGTCCCCGCTGCCCTGGCCCGCAAGGACCGTCGGCCCGGGCACCGTGAACGTCGCATTTGTCGAGCCGTCCGACAGCGTGTAGTTGCCCTGTGTCAGGTTGCTGCAGGTGACCTCGTCGAACACGAGGAACGCCGTGCAACTCGCCAGACCCGTCTGCCCACCGTCATAGTTGATCGGCGTCAGCCCGGAGACTGGGGCGCTCGACAGGGGCTGGTCCTCGACACTCAGCTGCGGCGCCGGGAACGAGATCTCAACGTTGGTCGAGTAGTCGTAGGAGTCGTTGGACTCGTCACTCCAACCGTCGATCGGATCGTAAGCCGTGAGTTCGGTGCCCTCCTGGTTGGTCGCGGGCGAACTGAGCGACAGCTTGTCGGTCTGCGGCCCGGTCGGCGTACCGTCTGTCTGGAGGGCACCGCCGCCAACCACGGCCTGGAACCCCTGGTAGTAGTCGGTCGAGGTCGAGTAGTCCTCGCCGTCGTTGGGGTCGCACCACTCCGAGACGCCGGCATTGCACGTGATCGACGAACCGTCGTAGTTGACGACGAAGCTGTCCAGAAGCGAGCTCGTATCGGACACGACGGCCTTGATGATGCAGTCGCCTGAGGTGCAGCCTGCGCTCGTGTCGTAGCTGTTGGCGTCTGAGTTCTGCACCGGGCCGTCACCGATCAGGAACTGGCTCGGCGATGGCGCCGGGGTGGCCGGCGTCGGCGTTGCCGGCGGTGTCGCTGGTTCCGCGGGCGGCTCGTTATTGGCCAGGCTCATGCCGGCGTAGATCACCTCGATCTGGTCACCGGGCAGGAACTCCGTCCCCGCCGGGAAGCTGGCGTTCCAGTTCCCCCCGCCCGTCGTGACGCTGGCAATCTTGTTCCAGACGGTCTCGCCGCCGTGATAGTTGGTGCTGGTCCGCAGCAGGTTGACGGTCACGCCAGTGACAGCCGCCGGGGCGCTGCCGCTGACGGTGCTGCCGAAGTACGTCACATGGACGTTGTATGGCGTTTGCGGCGCCGCCGCAAACGCGGACGACACCGAGACCAGACTCAGTGCCGCCACAGCACCGAGGATGAGGCCCCTCAATGCCATGGATCGTGTCTTGAACACGAAAACTCCCCTCGCACAATTTTCGAGGCCTCGCCGGTCCCTGTTTGGGGAGGGTGATGCCCCCTGTATTGACTTTGCCCGGGCGCCCCGGCCTGAAGCGCGCCGGAAAGCTCACCCTATATCAGGGCCGCTGCGTAAAGCAACAGGCGGGATTGCAGGGGGTTAACCTGCAACGTCAGCGGAACTACCGGGTGACGCGAAGTGTGCGCTTCGGCGTCGACCGCTCGATGTTCCCGGCGGGGTCGACAATCGCCCCGACGACGACGGCGGTGACTTTGGTGCCAGCTGCGATCGCGGCCGCAATCTTCAGCCGCTGCTTGGCAGTCAAGGAGATCTTGACCGTCCGCGTGCCCTTGCGCCGCAGCGTTACTAGCGAGGAGTAGTCCGTGAATTCCCGGTGACTGCCGAAGAACACGGCCACGTACGCGCCGGCCAGGCAGGAGCCGTCGCAGGTGATGTTCGTCTTGATCGCCTTCGCGGCCAACGGGCGCTGGTCGCCAGGCAACGCCATCGAGATGTCCACCAGCGCTGGCTGGTGCGCAAGTGCCTCCACTGCGAAGGTCGCGAGGTTCACCCCACCCCAGCCGGAGGCCGCATCGAAGCCGGCGGCCGCCGTGCAGCAGCCAAGTGGCTGCGCGCTCGCCTGGATGAACGGTCCGACATCGTCGGACCCCGCGGTGACATCGTCGAACAGATTCGGCGTGGCCGCCCTGCCCAGCTCATACAGCAGGGGGTTCGCGAGACCGAGGCTCTGCAGCTTGTGCTGGCGCAGCAGCTGATCGACAAGCGCGAAGCCGCCAGCGAGCAGCGGGGTGGCGGCGCTGGTCCCGCCGAACGGCTGCCACGGGTCAGTGAAGCCGCCGCCGAGACAGTCCGGCGTAGCCGTGCAGTACACGTCATACCCCGGAGAGATGTCGGCCAGCAGCGCCACGTCCGGGACCTCGCGCCTGGGTCCGGCGACGGTCCCCCGCTGGTAGCTGGGAGCGTTGAAGAGCTCGCTGAAGCCACCGCCGCCGGACTTACCGGGCGCGGCTGCATCGTCATTCCAGACCGACTGCGAGACGATCGCGTTGGTCGCGTTCAGCGTCAGGTTCGTCCCGCCGACGCCGGTCACCCAGATCGACGAAGCGGGGTAGTTGACGGCGAGCTGCGGGATCGGGTTGCCGTTGTCATCCTGGCAATCGGCGGAGCCGTTGTCGCCGCTGGCCGCCAGGACGCTGATGCCGCTGGCGGCGGCGGTCTCGAGCGCCGACTCGACCGCGGCGACGCCGGAGCGGCCGATCGCCTGCTCGGTCTGGGACTCGCACAGGCCCAGGGAGGCCGAGATCACCTGTGGCTTGTAGCCGGGGTTCTCGAGCGGCGCGGTCATCGCCTCCAGGACGTCGGCGGCGTCCGACTGGGACTCATACACATCGATCGACTGCAGCTTGGGAGCGGTCGCGGCCAAGACCTCGAGGTCGAGCGTCGACTCAGCGCCCGGGGCGAGGCCTCCGGCGGAGACATTCGCCCCGGTCCGGAACGCGACGATCTTCGGCAGCTTCAGGCCGAAACAGGTGGCGAAGGTCTTGATGTCGCTCTGCTTGAAGCCATCGATCTCGATCAGAGCCACACGCTCGTTCTGGCCCTGGGTGCCGCCGGCCTGAAGCGCCGAGATCCCGTAGGCCGTCAGGTACTGGCTCGGGCTGAAGCCACCGGTGCCGAGTCCACCCGGACAGCCGCTCGGCGTCCCCGACACCGGCGTGTACGCGGATCCCTCATCCGTATCCACGTGCTCGTCCGAGGCCGCATTCGCTTCGCCCACGGATGCCGTCAGCGACCGGAAGGTGTCATCGCTGCCCGGCGCCGGGCGGGCGGTCGAGGGCGATTCGGCAACCTGCCGGGTGTCGAGGCCCACAACCCCGGTCACGAGCCCGCGCAGAACGGACGGAAGTGATGTGCCAGCGGCCGGACGGACGTAGTTGCCGGCGCGGGTGCTGTGCACCTGCTCAAGCTCGGTGCCGAACAGCCGCTCGGCGGTCGCCGCCCGGACCGTCGCCTCCAGCAACAGGCCCGTGTTGTCCACCTTGACATCGGTGGCGCCGGCACCGCGCAGATATGCGATCGCCCGTCGCTCCGTCGAGCGGCTGGCGCCAAAATGGCGCTCGAGCCAGCTGACCGACTCGTATCGGCCGTACTCCGGGGAGCTCGGGTCGGTGACGGCGTTCGCGAACCGCCGCAGTCCGGCGGAGTCGGCGCGCAGCGGCAGCACCAGGTGCAGCTCGGCCGCGGAGGAGGCGCGCGTCGTGTGGGCGGTCGCCGCGGAGGCCCCAGCGGGCACACCGAGGACAGCTGCCGCCGCGATCAGCAGCGTTCCTGCCAGGCGACGTACGGTGGTCCTCATGACACTCGCTGCGCTCGGCATCAGGCAGGTCATCCTCGCAGATGGCCGCTGTGTTCGTCGGCCTCCGACCCGGCGGGTACGCGGCGCGAGCTCGGCTTACTGGGCCGGGCGGGGGCGGGACTGGAGGTCGGCGGTGCGAACCAGCGCGCCGCCCCTGACGTATGGAACGATCTCCGCCCGCAGCTCACGCCGCAGCTGCTCGAGCCGGGCCACCTCGTCGGTGAGCAGGACGGCCCGCTTCTCGAGGGCCTGCACCTTCCGTTCCACCGACTCAAGCTTCTCCTCAAGCTCGAGGACACGCTCGACCCCAGCGAGGTTGAGGCCGAGCTCGGCGGTCATCTCCTGGATCCGCCGCAGGCGCTCGACATCCGCGTGCGAATACAGACGCGTGCCTTTCGGGGAGCGCTTCGGCTCAATCAGTCCGCGCGCCTCGTACATCCGCAGTGTCTGCGGGTGCATGTCGGCGAGCTCAGCGGCGACCGAGATCATGAACACGCCACGGTCTGAGGCAACCTCGATGCGGGTTGTGGTCCGTGTCGTCCTGACCCGCCGCTCAGCCATCACGCCGCCGGCTCCTCCGGCTCGCTGCGGCCGGTGCCTGCCTCGGCGAACAGCCGTGCCCGCGGGTCCCCATCCATCACCTTGGAGAGCTCGTCGAGCGCGGCGTCCTGCTCGGGCGACAGTGTCGCCGGCACGTCGATCACGAACCGGTAGCGGATGTCACCGTTGCCCTTCCCGCTGAGCCGCGGGGGCCCCTCCCCACGGAGGCGCTGGATCGTGCCGTGCGTCGTTCCGCGAGGTACGCGTAGACGCTTGGTCCCTGACAGCGTCGGCACCTCGACCACCGCGCCGCGGACGGCCTCCGGAATCGTCAGCGGTACCTCGACCTCGAGGTTGTCGCCAGCCCGTTTGAACACCGGCGACTCCTTCACGCGGGTGATCACGTACAGGTCGCCGGCCGGTGCCCCACGGAGCCCGGGATCGCCCTTGCCGGCAATCTTGATTCGCGAACCATCTCTGACGCCGGCGGGGATGTTGACCCGCATCTTGCGGATCCCCCGCTGTGCGCCACTGCCGTTGCAGGTCGGGCACGGATCATCGATCACGGTGCCGGAGCCGCCACAGTTCGAACACGGTTGTGAGATCGAGAAGATGCCCTGGCTCTGTGCCTCGATGCCGCGACCATTGCAGACCGGGCAGACGCGCGGAGCCGTACCGGGCTTGGCCCCGGTGCCGTGACACGTCGGGCAGGGCTGTGAGGTCGGCACCGCGAGTGACACCTGCGTCCCGTTGACAGCGTCATCGAAACTGAGGATGACCTCGGTCTCGAGGTCGCGCCCGCGCGCTTCCGGCGCCCGCATTCCGGGGCCTCCCCCGCGGGCGCTGGTACCGCGCGGAGCGCCACCCTGGCTGCCGAACAGGTTCGACAGGATGTCGCCAAACCCGCCCGGAATGTTCGACGCGTCGAATCCCTGCGTGAAGCCGCCCAGCGGGCTGCCCGACCGGTCATAGGCCTTGCGCTTATCAGCATCCGAGAGGACGTCATGGGCCTGGGAGATCTGCTTGAACTTCTCCTCGGCCGCCTTGTCGCCCGGGTTGGTGTCCGGGTGGTACTGGCGCGCCAGCTTCCGGTACGCCTTCTTGATCTCCTCGTCGGTGGCGTTCTTCCCGACCCCGAGGGTCTTGTAGTAATCCTGGCGCTCAGGCACGTCGGCCCCCTATCGCTACGCCGCCACGAGGACGCGAGCAGGCCGGAGCACCGTCTCGCCGAGCCGGTAGCCCTGCTGGTAGACCTCGACGACGGTCCCGGGCTGGAACCCCTCCTGAGGAGCCTGAGCAACAGCCTCGTGGTATTGAGGATCAAACGGCTCGCCGACCGGCGCGAACGGCTCGATTCCGACGCGCGCCAGCGCGGCCACCAGGTCGGCGTGGACGAGCTTGACCCCGGTGACGAGGACGCTCTCGGCACTGCCGGCTTGTTGCTCGACAGTACCGGGCTCAGCCGCCTCGGAGGACTCGGACTCGCCGGCCTCCTGTGCAGCTCCGACCGCCAACGCGGCCTGCAGCGCCCGATCGAGGTTGTCGATCGCCGGCAGCAGCTCCTTGGCCAGCTTTGCGAACCCGCGCTCCTGCGCAAGCGCGGCATCGCGCGCCGCCCGCTTGCGGAAGTTCTCGAAGTCGGCCTTGGTGCGCTGGGCCAGCCCGAGATACTCCTCGGCCTTGGCCGCCTTCGCGGTCAGCTCGTCAAGGTCGCGCTCGACGTCCGCGTGCGCGGCACTGTCGTCAGTGGGGACCCCATTGGGCGGCGAACTCTGATCGGTCGCCTCAGCGAATTCGCCGGCGGGGTCACCCCCGCCGGCTGTGATTGGTTCGGAGAGGGGATCGGACATCATCAGCCCTCGTCCACAACCTCAGCGTCGACCACATCCTCCTCGGAGGACGCCGCGGCGCCGTTCCCGTTGGGCTCACCCTCGAATCCCGGGGCAGCACCGGCGTTCGCTTCCTGCGCACGCTGGTACATCGCCTCAGAGACCTTGTGGAACGAGGCGTTGAGGGCATCGCGCTTGGCGTTGATCTCCTCCGGGTTCTCGGAGACCAGCGCGTCGCGGACCTCCTTGATCGCCGCCTCGATCTCCGTCTTCGATGTCTCGTCGACGGTGTCACCGAGATCCTTCAGCTGGCGCTCCGCCTGGTAGGCGGCGTGCTCACCCTCATTGCGAGCCTCAGCCAGCGCCCGCAGGCGCTTGTCCTCGTCGGCGTGCGACTGCGCGTCGGAGACCATGTTCTTGATCTCCTCGTCGGACAGACCGGAGCCTGACCGGATCTCGATCTTCTGCTCCTTGCCGGTACCGAGATCCTTGGCCGACACATTGAGGATGCCGTTGGCATCGATGTCGAACGCGACCTCGATCTGCGGCACGCCACGCGGTGCCGGCGGGATCCCCGTCAGCTGGAACTTGCCGAGTGACTTGTTGTAGGTAGCCATCTCGCGCTCGCCCTGAAGGACGTGGATCTCGACGCTCGGCTGATTGTCCTCAGCCGTTGAGAACACCTCGCCCTTGCGGGTCGGGATGGTCGTGTTGCGCTCGATCAGCTTGGTCATCACGCCACCCTTGGTCTCGATACCGAGGGTCAGGGGCGTCACGTCGAGCAGCAGGACATCCTTGACGTCGCCTGCGAGCACGCCAGCCTGGATCGCGGCGCCGACGGCGACGACCTCGTCCGGGTTCACACCACGGTGCGGGTCCTTGCCCGTCAGCTCCTTGACCTTCTCCTGGACCGCGGGCATCCGGGTCATACCACCGACGAGGACGACGTGATCGATCGTCGCGGCGCCCTTGTCCTTGGCGTCGTCGAGCGCCTGACGGACCGGTGCGACCAGGCGGTCGAGCAGATCAGCCGCGAGCTCGTTGAGCTTGGCCCGCGTCAGACGGGTGTCGAGGTGCTTCGGACCGCTTGCGTCGGCCGTGATGAACGGCAGGTTGATCTGTGTCTCCTGCGTGGTCGACAGCTCGATCTTGGCCTTCTCGGCTGCCTCGTACAGACGCTGGAGCGCCATCGGGTCGGCCGCCAGGTCGATCGCCTGGGACTTCTTGAACTCGCTCACGAGCCAATCGACGATCGCCTTGTCGAAGTTGTCACCGCCGAGGTGGTTGTCACCAGCGGTCGACTTGACCTCGAACACGCCGTCACCGATCTCCAGCACCGACACATCGAACGTGCCGCCGCCGAGGTCGAAGACGAGGATCGTCTGGTCGGACTCCTTATCGAGCCCGTAGGCCAGCGAGGCTGCCGTCGGCTCGTTGATGATCCGCTTGACGTCGAGACCTGCGATCTTGCCGGCGTCCTTGGTCGCCTGACGCTGATCATCGTTGAAGTAGGCCGGCACCGTGATCACGGCGCTGTCGACGGTCTCACCGAGGTACGCCTCGGCGTCAGCCTTCAGCTTGCCGAGGATCATCGCGCTGATCTCCGGCGGCGAGAACGTCTTGCCGTCGATCTCAACGCGGGCGTCGCCGTTGGGGCCGCCGACGACCTTGTACGGGACGATCGACTCCTCCTCCCGGACCTCGGCCTCCTTGCGGCCCATGAAGCGTTTGATCGAGAAGACCGTGTTCTGCGGGTTGGTCACTGCCTGTCGCTTGGCGACCGTGCCGACCAACCGCTCGCCGCTGGCGGTGAACGCGACAACCGACGGGGTTGTGCGTGCGCCCTCGGCGTTCTCGATCACGGTCGGCTCGCCACCCTCAAGCACGGCCATGCAGCTGTTGGTCGTGCCGAGGTCGATTCCGATTGTCTTGCCCATCGTGTCGTTCTGCTCCTGTCGAGTCGTAAAAATCTAAGCGAGACCATAGCAGATCTGTGGTGGCGCGCAGCGTGCTGAGGCGCCGGGGAGCATGCGGTTCTCACGTGCTCGGCTGATCCGGCTCGGGCCTCGGCCCGTAGAGAAGTCGACATCCCCGAAGGAGAATCGATGAAGCTCATCCGCCTGTCGCTCGCAGCCCTCGCCGTCACCGGCGCGAGCGTAGCCTGCGTCCTCTCAGCGACGCCCACCGCAACCGCCGCGACCGCCCGAGCGAGTCGCTCCTACACGATCAGCGCGATCTCGAGCAGGTCCGGCAAGGTCCTCGTCTCAAGCAACGGTGTGACCCTGTACGTGTTCACCCGTGATCACGGCGCCAGCGACTCCTGCGCCGAGGTCTCGGGCTGCCTCTCCGTGTGGCCGATCGCCTCTGCCAGCGGCCACGTCACGGCAGGCCCGGGCGTCAACAGCCGCAAGATCGGCTCCATCAAGGTCGGCTCAAAGCGCCAGCTGACCTACTACGGCCACCCGCTCTACGGCTACTCCCAGAGTGACGCGGTCGGCATCACGTCCTACATCGGCACCAACGAGTTCGGTGGCGACTGGGACGTCATTACGACGACGGGCAAGGTCGTCAAGTAGCTCTTGGCGGCGGTTGAGTCGCCGCCCGTTTGAGGTTTGCATGCTGGTACCCGCCGCGGCGAGCACCAGCATGCACGGCTCAGGCTGTGCCGCTGGTGGCTGGCTGCGCTCTACGGGTGCCCTCGACCAGAATCGTTTCCAGCAGTTGACCAGCCAACTCTGGAGCGCAAAGACGCGCGGCGAGTTCCCGGCCGGCGTCAGCCAGCTGCTGCCACAACACGTCATCAGTCAAGACGCTGATCGTGAGCTCTGCGAGCGCAGCGTCGTCGGTACCGATCATCAGCTGCTCCCCGGACGCGGCGCCGATGCCCTCTGCCCCCACCGGCGTCGTCACGACTGGCAGTCCCATGGCGAGGGCTTGAGTGATCTTTCCCTTCATCCCCGCACCAAAGGACAGCGGCGCCACAGTAACCCGCGCGACATCGAGATATGGCTCCACGTCGGCAACCCAACCCAGGACGTTGACCCGATCCGAAGCCAGAGCCTCGATCTCGGGCGGAGCATCCGGACCGATGATCTGCACCGTGACGTCAGGAAGCTTTTCCCACACAGCCGGCATGATGCAGTTCACCAGTCGTAGGGCGGCGTCGATGTTCGGCCGGTGCTGGAATCCGCCGACCAGCACGACGCCGGCGCGGCCCGCCAGACCGGGAACGTCGTGTCTAACCGGATTGATAGTTCCAACGACCTTGACGACGACGTCCGGCACATCCGCCTCGACCCTCGCACGGTCGGGCTCGGTGGCCACGAGCGTGACGTCGGCCGCACCGATAACCGCCAGCTCCAGACCTTTGGTCCACAACACCTCGGGCGTCATCAGCGTCTCGCCATCGTGGTCGGCCTCATGCGCAGCCTGGCGGGCCTCGCGCAGCCAGTGCAGATCGACCGTGTCGTAGATCAGTAGCGCCTGCGGTGCATGACGCCGCAGCAACGCGAGGTACCGGCTGGCGATCTGAGGGCGGCTGACGATGACTCCTTCGAGGTGGGGAGCAATCAGGATCGACAACTGCTCGCTCAGCTCATGGCCATACATGACCTCCACGCCGAGCCGTTGAAGCTCGGTCGTGTACGGCTCGGTGTTGGCGCCGTTATCCGGCATGAACGTGATGTGATGCCCGCGAGCCAGAAGCTCCTTGATCAGCGCGAGAGCCCGCAATGCCCCAGCCTCGCGATCCCAAAACGGAATCCGGTGGTCGATGAACAGGACCCGCCGACCGCGTCGCGCCGTCGCGCCCGCCCAGCTGTTGTCTGGCCCATCGGGGCGCGGCAGATGGTCGCTCGCCAGAACCTCAGCCCACTTGTCCGCGAACTTCGGCCGGTTGAGCGCCTGATGACGTTTGTGACCGACGTTCTCGTCAGTGCCGGCTGAACTGCCCTCGTTGTGGAGGACCCGAGCGTTTGGCTCATACATGACCCGGTATCCAAGCGCCCGAGCCGCGAAGCACAAGTCAGCGTCCTCGTAGTACATCGGCCGAAACCGCTCGTCGTAGCCGCCGAGTTCTCGCCACACGTCCGTGCGGACGAGCAGAGCGGCCGCCGAGCCGTAATCGACCTCCCGCCGCCAGCGATACCGCCACTTGTCCGGAGCGTCGCCGCGACCGTAGTTATGGCCGCTGGCGTCATTCCAGATGATGCCTCCGGCCTCCGAGATCATTCCGTCCGGCTGGAGGTACATCGGTGTGACGATCGCGATGTCGTCGGCCGACTCGCCGCAGTCCAGGAGCTCGGCTGCCCAGTTGGGGAGAACCTCGATGTCGTTGTTCGCCAGAACCAGCCAGCGGCCACGAGCGACGGCAGCACCGCGGTTGACACTGCGCAGATACCCGATGTTCTCGTCATTGGTGAGAACACGCGCGCCGCTGACGCGGTCCAGCAGGGCAGCCGTCGCGGGATCGTCACCGTCGTTGACGAGGATGACCTCGTAGCGCGTGTAGAAGGTGTTGTCACGGATCGTCTGGAGCGCTCGATGGGTGTGCTCCGCCCCGGCGTAGAGCGGCATCACGATTGAGATCAGCGGCTGCTCGGCCCGCTCGAGGACGATGGGCTCGAACTCAATGGCTGTCGCGACCACTTCGGGCTCCCCTCCGGCTTCGGGCTCCGGGAGCTCACCCGGCCCCGGCTCGGACGGGACGGCGGCGGCGCGGAGACCGGCGGTTGTGCCCGCGAAGCGATAGAGCAGCCGAAGTACCCTCCGCACCACTCGTAGGCCGGTGGATTCCTCGCCACCAAGCAAGGCGATGAGCTGGTTCTTGATCCGGAGGGTGCCTCGCCAGACGAGCGATGCCTCAAGCCACGCGAGCCGGCCCGAGAGGTACTCAATGTGTGCGTTGGCCCTGGCGAGATCGTCCGCCATCGCTGCCGACAGCACGCGATGCTCCCCGATGAACTGGAGTTCACGTTGGGCCATGTGGGCCGCGTAGGCGTTGCGTGCAGCGAAGGCTTCCGACGCCAGGCGTTGATAGCGATCCTGCGATCCGTCGAGCCTCTCCCTCAGAACCGCCCGGTCCGCCTCTAGGGTACGGATCGCCTCCCCGCGGGCGCCGATCTCGTCCTCGCGCTTCTGGATCTCGCCGTTAAGCCGGTCGGCGAGCTCCGCCAGCCGTGAGCTGGTCAGCGCCATATGCGCATCGCCGAGGCTGGAGGCCCGTGGTAGCGAAGGCAGTTCTGCGTCCGACGCGAGGGCGATCATGTACAAGAGGGGCAGCGCCTCGGTGGGACGCCACTCGTCCCCATCCTGTTCGATCAGGAAGCTCGAAGCATCGACGCCCACATCTGCCGTGGATGAATCATCCACGCCGGCAGCATCGATCGCTCGCAGCTCCGAGCCACTCGCGACATGTTGCGCCCACATTCGGCGATGCGTGAAGTTCGCTTCCAGCAGCTCATCGAACTCATCGCGGGCCAATTCCCGCACGTGAAATGGGTTTTCGCCGTCACGTCCGCTGTCGTAGGCGGAGCGCTCGGGAGTTGAGACGATGAGCAGGCCACCAGGAACGAGGACCCGTTTGATCTGATCGAGGACCGCCTGTTGCTCGTCGATGTGCTCGATCAACTCAAAGGCAACGACCACATCGAAGCTCGCCCTCTCGAGGGACCCGAGATCACGAGCGTCCGCAAACCGAAACGCGAGATTCTCCCGCGCGTAGTTGAGCTGGGCGTGCCGGATCGAGGTTTCGTCGATGTCGACACCGATGACCTCGGCCGCGCGCTCGGCAAGTAGAGCCGCCCCGAAGCCCTCACCACTGGCCAGATCGAGTACCCGCTTGCCGGCGGCAAGCTGAACGGCCCAGAGGTAGCGGTGGAAGTGCTCGTAGATGACCTGAATGTCCGGCGCCCAGGGAACGCAGCGCTCCCCGGTCCATTCGATCAGCCTTGGAGCCCCTCGCTTTCTGTGCAGCGCCATGAGCGGCGATCCTACAAGCCGCACACCTCCCGGGGCGGGCGAAGTCTCTGCACTCACTGTAGCTTCTGGTGCCGTGGAAGCGGACGCTTGCCGACCGACAATTGCTGACCTGGCATCGCGTACAGAGGAGTTCCGCGCGTGGCTGACGGCGGCACGCAGCGCGATCGACGGGATCGACTGGTATCTCCACGCGATCCTCAACAATCTGTACGCCCTCGAGACGCTGATGGCCGGGGTCGATCTCGACTTTGGCTCGCTCGCGGGGGGACTTCCGGTGGCCGATATCGGCGCGGCCGACGGGGACGTTTCATTCGTGCTCGAGCGCGAGCTCGGATGGCAGATGGAGATAATTGATCACGCAGCCACGAACATGAACGGGCTGCGCGCCGCTGGCGCCTTGCGCACACAGCTCGGATCTCGGGCTGCGATCCACGACATCGACCTCGACATGCGGTTTGAGCTCCCCAGCGAGCGCTACGGACTGGTGCTGCTGCTCGGGATTCTGTACCACCTCCAGAATCCATTCTGCGCACTACGGACACTCGCCGAGCGCACGAACTATCTGATCTTGTCGACGCGTGTCGCGCGTGTCGCGGGCCCGGGGCGGACGCGCATCGCGGATCTCCCAGTGGCATACCTCGTAGGTCCCGATGAGACCAACAACGACGCAACGAACTACTGGATGTTCTCCCCGACAGGGTTGGAGCGGATCGTCACCCGTGCGGGCTGGAGCATCCTTGCGTCGATCTCCGGGGGCGACACGGTCGAGTCGGATCCCTCCTCACCCGAGCACGACGAACGTCAGTTCCTTCTCCTGGCACCACAGCGTTCCTGCGCGAGTCGCTCGGACGCTAGCAGCTAGAACCCCGTGGACGCTAGAAGAGACGGCCGACCCGACGGTGAAGGCCGGGGACGCTGATCGCGATCAGAATGAGCAGCGTCAACATCGAGATGATCGCGGCGAGGATCAGCCCGGGTAGGAAGTAGCTCAGAACGACCGTGGTGACGCCCACGGGAACTGAGATCGCAGTCAAGTAGCCGATCCGACGCACCGGCAGCGGTCTGCCAGCTGCGGTCGCGCTCCAGCCGGGGTAATACGGCTCGCTGGCAATCACCGTTCCGTTGCAGGTCCGGGTCCGGCACGTGCATCCAACGTACCTGGTTTCCGATCAACTCGGTCGGGACGTCAGCGACGTTGCAGCGCGGGAGCGAGTCTGGCGGCGGCGAGCAGCTGACAACGGCAGACGATTCCTGTTATCTCGCTCGGGAAGCCGAGCTGAAGAGATGCAGGAATTGACCCTGACTGTTGGAGTATTCAGGGCGTGATACCTCGTGAGACCGACGTTCGCGGCTCCGATCACGCACCACGGGAGCGTCGCACGCGTTGCATCTCGCCGAAGCTAGCGCTGCGACGCTATCCGGTTAGTCTTGCTCGCCCCATGCTCGACAGCTCCGACAGCGACAGGCTCGTAACCGGACCTTCGTCGGCTTCCGCACTGTCGGGCCGCCACTGCGTGGTCTGCTCGCAGCAGGTCAGTCAGGCAGTGACCGATTGGACCGCACGATGTCCGGGCTGCGGTACCTGGACATCTTCTCTGCAACCGGAAATCGACCGCTCAGAGGAGTTCGAGATCGACGCCGCCGCCCGGGTGACGGGACTGCAGGAAGTACGCCAGCAGAACTTCGCCAGCGTGCTTGACCGGATCGAGACTCGGGTGCCGCTCGCGAACGCTCGCATCCTCGACGTGGGCTGCGCGTACGGTTGGTTTTTGACTGCCGCGCAGGCCCGCGGTGCCGACTCAATCGGGGTCGAACCGGACCTCGGAATGGCTGGCATCGCACAGACCAATGGCCACCGCGTGCTCGTCGGCATGTTCCCCGACGCGGTGGAGGAACTCGGCCAGGTCGACGTCATTACCTTCAACGACGTGCTCGAGCACATTCCCGACGTCACCGCCGCGCTCGCTGCCGCCTACGCGCAGCTTCGTCCCGGCGGAGTTCTTAGTGTCAACATCCCCACCAGCGATGGTCTCGGATTTACGTTGGCGCGACTGCTGGCGCGACTGCATGTGCTCGGACCATACAAGCGGCTCTGGCAGGCGAACCTGCCCAGCCCGCATATTCATTACTTCCCGAGGGAGGCGCTTGCGACCCTGATCGGCAACGCCGGTTTTGAGATCGTTGAACTGGCGCCACTGACCGCAATTACGCGCGAGGGCCTGTGGCAGCGGATCCACACGGTGCGAAGGCCCAGCCCCGCCAGTGTGCTCGACTATGCGCTCCTCCGCTTAGCGATCCCGATCCTCAATAGGCCTGCCCGCAGCGACATCATCCACGCCGTGGCTGTGCGGCCGTCCTAGCTGCTTTCCAAGCTTGCGTCGAGCCGGCGAGGCATCACATGGCGTCCTGGCGACTGCAGGAACCGATCGTCTCGACCCGTGCGCCGGTGATCTTGGCTGCAGCCGGGTCGTTGATGTCAACGGACGCTTCAGTCGAAGCACCTAGCGCGGTCGCGTAAATGTTGCTGGTCGCGCCTGGGATCGTCATACCGGTCGTGTACTCGTCCAGGGCTCCTGCCTGCGGCATCACGATCGTCACAGACTCCGCTGCACCGCTGACGGCCTGAGTCACAGCGAGATCGAGGATCTCGCCAGGACAGATCGCGAGTGCGCGCGACGCAGTGGTGTCGATCTCTCCAGAGCTGTTCCTGGTGCCCGCCCAGCAGCTCGCGGACATCCCCGATCCGTGGCGGTCACATGGTGCGAGCGGACGCGCCGGCCGAGGGTGTGAGCCGAGCTGATACAGCGTCCAACCGTTTGCGGCGTAGCGGACCTGCCCGTCCTTCGCGAGGAGTGCGGGTAACCACTCGGACCGCACTTCCGCACCGTCAAGCGGAACGGCGCTGCCGGCGCCGTCACTCGGGTTGGTCAGCACCCAGTCGATCCCGAGGCGGCGGAGCGCGATCATGCTAAGCGCGGTCGTCGTAGTCGGTGTGTGGTGAGCCTCGAACAGAGAACTCGCCTCCCATGGAACGTAGAGATTCCGGTTACCGGTCAGCCACGTTCGTTCAAACCCCCCGTTGCCATTGGCCAGCTCCACGGCGTTGGGCGAGGACAGGCGATCGAACGCCAGCACGGCAGGCCGATCCGGTTGCACCTGCGTCAAATAGTCGTTGGCATTCCAGAGCCCGAGCGCGGCTTTGATCGGTATCCGCTGATGTGGAACGTTCCACATATCGGCGATCGACACCGTCAGATACGCGCCGGCCAGTAACACCACGCAGGTTGATATGGCCGCCCGAGCGGCGGCCCGCGTCGGTAGATACGCCTTGGACCCCGCCGCCAGGAGCAGTAGCACCGCCAGCATGCCCTCCGGCAGGAAATACCGCAGGTAGCGGAACTCTTTCCACCACACAAGAATCGCAATGATCAACGCACACCACGCCACCATCGAGCCCGGTACGCGCCTGCGCCATCGCCAGCCAATCAGGACAGCCACTAAGACCAATCCGGCGAGTGCACCGAGTGCTCCCGGTGCGATGTCCTCTCCCATCAACCCTGGATCGAAGACCGACTCAAAGGGAGCTCGTATAAAGCCCGAGACGCCCGCGCCCATCCAGAACGGGAAGTTCAGGGTGGCGTTGACCGGCAGCCAATACGGACTCTTGAAGATGTTGTTGTAGGCCGGGAAGACCGGGTTGCCGGTGTCAATCCAGCGGAGTGCGAACGGTGGGACCCCGGTGATCACGAGGCCGGTGCATGCCCACGCCGCGCGCTCCAGCTTGGGTCGGAGGCCCGGTCCACCCGAGAGTACCCACCCGGCGAGCAATGCCACAGCCAGGGGAATCACGTGCGTCTTGATCGAGACGCCAGTCCCCGCCAAGAGGCCCAGCGCCAACCCGGTCGTCCGGTCGGAGCCGGGGAACTCCCTACCGAACGCGGTCAGTACCGCGATGACGATGCCAATGACCGAGAACGCGATCAGGAGGTCGTCGTCTGCGGTGGTCGCCTGCCAGAACAGCATCGGAACCGCGCCGACAGCGAGTGCCGCGACCGGCGCCAGGACTCCGCGCGCTCTGCCGAAGGACCAGATCGCAACCGGAACAAACGCGAACGCCAAGAGCTGGAGATAGCGACCGGTCGCTGCGTTGCCGAGCAGATTGCCGAATGCAGCAACCAGCTGAAACCAGCCGGTGATGTTCAGCTGGATGTGGGCGTTGAGCGGTCCGATGTGCCCGGTGCGAGCCCACAACGCCGGCAGGTAGGCCTTGCCGTAAAGCGGGTCGAACTGGATCTCCGGAGCGGACGTGTAGAAGCTCGCCACGGCAAACGTCAGCAACAGCGTTCCAGCACATACCGCGCTCGTGGAGTTCTCGACCAGCGCGCTGCCGATCGTTGCTCGCTTCGGCCACAGGAGCATCACGCCGCGGGCGAGGCCAGCTACGCCGAGGAGCGCGACGAGGAGGCCGACATCCCACCATCTAAAAAGCGTCACTCGGCCAAGGACGATCGAAAGCAGGCACAGCGGGCCGAGGCCCGCCACCCATGCAACCGCCCCGCGCGACGCCAACTGCGGCAGGCGGAGAGCAGTGAGCAGCCGCTCGCCGGTGAGCCACAGGGCGGACATCGTCAACACGGCGTCGAGCATCGCCCCGGCTTGGCCGCCGGCGGTGGCGGTTGCCACAAGGACAGCGAGAACAGCGACCCCGGGACCGAGCACGGCGAGCATGCGCAACCGCACTGCCGGGGCTTGCGACACGACGGCGATTGCCATGAATCCAGCGACGACAACAGCGATTTCAAACCGCGCCGGATGAGCTGTCAACAGCCCGGCAGACCGCACAGCGCGAATGCCGCCGTCCACTTCGAAACCGAGATAGATGAAGGCGATCACGCCGAACACGATCGCCGCAGTCCGGGCGTGCGTACCTCGAAACATCGCTCGGCTCAAGGGCGGCCAGCGTACCATGGCGCCCCGGATGCCGATCTCGGTGACCTATGACCTCGAAGACCATCGCGGCCGCCCCGGGCAACAGCCGCGCTACGAGGCGATGACGGACAGGCTGCTGGTTGAACTGGACGCGCTCGGAGTCAGGGCCACGGTGTTCGTGGTCGGAGAGCTCGCCCAGCGCAGCCCCGAACTCATTCGTCGGATCCACGATGCGGGACACGAAATCGGACTGCACGGCTGGCGTCACATTCCGTTCGGCGACGTCGGGCCGCAGCGGTTGAGCGTCGAGCTGCAACGGGGTAAGGAGCTGCTGGAGCAGCTGATCTCCGGGCCGGTCTCCGGCGTGCGGGCGCCGATCTTCTCGCTCACGAGAAACACATCGTGGGCAGTCGACGGAATCCACGAGGCCGGTTTCAGTTACTCGTCCAGTGTTCTTCCGGCCTCGAATCCGCAATTCGGATGGGCCGGCGCACCCAAAGGACCTTTCCGCTGGCCGAACGGTCTGATCGAGCTCCCGTGCCCCGTGATGAACTTCGGCCCGCTGGAAGTGCCGGCGCTCGGTGGGGCGTACGTGCGCTACGTGCCGAAGCCGATCCTCGCCGCTTGGGTTCGTCGGCTGACGCCGACGGCGGGCGCCTGGACGTATTTGCACCCGTACGACTTCGATGACGAGGAAGAGTTCTTTGTGCTCCCGTGGGCCGGTTGGCTGGCGAGTCGCATCGTGTTCGGCCGACGCCGCGTTGCGCTTCCGCGGCTGCAGTTGCTGGTGGCACTGGCTGGGGGTCCGGGGCCGCAGCTCCGGGAACTGGCGGCGGAAAACGCCCATCGACCGGTGTTTGCGGCGTCCGGACTTACGCCTGCCGGCGATTAGCATTGGCCGCGTGCAAACCCGGCGGAAGTCGATCCCCTGGAAACGCTGGCTGCGAGCTCTGGGCAACTCCAAGCTCCTACGGGTTGTCGTCACCGTAGTACTACTCGGTCTCGTACTCCGACAGATGCATCTCCACACGGTCGTGCAGCGCACACGTCACGCGAATGTGGTTGATCTGCTGCTTGCGACGTTGATGGTCGCCGTCGCGCTGGTGATCGGAATCCTGCGATGGCAATGGCTGCTGCGAGCCGCCGACGTCGAGTTGTCGCCGCTTCGTAACGCCCGCATCTACCTGCTGGCAACCTTCGCCGGCACATTCATGCCAACCACCGTCGGCACCGACTTCGTTCGTACGTTGCTGATCGCTCGTAAGGGCCGCCTGATGGCACGTACGGCGGTCACCGTGATCATCGACCGGCTGGCCGCGCTCGTCGGCCTTGTCGCACTTGCCTGGCTAGCCGAGGCGATCCAGGCGGCGAGAGTGCCACACGACGCGACCGTGGCGATGGGCTGGGCGACGCTCGCATCAATCGTCGTCGTCGCGGCACTCGGGTTTGCGTATGCGTGCGGCGCGCGGCCACCGGCCCGGCTGGTTCCCTCGCGCGTCCGCCATCTCGCGTCCGAATCCCACTCGCTGCTCCGTAGCTACCTACACCGCCCGGGACTCCTCGCCGGCATCACCGCTGCGAGCATGGCTTACCAGGCACTGATCGCGGTGCAGCTCATGTTCCTGGCCAGTGGGCTGGGAGTCTCACTGACCTTCTCGACGGCGGCCGTGGCGCTGACCGTTGCGACGATTGTGATGCTGCTGCCGATCTCGATCGGCGGATTCGGGGTACGGGAAGGCACGTACGTCGTCCTGTTCGCCGCATCCTCGATCAATGCCACCGACGCTTCGCTCATCTCGCTACTGACGGTGGTGACGTTGTTCATTGCGAGCCTTCCAGGTGCGTACTTCCTCGCACGTGACGGCGTATCACCTGTCGTCCACGCGACGGTGGCAACGGAGCTGTGACCGTCCAAGCCTGGATGATCGAGGCTGCGGCGCTGGCGTTGCTCGGTTCTTCCATCCTGCTCGTGCGGCTACGGCTGATGTCGATCCGATACGGCCTTGGCTGGATCGTTGTCTCCCTCGCCGGCCTCATCCTGGGTCCCGTGCTAGCGGCGACCGAAGGTGCCGTGCGAAGGGCTGGCTTCACACCGACGGGCTTCTCGCTCGGCGTGTTCATCGTCTTCCTCGTGCTGCTCTCGCTGCAGCTATCCATCTCGCTGTCCGGACTGCACCGGGCGATCCAGGACCTCACGGAGCACGCGGCGCTGCTCGAGCAACGGGTCGCACAGCTCGAGACCGTTCCGCCGCGCGAGTCCTGACAAGAACCGATGCGAGCCGGTAACCCCACAACAGACTCGATCCCAGTGACGCTGCCGCGAACCCTGGTCGTAATCCCTGCGTTCAACGAGGAGCGGACGATCAGCGCAGTCGTGAGCAGCGTGCAGGCTCTCGGATTCCCTGCCTGCGTGATCGATGATGGCTCCGTCGACGCAACGGCGCGCCTGGCGCGTGAGGTTGGCGCGACGGTCCTGAGTCTGCCGGTGAACGTCGGGGTCGGTGCCGCGCTTCGCTGCGCATTCAGATACGCGATCGCGGCGGGTTATGAGGCCGTCGTCCAGGTTGATGGCGACGGGCAACACGACCCGACCGCAATCACTCATCTCCTTCAGGCGATGGTCGATGCCGGCGCCGACATGGTCATCGGCTCGCGCTTTATCGAGCCCGACCCGGCCTATCCGATCAGCCACGGGCGCAAGCTCGCAATGGGTGTGTTGGCGCGGGTCGCCAGCCGCTCGATCGGTACGACGATCACAGACGCTACTTCGGGCTTTAGAGCCATCCGCGCGCCGCTCTTGCAGTGCTTCGCCGTTGACTATCCGGCCGAATACCTCGGCGACACGTTCGAGGCGATTGTCTTAGCCGGGCTGCGTGGTGCACGCGTGATCGAGCATCCGGTGCCGGCGCTTCAGCGCAAGCACGGACTTCCGAGTGCGGGCACGATTAAGAGCTGCTGGTACGTTCTCCGCGTGCTAACGGCCGCTAGCCTCATCCACTACCGCGCCGCTCACGATCCGCTCTACGAGTCTCCGGTCAGAGCTGCGGATCCGGCATGAGCGACGAGGGGTTGCAGAGGACCGGCTCGCTCCTCCAGACCGTGTTTCCGCACGCCACCGTCGGAAATCCGGAGTACCTCCGCTGGCTGTACGTCGAATCGCCGTTCGGCAATGTCATCGAGACGAACATCGACGATGACGAGGGCCGCGCCGCTCACTACGCGCTAATTCCGCTCGGGCTCCGGGTCAACGGCGAGCCGCGCCACGGAGCGCTGTCGCTGAACACAGCGGTGCATGAGCGAGCCCGTGGTGGCGGCGCTTTCACAAGGCTGGCGGCGGAGACGATCGAGAAGGCGAGCAACCGTGGGATTACTACCGTCATTGGGGTCGCGAACGCCAATTCCACTCCGGGCTTCCTGCGCCGCCTCGAGTTCGAGCTGGTCCTCCCGCTGCCGGCCACTGTGCTTGTGCCATTGCCGGTCGCGCGCCGACTGCAATGGCAGTCAAATGCGGCTTCCGAGGTACCGGCGGCGGAGCTCGGCGCGGATCAACGTTTGTTCACCGCCCCGGAGCGGGGACTCGCCGTCGACTGGACGCCTGAGGCACTCGCATGGCGGCTACGACGACCCGGTGCGAGGTACGCGGTGCACCGGCGTGAGGGTGCGGTCGCCGTGTCAGCGGCCGACCATTCACATGGCGTGCCCGTCGCGGTCATCCTCAAGGTATTCGCCGCAGACGCGTTGAGCAACGGCGCGTGGCGTGGCCTCGTCTATGCGGCGGCCCGCTGGCACAAGGCGCCTGCAGCGCTCCACGTCGGTGTCAGCGACCGCATCTCACCCCGCGGGGTGCCATTGCCGAAGCGGTTCCGCTCTTCCCCGCTCAACCTGATTCGCCGCGACCTCGGACCGGACCCGTCAGGGCCGGTCACCCGGCTCGAGTTTCTCGATTTCGACGCGTATTGAGCGCGCGACCCCAAGGTACGACAGCCACTAACCTGGCACACGTGCGAGCGTGGCGGTCACGACCCAAAATCGAGCAGCCCGTCGCATCGGATCAGCCGGTGATTGAGAGTGAGGCGTCCGATCTGTTGACGCTGCTGCGGCGGGTTGATGAGCACCGCCGGTGGCTGACCAAAGCCCGTGAGGGAATCGACGGCATCGACTGGTACCTCTACGACATCCTCGGCAACCTCGAACACCTGTACAACCTGCTCGATGGTCTGGACCAGGATCTTTCCGAGATGTCCGGGGGTCTGCCGGTCGCCGACATCGGCGCAGCCGATGGCGATCTCGCGTTTGTTCTGGAACGCGAGTGGGGCTGGCAGATGGACATCGTAGACACAGCCGCCACCAACATGAATGGGTTGCGTGGGGCGCACGCTCTCCGCGACAGGCTCGGATCGCACGTCCAGATCGAGGACATCGACCTCGACAGCCAATTCCGACTACCGCGAGAGCGCTACGGGTTGGTGTTCCTGCTGGGCATCCTATATCACCTGCAGAACCCGTTTCACACGCTTCGCGAACTCGCAAGCCGATCCGAGTACTGCATCCTCTCGACACGCGTCGCGAGGTTCGCTGGGCCCGATCACAGGCCGATCGCCGACCTGCCTGTCGCCTATCTAGTCGGTCCATACGAGACGAACAACGACCCGACCAACTACTGGATGTTTTCGCCTGCTGGTCTCGATCAAATCGCCAATCGGGCCGGTTGGTCGGTCATGGCCGCTCGCTCGGTGGGTGACACCGAAACTTCGGATCCATCATCGATGGAGCATGACGAGCGACGCTTCCTGCTGCTGAGATCGACAATTCTCAGCTGACGGCGCTCGGGCACATCCGGGCCAGCGCACACTCCCCGCACGCGGGCCGCCGCGCATGACAGGTTCGACGGCCGTGTCGGAGCAGGTTGAGGTGGAACTCGAGCTCCTCGCCTGTCGGAGTGAGCTCCAGCATCTGGTCATGGAGTTCCTCGAACGGCGCCTTGGGGCGGAACATTCCAAGACGCGTGCCCACTCTCGAGACGTGGGTGTCGACCGGAACGTCGCGCATCCCATAGCTGAACAGCAGCACGCAGGCGGCCGTCTTACGTCCGACGCCGGGGAGCGAGCAGAGATACTCCTGCGCCTCGGGAACCGACACCCCGGCGAGCCAGGAGATCTCGAGCTCCCCGGGTTCGGGACCTGTGGAGGTGACCGCTGTGAGGATCGACTTGATTCGGGCGGACTTCACCTTCGAGATCCCGCCGCGGCGAATTGCGAGTTCGACCTCGTCGACAGGAGCGTCGCGGACCTCTTCCCAGGTCGGAAACCGCTCCCGGAGCTCGAGGTATGCGACATCCCGGTTGCGGTCGTTGGTCGACTGCGACAGCACCGTCAGGATCAGCTCGGCCAGGCCATCACCGTGCGGCGGGACTCCCGGGATCCCATAGACCAACCGCAGCCGGTCGCGGATCGCAGAGATCCGGCGCCGGGATGGACGTCCCCACGCGTCGACGACCCGCGTGCGCCACGCGCCGGCCACGATCAGTCGACCGCGCCCCAGCGCTCGCACGCGGCGGCACCCGCAGCGACCGCGTCGCGCAGCCCGGCCGCGATCGCAGGTTCGTAGAACCCGCTCGTTGCCAGCCTCGCGATCAGCGCCGCGGTCAATGCGTCGCCCGCACCGATTGTTGATCGCACGTCGACGGGGATTCCGGGCACGTCGAGGCGGATCGGGCCGCGCAGCATTGCGCCCTCCTCCCCGAGCGAGATCACGACGTTCGCGGCACCACCCTTGCGCAATGCCATCGCCGCGCGCTCGAGGTCGTCCTCGCCGCTCAGGGCTGTCGCCTCGGCCGCGTTGCAACGGACGAGCAGCGCACCGGGAACGCAGGCGTTGCAGGACGCGGCAGCCTGAGCCCGCGTCGACCACCGATGCAGTCGTAGGTTCGGATCGAAGATGACGGGGCGACCGAGCTCCAGCGCCGCCTCCCTGGCGGCCATCGTCACCTCACGCTCAGCCTCTCCGACGAGTGTGTTCGAGGAGATGAACAAGGCCCCGGCCTGCTCGACGGCCTCCCTGACCGCCAGCCCGAGAGCATGGGTGACGGTCGCGATCGCTTCGCCGTAGATCGAATACGAGGCCTCACCGGCCGCATCGAGCGTGACCAGGGCCAGCGGCGTCTGAACTCCGTCGATCAGTTCAAACCGTTCGACGTCCACTCCCTCGCTCGCGAGCCGGTCGCGCAGCCAGGCCCCCCAGACATCGTTACCCGCTCCGCCGGCGAGCGCCACCGAGGCACCAGCCCGAGCGGCGAGGAGCGCCACGTTGGCCACGGCACCGCCGAAGTGCGGAACCAGCGACTCGACCTCCTCGACGCCCGTGGCTCGGCGCTCGGTGATCAGATCTACGAGCGCTTCACCGAGGCACAGAACACTGCGACGAGGCGGGGATTCGGGGCTCATCCATGTGAAGTTATCCACGTCGGACGCAATCCGTGCGTACTCTTGTCGCGGCAATGCCCGCCAGCCCCACTTCCGAGGCCACCAGCAGCCAGCCGCGCCCGCGCGCCCAGGAGATCGTCCGCAACCGCCTGATCGAGTCACGGCTGACGCCGAACGCGATCTGCCTGACCGGCTTCGTGCTCAACGTCGCCGCCGCCGTGCTGGTGACGCAGCGCTACTTCTTCCTCGCCGGGATCGCCTTCATCGTCGGCTCGATCATGGACACGCTCGACGGGCGCTACAGCCGCATGTCCGGCAAGGGCACCCAGTTCGGCGCGTTCCTGGACTCGACGCTCGACCGTCTCGAAGAGGGCATCGTGCTGACCGCAGTCGGGGCCTATTTCGCTTCCGAGCATGACCAGCTGGCGGTCGCGGCCGTCGTGGCGGCCGTCCTATTCTGCTTGATGGTCTCCTACACGCGCGCCCGGGCCGAAGCACTCGGCGTCCAGTGCAAGGTCGGACTCGCGACCCGTCCCGTCCGCGTGGTGATCCTCTCCGCCGGGCTGGTGTTCGCCCGCGGAGCTTCGATCGGCCACTTCTACCTGCTCGCGCCGGCCGTCTACGTGCTGGCGGTGCTGACGATCGTGACCACGTCCAGCGCATCGTCCACGTCTACGGCGAACTGCGCGAACCGGGCAAGGCGCCGTAGCCAGCGCACGGCCAGCAACGACATCGGTGTAACCAAAGGCCACTGCCGGCCTACCTAGACGTGCCCGCGCCTGCCATCATGCACGCGCGCGGGCCGCAACAACTTTTCAGAAGGGGACAACCTCACAGTGAGCAACTACCAACCGCGTCGCCGCGGCATCGAGCAACGGCAACGGCAGCTCCCGCCACCAGACCGACAAGGTCCGCGTCGCGATCATCGGCGTCGGCAACTGCGCCAGCTCGTTCGTCCAGGGCGTCCAGTACTACAAGGACGCTGATCCCGACGCGGCAGTGCCGGGCCTGATGCACGTCGACCTCGGCGGCTACCACGTCCGCGACATCGAGTTCTCGGCCGCGTTCGACATCGACGCTGACAAGGTCGGCAAGGACCTCAGCGAGGCGATCTTCTCGGGCCAGAACAACACGCTGAAGCTCGGCGACGACATCCCCAACCTGGGCGTCCCCGTCCAGCGCGGCATGACCCACGACGGCCTCGGCAAGTACCTCAAGCAGCGGATCACGAAGGCCCCCGGCGAGACCGCCGACATCGTGCAGATCCTCAAGGACACCCGCACCGACGTCGTCGTCTCCTATCTCCCGGTCGGCTCCGAGCAGGCGACCAAGTGGTACGTCGAGCAGATCCTCGAGGCCGGTTGCGGCTTCGTCAACTGCATTCCGGTGTTCATCGCGCGCGAGGACTACTGGAACAAGCGCTTCAAGAAGGCCGGTCTGCCGATCGTCGGCGACGACATCAAGTCACAGGTCGGCGCGACGATCGTGCACCGCACGCTCGCGCGCCTGTTCCATGAGCGCGGCGTCAAGCTGCTGCGCACCAGCCAGCTGAACGTCGGCGGCAACATGGACTTCTTCAACATGCTCGAGCGCGAGCGCCTGGAGTCCAAGAAGATCTCCAAGACCAACGCCGTCACCTCGATCATGGGCCACGAGCTGCCCGCCGGACGACGTCCACGTCGGCCCGTCGGACTACGTGCCGTGGCTGACCGACCGCAAGTGGGCGCACATCCGTCTGGAGGGCCAGGCGTTCGGTGACGTGCCGCTGACAATCGAGGCGAAGCTCGAGGTCTGGGACTCGCCGAACTCGCGCCGGCATCGTCATCGACGCCGTGCGCTGCTGCAAGCTCGCGCTCAACAACGGCATCGCCGGCCAGCTCGACGGACCGAGCTCGTACCTGATGAAGTCGCCGCACAACCAGCGTCCGGACGATGAGGCGCGCGCAGCTCACCGAGGCGTTCATCGCCAAGAACGCGCGCAAGAACCTCAAGGTCAAGGGCGGCGATCAGCCGGCCAAGGCCCGCAGGACAGCCAAGGCCGCACCGAGGGCCAAGGCCGCCGTTACAGAGTAGGCGCAATACCCGACTGGAGCTGGGCGGCGATCTCCTCGACGCCGTCCAGCGCTCCGGTCGCCACCGCGAGCACCAGCTCGAACAGCTCATCATCGGCGAGGAGGAGCCGCTCTCCGTTGTAACGGAGAAACACAACCGTTGCCATGACGGCAAGTCGCTTGTTGCCGTCCATCAGAGCGTGGTTCTTTGCCAGCGAGTGCAGCAGTGCGGCGGCCTTCTGACGCACAGTCGGATATGCGTCAGCTCCAAATGCGGACGCCTGTGGGCGTGCGAGCGCGGATTCGAGCAGGCCGATATCGCGGATGCCATGCTCTCCGCGCAGCGTCCGCTCCGCGACCTGGAGGAGATCCTCGAGATCGAGGTAGTTCACGCGTCCGCTAGGCGGCGCAGCAAAGCCGCACGTCGCGGGAGTTCGTCATCGAGGATGCGATCAAGCACCGCGCGCCGCTCCGTGCGGTCCATGTACTCGACGATCGCCCCGCGAGCGACGTCCTGCATCGAGCGCCCCTGGCGCTCGGCCGTCCGCCGGAGCGCTTCCGTCTCCTCTTCGGTGAGCCTCAAGGTCATTGCCATACGGTGATGGTATCACCGGTGATACCACCGGTTTCCCACTCAAGCTCCTGTGTGACGCGCCGATACCGCTCTGGGAGCCACCATCGAGTAGAGGGACGGACGGATGACACGGAATGTTCGGCTAGGGGCAGCGATCACCATCGCTGCGCTTGGCGCATCACTAGCAACGCCGACGATCGACGGGGCACTTGCGGCCAATTCGACCCCGACGCTTCCGGACGTCAGCGCAGCGCTCGCGTCTCTTCAGGCGACGACGGGCAACATCGCGTCGATCCAGAGCGCGCTGTCGAGCCTGCAGACCACCGGCTCGTTGACAACGCTGCAGTCCCTCGATACGGACCTCAACACGCTCGTTCCCTCACTGACGGGTTCGCTCACGAGTCTGCTGACCAATCTCCTGACCGAGCTACTCGACCCGCCAACTGCGGCAAGCGCGCTTGAGTCGACTCTCTCAGCCTTGAATGCCAAGGGCGCGAGCAGCGCGATCAGTGAGCTGACGGCGGCGCTCACAACCGCGGGCTTGGGCTCGCTGCTGAATGGCGTCACCTCGGACAACGGTGCATCGGTGCTGACCGAGCTCGCATCGCTACAGAGCCTTGCTCCGAACGCGTCGATTCCGGCCGGTGGCCTCGGCAGTCTTGGTTCGCTGCTGACGACGCTGTCAGGCGTCAGCGGCATCTCGAGCAGCGACGCATCGACGCTCACCAGTATCGGAACCCTGCTCGGCTCAGGCTCGGCGCTAACGCCGGCCCAGCTCGAGACGGCGATCACGGAGCTTCAGGGCGTGACGAGCACCGTCACCACCGGATCCGGCGTCCCACTCGATCAGCTCGTAGCGGCCGTGGCCGACCAGCTCGCAGGCTCCGGCTCGCTGCTCGGCGGGCTGGCGAACGTTGGCAACCTGCTGAGCGGCACGACGATCACAAACGCTGTGACCGAACTCGGCTCGCTCTCCACCCTCGCCCCGGGCGCGTCAACCGGCTCGCTCTCATCGCTGCAGTCGGTGCTGAGCGCCATTGCCAGTGAACCCGGCGTCTCCAGCACGGGCGCCGCGACGACTCTCGGAACCGTTGCTTCCACGCTCGGGTCCTCGTCGTCTCTCAGCCCGACTGCACTGCTCTCGGCCGTTTCCAGCCTCGATGGGATCAGCAACGGCCTGCCCGCTCCGTTGAGCACGCTGCTCAGCCAGGTCACGAGCCTGCTGGCCGGATCCGGGACGATCTTCGGCGATCTCCCCGGCGTGTCGAGCACGAACGTCACGGCTGCGCTCGACGAGCTGGCAGCGCTGCCGGCGCTCGCCTCTGGCGCATCGACCGGTGAGCTCCCCGGCCTCGGTGCCGTTCTCAGTGCGATCGCCTCGCAGTCCGGCGTCCCCGCGAGCGACGCGACGCTCCTGAGCGAACTCGGAAACGTGCTCGCTGGCGCGTCACTGAACCCGTCCGAGCTCGCGACGCTCACGGAGGTGCTGGACGAGATCGCAGGCGTGCTGCCCTCGCCGCTGAACTCCACGGTCTCCGGAGTGGTGGCGAAGCTGGCATCGGCCGGGTCGCTGGTTGGTCTCGGCAGCTCGGGTTCAGGTTCATCCGGATCGAGCGGATCGTCGGGCTCGAGCGGGTCCTCAGGCGGCAGCGGGTCCTCCGGCACCAGTGGCAGCGCGGGTACCAGCGGTAAGTCAGGTGCGAGCGGCTCCACCGGCAAGTCTGGCACCAGCGCCACGCCCGGCTCGTCAACCGCGAAGTACGCATGGGGCGTGTACAAGAAGGCGACCCGATCAGGGAACACTGTGACGCTGACGCTGTACTGCCTGGCGTCCTCCGGCTCGACCTGCTCGACCTCAGTCAAGGCAACCGAGACCGGCTTCAAGACCCTGAAGAAGACCGTTCGCTTCACGTCCGGACGCACCGAGAAGGTGAAGCTGAAGCTGCAGGCCAAGAAGCGGCACGCGAAGGTCAAGAACACGTCGATCAAGCTGACGCTCGACTCGGGCACCTACAAGCTCGCCAAGACCCTCAAGAAGTAGCTGCTCTCCGATCTGGCTCGCCCGCTTTACACTGGCGGGCGTGCCGGTAGATCGCCTGTCGATCGCGCAGGTCACCCCTTTCGCCTGGGAGGCGGGAACGGCGGTTGGGAGTCACGTGGAGCGAATCTCCACCGAACTCGCCGCCCGGGGTCACCGCGTGCTGGTGATCGCACCGTCCGGATCACCGAAGCTCGTGCGCGAGAGCCGCCGGCTGCTCCGTGAGGCGCCGGAGCAACTGCTGGAGCGCGCCGGGCAGGGCTTGCCGGTGGTGCTCGGGGTCGGTGAGGTGTTGCCGTTCTCACCCGCTCGCCGCCGTGCGGCCTCCCTGCCGCTCGATGTCGCCCGCACCGTCGAGGAGGCGCTGCTCAGCCTCCCGCTCGATGTCGTGCACGTGCACGAGCCGTTCGCCCCCAGCGCCGCGTCGATTGCCCTACGCCACTCACACGCGCTCAACGTCGCGACCTTCCACGATCCCACCGAGCGGATCCTGTCGACGCAGCTGGCGGCGCCACTGACCCGACTGCTGTTCAGCCGGCTGGACGCGCGCCTGGCCAGTTACCAGGCGACGGTCGAGCTGCTGTCGCGGTTCTTTCCCGGGGACTACCGGGTTCTTGGGCCCGCAGCGGATCCGCTGCCGCGGGCGCAGACGTTGGACGCCGCCGAACCTAACCTGGTGATGATCGCCGAGGAGGAGCGTCCGGCTCTGCGGATGTTCCTGCGTGCGTTGCGGTCGCTCCCGAGCGAAGGATGGCGGGCGACGGTGTGGACACCGCATCCGCTGACAGCCCCGACGACGCTCTCCAGGGCGCTACGGGAACGGGTCACATTCCTCGGAGCACGCGATGCCTCGGCGGCGGACACCTTGGCCGAAGCCGATGTCGTCGTGCTCGCCTCCGAAGGCGTACGCGCGACACCGGGCATCCTCGTCAGTGCATTGGCAAGCGGGATCGTCCCAGTCGCGGCACGACTGCCGGTCTATGAGGAGCTGCTGTCAGAGGGCGGCCACGGACTCGAGTTCGAGCCGGGCGAGGTCGAGACACTGGCGGCGCATCTGAATCGCGTCGTGGCCGAACCGACTCTGCGGGAATCGCTCGTCGCCGGTGCCGAAGAACTTCGGACCCGGCTGTCGTTCGCGCGGATGGCGGACGAGCTTGAGGAGATCTACGGCGGTCTTGTCAGCCGCCGGCACGACACGCGGCCGCGTGCTCCTCAGGCGGTACGGGCACGGATCGCCAGGCGGCGATTGATCGACGTCGACCTGCATATGCACACCGACCACTCCTACGACTGCGCAACCCCCGTGGAGGTGCTATTGGCGGAAGCGAAGAGCCGTGGGCTCGGAGCGATAGCGGTCACCGACCACAACGAGATCTCAGGCGCTCTCGAGGCTGCGGGCAAAGCTCACGGCCTCAAGGTGATCGTCGGCGAGGAGGTCAAGACCGCCAGCCAGGGCGAGGTCATCGGGTTGTTCATCCAGGAGAAGATCCCGAAGGGCTTGACGCTTCAGGAGACGGTCGCCGAGATCAAACGGCAGGGCGGCCTCGTGTACGTGCCGCACCCGTTCGACCGGATGCACTCGGTGCCCGATTACGAACATCTGCTGGCGGTACTCGACGACGTCGACGCCGTCGAGGTGTTCAACCCTCGGATTGCGATTGCCGAGTTCAACGAGGAGGCGGTCCGGTTCGCGGCCAAATATCGAGTGGCAGCCGGTGCAGGATCTGATGCACACGTACCTCAGGGACTGGGCTCGGTCCGGATCCGGATGCGGGATTTCGATGGACCTGAGGAGTTCCTCGAGTCCCTCCGAGATGCCGATATCGTTCGCAATCCCGCCAGTCTGCTGTACGTCCAGGCCCTGAAGTTCCTCCAGACGAAGGCGATGCCGCCGGGGGCGAGACGGGCTTCACGAGACCGGCGGGTGCGCCGCGTCTCTCGCAACTCCTGATGCGGCCAGAAGGACAAGCGCCCGTGCCGTCCAATCTGCGGGGAGTGCCGGCGACTGACGACGAGATCCGCGAGAAGTACCTCGAGCGCGCAATCCGCGAGCTCAACCACCTCGCCCGCGAGCTGCAGGCCTGCGAGCATTGCCCGCGCGGGCAGCTGATGCCGGTCCTCGGATCGGGACACCCGCAGGCGGACATCTTCATGGTCAAACACTCGGCCCGACCTGCTGAGGTCGAAGAGGGCGTGGCGTTCTACGGGCGTACGGGTACGGCGCTGATGAAGTCGCTGAAGCGACTCAACATCGATCCGCTAGCCGTCTACGGCACGCTCTGCGTCAAATGCCCGGTGCTCGACCCGGTGATGGCCGACCCGTCCTGCATCGCGCGACTCACCGACGAGATCGCGATCGTCTCGCCGAAGATCGTCGTGGTGATGGGACACGAAGCACTGAGCGTGGTCAACGACCTGGACCTGCCGCTCCGTCACGACATCGAGGAGTCACCCGGGGAGATCCAGCGGATGACCCCCTCGATCGATGCCCTCTACGTCCCGAACATCGACGAGTCGCTCGACGAGGAAGCCGCCAAACGGGAATTCTGGGCTGCGTTTCGGGTACTCGGGCAGTGGTGGGCGGACCTGCCGCCGTATTAGCCGTCGGCGCCGGGCCACCACGAGCGCGAGCTGGAAGCTCACGGTCAGGTAGCGTCATTGGGAATGGCGCTCAACGAGGTTCTGCCCGGTGTCTTTCACTGGCGCACCCGACATCCGAATATCGGCTCACTCGTCGACTCCTACTGGGTCGAGCAGGGTTCTGTCCTGATCGACCCGTTGGTCCCACGCCAGGGCATTGGCTGGTTTGAGCAGCGACCGCAGCAGCCGGCGGCGATCATACTGTCGAACCGGCATCACTATCGGGACTCCCAGGTGTTCATCGACGAGTTCCGATGCGGCCCGGTACACGTGCCCGCCACCGGATTGCACGAGTTCACCGATGGCCAACCGGTCGTCGGCTATAAGCCGGGTGACCTGCTGCCCGGTGGACTGGAGTCCGTCGCCATCGGCGTGCTTGCACCTGATGACGGCGCCTTGTACCTGCCGCGGCTCCACGCACTGTGGTTTGCGGACAGCGTGGTCCGCAGCCCGTCGCTCGATGACGGCCCCCTCGGGTTCGTTCCCGACTCCCTGATGGACGAGCCGACAAAGACGAAGCGGGGCATCCTCGACGCGATCGAACGGATCGTCGGCGAGCGCTCGGTTGAGCATCTGCTGCTCGCGCACGGCGGCCCCGTGATCGGCACCGGCGAGCGCCAGCTCCGCGAGCTGACCGCATCGGGCGGCCGCACGATCGAGCTTTAGACGGTGAGCACGATCTTGCCGAGCTTGCCGCCGGCAGCGAAGCGGTCATAGGCCTGCTCGGCCTCTGGCAGCGGGAACGTGGCGGCGATCGGCACCCGAACGGAGCCGGACGCCAGCAGCGGCAGCACGGCGATCTCGACGGCACGGGCCGTGATCGCCTTCTCCTCGAGCGGGCGCGCGCGCAGCGTCGAGGCCAGGATCCTGCCGCGCTTGGCCATCAGGATCGCCAGATTCAGCTCCGCCTTCGCGCCGGCGCCGATCCCGATCACGACGATCCGGCCCCAGGGAGCCAACGCCCGTACGTTGTCCTCGAGGTTCGGCGCACCGACCAGCTCAAGGATCACGTCGTAGTTCCCCTGATCGACGAACTCGTCAGGAGCAAGGACGTTTGCTCCCATTCGCGCGACGAGGTCACGATGATCGGGGTTGCGGACGGTGGCGTAGACGCGTGCACCAGCCGCACGGGCAAGCTGCACGGCGGCGGTGCCGACACCACCGGCGCCACCGTGGATCAGCACCCGCTCGCCGAGTCGCAGGCCAGCCTGCGTGAAGAGCGCATCGTGAGCCGTGGTGAACACCTCGGGCGTCCCCCCCGCCGCCGGCCAGTCGAGGGAGTCGGGCACCGGCATCAGCATCCGCTCGTGGACGACCAAGCGCTCGGCCTGAGCGCCGCCACCGACGATCGCCATCACCCGCTCGCCGGGGCGAAAGCGCGCAGCGCCCGGCCCGTTGGTGAGCACCTCGCCGGCGAACTCCATCCCGGGAATGTCCTGAGGCGAGTCCGGCGGCGCCGGATAATGGCCGATCCGCTGCAGCATGTCGGCACCGTTGAGGCCGGCTGCCTTGACCGCGACGAGCACCTGACCGACCCCGGGAACAGGGTCTTCGCGCTCCTCGACGGTCAGGCGCGCCTCGGGTCCGATCACGACGGCTCTCATCGCCGCGAGCCTACCCGGAAACGGCTCAGCTGCGACGCTCGAGCAGCGCGACGCACTCGATGTGCGGCGTCTGCGGGAACATGTCGACGGGCCGCACCTTGACCAGTTCGTAGCCGGCTTCGACAAGCTGGGCGGCGTTGGGGGCGAGCGTCGTCGGATTGCAGGAGACGTACACCAGCCGCTTCGGTGCCGCTTCGATGATGCGGCGCACGACCTTCTGCGACAGACCCGCTCGCGGCGGATCGACGACGAGGACATCGGGACGGCCCGCCTGCTCGACGAGAGCACCGAGAGCGAGGCGGACATCACCGGCGAAGAACTTCGCGTTGTCGATTTGATTCGCGCGAGCGATCTTGATCGCGTCGGCGATTGCGTCCTCGATGATCTCAAGCCCCCAGACCTCGGCGGCACGCGGCGCCATCAGCAGGCCGATCGTGCCGATCCCGCAGAAGAGGTCGTAGAGGCGCTCGAACCCGGCGAGCTGCGCGTACTCGCGGGCGATCGCGTAGAGCTGCTCGGCCATCTCGGTGTTGGTCTGGAAGAACGCCTCGGCGGAGATCTGAAGGTCGAGGCCGCCGAGCTCCTCGCGCAGCTGCTCGTTGCCGCTGAGCAGTGCGGTGGTGCCACCGCTCGTCGTCTCGGCCACGCTCTCGGTCTGGGTCCACAGGAGTGCGTCGGCGCTCGGGACGGCTGCGACGAGCGACTCGCCGTCAAAGACGCCGGGGCTGGCGACAACCCGCACCTGCAGCTGACCGGTGCGCCGACCCTCCCGCACCACGAGGTTGCGCAGCTGACCCACGCTGGTCCGGCGGTTGTACGCGGTCAGACCCTGGGCCCTCGCCCATGCGAGAACCTCATCGCGGACGCGGTTGCCCGCCTCGGAGGCGAGCAGGCAGTCACTGATCCCGACGATCTCCTCCCAATGCCCAGGAGCATGAAAGCCGCAGATCAGCGAACCATCCGGATCGGTGCCGAATGAGTACTCGAGCTTGTTGCGGTAGCGCCACTGCTCGACCGCCGGCACGATCGGCTCCATCGCGAATCCGTCGAGGTGCCCGATCCGTCGCAGCGCGTCCTCCACCTGCGCCGCCTTGATCTCGAGTTGGCGCTCATACGGGATCACCTGCCACGGGGCACCCGGATGGTCCGCGAGCGGCGCGATCCGCTCCGGGCTCGGGCTCAGCACCTCGAGCACACGCGCCTCGGCATAGGCGCGCTTCGCCCTGCCCACCACCGCTCGCACCCGGTCGCCGGGGATGGCGCCCTGGACGAAGACGACGTAGCCCTCGCGGCGCGCGACGCCGGCGCCGCCAAAGGCGAGCGTGTCAATCGTCAGCTCGAGTTCGTCCCCGCGGTGGGGACGTGGTGTGGTCATCGGTCCCGGTTCCACTGAGCAGCCAAGGGTAGACGGGCGCGGTGGAGTGCCTGCTCAACGGAGCAGGCAGCACCACTGACGCGTCAGGCTGCGAGTGCGTGCTCGATCGCGTCGAGCACCGGCTGGCGGTTGCCGTGCCGGCGTTCGTAATCCTGCACGCGGCGCAGCTGAGCGGGGCTCAGTTCCTTGAGCTTGGGCAGCACACGAGCAACCGTGAGCTGCTCGTAATCAACTGTCGCCAAGCCTGGAACCAGCTCGTCCGCGGCTGCGCTCCTGGTGATCATTTCGGCCATGTACTTCTCCTCCGCGGGCGACTGTAGCGGACCCCGCGACCGAAATGTGAACGAACCGCTAACCCCCTGCCAACAACTCGAGAAGCGCCTTCTGAGCATGCCGGCGGTTCTCCGCCTGGTCCCAGATGCGCTGCCTCTCACCGTATAGAACCTCGGCGGTGATCTCCTCGCCGGGGTGCGCCGGAAGGCAGTGCAAGGCGATCGCTCCGGGCGCCGCCGCTGCCATCAACGCGTCGTCGATCCGGTAGGGGGCGAGCGCGGCGCGGCGCGCCTGGGCGCTGGCCTCGTCGTCGTTCATGCTGACCCAAACGTCCGTATAGACGGCGTTCGCGCCCTTCACGGCTGCATAGGGATCGTCGGTCAGTTGAGCGCCCGCCACCGGCTCGAGCTGGTAGCCGTCGGGCGCCGCGACCGCGACCTCGACGCCGGCGAGCGCCCCGACGATCGCCAGCGAGCGGGCGACGTTGTTGCCGTCACCGACGTAGGCGAGCTTCAGCCCGTCGAGGCTGCCGAACTCCTCACTCAGCGTCTCGAGGTCGGCGAGCGCCTGGCAGGGGTGGTGGTCGCGGGTCAGCATGTTGATCACAGGCACGCTGGCGTGCTGCGCCAGCTCAACGACCGGCTCGTCATCGCCGGTGCGGATCCCGATCGCGGCCACGTGTCGTGAGAGCACGAGCGCTGTGTCCTTGACCGACTCGCCGCGGCTCAGCTGCATCTCGCCGGGCCGCAGGATCAGCGGATGCCCGCCGAGCTCTGCGACACCGACCTCGAAGCTGACCCGGGTGCGGGTCGAGGGGCGTTCGAAGATCAGCGCGACGCTCTTGCCGTTCAGCGCGCTCGAGGCCAGCGGGTTCGCCTTCAACTCGCTCGCCCGGGCGATCAGCTCGTGCAACTGACCGGAGCTCAGCTCCTCGCCGGTCAGAAAGTCTTCAGGCCGCTCGCTCAAGGGCGGAAGTCTATGCGAGCAGCACCGCGAGCTCGGTCTAGGTGAACTGCCCGACGTGAGCGCGAACGAGTTCGATGATCTCGGGCCGCGCGGTCGCCAGCGAGCCGCCGGTGAAGGGCGGGTCGGGGTCGTACTCGATTCCGAGCTGGATCGCCTCAGCCGTCTCGGGTCCCGCGATCCGGGCGGCGAGTGTCAGAGCCATGTCGATCCCCGCTGAGACTCCTGCGGCGGTGATGACCTTGCCCTGTTCGACAACGCGCTCCGGGGTCGGGATCGCGCCAAACTCCGCCATCCGGTCGAGCAGCGACCAGTGGGTCGTCGCCTTGATGCCGTCGAGGAGGCCGGCAGCACCGAGCACCATCGAGCCGGTGCACACAGACGTCGTGTACTGCGAGCGAGCGTGAGCGTCGCGGATCCAGTCAAGAAGCTCGGCGTGGTCAAGCAGGGCGCGGGTGCCGTAGCCGCCGGGCATCACGATGATCTCCGGATCTGGGAGCTCGGCCAGCGGTGTGTCGGCGTGCAATGCCAGCATCGCGTTCTCGGTCCGGCGCGGGCCGGGCTCTCCGTCCGCTGCAAGGATGTGCACATGCGCGCCGGGCAGGCGCGAGAGGACCTCGTACGGACCGACGGCGTCCAGCGCGGTGATCTGGTCGAAGATCGGAATCGCAATGTTCATGCTGCCTCCTGGTCAGGGTGCGCGAATCGGGTCCGGTAGTCAGTGGGGCTGACGCCGAGCCTGCGGGCAAAGGTGCGGCGGAGCGTCTCGACCGTTCCAAAGCCGGTGCGCTGGGCGATCGCCTCCAGCTGCAGATCGGTGGTCTCGAGCAGCTGTCGGGTGCGCTCGATCCGGATCGCGGCGACGTAAGCGGCCGGGGTCAGCCCGACCTCCTTGGTGAACACGCGTGCGAAGTGCCGGGCGCTGATCGAGGTCCGCTGCGCCAGCACCGGCACGCTGAGGTCGTGCTCGAGGTGCTCCGTGATCCAGCTTTGAAGCTCACGGATCTCGTCACGGCCGGCCCGTTGGCCGGCCAATGCAGCGCTGAACTGCGACTGGCCACCGGGACGACGGACGAACAGCACCAGGTAGCGCGCGACCATCAGCGCCAACTCCCGACCAAGGTCCTCCTCGACGAGCGCCAGCGCGAGATCGATGCCCGCGGTGACCCCGGCGGACGTGTAGACGTTGTCATCCCTGACGAAGATCGGAGTGGGATCGACATCGATCTGCGGGTACAGCTTCTGGAGCTGGTCGCAGTAGTCCCAGTGGGTCGTGGCGCGGCGGCCGTCGAGCAGGCCGGCGGCGGCGAGCAGGTAGGCGCCTGTGCAGACAGAGGCGACCCGCCGCGCCTGTGCGGCGGCCCCAGCGATCCACGCCACCAATTCCGGGTCTCGGTAGCTGAGGCGCCGGGCGCCGTTGCCGCCGGCGACGAGGAGCGTGTCGAGCGGGCCGGTGGTCTGGGCGGTCGTCGCGTGCGGCGTGAGCGCGACTCCGCTTGATGTGCTGACCGGCCGCATGGTCGGTGCGACCAGCTCCAATGCGTAGGCGCCGGGTTGGGCGTGGTTGGCCATCGAGAACACCTCGAGCGGGCCGAACACGTCGAGCGACTGCACGTCTGCGAAGGCGAGGAACGCGATTCGGCGGGTCATCTGGTCGGATCATGCTCGCTTGCGAGTGCGTCCGCAATGACCTGCACCAGACGATTTCTGCCATCGATGCAGCGAGTCAGCGGACGGCGCGCAGCCCGAAGCCGCGCAGGACCAGCAGGGCCTTTTCGCCCAACGTGCCGCGGCCCGGCAGGATCCCGAGCTGCACGGCCGCGTCGTAGAGGTCGAAGAAGGCGCGGATCCGGTGGAGCTTGCCGTGCTCGAGCTCGCAGTAGAAGACGCATTGCACGACGAGGAACCTGCCGGTGGCCGGCAGCGACTCGAGTGGCTCTCGGTGGGTGGCAAGCAGCTTCGCCGGGGCGGCGATGAACTGCCCGTCGCACAGCCGCGGGCCGAGCTTCTGCAACCGTGCATCGGGGAACGCGGCCCAGAGGCGCTCGGCGTGGCCGGCGATCGCGTCAGCGCCCTCGAGCGGCTCCCCGGTCAGCGGGTCCTCGTAATGGACGCGCTCCGAGCAGACCGCATGGAAGGCCTCGGGGTCCTTGCCTGACCAGGCGGCCTCCCAGCCGTCGATCAGCTCGTCTGCGCTCGGGAACCGCGGCTCGACCTCACGCTCGCTCATGCCGTCATCCTCCCTGAACGGCGACGAGAACCTCAACCCGCGCGCCCGACGCGATGACCGTCTCCGTCCACTCTGTGCGCGGCACGACGGAGGCGTCGAGGGACACGGCGACGCCGCGCCGGCCGTCAACGCCCAGCGTGGCGAGCAGCCCGGAGACAGTCGTCCCGTCTGGACATGTCCGCTCTTCACCGTTGACCGTGACTGTCACAGGCGCAGCAAACAGTAGCCACCTGACACACTCGGCCGCATGACGACCGAGCGCAACAACCGCCCGCGCAGCCGCAAGCGTGGGCAGAGGACGCGCCAACCGAAGCCGCGACCGAAGCCCCAGACGCCTCAGCCGACCAGCTCCGCGCCCCGGCCGGGCAGCAATCAGGAGTTCATGGAGCGCTACCAGGCGCGTGCTGAACAGCGCAACGCCGAGGCTCGCGCGCAGCTGAAGCCGCTGTCCCCGGGAGAACGTCCGTGGCCGATCATCGTTGGCGTGGTGCTGACAGCCTGCGCGGCGTTTGGCAACCTGATCGCCTACGCGGCCGGGGCGACGATCGAGGGCAAGCACGTCGCGCCCGGCGGCATCGTGGTGTTCGCGGTGGTGATGCTCGCGTGCGCGATCGGAATGTGGCGGCTCTGGTACCAGGCGGTCCTGGCGTTCATGGTGCTGCTGGCAATCGTGATCGTCCTGTTCTCGTTGTTCCTCGTCGAGGCGTCGAACCTGCTCGGGATCCTCGTGCCGATCGTGTTCGTCGGCGGTGGTGGCTTCCTGTTCTGGAAGCTCGTCGGAGTGCTCGGCAGGTTGCAGATGCCCGCTCGCCCCGAGCGCTGAGAAGTCCGCCGCGCTGAGCAGTTGTAATACGCTCAGCTCCGTGCCCGACTCTACTTTTGACTGCATCGTGATTGGCTCGGGGCCGGGCGGCTATGTGACCGCGATCCGTGCCGCCCAGCTTGGATTGAAGACCGCCGTCGTCGAGAAGGACAAGGTCGGCGGTCGTTGCCTGAACTACGCGTGTATCCCGGCCAAGGCGGTGCTGCGTGTCGCCGATGTCGCTCAGGAGATTCGCGAGGCCGATCAATTCGGCATCACCGTGGGAGACCCTCAGATTGATTTCGCGGCGGTGATGGAGCGTCGCAACAAGGTCGTTCACACCCTGACCAGCGGCGTGTCCGGGTTGTTCAAGAAGAACAAGATCGAGCTGATCGAGGGAGAGGGCTCGCTGGCTGGTCCCGGTGAGGTCGTTGTCGCAGGCGCGACGTATGCGGCGAAGACGATCGTGTTGGCGACCGGATCAGTCAAGCGTGCGATCCCGGGGACATCATTTGGTGGCCGCGTGATCGGCACCGAGGAGGCCTGGGCGCTGCCAGAGCTACCGAAGACGTTGGCCGTGATCGGATCCGGGGCGTCCGGATCGGAGATCGCGTCGGGATACGCCCGGCTTGGCGTCTCGGTCCAGCTCTTCGAAGCGCTGGATCGCGTCGTTCCCTCAGAGGACGCCGACATCTCAAAGCTTGCCGAGCGCGGGTTCAAGAAGCAGGGCATCGAGGTCCACACGGGCGTCCTGGTCACTGACGTCGTCTCCGGCGAGAACACCGTGACGTTCAAGTACGGCGAGGAGACCGGTGAGGCGGAGTGGGTTGTGATCGCTGCCGGCCGTGGTCCTGACATCGACGCGCTCGGCCTCGACGCCGCGGGCGTGAAGCTGACCGATCGTGGTCTGATCGAGGTTGACGGCGCGCTGCGGACCAACGTTGCCGGCGTTTACGCGATCGGGGATCTCGTCCCGGGGCCCGCATTGGCGCATAAGGCATCGGATGAGGGCGTGATCGCGGTCGAGGACGCCGCCGGCCTGCATACCCACCCGATCAGCTACATCGATATCCCCCGTGCGACGTTCTGCTTCCCGAACATCGCGTCATTTGGATTGACCGAAGCCCAAGCACGTGAACAGGGGCACGACGTCGTCGTCGGCAAGGTTCCGTACGGCGCGGTCGGCGCCGGCACCGTGTACGGCGACCGGACCGGCCTGGTCAAGATCATCGGCGACAAAACCTACGGCGAGTTGCTGGGCGGCCACATCATCGGCGCAAAGGCGACGGAGCTGATCCAGGAGCTCGTCAACGCCAAGCAGCTTGAGGGCGGATACCCCGAAATCGCCCGCACGATCCACGGCCACCCGACGATGTCGGAGGCTGTCATGGAAGCCGCCCGCGCAGCCGACGGCTGGCTGATCCACGGCTAACGGCTACCCTCCCGTCGAATGACGGAAGCCGTGCAGACCGGCCCCGTGCCGGCAGGACTGAAGGGTGCAGTCGAGACAACCGAGCTCGCTCGGTTTGAGCGGACTGTGGCCCGCCGAAGTGCCGAAATCCGGGCCACCGTACCCGACGTCAGCTATGTGGCGGTCATCTCGATCGCCCGCGCGGAGGCGCGCGCGCAGACGCTTGGCGTCTCTCTCTCAGCGCTCGTACTCGAAGCATGCGCTGCAGCGCTGCGTGAGGTCCCACGCGCCAACGGCGCCTACCGCGATGGTCGCTACGAGCAGTACGAGCGCGTCAACATCGCCACCGTGATCTCCGACGCTCACGTGCACGTGGCGCCGACGGTCTTCGGCGTCGACGAGTTGGCCCTCGATACCCTCGACGCGACGCTCCGCGACTACGAGCAGCGCGCCCACAGCGGGGAGCTCTCGCCAGGCGAGCTGACGGGCTCGACCTTCACCGTCAGCCTGGGCGCCGGTCCCGCCGTCACGCGCTTCGAGACCTTGGTCAGCGGCGGCCAAGCCGCCGCCCTCGCGGTCGGCGCGGTCCGGGACGAGCCAGTGATCCGCGACGGCGCGATCGTTCCCGGACGGACTCTCGCGCTGACTCTGTCCTGCGATCAGCGGATCCTCCACGGCCACCATGCCGCAGCGTTTCTGGCCCATGTTCAGTCGAGGTTGGAATCCTGATGGCCGACGAGCGATTTGAGGCACTCGCGGGCCGGTTCGCGGCGAAGGGGCGCGATGCTCTGACTGCGCGGCTACGTGCGGCGTATCGGCAGGCCGCCGAGGCGCAGAGCGATCTCGTTGTGGTCGACGAACAGCGGATCGAGCAGTTGGTCGAAAAGGCGACGGAGCGAGCGGACGGGCTCCAGTGGCGCCGCGCGCTGGCTGATGTCGCGAGCGCCGAGCTTGAGATCGACTTCGGGGACGCGCTCTCGCATCCGGCTGTCGCCCGGGCTCAGGAGATCCTCGGGGTGCCGTCATACGGGGCGGCACTGGCCGAGCTGGGATCCCGGCCGCTTCCTGACAAACCTCGTTCTGCGGTTCAGCCGAGTAGCTCTTCAACTGGATCTGCTGACGGCCCTGCGCTGGAGCGAGTGCCGTCAGCAGATCCAATTGAGGCGCCTACCGCCGCTGTCCCTGCGCCCGAGGCAGACGTCGTTGCGGATGAGCCGGTTGTCGAGGCAGGAGAGGCGACCGTTGAGTGGAGCGTCGAGGACGAATTGCCTGAGACCGTTCTCGCGCCGGAGCCGGAACCGGAACCGATCGCCGAACCGGAACCGGAACCGTTCGTCGAGCCCGAACCGGAACCGATCGCCGAACCGGAGCCCGAGCCGTTCGTCGAGCCGGCCCCCACCGCGGTCCACCGTGCGCCCGAGGCCGAGCCAGAGCTGTTCGACGACGAGGACGACGATTACGACGACGACACGTTCGACTACGAGCTGATCGACGAGGAGCTCGCCGGCCCCGGCAGGCCGATCATCCGCCAGACCGAGGACCAGCTCGAGGTCGACGGAGTCCACATTGCCGGGGTCGCCAACCTGCGCGCCAAGGCCGAGGTCGTCGTGCGACTGTCCGGCGAGGGCCTGGATCTGCTCGACGAGACCGACCAGATCGTCGGGCGGCTCGAGTGGGCTGACATCGATTCGCTCGAGGTGCCGGTCGGCCGTGGACGGCGGCGACGGCGCGAACGAGCGCGGCTTGTCGTCCACACGGCGGGCGGCGACGCCCTGTTCGAGATATCTGAGCTCGACGCTGAGGATCTGCGGGAGCGGATCGCCCCGCTTGTGCTCCGCTACGGCGGCGCCTGAACCACCCGCTGGCTCGGACGCTCCGAAGCGCTGACGTGGGCGGCAACGGGACCGCCCAGCGATGGTCGGCGGCCTGCGGACCAACTCATTCGCGTTTCTAGCAACCGGCCGGACACGCTGGAAAGCGTTTCGAGCGATGCACCGGTTTTTACGGTGCTCGAGCGCTCCAACGGACGGGCGGAACAGCCTCAACGCGCCCAGCCTCGTATTCATTGCCGAAAGAGAGACCCAGGGGCGCCCGCCGGGACCACGCCCGCCGGCCCGCCGGCCCGCCTCGAGTTCTACTTCGTGGGCTTTGAGCGGTGCTTGGACTTCGTCGACGGCTTCGACTTCGAGCCCGAGGAGTCCAGCTTCTTGGCCAGGGCAGGCAGGCATGCCTGCCACCCACCCTGCACGAACGTCGCCTCCGAGCAGTACGCCGAGGTCGGGTAATACGAACCCATGATCTTGGCGGCGTCGGCGTTCTGGGCGGGGGTCTCGATGTTCTCCGATGCGCCGGCGAAGCCGTCAGAGGGGAGCAGGTTGCGCTCCATCACCTGGATCTCGTTGGCGGGACCCCAGGGGAGCCAGGAGATGCCGTTGGCATCGGTGGCATTGGCCGGACGGTGACCGGCGTCGGAAACGACGAACGTCACCCACCCGTCGCGCTGCGGCGATTGGTAGTCGGGCACGCAGCCCCAGGTGGCGGTGCCAGTGTCGTCGTAGACACAGACCGACCAGTAGCGGAGGTTGTAGTCGTGGTTCCACACGAGCTGGCCGAGGCTCGTGTTGGGGAACGTCGGGGCCTTGAAGTGGAAGACCATCAGCTGGCCCCAGTGGTGCGAGATCAGAACCTGCAGATAGGAGTTCTGCTGGTTGCCGAAACCGTTGTCGAATGAGCGGGTCCACTCCGGCACGGCGGTCGTCCCGTTGGCAGGAGTCTTCTGGTTGTCGGGCGCGCTCTGCCTGGCGTAATTGACCCAATAGTTGTCGCCGAGAGGGGCGATCGATGCGCAGGCCCCCTCGTCGAACTCGGTGGAGCCGGTGGAGCTGAGGACCTTGATCTGCGGAAACGGGACGTCACCGGACCGCGACGAGGTCGGGCTCGGCACATAGATCCGCAGCACCAGGAACCCGACCTGGCTGTTCGACTGCGACGCGCCCGCATAGATCGTATTCGGCGCCGGGTCCTTGGGCTCGTCCTCGAACAGGACGTGGACCGTGTAGTTGGTCTTGGTCTGCGTCTTGCTTCCCGCGTCGCGGTAGGGGTTGTAGCTGCCGGGATCGGGATCGATCTGCTGGTCATAGATCGAGGTCAGCGCGTTCTGGCTGTTGCCGTAGAGCGTGAACGAGAAGTAGCGGGCATGCGGGTAGGCGCCGGTGATCTCGATCTCGCTGCCGGCGAGCCCATCCAGCGGCGCGTAGTAGTAGTTGGCGTTGATGTCCGGGGCGCCGGTGTTGACATCGCGCGGATCAGCCTCGCCGTACCAGGAGCAGGCGGCGGTCGCGGCGGCGTGCGCGGCGCCGACAGGCGCAACCGGTCCGGCGCCCGTGATCGCGAGCGTCGCCGCGGCCAGTACGACCAGCGCTACCGCCGCGAAGACCGCCGGTAGCCGCCGGCGACGGATGCCCAGACCGCGCTTGCGCCCATCATTTCCCATAATCTAGATCGAGATTATCAAGGAGGCTCGGCGGGGCGGTCCCGGGTGGCGAGGCGCTTGTGCATCACGTCGATCGCCGTCGGGCTCGAGTCGATCAGGACGTAGTGGCGTCCCAGCGTCCGGCAGACCGCGCCGAGCGTGCCCGAGCCGGCGAACGGATCGAGGCACCAGCCGCCCGGGCGCGAGGACGCGGAGACGATCCGGCGCAGGACGCCCTCGGGCTTCTGGGTCGGGTAACCGGTCTTCTCGCGGCCGTTGGTCGGGACGATCGTGTGAAACCAGACGTCGGTGGGCCGCTTGCCGCGCGCCGCCTTCTCCGGCGCCGACCAGGCCCGGGTGCCATGTACGGCTCGCGTTCGACGGCATCGGCGTCGAAGTGGTGCGCGCCCGGGGTGCGGACGTAGACGAGGATCGTGTCGTGCTTGGCCGGCCAGCGGCGGCGCGGCTTGGCCCCGTAGTCGTAGGCCCAGATCAGCTCGTTGAGGAACGCCTCGCGGCCGAACACCTCGTCGAGCAGCAGCTTGCAGTAGTGCGCCTCGCGGTAGTCGATGTGGAAGTACAGCGTCCCGTGGGGAGCCAGCAGCTCACGGCGCGCGGCGCAGCCGCGGCTCCAGGAACCCGAGGTAGTCGGCGAACGCGTCGTCGTAGCTGAGCGTCTGCAGCAGCGTCGAGCGATAGCGCCGGCCGCCGAAGCCGACGCGGTCCGGCGTCGCGCGTCCTGCGGTGACGCTGAACGTGTCGCCGCGCCTGCGTGCGCCCGGTGTTGAACGGCGGGTCCAGGTAGACGAGATCGAACGCCTCCGCCGGGCAGCTGCTCGAGCAGCGGGAGCGTTGTCGCCTAACAGAATCAGGTCCTGTCCGGAAACCAAACGCGAATCAAACACCATTGCCAGGTAAACTTACGGTTTCGTGACTGGTTCCCATCCAGAAGTCGAGTCGCCGAGAGCCTGTACCAGCGACTGACGTCGTCCAAGCTCTTCGCCAAGCTCGCGAAGTACCTCGATCGGTTCCGTCATCGCGCTGGCGACGAGCACGGTCGTGTTCGCGCTGCTGCTGCTGCTCGGGTCCAACAACACGACCATCGACTCGATCGCGGCGTTCATCGCCGGCGCGTGCCCAACTGGATCCTCAACCGCCGCTGGGCCTGGAGCGTCAAGGGCGAGTGGACGTCGGGCGCGAGGTCGTCGGCTACGCGCTCGTCTCGCTCGTGGCGCTGCTCGCCTCGTCGCCGGGCACCGGCTGGACGCAGCACTACGTCCACGGTCATGTCCGGCCGGCACCACGGCCTGCGCGTCGATCCTCGTCACCGGCGCCTACGTCGCTCGTCCAGGCGATGCTGTTCGTGGTGAAGTTCGTGGTCTACGACCTGTGGGTGTTCGCCGGGCGCAGCCGCTTCCGCGCGGCCTTGCGGTCCCGCCACCAGGTGTGGACGGCCGCGCGGGCGAACCGCACGCCGTAGCCGAAGTTCCCGCCCTTCTTGGTGCCGGTGGCGTGCTCGCCGCGGTCGCGCATCGTCGTCGGCACCTCGGCCAGGCGGAAGCCGTTGCAGCGCGGCGCTGATCTGCAGCTCCGAGGCCTGGTACTGCGGCTGCTCGAGCGTCACCGCCGCGGTCACCTCGGAGCGCATCGCGCGCAGGCCGCAGGCCGGATCGGTGATCCGGTGGCGCGTCGAGCACGGTCAGCATCGCGCCGAACACGAGCACGCCGAGGTGGCGGGTCGGGTCGGTCGTCAGCTCGGTCCCGAGCCGGCGCGAGCCCGACACGAAGTCGGCCTGGCCGTCGAGGATCGGCTCGATCACGCGCGCGATCTCGCTCGGCTCGTACTGGCCGTCGGCGTCGATCGTGCAGATGATCTCCGCGCCACGGGCGCGCGCCAGCCAGTAGCCGAGCTTCAGCGCGGCGCCCTGGCCGCGGTTGACCGGCACGTCGCAGACGAGCGCGCCGGCCGACAGCGGCCTCGACGGCGGTCGCGTCCTTGGCGCCGTCGACGACGACGATCACCTCGAGCCGCCAGGCCGGCTGCCTCGCGCGGGATCTCCGCGATCACCTCGGCGACGGTCGGCTCCTCGTTGTAGGCGGGGATCACGATCGCCAGCGGCGCGCCGGCGCCGGCCGGATGCGCCTCCAGGAACGCCAGCGCGGCGTCGCGCTCGCGCGGGTCGAGCGCTCGGCAGCTCCCGCTCGAGCGGCAAAGGGCTCGACGGCGGTGGCGGTCACTGCGCACCCGCCAGGCCGGCTCCGCCCACCAGCGGTACGGCGCCCGACATATCGGCGTCCGCCACTCGTCCCAGACGCCGGCGACGCCGGTCGTCGAAGTCGTACTGCGGCGTCCCAGCCGGCGAGCGGGCGCGGCGCGTGATCGACGATCACCGCGGGCATCTCGCCCGCCTTGGCCGGACCGTGGCCGACGTCGAACTCGGCGCCGGTGACGCGCTCGCACCTCCGTCGACGACATCCAGCACCGACAGCGACGTGCCCGATGCCGATCACACGCGGGCCCGACCAGCGCTCGTCGGTCAGCGCCAGCTTCACGGCCGCGACGACGTCGAGCGACATGCACGTAGTCACGCACCTGGCTGCCGTCGCCGTAGATCTCGAACGTGTTGCCGAGCCGGATGCGCGCATCAGCCGCGCGACGATGCTGTCCTTGGCCTGCATGCCCGGCCCGTACACGTTGGTCAGCCGCAGGAAGGCGCAGCGCAACGCCGTACGACGCCGGTGTAGGCGGACATCAGCATCTCGCCGGCGGCCTTGGTGGCGCCGTACGGGGTCAGCGGGCGCAGCTGCGCCGCGCTCGGTGATCGCCGGTGCCTCCATCGGGCCCGTGACCGCACCGCTCGGTCGAGGCGAACGCCAGCGCCGTGACGCCCGCCGCGCGGGCGCCCTCGAGCAGGCGATGGGTGCCGAGCACGTTGGTCCGGTAGGTCAGCTCGGGCTGCTCGACCGACTTCAGCACCGAGTCACCGCGGCCAGATGCACGACGCCGTCCATGCCGCCGTCGAACGCCGCGTCGATCGCGTCCTCGTCGGCGATGTCACCGACGACGATGTCGACCGACGGATCAGGGTGGGGCTGGAGGTCGATCACGCGGATCTGCGCACCGACCTCCCGCAGCGACGCCACGACCTGCCGGCCGATGAAGCCGGACCCGCCGGTGACCAGGACCTTGCGCCCGGTCAGATCGGATCCAACCGGCCCGTCAACGGCAGCTGGGCTCACGCCTGGGCCAGCGCGGCGGCCGTCTTCGGCAGCTCGCTCGCGGTCGCGGCCCACTTGACCGTCGAGACGCCGAGTGCGGCCGGGTCGACGCGATCCTTGTAGCGATCGACGACGTCGAACATGTGACCGATCAGCGAGTCGGCAAGCAGCGTCGGCTTCAGACCGAGGCTCGGCAGCGCCGTGTGCACGACGTTGTAGTAGTGGTCGTAGATCTCGACCCGCGGGTTATCGACGTGCTTGATCTCGACGTCACCGGAGAACGAGCTCTTGACGGTCGTCCGCCAGCTGGTTGAGGCTGAACGTCTCGGTCATCTGGTTGAAGACGCGGAACTCGCCCCGCTCGGCGGGGTTCTCGCAGGCCAGGCGGATGCACTCGACGGTGTCGACGAGGTTCAGGTAGCCGCGGGTCTGGGTGCCGTTGCCGTAGACGGTCAGCGGATGACCGAGCACCGCCTGGATGACGAAGCGGTTGAGCACCGTGCCGAACACGCCGTCATAGTCGAAACGAGTGGCAAGCCGGTCGTCGAGCTTGGTCTGCTCGGTGTCAACGCCGTACACGACGCCCTGGTTGAGGTCGGTGACGCGCATGTCCCCAGATCCGGCAGCCGAACTCGAGGTTGTGGCTGTCGTGGACCTTCGAGCAGTGGTAGAAGGAGCCGGGCTTCTTCGGGTAGAGCATCCGGTCCTTGCGGCCCTTGTGCTCGACCTCGAGCCAGCCCTCTTCGATGTCGATGTTGGGCTGGCCGTACTCGCCCATCGTGCCGAGCTTGACCAGGTGGATGTCGCGGTCGATGTCGGCGATCGCGTACATCACGTTGAGGTTGCCGACGACGTTGTTGGTCTGGGTGTAGACCGCGTGCGCCTGGTCGATCATCGAGTACGGCGCGGCGCGCTGCTCGGCGAAGTGCACGATCGTGTCAGGCTCGAAGTCGCGGACCATCTCGTGCGTGAACGCCGGATCGCAGAGGTCGCCGACGTAGGACTTGATCGTCTTGCCGGAGACCTCGGTCCAAGCGGCCAGCCGCTCATCGAGCGTGGCGATCGGGACCAGGCTGTCGACGCCCATCTCCTCGTCATAACCACGGCGCGCGAAGTTGTCGTTGACGGCGACGTCGTGGCCGAGGGCCGACAGGTGCAGGGCGGTCGGCCAACCGAGGTACCCGTCACCGCCAAGAACCAGGATTCGCATTCGGATGCTCCAATTACCTTCGAGTCGATGTGATCCCCAGCGTGGCGACCGGCTAGCGGCCCGATAAGCGGCCTGATGCTGAGAACTTCGGTGATACCTGCGAGGGGCGCAGGATAGCCGATTGGGCACGCGCCACCCGAGCCGGCCCCCGTTGAGGCCGTCTTAAGGTAGCTCATAGGCGGGGCAGATGAAGTGCGCCGTCTACCCGACAAGCGCGAGATTAGTCACACTCGCGTCGCGCCGAGTTGCGGTTTTGTTGACTTTACAGGGAGATTGGCGACGACCTGGAGGATGTCTCCAGGGTTGAGATAGGCCGTCCGAAAGGCGGCTCCGGTGACGTTCAGAGCCTGCGAGAGCAGCCCCGCACCGGGTATTCCGGCCCGTCTCAGCCGATCCGCGGCGAAGCCAAGCGGCACCCTGCGACCCACGGTTCGGATGTTCAGCGGTCGGAGTCCACAGTCGATTATCAGCTGTGTCAGGGTCCTCGCGGAGAAGAACCAGTAGTGGTCGGGGATCAGCTGGCGCCAGCGGCCGGGAGCGAGCGCGAACCACAGATTCTCAACCGTCGGGGTTTCGATCAGCACAACACCTCCGGGCCGCAGCAGCCCGGCGATCTGCTCGACGGCCGCGCGGGGGGAGTCGAGATGCTCGATCACGTGCAGCAGCGTGATCGCGTCGTACCGTTCCCCGCGATCAAGCTCGGCGAGGCTGGCGTTGACCACGTCGAGCCCTTGCGCATGGGCAGCCGTCGCAGTCGCGGGATCGGGCTCGACGCCGCGGGCACGGAAGGCTCCGCCCGCAATCGATACGAACCCGCCGGCGGCGGCGCCGACATCGAGCAGGCGCCCTCCTGCCGGCGCGAACCGCAACAGGTGCTCAAGCCGGTCGCGGTCACGCTCGAGAGCCTGCTCGCGCACGGCATCGGACTCCTCGAGCGCCCGGTCGACGATCCCCAGCGCGTTGACCTTCTCACCGAGCAACCGCGAACGTTCCGGGTCGGGCGCCGCGAACGTGAAGTCCCGCGAGCGCACCCCCACATACAGCAGCCCGCACACCGGACAACGGACGAGCGGCCCGTCCAGGCGGTCGGACTTCAGGAACAACCGGGCGGCCTCCGAGCCACACACCTCGCAGCGACGCACCGTCATCGAATAGATTGGCGCCAGTGACCGACGCCATCCGCACCCCAGACGAGCTGTTTGCCGACATTCCCGACTTCCCGTACGAGCCGCGTTTTCGCACGATCGCGGATGGGCTGCGGCTGGCCTACATCGACGAGGGCGAGGGCGAGCCGATCGTCCTCTTCCACGGCGAGCCGACCTGGTCCTACCTGTGGCGCAAGGTGATTCCGCCACTGCTGGCGGGCGGGTATCGGGTGATCGCGCCGGACCTGGCCGGTTTTGGCCGCTCCGACAAGCCGATCGACATCGACTGGTACACGTATGACCGCCACAGCGAGCTGATGGTGACGTTCATCGAGGAGCTCGACCTGCGCAACGCAACCGCGGTCGTGCACGACTGGGGCGGACCGATCGGGCTGCGGACGGCGGTCGAGCTGCCGGACCGCTTCGCCAAGATCGCGATCCTCGACACCGGCCTGTTCACCGGGCATCAGAAGATGACCGACGCCTGGATGGCATTCCGCAACTTCGTCGAGAAGACCGAGGATCTGCCGGTCGGCTTCCTCGTCAAGGGAGCTTGCCACACAGACCCCGGGGATCAGGTGATCGCCGCCTACGACGCGCCGTTCCCGAGCGCCGCCTCCAAGGCGGGCGCGCGGGCGTTCCCGCTGATGATCCCGCTGACGCCGGAGAGCCCGGGCGCCGAAGCCGGCACCCGCGTGTTTGAGGCGCTCAAGACCGACATCCGGCCGAAACTCGTCCTGTGGGCCGAGAACGACCCGATCCTGCCGCTCAAGGTCGGTGAGAAGTTCGCCGCCGCGCTCGGCGTCGTGCTTGAACCGATCCCGGACGCGAGCCACTTCCTGCAGGAGGATCAGGGCGAGCTGATCGGTCAGCGGATCGCGGCCTGGCTGGCCACCGGCGTCTGATCCTCGGAAGGTCCGGAGCCAGTCGTGACTGCCCCAACGGGGGCAGTCCCAGCGCCGTCGGCGATCTTGGCGTTGTACTCGGCCCGCTCGGAATCGTCGCGCTCGGTCAGCACCTTGTCGCCGCCAGTGACCTTGACGAGGAAGTCGACCATCCGCCGGGGCGTGACCTGCTGGAGGCTGAGCATGACGCCGACCCAACGCGGTACCCACACGTTCACGCGACCGGTCTGCAGCGCCTCGACGATCGCGTTTGCGACGTCCTCGGGCTCGAGCACCTTGAGCGTGCGGGTGTCGTGCAGGCCCGACCCGAGGTCGGTGTTGACGGCCAGCGGCATCACGATCGAGACGTCGATGTCGCGGTCCTTCACCTCGCGGCGGATCGCCTCGCTGAGGCCGACGACCGCGTGCTTGGTTGCCGAGTAGGTGGCGCCGCCGGGCGCGCCGAACTTGCCGGCGGTCGAGGCGACGTTGACCAGGTGCCCGCTGCCGCGCGCGCGGAACCGGCTGATCGCGAGCTTGGAGCCGAGGATCACGCCCGTGAGGTTGATGTCGAGCTGCCGCGCGGCAATCGCGTCCGGCTCTTCGACGAACGAGCCGAGCGGCATGATGCCGGCATTGTTGATCAGCACGTCGATCGGGCCGAGCGCGTTCTCGGTATCGACCAGGAAGGCCTCGAAGCTGGCGCGGTCGGTGACGTCAAGCGCGAGGCCGACGGTCCCCGAGCCGAGCTCGGTCGCGGTGATCTGGACCTGGGTCGCGTCGATGTCGCCGATCGAGACCCGGGCCCCCTCTGCGATCAGCGCCGCTGCAGTCGCGCGACCGATTCCCCGGGCGCCGCCGGTGATCGCCACCACCTTGTTCGTCAGTGACCTGCGCTGCTTCGCCATCGTTCTCTCCTGGTTGCCGTTGAGTCAGATCCTACGGGCTGGAACGCCCACGACCGTCGCGCCGGGCGGGACGTCCCTGGTCACGACCGCTCCCGCCCCGACGACAGCGCCCTCACCGATCCGCAGCGGTTTGCCGGGGACGCCGTTGACGGTGACGGCTCCGGTCCCGAGGAACGCATGTGCACCAATGTGCACCGTGCCCGACAGCTGCACGCCGGGCGAGAGGGTGGCGAACGCCTCGATCATGGTGTCGTGCATGACCGAGCAGTTGACGTTGATCTGCACGTGCGGTCCGATCCAGATGTCGGTGGTCAGAACGGTGCCGGGGCAGATCACGGCACCCTCGGCCAATGCGATGCGGCCCTCGAGCGGCACCGAGGGGTGCACGAGCGCCGGGGCGACCTGCAGGCCCGCCTCGGTGGCGGCGCCGACGAGCCGCTCGCGCAGCCGGGAGTCGCCGATTCCGACCACGACGTGAGCTCCGGGCCACCACGCGGCCGCCTGCGCAAGCGTCTCGACCGCCGTGCCCGGGATCTCTGGCGTCGGATCGCCATCGTCGACGATCGCGACGAGCTCAAACTCCGCTCCGACCGCTCGTGACACCCAGGCAGCCAGCTCCCGGCCCATGCCGCCGGCACCGAACACGAGCAGCGGGCGGCTCACGGGTCCTCGGGCGGGGTCCAGCCGCCGGTCGCATCCGGGTGGTAGAGGCCGTCGCCGCCCAGCACCATGCCGACCGTGGCCGCGAGGATCTTGAGATCGAGCATGAGGCTGCGGTGCTCCACATACCAGAGATCGAGCTCGATCCGGTCCGCCCACGGCAACGATGCCCGCCCGTTGACCTGGGCCCACCCGGTGATCCCGGGACGCACGGCGAGCCGGCCGCGCTGACGCTGCGTGTACTGCTCGACCTGCGCCGGAATCGTCGGCCGTGGGCCAATGATCGACATCTGCCCCAGCAGCACGTTCCACAGGTTCGGCAGTTCGTCGAGCGAGTAGCGCCGCAGCCATCTGCCGGTCCGCGTGATCCGGTCATCGCCCTCGAGGATCGCGATCCCGGCGCCCTTGAACTCGGCGCCGGTCACCATCGTGCGCAGCTTGAAGATCTCGAACGGCTGCCCGTCCCTGCCGGAGCGGATCTGGCGGTAGATCGCCCCGCCCTTCGATTCCGATCGGATCAGGATGCAGAGGACCGCGATCAAAGGGGCCGTCACGAGCGCGGCGGGGACCGCGATCAGAAGGTCGAGAATCCGGGTGTAGTGATCGGGACCCCGTTGGGTCCCGCCCACGGGCTGCCCACCCTGATGTGGTTCGCTGGCGGGCGGTGACCCTCCGATCGCGGTCATCGGGTGCCCTCCACCGGCTCCCAGGTGACCGTCGCCTGGCCACGGGACCAGTCCCACAGGCCCGCCGCGAGCGAGGCCGTCGTCAGCACGTAGTAGCGGGCGATGAGGAACAGCCGGTTCGGCGCGTAGGGCGCTGCGGCTGTTGCCACGAGGAGCAGCACCTGGAGTGCCACGGCGGCGACGTAGATCCAGCCGTGTGTGATCAGGATCAGGCTCGTGACGAGCGCCACCAGGTGCAGCAGCGGCGAGGCGTAGCGCAGCAGCCGGTGGCTGAGGATCATCAGCGCGTAGAGCGGACCGTAGCCGCGCGGCGAGAGCATGCCGCCGGTGAGGACGGTCGGCCAGGCGCGGGTCGCCATCCGGCGCTTACGCGCGAACTCCGCCTCGATCGACGGGGTCATCTTCTCCGTCGCTCGTGCGGCGGGTGCGTAGAGGGCCGTGTACCCGCGCTTGACCATCAGGCAGGGGAAGGTCAGGTCGTGGCTCATCGTCGGGTCGATCTCGACGTAGGTCTCGCGACGGACCGCGTAGATCGCGCCGTTGCCGGCGGTGATCGAGGAGAGCGTGGATTCGGCGGTGCGCAGCCACATCTCGTAGCGCCAGTACAGGCCCTCCTGGTTGGTGCCGTCCGGGGATTCGAAGCTGACATCGCCGCAAACGTAACCGACCCTTGGATCTGTGAACGGCTTCAGCAACTGGCTGAGCGCATCCGTGGCCCAGATCGCGTTCGCGTCGCCGAACGCGAGAATCTCCCCGTGTGCTGCCCTGACGCCGGCGTCCTGGGCCGCGATCTTGCCTTTGCGGGGGAGTTCGAGGACGGTATCGGCACCGGCTTCACGCGCCCGTTGTGCGGTGTCATCCGGCGAGCCGTCACAGGCGATGATCACCTCAGCGGGGTGATCGAGGGCCTTCAGGTTCGCGACGCGGTCGGAAATCACGGCGGCCTCGGCGTACGCGGCGACGATCACGCTGACGGACGGAGGGTGCTCGCGCGTCGGGTCCGTTGCGCCGGCGATCGCATCGCCGGTGGCGACGCCGTTCGGATCGGGCGTTTGGGAGCTCCGGGTTCGGCGCACGGGCCGCAGCGCCGCGAGCAGCAGCCCGTAGCCGACCTGGGTGTACACCAGCAGGGCGACCGACGCCCAGAACAGCACCACGACCGCGATCATCAGCCGGTGATTCTGGCGTACAGCGCGAGTGTCTTTGCCGCGGCCGCGTCCCACGAGTACGTGCTCGCGGCTGCTCGCGCGGCTGCCGCGGCGAGCTGTGCGCGTGCGTTGGGGTCGCCGATCAGCTGCCGGAGCGCTGACCGCAGAGCATCTGGGTCGTTGCTGGGAACCGCCTGCGCGGCGCCCTCGGCGACCAGGTCATCAAAGCCGCTGACGTCGGTCGTGAGAATCGGCTTGCCGGCCGCCAGCGCCGTCGCGAGCACCCCCGAGAAACCGAAGCGACCCGACTGCAGGTACGGCGCGACGATCAGGTCGGCCCTGTCGAACAGGGCCTTCTGCTCGGCATCGGTGATGAACCGCGGGAGGAGTCTGGCGTTCGGCGGGAGCGCGAGCGCGCTGATGTCAGACATCGGGCGCCCGACGATCTGCAGCTCGGCATCGGTGATGCCGTCCCACGCCTCGAGCAGCGTCTCGATCCCCTTGTACGGGCGAATCAGGCCGAAGCAGAGGACGACCGGCCTGTCGGTGGGCGGAAGCTCAGGCGGAGGGGTCGGCTGGAGCTTGTCGAGATGGGTGAGAGCGCCGTGCGGGATGACGTTGACCGTGTCCGGATCGAGGTTCAGGTTCTGGGTGAGCCAGGCCTTGGCCGCCCGCGTGTGGACGATCAGCGCGTCGACGTTGCCGAGGCCGTGCCGCAGCGCCCTCGGCCAGTTGGTCGCGCCACCACCGGGTGGGTCATGGAGCGTCAGGACCGTCGGACGTTTGGGAAGGAGCCTGAGGTCGAGCAGCGGCAGCGTCAGCCACTGAAAGTGGACGATGTCCCGCGATGAGGCCAGGCGGCGGTAGCTGAACATGTCGGGGACATGCTCGAGCGCCTTGGTCGCCGTGCGGCTTCTGGACCCGGCGGCGCCTTGGGCGTGGCGATAGAAGTGCTCGAGGCGGGAGTAATTGGTCGCGTCCGGAACCGGGCCGAAGGCGAACTGACTGGTGACCAGCCGGACAGTGGCACCGCGGGCGGCAAGCGCGGCCGCCAACCCGTGGTCGTAGGGCGGCGAGTACGCCGGGGGGTCCACGATGTCGACGATGGTCATCGGCGCGCGTCCCGGCGGGCATCGTTGGACATCCGCAAACCGACCTGCTCCTCGAGCCCGAGCAGGCACTGGACTGCGAGGAACCGGAGCCGTTCGGATCGGGTCAGCCGTGCTCTGACCTCCGCAGTGTTGCCGTCGGCGCGGGTTGCCAGACCGGGCCCGACGTGGAGCTTGTGGAGCAGGAGCCGGCCGAGCCGATTGAGGCCGGGGTCGGGGTGGTATCCGGGCCAGCGTGATTCGAGCCAGCGGGCGCCCGCCGCATAGCCCCGCCACTGGTGACGGAGCTCTGTCAGGCTCTCGCGGTACTGATGCTCGACCACCGCGCGGGGCTGGAACTCGAGCGTGTATCCGAGCTCCTGCAACCGCCAGGTGAAGTCGGTGTCCTCGGCTGCTCTGACCCCTTCGACGTAGCCGTGCGCCTCCCTGAACGCTCGCGTTCTGACGAGCAGATTGGCGCTGGCGGCCCGGGGCTTGTAGTAATGGCTGAGATGCGACCTCTGACCGAGGAAGTTGCGGCTGGCGCCGTACCGGGCGGCGAGCGTCGGGCGGCCGAGGTACCCCTTGATGTCGCCGGTGACCGCGCCAACGCGATCTGGGATCGGGTCGCTGAAGAAGTCGTCGAGCAGGTCGCCTGGAGCCTTGACGTCGGCGTCGAGGAACAGGATCCAGTCGTTGTTGGCGTGGGCAGCGCCGGTGTTGCGGGCGTGCGCCGGGGAGCGCTCCCGCGTCGCGTGCACGACGGTGATCCCCTCGGGCTCCGGGTCGGTCGGGGCGTTTCCACAGTTGTCGGCGAGGATCAGCTCATCGTCGGGTTGGGTGTTCAGGGTCTGGAGGAGCGCGATCGCATCACGGGCCTGGGCGGGCGTGCCGGCGAACGGAACGACGACTGAGACGGCGGGGCGGGTCATACCGGGCCTCCGGTCGTCGAGGACCCCTCGGCCGCGGCAGCGCCGGCACCGCCGCGAAGGACGCGCGTGAGGATCGCACGAGCGCCCCGGATCTCGGAGCGGTGCAGGAAGCCGGTCGCCAGCAGCGCCACGGGGATCGCCGCCGTCGCGAGCGCCCGGAGCGCGAAGCCGCCGAAGCCGCTCGTTGGGAGCAGCTGGTTCCCGAGCACGGTGATGCCTCCGGCGATCACGACCAGTTGGGCGAGGCGACGCCACTCGAAGGTGACCGCGAAGGCGCGGCGGACCAAGAGGTACATGACGCCAAGCATGCCGACATAGGCGCCACACAGGGCGACGCCACCACCGGCGATCCCGTACTTGGGGATCAGCACGATCAGCAGCAGCACGTTGGCCGCAAGCCCGGCGAGCGCCGCCGGGAAGTTGCGTCTCGTCACCTTCGCGCGGCCGGCGATCACCAGGAACACGACCCACAGGCCGTACAGCGCCCAGCCGAGACAGACCCACGGGATCGCGCGGTAGGCCTTGAAGTAGTCCGGATTGTGCGCGAGGTAATGGACGATGAAGCGCCCCTCGAGCGAGAGACCCGCGACCACACAGCCGGTGACGAGCGCGTAGTAGGTGGCGACCAGGCCGTACAGCCGGCCGGCCTCGGCGTCGTCCGTGATCGAGTAGGCCAGCGGCGGCCAGGCGTACTGGAAGGCGCGCACGATGAACAGGATCGCCGCGGCCACCTTGATCGCGATCGCGTAACGGCCGGCGGCAGCCTGGCCCTGCTGGTGGATGATGAACTGGCGATCGAGCACGCTGAGCGCGTACACCGACGCCTCGGCGGGCACCGTCGGCAGCCCAAAGCGGAACAACTCCCGGAACGACTCCACGGCGGCGAGGCCCCGGCGCGGAGCCAGCCTGCCGCGCTCGAACCACCACAGGCCCAGCAGCACAACGGTCGAGGAGGCGTAGTTGGCGATCAACAGGCCCTCGTAGTTCTGATTGAGCCCGACGACAAGCACCAGGGAGGAGATGATCGTCAGGCCGACGTTCGCGAGGGTCACGGTGGCATAGGCGCGCAGGCGCTCATCGACGCGCAGCAGACCCTGGGCCAGCTCGAGGTTCGTGAACGCCCACACGCCGAGGATCGCTGCGCGGTACGGACCGGGAAGCGGCTTGGAGTTGGCTGTGATCAACTTCGACATCGGGTCGACGGGGATCAGCAGCAGCAGGCACGCGACCGTCGTCGTGCACAGCAGGAACAGCACAGCCTTGCGGGCCAGTGCGTCACGCCGCTCCTGGTCCTCGTCGGTGAAGTAGAACCGCAGGAACGACTCGATGATCCCGAAGCGGACGAGGATGCTGACGAGGATCACGAACGTCATCAGCGTCTCGACGATCCCGTAGCCGCCGACCTTGATCCTGTCGGTGTAGACCGGCAGCAGCAGGATCGCGATCACCTTCGCGACCGCGTCGCCGACCTGGTAGGCCCCGAGCGAGCTGACCAGGCGTTTTAGGTATTTGGCCATCGCGAGAGGATGCCTCGGAAAGTTGGTGCGAGGACCACGGCGCTCAGGCCGCCAGCAGCTGCCAGACCCGGGTCAGCAGCTCCTGCGCACCGATGTTGCCGCTCAGCGTGCTGCCGAAGTCCGGGAGGCCCACCTCGATCACGTCGCCGTGGCCGAGATGGAAGCCGATCACGGCCGGGACGCTGGCCGCGATCCCGGCGATGCTGGCTGTTGAGCCGCTGGCCAGCGTCAGCGACTGGTAGTCCTTGAAGCCGGAGATCGCCGGGATCTGGCCGAAGATTGCAAGCGGGTCGCTGAACGCCGTGATCAACAGACCCTCGGTGCTCCCAACCGCACCGTGATGCACGCCGAATGGATCGGGCGCGAGCGCGGTGGGCGGCCCCGCGACGAGGTCGCCGGCGTGGTCGCTGACCGCAGCCTTGGCCTGCAGCGAGCCGACCCCGACCGACAGCACCCGGCCGCCGCTCTCGACGTAGCTGTGCAGCTGCGCGACGAGACTCGTCGGCAGCCATCGCATCGGACCGTCGAGAATCACGCCGCCGTAGTCCGACAGCTTCGGACCGATGCCGAGCGCCAGTGCCACATCGGTGGTGAGCTGGAAGCCGTGATGTTGGGACGCGAGATCGTTGATCACCCCGGCCTCGGAGCCGAAATCCGAGGTCAGCGAAACGAGCGCCCGGTGCAGCTGGATCTGATCGCCGCCGGTCAGGGTGTCGGGCAGACCATCGCCGGTGTCGTCAACCGGATTCTGGCCCTGCCAGCTCAGGGCGGGCAGCACCACCAGCACTCGACCGCCGAGGGTCAGCGAGCCGCTCTGCCGGGCTGCGGCCGCGACGAGCGGCACCGACACGCGGCCGCGATCGCTGTGCACGGTCAGCGTGTAGAGACCCGCTCCTGGGCGCGGGATCCGGACCCGCATGACCGTCGTGCCGGCCGGGTCGATCCCGTGGTAGATCGTCTTCACGTGGCCCGCCAGCCGCAGCGCCCAGTCGAATGGCTCACCGGCGGCATCAACCGAGAGGTTCACCAGCGAACCGGCCGCCTGCGGCAGCGTCGGGGGAGTCACCGACAGATAGCGCACGGTCACGCCGGCTCGCGGCGTCGAGCCCGGCACGGGCGATGAGGTCAGCGGATAGCGGCCCGTCACGCACGCCTGGTCGAGTACCTGAACGCCGACGAGGTAGGTACCCGCAGGGGCGGCACGGTTGTTGATCAGTCCGTTCCAGACCGCGTAGCCGAGGCGCGGGTTCGCACCGAACGCCTTGACGAACGACAGCTTTCCGTTCGCGGGGGCGCGGAAGATCTCGATCACGGCGCCGCGGTAGGCGCCCTTGCTGAAGTGGACCAGGGCCCCCTCGGTCGGAGGGTTGATCACGGCGGGGCCGGCAGCTGCGGCCGTGGTCGTCGTGCCGGTCGAGGACGTCGACCCCGCCGAGCCGGTGGACCCCGCCGCGGTCGGGGCACCGCTCGTGGTGCCGGTGCCGATCCCCGTCACGCTGACATTCGTCGTCGCGACAACCGACGTGACTCGCGGCTGCGGTGCGGAGCGGACCACCCGGATCGGGTCCGGCCACTCGATCCCGCGGCCCTCGCGCACGAGGTGGAACTCGAAGTAGTAGTTGCCCGCGGGCACCAGCGGGCCGCGGCCGTTCCCCGAGCGGCCGTTCCAGCTGAACAGAACCCGCTCACCGGCCACCATCCGACGACCTGGGCTGACCGTCGCGACCTGCTGGCCGAACGAGTTGACGACGTTGACGATCGCCGTGTCGGTATGCGCGAGGAAGAACGACACGTTGCTCTTGCGGAAGCTGACCCGTTCACCGGCGAGGTCGGTGCAGACCCCACCCTCGGTTGGGTTGATCACGTTCGGATCAGGCCGCGGCGGACCCAAAACGAGCGGTACCACGGTCTTCAGATGCTGGGTCAGGAAGAACGCGGCAACGGTCGCGACCGCGAGCCCGGCGAACACCGCGATCTGAACCCGTCTCACAGCTCCACCACGGCTGTGTTGGGAACGTCGAAGGTGTGAAAAGCGTCGAGTCCGCGCGGGTCACGCGCAGCCAGAACGACCCGGATCGAGCCGCGGTGACACACCACCAGCGCCGGTAGTTCGCCGGTCAGGTGGATGTCGTGCAGGGCCGCCAGCACGCGCTGCTGATGCTCCGCCAAAGACTCGCCACCGGGAAACCGGAACGCGGCGCCAGCGCGCATCCAGGCCGCATACCCATCAGGGTCGTCACGCTCGATATCGACGAACAGGCTGCCCTCCCAGTCGCCGCGGCTGCCCTCGCGCAGGCGGGAGTCAACGCGGGGCTCAAGGCCAACTCGCTCTCCGACGATCTCGGCAGTCACCGCCGCCCGCTGCAGATCAGAGCACCACAGCGAAGCGATCGGGAAGTCGGAGGCGACCCGGTCGGCCAGCGCGTGCGCCTGCTCGAGTCCCACCTCGTTCAGCGGCGTGTCGCGGAAGCCCTGGGCACGGAGCGGCTCCAGGTTGTCGTTGGTCTGCCCGTGGCGCGCCAGCAGCAGGCCGGCGAGCCCCGCCCCGACGGCGGTGTCGCTCACCCAGGTCCCTAGCCGGATGTCGAGGTGGACGACGCCATCCCGGCCAGATCGCTGCCGACCGTGACGATCACCTGCGCCGAGCACGTACCGGTCGTCGAGGAACCGTTCGGAGCACCCTGGTTCGTGCTCGGCGACTGGCAGATCTGCAGCGCGGTCTGACCAACCGGCTGGGCCGCGCTCGGGCTCAGCTTCAGCGCCTCGGCAACCTTGATCGCATCCTGCTTGTCGCCGGCCTGGTAACCGACGATCGTGGTCGTCTGCGTCTGCGTGGCGGCGTTCGTGACCGTCGCGGTCGGCACCTTGTAGCCAACGTGCGTCAGCGCGCTGGCGACCCCGGCTGCGAGGCCGTTGACCGCGGTGCCGTTGAGCACCGAGACCGTGACCTTCCGCGGGTTGAAGGCGGCCGTAGTCGTCGTCTTGTGGTGCTTCTTGGTCGACGAGGTGTGCGAGACGGTCGTGGTGCTCGAGCCACCACCGGTGGCATTGAGAAGGACGATCACGATCACGGCCACGATCGCGACACCGACGATTGCGAGCAACCCCCGACGCGCGATCGACGGGCGGCGCGGGCCGGTACCCCCGGCGGTCGGGATCGTCCGGCGCGGCGGCGTACTCGCAGGGGTCCCCTCATCGCGGATCTGGACCCGCGGAGGCGCGGCGAAGGTCTGCGAGTCCTCGACGGGCGGCTGATATGCGGGGGCCGGGGCCCGTGGAGCCGCTACCGGCGGGGGCGCAGCCGGTGACGCGGCGGTGTTGCCGTTGCCAGCAGCGACGGCAGTCGCGGGGCTCGTGAAGACGGTGTCCTCGACGCCATCCCCGGCATCGGGGACCACGGACACGCTGTCGGTCGGGATCAACTTGGTTGCCGAGGTCAACGCTGGAGCGCCGACGCCGGCGGGAGCACCGAGCAGCACACCGGCGGGCAGGCCCGTCGGCGGGGCCGACAGGCGACGGACCGAGGCGACCGCACTTCCCGTCGCCTGGGCTGGAGCGGCTGCGCGGACGGGGGCGCTGACGGGAGTTCCGACACCTGGACGCGGCGCGACAACGGGAGCGCCGGCTGCCGGCGGCCGGGCCGCGGCAGTCTGCTGAGCGCGCGCAAGCTGTGCCAGCCGGCCCTCGAGAGCCGCCACGCGGTTGGCGCTCTCCTCGAGGCGATCACGCAGCGTCGAGGTTTCGCGTGCCTGGGCGAAGTACAGGAGCACCAGGATCCCGAGCCCGATCAGCGCCGCGAAGCCGCAGTCGGCGCCGACGGAGTTGACGAAGTGATTGACGGAGAGCGCGAACGGAACTGAAGCCATCAGGATCGGGGCAGTCTACGGGGCGAGCGGAAGGGAACCGCCACCCGTCGAGGTGTCGGTGCTCGCGGCGGCGACGCTGATGCGGTCACCGGCGAGCCTGGCGACGTGCGCTGCGAGCGCTGCGGCGTCGCCTTCGAGGACGAGCAGGTTGATGCGGTCGAAGATCTCGCTGACCCAGCTCGGATCAAGCGGCTCCCGCTCCGCCCGCAGGATCTTCTGGGCGGCGGTCGGTTGTGGGTGCTCGTAGACGTTGAACAGATCCTCGTCGAGCTTCTCACCGGGCCGGGCGCCAACGGTCTCGATCGCGATGTCCCGGCCGGGCTCGAGACCGGAGAGGCGGATCATCGTCTCCGCCAGATCGACGATCCGCACGGGCTCGCCCATCTCCAGCACGAACACGTCGCCGCTCGTGCCGCCGGCCCCGTGGGGCCGGCCAACGGGCGCGTCAGGCTCGTCGGCGGAAGACAGCGCGGGCCGCGGCTCGACCAGGGATCCGGCTCGGATCACGAGCTGCACGGCTTCCGGGATCGTCATGAAGTAACGCTGCATCCGCGGGTCGGTGATCGTCACCGGCCCCCCGGCCGCGATCTGGCGACGGAAGATCGGCACGACCGATCCCGAGGAACCGAGCACGTTGCCAAACCGGACCGCGCCATAGGCGGTCTTCGGGAAGCGCGTTGACTCGGCTTCCACCGCCCATTCGGCGAGCGCCTTGGAGGCGCCCATCACGGTGGCCGGCTTGACAGCCTTGTCGGTCGACACCAGCACGAACGTCTCAACCCCGGTCTCGCCCGCCAGGCGCGCCATCAGGCGCGTCGCCAACGAGTTGTTGCGGACCGCCTCGACGGGGTTCAGCTCCATCATCATCACGTGCTTGTAGGCGGCAGCGTGGAAGATCACATGCGGCCGGTGATCGGCGAGGACCTCGCGCATCCGCTCCTGCTCCTTGCAGTCCGCAAGCACCGGCACCGCCATGCGGACATGGCGTTCCTCCTCCAGCTCCCGATGGATCTGGAACAGGTTGTCCTCGGCGTGATCGACCAGCACCAGCCGGCGCGGTCCGACCCGGGCGATCTGGCGACAGAGCTCAGAGCCGATCGAGCCGCCGGCGCCGGTCACCATCACGGTCTTGCCGGCGAGGTAGCGGCCAACGCGTTCGACGTCCATCGTCACCGACTCACGGCCGAGCATGTCCTCGAGCTGGACCTCGCGCAGCTGCCGGGTGACTCGCAACTGGCCCGAGGTGTCCTGGAGCAGCTCGAACACCGTCGGCATCGTGCGGACCGGAATGCCACGGCGGCGGCAGGCGGTGACGACCGCCGCCCGGACCTCGCCCGGGGCCGACGGGATCGCGATGATGACCTCGTCGGGCTCGACCTCGTCGAGGACTCGCGCCATGTCGTCAGGATCGGTGCGGCCGAGCACACGCAGCCCGTGCTCGTCCTTGAGCCGCTGCTTGCGAGGGTCGTCGTCGACGAATCCGACCGGTCGCATGCGCAGCTTCGGGTTGCGGACCAGCTCGCGGACGACCAGGCGACCGCCCTCACCGGCACCGACCACGAGCACCTCGCGGGCACCCTTGGCGGAGCGGAAGCCGGACGCTCGGCCCTCGCGGATCACGTGGACGGCGAACCGGAAGGACGCCAGCAGCGCCAGCGACAGCAGGAAGAACAGGGCGATCACGCTCGCCGGGTATGTGACGGCCGTCGCGAAGCTGTCGGGCTCCTGATACGTGACCGGATGGGCGATCTCGATCACGCCCGACATCAGCACCGTCGCGACGACGACAGCCTTGGTGACGTTCTCGTAGTCCCGCTGGCCGATGTAGGTCCAGAGCCGCTCATACGCGCCGAAGGCGGCCAGCACGATCAGCGTCAGTGGCACCACCCACCAGATCGAGGCGTCGAGCAGATGGCCGTAGCGCCGGTTGGCCCCGTGCGGGATCCCGTCAAAACGGAGCCAGAACGCGAGGAGATAGGAGAGTGCGACCAGGATCCCGTCCGCCACGACCTGCACGATCGAGTGGCGGTGGACCGGAAAGGCCGCGGAGCGGATCCGCCGGCGCATGGCCCGAGATTCTAGTGGTGCTGGCGGTTAGCGGCCGGTAAAGACCGCCTGCAAACCCTACTGATGGACGAGCTGACCGTACGGGTGACCCGGCGTGTCGACCCAGTAGGTGTTGTTCAGCTTCGAGCAGCGGGCGGCATCGGAGGCGGGGAGGTTGTACGTGTGCACGACCCAACCGTTGTAGAGGCCTGTGAACAGCACCACCGGACCGCCAAGGCGGATTTGCTTCTTGGGGATGTACCCGACCTCGGCGACGTTGCGGTGGGTGTACCAGGCGAGGATCGAGGCGGCACCGACGTCGACCGTCGGCACGCCGCAGTCATTGACGAGGTCGACGCCGCCGATGTGCTTGATGGTCGCGTCGAGCATCGCGATGCTCTTCGTGCGGCCCTTCTGGCCGATCAGGTCCTCGTGCTCGAGGATCTCATAGGTGTGCGAGTACGGGACCATGAACGCCACAAGGACGACGGCGAGTGCGCCCGAGGCGAGCCGCAGCGGCAACTGTGGGCCGCTGTCCAGCAGCCACGTGACAAGCAGTCCGAAGCCGATGCCGCCGAGCACGACGGTCGTGGCGCCGGCCTCGAACATGTAGCGCGAGACGCCCGGGAAGCCGTGCAGCGCGAAGCCGATCTCGCAGATCATCCACGCGACAACGGCGGCGGCGACCGTCATCAGCTGCGGGCTGCGCTTGATCGCGGCAAACACCAGGGCAACGGCGGCACCGGCGAAGATCGGCCAGTAGGTCAGGTTCTTGTAGCGGTCGATGACGCCGACGATCTTGTTGCCGTGCAGCTCACGCGGAGACTTCAGAGCGAGCTTCGAGGCCACATCCCACGGCTGCCCGCAGAGCACCGGTAGCCCGAACCACAGCAGCGGGATCAGCACCAGTTCGACCACGATCAGCCGGCGCATGTCCGGATGCTTGAACCAGCACCAGACCGCGTAGGGCCCGAGCACGATCCAGCCCTCGGGGCGGCCGAGCGAGACGAGCAGCAGCCAGGTATGAGTCCAGCTGTACTTGCGGGAGATGAATGCGTCGATCCCGAGCAGGAAGAACAGCACCAGCATCGGGTCGGACTGGTAGCTGAGGATGTAGTGGGCGTATGGCGTGATGCTGCCCGTGTCGTCGGTGGTGATCAGCCCGATGCCGATCCCGGCGAACAGCGCCGCGGCGACCGCCGGCCACACGTACTCGCTGTAGGGCCGGACGATCCGGTAGGCGACGCGGCCGCCGATCACGAGACCACCGATGCCGGCCGCGGTCGCGGTCGTGACCCACAGCCAGTAGGAGTAGTGGCCGAAGATCGAGTAGATCAGTGTGAAGCAGAAGGTGACGGGCTTCCAGGACGGCGCCCCCGCCAGGCTCAGCGTCCCGCGGATCCCCTCATACCCCCAGTCGAGCCAGCCGTAGGGATCGTAACCGGGGCTGGTGTGATCGATCCGGACGATGATGATCGCGAGGATCAGGATCCCGATGTTGACGAGCGCCCATGGGTGATCGAGCGGTTTCGTGGAGATCGCCGGCCTGCGTCGCCACAGCGCGCTCGGGCCCGCAGATACGTTCTCAGAACTGGTCAGCATCAGACGCCTTGAGGAGTGTCGTGTCGCTCTGGTCAACCGCGCCAGGAGGCGCCGGTGCGCGCGGGGGCGACGAGACGGTCCACGAGTAAAGCAGGGTCGCGACGGATCCGTCCATCTCCGGGTGCGGTGCTTTCGGCCCGCTTGGCGATCGCGACCTGATCCGGGTCGGTCAGCTGCTGGAGGCGACCCTCCGCGATCAGTTGCTCGTCAACGGCGCCGAGCCGGCCCTCGAACACCGTGAACACCGGCGTCCCGAGCGCAACCGCCTCACGGTTCATGGTTCCGCCCGCCGATACGACGAGGTCCGCGTAGGCGATCAGCGACTGGGCATCGATCGCCTGCTCGGGGATGATGAATCCCCCGGCTCCGGCCAACTCAGCGCGCTGGTCAGGAGTACGCGGCAGCACAACCGTCTGAGCCGAGATGGCTAACCGCTTCAGAACGGTGGCGAACAGGTCGTTCTCGAAGCGGTGGTAGAGCGACACGGACGGCGGCGTGCGAACGACAGCGATTGGGCCGGCGGGGTCGAGCCCGAGCTCGGCGAGGATCTGGGGGTCGGGCTCGAAATCCGAGAGGTAGTACTCCTCCTTAAGCCCTTCGTAGGGGCGCAGCTTGTTGCGCGCGCCATATCGGTACAGCCGCTCCGGTGGGATCGCATCCGGAACGACGACCGCCTGCGCCAGGCGGCAGTTGACGTTGTGCTGGACCGTCGCCCACTCGTAGTCGAACATCGTCGAGCAGGGAATCCGCAGCAGCGCTGCGGCCACGGTGATGTCGTTTGAGCCGTGTCCGATCGCGATGTCGAATGGGCCGTTGTCCCGAGCCCATCGCCTGAGCGCGGCGGAGCGATCAAACAGTCCGCGCGCCTTGGCGGCGAGCGACCCACCACGGTGGCGGCCGATCTCGGTGTGGGCGATCCCGAGCCGATTGCAGAGCCCGATCGTCTGGGCGAAGTCCCGCGCCGTGACCTCGACGTCATGGCCGGCGTCCTGGAGCCGCCGGATCACCGGCGCCAGCACGAGCACGTGCGGAGAGTTCGTGAAGTCGACCCAAACGCGCACGGCGTCGCCTCAGGATCAGACGGGGAGCGCGGCCGAGCGGATCACGGCCGCGACCTCGGCGACCTGCGCGGCGGTGAGCACCGGGCTGATCGGGAGCGCCAGGTTTGTGGACGCGAGCTCATCGGTGACGGGCAACTCGACCGCGCGACCGCGCTCGTCCAGGGCATACGGCGCCATCGCCGGCTGGCGGTGCAGCGGCGCCCGGTAGTAGGGGCGGGCCTGGACACCGTTGGCGTTGAGGTGCGCGAGCAACTCGTCGGCGTGCGGGTGTGTGACCGCATAGAGATGCCATGCGGGGATCGCGCCGTCCGGGGCGACCGGTCGTCCGATCTGGCCGCCGAGATCGGCGGCGGCGTAAGCAGCAGCCGCCGCGCGCCGGCCGTCGCACCACTGATCGAGCTGGCGTAGGAGAATTCTCAGGATCGCCGCCTGGATCTCGTCGAGGCGCGAGTTGTAGCCGACGAGCTCGAAGTTCTGCTTGTCGCGTGACCCGTGGAAGCGCAGCGCCCGGGCCGTCGCCGCGATCTGGTCGTCGTCGGTGGCGATCGCACCGCCGTCACCAAATGCGCCGAGGTTCTTCGACGGGTAGAAGGAGAAGGTCGCAGCGTCAGCCAGCGCGCCCGCCTTCGTTCCCGCAAGTGACGCGCCGAGCGCCTGCGCGGCGTCCTCGATCACGGGCAGGCCGAATGCCTCCCTGATCTCTGTGGAGGGCGCCGGCATCCCGAACAGGTCAACGGTGACGATCGCCTTTGTGGCCGGGGTGATCGCCGCCCCAACGGTCTCGACCGTGACGTTGCGCGTGCCCGCGTCGACGTCGCAGAAGACCGGCCTTGCGCCGAGGCTCGCGATCGCCTCAGCGGTCGCGTAGAAGGTGAACGCCGGACAGATCACGTGGTCGCCGGGCGCGACCCCGGCGGCGCGGACCGCGATCGTCAGCGCGTCGGTCCCGTTGCCGACGCCGATCACATGCTTGACCCCGACGTACTCGGCAAGTTCGCGCTCGAACGCTGCGACCTCCGGCCCGAGAATGAAGTGCCCCCCGGCGATCACCTCGGCGACCCTGGCGGTGATCTCGGGCTTCAGGCCGGCGAGCGGGGTTTCGGTGTCAAACAGCGGGACTGGCATACGCGCACAACGTACACGGGAGCCGCGTCGGGCATACTTCCGTCACCACGGGCGCGCGGCGGGGTATGTCGTGGGAACGCCACACCGACGGCTGCGACAGGACTCCTTCTGATGCTCTACACCGCTTCGGTCACCGACGCACTGGTGACCCTCGCCACTCACATCATCCGCGACCTCGGTCTTGGCGGTGTGCTGCTGCTCAACACGATCACGAACGTGATCTTCGTACCTGGCACGGAGCCAACGATGCTGTTCGCCGGCTTCAACGTCTACCAGCACCACCTGACGATGGTCGGGATCATCGTGTTCGGCGTTCTCGGGGATCTGCTGGGTGCGACGATCGCGTACCTGATCGGCTATTTCGGGCTCTACGAGGTGCTCGAGCGACTTCCCGGCCCGCTCAACCTTGGTCCCCATGGACTCGATCGGGCCGAGGCCTGGTTCGACCGCTGGGGCCTTCCGGCGATGACGGTCTCGCGATGGATCCCAGGCGGCCGCGCCGCCGGCCCGTACGCGGCCGGAATCGTGAAGATGCCGTACCTCCGGTTCCTGCCGGCGACCGCTGTCGGCTCGATCGTGTGGATCACCGGCTTGGCGTTCATCGGAAAGGGGGTTGGCGCGAGCTGGAACAGCTGGCGCAAGCACCTCGATTACGTTGATTACGCCGTGGTCGTGATCGTGATCGCGTTGCTCGGGTGGTGGATCTACAAGCGCGTGCGCGCGTCGCGTGAGCACCACGAGGGTCTCGCCTGATGGGGCGCGATCAGCACATCAAGCTCTCAGAGGCGATCGGCCTCGGCGTCGTGCACGGCCCGGCGGAGCTGATGCCAATATCTTCGTCGGGCCACATGACGGTGGTCCCCTGGTTGCTGGGCTGGGACTACAACAGCGTTGATCCGGAACTGCAGAAGGCCTTTGAGGTGGTCCTGCACGCCGGAACCGCGGCGGCACTGTTGATCACGCTGCGGAACGAGGTCAAGGAGGTCGTGCTCGAGGCGAGTCCGCAGACCGCGATGCTGATCGTGCTGTCGTTCCTGCCTCCGGCGGCCGTCGGCTACGTGCTGGAGCGGCCGATCGAGCGCTGGCTGGGCAAGCCCCCGTCAATCGCTGCCGGGCTGGCGGTCGGCGCCCTCGTGATGGCCTGGGCTGACCGCTCCCCGCAGGGGCGCGTGACCGAGGACGCAACCGTCACCGATGCGCTGGCACTTGGAGTCGCGCAGGCATGCGCGCTGATCCCGGGCGTGTCCCGCAACGGGGCGACACTCGCCGCCGCACGCCGGCGCCGCTTCACCCGCACCGACGCCAACAAGCTCTCCCGACATGTGGCGCTGCCGATCATCGGTGCAGCGACCGGCCTGAAGCTGGCACGGCTGCGGTCCCGTGGTCTGCCGGACGGCGCCGCATTACCGTTCGCCGCCGGTGCGGCGGCCTCATTTGCCTCGACGCTCGGATTCACCTGGGTGATCGGCCAGGTCGAACGCGACCGCTCACTGCTGCCCTACGCCGTCTACCGAATCGGGCTGGCGGGCGTGATCGGGCGGCGACTGCTGGCACGGTCCGGCACGCCGGATTCCTGAGCAGCAACACCGGGTAGGAATCGTGCGAATTTGCAGCTTGGATCCCGCACAATAGGCTGACCCAATGAGCACCCTGCTCGGAACGACGTTGAGCGGTCGCTACCGTCTGGAAGCGCGGATCGGCGCGGGCGGAATGTCGACCGTCTACCGCGCGCTGGACGAGACGCTCGAGCGCCACGTCGCGATCAAGCTGATGAACCGCGAGGTCGCGTCCGATTCGGACCAGCTCGAGCGCTTCCGGCGCGAAGCGCGCGCGGTCGCGCAGTTCTCGCACCCCCACATCGTCGGGGTGATCGACGCCGGCGAGGACCTCGACCCCACCCACCCGCGTCCGTACATCGTCTTCGAGTACGTCGAGGGCGAGACACTCAAGGAACGGATCCGGCGGCTCGGCCGATTGCCGATCCCGGAGGCCGTCGCGTACGGGATCGAGATCGCCCGCGCGCTTGGGGCTGCGCACGCGCGCAACATCGTGCACCGCGACGTCAAGCCCCAGAACGTGCTGATCGACGACGAGGGCACGGCCAAGGTGACCGACTTCGGGATTGCGCGCACGCTCGATGAAGAGGGACTGACCGCCGACGGACGCGTGCTCGGCACCACCGATTACGTCTCACCCGAGCAGGCGCTCGGCCAGCCCGTGACAGGTCAGTCCGACCTGTACTCGCTCGGGGTCGTGCTCTACGAAATGCTGACCGGCGAGGTTCCGTTCAAGGGCGACAACCAGGTGGCGGTCGCGATGATGCACGTCCGCGAGGAGCTCCCGGACGTCCGCGCCGCGAGGCCGTCCGTTTCGGCGGCGCTGGCGGCGGTGATCGAGACGGCAACGGCCAAGCGGGTTCAGGACCGATATGCCGACGACCAGGAGATGATCGCGGACCTCGAAGACGTGCTGGCGATCGAGACTGCCCGTGCCGGCCAGGCGACGGGAGAGGTCACGAGCGTGCTGCGGACGCTGCCGCGGCGGGCGCAGCGACGGATCCCGTTCCACACGCGCCACCGTGCCTGGACCGCGGCGGCGATGATCCTCCTGCTGGTCGCCGTCGCCGGGGTCCTCGCCTTTCTCCTGACCCGCACCCATCACGGCGCGCCGCCGACGTCACAGCCGGCACCGCAACACACGGTCCAGGTCACGCCGAAGTCGGCCACGGCCTACAACCCCGACGGAATCGGCGGCACGGCACAGAACAACGACCAGGCGGGGCTGGCGATCGACGGTGACCCGAACACCGCCTGGCAGACCGAGAATTACTACAGCGGCTCACTCGACAAACCCGGCGTCGGGATCTACATCAACGCCGCTCCGGGCACCGCCGCGTCGAAGCTCGTGCTGGACACGCAGACCCCGGGCTACGCGGCCACGATCTACGGCTCAAATACGCCGCCCAACGCCGCGAACTTTGCGGCAAGCAAGTGGGTGAAGCTCGGCGGCACCGGCGACGTGACCGCGCACGACACGATCTCGCTGACCGGTGGCAAGACGAAGTACGTCTACTTCCTCGTCTGGATCACGAAGCTGCCGCCGAGCTCGCAGTCGGCGTCCGTCAACGAGATCGCCCTCTATTCGTAGTCAGCGGGGACGCCGGACGGTGGCGTTGAGCGTCGCGGGCTTGCCGCCTGAGACCGTCGGCGTCACCGGGAAGCTCAGCGCTCCGATCTGGCGGAGGTGAGCCTGTCTGACGAGCGCCTTCGTCGCCGTGAGCACGCCGGGGCCGAAGCTCACCCTGAGCTTCACGGCTGGCGTCTTCAACCGCACGAGTAAATGAGTGGGGCCGGATTGCAGCAGGAGCGACGGGAACACCAGCGAACCGGTCGCGCTCCTCGCCCAGACCTGCACCGCGGAACGATCCTGCCGCCTGAATGCGAGCCCGCTCGGCAGCTGCAGCTGGAAGCCTGTCAGCTGTGAGCCCGACAGCGTGAACCGCAGTACCGGGTTGCCGGAGCCGATACCCGTCAGGCCAACCCCGAAGAGCTTCGGGTTCGCAGACTGGTGTGGGAGTGCGCTGGCAGGGCAGCCGGTGACGCTGACCGGGTCGCTGAGCGGATCGGCGCTCGCGTAGGAGCCGGTTTCCGCCGGCTGTTGGACAGCGGTTCCTGAGACCGTCGTGGGGTTGGTGCTGCAGCTGGCGAGCACCGTTCCCGGCATCGTCAACGTGAGCTTCGCGAGCGGCACGTCCGGGAGCCCCGTCAGTGTCAATACGGTGCGGCTGCCGGCGGCGGTGATGGCGCCGGTTGCGATGATCGGGTTCTGGAGAACGGTCGAGCCGATCGTCCTGATCGCAGCCGTGAGCCCGAACAGATCACCGGACGCCAGCGCCGGGGTCAGGTACAGCGTTCCGCCGAGGCTCTCACTTCCGAACAGCGGCGAGGTTCCCGCGATCGTCGCGATCTCCGACCCCGATGGGCACGCGAGCAGATCTGTCTCCGAACAGGTCACAGGCGCCGATCCGAGCCCAAACCCCGCGGGCATCATCAGCGACAGCTGGTCGGTTGTGCCCTGCGTGAGCGGCGCCGGGTCGCTGAGGGTCAGTGACAGCACGCCGGCTCCGTCAGATGTCCGGCTTGCCATCGCTGAGAGGGTCGGCGTGTACGGGAGCGGGCACCCGGTCGGCGCGAAGCTTGATCCAGCCGCTCCGTACTCGTCGTCGTAGCTGTCGGCGAACATCGTGCTGTCGGCAATCGCACAGCTGGCGGGCATCCGCGTCAGCGGCTCACCACCGGGCGTCGTTGCCGACAGGTCGAGGTCGACCGTCGTGATGGACGCCGGTGCGGCCTGGCTGACTGGCTCTGCCGCAGTGTTGGGCAATGACGGAATCACGATCACGAACTGCGGTGCCGTGGCGCCGTCGGGCACGCTCAGTGCCAGCCCTCCGTTACTGACGTACGCGTCTCCGCCCGGGGACTTGATCACAAGCCCAACACCGGCGAGGTCAGAAGTGACCGGCGGCGGCATCAGGTAGATCGACACCGACTGCGACATCGGCAGCGCGCCAGCAAGCTGGACGTCGTCGGTCCCGGTGCCGATCAGCGATCCGCCGGGGCACGCGTTTGCGATGAGCTGAGCGCTCGAACAGGTCGCCGCGACGTCCGCGATCGCCAGGTCCAGGCCCGGTGGCAGCGCGATGACGAGGTCCTTGACGGAGTCTCCGCTGGTGGGGTAGTTGAAGCTCGCGGCGATGGCGACGCCCGGATGCCCGGCTGCAGCAGTCGAGCTCGGCGTCACCGAGAACGACGTGATGATCCCATCCGTGGGACCCGGGGTGACGGTCGCGGCGCGCGCCGCACCGGCTCCGGCCAGCACAGCGACCCCCACCGCGATCCCCGCAGATCGCGCTCTCCTCAGCACAGTCTCTGACGGTACCCACGTGCGGTCAGAACCGCAACGTCCTACTGATACTCGTAAAACCCTCGACCCGACTTGCGCCCCAGCCGGCCCGAGGCCACCATCCGCTTCATCAGTGGAGGGGGTGCGTACTCGTCGCGCTTGAACTCCTCGTACAACGAATCCGCGACGGCGTAGAGAACGTCCAGTCCGATCAGGTCGCAGAGCGCCAGCGGACCCATCGGGTGACCGCACCCGAGCTCGCATGCCCGCGTCGATGTCCTCACGGGTCGCGAACCCGTCCTCGAACATCCGCACGGCCGCCATCAGGTACGGCACAAGCAGCATGTTGACGATGAACCCGGAGCGGTCCTTGGTCTCGATCGGCCGCTTGCCGAGCTGCTCCACGAACACCTTGGCGATATCGACGGTTTCCGCGCTCGTGTCAAGCGCGACCACCACCTCGACGAGTGTCATCACCGGCACCGGCGAGAAGAAGTGCAGACCGACCACGCGCTCAGGGCGACCGACCACCTGGGCGAGCTGGGCGATCGGGATCGACGACGTGTTCGATGCCAGGATCGTGTCCTCGCTGACCACCGCGTTCAGCTGCTGCATGACCGACACCTTGAGCTGCTCGTCCTCCGGGACCGCCTCGATCACGAGATCAACGCCGGAGAGCGCGTCCCAATCGTTGTGCAGTTGGATCCGGCTCGCGGCAACCTCCGCGTGCGACGCGTCGAGCTTGCCGCCGGCAACTCCGCGTTCCAGCGACCGTTCGATTCGAGCGCGTGCCTGGTCAAGCGCTGCCTGGTTGATGTCGTTGACGATCACCGGGAGCCCGGCAACGGCGGCGCTCTCAGCAATGCCCGTCCCCATGAAGCCGGCTCCGACGACGCCGACCGACGTGATCAACCTGGTGTCGGTGCTCACGACCGCAACGATAACGGGGTCTAGTAGCGGTGAGCCGCGGCGGCGGCGTGGCGCTCGAGCGCCAGCTGTACGAGCCGGTCGAGCAGCTCCGCGTACGGGACGCCGCTGGCAGCGAACAGCGCGCCGTAGACGCTCGTCTCGGTGAACCCCGGCAGCGTGTTGAGCTCGTTGACCAGGACCAGCTCTCCCGACACGAAGAAGTCGACCCGGGCAAGACCGCTGCAACCGGATTTGAGGAACACGTCCACCGCCAGCGTCCGGACGCGTTCGCGAGCCGCGTCGGAGATCCGCGCGGGGATCATCAGGCGCATACCCCCCGGGGTGTACTTGGCCGCGTAGTCGTACCAACCCGACTCGCCACTCGCGAGTAGGATCTCGCCCGGCTGCGAGGCGATCGGGGCGTCGTTGCCGAGGACCGAGCACTCGATCTCAAGCCCGGGAGCCGCGGCTTCGACAATCGCCAGCGGGTCGTGCTCGAAGGCGACCTCGAGCGCCGGCCCGAGTTCCTCAGCCGTGAGCGCGCGGGCGATCCCGACCGAGGAACCGAGCCGAGCGGGCTTCACGAACACCGGCAGGCCGAGCGCGGCCAGATCGGCGAGGACCGCCGCCCGGCGGGCGCTGAAGTCGTTCTCGGTGACCGGCCGGTAGCCGACCTGCGGCACCCCCGCCTGCGCCATCAGTTCCTTGAACAGGACCTTGTCCATGCAGACGGCGCTGGCCGCAACGCCGGCACCGACGTACGGCACGTCGAGGCATTCGAGCAGCCCCTGCACCGTTCCGTCCTCACCGAACGGTCCGTGGAGGACCGGGAACACGACATCGACGCCGGCAATCCCCCGACCTGGGGTCACCGCCAGCTCAGCTCCCTCGGTGTCGCGCCACACGCCGTCCCGGCCGATCTCGATCCGCCGCACCAGGTGGCCCGCCTGCGCGAGCCCGGCGGCGACCGATGCTGCTGACGCGAGGCTGACCTCATGCTCGGAGGAGCGTCCGCCCCCGAGGACTGCCACCGTCAGCCGACCGGGTGCGACGCTCACAGGAACGATGAGTCGGTCGTGGTGGTGGTGACTGCGGTCGATGACGTCGTGGTCGTTGTTGCGGGGGGCGTGGTCGACGTTGTGGTCGTGGTCGTCGTCGTGCCAGAGAACTCGCCGACGACAATCGTCACGGTCGACCCGTCGCTGGCAGTGGCATCGCCTTTCGGGGTCTGTGAGATGACGGTCCCGTTCTCGGCCGAGTCGGTGACAGCCTTCAGCCGCGGTTTGACCTTGAAGCCTGCCGCCTGGAGCGTCCGCGTAGCGTCGGCCGAGGTGTAGCCGACGACGTCGGGAATGCTGGCCGTCGGTGTTGCGGCGGCGATCGTGATCGACACGGTCGAGCCCACCTTGGCGCTCGTGGTCGCGGCCGGAGACTGCGACACGACATTGCCCGCGGTGGTCGTCGTTGAGGTCGAGGTCGTCGAGGTCGAGGTCGTCGTCTGGGTGCTCGGCGACACCTTGAAGCCATCGTTCTGGAGCGTCGTCGTGGCATCGGACTGCGACATGCCGACGACGTTCGGGACCGCCTTGGTCTTCGGTGCGGCAGGCCCGGTCGAGACGTACAGCTCGACCCCGAACCCTGACGGGAGTGACGTCCCGACGGACGGCTGGGTCATGATCGCGTTGCCCTTCGGCACGTTCGCGCTTGACTGGTACTTGATCTGCGCGACCTTGAGTCCCACTCGCTTGATCGCAGCGACCGCTTGGGCCTGGCTGTCCCCGGTGACCTGGGGCACGGTGCCATTCCCCGGCCCGGTCGAGACATCAAGAGTAACGGTGGAACCGGTGTTGATCCGAGCGCCGCTGAGCGGGTTCTGCGCGATGACGATCCCCGAAGGTGCGCTCGATGCCTCGTTGTTGACGAGCACCTGGAAGCCGGCATTCTGAACGTCCGTCTGCGCGACGGAGAGCTGTAGCCGGACCACGTCCGGCACCGACGCCTTGTGCGGGCGCGTCAGCGCGAAGGCCACGGCCCCGCCGATCAGCGCGAGCGCCAGCAGGCCGATGGCTACCCACGGCCAGACATTGCGTCCACCCTGATCATCGTCGCGGCCGGACCCCGAACCACCGGCACCGCTCCCGGCCTGAGTCCACTCGCCGGTGGGACCCTGCTGATAGAGCCCGCCGACGAGCTCAGGGCTCGTCAGACGGTGCGCGGCCGGAGCCCCGGAGGGCTGCTGCGCGGCGCCGGCGAGTAGGCCACCGGCGCCGAGACCGGCAGCGGCAGCGGAGACTGCGGCCATGCTGGCGGTCGCCTCGCCGGGTCGACCGCTGGCGATCTGCTCGCGCACGCCCTCGAGCACCGAGATGAACTGATCGGCGTCGGCCGGACGGTCCGCGGGGTTCTTGTTGAGAGCCCACATCACCGTTTGGTTCAGCGATGGCGGCACCGACGGGTTGAGCTGCACGGGCTCAACCGGTGCCTCGGAGACGTGCTTGAGCGCGATCGAGACCGCTGACTCGGCATCGAACGGCACCCTGCCCGTCAGCATCTCGTACAGCACGATCCCGATCGAGTACAGATCCGAGGGTTCAGCGACCGCCTGGCCCTGCGCCTGCTCTGGGCTCAGGTACTGGGCGGTACCCATGATCGAGCCGGTCTCCGTCATGTCAGACGCCCCCGCCCTGGCGATCCCGAAGTCCGTCACCTTGACCTGGTCCTGATCGTCGATGATCACGTTGTGAGGCTTCAGATCGCGGTGGATGACGCCACGGCGATGCGCAAACCGGGCGGCCTTCAGCATCTGCAGGGTGATGTCGATCGCGCGGAGCGGCGCCAGCGGCGCCTCCTCGCGGATGACCTGCTTCAGCGTGCGGCCGGGCAGATACTCCATCGCGATGTAGTAGGTGTCCTCGAACGCGCCGCGGTCGTAGACGCTCACCACATGCGGGTGCTGCAGGGAGGCGGCCGACTGGGCCTCGCGGCGGAACCGCTCGACGAAGCCGGGATCGGCCGCGAACCGACGGTGCAGGAGCTTGAGCGCGACCGGCCGCGACAGCTGCTCATCCTCGGCCAGGAACACGTCAGCCATGCCGCCGGCGCCGAGTCGTGAGATGACCCGGTAGCGACCGTCGATGATCTGTCCAGGCTCGACCCCGCTCACCGTCAGAAGCCCTCCGCCAGAAGCTTTTTCATGATCTGAGCCGCGATCGGGGCCGCATAGGTGCCACCGTAGCCGTTGACGATGTGCGGAAGCACCACGGCAACCGCAATCTTCGGATCGCTGACGGGAGCGAGACCGATGAACCAGGCATCGTCGAGGTTCTCCGCGCTGTTGATCGTGGCGGTGCCGGTCTTGCCGGCGGCATTGAGGCCCTCGAGATTGGCCGATTGGCCCGTCCCCTCCTCGACGACCTGGGTCATCATCGTCCTCAGCTCCGCGGCAACCGACGGCTTCATCACCTGGGCTTCGACCTGCGGGGTCACGTCCTCGACGATCTGCCCGTCGGGGTTGACCACCTTCGTCGTCAGCGTCGGCTTCATCAGGGTGCCGCCGTCGGCGACCGTCGAGACGACCATCGCCATCTGCAGCGGGGTCACGAGCAGGTCGGACTGGCCGATCGCGGTCCGGCCGAGATCGATGTTGCTGTTCGTCACGGACGTGAGCTTGCCGCTGAGGAACTCGCCGCTGGTGTTCATCTCGGCGCTCGGGTAGTCAAGCGGTGGCGTCGAATAGAACCCGAACCTCTTCATGTAGGTCTCCATCAGCGGCCGGCCGACCGCCTCGCCCACCTGGGCGTAGACCGTGTTGATCGAGTTGGTCAGCGCCGTCGTCAGACTCACCTCGCCCCAGCTCTGGTTGCCGTCGTTCTGCAGCGGCACGCCGGACACGGTCAGTGGAGAATTGCCGTTGATCGTGGACTGCGGCGTGTACTTGCCGCTGTTCAGCGCTGCCGCCGTGGTCACGACCTTGAACGTCGAGCCCGGCGGGAACAGCCCCTCCGTCGCGAGGTTCGTCAGGCATCCGACGCCGTCCGTCGCGGTCGGCGGCGCACAACCAGCTGTCAGGTCGGTCGTGTTGATGTTGTTGTTGTCGTAGCTCGGGTTCGAGTACATGACCTTGACCGCGCCGGTCTGCGGCACGATCGCCACGACCGAGCCGACCCGGCCGTTGAGCAGTGTCTTGGCCATCGACTGCGCGGTCGGGTCAAGCGTCGTGTAGACGTCATCACCGGTCGTCTGCGTCGAGATCGGCCCGAAGACGGAATCGAGTGACGACTGGACGGCACCGCCGAGCGCCCGCCTGCGGTACTCCTCGATCCCGGCGAACTGGCCCTGTCTGACGTTGGCATAGCCAATCGGCTGTGAGAACAGGGAACCCTGTGGATACGAGCGCTTCCACACCCCGCCGCCAGCCCGCTTGGACCGGGCCAACACCTGGCCGTCATCGGCGATGATCCGTCCCAGCTTCACCGTCCACGACCTGTACTCCGCGAGCTTGTTGAGGGAGTTGTTCTGCAGCGCCGTCGCGTCGAACACGGTCCACCGCGATGTCCACACGACGAGCAGCGCGAACAGCAGCACCACCACCAGGAACAGCCGCGTGATCGAGTTGTTCATCGCGGCACCTCGACAGCCTGGCGGCGGGCGCGATCAGAGACCAGGAGCAAGAGCGCGACGAGGATGAAGTTGGCCATGATCGAGGAGCCGCCGTAGGAGATGAACGGCAGCGTCACACCGGTCAGCGGGATCACGCGGGTGACGCCGCCGACGATCACGAACACCTGCAACGCCACGATCGTCGAGAGTCCGGTGGCGAGCAGCTTCGAGAACGAGTCGCGAGCAAGCGTCGCAGCCTTGAAGCCGCGCGCGATCAGGATCAGGTAGGTGGCGAGCAGTCCGGCGGCGCCGAACAGGCCGATCTCCGAGGTGATCACCGAATAGACCATGTCCGTGCCCGGGAACGGGATGATGTAGGCGAGGGGGTGCGACCCCGGGACGGTCAGCATCGCCTGCCCGAACCCCTGCCCGAACAGCCCTCCGGCGGCCATCGCGAACTGCGCGTTGGCGAGCTGGTAGGAGCCGAGCGGCGCCGCGTAGAGCTTGTGGTTGAAGGGGTGCAGCCATGCCTGGACGCGCGAATCGATGTGCCCGATGTGCGTTGACAGGTACCAGCCACCGACGGCGAACAGCACCAGACCGATGATCACGAACGAGATCCGGTTGGTGGCGACGTACAGGATCGCCAGCAGGCCGCCATAGAACATCAACGACGAGCCGACGTCGTGTAGCAGCATCAGGATCCCCATTGCCACGCCCCACAGCAGCAGCAGCGGGCCAAGGTGCTTGAGCGGCGGCAGCCGGACTCCGAGGACCTTGCGGCCGGAGGCGAGCACCTGTCGCGTGTCGCGCAGATAGCTCGCCATGAAGATCACCAGCCCGACCTTCGCGAACTCAGTCGGCTGGAAGCTGACCGGGCCGAGGTTGATCGACAGGTACGCGCCGTTGACCTGGGGAAAGAAGCGCGGCAGCACGAGCAGGCCAAGCGACACGATCATGATCACGTAGCGGTAGTTCTCGAGCTTGCGGTAGTCCCGGAACACGATGATCGTCCCGACGAACAGGATCAGCCCGAGCACGAACCACTGGGCCTGTTGACGGGCAAACGTCGCCCCGCTGATCCGGAACACCATCACCAGCCCGAAGCAGGCCAGCACGGCGACCAGCGGAAACATGTAGGGGTCGGCGTAGGGCAGCGCCAGCCGGATGAAGATGTGCCCGGCCAGGCACAGCGCCAGGAAGATCCCGCCGTAGATCAGCGACGTGTCGTTCAGCTGATTCGAGCGCTGCACGAACACCGCCGCGAGGCCAGCGGTCATCAGGAGCGATGCCGGCAGTAACCCGAGCAGCTCCCGGTTTCTGCCTTTCATCCGCTGATCTTGCCGAGCTCGACGTCGTTGATCAGGTTCTGCGCCGCCTGCTGCGTACGGAGGTTGTGGTTCAACAACGTCGCGCGACGGTCAGCCGGGATCAGGGATGCCGGCACGCCTGACACGTAGAACGTCTCGTACATCGGGATTCCGAACGGCAGGGTGTACGGGAACCCCCGGAACACGACGATCGTCCCCTGGCCGTTGGTACCGAGGAAGTAGAGCTGCCGGCTGGCCAGGTAGCCACCGCCGCCGAACAGGAACAGGACGATCGCAACTGACAGCGTGGCGGCAACAACCTTGCCTCTGCGTCCAAGCCGGCGTCCCTCCGGATCCGGGCGACCCTGGGTCCGTGCCAACGGCGCCTTCTTGGTGATCAGGCCGCGCCGCAGCGCCTCCTGGGTCCGCGTCGGCCCGGGGGCTCGCGCGACCGGCGCCGGGATGCTCTCTCCGAGGGCGTAGCCGTTTTCGGCGGCGCCGGGGGGAGCGATCATGGTCGGCTGCTCGAGACCGGACGCCCGCGGATCGTCTCCGATCTCCTCGGCGCGGAACAGGACGACCGTGATGTTGTCCCGACCGCCGGCCGCGTTCGCCTCGTCGATCAGCCGCTGGGCGGCGGCAGGCAGCGACGTCGACTGCGCCAGCACCTCCGCGATGAGCTGTTCGGAGATCATCGAGGTCAGACCGTCGCTGCACAGCAGGAAGATGTCGCCGGGACGGACGGGGTAGGTGAAGGTGTCGACCTCGACGATCGGCTCCGGGCCGAGCGCGCGCGTGATGATCGAGCGCTGCGGATGATCGAGCGCCTCCTCCTCGGTCAGCTTGCCGCCTCGCAGGAGTTCCTCAACCAGCGAGTGATCCTCGGTCAGGCGGGCCAGCTCTCCGTCGCGGAACCGGTAGGCGCGGCTGTCGCCAACGTGCGCGAGCACGAGCTCCTCGGGACCGAGGTATGCCGCGGTGACGGTCGTGCCCATCCCGTCGAGACGCGCGTCGCCCCGGGCCGTGTCGTAAATACTGCGGTTGGCGCGCTGGACGACGACCGAGAGCCGCTCCTCTGGAGTGCCGTTCGCCGGCAACCCCTGCTCGAACGCCTGCACCGCAAGCTGCGAGGCGACCTCTCCGGCCTGGGCGCCGCCCATCCCGTCGGCGACCACGAACACGGGCGCCCGCGCGTATGAAGAGTCCTCGTTCCCGCGGCGTTGGCGGCCGGTGTCGGTCTTCTGAACTGTTTCAGCTGCTCGGAACACGCATCTACTGAAGGTAGGTGAACTTGCTGTCGCCGATCCGGATCCGATCGCCCTCGTGCAGCGGCTGTGGTCCCGTCAGCTGCTGATCGTTGAGGTAGGTGCCATTCGTCGAGCCGAGATCCTCGATCACCAGCGTCCTCCCCTGGCGGCTGATCCTGGCGTGGCGCGAGGAGGCAAAGGGATCGTCAAGCTGGATCTCGACATCGCCTCGGCCGAGAACGGCGCCCGTCGTGAGGTCGTATGCGACCCCATCCTCGTGTCCCGCGGCGTGCTCAACCAGCAGCCGCGGTTCGAAGTTCTCAAGCTCGCCGAGCGCGTCGGCGCTGGCATACATGTCGGTCGCGTCGCCGGTGTCGCGCGCCGGCGTTGACGACGAGCGCCGCCCCGGGATCCGCCGGAGGTCGAATAGAGCCGTGGAGGTGACCCAGAACAGGAACAGGTACAGGACGATGATGAAGCCGAACTTGAGTCCGACCGAAACGGGCTGGAGCATCTACTCGACCTCGAATCTGATCACGGATGTCCCAATTTCAATCTCGTCGCCGGGTTGAACCACCTCGGAATGATCAATCCGTCGGCCGTTGAGCACGCACCCGTTGGTCGAGCCAAGGTCCGTCAGCACCCACGAGCCGCCACGCGGTCTGACCTCCGCGTGCTGCCGTGAGACGTTCGGATCGTCGATCACGATGTCGCACTGGCGGCTGCGACCGATCGTCACGCCGCCGGAGCCGACCACCAGACGCTTGCCGTCATAGAGCAGCAACGCCCGCTTGGACCGCGTGATCGCGGGTTCCTGCAGCGGCTGGGACAGCCGCTGCGCGGTCGAGTAGACCATCGTGTGCCCGGCATCCTCGCGCTCGGGCTCGGGCTCATCCTCCGGGGTCACGACCCGGGTCTGGATGCCGAATTCCCCAAGTCCGAGGCGCTCATCGGTCTCGAACTCGATCACAGGCTTTGACAGCAGCGCGAACTGCTCCCGACGGGCGTGCTCGAGCAGGTAACCGGCCAGCTCGGCGCTGAGCGCGTCCTCGTAATCGGCGAACCGCTCGCGGTCCCGTGGCGACAGATAAACGCGGTATTCGTTGGGCACATAGGTCCGTGACAGCGAGTAGGACCGGTGCTCCTCCATCTCACGGGCAAGCTTCCGGGCGAGCTCGACCGGACGCACCTCGGAGCGGAAGACACGACTGAACGTGCCCTCGACAAGGCCGGCGATCTTTTCTTCGAGGCTTCTGAGGACGCTCATGGTGGCTCACTTCCCGCGTGGCCATGCTACGGAACCCTGGCGCCGATACCCGCCTGACCGCGCGTTATGGTGACCAGCCGCAGCAGCGGCCCCGCAGCGAGGATCGCTCCAGCGACAACGGCACCGACCGTCAGACCGATGAGATCGTGCACACGGGTCGCCTGGATCGCGGCCGCGGTGGCAGCCGCCCAGGCGGCGATCAGCACGATCTTCACGCGCGGAGAACCGGGGCTCATCAGCGGTCGGCCGAGGAGCGCCGCGACGGCCCAGACGCCGGCGGCGATGCCACTCGCCTTGAGCTGCGGCGCGGTCGTCTGAGCCAGGTTCCAGTACAGATCGTGACCGGTGAGCGCCCCCGCGGCGGCCAGCCACGCAAATCCAGCCGCACCGGCCAGCGCTCGCAGCCACCAGCGACGGACCGTGACCGCGACCAATGCGGGCCAGGCGCCGGCGATCCCGGCGGCGCCCAGGCCGATCAACGCCACCGCCGCGAAGATCGTCCCGAACCGCGGCCCGATCCTGTCGAGGAGACGGTTTGCCGGCTCGCTGCTGTCCCGTTGGACAGCAGCGGCATCCCGACCGCGCGGCTGCTGCTCCGCCCACTCCGGGCCGAGTTCACCCTCGTCGTCCGGACCGACCCGCTGGATCAGCGTGCGCGCCGGAACCACGACGCCCTCGATGTCGGTCACCCCATCGAGGCTCATCTGCAGTGCGTAGCGGAGATCATCGATCGTCCCGCGCTCGCGCGGGCGGGGCCGCAGTGCAAGATCGATCCCGGCGGCCAGCTCCCGGGGCAGATCGCGGCGCTGGCGGCGCAGCGGTGGAAGGTATGTGCCGAGACGGCGGCGGCGGCCGCCGCGAATCTGGTCAGCGACGGGGTTGACGCCGGACAGCGCCTCGTAGACGACCAGGGCAAGGCTGTACAGATCGGCCGGTGGCCCCGACTCACGTCCCTCCGCCTGTTCGGGGGACATGTATGCGGCGGTGCCGATCACGTCGCCGGTTCGCGTCAGGCTGTCACCCCCCGACACGTGGGCAACACCGAAATCGGTCAGCTTGGCCGGATGCTGGGGACTGACGGGCCTGCTCGGGACGAGGATGTTCGAGGGCTTGACATCGCGGTGGATGACGCCTTCAGCGTGCGCATGATCGAGTGCGTCGCAGAGCCCGATCGCGATCTGCAGGATCATCCGGTCCGACAGCTTGCCCCCGTCAAGGAGATCATCGAGCGTCCGGCCCTTGATCAGTTCGGAGACGAGGTACGCGCCCTCGTCGTCGACCGCCGCCTCATACAAGGTCACGATCGCGGGGTGCTGCAGTCGTGCGGCAGCCCTCGCCTCCCGTTCGAACCGGCTGCCCATGATGCGGTTGCGCGGCAGGATCTTGACTGCGACGTCGCGGTCCAGTCGCTCGTCGCGGGCCGACCACACGGTCCCGAAGGCGCCGCTCCCCAGCCGCCTTCCCAAGCGGTAGCGATCGAGCACCATCGGTTCTGGGTCGGCGAGACGACCCGTCGCGGCAGCGGCGGTCCGGGCGGTCGCGGCGGGCGCGCGCGCGGTGGCGGCCGTGACCTCGCCCGTCGGAAGGTCCCTGGTACTCACTTCGGTATGGGTTCGCGGTCAGGGAGAGGGTCCCTGCGACCGACGGCGAATGTGGAGGATGCACGGCGGCTTGCGGAGTTGTTGTTGTCGCCCAGGTGCAGGTAATACTCACCCTTTACAGACCGCTAACGGATGGACTGACTGGTGTCGTTTTTCGACGACGACGAAGACGAAGAGGAAGCGCCGCGGACGAGAGTGTCCTCGCCGGGCCGGACGCCGCGCAGCGCGGGGTCCGCAGCGCGTCGTCGTCCACCGTCAGGCGATCCGCAGGTGATCCGGGCCCGTCGGATGGCCGCCGGGCTGGTGATCCTGATCGTCGTGATCCTGCTCGCGTTCGCCGTCAAGGGTTGCGAGAGTTCGGACACCACCAACTCGTTGAAGGACTACAACAACGCCGTGTCAGACCTGATCGACAGCTCTGACTCGACCGGCGCGAATCTGTTCACGGAGCTGAAGAGCGGCGGCGGCGCCTCGAACGCTTCGACGGTGCAGGAGGAGATCACCGGCCTCAGCAACAGCGCCAGCAGCCAGCTGACGAGAGCCAAGGATCTCAGCGTCCCGACCGCGATGGCGAGCGCCCAGGACAGCCTCCTGCAGACGATGCAGCTGCGGGCCGACGGGTTGCAGAGCGTTGCCAAGGAGGTCGAGCAGGCGCTGAACAGTTCAAGCGCGGCGGCCTCATCGGCGATCGGAGCGATCGCGATCGCGATGTCCCAGTTCTATGCCTCCGACGTGGTCTACAAGACGCAGGTCGTCCCTGCCATCGCGGCGGCGCTGCACAGCGACGGGATCCCGGTGGGTGGGACCAGTGGCGTGGCGATCAACCCCGGGCAGTTCCTCCACGATCTCGGCTGGCTGCAATCGACGTTCGTGGCGACCGAGATCGGCGCGAAGGTCAGCGGCGGCAGCACGAACGGCTCCACCACCAACGGTCCCGGCGCCGGCCCACACGGCCACGAGCTGAACAGCGTCTCACTGGACGGCACCACGCTCTCTCCGAACGGCACCAATGACGCTTCCGCCAGCGCGGCGCCGTCGTTCATCATCAGCTTCGCCAACAGCGGTCAGACCAATGAGTACAACGTCCATTGCAAGGTGACGATCGCCGGCGCCAACGAGAGCGGGACCGCGACGGTGCAGGAGACGACCCCGGGCCAGTCGACCACCTGCCAGGTGAATATGAAGTCGGCCGTGACCGCCGGCACCTATCAGGTGACCGCGACGGTCGAACCCGTCCCGGGCGAGTCGGACACCGCCAACAACTCCGCCACCTACGCGGTCGACTTCCAGTAGGACGCTCCGACGGGAGTGCCGGATCGGCCCCGGAGGGTCACCCGACGGGCGTCGGAGCCCCTCTCTGCGGCCAGAGTTGTCATCCTAGATCGGGTGAGCAACACGACCAGTACCGCCGGGATCATCGCGATCGCAGCCGGCGGCATCGCCATTGTCGCACTGTTGTCGGTTGTGGTCCTGACGTTCCGGGTGCGATCGCTCCGGGCAGCTCAGCGGGTCGTCCTGGGCGATAACGCTGAGGATCTGGTTGAACACGCCGCGGCGCTGCAGACCTCGTTCCAGGCGCTCTCGGACTACGTCGAATCGACGGTGCAGGGTCTGAGCGAGCGGGTCGCACACGCCGAACGCCGGCTCGACGGGACCATCGCCTACAGGGCGCTGGTCCGCTACGACGCCTACGGCGAGATGTCGGGCCGCCAATCGATGTCGATCGCACTGATCGACGCGACCGCCTCGGGCATCGTCCTGTCCTCCATCCACCATCGCGACACCGCTCGGATGTACGCCAAACAGATCCGCGACGGCAAGCCGGAGCTCGAGCTCTCGCCCGAGGAGAACGAAGCCGTCCAGCTCGCCCTATCCGCAGGTCAAAAGTCCGCCTGATCCGGCGGCGAGGACCGAATGAACGCATCGCCACCGTTGCGGGTCGGCTTCCTCGGGCCTGAGGGCACGTTCACGCACGAGGCGGTGCTCGGCCTTCCCGGCGCGGACGCCTTCGAACTCGTCGCCTGTCCGACGATCTTCGACGTCGTGATGGCCGTAGAGGACGGGCGCACCGACCGGGGACTGGTGCCGATCGAGAACTCGATCGAGGGTTCGGTCAGCGCCACGCTCGACGCCCTCGCGATCGAGACCGAGGAGGTCGCGATCGTCGGCGAGGTCGTCCATTCGATCCGCCAGTGCCTGATCGCGCCGGCACCGATCGACCTTGCGGCGGTCGAGGTGGTCGTCTCCCACCCTCAGGCGAGCGCCCAGTGCGCCCACTTCATCCGCGCCAACATGCCCGCAGCGACCGTGATGGCCACCTCCTCGACAGCGGACGCCGTGCGGCTGGCGGCCGAGCACGGCGGCGGGTGGGTGGCGCTTGGGAACCGGCTTGCCGCTGCCCGCTACCGCTGCGAGGTGCTGCTCGATGGCGTCGAGGACCAGGCTGGCAACGCGACCCGGTTTGTGCTGCTGGCCCCTGCCGGGACGTCGGTGCCACCGCTGGTGTCGGGCGCGGACGATCGCTGGAAGACCGCGCTGGTGTTCTGGGGCGCCGGAACCGGCGCCCCGGGCTGGCTCGTCGACTGCCTGTCGGAGCTATCGCAGCGGGGTGTCAACATGACCCGGATCGAGTCGCGGCCGCGAAAACGGGCGCTCGGCGAGTACCTGTTCTTCGTCGATTGCGACGGGCATCGCGAGGAGCCGGCGGTCGCTGACGCGCTGACCGGCCTGCAGCGTCACGTCGAAGTGCTGCGCGTTCTGGGGTCGTTTCCGGCAGCCTGACGACGGTCACCGGCGGTACATAATTCCGTCGCTTCGACTTGTACACTTTGCGCCACGATGGGCAGTCAGATACCCGCCCCAACGTGGTCCGCGTCGCCTTCTGAGCACCAGCGACGTGGACCTGACAGTGGTCGGGTGCTCGTATTAAATGCAACGTATGAGCCGGTGAACGTCTGTACGGTCCGGCGCGCCGTCGTCCTGCTCCTGAAGGAGAAGGCCGAGATGATCGAGACGTCCGAGCGGCAGTTGCACTCCGCCAACAGCACGATGACGCGGCCGATGGTGATCCGCCTCGTTTCCTATGTCCGGATCCCCCGTGACACGCATCGCCGCAAGATCACGCGCCGCGCGGTCTTCGCGCGCGATGACTGGACATGCCAGTACTGCGGCGCCCGCTCGCAGCTCACCGTGGATCACGTGATCCCGCGGTCCAAGGGCGGCGGCTCGACGTGGGACAACATCGTCGCCTCCTGCGCCCCCTGTAACCGCCGCAAGGGCGACACGCTGCTGCGGCAGTCCGGCATGAAGCTGGCGAAGATGCCGCGTACGCCAAACCCCGACATCTTCATTCAGGTCGCCAGCCCGACGATTCCGGCGTCCTGGAAGCAGTACCTGGCGGCGTAGCACTGCTCTGTTTGGTTGTGGGGTCCGTTGGCGTTGGCCGCGGTGATTGGCGCCGTGGTCTGCTCGCGACGAGGGCCGCGCCGCGTCAGGCGTCAGCGCGCGGACAGCGGGAGCGAGCTTCGGAGCGCGACACGGCTCCGGCGCGAGAACCAGCTTCGCCGCGCGAACCGATCAGGGACACCCGACGGCATGTGGTTGCCGGGCGCGACTGATGGACGGGAGCGAGCAGAGGTCGGGCCGGGGAGTCGCCCGGGTACCGGACAGGGATTCGCGAGCCGAGCGGCGCGGGGGTCTCGGGGCGCCCCAGCAGCCGCGGTCCGTAGCGCTCGAGCGTCAGCGGGGCGAAGGCGAGGGTGATGCCGAGGTCCGAGACCATCTGGCCGGGGTGGCCGATCAGCGCCCAAGCGCAGAGACCGGCCCCGAACAGCGTCACCGCCATCGCGACCTCAGCCCGGATACCCAGGAAGAAGATCTTGGAGTGCAGTGCGCGTGGGGTCAGCATCTGCGGCGTCAGCCCATAGCCTACGCCCGGCTGCTACGCCCGGCTGCTCAAGGCCCGGCGCGAGCGGGCGGTTCCGCGGGCCATCTGGACGCCGAACCGGGCCATCGCCCGCGGGACGCGCTGGGCGCCGGCCACGACCTCCTCGAGCGCGGCGGCGAACCGGCGGACCTCCTGCTCGGAGATCATCAGTGACGGCAGCGCCTTGATCACGTTCATCCGGTGGCCGGCGACCTGCACGAGGATCTTGTGCTCATGGAACAGCGGCACCGTGATCAGCTGGGCGAACAGGCCCGGCTGCATCCGCTCGACGGCGCGGAACACGGAGCGGCTGCCGCCGCGGCCCGGTTCGCCGAGCTCGATGGCCCACATCAGGCCCTTACCGCGGACGTCACGGACGATCTCGTAGCGATCGATCAACGGCAGCGTCAGCTCCATCAGCAGATCCCCAAGACGCGCCGCGCGTTCGATCAGGCCATCACGTTCGAGCACTCTGATGGTGGCGAGCGCCGCAGCGGCACCGATGTCGTTGCCACCGAAGGTCGAACCGTGCCGGACGGCGCGCTCCATCCCGTCGAACACAGCATCAAACGCGGCGCGGGAGACGAGCACCGCACCGATTGGGACAAGCCCGCCGGAGAGCGCCTTCGACAGGCAGATCAGATCCGGCTCAAGGCCCCAGTATTCGAGGGCGAGGAACCGGCCGGTGCGGCCGAGGCCGGTCTGGACCTCGTCACAGACGAACAGGGTGCCGGCCTCCCGGCAGAGCTTCTGGACCGCCTGCAGGTAGCCGTCCGCAGGGACGTTGACGCCCTTGCCCTGGATCGGTTCGAGCACGACCGCGGCAACGTCACCACGCCCCAGTTCGCGCGCCAGTGCATCGACATCGCCGAACGGGACCGGGTCACAGCCCGGCAGCAGCGGGCCGAAGCCCCGACGGAACTCGTCGTTGCCGTTGAGCGACAGCGACCCGAGCGTCAGACCGTGAAAGCTGTGGTCGGCGAAGATGATCCGCGGGCGGCCGGTCGCGGCGCGGGAGATCTTGATCGCCGCCTCGACACTCTCGGTGCCGGTGTTGGCCGGAACCATCGCTGCGACGCTCGCCGGGGCGCGCTCAATCAGCGCCTCGCCGAGCACGCCGCTGAGCAGCGTCACGCCGAGCTGTGGCAGGTTTGCGGTCCGCGCCGCCATCACCTGTTCGACGGCCGCGACGACGTCGGGGTGGCTGCGGCCGAGCGCGAACACTCCGTATCCGGCGAACAGGTCGAGGTACCGCTCACCACTCGCGTCGATCAGGTGCGCCTGGTCGCCGCCGACCCACGTCTTGTCGAATCCGAGCGTGCGCAGGATCCGGCCCATCTGCGGATTCAGGTAGCGGTCGTTGAGCGCCATCTCCTCGCCGGTGCGCCGGGCCAGGATCTCGCTGATCTCGGGAATGGGTTCAGGGCTCAAGTGGGGACCACCTCCGGGACATTTTCGCCTGCCCCAACGGGGGCAGGCACAACGGGCAGCGACACCCATACATCGGCGCCGCCGTCACTGCGGTTAGCGGCGCAGGCGCCGCCGCCGTGCGCCTCGGCGATCGCGCGCACGATCGATAGGCCAAGGCCGGTGCCTGGGCCAGAGCGCGCTTGGTCCGCGCGTACAAACCGCTCGAACGCGGACCGCAGGAAATCGGGTGCGAAGCCGGGGCCCTGATCGAGGACGTGCAGCTCTGCGCGGTCGCCGCGCTGCTGGGCGCGCAACGTGACCGTGCCCTCGCCGTGACGCAGGGCGTTGGAGACGAGGTTGCCGAGGGCCTGCTCGACCCAGGCCCGGTCGGCTTCGACGACCAGCTCTCCCGAGGCGACGGCTTCGACGGTGCGGGCGTGGGCGGCGGCGGGCTGCTCGAAGCGGCTCGCGACCGCCGACAACAGTGCCTGCACCGGGGTCGGGCGCGGCTCCAGCGGCAGCCGACCCTGATCGGCGCGGGCGATCACAAGCAGGTCCTCAGCGACCTTCGTCAGCCGCTCGACCTCCTCGGCGACGGAGCGGACCCGCGTCTGCAGCTCCGGCAGGGAGATGTCGGAGCTGAGCGCGAACTCGAGCTCGAGCTTGATCACCGCCAGGGGCGTGCGGAGCTCGTGTCCGGCATCGGCGACGAATGACTGCTCACGGGCGAGTGCCTCCTCCGCGCGGGCCAGCATTGCGTTGAGCGTCATCCCGAGGTGATGGAGCTCGTCGCGGGCCTCGGGGACCGACAGCCTCTGGCCTGGGGAGAGCCCCGAGATCCGGCTTGCCTGCGCGCTCATCTGGGCCACGGGCGCCAGCGCCCGCTCGGCGAGCACGTAGCCCGCCAGGCAGGTGAGGATCAGCAGCATCGGGCCGCCGGCGAACAGCAGCTCGCTGAGGACGGTCAGCGTGTGGTTGCGCTGCGCCAGCGAGGAGCCCACGACGAGCACGCCGGGGGGCTCGGTCGCGACCGGCTCGAGCAGCAGTCGGGAGGATCCGCCGTCGTCGAACAGCAGCGCGTGTCGCCTCGCGGCGCGGAGCTCGTGGGCGGTGATCAACGGCTTCCGGTGATCCGGCGTGGCCGCCAGCAGCGCACCGGTCCGTGCGTCAAGCACCTGCACGAAGGTGCCGTCGCTCTCCGGCAGCGCCGGGAGCCGGGCATGGCCACCGACGAGTGTCCGCAGGTCGGCGGCGTGGGTGTGCAGCGAGCGGTTGATCTGCTCGTCGAGGCTGCTCTCGACGAGCGTGTGCAGGAGCAGCGCGAGGCCGCCGAACAGGATCACCATCGCGCCGGCGAAGCCGAGCGTCAGGCGCGCCCGGAACGGAACCACGCGCCAGCGATCATCGAGCCGCCGCGGCAGCCTCACGTCGGCAACCTGTAGCCAGCCCCGCGCACGGTCTCGATCGCGTCGCGCCCGAGCTTCTCGCGCAGGTAGCCGATGTAGACGTCGATCACGTTGGAGCGGTTCTCGTAGCCGGTGTCCCACACGTGCTCGAGCAGCTCGTAGCGGCTGAGGACCTCCCCGGGACGGCGCATGAACAGTCTCGAGCAGCGAAAACTCCCGGGTCGTCAGCGACAGCTCCTCGCCGCTACGCGAGACCCGACGGGTCGCCGGATCGAGCGTCAGGTCCCGACCGTGATCCGCGTCGGGCGCGGTGGCGCGCCGCGGCGCAGCAGCGCGCGGATCCGGGCCATCAGCTCCTCGCTCGAGAACGGCTTGACGAGGTAGTCGTCGGCACCGCTATCGAGCCCGCGGACACGATCGGCGATGTCGTCGCGGGCGGTCAGCATCAACGTCGGGGACCACACCTCCTGTGCACGCAGCCGCCGGCAGACCTCGAAGCCGTCGAACTCCGGCAGCATCACGTCGAGCAGGATCAGGTCGTATTCGGTCGTCGTCGCCTGCAGCACCGCCTCGCCGCCGGTGCTGGCCAGATCAACGCCCATTCCACGTTGGCGCAGGTTCTCGCGCAGCAGCGAGGCGAGCTTTGGTTCGTCCTCGACCACAAGCACGCGCATCCCCGCAGCTTGGCATCAAGCCTGCACGAATGCGCGCAGCGACTCCTTGATCGACCCGGTCGTCGCCAGGACGGCGGTCGGCTCGTAGCCGCAGTGCGCCATGCAGTTCTCGCACCGCGGGTCCTTGCCGCGACCGTAGAGATCCCAGTTCGTCGTCTCGAGCAGCTCCTTGTACGTGCTGACATACCCGTCGGCCATCAGGTAGCAGGGCAGCTGCCAGCCGAACAGCGAGTAGCTCGGGATCCCCCAGGGGGTGCACTCGAAGTCCGTCTTGCCCTCGAGGAAGTCGAGGAACAGGGGCGAGTGATTGAGGCGCCACCGCTTGCGATTGCCGTCGGCGAACGCGCTCTTGAACAGCTCGCGAGTCTGGGTCACGCCGAGGAAGTGCTCCTGATCGGGCGCCTTCTCGTACGCGTAGGCCGGGGAGATCATCATCTGATCGACCTCGAGCTCGTCGTTGAGGAAATCGAGGACCGAGCGGACCGTCTCCGGCGAATCGTGGGTGAAGAACGTCGTGTTGGTCGTGACCCGGAACCCCTTGGCCTTGGCGGCCTTGATCGCGGCAACGGCCTTCACGAACGTCCCCTCGCGTGAGACCGACGCATCGTGGCGCTCCTGCAGGCCGTCGATGTGAACGGCCCAGGAGAAATACGGCGACGGCGTGAAGTTGTCGAGCTTCTTCTCCATCAGCAGCGCGTTCGTGCACAGGTAGACAAACTTCTTGCGTGCGACGAGCTGCCGCACGATCTCATCGATCTCAGGGTGGATCAGTGGCTCGCCACCGGCGATCGAGACCATCGGCGCGCCGCACTCCAGCACCGCACCCACCGCCTGATCGACCGGCATCCGCCGCTTGAGGACCGGTTCCGGGTGCTGGATCTTGCCGCACCCCTCACACGCGAGGTTGCACTGGAACAGCGGCTCGAGCTCGACGATCAGCGGGAACTTGTCCCGGCGACGAAGCTTCTGCTCCGCCAGGTAGGCGGCCATACGGACGGACTGGCGGAAGGAGACTGGCACTAATGAATCACCTCAGCTGGGGTTCTGACCTCGAGGGGCAGTTTGAAATGGACCTCCTCGCGAGCGACGGAGCGCTCGCCAACCTCGACCTCACCGAGCGCGCGAAGCGCTTTCACAACGCCCTGCACGAGCGACTCCGGGGCGGACGCGCCGGCCGTCAGGCCCACCCGCATCACGCCGTGCAGCTGTTCGGGACGGATCTCGCTGCTGTCCTCAATCAGCATCGCACGCGTCCCGGCCCGCTGAGCAACCTCGACCAGCCGGCACGAGTTCGAGGAGTTCCGGGAACCGACGACGAGCACGAACTCGCAGTCGTCGGCCAGTGCGCGGACCGCATCCTGGCGGTTCTGTGTCGCGTAGCAGATGTCGCTGGAGCTGGGGCCTGCGAGCGCTGGAAACCGCTCGCGAAGTGCGTCGACGACATCACTGGTCTCGTCGATCGCGAGCGTCGTCTGCGTCAGGTACGCGACCCGGTCGGGGTCCTCGATCTCCAGGGATTTCACCTGTTCGGGCGTGCTGATCACGCGCGTGGCCCGCGGCGCCTCGCCGAGTGTCCCGTCGATCTCCTCATGGCCCTCGTGGCCGATCAGCACGATTTCAAAGCCGGCCCCCGCGAACCGCCGGGCCTCGGCGTGGACCTTCGCGACGAGCGGGCAGGTCGCGTCGATCACCTCAAGGTTGCGTTTGACGGCCTCGTCGCGCACCGCGGGTGAGACGCCGTGGGCCGAGAAGATCGCGGTCGAACCGGGCGGTACCGCGTCAAGGTCCTCGACGAACACGGCCCCACGGCGCTCGAGGTCGGCGACGACATGAGCGTTATGGACGATCTGCTTGCGCACGTACACGGGCGCGCCACGCTCCTGCAGCGCCCGCTCCACGATCTGGATGGCGCGATCGACCCCGGCGCATGATGCTCGCGGCGCCGCCAGCACCACCGCACGGCGATCAAGCGCCGCGATCCAGTCGCCCAGCAGCGCGGCTGCGCGACGCAGGCCGGTGCGGGCCGCCGCGAAGCCGGTGACCGTGTGCCAGGGAAGGCGAAGCTCGCGCTCGGGGCTGTCGAGGACAACGCGGAGTGTGAACACGCGTCGCTGCTCCAGCGCGGCGGCGATCCACGCCGATTCCATGTCGACCGCGATCGCTCCCCCGGCGTGCAGCGCCCCCCGGAGCTTGCCGGTAACGACCTTGCGGCTCGAGACGACAGGCCCGACATGCACGGTCAGTCCGCCGCGACGCAGGGCGCCCGCCAGGATCGCCGGGTCCGGACAGGGGATCGTGTGGCCGTCGACCGTGCGCAGCTCGCTGGCGAGCACCACGTCGCCGGGTCGCATCCCGGGAGAGAGCGCGCCACAGACGCCCGCCACGAGCGCCGGTCCCGGCTCGACGCCGAGCGCGCGGCGCGCGCGGTCGGCGCTGCCGCGTCCGATGCCGACATGGATCACGCGCGCGTCCGCGGGCGGGATGCCACCGTCGCGCAGACCCGAACGGATCGCGCTGGCCTCGATCGGCATCGGGGCGAGGATCGCGAGCTTCGCGGTACTCATGCGGCCACCACAGCCGGCTCGCGATGGGCGGGGGTTGCTGGGAGGCCTTCAAGCGCGACCGAGGCGGCGGCGTGGCCGCTGCGCACCGCGCCCTCCATCGTCGCGGGCCAACCGGTGTCGGTCCAGGCCCCGGCCAGCACCAGCCCCGGGACCGCCGTGCACGGGCCCGGCCGCAGAGCCCGGCTCCCGGGCGCGGCGCGGAAGGTGGCGGCGTGCTCCCGGGTGACGAAGAACAGCTTGAGTTCCGCATCGCAGGCAGCGGGCAGCACCTCGGCGATCGCCGGCAGGAACCGCTCCTGCAGCTCCGCGACCGTCATCTCAAGCTCAGCGTCGGCCGCCGACAGCGACACCGCCAGGTACTGGCCGGACTCGAGCCCGGCGCTGGCGGTGCGGTCGAAGATCCACTGCACTGGCGAGCGCACCGTGGCGGCGAACGGGAGTGCCAGGATCTGCCGGTCGTAGATGAGATGAAGGTTGACGATCGGTGATGTCCCGAGCTTCAACAGGTCGCCCGCGGTGACGCGGCTGCTCGCCGGCAACAGGCGTGCGGCCCGGGCCGGTGGCACGGCGACCACCACGGCCTCAGCGGCCAGAGTCGGCTGGCCGCTCAAACCAACTTCGAAGCCGGTGCCGACGTGCTCGACGACGTTCGCGCTCGTCCGCAGCCGCACACTGACGCCGGCCTCGGCGAGCGCACGCCGGGCGGCGACGTCGTGGATCTCCCCGAGTGGGACCGTGGCGTAGCCCACATCCCCCGAGGTGGCGCTTTTCAGCAGACCTTGCTGGAACACGTAGGCCGACTGCGCGAGCGATGCGTCGTCAGCTCGCAGGTTCACCGTCGGCGTCGAGATCAGCTCCCACATCGTCTCGATCGCGTTGGTGCTCTGACCGTGGTCACGTAGCCACGCGCCGAACGAGCGGTCATCGGCGGATGGATCATCCGGATCGACCCGGGCGAGGGCCTGCATCGCGATGCCGATCGAGATGCGCTCGCGCGCAGACAGAAACGGGTATTTGAGCAGCGAGGCGGCGAGGTGCAGCGGCGCCGGCAGAGCGCCACGTTCGAGCCACGCGGTCGTGCGGCCAGGGGCGAGCACCGGGATCGACAGCTTCGACTGCACATGCACGAGCGAGGTCGCTCCGATCCGCTCGAGCAGCTCGATGTAGTTGGTGCAGCACCGCAGGAACACGTGCTGACCGTTGTCGACGCGCAGGCCGTCACGGCTGAACGAGTAGGCGGCACCGCCGAGCCGGCCGCGTGCTTCGAGCAACGTCACCGACGCTCCCTGCGCAGCGCAGTCGAGCGCAGCTGTGATCCCGGCCAGGCCGCCACCGATCACAACGACCCGGGTCACGCGTCGACCCCCGCAAGGCTGCGCGCGGCGACGAGCGCCTTCTCCCACACCGGCAGCGAGATCCGGTGCCTGAGGATCTCCTCGGGATCCGCGGCGATCCGGTCGAGGATCCTCCGGTAGATGCCGGTCATCGCGCGGACGCACGAAGCGCTGCGCACATCGAGCACCTCGGTCAGCAGCAGGCCGCGGTCGAACCACTCGCGGGCGCGCTGTGCCTCGAACCGCACGAGCTCCGCGGGGACCGTCGTCGGATCCGCGCAGCCGAACCGCCGCAGGTCCTCGGCCGGCAGGTAGACGCGACCGTTGGTGTAGTCCTCGCGGACGTCCCTGAGGATGTTGGTGAGCTGCATCGCAACCCCGAGGTCGTCCGCCAGCGCTGCGTGGGCGCTCGGATGACCGTCGGTGAAGATCGCCAGGCACAGCCGCCCGATCGAACCGGCGACGTCCCGGCAGTAGACAACGAGTTCGTCGAACGTGTCGTAGGTGGTCTCGCGCACGTCGAGCTCGACCCCTTCGATCAACAGCTCGAGCGCGTCCAACGGCAGCTCGAAGCGGCGGGTGGCTGACACAAGGGCGACGCTGACCGGATCGCTCGAGTAGCCGTTGAGCGAGGCGGTCCCCGCTGCGGCGGCGCCAACGGCGCTGAGCTTGTCACGCTCGGTCGCCAGCGCGGTCAGCTTCCCGGCCGGATCCCCGTGCTCGTCACCGATGTCATCGATGCGGCGAGCGAACGCGTAGACGGCGCTCATCGCGTAGCGCTTGTCCCGCGGCAGCAGACGGATCCCGTAATAGAAGTTCGCCGCCGCCCGCCGGGTGATCTCCTCGCACTCGCGGTACGCCGCGAGGTCGGCACCGGCGCGCGCTCTGTTGAGGGGCGCGGTCGCGCTCACCGTCCGGCCACCGCCCTGACAAAGCCGGTGGCAAAACGCGGCTGCCGACCGTCAAGTCGGGCCAACGCGACACGACCCCCGGCGAGGAACCCGGCGACCGCGATCCGTGCGCGGCCACGCAGACTGCGAACCAGTGGCGGCCCCGCAGCGAGCAGCTCGCCGGCCCGCTCACGCGCTCCGAAGTCGCCGATGTAGAGACGGCCGCGGGCGGCGTCCTCGTCGATGTCCTGCAGATGCTCGATCACCTGCAGCGCTGCGCACACGCGATCCGAGAGCACGACCCGCTCGGGCGTCGCCGCGCCGAACAGATGCAGGACCAGCTGGCCGATCGGCGCGGCCGAGAGGTGGCAGTAGTCGAGGAGTGCGTCAAAGTCGTCGTAGCGGGTGACGCTCTGGTCACGGCGATTGGCTTCGATCAGCCGCATCAACGGCTCGCGCGGGAGCCGGCAGTCGGCGATCGTGTCCGCCAGGGTGACCATCACCGGATGCGTGGGCGCGTCGAGCTGGCGCTCGATCTCGTCGAGCATCGCGAGACGGTCGCCGTCAAGCTCATCACCCACGTCATCAACGAGCCGGGCGAATCCGTAGATCGCCATCAGGTGCCGTCGTAGACGCGGGCCGAGCAACCACATCGCGACCGGGAAGTTCTCGTCCCGCGCCTGCACCATCACGGCCGCAGCGGCGGGCAGCGGCTCACTCACGACAGCCCCGCTCAACCGCGACACCTCGCCAGTGCCATGATCGGAAACACGAGCCGGTACAGCTCGTAGTTGATGTAGAAGTCCGACGGGAAACCGGTGCCGGTGAACTGCGGCTCGTCCCAGCCGCCGTCCGCACGCTGCGTCTCGATCAACCATGCGATCCCACGGTCGACCGCGTCGCTGTCCTCACCGGCCGCGTGCAGGGCCAGCAGCGCCCACGCGGTCTGGGAGGCGGTGCTGTCGCCACGGCCGATCCACGCCGGATCGTCGTAGGAACGGCAGTCCTCGCCCCAGCCGCCGTCGGCGTTCTGATGGCGCTCGAGCCAGCGCACGGCTCTCCTGATCCGGGGGTCGGTGGTTTCGACGCCGGCCTCGACGAGCGCCGGCACGACCGCCCCTGTGCCATAGACGTGATTGACGCCCCAGCGCCCGTACCAGGAACCGTCGGCCTCCTGGTTCTCGAGCAGCCACTGCACGCCACGTTCGTTGTCGCGCCCGAGGATCGCGAGCGTCTCGACCGCGTGCGCCGTGACGTCGGCGCTCGGCGGATCGATCACCTCGCCGAAATCACAGAACGGGAGGCCCTGAACGATCGTCCGGCAGTTGTCGACATCGAACGCGCCCCAGCCCCCGTCGGAGCTCTGCATTCCCTCGATCCACCGCGCTCCGCGCTGCACGGCGGCGCGCAGACGCATCGCCTCCGGATGGCCGACCTTGTGGAGCGCGAGGATCACCTCGGCGGTGTCATCGACGTCGGGGTAGTTGTCGTTCTCGAACTCGAACGCCCAGCCGCCCGGATCCAGATGCGGGCGCTTGACCGTCCAGTCGCCGTTTACCAGGATCTGCTTGCCCAGCAACCAGTCGGCGGCCGTGGCGATCGGTCCTTGGCGGTGATCGAAGCCGGCGTCCGCGAGCGCGATCAGCGAGAGCGCCGTGTCCCACACCGGCGACTGGCAGGCCTCGAGCCGGCGCACGCCGTTCTCACGCAGCAGGAAGGTGTCGAGCCCCTCGAGGCCACGCTGCATCGCCGGGTGGTCGAGGTCGTAGCCGCGCAGACGCAGCGCGATCATCGAGTACACCCATGGCGGTTGGATCCCGCCCCAGCCGCCGTCCGCCTCCTGGCGCTCGGCGATGAACCGCTCGGCCCGCTTCAGCGCCGACTCCGTGAGTGGGTTGAACGGGACGCGCTGGTAGACGTGCAGAAACCTGTCGAGCGCCAGGAACGTCTTGCCGAGGAGGTTGTCGGCCTGATACCCGCCCCAGGGTTTCACGCCGTGCAGTTCGTCGATCGCGAACGGGAGCGGACGGACCGGCTTATACGTGAGGACCACCGTCAGCGCGACGACCGTCTGACGGGCCCAGCAGGCAAAGTCGTACGGGTTGAGCGGCGCCCACGCGGGGAGCAGCATCATCTCGGGCGGCAGCGCCGGCACGCGCTCCCACGGCCATGCGCCGAACAGCGCCAGCCAGATGTGGGTGAACACGCGGGCCTTCTCGAGGCCGCCGCCCGCCTGCACGAAGGCGACGGCCCTCTGCATGTGGCCGTCGGTCGGCGCGTCGCCGGCGAGGCGCAGTGCGACGTAGGCCTCGATCGTCGTCGAGAGGTCCCCGTCGGCGCCGTAGAACTTCCCCCACGAGCCGTCGGCGTTCTGCTGAGAGCGGATCCAGGCGCCGGCCGCGGCCGACTCCTCGGCGGTGCGGATCCCGAAGAACTCCCGGAGCAGCAGATCCTCCGCGTCCATCGTCACATTCGTGTCGAGCGCGCCCTTCCACCAGCCGTCGGGATGCTGCAGCGACAGCAGGTGATCACAGGCCCGGCTCAGCGCGCCCGTTGCGCCAGTTTCCGGTGCCGCTGCGAGGACATCCACGCCTGACGTTGTACGGAGGCGAACATGAGAGGAGGATGAGAACGGGTGCCCCGTTGGACACCCGGACCGCTGCTGTGGAGACCCTGGTCAGACCTCCGACAGGTTCCGATTTGGAGCCGTCCACCCGGTTCGGTATCTTGCTGACACCAGAGAAAGGAGGTGGTCTACCCTGTCTGACAGTACTTGCGGGACCCTGGAGGTGTCCGGCCACTAGGTCGGAACTGACCCCGCCTAGCGGAGTCCAACCCGCGACACCGCCGTGCTGGCTGCCGGCCTCGTCCCTCCGGCGTCGTACTCCAGCCTGCTCGGTCCGTCAGTAGTTCTCTACGAGGGGCGTCGTCCTTGGGCGGCGCCCCTCGTGCTATCTCGGCCTCGTCCGGGGCGCACCTCGGACGACACCGCTACAGCCGCCGGTACCGCGCCTCGAACGTCGAGAATCCGGCGAAGACGATCAGTCCGGCGCCGATCGCGCCGACGATCACAGGGCCGAACTCCTGCCGGTGGAGGCGCGCGAGCGCTCCGTCGACGCCGACGGCGTTGGCCGGGTCGAAGGTGATCGCGGTGCGAGCGAGGAAGTACCCGCAGACCGCGAACACGAGCGCACGGGAGATGAGGCCCACGCGCGCGACGCGCACGAACAGTCGCCGCTCCGCCGGCTCCATCTCGTCCGTCTTGATCTCGTCGGTGAAGTGGCCGGCGGCCGCTTCGTAGGTCTGGTATGCGGCGATCGCGAGCAGACCGATACCGGTGGCTCCGACGATCCACGGACCGCCTGGCCAGCCGAGCACTCCGGCCGCCGCGCGTTTCGGCGCGCCGCTCGAGCCCCCGCCACCGCCCGCAAGGATCTGGATCGCGACGCCACAGAACGCGAGGTAGGCGACACCCCCGGTGCCGTTGGCGATTCGCTCCCGGACGGTCGGCCCGCCACCGCCCTCGGGCCCGCGGCCACGGATCGCCTGGGTCAGCTTCCAGCCGGCGTAGGCGAGCAGCCCTGCGGCGATCACCGTCACCACGGCGAACCCGAGCGGCGCGCGGGCGACCAGTGCCAGCGCGCCCTGCTGATCGGGCTGCGTGCCATCGGTCCCAGCTCCGCAGGCGAGCGCGATCGCCAGCCCTCCGACGACGCCGTAGGTCAACCCGCGGGCAAGGAAACCCGTGCGCACCAGCCAGCGGAACGGCCGCGATCGCTCGGCCTGCGCCGCGTCAGCCGCCAGCCGCCGCTGCTGCGGCGAGCGCGGGACAGTGGGCAGCGAGACATCTTTCATGTTGGTTACCTACCCGCCGAACCGGGGATCCAGCCAGGGCGCACCGCAGCCGACCGCGGGTCGCGTCGCCGCCGCGGGTTTCGGATCACCGCCACACGGGAAGTTCGCTCGCCGTGGGCCTGTCAAGTCGTGACCCCGACCGGATCCCGTGGCCGCTACGCAGCATCGCTGCGGGGACGTGCGGCACGGCGGCGATGACGCTCGCCTACGCCCTCGAGCACCGCGCTCGGCACAGCCCGCGTTCCACGCCGTTGGATTACGACGACAGCGACGTCCCCGGCAGGATCGTCGTCAGCATCCTGCACCTCGGACACGTCAGCGAGGCCATGGACACGGAGCTTGGGACGGCGCTTCGCTGGAGCTATGGCTCGGCGTTCGGCCTCTACCACGGCCTCCTCCGCACCCGCCTCCGTGAGCCCGTGGCATCGCTCGTCTTCGGCGCCACCCTGCTCGGGATGACGCTGACCCTGTTCCCAGTTCTCGGACGCACCCCGCCTCCATGGCGCTGGCCGCAGGGCTACCTCACCGCCTGCGCCGTGACCCACGCCGCCTACGTGATCACCGTCGGCGTCGTCGACGACAACCTCCGCAACCAGAGCTGACCTCGTCCTGCCCTACGTTTGGGCGCGTGGAGAGCCCAAACGTAGGGCAGCGCACCACACCCGCCTTCAAGGATGGTCGGCGCACAGCGAGGCCGACACCGGCGGTGGGCCCAGGCAGGGAAATAGAGCCGGGGAGCGGTGGCGGGGACTACCACCGCGGCCCTCGTCACCACCTTTCGTCCATCCGCACGGAGTCGGATGCCAGGACGGGGCCGCGGTGGTGGTCACTGCCACCACGGACCACCCCTTCACGGACCACCCCCAAACACCGGGGTAGGCTTAACGGCCATGTGCCGAAACATCCGCCCCCTCTATAACTTCGAGCCGCCCGCCTCCCACGAGGAGGTCGAGGCCGCCGCGCTGCAGTTCGTGCGCAAGATCTCCGGCTTCACGAAGCCCTCAGCCGCCAACGAGGAAGCGTTCGCGCGGGCGATCGCAGAGGTCACCGCGGCATCGACGCGCCTGCTGAACTCACTCGAGACGACGGCCCCGCCGAAGGACCGCGAGACCGAGGCGGCAAAGCGGCGCGCCGCCGCCGAGAAGCGCTACGGCCCGCGCGCGGCCTGAACGACCGCGGCGGGCTGGACCTGACCGGTTACTCGGCGTCGTGTGACTCGTCGACGACGTCGTCGGCATCGTCATCCGAAGGTCCGTCGACTTCAGCGCCCGGCTCGTCCACCACCGTGGCGTCGAGCACGTTCTCATCACCGATCTCGGCGGTCTCGATCGGCAGCCCGTCGTCGTCGAGCACGGGCGCCGCGGTCGAGGTGTCGGACTCGACGACGAGTGCGACGGCGCTGACCTGATCGTCATCACGGATGTTCATCACCCGGACGCCCTGGGAGGCGCGGCCGTAGCGGTTGATGCCGCGGACCGAGGTGCGCTGCACCATCCCGTTCTGCGAGATGAATACGAGGTCCTGGTGCTCGCGGACGACGAGGGCACCGGCGAGTGCGCCCTTGTTCTCGGTGAGGGCGATCGTCTTGACGCCCATCGTCGCGCGTCCCTTGACCGGGTACTCGGAGATCGGAGTGCGCTTGCCATAGCCGTTCTCGGTGACGACGAGCAGCTCCTGATCGTCGTTGGCGACGTCCATCGCCAACAGCGCGTTGCCCTTCTGGGAGACGTTCATGCCCTGGACACCGGTGGTGTCGCGTCCCATCGGCCGCACCTTCTCCTCGCTGAAGCGGGCTGCCTGACCTGAGCGGGAGACCATGATGATGTCGTCGTGACCGCTGGTCCGGCGCACGGCGATCAGCTCGTCGTCATCACGGATGTTGATCGCGATGATCCCGTCGGCCTTGATCGGCGTGTTGTAGGCGATGAACTCGGTCTTCTTGACCATGCCGCCGCGGGTCGCGAACACGAGGTACTTGCCCTCCGTGAAGTCGCGGGTCGAGAGAACGGACTGAACGCGCTCACCCTCACGCAGAGGCAGAAGGTTGACGAGTGCACGGCCTCTGGCTGTACGTGAGGCTTCGGGTAGCTCGTACACCTTGAGCCTGTAGATCTTGCCGCGGTTGGTGAAGAACAGGAGGAAGTCATGCGTCGAGCAGATGAACAGATGCTCGATGTAGTCCTCGTCCTTCATGTCCATTCCCGTGACGCCGACGCCGCCGCGACGCTGCTGGCGGTAGGTGGAGAGCGGCAGCGACTTGATGTAGCCCGTGTGGGTGATCGAGATGACCATCTGCTGATCGGCGATCAGATCCTCGATGTCAATTTCACCCTCGGCGTGCGTGATCTCGGTGCGGCGCTCGTCACCGTAGGTCTCGGCGATCTCACTGAGCTCTTCCTTGATCAGCGCGAGCACCTTCTCCTCGTCGCCGAGGATCGCGCGCAGCTCCTTGATCCGCTCGAGCAGGTCGGCATGCTCCTGCCGGAGCTTGTCGACCTCAAGGCCGGTCAGGCGGCTCAGCGTCAACTGCAGGATCGCCTGTGCCTGGATCACGGTCAGCTCGAACCGCTCGACCAGCCCGATACGGGCGGTCTCCACGTCGCGTGAGGAGCGGATCAGCTGGATGACCTCTTCGATGTTCGCCAGCGCGATCAGCAGGCCCTCGACGATGTGTGCCCGCTCCTCCTTCTTGCGCAGCTCGAACTTCGTCCGGCGTACGACGATCTCGCGCTGGTGGTCGACGTAGTGGTGCAGGACCTCGCGCAGCGAGAGGGTCCGCGGGATGTTGTCGACGAGCGCGACCATGTTCACGCCGAACGTCGTCTGCAGCGGCGTGTGCTTGTAGAGCTTGTTGAGCACGACCTTGGGGATCGCATCCCGCTTCAGCTCGATCACGATGCGCATGCCGTTGCGATCTGATTCATCACGCAGGTCGGTGATCTCGGGGATCTTCTTGTCGGCGACGAGGTCCTTGATCTTCAGCAGGAGACCGCCGTCACCGCCCTTGCGCACCTGGTAGGGCAGCTCGGTGACGATGATCGCCTCCTTGCCCTGCCCGATCGGCTCGATGTGAGCCTTACCCTGAACCCGGACCCGGCCGCGACCGGTCTCGTACGCCTCGCGGATCCCGTCGCGACCGAGGATCGTGCCAGCGGTCGGGAAATCGGGACCCTTCATGTACCCCATCAGGGCCTCGACGTCGATCTCAGGGTTCTCGATGAAGGCGATCGTGGCCGAGACAACCTCTTTGAGGTTGTGCGGCGGGATGTTCGTCGCCATGCCGACCGCGATTCCGGCCGAGCCGTTGACGAGCAGGTTCGGGAACCGCGCAGGCAGCACGACGGGCTCGCGCGCGTTGCCGTCGTAGGTGGGGACGAAGTCGACGGTGTCCTGGTCGATGTCCCGCAGCATCTCGGTCGCGAGGTGGTCGAGGCGCGCCTCGGTGTAGCGCATCGCGGCTGCGGGCCAGCCGTCGATGTTGCCGAAGTTGCCGTGACCGTCAACGAGCGTGTGACGGAGCGAGAAGTCCTGCGCGAGGCGGACGAGCGTGTCATAGATCGCGCTGTCGCCGTGGGGATGGAACTCCCCCATGACACGGCCGACGATCTGCGCGCACTTGACGTGCTTGCGATTTGGCGCGAGCCCCATCTCGTTCATCACGTGCAGGACGCGGCGGTGGACCGGCTTCAGACCGTCACGTACGTCCGGCAGGGCGCGGCCGACGATGACGGACATCGCGTAATCGAGATACGCGGAGCGCATCTCCTCTTCAAGGCTGCGGGGCTCAATGTTGCCGCCGCCGATGGTGTCAATCGTCGCCATGGCTCAGTGGTGGTTGGGGGTGGATGGTGGGATCGTGGATGTCAGGTGACGCCGTGAGGATCAGACGTCGAGGTTGGTCACGAGACGGGCGTTTTCCTCGATGAACGCGCGGCGCGGCTCGACCTGATCGCCCATCAGCATCGAGAAGACGCGATCGGCGGCCGATGCGTCTTCCATCGTCACCTGGACGAGCGTGCGGGTGGAGGGGTCCATCGTCGTCTCGCGGAGCTCATCGGGGTCCATCTCTCCAAGGCCCTTGAACCGGTAGTAGTTGACCCCGCGTTGTGCCACCTCGAGGATCGCGTCGCGCAGCTCCTCAAACGACATCGCGTCGACGGTCGAGTCGCCGAGCCTGACGGTGAACGGCGGCGTTCCGACCAGGGTGACGAGCTCGTCGTGCACCTGGTGGAGCCGGCGGTACTCGTTGGCGTCAACGGCCGCACGGCGCACGTGATGGGTCGTGGCGAGTCCGGTCTTCTGTTCGATCGTCTTGACGACCACCTCGAACGGGTCCTCGGAGAGGAGCTCCGTGGTGTAGGCGTGCCCGTTGCTCTCGGTGCTGCGGAGATGCCGCAGCAGCCCGTCGGTATCGGTGATGCCCTCCTCGAGCAGGCGGGCCTGCTGCAGGAACGTGACGACCCCGTGTCCGTGGGCGGTGCGCAGCGCGGTCGCCCAGCCCTGGTACTGCTTGACCAGACGTGACAGGCGCGCCCAACGAGCATCGGTCAGCTTGAACTGCTTGCCACCGTGATCACGGACGTCGAGCTTCTCGAACTTGTCGCCGAGGAGGATGTCCTCGAGCTCCTGCTCACGCTCGATGTAGCGATGCTTCTGCCCGCGTGTGAGGCGGTATAGCGGTGGCTTCGCGATGTACACGTAGCCGGCCTCGATCAGCGGCTGCATCTCGCGGAACAGCAACGTCAGCGCGAGCGTGCGGATGTGTGCACCGTCGACGTCGGCGTCGGTCAGCAGCACGATCTTGTGGTAGCGCGCCCGCTCGAGATCGAACTCGTCGCGCACGCCGGTGCCGATCGCGGTGATCAGCGCCTGCACCTCGGCGTTGCCGAGGACCTTGTCGATTCGGCTCTTCTCGACGTTGAGGATCTTGCCGCGCAGCGGCAGGATCGCCTGGGTGTTGCGGTCGCGAGCGTCAACGGCGGAACCACCGGCGGAGTCGCCCTCGACGACGAACAGCTCGGACAGGCTCGGGTCACGGACCGAGCAGTCGGCGAGCTTCCCGGGCAGCGTCGAGTTCTCGAGCGCTGACTTGCGGCGCGTGAGGTCGCGGGCCTTCCGGGCAGCGGCCCGGGCCTGCGCCGCTGAGACCGCCTTGCGGAGCACCCGCCGTGCGTCCTGGGGGTTCTCCTCCAGGTACTCGGCGAGCTTGGCGTTGACGATCGACTGCACGAAGCCGGCCATCCCGGGATTACCGAGCTTCGTTTTCGTCTGACCCTCGAACTGCGGGTTTGCCAGCTTCACGGAGACGACCGCGGTCAGACCTTCGCGGACATCCTCACCCGAGAGGCTGGGGTCCTTCTCCTTGAGCTCGCCCTTGTCGCGCGCATACTTGTTGAGGACACCGGTCAACGCCGAGCGGAAGCCGCTGAGGTGCGAGCCGCCCTCGATCGTGTTGATGTTGTTGGCGAACGAGAAGACGGACTCCTGATACGTGGAGTTCCACTGCAGCGCGACCTCGACGGAGCCCTCCTCGGACTCGCCGGACAGGTACATGACCTTCGAGGTGATCGGGTCCTTGTTCTCGTTGAGGAACGACACGAAGTCGACGATGCCGCCCTCGTAGTGGAACTCGACACGTCGACCCTCGTCGCGCTCGTCGATCAGGGAGATGCGCAACCCGCGGGTGAGGAACGCGGTCTCGCGCAGACGCTCCTCCAGCACCTTGAAGTCGAACTCGAGCGTCTCGAAGATCTCTGCGTCGGGCAGGAACGTCGTCGTCGTACCGGTGACGGTGGTCGGCTCACCCTTGGTGAGGGGCCCCATCGGCGTCCCGCGCTCGTAGGTCTGGTGCCAATGGAAGCCGTCGCGACGGACCTCGATGTCGAGGCGCTCTGACAGCGCGTTGACGACCGAGGCACCGACTCCGTGCAGACCGCCTGAGACCTTGTAGCCGCCGCCGTCGCCGAACTTGCCGCCGGCGTGCAGGACGGTCATGATCACCTCGACCGCTGGGCGCTGCTCCTTCTCCATGATGCCGACGGGGATCCCGCGGCCGGTGTCAGTGACGGTGACCGAGTTGTCGGGGTGGATGACGACAGAGACGCTGTCGTTGCGACCCGCGAGAGCCTCGTCGACGGAGTTGTCGACGATCTCGTACACGAGGTGGTGGAGTCCACGTGGGCCCGTCGAGCCGATGTACATGCCAGGCCGTTTGCGGACGGCCTCGAGTCCTTCCAGGACAGTGATGTCCTGGGCGTCATAGCTCGACTGAGGTGTGGGGCGCTCGTTAGCGCCACTGTCGTTCGTCAACGATCCTCCGATTGACGTTGAGACGCCCCGGCGTCGCGCCTCGCGAGAAGCGCGCCGGGGCGTCGGAAACTGATGTTGTTAACAATAGCACAAGGGGTCCTCGGAACCCGTCTTGGCTCACTTAGAAAATCCCTGCAAAACCACGTAAATCAGCGGTCTTCCGCGACGCATCTGAGGCGACTGACGCGGCCAGTGGTGACGCGGCTGTTGAGTCCGCTGAGAAACGTTGGTGACATCAGGTCGAGTTCCTGTGCCCAGACGGCTGCCGAGCACGACACCAAAACACTGCCACCCCGCTCGGACACTGGGGTTGTGTTCGCGGCGAAGGCCTCCCCCACCACCTCCGGCCACGCCCGCTGAACCTCCGCCAGCAGCGTCTGCGGAGCGACACTGTCCTGGATCGGGGCGAGCGCCAACGACAGCGGCCTCGGTGAACGGCGGTGCAGAGTCATCCGACCCGTTCCACGGTCAGCTCTGTGTTGAGATGGCCATCGACGACCGCGATCCGAGCGCTGTCGGCAAAGTCAACGACGGGCACATGATCGGCATCGGTGGTCGTGATCAGAGCCTGGCCGGGGGTCGACCGCAGCACGTCGACGAGTGCCGCGCGACGGACGCCGTCGAGCTCACTTGTCACGTCATCAAGCAGGATCAACGGCGTCGTATCACGGTGAGTGGCGATCACCTGGCGCTCGGCCAGCAGCAGGCTGAGCAGCGTCAACCGCTGCTGGCCCTGAGAGCCGTAGGTCCGCAGCTCGCGTCCTTCGCGCTTGAAGACGATGTCATCACGGTGCGGACCATGGCCCGTGAAGCCCCGCTCGAGGTCACTGTCGACCCGTTCTGCGAGCTCCTCCACGAATCCCTCCACGTCGTCGGCACGCGACCGGGGCCGATACGCGACGTTCACGGTGCCCTCCAGTCCGAGCTCCCCCGCCAGCTCCACGAACGCCGGCGAGAGAACATCGAGGGCTGCCGCTCGGTCCTCCATCAGCGCCAGGGCAGCGATCGCCAGACGCTGATCCCAGGTCGCGAGCGTCGAGTGTGATGTGCGCCCGCTGGCGATCGCCGACAGCAGGGCGTTCCGTTGCGCGAGCGCCTGGGCGTAGGCCCGGCGGTTGGTGACGCGAGACGGCCACAGGGCGGCCACAAACTGATCGAGGTGCGCCCGCCGGCCGGCCGGTACCCCCTTGATCAACTCAAGCCGGTCGGGGAGAAAGACGCTCACCAGCGGCCGCGACGGTGAATCGAGCAGGCGCTCGACCGCTGAACCGTCGACGGCCAGCCGCTTGGGCTCTCCCGGTTGAAAGCCGACGGCGAGCTCGTGGACGCCGTCGTCGCCCTCGGTGGTGACCACGACGCGAGCTGCAGGAGCGCCGAAGCGGACCAGCTCGCGTTCATTGGAGGTGCGGCAGGAGCGTCCGGTGCAGCCGAAGTACAGCGCCTCCAGCAGGTTGGTCTTCCCGGCACCGTTGGGCCCGGTCAGGATGGTGAGGCTGCTGCCCAACGGGGCAGCAGCGGACTCATAGCTACGGAAGTCGCGCAGGGTGATCGAGACGACGCGCATCCCGCGCTACAGCTCAGACGTTCAGTCTGATCGGCATGATCAGGTAGAGGAAGCCGCTGCCGTCGCCGGACTCAAGCAGACCCGGACGCAGCGGGCTGATCAGCTTCACGAGCACGTCGCCCTCGCCGACGGTTTCGAGCCCATCGCGCAGGAACTCGGGGTTGAAGCCGATCTCAAACGGCTCGCCCTGGAACGGGATCGGCAGCGATTCGCGGGCCTCTCCGATGTCCGGGGTCTGGGCGGAGACGGTCAGCTCGCCGCCCGTGAACGCCAGCCGGAGCGGCGCGTTCTTCTGTGCCAGCAGGCTGATCCGGCGGACGACGTCGCGCAGTTCCGGCCCCGAGACGCGGAGCTCATGCTCGAAGCTGTCCGGGACGAGCTGACGGTCGTTGGGGAACTGACCGTCGATCAGCCGGGAGGACAGGACAACGTCGCCGAACACGAACACGATCTGGTTCTGGCGGACGCTGACCGATAGCTGCTCGTCCTCGGCGCCGCCGGCAATCCGCGACAGCTCCTGCAGCGCGCGGGCCGGCACGTTGCACTCAAACCCGGTAGCGAGCGGGGTCTCAAGCGTCGTCTCCTTGACGCTCAGGCGATAGGAATCCGTCGCGACCATCCGCACCTGGTTGCCTGACGCGGAGACGAGGATCCCGGTCAGGACCGGACGGGTCTCATCCTTGGAGGCTGAACCAGCGACCTTCTGGGCAGTTGCGACGAAAGCCGCGGCCGGCAGTGAGACCGCGGCGGAGAGGTCCGGCTCCGGGAACGGAGGGAAGTCCTCGGCATGCAGCGTGCGGATGTCGAAGGTGGCGTTGCCGGAGACGAGCTCGACGTCATGCTCAGCCGCACGCAGTTCCAGCGTGACGGTGGCGGCCGGCAGTGAGCGGACGACGTCGAGGAGCAGGCGGGCGGGAAGGACGACGACGCCCTCACGGGCGACCTCAGCGGCCAAGGGCACACGGAGACTGACATCGGTATCTGTGGCGCGCAGTTCACACGAGGAGCCGTGAGCGACGAGCTGAACGCCCGAGAGAGCCTGAATCGCGCTCCGAGTGGAGGCGACGCGGGCGACGGTCTGCAGCTGGGCTAGGAACTGTTCGCGCTCAATTGTGATCTTCACGGGTGATTCCTCTTGAAGAAGGTAGAAGTCTTAGGAGGGCAGGAGTTGTGGAAAACCGGCAGGAGTTCCGCAACGAGCGGCAAAGAAGTCATGTTCAGGCGACGCGCCAGTGTGTCAAGAAGCGCGGTCGTCTCGAGCTGAGAGAACGGCTCGCAGCGATTCCAGCTCGGCCGCGTCCTCTGAACTGTTGAGAACTCTGTCGGCCACGCGTTTACACGCGTGCAGAACTGTGGCGTGATTGCGACCTCCAAAGTCCGCTCCGATCGACTGTAGTGGCGCGGCCGTCAGCTCACGCGCCAGCTGGATTGCGAGCTGACGCGCCCACGCAACCCTGGCGGTCCGCCCGGCCGAGATGAGCTCCTCGACCGTGATCCTGAAATGACCAGCGACGACCTCTTGGATGCGTGTCGTGGTCAGCTCGTCAGAGGGGGCGTCGACTGCGGGATGCGTGTCGTTGAGAACGCGCGCGGCAAGCCGCGCGTCGAGCGCGCCGCCGGCGAGGGAGTGGTGGGCGACGACCTGGATCAGCGCTCCCTCGAGTGCCCTGATGTTGTCGGTGACGCGATCAGCGATCAGCTCCAGGACTGACTGATCGGGGATCTGGAGGTGGTCGACCGCCGCCCGCTTACGGAGGATCGCGATTCGGGTGAGCCGGTCCGGGGGCGCGACCGGGGCGACGAGGCCCGCTTCGAAGCGGGCGCGGAGACGCTCCTCAACGCCGACCAGCTGCCGCGGGAGGCGGTCACAGGTGAGGACGAGCTGACGTCCGGAGTCGTGCAGCGCGTTGAACGTGTGAAAGAACTCCTCCTCGGTGCGCGCCTTGCTCGCCAGGAACTGGACATCGTCGATCAGCAGCACGTCAACGTCGCGGTAGATGTGCTTGAAACGGTCGAGCGACTTCGTGTGCAGGGCGTTGATGAAGCCGTTGGTGAAGGCCTCGACGGTGGTGTAGCGGACGATCATCGTCGGGTCGAAGGCGGTGATGTAGTTCCCGATCGCGTGCAGCAGGTGGGTCTTACCGAGACCTGGGGGCGCGTGCAGGAACAGCGGGTTATAAGCCTGTGCCGGGTTCTCGGCGACCGCCAGCGCGGCGGCATGTGCAAGCCGGTTGCCGTCCCCGATGATGAATTGGTCGAACGTGTACCGGGGAATCAACCGCGCCGGCTCGTGGCGTTCAGGCTGCTCGGCGGCGGGCGTGCTGAGACGGTCGGGCGCAGCGGCCGTCGTATAGGCGATCTGGACGCCTTCGCCAAAGCTCGTGCGGGCGCAGCGCTCGATCACCCGTCCGAAACGGTTGGCGATCCAGGACTGGGTTCCCGCCGGCGCCTGGAGCGTGAGGACCGTGCCGTCCCAGCCGTGGAACTCGATCGACCCGAGCCAGATGTCGTAGGTCGAGTCGCCGACCGTCCGCCGTAGGTCGGCTGACAGTTGACGCCAGGCAGGCGGTATCTCGAGGTGCGCGGGCAACTCCAAACGGCTCCTTCCGACAGGAGTCGGCTTTCCTTATTCGAGAGGGGCGGGCCCCAAGGGCCCGAGCGGGCGAATATAACAGCGCACACCTACCCGGTTTGCCGCTTTTCGGGGGCCATGGCGCAAAGCGCGGGAAAAACCGGATCGCCCCGAAAGGGCAGGTGTGAAGGGGTGCGTATACTGGCCACCTGCCCCGCTCAGCCGGGGGTTTCAGCTATGAAAAGAACTTACCAACCAAAGAAGCGCAAGCGCGCTCGTACTCACGGTTTCCGGGCACGTATGCAGACACGTGCCGGCAGGGACCTGCTCAAGCGGCGCCGGGACAAGGGCCGCAAGCGCCTGACGGTGTAGGTGGGACGTGGCGGGCGCAAGGTCGCCGCGTCGTGGCCGCCTGTCGCGGAGTGCCGAGTTTGATCGAGTACTCCGCAGTGGCCGCTCCCACGCCGGACGTGAGTTCGTGCTGTACGTCTTTCCCCGTGGTGGCGACGAGCCGCCGCGCCTTGGCATGTCCGTGTCCAGGAAAGTCGGCGGTGCCGTCGAACGTAATCGCGTGAAGCGGCTCCTGCGCGAAGCGTTCGCGCTCGAGGCTGCGCGTCTCCCGATCGGCAGTGATGCCGTCGTGATCGCTCGCACCGGTGCCGGTCCCCTGGCCGAGACGCAAGGGCTTGATGGGGTTCATTCAGCGCTCGTGGAATTGATCGACAAGGTCGACGGCGTGAGGGCCGCGCAGTGACCCGCAGCCCGGTGGCGCGCGTTGTTGTCCTCGTGATCCGCGCCTATCAGAAGGTCGTCTCCCCACTGCTGGGGCCGCGGTGCAAGTACTACCCGTCGTGCTCTGAATACGCGGCACAGGCGATCGGGAGATTCGGCATACTGCGCGGACTCGTGCTGGCGGCCTGGAGGTTGCTGCGCTGCAACCCGTGGAGCCATGGTGGCTTCGACCCGGTTGAGGATCAGCGGCTATTCAAACCGCGCACGCCGGCCGCCACTGTCTGACCATGCTCCTCTCCGCCAACATCTTCCAACCGCTGATCGACGTCTTCGAGTCGGTCCTGAAGTTCTTCCACAACAACGTGGGGGCGTCGTGGGGCTGGTCGATCGTGCTGCTGACGATCTGCGTCCGGCTCCTGCTCGTGCCGCTGATGCTGCGTCAGTTCCACTCGATGCAGCGGATGCAGGCGCACATGCCCGAACTCAAGGAGATTCAGGCGAAGTACAAGGAGGACAAGCAGCGCCAGCAGCAGGAGGTCATGAAGTTCTACCGGGAGAACAAGATCAACCCGGCCGCCTCCTGTCTCCCTCTGGTCCTGCAGCTGCCGGTGATGCTGTCGCTGTTCTACATGCTGCGCAAGAACCTGCGCGAGGACATCTGCCCTCAGATCCAGGCGACCTACCGGCTCAATTACGCGGCGGCCCACCCGTCCGCGTCGCACGCGACCGTGGCAGGGCTCACGCGCGCGTGCGGAACCGGCCACCTGGCCCACGCCGGCTTCCTGTTCATCAACGATCTGACGAACACGGCTCACGGCCTGACGCTGGTCGTGCTGCTGGTGCTGTACGTCGGTACCCAGATGGCATCGACGATGATCATGTCGGCGCCGACGATGGATCAGACACAGCGCCGCGTGATGATGTTCCTGCCGCTGATCTTCGTGCTGTTCATCATCCGCTTCCCAGCGGGTTTGATCGTCTACTGGATCACGACGAATGCTTGGACGATGGTCCAGCAGTACGCGTTCAAACAGCGGATCAAGTTCACCCAACCTCCCGTCGCTCTGGCCGGCGGTGGAACGGCTGGAACGGTCGGTCCGATCAAGGGATCGACCCGTGGATCGACCCGCACAACGCCAGTGCCGAGTAAGCCCGCGGATACCGGCAACGGCTCCGGCTCGACCGGTGGGATCGGGGGTCTCCTGCGCGGAGCTGCGCGCGGAAACCAATCCAAGAAGGAACCCGTGCCGACTGCAGCCGAGGCCAAGCGCCCTGCTGCACCGCCACCGTCGGCACGCCGCAAGAAGAAACGCTCCGGCCGCCGGAAATAGGCGAGGATGGGAGACGGCATGACTACCGAGGTGCAGACACGCGTGCAGGAGACGCTGGAACTGATCGCCGACGCGCTTGGCGTCGATGCGAATGTTGAGCTCGCGACGGACGGCGACGTGATCGAGGCCGAATTCGTCGGGGAGGATCTCGGACAGCTGATCGGCAGCCAGGGCACGACGCTGGATGCGATCCAGCACCTTGTCTACCGAATCGCATATCGAGGAGCGTCCACCCGCGGCCGCGTCACCGTCGATGCCGGCGGGTATCGCGCCCGACGTGAAGAGTCACTCTGTGCTGTCGCGGATCAGGCCGCTGAGGCGGCGATCCGGGATAACAAGCCGGTCGCGCTGGAGGCGATGACCTCCGTCGAGCGCAAGGTCGTCCACGAGCATCTCAAGAACCGTTTCGACGTCGAGACCTACAGCGAGGGCGAAGAGCCATCGCGGCATCTCGTCGTCGCACCGCTCGTCAGCTGAGCATTTCCGTCGGCTCGGTCCAGCGCGGCCGACCATGTTTCACGTTTTTCTCCCCGGTGAAACAAGTAGGCTGCTGAGTCATGCCGCCATTGACCGAGTTCGAGCGGGGCGTCGTGGTCGGGCTCCTCATCGGAGAGGGTTCGTTCGGTGGGGACGGCAAGCAGCCGCAGGTGACGTTGCGGATGCACACCCGGCACGAGGCCCTGTTCCACTGGCTGATCGAGCGGTTCCCGCGCACCCGGCTGTACGGGCCCTACAACCATGGCGGCCGGTCCTACTACCAGTGGATGGCCCGGGGCCGCGCACTGGTCGAAGATGTGCTGCCGGTGCTTGAAGATGGACTCACGCCGGCTCTTGACGGGCATGGAACCGAACGACTGCAGACGATGTGTGAGCGGTATCGGCCGTTCATTGAGCGGGAGCGTGCCCGCGTGCTGCGGTCAGAGGAGCATGAATTGGATGCGGCCGATGGGCGCGAGCGCGACGACCGCGACCGCGGAGCGCCGGATGAGGATGGCCGTGACCAACGCTGAGTACGTGCAGTTGACGGAGCGCTTCGGGCTTGACGGGAGCGCCACCGAGCGGCTATCAGTGCTTGCCGGGTTACTTGTCGATGACCCGCTGGCGCCCACGACGGTCCGTGACCCGGCGCTGGTGCTGGCCGATCATCTCGCCGATTCCCTGGTCGCCTTGGAGCTGCCTGAGGTTCGCGCCGCAACGGTGATCGCAGACCTTGGGGCCGGCGCTGGCCTGCCGGGGCTCCCGCTTGCGATCGCGCTCCCGGCTGCATCGGTGAGGCTGGTCGAATCCAACGGACGTAAATGCGACTTCATCGAGCGCGCCGCTGGGCTGCTCGAGCTCGACAACGTGACCGTCGTGCGCGATCGCGCGGAATCCTGGGAGGGCGGACTGGGGTCTCAGGACCTCGTCACCGCGCGTGCTCTCGCTCCACTGGGAGTGGTTTGTGAGTACGCCGCACCTTTGCTGCGGATTGGTGGGAATCTGCTTGCGTGGCGCGGCAAGCGTGACCCCGAGGTTGAGGCTGAGGCAGCCGCCGCCGCTGAAATCCTCGGACTTTCCGTTCGAAATCCGCTCCAGGTTCACCCGTACCCGTCTGCAGAGCATCGATACCTCCACCTCGTGTCTAAGGTGAGGGAAACCCCAACGCGGTTTCCACGGCGACCGGGCGTCGCGCGTAAGCGTCCACTTGGCGCCTGACGAGCCTAGATCTGACCGCGGACGCCGCTAGCTTCAAGCCCGTGGGAACGATCTACGCAATCGCGAATCAGAAGGGCGGTGTCGGGAAGACGACGACCGCGGTCAACCTGGCGGCGTGCGTCGCCGAGGCGGGCTACGACACCCTGCTGATCGACATCGACCCGCAGGCCAACGCGACGGTTGGACTCGGACTGCCCAAGGACGCACCCCAGACCGTCTACGACGTGCTCTGTGGCGAGGCGACATTTGACGAGATCGTGATGCCGACGGACCTCGCGCAGCTGTGGGTCGCCCCGTCTGGGCCTGACCTGGCCGGGGCCGCAGTGGAGCTTCCCCGCGTGGCGGGGTCAGAGGGAACGCTGCGGGATGCTCTCCCCGGTGTTCGTGAGCGCTACGCGTTCACCTTCATCGACTGTCCGCCGTCGTTGGGACCGCTGACGATCAACGCCCTGGTGGCCGCCGACAGGCTGATCGTCCCTGTCCAGGCCGAATACTTCGCGCTCGAGGGCCTCGCCGGCCTGCTCGACACACTCGGTTTGGTGCAGCGCCGGCTCAACCCGCGGTTGACGATCTCCGGCGTGCTCGTGACGATGTCCGACAACCGCACCCGGCTGGCCCAGGACGTCGAGCACGAAGTGCGCACACACTTCCCGCAGTTGGTCTTCGACACGGTGATCCCCCGCAATGTCCGGATCGGAGAGGCCCCGAGCTTTGGTCGACCGGTGATCCACCACGATCCGCACTGCTCGGGTTCGGACGCATATTTTGAGTTGGCAAAGGAGGTTGCAGCCCGTGGCTGAGCGTCAAAGAGGGATGGGCCGGGGTCTGTCAGCGATCCTGTCCGTTGCTCACCAGGAGGATGACGAGGAGCTCCGCCAGATCGCCGTCGATCTGATCGGGCCGAACCCGAATCAGCCTCGCCACCAGTTCGATGAGCAGGCACTGCTGGCGCTGGCCGACTCCATCCGTGCTCGCGGGGTCATTCAGCCGGTTCTGGTCCGGCCGCTCCTCGGAGGCCGGTACGAGCTGATCGCCGGCGAGCGCCGCTGGCGCGCGGCCCAGCTCGCGGAACTCGAGACTGTGCCGGCCGTGATCCGCCATCACGACGACGCTGCATCGCTCGAGCTGGCGCTGATCGAGAACATGGCGCGCGAGGATCTCAACCCGGTTGAGGAGGCCCGCGCCTGCGCCGCTCTTGTGGAAGAGCTCGGGCTCACCCGCGAGGAAGTTGGATTGCGCGTCGGGCGCAGCCGCGTTGCGGTTCGAACCTGCTGCGGCTACTCGACCTCCCCGACGAGGCGCTGGATCTACTGGAGCGGCATGAGCTGTCCGAGGGCCACGGCCGCGCGCTGCTGCTCGCGAGCGAGAACGCAGCCCGGCGCACGCTCGCCCGGCAGGCCGTGGCGAACGGGTGGTCGGTCCGCGAGCTCGAGGCCCGCGCACGCACGGCAGGCGACGAGTCCGGTTTCCCGGCGACGGAGAAGAGGCCGGCGCGCTCCAAAGGTCGAGGGGGTGTCCACCCGGATCAGGCGGAGGCGATCGAGCGGATCGGGGATGCCCTGAGCGCGGCACTCGGCGCCGACGTGCACGTCCGTGGCGCCGCCAGCGGTTACACGGCTCAGCTGTCGTTCGCATCGATCGACGAGGCACTGGAGTTCGCCGCCCAATTCGGCCAGTGACGTAGGATCCATCGCATGGGGCGCGTATGGCAGGTCGGCCGCCGCTGGGCAATCGTTGCTGTCACGGCGGTAGCGCTGCTCGCGCTCTGCGTTCCGTACGCGGCGGCCGCGACACCGCGCCGTGCGAGCAACGCGAAGCGTCCCGCACAACCTGCCCGCTACACGGCGATTCCGGTCAGCTTCTCGGTCGTCAACGACAACGAGTCCTATGCTGCCCTGCACAGCCGACGGAGACACCTATACTGTCGCGGGAACGCTGTTCTTGCCGTCGGGTGCAACCTCCGGCCGGAGTCACCGTCTACGTGCATGGCCTTGGGTACGCGGGCAGACTTTTGGGACTTCACGGCGGCGTCCGGGCTACGACTATGCCGCGACCGAAGCCCGCGGATGGTCACGCCTCGCTCGTGATCGACCGGCTCGGCTACGGCAGCTCGTCGATCCCGAACGGGGACGCGACCTGCGTCGGCAGCCAGGCGACGATCCTTCACGAGATCGTCCAGGACCTTCGTACCGGTAGCTACGCGGAACCGGGGCACGCCGTCGTCCCGACGTTCTCGAGAGTCGGGCTTGTTGGCCACTCGGTCGGCGGCGAGCTGGTCGAGATCGAGGCCTACTCGTTCAACGACGTCACGCGCTCGGCGTTGTCGAATGGGCCGACCAGTACTACTCAATCGGCGCATACGCAGCCTTTGGCGAGGACGTCATTCAGTGTGTGCAGGGCAACGTCACCCAGGTCGGCTCGACCTCGGACGACTACGCAGCGTTCGGCACGACCGCCGCGCAGTACGACGCGCTGATGTTCAACGACGTGGCACCGGCGGTTGAATCCGCCGCCAACGCGATGAGGACCCGCGACCCCTGCGGAATGATCACATCGATCCTGACGGGCGCGGTATTCGACACCACGAATGTGTCAAAGATCACAATCCCGATCGCCTACGTGCACGCGAGCGACGATGGGATCTTCGAGGATGCACTCCCGTGGCCGACGCTCCAGGAGGCTCTCTACGCCCGCACATCGAAGCTCACCGACATCAGTCTGCCCGGCGAGGGGCATGCCGTGACGCTCGAACGCAGTGCCCCGACGTTTGCCGCGGACATGAGCAGTTGGCTCTCGGCCAACGCTCTCTGACGCCGCTAACATTGCCTCTCCTCGGGCGATTAGCTCAGTCGGTTAGAGCGCTTCTCTGATAAGGAAGAGGTCCCAGGTTCGAATCCTGGATCGCCCACTCTCAGGAAATCCCTGCAAAGCAAGGTGTTTGCTGAGGACCGCCCGCCACCGTCGCGCTCCGTCGAGCCGGCATTTGGGTGCAACACGGGTGCATCAGGATTTCCGGGAGCACCCATCGCGGCCGGATCGGACCGCGTAACCGCTCCCGTCGGAGACACGAACGTCAGCCACGTCGCAGCTCGTCGGCGGGCGCCGCGCCGCACTCTCGCCAGAGGACCGAGGACGGCATGACGGCGGTCGGCCATACGCACGATCCCGTCACGATCGCCGACCGGCGCGAGCTGCCGTTCTTCATGGTCTACACGGACGCGGTCGTGGCGATCAGGGACGTCACTGCCGGCCCTCGCCGCGTCCGGACGATCGGCTTCTACGGGCTGCTCTGCCAACTCGCCAACGAGCAGCGGAACATTGGCCAGCAACGCCGCGTCCGCTACAGCTACGACCTCCTCGCCGCCCGCGGCGGAGTCTCCAAGGGAAACATCGCGAAGATGCTGACCTGCCTCGAGCGGGCCGGCGTCCTGCGCAGGGAGACGCAGGCCGACCCTGAGCGTGGAGGCAGCATCAGCATCGCGCACCTCCTCATCCACGAGCACAGCTTCATCGCCGTGACGGTGCCGATGGCCGACCGTCTCGCGGCGCCCCGCGACGGGGGCCACCTGCTCCGAGATCTCGGACTGATCATCGTCCTGCTCGAGTTCTGCGTCCGGCAGGGTCCGGAAGGGACATGGACCCAGGCGCAGGTGACCCGCGCGCAAATCGCCGAGCACTCCGGGCTTCACGTCGAGCGTGTCGATGACTGCCACCACATCCTCGAGGCGGCCGGTCTACTCACCATCGAACGGCGACGAGCGAACAACGGCGGCCGGAACCTGCCGAGCATCTACACCGTCCACGAAGCTCCACTCAGCCAGGGCGGTGAAACCGAACTGGCAGCGCGGGGAAACGAAACGAGCAGGGCGGCGGGCCGAAACGGCCAGGGCGGTGGAACCGAACTGGCGGGGCGCCCGAACGAAACTCCCAGGGCGGCGGAACAGAACTCGCAGGGCGAAAACGCCGCCATCGGCGGCGCCGATCCGCCGCCCTCTAACACGCGCGCAGCTGACGGCGGTCCAGAAGAACAACGAGAAAACTTCCAGAGCGGTCAGCCAGAACCGGTCGTCGGCAAGCAACCCGTGGCATACGAGACCAGCGACTGGGTGATCGAGGCGTTCATCGAGGCGTGGAGGCCGGCGCTGGGCAGCAGCCCCGCAGTCCGGTACAGCCGCGACACACGGCGGTGGCGCGAGGCGGCGGACCGACTCCTGGAGCGCCTCGAACCGCAGCGCATCGCGGCGGGATTCGCGCAGATGGTCATCGACCCCTATATCGGCGGAAAGGCCACCACCCTCCCCGACTTCGAGCGCATCGCCGAAGAGCTCATCGCGAAACACTTCGCCTCGGGCAACGGCGGGCGGCAAGGCACGGTGTCGCCCCAAGCCGGCGAGCTTGGATCACTGGACGCGACCCGTCTCAGCTGGCCAGCGGCCAAAGACCACCTCGCCCGTGCCATCCAGCGACACGGACGCGACAACCGCGCCGCGGCGCTCGCCGAGCTCGGCGCGATCAACCCCAACCTCGAGCGGTTCGTCCTGACCGCCCGCTGGACCGTGCTCTGCGAACACGCGCTGCACTACTCCGAACGGCAATACCGAGACCTCTGGGCCGAGCTCATCGAGCGCGCACACGACGACCAGGAGCGCACCGCGGCATGACAACGGCCGTCCACCCTCACGCCGTACCCGCCCAGAACCTCGAGGCCGAGCGGTCAGTCCTCGGCGCCGTTCTCCTCGATGACCGCAACCTCCACGCCGTCCTCGAGGTCGGCCTCCAGGACGACGACTTCTACCGGCCCGCACACGGGCGGGTCTTCGCCGCGATGCGCGCGCTGCACAGCGCCGGCGAGGCGATCGACCACCTCACGGTGGCAGCGCACCTCCAACGCAGCGGGGAACTCGACGACGTCGGCGGTCCGGCGAGCGTCGAAGAGCTCGCGGGCTGGGTGCCCGTGGCCGCACACCACCGCGAGTACGCCGCGATCGTGCGCGACCTCGCCCAGGTCCGGCGGCTCATGCAGGCGACCTACGAGATCCAGGCCGCCGCCAGCGCACCCGCCGCGGGGTCCGACGAGCTCATCGAGCGCGCCGAGCAGCTCATCTTCCGGCTCCGGGCGAGCACCGTCCGGGGCCGACAGCGGCTGCTCGCCGACGCCGTCAGCGACGAGGTGGACCGCCTCGCCCAATGCTCGCAATCCGGCCGCGCCGTCCCCGGACTCACAACGAGCATCGCTCCACTCGACGAACTCCTGGGAGGCCTCCAACAGGGACGCCTGTACGTCGTGGCCGCACGACCGTCCATGGGCAAAAGCCTGATCGCCCTGCAGATCGCCCGGCACGTCGCTGCCGTCGAGCACGGCCGCGTCCTGTTCGCCTCGATCGAGATGAGCGACTCCGAGACCGCCCAGCGGCACCTCGCCGCCGAATCAGGCGTCGCACCGACACGCATCCACCTCGGGCGCCTGCACGAACACGACTGGCCGCCGCTGCTCAACGCCGCGCAGGCGAGCGTCGACCTTCCCCTGCACCTCCTCGACGACGGCGACCTCTCGCTCCCCACCCTACGCGCACACGCCCGCCAGGTCGCGGTGCGCCACGGCGGCCTGGAGCTCCTCGTCGTCGACTACCTGCAACTCATGCGCGCCGAGAAGCCGAGCGGCAGCCGCGTCGAAGACGTGTCGACATTCAGCCGCGGTCTCAAGCGCCTCGCGCGCGAATTCAACTGCCCCGTGATCGCGGTCTCCCAGCTCTCCCGCGCCGTCGAGCAGCGGCCCGACAAACGCCCACTCCTATCGGACCTTCGGGACTCAGGACAAGTCGAGGCCGACGCCGACTGCGTGCTGATGGTCTACCGCGACGACTACTACGACCCCGACTCCGAACGACCCGGCGAGATGGACCTCATCGTCCGCAAGAACCGTCAGGGCCAACTCGGCCAGATCGCCACCCGCATCGACGAGCGGCTGCGCTATGCGCCCGTCTGACTCCCGAAGAAATGCCCAGCCCATCCTCGGCTCACACCCAACCATCACCCCGTTCTCAGGAGGCGCACTCATGATCGCACGGCACCATCGAACCGAGGCCAGCTGATGTACCGGCTCCTCGTCTGGTCATCAAAAGGCGGCGTCGGCAAAACGACCTCCGTCGCCAATCTCGGACCGGCGCTCGCCCGGCTCGGTAACAACGTCCTCCTCGTCGGATTCGACGCCCACCAGCCGGACCTCGAGATGACCTTCGGCGTCGAAGACGACGACGACGTCGCGCGGATCGAGGATCTCCTGGCGGGAAGCGCCGACCCACTGATCGCCCCGATCGAGATCGACGATCCGGTCTCGCCCGCGCGCGACCAGAAGCGACGAGGGTCGCTCCGGCTGCTCGCGACCTCAGAGCGGCTCCTCGCCCTCACCGCCGACGTCGCCGCAACCGGACGCTTCGACGCCCTCGATCAGCTCCTGATGCAGCTCGACGCGACCGCCGACATCGCACTGATCGACACGACCGGCGCCGTCACCCCGCTCACACGCATGGCCATGTTCGCCGCCGACGGGATCCTCTTCTGCGGCGAGCCGGGCGTCTACGAGGCCAAGACCATCGCGCGACGCCTCGACGAACTCGACGTACTCAGCATCGAGGCCGGTCACGCGATCACACCGGTCGGGATGC
>CAVZTZ010000003.1:0-604429 GCA_963778315.1 uncultured Conexibacteraceae bacterium | reverse complement strand
CCGAGCGAAGCTCGCCACCGTGATCGTCGGGCTCGGCAACGTCGTCGCCCGCGCCGCCGCCACGCCCGACACTGGCCGACGGCACAGCCGGCTGGCCGCACGCCTCGGCACCGGGGCAGCCGAGAACTGAGCCGGCAGCCGGGCTCGAGGCGGCAGACCGGCCCGAGGCGGCAGACCGCCCAGACCGACCGACGGGCTCAGACGACGGGAGCCGGATCGGCCGCTCGCGCCGTCAGCAGCTCATAGCTCTCGCTATCGAACCGCGCGGTCCGCGTCCGGTACTCGCGCATCGTGCCGGGCCAGTTGCTGCTGTTACGCCCGTGCTCATCGATGTACCAGCTCTGGCAGCCCGTCGCCCATGCCGAGCCCTGGAGCCGCTTCTGGATCTCCCGGTCGTACTCCTGCAGTCGGGAGTCGCGTACGGCGACCGCAGCGCCGGGATGCGCGGCGAGCATCTGCACGGCACCAAGCACGTAGCGGTGCTCGCTCTCGAGGATGTGGACGATCGAGCCGCCACCGAGGTTGGTGTTGGGGCCGTAGAGCATGAACAGATTGGGGAACTCGGGCACCGTGATCCCGAGGTATGCGCTGGCACCCTGCCCCCACGCGTCCTCCGCCAACCGGCGCCCACCGACACCTGTGATCTGCATCGGCGCGACGAAGCCGTGCGCCTGAAATCCCGTGGCGTAGATGATTGTGTCGACCTGACGCTCGACGCCGGAGCTCGAGACGACGCCGTTCGGCGTGATCGCCGAGACGCCCTCCTTGATCAGCGTGACCTGGGGACTGTCGATCGCCTGCAGGTAGTTGTTCGAGAACAGCAGCCGCTTGCACCCCGGCTCATCGTCGGGCGTGAGCGCGGCGCGCTTGACCGGGTCCTTGACGACGGTTCGGAGGTACATGCTCGTCAATCGCTTCCACGGCTTCAGCCACCCAGGCCGCTCCGCGATCGCGTACTGGCCGTACTCGCAGAACAGGTACGTACCGAGGCGCTCCGCTGACAGGAACGCCGGAAAGCGCTCGAACAGCCGGTGGTGGCGGCCCGTGTACTCCCGGTCGGGCTTGGGGATGATGAACGGCGCCGACCGTTGGTAGAGGTCGAGACGGGCGACCTTCGGCGCGATCTCCGGGACGAACTGGATCGCGCTCGCCCCGGTCCCAATCACGGCCACGCGCTTGCCTGCCAGGTCGTAATCGTGATCCCACTCGGCGCTGTGGAAGCTGTGGCCCGCAAACGAGTCTCGGCCCGGGAAGTCGGGGGTGACCGGATCAGACAGCTGTCCACAGGCGCAGACGAGCACGTCGAACTCGCGCTGCTCGCCATCACCGATCGTGAGCGTCCAGACGTTGCGCTCCTCGTCAAACCCGGCGTGATGCACCTCGGTGTTCAGGCGGATCCGATCGCGGACCCCGTACTTGTCCGCGCACCGCTCGAGGTAGGCAAGGATCGACTCCTGCTTCGAGTACCGCCACGGCCACTCCGGGTTGGGCTCGAACGAGAACGAGTAGAACGGCGACGGCACGTCGCAGCCGGCGCCGGGGTAGGTGTTCTCGCGCCACACCCCGCCGAGGCCGGCGGCGCGCTCGAACACCTCGAAGTTGCGGTAACCGGCGCGCTCCAGGGAGATCGCCATCCCAAGACCGCCGAAGCCCGACCCGACGATCGCGATCCTCGGTCCGTCTGGGGTCATGGTCTGGTACATGCGCATCCTCTCGTCGTCGTGGTCTGGTGGTCACTGATCATCGTGGTGGTCTACTGGTCAATGATCGTGGTGTTGGCCGGTTGTCATGCTGTGTGTCAGTGGGCTCGGTGTGTCGGTGCGAGCGGCGTTGGTGCATAGGGTGTCAGCAACGGGAAGGACCGTCGCGCTCCGCGGAACAGCCACGGCGCCTCGACCTCGCACGGCACCTGTGAGCCGCTGGCAGGAATGGGGGCCGGGTTGTTGACGTTCTCGCAGTTGAGCGACTTGTCGTCGCCGTTCTCGCCGGGCGGCGGGTACGGGTTGTAGCGACTGAACGGTGGCCGCTCCTGGAAGCCGAGGTCGCCGTCGCTACCGACCTCGATCGCGGTCCTGGCGTAGCGAGAGCCGGTCGAACCGGATGTGCCCTTGACCGCTTCGAGCGCCGAGGCGAACGACGCGATGCTCGTCACCGCATCATGGTCATAGGCCGCCACCAGCTGGACCAGTGGAACCAGCTGGCTGCCGGCCGCATCAAGCGTGGTGCCGAGTGCCGGCAGCCTGGCGAGGATCGCCTCGGCGGCCGGCAGGCCCCGCTCGGCGTCCGTGGCTGCCGGTCGCAGCGCCTCGAACACGTCGCGCGCCTCAGGCGCGAGATGTTCGATTCCGGGCAGCGCGGGCTCGATCAGCGGCGCGACCGCGGTAAGCGTCCGCAATGTCGGCGTCGCCAGGTTGGAGGCCGTCGTCAGCGGCCCCGCGGTCGCCTTCAAGGACGCCACGAACCGCGCCAGGGATCCGACAGTCGCGGTCAGCGACGAGGACCGCCGCGCGCTGGTCGAGAGCACCGCGTTCCCAGAGGTGATCAGCTGCTGCAGCGCCGCGGGCTGCGCGGCCAGCGCGTGCAATGCATCGGCGCTTCTGCTGACGAGCGCGCGGACGGAGTCGCTCTGGGTGCTCAGTGCCTGCAACAGGATGTTGAGTTGCTCGGCGGTCGTCCCCGAGGCGCCGAGGGCGGCGTTCAGGTTCGGCCCCTCGCCGGCCAGCGCAGCCGCCGTGTCCGTCATCACGGTCTGGAATGCACGCCGGGTCGGCGCGTCGAACACGCTGAGCAGATCAGCGATCTGCTCAGTGGTGCCGACCTGGGCAGCCGGGAGCCGGCCACCGTCGGGCAGTGGCTTTGCGCCCGGTGTGCCGGGTGTCAGCTCGATGTAGGACTCCCCCAGCGGCGTCTTGTTGCGGATCATCGCGCGGGCATCGCGTGGTAACGGCGAGTAGTTCGGGTCGAGCTGGATCAGCGCCAGCGTCGTGTCCTGGCCGGCGCGCACGGAGATGACCTTGCCGACGGGCACGCCCGAGATCCGGACGCTGGAGCCGGCGACCAGCGTCGGCGCGTTCGGGAAGGCGACCGTGAACCGGTAGCCGTCGGCTTCAAACGGAAGCCGGCCGCCGAGCCCGACGAACGCGAGCATGATCGCGATCAACGATCCGACGCTGAATGCGGTGACCGCACCGAGTTCGCGACGGCTGAGGGGTGGCCCGCCCATCAGTGCGCCTCGCTGGTCGCCGGGACAGACCGACGGGAGCAGCGCGGCGATCCCGTCGACGATCTGCGTCACGTCCGGAAGCTCGTTGAGCTCACTGCAGCTGACGATCAGCGCCGAGTTGATGACCTCCCCCTCCGCGTCCCCGGTACCGAGCACCGAGTTGCCGTCGTGCTGGGCCCACGCCGCCCAAAACGCGTAGCTTCGCGACGTGCCGCGATCGGAGTAGAACAGCTCGTCGAACGTGTACTGCAGGACCCGGAAGGCGTTGTCAAGGTCCGGCGTGACCGCGTTCAGGTGATCTGACGCCGTGACCAGCGACGGCAGCGCCATGTTGGCGGTGCGCACCAGCGGGGAGACGACCTTCGCCAGGTCCGGAGTTGCCACCGAGGCCAGCCGCCCGGCGGCCTTCAACGCCACTGGCAGTCGCGAGACGGTGCCGGAGAGCCCTGTCAGGGTCGGCGTCAATACGGTCGCGAGCTGGCCGGCGGAGGCGAGCGCGGTCCGGCTCTCACCGAGCGTGCTCGGAAGCAGCCGCAGCGACTGTTGCAGCGCGTCGTCCTGCTTGGCCATCGCCTGCAGGGTGGCGTTGCCGGCTGAGACGACCTGGCGCAACGCGTCATCCCGACGACCGGCGGCCACAGCCAGCACCGACAGCGAATGCACCACATGCGCGAGCTCATCCCGCCGGCCCGCCAGGGCCGAGCTGAATTCGGTGATCTGCTTCGCCGTCGGCCCGATCTGCTGCAGCAGCGCCCGCAGGTCGGGGCTGCGGTCGTGGAGCCCGTAGCCGGTGGCGCTGATCAACGCCGCCAGGTAGGTGCGCGTGTCGCCGTCGAGTGAGTCGAGCAGGCCGTCGACGGGGATCGGCACGGTCGTGTTGGCGACCGGCAGGATCGCGCCCGGCCCGAGCACGGCGGCGGGCGCCGAGCCGGGACTGAGGTCGAGCTCGAGGTCGTCAAGCGGAGTCGTCGGGACCAGCGTCGCGGTCGCGTTCGCGTACACGTGCGGCGAGCTGCGAGCGGTCGATCGAGAGGGTCACGAGTGCCTTGCCGTCATGGACGACGGCGCCCGAGATCTCGCCGACCTGGACCCCGGCGACGTCGGCCGGCTGCCCCAGGCCGGGCGCCAACCCCGGCGCGTCGCTCAGCTCGACGCGGACCGTGTAGCGGGCGCGCAGCGGTGACTGCAGCCGCTGCTGGCCGAGGATGTAGACGCCGAGGGTCGTCGAGCCGACGGCGAACGCCACGATGATCGCGACCGGCCACCAGTTGTTGCGGATCGCGCGCCTCACCTCGACCAGCCCGCCTTCGCCCTGTCGTAGGTGCCTTCGAAGGCCTTGACGAGCGCCGGCATGTCGACCGAGACCCGGGTGCCCTGATCGCTGGGGAGCGTCTCGCCGCCGGCCTGCAGATTCCCGAGCGGCTGCGTCGTGCACGGGACCTCCGGGTGCACGGGCGGAGGCGTGGGCCCGTTCCACACCGGCCGGATCCCGAGCAGCGGCTGCTCGGTGTTCTCCAGCAGCGCGCCGACCCCGGGGACCGATCCCAGGGCCAGCAGGTTCGGTTGGATGTTGGTCGCGAAGCGGACCCGGGTGCCGGCGGCATCGAAGTCCTGGTTGGCGGAGGCCAGCCCGACGTTGACGTGGGCGAGCTCCTGCCAGACGGGCTGCCCGGTTGTCAGCTTGCCGTCCTGCAGCTTCGTGTCAAGCAGCGACACGAGCTGGTTGCCGGTGCACGATGCGATCTCCTTCACGCGCGGAAACAGATCCTCGAGCTTCGGCGCGAGGCTCGTCAGCTGGGTGCTCACCAGACGCAGCAGCGTGAGCGTCCGGGGGAGCGCGGAGGACGCGGTCAGCGACCGCACCTGACCAAGCAACCCGGCGGTCGACGCGAGCACGCCGGGCGCGATCCGCAACGACGGATCGAGCTGGGCGGCAAACGACCGCAGCTCCGGAAGGGCGGCGGACAACGATGACAACGCAGCCGGCGCCTCCCGCAGGGTCGCGTCCGCAGCGGTGACGGACGCGCCGAGAGCCGCGTCGTTATTCGCGAGCGTGCCGGCAACGTCGGCTTCGGCCTCGATTGCGCTCGTCAGCGCCGGTGCTTGGGACGCGAGCGCGCTGGTCACGCGCGCGGCACCCTCGACGAGATTGGTGACGTCGTCGGGGCCGGTTCCGATCAGACCCTCGCTGGCGATCGCCGTCTCACGGAAGGCCGGCACCAGAGCAGCGACGTCACCATGCAGCGCGGCCGCGCCGCCGTCTGCCAGCGCATGCGCGCCCCCGTCGATGATGTCGATCAACCCCTGCCTTACAGGCGCGTTGAAGGTCGAGAGGACGGTGCTGAACGAAACCGGCACCGCTGTCTGCGGCAGCGGCAGGGTCGCCCCCGAGCCGAGCGCCCGGGCACTCGGTGAGCCCGGGTGCAGATCGACGTAGTAGCTGCCCTCGAGGAATAGCCGCGGACGGATCGTGGCGGTCGCGTCCTCGTGCAGCGGCCGTCCCGAGTGATCGATCGCCATCGTCACGGCCGCAGTGGTCCCCGGTCCCCGGCCGACGGCGGTCACCTCGCCGACGTTGATCCCGGCAATCCGCACCGGCGACCCGGGCGTGATCTGGGCGGAGCCCGAGAAGATCGCGCGGACCGTGAACGGCTGACTCCAGGGCACAGCCCTCACGAACACCGCGTACACGCACGCGGCGAGCGCGACGAGCACGAGCACGCCGATCGCCTGCTTCTGGCGCGGCCGAAGCGGGTCACGCCGGCGGCGGGGTGCGCTGAGCGGGACGCGTCTGCGGCGGGAGAAGCTCATCCGAGCCTCGCCCCGGCCGGTGCGCTCAGCAGCCCTGCCGCCCGCGCCCGCGCGGTGGCGGCGGCCGGCGGCGAGGTCACGTCATGCGCGGTCGTCAGATCCGCGGCCGGCGGGTTCCCGGTGTGTGTCCCGGGCAGGTACGGCTCGTTGCCGGCCACGCATCCACGGGCATCCTCAATCGGATCCTCGTTGACGTGCGTGCTGCTGCTCGTGCCGCCGGTCGGCAGCAGGAACGGCGACAGGATCGGCTCGAACGTGAACCACGACCCCTGCGCGTCGCCCTCGCCGATCACATCGCCGCCGTTGCGGAGCTCCTCGCCGAGGATGTTGCAGTCCTCCTGCGCCGGTCCGAGCGCCGAGTCGATCGTCGAGACGCTGCGCACGGTGACGTCGAGTTCCTCGACGCTCTCCGCCACCCCCTCCGTATCCGGCGGCACGCTGCGAAGGACGTCATCCGAGACGCCGGTCAAATCGGGCGCCAGCGGCACCAGCGACCGCAGCGCCGGCGTGCCGGCCGCCAGCGCCTGATCGAGATCCATGACCGCCGGCCGCAGCTGTGACCCGCCCGGCCGCAGGGCAACGGCCAGCGTGTGCAGGTAGCGCAGCGCGGGTGTCGCGGCGTTCAGGGCACCGGTCACGTCGGTCTCCGTCGACGGCAGTTCATCGAGCAGCTGCCCGAGTGCCGCACGCGAGGAGGCGAGGGCGCCGAACGTCGTCGCCGCCGCCGAGAGCAGCGAGGGCAGCGCCTGCGACACCGGATCAAGCGCCGAGAAGAACTGCTCGCTGGAGTCGATCAGGCCGGGCAGGTTCGTCCCGGCGGACGCCAGCACCTGCGACACGTGCTGCAGCGCCGGCAGCATCGGCGCAAGCGCCGACAGCAGCTCGTTGATGTCCTGGCCGCGCCCCGCGACACCGTCGGCCAGCCCCGTGATGCTGCTCTGGAGCCCGGCCCGTGTCGATGCGTTGAAGGTGGACAGCGCCGCGTTTAGATCGACAACCGGCCGCGCCTGCGAGAGCGGCAGCACCGCGCCGGCGCCAAGCAACCGAGATGAGCTCCCGCGCGTGATCACAAGCGTCTTCTCCCCAAGGATCGAGAGCGGCTCGATCGCGACCGTGCTGTCCGCCGGGATCCGGGCGCTGCGGTCGATGTCGGCGACGATCCGCGAATACAGGCGCGCCCCATCCCGCACCGCCGTGATCTTCAGCACCATCCCGACGCGCGCCCCACCGATCTGGACGGCGTCACCCTTGTTGAGCTCGGCGGCGTTCGGCACCTCGACCGTCAGCTGCGAGAGCGACTGGAACGGCAGACCGTTGTCGGCGTTGTAGGAGATGATCGTCGCGATCGCGGCAACCACGACGATCACCAGCCCCAGCAGCGGTCGGCTCCAGCGCTCATGTCGGCGAATGCGGCGGTGGTTCATTTGAGCAGGAACCCCAGGAGTCGCTTGAGCGTCTGGGTGGCGGTGGTCGCGGTCGGCGCGATCACGCTCGTCGCCGGTGACGCGACGGTGGTGGCCGTCGGCGCCGCGATGGTGGTTGTCGTTGCCGGCCCAACGGGCCCGGCACCCGAACCGGTTGAGTTCGACGACGTCTTCTTCACAGGCGCCGGCTTGCGGAGGTCATCAGGTTCGCCCGGGATCGTGGCGGTGCCGTTCAGGTGGGCGTCACACAGCGGATCGTTGACGGTCGAGTACGCCAGGCACTGGTTCTCCAGCATGTCCGCGAAGATCACATGCGACTGCGCGTCGTAGTGGCTCGTCAGCGCCGCGCCGTTGTAGACGCTGCGCAACAGGCTCTCGATCGCGCCGCTGTCGCGGAGGCTGACCAGCAGGCGGTCAAGAGACTCGCCGGCCGGGTCTGCGTCGGTGGCGAACTGGGCGGCGCGCTTCAGGGTCGGCGTCGCCGCTGACAGGGCCGAATCGACATCAGCGAGGGGCGATCGCAACGCCGACAGCGTGGCGACGCCTTGGGTGGAGAACGGCGGGAGCTGCTCGGTCAGCTCGCTGAGCGCTGGCGTCGCGGCCCGCAGATCCGCGAGCAGCGGCGTGGCGCTCGACCCGAGGCCCGCCAGCTGGGCAAGCGCCGGCTGGGCGCTGCGCAACAGCGCCGGCAAGCGCGCGATCGCCTCCGACAACGCCGAGGAGCGGGTGCCGGTGATCGTCGTCACGCGGGCGGTGTCGGAGATGAACCGCTGCACCGCGATGTCGTGAGTCGACAGTTCCGCGACGACCGGTGCCGCCGCGTCCAGCAGCCGCTGCAGCTGCCGACGTTGCCCGTTGACAAGCCCGATCGCCTGATCAGCTGCTGCCAGCGCCGGGTTCGCCCGCTTGAGGATCCCGGCGATGTCGGTGTCCTGGCCGCTGACGCCGATCCCGAGCTCGTCGAGCAGCACCGTCAACCGGTCTGAGACCGGAACGGTCCAGATGTCGAACAGATCCTGCAGGCTGATCGGTTCGGCCGTGTGGCTGAGGGGCACGGTCGGCGTGCCCGACCCGTCATCGCTGAGGACGGGCGAGGACGGCGACCCCGGCGAGCACTCGACGAAGTTCTCGGAGATGATCCCCTCTGGCTCGATCTGGCAGCTGGCGTTGGCACGGAAGGGACCGAACTGCGGGTCGATCTCCATCTCCACGCGCGCCTTGTCATCGCTGGTCAGACGGACCGCGACGACCGTGCCGACCTCGGCGCCGGCGATCTTCACCTCCTGTTGAGGACCGATCCCGCGGGCGACATCGAAGATCGCGTCGACCTTGTAGGACTGCCGGCCACCACCGCCCCTGAACAGCAGCAGCGCACCGGCGACGACCACCAGGCACACGATCACGACGCCGAGGAGCCGCGATCTCACGGTGTCTCCTTCGGGTCGCAGCCGTCGACGTGGACGACGTTCGATTTGTCGGGAGCGGGCTCGGCGGCGCTGCCCGGGCACTTGTTCGTCTGACCGACGAGGAAATGCTTCGACAGCGACGGCAGGCTCTCGCCGAGCTCCGCCGTCAGCAGCGTCGAGGCGGGCAGGCCGAGGGAGATCCGGCTGAACTGGCCGTCGGCGTCATAGTTCTCCGAGGAGCCGCCGCCGTACCCGTGCAGGAAGCCGAGCAGGATGTCGTCGCCGTAGGGCCGCAGACCGGTGAAGATCGGCAGCGCCTTCTTCAAAGCGAACTCAGTCTCGTTCAGGGCCGGCACGGCAACGTGGCTGAGCGCCGGCAGCGCGCTCAGCAGTCGGTCGACCGTCGGGAGGACAGCGGTCAGTTGCTGCAGGACTGGGGCCGCCTGCGCAGCGGTCGGGACCAGCTCGCGCAGCAAGGCAGCCAGCGGCGCCGCCACCGGCCGGGCGTCGGCCAGCACCGGATCAAGTGCCGCCAGCGTCGGCCGCAGCCTGTCCAGAAACGCCGTGCCGTCGTCGAGTGCCGCCGGAGCCCGCTGCAGCGCATCGGAGAGTGCGGAGCGCACGGCCGCGAGCGCGGTCAAAGCCGATGCCGTGTTCGAAACGGCAGCGGTCAGCTTCGACTGCGGCGCCGCCAGCGCCGACGCTGTGGACGCCCCTGCAGTCAGCAGCGAATTGAACGCGGTCCGGTCCTCGACGACCTGGCCGATGAAGTCACCGCCGCGCTCGATCGCGGCCGCCGCGTAGTCGAGCGTCTGCCGCGCCGCGCCGACGTTGCCGCGCAGCGCCCCGGCATACTCCTGCAGCAGCTGGCGGAGGTTCTCGCGCAGCCGCGGCGTGAACATGTCGAGCAGTTCGTCGAGGTCGACGATCGGGGTCGTCGCCTGCTCGGGGATCAGAGCGCCGGAGCGGATCACCGGTGCCGACCTGGGACCTGGCTCCACTGCGAGGAAACGGTTGGTCACGCCCGACAGGCCGACGGTTCCGACCGACACGGTCGTCCCCTGATGCAGCGGTGTGAACGCATGCATCGCGAGCGTCAACTGCGCGACGTCGGAGCCGGTCAGCTGCATCGCGTTCACGGTCCCAACCGGGATTCCGCCAACCTCGACCAGATCCCCGTCGACGAGCTGACCCGCGTCGGCGAGATCAACTCTCACCGTGTACCCGCTGCCGCCGCCGACGATCCCGAGCAGCGACAGAAGCACCGCCACCGCCACGACCGAGGAGACCCCCGCGACAAGCAGGCGCATCGTCGACCAGCGGGCGGGCGCGCGCGTCATCCGCCGATCGGGGCGTTGGCGTTGGTCCCCCAGAACAGCTGTGAACCGAGCAGACCGATGATGTGGATCCCGATCAGGTTCACGGCCATCGACTTCGCGGTGGCCCGCCCCACCCCGACCGGCCCGCCGCCCGCCGTATACCCGTAGTAACAGGCGACGAGCACGATGAACGTCGCCATCGCCATCGCCTTTGCGGCCGAATACAGGAGATCGATCGGACTCTGGAACTGCCAGAACAGCTGCAGGTAACCACCGGTCGAGACATGCGCGAGCTCATCGACAACGGCGATGTAGGACCCCGTGAAACTGACGCTGAGCGCGGCCAGGTACACGAACGGGATCACGATCCACATGCCGAGCAGCCGGGTCACGCACAGGTACGCGAGCGAGTTGATCCCCATCACCTCGAGCGCGTCGATCTCCTCGGCGATCCGCATCGAGCCGATCTCGGCCACGTATCCGGTCCCAACCTTCGCGGCCATCATGTACCCGAACGCGTATGGGGTCAGCTCGCGCAGATCACACAATGCCGTGAACGCCCCCGCGATTGCGGGAGCGCCGACCGCGCCCGCTCCGTAGCCGCCCTCGATCCCGCACTCGAGTCCAAGCACGAACACGAGCCCGGCGATCGTCACCACCGAGCCGATGATCAGGATCCCGGCCTGGCGCAGCGTCTCGCCAAGGAAGTTGGCGAGGCCCTTCGGCGTCAGCCCGAGGACCTTGCCGAAGAAGGCGAACATGTCGCCCAACGTCTCGAGCCTGCCGAACAGTGCGGTCATCGGACGATCGACAGATCCGGATGGGTGGCCAGCAACGTCTGCGTGAAGACGTAGTTGAAGATCCCGACGCCGAGGAAGGAGAGCACGACCGCCCGGTTGACGGCACGCCCGACCCCGCCGGAGCCGCCCGACACGGTCAGGCCCTTGTAACAGCAGACGATCGCGATGATCGCCCCGTAGCCGGTGGCCTTGATCAGCGAGCCGAGCAACTCGGTGGTCGTGGCGTTGTCGAAGTAGGAGGCCCAGAACGGCCCGAGCGGCGCGTGGTGCTGCAGCGTGATCAGGACCCCGCCGGCCGTTCCGAACGCGAGCGCGAACACGTCGAGGAAGGCGGTCAGCAACACCAGCGCCAGGAAGCGCGGAACGACGATGTTCTTGACGGGGTCGACGCCGAGCACGACCAGCGCGTCGAGCTCCTCGCGGACGACTCGCGCGCCGAGATCGGCTGTGATCGCCGTGCCCGCGACGCCGGCGACCACGATCGCGCACACCAGCGGCGCGAACTCCCTGATCACGATCACGACGAACAGGCCACCGAGCCTGTCGAGCGAACCGAACAGCGCCAGGAAGTTGGCGGCCTGGACCCCGGCGGGGCCATACGTGAGCGCGACCGAAACGATCACCAGCGATGGCAGGCACAGACGCAGCGCCAGCAGGAACTGCCGGACGAACTCCTTGCCGTAGGGGTACGGCGGCTCGATCGCCTTGCGCAGCGTCATGGCGGTCAGCGCGCCGATGTCACCAAGCTCGGCCAGGCCGAGCCGGGCGTACAAGCGCCGTGTCACATCCATTCCTCTCGCTCCGCGACGGCGCCGCCCGAGGCTTCGCCACTCACTGTCATCTGCCCGACCATAACTGATCTTATGTAACGATTCAACCGGCTCTTACTGTTGACCCGTTCCATAAGATGAGTTATGGTCAAAGGGTGATCGAGACCACTCAGTTCGGCGCGGCGACCACCTCGAGCGGCCAGCCGACGTCCCCCATCCCCACCGATTTCCGCTATTGGCAGGCCTGCCAGGAACCCAAGATCCGCCGGATCCGCGCCGTCGCGGAGCGCCTCCTCGGCTTTGATCTGTGCCCGCCGGACGAGGCGATGCATCGCTTCATCGCCGACATGTGGCTTGGTGATCCGGTCGCCGAGGCCTTCGTCGACGATGTGTTCTTCGGTGAGATCGGTCCGCGGAAGGGTCGCAAGATGCTCGACGCCGCATTGGCCGACGGAATCGAATCGATCAATGACGTGCCCGAATCGATGAAGGCCCTGTTTGAACAGTTCGAGACGGTCCCCGACTGGGTCGACCGCGAGCTCGTCGAGGAGGGCGCTCGGATCTGGCGCCGCTGGGGCACCGACCTGTTCAACATCGCCGGGGCGGAGACGCTCGAGATGTACACCGAGAGCGCAGTCGCAACCCCACTGTCGCTGGCCGGCGGCTACGCGGGCGACGCGGCGCTGCGGCGGTTCCTCGAGACGACCCGTTTCTGGATGGACGTCTCCGAGCCGGGCGCGCTGTTCCGGACCGGCTCCGACGGCCGCGGCACGGCGATGCGCGTGCGCGTGATGCACGTGTCGGTGCGCCGCCGCGTCGCCACCCACCCCGAGTGGGACTCGGCGAAGTGGGGACTGCCGATCAGCCAGGCGTACATGATGCTGACGCTGCTCGGTGGCTCTGTGGCGCCCGCGATGCTCGCGTGGCCGCTGGGCCACCTGACGACGCCGCGCGAGATGCGGGCGCTGCTGCATTACCAGCACTACCTTGGGTACATCGTCGGGGTGTTCCCGAGCTACTACCCGACCGACGTCAAGGGCGCGATCCAGTTGCTGTTCGCAACATCGCTGGGGCGCACGTACTCGTCCGGGCGCCACGGCGCCGAGCTGATCGAGTCCTTCCCGCGCGCGTTCTTCCCCAAGCCCGAGCAGCGCGGCCGGCAGCGCTTGACGGCGCGCTACGACTCGACGCTGATCAACGGGATGGTGGCAATGATGATGGCGCCGCCGACCCGCCGCCGGTACGACCTTCCGCCGGCATTGCCCGGCATCGCGCTCGTCCTCGCCCGCACGCCGCTGATCGCTGTGCGAGAACTGCTCTCCAAGCTGCTGCCGGGGGTCGGCGACGCATTCGAGCGACAGGCCGTGCGTCGGCGTGAGGCGTGGTACGCGATGCAGATGGGTGGCCGTGAGGCCGCGTTCGAAGCCGCCTCCAACCTGCGGCGCTAACCAAGGAGAGACGATGAGCGTTGCAGTCATTGACCGCTGGACCGGGCCGGGACGATCGGATCAGACGATCGTCTCGCCGCCCCCGAGCGAGGACGGCTGGCATCCGAGCGCCCAGCGCGGGCTGTTCGAGCACTGGTATTTCGACGCCCGTCTCGATGACGGCCATACGGTCGTCGGGTTCCTGCAGACGGCCGAGCTGATCACCAAGAAGCCGGGGGTCGAGCTCCACGTCTACAAGCCCGACGGGACCCGGATCGAGATCCGCAAGCACTACCCGGCGGCGGCCGCCACCGCCTCTGTTGAGAGCTGCCAGGTTCAGGTCGGCGCCAATTACGTCAAGACCGAATACGGCGATGACGTGCTCCCCGTCTACCACCTGATGCTCGACGAGGACGGTGTCCGCTTCGAGCTCGACTTCGCCGCCGAGGTACCCGCCTGGAAACCGGGCGAGGGCCGCAGCGAGTACGGCCCAAAGAACTATTTCGCCTGGGTCGTCGGCGCTCCACGGGCTCGTGTCACCGGCACGATCGAATACGAGGACAAACGGTTCGAGGTCACCGGGGTCGGCTACCACGACCACAACTGGGGCGTCGGCAACATGGGCCGGATCATCGACCACTGGTACTGGGGCCGGGTCTACGCCGAGGACTTCACGGTCGTCTACGCGGACGTCACCACCCGCTCGAAGTTCAACGGGCACGCGTCGACGGCGGTGATGCTCGCACACGAGGATCGGATCGTGCTCAGCACCGGTGAGGTCCAGGTGACCACCGGCCCCGAGGTCTTCAATGCGACCGCCAACCACGCGTATCCGAGCTCGCTGACGCTGCGCTCAGGTGACGACGTCGAGCTCCGGCTCGAGGTCCAGGAGATCATCCACGCCCACAACCTCCTCAACGATCTGCCGGTCGTCAAATCACCGATCGTGCAGAAGTTGATCACCCCGCTCGTCGGGCACCCCGGCTACTTCCGCTTCCGCTCGGACTTCACGCTGACCGCGAACGTCGACGGCGAGGAGTACGTCCGCACCGGCTCGACCCTGCACGAGATGGTGGCGCTCAGGTGAGCCGCGCCGTCAGTGCACGGCGGCCTCGGCGGTCGCTGGCCCGGCTCGACTGGATCGAGGCCGGCCAGCGGCTGCTGATCGACGGCGGCCTGCCGGCGATCCGGCTGGCTGCGCTGACCCGTGAGCTCGGCGTCACCAGCGGCAGCTTCTACCACCACTTCACCGACTTTCGCGAGTACCTCGGCGAGCTCGCCGACTACTACGGCGGCGAGAACATCGAGCGCCTGCGAGAGGCGATCGCCCCGATCCCCGAGCCGGCGCAGCGGTTGCGACTGCTGCTGTCGCTGCGCGACCAATGGGACATCGCCCGGCTGGACGCCGCGATGCGCGTCTGGGCCCGCAACGACGAGCGTGCGCGCGACGCCGTGGCACGCCTCGACGACAAAATGCTCGAGATCATCCGCGAGCAGTTCACCGCGCTCGGCTTCTCCGGGCAGGAGGCCCGACTCCGCGCGCTGCTGTCCTTCTGCGCCGGCATCGGCCAGGAGTTCCTGTTCGGGCGCCCGACCGGCCCCGACGACACGCTCGGTGCGCTTGAGCTCCTGATCGGCCGTTGACGACTGCGCCGGCCCCGTTGGGCCGGCTCATCAGCCGCCCCTAGTACACACCCGGCGCCAGGCGAGCCCTTCCTCGCGACAGCGCCGCATGCAGCGGCAGGTTCGCGGAGCTGTCGCCGACCGAGATCGCGTAGGTCCCCTTGGTGACGACCCAGGTCGAGAGCCTGTTGCTCCAGTGCGAGAACGCCACCTCACTCAGCGGGATCGTGACCCGCGTCGACTGCCCCGGGTTCAGCTGCTCACGCTGGTAGCCCTTCAGCTGCAGCGGCGGCTCGCCGGCGGTCTTCGGATCGCCGACATACACCTGGGCGACGTCGGCACCGGCGACCGTGCCGGTGTTCTTTATGACAAAGCTGGCAGACGCACCGGTCCGCGTCCTGCGGACCGTCAGCGACGAGAACCTGAAGCTCGTATACGTCAGCCCGAAGCCGAACGGGAACAGCGGCGCCACGTGCTTGGCGTCATACCAGCGGTACCCGACGAGCAGGCCCTCGCTGTAGCTCGAGTGCGGCCCCACGGTGTCACCGGCAACATCGATGCCCGGCCACTGGGCCTTGCTCTGCAGCGGCATCCGCGACTGCGACGCCGGGAACGTAATCGGGAGCTTCGCGGAGGGATCGACATCGCCGAACAGCACGCCGGCGAGCGCGTTGCCGTCCTCCTGCCCCGGATACCACGCCTCAAGCACGCCCTTGACCCTGGAGAGCCAGGGCATCAGCACCGGGCCGCCGGTCTGCAGCACGACGATCGTGTTCGGGTTGGCGCCCGCCACATCGGCGATCAGCGCGTCCTGGTCGATGTTCCCATCGATGCAGGGCGTCGCACCGCTGACGCACAGCAGCGGGTTGTCGCCGAGGTTGAGGCTGCTGAGGTCGGTCCCCTCCTCCATCCAGTTGCTGACGACAACCACTGCCACGCTCGCTGCCCTGGCGGCGGACACGGCGGCCGAGATGCTGTTGCCGCTCTGGTAATCCACCGTGTCACCGGCGGCGGTGGCGCGGGCGGCGATCCCGGTCTGCGGGCTGACGACCGCGACCTCGCCGGCCAGCGGCACGTGCCCGCTGCCCTCTCCCTCATATGAGGCCTCGGCACCGGCCTGCCCGGCCGAGGTTCCGATCACCGCGATCGTCTTGTCCTTGCCGCTCAGCGGCAGGATCCTGTCGGTGTCCTTGAGGAGCACTGTGCCGTCCTCGGAGATCTGCCTGGCGAGCTGCACGTGCGCGGCCGACGAGACGTTGGCGAGGAACGCCTGCGGCTGCGCGGCCGGCGGGTGGTCGAACACGCCGACGGTGAACATCGACAGCAGGATCCGGGACACCATGTCGTTGAGCGTCGCGATCGGGACCTGGCTGGCCTCGACCGCCTTCTCGAGTGGTGACCCGTAGTAGGTGCCCGGCGTGATGTTCATCTCGATGTCGAGGCCGTTCATCGCCGAGTCGACGGTTGAGTGGGTCGCGCCCCAGTCGGAGACGACCATCCCGGTGAAGCCGAACTGGGTGTCGAGGATCCCCTTCAGCGTCTCCGGGTTCTGGCAGGAGTAGACCGAGTTGATCCGGTTGTAGGAGCACATCACGCCCATCGCGCCACCCTGATGGATCGCGACGTCGTACTGCGGCGCGTACATCTCCTCGAGCGTGCGTTTGCTGACGTCCGCGGAGTCCGTCATCCGGTCGGTCTCCTGGCTGTTGGCGATGAAGTGCTTGATCGTCACGATCACGTGCTGGGATTGGATTCCTCGCACGATCGCCGAGCCGGCCTGACCTGACAGGTAGGGGTCCTCACTCATGTACTCCCAGGTGCGGCCGTTCATCGGGTTGCGGTCGGTCTCGATCCCGGGCGCCAGCTGCACGTCGATCCCCTTCTCCCACGCCTCGTCACCGAGCGCCTGTCCGAACTGGTACTGCTCCGCCGGGTTCCAGCTCGCCGATTGGGCGATCGGTGTCGGGAACGCGGTCGCCCCGACCTGCACGTCGGCGACCCCCTGACCTGCGTCGTTGAACACCAGGGGCGGGATGCACAGGCTCGGAATCGCGGGGAGGTAGCCGGCAGCGCCGAAGTGGACGCCATCGGGCAGCGTCTGCGATGTCATCGAGATCTTCTGCGACATTGACATCGCGCCAAGCAGCATCTGCGTCCGCGCCTGCGGCGACAGCGAGGTGTTCATCCACGGGCACGTCGCAGCGCGTGCCTGGCCGGCACCCGCGCACAGCACCAGCGTGATGACCGCCACCGCAATCGCACCCGTCCGTCCACGGCGCGCTCCCGCAAAGACCATCGCTTCTCCTCGCCTTCCTGTCCGGCGCTGGAACGTAACAGGACGAACCAGTTACCGGCGCCGTCACCGCGGGCCGTTGATCGCCCATTGGGCGGCGAAAGCCCGCCCGTATGCCGGACGCGCCTCTCCGCGGGCCACGTAGGCAGCCAGTTTCGGAAACTCGTCCAGAAGACCCGAAGCCCTCAGCCTGAGCAGCACCGACACCATCATCAGATCGCCGGCGCTGAACGACCCATCGAGCCAATCGGCATCGCCCAGGCGGGCAGAGAGGAGGATCAGTCGGTCGCGGATGCGATCTCTGACCAGAGGCAGGCGCGCGTCGGTCCACGGCTTGTCGCCCTCCGCAAACCGAGCGCTCACGAGTTCGAGGATCGGCGGCTCCACGGTGCTCAGCGCGGCAAACATCCAGGTGATCGCACGGGCCCGCCCATGGGCATCGTCCGGCAACAGTCCCGCATGCTGCTCGGCGATGTGCAAGACGATCCCGCCCGTCTCGAACAGGGCAAGGTCACCGTCCTCATAGGTCGGAATCAAGCCGAAGGGATGAAGCCGCAGATGCGCGGGCTCCTGCTTCTCACGGAACGACACAAGGCGAACCTCGTACGGCTGGCCGACCTCTTCAAGCGCCCACCGAACGCGCGTATCACGGGCCAGGCCCTTGCCGCCATCGGGGGACCGCTCAAAGGCGGTGATCACGATGGTCACCGCATGACGCTCCTCAGCTTCTCCTCCGCGGCATCACGGACACACTAACTATTTGCTGCCCCGCCAGACGCGTTCGAACGGCAGCCTCCAGGCGTTAGGCGCGACCAGCTGGTGGATCGCGTTCGGTCCCCATGAGCCTGGGGCGTACGGTTTGACCGGCGGCGGATCCTCGAGCAGTTCGATCGATTTCTCCCACAGGCTCTCGATCCCCTCGGCGGTGGTGAACAGAGTGTGGTCCCCTCGCAGCGTGTCGAGGATCAGCCGCTCATACGCCTCCAGAACGTCAGTCACGTCCTCGGTCTCGCTCGTCGCGAACTGCATGCTCAGCTTGTCGAGCCGCATGCCCGGCCCGGGACGCTTGCCATAGAAGGAGAGCGAGAGACGCGACGCGTCCGCAAGATCGAAGGTGAGGTGATCAGGGCCCTTGGAGCCGACGCCCGAGCCGGTGGGAAACATGCTCTTGGGTGCTTCCCGAAACGCGATCGAAACGATCCGTTGCCCCTCCGCCATCCGCTTGCCGGTGCGGAGATAGAACGGCACGCCCGCCCAGCGCCAGTTGTCGATCTCGCACTTCATGGCGATGAACGTCTCGGTGTCTGAATGGGGCGAGACACCGTGCTCATCGCGGTAACCCTGGTACTGGCCCCGCACGACGTTGGCCGGATCGATCGGCAGCAGCGACCGGAACACCTTGTTCTTCTCCTCGCTGATCGCTCGCGGCTCAAGCGCGGTCGGCGGCTCGATCGCGATGAACGCCATCACCTGCAGCAGGTGGGTAACAACCATGTCCCGGTACGCGCCGGTCGACTCGTAGAAGTCCACCCGCGATTCGAGGCCGAGAGTCTCGGGAATGTCGATCTGGACGTGATCAATGAAGTTGCGATTCCAGATCGGCTCGAACAGGCCGTTCGCGAATCGGAATGCGAGGATGTTCTGCGCCGGTTCCTTGCCGAGGAAGTGGTCGATCCGGAAGATCTGGCTCTCCTTGAAGGTCTTGTGCACCCGCTCGTTCAACCTCACGGCGCTGTGGAGGTCGCTACCGAACGGCTTCTCCATGATCACCCGGGCGCGGTCCACGAGCCCGGCCGAGCCCAACATGTCGATCACCGCAACGGCGGCACGCGGCGGCACGCTGAGGTAGTGCAGGCGACGGACATGCTCGCCGAGTTGCTGCTCGAACTCCGATACCGACTGCGCGAGGACGTCCGGACCTGCACTCTGCGGGACGAACCGGAGCTTGCCCAGAAAATTCTCAACCTGCTCACCGCCGACCTTGCCCGATCCGAACTCGCTGATCGCGCCGCGGGCGAACTCGCGAAACGACGTGTCGTCCAGCTCATCAAGCGAGGTACCGATGATCCGGAGCTCGGGCGCCAGCGTCGACTCAGCCAGCCGGGCGAGGCCGGGGAGCAGCTTACGGCGTGCGAGATCGCCCGTCGCACCGAAGAGCACGACGACGTGCGGGTCGACCCGACCGCTCGTCGTGGGGCGCCTCGTCAGGCCCGGCGCCGGGTAGGCGATGTTTTCCTCGTTGGCGTCGAGCAACGCGTGGAGATGATGACATCACCCACGCAGGCCGTCGTGGGCCATCCGTACAAACCTCGGGCCAGTTTCAGGACGGACACAGCGGGCATGCGATGATTGAGCGGTGAGCGGAGAGGACCCAGACAGCGACAGCTTTGAGGCCCGCCTGCGCCGGATCGCCGAGCAGATCGGGCGATCGGTCGAGGGTCTTGACCTTGAGCAGATCGCTCGCGTGGCCAACGTTGACGCTGATCGCGCACGAGAGCTGTTCGACAGCGCCCAGCGGTGGCTCACCGGTCAGGCCGAAGATCTTGCTGACGAAGTCTCGCGATTCGGCGGTCTCGTCGACGCGATGGCTCGTGGCGAGGAGACGCGGTCCGCTCGTGGACCGCACCCGCTGGATCTGCCGACAGCCGCACAAGGCTTGGCGTTGAGCGCGATCGATTCCGGCCGATGGACAGTCGAGCCGGGAAGTGACGTGCTGGCGACGCTCGGCGAGGGGCCCGCTCCGGCGGACGCCTTGGGGCTCGTGGGAGAGCTCCGAGCTCGAGACTGGATCAACGCCAGCGGCGAACTGACGCTCGTCGGTCGCGACGCGCTCAGGCGCTGGATCGAACACTCAGCGCCGTCTGATCACTGACGATCAGTGGCCGGGCGGCGCGCAGACGGTCCTCGCTCGGAGCGCGGGCGGGTTGGATTCGGCGCAGCCAGCGGCATGGAAGTATTCGCCCAGATAGCGAATGAAGGGGTCCCTGTTCGTCACCGGCCGGTCGCATATCGGGCAGACGCCGAGATCCTGAGCTGCCGGCCCGGTCGATGTGAGCACCGAGAAAACAGTGCGGCTGACCTGGAGACTGCGGGTGGTGGCTTCGGCGGCTAACCGTAAGAGACTGTCGGCGGCGATGGTCGCCGCTTGATGGCCGATACCGACCGTCTGCGCGATCGTGTCACTGACAACACGAACCGCGGGCACTCGCGAAAGGGTCATGAGGCTGCTCCTGGAGAAGGGCTCGTTTCACCAGGTCCACCTCGCGCCGTTTGGTTTCGACTCGAGCCGTCCCTACATGTCGCGCGGCGAGCGCCCCGGCCTGCAGCCTGCGCCCTGACGGAACGATACGCGCCCCGCGGCGCCCGTTCCAAACGGATCCTCAGATCGGGATCATGGTCGTGGGGCGCCTGCGTCGTGGTCGGGTGCTCCGTCGAGGACGTAGATCTCGGCGGCAAGGTCAGGGTCGACATGGTTGGCGCTGAGAAACGCGACGACGTTTCGGCCGGTGAGTTCGGCGATCTTGGCGCTGCTTTCCTCACGCATCGCCTCTTGGTACTCGCGGCGGAGCGCGAGCACCTGCTCGCTGCGACCCTTCTTGATGAGGACCTGCTCGCCCTTGGTCAGCGTCTGTTCGAGCATGACGACGACGACGTTTTCACGGATTGTCGTCCGCGCTTTTGTCGGGCCTCGGCCGGTGTATTCGCGCAGGAGTCCGACCAACGCGTTGGAGATCGCGAGTTGCAGCGACGTGGCGGGCACGCGTTCTGGGTCTGGTTGGGCGGTCATCACCGTCCAGTTCTCGCCTTTCCCTGAGGGATGGCTCCAACGCTGGAAGAGGGAAAGGCGGCGAACCGCCAGAAGCGCAAGAGTCCCCGCTTGCGAAGCGCCCGAGCGGAGGACCGAACCGAGTGTGGCAGGTCCGCCCGGGCTCGGGTGATTTAGTCCTCGAACATGAGGAGGTCGAGGACGCCGGCGAGCTCGAAGAGCCGATGAATCCGCCGCGAGCCGCCGCGGACCATCAATCGGTGGCCGTTGGCGTCGGCGGCTCGCTGGGCGCGGAACATCGACGCAAGGCCAGTGCTGTCCATGAACACCAGATCGTCTAGATCGATCAGCAACCGGTCGTGCCCATTTCCCGCGAGCTCATCCAGCACCCGATCCAGCTCGGGTGCAGTCGCCAGATCCAGCTCACCCACGAGCCTGACACGCACGCCTTGCGGATCCGGTTCGAGCCCGATCTTCAAGTGGTCCGAGGTGCCGTGATCTCGATTCGGCACGCTGCCGTCGAACGTCTGCATCAGATCATCACCTCCGAAAAAGCTGTGGTCCAGGGTGGAAGGTCCGAAGTGCGACCGTTCGGACGCACGGGTCCCTCAATTGATCTTCGAGCCCACCTTCCTGATCCACACGGTCTCAGGCGAGGCGATGCGGCCGCAAATCTACCACTCGCAAACGGCGTGGCAAGCAATTTGCGCGGCCGGCGGCCGGCGGACTTCGCGCGGCCCGCGGTCACGCACCAAGATCAGCAGCCTGTGTGCTGAGGGCCGGCCGAAGGGTTGGCGCGATGCTGGTGTTCCGGTTGAATCGTGAACCAGACCGTCTTCGCGGAACCCGCTTGCCGAACGCCCCATCGGTCCGACAGCAGGTCGACGATGCGCAGCCCTCGACCGGTGAGGTCCTGTGGACCTGGTGACTGCATCACGGGCGCTCCGGCCGCAGTGTCTGTGACCTCGACCTTTATCGCATCGCCAGTGATTGTGAGCGCCAGCTCAAACGTGCTGTGAGCGTGCTTGATGCAGTTGGTTGCCAGCTCAGACACCATCAGCTCAAGAGGCTCGATCAGCTCCGGAGCCGCGTCGCGCAAGTGGGTACGGGTGAACTGCCGAGCGGCGCTCGCCGAAGCGGCCTCCGCCGGAAACGTCCGCGAGTGCATCATGATTCCACTCCGAGCTGCCCGGCGAGACCCATCGCTTTGAGCACCTGCCGCACCATCGGTCGTGGGTTTCGCAGCTCAAACTGCTCGACCATCGTCGCCCACTGCAGCCACATCGTGATCGCCGCACTATCGGCAAATGTCAACTCCGCGACGTTCACGACCAGTTTGCGCGGGGCCTGAGCGACGATTGGCGCCGCAGAAGTCTGTACGTCCTTGATTCCGCCAACATCCAGTTCGCCACTGAGCGTCACGGTCACGGTGCCCGCGTGGTCGGTATCGATCCGGACCTCGACGGGAGCCGGGAGTTGAGGGTCTACACGTTCCATCGCAGCCCCACGATCGCGATGTCATCGTGGCTCTCGCCCGCGACCCCCGCGACCAGTTCGCTCACCAACTCAGCCAGAGGGCACTGCTCGCGAGCCTGTGCGGCGCTGGCGAGCCGATCGAGGCCCACGTCAAGAAGTTCGCCACGACGCTCGACGAGCCCATCCGTGAAGGCGAGCAGCGTGGTGCCGGAGGACACGGGCACAGTCATCGAGTCATAGGCGGCGCCGGTCCCGACCCCGATCGGAAGGCCCACTGGGCTCTGCACGTATTCGGTCGTGCCATCGCGAATGAGCAGCGGTTGGAGATGGCCTGCGCTCGTCACCGTGATGGTGTGCTCTTCGACGTCGATCAGGACACACAAGACTGTGGCCAGCTGACCGTCGTTCTCGACACTCAGTAGTTCTGAGAGCTTGGAGAGGATCAGATGAGGCGCATCATCTTGAACCGCGTAGGCGCGGATCGCATAGCGCAGTGCGGCCATCGTGGTGGCCGCCTGCAGCCCCCGACCAGACACGTCCCCGACCACCAACAGGGCCCTGCCGTCATCGATCTGGACGAGGTCATACCAATCGCCGCCGACGTCCATCCTGTCCTCGCCAGCATGGTAAATCGCGCTGCTGTCCAGGCCACCGATCTTCGGAAGCTGGTCAGGAAGCAGTGCCTGCTGCAACGTGTGAGCGATGTTGCGCTGTTCGGCATACAGCCGGCGATTCTCGACCGCCGTCCGCTCCAGCTCCCCCGCGAGCTCCTCAGCGGTACGACGCCGCTGAGTCAGACTTAGCGTCCCGAGACCCGCAGCACCCGAGAGAAGCAAGCCCCCGATCAGGATGATCCAAGGCAGATCCCGCGGGAGCGAGCCGGTCAGCGTGCCGCGAGCCGCCATCACCAGCGTGAGCGCGCTTGTACCGAAGGCCGTGACGATCGAAGCTGTCGTGCCTGCCAGCGGTGGGCGTGCGACGCTGGTCAGCAGGAGGTTCTTGGGAGCTTGGTCGTGCCCGAGATAAAGCGCGTAGTTCAGGCCGGCGAACGCCGAGCTCTGCCCGATCGGCGAGCGCTTATCAGCGGGCAGGCGGCTCTCGGCATAAACGACGAACCCGGCCGACACTCCCGGCGTCGCGTAGGCGTAGCCAATTCGCGGATGCGCAACGTTCAACAGCCCCACCACCTCAAGTCGACCAGTTACCGCGGCCCGAGCAACGAGGTTGGGTTCCTGCACACGAGGGTCTCGGGCAAGTGAATTGCCCAACACGACCAGCGGACGAGCCCGTGGCGAGGTCGCCCGCCACAGTGATACGAACGCGAATTGACGGCCGGCGCCCACATACGGAGCCATGAAGCGGGTGAACTTCGCAGCGTTCCCTCCAGTCACGTCCGCCAACTCGGCGGCAGAAGCCAGACTCATCTGGATTCCGGGCACGGCGCTCGTTACGACCGACCCGGCGTCACGGACTCGGAGCTGCAGGAGATGTCTCTCGTCATGCTGATAGACGGCGTTCGACGCGATTGACAGCGCGACCGTGATGATGAGCCCCACGAGCGCGGTCGCCACAGGCATCAAGAAACCTCGGCCACGCGCTGACACACCTCCGCGCACACGAGTCTTCACCCCAGCGACACCAACCGCGGATTGACGCTCAGCGTCGATTGCACTCACCCCAAGATCCATTTTGTCAGAGTGGGCTTGGCAGCAGGCCCGACGTAGCGTCGGGCCAAACCTTCGACGCTCAGTTGATGATGGTGAGCGGTACCCCCGGGCCGATTCGCGAAGCGAGCCAGGTGATTGCTTGATTCGCCAACCGGATGCAGCCGTGGGATTCGGCGGTCCCCAGTTGTCCGCCAAGGTTCTCGAGGCCGTGGATGGCAATTTGACCCGGGCCACCGTCGAACTCCTGCAGCACGCTCGATCGGTCGCTCGTGGCGAGCGCGAATGGAGCGCCCGGGTCGGTTGCGGGGAGCTGAACGGTTTCCTCGACGAAGTACTGACCGGTAGGCGTGGGCGTGGCCGGCTTGCCGACGATCGCCGGGTACCTCCGCATCGGCCGCCCGTCGTGGTAGAGGGTGAGACGGCGCGCCCCGAGGTCAACAACGATGTGCCACGCCGTGGTTCTCACAACCGTCTTCGAGGTGCTGATCCAACCGGTTTCAGGCGGCGGGGTCGCTCCGAGCACGCGACCGGGAAGGCGCACACGCAACCACGCCCCACTGGGATCGGATGTCTGGTCGAGTACGGGGAGGACAGTGCGTTCTCCAGTGATGGGCCGGCTCGCTTTGACGAACGCCACCACCGCACCGCTGGCTCCAGGCTTTGTGCGCACGCTGTGCGTTGTGAGCAGGGTGACCGTCTCCTGATGCGCGGCGATCGCTGTGCGGCCGACTGCCTGTGCCGCCGGCACGACGACGCCGATCGTCACGACACACAGCAGGCTCACGACGGTTGACTTCATCGGCTCAACCGATCGACTGCGTACGGGCCCGGGGCGCAACGCCCAGCCGATCGTCCTCCTGACCAGGCCATCAACCGGTGAATCCGACCGGACCGACCGGCCGCTTTGAGATGACGTGGCGCTTGGCCGCGGCGCAGGGCTTGAAGCGCAGGTGAACCGTCACGGCTCGGGCACCGTTGGTGAACGTGACATGAGCCGACACGGTGTGAATCCCGTCGGTTGATCTGATCAGCGCCGCAAACGGAGGATGGGTGCGAATCGCGATGGTGCGACCGCCCACGGAGAAACCGACCCGGCGAATGAGATGACCGGTGACGAGGACTCGGAAGGTCCGCCGGACACAGCGACTGGTCCCGAATCGGCCGATCGTCTTGGCGACCGAAGGCGGCGAGGTGCTGATGACAACGGTGCCATCCCGGGTCTCGGCAGTTGCGCCCGGCAGACCGCCTCGCCCGCCGCCGGCGCCCCCGGTGGTGCCGGTCCCGGTGGTGCCGGTCCCGGTCGTGCCGGTCCCGGTCGTGCCGGTCCCGGTCGTGCCGGTCCCAGTGGTACCGGTCTTGGTAGTTCCGGTCCCGGTGGTAGAGCATCGGGCGGCGGTGATTGTGTTGTCGTCCATCGTGACTGCACCGTTGAGAGCCAGCGCTCTCCCCCCGAAAATCGTGGCCCCGGTCGTCAGCGTGATCGACTGCGAGGCCATGATGTTCCCGATGAATTGAGTTGCAGTGCCCAGCGTCGCGGAGCTGCCAACCTGCCAGAGGACGTTGCAGGCAGCTGCGTTGGGGTTCGGATCGTTGATGACGTTGACGCGGATCCCCGACGCAGTGGTGAGCGTTGAGCCGACCTGGAAGATGAAGGCAGCGTTGGGATTGCCCTGGGCGTCAAGCGTGAGTGATGTGGTGAGGGCGGCAGAGGAGTCGTACTTGTAGACCCCGGCGTCCAACGGCAGACCTCCACGCGAGCCATCTCCGATGTCGGTCGCCGCGCCCGTCACTGGCGGCGCCGTCGGAGCTGCGCCTGCTGCCTCCTTGTATGCGGTCGCCACGTCAGCCTCCGCTTGGGCTGCCACCGCGTCACCCGTATGAGTTGTTCCGTTGACGGTCCCGTTCGGGGGACCACTGATGCCAGTGACAGCTGTTCCGGGGCTGACTCCCAGATCACCGTTGATCATCGAGGGGCCGGTGTTTGTCACGGTCGAGCTCGCCAACACCGCAAAGCTACCGGCGGTTCCGAGGCCAACTGGCGCTTGCGCCGCAGACGCGCTGTCGCCGATCGCAACCGAGACCAGCAGCACCGCCAACGGCAGAGCCGCAATCCGCGCCCCACCACCCTTACGCAGAATCCTGCAAACGGGTCGGCTCAGTGGCCGTGTGTGAGAGTGGCTAGCCATCTCGTCCTCCCTGCTGCGGCGCGAAGGCCACGAATAGGCTCGGAGGATTCGAATGGCGCTACGCGCTCAATGTGTTGCTCACGAGCGGCGTCAGCCCAAAACTCCCAGGCGATCAACTACCGGATGTCACAGATCCATCATCCGCCTGCACGGGACCCGGCACAATCCTCACTTTGAGGGACCCCCCTCTCTCACGGTGGCCCTGACCGCATGCCTCACGGGCCAGGCAGTCATGGGCGCCGGTTCACAGCACTTTCACCCTTCGTCATCTGATGTCAGGGCGAACAGTGGCGGATCGGCGAAATGAGGGCTCGGCGTGTCGCCGCGCCTGCCCAGTAGATGAGGATGCGTGCAGTGTGCCTGCTCAAGGATCTCAGAGGCAACCGTTCGTTCGTTGTACGGACAGATGATCGTCATCGGAGAAGCCGCGAACGCGAGATTGCACATCGACTCGTAACGGGTCCACAGATGCACCTCGGCGTCGGACCGTTTGGCCCACCTCGGTTCCCCGAGGAACCGCACCCAACTGGCGCCGGCGGCGAGTTCATTGTCAGAAAAGGATCTGATCGCCTCCAGCGCCGCGACCGGGGTGCTGAAGAAGTCCTTCGTAGCGACGAACCGGACCTTGTCTGCGTCCGTGCCGAGGTGTTCACGGAGCAGCTCGATATTCGCGGTCGTGGTCACCGCGAGCAATGCCTCCGAGCGCTCGATTCCGTCCGCAAGAAAGGCGCCCATCGCTTTCTGGAACTGATCATCGCTGCGATACGGGAACATCGAATGATTGAGCATCGTCGGACCCGACGAGCTGCCGGTGACGAGATAATCGATGCTGACCCCCAATGGTCGTGAGAGCGCTGCGAGCGTCCTGGGCCGGAGGTTCGTGCGACGACCTGACTCGACCTGCGCGATCGCTGACCAGCTCAGCCCGGAGTGGAACGCCAGGGCCTCCCTGCTCCAGCCGAGACGCTCCCGGGCGGCCCGGATTCGAACGCCGATTGCGTCCTCCCCATTCAATGAAGGGAGTCTACAAGATCTCCCCATCATCTGGTACGTTTGACTATGTCAATTGACGCGGCCCCCAGAAATGAATGCAGCCGAGGATTGCCTCGTCCCGCGGAGCGTTGGGGCGGCCGCAGAGGCCGTGCTCAATGCACGCGGCGACTTCGATGCAGTCACGCGGATCCTCGAGGACCGCCACGTACCAATGGCGATCATCGACGCCAGACGACGCTTTGTCGCGGCGAATCGTGCAGCCCGGCTGACGCTCCGGCTCAGTCTTGCCGAGCTCCGCACCCTGTCCACGGACGATCTTGCCAGCCCGGGACGGCTTGACGAGATGCTGCAGGCCTGGGCCCGCCTGCTCGATGCAGGCTGCGTCGTTGGACGCTACGTGATGGCCGGATCCGACGGCAGCTGTCTCCACATCATCTACTGCGGCGTTGCGCGCGTGCTGCCTGGACGCCACCTGATCGCGTTTGCGCCTGCCAGCTGGCCCAATCACGAGCTGGAGCCGATTCACGACGCTCCCAGTGGCGCAGCCGCGCGGCTCACCCCTCGGGAGATCGAGGTGCTGGTGCTCGCCGCCAACGGGCTCAGTGGTCCGGCGCTCGCGCAGCAGCTCGTCCTGAGTCCTGCCACTGTCAATTCGCATTTCAAGAACATCTACGAGAAGCTCGACGTGCGGACTCGCGCTGGGGCCGTTGCCAAAGCAATGCGGATCGGACTCATCGGCTGATGCGAGCCCGCTGACGATCCGCCGACAGATACCCCAGCACGATCACCCCGGGAGCGCTCGCGCGAGCTCGTCCCGTGAGTGGATGTCGAGCTTCAGATACACGTGGCGCAGGTGGTACTCGATCGTCTTGGGGCTGAGGAACATCGCCGCGGCTGCCTCCCGGGTCGTCTTTCCGCTGGTCAGCAGGATCGCGATTTGCAGTTCTTGCGGCGTCAGCTCGTCGATCGTGCTCGGGTCTCGGCGCCGCAGCGTCTCGCCGGTCGCTGCGAGCTCAGCACGCGCACGATCGATCCACAGACGGGCATCCAGGAGCTCGAACGTCTCAAGGGCGGCGCGCAGCTGCTCACGCGCCAGCTTGCGGTTGCGTGCGCGGCGGAGTCGCTCCCCGTAGGCGAGTTGCGTACGCGCCTGCTCAAACACGTCCGGCGTGTCGGCGTGCTGTGCAAGAGCCTGCTCAAAGGTGCAGGCGAACTGGCCATCGGAGGCGACGAGCCCCTGGCCGCGCAGCGCGCGGGCGATCGACCAGGGCTGACCCTTGGCCTCCGCGGCAGCAGTGAACGCATCGGCGAGCGCCCGTGCCTGCTCGGCGCGGCCCAGCCGGCAGCATGCGTCGATCAGCTCCGGCGCCGGCGACAGATCGGGGTCGGTGATGCCCAGCTCGTCGACCAGCTGCTGTTGGCGTGTCAGATTCTCGATCGCGGACTGCGCTTGACCGAGACCCAGCTCGAGCATGCCGAGCGCCTCGAGCGCCCACACCTCGTGCAGGCGCGTTCCAAGACGATCGCAGAGCGCAAGCGCCTCGGCGACGCTGGCTCGGCACTCGGCGGCGGGTCCGCGGCGGGCTTGGAGACGCGCGAGTCCCGAAAGCCCAAACGCGAGGTCCGTCTGCTGACCAGTCTCGCGGGCGAGCGCGATCGCCTCCAGATAGGTGGCCTCGGCGAGCGCCCAGCGGTCAGTGGTGGCGTGGTCAAGCGCGATCAGGTCGAGGACCAGCGGCAGCGCCCCGACCGCCGAGCGCTCCCGCGCCACCTCGAGCGCGCGGTCGAGCAGCACGCGGCCGGTGCCGGCCTCGCGAAGGAAGATCGGCGCGATCGCGAGCCATGGAACCAGCTGCAGATCGCTGCGCAGTTCGGGCGATGCGTCGGCGAGGGTGACCGCCTCCTGGATCGCCTCCGAGCCGGCGGCGGCGTTGCCGCCGACGACGCGGGCGATCCCGATCGCGATCGCAGCCAGGAACCGCGTGCGCGCCGGCGCACCGGCCGCCACAAGGCCCGAGGCTCGCTCGGCGGCGACGAGCATCTCAACAGGGTTGCCGGCGTAGAAGCAGGCACCGGTGGCCTCGGCCAGCATCGCGATCGCACGTTCGGGCTCGGCGTGCTCGGCCGCAGCGGTGAGGATCGCGTGACCGCGCATCACGGGCCCCTGGCGGGTCGCGATGTGACCGGCCAGCTCATCGATTTCGAGGCGGAGCATGCGCTCGCCGGTCGCGGCGCGGGCCTCGTCCAGCAGCGCCACCGCTCGGGACACGAACCCGGCGTGCCACGTCTGCTGGGCGGCGGCGAAAACCAGCCGAGCGCGGCGCTCGCCGTCGGTCGCAAGCCTCCCAGCCCGCTCAAACGCGAGCGCGGCCGTTGCGTACGCGCTCCGATCGCGGGCCCGGGTCCCGGCCTGCTCGAGTGCGGCCGAGGCCTGCTCGTCAATCCCGGTGGCGGCTGACGCCAGGTGCCAGGCCCGCCGGTCTACATCGCGATCGGGCAGCGCTGAGGCCAGTGCTCGGTGCGTTGCCCGGCGCTCCTCGGGGCGCGCACCGGCATAGACCGCCGAGCGCACCAGCGGATGACGGAACTCCACCGCCCCAGCCCGCAGGGACACGAGACCAGCGTCTTCGGCGGCCGCAAGCGCAGCGAGTTCAACGCCCAGCTTGTGCGATGCGCGTTCCAGTAGTGCGAGGTCGCCGCTGTCGCTGGTGGCCAGGAGGAGCAGCGCTCCTCGCTCGCCCGCGTCGAGGCCACCCAAGCGGCGCAGGAACTCGCGAGAGATCCTCGCGGAGACGAGGACCGGGGCTCCGTCGGGTGCGAGCGCGAGCTCATCGAACGCACCGCCGAGCTCGATCAGCCCGAGCGGATTGCCGGCGGTGGCGTTGTGCAGCCGCTCGGCCGCATCGGGCGCGAGCCAGTCCAGTAGCAAGGCGGCGTCCTCGCGGCTGAGGCCCTCGATCCGGACCGTCGGCAGATCGGCGCCATCGAGCAGCGAGGGCTCGCCCTCACGAACGGCGACCAGGACCGCGATCGGATCAGCCACCAGCCGTCTGAATGCGAACCGCATCGCCTCGGCGCTGGGGCCGTCGAGCCATTGTGCGTCGTCGACCAACACCGCGACTGCGCCCTGCTCGGCGTACGTGGCAAGGAGGCTCAGCGTTGCGGCGCCGACCGCGAACCGCTCCTGAGCCTGGGCCGGCCTCAGCGCGAGGGCACCCTGAAGCGCGATCGCCTGCGGCTCCGGGATCCGGTCGAGCACTCCGAGCGCCGGACGCAGCAGCTCGAGAAGCGACGCGAACGGGATCTGCGCCTCGGACTCGACACCGCGGGCCCGGAGCAGTTGCATTCCGCCCGCTCGGCCCTCGGCATGCTGGAGCAGCGCGGTCTTGCCGATTCCCGGCTCGCCGATCAGGGCCAGCGTCGCGCTCGTGCCCGACCGCGCGCGCTCGAGCACGCGCTCGATGGCCCCTCGCTCACGGTCGCGGCCCACGAGCATCACATAATTGTCTTGCACCGGTCCCTCAGGCGGGAAAGACTAGGTGGCCCCCGGAAGCGAACTGCGCTCTCGGCGTCATACGGTCGCCGCGTTATCCAATCGAGGAGGACTGTCAGATGGGCGCAACCACTGAGGTCGAGGTCGACGGCGACAAGCTGATGCAGTTCGTGTTCCGAGCGGTCGACGAGGTCGGCGCAACGCTCAACGCCGCGCTGGTCGTGATGGGCGACAAGCTCGGGCTCTACCGCGCGCTTGCCGGCACTGGCGGCTTGTCCCCGGGAGAGCTCGCCGAGCGCACCGGTACCGCGGAGCGCTACGTGCGTGAATGGCTGAACGCGCAGGCGGCGGGTGGCTTCGTCGCCTACGAGCCGGACAGCGGGCACTACACACTGCCGCCCGAGCAGGCGGTGGCGCTCACCGATGCGACGAGCCCCGCTTACCTGCCGGGGTTCTTCCAGATCGCGCTCGGATCCGTGATCGACTCGCCGAGGATCGCAGAGAAGATGCGTGCAGGCGACGGGCTCGGCTGGCACGAGCACGTGCACGACGTGCATGAGGGCTGCGAACGCTTCTTCCGGCCCGGCTATAACGCCCACCTGGTGGCCGAGTGGCTGCCGGCCCTCGACGGCGTCGTCGAACGACTTGAACGGGGCGCGCTGGTCGCTGACGTGGGCTGCGGCCACGGTGCATCGACGATCCTGATGGCCCGTGCGTTCCCGAACTCGACGTTCGTGGGCTCCGACTATCACGACGGCTCGATCGAGACCGCGCGGCGGCGGGCGGAGGAGGCGGGGGTCGCTGACCGCGTCAGCTTCCAGATCTCGCCAGCGGCGGGTTACAGCGGCTCCGGCTACGACCTCGTGACGATGTTCGACTGCCTGCATGACATGGGCGACCCGGTCAGCGCTGCGCGCCATGTGCGCTCGACGCTCAAGCCGGACGGCACCTGGATGGTCGTCGAGCCGAACGCCGGTGACCGCGTCGAGGACAACCTCAACCCGGTCGGCCGCGCGTATTACGGCTTCTCGACGCTGCTGTGCACGCCCGCGTCCCTGTCCCAGGAGGTCGGGCTGGCGCTCGGTGCCCAGGCAGGCGAGGCGCGGATCCGCGACGTCGTCGAGACCGGTGGTCTTACCCGGTTCCGCCGCGTGGCCGAGACACCGTTCAACCTGGTGTTCGAAGCGCGCCCGTGACGACCACCTCTGACCAGACCGTGGCGCCCGCGAATCTCGCGGGCGCCCGACGCCGAGAGCAGACCCGAGCCCGGTATCCGGACCTCACCGGTTACGCCGAGCGCGACGGCGTGCGCGTGTTCTACGAGGTGTACGGGTCAGGCGAGCCGACCATCTTCCTGCTGCCGACGTGGTCGATCGTCCATTCCCGCTTCTGGAAGGCGCAGATTCCCTACCTGGCTCGCCACTTCCGGGTCGTGACCTTCGACGGCCGTGGCAACGGCCGCTCCGACCGGCCCACCGGCGCTGCGGCGTACACCCCGGACGTGTTTGCCGCCGACGCGCTCGCCGTCCTGGACGCGACCGCCACCGACCGGACGGTGCTGGCCGCACTCTCCTGCGGTGCGCTGTGGGCCACGATCCTGGCCGCCGAGCACCCGGAGCGTGTCGACAGCGTCGTGTACATCGGACCCGCGGTCGGCCTCGCGCCCGGCCACCCGGAGCGGGATGTGCATGCGTTCGACGAGTCGCTGGTGGCGGAGGAGGACTGGGCCAAGTACAACAGTCACTACTGGCGGCGGGACTATCTCGGCTTCCTCGAGTTCTTCTTCGCGAAATGCTTCACCGAGCCGCACTCCAGCAAGCAGATCGAGGACTGCGTCGGCTGGGCGCTCGAGACCGATCCGGAGACGCTCGCCGACGCCACTCGAGGGATCGGGCTCGCCTGCCGGACCGAGAGCTTCAGGGACACGTGCGCCCGCGTTCAGTGCCCGACGCTGGTGCTCCACGGCGACGAGGATCTCGTCCGCCCGCACGCGCAAGGCGCGGAGCTCGCCAGGGTCACGGGTGGTCAGCTGGTCACCCTGCGCGGCTCGGGGCACATCCCCAACGCCCGCGATCCGGTCAAGGTCAACCTGCTGATGCGCGAATTCGCCAGTGGCCCCAGACGGCCAACCTCGGCCTGGACCCGAACGCGCGCGCGCCGGCGGCGGGCGTTGTACGTCTCCTCGCCGATCGGCCTGGGTCACGCGCAGCGTGACGTTGCGATCGCCGACGAACTGCGCAAACTGCACCCCGACCTCGAGATCGACTGGCTCGCCCAGCACCCGGTCACGAAGGTGCTCGAGGCCCACGGCGAGCGCATTCATCCAGCGAGCGCTGAGCTCGCGAACGAGTCTGGGCACATCGAGTCCGAGTCGGCGGAGCATGACCTGCACGCCTTCCAGGCGATCCGGCGGATGGACGAGATTCTGGTCGCGAACTTCATGGTCTTCCATGACGTCGTCACGGCCCAGCCGTATGACCTGTGGATCGGCGACGAAGCGTGGGAGCTCGACTACTTCCTGCACGAGAACCCAGAGCTGAAGACGGCCGCCTACGTCTGGCTGACCGACTTCGTCGGCTGGTTGCCGATGCGGGAGGGGGGCGCGCGCGAGGAGTTGCTCACCGCCGACTACAACGCCGAGATGATCGGGCAGATCGCGCGCTTCCCGCGCGTTCGCGATCGCGCCGTGTTCGTCGGGGATCCCGACGACATCGTCGCTGAGCGATTCGGACCTGAGCTGCCCGACATCCGGAACTGGACCGAACAGCACTACAGCTTTGCCGGCTACGTCACCGGCATCGATCCAGCGGCGTTCGCCGATCGTGCAGCGCTGCGCAGCGAACTCGGCTACCGCCCCGACGAGCGCGTATGCATCGTGACGGTCGGCGGCTCGGGCGTCGGCGGTGAGCTCCTCCGACGCGTGATCGCGAGCTTTCCCGAGGCGAAGCGCCTCGTTCCGGAGCTGCGGATGATCGCCGTCGCTGGCCCGCGCATCGACCCAGAGTCACTCCCCAGGCAGGAGGGTCTCGAGGTCCGCTCATACGTTCCCGACCTCTACCAGCATCTGGCGGCTTGCGACCTCGCCGTCGTCCAGGGGGGGCTCACCACGGCGATGGAGCTGACAGCCGCCCGGCGGCCGTTCATCTACTTCCCGCTCAAGCATCACTTCGAGCAGAACTTCCACGTTCACCACCGGCTCTGTCGCTATGGCGCGGGCCGGCGGATGGAGTTCGATGAGTCGCCCCCGGATGTGATCGCCGCAGCGATTGCGTCCGAGCTCGGGCGTGAGATCGACTACCGCCCCGTGCAGTCCGACGGGGCCGCGCGGGCGGCGGCGTTGATCGCCGAGATGATCTGAGGGCAGCTGGCGTCGTGAGTCGGATATTCGTGAGAAGCGTCTCGCGACACTAGAGCAGACCGTCGACCGATTCGACATCGTCGATCAGGCCCACCGTCGGCACCGTCCCGTCGCAGAAGACGACGTTGCAGCTCGGATTCGTGAGCATGTCGGTGGCCAGCACCTGGGGATCGGCGTAGTTGTCCGGATTGACGTCGAGATCGAGCGGATCACCGCTGTAGGGTCCGGGATCGGGGACGTGGACGTCCTCGACGGCAGACATGAGCGCCCGGAAGAACGTCCACTGCATCTCGTCGGGAGAGGCTCCCAGCAGGACGGGCGGGTCGAGCGAGAGGCTGCCGAAGTACCCGGTGGTGACGACCGTCATGTGCAGGCTCGGGATCATCACCACGAGCTGACCGCCGGTGCCGTTCATCTCGTAGGCGCTGGAAGGCAACGGTGGAATCGCGCGGCGGTCGAGTGTCTGGGCGTCCGGGATGTCGGCGCCGGTACATGGCTCGCCGGCGTTTGTCCAGAACAGCAGTCCATAGCAGCCGTTCGTGGCATCAGGCCGGCCGACGGCTTCGATGTAGGCGGCGGGCACGACCTGCTGTCCGTCCCACCGTCCGCGGTTGCTCATCAACAACCCGAGACGGCTCAGTTGCAACGGGGTGAGAAATAGATTCGAATAGCCGTACGGCAGGCCCGAACGGTCACGCAGCCAGAAGTAGCTCCCGGCGGTGATTCCGATCCGCGTGAACAGATGCTGCTGGGCGAATGTGCCGAGATCCTCTCCGACGGCCCGTTGGACGACCTCGGCGAGCAGCGCCGGGCCGAGCTGGGAGTACTGGAAGTGTGTGCCGGCCGGGTACACGAACGGTTGAGCGAGCTCCTCCTGCGCCTGGCTGGGGTCGACCCCAAGCGTTCCCGCCTCGGCAAGGATCGACTGGCGCAGACCGCCGGTCTGAGTCAGCAGGTCACGCACGGTGATCGCCCGGTGAGCGGCGTCACCCCACCCGCTCCCGGTCGGCAGATAGCGCCCGATGTGAGCCGTCAGGCTGAGCTTGTGCTCGCCGATTGCGATGCCGGTCAGCAAAGAGACGACCGACTTGGTCACGCTCCACAGGTTGTTGTGGACCGAGTCCGTCAGGGCATTCAGAGGGTCGGTGCCAACGAGGCAGTTGTTACGAAAGACCTGGACCGAGAGACGCAGCCGGGTGCTGAGCAGGTCCACGGCACCATTCAGCTGCGCGGCATTGAGGTCCTCCTGGGCGGGTGTGGCCGTACCAAAGGCGGTGGTCGCAGCGGGAAGCTGACACGCCTTCTGCGCCGGATGCGACGCCTGAGCGAACGCGGCCGGACTCAGCCCGAACACAAGTGCCGCGATCGCGACGGCGAGCCCTGAGCGCAACATGGGTCGGTACATCCCTTCAGCCTCCCTCTCTACCTTGGCCAGCCCACGCCGACGCATTTCGAGAATACCCCGGCGCTGCCCGTCCAGGCGAGGTCCCCGCTGCGACGTCGGCGATCACACCGACTCGGGCACACGTCAGCCGGGACAATGCAGGGTCTGTGCGGAAGGTCGGATTCCTCCATACGGCCGCTGTCCATGAGGCCACCTTTGACCGGCTGCTGGCGGAGGCGGGTCCCGCGGTCACGGGCGTCCACGTCGTCGATGAGGCGCTGCTGACCGAGGCGGTCACGCGCGGGGTGACGCCGGAACTGAACGAACGCGTCCGGCGGCGGCTCACCGACCTCTGCGAGCAGGACGTGGCGATGATCGTCTGCACCTGTTCCACCCTCGGCGGGCTCGCGGAGGCAGAGGCGTCAGGTCTTGGGCTTCCGATCATCCGTGTCGACCGTCCGATGGCCGAGCGAGCCGCATCGATTGGAGGACTGATCGGGGTGGTCTACGCGGTCGAGTCGACCGCCGCGCCGACGTTCGCACTGCTCGACGAGTGCATCGCCGCGGCTGGAACCGCGGCCTCCGTCGTCGTTGCACCGTGCCTCGACGCGTGGGCGCTGTTCGAGGCCGGCGACATCGAGGGTTATCTCACGTCAATCAGTGGGTGTGGCCGGCGGCTCGCGCCTGGTGTCGACGTGATCGTCCTGGCCCAGGCGAGCATGGCTCCGGCGGCATTGGCTCTCGGCGACCTGGGCATCCCGGTGCTCAGCAGTCCGGCGGCCGCGGTGCAGCGGGTCAGCGCGCTGCTGCGGTGACCCGGATCACCAGGTCACCAACGAACACGACGTCCTCGGGATGCAACTGACGGCCACGGCGCTGCTCGACCTCGCCGTTGACCTGCACGACGCCGTCGGCCAGCAGTGCTTTCGCCTCCGCACCTGAGCCGATCACGCCCGCCAGCTTCAACAACTGCCCGAGCCGGATCACCTCACCGCGGATCGCAATCTCCTCCATTAGCGTGACACTAAACATCAATGGTCAAACACGACGCAATCGTGGTCGGAGCCGGGCACAACGGACTTGTCGCGGCAACGCTGCTGGCCCGTGCGGGCAAACGGGTGCTCGTGCTCGAGCAGCAGCCCCGGACCGGCGGGGCGGCCGTCTCTGAACGGGTCTTCTCGGGCCATGACGCCCGGCTCTCGCGGTACTCGTATCTCGTCAGCCTGTTCCCGCGCGAGCTGCTGCACGCGCTCGCGCCGCGCATCGAGCTGACGCGCCGCCCGACGGCGTCGTATCCGGAGCAGCGCGGCGTCCAAGCCCTCTACCACCTCACCGACACCATCGCCCGGGCCGTGTTCCCGACAATGCTGCAACGGCTTCCCACGCACGCGGAGCTGAAGCAGCGGGTCAACGACGATGACGCTTGGGAGTCGATCTTCGAACGCCCACTCAGTGAGCTGTTGACCGCCACGATCGACGATGATCTCCAGCGGGGCATCGCCGCCACCGACGCACTGATCGGCACGTTCGCCTCGCTCGAGGACCCGAGCCTGCAACAGAACCGCTGCTTCCTCTACCACGTGATCGGCGGGTCATGGGATGTCCCCGTCGGCGGCATGGGCGCGCTCACAATGGCGCTGCTGGACGCGGCGCTCGCCGCAGGAGTCGATATCCGAACCAGCACCGAGGTGACCGCAATCGACAGCGACGGCGCCACCGCGATCGTCCGCTGCGCCCAGCGCGAGTATGCCGCCACTCATCTGCTCGCCGCGATCGCCCCGGCAACGCTGGCCCGGCTCCAGAGCGACCCCGCGCCTGCGCCCGCCCCCGAGGGGTCACAGCTGAAGCTCAACCTGCTGCTGGGTCGCCTGCCGAGGCTCGCGGATGGGACCCGTCCCGAGCTGGCGTTTGCCGGCACCTTTCACGTCAACGAGTCCTACTCTCAGCTGCAGACCGCCTACCTCCAGGCAGCGGCCGGGCAGATCCCGGACCCGGTCCCTTGCGAGGCGTACTGCCACTCGCTCACCGACCCCACGATCCTCGGCCCCGAGCTCCGGGCGCAGGGCGCGCAGACGCTGACTGTGTTCGCGCTGCACCTTCCCGCGCGGCTGTTCCGAGACGACCCGAACGCCAAGCAGCAGGCCGTCGCCGCAACGCTGCGCTCGATCAACAGCGTCCTCGCCGAGCCGATCGAGGCGTGTCTGCTCCAAGACGCCGACGGCCGCCCCTGCCTCGAGGCACACACCCCGATCGAGCTCGAGCACGAACTCGGCCTGCCCGCCGGCAACATCTTCCACCGCGACCTCCAATGGCCATACGCCGAGGACGGCGACCGCGGCGCCTGGGGCGTCGAAACCGAGCGCCCGAACGTATGGCTGGCGGGCGCCGGGGCCCGCCGCGGCGGCGGGGTCAGCGGCATCCCGGGCCACAACGCGGCCCAGACGGTGCTTGCAGCGCTCCGGCGGTGAGTCAGGAGATCGCGTCGACCCGCAGCCGACGCGTGCCCTTCGGCGTCTCCACTTCTGCGACGTCACCGATCTTCTTGCCGATCAGCGCCTGCGCGATCGGCGACTGCATCGAGATCTTGCCCTCGCTCGCCTTCGCGTCGAGCGGCGAGACGATCTTGTAGGTCACCTTGCCGTCGGTCCCGAGATCGGTCACCTCGACGGTCGCTGCGTGGGCGACCACATCGACGCCGCCCCCCTCGACGATCACCGCTGAGCGAAGCTGCTCGCGCAGCCGCAGGATCCTCGTCTCGAGGTGCGCCTGGGCCTCCTTGGCGGCGTGGTATTCGCCGTTTTCCTTGAGGTCGCCCCACTCGCGTGCGGTCTTGATCCGCTGCGCGATCGCGCTGCGGGCACCACCCTCGAGCTCGTTCAGCTCCTCACGGAGCTTGCCCAGCTCAACCTCGGTCATCGTCACAGCATCCATCTGAGCCTCCTTCGCATAAGCGACTGAGGCTAGCGGGCCGCTACTTGACGAGGTCCACGTTCAGTGATGACGGGGCTGTCGGCGAGCGGTCGATCGTGTACACGCCACCGAGCATCTTCTCGAGATTGCCCGGCACCGGGGTCAGGTGCGGAGTGTCCGCCGTCGAGATCGTCACCCGCAGCCGGTCCCCCTTCGCGATCGTGTCAAGCGTCGGGAAGATCTCGATCTGGTACTCAGTCGTCTGACCCGGCGCGACCGGCTGCGCGGAGGCCTGGGTGTATGGGTGATACGGCATCAGTGAGACGCCGTTCTGGGTCCACGAGCGGCTCGGATCGACCGCACGCAATGAGCCGTCGAGCGCGCCCTCGGTGAGCGGGAAGGCGCTGCCGTTCGGCGTCACCTCCTGCACCTCGGCGATCAGCGAGGTGTCGGTCGTGTTCGCGCTCATGTAGACGGTCGCGGACGATCGGGCCGGCGAGCGTCTCGTTCTGGGTGAAGGGCGACTCGTGTACGTCTGTTGCGCAGGACCGTTGTCCGAGGAGTCGTTTTCGATGCACGGCGCCAGCAGGCCGGCCTCGGAGGCGACGATCGACGGAACCGCCCATCGACCACTGGTCGACCGAGCGGTCGCAGATGTTGCCGACTGGGCTGAACAGCAGCGTGTCGGAGGCAGCGCTCGTCGGCGCGGTGGGATTGAGGCCACCGTCGGGGCCGAAGTACAGCGTCGTCGGGTTCGCGCCGGTGAACGGATACGTGGAGGTCTCGTCGAATTGACCGGTGCCGAGGTCGTAGTAGTGGAGCGGCGTCTTGGTCCGCGCCATCCCGGTCTACTCGCCCTTCAGCCACGTATCGAACCACTCGAGCTCGAGCGGGTTGACGTCAACGCTCGAGCCGTTGATGTGCTCCCACGGCCCGTCGATCAGCTGGTAACGGCCGGTCGTCTTCTGGTTCGGCTTCATCGGCGGCGTGACGCTGCGGCCGTCCCAGGCGTTCTGCAGCTCGGCGAAGTTGAGCGGCTCGCCGTGCTGGAAGATGTCGAACTCGCCGCCGACCAGGAACGCCGGAATCTTGTTGGCGACGATGCTGTCGATCGATCGTCTGCGGCGCGCGCGCCTTCCAGTACTCCTGCCGTCGTACGCCTCGTCACCGCCGCCGAGGATCCCGGCGGTGAGCCCGACGTGGTAGGTGGCGAGCACCGTTGGCGTGGTCGGCCTCGATCGACGGCAGGTCCGACAGCATCGTGGTGTCGCTGGTCGAGTCGGTGACCGGGTTGCCGTGTTGAGCGCCGCCGGTCAGCCCGAGGTAGGCCATCGCCGAACTCGATGTCGAGCATCCCGCCCATGAACGAGGTGTCGCGGTAGATATCGTTGGCGGAGACCATCGGGAAGATCGCCTTCAGGGGCGAGTGCTTGCCGACCGCGCCGGCGAGCAGCATCTGGTCGATGCCGAGGTACGACGGGCCGTAGGTGCCGACCCGGCCGTCGAGTTCGGCAGCTTGGCCGCCCAGTCCAGGACCTTGATCGCGTCCTTGTCTGGATCGGGTCGAACAGGCCCCAGCTGCCGCTGGAGTCGCCGGTGCCGCGGACGTCCTCGACGACGTTGATGTAGCCGCGCTCGACCAGGTAATTGTCGGCGCCGCCGGTGACGCGGCCGCCGCCCGATGCCTGCGCAGAGCCGACCTCGCTGGAGCCGCCCTGCCCTTGCCGTACGGCGTCATCGTCATCACGACCGGGAACTTGCCGTGGCCGGCTTGCCGCTGGCCAGTCGTCGGATAGATCTCGTTGACGCGGATCGTCGTGCCGCCGGCGCCCGTCATCGCGATGTCGTTCTTCGACGCCGTGCCGTAGATCGCGTTCTCAGGCTTCCAGTTGCTCTTCGCGGCGCTCGCGGTGATCACGCTCTGCGGCAGCGTCCGGTGAGAGGCCGGTCAGGCTCGAGGGAGCGGACTCGACGGCGGGCGCACCCGGTGCCGGTGACGGACTCGTTGCAAATGCCGGCCCCGTTGGGCCGGCGACCATTACCGCCGCGACGGTGCCCACAGCGACGATCAGTGACCGCCCAGTCGACGAAAACGCTCTCATCCTTGTTCTCCCACTCCCGTTATCCCTGTACCGACAGGCGTGTAGGTTAGAGGAAACCGCCCCGGTGGTGAGCCGGTCCACGCCCCGCATATGATCCGGCCCCGTGGACGGCGTTCCCGCACAGGCTCGCGCGGTCGTGATCGGTGCCGGCGTTGCCGGCTGCAGCGTTGCCTATCACCTCGCGTCGCTCGGTTGGTCCGATGTCGTCGTGATCGAGCAGCACGCGCCCGGGGACGGGACCAGCTGGCACTCCGCCGGGTTCGTCGGACAGTTGCGCTCGTCGCTGTCGCAGACGCGGATGATCATGTACTCGACGCGGTTGTACGCCTCGCTCGGTGTCTACAGCCGGGTCGGCGGGCTGCGGATCGCCGCGGGCGCCGAGCGGGAGTTCGAGCTGCGCCGCGCGCGTGACATGGCGCTGGCAGCCGGGCTCGACCTCGAGCTTGTCGGCCCGTCGGAATCGGTTGACCTGGTGCCGCTGCTGCACCCTGATCCGATCCGGTCGGCGGCGTGGATCCCGGGCGACGGATACCTCGAGCCGGAGGACCTGATCGCCGCGCTGATCACTGAGGGTCGGTTCCAGGTCTACGAAGGCGTCCACGTCACCGGCATCAACGCCGACTCGGGCCGGGTTCGCGGCGTCTCGACATCGGTCGGGGAGATCGCGTGCGACGTTGTGGTCAACGCGGCCGGCGCCGGTGCCGGGCTGATCGGCGGGATGGCCAGCGTTGCGATCCCGGTCGTGCCGATGCGCCACCAGTATGCGCTGACCGGCCCCCTCGACGGGGTCAGCGCAGCGACGCCAACGGTGCGCGATCCCGACCGGATCGTGTACTTCCGTCCGAAGGACGGCGGCTGGCTCGTCGGCGGATACGCCCGCTCACCGTTGATCGAGCCCTCTGAGAATGTCCTTCAGTCGCCCCGCACGCTCTACACGGAGGACCGTTCGCGGTTCGCCGAGTCATGGACCGGCGCCCAGGCCCTGGTGCCGGCGTTGCGGGGGATGGAACCGCCGCGATTCATCTGCGGCCCCGAGGCGTTCACGCCGGATGGCGAATTCATCCTCGGCGAGACCCCTGTGCGCGGGCTCTGGGTCGCCGCCGGTTTCTGCGTGCACGGGATCGCGGCGGCAGGTGGTGTTGGTAAGGCGATCGCCGAGTGGATCGTCGGCGGGCAGCCCGAGTGGGACGTCAGCGCGATGGACATCCGCCGCTTCGGGCGTCAGTACGCCTCCGCTCACTACGCCCGGGTCCGAGCGCTCGACGGGTACTCGCGGTACTACGACATTTCCTACCCGGGTGAGGTGCACGACGCCGGCCGGCCGCTGCGCGTCTCCCCCGCCTACCAGCGGCTGGACGCGCTCGGCGCGCGATTCTCGGAGAAGTCCGGCTGGGAGCGAGCGGACTGGTTCGTGGCCAACGAGCGGGCGCTGCCGGCGTTGCAGCCCACCGGCTGGGCCGGGCGGTTCTGGTCAGACGCGATCGCCGCGGAGTGCCTCGCCGTGCGCGATGCCGTCGGACTGTTCGATCAGACCTCGTTCGGAAAGCTGTCGGTGCGCGGACCCGGTGCCCTGGCGCTGCTGCTGCGCGTCTGCGCGGGCCGGATCGACAAGCCGGTCGGCAGCGTTGTCTACACGCAGATGCTCAACCCGCGTGGCGGGATCGAGGCGGATATCACTGTCACCCGGGTTGGCGTTGATGAGTTCCGGCTGGTCACCGGCACCGCGTCGCCGCGGCGTGACCGCGAGTGGATCCGCGCGGCCGCTGGCCACCCGGCATCCGGTGATGCGGCGTCCGCGGACCGGGTCGAGGTGATCGACATCAGCGGCACCGAGGCCTGCTACTGCCTCTGGGGACCGCGCGCATTCGATGTGCTCGGCCCGCTGTGTGACGCACCCGAAACACTGGCCCCGCTCGGCTTCCTCAAGGCGTTCTGGACGACCGTCGCCGGCGTGCCTGTTCTGCTCCAACGCGTCACGTTCGTCGGCGAATACGGCTTCGAGCTGCACTGCCCGGCCGAGTACGGGCTGGCGCTGTGGGATGCATTGTGGCCGGGCGTGGAGGCGGTCGGCGGCCGCGCGGCCGGATATCGCGCCCTCGACGCGCTGCGGTTGGAGAAGGGGTATCGCGTATGGGGAACGGACGTGACGCCCGAGACCAATCCGTTGCAGGCCGGTCTCGGATTCGCCGTGCAGCTTGACCGCGAGGGCTTCATCGGCAGAGAGGCGCTGCTGTCCGCCGGCGAGGCAGGGATTCGACTGCGAGCGCTCGTGCTCGATCAGCCCTCATCCGTGTGCCTCGGCAATGAGGCTGTGCGCCGCCTTCACGGCGGCGGCGAGATCATCGGCTCGGTGACGAGCGCGGGCTACGGCTACCGCCTCGACAGGAGCATCGCCTACGCCTACCTCCCCGTCACGATCGGCATCGGTGACACCGTCGAGATCTCGCTGTTCGCCGAGTGGGTCCGCGCGACCGTCGTCGAGGACCCGCTGTATGACCCCACCGGCGACCGGGTGCGACACGCGCCCCGGTAACCGTCCAGCGTTCAGCGATACAGCTGCTCGATCACGGTCTCATACTTCTCCGCGATCGGCTTGCGCTTCAGTTTCATCGTCGGGGTCAGCTCATCGCCCCCCGGCATCCACTCGGAGCCGAGCAGCTCGTAGCGCTTGATCTGCTCGATCCGTGAGAGCCGGGCATTGGCGCGCTCGACACCGGCGGCGACCTCGGCCACGACCAGGGGGTTCGAGGCGAGCGTGCCGAGGTCTCCGGCGGGCAATCCGTGGCGCGCCGCAAAGGCCCGCGCCGCGTCGGGGTCGAGGACCAGCAGCGCGACGTTGTATGGGCGGCGCGTCGCCGATCGCGATCGCCTGTCCGATCAGCGGGCTGCCGAGCTTGAGCTCGGCCTCGATCGCCAGCGGCGACATGTTCTTGCCGCGCGGAGTTGATGATCAGCTCCTTCTTGCGATCGACGATCCGGACGTAGCCCTGCTCGTCGATCGTGGCGATGTCGCCGGTGTGGACCCAGCCGTCGGCGTCGATCGCCTCCGCCGTCTTCGCCGGCTCGATCGCGGTAGCCGCGCATCGACGATGTCGGCCCGCGGAGCAGCAGCTCGCCATCCTCCGCGAGCGCGCAGCTCCATCGCCCGGCAGCGCCTTGCCGACGGTGCCGAATCACCGTCTCGCTCGGGTGACAGGTCGTCACGCAGCAGGAGCACTCGGACATCCCGTACAGCTCGACCGATCGGTAGCCCGATGCCCATCAGGAACTCTTGGACGTGGCGGCGGCAGCGGCGCCGCACCGATGATCAGCCATTCCACCCGGTCGAGGCCAAGGCGCAGTCGCAGCGCAGAGAGCACCTTCTGATCGAGCTCGCGCCACCGCGCCAGCAGATCCTCGGGCACGTCGGTGCCGGCCTGCTCGAGCCGGACCTTCTCAATCCCGGTATCGATCGCGGCGCGGACGCCGGCACGACGGGCCTCGTCGGGATCGGAGTCGATCGCCGCGCCCAGCGCGGCGGTCAGCTTCTCGAGAACGCGGGGAACAGCGCCCCAGACACCTGGATGCAGCCGTCCCAGCACCGCTCCGATCGAGGTCGGGTCGGCGACGTTGACGACCTGCACCCCATAGACGATCGAGTTGTAGTGCGAGGACCAGCGGTCGGCCGCATGCGCATGCGGCAGATAGGACGTCATCGAGGCGCCGCGACGCACCGGCAGGACCGCGGCGACCGCGCGGCACTGCGCAAGCATCGACGCGTGGGTCAGCTCGACGCCCTTCGACGGCCCGGTGGTCCCGGACGTGTAGATCAAGGTCAGCACATCATCGGCCTGGACGGCCCGCCAGGCAGCCTCGAAGTCGAAGTCCTCGGCTCCGCCGCTCTCCACTCCGCCAGCGTCAGGCAACCCTCGGCAGACCCATCGATCAACACAACCGTCGACGGCTCGGCGCCGTCACCGCGCGCAGCGCGGATCCGCTCCAAGAACTTCTCCTCGGCGATCACGACCCGGTTGCCGGCGTTGGCGAACAGGTGCGCGATCTGCTCCGGAGAGGAGGTGTTGTAGATCGAGAACGGGATCGCGCCGAGATGGAACGCGGCTGTGTCAGCGATGTTGAACTCGGGCCGGTTGCCCATCATCAGGCCCACCGTGTCGCCACGGCCCACACCGAGGACGGCCAGGCCGGCGGCGATCGCCCGAACCCGGCTCGCGTAGGAGGCCCACGTGACGTCCAATGAGCCGTCCGACGCCGTCAGCGCGATGTCATCGGGCGCGACCGCCGCGGTCGCCTGAAACGCTTCGCACATCGTCACTGCGTCCGGGGCGGCGGCCGGATCGCCGACCGGGTCGGGATACGTGGTATGTAACGTGCTCATCTGCGCTCTCCTCGGGCGGCCAATCGTCCAGACGAGGAGTGTACAGTGTGTTCAGTCGCCATGTCTGTGCAGACCGAAGAGCCCGTCCTCTCAACCCTCATCGAGGGCGTCTGCACCATCCTCCTGAACCGCCCCGCGCAGCTGAACGCCTGGACTCCGGAGATGGGCCGGATGCTGCTCGAGCTGCTGCAAGCGGCGTCAGCGGACCCGGCGGTGCGCACCATCCGAATCGCTGGCGCCGGCCGCGCATTCTGCGCGGGCGCCGATCTGAAGGTCCCGCGCGAGCTGACGCCGGACGGGCTCCCGGACCTGCACACGCGGCTGCGCACCATCTATAACCCGATCGTGCTGACAATCAGAGCGGCGCCGAAACCGGTCATCGCCCAGATCCATGGGGCCGCCGCCGGGCTCGGAGCACCGCTGGCGCTCGCCTGCGACCTGATCGTCGCCGCCGAGTCGGCCTACCTGCTGCTGCCGTTCGTGAACCTCGGACTGATCCCCGACGCCGGCTCGACCCACCTCCTGGCCGAGCGGGTCGGGCCTGCCCGGGCCCTGCAGCTGGCGATGTTCGGCGAGCGGCTGACGGCGGAGCGCGGGCTCGACTGGGGCGTCTTCAACTTCGTCCACCCGGACGCCGAACTCGACGCCCGAGCGCTCGCGCTCGCAAGCCAGCTCGCGACTGGCCCGACGGTCGCATTGGCGAGCATGAAGGAGGCGCTGCACCGCGGCGCCGAGCTGCCGTTCGCGGCGAAGCTCGAGCTCGACGCCGACCTCCAGCAGCGCCAGGCGGCGACAGCCGACTACGCCGAGGGCGTCAACGCCTTCAAGGAGAAGCGCCCGCCGAAGTTCACGGGGGCGTGAGCCCGCCGGCACGCAGCAGCGGCGCCACCAGGTACTTCTCGCCGCGCTCGCGCCGCAAAGCGTCGAGCAGCGTGACGACGTGCTCAGCTCCCAGCGCCGCGGCCCATGCGATCGGTCCGCGCGGATGGTTGACCCCAAGCGTCAGCCCCGCATCGACATCCGAAGGAGTGCCGTTCCCGGCTCCGATCAGTAGCGCCGCCTCGTTGATCAGCTGCGCGACGACCCGCCCCATCACGAGCCCGGGAGCGTCGCCGACCCGCTCGACGACCATCCCCAACGCCGCACCGAACTCCGCCAACCGCGATACCGACTCGGGGTCGCTCCGCGGCGTCGCGGTCACCTCGAGCAGCCGCCCCAAGGGCGCCACGACATGGAAGCCGGCGGCCTGCGGATCGCGCTCTGATAACGAGCCGTCGTAGAGGAGCCGGGCCCGTCTGCCCGGTACCTGAAAGCCACTGCCGCACACGAGCGTCAGCCACGCATCGTCGGTCGCCTCGGTTACGACCGCGAACCCCGCCTCGGCAGCCGCAGCGGCCAGCAGGCCCGCGACCGGCAACGAGCCGAGCACGGCCACCGCGCGCCCGTCGCCGCCGGCGCGTTGCGACGGCTCGGGATCCTCCGCACGTGCACTCCCGTCGCCGTACTCATACCAGCCGCGACCGGTCTTGCGGCCGAGGCGACCAGCCGCGACCATCCGCGCCTGCAGCGCCGAGGGGCGGTATCGCGGCTCACCGAAACTGGCCCGATACAGGCTCTCGGCAACAGCGTGGTTGGTCTCGATCCCGATCAGGTCCATCAGCTCGAACGGGCCCATCCGAAAGCCACCCTCGAGCCGTGCGATCCGGTCGATCTGCGCGGCCGTGGCGACCCGCTCCTCCAGCAGCCGCAGCCCCTCGAGCGAGATACGGCCGGTTGCAGCGGTTGACAAGGAAGCCGGCGACGTCTGCGGCGTCGATCACGTGCTTGCCCATCGCCTCGCCGACGGCGCGTGCGGTCGCCAGCGCCTCGGCGCCCGAGGCGTGCGCCGGCGACGACCTCGACGAGCTTCATCACCGGAGCCGGGTTGAAGAAGTGCAGACCGACGACGCGTTCGGGATGCGGCATCGCCGGCGGCGATCTCGGTGATCGACAGCGACGACGTGTTCGTCGCGAGCACGCAGGTCTCGTCGACGATCCCCGCCAGCTCACCGAACAGTTCGAGCTTGAGATCGAGCCGCTCCGGCGCCGCCTCGATCACGAGACCACAGCCCGCCAGCTCCGACAGCGACGAGACCGCCGTCACCCGCGCGCGGATCGCACCGCTCTCGTCCGCGCTCAGCCGACCGCGCTCGAGCTGCCGGGCGAGCCCCTTCTCGATCGTCTGAAGGCCACGTTCGAGGCCCTCGGGCACCGTGTCGTAGAGGACCGTTGCCGCGCCCGACTGGGCCGCGAGCTGGGCGATCCCGGCGCCCATCGTGCCGGCGCCGACAACGCCGATCCGCTCAGGAGTCGCTCCGTTCACAGCGCGTACTCTACATTGTGTCTGGACATGGTGACTGCTAGCATCGCAGAGCCGATGGAGGGAGAGATTGTTCTGAGAGCGCTCGACGGCGGCGTCGCCACGATCACGCTCAACCGCCCGCAGGCACGCAATGCGATCACGATCGCGCTGTCACGTGCGCTTGAAGCAGCGATCCGTGAGGCGGCCGACGAGGCGGCCGTGATCGTGATCCGCGGCGCCGGCGCGAGCTTCTGCGCCGGCGGCGATTTCAACGAAATGGAGGCGCTGCGCGCACAGGGAGGCGACGCGGTCCGTGAGCTGTTCGCGAGCTTCCACTCCGCCTGCAGCGCGATCGCGGAGGTGTCGGTGCCGGTGATCGCAGCGGTGCACGGCTTCGCCGTCGCAGGCGGGTTCGAGCTGGCACTGGCCTCAGACATCGTGCTCGTCAGCGAGTCAGCGACCCTGGCGGACATCCACTCAAACTATGGGATGGTCCCCGGCGGCGGCTCGACCCAGCGACTGCCCCGGGCGGTCGGCGCCCAGCGGGCGCTGGCATTGATCCTCAGCGGCGAGCGGCTGACCGGAGTGCAGGCCGTCGAGTGGGGCATCGCGTTCAGGTCCTTCCCGGATCAGGGGTTCGACCCGAAGGTCGACGCCTTCGCCGCGAAGCTCGCGTCGAAGGACCGCGCGGCGCTGGGGCGCAGCAAGCGCCTGATCCGGGACGGCCTCGAGCTGTCGCTGAGCGACGGAATCGAGCTGGAGCTGAACGCGGTGCTCGACCACCTCGATCAGACCGCCGCGTACGCGAAGGACAGCGCATGAGCGCCCCCGTTCTGCTGACCGCCGACGACGGGCTGGCGCGGCTGCAGCTGAACCGTCCGCAGGACGCCAACGGCCTCGACGTGCCGTTGTTGAAGGAACTCCACGCGGCGCTGATGCGCTGCCACGGCGACCGTGAGCTGCGGGCGCTGCTGCTGACCGGCGCCGGCGCGAACTTCTGCGGCGGCGGCGACGTCAAGGACTTCCTGTCAAAGGGCGCCGGCCTACCCGACTACCTGCGTGAGGCCACCGCGTGGCTGTCGTTCGTCACCCAGGCGCTGATCTCGCTACCTGCGCCGGTCGTGACGCTCGTCCAGGGATTCGCCGCCGGCGGCGGCGGCGTCGGCCTGGTGTGCGCCTCGGACATCGTGATCGCCGGCGAGTCGGCGAGGTTCATGTCGGGCGCGACCCGCGTCGGGATGGCGCCGGACGGCGGCTCATCGGTCACCCTCGGCCGCCTTGTCGGCCACCGCAAGGCGCTCGAGTTCGTGCTGCTGAACAGGACCTGGACGGCTGCCGAGGCGCTTGAGTTCGGGCTGATCACGCAGGTGGTCGCAGACGATCAGCTGACGGCCACCGGCGATCAGATCGCCGCGAAGCTCGCAGCGGGGCCGACCCTGGCGCTGGCCGAGAGCAAGCGGCTGCTGTGGGACGGGCTCGGCCGCAGCGTCGAGGATGCACTTCCGGACGAATCGCGCACCGTCTCCCGCCTATCCGGAACGGCCGATTCGCTCGAGGGCCTGCGAGCGGTCGTCGAGCGTCGCAAACCCAATTACGAGGGACGCTGATCGCAATGGATCTCGGGCTCACTGGCCGCACGGCCTTCGTCACTGGCGGTGCCCGCGGGATCGGCGCGTCGATCTGCCGGGAACTCGCCGCCGAGGGCGCACACGTCTATGTCGGCTTCGTCGGATCCAAGGCTGGACCCGAGCTCGCTGAGGCAATCGGCGGCACTCCGGTACAGGTCGACGTCTCCGATTACGACGCGACCGCGGAGGCCGTGGCAGCGCTCGGCACGCTCGACATCCTCGTCAACAACGCCGGCATGGATGACATGGCCTTCTTCACCGAACTGACCCCGGAGCGCTGGCGCCCACAGCTCGCGATCAACCTCGAGGGCGTCCTCAACGTCACACATGCAGCGCTGCCGGCAATGCAGACCGCGGGACACGGACGGATCATCAACGTCTCCTCGGAAGCCGGCCGGATCGGCTCCAAGCGCGGCTCCGTCTACGCCGCCGCCAAGGCAGGTGTGATCGCCTTCACCAAATCGATCGCGCGTGAGAACGCCCGCTATGGGATCACCGCCAACAACGTGCTCCCCGGCCCGATCGAGACGCCGATGCTCGAGGCCAACCGGCAGGGTCCGCGCGGCGACGAGGTCGTCGCGGCGATGGCGAACGCGACCCTGCTGCGACGGATCGGCGAGCCCGAGGAGGTTGCGGCGCTGGTCGCGTTCCTCGCCTCGGATCGCGCGGCGTACATCACCGGCGAGACGATCGGCGTCTCCGGCGGCATGGGGATCGGAGTCAGCTGATGAGTGGTCTGCTCGCCTACGGCGCCTATCTCCCCCGGCACCGCCTGCAACGCGCCGAGCTCGCGGCGGCGCTCGGAAACCGAGGCGGCAAGGGCGCGCGCACCGTCGCCTCCTACGACGAGGACTCGACGACGATGGGCGTCGAGGCGGCCCGCGCCGCGCTCCGCGGCCGCCACACCGCGGCCGCGATCCACTTCGCGACGACCTCCCCGGCGTACCTCGACAAGACCAACGCCACCGCGATCCACGCCGCGCTCGATCTCGGGCACGACGGCTTCGCCGTCGATCTCGCTGGTTCGGCGCGCAGCGCGATCGGTGCGCTGCGAGCGGCGGCCGCCGCCGCGACAGGCGGCGAGCCGGCGCTGGCGATCCTCTCCGACGTCCGCACCGGGCGTCCCGGATCGGCCGATGAGGCCGGCGGCGGCGATGGTGCGGCAGCGTTCCTGTTCGGGGACGGCGAGGTGATCGCGAACGTGATCAGCGAGGCATCGGCGACCGCCGAGTTCCTCGATCGCTGGCGCACGCCGGGCGAGAGCGCCTCAAGCAGCTGGGAGGAGCGGTTCGGGCTCGAGATGTACCTCCCGCTGGTCACCGACGCCGCCGGGCGCGCGCTGCACGCGGCCGGGATCGAGCAGGCCGACCGGGTCGTCGTCTCCTCGCCGCACGCCCGCACCGCCGCGGCCACCGCCAGGTCGTTCACGGGTCTGCTCGAGACGACACCGGCCGCAGCCGGCTACGCCGGCGCCGCCGACGTCGGCATCGCGCTCGCCAATGCGCTGGATCAGGCCGGTCCCGGCGAGAAGATCCTGGTCATCTCGGCGGCCGATGGCTGCGACGCGTTCGTGCTCGAGGTGACCCCGGCAATTGCTGCCCAACGGGGCAGCAAAACCGTGGCGGCTCAGCTCGCCGGCGGTCGCGACATCCTCTACGCCCAGTTCCTGTCCTGGCGCGGGATGATCGAGCGGGAGACCCCGCGGCGGCCGGAGCCCGATCGGCCCGCGGGGCCGCCGTCAGCCCGGTCTGAGGCCTGGAAGTTCGGGTTCGTCGGGTCACGCTGCCTGGAGTGTGAGCGCGTGCATCTGCCGCCGACGCGGGTCTGCTCGAACTGCCACGCGGTCGACAGGATGGAGCGGGTGCGGCTGGCGGACACCCCCGGCACCGTCGCCACCTACACCGTCGACCGGCTCGCGTATTCCCCCTCGCCGCCGCTGATCGACGTCGTCGTCGACTTCGATGGCGGCGGCCGCTATCCACTGGAGGTCGCCGACGCCGACGCTGAGGACATCGCGATCGGCAGCCGGGTCGAGATGACCTTCCGCCGCCTCTACACGACGCGGCGGCGTTCACAACTACTTCTGGAAGGTGAGGCCCGCAGATGGCGAGTAATGGCATCCGTGACCAGGTCGCGATCGTCGGCATGGGGTGCACGGCGTTCGGCGAACGCTGGGACCGATCGGCCGATGACCTGCTGATCGACGCCGTCGAGGAATGCCTCGCGACCACGCCGAGCGTCACCCGCCAGGAGATCGACGCCTACTGGCTGGGGACGATGAATTCGGGGCAGTCGGGGATGGTGCTCAGCCGGCCGCTGCGACTCGAGTACAAGCCCGTGACCCGAGTTGAGAACTTCTGCGCGACCGGCTCGGAGGCGTTCCGGAACGCCTGCTACGCGGTTGCGTCCGGCGCCTACGACCTGGTGATGGCCGTCGGCGTCGAGAAGCTGAAGGACTCGGGGTACTCGGGGCTCGTGCGCTCGGCGATCCCGGGGGACGGCACCGACTTCCAGCAGGCGATGACCGCGCCGGCGGCGTTCTCGCTGCTCGATCCGGCGTACTGCAAGAAGTACGACGTCGATCCCGACGCGATGCGCGAGGCGATGACCCACGTCGCCTGGAAGAACCACGTGAACGGGGCCAAGAACCCGCGGGCGCAGTTCCGAAGGAGATTTCCAAGGAGAAGATCGCCGCCGCGCCGCTGGTCGCCGGCAGGCTCGGCGTGTTCGACTGCTCCGGCGTCTCCGACGGTGCCGCCTGCGCGCTGATCTGCCGCTCCGAGGACGCGCACCGCTACACCGACCGGCCGATGTACGTGAAGGCGCTCTCGATCGTCGCCGGTCCCGGCGACGGTCCGATTGATCCGGCCTACGACTACTCGACGTTCCCGGAGGTCGTTCACTCCTCCCGCGATGCCTACAAGCAGGCCGGGATCACGGACCCGCGCACCGAGATCTCGCTGGCGGAGGTGCATGACTGCTTCACCCCCACAGAGATCGTGCTGATGGAGGACATGGGCTTCTCCGAGCGCGGGGAGTCGTGGCGCGACGTGCTCGATGGGACCTTTGACCTCGGGGGATCGCTGCCGATCAACCCTGACGGGGGGCTGAAGTCGTTCGGGCATCCGGTCGGGGCCAGCGGGCTGCGAATGCTGTTCGAGAACTGGCTGCAGTTCCGCGGCGAGGCCGGGGAGCGCCAGCTTGAGGACCCGAAGCTCGGTCTCACGCACAACCTCGGCGGCCGGCCCGGGACGTGCGTCTCGTTCGTTTCGATCGTCGGCCGTGAAATGGACTGAGGGGGCCGGGTCGGATGCGGCAGTTCACCTCGCTGGACGCGCAGTTCATCGCCGCCGAGGACGGTCGTGTCCACGGGCACGTCACCGGCCTGGCGATCTACGACCCGAGTACGACCGCCGCGGGGACGCTCGACGCGGTGGACATCCGCCGGGTGATCGCCGACCGCATCCATCTGGTTCCGCCGTTTCATCGCAAGATGCTGACGGTGCCGCTCGGTCTGGATCTCCCGTACTGGATCGACGATCCCGACTTCGACCTCGACCGTCACCTCTCCACCCACCGGCTGTCGTCGCCCGGGGGCGAACGGGAGCTGGCGGGGGTCGTCGGCGAGATCCTCGGCACGCCGCTCGATCTGAGCCGCCCACCGTGGGCGATCCACGTGATCGAGGGCCTCCCTGAGGGACGCGTGGCGATCGCGACGGCGATCCACCACGCCGCCTCCGACGGCATCGGGATGGCGGAGATGTTCGCGATCCTGCACGATCCGACGCCGGAGATCCGGCGACTCGGACCGGCGGTCGTCAAGCTCGAACGAACCCCGTCGCGCGTCGAGATGCTGGCGCGCGGGCTTGCCGGCGTCCCCAAGCAGCCGTTGCGGTTCGCGCGGAGCCTGCCACGGGCGCTGCCACACCTCGATCAGGTGCTGACGATGCGACCGGTGCCGGGCGTGCCGACGCTGGCCGCGCTCGGCCGCGCGCTGCTCAGCGGCACGGTCCAGGACCGCGACGGGCGGCTGCTCGAGGCACCGTCGACGCTCGCCCCGCGGACGGTCACGACCGGCCGGGTCACTGCGCAGCGGACGGTCGCCTTCGGCACCACTCCGCTGGCCGAGGTGAAGGCGATCAAGAACCACTTCGGCGTCACCGTCAACGACGTCGTGATGGCGATCATCGCCGGCGGCCTGCGGACGTGGCTGCAGCGCCGCGGCGAGCTCCCGGAGGATCCGCTGGCGGCGATGGTTCCGATCTCGGTGCGCGGCAGCGGCTCCGATGGTTCGGACCCTTTCGGGCGGCCGGGCGAGACCTTCGGCAACCGGATCGCGATGATGCTGCCGCCGGTGCGCACCGACGTCGAGGATCCCGTTCTACGACTGCGAGCGACGCATGATGCGATGCGTGCCGCCAAGGAGCGCCATCAGGCGGTCCCGGCGACGCTGCTGCAGGACGCCAACCACTTCATTCCACCGGTGCTGCTGGCGCGCGCGGCACGGGCCAGCGCGATCGTCGCGTCCTCGCCACTCCGGGGCGCCGCGGCGAACGTCCTGATCTCGAACATTCCCGGCGCCCGCGAGCCGCAGTACCTCGCTGGCGCGCGGCTCGAGGCTCACTTCCCGCTGTCGGCGATCTTCCACGGGCTCGGGCTGAACGTGACCGTTGTCTCCTACTGTGACCAGGTCGACTGGGGGATCGCCGGTGACCCCGGGCAGATCGGGGACGCCTGGGCGATGCTCGACGACGTGCTGGCCGCACAAACCGAGCTCGTCGAACTGGTGCCGCGAGCTGCGGCTGCGCCGGCGTGAGCGATCAGGCGGCCAGCGACTGGTGCGAGGTGCCGGCGAGGTCGTAGGCGTCGAGCGCCTTCCATGCCTCGCGAGCACTGCTGAAGGTCCCGATCGACGCTTCGCCGTTCGGGTTGAAGATGCTCAGTGTGAACTCGTCGTCCTTCACCATCAGCATCAGGCCGTCACCGACCACGGTGTTTCCTTCGGTCGTGCAGATCATGTCAGTACCCCCTGATTCGAACATGTGTTCCATACAGGCTGTCCATGTTGGTGGCAGGCGGTGGTCGCTTCAGTGACGCGACGCACACCGCAGACGGGTCTCACACAGGAGGTGCGAGCCACTCCAGCAGCGCCCGGTTGAACTCCTCGGGCCGCTCGAACTGCGGACAGTGGCCGGCACCGCGGATCTCGACGAGCTGCGCGTCGGGCATCTCCGAGTGAAGGACCCGGGCGGTGGAGACGGGGAAGATCGGATCGAGCGTGCCCCAGATCAGTAGCGACTTGATCCCCATCGCATCGGGGATGATCCCGGTCACGGCCGCCGGGGCGGTCTGCAGCGCCGCCCGGAAACCGGGCGGACCGATGAACGTCTGAACGAGAGCCACCGCGACATCGAGCGGGACCCGGCGAGGGTGCTTGGTGAGGCCGCGCAGGAACGCGTTCCGGACGCGCGGGCGACGAAGCAGCGCCCGAGCGATCGCAGGGTTGCCAAGCGCGGCGACCAACAGTCCAAACTGGCGGACGATCATCGCGGTGGCCCACGCGGGCAGCACCACCGTCCCGGCGTCGACGAGCACGAGCCGCTCGACCTTCTCGGGCGCGGCCAGCGCAATCAGCCAGGAGACGATTCCACCCAGGGAGTGCCCGGCGACGATCGCCTTGTCGATCCCCAGCTGCTCGAGCAGCTTCAGGACCGAACCGCTTGTTTCGGTCAGATCAGTGCCCTCGGGAACCGGGTCGGAGCCGCCAAAGCCAGGTAGGTCGACCGCGATCACGCGGTACTTCGCGCTCAACGCATCGAGGTTGGCGATCCAGTGGACCCAGCTGCAGCCGATCCCGTGGATCAGCACCAGCGGCTCGCCGGTGCCGACGTCCAGATACTGCATGCGCCTGCCGTCGATCGTGGCCTGCTTCAGCGAGGGACTCCAGTGCGCGACGGACAGCTCGGCGTAGCTCACCGCCCGGACCATACGGGAGGCCGCTTCTCGACGAACGCCAGTGCCCCCTCCTTGGCATCGTCGGAGTCGCGAATCCTCTGCACTTCCGGCATCTGCCGTTCGAGTCCGTCGGCGATCGATTGGTCGGCGGCGGTCGTGATCAGCCGCTTCGCGGTCCGCACCGCCAAGGGGGCGTTCTCGGCGATTTTCAGCGCCAGCTCCCGCGCATCGTCGAGCGCGTGCCCCGGCTCGCTGACATGGCTCAGCAGCCCGAGCTCGAATGCCTTCTCGGCGGGCAGCATGTCGCCGGTGAGCGCCAGTTCCATCGCGACCGATGCCGGGATCAGGCGTGGCAGCCGCAGGACGCCGCCAGCCGCCGCCACCAAGCCGCGCTTGACCTCGGGCAGTCCGAGCTTGGCGTCGCTGGCGGCCACGATCAGGTCGCAGGCGAGCGCGATCTCGAGACCGCCGCCGAGTGCGAACCGCTCGATCGCGGCGATGATCGGCTTCTCAGGGGGTTTGGTACAGATCCCGAACATCCCACGCGCCTCGGTCGACGGCCGCGCCTGACCCGCGCTGATCGCCTTGAGGTCCATGCCTGCGCAGAACATCCCGCCGGCGCCGGTGAGAATCCCGACCGTCGCGGCACGGTCGGCGTCGAACCGGTCAAGAGCGCGATCGAGCTGCTGCGCGGTCGTGAGATCGATCGCGTTGCGGACCTCGGGCCGGTTCAGCGTGATCACCGCGACCCGGTCGGCGACCTCATAGGAGACCAGTTCGGATACGATTTCAGACACGATGTCCGAACAGTCTAATCGTGTTTCGCCGGACGCGCCCGCCCCGGGCGAGCTCACCAAGGCCGATGCCGCCGCCGAGCTCGACCGCCGCCGCGCAGTGGCGCTGGCGATGGGTGGCCCGGATCGGGTCGCAGCGCGGCACGCGGGCGGGCGGCTAACCGCCCGCGAGCGCGTCGCTGAGCTGCTGGACGACGGCAGCTTCGTCGAGTTGGGAATGCTCGCGATCTCCGACCGCCCGGAGATCGGCGAACGGGCACCCGCCGATGCCTCGGTGACTGGCGTCGGGACCGTCGACGGACGCAAGGTCGCGGTGATCGCCAACGACGCGACCGTGCTGGCCGGGACCACCGGGCGCGTCGGCTCCCGCAAGCAGGGACAGCTGATGAGCCTGGCGGCACGTAAGGGCTATCCGCTGGTGATGCTCGGCGACGCAAACGGCGGACGGCTGCCGGACCTCCTTGGCTCGGATTTCGCCGCCTCAGCCGGCGGCGACGAGGGCGAGCACTTCCTGGGGCTGCGCGTCACCGAGGATCGGATCCCGCGCGTCACCGCGATCCTCGGCAACGCGTACGGCGATCCCGCGTTCTGGGCGGCGACCTCCGACTACGTCGCGATGGCGGAGGGCTGCTCGGTCGCACTGTCGGGACCATCGCTCATCAGCTCATCGACGGGCGCCGTCTCGACCCACGAGGAACTCGGCGGCGCGGCGATCACCGCGCGCGTGTCCGGTGCTGTCAGCCGGGTCGAACCGGACGAGGCGTCGACGATCGCCTCGGTCCGGAGGTTCCTGTCCTACCTCCCATCCAATGCGACCCTGGCCCCGCCCGGAGCGGCGCCGGCGGCTCCCGGAACACCTGGTGAGCGGCTGTACGAGATCGTCCCTGACCGCGGCCGTCGCGGCTACGACATCCGCAAGGTGATCGACGCCGTGCTCGACGGTGCGTCGTTCTTCGAGCTGCACGCGGAGTTTGGGCGCAGCGTCGTCATCGGGCTCGGGCGGGTCGAGGGCCGGCCGGTCGGCGTCGTCGGCAACCAGCCGAAGTTCCGCGGCGGTGTCGTCGACGCCGACGCCGCGATCAAGATCACGCGGCTCGCTGCGATCTGCGACGGCTTCGGGCTGCCGCTCGTGTTCCTGCAGGACATGCCGGGCGTGATGATCGGACTCGAGTCAGAGCGGGCCGGTATCGCCCGGAGACTGATGGACCTCTACACGCTCGTCGCGCGCTCACGCGTCCCGAAGGTCACGATCGTGATCCGCAAGGCATTCGGCTTCGGCTACATGACGCTCGGCGGTCCCAACATGGGTACCGATTACGTCGCGGCCTGGCCGAACGCGGAGATCGGGTTCATGGCCGCCGATAACGCAGTGGAGGTGCTCCACCACAAGCGGTTGCTGGCCGTCCGCGCCGAGCAGGGTGACGCCGCCGCGGACGCCCTCTCAGCGGAGCTCGAGGCACAGACCCACAGTGCCTTCGCCCCGTGGCGCGCCGCCGAGCAGTCGCTGATCCACGACGTGATCCGGCCCGAGGAAACTCGCCAGGCGGTCGTCAACGGCCTGTTCATCGCCAGCGGCTACCGCTGACGCCGCCCTCCGACTGCCGTGAGGCGCGTCGAAATCTCGTTCTCCGGTAACGGATGTACCGCCCAGGTACATCCGTTACCAAAGAACGAGCAACACCGGGCGTTCAGGCCGGAACGTGCGGCGCGGCAACCTCGCGATCGCCGGCCGGTTCGGCCTCGATCCCACCACCGACGGCGTCGGGCATATCGACGGCAACTCGGGTTTTGCGGGCGATGTAGCGCTCGCGCTGGTGCGGGAGCATGAAGCGGGCGCCGAACATCCCCCAGAAGGTCCAGTCAACGTCGGTCTCGCGACCGACGAACTCGGCGAGGACCCGGATCCAGACATAGGCGAGAACGAACGTCAGCGACCCGATCACCCACTGCAGCCAGGTGGCGATGTTGGCGTTGATCGCGAGGAACACCGGGAACCCGGAGCCGAACTCGCCCATCGTCGTGCCGATGATCCCGAGCGGGAGGATCGCCAGCTGCAGGTAGCCCTTGCCCTTGACCATCGGCCACACGTAGAAGATCAGGACGCCGATCGTGCAGATCGCGACCGAGTTGGTGAACGCCCAGTACCAGGGGAAGAGTCCGTCCTTGAACGGCTGGTTGCCGTAGTACTGGTAGGTGTGCATCGCCAGCCCGGGGTGCTCCATGATCGCATCACTGAGGCCGACCGCGACCGCCATGAACATGAACTGCTTCCTGTTGATGCCGCGCTTGATCATCGTGTAGATCCAGTACGACTCAAGCCCCATGAACAGCATGTAGCAGGGCGGGATCAGCGCCGGGATCGCCAGCCCGAAGTTCTTGAACGCGGGGCCCGGTAGGCTCGTCGCCCAGCGCAGGTGCCCGACGTGGTCGAGCATCGGCTCGCCGAGCGAGGTGATTGCCCCCGAGGTCAGGGCCAGCAGCGGCAACAGATCGCGGTGCTTGCGGATCTGGAGCAGCGCCCACGGCAGCGCCAGCAGCACGACCATGGCGCCCGCGTAGGCGGTGAAGAACCATCCCTCGAAGCTCGTGGGATGCAGTGGGTTCGGAGCCGCAAGTAGCCGGCCGTAACCGGGCGCAGGCGTGTAAAAGCTCGAAGGCACCTCATCTCTCCTGTGTTCGCCGGCCGTCCGCAGCGGACGGCACCCTGATACCGTGCGTACAGCGTACACAACGCCGAACACCCTGTCTAGTCGCTGCGTCGAGAGGGGCGTGTCAGGTCGGCTCGAAGCCCTGAATCAGGTGGCGCAGCGTCGCCTCAAAATGCTCCCGGCCGGCATCCTCGGCCAGGTAGGGCGCCACCCGCCTGACGGACGGGAACTGGTCGGCGGGCAGCGAGTCGAGCCGCACCCCGCGATCCTCGTGCTCCGGGTTTGAACGGGCGATCGCGTACAGCGAGCCGCCGACGGTATGCCAGAGCAGCGCCGTGATCGCCTGCGCAGCCGAGGGCTCGTCGAGTCCCCCCTGCAGGAGGCTTGCGAGCACGAGCTCACCGCGGACCGCCAGTTCCGGGCCTGCCAGGGCCATCTCAACCATCACATGCGCGACGGCCGGGTACTCGAGCAGCAAATCGTGCAGCGCGAGGAAGAACCCGTGGATCTCGTCGCGCCAGTCCGCCGCCGGGTCGGGGTAGGGCAGCCGCGCAAGCACGTGGTCGGCCATCAGCTCCAGCAGCGCGTCCTTGCTGTCCACGTGCCGGTAGAGCGACATCGGTGACGCACCGAGCCGCGAACTGACGCGGCGCATGCTGACGGCGTCGATCCCCTGCTCGGAGGCGATCTCCAGAGCAGCGCCGACGATCCGCTCCGCGCTCAGCGGCTCTGTCTTCCCTGGCACCTCCATCGCCGCCTCGATTTGTACCGCGCCGACGGGCCGGCGCGCAGCTCAGCTCGGGTTAGCGTAACTCCGGCTCAATCAGCTCGGAGGACTCAGGCGACGGAGAGCCGGCCTTGCTGATCCGGTCCTCGTAGTACGAGCGCGCGCCGCGGTCGACATCGAGGAACGTCCGGTCTGCGCGGATCACATGGTTGATCCAGTCACGCAGCCGGCGGCCGATCAGCGGCTGCGTACGGGCGATCGTCCCGACCGACTTCGGCACGAACACGTCGCACACCGGTTCGGCGACGGCCGCGGTGATGGCCGTTGCGACAGCCTCGGGAGTCACGTTCTTGATGAACCGGACGCCCTTGGTACCGGCGATCAGGTCGGTGGCGGTGAACGACGGCATCACGCAGGTGAAGTCGACGCCGCGACCAACGAACTCGACGCGCGCGGTCTCGGTCGCCGAGATCACTGCCGCCTTCGCGGCGGCGTATGTGAGGCCCCCCGGGACCGGTGACTTGCCGGCGATCGAGGCGACGTTGACGATCTGCCCGCGCCCACGGGCGAGCATCCCCGGCAGCGCCAGCTTCATCCCGACCAGGACGCCGGCGACGTCGATCTCGAGCACGCGCTGGGCGGTTGCGTCGGACTCCTCCAGGAACGGGCCGATCGGCATGATTCCCGCGTTGTTGATGAGCACGTCGAGCGGACCGAACGAGCTCTCGGCGACCTCGATGAACGCGCGGAACGAGGCGTGATCGGTGACGTCGAGCGTGGATGCGACCACGCCCGGAATCAACGCCGCCTGGCGCGCCGCTTCGTCACCGTCGATATCGCCGATCGCGACAAGCGCGCCTGCAGCCACGAGTTGCTTGGCGGTCGCCAGCCCGATCCCCCGGGCGGCGCCGGTGATCGCGACCACCCGGCCGTCCAACGAGTTGCTCACTGTGCCCATTGCTCCTCCAGATCCGTTTTCCCATCAGGATCCCGCCAGCGCAGCAGCGACGGGTCCAGCAGCTTGTGTAATCCGCCCTCGGGCAGCCATGCCAGCGTCTCCAGCTCGAGCGCATCGAGGTACCCGACGTGTCCGGTCCGCAGGTCCTCGATCCGCAGCCGCGGTCCGTTGCCGTCGTGGTCGATCGACACCGACACGGTGGCAAATTCACTGCCGAGTTCCCCGATCGGCTGACGCTCCATCAGATCAGGAACGCCAGCGTGTTCAGCGGCTGGTCATTGTTGGCCAACATCACCTTCTTGCGGGCGAGCCGGAGCTCACCCTCGAGGCGGCGCAGGGTCCATTCGGTCCGTCCCGCCCACAACGTCACCCCACGCTCACGGGATTCGTAGACGAGGAAGTTCGCACCCACCTCGATGTCGTCGTCGGTGTCGAGCAGTTCGACATTCGTAATCAGGTGTCGCAGCCGCGACGGGGGCGTCTGCGCGTGACGCTTGCCGGTGTGCAGCTGCTTGATCCGCGTCGAGATCCGCGCCCGGTTGTCGAAGATGATCGACATCGTCGTCGCCGGATCGATGTCATCCGAGCCGGCGGGGACCCAGTAGATCGCGTCGTCGGTCCACAGTGCCTCCCAGGCGTCGTACTCCAGCTCGTCAGCCAGCCGCGCCTCGCGGTAGATGAACTGCTCGACCTCCTTGAGCAGGTCGAGATCGAGCGTCGCGCTCACCTACGCCTCCATCAGCTGCTTGTAGTGCTGCCACATGGCCCGTTGCGGGAGCTCATCGGTGGCGTCCGCGATCCGGTGCCCGTTCTCGTCGATGCGCTCGCGCAGCGTGCCCCGCCGCAGCTGCAGCCACTCGGGCCGCAGCGCCTTGACGCCGCGCTGGTTGCGCTCGTACATCTCCGAGTCGTCCGCAAGCAGGAAGCCCGCCGGGCCCACCGATCCGATCGTCTGCTGCAGCATCCGGCGGTTGAGATCGGCACCGCCCTTGAACTGCACGGCGGTGACGTGCTGCACGGTGTCCTCGACGGCGAGTGGCTGCAGCACGAACAGCTGGATCTCGGCGATGAACAGGTTCGGGAACAGCATCACGTGCGGTGAGCCGTCGATCATCAGCTCACGCGCCCGGTCGGCACCGTGGGCACCTTCGAGCGCCGCGACGTACCCGGGCACCTTGTCCGCGGTCGTCCCGAACCACCCCATCGGCTGCGCGATTCGGCGGAACTCGGGCCGCAGGTCGTTCTCGGTGTGGCCGTTGCCGAGGTCGCGGCAGACCGCCGTCGATTTGTCGCCGTAGAGATCGCCGATCCCGCTCTTGGCGACGCTGAAGATCGAGGCGTGGACGAACTGCGGGTGGTACCCGTCGGTCTCGTTCTCCATCAGCATCTTCCAGTTCGCCTTCACCCGATGGTGCAGCCACCCGGCGGTCAGCTCGATCTCCCCGTCCGGAGCGAGCGAGCACAGCCGGTCGAACGCCTCGATCGCGTCCCCCAGGTGCTCCCTCAAGGTCGGGCCGTCCTCGGCGAACGAGCCGAATACGAAGCCCTTGTACTGGTCGACCCGCGCCACCCGCCCGAGCCCGAACTCGGCCTTGGCCTCACCGCCGCCGTAGCCCCTAGGAGAACGGATAGCCGAGCAGCTTGCCGGTGTTGGCGAACGTCCAGCCGTGGTAGGGGCAGCGGAACGCGCTCGAGTTGCCCTTCGGCGCATCACACACGAGGTTGCCGCGATGCGCACAGCGGTTGAGCAGCAGGTGAATCTCGTTATGCCGGTCGCGGGTCATGATCACCGACTGCGGACCGATCGACTTGACCACGTAATCGTTGGGCTCGGGGACCTCGCTGACGTGCCCGACGAACACCCACGTCCGATACCAGATCCGCTCGAGCTCGGCCTCGAACAGCGCAGGATCGGTGTACAGCGAGCCGTGCACGCGGTCAGGCAGGATCAGCTCATCGAGGTCCCTCGACACGGTGGCGCTCATCGTCGGTCGATCATACACAGTGTCCATACGCTTAGTCAACGATTGTCTGGTGGGCTGCCCCGTTGGGCAGCCCCTCCTGGCCGGTGGCCGTCCGAGCACGTCCGGGCGCGTCACGCCCCTTCGACCCTGCGCTTCAGCTCCCCGGCCCGCTCCCCGGCGAGCATCTGGCGGATCACGCCCACAACCGGGCCGCGCACCATCGCCCCGAGCATCCGCCCGAAGTCGACCTCGACGTTGTATGTCGCGCGGGTGCGATCGCCGCCGAGGTCCTCGAGCACCCAGGAGCCCTCGACGGACTTCAGCTCGCCCTTCTCCTGGCTCCAGGAGAGCCGTTCGGGTCCCTTGCTGTAGTCGAAGCGGATGATGCTCTTGACCGTTCGCACTTTGATATCCGCCGAGGCCTCGGTCCGTACCGCTCGCCCGTCGCCGTCGCGGTCGAGTGCCTCCACACCCTTCATGCCGCCCTGCCAGTTCGGGGCGTCCTCGACATCTTCGACGACCGCCCACACCTTGGCCAGCGGCGCGTCGATCTCAGCGGTCGAGTTACCGATCAGGTTCCCCATCGTCTGCCTCTCTCTCCTCGTTCGCGACGCCGCGCGGCGCCCGCAGTGAACTTCTACCCGTCGCGGGCGGCGAGCAGCAACTCCGCAACGGTCGCGGCGGCCTGCTCGGCGCCGCCGCCGAGACGGCGAGAAAGCTCGGCGCGGCGGTAATACAGCTGCGCGTCATGCTCCCACGTCGCGCCGATTCCGCCATGGATGAAGATGTTCTCTGGGGCCGCGTAGTCGAGGGCGTTCGCCCCGAGCACCCGCGCGGCGTTGGCCTGCAGCGCAAACGCATGCGTCTCGCTGGACCACTCCCGCCCGGCCGTGACGAGCAGCGAGCGGCCGCCCTCGATCCGGCGCAGCATCTCGACGATCCGGTGCTTGAGCGCCTGGTATGAGCCGATCTGTCGACCGAATGCCCTCCGGTCGATTGCGTAGTCACGGGCCATCGCCATGCAGGCCCCGCCGGCGCCGACCGATTCGGCTGCCAGCAGCGCGCGCTGCAGCGCCCGAGCACGCCCTGGATCGGCGTTCGGGATCGGACGCCCCGCGTCGGCGTCGATCTCGACGCGCGCGAGCGCGCGCGTGGCGTCATAGCTGGGCAGCGCCGTGACGGTCACCGCGGGATCGGCGGTGTCGATCACGAACGCACTGTCGCCGTCCGCAACGACGAGGATGTCGGCACCGTCGCCATCGATCACGAGCGCGCGGTCGTCGACGAACGCCGCCCGCTGCTCCCCGCCGGCAAGCGCGGTGCGCAGCTCGGTGTCGGCAAAGTTGGCGTCCTCGAGAAGCGCCACCGCGGGGAGGTGTCCAAGCAGCCGCGCATCTGCAAGGCGCGAACCGCAGGCCTCGAGCACGAGCATCGCCTCGTAGGCGCCGAGACCGGCCCCGTCGACGTCCTCGGCGCTGAGCAGCCCCGCCCAGCCGGCCCCGACCGCAATCGGCCACAGATCGACCCGATCCTCACCGTCAAGCGCGGCCCGGGCGGCAGCGAGGGTGTCAGTGCGCGACAGTGCGTCGGTGGCGGCCTCGACCAGGAACGCCTGCTCGTCCGTGAGCTCGAGGTACATCGACTACGCCCGCGGCTCCGGCGGCAACCCGAGCACCCGCTCGCCGATCTGGTTGCGAATGATCTCCTCGGTGCCGCCGGCGGAACGCACGCCCGGCAGCGCCGAGACCTGGCTGCCCCAGCTGGCTGAGAGCAGTGCCTCGGGTCCGGCTGCATCGACCGCGAGCCGGCAGGCGTCGAGCGAGGACAGGACGCTTGAGATCTTGACGAGGCCCGCCTCCGGCCCAGGAATGTGCCCGGTGGCGACCTCCTGACGCAGCCGCTCGCTCATCGCGCCGAGCGCCAGCAGCTCGCTGGCGACCTGGCCGAGACGGATCTTGAGGTGCCGGTCGTCGGTGGTCTGGAGCACCTCGGCGACGGTGTGGACGAGGTCCTCCACCGGTGTCGCCAGATGACCGGCGCCGACCGTCAACCGCTCGAACGAGAGCATCGTCACCGCCACGCGCCAGCCCTCGCCGCGCCCGCCGATCCGCATCGCATCCTCGAGCCGGACCTCGTCGAGAAAGACCTCGTTGAACTCGGCGTCGCCGGTGATCTGCCGCAGCGGACGGATCGTGATCCCGGGCGTGTCGAGCGGGACGATAAACATCGTCAGGCCCTTGTGCTTGGGGAGTTCGGTGTCGGTCCGGGCGAGCAGGATCCCGAACGCGGCGTGCTGCGCGAACGAGGTCCACACCTTCTGTCCGTCAACGACCCAACTGCCGTCATTCTGTTCACGCGCACGCGTGGACACCGAGGCGAGGTCCGACCCCGCGCCCGGCTCTGACAGCAGTTGACACCAGGTCTCCTCTGCCCGGAGCAGCGGCCGCAGGTAACGCTCGCGCTGCCGATCGGACCCATGCACAAGCAGCGTCGGCCCGATCATGCCGACGCCGATGAAGTCGAAAGGGCCACACAGGCCACGGTGCTCGAGCTCCTGGTCCACCAACACCTGCATCGCGGCGTTTCCGCCGGCACCGCCGTACTCTGGGGGCCAGGTGATGCCGAGGTAACCGGCGTCCGCGAGCTGGGCTTGCCAGCGGCGCCAATGCGCAACCGCCTCTTCGTCCTGAGGCTCAAGCACATGCCGAACGTGGGCCTGCTCGAGATGGGCGTCGAGCCAGGCGCTGACCGCAGCGCGATAGTCGTCGAGCGGGCCCGTATCGGCGCCGAGGCGCGTTTCCTCACTGAGTGCCATCCCCGCGACTATACATCTTGTCAGGACACTCCGTACGCCTCGTCATCACCGCCTTGCAGGCTGACTAGACAGCACGTATAGTCAGCCCATCTGGCGATGAGGTTTGGAGGGGAGTAAATGAGCACGACGAGCGCCGATCTGCTGAAGGTCGACTTGATGGATGAGGCCCTGTTCGACGATGGGCCACCGCACGAGCTGTTCGCGCAGATGCGTGCCGAGGCGCCCGTGCTCAAGACGACCGCCGCCGAGGGCGGAGACTTCTGGTCGGTGACCAAGGCCGAGGACATTGCCGCAATCAGCAAGAACACGGACGTGTTCTCCTCGGAGAAGGCCGGAATCTTCATCCGCGAGGGCATGCCGATGCCGCTCGACGTCCTCAACCAGGTGATCCTGGGCATGGATCCCGCCGCGGCACGTCAAGTACCGCGGGATCGTCCAGAAGGCGTTCACGCCGCGAATCGATCGCGCGCGCAGGAGGAACAGATCCGCGGCCGGATCACGAACCTGATCGATGGCTTCTGCGAGCACGGCGAGTGCGATCTGGTGCAAGCGCTGTCGATCGAGTTGCCGCTGCAGGTCATCTGCGAGCTGCTCGGGGTCCCGTCAGGCCGACCGCCATCAGCTGTTCGACTGGACCCACCAGATCGAGCAGTCGGTCGGCGATCCGACCGTCTCTGGCGTCGAGGCGCTCGGCCAGATCGGTCTCTACCTCGCCGGCAAGATCGACCGAGCGTCGCGCCAACCCGGGCGACCCGCATCGACGACCTGACGACCGCGCTGATCGCAGGCCGAGGTCGACGGGGAGCAGCTCAACGATTTCGAGATCGCGGCGATGTTCGGTCTGCTGATGTTCGCCGGCAACGACACGACCCGGAACACCCTCTCGGGCGGCACGATCGCGCTGATCGAGAACCCCGACCAGCGTCAGAAGCTGATCGAGGACCCGGCGCTGATCGACGGCGGCGATCGAGGAGATCATCCGCTGGCAGACGCCGGTGATGTGGTTCAAGCGCACCCCGAAGGTCGACACCGAGATCCGCGGCATTCCGGTCAAGGAAGGCGACAAGGTCGTCCTCTGGTACGCGTCCGGCAGCCGCGACGAGGACGCTGTGCCCGACCCGATGAAGTTCGACATCACGCGCGACAAGGTCCAGCACCAGGCCTTCGGCGGCGGCGGTCGCCACTTCTGCCTCGGCTCACCGCTGGCGCGGCTGGAGCTGAGGCTGGCGTTTCCGGAGATCCTCCAGAGGCTGCCGGACATGGAGATCAACGGTCCGATCGGCTTGACCCGATCGAACTGGGTGCACGGCTTCACGTCGCTGCCGGTCAGCTTCACGCCGACCGCGCGGGAGGGGTAGTTCCTCCTTCTTCGGGTTCTTGTGGGTCGCCCGGACCCATACGGACCCCGAGAACGCCGACCCTCAGGCGTTGACGCGTCGAACCAGCGGTACGGGCCCGAGCTCGCGGGCCCGCTTTGCCCCCTGCGGGATCTCCTTGGTTCGCGTCTCGTACTCGTAGACGTGATAGTCGAGCTGCTGGCGGTGGCGGGCGCTGTCGTGCATGTGGCCGAGGAAGCGCTCGTGGTCGGCCCGGATCACGGCGTGCATCTCATCTTCGGCGGGTGGGCGATAGTCACCGACGACATACCGGGCCAGCAGCCCGGCCTGGCACTCGACGAACGGGAACAGCGTCGGCAGGGCCTGCGCGAAGCCGACGAACACGAGGTCCTCGATCCCGGGCTTGAACATCCGCTTGTAGAGATCGATCCGGTTCTCCGGGGCGGAGATGAAGTCGGGATCGAAGAACGGGAAGGTGATGTTGTAGCCCGTCGCCCAGATGATCACATCGACCTGCTCGGAGCTGCCATCGACGAACGTGACCATCTCCCCGTCGAGCGATGCGACATCCGGCTTCGGCGTCACATCGCCGCTCCCGAGCCGGAACAGCAACTCGGCGGATTGCGTGGGATGCGCCTCGAGAAAGTGGTGGTTGGGCTTCGGCAGCCCGTAGCGCTCAGGCGACCCCGCCAGCACCCAGGCCAGACCGCGGGCCACGAGCCGCTGGAACTTCAACGAGATCCGCGGGTTGGTCGCAACGACCTGGTCGACCGGCTTGCCCATCAGGTACTTCGGCACGACCCACGCACCCGACCGGGTGGACAGGAAGACCGTGTTGAGGTAGCTGCGCTGCGACAGCTCGGAGACGATGTCCGCGGCACTGTTGCCGATCCCGACGACGAGGATCCGCCGCCCCTTCAGATCGAGCGGCTCCGTCGGGTCGATGTAGTGGTGGGAGTGGATCTGCTCACCGCTGAAGCTGCCCGTGAACTCCGCGTAGCGCGGGTCCCAATGATGGCCGTTGGCAACGACGAGCACGTCGTAGTCGTGTGTCCGGCCGTCGGCGGTATGTATCTGCCAGCCGCCGCCGTCGAGCCGCTCGGCTTTGTCCACCTTCGTCGTGAAGTGGATGTGCTCGCGGATGCCGAACTCGTCGCAGTACAGGTTCAGGTACTCGGCGACCTGCGTGTGGTGCGGGAAGTCCGGGTACGCATCGCTGATCGCGAAGTCCCGGAACCGCAGGCCCTCCTTCGAGGTGTCGATGTGCAGCGACCGGTACGCGCTCGAGTGGCCGTTGGGGTTGCGGAACGCCCAGTTGCCGCCGACACGATCGCTCGACTCGAAGCAGTCGACCTCGACGCCATAGTCGAGCAGCTTCTTCACCGCGGTCAGCCCGCTGATCCCGGCCCCGATCACGCACACCCTGGGAGTCGCCGTCGTCACGGCCGACAGGTTACGGTTCGCGCATGAGCACCGCCACCTCAGTGCAGTCAGTCAGGTTCCGCTCGATCGATGGAGAGTGCGCAGCGCTTCGCTACACCGCGGGATCCGCCGACCTGACCGGTCCCGCGGGCCGACCGATCGTCGTCATGGCCCACGGCTTCGGCGGAACTGTCAGATCGGGCCTCGAGGGCTTCGCGGAACGGTTCGCCGCAATCGGCTGTGACGTCCTTGCATTTGATTACCGCGGCTTCGGCGAGAGCTCGGGCGCCGTTCGCCGATACGTGTCCGTACCCGGTCAGGTGCAGGACTACCTGAGTGCGGTCGTGTTCGCCCGCGGGATCGACGGTGTGGACCCCGCGCGCGTCGTGATCTGGGGCACCTCGCTGTCGGCGGGCCACACGTTCGATGTCGCCGGACGGGACACCCGGCTCGCCGCGGCGATCGCGATGACACCAGCCGTCGACGGGCTCAGCGTGGCGTGGGGCACCTTCAAGCACCACGGCGTCCGGCCAATCCTGGCGCTCGTCCGTGCCGGCCTGCGCGACGAGTACGCGCGCGTGCGCGGGCTGCCACCGGTCGAGATCGAGATCGCGGGAACCCCACCAACGCCGGGGATGCTGATCGCCCCAGGCGCCGGTGATGCCTACCGCAGGATCGCCGGCCCCGACTGGGTCAACGCCACGCCGGCCCGTATCGGCCTGCGGATGCACACCCTGCGCGTGACCCGCAAGGCCTCCGCAGTGCGCTGTCCGATGCTCGTCCAGATCGGCGACCAGGACCTGACGGCCCCGCCCGAGGTCGCCCGCAAGGCGGCCTTCAACGCCCGCGCCGATGTCCGCTCCTATCCGTGCGATCACTTCGACGTCTACCCGGGCCAGCCGTGGTTCGACCAGGTCGTCTCCCACCAGGAGCTGTTCCTGCGCCAGAAGCTCACGCCCTGAGGTGCTCCGGCGAGGCATACCCCCTCGGCTCTCTCTTCTTTTGCACTCCATGTGTCTATTTGACGCATAAAGTGCATGAGAAGGCCTACGAGCCCTTCCGGCGCCCGTCTGCGAGCTCGATCAATTTGAACTTCTGGACCTTGCCGGTGGGGGTGCGTGGCAACGCGTCGGCATCGATGACGAGCATCACCTTCGGCACTTTGAAGCGCGCCAGACGCGCCCGGCAGACGCCGAGCAATGCCTCGACGTCGAGCTCGACACCCGGTTCCGGGACGACGAACGCGCATCCAACCTCTCCCCATCGGTCGTCGTGCAGGCCGACTGCGTACGCCTGGCTGACGCCTGCCTGGAGGGTCAGCAGGTCCTCGATCTCCTTTGGCATCACCAGTTCGCCGCCGCTCTTGTAGAGCTCCTTGCTGCGGCCGGTCACCCGCAGGTACCCGTCCGCGTCGACCAGCCCAAGGTCACCGGAGTGCAGCCAACCATCGTGCAGCGCCTCCGCGGTCTCGGTGGGCTTCTCCCAGAAGCCGAGCATGTGCGTCGGGCCACGGGAGACGAGTTCCCCCTCCACCCCAGGCGGCAGCGGATCGCCGGTGACGGGGTCAACGGTCGCGTACTCGCAGAGCTCTCCGTCGCGTTCGGCGATACCGGCGGCGCCCGCGAGCTTGACCCGGCCGACGGTACCCGCCTGCCGGTCGACTGGGTCCTCGGGCAGCGTCATGGTCATCGCGCCGCCGCACTCGGTCATCCCGTATCCGGTCGTCAGCTCGGAGACGCCGAGCTCGTCCTGGACCTTCTCCCACAGCCACGCGGGGGCCGGCGCCGCCCCGGACAGCAGCGCGAAGAACGAGCTCAGATCCCGCGTTCCGCGGTCGGGGTGCTCGAGCAGCGCCACGGTCATCGTCGGCACGCACAGCATCTCCGTCGCCCGGTGCCGCTCGATCGCAGCGAAGTAGTCCGCCGGGCTGAACTGCAGCCGCGGGATGACCGCGCCGCCGACGAACATCGCCCCGAGCAGGCCCTCGACGTAGCCGAACATGTGGTAGCAGGGCAGCGAGAACAGGATCCGCCGGCCGTCCTCGAACGCCCGCGTCAGCGCCGATCCGTACGCGGTCCGCAACACCGCGTCGCCGGAGACCATCACGCCCTTCGGGGCGCCGGTCGTCCCGGACGTGTAGAGGATGTCAGCGAGTTCTCCGGGCGGTCGCTCACCGGCGCCCGCCGCCGCTGCTGCACCCTCGTTCGCGGCTCCGAGCTGCTCCAGCGCCGCGACGTCGAGCACGCCGGCCGGGGCTTGCGCGGAACCGGCTGCGCCGTCGCCGGCCGGGGCCGCCGCGGAACCGGCTGCGCCCTCGCCGGCCGGGAGCACCACCACGGCGCGCAGGTCCGGAAGTGTCTTGGCCGCACCTGATGACCACCCCGGGGCAATCGCGTCGAGCATCTCCGGGTACCGGAGGTCCGCGAACCCACTCATCGTGATCAGCACGTTGCAGCGCGACTGCGCCAGCACGTACGCGAGCTCCTCGGCGCGGTAGAGGAAGTTGAACGGGATCGCGACCGCGCCGGCCGCGGCGATCCCGAACTTCAGCGCGGCGAACTCAAGGTGGTTCGCCATCAGCATCCCGACCCGATCCCCCGGCCGGACACCCAACGCCGCCAGGCCGTCGCCGATCCGCCGAGCCTCGGAGGCGACCCGTTCGTACGACAGCCACCGTTCATCGCCGACGACCAACGGTCGCTCGCCGTACTCCTCGGCGCACCGCTCAATGAACGTCGCCAGCGTCAGCGGCTGCCAGACCGGGAAGCGGCGCCGGAGGTCCGCGCGCCGCTCGTCAATGCTCGGTCGGGTCGGGGCGGTGGCGCCCACTACCCCGCGGTGCTGGGCTGGCCGAGCAGCTCGGTGACGACGGCCCGTGCGGTCTCAGCGCACGACTGCGTCCCGCCGCTGCCGTAGTCACGGACGCCGTCACCGACGTTGAAGACGTTGTCGAGTGGGGTCTCGCGCGGCATCTCGTAGCCCGACAGGGCACGCTGGGCCGGCCAATCGCCGTACATCGCGCGGGCGTCGATCACCTCGGCCTTGGCCATCCCGGGCAGCTCGCGGCTCAGCTCCTCAAGCGAGAGCTCGAGCTCGCGGCCGACGTCGAACTCCCCCACGGCGGGACGGGGCACCGCGTAGACGACCGTGAGGTGCTTGCCCAGCGGGGCAAGCTCCGGGCACGTCGCCGTCATGTTGCCGGCGTTGCACACGCGTTCGGTATCCGAGAAGACGATCAGCCCCGGCGTGTCGAGCAGGGGCTCGTCACTGGCGACATGGATGATGAAGTTCGCCGTCGGCTTCGAGGTGCGGCGAATCAACTGCACGTACTCCGGATCAAGTGCATCCTCGCCGATCAACTCGATCGTCGCGACCGGCCCGACGTTCGAGATCACGGCGCCGCAGGCGACCTCAACCTCCGCGCCATCGCGGCGGACCGTCAGCCCCGTGGCATGACCCTCTTCGACGTGGATCGCTGTGACCTCCGCGCCGGTCCAGATCTGCCCGCCCTCACGGGTGACGACGTCGGCCAGCGCCTGGCAGACGCCGACGGTGCCGGCCGGATGGAAGCCGAAGCGGCGAAACGCGCCCTTCTCCATGAAGTACGTGAGAAACGCCCGCGCTGGGATCTCGTCGGCATTGACCGCGAAGATCGCCGCCGCCAGGTTGCGGAACAGCCGCTGCACCGTCGCATTTGAGGTCGCGCCCGCGATCCATTGCTCGAGCGTCAGCTGCTCCTCGGGGTACTCGCCCTTGCGGGCGGACCCGAGGTTCGCCAGCAGCTTCGCTCCCTGCTTCGTGATCCGGTCGAGCAGAAACGCCCAACCGCCCTTGCCGGGATTGATCGTCCGGCCCTTGATCCGGAAGACGTTGGCGGGTTCCGGGAACCGCAGCTCGAACTCGGCACCCACCTCCTTGAACGTCTCCTCCATCGCACCGCCGTACTCGATCGCCACCGCACCGGTGTTGATCGTGTACCCGTCCTTCTCAAACGAGGAGGCCCGGCCTCCGACGCGCTCGAGGCGCTCGACCAGCAGCGGCTTCTGGCCGGCAGCCGCGAGCCGTGCGGCGGCGCAGACGCCGCCCATCCCGGCTCCGATCACGACAACTGGAAATTCTTCAGACATGGTGTCCGAACCATACATGATGTCTAGCTGCTGTGGGTCAACTCACTCAGCCGATCAGATACAGCCCGATGACGGTCCCACCGACGACCAGTACCCACAGCTCGAACAGGCTGCGCAGGATCCGATCGGCCCTGCGCAGCTCCATGAACTCAAGGCCGACGAACCGCACCTTGATGAATGCGATCACGAGCACGACCGTCGTCCCGATCTGCACGCCGCGCCCGGCCTCCAGACCGAGCGTCCACGATACGCAGGTGAGCGCGACCAGCAGCGCCCACACCGCGGTGGTGCGATCGCGGAGCAGATCGCTCATGTCGCCGACAGGTAGAGGATCGGGAACAGGACGAGCCACAGCAGATCGACCATGTGCCAATAGCTCGCGCACGACTCGACGATCCGCCGTTCGTCGCGGCCCGGATCGGGCGCACGCCCGAGCAGTCGGTACAAGTAGAACAGGACGACGGAGCCGATCAGCAAATGCAGGAAGTGGACGGCCGTCAGCAGGTAGTAGAAGGTGAAATAGAGGTTCGTACCAGGCGTGTCGCCGTCGCTCAGCTTGATCCCCCACTCCGTCAGCTTGATCGCGGCAAACGTCGCCGCGCAGCCACCGGCGAGTCCGACCAGGCGGCGGGCGTCGCGCCGCCGGCCGGCGCGAAACGCGCGCACGGCGCTCGCCACGAACAGAGAGCTCGTCAGCAGCACGATCGTGTTCGTCGCCCCGAACGCCACGGTCATCGAGGCGCGTGACCGCGCGAACAGCGATGGGTGCTGCGCACGCGTGACGAGGAACGCCGCGAAGAACACGCCGAACATCAGCATGTCGCCGAGGATGAAGACCCACAGACCGGCCTCGCCGGGAACCCATGAGCCGGGCCGAGGCTCGGGTCGCGGCCCCGACGCGACCTGCGGGACAGGCGCGTCCCGCAGGAACGACAACCCCTCCCTCATGCAAGGACAGGCTCAGCGACCGGCGCGGCGGCGGGACCGAGCCCTGCTCCGCGGCAGCCTCGGCGTGGATCGCCTGGCGTGTCACGAACGCCATCACCAGCGCCCAGCCGCCGTAGACCAAGGTCGGGATCCAGAACGCGAGCGCGCCCCGATAGGTGAACGGTCCGACCTTGAAGAACGGGATCACGACCGCCGGGATGAACAGGAACGCGACCCACAGGTTGAACCAGCCGACCCAGCGCTGGTACACGGGCTGCCCCGAGCGGTCGCGCAGCACCGCCATGCCGATCGCGACGTCCTGGAGGGCGAACGGTCCGAACCCCATGAAGAACGTGATGTAGCCGAGGTCGCTGATCGTCTGCGTCAGCTGCGGGTCGCGGTCGGGCCGGAAGGCGGCGGCGCAAAGGATCATCATCGGGAAGACCATCAGCACCCAGGTCACCATGCCGCTGCCGAACTGCAGGAAGCTGAACGCCGGCGTGCGGCCCTCGATCCGGAACAGCTGCAACGTGATCGCGACGATCAGCGGCGCGACAAAGGTGACGGCGACCGCCGTCCCTGCGAAGCCGGCCAGCTTCAGCGTGTTGTGGTGCTGGTACCAGGCGGCGATCTGCACGGCCGAGTGGTTCGGTGACTGCGGCGGTAGGACGCCGCTGCCGAACATGAAGATCAGCGCCAGCACCGGGAACACGAACCCGCATGCGGTGAACCACAGCTGCGGCTTATAGCCGGGCATCGAGATACTCATGACCCTCTCCTCAATACATAGGCTCTGGACAGCTTGTATGGAAGATCGTAACGCGCTCACCGACGTCCGGGATCACGAGATCGATGCGGCTACGTGAACAAGGTGTGCCAGACGACGTCGGCCATCGCCTCGGCGATGACATCGCGCTGCTTCGGCGAAGCGCCCGGCACCGCCACCGTGACGGTGCGTTCGCACATCCACGCGAGCGCCTCCGCGGTTCGGGTCGGCTCGACCTCGCGAAACCGACCGGACGCCCGTCCCGCTCGCAGCATCCGCGCCATCGCCCGGGCGTAACCTTCGACGCCCTCGACGTAGGAGTCGCGGACCCGCGAGTCATAGGCGGAGGTCTCGGCGACCGCTCGCATGATCACCTCATCCTCGGTGAAGGCGGCCACGAGCTGCCCCATCCCGGCGACGATCTCCTCGCGGCTCGCGTCCGCGCCCCGCTTGATCCACAGTCGCTGACCCTCGTACAGGTGCAGCAGGCTGTGGGCCGACAGCGCCATCAGCATCGCCGCCTTGTCGGCGAAGTACGTGTAGAAGGTCGAGCGCGCGACCCCGGCCGACTCGATGATCCGGGCGACGCTCAACTCGCGGAACGGGGTGCCGTCGGCCATCAGCTCCCGCAGCGCCTCACGGAGGCGAGCCTCGAGTTCGTCCTGGCCGTACTGACGGCCCTGCTGGCCGCGTCCCCGTGCGCTTCCCACGGGCTCGATCCTAAGCGAGCTGTTCGGACACATCGAATCGTTTTGTTCGAACGCTCACATTCGCGGCACCGCGTCCAGGGACTGATGGTCCTCGACGAACGCCCCGATCCGCTCGAGGCAGCGGAACATGTAGTCGCGCGGCTGCATGTCCGGTTGGAACCGCCCTGCGCCGACCGTCAGCAGGGCGAAGATCAGGACGTGGAACGGCTGCTGGCGGTACCGGAGCCATGCCTCGTCGAAGCCGGGGATGGCGCTGACCCCCTCCTCGCCAAGGCGCGTGAGGTAGCGCTCGAGCAGATCGCGCTCCCACTCGCGGCGCCGCTCGGTCGGCAGGTTGACCGATAGGGCGTAGGAGAAATCGAGGGCCCACTCACCCTTTGCCGTCGCCTGCCAGTCGTAGAGACCCATTCGCCCGTCGGGGTCGCGGAGCCAGTTGCCCTGGTGGACGTCCTGATGCAGCAGCGTCAGGACACTCGATGAGTTCAGCGCCAGCGATCGCATCGTCACGTCCATCAGCTCGTGCTTGCGGCCGTACACGTAGGGCGGCAGTACCGCCCGCGCCCGCTCGACTCCGATCAGCGCTCGCTTCTCGATGCCAATCGCGTTCAGCTTCTCCTGGAAGCGAACGGTTGTCGGCAGGTCGCGGAGTCGTGGGTCCCCCCGAGAAGGAGGCGTGGTAGTAGGCCATTTGATCGACCTGGTCCTCCATGTCGGACCGCGACAGGGTTTCGCGCATGGGATCGGGGAACTGCCATCCCGCTGCTGCGAGATCGTCCATCAACACAACCGAACGGACCGTTCGCGGGTCGGTTGCGGCGTGGTAGGCCCGCGGGCTCCGCAGCCGCGGAAGCAGCGGTCGGAGATCCCGGTAGAACATCGTCTCGCCCTCGGAGACGCCGCTGAGCACGAGAAACAGGCGCGACTGCAGGCTCGCAGCCATCTTCAGAAAGAGGTGCCCGGGTAGGCCGGCCCGTTGGCCGGCCTCGTTGTAGGTCACGGTGAGCGCCCGGCGCGAACTCGTTCCGTCCGAGCCTCCGACGAGCGCGTGCCCGACCACAGCGGCGCCCGGTACGGACCGGCAGAGCGCGGCCGTCAGCCACTCGTCCGTCACGCCCTCAGGCGAGGCCGGCGTCTGCGCGAGCGTCCGCACCCGCGGCGTCGCGATCCGCTCCCGCGCCACGTTGTAGGCCACCTTCCCGATCAGCAGCGGCAGCCGCGTCGGTGTCGCGATCTCGGCCATCATCCAGCCTCCCTCTCTCCGAAACGACCAGTTCGTACAGAGTGTATGATCTTCTGTGCCGTGACCGCAACAACTCCTTCCAGCTCGTCTCCGTTCACCGACGAGCACAAGCACTGCGCGAGTCGATCCGCGCGTTCGTCGACCAAGGAGGTCGTTCCCGCACGTCGAGGCGTGGGAGCGCGGCACGTTCCCCGACGCGATCGTCCGCCGGATGGGCGAGCTCGGACTCCTCGGACTGTCGATGCCCGAGGAGTACGGCGGCCAGGGCGGCGACTACTTCGCCAACATCGTGCTCGCCGAGGAGATCGCCCGCGGCGGCTGTGGCGGCTTCCTGATGGGCCTCTCGGTGCACACCGACATGGTGATGCCGCCGCTGCTGGAGTTCGGATCCGAGGAGCAGAAGCAGTCGCTGGCTGGCCGCCCGGGATCGCGGGCGAGCAGATCTTCTGCCTCGGGATCACCGAGCCCGACGCGGGTTCGGACGTCGCCGCAATCCGCACCCGAGCGGTCTATGACGACGCGACCGGCGAGTACGTGATCAACGGCTCGAAGACGTACATCACCAACGGCCACCGCGCCGACGATGATCATGCTCGTCACCAAGACCGATCCCGACGCCGGATACGGCGGGCTTCACGATCTTCCTCGTGCCGATGGACGCGCCCGGCGTGGTCCGCGAGCAGAAGCTCGAGAAGATGGGGATGCACGCCTCCGACACGGCGCTGCTCGCGTTCCAGGACGTCCGCGTCGGACGCCGAGGCGATGCTCGGCGAAGCCGGGAAGGGCTTCCAGCAGATCATGTGGGAGCTGCAGGCCGAGCGCACGATCGCCGCCGCGGGCTGCCTCGCCTACGCGCAGTGCGCATTCGACCTGACGCTGCAGTACGCGCTTGAGCGCAAGACCTTCGGACAGCCGCTCGGCACGCACCAGGCGATCCGGCACAAGTTCGCACAGATGGCGATGGAGATCGAGGCGACCCGCCGGCTGATCTACGCCACCGCGACCGACTACGCCGCCGGCGCCTACAACGTCAGGGAGATCTCGATGGCGAAGCTGAAGGCCACGCAGGTCGCGTGGCTGGTCGCCGACACCTGCGTCCAGATCCTCGGCGGCGCCGGCTACATGAAGGAGTACCCGGTCGAGCGGGTGCTGCGCGACCTCCGCCTCTACCGGATCGGGGCCGGCGCAGACGAGATCATGCTCGACGTGATCGGCAAGAATCTCGGGCTGTGATCGCGCTCACCGTTGCGGATGGCGTCGCCGAGCTGACACTGGCCAACCCGCAGCGGCGCAACGCAATCGACCCGGCCTGGCTCGAAAGCGCTCGCGATCGCCGTCAGGCGATGTGAGGAGGAGGCCCGCACGGGAGCGATCCGCGCCGTTCTCGTTCGCGCCGAGGGACCGACGTTCACGGTCGGCGGTGACCTCGACCACTTTGCCCGGACGGTCGACGACCTGGCAGGTGAACTCGACCGGATGGTCAGCAGCTTCCACGCGTCCCTGCAGCTGCTGGCCGAGCTCCCCGTCCCGGTCGTGTGCGCGGCACAGGGGGCGATCGCGGGCGGTGGCCTTGGACTGCTGTGGGCGTCCGATCTCGTACTGCTGGCCGAGGACGCGAAGCTGACGACGGCATTCAACCGTCTCGGGCTCAGCGGTGACGGCGGCAGCTCGTGGTACCTACCGCGGATGCTCGGCACGCGTCAGGCGCTGCAGCTGCTCCTGCGGGGTCCCGCCCTCGATGCGCGCCAGGCACTCGAACTTGGACTCGCCGAGCAGGTCGTACCGGGCTCAGAGCTGGACAGCGCCGCCCGAGCAGCCGCCGCAGAGTTTGCTGCCGGGCCCACCCGAGCGTACGGGGAGATGCGACAGAACATTCGGGGCGCGTTCGCCCGCACCCTGCATGAGGGGCTTGATGCCGAGCTCGCGTCGATGCGCCGCACAGGCGCAACGGCCGATGCCCGAGCCGGTGTCGAGGCGTTCTCCGTCGGCGAGCGCCCGGCATTCAGGAACATGTGATCGAGGAGCTCGTCGCTCAGCTCTACGATGCGCTCGCACACGGCGACCGCAATGCGCTGCTATGCCTGCTGGCAGACGACTTCAGCGCCGAGTTCGCCGACGGGCTGCCCGCGCCTGTCGGTGGGGTCCATCGCGGTACCGACGCGATCGACAACGGATGGTGGGAGCTCGGACGGCGTTATCGCGTCAGGGCCAATCCGACCGAATGGATCCCGACCGTCGACGGCCGCCTGCTGGTCGTCGGTCGCTACCGGGGGACCGCTCGCGCCACCGGCGCCGAGATCGATGCGGGCTTCGCGCATCTCTGGTCGGTCACATCTGACGGCCTCCGATTGATGACACTGCAGCAGTTCACGGATACCGCCCGTTGGCGCGGGGCTTCGGAGGACCAGATTCCGGCCTAGGCGGTTCCGATGGGGACGAGGTCGGTTGTTGGTTGACACACACTTCAGACACGTTGTACGGTTTTCGCCGGGGCCGGATTGCATCGGTCCTCGGACCGGTGAGGGAGGACGACGAGAGTGAGACCACGACGTGAGCGTTGATTCGCTCCGGAGCGCAGGAACGCACGCCCAGCCACCGGCAAGCCGGCCGACGCGGCCGCAGTTCCGGTTCGGGCTGACACAGCGGATCGAGGATGTCCTGACCGAGACGGGCGGCATGGTGCTGCTCGCGATCACGGCGTTCCGTCTGGCGTTCCGCCGACCGGTCCGATGGGGCGGTGACTTCGTCGACGAGGCGTATCTGCTGGTTGTGCGCTGCAGCCTGCCGCTTGCCCTGGCGGTGTTCGCGTTTGGGTTCGGCACGATCGGTGTTGAGGCGGGCGGGGTCTTCCAGACGCTCGGCGCTGCCGATCGTGCGGGTGGCATCTTCGTGACAGCCGCGGTCCGAGAGGTCGCCACCTGGGCGACGGCGATGGTCGTCGCCGGCGTCGGCGGCACGGCGATCTGCGCCGACCTCGGCGCCCGCAAGATCCGCGAGGAGCTCGACGCTCTCCAAGTGCTCGGGATCAACCCGACCAAGCAGCTCGTGCTGCCGCGGATGCTCGCACTGATCGTCGTCACCCCGATCCTCAACCTGCTCGCGATCCTGTTCATCACGCTCGCGGGCATCCTCGTCATGACATTGCTGTTCAACGAGTCGCCCGCATCGTTCGAAGCAACGTTCGCGGCGAACTTCGTTCCCGTCGAGCTGTACGCGAGCGTGATCAAGACCGTGATCTTCGGCGTGATCATCGGCGCGGTCTGCTGTTACAAGGGCCTCAATGCCAGCGGCGGCCCGCAGGGCGTCGGCAAGGCGGTCAACCAGGCGGTCGTGATCGCGTTCGCGGCGCTGTGGATCTTCAACTACGCCTACACGTCGGTGTTGCTGGCGCAGTTTCCGGCGCTGCAGGGGCTCAGGTAGCGCGATGTCGGCACTGCGTTCAGGCGTTGATGAGGTCGGCAAGCTCGCCGGCCACTCGATCCGCTCGCTCGCGGAACTGCCGGCGACAATGCGCTACGCCGCGGAGGTTCTGCGCCAAGCCGGGATCCTGCTGACCGGATCGGCGCTGATCCTGGTCGGGATGGAGATCGTGATCGGCGGCGAATGCGGCCTGTTCACCTCCTACCTCGGCAAGTCGTTCGGGGCCAGCGGCGCGGTCGGGCTGTTCAGCCTCGTCTGTGACGAGCGCGAGATGTTCCCGTACATGTTCGGCTACATCCTCGCTGCCAAGGTTGGATGCGGCCTCGTTGCCGAGATCGGGTCGATGCGGATCGCGGAGGAGATCGACGCGATGGAGGTCATGGGGATCCCGTCGATCCGCTACGTCGTCGGCACGCGCGTCGCCGCGGCGATCATCGTGCTGCCGTTCGTCTACATGATCGCGATGGGCGCCGGAACCCTCGGCAGCTACTTCGTGATCGTCGTGCAGGTCGGCAACGTCTCCGGTGCGGGCTGGGCATCAGGTGAGTTCGGCCCCGCGCACACGATCGGTCTCGATCTCGAATCGCTGCTGAAAGCAATGTGTATCGGGATCGCGATCATCATGGTCGGGACCTATTACGGCTACACGGCGTCCGGAGGCCCTGTCGGGGTCGGCCGGGCAACAGCCAGATCGATGATGGTGAACCTCGTGTTGATCCACTTCATCGGGGGCTCGTTATCCCTGCTGTTCTGGGGCACCAACGCGAAACTTCCGATCGGCGGCTGACGGTGCGCGGGCGTGCCGTTCCGCTGGCAGCGCTTGTCGTAGCCGTCGTCGCTGTCGTGCTTGTGCTCGTCTCGGGCTCCAGCAGCTCGCACGACCTGATCGCCACCTTCGACAGCGCCACCAACCTTGTGCCCGGCGCGCGGGTGACGGCCGGCGGCGTGCAGGTCGGCTCGGTGCAGTCGGTCAAGCTCGAGAACGGGCTGGCAGCGGTCCAGATCGACATCACCAATGCGCACATGTGGCCGCTGCACCAGGGCACGCAGGCCGAGATCCGCTGGGGCGGGACGGTCTCGTACTCGAATCGCTACGTCGAGCTGATGCCGGGGCCAGCCGCGGACCCGGCGCTGGCCAACGGAGCACGGCTGCCGACCTCCGACACGGTCACGCCGGTTGAGTTTGATCAGCTGTTCAACGTCTTCAGCGCGCCCGCCCGCGCGTCGCTCGGCAGCCTCGCTGACAACGGCGCCAGCACGTTCGGGAATCGCTCGAGCGAGATCAAGCAGGGTCTCAGCGAGAGCCCGGGCGCGCTCAGCTCGATCTCGAACGTCCTCTACGACCTGGGCGAGGACCCGGGCGCGCTGGAGACACTCGTCGGGACCGGCGCCAGCACCGCGGATGCGCTGCGGTCAGAGGAGCCGCAACTGGTCGGTCTCGTCAACAACGCCGCCTCGGTCTTCCAGACGATCGCCGACAAGGCCCAGCAGACGCAGGACACCCTCTCGCAACTGCCGCCGGCGCTGAGCAGCGCCAATGCGACGCTCCAGAAACTCGATCCCAGCCTGACGAAGCTGAACACGATCGTCAACGAGATCAGTCCCGGCGCGCTGCGGCTCAAGCAGCTGGCAGCGCCTCTCAGTCAGGCGATCTCCACGCTCGGAACGGTCGCGCCCGAGCTGGACGACACGCTGCAGACCGTTCAGAAGAGCGGCCCAGCCGTCACCTCGCTCCTGAGCACCGCCAGGCCGGTGATCGCCGATGCCACGCCGACGCTCGCGAAGTTCGAGCCGATGGCCGCGTGCATCCTCCCCTATGGCCCTGAGATCGCCGGCTTCATCAGCACGTGGGATTCGATGGGTTCGTTCTACGACGGCGTCGGCCACTACGCACGGGTGATCGCGCAGGTGTTCCCGTTCATCGACGACGAGACCGCCAGCCCGGCGACGCTCGTGAAGAGCATCCAGAACCTCGGCTATGCGCTCATCCGCCCGCCCGGGTACGGCGCCGGGCAGAGCTGGTACCAGCCGCAGTGCGGCGTGGGTACGTCCGCGGTCACCGCCGCCGACGATCCGGAGCCCCGATGACCGGGCGCCTCGCAGCGCTGAGCATCGCAGCCGTGGCCGCCGTCGTGGCGGTGATCGTGATCGTCACCGGTGGCAGCAGCGGCTACGCGATCAAGGTCAACCTCCCCGATGCCGACGGCCTGCTGACCGGCTCGCGCGTGCAGATCGGTGGCGTCGCAGTCGGCAGCGTCATCGCGCTGCAGATCACCCCCCAGGATCACGCACTCGTGACCGTGAGCATCGACAAGGCCGACGCCCCGATCGGGACGGACGCGAGCGTCGTGATCCGCCCCGCCAACCTCCTGGGCGAGAAGTACCTCGATCTGAGCGTCGGCAACCGTGCCGATCCCGCCCGCTCGGGGTTCACGATCCCGTCCGATCACACCCAGGACGCAACCGACTTCGATCAGGCAATCGATGTGCTGGCGCCGACGGTCCGCGACCGGCTCGCGGTGATGATCCATGAAGCCGGCACCGCCCTGTTCGGACGGGGGACCGACCTGCAAGCGGTGCTCAGGGCCCTACCACCATCGGTCACCGACGCGACCGATCTGATCAACCAGGTCGACGCCTCGAACACGCAGCTCGAGGATCTGCTCGGCCACGCCGGCAATGTGCTCGCGAGCCTGACGAGGCGGCAGGATGTCGTCGGGCACTTCGTGTCAACTGCTGGCGCCGCGCTGAGCGCCACGGCCGCCCACGAGCGCGGGCTGGCCCAGACCGTCGAGGAGGCCCCGGCGCTGCTGTCGCAGCTGCGGGCGACGCTCGTGCAGCTGGACACCGCCGGCGCCGATCTGAAGCCCGCGGCCACCGGCCTCGTCAACACCGCCCCGGCGCTGACACAGACGCTGAACGCACTGCCCGGATTCACAAGGGCGGCCGTACCAACGATGCACGAGGTGGAGCAGATCGCCCCCGACCTCACACGTCTCGGTCAACAGGCCTCCCCGGTGATCGCACAGCTCAAGCCGACCTCCGAGCTGCTCGAGCGGGTCGCCACCAACGCCGACCCGGTGACGATCGCGCTCGATTCGAGCACCGACGACCTGCTCGGGATGATGCAGAACTGGGCGCGAGCGATCCAGTTCCACGACAGCGCAGGCCACGAGTTCCGGGTCGCAGCGGTGATCAACACCGACCTGATCAAGGCGCTCGAACCGGAGATTCTGGGCACCGCATCAGCCGCGAAGAAGGCCCCGACGAAGACCAGGACGGACAGCTCGAACACCGGCACAACGGCGACCACCACGACTCGGACCACGCCGATCACACCGGTGACCGCGCCGCTCGGCACGACGGTCAAGAAGGTGCTCGGCACGGTCTCCTCCAGCACCGCGCCGGTGACCAAGCCACTGCAGAACCTCCTCAACTACCTGCTGGGCAAGTGACCGCCACCGACAACAGCCGCACCGGCACCCCTGCCCCCAGAAGGTCCCGTCACCGGCGACGCCGGGACGCCAGGACGCTGCTGCTGTCGCTTGGAACCTTGGCGATCCTGGCGGCGCTGGCACTGCTCTACGTCGCGTTCAAAGCGCCAACTGGAATCCCGCTGAAGCCGTACTACGTCGTTGACGCCCAGTTCCGCTCGTTGGGGACGCTGGATACCGGCGGCGATGTGACGATTGCGGGCAACGAGGTGGGGCAGGTCGTCGACCTGCGGCTGGTGCACGGGATCCCGACCGTCGATCTGCAGCTCAACTCCGGCCTGCATCATCTGCCTGTCGGCACCACAGCCCGGATCCGGCCCCGTGGCCTGCTCGGCGCCGAGTACGTCGAGCTCGTCCCGGGCACCGCGCGCCAGACGATTCCGGAGAACGGAGTGATCCCGGAGCGCAACACCTCGACGGCGAATCAGCTCTCCGATGTGCTCGCCGGGTTGACCGCCCCGGCCCGTCGCAATCTGCAGCTGCTGATCACGGGCCTCGGCGAGGGTCTGCTCGGCCGCGGTGAGCAGCTCAACCAGACCCTCGCCAGCCTGCCGTCAACCTTGACGAACCTCACGAGGGGACTGACGCCGCTGCTGCAGCGCACCGGCGCGACCGCGGGCCTGGTCGCGGGTGCCAACTCGCTGATGGCCGCGCTCGACCCTGTCCGTGGTGACTTCGACACCGGCTTCACCGACGGCGCCAAGGGCCTTGAGCCGTTCGCGCAGGAGTCGGCCAGCATCGCGAAGCTGCTCGAGGAGTCCCCATCTGACTTCCCGTCGATTCGGGCTTCGCTGGCGACAACCGACACGGTGCTGCAGCACGTCGACTCCTTCGCACGGGCTGCAACGAAGTTCACGGCCTACGCGCCGAGCGCGCTCCGCAGCCTGACGAAGGTCCTCGTCCAGGGGCGCCAGCCGCTGAGTGACGCCACCTCGCTGCTGAGAAAGCTGCAGCCGGCAATCTCCCCGACCCTCGGCCTGACCGCGGCGCTTCACCCCGAACTGCCCGAGCTGTCACAGCTGTTCACGAAGCTTGACCCGATCCTCACCACGATCTCACCGTACGGCTGCGACCTGCAGGGCTTCACCAACAACTGGCGGGGCTTCCTCGGCAACGGGGTCGCCACTCAAACCGGTCCACTCGGCCCGTACACGATGTTGCGGATCGAGGTTGCGGGGGCTGGCGCCGAGGTCAGTGGCACGTCGCTGGTGCCGACCAAGCAGAACATCGACGAGGGTCCATGCGTCGGGACCACTGGGGGCGGCCCGTGAGCGACAAGCCGCACAAGATGATCCACAACAGGGCTCAGAAGCGAACGCGTGACAGTGCGCGGCGCGACACCGTGCTCGGCATCACCGTGCTGGTCCTCGGCGTAGTCGGCTTCTACTTCGCCGTCACGAAGTCGCTTCCGTTCCTGAGCCCGGGTGGCCGGCTCGTCACCGCCTATTTCTCAGAGCCCAACCAGCTGGAGGCGGGCCAGACGCCGGTACGCGTCGACGGGATCAACGTCGGAACCGTCAATTCGATCAGCACCGCCGACGGCGGCCGCGACGGGAAGGTGGTGCTGCGGATCACGAACTCAAGCCTGCAGCTGCACTCCGACGCACGCGCCTCGATCGAGTTCCGCACCCTGCTCGGCGCCAACTTCGTGGTCGACGTCAACCCCGGTTCGAGCTCCGCCCCGCTGCTGGGCAAGAACGCGATCCCGCTGTCTCACACCACTGTCCAGACCGAGTTCGACGACATCCTCCGTTCGTTCTCCGGCAACACGCCCGCAGCCACACGCGAGGATCTGTGGCAGCTCGCGAGCGCGATGGGCGGTACCCAGTGGGGCTCGCTGATCGACGCGGCCCCCTCGACGCTGACGAACACGGCCGCCGCGTTCCGAGCCGTCCAGGGCGTCGCCCCGAGCGATCTCCACGGGCTCGTCGAGAGCGCCGGGCGAACGACCAGGATTTTGGCGGACGACCGCGCGGACCTGGAGACGCTGATCGGGCAGGGGGACGCCGCCACGGGTGCGATCTCGAGTCAGCACGCAGCGCTCGCTGAGACGCTGGATGACGCCCCGTCGGCACTGCGCCAGACGGTCTCGGTCAGTCACTCGATCGATGCGACGATCGGCCCGCTCAATCAGTTGCTGGACGCCCTCGGACCGGGAGCGCGGGAGTTGGCGCCATCAGCGGCGGCCGCCGAGCCAACCGTCGAGGAGTTGCGAACGGTGCTTGACAGGGCGCAGCCGCTGCTCGCTTCGCTGCGCCCGGCGGTCTCCGCCCTGGCATCCGCCAGCGGCCCGGGCAGGACGCTGCTGACCGACCTGAAGCCGACGATCAACCGTCTCAACTCCCAGCTGATCCCGTGGCTCGACAGCGACGACTCTGACCTCGACCGGCCGATCTACCAGCTGATCGCGCCGACGATCGCGACGCTCGGCTCCGCCGCCGCCGAGTACTCCGCCGACGGCCACGTCCTGCACTTCCCGATCCAGCCCGAGGCCAACTCGCTGACGCTGATCCCGTGCACGGTGTTCGTCGCCGCGCCGACGCCGAGCGAGATCCTCAACTGCGACAGTCTCAACAACGTCCTGTCGCTGCTGCTGACCGGCTCGACCAAGGACGGCGCGGCGTCCGCGATCCCTGCCGCCGATGACCCGCTGTCGGTGAGCGCGAAATGAAGCTGATCTCCTCACGACTGCGAGTCGAACTCCGACGCGCGCGCGGATCGTTCGTGCTGCTGACGATCGGCGTCGCCGCGGGAGTCGCGGCGGCCGGCGTGATGATCAGCAAGGAGAACGTGCACCTGCCGTGGCAGGGCAGCTACACGGTCCATATCGCCGTCAGCAACGCGACCGGCGTCGTCGCCGGACTCGACGAGGTGCGCTGGGCGGGGATCGTCGTCGGGCGCATCAGCGGCGTGCAGTTCGAGAGCGGTCATCCGGTGCTGACCGCTCAGATGTCGACCGGTGACATTGGCGGCGCCCGCCTGTATACCGACGCGGAGGTGCAGCTGCGACCCCAGACGCCGCTGTCCGACATGTACCTCGATGTCGTCAGCCGCGGTCACCGCGCTGCCGGCCTGCTCGGCCCCAACCAGGTCCTGCAGGCCAGCCAGACGCAGACGCCGGTCGATGTCGCGGACGTCCTCAACACCTTCTCTGAGCCTGTTCGCTCGCGGCTGCAGGAGTTGCTGGACGAGCTCGCGACCGGCCTGAGTCCCGCTGGTGGCCAGCAGCTGCGGACCGCGTTCGTCGAGGCGACGTCGCTGCTCGAGGCGCAGAAGAAGCTCTCCGGCACGCTGGCGACCCGCCAGATGCTGGTCGAGGACGTCGTCCACGACAGCAAGCTGCTGTTCAGCGAGTTGGGGGATCAGGGCACCGACCTTGACCGTCTGGTCCGCAACGGCTCGAGCACGCTGCAAGCACTTGGCGAGGAGTCCCCGGCTCTGTCGGAGATGATCTCCGAGCTTCCCTCGACCCTGACCCAGCTGAGGACCTCGTTCGGCCAGCTGCAGTCGACGCTCGGCGTCGTGCGGCCGGCGTTGACGGACCTGATCCCGACCGCTGACGCGCTGCCCTCTGGCCTCACCGCCCTGAAGAACTTCTCCGATGCCGCCTCGCCCGCACTGAAGTCGCTCGAGCCCGCCGTCTCCGCGCTCGACCCACTGGCGCGGAACCTGGCGCCGACCGCCAGGGCACTTGACGGAGCGTTCTCGAAGCTGGCCCCGCAGGCGCCGGATCTCAACTACATCACCGGCAAAGTCGTGCCCTGCGAGCTCCCCGTCGACAAGTTCTTCGCCTGGACCCTGTCCGTTCTGAAGTACGGCAATGCCGACAACCACACCTCCTCCCCACGCGGTGTGCTCGTGACCGGACCGTTCGAGGACCTCCAGAAGGATCCGACCCTGACCAAGGTCATCGGCTGTGCCGACGGCCAGCCGGCTCCCGGCGCGATCCTGGCTGACAAATGACCCGCACGCGCCGCCCCCGCATCCTCGTCCTGTTCGCGTTCGCGGCCGTCGCGCTCGGCATCTTCCTACTGCTGCTGCACATCGCCGGGGGTCTCAACCTCGGCCCGAAATACGACGTTGAGGCTGTCGTCCCCAACGCCGTCGAGCTCGTTCCCGGCGCCAATGTCCGTGAAGCCGGCGTCAACGTCGGCACCGTCACGGGGATCTCCAACCGCGGCGCCACCGCCGTGATCAAGATGGCGCTCAACAAGAACTACGCTCCGATCTACAAGGACGCGACCGTCCGGGTCGCGACCAAGACGCTCGTCGGCGAGAACTACATCGATCTGAACCCCGGTGAGAAGACCGCTGGCGCGATCGCACAGAACGGCGTGTTGCCGATCGCCCAGGCCCAGGACGCGGTCCAGCTCGATCAGATCCTCTCGACGTTCAGTCCCTCGGTCCAGGCGAAGCTGCGGACGTTGCTGGCGGGCCTCGGAGGCGGACTGTCCGGGATCTCCGGCCAGCAGCTCAATGAGACGCTCGACGCGCTCTCTGGTACGGCCCAGAACGCCGCACCCGTCGCGCAGGCCCTGTCCGACCAGTCACAGCAGGTTGCCGACCTCGTCTCGAACCTCGGCCAGGTGTTCGGCGCACTTGGCAACGACAGCGCCGGGCTCCGGCAGTTCGTGACCGCGGGCACCCGGGCGGCGGTCACCGTCGCCGGCCGCGATCGGGCGCTGGCAGCGACCCTCCATGACCTGCCGGGCACGATCGCGACGGTCCAGCGTGTCGCCGGCCATCTGGCGAGTGTCGGCTCGAATGCCGACCCCGTCCTCGACAACCTCGGCGGGGCCCTGAACGACCTCACCCCAGCCCTGAAGGAACTGCCGTCTGCCGGGGCCGCGACCGTCGCCGCGCTGAAGCGGCTCCACGACGTGACCCCAATCGCCTCAGGTCTCGTCACCCAACTGCGCAACACCGCCCCAACCGCCGAGGCATTCGTGCCGAAGCTGGCGGGGGTGGTCGATCAGCTGCGGCCGCTGATCGCATACCTCGCGCCGTACGCGAGCGACGCGGCGCACCTTCTCTACGCGCTCGACGACGCGGGCATCGGCGTCGACGCCAACGGCCTCCTCGGGCGGGTCGAGGCCGTCGTCAACGCCGAAAGCGTTGCCACGTTGACGACCGACGAGAAGAACCTGCTCAACACCCTCGTCGGCGCCGGGGCAGCTCAGGTCCTCAACTTCACCGGCGTCAACAACTATCCAGAGCCGAACACAGCCGGGCACCCCGTCCCACTGACCCAGGCGTATCCGCGGCTGACCCCGGACAAGGTCAGGTAGCGAGCGAGCGCCGTTTCTGAAAGAAAGTTCAGGCGGCCCTATACACAGTAGTCAGACATAGCGTATAGTCACGGCCTCCGAGGGATCACGCAGCTCGGGAGGTTTGCGTGGAGAGGCTCACAGCAGTGGAGGACCGAGATCACATCGTCGATAACGGTGCATCCCCCCGTCGGGTTGCGCCACCGAGCGAGCTCCTTCGCAACGCACTGACACGGGCCGTGGCGGACGGGTCGCCGGCTGCGCGGCGGCTCAGCTATGCCCGGACGAGTGTCGCGTTTCGCGTCGACGGCAGCCCCTCCCCGGCGGTGCTGCTGCTCGATCGGCGTCCCGCCATGGTTGGCGGCGCCGAGGAGCCGGCAGAGGTCGAGCTGCAGCTGACCGCCGCCCAAGCGGTGAGCTTGGCAGCCGGTCAGTTCTCACTCCCGGCCGCGATTCTGCGGGGCGAGGTCACCGCGCGCGGGCCGGTGCGGCGCTACCTCGAGGTCGATCCCATCCTCCAACGGCTGCTGGCAAACCATCATCAGGACGATCTGCCGGCCCGCAACGGCGTCGATCGTTCCGACGACCGCGACCGGAGGGTCGTTGTGGACGAGCTCGACGCGGATCTGCTGGCGATCGAGACCAGAGAGGTGCACAAGAGCTTCGGTTCCCAGCACGTGCTGCGCGGCGCCAACCTGAAGATTCCAGAGGGTGTGGTGTCGGTGGTGCTGGGCCCGTCCGGAACCGGTAAGAGCGTGCTCCTCCAGCACGTGATCGGACTGATGAAGCCTGACTCCGGAGGCGTCCTCGTGCGCGGCCGGGATCTCGGCAAGATGAGCCGCTCTCAGGTGCTGTCGCTCCGCACCGAGATCGGGGTGATGTTCCAGGACGGCGCGCTGTTCAGCACGATGAACCTGTTTGACAACGTCGCCTTCCCTCTGCGCCAGCACACCGACCTCAAGGAACATGACATCCGCGAGGCCGTGATGGATCAGCTGGCGCGAGTGGGTCTCGCCGACGCCGCCACCCGGATGCCGAACCAGCTGTCAGGCGGGATGCGCAAACGCGCCGGCCTCGCCCGTGCACTTGTGCTGGAACCCGGGATCGTGCTCTGCGACGAGCCAGATTCCGGACTCGATCCCGTCCGCACTGCACTGCTCGGAGAGCTCCTGATCGAGCAGCACGCCGAACTGGGCGGCACGATTCTCGTGATCACGCACAACGTCGACCTTGCGACGCGAATCAGCGACCACATCTCGGTCCTGTACCAGGGTAAGGTGATCGAGGCGGAGATGACCGAGACGATCCTGGAATCAGGCAGCGACTTCGTGAGGCAGTTCCTGGCCGGCGAGACCCGCGGGCCACTGGGGATGGATTGAGCACTCAGATCTCCGCCGACGCGCTGCAACTGCTGGCGCGCTTGCATCCGCTCCGTCAGCGGCTGGGTGCGGCCACCTCGGTCCCGGGACTGTTCGCCGACGTCGCGGAACTCGCATGCAGTGAACTCTCGTTTGAGCGGGCATTAGTGGTCTCGGTGGAGCCCGGCCGGCTCACCGCCCAGACGAGCAACTCGATCCCCCATGAGGAGAGCGACCGTCTGCGTCGGCGGTTGCTCGCCGAGCCGCTGAAGCTCCGCTACGACAGTCTCGAAGCCGAGTTGATCCGCCAGGGCCGGATGCCGGTGACGACCCGCGCCGAGAGCCAGCTCGCGACGACGTTGCAGCTCAGAGAGTCGGTGCTGGCGCCGATCGCGCCCGAATCCAGAACCCTGGCAATCCTGCTCGTCGACCGGACGGACCCGGTCGATGAGATCGACCACCTGGCCCTCACCCTGTTCGCGGACTACGCCGCAGCCGCATTGGAGCGTGTCGTCCTGCGGGCTCGTCTCGGCGAGCTCTCGGACGACATCAAGCACCTCGCCGTGTCGGCGACGGCGCTGATGCAGGAGGTCGTCGAGTCGCCGGTGTCGCTGCCTGACGGCAATGGCGCGTGGCCGGCCTTCCCGCTGATGGGGCCGATCGGATTCGAGTCGCCCAACAGCCTCAATGATCTCCTCACGGCGGGCGAGCAACGGATCGCGCTGCTGCTCGTTCAAGGGCGCTCCAACCGGGAGATTGCCGACGAGGTGATCGTCTCGACCGAGACCGTCAAAGCGACGGTCGCACGCATCCTGCGCAAGCTTGGCGCCGCCAACCGGGTCGAAGCCGCGGCGACGATCCTGCGCCTCGGCTCCAGTCCCAACTGACCTCCCGAGTTCAGCACGTCTGCGACCGCCGATCCGGTCGGGCGCTAGGTGACGTGCCCGGGGACGTTCAGAACGATCTGAGCTAGGGGGAGGTCCGGGCCTGCCGAGAAGGTGTGGGTGTCGAAGCTCACGCCTTCAAGGAGGCCCGGATGCCGCACCATAGAGCCCGCTTCACTGCCCTTGGCCGGTGGGACGTTGCCCGTCATGTGATCGAGAACGGCGAGACGTTCGCGCGGGCCGCGGCCCGCGCGAACGTCTCGCCGTCGACCGTCTGGGGGTGGGTAGCGCGTTGGCGGGCGGCGTCGGTGGAGGACCAAAGGTCGTTGGCGTGCCTTCAGGAGCGCTCGAGCCGTCCTCATTGCTCTCCCGGCCAGGTCGGCGAGCTGGAGGCCGCCCGGATCTGTGCGTTGCGGGAGCAGACGGGGTGGTCACCCCGCCGGCTCGCTGACGAGCCCGGCGTCGACCGGCCGCACTCCACGGTGCATCAGGTCCTTCGACGGGGCGGGTGCTCACGCCGCCCGGTCGCTGAGAAACCGGCGGTGGTTCGCTACGAGTGGCCCTGCCCCGGACAGCTGCTCCATATGGATGTCAAGAAGTTCGGGAAGTTCACCGACCCCGGGCACCGCACGACCGGCGACCGGACCGTTCGCTCCCGCCGGGTCGGATGGGAGTACGTCCACTCGATCGTCGATGACTGCAGCCGCCTGGCCTACTCAGAGATCCACGACAACGAACAAGCCCCGACGGTGACCGCGTTCACCCGCCGTGCCCTGGACTGGTTCCTGGAGCTCGGGATCTGCTCTGAGCGGCTGATGACCGACAACGCCTGGGCCTACACCAACAACCGCTCACTCAGGTTGCTGCTGCGCTCACGCCAGATCACCCACATCCGCACCCGCCCCTACACCCCGCGCACCAACGGCAAGGTCGAGCGCTACCAACAGACCCTCCAACGCGAATGGGCCTACGCGCTCCAATACGCCTCCAGCGAGGCCCGCCGCCAGTCACTGCCACACTGGATCCGTTACTACAACGAGCGACGCTCCCACAGCGCCCTCGGCAACCGACCCCCGCTACACCACGTTCGGGAGGTCTCCGGGCTCAACAGCTAGGCCGTGCAACTGGTCGCGATGTGCGGGTACACATACCCGGTGTCCGCCCGCAGCTGCGATGGCCCGATCACGTCGTCGGTCCCGGTCGCATGTTCCTTCCCGATCTGACCGGGCGCCGGATACGGATCCCAGCTGAGCGAGGTCGTCTCCTCAAGCAGCCCGGCATGAGCGAGCTCGTCGATCGCGCTGGAGACGTTGGCCGGCAGGCCAACGAGGCTGTCGTCGCCGACGATCGGGACAAGCCGCACGAGGTGGCCAATGTCGTCGTAGGAGTTGACAGCGGAACCGAAGCCCTGCACGAAGGAGATCACGTCCCCCGTGTAGGGCTCGATGTATTTGAGCATCGGATTCACCTGGCAGAGCATCGACTTCAGCTCCGGCAGCGCGGCTGCCGCGGGTTGCGACAAGGCGCGGGCCTTGTTCAGCGTCGTCGACAGCCCCGGTGCCGCAGCGTGCAGCTGGCTGACGACCGTGCGGCCCTCGGAGGCCGCGGGGGCAAGCGAGGTGATCGCCGGCTGCAGATCCCTCAGGGTCGTGGCCAGCTTCTGCACAACTGGCGCGGCGGTGTTTGAGGTCGCGGCGAGGGTGCCAGCCGTGGTTTGCACCTGCGAGAGTGTCGACGGCAGCTGATCGAGTGTTCCCGACAACGACCTGTCCTCAACACTGACCGCCTTGAACGTGCCAAGCGCATCGTCGGCCAGCGTCAAGATGTCCGAACCGCGGGCGCCTGCGGCGGAGGCGATGTCTCCGAGGTCCTGCACCAGCGTGGTCGTCTGTGCCTGATCTCCGTGCAGCACCTGGACGATGTGGGCCAGCGGATAGAAGGTGTTGCTGGCGCCGGCAAGGGTCGAGTTGAGCTGCGAGCCACGGCCCTGAACAGCACTGCCAAGCGCCTCGATCAGCTCCTGGGCACGCTGCTTCGTCGAGCCCTGCAGGACCGACATCAGTTGGTCGACGTCGACGTAGGCGTCAGACTGGCTGATCGGCAGGATCGATCCGGAGGCGAGCTTCGATTTGGAGCTACCGGGATCGATCTCGACATAGTTCTCGCCGATCGCGGTCACCTCTCGCAGCGCGACGCGCGAGTCGCTCGGAATCGGGGTGACCGACGTGTCGGAGATGTCCATCTTGACGAGCGCGCCGTTGCCGACCTGCTTGACGCTGGTGACCCGCCCGACCTGGGCGCCGCCCATCGTCACCTGTGCTCCGGGAACCAGCGCGGCAGCGGTCGGGATCACCGCCTGCAGCGAATAGGTCTTGCCGAAGTGAAGCGCGCCGCCCTCGTATGCCAAGCCGATCAGCGCGACCGCCACCACAGCGGTGGTCACCAGCACGATCAGCAGCCGCCCGGTGAAGCCTTTTTGATTCTGTGCCATGTCAGCCTTCTCGCTCTGCTCAGTGTTCGTCGGCGGAGGTCGGGAGCCGGCCGCCAACGGGCGTGCCGGCGGTGCAAGCCTGCGGGGCGTACTCCCACGGGGAATCGAGCACGCCGCTTGACTGCGCGCCGACCGCCACGTTTCCGCGCGGAGACATCCCGCGCTCGTCGCCGTATTTGGCCAGTGACGGGTTCCACTGGAAGAAGCCCTCGACACCGGTTCGGCAGCTGACCGCGTCGTCGACGGTGCGGTTGATCGTGCTCACCTGCGGGAGCAGGCCCGACACGACCTTCGACAGGCTCGCCGACAGCGGATCGAGCGTCCGGACCAGTGGCACAAGCTTCTGCACCGGAGTCTGCAACGCATGCACGGCCGGCGATGCGTCGTCGCTGAGTCGATGCACCGCCACAAGCGCGGTCGGCAGGTCCGCGGCAACCGGATCGAGGCTGCGCAGGGCGCCGTCGACATCGCCGAGGACGCCGCTCACCGACCCAAACGACGAGTTCAGGTCATCGAGCGTGACCGGCAGATCGTGGAGGGTCGCGTTGAGGTTCGCGGATCCGTTCTCGAGCGTGGTCAGCGTCGAGCTCCCCTGGTCTACCAGCGTCCGGAGATCCTGCTGACGCTGGCTGAGATCGGTCATCAGCGTCGCCGTGTTGTGCACCAGTTGCCGGACGTCGGTGGCCCTGTCGGCCAGCTGACTCGACAGGTTGCCCGCCAGCCGGATGAACGGCGCCAGCTGGATGAAGCCCTCCTTCAGTGACGCTCCGCGATCGGCCAGTCCGTTGCCGAGCTGATCCAGCAGCGTACGCAGCGAACGGCGCGCGTCGGTGTTGAACGTATCGAGCACGTCGTCGAGGTTCACCGAGGTGTCGACGTCAGCCGCAGGGAGCGGGTGGGAGCTGTTCGCAAGCCCACTGGCCGGAGTCCCCGGATTGATGACGTCCACGTACATGTCCTCCAGGGCGGTGTTCGGCCGTACAGCCAGTCGTGCGTTGCGATAGATCCGTCCGTACTTGCTCTGGAAGGTTGCGGTGACCAGCGGCTCGGTGCCATCCATTCGAACGCTGCCGACGCGTCCGACCGGGATCCCCAGATAGCGGACCTCGTCAGCGCCCGGCACGATCGCGGTCGCGTCGCTGACATAGAAGCTGACGGTCTGGCTTGATGCCGTGAACGAGACGCCGATGTTGCTGGCGATGTAGACGGTGATCAACAGCCCCACGATCAGGGCCGCGGCCACGACGATCCCGGAGATCGACGCGCGCTTGAGCTCGAGCTGGACGCGAGCGGCATTGACCGAGTGCGTCCGATGATCTCTGATCTCCGTCATCGCTTCGCCCCTCCGAGAAGGCCGCTCACGGCTCCGCCGATCGAGCTCCCAACGTGCTTCAGCAGCGCGGTTGCGCCTGAGGTGACTGATTGCACGGTCCCCACGAGGTGGTTGGCAGCACCGGCACCGCCCTGGGTTGAGCCCGCCCCGGTCGTGGGCGCGGCCTGCTTGCTGCCGGTGGTGGAGCCGCCAGCCGTGCCCGTCGGTGTCCGCGAGGCACTGGGCACCGTCGTGGCGTTGACGTTCTGGGTCGGGGTCCCACCCTCAGCGGACTGCAGCGGGTTGTAGTCGAGGAACGATTCGAGCGCCTGCGACAACGACTGGCAGGCAAGCAGCTGCGTCGCCGTGGGGTTGCCGAGGTAGGTGTTGCACATCGCGTAGAGCGGCGAGCTGCCGGCTGTCGCCGGGAAGCGGATGAAGTGACCGTTCTGGTCCTCCTGACCCGCGATGTCAGGGCCGAGCGCCTCGAGCGTCGGTCCGATCATCTCAGCTGTTGTGTGCTGAGTCGATGGATCGACCTGATTGAGATACGGCAGGACGTCGTCGGCAAGCTTGTCGATGCTGGGCGTCAGCGAATCGAGCAACGGCAGCCCCTGCTGCGAGGCGCTCGCGACCGACCGCATCGTCGGGGGCAGCGTGTCGAGCAACGGCACCGCCTTGCGCAGCAGGCTGCTGGCCCCCGTCAGTGTCGGCCGCAGGCTGGCAAACGTGGGTGCGACTTGAGCTGCCGGCGCTTCCAGCTTGGTCAGCAGCGGATCCGCGATCCCGAGCGTCTGATCGAGCTGGCTGAAGGTGGTGTCGGTCTGCCGGATCGCAGCCGGCGCCGAGGACAGAGCCGCCTCGATGTCCTGGCTGCGGGCGGCCGTCACGCCGAGTGTCGCGGCAGCGCCCTGTACCAATCCCTGCATCTGGTCATCGGGCGCGTTCAGCGCATGGAGGGTTGTCGCGGTTGCGCTGACGAGCGACTTCAGGTCGTCGTCCTGCGTGGCCTGCTCGCCACGCAGCGCCCCAACGCCCGCCGCCACGGACGGAGCCACCTGCGTCAGGGCTCCGAGCGCCGCTGACAAGGAACTGGGGTCCGATAGCGCCTCGGAGAGCTGCGGGATCATTGTCTTCAGACCCTGCTTGGCGCCGCTGTTGTCGACCGACAGCAGGTCGTCGAGTTCGACCTGGTCGGAGGTGTGCGCCTCGGTGATCTCGCTGGAACCAAGCGACCCGCTGCTGGGGCTACCGCGGTAGAGGTCGACATAGAAGGCGCTGCCCAGCAACGTCTTCCAGCGAACCACCGCTGACGCGTTGCGATAGAGCGGCCCGGCACTACCCAACATGCTCATCTTCACGATCGCGGCACGGCCTCCCGGAGCGAGCTGGATCGAGGAGACCGTCCCCTCGATGACACCGGAGATGTGCACCTCGTCACCCGTCTCAAGCTGCTGGGCATTGGCGAACACGGCAGTGACCGTGCGGCTCCCTCCGCCGCTGAACATCTGCGGGCCGATGATCCCGCCCATGACTCCAACGGTGAACACCAGCACCGCCAGCAGGGTGATCGTTCCGATCATCGCGTGTGGTCGGGTCCGCGTCATCAGTTGCTGCTGTTGCCGGTCAGACCCTGGAGTGGGTCGGTGGTCAGCGGATAGGTGCTCGCCAGGTAGGTGCAGGGTCCCGAGTACCCCACGCGTTGCACCAGCCCGGTGTAATCCTTGGTGCCGAGGATCTCCGTCGGCGGAGCCAGGATCACCTCGAGACGGAACGCCATCGCCGGTCCCGCGGGCCCACTGCCGGTGCCGCCGAATCCAGTCATGCTCCGCAGAACGGTGGCCGTGTTCTCGAGGTTGCAGCCGTACGGCGCGACCTGGTTGACGATCGGTACCGCGCGGGCCAAGACCCGGTTGAGCGGGCTGAGCACCGGCGACGCGCTCCTGACAAGGTGGAGAGCCGCGGGGACATCGGGCTTGGCGTCCACCAAAAGCGTGTGAGCCTCGCGCAAGGTCTGGTGGCTGCCGGACAACAGCAGGGTCGTCTCACGGAGGCCGGATGGAGCGGTCGGCAGCACCTGCCGCGCTTCGGTCGCCAGCGCATCGGCGGCGTTGAGCAGGCGGTCGCCGCTGGTCAGGCCGGTGTGTGCCGCCGACAGCGCCGCCGGAGCGGCATCGAGGGCCTGCTGGACGGCACTGCGCTGCGTGACGAACGGTTCGAGCGCCCCGGCAGCGGGTGTCAGCAGCGCTGCGATCTGGGTTCGCGCCGCATCGAGTGGCCGAGTCAAGCTGTCGAGGGCCGGCACGAGGCCCTGGAGGTTCGCCTGGACCACGGCATGCACCAGTTGCTGAGCCGGAACGGACTCCAGCGAGATCAGGTGGAGTGTCTCGTTGAGCGCCGAGCCGCGCCCCAGCAGGCCCTGGCCGAAGCCGGTGATCAAAGAGCCGAGCGCGCCACGGGTCTGGGAGTTGAAGACGTTCAGTGCCTCAGGGACGCCGTAGGTGAGCGCGTTGCCGCCGACCGATACGTCGGTTCCCGCCGCCAGTTGCCCGGTGCCGTGCCCAGGGATCAGCTGCACGTACCGGGAGCCCAGCAGACCGTTCGCTCTGATCGCGAACGTCGTGCCGGTTGGAACCTTGGTGCCGGCGGAGATCTGCAGCTTCAGGCGCGCTTCACCACCGGGCGTGACCGTGATCGACTTGACCTGGCCGATCTGGACCCCGGCGATCCGGACCGGATCGTGGCCGCGCAGGTTTCCCGTGTCCGGTGCCGTGAGGTAGTAGGTCTTGTACGAGTTCCAGGGCGCACCGCCGTAGATGCTGAGTGCCAGCGCCACGAGCCCGACGATGACGGCCGTCGTGATCCCGGCGACAATGAACACCCGCGTCGGGGGTGCCGTGTCGCGGCGGCGGCGCGGTCGGCTTGTTCCGAGCATGCTCATGGCTTCAGCAGGAACCCCAAGAGCGACTGCAAGGGGTTCTTGCCCGAGCCGCTGCTGGTGGTGGATGTCGTTGTGGTGGCCGTCTCGGTGCCTGAGCTGGGAGTGGAGGCGGACTGCGTGGACCCGGAGCTCCCGGAACTTGCCTTGCCCGCCCCCGCCCCCGTGATCGCGTGACCCAGGGTGTTGAGCAGGTTGGACAGACCGGAGGCGCCGCCCGACTTCGTGAGCGTCTTCGCGGTCTTGACCTGGTCGCGGAGCTTCTGCTCCAGCTTGGCGAGCGCACTGCCGCCGACCGGGTTCTTCACCAACTCGCTGACCATGTTGAGCGCGGTCTCTGGCGAGATCGTCGCCTCGCCGCGGAAGACATGCGAGAGGCCGTCGCGGAACTGGATCGCGCGGGCCCAGTTCTGAACGGTGGCGAACAGGTTGTCAACGCTCTTGCTGACTGCGCCCGTGACCGGCTGGAGGTCGTCGCTGAAGTCCGCCAGCGAACCGACCACCGGCGTCGCCCGGTCGAGGATCGGGGTTGCGCCGGTCGCCAGGTTCGTCAGCTCCGGCGCGTCGGTGGTGGCCTGTGTCAGCACCGGATCCGCGGCGTTGCGGAACGGCTCGATCTGCGCCAGCGTCTGGTTCAGCGCCGGCGCAGTCGCGCTGATGTCAACGGCGGCCGGGCCGAGCGGGACCGTCGTCGCCTTCAGCTTCTCCAGGAAGGTGTCCAACGACTGCAGGGTTCCAGGCGCTGTGGCCAGCGTCGCGCTCAGCTCGTTGCGGCGGCCGGCGAGCGTCGCAGCGGTCTGGCCGACCACGTCGATCGCTTGCTTCAACGCCGTGTTCTGACGTGCGAGCTCGCCGACGAAGCCGTTGCTCGTCTGCACCAGATCGCCGAGCGTGTGGTTGTTGTTCGCGACCGCACTGAGCGCCTGCTCACCGGCGTTGAGGTCCGATGGAAGCTGCTCCAGGACCTGGCTGACATCGGCTTTGCGGCCGGCCACCATCTGCCCCGCCTCGTTCATCACGATCGCCAAGCGAGCACGAACGTCGGGCGTGAGGACATCGAGCACCTGGTCAAGATCGGTCGAGACCTGCACGTGTGAACTCGGCAGCAGATAGTCGGCCGGCGCCGGATCGGTGGAACTGCCCTTGGTCAGCTCGATCCGCTTCTGCCCGAGCAGGTTGACCGAGGAGATGTCGACGGTGGCGTTCCGGCCGATGGGGCCATATTGCCGGCCGACCTTCAACGTGACGATCACGTGGTCGCCGCGCACGGCCATCGCAACCGTGCCGACGTCCTGACCGGCGATCGCCACCGGCGATCCCTGTCGCAAACCGTCGGCATCCGCCAGTTGGATGCGGACGTCATACGGCGACGGGCCCGAGCTCAGCAGCAGGTAGCCGCCGACCACCACGACGAGGCCGAGCACTCCGGCGAACAGCGCCCGCAGGCTCACTTCGCGCTCCCCACGGTCACACTCGCGCGCCGTCGGAGCGGGTGGCAGCTGCGCGGCGCTTGTGTTGTTCTCCGGGTCGTCGTCGGGGTTCGTCGCGTTCGGGCCCTCGTTGCACTGCTTCAGGTACCACGACTGACCGGCGGCATATCCCGGCGGCGGTGGGAAGGTGTAATCGACCTGCGGAAACAGCTTGTGCATGTCGGCCGAGTCGTAGGGCATGTCGTTGGCTGGCGCGAAGATCTCCGACTGGACCATCGCCCGGAAGTAGTGGTCCTTGCCGTCAACGCCGGAGAGGAAGTCGGCCCAGTCGGACGTGAAGCCGATGATGTCCGGGGTGTAGGGCCGGATGCATGCCAATGATGTGTTGGCCTGAGAGCTGAGGGACTGGATCGTCGGCATCAATGACGTCGCCTTGGTCAGCAGCGGGTTCAGCGAAGGAGTCGCGGCGTGCGCCGACTTCAGGGCGCTGATCACATCGGGCCCGACCTTGCGCAGTGTCGTCAGCACGGTGTCGAGCGGAGCGGCGTCATCATCGACCTGGTCGACCCCCGGGCTGATCGTGCCCGTCAGCTGGGTGGCCAGCTTCAGGGTTGGCTCGGCCCGAGCAAGCGTCGTGCGGGTCTGCTCGAGGACGCCCGGCGCGAGCTTCAGTGTGCTCTCGAGCGCAGCCGTGCGGGCGTCGAATGCCTGGAAGGTGCTCGTCGCGTTGCCGATCAGCGACTGGACTCCGGGGTTGGCGGCGTTCACGGAGCGAACGACCGAAGCTCCGTCACGCACGAGCTCGTTGAGCGCGGGCTCATTGGCATCGAGGTCAGAGAGCACCGCGCTCACCTGCGTCAGAGCCGCCGGCGCGACACCCAGCGCGGATCGCAGGCTCGGGGATGCACTCTTGAGTGTCACGCCGGCGTTGCTCAGGAGCTGCTTGAGATTCGCCCGGACCGACGGAGTGAACGTGCCCAGGAACGAGTCGAACTCCACCGGGACACGGAAGTCAGCCGCCGGCAGGGTCCCGTCGACCGCGATCGGCGACCCACCAGCTGGGCCCTTGACCAGGTTGATGTAGCGGTTCACAAAGGAGGCGGTACCACCCCACTTCACGGTCATGGTGGTGCCTGCCCGAAGTGGCCACACGGAGTTGTCGAGTGTCAGCGTGACCTTCGCGGCATGGCCGCCGTCCACCGCCTGGATCCCGTCAATCACACCGACGTTGACACCGGCGTCCTTGACCAGCTGGCCGCCGATCACGTCGGTGGCGTTCGGCACGACGACCGACACCTGATGTCCGTTGGCACCGCCGGTGTTTGCCAGCACCAGGATCAAGCAGACGACCCCGACGGCGCTCAGCAACACCAGCGGCATCAGCCGCTGGGATCCACTCGACCGCATCAACCCCCCCCGAGGGACAGGTGCAGGTTCGATCCGTAGAAGCCGGCCGCAAATGTCGAGCTGATCATGATCCCGAGCACGAGATTGATCACGACCGAGCGGGCGACCGCGTCGCCGACGGCAGCCGGGCCACCATGGGTCCGTAGGCCGTAGAAGCAGGACACGATCGTGACCGTGATGCCAGCACCGCGATCGTCACGAGCGCGAAGAGCTCGTCCGTCGAGGTTTGGATCCCCCAGTAGACCTGGGAGAAGGAGGCGGGCGCGATGCCGTGCAGGACCGTGATCGCCTCGAAGTACTGGCCGACGTACAGCGCCAGCAGCGAGATCGCGGTCGCGTACGGGATGAACAGCAGCGTCGCCGCCGATCCGGGTGGCGATCACGTACCGCATTGGGTCAACCCCGGTCGACTCGTACGCGTCGATCTCCTGGTTGATCCGCATCGTGCCGATCTCCGAGGTCATTCCGCAGCCGACCTTCGCGCTGAAGATGAAGCAGAACATCGTCGTCGCCAGCTGCCGCGGGCGCCGCGTAGCCGACGATCCCGAGCTCGTCACCGGCACCGATCGCGCGAATGAAGAAGTACAGGAAGTTGACGATCTCCGCGCCGAAGAACAGGTTCAGCAGGAACGTCAGGAACGTTGTCCCCTTGATCATGTCGGCCGTCTGGCGCATCGTCTCCGAGATGTACTGGACGGCTCCCGGCATCGCCCGAACCGAACGGCCGGCGAACGCGGTCAGCTCACCGGCTTCCTCGATCAGATCGAGCGCGCCCGAAAACGGCGAGAGACCGAGTGGCTGATGGGCGGGCGGCGGCTCATCGGGCTTTGCGTCAATCGTTGCCATCTGTGCTCGCGATCAGCCCCGGAAGATGCTGGCCGCTGGGAATGTCGTCAGGTAGGCCAGGTTGAAGAACGCGTTGAACATCCAGATGCCGATGAACGCCAGCACGACGGTCTGGTTGACCGCACGGCCGACGCCCTCGCTGCCGAGCTTGCAGGTCAGGCCCTTATGGCAGGCGACGACACCGACGAAGACCCCCATCAGGAAGTTCTTGATCAGCACCGTGAACAGCAGATCCGCGGGAAAGATCGTGAGCTTCACGTCGTTCCAGTCCAGAGCTCGTGTGAACCCGAGGTCGTGTGGTGCGATCAGCCAGTTGAGGAGCAGCACCCAGAACAGGCTGAGCGCGGCCAGGCAGGGAGCGACGAGGCCCGCCGCCATCACACGCGGTACCACCAACTCGCGGACCGAGTCGACGCCGAGCACCGACAACGCGTCGAGCTCCTCGCGGACCCGTCTGGCTCCGAGGTCTGCGGTGATCGCAGCTCCCACCAAGCCGGCGAAGATCATCTCGGTGATCGAGGTGCCGAGCTCGCGACCCCAGATCAGATACATCGCGCCAGGCTCGCGGTCGACGACGCCGATCGCCCCGAACACGTGCCCGAACATCACGATCCCGAAGCCGGTGAGGTAGACGGCGTGGGCGAGCGACTGCGGGATGAAGCTGCGCTTGAACCAGACAGCCGCGAGGTTCGACCGCCTCGCGGAACCAGCTGAACGGCGGCGCCAGGCCAAGCCGGATGGAGCGCACGCCGAGGCTGCCGATCCCCGCCAGCGACTGCACGGACTCATACGTGCGCGACCCCAGAAACTGGTCACTGAGCGACGGGCGCGGCTCGCGCGCACCGACACGTGTCCCCTCTCGGGCTCCTCCCACAGACATCGTAAGACGCGTTATACATACACAGTGTCTACCGTCGCTACCCCCGACCGGGGGTGGTTGGGCGGCAACCGGGTACATCTCCACCTCAACCCCCATATGAGCACTGATCTGAACTCACTCACATTCGCCGCAGCCGATCCCAACGTCCACCCCAAGCGCGACGTTCCGCTCTGGAGCGAGACCCGCTGGAACGGCTGCTGGAACCCAGAGCAGGGCGTCGGCCTCTATCTCCATGCGGGCCGCTTCCGCCGCGATCTCGACTTCTGGTGGGCCCAGGCCGTGGCCTATCTACCCGACGGGCGCGTTGTCGTCGACCGCACCTTCGGGCGCAACCTCAACCCCGCCGGCGTGACGGTCGGCAGCCTCGCGTGGACCGTGACCGACGGCGGCTGGGAGTCCGAGTTCGACGGCATCAGCGAAGCGACGACGATCGCCGCACTGGCACACGCACCGCGGGGCAGTGGAGCGCCGTCCGCGCGCGTGCAGTGGCAGGTTTCGGCCGAGTCGATCAGCCCGGCGTGGGATCCGTTCGCCGGGATCGCGAACCTCGACTTCGCGGGGGACGCCCATGTTCAGCAGGCGTCGCGCACGACCGGAGTGCTGACCGTCGACGGTGTTCAGTACAGCCTTGCGGGCGTCGGCTTCAAGGACCATTCGAGCGGCGTCCGGAGCTTCGATACCTGGCAGAGCCATGGCTTTGTGCTCGCCCATCTGCCGCATGGCGTACTCCACGCGTTCACCATCCGCCGGCCCGACGGCGGCGCAACGACGCTCGGTGCCATGTTCCGCGACGGCGAGCAGGTTGGGTCTATCGAGGCGTTCGAGCTGCCGGTCCTACACGACAAGATCGGCGCCCGCGAGCAGATGATCGCCGACGTGACGGTGGCCGGCCAGGACCCGATTCGGATCGAGGCTGAGCTGATCCACGCGCTGCCGATGACGATCAGCGAGGACAACGACAACATCAACGGTGTCGACTGGGAGCTTCCCGGCGACCCGGTCGTGCTGATCGAGGGCATTGGCCGCTACACCGTTCCCGGGCAGGGCGTCGGTTACGGGATGCTCGAGCGCAGCGCCCGTCGCAGCCAGGTGATCCGCCCGGACTGAGATGTGGGTGGCGGTGCTGGCCCCGTTGGGCCAGCGCCGGACCGCTCAGCTCGCAACGAGCTGCGCCGCGAGCTGACGCTGGTACTCGATGATCGCCCGGTTGCGGTTGAAAGCGATCGCGCCGACCAGTGTCTCGTCGCGGTAGGCCTCGACCAGCAGCGTCCCCTGCTCACCGTCCTCGTCGACCACAACGCGCCGGTTGGCGGCGGATAGCAGCCCGGCTGACTTGATCTTGACGTCGTACTGATCTGACCAGAACGTCGGCACTGCCAGGAACGGCTTGCGCTCGCCGGCATCGGCAAGCAGGTTGGCGGCGGCCAGCGCCCCCATCTCGCGGGCGTTGGACCAGTGCTCGATGCACACGGGAGCGTCAGCGAGCGGGTAGGGAAACGCCGCCATGTCACCGGCGACACAGACGTTCTCGGCGCCGAGCGCAAAGCAATGCTCGTCGCAGACGACGTTGCCCCGCTCGAGCGTCAGACCGGAGTCGGCGAGCCACTCTGTGTTCGGCTCAGAGCCCAGCGCCAGCAACACGACGTCGGCCCTGAGACGCTCGCCGTCGGCCAGCTTGACCGCCGTGACCCGCCCCCCATCTCCCTCGAAGTCCTCGACGCCGCTCGATAACCGCAACTGAACGCCGTGACGCTCGTGCACTGCGATCGCCCGCTCGCCGACTTCAGGGCCGGTGACCGGCATCGGATACGGCGCCATGTCGATGACGGTGACGTGCTCGACCCCGAGGCCCCGCAGCGTGGCCGCGACCTCGCAGCCGATGAAGCCCGCGCCGACGATCACAGCTCGTGTCGTGTCGGGGCGACCGCCTCGCGCAGCGCCGTCATGTGCTCGAGCCCGCGCAGGGTGTAGAAGCCGGTCAGCTCTGGCAGATCCGGCCATGGCCGCGCCCGGCGGCCGGTGCGCATGATCGACCCGTCGTAGGCCTGATCGCCTTCTCGCCCACGCGGACAACACCAGCGTTCAGATCGAGTCCGGTCGCGGCGGCGCCGAGCGACCACTCGCATTCGATCTCCGGGCCCGGCAGGAACACCGACTCCTTGTCGACCTGCCCGGCGAGCAGCTGCTTGGACAGCGGCGGCCGGTCGTAGGGCGCGTGAGGCTCGTCGCCTACCACCACCAGCTCACCCGCGAACCTCTGGCGACGCAACGTGTGAGCAGCCCGGTGCCCCGCCAGGCCGGCACCGACGATGACAATTCGCTTGATCACGGAGCCGCAGCGAGAACCCTGCCGGCGGTCGCGTCCAGGGTGACCTCCCGGCCCTCCAGGTCGGCGAGCTTCCCCTGGCCGACCCCGACGATGCACGGGACGCCGAGCTCCCGGCTCACGACCGCAGCATGCGAGGTCGCACCGCCGATCTCCGTCAGGATCCCCGCGACCACCGACATCGCGCGGACATCGTGCGGGTTGGTCGTCGGCCGGGCGAGGATCACGCTCTCACCCTCGAGAGCACGTTCCTCTGCCTCGTCCACATCGGTCACGATCGTGCCGGTCGCAGTGCCCGGACACGCTGGGCGACCCTCGGCCAGAACCGTCTGATGATCCGCATCGCCGTCGGTCAGTATGGCACCACCACCTTCGAGAACCTTCGCCCGGCGGCACTGCAGGAGCCACAGCCGCCCGTTCTCGACCGTGAACTCGATGTCCTGAGCGCACCCTGCCGACGCATCGAGCCGGTTGGCAAGCTCGAGCAGCTGGGCGTGAGCGTCGGGGACGAGCTTTGCCATCTCGTCGAGCGGACGGGGATCAAAGGCCCCAGAGACGACGTCCTCTCCTTGACCCTGCGGCAGCCATTCACCGTAATGCTCGGGACTGGCGCCCGTCGGGTCGCGGGAGAACATCACTCCGGTACCCGAACGGTCGTCGAGGTTGCCGAACACCATCGCCTGCACCGTCACGGCAGTGCCGCCGGTCGACGGAATGCCGCGATCCGCGCGGTAGTGGACAGCCCGCTCGGAGTTCCAGGACTCGAACACCGCTGCGATCGCCTGCTCCAGCTGCTGCCACGGCTCGGGCGGGGCGGGCACACCGACAACCTTCTCGAACTGCTCGAGGAACCGGCGACGGGTATCGGCGGCATATCCCGCGCCGGCGGCAACCGCCAGCGACTCCTGCACCGCGTCGGTCATCCCCAGATTGAGGACCGTGTCCATCATTCCCGGCATGCTGGTCGGGGCGCCTGAGCGGACCGACACGAGCAGCGGTCGGTCGCCACCGCCAAACGTACGGCCGGTGATCCGCTCGAGCTCGCCCATCGCCGCCGGCAGCTGCGCCAGGATCTCATCGGCAACGCGACGGCCGCCCTCGTAGTAGCGGTGGCACTCGTCCGTCGTCAGCACGAACGCCGGCGGGACCGGCATCCCCTGCCGGAGCATCTCGGTGATGCTCCAGGCCTTCCCACCCAGCGCGTCACGGTCGGCGGTGGTCTCTGCGGTCAGGGCCAGCACTGCCATGTGTTCAGTCTCCTCAGCGTTTCAGTCGGTGGTGTACCCGAGTTCTCCGGGTCAGTGGGCGCGGCCGGCCGCCGCCTCCTCGAGGCGGTTGCGGCCGGACAACGAGATCAGCTCCTCGTGGAGCTCAAACCAGACGGTGTGGTAGCTGTCGATCAGTGGCCTCAGCAGCCATGTGTGGTCTCCGCGCTGCACCCGTTCCAGCGCCAACCGGAAGCGCTCGCCGTACACGCGCAGGCGTGGCACCGCACGGGCGACTTCGGCAATGAGCGCCATGACCTCATGGTGGATGCCGGGCAGCCGGCCGATCACCTCTGCGTCGTAGGCAGCGTCGGTGTGGTCATTGGGCTCCCCGTCGCGCGTCTGCCAGTCATTGGCGAGCGCCTTGAAACGGTCGTTGATCGGCGTGAAGGCGTCGTAGGCGGTGGCGGGCACCTGCGGATCGACGCCGGCACGCTCGCGCGTCAGCAGCTCATCGAGCGCAGCGCGTCCCTCCGGGGTGAGCATGTACGCATCGCGGGCGGTACGCGCCAATCCGGCGTTGACGAGCGCGTCGGCGGCCGCCGCCACATCCTCGCCGAGAAGGCCTGTCGCCCCTGCGAGGTCGCTTGTTCCTGCGCGGCCCTTCAGGCTGAGTGCCCGCAGGATGGGGAGCTGGTCGTCGATGGTCTCGCTCATCACTTCACGCCCTTCGTCAGGTTCATTGGTGGGGTCCCGCACAGCGACGCTCGCCGGTGCGGCCGGCGTGTGGGCGGCAACGTCGGCGGCGCGCCGCACGATCCGGACCTCGCCGGTCCCGCCGTTGACCTCGAGGATGTCGCCCGTCGCGATCCGCTTGGCCGCGTTACGAGTCCCGATCGAGCACGGAATGCCGAGCTCCCGCGCGACGATCGCCCCGTGGCTGATCGGCCCGCCGATGTCGATCACCAACGCAGAGGCGACCATCATCGCCGATGCCCAGCTGGGGTCCGTCGTCCGGCAGACCAGGATCTCACCGGCCTCGAGCGGTTCGTCGCTGCGCGGATCGAGCAGCACTCGTGCAGGACCCGTGACCACGCCCGGGCTGACCGCGGTTCCGGTGATGCGGTCCCCGACGTCTGCGGCCTCGTCGGATGCACCGATCGGAAATGCCTCTGGGACACCGTAGAAGAGGTCCGGGATGTCGAGGGCCCGGTAGCGCTCGTGAGCCGACCGACGTGAGCTCGCCAGCTCGCCGGCGCCGGCGGGCACCTCCGGCTCGAGGAGCTCCTCGACGGTCAGCATGAATGCGTCGTCGGGCTGCTCGAGCACCCCCCAGCCCACAGCTCCGCGCCGATCACCCGGGCCGCTTCGCGCGCGACGTCGACGCACTGCAGGAACGCTGCCTTACCGGTTCCACGCAGCGGAATCAACTGGGCGGCGATGCGCATCACCTCCCGCGCGGGGGCACGTCTCCAGCGAGGCAGCGCCGCGAGCAACTCGCGCTCGGCCTCAGCCCGCTCACCGGCGCGGACACGCTCGATCGCGCGCGGGTCGTGCTCATCGCCCTGGGCACGGTAGGCCTCAAGCAAACGCAGCAGCGGGTCACGCCGCAGGCGCCAGACCGGCGCCGACATCTCGCCCTCGTCGGGGCCGTGGTAGCCGTGGCGTCGGATGAACTCGTCGAGCTCCAACCGGTCGCGGGAGACCTGCCACAGGTCGGAGACGACATCGGTCTCGGCCATCTGCCCATAGCCGGTGATCAGCCGTAGCTCGAGCCCCGGCAGTCCGGCCGCCTCGGCGGCACGGCGCAGCTGCTCGTACAGCGCCTGACACAGCATCGCGGCCAGCGTGTGCGGAACCATCACCGCCTCAAATCGATCCTGGGCCTCGGCGAGCGCCGCCCGGGCCCTGGCGCTGTCTGCGATTCCCCCGGCGCTGACGGCGGCCTGCCAGAACGGTGGGATCGGCGCGACCTGACGGCGCAGTGCCGAGGTCATCCGCAGGGCTGCCAGCGGCATCTTCACCGCAACCGCCGGGTAGCGCTCGTAGCGCGGCCGGCTGCTGACCCCCGGTCTGACCTGTCCGAAGATCTGCTCCTCGATCGCGTCGCCGCTGGTTCCGGGCATCCCGTCGCCAACCCACCGGAACATGTTCAGGTTGGCGGCAGCGCGGCCTGAGAAGACGTCCCACATCCGGTCCTCCGGCACGGTGCCTGCGCGCACCTGCGACTGGGGCATCACGCCCAGGTCGCAGAACGTCTGCTTGATCGCCCGGTCGGTCGCATCCCCGAAGAAGCTCCACGTGAGCGGGGTCACGACTCCAGGGATCGCTTCGCCGGCGTTGATGGTTGACCACGCGGTGCTCGGCGAGCACTGCTCACAGTTGATCGGGTCCGCAACCCGATTGCGCAGTGTCGAGGGCGGTGCCATCGTGACCTCAGTTCGCTGACGACGAACCGACCGGAACCGCCGCCTCCGGGCTCGGCACGGCCCGCACAGGTGCCTGAGCTGTTGCGGCAGCACCCCCGGACTGCTTCTTCAAATCCTTGATCACGACCTTCGCGGCGTTCATGCCGGGCATGCCGTTGATCCCAGCGATCGGATGAGTGCCAGAGCCGCTGAGGTACAGACCGGGGACGGGCGTCTTGTATCCGCCGAGCCCGATCGCGGGACGAGACGGGCCAAAGCGACTGACGATCGGATCGACGTGATAGACGTTTCCGTCGGGCGCGCCGAAGCGGGTCTCAAGATCCTTGGGCACGAGCGTGCGCCGGGCGATCTCGAAGCTCTCGAGTCCGTCGTAATACTGAGCGCAGTCCCGCAGCACCCGCTGCTCGACGGTGCGGCGCACACTGTCCCAGTCCTCGTTCGGACTGGCCGGAACGAGCCCGGACCAGAACCACCACGTGTCGTGGCCATCCGGCGCCATCGTCGGATCGAAGGCGGTCGTCACCTGGCTGAGACCCGGGATCATCTTCGGCACCTCGCCCCGCGCGGCCAGCTCTCCGGCTTCGAGGCTCTGCTCGTGCGTCGACCAGGTCACGCACGGCAGACGCAGATCGACCGGGTCACCTGAGAGGTGCTTGGCCCGCCACGCCTGATGGCGGGGCAGCGACGACCTTGCCCGTTCAGCGCAACGTTGATCTTCGTGTTGCCCCATCCCGTCGAGGTCGTCGGGATGTTGGCGGCGGCGTGCTGCAGACGCTCCGACAGCATGCCCACAGGAAGCATCTTGTTGAGCACGATCGATCGGGCCGCAGGCGGTGAGACACCGCGTCCTGCGCTGATGACCTCGCCGCCTTCCAGCACGACTCCCACGACGCGCCCGCCCTGCACCTGGAGCTCCCGCACCGGCGCATCGCAGCGCACCCGGCCGCCGTGTGCCTCCAGACAACGGATCAGGGAGGCGGGGAATGCCCCGGTGCCGCCCTCGAACATCGCGACGCCCCACTTCTGGAGCACGCCGAGATAGATCAGACGCCCAGCCGGACAGGTCCGCGTGGAAGTGCATGAACGGCAGGTTCACGGTCAGCGGGCCCCGCACCATCGGGTGCTCGAAGTGTTCCTCGATCGCCTGCGCCTGGGAAATGCTGACCCAGCGCATGATCTCCCTGAGCTCCTTGCGCCCGGCGAACACGGCCTTCAGTGCCTCGCGCACCTTGGCGAACTCCGGCTTCACGGGGCTGGTCTGCATCATCGGCAATCCGATGGCGGTGGCGCGGGCGATGATGTTCGACAGTTCGACCCACTTCTGGGCATCGCGACGGCTGAAGCGCCTGATCTCCTCGACGGTCCGCATCGGATCGCGCCACATCGCGATCGACTCGCCGTCCGGGTTGATGTGCACGTGCGCCGGGTCGATCACCCGCTGGCGCAACCCGAACCGGGAGCTCAGCTCAAGCTCGGCGTCGATCTTGGTGGTGCGGAACAGCGAGGCGTGGATCGATGCCTCGTTGATCAGGTGATCCGGCGCCTCGGGCGCCATCGGGTTGGTCGAGGTCATCCCGCCGGGGGTGCCCCACCGCTCGACCACGAGCACGTCGAGCCCCGCCTTGGCCAGATAGCACGCGGCGACCAGACCGTTGTGACCCGCGCCGACGACGACGACCTCGGCTCCACCGGTGCGATTGGACATTCGGTGCTGCTCCCTCTCCTCGTCGGGGGCGGCCCCTCGACCGCCGCCCCGAATACTGAACGCAGTGTACGCACACACTGTCTAGTGCGCAACAGAACCATACACAGTGTTCAGGCACTGTGGTAGGTTCTCCGCCGAGCGCTGAGGGAGCGCCATCACCGAGAGGGGTGTGAACGTATGCCGACCACAACGACGCTCGCCTTCGATCCGCTGCACCAGCCAGGCGGTCCGCATGAGCACTGGTCCACTGACAACGTGGGAGAAGCGATGCCAGGGGTGCTCAGCCCACTGGGCGCCTCAGTCTGGGACACCGTCGCCAACAGCATGCTCGGTGGCGTCGCCTGGTCGCTCGGCGTGTTCTCGGCCGCTGAACGCGATCAGCCACACCGCTACTTCCGCCTGTTCTACGGCCGGGGCGCCCTCCAGGTCGAGTTCATGGCACTGGTCGGCGATCGGATGCCGGGCACCACCGGCGAGGAGGCCGTCCGCGGCCTGTTCGGCCGTGCACCGGAGTCGATGGTGTGGGCGCCGACCCGGCGCCGCTACCCGTTCATCGCGGCCAGGCTACCGGCGGTATTCGTCGGCTCCCCGCGGCGGATCAAGGCAATGGCACCCGAGGTCGACACCTGGTGGCGGACGCAGATCGCCCGGGTCCCCACCATGTCCCTGAGCGAATGCCAGGTCCTGTTCGCGGAGGCGAGCGGGCGCTTCGATCGCGCGCTGACGCTCCAGTCGGTCGGCCTGCTCGGGTGCATCCAGCCGCTGTACGAGATGCTTGAGGGGTTGATCGGCCGCACGGGAGTCGGCGAGATCGGTGTGCTCAGCGGCTCCGGTGGCGCCGAGATGGCGATCGTCAGCGACATCTGGGAGGCGTCGCGGGGGCGCAGGACGATCGCCGACGTCGTCGCGAACCATGGCTTTCACGGACCCCGCGAGGGCGATGTCTGCGCACGCGTCTGGCGCGAGGACCCAACGCCGCTGCAGCGCATGGCACTCGAGTACGCCGCCCAGGCAGAGGACGCGGACCCGCTCGCGCGGGAGCGGCACGCCGCAGCTGCTCGGGCGGCGATGCAACGCGAACTGATCGCGGCGTGCCCGCGGATCCAGCGCCCTGCGGTCGCGCTGCTGCTGCGGCTGGCCGCCAGCTGGATCCCGCTGCGAGGGGTCGCCAAGCGCTGTTTCCTGCAATCGCTCGATGTTGGGCGCGCGGCCGCCCGCCGCGCGGGCGAGCATCTCGCCGGCCAGGGTGTCCTCGACGACCCCGAGGACGTGTTCATGCTGACGATCGCAGAGCTGACGGGCACGCTGCCTGACGATGTCCGCTCCGTGGTCGCGCAGCGGCGTGAGCAGCGCGCCCGCTATCTCGAGCTGCAGATCCCGAGCAACTGGGAGGGAACACCCGTGGCCACACCCATCGCACAGGCGGACACCGGCGACATGACGCCGATCACCGGCCTCGGGGTGAGCACAGGTGTCGTCGAGGGGATCGTCAAGGTCGTTACCGACCCAGCCTTTGAGGATGTTGAGCCCGGGGAGATCCTCGTCTCCTCAACGACCGACCCGAGCTGGTCCTCGATCATGTTCGTGTCCGCCGCCCTGGTCGTCGACATCGGCTCGGCACTGAGCCACGCCGCGGTCGTCGCGCGCGAACTGGGTTTGCCATGCGTCGTCAACACCCAAGACGGCAGCCGGCGGCTGCAGACCGGTGACCGCGTCCGCGTTGACGGTAACCGCGGCGTGGTCGAGATCCTCGCTCGCTCCAGCTGAGCCGGGCAGGCGTGGAGCCGCTGGCCCAACGGGGCCAGCGTCCAGCCAGGTCAACGTCCGTAGAGGAACGTGACGAACCGCGACATCAGCCGCGAGCGCCAGGGCGCATACGGGAACATGTGGGCGTCCCGCTTGGGAGCCACCGACGTGAACAGGATGCTCTGTGTCCGGCAGTACTTGCGGATCCCGCTGGCCCCGTGGCGCGACCCGACACCTGATTCCTTCCAGCCGCCCATCGGCGCGTCGAACACGGTGTAATTGACCTGGGCGTCGTTGATCGTCACGGCGCCCGCATGCAGCCGGCGCGCGATCGACTCCGCTTTGCGCATGTCCTTGGTGTACACGCTTGCCTGCAGGCCATATGGAGAGTCGTTGGCCATCGCGATCGCCTGCTCGGCGTCTGCCACACGCATGATCGGAATCGTCGGTCCGAACGTCTCCTCGGTCATGCACCGCATCGAGTGGTCGACATCCAAGAGCACCGTCGGCTCGAAGAAGCGACCGGGGCCGGGCTTGCGGTGTCCGCCGACGGCGACATGCGCGCCACGCTCCTGCGCGTCCAGCACGTGGCGCTCGATGATCTCGACCTGCGGCTCGAACGTGATCGCGCCAACCTCGACCGTGCCCGGCTCGCCCGGAGGCCCCTGGCGCAACTGTTTGACGTTGTCGAGCACCTTCGCGACGAAGTCGTCGTAGATCGGGCTCTCGACGTACACGCGCTCGACCGAGATGCAGATCTGACCGCTGTTGTTGAGCGCGTAATAGGTCGCGGCGTTGGCGGCACGATCGACGTCGGCATCGGCGCAGACGATCATCGGATCCTTGCCGCCAAGCTCGAGCGAGACGGGTGTCAGCGTCCGGGCGGCGCGTTCCATGACGCGCTTGCCGGTGCGTGTCGAGCCGGTGAACATGATGAAGTCGGCCGCATCGATCAGCGCCTCGCCTGTCTGACCGCTGCCGGTGACGACCCCGAGGACACCGTCGGGGAGGCCGCACTCGGCCATCATCTCGGCGACCAGGAAGGCACTCAGCGGTGTCACTTCGGAGGGCTTCAGCACCGCGGCGTTGCCCGCCATCAGCGCGGGCACAGCGTCACAGAAGAGGTTGACCAGCGGATAGTTCCATGGTCCGATCACGCCGACCACGCCGACAGGCGCGTACCGGACCAACACTTTGCGCATGAAGACCAGCGGGGCGCGGGAGCGGAACTTCTCGTCGGCCAGGTACTTCGGCGCCATCTTCGCCCAGAAGCCGAAGCTGGCCGCGGCGACCGTGACCTCGATCGCGGCGTCGTCCCGGGTCTTGCCCGTCTCCGAGCAGATCGTCTGCGCGACGCGCTCGGAGTTCTGGATCATCCACTTCTGAGCGCGCTTGAACACCTCGCTGCGGGCGGTGAACCCGGACGCGTCCCAGCCGGGTTGGGCGTCGCGAGCTGCGGCCACCACGGCGGCGACCGCTGCTGCGTCCATCGTCGGAACCTCGCGGAGCTTGCGGCCGGTGGCCGGCTCCGTGACGGCGATTGAGTCAAGCTGGCGCAGGGGTGCGCCAGCCGTTGCTGCCTCCATCCTCGGCTCCTTCTGATCGGCTCTCGCTGGCCGCCGAGTATACACTGTGTCTTGACACATTGGCCGACACTGGCGACGTCTCGCGGGCAACGCCGCGGCCACCCGCAACGGCCTGACGGCTCCTGGCCCAGTTGCGGATCGGCGAGCCGCCGCCGCGACCGCCCTGCCGCAGCAGCTCCGCAGCCGCGAGCTTGCCCGGGAGCCCGCAGAGCCCGCCGGTCGGATGGGTGCCGGCGCCGCTCAGGTAGAGGCCCGGTACCGGGGTCTTGTAGGAACCGAAACCCATTGCCGGGCGCAGCGGACCGAACCGGAAGAGCAGCGGATCGACGTGGTAGACGTTGCCGTGGGGGGCGTTGAAACGGGCCTCGATCTCCGGACCGCCGAGGGCCAGCCGCGCAATCTCGAGCTCTTTGAGATTGTCGAAGTAGTCGGCACAGTCATCGACTACCCCCTGCACAACCTTTTCGCGGACTTTCTCCCACGGCTCGCGTGGGAAGATCGGGACCAGGCCGGACCAGGCCCAGAGCGTGTCCATTCCGGGGGGCGCCTGCGTCGGGTCGGTCGCAGTCGGCACCGTCACGCACCCCAACGGCAGCGGCTCTGGCCAGTCGTTTGCGGTCAGTGCCTCCCAGCCGGCGGCGTGCTGCTCGAGCGTGTGCCAATCGAGCAGTGGATGCCGCAGGTCAAGGCCGTCGCCACGCCACGCCTCATGGCGCTTCAGGGTCAGCCGTCCGTTCAGGGCCATGTTGAGCTTCAACGAGGTCGCCTTCGCCAGCGCGGTCGGGATCCCGTCGGCGCGGGTCTGCAGCCTGTCGGGCAGCACACCCGCCGGCAGCAGCTGCGTCAGCGTCACCTTCGGGTTGCACGTCGTCATCACCGCCTGGTGCGCGAAGATCTCCTCCCCGCCGACGAGCCGCACGCCGGCGACCCGGTTGCCGCGCATGATGAACTCCTCGACCTCAGCACCGGTGCGCGTCCGGCCGCCGTGCGCATGCAGGCAGCGGGTCAGCGACGCCGGAACTGCACCGGTGCCGCCCACGAACATCGCCGACCACTGGGTCCGCTGGATCAGGCCGAGGTACATCAGTGGCCACGCCGTCGCGTCGAGCGTCATCCGCAGGAACGCGGCCATCGCCGCCAGCACCCCGCGCGTCAGCGGATGTTTGAAGTGCTCGTCGATGTACTCCGCATGCGGTGCGACGCCGATCCGCGCGAGCGGCTCGAAATAGCGCGGCTTCGACACGACCTTGGCAAGCCCGCGGAGCATCTCGCCGGTCAGCGGTCGCGCCGGATGCGCGCGCATATACGGCAGCACCAGATCCATCATCGAGTCGAGCATCTCCGACATCTCAGCCCACGCGCGGGCGTCCTGCGGGGAGACACGGCGGATGTCCTCAACGGTCTGACGAACGTCGCCGAACACCGCGATCGAGTCGCCATCGGGGCCGAGCTGCACATGAATCGGGTCGACCGGCAACGGTCGCAGCCCGAACTTGTGCAACTCCAGTTCCTCGGCGATCCGCGCCTCCCGCCAGATCCCGGTCGCATGAATCGCACCCTCGTTGAAGAGGTGGTCGGGTGCCTCCGGAATGATCGGGTTTGTCGAGGTCATGCCGCCAAGCGCCGGCGAACGCTCGAGCACGAGCACGTCGACGCCGGCGCGGGCCAGGTAGCAGCCGGCCGTCAAGCCGTTGTGACCGCCACCGATGATCACGACGTCGGCGTCGGGCCGCGCACCGCCTCTGTCGTTCCCATTGCCGTTTCCATTTGCGTTGAGTTCCATCGTTGTCTCCTCTAATGCAGGGCCGGGATTGGGGCCTCGAGCGGCTGTGGCCGGGATGTCGATGCGGGCGTGGTCGCAACTGCCGCGGGCAGGTCGGCTGGCTCCGGTGCAACGACCAGGCCGATGATCCAGACGACGAACGCGGCGAGCCCGAGCGTCACGAACGATGCAATCCAGGTCCCGGCATATCCAACGTCGGTGTTGAGCGCCGCGATCACCGGCCAGGCGGCGAACGCGTTGGCGACACCATCAGCGGACGGAACGATCAGGATCGTCGCCACCGCCAACATCGCACCCGAGGTGATGTGCGACCTCAGGCGCAAGACAAGCGTTGCGGCGATCATCGGCATCAGCGGATTGACGAAGCCCCACCACAGCGGAAAGCCCCACAGGTCAAGCGGCTGCTTGCCGTAGTACGTGTAGACGTCGGTTGCGATTCCTGGCGTCTCGAGGGCGATGTTGACCAGGAACACGAGCCCCCAGAGCTCGAACAGCCGCCGCCGCGTGGTACCCCGCTCGAACAGCCGGTAGAACAGGTACGCCTGGCCCCCGACAAACCATGAGTACACGAACGGCATCATCAACGGGACGTGGCGGTTCAGCAGCGTGAACGCCTCCCAGTGCTGGCCCCGCGACGGCAGCCAGCACTGGCCGAGGACATCGACAATCGGCTCCCACAGGCATGCGAGAAAGCCGCCGAGCAGGAACCACAGCAGCACCGGGCCCCGGCCGCGGCGAAGCTCCCTGAACGCGAGCAGGAATCCGACAGCACACAGCACCATCTGCGCGATCGAGAAGACGTCCTGGGCGCTCGACGCCTTGAAGTTCACGGGCGGCGTCGGGATCGCCGCAATCAATGAGCTCATCTCTCTTCCTTCCTCATCGGTGTCGAACGACCGGTCAGACCCGCGCCCGTGCGCGGCCCTTCATCGCTCGCTGGTAGGCGTCGAACCAAATCTCCTGATATGTCGAGTGGGCAACCCGCCCGGACTCGTCCTCCCACCGGAACACGCTGTCCCGGAAGGTCACGTTTGGCCACGCGGGCATCGCCGCCATGGCGATCGCCGTGCCGCTGAAGCGATGCACCTGGCCGCTCTCCTCCCAGGCCTCGATCTCCTGCCGCGTCGCCGCGAACAGGCGTGGGTGGCGCTCGAGTACGTTGCGGCGGATCCTCGTGATCGGCCGCAGCTCGCCGTCCTTGTACAGCCACGCGAAGTGATGGGTCGGGCGATCGGCGGGCGGCGGCGGATACACGCCGAGCCAGTCCGGATCGGTGTCCGCAGCCTCGAAGCTGATCTGGTTGAAGATCAGATCGTCACCGAAGCACATCGGCGACCAACCGACTGGCGGCACCGGCGCGGCCGGCGTTTCGACCCGGATCTGACGCCAGGAGCGGTCGCGGGGGTGCAGACAGTCGACCTCGTAGCGCTCGCCGTGCAGGATCAGCTCGCCGGTGACGTGCATGAACTGCTCGCTGCCTCCCGGGTTCTGAGCCGGGTCGGAGTTGAGCTCCTCGCCCGGCATCACATGCCCGCGACGCAGCAGCGGGCTGACCGCCTCCTGCAGCACATCGATCCTGGTCGAGCCGTCGGCGCTCTCAAACGTGATCCGCGCTTTGGATCCTGGCTCCTCAAATGCGATCCGCAGGCCGTTGAGGGTCGTGATCGTGGAGCCTTCGATCTCCGGCCACGGCATCGTCAGCCGGTAGTCGATGAATTCCAGGTCCCCCGCCTCATGGTTGTCAAGGCCGCGAAAGACCGCGACGCCACCCTGGCAGAGTGGAAACGCGGGCTGGTAGCGCAGGTACAGAAACGCGCCGATCTCCGCCTCGGGCACGGAGAACCCGAAGTAGTGGGTGTGAATCGTCCAGGGGTCCCAGCTCTCACCGGCGGCCGGGAGCGGCAAGATCAGGTCCGTCTCAGGAGGCTGAATCGCGGTCGTCATTGTGCTCCTCTGGGGTGGTAATGAAATATCTTTCAAGTACGTCCGACATCGGTACTAGCTGCGGAGAAGGGAATGGCTGACGCGTTGGCACCGGATAGCTCGCGGCGCGAGCGCACGCGCCGGCGACTGACAGAGGCGGCTTCGGCACTGATCGCCGAGAAGGGCGTCGCGGGCCTGCGGATCCAGGAGATCACCGAGCGGGCGGACGTCGCCCTCGGCTCCTTCTATAACCACTTCGCGACCAAGGAGGAGCTGGTGGAGGCCGTCGTCGCCGCGACGATCGAGGTGCGCGCCGCAGCGATCGTTGAGCAGATGACCGCGCTCGGCGATCCGGCGCAGGTCGTTGCCTACGCGTGCCGCCGCGTCGTCCAGATCGCCGTCGAGGAACCCGACGTTGCATGGCTGTTCGTCAACCTTGACCGCGCCGACGCGCTGTTCGAGACGATCGTCCACCGCAGCGCACTCGCCGCGCTCCACGACGGGATCGAGACGGGCCGCTTCGCCGTGGAGGACGCCGACGTGGCTCTGATCACGATGGTCGGCGGCGCGCTCACGGTGATGCGCGCGATCCTGGACGGTCGCTGCTCGCCGAACGTCGACGCGCTGTTCGCCGAATCGGTGCTGCGTTCGGTCGGGCTCGAGCGAGATGAGGCCGCGAGGGTGGCCAGGCTCCCGCTCGGCCCGCTCCTCAGCTCTGGTTGACCAGCACACGGCCACTGGCCCCGTCGACGGTGATGGTGGCCCCGTCCGGGATTTCCCGCGTTCCCGTGACCGTGTTGATCACACACGTCACGCCGAGCTCGCGCGCAACGATCGCACCGTGGCTCATCGCTCCCCCCGTGTCGATCACCAGCGCCTCGGCGACCATGAACAACGGTGTCCAGCTCGGATCGGTCGTCCTGCAGACGAGGATGTCGCCGGGCTCGAGGTCGATCTCGTGCGGGTCGTGTACCACCCGCGCCCGACCGGTAACGGTGTGGCCGACGATCCCGATGCCGTGCAGTTCGACGGACCCGGCCGCGGCCGGGTCGGTCTGAGCTTCCGGTGAGTCCCGTACTGCGGCGATCGGCACGGGAGGCCCCTCCCACTCCGGGGGCAGCACGAGCTGCTCGTAGCGGATGTGGCGCTCCTTGCGCTCCTCGACGAGGCTCCTGAGCGCGTCCGTGGGTGCGGAGGTGAACTCTTCACCCGTCAGGAAGAAGACGTCCTCGGGGTCATCGATGAATCCCTGCTCGGCAAGAGCGATTCCCCCGGCACGGGCAGCACATCGCGCAGCATCGAGCGTGTGCAGAAACGCCGCCTTTCCCTGTTCGCGCAACGGAATGAATCGCCCGGCCAGCTTCATCGTCAGCTTCGCGGCTGGCCGACGCAGGGCGCCGAGGCCGGCGATGACCTCCGCCTCCGCCTTTCGGCGGCGCTCCAGCTGCTGGCGTTCGCGCGCACTCGTACCCGTCACGCCCCCCCGCTGGTACTGCCCGATCACCGACTGAAGCGGCGCCGGATCCTCGCGCCACGCCCGGCTCGACAGTTCGCCCTCGTCAGGCCCGTGATACCCATGCCGGCGGATCAGTTCGGCGATGTCGAGGCGGCCCGCCGCAGCGGCGCAGATGTCCTCGATCAACTCCGTCTCCTCCATGCCCCCGTATCCGGTGGCCAGGTCCATCGCGACCGCGCGGTTGCCGACGGCACGTTGCGCCAGGTCAACGAGTGCATCAAGGAGCGAGGAGGCAAGCAGTGAAGCGATCGCGTGGTAGACGCCGACATCGATGAAGCGCTGGGCGGCGTCGCCGTAGAGCGCCTGCGCCTGTGCCAGCGTCCGTGGAGGCTCGTCGAGCACCGCCGCCTGCCACCAGGTCCGATACTCAGCGCGCATCGGCGGAATCCGCTTCGGCGCCGCCATCGCGGCCCGTGGCATCGACACCGCGACGATCGGATACCTCCGGCAGGCCGACAGCGGCTTGCGCTTGGGACCACCCGGAGCGGGCTCCTTACCGAATAGCTTCTCCTCGAGGATGTCGCCCGAGCCTCCGGGCATCCGATCACCCAGCGTGCGAAACACGTTGATGTTGCCCGCAGCCCGGCCGAAGAAGATCCCGGAGATCCGGTCGTCGGCGGAGGCCGGCACGGGCACCTCAGACCGGGCGAGCACGCCGAGCTTTCCGAAGCCGATCCTCACGGACGTCTCCATCGACAGGCTCCACATCGCCCAGCCAAGCGGTTTCTGCACACCCTGGATCGCCTCGGCGAAATTGACCGTGGTCCAGCGGACACCGTTCGATGTCGCCATATGGACGGGGTTGGCGGGCTCCACGCCCGTGGGTACTGCGACGACCGGTGCTGCTTCCGGCATCTCTCTTCCTTTCAGAAACTCAGACACTCTCTCCGTACGGAGTGTCTGAACGCGCAGCCTACCGAATTCTCCAGCGAAGTGAAAGAACTTTCAAAAACATCTCGGCACACCGTCGCCGATCGTCCGGACGTTGCGTCTGGACGTCGGTCTGGGCCAGGCGATACGGTCTGAAGCGAGACCGCGAGCCGTGCCGTGCCCGGCGGCGAGCGCAATCACCAGTCATGACCGAGCCGAACCCACTCTCAACCACGCGCCGGACCGACCGTCCGCGCCCGCATCGCGGTACCACCGACACCGAACTCGCGATCTTCGCGGCGGCCGAACAGCTGCTCGCCAACGAGCCGCTGCATGACCTCAGCGTTGCTCAGATCATTGCCGAGGCCGGCATCTCGCGGGCGACGTTCTACTTCTACTTCAGCTCGAAGTTCGCGGTCGTCGTCGGCCTGCTCGCACAGGTGATGGAGGAGATCTTCGAGGTGGTCCAGCCCTTCGTCGACCGCCAGGATGACGTCGAACCGGCCGCTGCCCTGCGCGAGAGCCTCACGGCCGCCGTCGCGCTGTGGGCACGCCACCAGCCCGGCGCTGCGCGCGATCCACGAGCACTGGAACACGACCGACGGAGCTCCGTGAACTGTGGCTCGGCGTCGTCGAGTCGCTTCACGGACGCGCTCGGCGCCGAGATCGAGCGCGAGCGGAAGATCCGGCCTTGCCAACCCGAGCGCCGACAGCTCGCGCCGTCGCGGCGACCCTGCTGTGGGGCACCGAGCGCCTGCCTGTATGTCGCGGGCCTCGGCGTCGATCCGAACTTCAGCGATGAGTCCGCGGCGCTTGAGCCACTGATGGCCGTCTGGACCGGCACGCTGTACGGCACCGCTCCGACCGGGAACGCTTCGCGCCCGAAGCCCGCACGCAAGCGCCCGCAGCGTAAACGCTGAGCCTCATGACGGCTCGGCGTTGGCCATCGCCGGACGCCCGTGTACTCTGTGCTCAGATACAGTGTCTGGTCACTCTCTGCAGCAGTCGTCTCCTCAGCGCGCGAGGCGCTCCGGCGCGAACGCGCCGAATGCCGAGCTGGCGATCCTGACCGCAACCGAGCAGCTGCTCGCACAGACACCGCTTCACGACCTCAGTGTCGCCCAGATCATTGACCGCGCGGGAGTCTCGCGGGCGACGTTCTACTTCTACTTCAGTTCGAAGTTCGCCGTCGTTGCGGCACTCGTCAAACTGGCGATCGCCGAGATCTACTCGGTCAGCCGGCGGACGCTCCACAGCCCACCGGGTGCAGCCCGCGTGGCGGCGATCAAGCAGCGGATCCGCGATTCTGCCGAGGTTTGGGACCGGCACCGCCCCGTGCTCGGCGCGACCGTGGAGAACTGGCACGTGTATCCGGAACTGCGCGGCCTGTGGCTCGAAATGCTCTCCGGCCTGACCGATGCGATCGCCTCGGAGCTCCAGGAGATGCGAACCGGTGTCGCGCACCCAGTCGGGTCCGAGGTGCGGGCGATCGCGTCGATGCTCGCGTGGACGACCGAGCGCTGCCTGTACACGCTTGGAATCGACGGATACCTCGCGCCCGACGAGCGTGAGACCCGGCTGGATGCGCTCACGCAGGTGTGGCTGAGCATGTTGGACAACGGCTCGGCCAGCAACCGGCAGGCCGCCTGACCCGCGGCCCGTCCAGGCATCGGGCCGCCCAGCCGCACGAGTCAGGACTCGACCAGCGCGTCGCGCAGGTTGATCAGATGCTGCTCGGAGACGCCGTGTGCACGCAGGTAGCCGGCGGCGCCACCGCGCTCTGTCCGCAGGCGGTCAAGCACCATCTGCATTAGGTCCGTGGGCGCCCCGAGCTTGACCGCGAGCTGCTGCTCGTCGAGGCCGGTCGCGAGCGCATGGCGCTCGAGTCGTTCCCTGAATGCTCCGCGCACGTTGGCCTCGGTGCGGTGGTAGTCCTCAACGATGTCCGCATCGTCAACACCGATCGCGCCGAGGACGAGTGCGGTCACCAGTCCGGTGCGGTCCTTGCCCGCCGAGCAGAAGACGAGCGCCGGCGGATCCAGGGCCGCCACGGCGGCCGCCAGCGCGTCCCCACGCTGATCGATCAGCACCATGTAGATCTCTTTCAGCGTCGCGTCGGCGAGACCCGCGACATCGCCGAGAATCGGCCGGCTCACGATCTCGCTGACGACCCCGTCCAGGGCAGGCGGGTGCTGTTCGCGCTCGATCGGCTCCCGGAGATCAACGGCCGTCCGCAGGCCGAGCGAGCGCAGAGACGCGCGGCCCTCCTCTCCCAGGTCAAGCGGCGCGTCGGACCGGATCAGAACCCCGCGCCGCAGAGTGCCACCGTCGGCCCGGATGCCGCCCAGGTCCCGAGAGTTGAACGTGCCCGGGATCACGCTTGCCGCATTGACACCCATACACAGAGTATGGACGACATGCCTGGCCCCCCTGTGAACGCTAGGTGAACTCGGAGCGACCCTCAGTCCTCGAGGGTGATCGCGAACATCGGGCACGCGTCCGCGGCGGCCTGAGCCTGCTCCCGCATCTCCTCGGGTGGCTCCTCGATCAGGACCTTGACGACCTCGTCGTCGTCACCCAGGTCAAAGATCCCTGGGGCCGCAGCGACGCAGTCGCCGTGCGTCGCGCACGAATCAAAATCAACAACGACCTTCATCTGGACACCTCTCTCGTAGCTCCACCAGCCCCGGAGCATACAGTGTGTATAGACGGTGTACGGGACGCGATCTCCCAGCGACTCCGCCCTTCACTTGACGATGCACCGTACGGTGCATACACTCTGTTCAGTCGTCCTGTTCGAAGGCGGCGACACGTAACGCGGGTCTCGATCCGCAACCGCGTGAGGGAGCCCCCGAGTCTCCTCCTTTCCTCGGATCCCTTGATCACTCGCGGCCTGGGAGCGGTGCACGGATGCGCACCGTTCCCAGTGACGTGCCCCACGAGATCATCAGACACCCCGTACCCAGGCGAGCCCAACGCCCGCTCCCTTCCCGACCACTGCAACGGTGAGATAACCCGCAGGCCGACGGCTCCTGCCATGGCCGCGAGCAGACGCTTGCGTTCATGCGAGGCGCTCTCACACGGCGCGGCGGAGCGATCCCGCAACTCATCGATGTGATCGAGGCAGGTGATCGCGTCGTCGTGATCCTGGAGCCGCCGCACCATCAGGGCCAGTCGTCACAACGCGTGGCAAACCTCTCCACGTTCAGCCATGGTCGAGTGGTCGAGATGCGCCACTACCCGGACGTCGACGCCGCGCTGCGCGCCGTCGGCTATAGCTGATCCGCCGAGAGCCGCCGCTGCGCTGATCCATCACAACGCGGTCATATCACGCCGATCGCAAACGGGCGCTAATCCTGCTGCCTGGCGAACCCTGCCACCAGCTCGTCCCTCGCGAACGCCCAACGTTCGTCGACGACGTCCCTCGGATGCCCGAGCAGCCGCAGCAGCGCAATCCCCCGGACAGTCGCAAGCGCCAGTGACCAGCGGGCGGCGAAGTCCGGGGCTTCGAGCGTCGCCGGATCGAGCGCGGCGAGCGCGAGTTCGTTGATCCCGCGGCTGCGCTCGCGTTCGTGCGCGACCATGATCGCCTCGAGCCCGGGCTCGTGCCGCGAGGCGAAGGCGAGCTCCAGCGAGGCCGCAAACAGCGGCCCCGAGTACTGCTCGTAGAGCAGGTCAAGCGTTCGTGCAAGCGCGTTGGGCATGCGCCGGATCCTCACGCTGCGGCGCTTCATCTGCCCCTCTTGGCGCTCCGCGAGATGACGGACGGCCTCTGCCACCAGCACCTCCTTGCGAGGGAAATGGTGTTGCTGGGCGCCGCGGGTGATCCCGGCCCGCTGCGCGACCGCGTGAGTGTTGAGACCCGCCGGCCCGCTCTCGAGGAGCTCGTCGACGGCCGCATCAAGCAACCGCCGACGGGTCTCCGCACTGCGCTGTTGTTTGGGCTCGAGCGCCGTCATGGCTTCCGGTAGACGGATACGACCGCGGCGCCCCCCAGACCGATGTTGTGCTGCAGAGCGATGCTCGCGCCATCAACCTGGCGGGCCTCGGCGGTGCCTCGCAGCTGCCAGGTCAGCTCCGAGCACTGCGCGAGTCCCGTGGCTCCCAGCGGATGGCCCTTCGAGATCAGGCCCCCTGATGGGTTGACCAGCGGGCCGCTGCCGCCGTAGGTGGTTGCCTGCGCCTCGACGAGCTTGTGGCCCTCGCCCTCGGGCGCGAACCCGAGCGCCTCGTAGGTGATCAGCTCGTTGGCGCTGAAGCAGTCGTGGAGCTCGCACACATCGATCTGATCGGGAGTGACCTCCGCCTCTTCGTACGCGCGGCGTGCCGCCTCCCTGCTCATGTCGAAGCCGACGATCTTGATGCAGTCGGTGTTCTCGTCGAAGGTCGAGCTCATATCGGTGACGAGCGCCTGACCGGCGAGCTCGATCGCGCGGCCCCACAGGTCATGCTCCTCGACGAACCGCTCCGAAGCGATGATCGCGGCCGCCGAACCATCGCTCGTCGGCGAGCACTGCAGCTTCGTCAGCGGGTCGTGGATCATCGGCGCAGCCAGGATCTCTTCAAGGCTGTACTCGGTCTGGAACTGCGCGTACGGGTTGTTGACCGAGTGCTTGTGGTTCTTCCAGCCGATCCACGCGTAGTGCGCGGGTTTTGAGCCGTAGCGAGCGATGTGATCGCGCCCGGCGTTGCCGAACATCTGCGGCGCGAACGGCGAGGACTCCGGGGCCCGCAGCTCGGACATGCGGTTCATGTGCTTATCCATGGGATTGATCCGATCGGAGAACATCATCCCGAGCGAGCCACGCTGCATCTTCTCGAAGCCGAGTGCCAGCGCGCAATCGACGATCCCATGCCCGACTGACTGACGCGCCAGGTACAGCGCGCTGGACCCGGTCGAGCAGTTGTTGTTGACGTTGACCACCGGGATGCCGGTCGTGCCGAGCTCGTAGATCGCGCGCTGACCAGCGGTCGAATCGCCGTACACGTAGCCCGCGTATGCCTGCTCGATCTTGTCGTAGCCGATCCCGGCATCGTTGAGCGCTGCGGTGCCGGCCTCGCGAGCCCAGTCGGGGTAGTCCCCTTCCTTGGTGCCGGGCTTGGAGAACTTCGTCATGCCGACCCCGATCACGAACGTCCTGTTGCGCAAAGTGGTCACGAGCTCATCCCCATTGGTAGGCCACCGCTGATGTTCAGCACCTGGCCGGTGACGTAGTTACTCCACGGCGAACACAGGAAGATGATGCCGCCCGCGGCCTCCTGCGCCGTACCCGAGCGACCCATCGGGATCAGCGCCCCCATCATCGCGCGCGCCTGCTCGGGGATCCCGACCGGGACGACCCGGCCCTCGACCTCGATCACGGTGTCGGACGTCTTCGGTTGGGTCAGGCGTGTATCGATCACGCCGTAGGCGACAGCGTTCACGCACACCTTGAGCGGGCCCCACTCACGCGCGAAGGTCTTAGTCAGACCGATGAGGCCCGCTTTCGCTGCGCTGTAGTTGGCCTGTCCTGCATTGCCGTACGCGGCCATCGAGCTGACGTTGACGACCTTGCGGATCACCTCGGTCCCCTCGGCGCGCTCCTGCTTCGCGGGCTCCCGGATGTACGGAGCGGCCGCGCGCAGCAACCGGAATGGGACGATCGTGTGAATGTCCAGCATCGCCTGGAAGTCCGCGTCGGTCATCTTGTGCGCGGGCGCATCGAGCGTGTAACCGGCGTTGTTGACGACGATGTCGATCCGCCCCCAGCTGTCGATTGCGGTCTGCACAAGCTTTTCTGGAACACCGTCGTGCGTCAGGTTCCCAGCGGCGACCGCGGTCTCCCCCGCGATCTCCGACGCGGCCTGCTCCGCGACTTCCGGGTCGAGGTCGTTGATCACGACCTTCGCGCCACCCGCCGCCAGCAGCTCCGCCGTCGCGCGGCCGATCCCGCGGGCAGAACCCGTCACGATCGCCACCTTGCCGTCAAACATCCGTACTCCCTCAGTTCGCAGTTGCAACCGCGACCCTATCAGAAAAAAGCATCCGCACGGCTTGTTTTGATACGGTTGCGCGCATGATCGATCCGAGTCTGAACGGAACTGAGCTCTCGAGCGTCAGCTTTCCCGTGGAACGCTCGAAGCTGGCGGAGCTGGCTCGCGCCTTCCACGACCCCGACCCCATCTGGTACGACCCCGCTGCCGCTGCCGAGGCAGGCTTCGACGGGATCCCGAGCCCACCAACGGTGACGGTGCTCGCCGACCATTGGCGCAGGAACGGTGCGCTTGAGGCCGCGATCGAGCTCGGTGCCGACCTCAAGCGGTTGCTCCATGGAACCGCCTCGTTCGAGTTCCTCGTCCCGGTCCGCGCCGGGGATGAACTCACGGGTAACGCCCGTGTCGTCGACATCACCACCCGAGAGGGCAAGCGAGGCGGCAGCATGACGCTCGCGACCGTCGAGGTCGAGTACGTCAACCAGCGCGGCGAGGTTGCGATCCGCCGCCGCGACACCCTGATCGAGACGGGAGCGTGAGCATGTCGGTCAAGACCACTATCCCGGCGGAGCCGATCGCGCTGGCGATTGGCGACACCCTCGCCGGAGAACCCCTCGGACCACTGACTCGCACCGACTTCGTTCGCTACGCGGGCGCGGGCGGCGATCTGAACCCGATCCACTACGACGAACCGCTGGCTCAGTCTGCAGGCTTCCCGACGGTGTTCGGGATGGGCATGCTGCACGCTGGCGTCCTCGGTGCCCGCGTGGCGCGGTGGGTCGGGCCGGACAACCTGAAGTCGTTCTCGGTGCGGTTCGCCGGGCAGGTTTGGCCCGGCGACGTGCTGACTTTTACGGGCACGGTTGAGGACGTCTCTGACGGCGTCGCCACGATCGCGCTCGCAATCACGCGTCAGTCCGGCGAGGTCGTGCTGACCGGCGAGGCGAAGGCAGCCGTCAGGTAGCGGTGCGCGAGATCGGGTAGCCGATCTCGCTCCGCGTGCTCAATACGGCCGGCTCGGGTAGCCGGGCCCGAGTTGCTGATTGGCCAGTGCCGCCTCGGACACGGCGTGAGCCACCCAGAACGTTCCCGACGGCGTACCGCCGCCGCACGATCCGCTGCTGATCCCAGGCGGGGATGACCAGATGAACGCGTCGACGTGCGGGAAGCCCGTGTTGGCGGTCGGCTGAGGGCCGAGCCCACGGCCCGGGGGGTTACACAGGTCCTCGACCCCCTGGGTTGTCGGATGTGGGTTCAGCTTGGGTCCGTGCCCGTTCTGGGCGGTGTTGACGACAAAATGGGCGCCGCCGGTCATCCGGGAGATCTTCTCGCCCCACTTGATTTCCTTGATCGTCCAGTTGATGTGCGTGTCGTTGGTCCAGAACCCGGTGATCTTCTTGATGCCGACCTTCAGCAGAGCATGGGCGGTGTAGCGGGGCGAGTTGGCGTCGGAGTAACCGCCCTCGACATAGACCAGCGTGTGTGGAAGGGACATCAGCTTCAGGTCCTCGTACTTGATCAGCTTCAGCCAGAGCCCGAGATCACCACGGTGCGCCATGCACGAGCTTGACCCGATGCCGTCGATCTCGACCAGGAAGACGGCCGGACGGTTACCGGTCCCTTCCGCCAGCTCGTTGACGTAGTCCTCGAACTGGGGCTTGTAGGCCTTGATCTGCGCAGGCGACGGGCACCCCCCGAGCTTCGGATGCAGGAAGTAGGTGCTGATCACCGGGACCGCACCGGGATCGGCGAGGAAGTTGTGGCAGAACAGCTTCTGGGTCTGGCTGTAGATGTTGCCGCCCTGGGAGAAGACGCTGATGCGCTGAGTCTCGGGCTCGGAGGCGATCTTCTCCAGCAGCGTGATCTCATTGTCGACCTGCGTACTGGTTCCGGCCTTCGCCTCGAGGCCGGGGATGTCGGCCGCGAACTGCGCCCACGTCTCCGTCTCGGGAAACGCCGAGAGCGCGCTGTCAACGGGGACGTTCGTGTCGATGCCGAGCAGCTGGGCGATCGCCCCGGCGGCGAAGCCATGAGTCGGGCCGTTGACGAACAGGTTCGCGCCGCGCAGCGGATCACTGGGCGGCGGAGCCTGGGCGAGCATCAGCCGGTTGTGGGGGTCACTCTGGGCCGAGTCGGGGTCCGCACACTGCGTTCCGGGCGGTCCGCTCACAGGTCCGGTCGAGCCCGAACTGGTTCCCTGCAGCTCGGTCGTCGCCGAGCTGCGCTGATGCCCACCGTCGCCGGTGTAGGCCACGGACACTCGCGCCGAGCTGCCGGAGGTCGGGTTCAACGTGAACGAGCACGTCGCAGAGCCTGGAGCTGTCCCGGCAGCGAGCGAGCACCCGTTGCTGGCATACCAGGCCTTGGGCGGACCGGACAACGTGATCGAGCCTGTTGGGGTCGTCGGGCTGGATGCTGTGTCGGTGACCGTGACCGTGCAGTCAATCGGCGTCCCGGGCGTGACAGTCTGCGGACTACATGCCACCGCGGTCGTCGTCGAGTCGCTGACGGTGAGCGTCGCGGTGCCATGGCTACCGGCATGGGAGCTGTCGCCCCCGTACGTCGCTGTGATGGCGTAGGACCCGGTCGCAGTTGGGCTCGCCGTTACCTGACACGACGCTGTGAAGTTGGAGCTCGACTGGAGCGTGCACGTGGTGGCGCTCAGCCCGGCATTCGACGAACTAGCCGACATCGCGACCGTCCCCGTCGGCGCCGTGGTGCCACCCGAGACCTCGAACGTGCAGGTGGCGGTAGCGCCAACATTCAACGCCGCGGGAGCGCAGTTCAGCTCGGTCGAGGTGGACGCGGGCGGCTGGGCGTAGGCACTCGACTGTGACTCGCTGGCCGCGTGCGAGGCGTCGCCCCCGTAGGTGACGGCGTAGTCGATCGAACCCGACGCCGACGGCGTGATCGAGACAGAGCAGCTGGAGGAGGCGGTCCCGCTCGCGGCAAGCGTGCAGCTCGTCGGAGAGAAGCTGCCCTGCCCTGAGCTGACGCTGAAACTCACGGTGCCAGTCGGGGCCGTGGGGTCGGTCGACGCCTGGTCCTGCACCGTGACGGTGCACGTCGTCGGTTGGCCCACGATTGCCGTCGACGGGCACGAGGTGGTGATGAAGGTTGGGTCCTTTGCGACCGTCAACGTCACCGTGCTCGACGTGTAGTTGATCGTCGCTGTCTGCTCGGCACCGCCCCCTGGGCACGGCAGCCCGATCGTCGTCCCGTTGGCGTAGGAGTTGAACGTCCCATCGACCTGTCCGGTGGTGGTGATGAGCGTCAGTACCTCCCCTGGCGCGAGCGTCGGACAGCTTGATGCCGTCCCGACGGACAGCATCAGTCCGGCCCCGCTCAGATTGACGGTTCCGGTGGCTGAGAGGCTGGAGTAGTTGGTCCCGGCGCTCGTTCCAGAGCTCGGGATCGACAGTGCCAGCACACCGTTGCTCGAGAAGCCGATGCCGCCGTTGATTGTCATGGTCGCCGCGTGTCCGTTGCCGCCCGCGGTGACCTGGCCACCGTCAGACAACGCGCCGACGGTCGCACTTCCGAGCGGGACGGCGAGCGTCGTGCCTGATCCGACGGAGACGGGGCTGCCGTCGGATCCGTTCAGCGCACCGCCAGAGGGGAGCGTGATCGTGCCGTACCCGCTGACCGCGAACGAGCCCACCTCGTTGTCGCCGGTCAGCTCGACGTTCGGATCGGCCGTCAGGGCCGGGTCAAGCGTGTCGCCGCTGCCGGTGATCGGGCCAAGCTCGATCGGCTCCCCGCTGGCGGCGGCATCGAGCGTCCATGGCTCGTTTGACGCGCTCAGCGTGATCGGAACGTCGAACACGGTGGTCGGGTTCGTCACGCTGGCGGTCGGGCTGATATCGAGGCCACCACTGCCGATCGTGATCGCGCTGCCGGTGATGTCGTAATCCGCGTTGCTCGCGATCTCGACGCCGCTGGCACTCAGGCCGGTCAGATTGTTGGTGCCCGCCGTGCAGGTCGCTGGAGCTGCGCACCCGCTCAGGAGCGGAAAGTCGAGCGTGCCCACCGTCCCACTCGGGGCGGAACCGCCCCAGTTGGTGGCGTTTGAAAAGTCCGGCGTCGAGGCCGAACCAGTCCACGTGTAGTTGGTGGCCGCGCTGGCGATCGATCCGCCCGAGAGCACGACACCACAGGTCACCGCGATGACCCCAAAGATCCGACGCACCCTGACTCCTCGCCCTTAAATCAATTGCCAGCCGACCGGCTAATAGAGGGGTATACCTGATGTCCGACCGTCGCCCCATAAGTTGGTATGGAGCGTTACCAGAAGCTGAGCTGGGCAGCGGTCTCCATGCCCTCATCGCCAGCAGTCGCCGCCCGGCGGCCTCGAAGAACCCGAGCCGGGAGGGTTCAAGACGGTGCCGTCGGGCTCAGCCATAACCCAATTCGTCGGAAAGCCGAGCGTGTAGCTGGCGGAGCTTCCTCCTGCCGCGTATGCCGCTGCGCGAGGCCCTGGCGAGCGGCTCCAAGGCGCGCTCGTCTCTTATTCGGACGAGCGCCGTGGCCGCGCGGACCCGCCATCGCGGCTCCGAAAGGAGCTCGATCAACGATGGCACAGCTTGGCGGGCCCGGACGTTGCCGAGGCCTTCGATGGCATGCCTCCGAGTCGGCACGTCAGTTGAGTCCAGCGCGTCTATCAGTGGTGGCACAACTGCCGGATCATCCATATACCGCAGCGCGTACGCCAGCCACCTCCGACGCTTAACATCGTGCTCGGACGCAATGAGTTCTAGGACTCTCGGCAGCCCGGTAGGATCGCCGATTTGCCGGAGCTTTTTGCCGAAGGACTCGCCAACGAAGGCATCGTCAAAGGCCCGACGGACCAGGTCGTCCCGGGCCTGCTCGGCGCGGTCCCGTTTGCGAGTCACAACTGACCGTTCGTATCCGAAGTCATCCTCAACGCGGCCCGCCTATAGCCCGAAGAAGTGAAGGACCTTCTCAACCACCGTGTTCACTGTATCGATGTCTGCCTGATGCTCGTATAGACCGTCTTGACCGGCCCCCTGGCTTTGGTCCAGGTGTTGTCGTTGTAGTAATTACTTAATTGATAGGTACTCGATCCAGTTTCTCTGCACAGAGAGACAGAGGCCAATCCGACAGGAGCATCGGAGACTGGTCCAGGGTGAATGAGGGCAGCAGCTCTCATGTGCTGCCAACCCTACTCTCGCGATCAAACGCCTCTGGGGTTTTGAACCCAAGGCCGCGGTGCGGACGGCGCGTGTTGTATTGCGCGCGCCACTGCTCGATCTGAACGCGGGCCTCAAGCAGCGTGTCGAAGTGCTCGCGGTTGAGCAGCTCATCACGCATCGTGCCGTTGAACCGCTCAACGAACGGGTTCTGCTGCGGGGAGCCCTTCTCGATGAACACCTGGGTCACGCCCTGCTCGGCGAGGAACTGGCTGGTCGTCTCAGAGATGAACTCACGGCCGTTATCTGACCGCAAGTACTGCGGACGCCCATGGGACTCAAACAGCTGCTCGAGGACGCGGACGACCTCACGGGCGCCGATCGAGCGACTCACATGCGACACGATCGACCGGCGGGTGAACTCATCAACGACGTTGAGGATCCGCAGCGACCGGCCGTCGGAGGTGACAGTGGACACGAAGTCATATGCCCACACCTGATCCGGCGCTGCTGACGGCAGGTTCCAAGACGCCCCATCAGCCGTCCCTCCGGCGCGTTTGCCCTGCTTCCCACGGCGTGGCGGGACCCTGTGGCCCTCCAAACGCCACAGGCGCTCCACCCGCTTGCGGTTGATCTCCCACCCCTCGTGACGCAGCAACGCCCAGACCCGGCGATACCCATACCGAGGGTGCTCAGCCGCCAGCTCGTTCATCCTCGCGACCAGCCGAAGCTCAAACTCTCCCGGCGCCGGCTGATACCGGTTCGTGGATCGATGCTGCCCGACCAGCTTGCATGCCCGACGCTCCGAAACCTTGTGACGACGGACGAGATAGTCGACCGCGTCACGCCGGCGCGCCGGGCTCACCATTTCCCCTTCTGCAGATCCTTCAGCATCGAGATGTCCAACGCCTGCTCCGCCACGATCCGTTTCAACCGGGCGTTCTCCTGCTCCAACTGCTTCAGACGCTGAGCCTCATCCTCCTTCAACGACCCGTACTGGATCCGCCAACGAAAGAACGTCTGCTCACTGATCCCCATGCGCTTACACCGCGCAGCGACCGTCAACCCCTGCGCCTCGAGCTTCTCAGACTCCCGCAGCTTCGCCACGATCTGCTCAGGCGTATACCGCTTCCCAGGCACTCACACCCCCATTCGGCCTCTCAACACTCCAGAGACTCTCACTCGGCCTGGACCGAACAGCGGGGGGCCGGACAGTCAGATAGTTGAGTTTTGCGGCACTTTCGTACCCGCGAGCTCACCCGACGCGCACCGGAATCAGACCCAAGAATCCACGCCTGAAAATCGTGGTGTCCCAGGCCCCGGCGTGCCCCCGCCGACGTGAGGTACCCTTGCGCGAAGCAGCGATCCGTCTCGGATTTGCGGCACCATTGCGGCACCAATCCCCGCAGGAGTGGCGCAAACACCGCGAACTTCCTGCAAATGCCGACGTAGCTCAGCTGGTAGAGCACTTCACTCGTAATGAAGGGGTCCCCGGTTCGAATCCGGGCGTCGGCTCTCCGAAACCCCAGTAAATCTGGGGTTTTGTCCTTTGGTGACGTTGGCCGCTGGCAAAGCGTGTCCCGGATATGTCCCAAGCCGATGGTAGATTTGGGACATGGTTGACCCTGAGGTACGTCCACCGTCCGGACACGTCTTCAGGGTCGAGCGCGCTCGCGGGCCCGCCTGGTACGCGAAATACCGCCTCCCCGACGGCCGGCAAGTGCAGAAGAAGCTCGGGCCTGCCTGGAGCGATCGCGGGCGCCCACCCGCCGGCTACTTCACCAAGCGACTCGCCGAGGAATGGCTCCGGGAGACGTTGCACGAGGCCCGCCGCGGGACGCTCGTCATCCAGCAACTGAGCGGCGCCTCGTTCGCCGACGCAGCCGCGGAGTGGCTGCGCTACGTCGAGATCGATCGCCAGCGCAAGCCGTCCACGGTCGCGGGCTACAAATGGATCGTCGGATCGCAGCTGCTGCCGGCTTTCGGGGAGATGCCCCTCGAGGCAGTGACGACTCCAGTGATCGAACGCTGGATGTCATCGCTGACCGGCGCGCCGAGTAGCCGCGCAAAGGCGCTCGTGCTGTTGCACGGGATCCTGAAGCGTGCCCGGAAGGTTTGGGGTCTGCAGACCAACGCGGCGGCCGAGGTCGAGAAGCCGGCACTCAGGCGCAACAGCGACATCCAGGTGTTCTCACCGGAGGAGGTCTGGGCGCTCGTCCGCGCGGCGGCGTCCGAGCAGGACGCCGCGATCTACCTGACCGCTGCATTCACCGGCCTACGCCTCGGCGAGCTGATCGCGTTGACGTGGCGCGATGTGGACTTCCCCGGGGCCGCGATCCGCGTGCGCCACAGCTATGCGGCCGGTGCAGTGACCGCCCCGAAGTCAGGGAAGGTGCGTGCGTTGCCGATGGCTCCGGACGTGGCGACCACGCTGGCGAAGCTCGGCCACCGGGATCACTGGATCGACGACGATGACTTGGTCTTCCCCGGCGACACGGGATCGTTCCTCGACGGCTCAGCGCTTCGTCGCCGCTACAAGATGGCGCTCGGCATCGCCGGGTTGCGACAACTGCGGTTCCATGATTTACGCCACACCTTCGGAACCCGGATGATCACGAAGGCGGACATCCGCCGCGTGCAGGAGTGGATGGGCCACGCGGACATACAGACCACGATGCGCTACCTGCACTACGCGCCGCGTGAGCAGGACGCGGCGCTCGTCGCCGAAGCGTTCCACATCGACTCGCCGGGCGGCTGGTCAATCCCAAATCCAACCACCGAGCCGACCTCGTCGTAATGGACATCTTCGGATATCTCTGGGATTTCTAGGGACGACTTTGAGACATCTTGCTCGTCGACGCCGATCGCAAGTCGTCCGAAGACGAGCTCTTGGACCCTGCTCTGCCGCAGCCCGCAGTCATTGCTTCCGGGGAGCGGGGTGCCTGCGAGAGGGGGTCGCTCGCTGGCCACGGATGGCCAGCGAAATGGGCACGGACGAAAAACGCTCCGAACCGCCGTCGGCGACCGACATCTGCCGGACATCTGTGGGACTTCTTGGGACGTCTTGGCCGTCAGCACGGTAGGTGCGTGTAGTGTGGCCCTGCCCTACGGCCTTGATGTACACGGACGTCTCAGGACAAGCGGTGCCCGTCAGCTGGGCGCTTCCGGGGTTGGAGGCTGGCTGCGCGAGGGGTCGCTCGCTGGCCATCGATAACCAGCGGGTCATGGCACGTTCGACGGGAGGCGCCTGACGCCGCGCGGCTTGACCGACTGGCGCTGGTTTCCTCCCGCCGCCGCATCGAGCCGTGCATGCGATTTTCCCGCACACGGCTCACCGACATCCTTTACCGCCGGCACTCGGTCGTCCCTCGCCACGGCCGGTGCGGTCGTGCGCGACGACGTTGATGAGCCCGAGGCGGTCCTGTGAGCGGTGAACAACCGTCCAGTAGCCGTAGCCCCGGGAGCGTCGGTGACGTTTTCGCATCACCAGCGCGACGCGCCGCAGCGCGTAGTTCATCATCGCAACGAAGTGCCGGGCGGAGTTTCCGTAGCGGAAGTACCCCGCCCAGCCGCGCAGGAAGCGGTTGACGTCCTGCACGATTTCTTCGACTGCGACGAGCAGTCGCCGACGATCGGTCAGTTCTCTGATCCGATCGCGGGCGTGCTGCATCGCCTTGCGCGAGGGCCAGCGAGCAAGGAACGTGAGGTACCGGGAGCGGGCGGTCCGGCCGCGCACGTAGCGGTGGTGAACGACGAGGAAGTCGAACCCCTCGCCTCCTTCCACCCGCACGACCGGCGTTCAGCCGTTGGGCGTATGGCATGATCCCGCCGCGTGGGGAAGAGTCTTCGTCATCGCCTCGGCGTCGCTGTAGCCGCAGGCAGGTATCAGGTATCGGCCCGCGCGCGGAAAGCATTTTGGCGCCCGCTGCATGGTGGGCACCGGTTTGTCTGTCCGTGCTGTGGGGCCCACCTCCGCAGTTGGGAAGATCGCGGTCGGTGTCCCCGTTGCGACTCGAGAGCACGTCACCGGCTGATGATGCTGTGGCTGAGTTCACATCCCGAGTTCTCGTCTCCCGGACGAAGACTGATGCACTGCGCACCGGAGCAGGTCTTGATCGACTATTTCGAGCCCCGCCTCGGACACGACTACGTGTCGGTCGATCTCGATTCGCCGTTAGCCAAACATCACATGGATCTGACGAGTCTGACGTTTCCCGACGACAGCTTCGACGCGGTCCTTTGCAGCCACGTCCTTGAACATATTCCGGACGATGCCGCCGCGTTACGTGAACTCGCACGTGTCACGCGGCCCGACGGGCTGATTGTTCTTCAACACCCGGTCCACCAGGACCATGACACCTACGAGGACTGGACAATCACGAGCCCGGAGGGGAGGCTGAAGCACTTCGGCCAAGCCGACCACGTTCGAATCTACGGGTCGAACGATTTCTCAACGCGACTTCAAGCGGCCGGGCTTCACGTCGAGCAGCTGCGAACTGCCGATATCGCAACGGAGCAACAGGTCCGCGAACATGGTCTCGCGGAGCCGAATTGGCCCGTGCTCGTTGGCAGCGATCTCTTTCTCTGTCGCCAGGTGTGACGAGCGGCACCGCAGGTGGTCAGCTTGTGCTCTGACCGTCCAACTCGGCGACCATCGCCGACCAAGCAGGTTGATTTGTGTACGAAACCGTGCCAAGGAAGCTGTGCCACAGCACCCATGCGAAGCCATCGTCGTAGGTGTCGGGCGTCGATGGCAGTAATGCCGAGTTTGCCTCGCCCATAATGCGGTACGGCAAGATGGCATCGACGTAGCTCCGTCGCTTAAGCATGCCGTACGTCAGTCGCATAAGGACCTCTTGCATGGTCGAGCTGACCACAAAAGTCGAGCCAGACGCGCTTGCGTCGGTGAAGCCAAGCTCGGTCAGCCAGAGTGGCGCGTCGTCGTCGTTCGCCGCCATCGCCGCAAGCGCGTCGTCAATAGCTAGTTGCGAACTCTGCCCGGTGCAACGTGCATACATATATGGATGTAGCGACACGATGTCGTAATTGCCCTTCGCCTCGGCCGCATAGAGCGCGTTCATCCAATCCGTGACGTTCGTTGTCGTCCCACTGATCGAAGTCTGCGCGTAGCCGCCGATTCCACCAAGCGCGACGGGAACGTCTGACGCTTGATCCTTGACCGCGGCGTAGCTTTTCTGCAGCAGTTCGACGTACGTCGTCGGATCGGGAGCCGCGCCCCAGCTGGTTGAGTAGTTGGGTTCGTTCCAAATCTCAATTGCCGCGAGATTGTCGGCGTATCGTGCAGCGAGCTGTCCACAGAGGTTGGCCCACCCGTCGAGATCGCTAGGCGGGACATTTCCGCCAGACCCGCCTCCGGCCAGCGCCGTTGGAGTCCCAACCGGAATGAGGATTAGCTTGACTCCTGCCGCCTTGAACGCGGAGTTGATGGCGTCGTACGCTGCGGCTTCCGAGCTCGTCCAGACGAAGTTTCCATCGGAGTCGACAGTGTTGTTATCGAGCGTGAACGTCAACCTCCGAACCTGACTTTTGACCGTTTCGTGATACGAGAGGGTCGCCGTTGTCGGGATCGCATCCCACTGGCTGTTGTCGTTCATGCCGAAGATGAACCCTTCTGGGACCTCAGAGGTAGTAGGCAGCGTCGCGTAGCTCGTGCTCGCGTTCGCCGTTCCGGTCCAGCCAAAGCCTGATCCGGAATCAGCTGAGCTGCCCCCATCTCCGTCGAAGTAGTCAACGTAACATCCCGGATTTGCGACCACCATCACGTTCGTCATCTGAAAGCTGACTGCTGAACCTGAGGCGTTCAGGACAGAGGCTTGGGCGAACACGTCAAGGCTGCCGGTACCGGATGTTGCGGGCCAGCCGGCGACGCTGCACCCCTCCATCCAAAACCATTCATCGACCGGTGGGTCCGTGATCGTCATTAACGGATCGTCGTTCGCTGAGATACCGCCGTAGCGTGCGAGCAACTGGATGCTGGCGCCTGAAGGCAGCTCAGTCACCTTGACCGCCGCTCGGATGAAAATGATGTCGTCATAGCTGCACGTGATCTTGTAACCAGTCGTATCGAGACCGGCATACATCGAGCAAGTCGCACCAGCCGTAGCCACGGAAAGTTCCGCGCTGGTGGAGCCCGGGCTCACACCATCACTCGTCACGCGAGTTAGCAGAGCTGCCGGCCCGGAGCCAACGTCTCCTGACCAGCCGGACAGCCCACTCGCGCACTTTGGATTCGGCAGAAGGTTGGTGACGTTGCCACCGGTAGCCCATGCCATGCCAGGCCTGAGGTACAGCGAACCAATCCCGACACCCGCCCCGATCAGCAAACGCCGCCGCGAGATCGCCACAGCACCCACCCCTCTCTCACACATTTTTCCCGGCCCCAAGGGACCGGAGAATGCCCAAAACCGCACGCCGGAGTCCGACAGTCGCGAGCGTACCCCGCGCGCCGTCATGACCGCAAGTGGAAGCAGTGTCGGCGGGAAGAGCCAACAGTGCTGGGCTGGGCGCAACGCACGTCCCGGAATCGCATGCGCGCCTGAGCCGAAATGGGTCACGACCACCGGAATGTGCAAAGCGTGTCCCGAGCCGTGTCCCGAAATCAGCAATTCTGACCTCAACCAATTGGAATGAGACGGAGCGAATCGCCAGTGGATGCGGGAAAACGCCCTGCAAATGAGCCACTCGTAATGAAGGGGTCCCCGGTTCGAATCCGGGCGTCGGCTTTTAGCAGATTTGCAGCCATTTTCTATCGCATTCAACTCGGACTCGGATCGGCGGTGACGTCCAGAGAGCGTCCATCGCGCTCTCGGGCGGCCCGGATTTGGTTATCCGCGTCCACCGGTTTTCCATCCCCGTTTCGATGAGCGAGCGGAAAGCGGCACCACGCATCGGATCAGCGGCTCCGGAGTTGTTTGGGCGAGCATGGCCGTGTTTGTTCGGCACTCCGTGAGCCGGACCCCCGACGGGAACCGGTGTTCAGCGCCTTGTTGGCGCTGGTTATACTTTTGGTATGAAGACTGCCGTGTCGATTCCGGATGACCTGTTTCGGCGCGCGGATGAGCTCGCCGACCGGCTCGGGAAAAGCCGCAGCGAGCTGTATCGAGAGGCGCTAGCCGACTACGTCGAGCGGCGTGACAGCGGTGCTGTGACGAGTGCGCTGAATGACATCGCAGACGAGCTCGCAGCCGACCGCGCTGGGTTCGTTGAGCACGCCGCACGCAGCATGCTCGAACGCAGCGAATGGTGATCAGCCAAGGCGACGTCTGCTGGGCGTCGCTGCCGGACCCCGTTGGCTCAGGCGCTGGGTTCCGCCGACCGGTTCTGATCGTTCAGGGAGATAGCTTCAACGCGAGTCGGATCTCCACGGCTGTGGTGGTTCCGTTGACAAGCAACGAGCGGCTCGCGGCTGCGCCGGGCAACGTGCTTCTCCCCGCCGGCAGCACCGGGCTGCCACAGGACTCGGTTGCGAACGTGTCGCAAATCGTCGCAATCGACCGCGACCTCATCACAGAGCGCGTCAACCGATTGCCCGGCAGCTACTTCAATCGCGTCATGGCCGGAATCGATCTCGTCCTCGGCCGCGAGTAACAGCTCTGTGGCTGGCGTCCAGCCTCTTGCGCGTACGTCATCCGGCTTTCAGCAGGTCACGGTTGACCCCGAACGGGAACGGTCGTGTGGCGGAGTGGCGCCGATCTCGCTACGGACACGCTCTACGAGCATGTCCGTACCGGCTCCTGGCCGCAGCAGCACCTCGCCGCCTGAGACGGCCGCACGCCCCGCCATGCTGGTGCCCGGCACCGCAGGACAGATCGGCGGCCGATTCGGGACAACCGGGTTCGGCCGCTGGCCGTATGGCATGATGCCGCCGCGTGGGGGAGAGTCTTCGGCATCGTGTCGGCGTGGCTCTGGCCGCGGGCAGGTATCACGCATCGGCCGGGACGAGGAGAGCGTTTTGGCGCCCGCTGCATGGCGGCGACCAGTTTGTGTGTCCGTGCTGTGGGGCCCGTCTCCGCAGTTGGGAAGATCGCGGTCGGTGCCCGCGTTGCGACTCGAGGGCACGTCACCGGTTGATGATGCTGCGGCTGAAGTCACATCCCGAGTTCTCGGCCCGTGGACGCAGGCTGATGCATTGCGCCCCAGAGCAGGTGTTGATCGACTACTTCGAGCCTCGCCTCGGACACGACTGTCGATCTCGATTCGCCGCTGGCCGAACATCACATGGATCTGACGAGCCTGACGTTTCCCGACGACAGCTTCGACGCGGTTCTGTGCAGCCACGTTCTTGAACACATTCCGGACGACGACGCCGCGTTACGTGAACTCGCTCGCGTCACACGACCCGGCGGGCTGATTGTCCTTCAACACCCAGTTCACCAGGACCATGACACCTACGAGGACTGGACGATCACGAGCCCAGAGGGACGGCTCGCCCACTTCGGCCAGGCCGACCACGTTCGGATCTACGGGTCAAACGATTTCTCGACTCGACTCCAGGCGGCAGGGCTTCACTTCGAGCAGTTGCGCACTGCGGACATCGCAACGGAGCAGCAGGTCCGCGAAAATGGCCTCGCGGAGCCGAACTGGCCCGTGCTCGTTGGCAGCGATCTCTTTCTCTGCCGCCAGGCCTGAGCGCCGGCTCCGCACACCACGACAGGTCCCCGGTTCGAGTCCAGGCGTTGACGGAGCGCGCCGTTCGATCAGGGTGGACTGACGTACCCGGCGAGCATGGCGCCATTGCGATGCCCGCTGTCGGCACGCGTCTCGTCGGTTCCGGTCTCGACGACGGAGAAGCCGGTTCGGTCGCCGTCGCCGTTGAACACATCGGGGCCCGGCTGCGCCACGGAGTCGGCAGTCACGATCGCCACATGGGCGGCGGACGGCTCGGCCCCGAGCGAGAGCCCGTAGACCGCGACATCGCCCGGGGCGGCAACGTAACCGGCGGAGGCGGGATGCCAGTGTCCGGTGGCAATACCCCACTCGTAGAAGCTGACAGCGCCGGCGTTGATGTCGCCGGGGGCGTAGCCGTAGGTCACGTGAACCCCGGCCTGCCGCCACGCCCAGGCGGCGAAGTCGGCGCACCACTCCTCGGACAGCTCACCCGTCGGGCAACCGGCCGCGCCCGCGTGCCAGTAAGCACTGAACTTGTTGCAGTAGGACTGTTGCGGGCTGGTGCTGTAGCCGATCTGGCTATCGGCAATCGTGACGATTCGTGCTGTCGTGCTCAATCCGGCGAGCTGGTTCCGGCTTGGCGCGCGGAAGGAATCAGCGGCGGTACCGGCCAACACGTGCCCGGATCCGGCGACGGTCACCACGAGCGCCACCGCGAGCAGTGCGGCGACCCGGCGGCGGCGTCGGACCCGCCTCGCCCCCACCGGTCGAGCGACCCGTGGGGGCGCGGTGACAGACGGCCGGGCCGGCGACAGCGCCCGCCGCTCGTTCACCCGCCGCAGCTCCCGGACCTCCTCCCTGAGTTCGCGGAGCCCTGCCGGATCCTCGATCGCGCGAGCCACACCCGAATGGTCGGCCGCCAGCCGTGTTTCGGCCAGACGGAATTGCCCGGACCAGCCCTCCGGGATCACCCGGACACAGACTCGCTCACCAGGAGGCAGAATCACGCTCGGCAGGACGTCGCGGGTCCGGACTCAACAAGGAGAAGAGATGGGAAGCAATCGACGGAAGAAGATGTCCCAGCGCTACGTCAGGCGCGCCAAGATTCAGGGCGAGGAGGGCGTGACGATCTCGTTCGGCTTCAGCTCGCTCTTCATGGCGATCGTCGCCGGAATCGTGGAGGAGCTGCCTTACGTCGGCGGTGTCGCGACGCTGCTGTTCTTCTTCTTCCACCGCACGGTGCTCGTCACCGACCAGAACGTGTACGTGTACCGCGACCTGCCGTTCCACCGCCCCGGTGAGCAGCTTGGCGCCTTTCCGGTCGGCCCCGACAGCGTGACCCGCACGCGCGGCAAGCTCACGTTTGCCGACGGGTTGGTCGTGTGGCACGCACCGTTTTTGGCCTGGCGGGTCCGCCAGGTCGCCGACGCCGCCCAGACGGGACAGTAGAGCGCCCTTCGCTTTCAGGCCTCGCCTCGCGCTGCCGCGGGCGAGGCCCAGAGCGGGTGTACCAACGCCCACCTTCCGTTACTGTAGGCACATGCGGGAGGGGAGGACTCGCGTCCGGTTGTTGGTGACGGCGTTCGCGCTGGGCGCCGCGATGATGCTCGTCATCACATCAGCGGCCTCCGCCGCTCCGATCCAGAAGCAGGGCTACATCCAGGTGAGCGGCGCCCAGCTGGAGTACACGGTGGAGCTCCCGGCCGCCAGCGGCAGGTTCCCGGTGGCGATGACCTACGCCGGATATTGCGAGGGCGTGGAGGCGACCTGCAACGACCCCAACAGCGCCGACGCGCTGCTGGCCGCCGGGTTCGCCGTGATTGGTGTCAGCATCCGCGGCACCAGCTGCTCGTCCGGAACCTTCGATGCCTTCACGCCCCAGGAGTGGAGCGATGGCGAGGCCGCGATCGAATGGGCGGCGAAGCAGCCCTGGTCGGACGGGCGTGTCGGGATGTTCGGGGACTCGTTCCCGGGAATCACGCAGCTCGGAGTCGCCGGGCTGCGGCCGCCGCACCTCGACGCGATCGCACCCTGGCAGGTGACCGCCGACCTGTACCGCGACGTGTCCTACCCCGGAGGGATCGTCAACGTCGGATTCGGCGCCTTCTGGGCCGGGATCGACCAGCCGCTCAACTCGTATGAGAGCGGCATCGAAGAGGCCCTCAGCACCGGCAACGTCGGCTGTGCCGAGGCGCTCGCGCATGACCTCGCGGAAGAGCCGGCCGAGAACGTCGCGCTGCAGGCCCTCCAGCACCCGTTCTTCGACGCCTTCTGGCAACAGCACCAACCCGGCGCCAACACATCCAAGATCCACATTCCCGTCTTCGGCTGCCTGACATGGCAGGACGACGAGGTCTCCAGTCGCGGCTCGGCGTATCTGAGCACGCTGAACCCGAAGACAACGTGGGTGCTCGCCAGCAACGGCTACCACGGCCAGTGCGAACTGGACACCCCGCTGGTGATCACAGAGCTCGTCGCCTTCTTCGACCGGTTCGTCAAGGGCACACACAACGGTTTCGAGAAGACGCCGCACATCCAGCTGTGGCACGAAACGCATACCAACAGCGCGGGTGACAATGTCCCCAGCTGGGTCACGACCTACCCGTCCTACACAGCGATGAAGGTCAAGCCGCTCGCGCTCTACTTCCGATCCAGCGGCGAGCTGTCGTTGACGAAGCCCACCGGTGACGACGCGCCCGAGCGCTACGCCTATCCGGGGCCCGCGCTCGGCACCGAGGACGGCGTCGTCTTCGGCCAGCACAACCTGCTCTGGAATGACGAGGACCTCTCGGGCGCCTCGCTCTCATACACGACGCCGCCGCTCACCCACGACGTTGAGTTCTCCGGCTCCGGCTCCGCCAACCTGTGGCTGAGCTCGACCGTCGACGACACCGACCTGCAGATCACGCTCACCGAGGTGCGTCCCGACGGCCAGGAGGTCTACGTCGCCCGCGGTTGGCTGAAGGCCTCGATGCGCGCGCTCAATCCCAAGCTGTCGACCACGCTTGCCCCCTACCAGACCGATCTGAGATCCGACGCCCGTTCATTGACGCCGGGGCACCCGACCTACGTTCGCGTGCAGCTGTGGCCGTTCGACTACGTGTTTCGCAAGGGCTCGAGCATCCGCCTGTGGATCGACGCCCCGACCGGGCTGACCGGTGGCTGGTCATTGGACTTCCTCAATACTCCCGCCGTCAACAGCATCTATGCGGACGCCAAACAGCCGTCGGCACTCGTGCTCGGCTATCTCAAGGGCGGCCACGCCGAGGCGCCACCGCCGAAGTGCAACACGATCCTCAACCACCCCTGCCGGAAGAACGACGTCGCCGTGCCATCCGGCGATCTGACGATCAGGTAAGAGCCTCCGGGCCGCCGGAACGAATCACGCTGAGGGCGCAATTCCCAGCTGCACGGACCGCACGAGCTGGGCGTAGCTGGCGTCGATATCGACCGCGTCACCGGCCAGCAGCCACTCGAGCGCGATCCCGCGCAGAGCGCCGATCGTGAAGGTGGTGACGGCATTGTGGTCGAGCGCCGGATCGATCAGCCCGTCGGCGATCCCCTGCTCCCACCAGGCGCGCGTCCGATCGAGCCAGCGCGCATGCAGCTCGGCGAACGCGGTCAGGCCCAGCGACGGGTCGAGCGCCTCGGCCTGAAGCCGAAACAGCAGCCGCGCGCGATCGGGCTGCTCCACCAGAAACCGGCGGTGGGCGTCGATCAGGCCGGCCAGTGCAACGAGCGGTGAGCCCACCGTGGGCTCGGCGAACATCTGGTCCTCGAGCTCGCCGACGAGATCCTCGAGCACGGCCCGCAGCAGATTCTCCTTGCGGGCGAAGTGGAAGTTGAGCAGGCCGCGGCTGACGCCCGCGACCTCACCGATCGCCGCGACGGAACTCGCCGCGTACCCGCGCTGCGCGAACAGCTCGGCGCCCGCGTCGATCAGCCGCTGCCGCGTTGCCGCCGCCTGACGGGCGCGACGGGTCCCTGCCTCTTCGACAGCGTCTGCGGCGCTCATGCGACGCATTCTACCAACGCCACTTGCTGAACGATCAACAAGCGAATAAAATCGGCCGATGTTCGCCCTCACCCGTCGCGCCGCGGTCCTCACCACCGCCTGCGCGACCGCACTCATCGCGCTGACCGTGTTCGCGCCGGCGCCCACGGCGGCACTCGCCGCAACCACGCCCGGATGCACGCTCGCACCCACGAGCGGCCTCGTCACGGAGACGATCGGTGACCGCCAGTACCAGCTCTACGTCCCGCCCGGCCTGACCGGCTCCTCGGTCCCGCTGCTCCTGAGCCTCCACGGCGCCGGCAGCAACGGCCTCGAAGATGAGATCAGCACCGGCTGGGACGGCTTCGCCGCCGACAACAACTTCATCGTCGCCTACCCGGATGCGTCGATCCCGGACGTCAACAGCTCGCTGTACCTCGATGGCGGCGTCTGGGATCCCTACACCCAGAACTCGACCGACGTCGCGTTCCTGCGCTCCGTTGTCAGCAACATCGAGTCGAGTTACTGCATCGACTCCAACCGGGTCTACGTCGATGGCTGGTCCAACGGCGCGGTGATGAGCCAGCGCGCCGCCTGCGACGCCTCGGACGTGTTCGCCGCTGCCGATTCCTACGCCGGCGGCGACCCCACGGTCTGGGCCCAGACCGACGTCAACGCCGGCCAGTTCACCGGTGATCCCTGCAATCCGCGGCGACCGATCTCCGTCAGCCTGATCGTCGGGCAGGAGGACTTCACGTACTTCGGCCTGTCCGAGAACACGACGTTATGGACGGGGATCGACGACTGCGGCTCGCCACCGACGACGGAGACCGACGAGTACGGTTCCTCATCCACCTACGACTGCGCCGACGGCAGTCAGGTGATGACCCGCGTGGTCGATTGGACCTCGCACAACTGGCCGGTCGGCGATCAGGGGCAGGATCAGCGCGAGCGGATCTGGGCGTTCTTCATGGCACATCCGCTGTCGTGAGCACGCGGTTGATGGCCGCCGCCGTTCTGGCGGCGGCCATTGCGCTGTCGGGCGTGCCGAGCACGTCCGCACACGGCCACACGACGCCCGTGCGCCGCAAGCACGCATCCGCGCACCACACGAAAGCCGCGCACCACAACAAAGCCGCGCACCACAAGAAGACGACGGCGAAGACGTGGTACGTCGAGGGTGGCGCGCCCGCCGGCGGTACCGGCACCCAGGCCTCCCCGTTCAACTCACTCGAGGCAGTGCAGTCAGCCTCGCAACCGGGCCAGCGGGTCGAGGTCCTCCCGAGCACGACCCCGCTGGGCGGCGGGATCACACTGAAGCCCAACCAGACCCTGCAGGGGGCCGGCCCGAGCGTCCGGACGATCGCCGCCGGCAGGGCCGCGCCGGTGCTCGAGAACACGACCACGAATCTGGACGGCGATGCGGTCCGCCTCGCCAGCGGAGACACCGTGGAGAACCTGGCGATCGGCCCCACCTCCCGGGGCGGCATCTACGGCAACGGGGTCACGGGGGTCACGATCGAGGGCAACAACGTGAGCCATACCAACAGCTCGTGCACGGCCGGTTTCATCGTGGCACCGTTCGAGCTGCCGACGCTCATCCCCGGCGTCGGTGCGCCGTTCAGCACGGGCCTGTCGAACGGCTGGGCGGCCATCATGCTCGACGAGCCACTGGGCAGCGACACCGCCACGATCCAGGGAAACGAGGTCCACAACGCCCAGTGCGCCGACGGGATCGACGTCCGCGCGATGGACGCCGCCCATGTGGCGGTCACGATCAAGGACAACCTCGTCGACCAGCTCCAGGAGGGGACGCAGTTCCTCTCGGTGCTGGCGATCGGCCTGCAGACGACGGGTACCTCGACGCTGGCCGGGACCGTCAGCGACAACACCGAGACCTATATCGGCAGCGCCGTCTACGACGGCCAGGGCGACGCCGACTCGGAGGGCCTGTTCGCCAACAGCGCCGGGCGCTCGACCCTGACCGAGAACGCGACCGATAACTCCTTCGCCCACGGCCTCGGCCACCTGTCTGCCAACTGCTTTGAGGCAGCCGCCTCGAACGGCGGTCCGACGATGCACATCTCGCTGACGCATAGCACCTGCGCGGACGTCGTCGGCGACATCCTCGAGGCCGACAACCTGTCGTCCGATTCGACGATGACGTTCAACGTGGATCACGTGACCGCCGAGTACTCGACGTGGTTCGCCGGACCGGAGCAGGCTCAGGTCGAACCCGGCGATGACGGCGACTGCATGCTCGAGGTGGCGGCCGGTGCGGCCAGCAGCACCGACGTCCAGATCACGAACTCGACGATGAGCCATTGCGTCGCCGACGGGCTGGGCGTCGTCTCGAACGTCGTCAGCGGCCACGGCCCGGTGAAGGAGCTCGACTTCTCGATCGAGAACAGCTCGATCACCGACAACGAAACCTCGAACCTCCGGGTCGCAAACGCGACTCCCGTCGATCAGCTCGACGGGCTGATCGAGAACACGGACATGCGCAGTTCCGACCAGTTCCCGATCCTCCTGGAGAACATCAACACCGAAGGGGGCCCCGCGCCGGTGCTCGACTTCGGCGGCGGCCCGCTCGGCTCAACCGGCGGCAACTGCATCTCCGGCGGCGGCATCCTCGACGTGCTCGACGCGCGCGACTCGGCGTTCGCCGAGCACAACTGGTGGGGCCAAAGCGGCGGTCCCACGGCAGGGCGGGTCGAGGCGGTCGGCGGCACCGTCAACAGCGGCGCTCCGCTGAGCGCTGCGCCCGCGGCCTGCGGGTAGGACTGCAACCGACAGCGGGCGGGGGTCCAGCGGGACCCCCGTCATCAACGCGGGCGGTTGCGCCAGTCCTCGGCGAGGATTGCCCAGCGCTCATGGTCGCGCCAGCGCCCGCCGATCTTCAAATACCGCGGTGAGAAGCCCTCGCGGCGGAAGCCGGCTCCCTGCGCCAACGCGATCGAGGGTCGGTTGCCGGGCTGGATGTTCGCTTCGATCCGGTGCAGGCCGAGATCGACGAACGCGGTCCGCAGCACCTGCTCGATGCCCTCGCGCATGTATCCCTGGCCGGCGAATGCCTCGGCGGCCGCGTACCCGAGGTAGGCGCTCTGGAACGAGCGCCGCACGATCTGCGACAGGTTGAAGAAGCCGATGATCGCCTCGTCCTCGATGCGGATCACGAGGAACGCCTCGAAGTCCGGCCGCTGTGCGTCGACGAGATAGGCCGCGTACCCCTCCGGCCCCGATGGCGCACTGGCCCACGGGCGGTGGAAGGCGGCGCTGCGGCGCATCGACGAGGTGAACTCCTCTTCGTCGGCCGCGGTCGGAGGCCGGAGGTAAACCCGGGCCACCTCGACCTCACCGGTTGAGCGCGCGCTCGAGTCTGTACGCCAGAGCTTCAAGGGCAAGATCTTCGCTGACGTTGAGCTGAAAGCGCGTCCGGGTGTCCTCGACCATCCCGATGGCGTCCATCAGATCACCGGCCCGTTGGCCGGTGACCCCACCGGCGAGCGTCTGCATGTCGTGGTCCAGCTGGTCGCGGCGATCGACATTCCGGATCAGGCGGTCGTCACCCCAAGCGAGTGCGGCGAGGTCCAGCAGCCAGGTCGCGATGACGTCGAGCGCGAGCGCGAGCGCTTGGGTTTCGACCCGGCGGCGGCCGCGCTTGACGCGGTCGCCCCACTCGGTCTCGAGACGCTTGCGCTCCTTCTTGGGCACGAGCTCGAGCTCGTCGGCCATCCGCTCCTCGAGCTCGTTCTTGAGCCGCTCGCCGCGGCCCCTCACCCCTTCGAGGACGCCCTTCCAGGGCTCGCTGACACCGGTCGCCCCGGCGATCGCCGCGCGGATGAACGCCTCGGCCCCGGCTCGCAGCATCGTGCCCTCTGGCGTCGCCAGCTCGCGGGCGCGGGAGGCGTCGCCGAGGCACAGGCGCGCGTGGGCCTCGGCCGTCGGTCCGGGGACCCCTGCCTGCGCGAGTTCAGCGGCGAGTTCCTCGGTGGTGGGCCCGTCGAAGCGCACGAGCTGGCAGCGCGAGCGGATCGTCGGCAGCACCTCGGCGAGGTGGTCGGTGACGAGGATCATGTGCACGTAGGGGGCCGGCTCCTCGAGCGTCTTCAGCATCCGGTTGGCCGCCTCGTCACCGAGCTGGTCGACCGACTCGATCACGAACACGCGACGATCGGACTCAAACGGCGTCTTTGTGGCGGCCGCGATGACCGGCCGGTCGATGTCTGAGACGAGTAGCTCGTGGGCGCCGCTCGGTCTCACCCACGTCAGATCCGGGTGTGAGCCGGCGAGGGCGCGGGCGATCGCGCCGGCCGGATCGGCCTCACCCTCGGAGAGCAGCTGGGCGGCGATCTGCTTCGCGGCGGCGCGCTTGCCGGAGCCTCCGGGGCCGTGGAACAGATACGCGTGTGACGGATGGCCCCCGTGCTCGAGTGCGTCCCCGAGCACCGACCGTGCGTGGGGGTGGCGGTCCAGGGCGGTGATCATTCTGGACAGAAGGCTAGTCTGCGCAGGCGATGGCTGAGCGCGGCAGGCTGATCACGATCGAGGGCGTCGACGGCACTGGCAAGACGACGCTCGCCGGCGCGCTGACCGGGGCGCTCGTGGCGCGGGGGATCGATGCGGTCTCGCTGAGGGAACCGGGCGGCGTCGAGCTGTCGGAGCGGATCCGGACGGTGGTCAAGGACCCGGCGCTGCGGACCGGCGCCAGAGCCGAGGCGCTGCTCTACGCAGCCGCCCGGGCACAGCTCGTCGAAGAGGCGCTGGAGCCGGGCCTGGCGGCTGGGCGCTGGCTGATCCTCGACCGGTTCGTCGACTCGTCGCTGGCCTATCAGGGGGAGGGACGCGCACTCGGGATCGAGCACGTCGCCGCGATCAACGCCTTCGCCACTGGCGGCCTGGTGCCCGACCGGACGCTGATGCTCGAGCTGACCGCTGCCGCCGCGCGGGCTCGGATGGAGGACCGCGGCGAGGAACCGGACCGCCTCGAGCTCGAGGACCCGGCGTTCTTCGAGCGGATCCGGGTCGGCTACGCGCACCTGACCGCGGCCAATCCCGGCCGGATCAAGGTGATCGACGCCTCCGCCTCCCCAGAGCAGGTCCTCGAGCACGCCCTCCAGGCGATCAGCGACCTGCTGTAGCGGGGTCAGTAGCCGTGGGGGTGGGCTTGGGCGAACGCCCAGGCGTCGGCGATCATCGTCTCGATGTCCGGCTTGGCGCGGCGCCCAGCCGAGCTCGGTCCGGATCTTCTCGCCGGCGGCGACGAGCATCGGCGGGTCGCCCGGCCGGCGCTCGCGCTCAACCGTCGGCACGCTCGAGCCTGTGACCCGCTCGACCGCGGCGATCACCTCGCGAACGGAGAAACCAGTGCCGGTTCCGAGGTTGAAGATCCGGTGCTCACCGGACCGGGCGCCGTCAACGGCGAGCAGATGCGCCGCAGCGAGATCGTCGATGTGGATGTAGTCGCGGACCGCCGAACCATCAGGCGTCGGGTAGTCAGTGCCGAACACATCGACCGACTCACGCTGTCCCAATGGCACCTTCAGGACGTTGGGGATCAGGTGCGTCTCCGGCTCGATGATCCTCGCCGACACCCCCGTGCGCACCGGCGACGTTGAAGTACCGCAGCGACACCGCCCCGATCCCGTGCGCGGTACAGAAATCGCGGATCAGATGATCGGCCGCCAGCTTCGACGCCCCGTACGCGTTGACCGGCCGCGGCGGCGCCTGCTCGGAGATCGGGACCTCCTCGGGCTGCCCGTAGACCGCACACGTCGAGGAGAACACCAACCGCGGCACCTCCGCGGCGACCATCGCCTCAAGCAGATTCTGGGTCCCGCCGACGTTGTTGGCGTAATACAGGCCGGGCTGCGCGACCGACTCGGCGACAAGCGCCAACGCCGCGAAATGCAGCACCCCATCAAACCCTTCCGACACCGCCTCGCGGACCGCGTCAGCGTCGCGCAGATCGCCGACGACCAGCCGCGCTTCGGGCGCCACCGCTTCGCGATGCCCGCGCTCCAAGCTGTCGAACACGACGAGCTCATGGCCACGGGAAAGCAGCAACCTCGAGACGATCGATCCGATATATCCGGCACCGCCGGTAACCAGCAGCTTCATGGGCATTCGGGGGACGTAACCACGCTCGGTGTTATACCGACCTAGAATCAACGAACTCTGTGAGCGAAGGTTCCCTCCCACTGGAGCAGGTTGAGTTCGAGCACGTCGAGGCCGTTCCCGGCCGCGCGCTGCTGCGTGTCGCGGGCCGCCCCACCGGCAAACCGGCGACCGGCGCAGCGACGCTGCTCGTGTTCGGCAAGGGCGATCCGCAGCGGATCCCGGCACTTCCGGCCCCCCCACCCCCACCTGGGCTGCTACGCACCGCCTTCACGGTTCCCAACGAGCTGACCGAGAGCGCCAGCGGCTACTCGCTCGAGCTGGGCGACGGGACCGTGATGCCGCTGCCGAAGCCCACGCGTCGGCGCACGAACCGGATCACGGCGCCCGCGCCACCGGCGGCCGGCCCGTCCGCCGGACCCGCGGACCCGGCCGTCGAGACCCTGCGCAGGCGTCTGAAGACCGAGCGCGAGCAGCGCCTGGGCGCCGAAACCCAGGCCGATGCCTCCGCCGCCGCGCGTGCCGCCACCGTCCAACGACTCGAGGCCGTCGAGGAAGAGGTCTCGAAGCTCCGCAGCGAACTGCGCGCCGGGCATGGGGAGGTCGAGCTCTCCCGGACCCAGGCGAATCACGCCCGCGCCGAAGCCGACGCCGCCGAAGGCGCGCTGACGCAGGCGCAGGCCGAGATCGAGCTGCTGCGCTCGGCGCTTCAGGAACGCGACGCCCACACGCTGCGCAGCTACGACCACTGGGAGCAGATCGCCGCCGAGCTGAGCGCCGACATCGACAGTGCCCGGCTTGACTCAGCGACACACTCACAGCGGGTCGGTGAGCTCGAGCAGGAGCTGGTCGAGCTGCGCACCGAGCTCGAGTCGCTCCGCGGCGCCGGTTCATTCGAGGTGACCGACGGCCCGGCCGATCCGATCGAGCTGCAGCGTCAGCTCAACCGTGCCGCGATCGCGCTCGAGCAGTCACGCAAGCGCGAGACCGCCGCTCACACAGAGCTCGAAGCGCTCCGCAAGCAGCAGTCCTAAGGCGTCTGGATCCCGCTCGGCGAGTCTGCCGGCGGTGCCGGCGCGAGCTCCGAGCCCGCAGCGCTCAGCCCGATCGCCAGCTCCTGCGCACTGCTCAGCTCCGGGTTGAGCCGCAGCACCCGCTGATCCGCCTCGACGGCCTCGTGATCACGGTTCAGGGTCACGTCGACCGCCGCGAGACTCTCCCACGCCTGCCAGTCATCGGGCTCGCGGGCGATCGCCTGGAGCAGGAACTCGCGCTCAATCTCGGGGTGGTGCAACTGGGCGGCGACGGTCGCGCTGGCCAACGGGCCAGCGTCCGAGAGCGGATCGATCTGGGCGGCGAGCTCAGCTTCATGCTCGGCCGTGCGCAGCGACGCCGGCGTTGAGCGGGCGGCGTTGACCGAGGCCGAAGCGGCGCGCCCCGCGGCGATGCTCGGCAGCACCGCGGAGGCCGCGTAGACGCACAGAGCGAACGTGACGGCGGCGAGCGCGAGCAGCCGCGCGAGCGGGCCCGGGTCGGGACGCGGCAGCGAACCGATCGAGGTTGCGATGCCGGATCCCGGCTGGCCCGTTGGCCAGCCGACGAGGACCGAACGGTGACCCTGACCGGACCCTGCGAGCACGCCGAGTGCGATCAACGCCGGCAGCGTCACGCCCGGGATGTCCCAGTCCCAATCGATCCACGCGTGCGCCGCGTAGGCGACGGCGACCGCGATCAGCACCGCCGCACCGACACGCTGGCTGTCGGGCGCATTGCGAGCGCTGCGCAGGCCGCCGCGCAGCAGCAGCCACCAGGCCGCGAGTGCCAGCGCGACCCCGATCAGACCGGTTTCTGCGAGCCACTGCAGCGGCACGCTGTGGGCGTTGGCGGCGCTCAGCTGATCACGACGGAAGATCAGGTCGATCACGGGGAACGAACCTGCCCCCCAGCCGATCAGCGGCCGTGCCCAAAAGGCCCGCAGCGCCTGGACCCACCACTGGTAGCGGTTGGCCGATTGGTAGCTGAACAGCCGACCGGGGTTGCTGGCCGCGTCAGAGCCGGTGAAGCTCCGCCAGAAATGGTGGAGAACGTGCTTGAACTCGCCGCTGTCGGCGAGCGCGCCGAGCGCGAGCACAGCCAGGGTCCCGCCGCCGACGTAGAGCGCGTATTTGCGCAGCGTGGCTTCGTGCGTGGCGCTCAACTCGATCCGCGGCTCGTACCGCAGCAGCTCGCGCGCCGCCAATATCAGCAAGGTCCCGGACGCGACCAGCGCCACGATCAGCTGACCACCGGCGCTCTCACGCGTCGCCAGGTCCACGCCGTTGAGACTGAGTGCCTGCGACTTCAGGCCGATCAGCATCGGCGCCAGCGCGCCGAGCACCGCCAGCACGGTCCAGACGATCAGCGGCGTGCGCCGCCGACTGAGCGCGATGTAGACGCCAAGCGCGATCGCCGCCGCAACGAATCCGCCGCGGGACTCGGCGAAGCCGAGCGTGACGATCAGCAGCTGCAGCGCGATCAGCGCCGCCAACCGCGGTCTCGGGTTGCGGGCGGGGTCGGCGACGAGCGACAGCAGCGCCGGGGCCCCCATCGCCAGCAGCAGCGCCAGCGCGTTCCAGTATCCGAGCGGCTGCTCGAGGCGCGCGTTGACGCCGGTCTGGTTGAGGTCGATGACCCCACCGATGTGCAGGCCGGGGAGCAGCTTCTGCCCGAGTCCGTACGCGGTCAGCAGCAGCGTCAGCGCGATCAGGCCCTGCCGCGCGCGATGCCGCGCGTCGGGCGCCGAGGCTCCGTAGGTCACCGCCAGGATCAGCACCAGCACGTAGGCGCCGACGCGGTTGAGCTCACGCCACGTGTCATCGGGCGCCGCGCTCCAGAACACCGTCAGCCCGGTCCACAGCGCGAACGCCGCGAGCAGACCGGTGCCGATCACGACGATTCGCGGCGCTTCGAAGCGCAGCGTCGCGCTCCACAGAACTGCCCCAGCGCTCAGGGCGGTGACGAGCGCGATCGTGATCTGCAGCCGGGGCTCCGCCGGAGCGCGGATCGCCCCGCCGCCAAACACGGCGTACACGGTCATGACCAGCAGCGCGATGCCCAGCAGTGACGGCGCACGGCGGCTGCGAGCCGCACGCTGGGCCGCGCCCCCGCGAATGCGGGAGGAGACCGCCGAGCTCAACTCAACCGACGCCATCGGGCAGCGAAGCTAGCACCTGAGCGGCTTGGTCACGGGCGGGCAGCACGCCGCAAATTGGCCGTAAATCCTGGGGAGAGAAGCTCACAGGGTGGGTAAAATCAACGGTGGGCGCAGTGCATCGAAGCGGTCCGTCACAGCGGCCCCGGGCAACGGTTCCGTCCGGCCCCCGCGCAAAGATCCGCTGTTACCGCCTCAGCCGCCCCGGTGCTGAGGAAAGTGCTCGCAAAGCGCGGAAATTTGAGAGGAGCAGGCCCGCATGGAGAACATCCCGCAGACCCGATTGGTAACAGGCGAAGGCCTCAGGATCGAACGGTACTTCACCGCTTCTGGCGAAGACCCGTTCGCCGCCGTCGAATGGGAGCTGCGGGACGCCAAGATCGGCCACGGCGACCGCATCGCATTCGAGCAGAAGGACGTCGAGTTCCCGAAGTCCTGGTCACAGAACGCGACCAACATCGTGGCGCAGAAGTACTTCCGCGGCCAGATGGGCGCGCCGGAGCGCGAATGGTCGGTGCGCCAGATGATCAAGCGTGTTGCGGGCACGATCGCCGGCTGGGGCGCCGAGCGCGGGTACTTCGCGAGCAGCGATGACGCCGCCACCTTCGAGGCGGAGCTCACCTACATCCTGCTGCACCAGATGGCGGCGTTCAACTCACCGGTCTGGTTCAACGTCGGCTGGCATCCGGTCGGCAGCCCGAAGATGCAGGCGTCGGCGTGCTTCATCCTCTCCGTCGAGGACAACATGGAGTCGATCCTCGAGTGGAACACCAAGGAGGGCGTGATCTTCCGCGGCGGCTCTGGGTCCGGCATCAATTTGTCGAAGATCCGCGGCTCGACGGAGCCACTGTCGCGCGGCGGCACCGCGTCGGGTCCCGTCTCGTTCATGCGCGGAGCGGACTCGTGGGCCGGCTCGATCAAGTCCGGCGGCGGCACCCGCCGCGCCGCGAAGATGGTCGTGCTCGACGTCGACCATCCGGACATCAGGGAGTTCATCTGGTGCAAGGCCAAGGAAGAGAAGAAGGCCGCAGCACTGCGTGACGCCGGCTTCGACATGTCGATCGACGGCGACGGCTTCCACTCGATCCAGTACCAGAACGCGAACAACTCGGTGCGCGTCAGCGACGACTTCATGCACGCGGTCGAGCACGACGAGGACTGGAACCTGATCGCCCGCACGACCGGCGAGCCGATCGGCGACCCGATCCCCGCCCGCGAGCTGATGCGAGAGATCGCCGACGCTGCGTGGCAGTGCGCCGACCCGGGCGTCCAGTACGACACCGTCATCAACCAGTGGCACACGTGCCCGAACTCGGGCCGGATCAACGGCTCCAACCCATGCTCGGAGTACATGCACGTCGATGACTCCGCCTGCAACCTGGCGTCGCTGAACCTGATGAAGTTCCGTCGCGAGGACGGCACCTTCGACGTCGAGCGGTTCGAGCGTGCGGTCGACATCGTCCTGCTGGCGCAGGAGATCGTCGTGTCGCCATCGAGCTACCCGACCGAGCAGATCACGGCCAACGCACGCGCGTTCCGCCAGCTCGGCCTCGGCTACGCGAACCTGGGCGCCTACCTGATGTCAAACGGCATGCCGTACGACTCAGACGCCGCCCGCGGCACCGCCGCCGCGATCACGGCACTGATGACGGGCCGCGCGTACCTGCGCTCCGCAGAGGTGGCCGCGGCGATCGGCCCGTACGACCGCTACGCCGAGAACCGTGAGGCGCACAACACGGTGATGCGGATGCACCGTGACGCCAGCCACGCGATCCCGGACGTGGCCTGCGGTGACAAGCCGCTGCTCGATGCGGCCCGCTCCGTGTGGGAGCGCGCGGTCGAGGCCGGGGACGAGCACGGCTACCGCAACGCCCAGGCGACCGTGCTGGCACCGACGGGCACGATCAGCTTCCTGATGGACTGCGATACGACCGGCGTCGAGCCGGACTTCTCGCTGGTCAAGTTCAAGGAGCTCGTCGGCGGCGGCCAGATGACCATCGTCAACAAGACGGTGCCACTGGCGCTGAAGACGCTGGGCTACTCCGCGGAGCAGGTCGATCAGATCATCGCCTACGTCAACGAGCACAACACGATCGTCGGCGCGCCGGGCCTGGCGGCCGAGCACCTGCCGGTGTTCGACGTGGCCGTCGGTGAACGTGCGATCTCGCACATGGGTCATATCAAGATGATGGGCGCGATCCAGCCGTTCATCTCGGGCGCGATCTCGAAGACCGTGAACCTCCCGCACGAGTGCACGATCGAGGACATCGCCGACGCCTACCTGCAGGCGTGGCGGCTGGGCGTCAAGGCGCTGGCGATCTACCGGGACGGGTCGAAGACGGCGCAGGCGCTGTCAACCGACGCGCAGAAGAAGCAGTCCGACCCGGCTGCTCTCGCCGTGACCGAGGCCGAGATCGAGGCACGGGTCGAAGCAGCCGTTGCCACCGCGATGGCGGGTGCGCGGGCGGAGGGGCTGGCGGCCGGTCGCGCTGAAGCTGCCACGGCTCCGAAGCAGCGCCGCCGGATGCCACGTGAGCGTCAGTCGATCACCCACAAGTTCTCGCTTGGCGGGCATGAGGGCTACATCACCGCCGGAATGTATGAGGACGGGACGGTCGGGGAGATCTTCCTGACCGACATCGGCAAGGAGGGTTCGACCCTGCGCGGGATGATGAACTCGTTCGCGACCGCGATCTCGATCGCCCTGCAGTACGGGGTGCCGCTCGAGACGCTCGTGCGCAAGTTCAGCTACATGCGCTTCGAACCCGAGGGGATGACCACCAACCCGGAGATCCCATTCGCGAAGTCGATGCCCGACTACATCATGCGCTGGCTCGCGTCACGGTTCCTCGACGTGGACCTGCAGGAGGAGCTGGGGATCATGACCCCCGCCGTCCGTGCGCGGAAGTCCGCACAGGACGCCGCCAGCTCGTACGCCGGTGACACCGCCGGTCCGGTGGCGGCGCCGACGCTGCCGACCGGCCCGGCCGCCGGCAACGGTGGTGGGAACGGCAACGGCGGCGCGGGTGGGGCGGCGACTGGCGGCGCGGTGACCCCGTCGCTGGAGATCGTCCCTGCGACCGCGGCACTGACCGACACCCCGCCGGTGGTTCCGGTCCATGCCGTCGCCCGCCCGGGGATCGGCCTTGACCTCGGGCCGGCCTGCCAGCAGTGCGGCGGCATGATGCAGCGCACCGGCAGCTGTTACACGTGCGGTAGCTGCGGCTTCAACACCGGCTGCGGTTGATCCGCTGACCCGGCCCTCACGGGTCGAATCCGAGTCGAGGCGACGCGGGCGACGGTCTGGAACTGCAGAAGGACCTCTGGGGCCCCGCGTGTGCGGGGTCTCGGTCGTTCTGGGCCGCCGGGGGGTGGGTCGATTTCCTCCGGTATGCGCGGAGTTTCTCGACCCGCCCCCCCTACAGCACGCGCGATCGTCCTGGGGTGGGTCGATTTCCTCCGGTATGCGCGGAGTTTCTCGACCCGCCCCCCTACAGCACGCGCGATCGTCCTGGGGTGGGTCGATTTCCTCCGGTATGCCCGGAGTTTCTCGACCCGCCCCCCTACCAGGCGGACGAGTGGGCGTAGTCCTGGTTGAACGTCGCGTTGATCACGCTGATCACGGCGCCGCCGCCGTCCGCGGCGTGCAACTGCAGGCTGAGCTCGCGGTTGTAGGCGAGCGACGCGTAGCTGCCGTTCTGGGAGCCGAGCAGCAACGTCTCGTCCGAGGAACCTGCATCGGTCAGCAGCAGCTTCTCGTGGATGTACAGGACTGAGCCCGCGTCGGGGAAGGTGTGAACGTGGCAGCCGGCCTTGGTCAGCGTCGCGAACGCCCGATCCCACGAGACGTCGGCGGTCATCACCACCTCGCAGCTGACGCCCCGCCCCGCGGCAGCCGCCAGCGCGTCGTAGACCCAGCTGTCCGAGAGCTCCTCGGACTCGAAGCGGATGCTGTGCGTCGCCGCCTTGATCTGGTCGATCATCACCGTCTCGGCCGTCTCAGAGCCGGTGCGTGGCGACCAGACGACTCCCGGTGCCTGCGTGGTATCGCTCGCCGGGTCACCGCCATTCCAATCCGCGTTGAAGGTCGCGGTGATCGCGCGGACCTGGGCGGGGTTCGTGTCGGTGATCGTCGCATCGCGCGTGTCCGCGTAGTAGCGCGGCGTCAGGTTCGCGCTGGACACGTCGGCCGTGCGCGCGTCGAACACGATCGTCTTGATGTGAAAGATCGTGTCGGACGGGGCCCAGCGAACGTGAACCCGGTGTCCGCTCAGGTAGGCGTCGGCGGCGGCGTTCACGGAGCTGCCGCTGTCGTCACTGTCGAGCAGCACCCGGACGTCCACACCACGCGCCGCGGCTGCTGCCAGGTCGTGCTCGACGGCGGTGTCCGACAGCTCGTACATCTCGATCGTGATCGAGCGCTGCGCAGAGCGGATCTGGCCGCCGAGGAAGCCGAAGCCGGCGGACGGCTCCTGGACCAGGCGGTAGTAGTCGGGACCTGACGCGCCGGCAGTGACGGTCAGAACCGTCGCTCCAATGGCGAGCAGCGCCATCCCGACCGCGGCCGACGCGAATCGTGACCGGCTCCTCACGGAACGAGACCGGTCAGTGAGCGGGCGCCCACGGCCCGACGCCGCCGACCCGCTCGATCCTGTAACGAACGATGTAACCCGGGCCCTTCGGAGCCGGGAAGGTGCCGTCGGGATCGAGGTACACGCGGGTCAGGCGGTCGAGCAGATGCCATGCCTGGTCGCTGCGCTCAACCGTCGCCTGCGCCCGCAGGACCGCATAGGGGTGGAGAAAGTCACCGGCCTTGGACGCTCCCAGAAACGACAGCACCACCCGTGGGTCCCGCTGGATATTCCGCACCTTCGCGTACAGGCCCATGTGGCCGCTGACGACGTCATCGCCATCAAGCCCGATCCAGATGACCGTCACCTGCGGGCTGCCGTCGGCGTTGATCGTCGTCAGGTGCGCGAACGGGCCCGACTCGATCAGCGCTCGGAGTTCGGGATGCAGCTCGCTCATGACCTCACCGCCACGTCAGCCTAACAACCCTCACGCCGTCTCCACACCCCCGACGGGTGCCCCGCCACTGGCTCCGGCCGCCGCCTCCTCAGCCCCCGTCGCGGGACCGCCCGCCGCTTCGGGCGGCCCGCCGTGCACGATGAAGTCCTTCTGGCGGATCAGCAGGGTCGAGGCGACGCCGGTCACGAACGCGACCACGGCGCAGATCAACAGCAGCTCGTTGATCGCGCTCGGGTAGCGCACCGCGATCGCAGCACCGCTGACGTGATCGAGCTTGCTGGCGAAGATCGTGCCGAGCACCGCGATCATCGTCGCGATACCGACCTGGCGGAAGGTGGAGTTGATGCCTGAGGCCATTCCCGAGTCCTGCGGTTGCACGACGCCGACCGCGGTGGAGGCGAGCGGCGAGTTGACCATGCCACTCCCCAGCCCGGCGACGGCAAACCCGGGAATCAGGTGGGTCCAGGAGATCCCCGGTGTGAGACCGCGCATCAGCAGCAACCCGATCCCGATCAGCAGCAGGCCCGGGCCGATCAGCCACCGGACGGGCATGTGAGCCGAAAGGCGACCCGACGGGATCGCCGTGATCAGCGAACCGGCCGTCACGATTGCGACCGCCGCGCCCGCCCCGAGCGCCGACTTGTGGTCGACGTTCTGCAGGTAGAGCACGATGTAGACGAAGATCGCGTACAGGCCTCCGTTGATTCCGAACGCCGCGACCGCACCACCGACGAACGTCGGCTTGCGGAACAGCTTGAGATCGAACATCGGCTGTTTGATCACGTACTGGGTGATCGGGAACGCTGTCAGCAGCACGGCGGCGATGATGATCGAGACAACGACGACGCTCGAGCCCCAACCGCGGCGACTCGACTCGATCAGGCCGTAGACAAGCGCGGTCAGCCCGACCGTGAACAACACGAACCCGATCGGATCGAACCGACGATGCTGAGGGGGGCGGGACTCCGAGACGCGGTAGACCGTGATCAGGATCGCGATGACGCCGATCGGCAGGTTGACGAAGAAGATCCAGCGCCAGCTCGCCTCGGTGGTGAGCAATCCACCGAGCAGCGGACCAAGCGCGCTCGACAGCGCCACGACCCCGCCCCAGATCCCGAACGCGAGTCCGCGTTCCTTGCCGTGGAACGCACCGGCCAGCAGCGCGAGCGACGTGGCGAAGATCGTCGCCCCGCCGATGCCCTGGAGCGCTCGGCAGAGGATCAGCATCAGGGCAGAGGAGGCAAGGCCGCACAACAGCGAGCCGACGGTGAAGACGGCGAGGCCCATCGCGAACACACGCTTACGGCCGAGGATGTCCGCCAGTGAGCCGGTCGGCAGCAGCAGCGATGCGAGCGACAGCGAGTAGGCGTCGAGCGTCCACTGAACGTCGGAGAGACTGGTGTGGAGCGACCCTTGGATGCTCGGTAGCGCGACGACGACGATCGTGATGTCGATCAGCAGCATGAAGGTGCCGAGGGAGACCGCAACCAACGTCCAGTACTTATGAGAAGACGTCGTGGATGACATGGCTCCGAGACTATCACAAGGCCTTGTATTTGCAAGTACTTGATTGACCAAGACCTTGCATGACGGGCTAGAGTTGGCCTATGGAGAACTCGGACGAGCAACGCCTGCAGGAGCGCTGGGAGCAGCGCGTCGGCCACCTGCTGTGGGAGACCTACACGCGGGCGTTCCTGATCACGGAGGACGAGATGGCAGGCTCCGAGCTGACGCCCGCGGCGATCGGCACACTCGACATGGTCGCGACCTGGCCCGGGGCGACGGTCGCTGAGATCTCACGCCGAACGCCGAAGACCCAGCAGGCGATCAGCCAGATGGTCGCCCGGCTCGAGCGGCTCGGCTACCTCGAGCGCCGCCTCGGGAAGGGACGCGGCGTCGGTATCCACCTGACCGATGCCGGTCGCGCGGCACGCCTGCGTGGTCACGAGCTCGAGGACATCGTCGAGCAGCGGTACCGCGAGGTGCTGGGGGATCAGCTCTACCACCAGCTCGAGGTGACGCTTGGTGCGGCCCGTGACCGGCTGCGCGAGCTCGGCGCTGAAGCCGTCGCGCCTCAGCGCGGTTCGTAAAGCGACTCAGGCTCGGGGAACAGCCGCGCGGGGTCGGCGACGCCACTGTCGACGGCGGCCTGGCGCACCGCCTCGGTGACGGTGTCGTGCACATGCTGATCGAGGACCTCGGGGATCAGCTCCGACTCGACGGTCAGGCCCGCAAGGGCCCACGCCGCGGCTCGCTTCATCTCGACGTTGATCGAGCGGGCACCAGCAAGCAGCGCGCCGTGGAAGATCCCCGGATACCCGAGCACGTTGTTGACGCTGGTGCCATCGGCAGCGAACGCGGCGCCGGCCGCCAGCGCCGCCTCGGGCTCGATCTCCGGGGCTGGATTGGTCAGCGCGAAGATCACCTGACCGGGACGGATCATCTCGGCGGTGATCAGCCCGGGCTTGCCGCTGGTCGCCACCACGACATCGGCCTCGCGCATCAGCGTTGCCAGATCCGTGATCTCGATCCCGTGCTCGCGAGCGTGATCCTGGGCGGCCGGGTTCGGATCGGCGGCGAGCACACGCTTGACGCCGGCATCATGGATCAGCGTCGCGATCCCGAAGCCTGCCGCACCAAGGCCGATCTGGCCGACGACCGCCTCGTCGAGACGGATGTCAACCTGCCGGCAGGCGGCGATCGCGGCCGCCATCGTCACGACCGCGGTCCCGTGGACGTCGTCGTGCATCACCGGCTGTGGCAGTGCTTCGATCAGCCGCCGCTCGATCTCGAAACAGGAGGGCGTCGAGATGTCCTCGAGATGGATCCCGCCGAATCCCGAGGCGATCCGCACCACGGTCTCGACAAACTCATCGACGTCCCGGGTGTCGACCAGGATCGGCACCGCGGTGATGTCGGCGAGCTGAGCGTAGAAGAGCGCCTTGCCCTCCATCACGGGAAGACTCGGCAGCGGCCCGATGTCGCCGAGACCGAGCACGCGACTGCCGTTGGTGACGATCGCCACGCTCCGGCCGATCGTTGTGAACTTGCTCGCGAGCTCGGGGAACTCGCTGATCGCCATGCAGACCCTGGCAACGCCCGGCGTATACACGTCACGGACGTCCTGGTTGGTCACGATCCGCCGCCGGCCGGTCATCTGCAGCTTGCCGCCGTCATGGGCGAGGAAGGCGCGATCGTGGTACCAGACGACGGTCACGCCCTCAAGTTGGTCGAGCCCGGCCGCCAGGTCCTCGGCGTGCTGGCGGTCGCGGAGCTCGATCGTGATCTCCCGGATCGCCTCGTGGCGGGCGATCGAGATCGTCGAGATGTCACCGATCAATCCGCCGTATTCGCTGATCCGAGTCGAGACCTTTGCGAGCTGTCCGGCGCGGTGCGGAATCCGCAGCCTGTATGTGCAGTCCATCGCCATCGGGGCGACATCGTAGGCCCCGGGCCGGAACCGGGCGGTCCGGGTGCGGGCAGAACCTCCAGCGGCCCGTCGCCGTCCTTGTCTCGAGGCGGTCACGCAGGACAATCCACTCGGTGGCCGACGACTCGTTTCCCACAACGCTCCAGGAGCTCGGCGAGCACGGATGGCGGCTCGCCGCCGCGTCGCTGGCGCGCGCCGCCTCGGACACCGCCCTCGTCATGCATTGGTTCGTCACGCCCGACGACGCCGACGTCCACAGCGATGAGCACTTCGGCTCAAACGACCGGACGCGTACGTTCATCCGTGTCGTGGTCCCGACCCTCGCCGAGCAGCTGGACGCGTCGTTGCTGACGGTCGCCGTTGCGTGGGAGATCGACGACCGACCCGCGCTGCTCGTGCTCGTCTCGGCGATCCGCGGACAACCTGCGGCGATCGAGGCCCGGGAGATCACGCCGAGACCAGGCGCGACGCTGCCGCCGTTCTGGGAGCTCGCGACCGAAGCGGCGACACCACCGCCGGAGCTGATCGAGGAGAGCGGCGCGATCCGCTGGTGAAGCGCAACGACGAAAGGCGATGTCCGGTAGAGCCGCCCCGACTCCACCGGACACCTTGTTCCCCTCAGCCTGAACGCCGCCCCCGGCGTTCGTTCTGCCCGCGCCGCCCCGGCGCGGATCAGCTTGCGCCCGCACCCCCCGGGCGCGGATCAGCTTGCGCCCGCACCCCCCGGGCGCGGATCAGTTTGCGCCCGCACCGCCCCCGGCACGGGTCAGTTCTTGCCCGACCACCCTCCGGGTCCGCCCGACCGCCCACCGTTGTCCGCCGACGCCGAGCCGGAGTACACCTGCCCGCCCGATTGGCTGCTGCCGCCGTAGCCGACCCCCGTCCCGCCGTCCGGCTGCGAAGTCGTGGTCGTGGTCGTCGACGTCGTCGAGCCCGGTGGCGTCGCCGTGACAGTGATCGAGTGCGCCGTCAGAACGCCCTTGAGCTCGCTGGCGGTCACGGTCACCGTGTCACCCACCGCCACCCCGTTGAGCAGGCCGCTGAAGTCCCCGACCGACACGTTCGTGGATCCCGAGGAGGTTGCGAGTGTCAGCGTGGTCCCGCTGATCGCGGTCACCGCGCCGCTGAGTGTTCGCTGCCCGCTGAAGGTGATCGTGCGGGCGGCGAGTTCACCGGATCGCTGCTCGACGTAGCCGATCCTGATGCCCTCGCCGACCTCGAGGCCGACCTCGCTGAAGTAGGGGCCGACCACGAAGGTGTAGTCGTTGCCGTAGGTCGTGCTCGTGCGCAGTACCGACGGCAGCAGGTGGTACTTCTTGAAGCTCGGGTCGGTCGCGTCCCAGGCACCGTCGTCGAGCCAGCCGGGGCCACCCTTCTTGTCACCGCCGCCACCGCCGTCGGAGGTGCCGAAGAAGCGGCCGTCGATATTCATGAAGATGTGCACGCCCGGGTCGTCGTACAGCGTCACCTCGTTGGGTGCCGTCCCGACTCCGCGCGCGATCAGGTGGTTGGCCTCGAGCTCCGCGATGACGCCGTTGTCGGCGGGCACGCCACTGCCGGGCGTCCACAGGCCGGCGCCGGCGAGCACCGCTGTCACAGCACCGGAGCAGTCGAAGCCGATCCGCTTGCCGTTGTATCCGGGGCCGCGTTCACCGACGCTGGCGACGCCGGCCTCGGCGTGGCCGCCACCCCATACATAGGGGTAGTCCTTCGCGGTGATCGCGTTGGCGGCGTCGGTCAGCGCCTTGATCACGCCGGTCGCGCGACCGCCGGTCTGGATCGTGATCGTGGTGCCGTTGAGCGCCACGACGGAGCCGGATTCATATTGGAGGTTGACCGCCTGGGCGCCAGCGGGAGCCGCCAGCGCGCAGAACACGAGGCAGGCGGCCAGAGCAAGCTTGAAAGACATCGAACTGTGGATCGACCTGGTCCGCCGACGGCCTGAGCGCCGGGGTTGTCAACAAACCTTTGAACTCGTACACCCGTCCGCGAACCGGACGTGCGTACTAGGCCTGACTGGACTGCGCCCAGATGTTGAGCTCGCCGTCGCCGGCGAAGTGGTCGATCTCCCGCAATTCATCGTCATGAAAGTGGAGATTCGCCAAGGCACCTACGTTTGCCTCCAGCTGGGCGACACTCGAGACTCCCACGAGCGCGGAGGTGATCCGCGGATCGCGCAACACCCAGGCGATCGCCATCTGGGCGAGCGTCTGGCCGCGGCGTTGGGCGATCTCGTTCAACCCGCGCACGCGCGCCAGGTTCTCCTCCGACAACAGCTTCTCCGAGAAGTGCTGACCGCTGCGCACGCGCGAGTCCGATGGCACACCGCCGAGGTACTTGTCCGACAGCAGGCCCTGGGCGAGCGGCGAGAACGCAATGCAGCCGATGCCCTCCTCCTCCAGCACGCGGAGCAGGTCTCCCTCGATCCACCGGTTGAGCAGCGAATACGACGGCTGATGGATCAGCAGTGGCGTGCCGAGCGAGCGCAGCAGCGCGGCCGCCTCTCGAGTGCGCTCCCCCGAGTAGGAGCTGATTCCGACGTACAGCGCCTTGCCCTGCCGGACGGCGGCGTCAAGCGCGCCAATGGTCTCCTCGAGGGGCGTGTCGGGATCGAACCGGTGCGAATAGAAGATGTCGACGTAGTCGATTCCCATTCGCCTCAGGCTCTGATCAAGCGAGGCGAGCAGGTACTTGCGCGACCCCCACTCGCCGTAGGGCCCTGGCCACATGTCGTAGCCGGCCTTCGTCGAGATCACCAGCTGATCCCGCAGACCCGCAAAATCCTGCGTCAGCAGCCTGCCGAACGTCTCCTCGGCGCTGCCGTAGGGCGGCCCGTAGTTGTTGGCGAGGTCGAAATGCGTGATCCCCAGATCGAACGCCCGCCGCAGAATGGCGCGGCTGTGCTCGAGTGCGACCGACCCGCCGAAGTTCTGCCACAGCCCGAGCGAGATCGCCGGAAGCAGCAGGCCGCTGCGGCCGGTCCGCCTGTATGGCATCGACTGGTAGCGGTCGGGATCAGGGCTGTAGCCGGAGACGAGAGCCACGCGACGCTGATGCTAACGCCGCTGAAATGCGGACGTCAGGCGGCAGACCTCATCCCGGCGGCATGTCGAGCCGATGTAAGAATCCAGGGACGCCTCCCGAGGCTGGGGCTCCTCCTGCACGAGCACCGTGATCGCACTCGATCCCTCTCCAATCGCCGTCTACGACGGGCGCTTCGACGAAGCCGCCGCGACACGCCTGCTGTGGCGTGCCGGGTTCGGACCGCGTCCCGGTGAGGCCGAAGCGCTCGCGAACATGGGGCTCGCAGCGGCGGTCGCGTCGCTCACCCGTCCGGCTGGTCCGGCGCAGCTCGAGGGCCCGAGGCCCCGCAACGGCAACCAGCCGCTTGACCCGATCAACGTCTACGGCGACGCCCACTGCTGGTGGCTCGATCGGATGGTGCGCTCCAGCCATCAGCTGATCGAACGGATGACACTCGTCTGGCACAGCTGGTTCGCGACCTCGATCGAGGCGTCAAACGCGCAGCTGATGCTCGCGCAGAACGCGATGATGCGCTCGCACGCGCTTGGCAACTTCCACGAGCTGCTGCTCGATGTCACCAAGGACCCCGCGATGCTGCTGTGGCTGTCGGGCTCCTCGAACAACAGATACAGCCCCAACGAGAACTACGGCCGCGAGATGCTCGAGCTGTTCACGCTCGGCGCCGACCGCGGCTACACCCAGGACGACGTTCACCAGAACGCGCGAGCGCTGACAGGCTGGACGAATGACTGGAACGAAGCGGGGCCCACGAACTTCCGCTACGACCCGACGCTGCACGACGACGGGATCAAGACGATCTTCGGCAAGCGGGGGAACTTCGACTGGGTCGACAGCTGCCGCCTGGCGGTCACCCACAGCAGCCATCCGTCGTTCTTCGTATCCAAGCTGTGGGGGTACTTCATCGCGGACGCGCCGTCCGCGAAGACGGTCGCGGCTCTCGCGGGTCTGTACGTCAGCTCCGGCTTCGAGGTGCGGCCCGTGATCGAGGCGATCCTCCGTCACCCGCTGCTGTACGAGGGCCAGCGACTGGTCAAGCCGCCGGTCGTGTTCGCCGCGGGGATGCTGCGCGCCCTGCGCGGTGGGATCACCACCGACAGCTGGACCTGGGTGTGCGAGGAGGCCGGGCAGGTGCTGTTCGACCCCCCGAACGTGTCAGGCTGGAACTACGCCTCGTGGCTCGACACGGCCCGCTGGGCCGGGCGGCTGCAGGCGGTGAACCTGGCGATCGCCGACCACGTGTACACGACCTCAAAGCCCTACCCGGCGACCGAGACGCCCGAGCAGGCACTGACGGCCGCGCTCGCGCTGTGGGACAACCCGACGCTGTCTGCGACCTCCATGCGCAACCTCCTCGATTACGGCAGGCGGGTCCAGCGCGACGCGACCGCTGACTGGGAGCAGCCCGCCTACCGGGCGCTTCGCCAGAACGCCCTGCGCGCCCTGATCCCGCTCACCCCCGACTGGCAGACCGCATGAGCGACCCAACGCCCCGCGATCACGCCACCCACAACGCCGGCTGCTGCTCGGGCTTCACCCGCGCACAGGCGCTCAAGGCCGCGCTGTCCGGCGGACGCCCCGTGGCACGCGAATGGGACCCGCGGATGCCGATTCCCGCCGGCACCGGGATCGACCGGCGCACGTTCATCCGTGGCGCGGCCGGCGGCGTCCTCGCCGTCTACGGCGCCGACCGGATCGGCCTGACCAACCGGGTGCTCGGTGACGGAATCGCTGAGGCGGCAGCCGCGCAGTCCGCGACCAGCCCGATCCTCGTGACGATCTTCCTGCAGGGCGGGATCGACGCCCTGTCGCTGCTGGCGCCGGTCAATGACCCGACGTATCAGAAGCTGCGCACGACACTTGCGGTCACCCCTGGCTCGGGCCCGACGCTGCCGGAGGACACGAGCCTCGAATGGAATCCGGCCGCCCGGTCCTTCGCCGACCTGCATCAGGCCGGCAAGCTCACCGTGTTCCCCGGGATCGGGTACGCCGACCCGGATATGTCGCACTTCACCTCGCGCCACTACTGGGAGGTCGGCGGACTCGACACGCGCCTGATGACGGGCTGGCTCGGACGCTTCATCGATGTCGTCGGCTCGAACACGAACCCGCTGCAGGCCCTGTCGATGGACGGCGCGATGAACCCAACCCTCGCGACGATGCTGAAACCGACCGCGGCGATCGATCGGCCCGACAACTTCTCGATGTGGATGCAGGGCATGTGGGGCGATCCGCTCGAGTTCGCGTTGCAGTCCGCCGGTGCGCTCGGCGACCGCCTGCGCGGCTCCCACGACGCCGCGATCGCACAGGTCGCGGCCGCCGCCTCCGAGGTCGAGACCGTCCGTCTGGCCCTGAAACCCTACGTCAACGCCGACGGTGGTCCGGCCTACACGAGCCCGGTCACCTACCCCACCTCGGGCGAGTCCGATCTGCCGCAGCGGCTGGCCGGCCTGGCGGCGATGATCGCCGGCGGGCTGCCGTTGAAGTGCGTATCGATGACAACCGACACCGCATTCGACACCCACTCCGCGCAACCGGGCACGTTCGGACCGGGCCTGCAGCTCGCAGCCGACTCGATCAAGGCGTTCCAGGCCGATCTCGAAGCACGTGGGATCGCCGACCGCGTGCTTGTCCAGGTGTGGTCGGAGTTCGGCCGCCGCGCCCAGCAGAACAGCTCCAACGGCACCGACCATGGCGCCGCGGGCAACGCGTTCCTGATCGGCACCCGCACCAGCGGCGGGATGATCGGCGAATTTCCGCAGCTGACCAACCTCGACGTCAACGGCAACCAGATCGCCAACGTGGACTTCCGCGGCGTCTACTGCTCACTGCTCGAGCAGTGGTTTGGCCAGGACGCCGGCGCGGTGATTCCCGGCGCCAAGGCGCTGCCGCGCTATCAGCTGCTGAACAGCGGCTCCCCCACCGCCAGACCGACGACGACCACGACCTCCGGCCTGCTCGGACCGCTGGCCACGTCGTGAGAACACTCGCTGCCGTGATCGTGGTCACGCTCGCCGGCCCGTTGGCCGGCGCAGCGGAAGCGCGCGCGGTGAGATCAACGGCCCGTCCGACGGCTGCGCACCTGCTCGTCTACGCGCAGGAGTGGTCCCTGTGGCCGTCCCGCTCGACGCTGCCGGCGGGCACGATCGACGTCGAGCTGTGGAACCGCGGTCAGGATTCACATGACGTCCGCGTCCGCGCGTTGAAGCACGGGACGATGACCGGCCCGGTGCTGGCCGGCGTGAAGGTCACGGCTTCCGGAGCGATCAGCACCGCCGTGTGGCATCTGAGAGCGGGCCGCTACGAGCTGTACTGCTCGATGCCGGGCCATCTGGCAATGGGCATGCACACGACGATCACGGTGAACAAGGGCGGTCAGCCGGGCTGATGGGAGGGCCAACGGGCCCTCCCCAATCAACGGATTAGTCGGCCAGCGGCTCTGTCGGTGCCTCGACCGCCGGCTCGGGCACGAGCGGCTCGACCGGAGCCGGCGCGGGCGGCGGCGCCATCGCCTCGGCCGCCAGGTGCGCGCCGGCAGCACCCGCGACGCCGAGCACGAGCGCGGTCAGCGCCGCCTTGGTGCCGGACTTCTCCTTGCCGCGCGCGGCGTCGAGCGACAGCTTGCCCGGGCCCATCTCGGCCAGCGCGATCGCCGCCGGCGATCAGCACCGCGTTGTACTCATACCCCTGGTTCATGATCCACGGTCCGTTTTTGGCATGGACGCGGTTGATCGCGGTCAGCATCGTGGCCGTGATCGCCGAGGCCGCGAGCGGCGTCTGGTAGCCGAGCAGCAGGCCAAGGCCACCGCCGGCCTCTCCCAGCGCGGCAGCCGTCGCGTGTGCCTTGCCCGGATGCAGGCCGAGGCTCTCGAACATTCCCGCCGTCGCGCCCAGCCCGTGTCCTCCGAACGCGCCGGTGAGCTTCTGCATGCCGTGGCCGACGAAGGCCCCGCCGATCGTCGTCCGCAGCAATAGTCGTCCCGCGCTCATCACATACCTCGCATGTCGATTGGTCTCAAACGGTAACGGCTTCCCGCCGCCCAACTTCCTCACGCACGCGGCGGCGCAACCGCGGTTCCGAACAGCTCGATCGAGCGCAGCACCTCGGCGTGCGAGACCGCGCCGACACTCATCTGGCCGACGTAGCGGTCGTTTCCGAACAGTGCATGCTGCGCCAGGATCTTCTCGGTGACCTGCTCAGGGGACCCGAGCGCGACCGCGCCATCGGGCGCCGTCAGCGCTTCGTACTGCGGCCGGCCGGCGGGTGGCCAGCCGCGTTCGCGGCCGATCCGGTTCATCATCGCGAGGTAGGAGGCGGCAAAGGCGGAGTCGGCGTCGCGGCGCGTGGGGGCGACGAAGGCGTGGGTGTTGATCGCGACCCGCTGGCCCGCGGGGTCGTGCCCAGCCGCGGCCCAGGCCTCGCGGTAGAGGTCGACGAGCGGCCCGAACTGGGCCCAGCTGACCACCGATGATCGCGATCGTGAGCGGCAGGCCGAGCGCCGCCGCACGGATGACCGACTGCGGGGTGCCACCGACCGCGACCCAGACCGGCAGTGGGTCCTGGAGCGGGCGCGGCCAGATTCCCGCGTCGCGGAGCGCCGGGCGGTGCTTGCCGCTCCAGGTGACGGGGTTGCCATCGCGGATCGCGAGCAGCAGCTCGAGCTTCTCCGCATACAGCGCGTCGTAGTCGTCGAGGTCGTAGCCGAACAGCGGGAACGATTCGACGAACGAGCCGCGGCCGGCCATGATCTCGGCGCGGCCGCCGGAGATGAGATCGACCTGAGCGAACTCCTGGAAGACGCGGACGGGATCATCGGAGCTGAGCACCGTCACCGCGCTCGACAGGCGGATGCGCTCGGTCCGGGCGGCGATCGCCGCCAACGCGACCGCCGGTGCCGCCACAGCGAAGTCCGGCCGGTGATGCTCACCGACGGCGAACAGGTCGAGGCCGAGCTCGTCGGCGAGCTGGGCCTCCTCGAGCAGATCCTTGAAGCGCTGCTGCGGGCTGACCCCGGAGCTGAGGTCGGCGAATGTGGCAAGCCCAAGTTCCATGCCCGGCAATGTAGCAGATAGTTGCGCGCACAACTACCCCAGGTGCCCTCTATCACCGGCGGCGCGGCGAGAGCCACTTCTCCAGCAGTTCGATCGACCGCTGGAGCTGCTCCAGCGTTGCCTTCTCGACGCTGGCGATGCCCAGCTCACGATTGACCTGGGCGTTGACGTCCTGCTGCGAGCAATTCTGCCTGCGAGCCAGATCTGAGACCAGCCGGTGGCGCTGCTTACGCAGGCGGGCACGACGTTCGAAGGCGGGAATCGCGGCTGCACCCTCGACCGGCGCCAGGGCCGGCGTCGGTGGTGGCGGGACACTCTGCAGGAGGCGCGATGGCGGGCTCGGTGCCGGCGCTGGCGCGGGGCCGCCGAACAGCGTCATCTGCGGAGCGACATCGGCGCTCAGCGGCTCGAAGTCGAGCGCGGCGCTCGGCTCGTTCGCGCGGCGCTCGGCTGGCTCGTCGAGCAGGCCCTCCTCGCCGAGCTCATCCGCCGAGGCGGGGCGGCGGAGATACCGCAGCTCCTCGCGGACGTTGGCGGCGTGATCACGCAGGATCGGATCGGCCGGAACGTAGAGCCAGCTCGGCTCCGGCGGACGGCCGGGGATCGTGCGCACGAACCGGCCGACGATCTGGCGGAAGATCAGCGGGGTCTTGGCGGCCGTGGCGTACACCCCCACCCGCAGGCGGGGGATGTCGACGCCCTCAGACACCATGTTGACGGCCACGATCCACGGCTCGTCGGAGTGCGTGAACGCAGCCAGCTTGGCGGCCGCACGGGTCTCGGCATGCAGCACCACGACCGGCGATGTGCCGGTGACCTCCTTGAGGAGCGCCGCGATCCGCCGGGCGTGGGCCGAGTCGGCCGCGATCACCAGGCCGCCGGCATCGGGGTGCGCCTCGAGCCGCCCGCCGGCCGTGCCCGCCACGCGCGCAGCACCCGCCCGGATCGCCTTCAAGCGGTCATCGGCCTCGCGCAGGATCCGCGGCAGGCCGTCGGGCAGGTCGGTTGAGATCGCGGTCCGGTACCGGCGGCTGGCCTCGCGGCTCGAGAGGACCGTCTCGAAGCTCGACTCGATCACGTCGTCGCCGCTGCGCCACGAGAGCGAGCCGTCGTAGGTGACGAACACGACGGGCCGGCACACCCCGTCGCCGACGGCGTCGGCGTAGGTGTAGGAGACGTCGGGCTCGGCGAGGCCGTCCGCGTCGTACTCGACGCCCGGGATCGCGGTCGCGTCGGAGCGAAACGGCGTGCCAGACAGCAGCAGCCATCGGGAGGCCTGCGCGAACGCTCGTGAGAACGACTCGCCCCAGGCCAGCTCCTCGCCGAGGTGGTGGGCCTCATCGGCGATCACCAGCGTGCGCTCCCGGCAACCGGCTGCCCAGCGGGTCGGGTTCTGCGAGATCCGGGCGTAGGTGACGACGACGCCGTGGAAGCCGGCCGGCGGCCGCGGCGAGTCCGCGTCGGGCACGAGATCCAGGCCAAGGGCGTGGGCAGCCCGGGCCCACTGGCGGGTCAGCGGCGCCGTCGGGCAGGTGATCACGACCCCGTCGCACGAGCGCCTGTGCAGCTCGCGGCGCGCCAGCTCGAGCGCCGGGCGGGTCTTGCCGGCTCCGGGCGCCGCCGAGATCAGAAACGCGCCCGAGGTCCACGACTCCATCGCATCGAGCGCCCGCACCTGCCAGGAGCGCAGACCTCCGGAGGGGGTCGGCATGGGCGAATTCGAGACGGCCGTCAGGGACATGGAGCGGGCATGGTGGCGGACGCTCCGGACGGCGCCGAGAACCCCCTGCACATCCGGACTTCGATGTTCGGGCAGGTGCTCAGGACCGGATCGCGCGGCCCCAGAGATCGCCGATCGTCAGTGGCGCCGTGAAGCGCGCGCGGGCAAGGTTGCGGTGCAACCACCGCGCCGAGCGGCTCGGGAGGTACCCGTCGTACACCATCCGTCCGTGGCTGACGTCGACCGAGGTGAACTGAGCCTCGCGCAGCCGCGCCCTGATCGAGCCAACCGTCTGCTCACCGACGTGCATCTGCCGCTCGTAGTCGTTGCGCGGATCCGCGGGCCATGACCTGCGCCCGGCCCGCAACACCTTGTAGGTGACGTCGTAGATCAGGCGGTTGGGCATCGTGTGGATGAGGATCCGGCCGCCGGGCGCAAGCACCCGGTGCGCCTCGGCGAGCACATCGCGCTGTTCCTCGAGCGACAGATGCTCGATCACGTCGATCATCGTCACGACGTCGGCACACCCATCCGCGAGCGGCAGCCTGCGCGCGTCCGCCCGGAGCATCCGCGCCAAGTCCGGGTTGCCGTGCGCGGCCAGCGTCTTGGCGGCTAGCTCCAGCGCCGACTCCGAGTACTCGATCCCGGTCGCGTCGGCACCGATCGCGGCGGCTGCGGCAATCAGCTCGCCGCGGCCGGCGCCGATGTCGACCAGCCGCTCGCCGGCCCGCACGTGCGCCTCGTGGAGCAGCCCGAGATACAGGCCGGCGGGCTCACGGCCCCCGGAGCGGTTCCACGCCTCATATCCCTGGCACGCGGTCAGGTAGTAGGTCTCGTCGTAGACCGCAGGCGAGACCACAGCGTCGGCAAGCTCCGGCAATGTGAAGCCAACCTACCGACTCAATCCTCAGGAATTTCCAAGGCTCCCCGTACATCGCCCTCGCGGTCAGCACCCTGACGCCGCGTGTCAGACCCGTGTCAACTCAGGTGCCGCGCACGCACACGACCAGGTCCTGCCAACCCGTGACCGCGCGCGGCAGCAGCCTTTCGACCGCCAGAAACCTCGACCAGTGCTGCCTGACGTACTGCTCGCCGTGGAACGCGAGCCCGTACCCGTCCCCGACGCCCTGCAGATCACCGCGATTCCAGACCGTCGAGACATAGGGGACGAACGCGATCTCGTCGTCGGCCAGTGGACCGCGGGCGAACATGCTGGCGTCGGACCACGAGGTCCGGACCTCACCGCTGCGGAACTGGTCAAACGCCGACGGCCCATGGGTCGAGAGCAGGGCCACGCCTCCCGGCACCAGCACCCGGCGCAGCTCCGCGAGCCAGGCGTCCTGATGCTTCTCGTCGAGATGGCTGAGGACCGAGATCGAATAGACGAGGTCAAAGCTCTCGTCGGGGTGTGGGAGCGGCGGCAGCGCAGCTGAGACGGTGAAATCGAAGGCCGGCCAGGCGCTGGCGGCCCAGGCGATCGCTTCGGCGTCGACGTCGCAGCCGGCGCATCGCACGTGTGCCCCCGCCCGCCCGGCCCTCGCTGCCACATGCGGCAGCACCCGGGCCGACCCGCAGCCGAAGTCGAGGATCGATTGGAAACGCTGGAAGCCGCCCTCCCCCAGCGCTGCCTCGAGCTCCGCTGCCGCGGCCCGCCCTCCGTCGGCGAACTCCTCGATTCCGGGGGCGCCGGTACGCGCTCGCAGCCGGCGCGGCGGCACCCCGAGCGCGGTGACCCGATGGCGTGCGACGACGTCCTCTGCCAGCTCGCGGCCGCGGCGCGTCAGCCAACCACCGGCGGCGCGCAGCCGAAGACTCCTCTGACCAGGCATGATCGGCGCCGATGTTGGCAGAGGACGACCGGGCCGCGATCCGCGGCATCTGTGAGAAGGCACTCCGTGGCAACTGGCGCCAGGGCAGCCGCGCGGACGGGGTTCCGTTCGCCTACACATGCCCGAGCCCCGACCACTACCCGTGGCAGTGGTACTGGGACTCGTGCTTCAGCGCGATCGCGTGGCGGCACTTCGATCCGAGCCACTCCCGCCGTGAGCTCGAGTCGCTGCTGAACGCTGCCCAGCCGGACGGCTTCATCGGTCACACGATCTTCTGGAACACGCCGCTACGTGGTGCCCGGCGGTTCACCTACAACGTCACCTCGGCGCATGCGACGATGACCGCCTCGATCCAGCCCCCGCTGCTCGCCTGGGCGTGGTCGCTGGCCGTCGGCGACCCAGCGCTTGAGCCACGGATCATCGCCCACCACGATTGGCTCGAAACCCACCGCGATCTCGACGGGGACGGCCTGATCTGGATCGTGCAGCCGGATGAATCCGGCCTCGACGCGAGTCCGCAGTTCGATCCGATCTGGGGCCGCCATGCCCATGCTCGGCCGGGCTTCATCTCGCTCGTGCGCCGCAACCGCTCGCTCGGCTATGACCTGCGCCGCGTCGTCGCCGCGGGCGGGCCGGTCGTCTGCGAGGTGATGACCAACGTCCTGTACTCGATGGCTCGGACCGCGCTCGGTCAGCCATCGCTGACCCAGGCGCTGATCGACCGCTGCTATGACGAGCGCAGTGGACTGTTCCAGCCCGCGTCGAGGCCGACGCCACACGGCCGGCCGGTTGTGACCTGGGCGTCACTGTCACCCCTGGCGCTCCCGGATCTGCCGGAGCAGATCGGCCGCAGGCTGATCGAGGAGCATCTGCTCGATCCGGAGGCGTTCTGGCTGCCGGCCGGCCCGAGCTCGGTGTCGGCCCGCGAGCCGAGCTTCCAGCGCGGTGACCGTGGCCCCTGGGGCACACGGTATTGGCGCGGGCCGATGTGGATCAACTCCGCCTGGATGCTGTGGCTCGGCTTGGAGCGGCTCGGCTACCACACGGAGGCCGCCGAATTGGCGGCCCGCGTCGTCCGGACGGTCCGCTCTGAAGGACTCTACGAGTACTACGACCCCTACACCGGGAGCGGTCTCGGGCAGCACCCGTTCGGCTGGTCGGCGCTGGTGCTGGAGATGATCGGAGAACCCTCAAGCGCCACCTAAACTAGATCTCATGGAAGATCTCAAGCTGACTGATGAGCAGTGGCGTGAGAAGCTCACGCCGGACCAGTACCAGGTGCTCCGCCACCAGGCGACCGAGCGTCCGTTCACCGGCAAGTACTTCAACCTGTTCGAGGACGGGCAGTACCACTGCGCCGGTTGCGGCGCTCCCCTGTTCGCCTCCGACACCAAGTTCGATGCCGGCTGTGGCTGGCCGAGCTTCTACCAGCCCGTCGTGAGCGAGAACGTCGAGGAGCGGGTCGATCGCAGCCTCGGGATGGCCCGCACCGAAGTGGTCTGCAAGCGGTGCGGAGGCCACCTCGGGCATGTGTTCGACGACGGTCCCGAGCCGACCGGATTGCGCTATTGCATCAACTCGGCGGCGCTCGGGTTCGACCCGTCCTGAGGCACGCCGCCTCCCGATAGTGGTCCAACGGGACCACTATCGGGGTCCTCGCCGCTCTGCCGTTCAAGCTGGCGTTCGCGCCGGTTGAGGCGCACGGCCATCACGACGAAGATCGCACCGAGCGCGATCGCGGCACCGATCCCGACCTCGCCGAGCACGTCGGCGATCGCCTTGCCGCCGAAATAGCCGACAAGTCCGTATGTCGTGGCCCAGGTGATCGCGCCCAGCGCGTTCCAGAAGAAGAAGAACCGCAAGGGCATCTCGTTGATCCCAGCCAGCCAGGCGACCGCGAACCGGATCAGCGCGATCCAACGGCCGATGAACACGGTCTTGGCGCCATGCTCTGAGAAGTAACGGTCGCCGATCCGCACGATGCGCACGCGGCGCTCGCGGAACGGGCCCTTCGCCTCGAGGACATCCCGGCCGAAATGGCGACCGAGCATGTAGCCGATGTTGTCGCCGAGGATCGCGGACGCGGCCGCGATGAGGATCACGAGCACGATGTTGAGCTGGTGCTGGCTGGCCAGCACCGAGGCCAGCACCAGCGCCGTCTCACCCGGAGACGGAACCCCCATCGACTCAAGGCCGATGATCGCTGGAAGCAGGTAGCCGAGGCCGCTGGAGATCGCGATCAGAGCCGCGGTCACCACCATCAGCTGGTCAGGCCTCCGCCCAGCGGCGCCTGCTCCTCGTAGCGGTCGGTCGAGTCGAGCGTCTGTGCAACTGCGGCGCCGGACGGCAGCGTCAGCACAAAGGTCGCACCCGGAGGCGGCGCGTCCGACAGCAGCAACGCCCCCCGCATCCGTTCCGCCAGCTCCCGACCGATCGCGAGTCCGAGGCCGAAGCCCGCCTCGCCGCCGGTGTCGCGACCACGCTTGAAGCGCTCGAAGATCAGGTCACGCTCGTCGCGCGCGACTCCCGGGCCGGAGTCGATCACCTTCAGCGTCGGCTGTGGCCGGGCTGAGAGCTCGACGGCCACCTCAGTCCCAGGCGGGGCAACGCGCAGCGCGTTATCGATCAGGATCCGCAGGATCCGGGCGACGCTGCCGGGGTCGCCGAGCGCCCAGACCGGCCCGGGCGTCTCGCGCAGCACGCCGGTGACGTTGCGCTCGCGGCGGGCGAGCTCAAATTCGGCGAGCACCGCGCGCGCGAGCTCGACGAGCTCGATCGGCTCCGAGCGCAGCGCCACGTCGGCATCGATCCGGCTGAGGTCGAGCAGATCGGCGGCCAGGCGACCGAGCCGCCGCGACTGGACCCGGGCGCGATCGAGCAGCTCCCCGGCCTCCTCAAGATCGGGCACCGGGCCGCGAAGATCGTCATCGAGCAACTCGAGCATCCCGTCCAGCGAGGCGAGTGGCGTCCGCAGCTCATGGCTGGCGGTGGCCACGAACCCGCGGCGCGCCTCCTCCTGATGGCGCAGGCGACGCTGCATGATCGCGAACGAGCGCGCCAGATCCCCGACCTCGTCTCGGGCACGGTCGAGTGGGAACTCGGCGCCGGCGCCCTCGACGGCGACCCGCAGCGCCGCCTCGCGCAACCGCTGAAGCCGGCGTACGAGCGTCGCAGCCAGCGGGATCGCCAGCAGCATCGTCAACACGAGACCGGCGAGCGCGGCGATCTCGAACGCGCGGCGCACGGCCGTGACGGCATACGGGATGTCGTCGATCAGCTTGTAGACGGAGACGACCGCGTCGTCGCCTCTGAGCTTGATCGCGGCGCGGACCACCTGCTGCCCGTTGACAGTCCCGAACCCGTGCTGCTCCTCCCCTGTCAGGTACGCCTTGGCGATCCCACCGTAGGAGCTGGCCGCGGCGATCGCCGAATCGTTATCCGGTTCGACCGATACCACCTTGCCACGGCCGCTTGAGTCCATGTAGCCAATCAGCACCACGGAGTTGGCACCGAGCCGCTGCTGCAGCGCGTTGCGGGCGAGGGTGAAGGCCGTCGCCTGTTGCTCCGCATACCGTTGCGCCTGCGTGCCGCGCAGGCTCGGGATCGAGCGCTCCGGAATGATCCGATAGTTGACCGCTGCCAGGTTGGCGAGCTCGGCCCTGGGCTTGCTCGCGGCGGCGACATCGTCCTGGAGCGTCAACAGGGCGGCCTGCTTCAGGGAGCTCTCCAGCTGCGAGAGCAGCACGATCGTGGCGACCGCGAGAGTCGCGACGGTGGTGACGAGCACGGCCCCGACGATCCGGCCGCGCAGTCCGAAAGCGCTCCACTGCAGCCGCGCGAGCATCGGCCTCCGCTGACTCGGTTACGGCCCGCGCAGCCGGTAACCGGCGCCGCGCACTGTGAGGATGTACTTCGGCTTATCGGGCTCCGGCTCGAGCTTCTCACGCAGGTGACGGATGTGGACATCGATCGCGCGGGGGTCGCGGTAGGCAGAGTCGCCCCAGATCGCCCGCAGCAGCTCCTGGCGGTTGAGCAGCCTGCCGGGATCCCCCATCAACGCGTCGAGCAACTCGAATTCGCTGAACGTGAGCCGCACGGGCTGCCCGTCGACGCTGACCTCGCGCTGTGAACGGTCAAGCCGGATCGGTCCGACCGCCAGAACCTCGGCGCCGAGTGCCCGCGTTCCCGCCCGGCGCAGCACTGCACGGATGCGGCTGCGCAGCTCGGCGAGTCCGAACGGCTTCGTCACGTAGTCATCGGCACCGGCCTCGAGACCGAGCACGGCGTCAGCTTCGGAGTCGAGCGCGGTCAGCATGATGATCGGCACGACGTTGCGGCGCGACCGCAGCGTGCGACACACCTCGTAACCGTCGGGGCCCGGCCCGAGTGCGACATCAAGCAGGACGATGTCGAACGGATCGGTGCTCGCCCGATCGATCGCGGAGCGACCGTCAGCGACGGCGGTGACGCGGTGCCCCTCCCGTGAGAACGAGCGCGTCAGCATCTCTCGCAGGTCTGATTCGTCATCGACAACCAGGATGTTCAGGCTGGCGTCCTGGCCGACTGCAACTGGCGCTGGTGACGTGGAACGGTCGATCGCCATCGCGGCGATGCTACCGAGATCGGATGTCGAACTGATAAATGCCTTATCGGCGTATTGCACGAACATTCACAAATCCGTGATGGCGTGATCCCTATCATGCGCGTCGTGCGTCGCAGATCGATCGCCTGGATCACCGGGATGGTGATGGCGTTGGGGGCGGCCGCTCCGGCACTGGCCGGTGCCGCCGTGCTCGCCAGCACCGGCAACGCCGACTCCGTCGGCAGGACGACCGCTGATCTCAACGGCGTCGTCGACGCTGCGCGCAAGCACTCGTCCTGGCTGTTTCAGTACAGCGCCACTCCCGGTTTCACCGCCGCCGTCACCAGCACGGCACGGCAGCCTGTTGGTCTGGGGGTGACCGTCGTCGAACGACGCGTGAGTGGTCTGGCGGCTGGCACCGTCTACTACTGGCGCGTCGTCCTCGAGTCCCGCGGCGCGAAAGCCACCTACGGCAAGACCGCAACGCTGACGACCACCGGCACACCCGCGACGAAGCCCTACACCTTTGGCCCCGGCCCGGTCGTGCTCCCGAAGGACGGCCATGCGCGGCTGCGGACCGCCGTCGTCAAGGTGATGGGAGGTCACGCCGCGGTGAAGCTCAGCTGCACAGGTGGCTCCGGCGCCCACTGCGCCGGCTCGCTGCGGCTGACGGTGCTTCATCACGCCGAGATCACCTGCGGCACCGCCAAGCTCGCCACACGGGCGCCCAGGAGCCCGACGGTGTGGGTTGCGCTCAGCAAGACCTGCCTGTCGCTGCTGAGCGGCGCCGCTGGCCACACCTGGCCGGTCGCCGTGCACGCCACCTTCACGACGCATCAGGCGTCGATGACGGCGCGCGCCAAACTCGTTGGCTGACTCTCTGTCCCCGGAGGTTCCCGTGGGGCATCTATCCCAGGGGGTACCCGTGGGGCACCCGGAGGGACGCGAAGCGCTCCTATCCGGAGCGGGCGGCCACGGTCCGGGGGGCTAGGGAGCCCTCCTCAGCCACCGCCCACAGCGTCACGAGCCACGTCAGCGTCGCCATCACGACGTGCAGCCAGACCATCCCGGCCGGCAGCTTCAGCTCGTACTGGACCGCGCCGAGCAGGCCCTGGCCGGCGAGCATGATCCCGAGCACCGTCAGTGGCTCGTCGGGCTTGAAGGCGTAGCCCCGATGACGCTTGAGCAGCCACACCGCGATCGTCACCATCCCGAACAGAACGCCGATCGTGGCGTGCTGATTCACCGCCCACTCGAGCGTGTCCGGGCCCTTGATCGTCAGCCGCTTGACGTGCTGACCCACGAGACCGCCCGAGTGCGGGCCGGCCGCAGTCGCCATCGTGCCGGCGAACAGGGTCACACCGCACAGGGCCGACAGAAGCCGGACGAGCCAGACCACGAGGCGGTCGCTTGAGGGCATCCGCCAGCCGGGTTCATGGGCGGACCGCCAGGCCAGTGCCAGCGCGAAGATCAGGATCACCATCGACAGCAGGAAATGCGACATCACGAACCCGGGCGCCAGATGCTCGCGGACGGTGAAACCACCGAGCACCGCCTGGCCGACAACGCCGAGCGGCAGCGCGACGGCCAGCCACGCAAGGTCGCGCCGGAACGGACGGCGCCGGAACGCCAGCACCGCGATCACGCCCGTGACCACCCCCACGAGCCCGGAGATCGCCCGGTTACTGAACTCGATCAGGGGGTGCACCCCGAGCGGCGGGTACACGTGGCCATAGCAGCGCGGCCACGTCGGGCAACCGAGACCCGAGTCCGTCAGGCGCACGGCCGCGCCGGTGAACACGATCACCGTCAGCGCCGCGAGCGCCAGGTAGCTGACGTTGCGAAAGCCCCGAGGGCCGATCGTGAATCTCTGAACCGACGCGCGTATTTCAGCCTGCGTAACGATCAGCCAAAGGTATCTCAGTACGCCGCCGCGGCGAGCTTGCCGGCCGCAGATCCGGTAGCTTGAGGGCGCATGGATGTGGTGCTCGCCGCGCCGGCGCGGCTGGACGCGGACTCGGGGCGGGTCAGCGATTCACGGCTGCCGCGCTGGTTCGCGGACGCTCACGGTTGGATCGCCGCGGCGATCTATCTGCTCGTGATCGTGCTGTACCAGCACTATCCACTCCTGCATCTGACGACGGTCTGCAGCTGCTCGGACTCCGATCCAACGCAGTGGATGTGGTTGTGGAAGTGGCTCCCATACGCGCTCCTGCACGGCGACAACCCGCTGTTGACGACCAAGCTGTGGGCGGGCCAGACCTACAACCTCGCGGCCGGCACGCTGGCGCCCGCAAGCGCGATCCCCGGCGCCCCGCTGAGTGCGCTGTTCGGCCCAATCGCCGCATACAACCTCCTGATGCTCGCCGCGCCGGTGGTCAACGGCTGGGCCGCCTACCGCCTCTGCCGCTACGTCTCAGGAGCACCATGGGCGTCGATCCTCGCCGGTTACACGTACGGGTTCTCGGCATACGAGCTCGGGCATCAGCTCGGGCACGTGCACCTGGTGTTCGTGTTCGTCCCGCCGATGCTGATCCACCTGGTACTGCGATATCTCGACGGCGGCGTGTCCCGGCGCCGGATGACCATCACGGCCTTCATCCTGCTGCTGGTCGAGTTCGGTCTGTCGACCGAGATCCTGTTTGCCATGACCTATCTCGGCGCGGTCGCACTGGTGGTCGCCTACGTCTGTGTCCCGGCACGGCGCCGGGCGCTGCGCGAGGTCGCCGGGCTGCTGGCGATCGCCTACGTGGCGGTCGTCGCCGTCTGCTCGTACTACATCTACCTCGCCCTGACCGGGCCAGCCGAATCCTCGGGAGAGAGCTCGGTGATCCAGGCCGACCTGCTCAGCTACGTGTTCCCAACCCCGGCGTTCAAGCTCTGGGGTCACGCCTTCCTGAGCCTGTCGAGCACCTTTGTCACGAATAACCCCGCTGAGCAGAACAATTACCTGGGCCTTCCGCTGTTCTGCGTCGTGATCGCGTTCCTGGTCCGCGGCTGGCGATCGGCGACGACCAAGATCATCGGCGTGACGACGTGCGTCGCGTTCGTACTGTCACTTGGGGTAACGCTGATCGTGGCCGGTCATCCGACCATCTGGCTCCCCTTCTCCCTGCTCGACAAGCTGCCGGTGTTCAAGCTCGAGATCCCATCTCGGCTCGGGGTGTTCGTCGCGCTCGGAGCCGCACTCGCCGCCGCCCAGTGGCTGTCGTGGGCTCAGACCAGGACCAGCACGATCTGGCGCTGGCTGGTGGCGCTTGCGGCCGTCGCGTTCCTGATCCCGAATCCCAGTACCCCCGGCCGGCTGCAGACCTACGATCAGCCGTCCTTTTTCACCACCGATCTGTACCGGCATTACCTGACACGGAACGAGGTGGTCATGACAATCCCATTCTCCGCGTCCGGCGACGAGATGCTGTGGCAAGCCGACACTGACATGTACTTCCGGTTGGCGGGCGGGTACTTCGGATTCCCGCCACCGTGGGACGACGGGATCGGGTTGGTCTACTACCAGCTGTTCCCGGGCTCCGGTCCGTTGACCGTCGCCCAGGGCGTGCGCGAGATCACGTCATTCGTCGCATTGCGTCACGTCGGTGCGGTCGTCGTCCAACCGAACGACGCCCAGGACTGGCCGGCGGTGCTGGCAGCGGCCCACTTCCGGCTGCGGGCAAGCGTCGGTGGGGTCGAGGTCTACGCGCCCGCGGCGTGATCCGCGATCGTCCAGGGCGGTCAGGCAGTGGGGCTGTAGCGCGACGGAAGCGAACCGGCGATCTCCGACAGCGTCGGAGCGTTCCGGTCGCGAGCCGAGGTGATCAGTTGGTCGGCCGCCAGCGGCCACTCAATCGCCACGGCGGGATCATCGAAGCGGAAGCCAGCCTCCGTTGTCGGGTCGTAATAGCTGCTGACCTTGTAGACGACATCGGCGAGGTCCGAGAGCACGCAGAAGCCATGTGCGAACCCGTTCGGAACGAGGATCTGGTGGTGGTTCTCGTCGCTGAGCTCAAACGCCTCCCATTCACCGAACGTCGGCGAGCCCGAGCGGATATCGACGATGACGTCAACGATCGTCCCGCGGACGCAGCGGACGAGCTTCACCTGGCCCGGCTGGAAGTGCATCCCGCGCGCGATGCCTCGACGGGAGCGTGAGTGATTGTCCTGGACGAACTGCAGGCCAGAGCCCGCCTCGTCGATGACGTCCTGCCGGAAGGTCTCGAGGAAGAAGCCGCGCTCGTCACCGTGAACCACCGGCTCGATCAGTAATGGCCCCTCGATGCGGGTACGAGTGACTCGCATTCGCGTCAGGGTAGTGGCTGGCGTCAGGGGGCGGCCGTCAACGGGCGAGCGCACGCGCACGCCGGCGCTCGGCGCGGCGCAGCATCGGCACCAGCCAGAACGCCTCGACGGCAATCTGCCACGACATCTTGCTCGTACCCGCGGTGCGGTCGACGAATGTGATCGGTACCTCCCTCACCCTGAAGCCTGCCAGCACGCTCCGATAGGTCACCTCGATCTGGAAGCAGTAGCCGTCGGCTCGCAGCGTGGGAAGGTCGATCGTCTCGAGAACCGTCCGCCGAATCGCCTTGAAGCCGCCCGTCAGATCCTGGATCGATAAGCCCAGCACCAGCCGCGCGTACGTGCCGCCGCCGCGGCTGATGAACCGACGCAATGGGCCCCAGTTCACGACGGCCCCACCCGGGACGTAGCGGGAGCCCAGGACCAGATCGGCATCCTGCGCGGCGGCGATCAGCTCCGGGATGTGGCGGGGGTCATGAGAGAAATCCGCGTCCATCTCCATCACCAGCTCGGCGCCCTGCTCGAGGGCGCGGGCGAAGCCCGCGATGTATGCCTGGCCGAGCCCGTTCTTGGCGGTCCGGTGCAGGACCTCAACGGTGCCGAGCTCAGCGGCCAGGCGATCGGCGACCTCACCGGTTCCATCGGGCGAGCTGTCATCGACGACCAAGATCCGATGCCGGCCGGGCACGGCACGCTCGAGCTCGAGATCGACCGCGCGAACGATCTGCTCGACATTCTCAACTTCGTTGTAGGTCGGCATGACCAACCAGACGGGGCCATTCATCAGCGGCGGATCGTAGACGGTGGTTCCCGGGCGGCGGCTGGATCAGCCCCCGCGCTTGAGCAGCGCGAGATCCGCGTCGACCATCATCCGGATCAGCTGCTCGAAGCTGACCTCGGGCGTCCAACCCAGCAGTTCCCGGGCGCGCGTGCAGTCTCCGATCAGATGGTCCACCTCCGCCGGACGGAGGAACTCGGGATCGATGACGACGTGATCGTCGATCGCGATTCCAGCCTGATCAAACGCAATCTCAACGCACTCCTGAACCGAATGGGCTTCACCGGTGGCGATCACGAAGTCCTCGGCCTCCTCACGCTGCAGCATCAGCCACATCGCGCGGACGTAGTCACCGGCGTAGCCCCAGTCGCGCTGGGCCTCGAGGTTGCCGAGCCGCAGTTCCGAGCGCAGGCCGAGCCTGATCGCGGCCGCGTGCCAGGTGATCTTGCGGGTCACGAACTCGAGACCGCGGCGCGGTGACTCGTGGTTGAAGAGGATGCCCGACGTGGCATGGAGCCCGTAGGACTCGCGGTAATTGACGGTGATGAAGTGGCCGTAGGCCTTCGCCACCCCGTATGGCGAGCGCGGATAGAACGGCGTGCTCTCCGTCTGCGGGACCTCACGCACCTTCCCGAACATCTCGCTCGATGACGCCTGATAGAAGCGCGCTTCGGGACAGACCTCGCGCATCGCCTCGAGCAGCCGCGTCACGCCCGTACCGGTGAACTCCGCGGTCAGCGTCGGCTGCACCCAGGAGGCAGCGACGTATGACATCGCAGCGAGGTTGTAGATCTCGTGAGGCGCGCTTGCGCGCAGCGCGTCGACCAGCGAGCGGTGGTCGAGCAGGTCGCCCTGATGGAGCTTGACGCGTTGGCGGATATGCTCGATCCGGTCGAACTTCTCGGTCGAGGAACGTCGCACCATGCCGTGCACCTCGTAGCCCTCATCGAGCAGGAGCTCGGCCAGGTAGGAGCCATCCTGCCCGGTGATGCCGGTGATCAGCGCGCGCCGCGTCATGCGCTTACGAGAGTCGGATCTGATGCCATCGCGTCGCCTAGGGTAACCCGAGTGGCGATGAGCCGAATGCTTGCCCCGCAGCCAAACGCATGACTAACAGTGAGTGCGGCCATACTTCAACCCCATGGAACAGTCGTTGAGTGCATCGATCGCCGAGCTCGCACCGACCCGCGCGCTGACCGGTCCGGGGACCGGAGCGCCGCCGGTTCGGATGTCGAACGTGAGCAAGCAGTTCAAGCTCCCGCACCAGCAGGTGCAGACGATCAAGGAGCGTGTGATCCACCCGTTCCAGAAGCGAACCTTCGAAGTCCTGCAGGCGGTCGACGATGTTTCGTGCGAGATCCGGCCGGGTGAGTTCTTCGGGATCGTCGGACGCAACGGCAGCGGCAAGAGCACCCTGCTGAAGTGCCTCGCGGGTATCTACGGAATTGACGCCGGAGAGCTTGAGGTCAACGGCCGGCTGGCACCGTTCATCGAGCTCGGTGTGGGCTTCAACCCCGAGCTCACCGCCCGGGACAACGCGATCATCAACGCGATCATGCTCGGTCTCAGCCGCAGCGAGGCGGAGGCCCGGTTCGACGACATCGTCGCGTTCGCCGAGCTTGAGGACTTCATGGACCTGAAACTGAAGAACTACTCATCCGGCATGCATGTCCGGTTGGCGTTCTCGGTCGCCGTGCAGGTCGACGCCGAGGTGCTCCTGATCGACGAGGTCCTGGCCGTCGGCGACGCGTCGTTCCAGCAGAAGTGTTACGACCAGTTCACGAAGCTCAAGCGCGAGGGTCGAACGATCGTGTTCGTCACCCACGACATGAACTCGGTGGAACGGTTCTGTGACCGCGCGATGCTGATGGAGAAGGGCAAGGTGGTCGACCTTGGCAAGCCCGAATCGATCGCTCGTCAGTACAACGAACTCAACTTCAAGCGGCTGATCGCCGGCGGCCCCGAGGTTGCAGAGATCCCCGAGATCCGCCGCAAGGGTGTGGCCCAGGTGGTCGCCGCCCGCTTCGAATCCGCCGACGGCGAGATCGTTCTCAGCTCACAGCAGGGCGAGACAATCTCGGTCGTGATGACCGTCGCCTTCCACGACCTCACCGAGGAGCCGATCTTCGGCATGGCGATCCGCAATGAGCTCGGACACGCGGTGTTCGCCACCAGCAGCTACGTGGCGGGCATGCAGACCGGCACCTTCAACACCGGTGACAGCGTCACCATCCGCTTCCGGTTTGAGAACCGCTTTGCCCCGGGCCGTCACTGGCTCGATGCCACCGTCGCTCGCGAGGGTCTCGGCGCGGACGTGTTCGATCATCACGCGGACAGCTCGGTCATCATCACCGCAAACCATCCCGGTGGTGGCGCCGTTGATCTCCCGTGTGAGGTCGAGGTGACGCGCCACTGATGCGACGTGATTGACGGCGAGACTCTCGACAGCACGCACTCCGTGACGGTGGCCGGTCGGCGGACGCGCACTGTCAGCATCGACTCGCGTGTGCTTCTGGTCGGGGTCATCGCCCTGATCGTCGTGCTGCGCTGGCTGCCGCTGCGCAACAACGGGTGGTTCCTCGACGACAACCTGTACCTCGTCATCGGCCACCAGACCGGCTTTGGATACAGCTGGTTGATGTCGAACCTGTTCGAGCATTTCGGGCCCCTTTACCGGCTGGCGTGGACGGCGATCATCCACCTGATGCCGATGAGCTGGCGGTGGGGTCTCGTTGGCGAGATGGCGCTGCTGGCCGGGTCCGTGTTTCTGCTCGACCGCTGCCTGCGCCTGTTGATCGACTCGACCTGGACGCCGCTGCTGATGGCCGGGGCGTTCGGGCTATCGGTGCTGCTGATCGAGGCCCTGGAGTGGATCTCTTCAGGCCTGCAGAATTTCCCGACGGCGTTCGGCGACCTGCTGTGCTTCTACGGCTACCTGCGCTATATCGCGCAGCCCTCGCGCCGCTGGATTCTCGTGTCCGCAGGCGGGATGGCCTTTGCGCTGCTGTTCTACGAGAAGGCCTCGTTCATGATCGGCTACCTCCCGCTGATCCGGATCCTGCTGATGTCGGAACGCGTGTCGCTGCGTGGAATCTGGCGGACGTTCCTCGCCGAGCGCGCGATCTGGATCGCGCTCGTCGTCGTGCTGATCCTCTGGTACATCGGCGTCAAGGTCGCCCACGCCGGAGGCATCTTCATCACGCCGAGCGTCAGCGAGTGGGTCACCTACTGGCGGATCATGTGGGGCCAGACGCTGGTCCCCGGGGTCTTCGGGCTTCACATCCCGTGGTACGGCGTCACCCACCAGCAGGTGATCGAGGGCATCGTGCTCGAGGCCGTGGTCCTTGCCGCGATCGTCTTCTCGATCGTGCGCAAACGCGTTGCCTGGCGAGCGTGGGCGATCCTGATCCTCGCGGTCCTGGCCAACGGGATCCTCGTCGCCGAGGAGCGCGTCGTGGTGCTCAAGGCGCCGGCATCGATCGGCGGTGACACCCGCTACCTGCTCGACTTCACCTGGCTGGTGCCGGTGCTGCTGTGCCTCGCCTTCTCTCGCCGCGAAGTCTTCTGGCCAAACGTCGAACGGCTTTCGCGCCCGGTGACACTGAGCTTCTCGCTGCCGCGCGCCCGCTGGTTGACAACGGCGGTTGCGGTCGGCGCAGCGGCCGCATATATCGTCGCCGCGCAGCTGAACACGGTGGCGATCCAGCGCGCATGGATCGGCACCGACGCGCTGCAGTGGGAGCAGAACGTGCTGGCAGGGATCAAGCACTACACGGTGCACGGAGTGCCCCCGACCATCGCCGACGCTACAACGCCCTACGAGGTGCTCGGTTCGATCTACACGCCCTACGACCACATCTCGTATGTGCTGCCGTTCTACTCTCCGGGAACGCCCGTCGATGGACCGATCCGCGCGAACCTTCTCGGTGTCAACGCGCTGGGTGGACTGCAGCCAGTCGTGACCACCGTCCGTGAGACGTTTCCGCTGCCGCACGCCTGCGTGAGCGGCGGGACAAACCCCGACGGCTACGTGCTGATCAACAAGAACCGGATTGCTCCGCCGGCCTCGGAGGGGCCGTTCTATCTGCTGGTGAACTACACCAGCGCCACGGGACCGATCCATTACCTCGGCACCGCCTGGGACCCGGCGCTCAGAACCGCCGGCACGATCGACCTCCCACACGGCGTGACCCAGAGCATCGACTACATCGGCGACAGCAAGATCCCGTTCGAGGTGAATCTCCAGTTCCCAGCGCACACGACGGTCTGCTTCAAGAGCTTGCAAATCGTGACGCTGGCGCTGAGCTGAGCCGTCCGCGACGAACTCGGTCCTGATGGAGTCATCCGCCATTCTCAGTTGGTCGTCGCCAGGCTCGCGCCGCGCGACTGTCGGGGCCCTGTTCACGCGGTGGCACGCCGTATGCGCGGCGCTGCTGTTCCTGGCCGGAGCGGTGGTGATCCAGCGTCATTCGGTCGTCCATCTGGCGAGCGTCGTATCGGGCAACGGGATCGGCGACCCGACCCAGTTCATGTGGTCGATGTGGTGGTGGCCACATGCGCTGCTGCATCTCGAGAACCCGTTCGTCACACACGCGATCTGGGTCAACGACTCCTACAACCTGGCGGCCGTCACGACGGTCCCGCTGCCGTCGCTGGTCGCGGCCCCGGTCACGGCGCTGTTCGGTCCGATCGTCTCCTACAACCTGCTCAACCTGCTCGCGCCGGTGCTCAGTGCATGGTTCGCGTACCGGCTCTGTCTGTACATGACGGGCTCCCCGGCCGCTGCGATCCTCGGCGGGTGGCTGTTCGGGTTCTGCTCCTACGGACTCGGTCAGCTCGAGGGGCACATGCAGCTGGTGTTCACGTTCCCGATCCCACTGCTGATCCACCTCTACCTGCGACGGTTCGACGGCGTGATCGGACGGACGCGGTTCGTTCTGTACACCGCGCTGGCCGTGGCGATCCAGATGCTGTGCGGGACCGAGGTGCTGTTCACCTCGACGTGCATGGGCGCGATCGCGCTGATCGCTGCGCTGGCGTTCTGCGCTCGTGAGGCGCGGCCCAAGCTCGTGCGTGTCACGGCCGAGGCGATCGGTGGGTTCCTGGTCGCCGCGATCGTCTGCTCGCCGTACCTCTACTACGCGCTCACCGGGCCTCTCGTCAGTCCGGGGCAGGGGCTCGCCTATCCAGGCGATCTGCTGTCGTTCTTCATTCCGACGCCGATCACGGCGCTCGGCGGCACGTCTTTCGGAGGCGTCTCAGCCGGGTACGTCGCGGGTTTCTGCGAGACCGGCACCTATCTCGGGCTGCCGCTGATCGCGATCCTGATCGCCCATGCGAACGGGGCGTGGAGCCGCCCACGGACACGGATCATCACGGTCTGCGTCCTGATCGCGATCCTGTGGTCGCTCGGTCAGATCCTCAGCGTCGACGGCCATTCGACGATCAAGCTCCCGTGGGACCTGTTCGCCAGGATCCGAGGGTTCAATGAGATCCTGCCGGTGCGGATCGGCGTCTACACCGAGATGGGGGCTGCAATCGCCGCCGCGATCTGGGTATCGGCTCCGTCGCAGCCAAGCTGGCGGCGCTGGCTGCTCGCAGTACTCGCGGTGATCTTCCTGTTCCCGAATTCGAACGCGGTCCAGAACGGCAGCATGATCTTCCGCGAGAGCTACACGACGCCCTCGTTCTTCACGACCGGCCAGTACAAGCGATACCTGCGGCCGAACGAGGTGGTGCTGCCGATCCCGTTCGGATATCTCGGGACGAGCCTCCTGTGGCAGGCCGACGCCCATGGCTACTTCCGTCTGGCCAGCGGCTGGTTCGGCTACTGGCCGCCCGATTACTACAACGATCCGGTCGTGATGCAGATGATCGGCGTCCAGCCGTCGACGACGCCCAACCCCGAAACCGGTTTGAGCTCGTTCCTCCGACGCCACGGCGTCGGCGCGGTCGTCATCGAGGACGGTCAGGGCGGCCCGTGGCCGGCGGTCCTGCACAGCCTCGGGGTGAAGCCGGTTGCCGCCGGAGGCGTCGACGTCTACGACCTCCCGCGCTCGCTGTAGCGGATCGGGCGGCACAGCGACAGCGAGGGGTCAGGCGCCGGTCTTCGGCCCGCTCAGCCGCCGGGCCAGCGCATACAGCAGCCGGTAGCCGATCCGCAGCGAGGCGAAGAACGGCCGGCCGACCTGAGGATGCGTGGCGAGCACCAGCAGCGGCCGCTCCGCGGTCAGGGGAAGCAGGCCGTCGGGTCCAACGAGCCGGACGGCGTCCTCGCTGCGCGCCGACGACAGACCGCCGCTGCGACCCTCGCGGATGCCCGGGGTCGGGGGGCCGTCGCAAACCTCCCGGTAGAGGGCGACGAGCTGGGCCGCGGTCGCATCCCAGGTCAGGGCCTTGGCCGCGGCCCCGATCGCTTTTAGATTCGTCTCGCGTGCGGTCTCGACCGACAGCAGCCTGTGTGCTGCGTCAGCGGTCTCGCCGGCGTCCCATGTGACGATCGCCGCATGCTTGTCAGGCAGCACCTCGCTCAGCGACGTGCCGGCGGCCCACATGCACGGGACATGGTGATCGGCCGCCTCGAACGGAACCAGCCCGAACCCCTCGTGCACCGTCGGGTAGAAGACCAGCCGCGAGCGCTCATACAGCCACTCCTTCTCGGGCTCGGTCAGCGCACCCATGCGGACGAGCGCCGCCGCGACCGCCGGACGGCGCGCGAGGAACTCCTCCTCGTCCCCCTCCGAGGAGCCCCGCTCGACACTCGGTCCCGCCAGCACCAGCCGGCCCGCCCAGCCGTGGCGCAGCTGCAGCTGCTCGAGGACCTTGAGCGCGAACAACCGGTTCTTGTGACGGAAGTCGGTGCCGATGCAGAGCATCACCTCGGCATCGGCCGGGAGCATCTCGTATCCGCGCGGCGCGACCGGCGCCAAATGGCCGGCGGCCACGTGGTCCACACCGATGTGGACGACGGTGGCTCGGTTCGGCTCCACGAGATCCTCGGCCAGCGCCTGTGAGCAGGCATGAGCCGAGAAGAACACCACCCGATCGGCGACCGCCAGCGCCGTCCGCGTCGTCTGCCGATAGCCGTGCCAGGCGTCGAAATCCGGAAAGTACGAGGGGTTGTGGAACCCGATCAGATCCTGGTTCGTGATCAGGACGCGATCGGCGAGCTTCGTGAACAGCGCCATGTCACTCGGGTTGCCGACCTGGAACGGGCGGTGGATCAGATCGGCTCGAATCCCGAGAATCTCGGCTGCCCCGCTGGTGATCCGCTCGATCTCGGGCATCGCCGCCAGAGCCGATTCAGCGTAGCCACTGAGCCTGTCCGGAATCAGCACCGTCAGCTTCACGGCGCGGGTACGGGCCAGAGCAGCGATCAGCTCGACGGCGTGGATCTGCGTACCGGTCGTGGCGCCGGCCAGGATCCGCCCATCGACGATCACCGACATCCCCTCGAGCGCACGACGTGCCACTCCGAGCGCGCGAGCCAGTGTGTTCGCCGGGTCATCGGCCGTCTCGCGCACCGAATCGTGGTAGTACGGATAGCGCACCGCGATCAGCTGCTCATGCTCCTCCTGGATCGCCGATCGCCGCTCGTTGCGCGAGAACGTGCCGCTGCCGTGGTGCAGGACGAACACCTCGTCGGCGACGACGTGGCAGAGGCCCGCCTGGATGCAGCGCTGCGAGAAGTCAACCTCCTCGCCGTATCCCGGGGTGAAGGCCAGATCAAAGTCGCCCACCAGATCCAGGGCGCTGCGTCTGATGAGGATGCAGTGGCCGATCGCCGTCGGCAGACGCGGGCGCAGCCGCAGCGCGGCGCCCCGCACCGCGGCAGCCGCATCCGCCGCCGTCCACTCCTGCGGCAGCGGCCCTGGCTTCCCGCGGGCGGGCACCGAGACGATGCTGCCGTGGTTGGTCAGCGCGGTCACCGTCGCGACGGTGCTGTCGCTGTTGGCCGCGTCCCGCAGGCCCTCGAGCCAGCCCTCCCCGACGACGACGTCCGAGTTCACCAGCACGACGTCCGCCGGCGCGGCTGCCGCGAACCCGGCGTTGACGTTGCCGGGGAAGCCGAGGTTGCGCGGCTGCAGCAGGTAGAAGACGTGATGCTCGGAGGCGTCGGCCTCGGCCAGCTCGCGCACGAACTGCTCGGAACGACGGTCGGGACTCGCGTCGTCGCAGATCAGCAGTTTGACGTCGGTCGGAGTGTGCTCGAGGACGCTGCGCAGGCACGCTGGGAAGTGCTCGTGTCCAAAGATGGGGATGCAGACGACAACATCCCCGCGCGCAACGTCGAGCACCTCGCCGGTGTCCAGCCAGTCGAGTTGCATGCCGGCGATTATGACGGCGCTAACAGAACCAGCGCGGTCACCAAGCCCGCAGTTGCTACGTTCCGAGCGCGATGGCCACCGCTCAGATACGACCGCCCGGTAGGGATCAGCCGACGATCCGCTCAAGCCGCGGGCATGGTCCTTCGGCGCTGGGCGGCGATTTCAAACGCTTCATGGAGCTGACCGTGACGCTCGCCCGAACGGACTTCAAGCTGCGGTATTTCGGCTCGGTGCTCGGGTACTTCTGGCAGCTGGCGCGGCCGCTGCTGTTCTTCGGCGTGATCTACGTGTTCTTCACCCAGATCCTGCACGCCGGCGCCGGAATCCCCCATTACGGGCTGTATCTGCTCACCGGCATCGTGCTGTGGACGTTCTACGGCGAGGCGACCGGCAATGCCGTGATCTCGCTTGTCAGCCGCGAGCCGATGCTGCGCAAGATCCGCTTCCCGCGGTTGGTCGTGCCGCTCGCCGTCACGATGACGTCCGTCTTCAACCTGCTGATGAACTCGATCGCGGTGATCGTTTTCGCACTGCTCAGTCACGTGTGGCCAACGTGGAGCTGGCTGTGGATGTTCCCGATCATGCTCGGCTTCATCGTGCTCGCGCTCGGAACCGGGATGCTGCTGAGCGCGCTGTACGTCCGCTTCCGCGATGTCCAGCCGATCTGGGAGGTGTTCAGCCAGATGCTGTTCTACGCGACCCCGATCATGTATCCGGCCTACAAGTACGGACAGTTCGAGCATCTGGCGCTGCTCAACCCGTTCGCGATGCTGATCACGCAGATGGGCCACGCCTTCCTGCACGACAAACCGGTCGAGAACATCGGGACAAACGGCCAGCCGCTGCTCGTGCACGGTCGCATCACGTTCAACATCCCGTTCCGCAACGCCTACGACGCCGCCGGCGGGGGCTGGCACCTGCTGCTCTCGGTCGCGGTCATCCCGGCCGTGTTCGCGCTCGGTTTCTGGTTCTTCTCCCGCGAAGCGCCGCGGGTCGCCGAGAACCTCTAGACCAGGCCGTCGAGGATCCGGCGCAGCCCGTCCTCGAGCTGCACCTGGGGCTCCCAGCCGAGCGCGTCCCTCGCGCGGGACACGTCAAGGCACGACCGCCGCACCTCGCCGGCTCGCTCCGGCGAGAACACGGGTTCCGCCAGCGGCAGGTCGCGCTCGCCGCCCACCGCCCGCAGGGCGGCGAAGAAGTCGAGCACCGAGGTCTCCTGACCGTGGCCGATGTTGATCGGACCGCTCAGCTGCGAATCCGCCGCCAACAGGTTGGCACGGACCACATCGGAGACCTCCACCCAGTCACGGGTCTGCTCGCCGTCGCCGAATACGGTCGGCGGGCGCCCGTCGACCAGGCAGCCGCAGAAGATCGCGACCACGCCCGCCTCACCGTGAACGTCCTGGCGCGGCCCGTACACGTTGCCATAGCGCAGCGACACGGTCGAGAGCCCGAACAGCCGGTCGAAGAGCTCGAAATACCCCTCCGCGGCCAGCTTGCTCTGCCCGTAGGGTGCCAGCGGTGCGATCACGTGGCCCTCGGGAGTCGGCAGCACGGAGGCGTCACCGTAGAGGCCGCCGCCGGTCGAGGTGTTGACGACCCGCCGCACGCCCGCGGCATGCGCCGCGCGGAGCACCGAGATCGCGCCGAGCACGTTGACGTCAGCATCAAACGCCGGGTCATCGACGGACTTGCGCACGTCAATCTGAGCCGCGAGATGGAATACAACCTCTGGTCGCGCCGCCTCCATCACCGCCCGTACCTCGCGCGCATCACGGACATCGACCTGATGTAGAACAGCGCCGGCGGCCACGGCCTCTGCAAGGTTGGGGAGCCTGCCCGTGGCGAGGTTGTCAATCACCGTCACCCGATCGCCACGCGCGACGAGCGCGTCCACCAGGTTCGAGCCGATGAAGCCGGCCCCGCCGGTGACGACTGCGTCCATTGACCGCGAGGATAAGCGGCCGACCGAACTACTACTATCCTGTCTAGCGAAAGAGCCCGCTCGCACAGGCGGAGACGGGCTCTTCCGCAGACGGCCCTGGTAGGGCTGAGGGCCGTCAGGCGACCCGCAAGAGAGGGGCGATGCTCGCGGATCGGTCCGACTTCCGTGTCCGCTGCAACGTAACCCTGGAAAACCGAAGCTTTCATTAGGGGTTTGCAAGGGATTACGAAGTATTTGGGGGAAAGTGCGAAACCCCGGGGTACATAGAACGTTGTATGGCTACGTTCCTCCACATCTGGGAAGAACGGACTCAGGATTTCCATTGATGCTTCCGGATAGCTCGCTCCAGAACACCCAGGGCGCAATCGCGCTGCCAACGACGGTCGATGTCCTCGACGTCCCGCTGGCGGTCACCGATTACACGCACACGATCGAGATGATCGACGAGTTTGTGCGGATGCGCGAACGCGGCTACATCTGCGTGTGCAACGTTCACACGCTGATGGCCTCGCAGGAGGACCCCGAACTGCGCGCCGCGCTGATGGGCTCCTCGATCAACGTTCCCGACGGACAACCGCTCGTGTGGGCACTGAACGCCTTGGGCAGCTCGCTCAGTGGTCGTGTCTACGGTCCCGAGCTGATGTGGCGGTCCTGCGCCCACGCCGCCCAGACCGGACTGCGGTTCTACCTCTACGGTGGGCGCAACCAGGGCGCGCTGGTGCAGCTGGCGCTCAACCTCCGCAAATCTCACCCTGGAGTGAAGATCGTCGGTGGTTATGCGCCGCCGCACCGCCCCCTGACCAGCGAGGAGAAGGTGGCGGTGATCGACGAGATCAACCGTGCCCGCGCTGACGTGGTCTGGGCCGGCATCGGCGTGCCCAAGCAGGAGAAGTGGATGGCGCAGATGCGCCCGCATCTGGATGCCCCCGTGCTGATCGGCGTCGGCGCTGCCTTTGATTTCCATGCCGGCCTCGTACCGCAGGCGCCGTTCTGGCTGCAGGAGGCGGGCCTCGAGTGGGCATACCGCCTCGCGCACGAGCCGCGGCGCCTGTGGAAGCGATACTTGCGCTACAACCCGCGTTTCATGGCGGCGTTCGCCGCCCAGCTCAGCGCCCACCGGCGCAGCTCAGTCGACGGAAGCTGATCGCTCGAGCCGGCGGCTTGTGGCACGCCGGCTCGGATGCACCCGCTTCCCAGGCCGCCATCACAGATGTCAGCACCCGCCACCGTCGCGATCCCGACCCGGAATCGGCCGGCGTACCTCGATGTAGCGCTGTCCACGATCGTCCCGCAGGCACGGGCCGCCGGCGCCGAGGTGCTCGTCGTGGCCGAGGGCAGAGACGCGGCGACGGCCGCCGTTGCGGCCGCCCACGGCGCTGTCCTCCTCGACCGGCCGGCAGGATCGGGCGCGAACGTCGCCCGGAACCTTGCGATCGACGCCGCCGGCGGTGAGCTGATCGTGTTCACCGATGACGATGTCGCGGTCGTCGACGGCTGGCTCACCGCCCTGCTGCACGGCGCCGAGCGCTACCCCGACCATGGCGTGTTCGGCGGCCCGATCGTGCCCGTGCTCGAGCACGGGCCCCGCGCCTGCGGCCGCGAGCCGGCGCCGATCACCGCGCTTGACCGAGGACCGGCAGACACCGACGTCGAGTTCGTCTGGGGCGCCAATATGGCGATTCGCAGTGACACCGCGGGGCGGGTCGGCCACTTCGACGAGCGACTCGAGGACCGCGGCGAGGAGGAGGAGTGGCTCGAGCGGTATCTCCGCAGCGGCGGGCGGATCCGATACCTGGCGGCCGCCGGCGTCCAGCACCGCCGCACCGGGGCCGACTCCGGCCTGCGTGCGCTCAGCAGAGCGCAATACGCGATCGGCCGCAGCGCACGACACAACGATGCCCGCAAGTTGACGACCCCGACGCTGCGCCAGGAATTCCGTGACCTTGCCGGGGCGGGCTGGCACGCGCTTCGCCACCGCTGCGCGTACGGGGTCGTGTTCGCCGCCCACGCCGCCGGCCGGATCGAGGAGGCGCTCGATCCCCAACCACAGGCGAACGTCGAGCCGTTCCTCTCCGGGGAGAGCGGCAGCGTCGCCGGACTCCGTGGCACGGCACTGGCGCGACTCAGCGACGCGACGGCCGACATGGCTCGCGCAGTCGAAGGCCGGCGGCTGCGAGCGGACGCGCGTGCCTGGGGGACGTCACGCAACGTGCTGGCGCTGACGGTCTCCCGGCCCGAGGAGGCCAATCTCCTCGACGCGAATGAGAGGGAGCTGCGGGCCTCGCGTCATCAGGTGCGGCTCGAGCGCACCGACATCGGCGACCGGGGGAAGTTCGAGAACCTCAACCTGCTGCTGGGGCGCGTCGCGATCGAGGAGTACGACTGGCTGCTCGTGATCGACGACGACGTCCGGCTCCCGCGCGACTTTCTCGACACGTTCCTGTTCCTGGCGGAACGCTACGAGCTCGATCTCGCGCAACCAGCGCACCGCCGTTACTCGCACGCCGCCTGGCGGGTGACCCGCCGCCGTCGCGGAAGTGCGGTCCGTGAGACCCAGTTCGTTGAGATCGGACCAGTCACCGCATTCCGCCGCAGCACGTTCGAGACGCTGTTGCCGTTCCCGCCGCTGCGCGCTGGCTGGGGCCTCGAGCTGCACTGGGCGGCGCTCGCCGCGGAGCGCGGCTGGCGGCTCGGCGTGACCGACGCCGTCGCGATCGAACATGCGCTGCGTCCGGTCGCCGCCGCCTACGACTCAAGCGACGCGGTCGCCGAAGCACGCGCGTTCCTTGCCGACCGCGCCTACGTCGATGCCGCCGGCGCGCAGCGGACGCTGGAGACCCACCGTGGCTGGTAGCACCCACCGGGTCCCGGACGCCGGGGTCGCGGTCCTGGTCGCGCTCGTGCTGTTCGTGCTGGCGATGGTGACCGGTGGCGCGACCGCGATCGGCCCGTTGACGTGGACCGAGATCGTGCTCGTGCTGGCGGCGCTCGGCGTCGCCGCCAGAGTGGTCGCGGTCGGCCCTGACGGGCCCGCCAACGGGCGGGCCCCTCTGATCTGGTTCATCGGGCTGACGCTGCTGACGATCCTCTCGATCCTCTGGTCGGTTGCCGGCGACCTGACGTGGAGCGCCGCGTCGTTGACGGTCTCCTACGTGTGCGCGTTCGGCATCGCCGTCGGGCTCGCGCGGCTCTACGGCGACCGCTTTGCAGCGGTCACCGCCGGTGTGGCGATCGCCGCCACCGCGCTCACGCTGTGGACGCTGCTCGTCAAGGTCTTCAACTTGAACATCGACGGGCAGCCGACGCTCGGGCGGTTACTGGCTCCGTTCAGTTACTGGAACGCGACCGGCCTGATCGCCGCGATGGGCCTGCCGGCGGTGGTCTGGGTCGGTTCCCGGCGTCAGCGCGGCGCGTTCCCGCGCGCTGCCGCGCCGGCTGCTGTCGCGCTGCTGATCACCGTTGTGGTGCTGTCGTATTCGCGCAGCGCCCTGGCGGCGGCGGTGCTCGGCACCGCTGTCACGCTGCCGTTCACCGACTCGCGTCTGCGGAGCCTGCTGACACTGGTGCTCGGCGGTGCCGGCGCCGCCGTGCTGTGCGTGTGGGCTGTCGGTCAACAGGCGCTGATCAACGATTCCGATTCGATCTACATGGCGCACGTCGGCGCGGGTGCCCGCTCGGCCGCCGGACTGGACCTCGGGCTGGCGTCGCTGGTCGCATTCGTGGTGGTGGGCGCACTGGGCGTTATCGCGGTGCGACTGGCCGACAGCCGGGCGCTGCCGGAGGACGTCCATGTGTGGACCGACCGGTGGCTGGTGCGGGCGCTGGCGCTCGTGCCCGTGCTGATCGTGGTGGCACTGCTGTTGTCCTCCCGGGGCCTCACCGGCGAGGTCAGCCACATCTGGAGCTCGTTGACGAGCACCGGCGGCCCCGGCGTCAACGACACCGTTGGCCGCTTGACCTCACTTGCCAACAGCCGGCCCAAATACTGGCGCCAGGGCCTGTCGGTCGGCGAGCACCACCTGCTGGCGGGCGCCGGCTCGGGCAGCTTCGGCGTCGCCCATCTGCGCTATTCGACGGCGCTGCTGACGAGAACCGAGGACGTGCAGCACGTCCATAGTTACGTGATCGAGATGTTCGCCGGCCTGGGGCTGCTCGGGATCATCGTCAACCTCGGACTGTTCGTCACCTGGATCCGAGCCGCGATGCGCACCGCCGGGATCACCCCGATCCGCCGCGCGATCGCACAGACGCGCGATGAGGAGCGAGCGGCGATGTGGGCGCTGATCGGGGTCACCGTCGCCTTTGGCGCGAGCTCGACAATCGACTGGACCTGGTCCTTTCCCGGGGTCGCCGTGCCGGCACTGTTGTGCGCCGGCTGGGTGGCCGGCCGCGGGCCCGCGGCCGCGATGGCGGCGCCCGTGCAACGGCGCCCACTCCGCAGCCGGCCGCTGGCGATCTACGGGATCACGTGCATGCTGGCGCTGACCCTTGCGGTCTGCCTCGGGATCTGGCTGCCGTTGCATTCAAGCGAGCAGAACGACGCGGCGGTGACGGCTCTCGCCCACCTCAACGGGTCTGCCGCGCTGAGCGACGCCGAGTCGGCCGTGTCCGCGGAGCCGGTCGCGGTGGCGCCGCTCCAGACGCTCGCAAACGTCTACAGTGCCTTTGGCGAGCCCGGCCGGGAGCGGGCGGAGCTGGTCAAGGCAACGTCCATCCAGCCCGAGAACCCGCAACCCTGGTGTTGGCTCGGTGTTTACGAGTTGGCCCGGCGCGACTACCGCGCCGCCGAAGGGCCGCTGCGCCACGCCGTCATGCTCGACGTCACCAACAGCTTCAACCAACAAGCTCTGCTGGCGGCCGCGAAGGCCCACCACCAGCCATCAAGCCTCCAATGCGTCAACGCCCACACATGAAACCTCGCCCAAGCGTGATCGCGCTGCTGGCGGCACTGATCGTCCTCGTCGTGCCCAGCTCCGCCCTCGCAGATCACACGCAGTACTCGATCATGCAGGACGACACGTACCTGATCTATTCGAGTCAGGCCACCGTCATCAAGACGCTGCAGACGATGGAGGCCCTCGGCGTGCAACAGGTGCGCGTGAACATGGAGTGGGCGAACATCGCCCCCGACCCGACTTCGACCGTCGAACCGGCCAACTTCGACCCGGCCAACCCGAACGACTATCCGGCGGCGAACTGGGCTCCGTACGACTTCCTGGCCGCAGAGGCCCCGCTGCATGGAATCACCGTGCAGTTCAACATCACAAGTCCCGGCCCCGAGTGGGGAATGGGGCCCGGCGCGCCGGCGACAACCACCTCGAACGGGACCGCCACCGCCGAGCACTGGGACCCGAACATCAGCCAATTCGAGGCCTTCGTCGTCGCCGTCGGGGCTCGGTACAGCGGCAGCGACGCCTACATCCCGAGAGTGTCGAACTGGTCGATCTGGAACGAGCCGAATCAGCCCGGGTGGCTGGCGCCGCAGTGGTCGGAGGTGAACGGCAAGGAGGTCGCCCAGTCGCCGCGGATCTATCGAGGCCTGGTCGAAGCGGGCTACTACGCGCTGTACCTCACCGGGCATGCAAAGGACACGTTCCTGTTCGGCGACACGGCCCCCGAGGGCAACACCGAGGGCGACGCCACGGCCGCGATGGATCCGGGCATCTTCCTGCGCGACCTGTACTGCGTGGGCAGCCACGACCGGCGCCTGACCGGCACCGCCGCGCAGGAGCTCGGATGCCCGACCAGCGGAACGACGAAGGCGTTCGTCAAAGCGAACCTGGGTCTGTTCATGGCGACCGGCTTCGCCCATCACCCCTACGACTTCACGAACTCGCCGACGACGAACCTGCCGGATGCCAACGAGATGCCGCTGGCCGACATCGGCCGGTTGCAGAGCCTGCTCAAGGCGGTGTTCAAGACCTACGACATCCATCGGAACCTGCCGCTCTACTTCACCGAGTACGGCTACGAGAGCAAGCCCCCGGACCCGCACCGTGGCGTCCCGCTCGCGACCCAGGCCGCGTGGCTGAACGAGTCCGACTACATGTCCTGGCGCGATCCGGACGTCCGCTCGGTCGCCCAGTTCCTGCTCTACGACGCGGCCCCGAACCCCGACTACCAGCCCAACCAGTACGACTACTGGGACACCTTCCAGACCGGCCTGCTGTACCTGAACGGCACACCCAAGCCGTCATTCGACGCGTACCGGATGCCGATCTGGATCCCGAACACCCACTTCACGGCCGGTACCCGGACCTTCATCTGGGGTCAGGCCCGCCCGGCGGACGCCGACAAGTCGGCGACGATCTCGATCCAGTGGAAGCCCTCGAAGGGCTCGTACAAGACCCTCGGGACCGTCACGACGGGGAAGGCGTCAAGCGGCTACTTCACCGACTCGCTCAAGCTGCCCGGCAACGGCTACGTCCGCACGACCTGGAAGACGTCGTTCGGGACGCTGCATAGCCGCGCCGTGCCGGTTCTGGCCAGATAATCGCCTCGGTCGGTGCCGCGCCGGCTGTCGCGCCGCCTGAGGACACCGCCGTCAGCGACTCAGACCCGAATCATGCCTCAGGCGACCCCGGACAGATGCTCGTCCGCGTACAGCAGGTCCTGCGGTAGCCGCCCCGGCCGCTGAGCCTCACAGACGGACAGCAGCAGCCGCTCGTACTCGTCGGTGACCGCGTCCCAGGAGAACTGCTCGGCGCGCGCCAGCGCACGCTGGCGGTAATCGGCGACGAGCTCCGGGTGGTCGAGCAACCGCTCCAGCTGCACCGTGAGGTCATCGGCTCCGCCAGCCCCCGAGAAGTAGACGCCGGCGTCACCGACCGTCTCGACATTCGGCGGGTGGTCGTTGACGAGCACGCAGTTGCCGGCGGCCATCGCCTCGAGGATCACCGGGTGCATGCCTCCGACCTCGGTCGGAGCGCAGAACGCGTAGGCGTGGTGCTGGAGTTCCCAGTAACCCCGCCCGAACACGTATCCGGGGAACACCACGCGCGGGTCCGCCGTGCGCCACACCTGGCGGATGTAGTCGTCGGCGTAGGGCGCGCCACCGACGATCACGAGCTTCATGCCACGGGCCTTGGCGGCGCCGATCCGGCTGAACGCATCGACCAGCAGATGCGGGTTGTTCTCGGGCTCGAGGCGTCCCACGAACAGGATGTACTTGCGCGGCTCCAGTCCGAGCCGCTCGAGTGTCTCGGTGCCGCCGTGTCCCGGGTCCTCGACGCCGTAGGGGACGACGCCGATGCGACGTCCGTAGCGGCGCTCGAAGATCTCGGCGACCACGTGCGAGTCGGTGATCGCCTTGTCTGACCAGCGCGGGGCGGCACTTTCGGCGAACCGCAGGTAGGACTTGGCCATCGCCGGCCACTTCTCACGATCGGAGTCGAGACCGTCGACGTTGATCACGGCCGGGATCGACGCCCAGCGCGTGATCAGGCACAGGGGGCTGTTGCCGGCGATGAAGAACAGCGCCACGTCCGGCTTCGTCACCCGCGCGGTATGGACGGCCGACAGGAACGTGTGCACGAACGTGTCGAGGTACTTGTTCTGGATCGTGCGCAGGTGCACGAGCTGCGCGCCCTTATATGTCGTCAGCGCGCGGTCGACGACGTGCGGGCGGCAGTAGACCGTGACCTCGTGGCCACGTGCCGTCAGGCGCTCCGTGAGCTGCTCGACGGCGGTCTCAAACCCGCTGTAGGACGCAGGAATCCCCCGCGTTCCCAGGATCGCGATCTTCATACGACGTTGCCCATCATTGCCAGAGAGTAGGCGTCCCGGTGCGCACGTGCGCAGGCGGCCCAGGAGAACAGCTGGGCGCGTTCGGTGCCCAGCGACGCCAACCGCGCGCGGAGGGGCGCCGATTCGCCCACCGAAACGAGCGCCGCTGCCAGCGCCGCCGCATCCCCCACCTCCACGTAACACACTGCATCCCCGCCGACCTCGAGCACCGCCGCGCTGCGAGCGGCGATCACCGGTGTTCCGCATGTCATCGCCTCGAGGACCGTCAGCCCGAACCCCTCATGCCGCGACGGATGCACGAGCGCCGCGGCGCCCGCGTGCAACCGCCCGAGCCGCTCGGTCGAGACATCGACCTCGACCGAGACTCCGGGCGCGGCCGCCGCGGCCCCGATCAGGGACGCCGGCCCGGCCAGGACGAGCGCCAACGGGCGCTCGACCAAGCGACGGTACTGAGCGTAGGCCGCCAGCAGCGTCGGGAGATCCTTGCGCGGCTCCACGTCCCCCACGTACAGGAAGTGCTCGAGACCCCGCTCGCCCACGACGAGTTCCTGCCCGGGCCCGTGCGGGGCCACCACGATCCGCCGATCGGGCACGGCCCACCGCGACCGGATCTCCTCAGCGGTGGTCGCGCTCACGGCCACCACCGCTCCCGCGCGTCGAGCCGCCAGCCGATGCGCGTTGCGGGCATACGTTCCGTACCCCTGCGCGAACGCTCCCGGGAGTGTCGCGAACGCCAGGTCGTGGACCGTCACCACCTGCCCGAGACCACGGCCGCGAGAGACGGCGGGCAGCGGATGGTGGATCACGTCCGCCCTCACCGACCGGGCCATCCGCGGGAGCTCGACCATTGACCACCTCAGATCCGCGACAAGATTGGCCATGCTCCCGAGACCGCCCCCGGCCGGCGGCCGGCGGACCGTGTTGGCGACGGGAATCGGCTCGACGCCGCCGAGCTCGTGCAACGCCGCCACCAGCCGATCGAGGTAGACCGCGGTGCCCGAGCGGGGCGCACGCAGCGAGTAGGTGATGTCGATCAGCACGCGCACGGCGCGCCGAACGCTACTGCCGATCAGCCGTTCTTGAAGGTGTAGAAGTCCGGCTTCGGCACGGCGTTCTCGGTCAGCAGACCCCCTGACTCCTCCGGCAGATCGTCGTAGATGTTGATCCAGCCCAGCGCGTAGATCCAGCGGCTGTTCGCCCGGCACTCGCGGAGGATCTCCTTGACCCAGGTCCCGGCGAGGGCCGGATTGACCCAGAAGTTGAAGGTGTCATCGGACTGCGTCGGGATCTCGAACTCCGACAGGAACAGCGGAACCGTGCGCTTGTAGATCCTCTTCAGCCAGCCCTCGAGCGACGGGAGATTCGCGAACTGAATCTCGCCGAACGGGTTCGCCTCGTTCGTGAACGTCGGGGTCTGGTAGCTGAACGGGTTGTGGCCCCACATATCCAGCCGCGGTGGCTTGCCGTTCGGAAGCTTGAGATTGTCGAGCCACTGCTCCGTATCGACCTGTCCGGTCGTGAACGTATTACCGCCGATCACCAGATTCCGCCTGCTCACGTACTTCAAGGTCCCGTAGGAGTCGTTGAGGATCTGCGCGTACAGATGCGGTGCGACCGCCTCCGCACTGTCAAGCGGATGGTCCGGGACCGCAGAGAGCTCGGGCTCGAAGTTGCCCGCCTTGGTCGGCTCACCCCAGATCATCCACAGGTGCACATTGCTGTACTTCCTCGCCGCAGCCTCAGCGAACTGTGCGAACTGCTCCGGGATCGTGGGCGCATACGCCGGATCGCTATGGCCGCCGTTGGCCCATGACGGCGCATCGATGATCTGCAGCATCACCTGCATGTGATCCTGGCTGGCGAGCTGGATCGCCTGCGACACCCCCGCCGGCCACTGATACGCCGGATCATTGGGGTTCGTCGGGTTCGCCGGCTGCGTCGGAGCGACCTGGTTCCAATACAGATCGTCCTCATAGATCTTGGCCCCGAGCTCCTTATACAGCGGGAACTGCGCCACACCGTCACGGGTCACCGGACCCCACACGGCCTTGCTGAAGGCAGCTGCGCTCCCGGGCAGGGCAACCAGCGCCGCGCAGGCGGACGCGAGCACGACCGCGGTCCGCACCATCCTTGTGATCCCACGGTGCACGGGGCGCAATGGTAGAAGCGTCCGGAGCCGAGCGCCGTCCGCTCGCCAATAGGATCCGCTTAAGGAGAGGTGCCCCATTCACCTGCTCAAACCCGTGGGCGTCCGAGAACTCTCGCCGATCGCACGCTATACGCTGGCCCGTGAATGAGGGGGCGGCTGGTGGCGATCAACCCGGTGGACCATCCCGGCGGCGCCGAGACAACGCTGCTGCGCCTGCTCGCCGGGCTGCACGGGCGTGGCTGGGAACTGACCGTGAGCACCCCGACGGCGGGCCCGTTGGCCCGCCAATCAACCGCGGCCGGCTACGCCCACGTGGTCCTGCCGCTCGGTGGCATCGGCGCCCGCCAGGGCCTGCGGGCGCTCGCGTCGTTTCCCCGGGCACGGCTCCTCGCTCGCGGCGCCGACGTCGTCTACCTCAACGGCGGCGTCAGCGGGCGCCTGCTGCCGGCGGTTGGGATCCTCACGCCCGCGCGGACGGTGCTGCACCTGCACGACATGGTCGAGGCGGCGTCGCCGTTGTGGCGCCTGGCGGACATCATCCTCGCCGATTCCCAGGCCGTCGCCGATCGCGTCACGACGCTGAACCCGGCGCTTGGACCGGTGGTGGTGTACCTGCCGGTCGACCTCGATCCCCCGGCCGCGGCGGCGCCGTGGTCGCCGGGCGGGCCCGTGATCGGCTTCGTGGGCCGACTGGAACCGCGCAAGGGCGTGCTCGATCTGGTCCGGGCCGCGCCGGCGATCAGAGCCGCCCACCCCGATGCCCGAATCGTGCTGATCGGCGATGAGCCCTACGGGACCGCGCCGGATTACACCGAGACGGTGCTGCGCGAGGCCCACGCAGCGGCGATCGACCACGTCCCATGGGTCGACAACGCGCCTGGCCTGATGCGGCATCTTGACGTGCTCGTGCTGCCGTCCCATGCCGAGCCGTTCGGCACGGTTCTGGCCGAGGCGATGGCGGTCGGCACCCCGGTCGTCGCGACCGCCGTCGACGGGCTCCCGGAGGTCGTGGTTGACGGCGTCACCGGACGGCTCGTCCCGCCGGGAGATCCGGCCCGGCTGGCGGCGGCGATCGCCGAGGTGCTCTCGCGCCGCGCGGAGATGGGTGCGGCCGCGCGCGAGCACGCACGCCGGTTCGCGACCGAGGGCTACGTCGATCGCGTGGAGCAGCTGCTGGTGGCGTCATGAGCCGCGTGTCGCAGAGGGTCGGCTTGTGAGGGTCGCGTTCGACAGCCGGCCCGGCCGCGATGCCCGTGGGGTCGGCCGTTACTCGCGGTGCCTGCTCGAGGCGCTCGTCGCCGCGCACCCGGGCGAGGTCTCGGAGACCCATACTCCCCGGCCCCGGCGCCACGACGTGTTCCATGCCCCGTGGATCGAAGGGGCGCCGCTGCGCGCGGCCGTGCCGACGGTCGTCACGCTTCACGATCTGGTCCCGCTGAAGCGCCGCGGCGAGTATCTCCGTACGGGGGTGCGGTTTCGCCTCCGGTACCTGGCGGTACAGCGCGCGACCCGGATCATCGTCCCGTCACACCACGTCGCTGACGACGCGATCCGTGAGCTGCTGATCCCCGCCGGGCGGATCGACGTGATCCCGGAGGCCGCCGCACCGGCGATGTGGCCGCGGCCCGCCTCTGAGGTGGAACTCGTCCGGGAGCGCTATGGACTGCCGCAGCAGTACCTGCTGTGGGTCGGTGGCCTGCGCACCCCAGACCCGCGCAAGCGGGTCGCGGCGCTGACGCGGGCGAGGCGTTCGATGCCGCTCGTGCTGGCGGGCCCGACGGCGCAGTGGGCGCGGGAGCTGCCGGACGTGATCCTCACAGACCTCGTCGACGACGATGAGCTGGCCGCGATCTACACCGGCGCGCACGCGCTGGTGTTCCCGTCGGACGACGAGGGCTTCGGGCTTCCGGCGGTCGAGGCGCTCGCCTGCGGCACCCCGGTCGTCTGCAGTGATCTGCCGGTTCTGCGCGAGGCACTCGCGGGCAGCGCGGTGTTCTGCGCGGTCGATGATCTCGACGGGTTGGTGGCCGCCGCCGAGGCCGCGCAGCGTCCGGCCCCGCCGGCGCCACGATTCACCTGGGCCGACGCAGCCGCAGCGACCTGGGACACCTACGATCGGGCGCTGCAGTCCCCTCGCCGGCGCGGATGAGCTCGCTGATCGCGTTCGACGCCCGGGATGCGTTCGCACCGATGCCGCATGGCTCGGGCGTCTACGTCAAGCACCTGCTCGACGCGCTCAACCGACGCTTCCCCGATGACCTGCGGTTGTGGGCAGTGCCGACGGGCATGCGCGGCCCGGAGGTGCTGTTCGAGCAGCTGGGCCTGCCGGTGAGGGCCCGGATCAGACGCGCCGCCCTGATCCACGGACCCGACTCGTTCCTGCCGCTGCGCCGCGGCTGCCGTGGGATCGTGACGGTGCATGACCTCGCCTTCGAGGCGATCCCAGGTGACATGCCGGCCAGAACCGAACGCAAGTACCGAGCGCTCGTCCCGCGCTGCGTCCATTCCGCGGATTTGGTGATCTGCCCATCGGAGTTCACCGCGCTCGACATCGAGCAGCGCTACCGGCTCCCGCGTGCACGGATCCGCGTGATCCCGGAGGCGCCGGCGCTCCCGGAGGGACCGCTGCCACCCCCAGCCGGTCCGTATCTGCTGGCCGCCGGAGACCTGCGACCGAAGAAGAACCTCGGCGTGCTCGTGCAGGCGTTCGCACGTCTGCACAAGCAGGGGATGCCCCACCGCCTGGTGCTCGCCGGGGCCGACTGCGGCAGTGGCCCGGCGCTGCGCCGGCTGGCGGCGGGTGCGCCCGTCTCGTTCGCCGGGTTCGTTGACGATGCCCATCTCGACGCTCTGATCCGCGGCGCCGACGCGCTGGTCGTTCCCAGCGTGTACGAGGGTTTCGGGCTGGTCGCACTCGACGCGATGCGCCGCGGCGTGCCGGTCGCGCTCGCCCGAGCGGGCGCACTCCCCGAGGCCGGCGGCGACGCCGCCCTGTATTTCGAACCGGATGACGTCTCCGAGCTGGTGTCGGTGCTGCGTCCGCTGCTGTCGTTCCCTGCGGAGCGGAACCGCCAGGCGGCCGTGGTGCGGGCCCGAGCGGCCGCGTTCAGCTGGGACAGGGCGGCCGACGCGACAATCGCCGCGTACCGTGAGCTCCTGTGAGAACGGCGTTTGTGATCCTCTCGACCGACGAGGCGGCGCTGCTCGAGTTCGCCCTGGCCGCGGCCCTGGCGGAGGGGTTCGACGACGGCCTGGTGATCGATAACGCCTCGTCCGACAGCACTGCGGCGCTCAGCGCCGTGCTCGGCGTGCGCAGGCTGCAGCTGCCGGTCCGGGTCCCGTACACGGAGGCGATGAACGCCGGCCTGGGAGAGCTGATCGATTCGGTCGACGCGATCGCGCTGCTGCAAGCCGACACGTTCGTCGCGCCCGGATACCTGAGGACGTGCGTCGCCGCGCTGGAATCCGATCCCGGGCTCGGTTCGGTTGCGCCGAAGCTGATTCGGACCCTCGGCCCATCTGCCGGCGAGCGGCTCGAGCTGCTCGACGCCGCCGGCATGTCGTTTGACCGTCGCCGCAAGAACGGACTGATCGGGCACGCCCAGCCGGCATCGGCGTTCAACCGGGCGGGGTTCGTGTTCGGGGCCGATGGTGCCGCGGCGGTGTGGCGATCACGCGCCCTGGCCGACTGCGCGATCGATGGCGCTTACTTCGACGAGAACATGCCGGGTTGGGGCTGCGACGCGGACCTCTCGTGGCGCGCGCAGCTGCTGGGCTGGCGCTCCTGGTATGCGCCCGAGGCGACCGTCCATCACATCCGCACCTACTCGCCGACGACCCGCGCGCGCGCCACACCGGTCGATCGCCGCACCCAGTTCCGCAATCGTCTGCTGATGCTCGTCAAGAACGACTCGGTGCCTGACCTGCTCCGGGACCTGGTCCCACTTCTCGTGTACGAGGTTGCGGCGCTGGGCTATGCGGTTCTCGTCGAGCGCGAGCTGCTGGCCGGGTACGCTGAGGCGTTCAGCCGTCTCGGCGAGGCGCTGCGCCAGCGCCGGCTCGTGCAGGCGCGCCGGCGGGTCACGCGGGTCCCGTTCGGCCTGAAACCGCCCCGCTGAGCCTCACCGCAGCGCCGGGCCGATCACGGCCCTCAAGCCGCCGAGCTGACGATCAGCGCAGCGCCGGGCCGATCACGGCCTCAAGCCGCCGAGCTGACGATCAGCGCAGCGCCGGGCCGATCACGGCCTCAACGAGGCGGACCGCCTCCTCCTGCGGAACCTCGGTCGTTCCCTGCCCCGCGAACCGGAGGTGGGCGGTGCCGACGAGCATCGGTGCGAGCGTGTCGACATCGGCGTGCGGCGCCAGCCGGCCAAGGTTCCGCTCGGCGACCAGGTAGGCCGCGATCATCAGCGTCGCCTCGGTCATCAGCGGGATCCCACTCGGGGTCGCCGGCCGGAGCCGCGCCAGCAGCTCGCGCCGCGAGGTCACGAGCGCGAGCATCCCGAACGCCAACGGGTCGAACACCGCCACCACTGCTGCTGCGAGATTCCCGACCACCGTGTCGGCACCCGCGCTTGCCTGCAGTGCCTCAGCGTCGCGCTCGAGCCGCGCCAGCCGGTCGAGCACGAGCTGTGCCAGGAAGGCATCGAAGTCTGCGAAATGACGGTGCAGGACGCCTTTGGCGCAGCCGGCCTCCATCGTCACTGCCCGACTGGTCAGCGCGCTCGGCCCATCCCGCCAGAGGATGCGCTCGGCGGCGGCGAACAGCTGCGCGCGGACATCACGAATCGGGGTTCCGGTGGGCATTTGCTTAGTGGGCGTTTGCCCACTAAGGTGGGCATATGCCCACTTTACCCGGACCGTCGGAGGCTCACCAGCCGCACCGCGCCCGCGCGATGGCCGAGTCCTTCGGGGCCAACCCCGAGCGCTACGACCGGGCGCGGCCACGCTACCCACCAGCGATGATCACCGCGATCATCAGCGCGAGCCCGGGCAGGCGTGTACTTGACGTCGGATGCGGCACCGGGATCGCAGCGCGGCAGTTCGCCGGCGCCGGATGCACCGTGCTGGGGGTCGAGGTCGACCCCCGAATGGCCGCATTTGCACGGATGACTGGGGTCGACGTGGAGGTCGCGGCGTTCGAGGAGTGGGACGCTGGCGGCCGCACCTTCGATGTGATCAGCGCCGGCATGACCTGGCATTGGATCGACCCTGCCATCGGCCCGCAGCGGGCAGCCGAGGCGCTCGTGCCCGGCGGGAGGTTGGCCGTCTACTGGAACGCCGCCGAGCAACCGCCGGAGCTCACGGAGGCGATCGCGAACGTGTACCAGCGAGTGACCCCTGACACACCCTTCAGCGCGGGTGGGTCAGCGGGCGGACCAGCCGCCGCCTACGCCGCATTTTGCGAACGGGCCGCCGACGGAATCCGCGACACAGCGTTGTTCAGCGAGCCGGAGCAATGGCGCTTCGACTGGGACCGCACCTACACCCGCGCCGAGTGGCTCGACCAGGTCCCCACGTTCGGCGGCCACAGTCTGCTCGAGCCCGACCGGCTGAACGCCCTGCTCGACGGAATCGGCGCCGCGATCGATGCAGCTGGCGGCACGATCCCGGTCCGCTACACCGCGATGGTCGTCACGGCGACACGGAGCTGACCACCCTAGTCCTGACGGCCGTGCTCCGGGGGTGGGTCGAGAAACTACGACCTGTCCGGACTTAATCGACCCACCCCCCGGCGCTGGGTCGTTCCGGGGAGGGGTGGGTCGAGAAACTACGGCCTGTCCGGACTTAATCGACCCACCCCCCGGCGCTGGGTCGTTCCGGGGAGGGGTGGGTCGAGAAACTACGGCCTGTCCGGACTTAATCGACCCACCCCCCCGACGCTGGGTCGTTCCGGGGGACCGCCGAACCGGGCGATCAACGTCCCCTGGGACCGCCACAGCCGTCGATGTACCGCGTGGCTGTCTTCATCGCCGCCGTGAGCGGTACCACTCCGCTCAGCGGCTCCGAGCGTTATGCGGCTCCGAGCGTTATGCGGCTCCGAGCGTTAAGCGGGTTTGAGCGTTCCGGCCGCCCGACCACGCCAGGCACCCAGGAGCGACGCGGCCCGCCGGTGCGAGAGCCGCGCACGCACCCGGGAGTCGTAGAACTGGGTGTCGTTCCACCAGGACGCCACCAACTCCCCGACCGACCCGGGGGCCGGGACATCAGCAGGCGGGAGGAACATCGCGTACCCCTCAGCCTCCCGACGGGCACGCTGATACATCGACAGAACCGGGTCGTGGGTGTGGTCGTGATCGACGATCAGCGCCGGGTCGAGCAGGCACACATAGCCCTCCGACACGGCCCAGCGGCCCCACTCCTTGTCCTCACAGCCGGGCAGGTCCTCCCGGAACCCGCGCCGCTGCCACAGCGACCTGCGGAACGCCCCGGCGGCGTTGGCGTAGCCCCATGCCGGCCACCGCGCCGCGACGCCGGCGTCGTATCGGACCGCCGCCCGCAGGGCCTTCCCTTCCGGCGTGAGCCGCTCGCCGCACGCACACGCGACCGTCGGGTCGGAGAAGGCAGCCGCGACTCGGCCGAGCCACTCCTCGTCGAGCGGGAACGCGTGGGCCGACAGGGACACGAGCACCTCGCCGGTCGCGGCCGCCGCCCCACGGTTCAAGGCGCGCCCGAAGCTGAACGCATCAAGCGAGATCGGCACGACACGCGCACCGTGCCGCTCAGCCACCGCGGCGCTGCCGTCCGCAGACTCGGTGTCGACGACGATCAGCTCCACCGGCTCCTCCCCGGGGACCGTCTGGGAGCGGATCAACCCGAGGCAGTGATCCAGCGCGGCGGCTTCGTCGCGGACCCGCACGATCACGCTGATCAACCCGATGGTCACGGTGCGCACCGTACCTACCCCCGCTGTTGCCTGACCCGCGTACCATCTGATCCCCGTGGCAGCCCCCGCCTACTCCCTGACAGAAGACCTGCAGCCGCCGTCCAACGAGCAGCGGCCGGCGTCGTCGATCTTCGACATCGACATCGACCTGGCTCAGCCGGATCAGATGCTGGCGACGATCTCGAACTGGGCCGCCGAGCGGCGAACCCGGCGGGTCATGTACGTCAACGCGCACGTGGTCAACCAGTCCCGCTCGACCCCCGGTCTGGCGCGGGCGCTCGGCCGCGCCGACATGGTCTACTGCGACGGCTACGGCGTCCGGCTCGCCGCCCGGGCGCTCGGACTGCCGGTGCCCCACCGGATGACCGGTGCCGACTGGATCTGGGATCTGGCGACGCTGTGCGAGCTGACGGGCCAGCAGATCTACCTGCTCGGTTCGGAGCCTCCGATCGCCCGTGAGGCCGCCGCGCGTCTGCGGCGCTGGTATCCGCAACTCGACGTCGTCGGCGCTCACCACGGCTTCTTCGAGCTCGACTCGCCCCACAACGACCGCGTGATCGAGGACATCAACGCGCACCCGGCATCGATCGTGCTCGTCGGAATGGGCACGCCCAAGCAGGAGCTGTGGGTCGACCGCTACGCCGACGCGCTCGATGGCGCCGTCGTGTGGACCGTGGGCGCCCTGTTCGATTACGTCTCCGGCCACACTCCGCGCGCACCGCGCTGGCTGGCCGACAACGGCTTCGAGTGGATCTTCCGCCTGGCGATCGAGCCACAGCGGATGTGGCGGCGGTATCTGCTCGGCAACCCGGTGTTCCTCACGCGGGTGCTCGCCGAGGCGCGCGAGCGCACCGAGCACCCTGATCGCTGAGTTTGGGGGTGCGCCCGTTGGCGCACCACCTCAACCGACCTCGGTCAGCTTCGTCGAGGCGGTCTGCGGGTACCAGTCAAGCTGCTTCGGCCAGAGGATCCGTCGCAGCACGAACTGGCCGTTGACGAACACCGGCGGCTCGACGGTCGCAAAGCCCGGCGGGAACGGTCGCTTCACGGCCGGATCGACGTTCGGGTAGTAGCGCAGGTCGAGCGAGTAATCCGCGCGCCCGCCCTTCGGGGCGTAGGCGTAGGTCGTGCCGATCACCGGTGTCGGCGAATTGACCGGGTGATCACCCAGCATGTACACGGCCCACAGCTGCGCGCCGCCGTCCGAGGCCGGCACATCGACGCTGACCGACGCACCGGCGGGCAGCTTCGCCGCCCAGTCGCGGATCTGGAACATCGCGGCCGTCACCTGCTGCTGCTGGGCGATCGCGTTGGCGCGATCAAGCCGCAGCGCCGGTACCGTCCACGCGATCGCGAGCGCGGCTCCGAGTAGCGTCAACCGGGAGCGCGACCAGATCAGTCGCAGCACCGCGCTGGCGGCGAGGGTCAGCACCAGCGTTCCGACGAACGACAGATGCTTGAAGTCCATGTACGGGCCGCTTGAGACGAGCCGGAACCGCAGGTCGAGCAGGCACAGCGCGCTCAGCACCAGCCCGAGCGCGAGCGCCGCGCGGCGCTCGAGCCCCGGCAGGCCGAACGCCGCCACGGCCGCCACCGCCAGCGCCGCGACGATGTCACCGCCGGTGCCGACGAAATGCCCGAACGAGATGAAGTGGGTGATATCGCCACCCCACAGGTCGCTGCCGGGCGTCAGCAGCTGGCTGATCGCCTCCTTGAGCTTGAGGATGCTGCCGACCACCGCCGGCAGCAGCAGGCACAGACCGACGACCACCGCCAGCCACGCGCGCGGACCCGCGACCCGTGGCATCGTCGGCTTGCGCCAGTAGGCGATCACGAGCGCGACGAGGATCACGACGGGATACGGCAACGCCAGCGGATACGCGAACCACAGCGCCAGCAGGAACAGCACGCACAGCAGCACCGAGCGGCCGTCCCAGTCACGGGCGGCCTTCCAGCCGAACAGCAGCGTGTAGGGCATCAGCGCCAGGCCCCACATCTGGTTCCAGTACGGATGCCACGCGAGGTATTGGACGACCCAGGAGAAGCCGAGCACCGCCGCCACGGCTGGTCCGGCCGCCTTTGGGGCGCCGAGGAACGCGACCGCCAGCAGCGCAAAGCCGAGCACCGCGATCACCGCCAGCAGCGCCACCATCGCCGGGAACACCCGGATCGGATCGAAATGGGAGAGGCTGGAAGCAGCCGCCAGCGGATAGAAGATCGGGTAGCGGAACCGCCACTCCTGCGGAACCACGTCGAGTGGCAGCGCGTCGTCGGTCGCCGTCGGAGGCACGTGCTGGAACAGCACCGCGATCCCGACGACCTGGCTGGCGTCGGGGTTCTGGCCGTAGATCGTGTCGCCGTTGGTCCGCCCGGCGGGGATCAGCGCGACGCAGAAGACGATCGCCAGCACAACCGCCCATGCCAGCAGCGAGCGACGGTCGGTGAGCAGCGCCCCGGGCGCCGATCCGGAGGCCGCGGGCTGTGCCGGGGCGCTGTCGTGCGCCTGTGGATGACGTCGCACCCACCAGCTCGCCGCCAGTCCCAGCGCCAGCGTGACCCACAGGCTGACGCGCAGCGGCACGTGCGCAACCCCGAACGCCATCAGCACCAGGCCGCTCGCGACCGCCCCGAGTGGCAGCGCGAAGAACCAGCACAGTCGCCGCCACGGCGCCGGCGTCAACCACCGGCCAAGCGCCTCCCCACAGACCAGGAACAGGATCAACGAGGCGGCCGAGCCACGGATCAACCCGGGCAGGCCGCCGAGGTGGTGGCTGTGGCTGATCCCGGCAAGTCCAGCCGCGATCACGGCAACGAGCGCCGGCACGACGAGCGCGGGCTCGCGGATCCAGGCGGGGCCGCGCAGCGCTCGACGACTGGGCGCGAGTGCGCTCATCGCCTCGCTGCGGCGGCCGCTCGCTCGACGGCATCACGCAGCCGGCCGGCGATCGCCTCGGGGTCAAAACTCGCGAGCTGCGCCGCGCCACGGCGGCGCAGCTCGGCCCGCAGGTCGGTGTCACCGACAACGACGTGCAGCAGCTCGGCGATCACGGCCGGATCACGGTCGGGAACGAAAACGGCCGCGTCACCGGCCACCTCGGGAATCGCGCCTTCCGGACGTGAGATCACCGGTAGCCCGAAGCGAAGCGCCTCGACGACGGGGATGCAGAACCCCTCGTGCTCCGACAGGCACAGAAACACGGATGCGGAACGGTAGCGCTCGGCAAGCTCCGCATCGGGAATCCCCGACTCGATCGAGACCGCCCCCGGAGCCTCAGCGTCAGCAAGATGCCGCAGGTGGGCGCGAAACGAGTCGCTGATCGGATCGCCGACCAGCGACAGCTTCGCGTCCGGCCGGCGGTGGCGTCGGTACTGGGCGAAGACACGAATCAGCTCGTCCTGACGCTTGTGCGGGGACAGGCGACCGACGAACAGGATCGTCGGAGGCCCGGAATCCGCCGCCGGTGATCGCCCGTCCAACGGGACGGGCGGACCGAGCCGTTCAGTTTCGAGCAGTAAGGGGAGCACGACGGTGTCCGAGCCGCCGTACTGCTCCAGCTCCAGGGCGTTGAAGCCGGAGTCCGCCGCGGTCACGGTCGCGGCCGGCACCAGTTCGCGCAGCTGTTCGCGACCGGCGGCGCAGTGCGCGGAGACGATCGGCGCGTACTCCCAGAGCCACTCCGGCGGGGTGACGTTGTGGTAGAGCAGCAGCTTTGGGTTCGGCATGTCCAGGAGCTCATCGAGGACCGGCCAGCCGGCCGAGTGGTGCAGCAGGATCACGTCGTCGGGCGCCGCCCGCAGCTTCTCGGCTGAGGTGATCCGAGCGCTCAGGCTCGGGCCCAGCCTGTAGGCGTGGTCGGTCCCTCGCCAGCCCCACCGCGTGAAGTACGAGCGGAATACGGTCGCCTCGGTGGTGATCGCATCGTGGTTTCCGGCGCCCGACAACAGCTGGTGGACGACGATGCTCACTTCTCGCCGTCCTGGGCGACCTCGAGCTTCTTCTCGAGGTCGGCGACGCGGGCCTCGAGCTGCTTGACGTAGTGCAGCAACAGCAGGTTGAAGCGAGCCTGATCGCCGAGCAGCTGGGTGTGGTACTGGACCAGGAGACGCAGCAGCCCGCGCTTGAGATAGGTGATCGGCGCACCCCAGGGGCGGGTCGAGCGAACCACCCGCAGATCGGGTTCGACGACTGCCCACTCCGCCAGGCGGCGGTTGGCCTCCGCGGGGCGCGGCGGACCGGGCCGGCTCGGTTCGAGGTCCGCGTAGGCGCCGGTGGCGCGCATCTCCGCGGCGGCTGCCCGAGCGCGCTCCAGCGCGTCCTCGGGCGTGCTCATGCCTGCTCCCAAGCGGGCTCGGCCGTCGGGGTCTCGCTGTCCTGGGCCACCATCGCGAGATAGAACGCAATGCCGTCGGCCACGGGGCCGTCGAATTGGACGCGGCCGTGGTCGAGCACGATCACCCGCCGGCAGGCCCGCTCGATCGAGCCGAGGTCGTGGGAGACGAGCAGCAGCGTCGCACCCGATGAGATCCGCTCTGCGATCAGCTTCAGGCACTTGCGCTGGAAGCCCTCGTCACCAACGGCCAGCACCTCGTCGATCAGCATCACGTCAGCGTCGAGGTGGACCGCGATTGAGAAGCCGAGCCGCAGCAGCATCCCCTGCGAGTAGGTGCGTACCGGGACCTCGATGAAGTGACCGAGCTCCGAGAAGGCGATGATCTGCTCGAGCCGCTGGTCGATCTGCGCCTTGTCGAAGCCGAACAGAGCGCCCTGGAGATAGATGTTCTCCCGGCCCGAGAAGTCCCGGCTGAACCCAGCCGCCAGCTCCAGCAGCGAGACGACCCGGCCGCCGCACTGGGCACGACCGGAGTGCAGCGGAATGATTCCGGCCAGCACCTTCAGCAGTGAGGTCTTGCCGGCGCCGTTGCGACCGATCATGCCGACGGTCTCACCGCGGCTGACGTGGAGCGTCACGTCGCTGAGCGCCGGAACCGGGGGTGGGCCCGAGTCGTTGCGGCTGCCGAGCAGACCGCGGAGCGTGCCAGCCGCGTCGGCGCGGACGTCGAAGCTGCGGGTCGCGTGATCGAGGACGATCTCCCCCGGTCCGACCGGGTCCGGTGCGCGGCTCACAGGACCACCGCCAGCTCACCCTCCATCGCCCGGAACACGAGCCTCCCACCGATCAGCATCACGATCGCGGCGATCACGCAGTAGAGCATCCGCCCCGCGCCCGGCCCGGAGCCGCCATAGATGATCGCGCGCAGCGCTTCGACGAACGGCGCCATCGGGTTGACCCAGTTGAGGATCACGTCGAGCGCGTGGTGCCGCGCCAGATACGCGTTCTGGGAGGGCTCGAAGAAGATCGGGGTGATGAAGAACCACGGGAGCAGCAGCGCGCTCAGCACCGGTAGGACGTCGCGGTAGTACGCGTGCAGCACCGACACGGCCATCCCCAGGCCGAGGACGAACGCGTACAGCAGCAGCACCACGACCGGAGCCAGCAACAGCCACGGGCTGAGGGTGCCGCGGATCGCGACGGTGATCACCGATACGAGCGTCAGCACGACTGACAGCGTCACGAGCTGGACGGTGACCGTCGCCGCGGGGATCGCCTCGCGCGGGAACGCGGCCTTGCGGATCAGGCTGCCCTGGAGGATCAGGGAGTCGGCGGCGGCCATCACCGCCGACTGGAAGAACGTCCAGGTGACGAGCGCCACCATCAGGAACAGCGGGTAGTCCGGGATCCTCTGCGACTTCAGGACGATGCCGAACATCAGCGTGTAGGCGCCCATCAGCACCAGCGGATTGACCACGTACCAGAGCACGCCGAGCGCCGAGCCCTTGTACTTCTGGCGCAGCTCCCGCCGGACCAGCTGCGAGAACAGAAAGCGGTAGCCGACCTCCATCGTCGCGGCAATTATCGGCGTTCGCGGCGTTCGAGCAGCAACGTCACCGGTCCGTCGTTGACAAGCTCGACCTGCATGTGCGCTCCGAACACCCCCCGCTTTGCGCCGAGGCGCTCGCAGAAACGCTCGTAGAGCGGCTTGGCCTGCGGTCCCGGCGCCGCCTCCGTGTAACTCGGCCGGTTGCCCCGAGCGGTGTCGCCGTAGAGCGTGAACTGACTGACGCAGAGGACCTCGCGTTCCCCCAGCGGGTCGTTCATGCGGCCGTCGGCGTCCGCGAAGATCCGCAGCTGCCGGACCTTGTCGGCGAGCTCGTCGGCCTGGTCGGGGCCGTCGTCGAGGTGGACGCCGAGCAGCACCAGCAGTCCGTCTCCGATGCTCGCGACCTGCTCGCCGTCGACGCTGACCGCCGCCCGGGCGACGCGCTGGACCAGTGCCCTCAGAGCACTTTCTCCATCGCGATGTGCTCGATGTCGGCCTCGGTGAACTCGCGGCCGCGAGGCACATAGCCCGCTGCCTCATACAGGGACCGGGCGTAGGTCTGGGCGTGCAGCACGAGCCGGTTGGCGCCGCCGGCCAGCGTCTCCTGGTCGGAGACCCTGAGCATCGCCGCGGCAACGCCGTGGCGGCGGTACTCCCGAGCCACCGCCAGCCGGCTGAACTGCACGGTCGTACCGACGAACACCAGCCGGCAGGTGGCGATCAGCTTGTCGTCGCTGACGGCGATCAGATGCAGCGCGTCGTAGTCGCGACCGTCGCGCTCCTCGCTGCGCGGGACGCCCTGTTCGACGCAGAAGACCTCGTACCGCAGGGCCATCGCAGCGGCCAGTTCCTGGCGCGTACGGACCCTCCGGATCTCAAATACGAGGCTCGGCGCGGTCGACTCCACAGCGCGGATTTCCACCCCAACAGCTTGTCATACGTTGCGTCTGCTTAAATAGCCTTCATCTTCGGTGCCGGGACGAGGCACTGAGGATTCGCTTCTGAGGAAACCCTCGCCGGTATCGGCTTTCTGCCGGTATCGCCTACCGAGCCGCTCGTATTTCCCGCGACTCCGCCGTTCTACACCACTTCTAACTGCCTATGGGTGATTCCACCCCGTTCCCCGATCCTGCTGCGATCGCTCGCGCTGAGCTGCTGACGCGCGAGCAGTTCGTGTACGCCGGCGAGACCCTTGAGGACGCGCTCGCGCCCGGCTCGCCGCGTCGCCGTGCGCTCGATGCCGCTCTGGCCGAGGTCGAGCAGGGACTGAAGGTGCCCTCGCAGGACTGGCGCCGCCAGTACTCGCTGCTGCTGGGACTGGAGCGCGTGCTGTCCGAGGACGAGCCGCACCTGGCCGACGGGACCGTCCTCTCGGCTCACCAGGTCGACGCGCTGTCCGGGACCCTGACGGCGCTGTTGACGGCGGTGCAGCTCTCCGGCGGCAACGGGCACACGAACGGAGCGACCGCACCTGAGCCGGCGGCCGCTGAGGTCCCTGTCGCTGGGAAGCCCAAGGCGTCGGAGCCCGACGACGTCACCGGGGAGGACCTCGACGACGATGAGGACGAGGAGGGCGGCGATGACGAGGACGTCGCCGAAGACGAGGAGCCACAGGACTGGCAGGACGAGAGCGCCGACCTCGACGAGGACGTCCCCGCCGAGGGCGTCGACGACCCGGGCGCCGACCGTCGCTTCTGGTTTGAGCACGCAACCGGCGCCGGCAAGACGGTTGCCGCGATGGGGTTCGTCGAGGCCTCGCGCACCGGCGGGGTGCTGATCCTGACCCACCGCCGCAACCTGGTCGATCAGTTCATCGACGAGATCAAGACCCGCGGCTACCGCGACCGGCTGTGCGCGCCGCTGCTGGTTGGCCAGGATGCCGCCAACGGACCGGTCACCGTCGAGACCTACCAGTGGTTCGTCCGCAACGCCGGCAAGATCTCCGACGCCTACACGGTGGTGATCTGCGACGAGGCGCACACCGCGCTCGGCGAGAAGACCTCGGCTCAGATCCGCAGCTGGGACAAGCCGATCTGGATCGGCATGACCGCCACCGGTGCGCTGATCGCCCGGCACGTCACCGACCTGTTCCCGACGCAGACATCGCGTTTCGACCTCGCCCAGGCTGCCCGCCGCGGCGTGATCTCACCCTTGCGCTGCATCCGGATCCCGCCCGGCGTCGGCGTGCGCACGATCGCCAAGGTGCCGCTGCGCCGGGGAGAAGTGGACACCGAGTTCGACCAGGAGATGCTGGCCGAACTGCTCGACCAGACGCCGTTCAACCTGGCGATCGCCGATCTCTACAAGACACGCTTCAACGGCGTTCCCGGCGTCGTCTACGCCGCCGGGGTCAAGCACGCCTACAACGTCGCCGAGGCCTTCCGCAGCTTCGACATGAAGGCGATGGCCGTCTCCGGCGAGACCCCGAAGCGCCAGCTCGCCAAGATCCTCGCCGACTATGAGTCCGGGAAGATCGACGTGCTCGTCAACGCGCAGCTGCTGGCCGAGGGTTGGAACAGCCCGCGGGCAACGGTGTGCATGCATCTCGCCCCAACCGCCTCCAAACGGATCTATCAGCAGCGGGTCGGGCGGGTCACGCGCCGGCATCCGGGCAAGGAGGCGGGCATCGTCGTCGACTTCGTGCACCCGGCGACCAAGCACGATGACCCGGTGGTGACGTTGCACTCGCTGCTTGACCGCGACGTCTACCGCGGGGGCGCGATTGTCGTTGGACCGGTGCGCCGTGGGCGCGGCCGGCGGGTCCGGGTGGAGCGCCGGGTGCTGCCGGTGACACCCGATCCGGAGCGGCGGGCTGAGGTCTTCGAGCGTGAGCTGTGGCGGATCGCCGTCGAGCACCTCGATTACGGCGAACAGCATGTCTGGGCCGCCCTGGCCGGAGCCCGGGTTGCACCCAACGGCTGGCGTCGGGCAAAGGCGATGCTCCACTTCGACCGCCAGGGTGAGCTCAAGCGCCGGTTCCTGCTGACCGCGCTGCAGCGCAACAAGAACGCGCAGCTGCGGCTGCGCGCGCTGCAGGAGATCTCGGCCTCGCGCGACGCCGAGGCGTTCGACACGGCGATCGACTTCATGGCCGGCTGGCCGCGTGACGAGCGCCGCGAGGGCGTCAAGATCATGCTGCAGGCGCTGGCCGAGCGCCGGATCGGCCGTCGGGACCAGGCCAACGCCTGGATCTGGCGGATGGCCGAGTACACCCGTGAGGTGCACGAGGAATACGCCGTGCAGCGCTGGCCCGAGACCAAGCGCCTGCTCGGGCTTCTGGTGAACTCCTCCGGATCAGCCCACGCCCGCAACGCGCGGCGAATCGTGCACGCGACCCGCAAGGAGGACCGCCGGCTGTCGGCGGCGCTGCTGGCGGCCGCGATCGCGCACACGCCCGAGGCCGAGGAGGCGCTGCGTGGCGCACGCACTCGAATGGCGCGCAAGCCCGCGGCGCTGGCCCGGGAGCTGCTGCGGAACTTCCCGAAGGGCAAGCGTTCGTCCTCGTCGCAGAACAAGCGCCGGCGGACGCGGAAGCCCGCCAGCGGCGAGGCCAAGCCTCAGGTCGCGGGGGTCGGCGCCAACGGGGCCGAGGAGTCGGAGGGCACCGAACTCGAGGAGGGCAAGGTCGTTCCGATCGGCTCCGACGATGACGACGGCCGCGACGAGGACGTCACAGCGGACATCGACGACGATGATGACGACGACGTGGACGAGCCGGATGTCGACAACGACCCCGACGACGACATCGATGATGGCGACGACGCGGACGACGACGAGCCGGAACCCGACGACGACGACGCGGAGCCGGAGCCCGACGACGAGGACGATGACGACGATCCCGTCGCGCAGGCCCAGCCTGACACCGACGAGATCGACCGCGACGCGGCCTAGCCGCGTCCGATGATCTCGATCCGGTAACCGTCCGGGTCGCGCACGAAGCAGAGCCGCGAGCCGCCCTCACGGACCGAATAGGGCGGCTTCTCGGGCTCGATCCCCTGCTCCTTGAGCGCGGCGAGGGTGCCGTCGAGGTCGGGCGCGGTGATCGCGATGTGGCCGTATCCGGTGCCGATCTCGTACGGCTCGGTGCGACCATGGTTGAAGGTCAGCTCGAGCCGGGGTTCGGGGTCGCCGGGAGTTCCCATGAAGACGTTGATCGCCTCATCGCGGATCGGGGCGCGCCCCCGCTCCTCGAACCCGAGCGCTTCGTAGAACGCGACCGAGCGGTCGATGTCGGTGATCCGGTAACAGGTGTGAATGAGGGGCATCAGCCGATCCTAGAGATCAAGCGCGCCGAGGTGGACCTCGCCTGCATCGAGCGCAACCAGACCGTCAGCGGTCTGGACCAGCAGGCGACCGTCATCGTCGATCCCGGCCCCGGTCCCGGCGCCCCCTGCCCACGACACCGGCCGGCCGAGCAGCGCGTCGCGGGCTCTCACCGCGTCGAGAACAGCATCCCGTGAAGCGGCAAGCCACCTTTCGAGCCCTTCCAGGAACCGGGCGAGGACGGCGTCCACGTCGGTTGGAGCGAGCTCGAGTGAACCGGCTCGGTCCGCCAGCTCGGGCGGTAGCTCCTCGACCCGCACCGCGACGTTGACTCCAACGCCCACGACGGCCCAGCCCTCCTGGGGCCGGCCCTCGACGAGGATGCCCGCGACTTTCCGCCCCCCGATCAGCACGTCGTTGGGCCACTTCAGCGCGGCGGCAGCGGCGCCGAACGCCTCACACGTCTCAGCAACTGCGACGCCGGCGAGCAGCGACAGCAACCGCGGCGGTTCCCGCACGATCACCGAGCACAGGAGTGCCGCGCCAGCGGGCGCGGCCCACACCCGCCCCTGCCGTCCCCGACCAGCGCTCTGCTCCGCCGCGGTGACGACGGTCCCGTGCGGAGCCCCCGAGGCCGCCAGCGCCCGAGCACGCGTATTGGTGGAGTCGGTCAGCCGCAGATGCAGCCGGGGCTGACCGAGTCGGGCGGGCACGCTGAGCAGCGTACCCGCGCCGTATGGTCAGACGTCCGCGGACTGTTTGGCATCGCGGGGCGGACGAGCGCCCGGGTGCGCAACCGCGACCGAACCGGTTCCGGTCGTCAGGAAGCTCTCGACGGCGGCCAGGCCGCCGCGCACGATGCCGTCGCGCAGCACCTGCGTGTCGTTGATGTGCGGCAGCGGCTCTTCCGGCACGGGCACCTCAAGGAAGTCGCACAGAGGCTCCCAGCCGTCGGTTGGCTTCCACACCAGCAGCCGCTCGGCGGGGATCGTCGCGATCACCTCGGCGTTGTAGCGGTCGTGCGCTGAGGCGAGTTGCTCTGCCGTCGCCTTCGGCCCGTTCGGGATCAGGCCGCCCTCGATGCCGCCGTACAGCCACATCTCGCGGCACATGTTGATGAAGAAGTCGTACTTCGGGTCAACGTCGCAGTGGGCACTCGTCATGTGGCCGATCAGATCCTCGGCGAACAACATCGCCCAGATCGTCTCCTGCATCGATCGGGCCCATGACTCGCCGGAGCGGACGCTGAGCAGCACCTTCGCGTCCGGATAGATCTCGGCCAGCTCCTTGTAGAAGTAGGAGCCAGGCCAGTCGACGGCCGACTCGAACGGGTCGAGGATCTCCTTGAGCACCGCCTTGTCGGTGCGGGCGGCACTCCACCGCCGCGCCTCGTCGAGGTCGGCGAAGACGTTCTGCATGTGGTAACAGGGGGCGATCCCCAGGATGTCCATCACGACCTTCTGGGTCGACGTCGCTGTGCGCGGCAGACCCGCTCCGATCAGTCTCATACGGTCACTCCGTTTCTGTTGAAGGTCACTGATGTGCGTTGAACGTGGCAGATGTCGACAGCAGCTTGCCGCCCGCCCCGAGTGCCTGTACCCGGAAGCTCCTGTAGCCCGAGGGCACCGGGAACGAGGTCTCAAAACCGTCGGTTGACTGGGTCGCGAGCACCTTGCTGACGCCGCCGCTGGAGATGCCGATCACGCGCCAGCGCTGCAGCTCGGTCGCGCCGTTCCAGCTCGCGTAGACGGTCGTGTGGCCGCCCGTGGTGCGCGCGGCCGCGCTTGGCTTGGTCAGCGGCAGGCCGACCCACCTCTCGACGTAGGTCCGGTAGCTGATGTCGGGGGTCGGGAAGATCCCCTCGAACAGCAGCTTGCCGCCCTTGGAGTACTCGGTCATGTAGGGCGCGTCGCCCCAGCCGATGAACACGTTGCCGTTCGACAGGACCTGGACGTTGCCCATGTACTCAGAGGAGAACTTGGTCGGCGCCTCGTAGCCACCAAGGGCCGTGGCGGTGTGACTGCTTGCGTTCAGACCGAGGAACAGCGCCCGCGAGGGGCCGTTCGGCGCCAGGTACTGCCCCGCACCGGTGATGTCACAGCAGGCGTCGTCGAATAGCGAGATGACCCCTGGCTTGAGCACCATCACGTCGTGCTGCCACTGGAACAGAGCGTCGGTCGGGATCGTGAAGCTCGAGTGCTTGCCGCCGAGCTCCCAGATGATCTTTCCGGTCCTCTCGTTGACCAGATACGCGGCCCAGGTGTTGCGCATCGACACCAGGAACGTGCCGTTCGGGAGCGGGTCGATCGAGTTGACGTGATAGGCGTCCCATGGGAACCCATTGGCCGGCGGCTGGGCATGCGAGTCGGTCGGCGGGATGTGATCGCGCGCGTCCCAGCTGTAGACGAGCTTTCCGGTCGCGAGGTTGTACTCCTGGACCGCCGAGTCGACCATCACGCCGTGGTTGACGCCGCCGTCCGGCGACAGGTCGGCGGAAACGTTGCGGTTGGCGGTGACCCAGGCGTCGTCCCCTCGGATCGCGAACTCGTGCATCGTCAGCACCCAGCCGCCGGTCGCTCTCAACGTCGCGATCGTCTGGTAGTGGTCATTGAGCACGACGTCCTCGCCCTTGTTGATCAAACCGGTCGGGGTGACCTCGCCCCGCCAGTAGCTGAGGACCCTCTGCCCCTTGTAGGACTGCGCCTCGAGGTTGTCAGCCACCTCGCTGGTCGGGACCGGCTCAAACCACACTGGGTTGAGGTTCGAATCGAGGATCAGCGGCCCGCTCTGCCCGACCATCGGATGCTGCGTCAGGTCGTAGAAGCTGGTGGTCATCACGTAGCCCGGCAGCGGCTGGGACGCGGCCTGCTCGACAGACAGCTCGGGGGGGTGCAGACCCGGGGCTGAGACGAACGTGTACGCGCCCTTGGTGGTGTAGGCGCCGATCGCCGCGGCGTGGGACCGCGGCACGCCGAAATCGATCGCGGCGAAGACGAGGACCGCGGCAGCGGCAGCGGTCAGGAACCTCGTCCCGAGCCGCTGTGAGGGAGCCTCACGGCGCGGAATCAACACGAACGCCGCCACAGCGGCCGCCGCGACGAGCACCGCGCAGCCGAGATACGCGAGCCGGAAGCCGTTGGTCAGCGCCTGCTCGATCGGCTGTGAGTGCCCGACGAGGTGACTCGTGTACTGGGTCGCGACCGAGATCAGGATTGCGAGCCCGAGGCTGCCGCCGACCTGACGTGAAGTGTTGACAAGGCCCGAGGCGAAGCCGGCCTGTTCGGGAGCAGCGCTCTGGACCGCCGCGATCGTCGAGGAGACGACGGAGAAGCCGATTCCGATCGCGGTCAGGATTCCGGGCAGGATCACGTACTGGATCGGCGAGCCGCCCTGATTGATGCGTCCGAACAGCGCCATCCCGGCCGCGAGCATGATCAGGCCGCCGACGAGCACGGGCTTGACGCCCGCGCGGCTGACGAGCTTTCCGCCCTGCGAGGCGCAGGCGAAGATCACAAGCGTCATCGGCAGGAAGCAGAGGCCGGTGGTGATCGGTGACAACGACAGCACCTGCTGCAGGTACAGCGAGCCGAGGAACCACATCGGGAAGATCGCGGCGCTGAACAGCAGCACGACGACGTTGATCGCGCGCAGTGCCGGGGTCAGCGCTCCAGGCGGGACCAGCGGCGCCGTCGCCCGCTTCTCGACCAGCGGGAACAGCGACATCAGCACCGTCCCGATCCCCAGCGGGACGAGTGCGGCGGCAGAACCCCAGCCGTCGGTGCCGGCGGTCACGCCGCCGTAGGCCGAGATCAGCAGCCCGACCGTGAGCACGAACGCGCCGAGCAGATCGAGCTTCGGCCGCCCGGCGCTGACGCGCCTGGCGACAACCCCGGCCGCCACGATCGCGGTCACGATCCCGATCGGCACGTTGATCAGCAGCACCCAACGCCAGCTCACCCATTCCGTGATGGCGCCACTGGCGAGCACACCGATCGCGCCGCCCAGGCCGTTCATCGCACCCCACAGGGCGACGGCCCGATGCCGTTCGGGGCCGGCGGCGAACGACGAGGTGATGATTGCCAGCGACGACGCGGCCATCAGGGCGCCGCCGAGCCCCTGCACGCCGCGGGCGATCAGCAAGACGGTCGCGGTCGGCGCCAATCCGCCGATCAGCGACGCGCGTCGAAAACACCCCCAACGCAAGCAGGAACGCCCGGCGCTGACCGAACAGATCGGCTCCGCGGCCGGCGAGCATCAAGAAACCCGCGAACATCGACCGCGTACGCGTCGACGACCCATTGCAGATCCGCGGACGAGAAGCTGCAGGCCGACCTGGATCGACGGCAGCGCGACGTTGACGATCGACAGGTCGAGGATGACCATGAACTGCGCCATGCAGCAAACGGCGAGGAGGACCCCCTTGCCGGAGACCGGTCGCGGTGCGTTGGAACTGCCCTGCGCCGCCGTTGCGGTGTCTACTGCCACATCAACCGTCCCTGGCAGGTGTTCCTACATGCATCTGTATCCCCAGTCGGCGCGAGCCGTTTGCAAGTCGCCCCGAGTCAGCACTCCGGGCCACGCTAGATGCGTCCCGGTAAGGCTAACGTAAAGCTAATCATCACCAGGTCTCTGCTAAACAACCCCAGAACACAGGACTTTACGTAGGCCTGACGGCATATCTGGGACAAATTTTCTGGGGCGCGGTGCAGGCCGGCAACCCTGCCTCCCAGCAGTTCAAGCCCCGAGCAGTGGAGGAACTCACACCGATGCGCATCCCGATCCGTAGAACACGTTCACAAGGCCGGCGCACGGTTGCGCTGGCGGCGGCTGCTGCCGCGACCACAGCCGTCGCTCTGATCCCGGCGGCCTCGGCCGGAGCACGTACGAGCGGGCCGGTCGCGCGGGCCGCCTCCGCGCCGACGACGATCAGCAGCGCGACGAAGGGCAAGCTGGCGCACATCCTGGTCAACGCTTCCGGTGACACGCTGTATGCGTTCAGCAAGGACCCCAGAGGTCGCAGCGAGTGCAACGGCACCTGCGCGGCGAAGTGGGTGCCCGTGCTCGGCCAGTCAGCGGCCGGCCGCTCCGGCGTCAACTCGAGGCTGCTGGGCATCACGGTCCGCTCCAACGGCTATCACCAGGTCACCTACGACCACCATCCCCTGTACCGATACGTCGGCGACAAGAGCTCGAGGACGACCAACGGCGAGGGTGCCAACCAGTACGGCGGGTTCTGGTACGTCGTGAACACCGCCGGCACCGAGGTCAAGCCCAAGTCGTCGGGCTCCTGCGACCCCGTCTGCGGGAACTACTAGGGGCCGCTTGCGGATTCCCGTGCGGGTTCGGCTGACGCCCCGGCGCGTCCTGCCCGCGTGCGTCGCTGCGACGTTGCTGACGGTGACCGCCGGGTGCACCGACGGGCCGGGGCTGGCGAAGGCCGCCTCTGCGTACGCGGATCCGGTTGCCGTGTATCCGGAACCGGGTGACCAGTTCGAGCAGCCCCATACGCAGATCACGTTTCGCGGCATTCCGGCGAGCGAGATCGGGACGGTCACGGTCACCGGCTCCAGAAGCGGCGTCCATACCGGCCAGATCGAGGCCGACTCTGACGGTGATGGAGGCAGCTTCGTCCCGACGGAGCCGTTCGATCCGGATGAGACCGTCACGGTCAAGACCAACCTGGACGTGATCGACGGCAAGAGCGGGACGTTCAGCTTCAAGATCGAGGACCCCGCGCCGGCGCTCAAGGCCGAGGTGCTGCCCGACGCCACGGGCCCAAACTCGGTCCAGCACTTCCACACCAACCCGGGATTGATGCCGCCCGCCGTCCACATCAGCAAGGACGCCGCGCCCACATCGGAGGGGGACATCTTTGTCGCGCCGCAGTACGGGCCCGTCGAGAACGGCCCAATGATCCTCGACTCCTCGGGCAACCTCGTCTGGTTCGACCCGTACCCGATCGGCCGTAACGAGTTGGTCACGGACTTCCGCGAACAGGAGCTCAACAACCAACCGGTCCTGACCTGGTTCGAGGGCACCACGGCCGATGGCACCGGCGAGGGCGACGGCGTGATCATGAACGACGAGTACCAACGGATCGCCACGGTCAAGGCCGGCAACGGACTGCTGATGGATCTCCACGAGTTCCTCGTCACCAACAGCGGCGACGCCTACATCGTCGCGGTCGCCCCCGTCGAGCTCCCCGGGCGGTCACGCCCGGTGCTCAACTCCATCGTGCAGGAGATCGACATCAAGACCGGACTCGTCCTGTTCCAATGGGACGCGCTCGATCACATCCCGCTGACCGACTCCTACGAGTACGCGCCCAGCACCTCGGGCCACGTGCTCGACCCCTACCACCTGAACTCGGTCTCGCTGGACGCGAACGGCAACCTCGTGATCTCGATGCGCAACACCAACGCGGTGTACGACGTCAACGTGGCGACCGGAGCCGTCAGCTGGACGCTCGGCGGCAGACACTCGAGCTTCAAGATGGGCACCGGAACCAGGACCGCCTTCCAGCACGACGCCGTGGTCCAACCCAACGGTGACATCACGATCTTCGACGACGGGGGTGGCCCACCCCGGCTCGAGACGAACTCGCGAGCGATCGAGATCGCACTGAACCCGACCAAGAACACCGCAACGCTGGTGCAGCAGTTCTACCACTCCCCTCAGGTCCAGGCGGCCTTCGAGGGCAGCGTCCAGACCCTCTCCGACGGCGATTTCTTCGTCGGTTGGGGCCAGTACCCGGACTTCTCGGAATACAACGCGAAAGGGCAGCAGATCTTCTCCGGCACGTTTGCGACCGGCACCGCCAGTTACCGCGCCTACCGCTTCAACTGGACCGGCTCGCCGGCGACCGCGCCATCGATCGTGTCGGGCACCAGCGGGGCCGGCAACGCAACGGTGTGGACGAGCTGGAACGGCGCCACCAACGTCACTGGCTACCGCGTCCTCGGCGGCAACAGCCCCGGCAACCTCACGCCGCTGGCGAGCTATCCCAAGCACCACTTCGAGTCCCAGCTGACCCCCGGGACCGGCGACTCATACCTCCGGGTGCAGGCGCTCGGAGCAAGCGGAGACGTGCTGTCGAGCACCCGCGTCGTGCCGGCTCCGTCACACGTCCAGGTGTTCGGCGGGCGGGCGTTCGTGCCGCTCGGAGGCGGACTCGGCAGTGTTCCGGTCGGCTGCTACTCGGCGAGGTCCTGCAAGCTCAAGGCGACGATCACGGCCGGCGGGTCGGTGGTCGCGCAGACCGGCAGCGAGGGCTTCGCGGCCGGGAGCGGCGGCCTCATGTACTTCCGCCTGTCCTCGGCGGCCCAGCGCCTGATCGATGGCGGCGCCCACCGGCTCGGCGTCAGCATCAGGGTCACCGACGCCAACGGTGCGCGCGGCACAACCTCGGGACAGATCCTGATCGGGTTCCACAGCTCAGGCTCCGGCCCGCACCGATCAACCGCGAACGAGTCGGGTCTGCAGATCCTCGGAAACACGGACTTCGTCGGTGCCGACAACCACAAGGGCGCGATCCTGGCCCAGTGTCGCTCCGTGTCTCCGTGCAAGGTGAGCACGACGGTCGCCGTCGGCGGCAAGACGGTCGCGACGGCCAAACCCGAATACATCGGCGCCGAGCAACTCGGCGATGTCTACTTCGTGCTGGACGGCACCGGCGCCGCTGCTCTCGCCCGCGCCGGCGGCAACCAGCTCGGCGCCAAGGTGAGCCTCACCACCGCCGGCGGCCAAACGGCGAGCGCCGACGTCGCGCTCGTCAAATGGAGCTGATCAGCCGGACCTGATCGCCCGCGGCGAGACCGAGCTCCGTCTCGGCGCTGCCGTGATTGAGCGCGATCGCCAGCTTACCGGCCGCGTCCTCGTAGACGATCAATTCGCCGTCGCGGGCCTCGGCAAAGGTGCGCACGAACCGCGCCTGGCGCCGCGCGCCGACGAGGTCGAGCTCGATCCGATGCCCCAGCTGCAGGCCGATCGCCTCGGCGTCGGTGTGCGTGGCGCTCAGTTGAACGTTCCCGAACCGATCGGACCCCAGCGTCACCGCCCGGACCGCGCCGTCCTCGACTGTCGCCGTCGGGATCTCGAGGACGAGGAGCTCGGTCGCAGGGTCAAGCGGCGTGCCGGCGTCAGCGAACGCGACCCCGGCCGCGAGGTGCGCAGCGACCGGCGCGAAGATGTCGCGCCCATGGAACGTGGCCGAGACCGGCTCAAGCCGCAGCCGCGAGTGGGAGATCTCAATGGCCGCGGCGATCCCCCCGGCGGCCTGAGCCGCGGGCCACAGCAGACCGTTGTCCGGGCCGATCAGAACCCTCCCATCGGCCGCCTCGAGCGCCACGGCGCGGCGCGTGCCGCCGACGCCCGGATCGACGACGGCGACATGAATCCCGACCGGGAGGTACCGCAGCGACCGGGCCAGCATCACGGCGCCACCGAGGACGTCATGGCGGCGGATCCCGTGGCTCAGGTCGATGATCCGCGCCTCGGGACAGATCATCGCGATCACCCCGTGGCAGACGCCGACGAACTCGTCGTCGAGCCCGTAGTCGGTCAGCAGTGTGATCGGCGGCGTCACCGGTGCTGCGCGACGTCGGCGATCAGGGCCGCGATCAGCCCGTCGATGTCATGGCGCTCAGCTTCGATGTGGGCCCGTTGGCCCACATCGAGAAGTGCGGCGCTGGTGACAGGCCCGATACTCACCCTGCGCGGGCCTTCGCGGCAGCGCGCCACCGGCCGCGGTCGCGAGGTTGGTCGCGGTCGAGGAGGAGGTGAACGTCAGGTAGTCGGCCTGAGCGACCGCTCGAGCTGCGTTTCGGTGAGCGGCTCGATCACGGTCTCATAGAGCGGCGAGTACGTCGACCTCGGCGCCGCGGGCCTGGAGCGCTTCGGGGAGCGTGTCGCGGCCTGCGGCGGCACGGAGCGATCAATGCGCGGTGATCCCGACGTCCGCCAGCGCCTCGATCAGCCCCTCGGCGACGAACCGCTCAGGCACGATATCGGCCGTGATCCCGTGGGCGGCAGCGTGCGCGCCGTGCCAGGTCCGATCGCGGCGACCCGCGCCGCCGGCGAACGCGCGCGCGTCGCGCCCGGCGGCGGTCGAGGCGGGTCAAACAGGCCTCGACGCCGTTCGGGCTCGTCAAGCAGATCAGGTCGTAGCCGTCGAGCTCCGGTGCCGGACCGGCGAGCGGCTCGATCCGGATCACCGGCGCCTCGACGACCACCGCCCCGAGCTGCGCGAAGCCGCGCCGCGCAAGCCCCTTGCCTGGGCCCGCGCGCGGGTGACCGCCACCGTGAGCCCGTGCAGCGGGCCGCCGCTCGAACCAGGCGAGCCTGTCCCGCAGCGCCGCGACAGGACCGAACACGGCGATCGCCGGCGCCCTGATCCGCTGCGCCGCGGCCGCCTGGGCGATCGTCGCCGAGCGTGGCGGTGACCGCTCGCTGATCCGGCAGCGTCCCGCTGCTGGACGAGCGCTGCCGGTTCCTCCGGCGAACGGCCACCCTCGATCAGATGCTCGGCGATCGCTGCGAGCTGGCGGACGCCCATGTACACGATCAGGGTCCCCGGGAAGGCGGCGAGCGCCCGCCAGTCGAGCGCGGACTCCGGCTTCGCCGGGTCTTCGTGGCCGGTCACGAACGCGACCGAACTGGCCAGCTCACGGTGGGTGACCGGGATCCCGGCGTACGCGGTGGCGGCGATCCCGGCGGTGACGCCGGGGACCACCTCGAATGCGATCCCCTCGGCGCGCAGGATCTCGCCCTCCTCGCCGCCGCGCCCGAACACGAACGGGTCACCGCCCTTGAGCCGGACGATCGTCTTGTCGGGGTCGCGACCGTGCTCGACGAGCATCGCGTCGATGTCGTCCTGCGAGACCTGAGGCCCCCCACCCTCCTTGCCGGCGTAGAGCACCGTGGCGTCCGGGCGGGCATTGTTAAGCGCGCCCTGCGGGATCAGGCGGTCGTGGATGATCACGTCGGCCGTGGCGATCAGCTCGAGCGCGCGGGCCGTCAACAGGCCCGGGTCACCCGGGCCGGCGCCCACCAGGTAGACCGTCATCGTTGAACCTCTGCGAGGCGGGCGCGGTGCTTGATTCGGGCAATGAGAACAGATCGAGCGGAGCCGGCGGCGAGGGATGAGGCGGCCGTCAAGGATGAGGCGGCCGTCAGGGATGGCCCAAACATCAGGGGCGACCCGAACGGTGTGGGCGGCCGCGACGACCGGAACGTCACAAGGGACCCGCGGTTCGCCAGGGATCGTGCGACAACCGTCGCTGGCCGAGGGTTGTCGCGCAACCCCTTCGAAGTGGCCACGGCGTTGTGACGGTTTGGTCGCTGCATGACCGCCGTCCACCCCGTCGGCCCCGTCGACCCCGTCGACCCCGACCCCATGAGCATCATTGCCATCATCGCCTCATCCCTCCGCAACCGCTGATGCGCGTTCGAGCAGCTCACCGGCACCAACCGACATCATCCGCTCGGCCAACAACCCGCCAACCGAAGCGAACGGGCCCGTGAGGGTGTCGCTGATCCACTCGGAGCCGTCCGGCAGACCGACCCAGGCGGTGAGCTCGACGAGCGCATCCGGCCTTGAGGTGTCGCCGGCCACTCGCGCGAGGGCACCGACGGCCGTGCTGCAGCTGGCCCCGACCGCCGCGGCGAAGTGGCGCTCTGCGATCAGGCAGCACGCCGACGGATGATCGTGGATCGAGGCGAAGTCGCCGCCGCCGCGGGCCTCGATCGCGAGCGCACCCTGCCCCGGCGCCGGCACCAAGTCCTCGAGCCGGCAGCCGATCTGGTCCTCCAGGCCGAGCCGCTCAGACCCGGCGGCCGCCAGCACGATCGCGTCGACCTCGCCGGCATCGAGCTTCGCGCAGGCGCGTCGTCGACGTTGCCACGCAGCTCCACGATCTCCAGGTCGTCGCGCACCGCTCGCAGCTGCGCCGCGCGGCGCAGGCTGCTGGTGCCGACCCGGGCGCCGGCCGGCAGGGCGCTCAGCGACCCAGGGCTCCCGCCCCAGCGGGGGCGGGACGATCAGCGCGTCAAACGGGTCCTCGCGCTGCGGGATCGGCCACGAGCTCGAGTCCGGCGGCCAGATCTCCCGGGACGTCCTTGGCCGAATGCACGGCCAGGTCGATCCTCCCGTCGAGCAGCGCCGCTCCAGCTCCGAGACCCAGCGGGACTTGTCATTGACCCGTCTCGCCGCGGTCGCCGGCGGTCGTGATCGCGACCATCTCGGTCGTCGCCGCCGAGCGCGGTCGGCGACCCACGTCGGCCTGCGCGAGCGCCAGCGCGCTGCCGCGCGTCCCGATCCGCATCACCGGCGCGGCGCTCGGGCAGCTGGCGGATCTGCCGCAGATCCTCGACCTCGACCGGGGCGTCGCGCAGCGCCGTCATCGTCGACGCTCAGCCCGAACAGGTCACGCACGAGCGCCATCCGCGCGTGGACCCGGTCGTCGCGCAGCTCCTTCATCCGCAGCGTCGGGTGGTGCAGCAGCCGGTTGACGATCGCGCGGGCGATCGCCTCGACCCGCTCGAGGTCGCGCGGCGAGGCCGACTCCCACTTGCCCGCGTTCTCCCCGACGACCTGCTCGGCGATCTCGTTCGCGTGAGCCGCAGCGCGGCGAGCGTCGGCAGCACCTCGAGCGAGCCGAGCCAGGTCGCGAAGCTCTGGATCTCCTCCTCGACGATCCCCTCGGCCCGGCGCGCCTCGCCCTGACGGACCCGCGGTTGCGGGCGATCACCGCCTGGAGGTCGTCGATGTCGTAGAGCGAGACCCCGCTCGAGGTCGCCGCAGGCGGCGTCGATGTCACGCGGCACGGCGAGGTCGATCATCAGCATCGGCCGTGCTCGCGCTCGCCTGCACCTCGGCGAGCTCGCCGCGCCTCGATCAGCAGGTGCGGCGAGGAGGTCGCCGAGACGACCACGTCGGCGCGACCAGCGCCTCCGGCAGCTCGTCGAAGCTCACGCTCTCGCCGCCGAAGCGCGTGGCCAGGCTGACCGCGCGGTCGCGCCGGCGGGTGGCGACGAACACGAGTGCGCCGCCGCTGTCGGCCAGCGCCCGGGCCGCCAGCTCGCTCGTCTCGCCGTGCCGATGATCACGACCTGGCGGCCGTGCAGGTCGCCGAGCGCCTCGCGGGCGAGCATCGCCGACGACCGACGGCAGGCTCATGCTGGCGCTCGCCGATCGCCGTCTCGCTGCGAACGCGCTTGCCGGTCGCCAGCGCCGCCTTGAACAGGTGGTTGGTCAGCGGCCCGGCCGTCTCACGCTCCAGCGCCGCCTCGTAGGCGCGCTTGACCTGGCCCTGGATCTCGGCCTCGCCGATGATCATCGACTCGAGCCCGGAGGTGACCCGGTACAGGTGCCGGGCGGCGTCGCAGTTGCGGTGGGAGTAGATCGCGCCGGCCAGCGCCGTCGGCCGGATGCTCGCCTGCCGGGCGAGCATCGCCAGCACCGTGCTCTCGGCCTCGACCGGATCGCCGACGACCAGGTACAGCTCGGTGCGGTTGCAGGTCGAGATCGCCACGACCTCCTGGACCTCGGCGGCGCCGTGCAGGTCACGCAGGAACTCGCTGCGCGCCGCGCCTCGGTCAGCGCCAGCCGCTCGCGCACCTCGACCGGCGCGGTCTTGTGTGAGACGCCGATCGCCAGCAGCTCGCTCATCCGACCGGCTCCGCGCTCGAGACTCGCCGCCGCGTCAGCGTCCTGCTCACGCGTGCGCTCCTCGACCATCGCGCGCAGCTCGGCGAGCTCGCGCTGGTTGCGGGGCAGCCGCACGGCCATGATCCACACGTAGATCAGGATCACCAGCGAACACGACGATGTAGGCGCCGCGACGTACTTGACCGGCGGCGTGCAGCGGCAGCGCCGGAGCCTCGCGAACGAGGACGGTCATGACGGGGCGGCACTCCTTCCGCAGCGGGACGCACTCGTCGTCGCCGAGCAGCCGCCGACGCAGACGGCGGGTCTCGATCCGGGTCTCCTTGGCGAGCATCTCGTACTTCATCAGGGTCGCGAACAGCAGCGCGATGCCCAGCAGCAGCGTGTAGAAGGCGACCTTCATCGACCCCGGCAGGCTCCCGCCCTCGAGGTTGAGCACCCGCGGGTGGACGTACGCAGTCGACAGCCGCACGGCCAGGAAGTTGAGCGGCACGAACGCGCCGCCGACGATCGCGAACACCGCCGCGTAACGGGCCTGGCGCTCGGGATCCTCGATCGAGAACCGCATCGGCTGATAGGTGCAGAACAACAAGATCACGATCAGATACGAGACGAGCGTCGGCTCCGACCACACCCACCAGTGGCCCCAGGCGCGCCTTCGCCCAGATCGAGCCGGCGACGATCCCGCCGACGAGAAGATCAGCGACATGTGGATCGCGCAGTAGGAGCGCATATCCCAGATCCGCTCGCCGGTCCGCAGGTACACCACGCCGAAGCCGCCCCCGAGCACGTATCCGCACCAGCGAGACGATCGCCAGCGGCACGTGGATGTAGAAGATCTTCTGGACGTAGCCCGCTCGGCGTCCTGCGGGGCGTAGAAGAACGACAGGGCGAGGCCGGCCGTGATCATCACAGCGGTGGCGAGCGTCAGAGCGCGGAGGTGCCGGGCGTGGGGATTCATCGAAGCCGATCCTGCACTGCGCCCCGGGTCGCGCTAGTCCTCGAGCAGGAAGTCGAACACTGCGTACGCGAGGAGCGCGTTCACCACATCATAGAGCGCCGAGCACCGCCAGCCACTTACCCGACGGGTCTGTTGCACCATGGCCGGCGCTCAGCAGAGGCCCGATGCCGCGGGCGGTCGCGATCAGCGCCGGGATCAACAGCGGCAGCCCGATGATCGGGCCGATCAGATCGCGCGCCCTGGTCTGCACCGCGATCGCCGATACGAGCGTCCCGATGACGGCGAACGCGACGTCCGCGAGCAGCAGGAACAGGACGATGCCGGGCAGGTCGGTTCCGAGCCGTGGCGGCGACAGGAACAGCGCGAACGCGGGCACGGCAATCACCTCGAGGATCACCAGATAGACCATCAGCGCCGACGCCTTGGCGACGAGCATTGCGGTGCGGTCGACCGGCGCCAGCAGGAACGCGTCGAACCCGCCCTGCTCCCGCTCGGCGACGAACAGCCGGTTGACGGCGAGCATCGCCGCGAACAGCAGCGATACGACGAGCACGCCGGCGGCCAGCTGCCCGGCGAGCGTGTCGCGATCGAGTCCGAAGTGGAAAATCACGAACGTCACCAGCGCGAACAACGCCATCGCCGGCACCGTCTCCATCGTTCGCAGCTCCAGCAGCAGGTCCTTGCGCAGAACCGCCCACACCACCCTCATCGGTACAGCTCCGCGATCATCGCCTGGTCGATCCCGGACGGCGGACCGAAGTACGCGACGCGGCCGGCATTCAGGGCCAGCACGAGATCGGCCTCCGCCAGCGCCGCCTGGGGGTCGTGGCTCGTCAGCACGCGCGTCAGCCCGGCGGCGCGGCCGATCAGCGGCTCGACGAGCTCAGATCCTGCCGGATCGAGGTTCGAGCGTGGCTCATCGAGCAGCAGCAGCTCTGGCCGGTGCAGGACCGCCCGCGCCACCGACAGCCGCTGCACCATCCCCCGGCTGAGCGAGCGCACCGGGTCGTCGCCGCGCTGGCGCATCCCGACCGCCTCGAGAACCTCCTCGACGCGCCCCGAGTCCACGCCGTGCAGTCGGGCGTGGTAGCCGAGGTTCTCGCGGCCGGTGAGGTCGCGATAGAGCAACGGCTCATGCCCGAGCAGTCCGATCCGCCCGCGCACCTTCCAGCCCTGACGCGGGATCTCTTCGCCGAACACAGCGACCCTGCCGGCGTGCGGGCGCAGCAGCGTCGCCAAGATCCGCAGCAGCGTCGATTTGCCCGCGCCGTTGCGGCCGAGAATCGCGAGGCTCGTCCCCGGCTCGACCGTTAGTGACAGGCCCCTGAGGACCGGCCGCTCGCCGAAGTGCCGGGTGAGCTTCTGCAGCTCAATGGCCGGGGGTGCGCTCACCGGGCTCACGGTTCAGCGTGCCGACGGCATGCCCGAGGATCGGCGCGATCACTCCGAACAGCTCCGCAATCGCCTTCGGGCTGCCAGGGAAGTTGACGATCAGGCTCCGCCCGGCGATCCCGGAGACGCCCCGGCTGAGCATCCCCTTCGGCGTGATCCTGATCGACTCGGCGCGCATCGCCTCGGCGATTCCGGGTGCCTCACGTTCGATCACGGCCCGCGTCGCCTCGGGGGTGATGTCGTCGGGCGTGAAGCCGGTTCCGCCCGTCGTCAGGATCAGCGAGACGGCCTCGTGAACCTGCTCGCGCAGCCACCCGGTGATCTGACCGAGGTCATCGGCGACCACCCCCTGCGCGACGATCGACGCTCCAGCACGCTCGGCTGCAGCCGCCAGAGCGGGCCCGGACGCGTCCTCGGTGACTCCGGCGGCAACCGACGAGGAGACGGTCAGGATTGCGGTGCGCATCCGCGCGAGGATAGGGGTCGCGTCAGGGCCGTCGCGGGTCGCGTCAGGCCCGTCGCCAATCCCCGGACCGCCCACCCGACTTCTCGAGTAGCTCCACCGAGGTGATCGAGGCGCCTTTCTCGACGCCCTTGACCATGTCGTAGACCGTCAGCGCGGCGACCGAGGCTGCGGTCAGCGCCTCCATCTCGACGCCGGTCCTGCCGGTCGTCCGAGCCTCAGCCTCGAGCGCGATCATGCCGGCGGCGACGTCCACTGCCACCTCGACGCCGACGAACGACAGCGGCAGCGGATGGCACAGCGGGATCAGCTCGCTGGTCCGCTTGGCCGCCTGAATCCCGGCGATGCGCGCCACCGCGGCGACATCGCCCTTCGGGGCGTCGCCGGCCGCCACCAGCGCTGCGGTCTCCGGTGAGACGCGCACGATCGCCCGCGCCAGCGCCCGCCGGTCGGTGACGTCCTTGGCGCCGACGTCGACCATCCGCGCCCGGCCCTGATCGTCAAGGTGTGTCAGCTGGTCCATGGCGGCCGCGTCAGCCGGTCTTCCCGTTGTCAGACCGGCTGGTAGGAGCGCTGCGCTTCACGGATCAGCTCCTGCACCGCGGCGGCATTCCCGGCGCGCAGCAGGTCGATCGGATCGGGGTCCCGTTGACGATCCCCTCGAAGAACTGCTTGCGATCCTGGTAGGTGGGCAGCGTGCCCTTGGCCCAGCCACGCACGTCGTTGAGCAGCACCGCCAGCACTGCGTACGGCTCGCCGAACAGCTGGCTGATCTCCCGCTTCATCCGCTTGGCCAGCGCCGGCGAGGCCCCAGCGGTTGAGATCGCGACGGCGAGAGGCCCCGTCCGGACGATCGCCGGAAGGATGAAATTGCACAGCGGCGGCACGTCGACGACGTTGACGAGCATCGCCCGCGCCTCGGCGTCCTCGAACACCCTGATGTTGATGTTGGTGTCGTCGGTCGCCGCAATCGCGATCAGGCAGCCGTCGAGGTCACTCGGCTCGTACTCACGCCGCTCCCAGCGGATCGAGCCCTCGAGCGCCAGCTGGACCAGCTCCGGATGCGCCTCGGGGGCGACGACCGTGACGCCGGCATCGCAGGCGAGCAGGCCCTCGACCTTCTCGAGCCCGATGTCACCGCCCCCCACCACCAGCGCCCGGCGCCCCTTCAGTCGCAGGCAGGCGATGTAGAACGGCGTTTCGAGCATGTCGCGGACGCAGCTCTGATCGCAGATCCCCTTGCGGTACTGACAGACGCACTCTTTACCGGCATATGCCTGAGCGGGCATGGACCTAGGGTAGCCGGGGGTCGATTTCCCCGGGTTTGTCCGCCGTTGCGGACAGCTCGAAGCCGTGGCCCTGCGCGTAGGCAAGCAACAGCCGCGTCGCCAGAGCTGTGAGCGCGGCGCGCTCGCCGCCGGACAGAACGCTCAGCAGCGCCTCCACGTCCGCCGCAAAGCCGGCGGCGACAGCAGTGACGAATCCGCGCCCGCGTTCGGTGAGCGTGACGATCACGGAACGGCCGTCTGTCTCCGACCGGACGCGCTCGACCAGGCCACGCCGCTCGGCGCGATCGACGAGACCGCTCACGCTCGATTTGTCGAGGCCCAGCAGCCTCGCCAGCTCCTGCATCGTCGGCTGCCGGTCCCGCAGGATGCCGAGCAGTCGCGTCTGGATCAGCGACAGCTCCTGTTCGCCGGCGTGGCGCCCCAGGATCTCCTGGAGCAGGAACGAGAGCTGCGCAAGCGCGTCCACCTCGGTGAGCTGCTCGATCGACACGTCGACAATCGTACTTGATTTTGTTCGTATCACGAACTATATTGGTACGTGCCACGAACTATTCCGAATCAAGGAGGGCACCGATGCCCCAGATGAACGCGGCGGTTGTGATGTCGTTCGACGAGCCACCGCACTACCAACCCTTCGACGTACCCACTCCGACAACCGACGACGAGCTGCTCGTCGAGGTGGTCGCCGCCGGCCTGCATCCGCGTGTGCGTGGCGGCGCCGCCGGGCGTCACTACACGAGCACGGGCGCGCTGCCGATGATCCCCGGCGTGGATGCTGTCGCCCGCCGGGCCGACGGCCGGCTGATCTACTTCGCCGCCGACGATCACGTGCTCGGCACGATGGCTGAGCGGGCGATCGCGGACTCGCGCCGGGCGATCGAACTGCCGGACGGGATCGATGCTGCCACCGTCGCCGCCGCGATGAACCCTGCGATGTCCTCCTGGGTGGCGCTCCGCAAGCGTGTCCAGCTGCAGCCGGGCCAGAGCGTGCTCGTCCTCGGCGCGACGGGGAACGCCGGCACGATGGCGATCCAGGTCGCGCGGCTCCTGGGGGCGGGTCAGGTCATCGGCGCCGGGCGCGATGCCGCGCGCCTCGAGGCCAGCAGCGCCGATCTGACGGTGCAGCTCACAGACGAAATCGCCGTCGCGGCTGCGGCGCTCGGAGAAGCCGTCTCCGGTGTCGACGTCGTGATCGATTACCTGTGGGGAGAGCCTGCCCGCCTGACGATGGAGGCGCTGCTGACGGCCCGCTCAGACCGCAGCATCCCGCTCGACTGGATCCAGATCGGCGCGATCACGGGCCCGACCCTCGAGCTGCCATCCGTGTTCCTGCGCTCGGCCAACCTGCGGATCCAGGGCAGCGGGCAGGGCTCGGTGTCGCCGCGCGTGTACCGCGACGAGCTCCCTTCGCTGGTCGCGGAGATCGCCGCCGGCACGATCGCCGTGAACCCGGTCACGCGTCCGCTGAGTGAGGTCGAGTCGGTCTGGACCGAGCGGGTGGCGCCGGGCGAGCGGGTTGTGTTGGTGCCCTAGCCCACGACGCTGGCTCTTCTCGTGCACTTCATGAGTCCATACGACGCTTAAAGTGCAGGAGAACGCGCTACAGAACGTCGCGGCGCAGCGTCAGAGACCAGCCGATCAGCCCGAGCAGCAGCGTCCAGCCGACGAGAACCAGGCCACCGGCGCCCCCGGGCAGGAGATGCTTCGTGTTCAGCCCCATCAACGCGTTTGCGGCGACGGTCGGCATGAAGCGACCGACCGACGGAGCCAGCCCGAACAGCAGACTGTCGAGGACGAAGTCCCAGGCGAGCAACGCGATCACGGCGCCAACCTGCGCCCGCAGGATCATTCCGATCCCGATCCCGAGAGCGCCCCACAACGCGGTCGCCGCGAGGCCCCCGAGCACGAGCTGCGTGAAGTCGCCTCCGGTCACAGCCGAGGGGATGCCGCGGGCGGAGAGGATCAGCGAACCGACCCCGATCGCGATGCCAAGGCTGACGGCGCCAAAGACGAGGCCGGCAACGAAGCCAGCGATCAGCTTCGCGGATATCACCGTTGTACGACGCGGCGTCACCAGGAAGGTCGGGCGGATCGTCCCGTAGCGGTATTCGCTGGTGATCAGCAGCACGCCGGCGAGGCCCGCGAAGATCACGGCCACGGCGCTTGGCGCGAACAGCTGGATCTGGTTGTGCTCGCCATAGAGACCGGACTTGCTGCTCAGCAGCGCGGTCAGCAGCACGATCAGCAGGCTCAGGGCGGCCATCCCCGCGAACAGACCCAGGGTCGTCCGGGTTGAGCGGACCTTCAGCAGCTCCGCTTTGAGCTGATTGCTCATGCGCTCGCCTCCGAAGACTCGCTGGTCAGCTCAAGGAAGATGTCCTCGAGCGAGGCGCCCGCGGCGACCAGCTCATGCACGGGCACGCCTGCGGCAAACGCGATGTCGCCGACGCGCGCAGTGTCCGCGCCACGCACGAACAGGTCCGCGCCGTCACGGGTCGTCTCGAGCTGCTGCTGCCCGAGCGCGGCGAGCAGCTGCTCGGGCTGCGGCGTCCGGATCCGGACCGCACCACCGAGACGGCTGGTCAACTGCGAGAGCGGCGACTCGATCACGAGCTTCCCACGGCTGACGATCAGCACCTGATCGACGGTCTGGGCGACCTCCGAGAGGACGTGACTGGAGACGAGCACCGTCCGCCCGCCCGACGCGTACGACCTGAGGAAATCACGGAGCCAGCGGACGCCCTCGGGATCGAGGCCGTTCGCCGGCTCGTCGAGGACCAGCAGCTGCGGATCACCGAGCAGCGCCGCCGCGAGGCCCAGCCGCTGCCGCATGCCAAGGGAATACCCCTTGACCCGTCGCTTGGCCGCGCTGTCGAGCTCGACCGTGCGCAGCACCTCGTCGGCGCGCGAGTCCGGCAGACCAGCCGCGGTCGCGAGCATCCGCAGGTGATCACGTCCCGATCGGCCGGGATGGAAGTCGGTCGCTTCGAGCACCGCTCCGACATCGTGGGCCGGTTGCGCGAGCTCCGCGTACGGCTTGCCGAGCACGAGCGAATCGCCGCTCGTCGGCGTCGTCAAGCCGAGCAGCATCCGCAACGTCGTCGTCTTGCCGGCCCCGTTGGGGCCGAGGAAGCCGGTGATCGTCCCCGGTTCGAGCGTGAACGACAGGTCATTGACGGCCAGCACCTCGCCGAAGCGCTTCGTCAGCGACCGGGCGACGACGGCCGTCATTGCTTTGTCTCACTCACCGCAACGCACTCTAGTGCCCATTCAGCTCGCCGCCCGCTTGGTGACAACCGTGTTGATCGCTTTGAGCTTGCCCTTTGACAGCTCCCAGGTCGTCGTCGCCCGTCCCGACGCGCAGCACGTGGGGTCGTTCGCGCCGTAGAAGTACTCCCTGACGGTCAGGTCGCCGCCGCTGAACGTGACCTTGCCGAGCAGGGGGACGTGCTGGTCCCTGGCCGAAGGGTGCTGGGGGGTGATGATGCCGAGCAGCTTGGTGGCCCCGACCTGACCGCCGAACATGACCCGCGCCGAGCGGAGCTGCCCGTCGGCCGTGCCGCCGTTGTTCGAGCACATCACGTCGATTGCGGCGGCCGGCTCCTTGGCGGCGCCGACTGTCCCGTACTCGACGTCACCGGCTCCGTACACGATCACCTGATCAGGATCGCCGTGGCTATCGACGTTGCCGAAGCCAGTCTTTGACAGGGTCGCCGTGTGGTTCTTGAGGACGATCTCCTTGCTGGCCTTGCAGACCGCGCCGGGCAGGCCGGAGTCGGCCCAGTTGACTGCCTGCAGCGGCGGACCCACCTGCTGTCCCTGGCCCCACGCGGTCGCCACGACCGCCGACCCCCCAGCCGCGATCGCACATCCGGCGAGCGCCGTCGCCGCCAACGTCTTGCTCATCGCCGTCCCCTCGTCCGTTATCGCTTGAACACGTCGCGCGCGAGGCGCACGCCGAGCCTAGTGAGCGGGGCCGCACCCTGTTTAAGTGCTAACGCGCGAATCGACGGCCGTCCGTAGAGGACGGTGCCCGCCTGCTTCAGCGCCCTGCCGAGCGTCTCGTCGTAGGGGAACCACCACGGGTTCTTGACCGTTGACGGTTCCCACACCCGCAGCTTGACGTTGACGCACTCATACAGGCCGAACTTCGAATGCGTGCGCCCGACCCCTGAGTCCTTGACGCCGCCCCACGGCGTCTGGATCGCGCCATGACTGAACAGGTGGTCGTTGATCCATACCATCCCCGCCGCGAGCTCTGAAGCGATGCGCTCTCCCAGCTCCCGGTCGCTTGTCCAGACAGAGGCGCCGAGCCCGAAAGCGGAGTCGTTGGCGAGCGCCACCGCCTCATCCTCTGAGTCGACGACGATGATCGGTAGCACCGGTCCGAAGATCTCCTCCCGCATGATCCGCATCTCGTGCGTGACGCCGGTCAGCACCGTCGGCGCGTAGAAGGTGTCCGACCGCAGCCCTGCGGGCGCCGGAACGGGACCGCCACACAACAACGTCGCCCCATGCGCGACCGCATCGTCGACGAGCTCGCAGACGATCTCATACTGGCCGCGATCGACCATCGGGCCGATCTCGGTGTCCCACTGCAGCGGATCACCGAGCCGCAGCTTCTCCGCGCCGTCCACCACGCCGGAGATGAACGTCTCAGCAATCGAGCGCATCACGTACACCCGCTCGATTCCGGCGCAGCTCTGGCCCGCGTTGGCGAAGCCACCCCAGAGCGCCCCGGCGACCGCGTGCTCGAGGTCAGCATCCGCCAGCACGACCATCGGGTCCTTGCCACCGAGCTCGAGCACCGAACCCTTCAGCGCTCGAGCACACGCCTCACCGACACCGCGGCCGGTCTCGACGGAGCCGGTGAAGAAGATCTTCGCGACCGAGGATTGGACCAGCGCCGCCCCGGTCCCCGGTCCGTGCACGACCCGGATCAACCCGTCGGGCACGCCCGCCCGCTCAAACGCGGCCCGGATCCGTTCGCCGATCAGCGGCGTCAGCGAGGCCGGCTTCAAGACAACCCCATTGCCGGCCATCAGCGCCAGCGCCACTTCGCCGAAGGGGATGCTCCACGGGTAGTTCCACGGCGCGATCACCCCCACGACTCCGAGCGGCTCGAAGCTGTAGAAGCTCTTCTTCATCTTGAAGAACACCTGGTGCATCGGGATCTTCTCGTCGGCCAGCAGCCTCCGGCCCTCGCGCGCGATCCATTGCAGCGCGTCGATCGTCGGCAAGAGCTCCATCGCATAGCCCTCGTTGCGCGGTTTGCCCTGTTCCCGGGCGATCAGATCCCTGATCTGATCGGTCTCGTCGATCAGCACCTGGGCGGTGCGCTCGAGGTAGCGGGCCCGGTCCGCGAGCGTCAGCTGCGCCCAGATCGGTTGGACCGTGGCGACCGCGTCGACAACGGCCTGCACGTCCCCGGGCGCCGTCCGCGGAACGCTTCCGAGCAGCTCGCCTGTCGCCGGATTGAACGACTCGAGCAGGCCCTGATCGGTGGCTGTCGCCATCGTCGCGAAGGGTAACCCGTCGGCGGTGGCTGTTCGAGACCCGTCGGGGGTCACTGTTCGCGACTCATCGCGGCTCAGGGCTCGAGTCCGCGGGCCCGGCGGATCGCCGCCAAGCGCTCGCGCAGCTTCGGTTCGGCGTCGTCGGGCTCGTAGAAGCGCGCCCCCTCGACGGACGGGGGCACCAGCGACTGCGGGCTGATGTGCCCGGGACGGTCGTGCGGGTAGTCGTAGCCGTCCTCGCGCCGGGTCGAGGACCGAAGGTACCCCGGAGGCGCAAAGGCTCCGTGTTCACGCACCCAACCACGGGATGCCCCGAGCGCGCGCTTGGTGGCATCCGACTTCGGCGCCAGAGCTAGGTAGATGGCCGCCTGCGCGAGCGGGAACTCGGCCTCTGGCAAGCCGATGTGCTCGACCGCATGCGCGGCGGCGACCGCGACCTGCAGCGCCAGAGGGTCGGCGTTGCCGATGTCCTCCGAGGCCAGGATCACCATCCGCCGGGCGATGAAGCGCGGGTCCTCGCCCGCTTCCAGCATCACCGCGAGGTAGTACAGCGACGCGTCCGGATCCGACCCGCGGGTCGCCTTGATCCAGGCCGAGATCGTGTCGTAGTGGTTGTCTGACTGCCGGTCGTAGGCGATCGTGCGCTGCTGCAGCGCTTCGGCGATCAGCTCCAAGGTGACGCGCGGTGTCGTGGGTGGCCCAGCGGGGCCACCACCCTGTGACGCTGCCTCGCAGGCCAGCTCCAGCGCTCCGAGCGCGGCCCGGGCGTCGCCGCCGGTCCACTCGGCCGCGTACGCCAGGGCGGCGTCGTCGACGTCGACCGGTCCGCACTCGCCGCGCGCCACCGCGCGGTCGAGCAGAATGCGCACGTCGGCCGGCGCCAGCGGCTGCAGCTCGTAGACGCAGGTCCGCGACAGCAGCGCCGAGTTGACCTCGAAGTACGGGTTCTCGGTCGTCGCGCCGATCAGGGTCACCAGCCCGTCCTCGACCGCGGGCAGCAGCGCGTCCTGCTGGGCCTTGTTGAAGCGGTGGATCTCGTCGAGGAAGAAGACCGTCCTGCGGCCCATCTTCTGGCGCTCGCGGGCGCGCTCGAGCACCGCCCGGACTTCGGCGCGACCGGCCTGCACGGCGCTTTCCTCCTCGAAGGCGGCACCCGAACCGGCTGCGATCAGGCGCGCCAGCGTCGTCTTGCCTGAGCCCGGCGGGCCGTGGAGGATCATCGAGTGTGGACTGCCGGACTCGATCGTGCGGCGCAGCACCGAGCCCTCGCCGAGCAGGTGGCCCTGCCCGACGAAGTCACCGAGGGTGCTCGGGCGCATCCGCGCCGCCAGCGGGCCGCGCGACTCCGGCGAGGACCCGACCTCGTTTCCGAACAGCTGCTCCATACCCGTGATTAAACGCTGACGGCCCGCGAACCGAGATCCGCGGGCCGTCCCATGCGTTGTTTCCTACGAGTTAGGCAGCGTTGCGCAGTGCTGCGAGCTCCGGCGCTCCGGCCAGTGTGGCCAGCGCCCGACGCTCCGCCTCGCTCGCCTCGCTCGAGGTGATCCCCAGCTCGGCGCAGGTCTGACGGACCGTCATCGGATCATCGCCACGCAGGCCGAACCGACGCGCCAAAACCTCACGCTCGAGCTCGGGCAGCTGTCCGACGATCTCGGCGACCTGGCGGTCACGGAACATGGTCGCGACCTCGACGTCCGGCTCGGGCAGGCTGCTCTTCAGCAGATCACCCAGCGCCATCTCGCCGTCGTCACCGACCGGCTGATCGAGGCTGGCCAGACCCATCGACAGCTCGCGCACTTCCGCGACCTGCTCGATCGGCAGCTCAGCAACAGCAGCGATCTCTTCATCCGTGGGCTCGCGACCCAGCTTCAGGTTCAGCTCCGACTCGACCTTGCGGACCTTGACCTGGCGCTGAGCAACGTGGACCGGCAGACGGATCGTGCGACCCGAGTTCTGCAGGCCGCGCTGAATCGCCTGGCGGATCCACAGCGTGCCGTATGTCGAGAACTTGAAACCCTTGCGCCAGTCGAACTTCTCAACCGCGCGGATCAGGCCCAGCATGCCCTCCTGGACCAGGTCCTCGAGCGGCAGGCCGTGACCCTGATACCGGCGTGCCTGAGCAACAACCAGACGCAGGTTCGCGTTGATCATCTGCGTCTTGGCGTCAAGATCGCCACGTTCGATGCGCTTCGCAAGATCGATTTCCTGGGCAGCTGTCAGCAGATCATGCGTGCGGGCCTCGCGATAAAAGAGTTCCAGCGACTCCAACGAGCCGTCGAGCTCGGGAGTGGCGCGGACGCGCGGACGAGGCGTGGTGCGAGTGGCACCGCGCTGACGCTTGACAGGACCAGAGGTGTGGGCAGGGGCTTCTGAGCGGCGCTGCCGCCGCTTTCCTTCCGTTTCTGTGTGTTCGCCGCGTGTGCGGCTGGTGGGGGCTTGAGTGCTCGTTTCGACTCCAGAATTCGCTTGTTTGAAGATGATCGAATTATACGGCGGAGGGGGCCTCCGGTCAAGGGCCGGATCCATCACGCCGTGAGGGCGGTGAGCACCCTCACAGTTCGACTACCCGTATCTGTGCACCCGACGCTGCCGCCGAGCACGAGGACCAGACAATGTATCGGCTCCCGAGGGAGCTTTGTTGAGTTTTATACCCCGTTGTCGGCAAGAGTTGCGCGCTCCGCCGTAAGAGGTGCGTAAAGAGTTCTACGCGCGGGGTGCGAGGTCCTGCGTGGCGACGTTCTGAAGCACGCACGCGAGCAGGCCCGGGAAGCGTGTCTCAACGTCGTCGAGGCGCAGCGACACAAGCCTCTGGACCCCTTCGCTGCGGGTCCGCGTCAGGCCCGCGTCACGCAGCACCTTGAGGTGATGGGTGAGGGTCGATTTCGACACCGTCACCGGCAGTCTGCCGCAGGGCAGCTCGGCCCGTTCGCCAAGTGCGGACACGATCTCGAGGCGGACCGGGTCACTGAGCGCATGCAGCACGGCCTCGAGGGAGAGCTGCTCCGGAACAGGGTGCGCGATCGCCCTCATCGATGCATCGTTCGCTTCATGTCGAACAATGATAGGAAGGCGATCAGGCCGCCAGAATCGCCAGCACGCTTTCGTGCAGGACGCCGTTTGTGGCGACACCGCTGCCACCGCCCGCGGTCGGCTCTCCGTTGAGTGTCGTGAAGGTCCCGCCGGCCTCCTCGACGATCAGCCGTGGTGCCGCCAGGTCCCACAGCGTCGCCTCCGGGTCAGTGGCGATCTCGAACGCGCCCTCGGCGACGAGCATGTACTGCCACACGTCTCCGATCCCGCGCGTTCGCCAAACCGAGCGCGCGAGCGTCAGCACCTGCTCGCCGCGGCCGATCGCGTCCCAGTCCTCGACCCCGCTCCAGCCGAGCTGGGCGTCCCCGAGGTTCGACACCCTCGACACGCGGCAGGGGTGGCCGCCCGGGTGCTCGGGACCGCCGGGCAGGCCCGGAATGATGCTCGCGGCGAAGGCACCGCCGCCGCGGGTCGCCCACCAGCGCCGGCCGATCGCCGGCATCGAGACGACCGCGACGCTCGGCTCGCCGCCGACCTCGAGCGCGATCAGCGTTGACCACGTCGGGGTCCCGCGCACATAGCTCTTGGTGCCATCGATCGGGTCGATGATCCAGGCACGCGATCTGCCCAGGTCCTGCTCGCCGCCGCCGAACTCCTCGCCGACGACGAGGTCGTCCGGTCGAGCGCTCTCCAGATGCGCGCGGATTGCGAGCTCGGCGGCCTTGTCAGACTCGCTCACCGGGGTCAGGTCGGGCTTGGTCTCGACCTGCAGATCCTCGGCCTTGAAGCGCGGCATCGTCACGGCGTCGGCGATGTCCGCCAGGTTCAGGGCGAGTTTGAGATCTTCAGCTGGTGTCGGCACGGCGGGCGATGCTACCGGCACGTTAGGCTGCGCCGAATGCTCGAGCGCGAGACGACCGAGGTCCTGCAGACGTTGATCCGCTTCAACACGGTCAACCCGCCCGGGAACGAGCGTCAGGCGATCGAGTATCTCGACTCCTACGTCAGCGCCGCCGGCTTTGAGACTGAACTGCTGGGCATCGAAACCGACCGGCCGAACCTGATCGCGACGCTCGATTCCGGCGTCCCGGGACCGGTGTTCGTGTTCCTCGGGCACCTCGATACGGTGCTCGCCGCGCCCGAGGACTGGACCGTCGATCCGTGGTCGGGCGACGTGAAGGACGGCTACCTGTGGGGCCGCGGCTCGCTCGACATGAAGAACCAGGTCGCCGCCGAGGCGGTGGCGGCGGTGTCACTTGCGCGCGAGGGATGGCGCCCGGCGCACGGTGCCCTGAAGCTGGTGTTCGTCGCGGACGAGGAGACAGGCGGGGATGTCGGCGCCCGCTGGCTGACCGAAGAGCATCCGGACAAGGTCCGCTGCGACTTCCTGCTCAACGAGGGCGCCGGCGGTGCGTTCGAGTACGACGGGATCAAGCGCTACGGCGTCTGCTGTGGCGAGAAGGGAATCTTCCGGTTCCGGCTGACCGCGCGCGGGGCAGCCGGACACGCGTCGCTGCCGCGGACCGGGGACAACGCGCTGCTGAAGCTGGCGCCCGTGCTTGCGGCGCTTGGCGCCGCGCAACCGTCGTTCCAGCTGACCGAGGGCCCAACCGAGTTGATCGGGCTGCTCGGTGGCGCCGCCGAGGATCCCGGGCCGACAATCGCTGCGCTGGGTCGAACGGACCCGATCCTGCCGAGCCTGTTTGAGCCGATGCTCGGCGTGACCCTGACGCCGACGATGGCCGAGGCGTCGATGAAGATCAACGTGATCCCGGCACGCGCGTCGCTGAAGGTCGACTGCCGGGTGCCGCCCGGGCTCGGCGCCGATGTCGCGCTGGCAGCGCTTCACGAGGTGCTCGGCGACACCGCATCGCTCGTCGAGATCGAGTTCACCGAGCAGACCTATGGCTACGCCTCGGCCTCGCGGAGTCAGCTGCGCACCGCGATCGACACGTGGATCGCGGCCAACGACCCCGGCGCGGAGACGGTACCGGTGCTGCTGCCGGGCTTCAGCGACTCGAGCTGGTTCCGCCGGGCGTTCCCGGAACTGATCGCCTACGGATTCTTCCCGCACAAGCACCAGCCGCTCGTCCACGAGGCACCGCTGGTCCACAACGCGGACGAGCGGATCGACGTTCGTGACCTCGGATTCGCGGCGCAGTGCTACTCGGATCTGGCCCGCGAGATCCTCGGATAGCGATGCTGGCCTCGGGTAGCTTGAGGGGCCGTCATGGCTGAGCGCTCGCGCCTCGACCCACAGGTCTTCCGGCTGCCGGTCGAGAGGCTCCGCGAGGGGTACTACTCCGACGCCTATTTCGTCTACACGAAGCGGCTGCTCGAGGAGGAGAACCATCACCCGCGGGTGACGATGCAGGTCTTCCAGAAGCAGGAGTCGCTGCTCGGCGGGATCGACGAGGCACTCGCCGTGCTGAAGCTCGGCGCGGGCGGCTTTGACGCCGACGGCGAGTGGGTGCCGGGATGGGATGCGCTCGAGGTGCGCGCCCTGCACGAGGGCGACGCGATCTCCCCGTACGAGGCGGTGCTGACGATCGAGGGCGACTACGCCCTGTTCGCCCACCTCGAGACGGTCTTTCTCGGCACGCTGGCTCGCCGCTCGCTGATCATGCGCAACGTTCGCGCGGTCGTCGACGCCGCCCGCGGCAAGCCGATCTTCTACTTCCCCGCCCGGCACGACCACTGGCTCGTCCAGACCGGTGACGGCTGGGCCGCCCACGTCGCGGGCGCGATCGGCGTCTCGACCGACGCGCAGGCCTCGTGGTGGGGCGGCACCGGGATCGGGACGGTCCCGCACGGGCTGATCGCAGCGTACGGGGGCGACACCGTGCGCGCCGCACGCGTCTTCGCGGAGCGCTACCACCAGGAGATGAACGTGACCGTGCTCGTCGACTGGGAGAACGACTCGGTCGATATCGCGTTGCGGGTCGCGCGGGCGCTCGGGCCCCAGCTGTGGGGCGTCCGGCTCGACACCTCCGAGACGCTCGTCGACCGCTCGCTGCTGGACGAGATGGGCGGTTACGACCCGCGCGGGGTCAACCCGCGGCTCGTCGAGCACGTGCGCTCCGCGCTCGACACAGCCGGTTTCACCGATGTCCGGATCGTCGCCTCCGGCGGTTTCACGGCGGAGCGGATCGAACGGTTCGAGAGCCTGGGCGTCCCGGTCGATGCCTACGGCGTCGGTTCCTCGCTGATCCGCGGCCAGAACGATTTCACCGCGGACGTGGTGGTCGTCGACGGAGTCCCGTGCGCCAAGGTCGGGCGCGGGCTGCTGCCCAATCCGCGGCTGGCGCCCGTCGACTGAGAAGCAGCGCCCGGGTGCACTGAGGCATCTACCTCGCGTCGACTGAGGCGCGGACCCCGAACCCACTAACCTCCCGGCCGATGCTGACCCTGATCGATCACATCGGGTATCGCCGTCGAGGACATTGACGCTGCGCTGCCGTTCTACACCGACGTTCTGAAGCTGCCGCTCGTCCACCGTGAGACCGTCACCGAGCAGGGGGTCGCCGCGGCGCTCCTCGATGTCGGTGATGGGCATATCGAGCTGATCTCGCCGCTCGGTCCCGACACCGGCGTCGCCAAGTTCATCGAGAAGCGAGGTGCAGGGCTCCATCACGTCGCCTATCGCGTCGAGGACATCGACGCTGCCTTGGACACGCTGAAGGCGGCGGGGGTCCGCCTGATCGACGAACAGCCGCGGATCGGGATCCGGGGTTCGCGCGTGGCGTTCCTGCATCCGGCCGCCACCGGCGGGGTGCTGACCGAGATCGTCCAACCCGCTGAGGGACACTGATGAGCACCGAGAGGGAGACACAGCGATGAGCACCAACGCGTCCGACAAGCCCCAGAAGATCTCAATCGGTTTCGCCGGCGGGCAGAGCGTCACCGCTCGTGTGCGCCCGTCCGAGCTCGCGAAGCTGCGGGCGGCCCTCGGGTCCGGCGGCTGGTACGAGCTCGCTGCCGAGGACTCGACCCTGACCGTCGGGCTCGACCGGATCGATTACGTGCTCGTCGATCAGGACGCGCAGCGAGTCGGGTTCTGAGCCTGCTCGCCGATCTCGACCGCCGGCTGCTGGTGGCGATCCGCACGCACGGGCACACCCCGGCGCGCGAGCAGTTCGTCGAGCGCTACTCGAGCTTCGGCGAGCACGGCGTCGGGTGGGTCGCGCTTGGTCTCACCGGCTCGCTGCTGGACCCGGTGGCTGATCGCCGCCCGCGGTGGCGGCGCGGCGCTGCCGTCGTGGCCGGCAGCTACGGACTCAACCAGCTGCTGTAAGTTGAGCGTCCGCCGTCCGCGGCCGCAGCTCCCCGAGCTGCCCGCCGCTGACCCCGACCGTGTCGCAGCTGTCCTTCCCGAGCGCCCACTCGACCACGTCGTTCGCCGCGGCCGGGCGTGCTACCGGGCGCTCGCTGCCCGCCGCGCTCCTGTACGGGCTGGCCGGCTCACTTGCCGTCAGCCGGCTGTATCTCGGGGTCCACTACCCGAGCGACATCGCCGCCGGCGCGATGCTCGGCACGCGTCGTTGGCAAGGTGGCCGACTCGATGATGAAGGTCGGGATCGTCGGGATGCCGAACGCCGGCAAGTCGTCGCTGTTCTCAGCACTGACCGGCGTCGCCGCTGAAGCGGCCAACTACCCGTTCACGACGATCGAGCCGAACATCGCGATCGTCCCGGTCGTCGACGACCGCCTGACGCAGGTGTCCGAGACGGTGAAAGCATCGAACATCGTCTGGGACACGATCGCCTTCCACGACATCGCCGGCCTGGTGGCGGGCGCGCACAAGGGCGAGGGCCTCGGCAACCAGTTCCTCGCCAACATCCGCGAGACCGACGCGCTGGTCCACGTCGTCCGTGCCCACGTCGACGACTCGATCATCCATCCGGAGGGCAGCGTCGACCCGCTGCGCGATATCGAGACGATCGAGACCGAGCTGATCTTCGCCGACCTCGAGCAGGCCGAGCGCCGGGCCGAGCGTGTCGTCCGCCAGGCCCGCGGCGGTGACAAGCACGCCGTCGCCGAGGCAGCCTGGCTCGAGCAGGTGATCGCGGCCCTGCACGCGGGCAAGCCGGTCCGGACCGTCCCGGTGCCCGACGCCGCAGCCGACGCGGCGGCGCTGCTGGGGTCACTCACCGCCAAACCGATCCTGTTCGTCGCCAACGTCGACGAGGGCGTCAGCAGAGGTCCCTCCCGCAATCGCGGAGTACGCGGCCGCCCAGGGCGCAGGCGCGGTCGCCGTGTCCGCTCGCCTCGAGGCCGAGCTCGGCGCGCTTGAGCCAGAGGATGCCGCCGAGATGCGCGCCGACCTCGGCCTTTCCGAGTCAGGGCTCCAGACGGTCGTCCGCGGCGCGTTCGGCTGCTCGACCTGATCGCTTCTTCACCGCCGGCGAGGCGAAGCCAGCCCAGTCCTGGCACCTGCGCCGCGGACTGACGGTCTGGCATGCCGCCGGCCAGATCCATTCCGACATCCAGAAGGGCTTCGTCCGGGCCGAGGTCGTCTCCTGGGACGCATTGGTGAGCTACGGCGGGTATGCCGGCGCCCGCGAGAACGCCGCGCTGCGGCTCGAGGGCCGCGACTACGTCGTCGCGGATGGCGACGTGATCACGGTCAAGTTCACGCCCTGACCGGCGCCTGACCGGTCGCCTGAACCGGTCGCATGTGAGACGTACACCGTATGGATGCGTTTCTCGACCCCGGTCACCGTTGTGGGGCGCGGGCTCACAGCTCGGCTGAGCGACCTCGGCCGGCTCGAGGCGCCGCGAGCAGGGCTGCCCGAGTCCCGAGCTGCTGAGCAGCCGCAGCGCCGCCCGCGAGAGGTCGGTCGGCGGTCTGCCGGACGCTCGAGCGTGCACCGGCGCAGCAGGGTCGCGATCTCCCTGAAGGCCCGAGCTCATCGGCGTTTCCGCGAGCGAGGCCGCAACGCGCGGCTTCTCCGCGTCTGCCGCAGCAAGGACCGCCTCCAGCGATCCGTGGCGGCTGCAGCAGATCGGCGGCGGTCTTCTCGCCGATCCCCGGCGCGCCCGGGAGCCCGTCGGACGGGTCCCCGCGCAGCGCGATGAAGTCCGGACCAGCGCCGGCGCGATCCCGTATTGCGTCCGGACGCCTCGCGGGATCGACCGTCCTCGAACCCCGCCTTGCCCGGCTTCAGCAGCAGCACCGAGGTCGACTCCGACGCGCACTGGAACATGTCCCGGTCTCCGGTCATGATCAGCGTCGCGCCGCCGGCCGCCTGCCTCGACCTAGCGCGAACGCGCCAAGCAGATCGTCTGCCTCCAGATCATCCGGCATCGACGGATCCAGCCGAAGCCCGCGAACAGGCCCGGCGCCCGGTCGAACTGCCAGGCCAGCGGGTCCGGCGTCGGCGGCCGGTCGGCGTGATACCCGGGGTACAGCGACTCCGGTAGCCACCGGCCTCGGCCCCGAAGCAGATCACGATCGCGCGCGGGCTGCGATCGGCGGCCGCCCGCAGCAGCAGGTTGACCGATCCGAGCAGCGCCCCGACCGGCTTGCCCTCGGCGCCCGTGATCGAGTCCGGCATCGCGAAGAACGACCGGTACATCAGGAACGGCCCGTCGACGACCAGCAGCGGCGCGGACATCGTCTAGGCGACGCGTGATGGTGGGACCGGCGATCCCGCCGTACACGGTCGCGGTAGCGAGCCGGCCGACCGGTACGCCGGATCGCGTAGGACCCGCCGTGCTGCCGGCGACCCGAGGCGATCCGCATCCACCTCCGGCCCACGCGTTGCTGCGACGACCACCCGGCGGCCGCGCCGGCCGGATAGATCGTCCCGGTCACTTCGAGCCAGGGCACCCGGGCCAGCTGCTGCCCCTCTGTCGCTCGTGCAGCCCGCGCGACGCGGGCAACCGCGCCCACTCCTGAGCCGCCGCTGCTCGATCCACCGGAACCGGAGCCCGTCGAGCTCGGCGCCGTGTACGGGGTTGCGGACGTCGCGCCGCCGCTGCTGGAGACCGTGCCCTTGGCGGTGATCGTCGTGAACGCCATGTAGGTGCTCATCGTCCCGAACAGCTGCTGCAGCTCGGCGCCGGTGACATCGCTCGTGCCCTTGGTGCCGATCACCGCGGCCTTGACGATCCGCGGCGAGACCCCGTGTTCGAGGATCTTGATCCCCTTCAGCGAGCCGGCGACCAGCTCGCCGAGCTTGGCGCTGGCGCCACCGACGCTGAGGTTGACCTGCCAGCGGTAGTACGGGTTGCCGCCGGCGTCGTCGTAGGGATCGGGCACCCCCCGCAGCCACGCCTCCGGAGTGACGCCGAGCCAGACGTTCTGGATGCTCTCGGTGTAGCCGCCGGAGCTCGAGAAGAAGTAGGTGACGGCCGGCGAGCCTGCGTAGTCGACGACCTGTCCGCTGGTGGCGGCCTCGGCCGCGTCGGTGCTCGGCGTCTCGGCGCTGACGCCGCCGTACTCCTGCGAGCGCGTGTCGGAGTAGACGTCGTAATTCGGGTTGACCGGCCCGGTCGCGAGCGCGTAGGTGCGGGCGGCGACGGCCTGCGCCTCAAGCGCCGCAGCGGGCCAGCTCGCCGGCATCTCCGCGCCGATCACGCCGCGCACGTAGTCCTCGATTCCGAGCGCGTTGACCGTCTGGACGCCGTTGCCGCTCGGCCTGAACACGAACACGCCGCGGTACGTCCCATGCTGGAGCAGGTCGAGCACCCCACCCTTGCCGGCCACGGTCAGCGGCGCCGCGAACTTACCCATGTTGCGCCCGCCCGAGATCAGCTCGAGCTTGCCGCCGCTCTGGATCACGCCGTAGGTGGTGGTCGGCTTCAGCGCCTTACCGTTGGCGGTGACGGCGCCCCGGAACGTGGCGGCGCCGTCGGCCAGCAGCACCGTGATCACCCGGTTGGGATTGATCGTCGCGAGCGTGGTGCCTGTGTAGTAATGGGCGAGGATCGACGTGTACGTGTAGCCGTGCTGGGCGAACCCGAGCGCCCCGTACTGGCTCATCCCGATCCCGTGCCCGAAACCGGCGCCACGGATGTAGAACCCCTCCTTGGAGGTCGTTGACGCGGCCGCCCCCGTTGGGGCGGCCATCAGCAGGCCCGCCACGACGGCGACCGTTACTGCCAGGAATCGACGCATCTCCTTCACTTCTCGGCACAGTTTGGCGAGAAGTCGAGCCTGACAAGGTCCGCGTACGGACACTTGCAGGCCGCGGGTTTCGGATCCCCATGCACGGGTAAGGTGTTCGGTTCGATGAGATCCCGATCCTTCCGGCCCCGGATTGCCGCACCAATTGCTGCAATCGCGCTCATTGCCGTCGCGCCGACGCAGGCCGCGGCAGCCCAGACGATTGCGCCCACCCAGGCGTGCTTCGTCAACACCCCGAGCGCGATCACGCCGATCGGGCTCACCGGCACCGGATGGACCCCTGGGGATGACATCGAGATCACCTCCAGCGGCGGCGGCATCGACCTCTACGGCGACATGACCGCGACCACGTCCGGGACGCTCACCGGGACGATCGACGGCGCGGACCTTGACTTCAGCGGGCCCGGCAGCGCCACCACGACGATCACGGCCACCGACGAGGGCAACGACGACATGGGCACTGCCGCCAACGGTCAGACGGCATCGGCGACCGTGTCGATCGCCAACCTGGCCGTGATCACCGTCCCGCAGGAAGCGAAGCCGTCGAAGAAGGTCAAGTACGAGTTCTCGGGGTTCATCTCAGGTCGGCCGGTCTACGGCCACTACGTCCACAAGAAGAAGGTCGATGCGACCTACAGGTTCGGCACGGCGAGCGGCCCCTGCGGAACCCTGACCGTGAAGGCGCACTTCTATCCGGGGACGCAGAAGTACAAGTCCTACGCCGTCCAGTTCGATGACTCGAAGAAGTTCTCGCAGACGTCGCAGCCGGCCTACGACACCTCGCTGAGCTTCTTCAAGATCTTCTCCAAGTGAGGGCGCTTCAGAGATTGCCCTGCGCCATCTTGCGCAGGTCCATCGCCTTGTTGTAGGTCTCCTCGTCGACGCCCTTCTCGTACGCGACCTCGCGCAGCATGCCGACCGGAGTCGGCCGCCTCCTTGACGATCTCCGCCGCCTTGTCGTATCCGATGTAGGGGTTGAGCGCCGTCGCCGCCGCGAGCGTCGATTCGGCCGAGCGCTCACATCCGGCGAGGTTCGCCTCGATGCCGGCGACGCACTTCTCGGTGAGAACCCGCGCCGCTGCGGCGAGCAGGCGGATCGACTCGAGCAGGTTGCGGGCGATCAGCGGCACGCGCACGTTGAGCTCGAAGTTGCCCTGCGAGCCGGCGATCGTGATCGCGGCGTCGTTGCCGATCACCTGCGCGGAGACCTGCAGCACGACCTCCGGGATCACCGGGTTGACCTTGCCCGGCATGATCGAGGAGCCCTTCTGCAGCTCGGGCAGGAACAGCTCGCCGATCCCGGCACGCGGGCCGGAGCCCATCAGCGCCAGATCGTTGGCGATCTTCGTGAACGACACGGCAACCACCTTCAGCGCGCCGGACAGCTCGACGAGCGCGTCACGGTTGCCCTGCGCCTCGAACGGGTCCTCGGGGGCGGCGATCGGCAGGCCGGTGGCGTCCGTCAGCCGCGCCCGGACCCTCGTCGCGAACTCCGGGTGCGTGTTGAGGCCGGTCCCCGTGGCGGTCCCGCCGAGCGGGATCTGCGCGACCTGCGGCAGCGCGCCGCGTACGCGGCGGGCGGCGAGCCGCGCCTGCGCCGCGTACCCCGAGAACTCCTGGCCGAGCGTGACCGGGACGGCGTCCATCAGATGGGTACGCCCGGACTTGACGATGTCGTGGAACTCGGTCGCCTTCGCGCTGAGCGCGGCCTCGAGCCCCTCGAGCGCGGGCAGCAGGTCGTTCGTCGCCTCGCCGAGCGCGGCCAGGTGCACGGCTGACGGGAACACGTCGTTGGAGGACTGGCCCATGTTGACGTGGTCGTTGCGGTGCGCGTCGGGGCCGGCGAGGGATGCGATCACCTCGTTGGCGTTCATGTTCGAGGATGTCCCCGAACCCGTCTGGAATACGTCGATCGGGAACTGGTCGTCGAACTCACCGTCGGCCACGCGGTCCGCGGCGGCGCCGATCCGCTCGGCGAGCTCAGCGTCCAGCAGCCCGAGCTCGGCGTTGACCCGTGCGGCTGCTCCCTTGATCCGACCGAGCCAGTGGATCACCGGCACCGGGATCGGCTCGCCGGAGATCGGGAAGTTGGCGACCGCCTTGGTGGTCTCGCCGCCCCACAGTTGCTGCTGCTCTAAAGCGCTCATCTCGTGGTCCTTTCTGGGTCTGGGACGAACGTTAGTGACCGGCGGTCCTAAGCGGTCCGCCGAGCACCGGCAGTCTCAGCCACAGAACGCGATCAGCTCGCGGGCCAGCCCGACCGGATCGTCGTAGGCGACCAGGAAGCCAGCGCCCGGCAACGTTCGCAGTTGCGCGTCCGGGATCAGGTCCAGCGCCTCCTGCGCCCACTCCAGCGGCGCCGCCGGATCCTCCTCCGCCCACAGCAGCAGCACCGGCGGCGTCAGCGACGGGTAGGCTGTCGAGCAGGTCGCGCTGGGCCTCGAACGGCCAGCGGCGCGACGAACTTGGCCCAGGCGCGGGCACGGTTGGAGTTCCCGCCGACATCCGCGAACGCGTGGCGGATCAGGTCGCGGGCGGCTGGATTGTGCTGTGCCGAGAGCTTCTCGCCGATCGACGGGCGAAACACCGCGACAGCTGCGTGCGAGAGCAGACGGTCCGCGCCCGGCACGGCACCGAGACCCGTCACCGACCGCCACGCGCCCGCCGCCCGGGAAACGTCGCGGAGCGATGCAGGCGGTTGTTGAGCAAGCACGAGACGGGTCGGCGTCATCGATCCGGCCACCGTTCGCGCAGCGCCAGCTCGGCCCCGAGGTCGTGACCGGCCACGAGCGGTTTCGGACCTGCGACCTCCGTGCAGAACCCTGCCAGCACATCGGTCAGCCACTCCGGCGAGTACGGATGCCGGGGGCGGTCCTCGGAGTCTCCGTGCAGCGGCAGGTCGGGGAGGACAACCCGGAAGCGGCCTGACAGCGGAGCGACAGCCGGCTCCCACTCCCGGTAGCTGAGCCCAAGCGAGTGCAGCAGCACGAGCGCTGGGCCGCTGCCGACCTCCCGATAGGCGATCCGCGCTCCGTCACTGTGGTGGTAGAGACGGAGCCGCATCGCGTGAGGGATGGTTTCAGACTGTGGGCGCCGGGAATAGTGTTCGCTGCGGGAAATGGCAATCAGCTTCGATGAGGTCGCCCGACTCGCGCTTGCGATGCCCGAGGCGCACGAGCGGGGGATGCACGGTCAGCGTGCCTGGCGCGTCAGGGACAAGCTGTTCGTGTGGGAGCGGCCGCTGGGCAAGAACGACCTCAAGCAGCTCGCGGCACTCGGACAGGAGATACCCGAGGGGCCGCTGCTCGGCGTGCGCACCGATGGGCTCGGCGACAAGCAGGCGCTGCTCGAAACCTACCCCGAGGCCCTGTTCACGATCCCGCACTTCAGCGACTACCCGGCGGTGCTCGCGCGGCTGGATCTGATCGATCGCGAGCTGGTCGCCGAGCTGATCGTCGACGCCTGGCTGGTGCGGGCGCCGAAGAAGCTCGCTGACGCCTACCTCGCCGAGCACCCGGCGGGTGACTGACTGACCGACCTAGAATCGACGGTCCGCCGATGACCGTCACCAGCCCACCGCCCCGTCGACTCTCCGCGACTTCCCGGGCCTCGAGCAGCAGATCCTTGAGCGCTGGCGTGAGCGCGACGTGTTCGCGGAGTCGCTGCGCCGCCGTCAGGGCGCGCCCCGGTGGGGGTTCTACGAGGGACCCCCGACCGCCAACGGCTCGCCCGGCTCGCATCACGTGCTGGCGCGGATCTTCAAGGACATCTTCCCCCGCTACCGGACGATGTGCCGGCTACCTGGTCGACCGCAAGGGCGGCTGGGACTGCCACGGTCTGCCGGTCGAGCTCGCCGTCGAGAAGGATCTCGGGATGAACAACAAGCACGAGATCGAGGACTACGGGATCGCCGAGTTCAACGCCCGCTGCCGCGAGAAGGTGCTCAGCCACGTCGAGGACTGGATCAAGCTGACCGAGCGGATCGGCTTCTGGGTCGACACCGACAACGCCTACAAGACGCTCGACCCCAGTTACATCGAGTCGGTCTGGTGGGCGCTGAAGACGATCTACGAGAAGGACCTGCTGTTCGAGAAGCTCAAGGTCGTCCCGTACTGCCCGCGCTGCGGGACCGCGCTCTCGAGCCACGAGCTCGGCCAGCCGGGCGTCTACCAGGACGTCGTCGACCCCTCCGCGTACGTGATCCTGCCGAGCGCGCGCGGCAAGCTGCTCGTGTGGACGACCACGCCATGGACGCTCGTCTCAAACGCCGCGGTCGCGGTCGACCCCGAGCTGACCTACGTCCGCGCACGGCGATGACTACATCGTCGCCGAGGCGCTCGCTGCCGAGAAGGTCCTCGGCGAGGATGTCGCGATCCATCGAGCGCTTCCCGGGCTCGCGACCTCGTCGGGCTCGCCTACGAGCCGCCGTTCGACTTCATCCCCGGCGCGCGACTACGGCGACGAAGGGCCACACCGTGCTGCCGGCCGACTTCGTCACCGCCGACGACGGCACCGGCCTGGTCCACACGGCGATCGCGTTCGGCGAGGATGACTTCCGCCTCGGCGAGCGACAACGGGCTCGAGCGTCGATCAACCCGGTCCTGCCCGACGGCACCTACGACGCAGCGCATCGGCGAGTACGCGGGCCGCTGGGTCAAGGACGCCGACCACGATCTGATCGAGGACCTCGCAGCGCGCGGCAAGCTGCTGCAAGAGCGTGCCCTACGAGCACTCCTATCCGCACTGCTGGCGCTGCGACACGCCGCTGCTCTACTACGCCAAGCCGTCCTGGTACATCGCCACGAGCCAGATCAAGGACCAGCTGCTGGCCGTCCAACGAGGACGTCAACTGGCAGCCTCCGCACGTCAAGCACGGCCGCTTCGGCAAGTGGCTTGAGGGCAACGTCGACTGGGCGCTGTCGCGGGAGCGCTACTGGGGCACGCCGTTGCCGGTGCTGGAGGTGCCCGACGGGGCACCTCCACGTGATCGGCTCGCTCGCAGAGCTGAGCGCGGTCTCGCGGCGTGACGCTCGAGGACCCGCACCGCCCGTTCGTCGACGACGTCACCTTCCCGTGCGGCGAGTGCGGCGAGGAGATGCGCCGCGTCCCGGAGGTGATCGATGTCTGGTTCGACTCGGGCTCGATGCCGTTCGCCCAGTACGGCTCGCCGCACGACCGGCGCTGATCATTTCGAGGCGCACTTCCCGGCCGACTACATCTGCGAGGCGCTTGACCAGACCCGCGGCTGGTTCTACTCGCTGCTCGCCGTCTCGACGCTGCTGTTCGAGAAGAGCTCGTATCAAGAGCGTCGTCTGCCTCGGCCTGATCCTCGATCGAGGACGGGCGTCAAGATGAGCAAGTCCCGCGGCAACATCGTCGACCCGTGGGAGGTCCTCGACCGTTTCGGCGCCGACGCGTTCCGCTGGTTCCTGTTCACCTCGAAGTATCCGTGGGACGGTTACCGCTTCTCACTCGAGGCGGTCGGCGACTCGGTCCGTGCAGTTCCTGCTGAAGCTGTGGAACACCTACAGCTTCTACGTGCTCTACGCAAACGCCAACGGGATCGCCGCCAGCGCTGTCGGCGTCGATGAGGCCGAGCTGACCGACCTCGATCGCTGGGCGCTCTCGCGCCTGCAGCGCGACCGTCGCCGATCGTCCGGGACCGGCTCGACGGCCTCGACGCCACCGGCGCCGGCCGGGCGATCGCCGAGTACGTCGACGAGCTGTCGAACTGGTATGTGCGCCGCTCGCGGCGCCGCTTCTGGGACGGCGATCCTGCCGCGTTCGCAGACGCTGCACACGTCGCTGACGACGGTCGCCAAGCTGCTGGCGCCGTTCACGCCCGTTCCTGGCCGACGAGATCTACGACAACCTCGACGGCAGCGAGCCGAGCGTGCACCTCTGCGACTTCCCGGTCGCCGGCTAGCGTGATCGTGAGCTCGAGGAGGCGATGGCGGTCGCGCGTGAGACTGTTCGCCTGGGCCTGGCCGCCCGCGCCAGGCGAAGCTGAAGCTGCGCCAGCCACTGCGCGCCGCTGTGGTGGTCGCGACCGGGCCGAGCGCGCGGCGATCGAGCGGCTGGGGGACATCGTTCGCGACGAGCTCAACGTCCACGAGCTGCGTTTCGTGGGTGATGCCGACGAGCTCGGCGAAGTCGAGATCAAGCCGAACTACCGCACCCTCGGCCCGAAGCTTCGGCAAGGACATGCCCCGCGTTGCGGCGGCTGTCGCCGGCCTCAATCCTGCCAATGCAGCCCTGGTGCTTCGCGAGGGCGGCACGTCGGAATCGACGTCGGCGGACAGCGATCACGGGCTCCGCTCCGATGACCTGCTGATGTCGATGAAGCCGCTCGAGGGCTACGAGGTCGAGCGCGAGGGTTCGCACGCTGTCGCGCTCGAACTCGAGGTCGACGACGAGCTCCGGGCCGAGGGCTGGGCTCGAGAGATCGTCCACGCCGTGCAGGGGACGCGCCGGACGGCGGGCCTCGACATCAGCGACCGGATCGTGCTGGTGCTCGACGGCGACGCCGTGCTGCTGGACGCTGCCCGTGGGCACCAGGAGTACATCGCCGGCGAGACGTTGGCCGTTGAGGTGGGATACGAGTCGCTGCCGCACGTCGAGGCGGCGGCGATCGACGGCCTCGAGCTGCGCGTCGCCGTCGCCACGGTCTGACGCGGTTCAGCTGCGCGCACGCAGCGATCTGCCGTATGACCGCACAGGTTCAGGTGCGCTCGGCCAGCTGCTCGGCGAGGCGCCCCATCGCCTGCTGAAGCGCCTTGCGCATCATCCGCGCGATCAGCGGCGCCGCCAGCTGTTCGGCGAACGGAACCTTGAGACGGTCGTATTCAAAGGTGATCCGAGTGCCCCCGGCGGGCAACGCCTCGAGCGTGTAGGTGCCTGTCGCGACCCGCTTGCCGCGGGCGCTGACGTTGCGCTCGACGTTCTTGACGGGCCGCTCAGCGACGATCACCTCGACATCGACGGGCTCTGTCCGGCCGCCCAGCACCGAGTTGAGGTGGACCTTCGCGCCGACGCCGCGATCGGGACCTGACAGCTCCCAGTCACGCATCATGTGGTCGGTGAACAGTGCATGATTGGCGAGAACATCGAGGAAGTCGTAGACATCCTCCTGAGCGTGCGGAACGTCAATGGACGCAATGATCGAGCGCATGTACCAGATGGTACAGTGATTGGCGCGTGGCTGACAACAGCCCCAGGGAGCGGCTACTCGACGCCGCGATCGATTACGTCGCCACACACGGCCTCGGCGACGTCAGCCTGCGGACGCTCGCCGCGGCGCTCGGCACGAGCCATCGGATGTTGATCTTCCACTTCGGGTCCAAGGAACAGCTGTGGATCGAGATCGTGCACACGGTCGAGCAACGTCAGCGCGAGCGACTCTCGGAGCTGGTGCCCGATCCCGGTCTGCCGACGCGCGATGCGCTGTGGGGATGGTGGAAGCATCTGTCGGACCCAGCGCTGTGGCCGAACGAGCGACTGTTCTTCGAGCTCTACGGCCAGGCGCTGCAGGGCCGCGCGTACGCGGCCGAGTTCCTCGACGGGATCGTCGCCGAGTGGGTCGAACCCGTCGCCCAGGCAAGCGTCGCTCACGGCATCCCGCTCGAGCTCGCCCGCGCCCACGCCCGGTTGGGCGTGGCGGTCACCCGCGGCCTGCTACTCGATCTCCTGGCGACCGGCGACGTCGACGGTGTCGATGCCGCGATGGCGGCGTTCCTCGATCTGAACGAGGCCGCGGTCAGCGCCCTGCCGGGGCAACGCGAACGGTGACGCTGCCCGCACCGGCGGCGGCACTGACCACCAGCTCATGTGCGTCGGCCCTGGAGACGACCGACCCACCGCTGACCGTTGCCGTGTAGCCGCGTGGATAGTCGAGTGCCGGGAGTGCGATCTCGGTCTTCGCGCCACTCGCAAACACACCCTCGCCCGCAGCGCGCTCCGTCGAGTAGGTGAGACTGAACGCGCCCGTGGAAGGGTCGTAGCTCCACGATCTCGGCGTGCCGGAGATCAGCTGGGGATACGCCCTGACGAGCGCATCGAGTTGGGCCTTGTTGACGTTGGAGCCGGTCGGAGGCAGATGCTCGTTCTTGATCAGGCTCGGTGTCGCCGCGAAGTCGGTGCTGCCATTGCTCGTCAGCGTCCACTCGGTCCAGCTCATCATCGCCGCGTCCGCCTCGTTCGCGACTCGTTCAATCAGGCCGGTGTCGGGCGTCGAGCCGAACTCCGTGAGCATCAGCGCGTCGCCCGTGCGTTCGGATTCCTGCTGGGCTGCGCCGAAGACGAGCTTCTCATCGGCCGGGCAGAACGCCGAGTTGTCCTCGGTTCCACCACTGACGGCGTTGAGCAGGCAGTAGACGTGGAAGCTGAAGCCGACTTCCGGGTCGCCCAGCGACGGGATCGACTCGGCGCCGCCGCTGTCGTACTCGAGGTTCGGCTCCACCCACGCGAGGTGGTGTGGATCAACCTTCCGGACCGCGGTGATCACCTGCCTGTAGAAGGTGGTCAGGCCTGGGTCGAGGGTGCAGACGAGCGGATTCGTACACGTCGCTGTCTGCTCGCCTGGATTGGGCTCGTTGATCAGGTCGTAGCCGAGGACGTACGACTCGTCGGCGAAACGCTGTGCGACGTGCTCAACGGCCTCCGCGTAATAGCTCTGCAGGGGAATCCCGCCTGGACCGCTCTCGTCCGCCCAGAAGTCATCCCATGACGTGTTCTGGGTCCCGCCCGGCGTCGCCCATTTCGGAAAGCCCTCACCACCGAAGGACGGTCCCCAGTCATCGTCATGCATGTCAACCAGGCTGTAGATCCCGTAGCGAGCGAGCAGCTGCTGGGTCGCGACGATGCTGTCGAGGTAGTCGTCGTCGAAGACGCCAGGTGCCGGCTCGAGCGCCTGGTAGATCACGCCGAGCCGGACGGCGTTGAAGCCCGCTTTCGCGAGGAACGCGGCATCCGCGGCACCGAAGCCCAGGCCCGCCGGCGCGAAGCCCGACGCCTGCGTCTTGGCGACCAGGTTGATCCCGTGAAGAACCACGATCTGCCCGTCGGCATTGGTGATCCAACGACCGGCGTGCCCGAGCGGGGCCGTGGCGGTCGAGCGGGCGGGCTTGGGGCCATACCGGCCGACGACCGTGTGCCGCTCCCCTCGATGACTCTGCCTTGGTGCCGCCGACGCGCCACCGGCGCCGAGGGCGAGCACGGGGCCAGCGACGGCGAACAATGCCAGCACAAGCACTGCGATCGCCGGGCGTCCCGGCGCTCTCAGACGTGCCGATGTCAGGAGGTGATGGTCCATACGAACGACCCGTCACGCGACGGCGGACCGTTCGCGTTGACCGCGGTCACCGTGACGTCGTAGGTGCCCACATCGGTTGGGCTCCCGGTGATCAGGCCGGAGGCGGCATTGATCGTCAGTCCCGCCGGCAGACCCGTGGCGCTGAAATCGAGCGTCTGATTGAGCGCGAGGTCGGAGGCATTGATCTGCAGGCTGACCGGCTGACCGACGGCGGTCGTCTGCGGGCCCGGCTTGGCGAAGCTGATGCCGCCGACCCCAGCGCAGCTCCCGTGGCCGTGCTGCCACGCGGCGATCGTCTCGAGGGCGGAGTTGCCGTAGCGGTCGCCCCAGCTGAGGTCGTAGGGATCGACGTAGGGCGCGAGATCGAAGTCCCGGTTCCACCACCACAGCCCCAGGAACCACGGAGATGAGCCCGCCTCGCTCTCCGTCCAGTAGCAGTAGGCGGCCCGGACCGCGTTGTGCTCGGCGAGGATCGTGTCCTTGCCCGGCTCCTGCTGGGCGTGGTCGCTGATGATCTTGTTGCAGACGGCCGGGATCTGGGCCGGATTCGCGGCTGGCGTGTAGCTGCAGTCGACGTAGCCGATCGAGCTCAGCACGACGTCACGTCCCGTCCAGCCATGCAGGTAGCGCACGAGATCATCCGCGGTCAGCCGGCTCGAGCTGCCGGCGATCTTCTGGGTCACGGTCTGCCACTGGGTGTAGAGCGCATCCGGCGAGGTCGCCTTGTAGCCCAAGGGAAAGTTCTCATCGATGCCAACGAGACCGACCGCACGGAGGAACGTCTTGTCCTTGAGCACCTCGTTGGTCTGCAGGCTGTTCTTCTTCGTCTTCTTGAAGGTCCCGGGCCAGCCGCACGTGACGTCCGAGTGGTCGGTGAAATCGGAGGGCAATGAGAACATCTGCGGGATCTTCGGAGCGCGCGCAGCGAGCTCGGACGGCAGCCGGTCGAAGTACTTGATGTAGCCGGCCTTCGCCGGGTCGTCGAACAGGCAGTCGAGCTCGGACGCGTCGTCGAGCACCACGTGGCTGGTGTGGCCGATCGCCTTGGCGTCGAGCGCCAGGCGCTCGAGGATCCCTGTGTAGAAGTGCGCGAACGCTCCCGCGTTGCTGCCGCCGCGGCTGTATCCGGTGCCATAGAACCGACCCGTCGGGTAGTAGTCGGCGGGGTCACAGTCGCCGCCGAGCGCGAGCATCGGTCTGATGATCACCAGCGCGTGGGAATCCGCGCGCAGGACCTTGCGGCCGATCGCGACAATCTCCTGCGGGCTCGGCGAATAGTACGTCTCCGAGCCGGGCGCCTGCCCGTGCGGAACGCATGCGTACACCTGCCAGGAGCCGGGGCCCGGCATCTCGACGTGGGCATCGGTGAAGTTGGCGGCGGAGATCGGCACGTCGATCGCGACCGTGTCGAACGCGTCCTTGCTCACCAGGGCCGCGACCTTCCCGAGCGCGCCCCTGTCCCTGAACGCGTTGCCGTTGCCCGGATACGCGTTGACCCCTGTCGTCCAGTTGCACGGAATGCGCCCGATGTTGTTCGAGCAGCCCGGCGTCCCATGCACCACCGGCTGCTGCGCAGCCCGGGCATCCGTCCCGCAAACACACACCGCCGCGGCCACGACAAGGGCCGCCGCTGATCGTCTCAACGTCCTAGAGATGCCCATAGTGTGATGAATCCCCGCCCGATTGGAACCCATCCGTCCGGACGAACTTTTTCGCGGCCACCCCGGGGGCTGCTCAACGACAGCTTCCGCGCGCCCCCCCGGCCCGCCCCTCCGCGGCGTCCCCGAACGACGAAGCCCCCGAGGTCCTCTCGAAACGGACCTCGCGTGCGGGTCCGGGTCGAGAGGCGCCTCGGGGGCGAAGTCAGCGGTATGCCAAGCCGAAAGCTACGCCAGCGCCGGCTCGATCTCAGCCTCGAGCCGCTTCTTGGGGTATGCCCCCGTCACGCGCTTGACCTCCTGACCGTGCTTGAACACGATCAGGGTCGGGATCGAGAGGACGTTGTAGCTGACCGCGGTCTGCTGGCTCTCATCCGTGTTCAGCTTGACGACCTTGAGCGCGCCGGCCCGCTCGTTGGCGATCTCCTCCACAACGGGGGCGACCGCGCGGCACGGCCCGCACCAGGGAGCCCAGAAGTCGACGAGCACAGGCACGTCGGACTCGAGCACCTCAGCCTGGAAGTTGTTGTCGGTGACTTCGGATACTCCTGCCATAACGGGCTCCTGTACGAAAAGGGGTGGTTACTTCAGAAAGTATAGCGGCGCTGTTCTCGTCCAGGCGGTTTTCGGCGGCGTCTGAGGCCGGCCGCTCCTCTCACTTGGCAAGTGAGGACAGGTTGTGTGGCTGTAGCCAGGGCTCGTTCTGTGCATCATCAGGCGCTTGGCGGCGACCTGGGCGCTCGAGGGTGCTCGAAACGTCAATTCAACGCCGGATCTGGCGCATTGTCGAACGGGGCGCCATGAGGGGTCTCGAAAGGTAGGAGCGCCGATTTGGCTGGTGCCTTGACGTTTCGAGCGCCGTAGAAACCAGTACATCGACCACGGCGAGGTCGAGCCGCCCGCGGCGGCGCCAGGGACCGAAATCCACTCGTCCTGTTGAAAGACCGATTTCATTCCCTGCGGACGGCGATGCCCACATGCCAACTTGCCAGGAAGCGCTCCGTACCGCGGCCGGCAAGCGGCTTGCCCCACCTTCCGACCACAACTGGACTCAACTGCCCTGTTGTGCCGCCTGTTCGATCGCCGCGCGCAGGTTCGCCGGGATCTGGTCGAGCAGCTCCTGCACGCCCGGTTGCCGTAACGCCGAGGCGATGATCACACCGGTCGTCCGCGGCAGTTGGGCGATCACCTCAGCGAGCAGTTCGGTGGCGTCCGGCGGCACCACCTCTAACAGCGACACGAACTCCGACCACAGGTCGTCGCGAGCCGCTGCCTCGACGAACGTCTGCACGATCAACGGCTCCGAGGCTGCTATCTGGACGACCAGTGCCGCGATCCGTTCCCGCGCTGCGGCCGGCATCGGTGCCACGAGCGCCACCAGCGGGGTCGCCACCTCAGGGGTCGGCGCGGCTTCGCGGACGATCCGCTCAAGCTGCTCGTCGTCGAGCTCTCCCGCGATCTCTGCCGCCACCGCGACGATCTCCGGCGGCAGCGCGTTGATGAGCGGCGCCAGGTCGCGCCACAGCCCGTCCTCGGAGTCCGCCGCCGCGGCAATGATCGCGCGCAGCGTCGCGGACTCGTGGAACGCCGGCATCAGCGCCAGCCGCTCGCGGCTGGCGTCGCTCATCACACGGACGACCGGCAGCAGGCTGTCCCAGATCCCGTTCTCGGAGACGGCCGCGACAAGCTCGGTGACGACCTCGGGTGACTGTCCGGCGACGACGTCGGCAATCGGAGCCCGGCGCGCATCGGTCAGATGATCGAGCAGATTGAGCGCCTCCGACCACAGGCCCAGGGCGGACGCCTCGCCGATCACGCCGGGTATCCGCGCAGAGGGGAGCAGGCTGACGGCGTGGTCGAGTCGATCCATGTGCTCGAGCACGAACGCGGTGCGCAGCAGCGCCTCATCGGACAGGGCGCCGATCGCGGTTGCGATCAGATGGTCCGGCACGTAGGCCAGGAAGCGGCCCATCGCGACGTACTCTCCACGCTGTCCAAGCAGCCGCGCAACGGGGACCACAATGTCCTCGGGGACGTTGGCGATCAGCGGCGCCACCCGACGGGGATCGACCTCAACGGTCGCGTCGGCAACGAATTCGGGCGGGAGTCGCTTGAGTACATCGAGCGCCTTGCCCGGATCGATCGCGCCGACGGCCCGCGCGCACAGCAACGGCCCGAAGGCCCGCTGTGCGACCTGAGCGATCAGCCCCGACGGCAGTAGCTTGGCGGCGGCTCCGATCCGCCGGAACATGTCCGCGTCGGCATCGAACAGCCGCTCTGTGACGAGCTCCCGATAACCGCGGATCGCGCTCGCCGGGACCGCGCTGAGGAACTCGAGCTCCTCGGGGTCGACCGCCAGCAGCCGGCCGAGCTTGAGGATCTCGGCCTGGTTCTCGAGCCGGTCGCTCATCCGAACAGCGCCCGCTTGACGGCTCCGCGGGCAACACGCGGAACGAAGCCGAGACCCTGGTCGAGCGCCTCCGCCAGCGCACGCCGCTGCTGCTTGCGGCTCGCCGCCAGTAACGCAGTCAGCCGCTCGATCTGATCAGGATCGAGCGACGCGAGCTCCACCGGCGGTGGCGCGCCCAGCTCGGCTTTCAACCCATCGAGTGGCCCCGGCATCAGCCGATCCTATGCGGACGCACCCAGTCGCCGCTTGCCTTCGGCACTTCAGGAGGCCGGACCTCACACGGTGAACAGCGGCACGAGCATCTCTCGCGCCGCTGTCTCACCGGGGGGGCGGGCGTCCAGCCACTCCGCGGCGAACCGCAGCGTCTCGTCGATCTCCTCGGCCGCGACACCGTCGCCAAGCTCGCCAACGTCGCCGACGCCGAGCAGCTGCAGGGTCTCATCGCGCAGCTGGATCTCCGGCCACAGGTCCAGCTCCCGCTCGCGCATCAGGCGGTCGGCCTTGACCAGCCAGTCAGCCGCAAGCCGACCGTCGTAGCCGACCGCGTACCGGGCCAGCAGCCATATCATCGTCAGGCTGACGTCGGGGATCTGCAACGTCCGGGCATCGTTGAGGGCCTCGATCAGCTCCTCCCGGCCAATCGCGCCGGTGTGCGCCGAGCGCACGCAGATCCGCCACTCCCGGGCGATCCCGAGCATGTGCGGATGCTCCCCGGCGCTCGCCGCAGCGACGCTTTCGTCGACCAGCTCGAGGGCGCCCGCGAGGTCGTCCTCCACGTAGGCGCACGCGGACCGCATCATCAGCGCTGCGCCGCGCACGCGCGGGCTGAGGGACTCCCAGCCCGGAATCGCGACAAGCTCATCACGCAACCGCAGGGCCTCCGCGATCTCGCGGCGGTTGAACGCCTGGGCGATCAGGTTGCCGGTCGCCGAGACCAGCGGGCTGAGCCGACCCAGCTCCGTCGCGCGGGCAACGCGCCGTCGTGACCACTCGGCGCCCTCGGGCCGGTAGCTGTTCGTGAAACTGCCGATTCGCAGCAGGTCGAGCTCGTCGTCGGGGGCGAACGTGCATGCCTCGAGCGCCCGGCCGATGACCGTCACCGATTCCGCGAGGTGGCCCGCCATCCAGATCGGCTGCAGCGACAGCATCAGGGCCAGTGCCGCGTCGTTGTCTCCGCGGCCGACCGCGTACTCGACTGCGGCGCGCAGATCAGCGTGATCCGGTGCCATCTCCCGTGCGAGCCGACCTGCCTCCCGTGGATGGCGATCGGCGGCGACCTCGGCGTATCGCGCGAGGAAGTAGGCGCAGTGTCCGGCCGCCGCGCTCGCCGCCTCGTCCGGGAGCCTGTCCAGCTGTTGACGGGCGAACGCGCGGACGAGCTGCAGCATGTCGAACCGCCCCGACGCCCCGTCGGTCGTCACCAGGCTGGCGTCACGCAGCTCGACCAGCTGATCATCGACAGCGTCACCGACCACCGCGGCGAGCGCCGCCGGCTCAAACCCCCCCTGAAACACGGCAGCGCCGCGGAGCACCCGGCGCGCCGGCTCCGACAGCAGGTCGTAGCTCCACGCGATCGCGGCCGTCAGCGTCTGATGGCGGTCCGGCAGGTCGCGGAGCGCGTGCTGGCCGAGTTTGAGCGGCTCCGACAGCCGCGCAGCGATCTCCGCCACCGAGAGCAACCGGGCGCCGGCGGCGATCAGCTCGATCGCCAGCGGCAGTCCGTCGACCGCCCGACAGATCGCGGCGATCGCCGCAAGCGCCTCGGCATCCAGCGCCAGACCAGGGTCAACGGCACGGGCCCCCTGAACGAACATCTCGACGGCTGGGCCGCCGACACCGGAGACCGCAAGCGGCGGCACCTCGAACAGATGCTCACCGCGGAGCCGCAGCGCGATCCGGCTGGTCGCCAGCACCCGCAGCCCAGCCGATTCGGAGATCAGTGCGGCGATCACGTCGGCGGCTTCGGGCAGATGCTCGCAGTTGTCGAGCACGAGCAGGATCTCCCGGTCGGCCAGGTAGGCTGCCAGCCCGTGCTCCGAGGGCGCATCGATGCCGCCCGCGCGGGCGAGTGTGGCGACGATCTCGGCGCGGATCTGACTCGCGTCGCTGAGCCCGGCCAGCGTCACGAACGCTGCGCCGTCCGCGCAATCGCCCCCGCGCGCACGTGCCAGCTCGATCGCCAACCGGCTCTTGCCGATCCCGCCGGGACCGACCAGCGTCAGCAACCGGCATCGCGTGTCGGTGAAGATCGTCTCGAGCGTCTCGAGGTCGCGTGCGCGCCCGACGAGCCGCGTTGCCGGCTGCGGGATCAGCTGCAGCGGGATCCGCGATCCCGGGACCCGGAGCCCGGGATCCTGCGCCAGGATCTGCGCCTGAAGTGTCCGCAGCCGTTCGCCCGGTTCGAGTCCGAGCTCGTGATCGAGCTGGCGCCGCGCCCGCTGGAAGGCCTCAAGCGCCTCCGCCTGACGGGCGTCCCGGTACAGCGCGAGCATCAACTGCTCCCACAGCCGCTCCTCAAACGGCTGCTCGGTGACGAGTCGCTCGAGCTCGACCACAAGCTCGCCTCCGGCACCGGCGGCGAGGTCAGCGTCGATCCGCAGCAGCGTCGCTTGCAGGCGACGCTCCTCGAGCCCGATCCTCCACGTCCCGAGCCGACGCTCGGCGGGGATATCGGACACCGGCGCGCCTCGCCAGAGCTCGAGCGCTTCGAGCAGAAGCGCGCGGTCGACCGGGTCGACCGACGATGCGCGCTTGACGAGCTCATCGAACAGATCTGCATCGAGGGAATAGGAGCCAGGCTCGAGCATGTAGCCGCCACTGGTCTTCACGAGCAGTTCGCCGAGGGCCGCACGCACCTTCGAGAGGTGGACGTGCAGTGCCGAGTCGGCGCTCGCCGGTTGTGCGTCCCCCCACAACTCGTCAGCCATCGCATCCAGCGACGTCGGGCGGCCGGGGTTCATCAACAGCAGCCCCAATAGCGTGCGCGGACGCGGCCCCGGCAGCATCACCGGTTCACCGGCCCGCTCGATTGTCAGCGGTCCGAGTACCCCAAACCGGAAGCGGCGCTCGCCCACGCCGCAATTCTCTCACCGCTGCAAGCACGAGCGGATCGACTCCCCCGGTCACGCGCGGCCCCCACTAGGCTACGGAATGACGAGATGCCGGATCCGACCAACACCGAGATCGCAGAAGCCTTCGACGAGCTCGGGGACCTGTATGAGCTCGACGGTGCCGTGATCCATCGGGTGGTTGCCTACCGCAACGCCGCCAAGGCGGTCCGCGAGGCGTCGACCTCCGTCAGCCAGCTCGCCAGGCAGGGCAGAGCCACCGAGCTGCCCGGAATCGGCGGAACGCTTCAGGAGAAGATCCAGGCCCTGAACGTCACCGGCGAGATCCCGGCGCTGGTCAAGCTCCGCAGTAAGTTTCCGGTCGGGCTCGTGCAGATGACCCGCCTGCCCGGACTCGGGCCCAAGCGCGCGCGCCGGCTGTTCGAGGAGCTGCAGATCGATTCGCTCGAGAAGCTCAGACAGGCCGCGGAGGATCAGCAGATCCGCGACCTCAAGGGATTCGGCGCCAAAGCCGAGGAGGCGATCCTGGCCTCGATCGCCGAGCATGAGCGCAGCGGCCCGACCCGCCGCACCGTCCTGCACAAGGCGCTCGAGGTCGGCGAGGAACTGGTCGCGGCGCTCCGCGAGAACCCCGCCTCGGAGAAGGTCGAACTCGCCGGCTCGGCACGCCGGATGGCGGAGACCGTCAAGGACCTCGACATCATCGCGACCGCCTCCGACCCGGGAGCGCTGGCCCGGGCGGCAGCGGCCCTGCCGCAGGTGGAGAAGGCCTCGACCCCGGGAGACAACGCCGTCCGGATCAAGACCCATAGTGGCCTCAGTGTCGATGTTCGGATCGTCGAGCCAGACCAGTTCGGCAACCTCCTGCAGCACCTGACCGGCTCCAAACAGCACAACGTGGCGCTGCGCGACTACGCGGTTCGCAGGGGCCTGCACGTCTCCGAATACGGGCTGCTCGATGACCCCACCGGCATCACCCATCGCTGCGCAACCGAGCATCAGGTCTACGAGCTGCTCGGCCTCGACTACATCGAGCCGGAGCTGCGCGAGGACCGTGGTGAGCTCGAGGCGGCACTGAAGCACACGCTCCCGAAGCTCGTCACCCAGGCCGACCTCAAGGGCGACCTGCATTCCCATACACACGCCTCCGACGGCACCGCCACGATCACCGAGATGGCGCGGGCCGCCCGAGACGCCGGCCTCGAGTACCTGGCGATCACCGATCATTCCGCTTCGATGGGCTTCGGCGCCGACGTCTCCCCGGATGAACTCAAGCGCCAGATCGAGAAGATCCGCACGACGGACGTTCCCGGGATCGAGCTGCTCGCCGGCTCGGAGGTCAACATCCTCCCCGACGGCTCACTCGACTACCCCGACGAGCTCCTGGCCGAGCTCGATTGGGTGATCGCCAGTGTCCACACGTCCTTCCGGATGAGCCCCGAGCAGATGACCGCCCGGATCGTCACGGCGATCGAGCATCCGTCCGTCGACTGCATTGGCCACCTGACCGGCCGCAAGCTCGAGAAACGCCCCGCTTACGAGTTCGACTTCGAGGCGGTGCTCGCCGCCTGCACGGAGACCGGCACGTTCCTCGAGATCAACTCGAACCCGGACCGCCGCGACCTGGATGAGCTCCACGCACGCGCCGCCGCGGCAGCCGGTGTGTCGCTGGTGATCAACACCGACTCACATCGCACCGCCGGGTTCGGGGTGGCGCGCTACGGCGTGGCGACCGCTCGGCGCGCCTGGCTGACCGCGAGCCAGATTGCGAACACCCGGCCGTGGCGGGAGCTCAGGACGATGCTTCCCCGCGCTCGCCACGCAGCTGGATCCGCAGGAACCAGCTGAGCCCCGCCAGGAAGCCGATCGTCGCGATCCAGAAGTTGAGCCGCATCCCGAGGATGTACACCGAGTAGTCGATCCGGATCTGCTCCTCGAAGATCCGGTAGGCGCAGTACCCCGTCACGTACAGGGCGAACAGGCCCGGATGCTTGATCCGTCTGTGGTGGCCGAGCCAGACGATGAACGCCGCCCACGCCAGGTCGAAGATCAGCTCGTAGAGGAAGCTCGGCTGAAAGGTCGCGTACTGGGCGAAATGCGGCGGGCGATACTGCGGCGCGATCTTGATCGCCCACGGCAGCGTCGAGGGCTTGCCGAACAGCTCCTGATTGAAGTAGTTGCCGATCCGGCCGATCGCCTGTGCAACCAGCAGCCCTGGCGCACCCGCGTCCATGAACCGGCGCACATCGGGCCAATCCAACTGCCGCTTCAACCGCCAGATCCCGACCCCGGCACCGGCGGCGATGCCGCCCCAGATCCCGAGGCCGCCGTCCCAGATCGCAAACGGCCCCCACCAGTGATCGGGGATCTGCGAGGGCGTCGTGATCAGGAAATAGATCCGTCCGCCGATCAGGCCGGCCGGGAAGCCCCACTTCGCGGCCTCGTAGACGAGCTCCGGGTCACCGCCCATCGCCGACCACCGCCGGCGGCTGATGAAGATCGCCGCGGCCACGGCGAGCACGTACATGATCCCGTACACATGGAAGTACAGCGGGCCGATGTAGAACCCGTTGTGCGACGGGCTCGGCAGGAAGGCGAAGGGGGTCATCCGGTGCCCCATCCTGCCAGCAGACGCGGGAGCACGTCGTCAGCGACCGTCCGGTCCACTGCCGCCGGGGTGAACTGCTCGAGCGCCGGGGCCACCCGTGCGAAATAGTCGGGCAGCGGGTTATCAAGCGCCGTTCGCAACGGCTTCGCAACGTCGGTGGCAACCAGCCGGGGGTCAGCGGCTCGCGCCAGATCAAGTGCAAGATATGGCCCGGGCGCGGGCGCGGTGACAAGCTGGCAGCCCGCCGCCAGCGCCTCGAGCGCAGCGATCCCGTGGTCCTCGCGTCGTGGGGCGGCGAGGAACACCCTGGTCCGTCCGAGCAGCGCCAGGAACTCCGGATGCGACAGCCGTCCGAGATAGGTGATGTCACGGCCCGGCCCGTTGGCCGGGCCATCCTCGGCGCCGGTGACCACCAGCCGTTCCCCAGGGCGACGCACCTGCTCCCAGACGCCGAGCAGGTAGTCGAGTCGCCGCTTCTGCGGATCGCCGGCATAGATGACCACGTCGACGTCCCGCGTGGCGTCGGAGTCCCGCCGGTCGAACAACAAGTCGACCGGCGGAGGGAGCGTTATCGCCTCAAACGGGTAGCCGTCGAGCGAACGGGCGCTCCAGCTGAGCAGCAGCGGTGACTGCGCCAGCCGGCGCCGCTCGACCGGTCGCTGCCAGACACCGTGGCGGCCCGGCCGGTTCTCGCGTGCCGTCGAGTCGAGGAAGATCGCGCCCGGGCGGGGCCAGAGCAACGCGGCCGAGACCGAGCAGTAGATCAACGCCCGGGGACGGAATCGGGCGATCCCGTCCCGCGCGGCGCGGCGGGCCATCCGGGCCTCGACGAGGTCTGTCAGGACGAAGGTCCTAACGGTCGGGGGCACGGGTGTACGAACGAGCTCGACCGACGCGCCGGCTCGCTGCAGTGACGCGACCAGCTGTTCCGATGCGGTCCGCCAGCCGCCGGTCGAGTCGATCGCGACTACCAGGACGTCGGTCACGAGGCGCCACGTTGGGCGCCGTTCATCTCCATCAGGTTCGAGCGGAACCCGGGCGTGCGGACGAGCTTGATCGGCGCCAATGGAGACGTGCGCTCGAGGTAGAACTGGGCCCCGTCTCGGTCCTCGATCGCGCGTACGGCGCTCGGCTGCCGGCGCCACGCGAGCGACCAGATGATCGCGAAGCCCGCCGCGACCGCCGGCACCTGCGGGACCAGGAACGCCACCGCACCGGCCGCGACCGTGCAAACGAGCAGCGGCCACAGGCGGTTGAGCAACAATCTGCCGGCCTGGACGTCGGGCAGGCTCGTCTGCGTCCGCGCGGCGGCCAGCAGCGATCCGATCTGCTCTGAGGTCCCCGGGCGGCTGCTGGCCCAGATGCCGAAGATCCCGGCCGCCAGCCACCAGACGGCCGCAATCACGACGACCACGTCATTGCCGGCCTGGTCGGCGCCGGCGACCGTGACGACGGCGAGCACCGTCGCCGCGGCGGCGCTGAGAACGACGGTGGTGCGCAGGAAATCGGCGAACCGCATCCAGAGAAGCTACCCGCCGTCGGCAATCAGGGCCGCGAGCAACTCCTGAACACCGGTGGTGCCGTTCACGACGACGTCGGCCTCGGAGACGATCTCGGGTGGGCCGTCGTCGGAGCTGACGCCCACTCTGACTGCGTAGCGCAGCGACCCCTCCGCCTGCAGCTTCGTCAGCATCCGGAAGGCGTCGAGGTCGGTCACGTCGTCGCCCGCATAGAGCGCCTGGGTCGCGCTGCCCCGTTGCAACAGCGCGGCGACACCGGCTCCCTTATCGATCTGCACGGGCGGCCGCACCTCCATCACCTTGCGGCCCCAGTGGACGTGCAGGCCTCCCAGTTGGGCGTTCTCCGCCAGCGCGTCGACGGCCGCTTTGGCGAGCACCTCGTCGGCCGCTCCGCGCCAGTGGAAGGCGACGATCGAGCCCTTGTCCTCGATCCGGACGCGGGCCCGCCGCAGCTGCGGGGTGTCGGCCTCGCGGCGGAACTGGTCGATCCGCTCGTTCCAGCGCTCGACGTTCGGATCGACTGCGGCCTCGGTCCAGCCGGCGGCGAGCAGCTCGGCGCCGTGGCTGCCGATGTAGGTGATCGCTCCCACCCCGACCATCGCGCGCGCCTCTGAGGCACGGCGGCCACTGACACACGCGAGCGTGCCATAGCGCCGCGCGAGGGCGATCAGCAACTGCCGGGTCGGCTCGGGCACGCCGGCGTCGGCCGCGTTCTCGACGATCGGGGACAGCGTCCCATCGATGTCCAGCAGGATCGCGGTGGAGGCGGGGTTCGTGCGCAGCGGTGCGAGCGCGCCATTGAAGAGCGCTGACGTCACGCGAACTAGTATGGCGGGAAGTGCTCGCTGTGCTGCTGCATGGCCAGCCGGGGAGCGCGCGCGATTGGCACTGGTTGCAGGCCGCGATCGGGAACCGGCTGTCCACGATCGCGATCGACCGCCCTGGTTATGACGGGCGCACGCCTCCAGGAGGGTTTGCCGCCAGCGGCTACGCCGCCCTACGGGCACTCGACGACGCCGGGGTGCGGCGGGCCGTGATCGTCGGACACAGCTTCGGGGGCGCGGTCGCGGTGTGGCTCGCGGTCCACCATCCCGAGCGTGTGGCCGCGCTCGTGCTGGCGGCCCCGGCCGCGAACACCGCCTCACTCGTTGCGGTCGATCGCGTGCTGGCACGGCCGGTGATCGGTCCGATTGCGTCCGCGGCGATGCTGAGAGGCACGGCCCTGGCGCTGTCGCTGGGGTGGCCGCGACACCAGCTGGCCCGGGCGTTCGCGCTGCCCGACGAGCTCCTCTCAGAGGACGCCCGACGGCTGCGCAGCCGGGCGGTGCTGAAGGCGTTCGTGGTCGAGCAACGGGCGCTGATCGAGGAACTGCCGCCGCTGGAGGCATCGCTGCACACGATCTCCGCGCCGACGACGGTGGTGATCGGCACCGCCGACTTCGTCGTGCCGCCACAGGCCGGGCGGGTCCTCGCACAGCAGATTCCCGGGGCGCGGCTCCACGAGCTCCGAGGCGCTCACCATGTGCTGCCCGCCGAGCATCCGGACGCTCTGGCGGATCTCGTGGTTGCGGCGGCCGAACCCGGGGTTAGCCTCAGCAGTTAGATGTCGACCGGCCCGCAGCGAACACCGCGGATGGCGCCCGAGCGTCGCCGCCAGCAGCTGCTTGACTGCGCCACCGACGTCCTCGCCGAGAGTGGCTTCGGCCAGATCACGATCGAGGCGATCGCCCAGCGGGCGGGCGTCACGAGGCCGGTCATCTACGACACGTTCGGCGACCTCGATGCGCTGCTGCACGCGCTCATCGACCGCGCCGAGGCCTCAGCGCTGGGCGCCCTCCGGCAGATCGTCGGCGACGACCCGGCCGCGGACACCGATCCCGACCGCTTTCTGATCGACGGCTTCGCGACGTTCCTCGGGGCCGTTCGCGCCGAACCCCGGACCTGGCGGCTGGTGCTGATGCCCCCATCGGGCAGCTCAACCGACCTGCACGACCGGATCGCGGGCGCCCGCCGGCAGATCGCCGACCGCGTGCAGGAGCTGATCGACTGGGGGATCACCGCCCGCGGCGGCCCGGCCGGCCTCGACCACGAGCTGATGGCACGGCTGTTGGTTGCGATCGGCGAGGATGCCGCCCGGCTGATGCTGGCCCACCCGCGGCGCTTCGCGCTCGAGCGGCTGACCGGGTCGGCACTCGACCTGCTGGCGCTCGTGCCCGCCGGCACGCCCTCTCGGGCAGCGGATCGGCCGCAGCCACCGCACCCGGAGATCCCTCCTCCGATGCCACTGGCGCAATGCGCCCCACCCGTCCCCGCGGCCGTGCTGGCCGGTCGCCAGCGTGTACCCCAGTCCCAACGGCGCGAACAGCTCCTCGACGTGGCCCTGCTGGCGCTGGCCGAGGAGGGATTCGGGGCCCTGTCGATGGAGGCGATCGCCCGCCGGGCGGGCGTCAACCGGGTTGTGATCTACCGCAGCTTTCCGAATCTGCCGGTGCTCGTGACCGCGCTGATGGCCCGCGAGGACTCGCGCATGCGCGAGACGCTCAGCGGGTTGATCCCGCAATCACCCGAGGGCCACGATCCGATCGAGGTGCTCCACGCTGCCCTCGCCCATCTGCTCGCAGCTGTCTCGGCCCGTCCACTGACCTGGAGGCTGGCGCTGCTGCGGCCGGAGAGTGCCCCCCGTCTGCTGCGCCGCGTCGTCAACCGCCGGCGCGCCGCCCTCGCTCGAAGGATCGAACCGCTGGTGTGGCATGTGATTTACGATCTGCGCCCGGACCCGCCGGACTATGAAGTCGAGGCGATCGCGAGGATGCTGTTGACGATCGGTGAGGAGCAGGGCAGGCTGGCGCTCGACGAGCGGGGCTTTGACCCGGCCCGGCTGCTGCGCTCGAGCTGGGCGCTGCTGACAGCATTCGACCTGGGCGGCGATCACCGGTGAGCGCCGTCACTGCGGGTTCACAGCCGCACGCCGAGGCGTCGGACCGCCGCGCGATCCTGATCGTGTTCGCCGGCCTGATGCTGGTGATGCTCATGGCCGCGCTCGATCAGACGATCGTCGCGACGGCGCTGCCGACGATCGTCGGTGATCTCGGCGGCCTGTCGCATATCAGCTGGGTCGTGACCGCGTATATGCTCGCCCAGACCGCGGTCACCCCGGTCTACGGCAAGCTCGGTGACCTGTACGGCCGCAAGATCGTGCTCCAGGTCGGGCTCGTGTTGTTCCTGGTCGGGTCCGCGTTGTGCGGACTCTCCCAGAGCCTGACGATGCTGATCGCCTTCCGGGCGCTGCAGGGGCTCGGCGGCGGCGGCCTGATGGTCTCGACGATGGCGGCGATCGGCGACGTCGTCCCCCCGCGCGACCGCGGCCGCTACCAGGGCTTCTTTGGGGCGGTGTTCGGCCTCGCCAGCGTGATCGGTCCGCTGCTTGGCGGCTTCTTCACCTCGGAGCTGAGCTGGCGCTGGATCTTCTACGTCAACCTTCCGATCGGCGTGATCGCGTTCGGCGTGCTGGCGGCGACGCTGCCGAGCCGCAAGGAGACCGAGAAGAAGGTCCGGGTCGACTACCTCGGCGCCAGCTGCCTCGCGGCGGCGCTGTCAGCGATCGTCCTCACGTGCACGCTCGGCGGCACCAGCTACGCTTGGACCTCGGCGCCGATCATCGGCCTGATGGTCGGCTCGGTGGTGCTGGTCGTCGCGTTCCTGCTGATCGAGCAGCGCGCCGCGGAGCCGGTGCTGCCGCCACGGATGTTCCGCAACCGCGTCTTCAGCGTGACGAGCGGTGTCGGGCTGGTGGTCGGCTTTGCGCTGTTCGGCTCGGTCACGTACCTGCCGTTGTTCCTGCAGGTCGTGCAGGGCGCGAGCCCGACCGGATCCGGCCTCCAGATCCTGCCGCTGATGGGAGGCCTGCTGATCACCTCGATCGGCTCCGGCCAGATCATCAGCCGCACCGGCCGCTACAAGCCGTTCCCGATCATCGGCACCGCAGTGATGATCGTCGGCCTGTATCTGCTCTCGACGATGGGGGTCACCACGACCCGCCTGGGCGCCTCGGCGTTCATGTTCGTGCTCGGCCTCGGACTCGGACTCGTGATGCAGGTGCTGGTCCTGGCGGTGCAGAACGCGGTGGACTACAAGGACCTCGGCGTCGCGACCTCGGGGGCCACCCTGTTCCGTTCAATCGGCGGCTCGGTCGGAACCGCGATCCTCGGCTCGATCTTCTCTTCGCGTCTGAAGACGCAGTTGGCGACGCGACTGCGGACCAGCGGGCTCGACGCCCGTCTCGGACCGGCTGATTTGCACCGGCTCGCCACCGCTGGCGGAAATCCGTCGGCGCTGAAGAAGCTGCCGGCGCCCGTTCATAGCGTCTATCTCGCCTCGTATACGAGCGCCTTGGACCGGGTGTTCATCGTCGCTGCCGGCGTCGCTGCGTTCGCGTTCCTGCTGAGCTGGTTGCTCGAGCAGCGGCCATTGCGTGACAGCATCGCCGCTGCCTCGACGGGGATCGGCGAGTCGTTCGCGGTCCCGCGCGGGCACGATTCCGCGGCCGAGATCGCCCGGGCGCTGTCACTGCTGATCGGTCGCGAGCGCCGCAAGACCCTGATCGAGCAGATCGCCTCGCGCGCCGGTGTCGATCTGTCGGCGGCCGGCTGCTGGCTGCTGGCTCGGCTCTCGTTTGAGCCCGATGTCGACGTCGAGCAGCTCTGCATCGACTTTGACGTGCCGGTGGAGCGGGGACGTGAGGCGCTCGAGGAGCTGCAGGACCACGATCTGCTGTCGGTGTCCGTCGGCCCGCTGGCCGACGGTCAGCACCGATATGTGCTGACCGAGCTCGGATCCGAGACGGCCGCGAAGCTCGTGGCCGAGCGGCGTGCCACCTTCGAGCGGCTGCTGGGCGGCTGGGAGCCCGAGCGCTATGACGAGCTGGCGCACCTGCTATCGAACCTCGCGCATGAGGTCACGTTGCATCCTGCGCCACAATTGGTGGGATGAGCGTCCCCGATCAGATCAGCGTGATCCGTGACGAGGCGGCCGTCCGCGCGCTGATCGGTGGCGAGCCGTCGGACACCGTGACGATCAAGGTCACGGACCACATCAACGCGCTCACGGCTGAGTTCATTGAGCACTCGCCATTCGTTCTGGTGGCCACCGCGCATCGTGATGGAGGCCTCGATGTCTCACCGAAGGGCGACCCCGCCGGGTTCGTCCGGATCCTCGATGAGCACACGCTGCTGATCCCCGACCGGCCGGGAAACAGGATCGCTGACTCGCTGACGAACCTGCTCGTCGACGACCGGATCGCGCTGCTGTTCCTGATCCCCGGCGTCGGGGACACCTTCCGTGTCAACGGGCGCGCCGTGATCACCGATGACCGGCGGCTGCTGGAACCCTGCGCCGTTGCCGGTCGCGTCCCGAAGCTCGGTCTGCTGATCACCGTCGAGGAGGCCTACACCCACTGTCCCAAGGCGATCATCCGCTCCGACCTGTGGAACCCCGAGAACCACATCGACCGCGCTGTACTCCCGTCCAGTGGCGAGATCCTGCACTACCTCAAGGAGTCAGTCGACGCCGCCACATACGACCGTGAGCGCGCCGCCCGGTACGCGCGTGGCGAGGGGCTCTACTAGCTGTAAGTCCCAGGTGGGTTGGTCACCCTGGTGATGGGTGGCTGGTGGGCGAGGGCTGAGTGTCGACGTTGATGGTTGTAGTAGTGCAGCCAGCCGTCAAGGGCTGCGGTGCGTTCTTTGCTTGAGGCGTAGATCGCGCCGTAGGCCCAGCCGCCGAGCATCGTGCGGATGAACCGTTCGGCTTTGCCGTTGGTCTGGGGTCGGTAGGCGCGGGTGCGGAGGTGCCGGATCCCGAGCTGGCGGCAGACGAGCGCGTGGATTGCCGAGCGGTAGGCCGAGCCGTTGTCGGTGATTAGTCGCTTCACGGTGATCCCGTGCCGGCGATAGAAGGCTGTAGCTCTCTTGAGGAAAGCGACAGCGGTAGCTGCGGTCTCATCAGACAGCACTTCGGCGTAGGCCAGGCGGCTGTAGTCATCGATCGCGATGTGAACGTATTCCCAGCCAACCGTCTGGCGGCGCACGCCTGCTGCGTCGGTGCGCTGGGTGTTGTAGGGGCTCAAGCGACCGCCACGGACACGATGTCCAGCGCCGCCTTGGATGCGCCCGAGCTTCTTCACATCGATATGGATCAGCTCGCCGGGCGCTGGATGCTCATAGCGCACCGCGGGCTCGAGACCGAGGCGGCCAAGCTTGCCCATTCCGGCGCGCTTCAGCACGGCTGAAACGGTCGAGAGCGCCATCCCGAGGGTCTCGGCGATCTCCGGGCCGGTGAACCTCAGACGGCGCAGCTGGCAGATCACCGCGACCCGGTCCTCCGAGGTCCGATGCGGGATCCGATGCGGAGCCGAGGAATGGTCACGAAGACCAGCCTCGCCATGCTGGCGGTAGCGGCCCACCCACTTGCGGGCGCAGCGGACGCTGACTCCGGCCGCCAGGGCGGCCTCCGTCACCGTCCGCTCATCGACAACCACCGACCGTGCCAGAGAACGACGGCCTTTCAGACTGAGCGCTGCGTTAGCGTGGAGTTCCATCCGGTGCTTCTCCTTGGGACTGAGTTGCTTGGCAGCCCTCAGCCTCCAACGAGACCCGGATGGACCAACGTTCCTAGGAACTACAACTAGCTCAGCGCGGCGGGTCTGTGCGGGGACTCAGAACGGGCCGGGGGAAACTGAGCGGCCGCGGCCGGCCGAGGTGGTTGCCCTGGGCGAAGTCGACACCGTTTGAGCGCAGAAACCGCAGCGTGTCCTCGTCCTCCACACATTCGGCGATGGTCTGCTTGTCGAGCCCCTGGGCGATCCCGACCAGTGCCTTGATCACGAACTGATCGGTGCGGTTGGACGTGCAGCGCGTCACGAACTCGCCGTCGATCTTCAGGTAGTCGAACGGGATGTGCTTGAGGTAGTAGAAGCTGCCGAAACCCGCACCGAAATCGTCCAGCGCGAACCGGCAGCCGAGCGCGGTCAGCTTGTCCGCGAATTCACGCGCCAGGTGGAAGTTGGCGACCGCTGCGGTCTCGGTCACTTCGAAGATCAGCGCCGCCGGATCGACGCCGGTCTCCTTCAGCTCATGCTCGATCGCCTGCAGCAATGTGGCGTCACCGAGAGAGCGGCCTGAGAGATTGACCTCGAGTATCAACTGCTCTCCCTGTTTGGCCCGCTCAGCGATCATCCTCACCGCCTGACGTGCGACCCAGCGGTCGAGCTCCCCGATCAGCCCGTAACGCTCAGCCACCGATAGGAACGCGCCGGGAGCGACGAGGGCTCCGTCCTCATCGATCATCCGCAATAACAGTTCGTACTGACGCACAGTTCCGCTCTGCAGCCCGACGATCGGCTGCAGGTGAAAGGTGAAACGCTCATCGGCGATCGCCTCGCGGATCCGATGGATCCATGCCAGCCGTGACTGGGTGCGGCTGGGATCGTGGCTGTCGCCGGCGTGGACGGCGATCCGATCACGCCCCGCCTCCTTGGCGTCGTACAACGCCAGGTCGGCATTGACGAACGCGTCCTCGACCCCGACGACACCGGCGGCCAGAAGTGCCACACCGGCGCTGGCCGTGACCCGGTGGTGATGTCGTCCGGCCAGCACCGTCGCGTGCTCGCGGATCTCCCGGATGATCGAGTCGGCGACGTGGCTCGCGGTGATCCCGTCGGCGTCCGGAAGCAGCACCGCGAACTCGTCGCCGCCGAGCCGGGCGACTCGGTCGGTCGACCGCAGCCGCCGGACCAGCAAGGCCGCCACGGTCACGATCAACCGATCGCCCGCCCGATGTCCGAGGGTGTTGTTGACCGACTTGAAGTGGTCGAGGTCGAGCAGAATCAGCGCGCCGCGACCATCGTGGATCTGATCGAGCCGGCCGATCCTGGCGGCCAGCTCCGCCTCGAGGCCGCGCCGGTTGAGCAGCCCGGTCAGCGGATCATGGTCAGCCAGATGCCGCAGCTGTGCCTCGAGTGCGCGGCGCTCGGTGATGTCCTGGGTCTGTGAGATGAAGTAGACCGGCTCGCCCGTCAGGTCACGGACGAGCGACACCGACAGGTGGACCCAGATCTCCTCACCGTCCGCCGCCAGATATCGCTTCTCCATCTGGTAGGTCCGGATCTCGCCGTTCAGCATCTGCGCTGTGTAGCGCCTGTCCGCATCAACATCTTCGAGATGGGTGATCTGCTGGTAGTTCAGCTGGATCAGCTCCTCCTCCGAATACCCGATGAGCTCACACAGCGAGCGGTTGACCTTCATGAACCGGCCCTCGAGCGAGACCAGCGCCATCCCGATCGGGGCCTCGTCGAAGGCACTGCGAAACCGCTCCTCCGCGAGCTGCAGCGACTCCACGACATCTGGGTCATGGCGCTGCCGGGCCAACGGTGTCGAGGAATCACCGGGGGGCATGTTTTCCGCCTATCGGCCGCAAACCCGCAACTTTTAGCCGGGAGCCGGAACTCTCAGCGAACGGTCGAGCCGACCGATACGGAAACCGGCACGCCGACGTAGTTCCCCTGCACGAAGTCAACGCCACAGCTGCGCAGCATCTCGAGCGTCGTCTGGTCCTCGACGTGGCTGGCGATGATCTGCTTGCGCAGGCCGCGCGCCACCCCGACGAGCGTCCGGATGACGAACTGATCGATCCGGTCCTCGGTGCAGGCCGTCACCAGGTCGCCGCCGAGCTTCAGGTAGTCGAACGGCATCTGCTTGAGGTGGTGGAAGCTGCCGAATCCGGCGCCGAAGTCGTCGAGCGCAAACCGACAGCCGAGCGCCATCAGCCGCTGCGCGAACTCGCGGGCCGGTTCGAAGCGTGTGATCGCCGCGGACTCGGTGACCTCGAAGATCAGGAATGCCGGATCGATCCCGGTGCGCTCCAGCCCCTGCTCGATCGTGCGCAGCATCCGCGGATCCCCAAGCGAATTGCCCGACATGTTCACCTCGAGGATCAGTTCCTCGCCGCACCGCGCGCTTTCGGCGATCAGCTCGATCGCCTTACGAGCGACCCAGCGATCGAGCTCTTCGATCAGGCCGTACCGCTCGGCGACAGCCAGGAACTCCGTCGGCGAGATCAGCTCACCGGTCTCGTCGATCATCCGCAACAGCAGCTCATGCTGGCGGACCTCGTCGGTTCCGATGCCGACGACCGGCTGCAGATGGAAGGTGAAGCGCTCTTCCCTGATCGCCTCGCGGATCCTGCGGATCCACTGCAGCCGCGCTCGCGTCCGCCCCGGGTCGTCGCCGGCGGGGGAATGGAAGGCGACCCGATCACGTCCGGCCTCCTTGGCATCGCACATCGCGACGTCGGCGCTGAGCAGCGCGTCCTCGGCACCGGCAACCTCGAGGCCCAGCTCGATCACGCCGGCGCTGGCCGTCACCTGGTGGTGACCGTGGTCACCGAGCAGCGTCGCGTGCTCCGCGATCGCACGGACCATCGCCTCCGCGACCTCGATTGCCTGCGTCGCCTCGATCTCACCGAGGAGCAGCGCGAACGCGTCTCCGTCGAGCCGGGCAACGATGTCGCCCGGTCGCACGCGCCGGCTGAGCAGGTTCGCGATCGAGACGATCAGCTGATCGCCGGCGCTGTGGCCGACCGTGTCGTTGACCGACTTGAAGTGATCGAGGTCGAACACCACCAGTGCTCCGGGCACACCCGCGTGTCCGAGTTCGCTCAGCCACCTACCGAGTTTGACCTCCAGACCGCGTCGGTTGATCAGTCCCGTCAGCGGGTCGTGATCGGTCAGATGCAGGAGCTTCGCCTCGAGCGCGCGCCGCTCGGTGATGTCCTGGATCTGGTGGACGAAATGAACGGGCTGACCGGAGCGGTCACGGACGAGTGCGATCGAGAGATCGGCCCAGACCTCAACGCCACCCGCAACGACATAACGCACCTCGAGCGCCGCCGTGCGGATCTCGCCGCGACGCATCCGCTGCAGGGATTCGTCGACGCGCTCCCGGTCGTCGGGGTGAACAAGTTCATCGAGGCGCATCTGCCGCAGATGCGCGGGCCCATATCCGAACAGCGCGGTCAGCGCCGTGTTGATCTTCAGGAAGCCTCCGCGCAATGTGACCAGCGCCATGCCGATCGCCGAGTCCTCGAAGGCACTGCGGTAGCCCTGTTCTGCGGCGAGCAATGGATCGACCGGCTGCCAGCTCTCGGTGATGTCGCGCACAGAGGCGTAGACGAGCTGCCCGATCGGGCTCTCGACCGCGCTCATGTTGATCTCGATCGGGAACTCCCGACCGTCGCGCGACCGGGCGCGCAGCTCCTCGTCCCCACGCCCGCCGCTGATCTGGAAGCTGCCCTCACCGATCTGCCGCACGGTGGGGCTCGACGGCGTGGTGCTCTGCGGACGCGGACGCGTGACGGCGCTCGCCGTCGGGATCAGCATCTCCAGGGGCTCGCCGATCAGGTCCTCACGTGCGTACCCGAACAGCGCCTCGAAGCGGGCGTTGGCCAGGAAGATCCGGCCAGTCCCGTTGACGATGACGATCGCGTCCGGAGCCGCCTCGAGGAGTCCCTCGGCGAGTCGCTCTGTCCCCAAACTCATATCCTGCGTAGCCACTGCACTCCCTCGTCTGGGTCAGCGCACTGGTCCGGCGGCGGCAGCATCAACACCAGATCGTTCATCACAACGGTATCGGCGAGACGGTCTGATCCCGTGACCGGTCGCTCACGAACTGGTCGGAACCATGACGTCCCGGGATACGGACTGTCAGTCAGATGCCCACTTCGCGCAGCAGACGTGTCTCGACGTCGTACACGAAGCCGCGTACCGCATTCCGGTGCGGTACGAACTCGCTGCGGCGGATCCGCAGCACCGACTGGCGCACATCGGCCTCAACGTCCGTGAACGACTCGATCGCAAACGCGGGCGCGGTTCCGGTGGCCTCCTGCAGCTCGGCGCGGAAGCCGTCGTCGGTGATCGTCTGCATCCCGCACCGGGTGTGATGCACGACCATCACCTCACGTGTCCCGAGCTTGCGCTGGGAGATCGCCAGCGACCGGATCACGTCATCGGTGACGGCGCCGCCGGCGTTGCGCAGCACGTGAGCCTCGCCCTGATCGAGGCCGAACACGGCAGCCGTGTCGATCCGGCAGTCCATGCACGTGACGATCGCGACGTGCAGCTGTGGCTCGGACGCGAGCTGTGACGGCGCGGCGGCGGCGGCGTGAGCTCGGTTGTTCTCGACCAGCGTGTCGATCGCTGAGGCCATTCTCAGATCGCTCCGCGGGCGGGCTTCTCAGTGACCCAGATCCGGATCTCGGCCGTGAACGCCTGCACGCCTTCGGTGTCCATCACCGAGATCGTGACCGGCAGCTCCTGCCGTGGCTCGAGCGGATCAGGCAGTACCAACGTCGCGGTCGCGTGCATGCTCCCGCGCGCCATCGTCCTGTACTCGACGGTCATCCCCTTCGGGACCCAACGGTGGGTGGTCGGAACGGTTGCCTCGGCGACGGCGCCCATCGTGTATTCGGCGAGGTTGCACAGCGCGATTGCATGCACGGTGCCGAGATGATTGCGCGTCCATGGCACAGCTGGCATCGAAGCGTAGGCAACGCCCGGCTGGACGTCCTCGACATGCGCCGGGATCGTCAGGAAGTAGGGGGCCATCAGCTGATACCCGAGCGAGAACGCTCGCTTGCCGAGCGGAAACCGCTCGAGCGCCTCGTACATCCCGATCAACTTCGACGCTGCCATCGCGGTCCGAATGCTACGGATTGAGCTTGGCCGCCGGCGCGACGTTGAACTCGTCAGCCTCGAGGGCGTGGGTCAGCGTGCTGATCGCCGCCGCCTTCTTGTTGTAGGCGTGGACGGCCCTGATCGCCGCTCGCTGCGCAGTGAGCGTGTCCGCAGCGGCGGCACCACGGTCAAACCGAACCAGCGCCGCGGGCGCGGCCTCGGTGTCGGACGTGATCGCGTGGGCGAGCGCCTTCGATGCCGACGCCAGCGCCCTGAGCGACGTCACCTGGGCGTGGTACTGCGGTGCCGACACGGGCGGCGGGCGTAACCGAGCCAGCGCCTCCAGGGCGCTCTCCAGCTTCCGTCGGTAGGCGAGCAGCGCATGCGCCTTGTCAGCCGGGGGTTGGGCCGCCTTCGTCAGCGTGCCCTGCAGGTCCTGCGTTGCGGACGGCAGCGCGCGGAGTGCCTGCTCGAATGCCGGCAGGAACGTGATCATTCCGGAGAGCTCGTTCGTCATCTGGGCCTCGTCGCCGAGCAGGCGCATCAGCAGCGTTCGCAGGCGGCCGGCGCCCGTTGGCGCCGGCAGCGCAGCCAGCCGAGCCCGGACCGACGTGATCTTTGTCAATGCCGCCCGTGTCTGGCGCTCGTCATACGGCAGCAGCGAGAGTTGGAGCTTGCTGGCGCTGCCCGTGAGCGTCGAGACGAAGTGGGTCCCCGCGTCGGTGACACGGGCGAACGGCGACCTGAGCGCCGCCTCGATGCGATTCACCTGACGGATGTAGGAGGCCACACGAGCGTGCTCGCTGGGAGCGCCGCAGGCCCCGACAGCGACCGCAACCGCCGTCGCCAACAGCATCTTCGGCGCTACGCGCATCGCTTCGACTACTTGAGCAGTTCGACCGTGGAGATGCTGTGGTCGGCGTGGTGGAAGACGAGCTTGACCAGTCCAACGCCTGCGGCAAACCAGCTGTAGCGGACCCCGCTGCCGAACGGGTGGCCCTTCTGTGTGATGTCGCTGCGAACCTCGAGCGCCCTGAACCTACCTGCCGGAACCCGGATCGTCTTGATCGCGATGATCTTGGACGTACCGCGCACACCGTAGACACTGAACGCCTGGTTGCCGGGCCCTGCCTTCCATGTGTCTCCGACCTGCGGATATGCCGGCAGCACCTGCCCGAATCCGAACGTCATCAGGTCGTATGGTGAGAGGAACTGGCGGCTGTGGCCGAGCTTTGGAAACGTCACGAGCGTTGCTGCCTTCACCGATGCAAACAGCGGGCTGATGCCGGTCAGCCGGACCGTGAAGCCGTAATCGCCTGCCACCTTCATCGGCCCTGAAACGCTGGCGAGCGTGAACCTCGCGGATCGGTTCTCGACCGCCGCGTCGGTGAGCTTCTCAACTTCACCTTTGCGCATGTAGCGGCTGTTGGTAAACCGGTAGGAGAGGCTCTTGCCCTTGACCAGCGGGAAATAGTCAGCGGTCGGCAGTGGCGTCAGCGCCTTCAGATCGGTCGCCTCGAGCGTCACGGTCGTCACGGGGGCGGCGCTGCCGCCGGCATGCTCGAAGATCACCTTGACCGGACCCACTCCGCGTACCCACCAGATCGTGCGGACACCGCTTCCGTATGGGTCGCCGAGTGCGCCGGCCTGAGTGATCTCGCTGCGCACCACGTCGGCTGCGACCGCCGTCTTGAAGGCCGGCACTCGAACGGACTGCACGCCGATGAACTGCGAGGTGCTGACCACGTCGTTATCAGCGCCGCCGGTGCTCGACCACGACAGGCCCTTGTACAGCGGCTCCAACAGGACGGGGTCACGGGAACCCCAGATCACGCTGTAGATCGAGCTCGACAGGCTGTTCGCGCAGTTCGTTGACGTCGGACACAGGATCGGCATCTGAGCCGGCGGGGGCGTGCTCGACCAGTTCGTGTTGAGCAGACCCGAGCTTGTGTCCTGGAACGAGATGTTCCCGTACTCGGGCTCGGCGTAGTACGGCGAGGTGGCGACCGATTGCCATCCCAGCACGAAGCTCGCCTCAGCCGTGGACCACGGGCTGGTCGGGCACGGGAGCTGGAGCACTTTCGGAGAGCACACCATCATCTGCTCTTCGGTCGGCGTCGGGCTATAGACGCTATCCGCCCAGCTGTACGTCCAGGTCGCGCCAGCGGAAGCCGGGAGAAACGCATCCGCCGCCGCCCTCGGCACGACGATGAGCATGCAGGCGAGCACTGCCGCCGCTATCCCCAGACGCCTCACGTTGTGCGTTATATCAGCGTGGCCGGTGTCGGCGCGCAGCTCGTGAGCACGGAGCTCACAAACTCCCCAGGACCACGCCGACGACCCCGGTCACGGTTGCGACGACGGTGAAGATGACGCTCTTCTGCGTCACGTTTCCGAGCAGGTCGGTGACGGTGACGACGAGCGTGTGGGTTCCCGGCAGCAGCTTGCCGGTGTTGATCGACGTACCGGTCAGCGGATTGTTGTCGAGCGCGATCGTCGTCGTCTTGATCGGGGTCACGTCGGACGTCGCCACCGTCACCGTGATGATTGAGCCGATCGAGTACCCGTTGCCGCTGTTGGGCGGTGACAGCGTGACCGTCGTCGCCGGACCGAGCGTGTTGAGCAGCACGGTCTGCGTTGCGGTGGTCACGTTGCCCGCCACGTCCGCGACTCGGATCTCGACCGGGTAGGTGCCGTTCTCGCTCGGGAGCTTGATCGTGATCTGGGTGTTGTACGGCTGCGCGATGCTCCACGTCGAGCCGCCGTCCGTCGACACCTGAACGGTGCTGAGCGTCGAGCCGGGATCGCTGAAGCCGAGCGTCAGCGGCACACTCGTCAGGTTCGTCTCGAGCTGGCCAACGATCGTCGGGACGTCGATCGTGAAGTTGCCGGTCGGCGGATCCTGAGTGACCACCAGCTTCTTAGGTGCGGTCGCCAGCGCAGAGGTCAGACCGTAGAAGTTCGTGATCGTTCCCGTGACCGTGTAGGTGCCGTTGGGCACCGGCTCGTCGCTGGTCTGCGCGCCGTTCAGGTAGATCGTGTCGTTGACGCCGGTGCCGCCGTCGGCGTACAGGGTCGCCGGAGTGGTCAGCAGGTCGATCGGCTGGTAGTTGACATTGAACGTCGGATCGTCCGTGGTCGTGTACCAGTCGCCCTTGTCACTCGTCGTCTCGTCGGCCACGGCCAGGGTGATGATCGGCGGCGCCGGCGCGGTCGTTCCCTCGCCGACGGTGACGCCGGCGACGTTGGGGAGCTTGATGTGGGTGAGCCCCTCGATCATCTGCATGAGCGTCGGGATCAGGCCGATCCCCGGCTGCAGCGGATCTGCGTCCGGATAGGTCGACGAGTTGTGCAGCGGGAACGCCAGTGCTCCCGTGATCGGATTGAAGTTGAGGCCGCTACACGCCATCACCTGGGTGCCCGTCAGCGGGTTGTAGTTGGCAACCTCGGTGTTGGGGTTTGCGCCGGTCGCGACGAAGTCACGGCTCGGGCTGTCGATCAGCGTGTTGGCACCGGGGCCGCCGTACATGCTCAGGCCGAAGTCCGGCTCCTGGCCGGCTGGTGCGCCCGCGTAGAGCTGGCTCGCGTCGATCACGTTGTTGCCGAAGTAGCGAAACGGCTGCGCCACCGGGAAGATGAAGTCCGGAGTGCCCGCTTCGGCCTCGCTGACGGTGTCGGTGCCGGGGTACGGCTTCTGCCCGAAGACCTGCGCGCTCTGCTCGTCGAGCGACCCGCTGTACCAGGCGCCGTCCTGCGTCGTGTCGCCGAGTGCCACCAGCGGCGAGGACGAGAACCCCTGAACCGTGACGTTCGTCAGGTCGCTCGGCAGTGCCGGGCCGGAGACGGTGAGCGTCTGGTTGTTGAGCGAGGTGACGGTCCACAGCGCCTGGGTTCCGATCTGCAGCACCTGGCCATATGCGAACCCGGCGTCGACCCAGTCGGAGTTGTCGGTCGTCGAGAGCTGATCGCCCGAGACGGTGAAGGTACCGGTCTTCGACGGGATCGATCCGCCGTTGCCGGGGCCGGCACCGCCGGTGACCGTGATCACGTTGCCGCCGATGGCGGTCTGATCGGTCCCGGCCTGATACACGGCAACGGTCACCGGGTTCAGGGCGCTGGCCGGGAAGTACGACCCGCTCTCGGTCAGGACCGGGCCGAGGAGTCCGGTGATCTTGCCGACGATCACGCCGTCGTAGGTGATCGTCTGGCCGATCCGGAAGCCCTGAGAAGCCCACGTCTGCGTTCCGGGCAGCGTGATCGTGTTGAGTGCGACCGTGTCGTCGGAGGTGTTCGAGATCTGGGGTCCGAACACGGCGACGGTGGTGCTGTCATCCGTCTGGGCCGGCAGCTGGTTGCCCCACGTCGTCAGCACGTCGCCGCTGATCGCCTCGATGTACCCGATCGGGACGCCTCCGATCGTCAGCTCCTGGCCGACCTCGAACTCGTACGCGGACCATGCAAGGCCGTCGTCGCGGGTGATCGTCGAGCCGGTGCTCGTCGGCGCGACGTTGAACAGCCCGGTCACGGACACCTTGGCGGCGCCGCCGCCTTGGACGATGGTCAGCCCGCCCTGAGTCGGATCGGCACCCGCGGTGCCGGCGTCCGTCGTCAGCGGGCCGAGCGTCGGCGTGCCGGCGACGAGCAGCGAGTCGTTGCCCTGTCCGAGCATCACGTTGACCGTGTCCCACGTCGTCAGGCTGGCGTCCGTGGCGGCACCAACCGCGACGGTGCCCCAGGTGATTCCGGCCGGGTAGCTGCTGAGTGCACCGAACGCGGTCTTCTCGAAGTTGACGCCTGTGCCCATCCCGAACCCGCTCAGGCCCTCGGCCGTCATCATGCCCGAGGTGTTCGCCTCGGTGCCGTCGTCGAAGATGTTGAGCGTCTTCACCTGGGCGGTGTCGGGCGGGACCACCGGGAGGCCGAACAGCTTGCCGTTCCGCTCGCCGGGGAGCATCAGCGCCGGGTTGAGCGTGGTCGAGATGCCCGCCTGGTTGGACCCGATCAGGATCAGCGAGCCCTGGATGTTCGACAGCAGATCCGGTTCCTTCGGGAAGGTCGTGTAGTTGACGTCGCTCGACGGCTCGACGAAGTACGGGTCGCCGACGACGTTGACCGTCACCGCCTGGTAGTAGTTGGCCGAGGTGAAGCTGACGACGGGCGCCCACGCCATCAGTGACACGGTGGCCGTGCCCGTCGTCCCGGAGAACGGCAGTGATGCGGGCGCCTCGGCACCGGTCGTCGGGTTGAACGCGGCCGGCGTCAGGACCATCACGTTGAGCGCGCCGGTCGTCGGGTCGCCGATCTCCTGCACCTTGTAGAGCTGGCAGCCCGCGCCGGTCTTCGAGTTGCAGCTGCTGCCGACCTGGAACAGCGTGCCGACCTCGAAGCCGTCGTCGAGCCAGCTCTCACCTGCCGGCAGCGACAGCGTCTGCAGCGTCTCGCCGAGGTACGTCGTCGAACCGTAGGCGACGGTGCCGTTGTAGATCCCGTTGTACGTCGTCGTGTCGACCTCGGAGCCGTTCTCCAGCACCTGGGTCGTGGTCGAGGTCCCGATCGGGGCGAGGCTGACGCGGCCACCGATGACGACGTTGGTCTGGCCGTCGGTGATCGCCGCGACGGTCACCGTGTCACCAGCCGCCGGCGCCATCGACAGACGCTCGGTGTACGGCTCCGGGGTGCCCGTCGTCTGACAGGTGGCGCCGCACTGCGTGACCACCAACGTCGCCGGCTGATCGACGATCACGTCCGGCGTCGTGTTCGGGACCACGTTCACGTAGACCGTGTTGCTCGTCCCCAGGTACTCGGGCGCCGAACCGATCTGCACGGTCGCCGCGACTGAGGTGTCGTGCGTGTCCATCGGCGCGTACTCGGTCGTCGCGCTCAGCTCCAGGAGCACCGGCGCGTTCCAGTCGGCCGGGGTGAAGGTCAGCGTGTAGACCCCGGCCGTTGACGCGGTCGCGGGCGTGATCGTCGCGAACTGCGAACTCTGGCTGCTCAGCGTGACGGTGCCGTCGCCAAGCCTCAACAGCACCGACACCGTCGCGGTCGGCGCCGTGGCCAGCTGCACCTTCCAATAGCCGACCTGACCCGTCGTCGCGTTGCCCTCGATCAGCTGCGTGCTCTGCACCGGGGTGGTGCCGTCCGAGGCCAGCTGCGTGATCGTGATCGCCTGGGTGTTGGCGGCCTGCTCGCTGACGAGCACGTTCGCAACGGTCGCGTTGTTGAAGTACGGATCCGTGCTCTGGACCGACGTGCCGATCGCAAGGTTGCGGTTCGGCTCACCGTGGCCGGGCGTGTTGACGGCTCCGACCGTGACGGTCTGCGGGTCGTCGTAGTCGGCGGCGGTGAACTCGAGCACGATCGTCCGGTCCGGCACGTAGGTCCAGACACCGTTGACGTACTCGCCCGTGTAGAAGGAGGAGTTGCTCTCGGACGTGCCGGGTGCCGGGTCCGAGCCAGTGGCCAGCAGAATCGAGTCGCCGCCGGTGGCCGCATCTTCGGCGGAGGTCTGCTGGGCGGAGATCGTCACGTAGACGGTGGCGCCGTTCGCGGGGGCCTGCGAGAGCGCGACGGTGTAGGAGGCCGTCTCCCCGATCGGGCCGGACGCGGTCTGAGCGACGCTCGTGCCGTTCGGACCCTGCTCGATCACGATCGAGCCCTGGCCGGTGCCACCGTGACCGGTCCCGCCGGCCTGGGTCGACTGCGCGACACTGAGGCCGACGCCGGCGGCGACGATGTCCTGCCAGCCCGGGTCGTTGGACGTGACGAGGTTGTTGATCACCGCGCTGGTCCCGTTCAGGTCCCGGGCGAAGACGGCTCCGACGACGTTGGAGGCGACGTTGACCGTGTCAGAGCCGTCCCCGCCGACGACCTCGGTGACCGTGCCCGGAGCGGTCGACTCGACGTCGATCGTGTCGTCGCCCTGCAGGCCGTCGACGATGATCATCTGGATGTTCGAGTAGGTGATCGAGGCGCCGTCACCGTAGATCCCGTTCGCGGTCACCACGATCGTGTCGGCGAACGGAGTCCCGAGCACCGTCAGCTTGTTGAAGCCGCCGCCGCCCTGGACGTCGAGCGGCGCGTCGAGGTTGTAGGTGACCTGGTCAGTGGAACCGGCCTCACGCACGCTGGTGCTCGCGGCCGTCGAATAGCCGGCGGTCGTGATCGGCACCGGGCCGCAAGCCGTCACGGTCGGGTCGGCGCAGCCCGCGGGCAGGACGAGGTTGCCGCCGCTCGTCTGCGCGAGCGCGAAGCCCTGCACGTTGAAGCTGTTGTTGCCGATCCCGCCCTCGAGCGTGACGGGGGCCTGGTTCGAGTAGACGTAGAACGTGTCGTTGTTGCCGCCCTCCGCGGTCAGCGGCATGCTCGTGCCGCGGCTCAACCAGCCGTCGGTGGTCGCCACGGTCGCGAACGCGAATTGGTCGTCCGGGGTGAGGTTGCCCTGGCTCGCGGAGTCGGTCCGCTGCAAGCCGTACACCTGGCCGATCTGGAAGGTGCCGTCGCCGGTGCCGGCGTCGAGTGTCGTGATCGCGCTGTTGTCGTCGACGGCGAAGTAGTCGTTGCCGCCCTTGCCGATCACGTTCAGCGCGCTGACATTGCTGTCGTAATTGACCATCTCGACGTTGAACGTGCCGCTCGAGTTGAGCGCGCCGGCGGTGGCGGTGCTCGTCGCGTTGCTCGGCGCGGCGTTGTTGTAGGTGGTGCCGAGTACCGCGACGAATGCCGGACCGGCCGAGTACGGCGCGGCAGAGGCGCCCGTTCCGGCGTTGTTGCCGGTCCCGTCAAAGATGCTCGGCAGCGTCTCGTTGGCGATCGCGGTCTCGGAGCGCAGCAGGAACAGATCGTTGTACGGGTCGCCCGCCACGGGTGTGTTGTTCGCGCCGTAGACGTTGAGCGTGTTGGTGCCGGTGCCAGGCGCGCCGCTCGGCAGCACGTTGATCTCGTAGTTGGCGGTCTGGGTGGCCTGGCTTCCGTGGGTGTTGATGTCGTACACGTTGGTCCCGGACTGACCGTCGAGCATCAGCGTGGTACCGGCATCGATGTTCGTCATCGTCGCGAGCTGGTCGACGATGAAGAGGTTGTTCCCGGACGGGCACGGGTTGGAGTTGGCCGCGGTCGGCGTGCACGCGAGCTGGCCCGTCGCGGTCGGCGTATTCGAGCCCCACGCCCGCGTGCGGCCGTTCAGCTGGGTCTGCTCGAAGGTGATCGTGTCGTCGTGTGTGTTCCCGAACGCCTGGATCAGCGGAGCGCTCAGCGTGCCCGACAACGTGATCTGGCTGCCGCTGGCATCGAGATTGTTGACGTCTCCGTAGATGTCGATCTCGGTGCTGGCGGTCGTGTGGTTCGTCGTTGCGACGGTTCCGTCGGGGTTCTGCGTGGTCGAACCGGCCCACATCGTGACGTTGCCGCCTGCTTCGATCGTGACGACGCCCGTGCGGCCGCCGGGCAGCGCCGGTGCCGTTCCGGTCGCGTCGATCTGGGCGGGGCTGCCGGTGTTGGCCGTCGTGTCGCCGCTCGGGAACGGTGCGTATCCGATCAGCGCGTCACCGGTGCCGGCGCCGCTGCCTGCGAACAGCGTCACGTTGCGCTGCGCGGTGACGACGGCGGTGCTCTCGACGGTCAGATCGCCGCCGGCGGTGGCGTCGATGTCCAGTGAGGCGGTGATCGTGGCGGTGTCGTGCACGGTCAGGGTGGTGCCGGCCGTCAGCTTCACGCTGCCGCCCGTGCTGTTCACCGTCGCCGTGCCGGCGACGCCGTCGCCGATCGTGATGTAGCCGCTCGCCGAGCCGATGACGTCGCCACTCGTCGCGTTGACCGTGCTTGCGGCGTCGACCACGATGTCCGCGCCGGCACTCAGCTGGACCGAACCGTCGAGTGCGGCGACGGACGACGACTGGTCAACGTCGACGTCACCGCTGATTGCGGTCAGCGTCACCGCCAGACCGGCGAGCACCTCGGAGTTCTGCTCGACGTAGATGGCCGCGCTCGCCTGCCCGTCGACGTCCGCGGAGGCGGTGACCTCGGCGTTCGGGCCGAGCGTGATCGAGCCGGCGTGGGCGGTCATCTCGACGTTGCCATCCTGGGCGGTGACGGTCGTCGGATCCTGGACGTAGATCCCGTGGCCCGCCATCAGCGTGACGTAGGTCGCGGCCGTCACGGCAGTGCCGTCGAGAAGCTGGATGTCGCCGCCGGTCGTGGTCCCGGTGATCGACCCGCTCGCGCCGGTCGCCGTCACCATCGAGTCCTTCACAACCAGACCACCGGTGCCACCGGTACCGGCGGTGATCGCGATCGGGCCAGACGCCTTGACGATGGCCGGATCCGTGGTCCCCGTGGCGTCTTCGCCGGCGCCGACGTTGCCCGCGGCTGTGATCGTGATCATTGCCCCGGTTCCGGTGGCGTCAACGGTTGACCCGCCGACCAGCACGTATCCCGCTCCGTCGGCGCCGAGGCCGGTCGCGGTGGTGGCGCTGTTGGTTCCGGTGGTGACCGTGATCGGACCGTCCGCCGTGAGGGTCGAGCCGGTGAAGGTGACGTTTCCAGCCGTCTGGACCGCGATCTGACCACCGGCGCCGGTCGCGGTCACGGTGCCGTCGGTGATCGAGACGTCGCCGGCGCCGTGCGTGCCACCGACGATCGAGATGCCACCGGTCGTCGCGGTCAGGCCGCCGCCGTCGCCGATCGTGACATCGCCGCCCGCCGTGATCGAGATTCCTGTCGCGCCCGTGACCTGGATCCCCGGCAGCACGGTGACGGCGTTGTCCTCGCCCGCCTGGTTCTGGGAGCTGATCGTCACCGAGCCGTTGGTTGAGACGATGTTCTGGGTCAGCGTGACGCAGCTGTTGCCCGTCGACGCACCCGTGGTGCACGCATTTCCGGAGCTGTCCGTGTTCGTGAACGTAATGCTCTGACCCGACTGGATGCCGATGGTGCCGGGCGCACACGTGCTGGACGTCGGCGAACCCGGTCCGTCGGCGCCGGGGCTGACGCACTGGATCGAGACCTGGCCGCTGTTGTGAATCTCGGTGTATCCGCCGGCCGCCGACTGGATGTCGCCGGTGCTGGTCGTCAACGGGTCGGTGGTGGTGCCCACGTTCTGCTTGGCAGACAGCCAGACCTCGCCGGACTCGACGTTGGACCCCGATGCCGGGTTGCCGTTGTAGATCGATGCGGACACAGCGGTGATGAAGGCCACCTGTCCCGGGGCGGAGACGCTGACCGTGTTGAGATACAGGTCGCGGCTCGGCTGATCGATGAAGACGTCGTCTGCTGCGGAGACGGTCAGCGTCCCGCACCCGCTCGCCACGGTGATGCCGTTCTGGGCGTCGTTGGAGCAGGTCAGCGCGCGGTCGGATTCGATCCCGATCGGATCGGCGGTCAGGCCGATGCCGCCGGTGCTCGCGGTCAGCGAGATGTTGTTGCCGACGACGTTGATCGTCGCGTTCGACTCGTCGGTGGTTCCGGCGAACTCGCTCTGGAAGATCTCGCTCTCGTCCAGCGGATCCAGGTCCGGATCGCTGCCGGCGAGCGTCGCGTTCTGCGCGACCGCACCGTCGGCCGGATCAACCTTGAGCTGCATGCCGGCCAGCGAGACATCGCCGTAGAGCGATGCGATGCGCCGGATCTGCAATGTGGTCAGCGTCCCGGTCAGGTCCGTGCCCGTCAGCCAGACCGACCCGGTCGCGAGTGCGGTCACATCGGTCGCGAGGATCTCGAGCGGGTTGCCGCTCTGACCGATCGAGCACCCGCCCGCCTGTGCCTGTGACTGTGTGCAGGCGACGCCCGCATCGAGCTCGACATCGGACGCGTCGATCTTCGTGAACTCGGTTGCGATCGGGGAGTAGATCGCCCCGTCTGCCTGGAGGTGGACGTAGCCGGCGAGCGGGTCCGTGGCGCCCTGCGGCGACGTGCCCGCCGCGTATGCGGACTGCAGCTTCAGGTCGCCGGCGGTACCGGCCGCGTTGCTGTTATCGATCCAGATGCTGTCCGACGCCCGGACGGTCAGCGTCGAGCCGGCCGTATATGGATCGGTGAACACCGGATTCTGCTCGGTCCCGATCGAACCGCCGCCCGCCTCGAGGATCAGATCCCCGGTGCTGAGGTTCGTGTCGGCGGCGGCCGGCGCGGTCTGGCAGTTGTCGATCGTGGCGCTCGAGCTTGGCGTGCAGTCGGCGTTCGTCAGCGCGCCGCCGCTCTTCAGTCGGGTCTGCCCGGGGGTGCTGACGCGGCCGATCGCGATCGAGCTCGCCGAGTCGATGAACACATCGCTCGAGGCCGTGACGTCCAACGTGCCCGCGCCGCCCGTTTCGGTGGTGGCGTCGATCCACATCGGCTGAACCTGGCTGACGTCGATCTGGACCGTGACGGGCGAGTAGCCGAGCGTGAACGTGATGCCGGTTGGGTCGAGTTCAGGTGCAAGCGAGTCGCCAACCGCGACCTCGAGCGTTGCGCCGCTGACGCCGACGATCTCGTAGGGCAGGTAGGAGCCGGTGCTGTCGAGGTCCGAGCCCGTCACCTCGAGCAGATCGCCGACGGCGTACCCGTAGTCGCTCCAGTTCTCGCCGTTGGTGAGCACGATCTGATCCGGCTGGCGGACCCCGCTCTGATCAAAGCCGCTGTTGATGAACTGCACGGGTAGCGTCTGGGTGCCGCTGACCTGGGTCTTGACGCCGTTGACGTCTGCCGTCACCGTCGTGTCGGCCGCAAATGCCGGGTCGGTCACGATCGGCGTGATCGTGATGTTCGAATCATCCGTCTCGGTGCTCAGGTTCACGTCGGACGTCTGACCGCTGGCGCATGGGCCGGTGATGCACGCATCGAGGGTGATCGTGTTGCCGGTGACCTGGTCGACCGTGTAGTAGGCCGGACCGCTGGAGTCGGTCGGGTCGGTGCTGTTGCTCGTGTTCCCGGAGATCGTGACCTGCATGCCTGCACTGATCACGCCCCAGCCGGTGTTGCTGTCGTTGACGATCGTCGTCGGCGAGGTGAAGGACACTTCGGCTGTCACGGCCGTGTTCGTGACCGGGACGATCGACACGGTGACGCCGGCCTGGCTCTGCAGCTGCTCGCTCTCATACGACGGCACCTTGACGTCGAGCACGTTGCAGCCGGCGCCCGAGTTCGTGTTGCATGTGGTGCTGTCGGCGCCGCTGCCGCTCCAGCCGGTGAACTCGTAGTACGCCAGGCCGCTCGCGGAACCGTCGGTAACGCCGACGACCCGCAGGATCTCGTTGTCGGTCAGGCCGGTCAGGCCGGTGTCGACCGGCACCGTGATCGTCCCGAGTGCCGCGGTGGTCGCGCTGAAGTCGACGCTCAGCGCCGTGTTCGTACCGTCGGCGAGCGCGGCGCCAGCGACGTAGGTGATGTCGGACCGCTCCGCCGAGTTCAGCGCCACGTTGTCGGCGGAGGTGAACGTCGTGCCGTCGAGCGGGATCGTCGTCGTGCCGGTCAGCTGGCCGACAGCACCAACCGACGAGCCCGTTACCTGCGGGCACGTCGAGCCGGTGTCGGTCCCGGCGTTGTCGCACGTCAGCAGCGTGATGTTCTCGGCGTCGATCACGGACACGCCGTCCGCGGCGACGGTGGAGCTGACCGGGTTGAGCAGGCCGGCGCCGAGCAGGTTCTGAAGCTGCGCCGGAGTCCACACCTTGACCCCACTCTCGATCTGCTCGATCTGAGCCGTGCTCAGCTGGTAGGTGAACTGCGGCATGTAGGAGAACGGACGACCGGTTGCCGCTGCCATGCTCGTGCCGAGCACCACCTCAGTCGCGCTGAGCACCTGCTCGATCGTGTTGCTCGTGCCGTTGACGTCAATCGACTGGCCGACGTCAGCCGACCCGAAGCCCGCGCTGGCGGAGGTCAGGATCGTCTCGGTCGTGGTGCTGGCGCCCGTGGTCACGGTCTGGCTGCTGATCTGCCCGTCGAGGAAGCTCGGGTTGTAGGTGAAGCTGGTCGCGCCGAGCGCGGTCGGGGTGTTTCCGGCCGCCTCGACGAGCTCTGAGATCTCGGCCTCGTGCGCGGAGATGATGCTCGTGATCTGCCACTTGCTGCCATCCGAGAGGGTGACCTGCTGACCGACGTCGGAGGCCGCGAACGTCGCGCAGTCGGCGGTCGTCGGGCAGGTCGAGGTCAGGTCGGACTGGACCGTGCTATTCGAGCCGGTGCCCGGAACGGTGAGGCTGAACGTCTGACCGCTGCCGCTCGACGCCAGCGTCTGCCCGGTCGGCTGTACCTCGACCTCGGTGGGGCTGATCACGGACGTGATCTCGTATGTCGAGGCGGTGCCGAAGGTGATCACGGCGCCGAGGTCACCGCTCGATGTGCTCGTCGGCGCCACGAAGTTGGCCGTCGCCGAGCTGACCGTCGTGACCGCGGTGACCGTCCCATCGTTGCCGCTGATCGCAACGGTCTGGCCGGTGGTGTCGGGGATCGACCCCGCTGTGTTGGTCAGCTCAATGTCGTGTGCGTCGATGTAGCCGGAGATCGTGTCCTCGTTGCCGCCGACGGTGACGCTCTTGCCGATGTCGGACGATGTGAACGTGGTCGAAGCAGAGTCGAGCACGGTGCCGGTGCCGGTCACCGCCCCATCGGAGTAGCTCAGCAGCACCTCGAACGCCAGGCCGCTGCCGCTCGGGTCGCCCGGGTCAGCGGACGACGCGGGCTGGTCGAGGGTGACCTGGGTCGTGCTGTCGACGCCCGCGATCGTGTACGCGTTGCCGGCGATCACGATCGTCTGGCCGGTGTCGAGAGCTGTGAAGTGCGCCGTCTGCGACGTGAGCGTGGTGACCGTGGTCGCGCCTGAGCCGGTCGTCGTCGCGACGCCGTCGGTGAGGATCCCCTGGTACGTGACGGTTGCCCCGGTGCCGACCGGAACCGGCGTGCCGAGCGTGACCGCGTCAGCGCCATTCGTGCTGACCGACGCGATCGTGTCCGAGAACGTGCCCACGCTGCTTGTGATCGTCACGCTCTCGCCGACGTTCGCAGTGGTGAAGGTTGCGCTCTGGCCCGTACCGGAGATCGTCAGCGTCGTGCCGGCCGCGTATGTCGTGCCGTCGGCCGTGCCCGTCGTGTACGAGAACGACTCCCCGGAGCCGGTCGTCGCGGCCTCGGCCAGCAGCACGTCGTGGCTGTCGAGAACAGCGGCGACGGTGTATGTGGTCCCAGCGATCGTGATCTTGCCGCCGACGTCGGCGCCCGTGAACGTCGCGCCCTGCGATGAGAAGGCGATAGCACCGCTTGCGAGATCACCGTCGGTGTAGATACCTGGCGTGCTGAGGATGCCGCCGTAGGTCGCGGAGCGGGTCTCGGAGGTCGGGAACGTCTCGCCGAGGCGCTGGAAGTATGCGTTGAACTGGCTGGCGAGCGTGGCGAATTGCACCTGATCGGCCTTCGTGATCGTCGCCAGGTCTCCATTGACTGCCGTCTGCACGTCGCTGCACCGGCCGCTCGTGTCCTTCGCTGCCTCCAGCTCCAGAGCGCAGTAGTAGCCCTCGTAGTAGGTCTGCTGGGCGGAGGTCAGCGCGAAGCTACAGGTGCTGGCGGTGCCGACGGTGCAGCTCGAGTTGTCATCGAAATAGGTCCACAGCTGCGCATATTGCTGCTCTTCGGTCGCCTCGAACTGCAGCTCCTGATCCGTCACCTCGTTCGGGTTCTCGAGTCCGAGCTGGCTGTAGGTGCTCTGCTCGAGCTGAGCGTATGTGACCGGGTTCGGGGTCGTTGCGGTGTTCGCGTCGTAGAGGTTGCCGTTGTCGACCTTGACCCACGCGTTGCCGCCCGTGGCCTTCAGCAGGTAGAGCCACAGGTTGCCCTGGTCCTCCTCGACGTTGACGTCGCCGCCGGCGCGGATGGTCACGTCGCCGTACTGCTGGGTGCCGCCTGAATCGAGCAGCAGCGGCGCTCCATCGGCACCGACGACTCCCGGCTTGGGCGAATTGCCCGACGCGTTCGGGATCAGACCGCCGGCAAGCAGCGTGATCTGGTTGCCCGTCACCTGCCCCATTTGCGCCACGCCGCTTGGCGCGGCGCCCTGCGCGACCGTGATGTTGCTCTCGGAGCTGAGCGTGACATTGCCGCCGTTCTCGGCGATCACCTGCTGGATCGGAAGCGACCCGTTGATGTCGTCGAGGTAGATGCCGCCCTGGCCGGCAACTGCGTTGAGGCCCGCGTCGCTGGTGACCGGCGCCCACACCGAGGTGTTGCCCTGCAGGTAGTTCGAGCAGCCGGTCAGGCACAGCGTGCTGAGGTTCATCTCGGTCGCCTGGCCGAGGTACTGCCAATACGTGGCGGCGCCGGTCGAATCGACGAACTGGATCACCGAGTCGGAGGTGGCGGTCTCGACGTCCCAGTCGGACGCATCGGAGAAATCCTCACCGGAGAGCGACACGGTGTCGCCGACGCAGTTGTCGGCGGCCGCGTTGGCCTTCGTGCACGTGCCCACGTACCGGTAGACGAGGCCCTGGGTGCCGTCGCCGCCCGTGTAGTCGGTGCCGAGGTGGACCGTCAACCCCCAGGAGAGCGTCGCGCTGTCGTCGGTCGTATCCGCGTAGCACGGCGTGTTGAGCTGCGTCAGGACCGTGTTCTGGCCGGTGCCGGACGGGTAGCACGGCTGGCTTGGCGCGGTGACGTACGGCTCCTTGTTGCTGCCGACGTACGAGACCGCATTGACCTCGATCGGCAATGGCGCGGTCGAGCTCCCGATCGCATCCGCGGTGTTCAGCGTCAGCACCCGGCCACCGATCTGCTGACCCTGCGGGCCTTCGGTGACGGTCCCATCGGCGGTGTCGATCGAGGTCGAGCCGGTGGGGTTGTCGATCGCCCCGTTCACGATCAGGCCGGCGCTCGAGTCGATCGAGATGCTCCCCGCGTTCGCTCCGAGGAAGTCAATCGGGATCGACTGGCCCGCGCTCATCGAGTCGGCATCGGTGACCGTGTAGACGTCGGTCGCGTCGGTGATCTTCTGGTACTCGTGCGTCCAGCACAGGCTGCCCCAGCTGTACGTGCACCAGCTCCTCTGGCTCTTCGTGACGTTCGGACCGAAGTCGGCGGAGATCGTCTGCGTGAACTGGTACGGATCCTGGCCCGCGCTGACAGAACCTGCCGTGTAGAAGTACCGTCCGCCCGGGTTGGCGACGATCGGCGCCTTGGACACCGTTGTCGTCTGCGACGTGTAGTTGCTGGAGCCGGTCGGGATGAACCCGATGAAGTTCGTCGAGTCGTACGTGTCCTGCACCGTGGTCGTGACCTGGTACTGCGTGACCCAGCCGTACCGCAGCTCCTGATCGGGCACGTAGCTCAGGGCCGCGCTGCTGGACACGACGTTGGTGATGGCCTCGGTCTCAGCGGAGTCCTGGTAGGTGATCTGAACTCCGTTCTGCGTCCACTGATAGATCGACGTCGCGGAGTTGCCTGGATCTGTCGCACTCGGCGTTGCCGTCCCGCCGGGGTTGCCACCGGAGCTGTCGCCGATGTACAGCGTGCCGATGCCGGGCTGCGAGAGGTCGATGCCGTTGGTCTCCAGCGGAGCGCCGGTGTTGTTGTCCAATGTCACCGTCGGGTAGCCGCCGAGCACATTGATCTGGCCGGCCCCCGTGGAGGTGACGGTGCCGAGCAGCTTGATCGAACCACCGCGGCTCTGGATCGCGTCGACGACGTACGCCTTCGTGTCGTAGTCGTAAGACACGTTCACGCCGTCGTCGTAGGACGCGGGCATCCCCGAGATGTTGGGCAGCGAGAGCGCCAGCGTGCCCTGCGTCTGACCGGAATGGTCGACCTCGTAGGCGGCCCAGTCACCCGGTACAAGCGTGCCGGTGTCGGGGCCACCGAGGTTGAGCGAATACGTATCCCGGCCGCTCTGGATGATCGCGCCGATGTTGATGTACGGAGCGTTGACGTAGATCGTCCCGCCTGTGATCTGCACGGCGCCCTGCGGGCCGGACCGAACAGCGCTCGTGAAGGCCGAGGAGAGGTATTGCGTCTCGCTGGTCGTGATCGTGCACGTGGTGATCAGCGTCCGGATCTCGCCGCCGTTACCGTCGCCGTACTCGGAGGAGCCGTCCGACAGGCCGCCCGAAGCGGAGCACAACGTCGAGGAGGGGTCGCACATGTACTCGCCGTAGTACTGGTTGGTCTCATCGGGGCTCGAGCATGCCGGGGCGACTCCCGGAGCAGGCACGTTGCCCTGGACGTAGGCGCCAGTCGTCGCCGCCACGACCGCCTGATCAGGCTCACCGCCGAATTCGTACGGGTCAGACTGGTTGGCGTTGAGGTCGCCGCCAGCGGTGACCGACAGGGTCGCCGAGTTGACGGAGTCGTCGATGTTGATGTCCCCAGTCCCGGTCGCGACCGTGGACAGGGTCACTGAGCCATTGGCGTTCTGGATACCGATCCCGCCATCGGCCGCCGAGACGACCGTCAAGTCGGGCCACGGGATCGACTGGCTGCCGATGTCGTAGGTGTTCTCCACCGTCACGCTCGGCGTGTTGACGGTGTCGCCGATGTCATAGCCGAAATTCGCCGATCCACCCGTCTGGCTGTTCAGCCCCTCGATCTGCGCGTCGTTCTGAGCCGGCGTCGGCGAGCTGTTGGCCTCGGACTGGCCGACGTTGAAGCCGTTGTAGTTGAGGCCGCCGAGCTCCGCTGCGACGTTGATCCCGAGCAGGTCGAGGAAGTCGGGCGTGTCGTTGGTGATCGAGATCGTGACGTCCGTCGGCGCGTCGAAGGTGCCGTCGCCCTCGAGCAGCGAGCCGTCGGCATTGATCAGGCCCGGCGCCGAGTAGATCTGACCGACGGTGATCGTCGGCTCGCCGGGCGAGCTCGGGCCGGTGACGACCGTGCAGTCCTCGTAGCTGTCGCAGGTGGTGGTGTAGCCCTCAGCGTTCAGCTCGCCCACGATCGTCTGGTTGAGCCCTGCGTAGAAGGCGATGTTCGCCTCATTGGCGCTGACCGTCGAACCCTCGTAGGTCTTCAGCTCCTGGTCGTTCTGGAACAGCTCGGTCTCGAGGTTGTTCGAGATCGTGCTGTAGCCGAGCTCCAATGTGATCCCGGCGACGTCCGTTGTCGTGCCGCTGGTGAGTTCCGCATTGGCGGGCGGGTCGGTGCCGACCGTCACCTGCGCATGGATGTTCGTCCCGTCGTAGGTCAGCTCGACCGTCTTGTTGCGGAACAGGCCGGCCTCGATCAGGCCGTCGTTGTCGACGACGCCGCTCTCAGTCTGCAGCGCGTTGCCGACGAACGTGTTCATGCCATCGCCGCCGAGCAGCTCATCGATCCCCTGCGCCGCCGAACTGGCCCAGCTGGTCACCGATGCCTGGGAGCCGACAGTCGCCAGCGGAGTGTCCTCGCTGAACAGGTCGACCTCGCCGCCGCTGACGATCGTCGCGCCGATCTCGACGTCGACCTCGTTGCTGATCAGCAGATGCCCGACCGAGTTCGTGTCGTTGATCGGAATCAACGAACCGGCGAACCCGTCCCAGTACGAGGTGACCGTCCAGGCGTCGGCCGCCACGACCGGGTTGCTGTCGTCGCTGCGGCCGGCCGTCAGCTCGACGTTGCCGTCTGCGCTGATCTGCGCATCGGTCGCAACCGTGACCGTGTTCTGCGGTGTGACGACGACCGTCGTCTGGCCGGCTGCAGCAGTCGCGACGCCGTCGGTGTTGGCGTTGACCTGCATCGTCACCGTGCCCGCGGAGCGAGCGGAAGCGTCAACCGTGCCCGGCGTCGTGATCGTGGCGGCGCCGACGTCGACGGTGGCGCCCGTGCTGGTCGCCGTGATCGTGCCGTTGACCGACGCGCCTGACAACGCGCCCCACGTCGTGAACGTGATCGAGTCAACGACGTTGAAGTTGTTCTGCGCGGCCAGCGTGACGTCGGTCTGAGTGCCCTGCGGCCCGATCGTCGTGATGTCCGCCTTGTCGCCCACGGCAACCAGCGTCGCGGTGGTCAGCGTTGTGGTCGAGTTCCCTGACGCGCCGCTGGCGAACCCGCCGGTCGAGCCGACGATGTTGCTGAGGGACGTTGCCGGCTTGTCGACGTTGTTCGTCGCCAGAACCTGCACGGTCTGAGCCGACAGTTTGTCGCTGCCCCCGACGAGCGCATTGACGTTCGTGGTCACGTTGTTGGTCGCGCTCGCGCCGGCGCCCGAGAGCAAACCGAACGAGGCGGTGACCACCTGCGTGTTGAAGTTCGCCGTGTGCTCGGCGTCGAGCAGCAGCGTGCCGGCGCCGCGCTCGGTGAGGTCGACGGTCACGCCGCCGGAGGTTGAAGCTGCGCTGCCGTCCGGGTTGAGCGTTCCGAGCGAGGCGACGGTTGTGGAGGTGTTGTCCGTGGTGGGCGAGGTCGAATCAGCCGAAACGACACCACCCGAGCCGGCGGTCGTCAGCGCGAAGTTCGTGTCGATCGCACTCGCTCCGACGGACAGCGCGCCCGCCTGCACGGTGGTCGTGTCACCGAGGTACGCCAGCGTCGTGGTCGTTGAGCTCGCGGTTGCGTTCGCCTCGCCGGCCGCGAGCAGGCCACCCGCCGCGTTGTCAGCGTTCGCATCCTGATTGGTGTTGTCGTTGGCGGAGACATTGACGAGTCCGTCGACGGTGATCGTCGAACCGGAGCCGATGTAGCTCTCGACGGTGCCGGTCGCGGCCGCGGTGCTCTCGGAGCCGACGACGCCGATCAGACCGCCGGCGGCGCCCGCGGCAGTACCGGTCGAGGAGCTGTTGAGGATCGCCGCGACGGTCAGGGTCGCGGCCGAAATGGTCGCCTGGCTCCCGATCGAGGCGCTGACGATCGGTGCGTTCGGGTCGGTGGTCGCGTTGTACTTCTGCGGCTGGATCGTGGCACTGGCACCGGAGACGCCAACGGCCAGCGCACCGGCGGAGACGGCGACCGAGGTGGCGGTGGCCTGGGGTGAGCCGGTCGCTTCGACCGTGACGGCTCCGCGCGACACGAGATACACCCCGGCGTTGTGGCCCAGTCCGTCGGGTGCGGTCAGCTCATACTCGTTAACGCCGGAGCCCGTGTATGGGGTTGTGCTCGCGGTCAGTGGCGGCAGCGACGTCGCCTGCGGCAGCGTTGTGGTCGTCACCGGTGACCAGGTGCCGTTCTCATATTGCTCGAGGATCGGTGCGGGGACCGTCTCATACAGCTCGCCCCCGGTCCCGGTGCCCGGGGCCGAGCTCAGGTCGGGAGCGGTCTCGGCGACCAGTGCGCTGCCGTTCCACGTGTACAGCGTGTTCCCGACCTCGACGACGAACGCGGTGCTAATACCGGCCAGCTCCTCCCACTCGGCCGTGTCCGTCGCGTTCTGGCCCGGCGTCGGCGTCGTGTACAGGCCGGGGTCCTGACCATCGGCGCAGGCCCCGGCGCTGCCTGGGGCGAGCGTCTCATCGCAGTCGAGCAGGTAGTACGTCGTCGGCTGGGTCGCGCTCGTGTCCGTCAGTGTCGGAAGCGTGGTCCCGACGCTCGGCAGCGACCCGGTGTCGATCACGTCAGCTTCCGTCCACTCACCGGCCGGAACGTTCTGGTTGATCCATCCGTACGTGCCGCCTGAGTTCTCGCCGTACGCGTAGACACCGGCTGGATCGCTGCCATCCGCCTGTGTCAGCAGCACCTCGTTCTCTGTATTCGAGCCTGAGGCGAACTCGCTCGTCGGGCACGGGTTGAGGACCTGCTGCCAGGTGCCGCAGTCCGGATCCCAGGTGTAGAGGCCGGCGTCATACGTCGTGCTCCCAACCGTCAGGTTGGACGTCAGGTAGAAGAGCGGGTCCTCGGTCGACGGCGGGTCCGGGATGTTCGCGGCGGTCGTCGTCCCGCTCGGTGCGGTGACGGTGCCGGCGTCGAACGGCAGCTCGTTGACGGTGAACCCATCGACCGCGATCGACGAACCGTTCCACTGGTAGAGGCTGCTGGTGCCGGTGACGCCGAGAACCTCGGAGGTTCCGAACTCATCGACCCAGCTGGTGCCGTTGTACTCGTAGTAGCCGTTCGCGTACGTGCCGCCGGACGCCTGACCGGTCAGCAGGAACCAGTCGCCCGAGGACGGCTTCGACGGGAACGACGTTCCCTGGTTGGGTAGCGAGCTGAAGTCGTACGGGGTCGTCTGCGAGCTGGCACAGAAGCTCGTGCTTGTGGTGCAGCCCGAGCTGTACTGGTAGAGGCCGGCGCCCTGGGAGCCGTCGGTCTGGGTCAGGTAGACATACGCCGTGTCAGCGAGCCCCTTCGTCCATGTTCCGGTGCTGCTCGCGTTCGCTGGCGCCGTCCACGTGTAGAAGTAGCCGCCGACCGTGCCGCCGGTGACGAGTGCGACGGGAACCGCCTCGAGCGAGGTCGGGAAGCTCGAGCCGGACTCCGGCAGCTCGTCAACCGGGATCGCGTCGGTGTTGTAGCCGGCGAGAAACTCGTAGACGGTGGCTGGTTGCGTCAGCTCGATGAGCTCTCCGTTCGTGGCGCCGTCGTCGCCGGGCAGCGTCGATCCTGAGTTCTCGGTGACCGGCGTGGCGATCATCGTCTGGATCTCGGTGCCCTGATCGATCGTTGCGGTCGTCTGCTCGTCGACCGATGAGCTCGGGAGTGCGCCGCTGCCGGCCAGGATCCCGCCGGCGCCCGAGACGGTGACGCTCCCCGCGTTGTCCGGGCTATCGGATGTCACCGACACGTCGGCGGCCTGGATCGGGTTGCCCGCAGCGCCGCCGAGCTCAGCGGCCGTGTCCTCGCTGACGGTGATCGTCGCGTAGCTCGCGCCGATTCCGATCAGTCCGCCTGCCAGCGCCGCGTCATCGGCGCTGCCCCGGTTCGCGGCCTGCGCCGTGACGTCGAGGTCGCCGCCGATCGTGATGTCGGCCGTGGTCGTCAGTGTGGCGGTGGTGGTTGCGCCGGTGTTGACGATGCTGACGGCACCGACCGCAGCGACAGCGCCACCCGCGCCGGCGACCGCGACAGCGTTCGCTCCGTCACCGTTGGGGCCACTGCCGTTGTCGTTGTTGAGCGCGATCACGCTGATCCCGCCCGCGGCCCGTTCGGCGCTGTCGGCGGTCAGCTTGGCGGTCACCGTCGGCGTCAGCGTCGCGTAGCCGATCGAGATGCCGACCGCGATCGCGCCGATGGTGGCGCCGGTCGCGACCTCGTTCGCGTTCCCGTTCGAGATGGCCTTGACAAGCACCGATCCGGTCAACGTGAACTGCGTGTCGTCGAGCTCGGCGTCGACCGTCGGAGTCAGGATCGCCAGCGCGAGCGTGCCGGTGGCCGCAATTGCACCGGCAGTCAGCCCGAAGACCACGGCGGTGACGCCGATCGTGCCGGTGGCGATGACGCTGACGCTGCCGACGATGCCGCTCTCACCGATGGACGAGGCGGACACCGTGGCGGTCGTGCCGCCACCGGCGATCACGACCGCGGCCGAGGCGCCGACTGCGAGCCCGCCGGCGTTGACGGCTGCAGCGCTCTGCACGTACTGGCGGTTGCTCGTGGCGGTCACGTTGACCGCCCCTGCGGTGTCGATCTGCGACCGGGAGTCGATCTCGGCCTCGTCGGTGCTGTTGTCGGCAACGAACAGAACCTGGGCACCGAGCGCCACGACTCCAGCGGCTCCTGCGAACGCGAACCCGATCACCACGGAGGTGTGGTTCGCGGTGACGTTGACGGCGGGTCCGGCGCGGATCTGGACGTCCGTGAGCCGGGCCAGAGTCGACGTTCCGAGGCTGAGGATCGAGATCGAGGCACCGATCCCGACAAGGCCGGCGGCGGCGGAGCCGACAAGGCTGACCGCTGTGACGGTGTCCGTGGCGTTGACGTCGACACTGCCTGTGGCGGTGATCGTCGAGTCGGAGATCGTCGCGCTCGTGACCGAGCCGAGCGGCGTGGTCAGGTCGAGCAGCTGGGTCAGGGGCAGCCCGGAGTCGCTGACGCTGTTCGTGATCGTCCCGACTGCACCGGTCGCGGCGTTCGTCAGCGCGGACACGTCGGCGTCCTGCTTGACCTGTTCAAGCAGCGCCCCGAGGTCGACGTTTCCGGACAGCAGCTCTGAGATCTGATTGGCGTTGGCCAGTCCGGTGAGGCCGGTGAGCGTGCTGGTGGCCGAGCTGATGTTGCTCAACGGCCCGCTTGAGCCGGTCAACGAACTGAGCGTGCTGCCGCCGGAGCCGAGTGCGTTGGCCGAGCACGACCCCGTGCCGTTGTTTGTGCACTGCTGGGCGCTCCCGTCGCCGCCCGAGTCCGTCGCCAGCGCGTAGGTCGGAAGGATCGGCCCGCCGATCGCCCATAGCGACACGGAGCCCGCGAGGCCTGCCGTGCCGGCCGCGCCACTGGTTGCGAACGACTGGATGTTGTCGGTCGCCTTCGCCTTCACGTCGACGTCACCCGCGGCGGTGACGGTCGCGCCGGTGATCGACGCGGTCGTGTTGTTGAGCAGGACACCGATGTCGATGCCGCCGCCGATGCCGGCGATGCCGCCGACCGCCGCACCGCCCACGAACACAAACGCCTCCACGCTGTCAGTGGCTGACACAATCACATCGGGCGCGGGCACCCCAGCTGATGAGCTTGCGGGGCCGGCGGTCAACGTGGAGCCGGGCTCCACTGCGGCATTGGTGTTCGCGTCGATCACTTCGAGCGAGATCGACGCGCCGACGCCTGCAATGAAGCTGCCGCCGCCGGTCAGCGCCACAACGAACACGTCCTCGTCCGAGCTGGCCTGGACATCAATCCCGTTCTCGCCGCCGCTGACGTCATCGCCGTACGCGGTCACATCGGTGCCAATACCGCCGATGGTCGGCGTGCCGATCGTCGCCTCCGTGTCCTTGACGAGCGCCGTCAGCGAAGCGCTCGCGCCAATTCCGGCTGCGCCGCCGATGGCAAGGTTGCCGAGGATCGTCACGACGATCGTCTCGTCGCTTGCGTTGACCTGCACGTTGCCACCGGCCGTCACCTTCCCGACGGTGAGCGTGATGGTCGAGGGCAGCGTCGGCAGGCTGACCGGCAGCTGGGACGCCGTCGGCAGCGCGGCCAGGTCGCCGGGGAGCGCGCCCACCGCCGCATGAGTCGCGCTGACGATCAGCGTCGCGCCGGCGGCGCCGGACGCCGCGGCGAGGCCGCCCGCCGCGCCACCGGTCGTCATCGTCAGAACGATCTCCTGGCCGTTGGCGTCGACGGTGATGTTGCCGGCGGCGCTGACGTTCGCGCCCGCCGCGATCGTCGCCAGGGTCGTGAGTGCTGCGGTCGTCAGGCTGACACCGGCGTTTGCGCCGGCGAGACCGCCGGCAGCGACGCCGATGACGATCCCCAACCTGAACAGGTCGTTGGAGGCCGTGACGTCGACGCCCGGGCCGCTGCCGTCAGTGCTGCCACTCGGGTCGGCGTTGACGTTGGCGAGCAGATCGATCGTCGCCGTCGTCAGGGCCACGTCGACGACGAGGCCGCCGCTGACGGTGGCGTTGATGAGACCGCCACTGCCGGCGAACGCGACCGTGGCGACCTCGTCAGAGTTCGTTGCGGTGACCGAGACGCCCTGCGATGCGGCGGTCCCGAAGGTGGTCTTCGTCTGCGTGTTGGGCTGGAGTGACGCGTTGCCTGGAGTCGAGACGCTGGTCGGGTTGGAATCGCTGGTGTTGTTGGTGGCGCAGTTGCTGCACGTGTCACTGGAGGTCAGCGTCGTGGTTCCGCCGAACGTGCTCGACGGGGTCGAGACGCTGATCCCGAGTGCATCGGTGATGAACTTCCGGATGATCTCGATCACCGACGTGTCGGCGCTGCCCGGGTTGTCGAAGGTTTCCGTGCCGGCGTCGTCGGGGGTTGTGCTGACGCTGATCGTGCCGTCGGGGACACCCGCGGTCGCCCCCGCAAGGCCCTCGGCAGTGACAGACACGCCGTCCCCGATGAACGACTCGGTGATCTTCGTGACGACCGCCACCTGCGGTGTAGCGCCGACCCCGACCAGCCCCGAGGACAGCGCCCCGCCGATCACGTTGACGTTGAGCGTCTCGTCGGCGTGCACGGAGACGTTGCCGAGCGCCAGCACCGCCGAGGTGTCGGGCAGGGTGCTGCTGACGGGGTCTCCGATCGCGGCGATCGTCGTCACTGTGACGACAACGCCTGTGACCGAGCCGGCGGCGCCGGCGACGCCGCCGTCCGCAGCCGCCTCCTGCAACATCACGATGTCCTCGCTCGAGAGCGCCTGCACATCAACGTCGCCGCGCGAGTTGACGGTCGCACCGAGCGCGATGTCGGCAGTCGTCGCCTTGACCACGACCGCGCCGCTGAGCGCCGCGCCGACCGCCGCGAGGTAGGCGGACGCTGCCGCCTGGGCGACGCCGATCACCGTGGTCGCATCCCACGCGAACACGCGCACGAGCTGGTTGCCGGAGGACGTCGGGGTGCCGGGGTTGATCGTCGTCAGCGGGCCGCTGATGAGCGCCGTCGTGACGTTGGTGACCGTGGCCACCGTAGCGACGCCCTCAGCCGACGCGAGCAGCGAGGCGCCGTCGGCGAATGCCAGCTCGACGATGTCATCGTGCGAAACGGCCTGGACGACGAGCCCGTTGGCGTGGTAGCTGCCACCGGTGTCGGTCGGGGCAGCATCGGTGACATCGTCACCTGATTGCAGGACGGACATCGGGTTGCCGTCACCCGTCGCCGTGATCGTCGAGCTGACCACGGACGCGAGGGTCGTCTTCGCGACGGTCACGACTTCCAGCCCGGCACCGGCGCTGGCGAGCAACGATGCTCCAGCTGCCCCGGTGAACAGCACGATCTGGTTGGTGTCGACCGCGGAGACGAGCACGTTGCCACCCGCGTCGAGCGTTGCTGTCAGGACGAGTGCCTGCGTCTGCGGGGCGACCGCCCAGATCTCGGTCGTGCCCTCGATCGCGATCCCGAGCGCAAGACTGGCGGCGGCAGCGATGCCAAGGTTCTCCTCGCTCGAGACCGCGGAGACGTTGATGTTCGTCTTCGCGTTCGCGCTTGCGATCCCGAGTCCGTCGGCGGTCAGGCCGGCGATCGCAGCGAGCGTGTCCTTCGTGATCAGGCCGACGTTGATGGCGGCCCCGACTCCTGCCAGGAGGCCAACTCCACCCGCGCCCGTGAATGCATCGACGAGCGTCGGCGCATATGCGATCACGTCGATCTCCTGCGCGTCGCAGGTCACGCCCGTGCAGGACGAGGTGGAGCTGAACGGGTCGTAGGCGTTCTCGTTGAGTTGGGCGCCGGGCAGCACCGTGGCGGTCGTGATCGCCGTCAGGATGTTGATCCCGATCGAGCCGGCCGCGCCGACAGCGAGTCCGGCGCCGCCACCGAAGCCCTCGGCGTCGAGCGTCTGCGGGCTCTGTGCGTCGACGAGGATCTCGCCGGGAGCGTCGATCTCAGCGCCGGAGGCGACCTGGGCATCGGCGGTGTCCGTGAGGATGTTGATCGCGATCGACGCACCGGCGCCGGCGGCCAGCCCAGCCGAGCCGGCGAGCGCCTCGGTTTCGACCTCGACGCTCGACAGGGCCAGCACGTTGACGTTGCCGGCCGCCGTGATCGTCGCGAGTTCCGACACGCGTGCGATCGTCGCGGTCGTCGCAATGTTCGCCGCGACCGAGCCGGTGATTCCGGCGATCGTGCTGGCCGAGCCGTCGGTCGCGGTCGCGTCGTAGTAGAGGGCGCCGGTCGCTGGCCCGTCCGTCTGCGCGATCACGTTGACGTTGCCCGCGGTGGAGCTGACGTTCGAGAGCCAGCCGACCAGCGCGACATTGAGGACGATCGGAATGTTGATCGCGACCCCGAGCCCGACGCCGGCACCAGCTCCCACCTCAGTCGTGTCGGCGTTCGCCTGGGACTGCGGGTTGGGCGCGCTGTCGATCGTGCTCTCGACATCAACCCCGACATCGGTCCGGCCATCGGGCGCCGTCATCGTCGAGGTGGCGGTGACCGTGACCCCGGGGCCGATCGCGGCGATTCCGAGATCAACCGGAGCGTTGACGGCAAGCGCCGCGGATGCGCCGACGTTGAGCGGCAACGGCAGCGCGCCGGCGACAGTGCCGAGCAGGCTGAGGATATCGCCGAGCGGTGCCAGGCTCGGGAGCGGGATGCTCGAGCTGGTCGCGTCGCTGACGCTATCGAGCAGCGACGGCAGCTGCAGGTCGTTGACCGCATCGGTCGGATCGGTCAGCGCCGACGGGATGCCTTCGGTGGGATCAGACAGCACTGAGGCGATCAGGCTGATCAGGGTCGCGCCGACGTTCGGGATCCCCGCCGGGATCACGTCGGAGACAAGCTTGACGAGGTCGCCGGTGTCCTGCAGAAGCTGCCCATCGACGGAGCCGGAGGAGTCGAAGCCGGGGCCCTGTGTGCCGGCCTTGGCGGTGGCGGTGCTCGGCGCGTTGACATTCGCGGTGTCGGTCACCGTGGTTGCCGTTGCCGAACGCCACAGCAGGGCCGTGGCACCGTCGATTGGAACCCCGACGGCGATCGCGGCGCCGGCGCCGACGACGTTCTCGTCGACCTTCGCGGTCGCGTCGGTGGTCGTCATCGAGTTCTCCTGCGCGTCGAGGACCAGCGCGCCGTCGACGTGCAAGGTCCCGCCGGTGACGCTCGGCGTCGCAAGCGCGATCGTCTGGTTATCGGTGACGTTGAGGGCGACGGCGCCGTCCACCGATACGCCGCCGGAGCTGCCGGCAGCTGCGTTGGCCTGCTCGGTGTGGTTGCCGGTCGCATCGACGGTCAGGCTCCAGGGGCCGGTCGTTCCGAAATCGCCACCGAGCAGACCGGCGAGCGTGATCTGGGTGACGATGTTCGTCGCCACCGACGGACCGACGCCGATCGACGCAGTCGAGGTGGCGCTCGAGTCGTGCAGGGCCGAGGTCGCGAGGGCGTTGTCGGCGCTGTCGTTGGTCGCCTCAGCGCTGACCGTGTTGTTCGAGGCGACCGTGGTCCCGGGGCCGATGATGTCGAACTCCTGCGCTGTGGATGCGGAGTCGGCGATCAGTGCAGCCATCAGGCTCGCGACCGCGTTGATCGCAACCGCACCGGCAACGCCGACATCGGTGGAACCGATACCCGAGTAGGCGTCACTCGTGAGCGACATCTCCGTGGCGTTGCCGTCCTGGGGCGTCGTCCCGGTCGTATTGGTGATCTCCGCCGCGACGTTCATCGAGCGTGCCGTCACCTGCAGGGTGCCGCCGCCGACGAGCGCGACGATCGTGACCGCGGCGGCGTTGACCGCGACGCCGGCGGCGACACCGGCGGCGTTACCGAGGGCGGATGCGTTGGCAGTCGCGTTGGCGGTTGGGTTGCCCTGCGCGATCACGGACAGCCCAGTCGCGCCCTCGAGCACAACCGTGCCGCCGAGGACGGCCGAGACCGTGATCGACCCGCCGAGGTCGATCGCCAGCGCTGCTGCCACGCCGACCAGACCGGACGGGGTGGTGATCTGCGGCAGCGTCGGCAGCACGAGCGAGGTGAGTCCGTCGGCCAGGTTCGGGACGGACGGCAGGTTGCCGCCCGAGTCCTCGAGCACCGACTCCTCCTTGGTGAGCGACGACGGGATCGTGACCGTGCCACCGACCGGCAGCTCGCCCGGCAGCACCTTCGAGACGTCTCCCGTGGGCAGCGCGCTCGACAGGGCGTTCGTGAGCTGATCGACCGGAGCTCCGACGCCGCCACCGGAGAGGATCTCCTCGAGCGCCGAGGTCAGCGAGTTAGCCGTGGCCTCGACAGTCGCCGGGACGCCGCTGGTGCCCGGGGTGCCGCTCCCGTCGGCAGTCGCGTACGAGGTCGCGGTGCTGAGGTCCTCAGTCGTGGCGGCGACATCGAACGTCGCCGCCTTCACGCTGGCGTAGCTGAGTGCGACCGTCGAGCCGAGCGCGATCGTGAGCGCGATCGGTGCCGTCGCGGTCACAGCGGAGGAGTCGAGCGTGGTGCCGAGCACTCCGCACTCGGTGCTCGTCGACGTGCCTGTGATCTTGCCGCCGGCGCACGACACCGTGCTCCCCAGCGGCGTCGCCAGGACGTCCACAGCGCCGTACGTGCTGCCGGTCGTGACCGCGGTGATCGAGCCGCCGAGCAGCGCCGCGACGGTGGTGTCGACGCTGACCGCGGCCGCGATCGCAGGAGAGACGGTGAGGACGCTGACGCCTCCACTCGACGGCACGGCGGTGACGTCGGTCGTGTAGGTGGGGTTCCGCAGCCTCACGTTGATCGCCGACAGTGCTGAGCTGAGGCCCAGCGCATCAGGTGCCGCCAGGACCTCGACGTCTGCGGCGACGATCGTGCCCGACGAGCTCGCGACGGTCGTGTTCGCCGCGACCGCGATCGCAACGGGTGCGCCGATGCCGCTCCCGGTCAACGATGCATCGACGACCGGATCGGTGTTCGCGTCTGCATACACGACAACCGCGCTCGTCGTGCTGTCGCCGCTCGAGTCGGCTGCGATCGTTGCCAGCGGCAGGATTGATGCGACGCTCGAGACGACGGACAGCGACAGCGCGAAGGCCGCCGCGAGGCCTGGATCCGAGGCGCTCGAACCGGCCGTCGCCGTCGCCTTCGGCGTGGTCGTGTCGTCCGTTGATCCAAGCGGGTTGGCGACCTGGGTCGCAACGACGACCATGCCCGTCGTGTAGACGGTCGCCGGCCCGAGCAGCGCGATCAGGGAGATCACCGAGACGTTGATCGCGACCGCTGTCGACAGCGCGCTGGCGGCCTGTGATGCGTCGGCGTCCGCGTTCGTCGACGCCAGCCCGCTGGCGATCACGTCGAGGCCCGATGTGCCGAGGTTCAGCGTTCCCGCCAGGACGGCGGATGTGGTCGTCGCCACCTCGACGTTCACGGCGATCGCGGCCGCCGCGGCGAGGCCCTGCTCGAGCCCGGAGACTCCGGGCACCTGCGCCAACGGCACTGCCGGCAACGACGGCACCGACAGGCCCGTGCTCGACAGCAGCGAGCTCGGAAGCACCTGCGACGGCGTGATCGACGACGGCAACGAGGCCAGCGTGTTCAGATCACCGGTCAGCGGCCCGAGCAGGTCGCTGACCAGGCCCGACGACGACGGGCAACTCGTGCCGGTGCACGCCGTCGCGCCCGTGCTCGAGGCGAACGCCGTCGCCGCGCTGACGGGCGATCCGGTTGCGTTGACGTCGAGCAGAAGCGCGGTGACGGTCGCCGCCGACGTTGCGAGCACCGTGTCAGCCGCAACGGTCAGCGCGATCGGACCTGAGATCGACGCCAGCGCGATGTGGGCGTTGGTGCAGGTGTCGCTGCTGTAGGTGCCGTCGGCGCACGACTGGGTATCGGCGTTCGGCGCCGCCAGGACGTACACGTCGCCTTCGGTGCTACTGCCGTTGACGGCGTCGATCGTGCCGCCCAGCAGCGCCGCGACGGTCGTGTTGACGGCGATCGCTACGGAGATCGCCGGCGCGACCGCCGTCGCTCCGAGCGAGCCGCCGGGAACGGCGCTCGTCTCCGTCGTGTACGTGGGTTCGGTCGCGCTGCGGAACGCGAACTTGAGCTCGGTCGAGGTGAAGCCGGTGGGGACTTGACTGGGGCCCGCGGCCAGCACCTGGACGTTGTCCGCGGTGATCGATGCCGACGAGGTCGCCGCCGTCGTGTTGATCGCGACGGCGACCGCGGCCGCGGCGCCGATGCCACCGCTTGCGGGGACGCTCGCGTCGACGAGCGGGTCGGTGTTCGCGTCCGCGTAGACGGTCACGTTGCTGCCGGTGGAGACGTCAGCGGGACCTGCGATCGTCACGCCAGGGAGGATCGTGGCGATGCTCGTGACGATCGACACCGAAAGGGCCAGGGCGCCGGCCACGCCCGGATCAGCGGTGCTTGCCCCTGCCTTGGCGGTGGCCGACGGCGCTGTCATGCCGAGATCGCCAGGGGTGCTGGTGACCTGCGTCCCGACGACGACCGGCCCGCTGACGGTCACGTCGGCTCCGAGGAGCGCGATCAGCGAGACGGCTGCGACATCGATGCCGATCGCGGTCGTCAGCGCGCCCGACGCCGCATGCGCGTCGGCCGTCGCCGATGGCGTTGCCAGGCCGGAGGCGACCACCGCCAGCCCCGAGCCGCCCAGGACGATCGTCCCGGTGAGGACGGCGGAGGTGGTGGTCGCGACCTCGACGTTGATCGCCAGCGCCGCTGACGCGTACAACGAGCTCTCGAGCCCGTTCGCTCCCGGCAGATCGGCGCTCGGGATCGTCGGCAGGCTCGGGATCGCGAGGTTCGAAGGCAGCGTTGAGGACAGTGCCGTGGGTGTCGCGCTGGTCGCCGTCTTGAGCAGATCGGTCCCGGGCAGCGTCGTCGGCAGCGAGCCGATCTCGTTGGTTGCGCTGGCGAGCCAGCTGTCGATCAGGGAGTCGGCGGTGGTGTCGCCGGTGGAGCCGATCCCGTTCGGAGCGGCGGTGGCGTCCGCCGCGCTGGTCGGTGAGCCGATCGCGGACACATCGAGCTCGTTCGCGTAGACGTTCGCCGCTGACGTCGCCAGCGTCGTGTCGATTGCGATGTTGACCGCGATCGGGCCGACGAGCCCGACGCCGCTGCTGACGCCGAGAGCGGTCGCCGTGGTGTTCGCTGTGGGCGCCGCGGTGACCGTGACCGTGCCGACCGGCGTTCCCGGCGTGCCGATCGTTCCGCCGATCAGCGCCGACGCGGTCGTGTTCACTGCCAGGGACACCGCGAGCGCCGCCGCCACCGACAGGCCGCTGTCGGTCGCGCCCGCCGTTGCGTTCGACGTCGTCTGGTAGTCGCCGCTGGCGGTGACGTTGACGTTGATCCCGGATCCGGTGATCGTGGCGCCGGTCTCGGCGAGGGTGACGTTGTTCGCGAGCGTGAACGCGAGCGACAGCCCGTCGCCGCCGCTTGCGGGCTGCGCAAGTGAGCCGGCCGTCGGTGCCGAGCCGGCCGTCACATCCACCGGCCCAGTGCTGGTGACGGAGGCGGTCGGGATCGACGCGATCGTGGTGACGGTCGTGATCGTGATCGCGACCGCGCCGGCGGCGTCCGTCAGGCCGGTGTCGCCCGAGGTCGCGGTGCTGCTGAAGTTGGAGGTCTGCTCGCCGCCGTTGTGCGCGGCCGCGACGGTCAGCGACCCGGCGGTCACCGTCGTGGCGTCGACGACTGCGGTCGTCGCGTCGATCGCGGCCGTGACGGCGATCGCCAAGCCGGCGCCGACCGCGTCGCCGCCTGCAGTGGTTCCCGTTGCCGACGAACTGTCCTTGCGCCCTGAGGCGTCCGCGTTGACGGTGGTCATGGCGCTGCCCGTGGTGACCGTGCCGACACCGACGAGCGCCGTGGTCGTCACGACGGGCACGTCGAGCGCGATCGCTGCACCGGCGCCGATTCCGTTCGGCAGCGATGACATCGACGGCAGCGTCGGCAGCGTCGGCACGGACGGGATCGACACGAGCCCGGAGATCGACGTCAACGGCAGCGACTTCGCCGACGGCAGCGACGAGAAGACGGAGGTGGCGGTGTTGACGATCGAGGTCAGCGCAGACAGCGCGTCACATGCGACCTTCGTCGTGGCGGAGCATGCGCTGTTGCCGTCGGCACCGGCCGTGGCCGTGGCGCTGCTCGTGGGGGTCGCGGTGCTCTGGGCCGTGTCGGTCGCCTGGACCATCAGGGTGCCGCCGCTCGTACCGGTGTCGATCGTTCCGAGTGTGCTCGCCAGAGTGGTGTCCGCGGCCAGGGTCGTGGCCAACGCCGCGCCGATGCCCACCGAGCCGGCGACCGCGTCCGTCGCGCTGCTGGTGCTTGACGGTGTCTCCGAGGCGGTGACGGTGATGTCGCCGCCGGCGCTGGTCGCTCCGCTTGAGAGCGCCGCGATCGTTGTGTTGAGCGCAACCGTGACGGCTGCTCCGCCGGCGACGCCGGCGGTGCCGCTGGCACCCGACGTTGCAATTGCCGAGGTGCTCGGCGCGCTCGTGGCGTTGACGTCGATGGCGCCGCCGAAGCTTTCGAGTGGGTCCGTGCCGGTAACGAGGGCGACGGTCGTGTTCGCTGCGAGCGACACTGCAAGTGAGGCGCCGAGACCGAGGATCGCCGAGCCGCCGTTCTCGCTCTGCGTGGTCGCTGTGGCCGCCGCCTTGGTGGCGGCTGCCGCCGACACCGTGATTGATTCGGGGGCTGACGGCGGCGGGCCGCGGGCGCCGGTCACGAGCGTGGCAACGGTCGTCACGACGGAGACGTTCAGCGCGATCGCCTCGGCCCCTCCAGCGGCGCTCGCGACCGTACCGGAGGTCGCGGAGGCGGACAGCTGATGCGCGCTACCAGTGCCGGAGCACGCGGCTGTGCCGGCGCACACGCTCAGGCTCGGCGAGTTCACGATGCCGGTGCCGGTCGCGGCCTCGGTGATGATCGGTAGGTTGACGGCGACGGCGACGCTGTCACCGACAGACGCGCCGGCGGTCCCGGTCGCGGTCGCGCCGGCCGTCGCGGCTCCGGTGGCGCTGTCGATCACCGCGCCGCTCGTCGCATCGATCGTGGTGCCCGCCGGGATCGTGGCTGTGACCGTGCTGAGCAGGATGTTGGCGGCGATCGCGGCCGCCGCGCCGAGGTCGTTGCCGCCGTCGATCGACTCGACGGTCGAGAGCACCGATGGAATCTCGGACGTCGGCAGCGGGAGCGTTCCCGGCAGTGCGTTCAGCACGTCGCCTGCGACCGTCTGCACATCGCCGACGAGTGCCGCCACACCGCCGCTGCTCGGTCCGCCGGCGGCGCCGGCCGTCGCCGTCGTCTGCGCGGTCGGCGTGCCGTCCGCCTTGAACGTCACGGTCCCGCCGGCGGTGACGTCACGGTCGCTCGTCACGTTTGCGCTGTCGACGCCGAGCGTCAGAGCGACCGCGATCGCCGCGCCCGCCGTCCCGCTGCTGGCGTCCCCGGTCGCGGTGGTGGTCTGCGACGGGTCGTTGTCGGCGGTCAGATCGAGGTTGCCGGCGAGCGTCAGCGTGGTGCCGGTGCCGAGCTGTGCGGTCGTCGTGACGACGGCGACCGTGACCGCTGTCGCCGCTCCGACCGCTGCCTCGCCGCTTGCGCCGCCGTCGGCCGTGGTGGTCAGCGAGGGTGTGTCGGTCGCATCCATATCGAGCGAGTTCGCGTTCTCGATCGAGCTTCCGGCCGGGATCTCGGCTGTGGTCGTCTCGAAGCCGACGTTCAGCGCTGCCGACGGCCCAACGCCCACGAGCTGCGCGCTCGAGTTGATTGCGCTGGCCGTCGCCGTGCTGGAGCTGGCGTTGCTCGCGTCCACCGTCGTGTTCGCGCTGTTGACGTTCGGGTCGCCCGGAACGCCCTCGGTCCCGATGCCGGCGGTCGTCAGCACGACCGCCACGCTCGCCGCCAGCGCGCCGTCGCCGGCGAGATCAGCGTCTCCCGCACCTGAGTTGGCGGCAGCGCCGAACATCGCGGATGCGGGAACCTCGGCCGACACCATCAGGCCGCTCGGCGCCGTGATGTCGGGGTTGACGCCGAGGGACGCATCGGTCGTCACCAGCGCGAGGTCGAGCGCGACGCCGACGCCGACCGCGGCGCTCGTCGTCGTGTCGTCGGCCTGGGACGCGTCACCGGTCGCCTGGCTGCTTGTTCCCCCGGTGGCGGCGAGGCCGACCGTGCCCGTCGCCGTCACCGTGCCACCGTCGATCGACGCCTCGGTGTTGTTGACGAGCACGGAGACGCCGAGCGCCGCTGCCGCTGCCGGCAGCGCCAGGCTGCCGGTGCCAAGCTGTGCCGTCACGAGCGAGAGCGCGGACTGAACGGCGGTCTGCAGCGCGCCGTTGCTGCCGGCGGTACCGCCGGCGTTCGCGGTCGCGGTCGCCGTCACCGACCCGCCCGACCCGGCCGCGACGTCGACGTTGGTGCCGCTGAGCGTGCTCAGCAGCACGTCGTCGTCCGTCGTCTCGACGAGGATCGTCGCGGCCACGGACGCGCCAGCGACGGTCCCGCTCGAGGCGGCCGTCCCGGTGACGTCCGGCGCATTGTTCGCGAGCACGTCGACGGAGCCTGTCTTGGCGATCAGATCGGAGCCCGTCACCAGGATGTCTGCGACCGAGGCGACGATGTCGGTCGCGACGGCGGCGTCGGCCCCCGGGAGCAGGTTCGCGCTGGTCGAGTCCGCCGTCACGGTCGGGGCGGAGTTGGCGATCACGCACAGAGCGGTGCCGCAGCTTGGCGGCGAGCTCCCCGCGGTGCCAGCATCCTGCGGCGTCGACGCGTTCGCCGCCGGCGCGGCGCTGTCGGCGCCTGTCGCCTCGATGCTGTCGGACAGCAGGACGACGTCGGCGAGGGACGCCGTCACGTCGGTCGTCACGGCGGCGGCCGGACCTGCCGAGGTCGGGGTCGAGCTGGCAACGAGATCGACGCTGCCCCCCTTGATCGTGGCGCCGGCGATCGCCAACAGTCCGGCGGACACGTCCAGATCGGCCGACACCGAGCTCAACAGGTCGACTCCGGGAACGGAGCCGAGACCGGACAGCAGCGGCGCGAGGTCGAGCTGCAACCCGATGTTCGTCCCGTCGGCGTTGAGCGTGATCGCGCCGTCGGTGGAGCAGGAGGTGCCGCAGGTGGTGTCGATCGTCGTCAGCTGCGGGATCAGGCTGAGGAGGGAGTTGATCGCCTCGAGCGGCGTCGCGATCGAGCTCGGCAGGACCGATGCCATGTTGCTGACGCCGGTGCTGACATCGGTGCCCAACACGACGATCGCGCCGCTGGTGACCGTGAAGTTCGCACCCGGCAGCGCGATGTCACCGACGATCGCCGTCAGATCGAGACCGCCCTCGCCGTTGATCGTCAGTGACTGAGTCGGAGGCGCGAACACCATCGCCAGCGGCTTGGGGCCAACATCGGCCACCGCGATCAGGTTGAGCGTCGCGAGTGCCTCTGCGCTGCTGACCACCGACTTGACCGCCGGGATCTTGTAGAGCAGGTTCGTCAGAGGGCTGAGGTCAGCCGTCACCGAGCTGAGGATGTTCGTCAGGTTCGTCGACGTGACAAGGAAGGTGTCGGGTGCGTCCGTTGCTCCGTCGATCTCGACGTTCGTCATCGGCACCGGGTCGATCAGACTCGTGAGCCCGGACAGAGTCAGCCCGTCGAGATCGTTGAGGACGTCGCCGACCAGCGTCTCGGTGAGACTGGTGAGCGTCGTCAGCACAACGTTGGTGACGCTCTCGAGGCCGCCGACGATGCTCGACAGGCCGGGCACCGTGTCTTCGATGACTACGTTCGCAGTACTCTCCGCGGCGGTCGTGAGCGTGCTCACATCGGTGAACGCGATCGACGTCGCGTCCTGGACACCGTTGGTGAGGGCGCTGATCGTGTTGCCACTGGTGCTGTTGCCGAGGTCGGCGACGAGCGTCTGGCCGGCGCCGAACGCCGGCGTGATCAGGTTCCCGACGTCGGTCACGCTCAGGTTCTCTGGGAGCGATCCAGCGGACTGGATGTTGAGGATCTGGCCTGAGCTCGACCCCGAACCGCTGATGTCGATCTGATCGACTGTCTGGCCCGACGACGCCAGGAAGGAATCGACGAACGAGGTCCCGGCGTTGGCCAGCGAGATGCTGCCGTTGGGGTTGAACGTCAACGTGTCGGTCGCGCCCGCTGCCTGCTGCAGTCCGTCGAAGAAGTTCAGGGTGGTGCCGGTCAGCGACCAGGCCGTGACGATCGCGCTGAGCGGAACCGTGATCGAGTACTGAGTCGTTCCGATCGTCGCCGTGAGCGTCAGCGAGGAGGACAGCACGCCGTCGCCGGTCAGGTCCGTCGGGTCCAACTGGACCGACGTCGCCTGGCCGCTGCCGGTCGTCGTGCATGCCGGGTTGCTGCCGCCACAGTCACCGCCGAGCACCTTGAACGGATTGGTGCCCAGCGTCGAGCCGTTCTCCGTCGCCGACCCGAGCGTGATCGTGAGGATCCCGAGGGTGGCACCGCTGACCAGTGACGCGACCGAGCTGATCAACGAGCTGGGCGTCGTCGATCCGAGCGTGACGGTCCCGAAGTCAAGCCCCTGGGTGGTGCCGCCGGGCAACGTGATCCCGAGGTCGGCGGCCACGTCGTTGACGAGCAGCGAAACCGGCTGCAGCAGCGCGATCGCGCTCGTCGCCTCGCCGATCACATCCAGGTCGGTCGCACCGGAGAGCGTGCTGCTCGCGAGTCCCAGCGCGCTGGCGGTGACGATCGAGACGGCGCTGCCGGGGGTGCTGCCTGATCCTGAGCTGCCGCTCGAGCCGCTGCAGTCGCTCGCGGTCGAGTCGATCACCGCGCACGTCGCGGTCCCAAGCACGTCGAGCGAGCTGACGTTGCTGAGGCTGAGCGGGTCCTCGTTGACCCCGAGCGACCCGACCCCATTGACAAGGCTCGCGTCGACAAGGCCGTAGTCGCCGCTTGTGGGTGCGTCGACGAGCACCTGAGAGACGCTGCCGAGACCACCGTCGAGTGCGCCCGGGATCCCGGTCGCGCCGCTGGCGAAGGCACCCGATCCGAACACGAACTGGTTGGTGGAGTCGGCCGCGCCGACCAGGCTCGAGACGCCGCTGAACAAGACCTCGGTCGCGCCGCTGGCGCTGCCGAGGATCGAGATGGTATTGCCGCCGGTGCCGGTCGTGTCGGTGCCCGTCAGCGTGTACAGGGCGGTGTCGGCGCTGGCGAAGGCCGGCCCCGTCAGTGTCGACCGGTCGCCCTTGAAGGTGAGGTTGGCCGGCAGGGCGCCGTCCGCGACGATCGAGAAGACGCCGTTCGCGGCGCTGCTCGCGTCGACCGTGATCGACTTGACCGTCTCACTGCCGCTGGCGACGAAGCTGTCGACGAGACCGGCGGCGTCGCCGAGGGTGATGGCTCCGTCGCTGGCAAACGTCAGCGTCCCGGGGCTCGAGCCGAGGTCGCTGTTGTTCGTGCTGAGGCTCAGCGCTCCGGTCGTTGTGTCGAAGGCCCAGCTCGTGACCGTGGCGACGAGCGTCAGTGTGCTGCTGAAGACCTGCTGGACGAGCGGGATCGTGCCGGTCAGCGTCAGCAGGCTGGTGACCGTGGTGCCCTCCTCGGATGCGGTCGGCGTGAAGGTGATGTTGAGCGGCAGCCCGCTGTCGAGGGTGCCGGTGCCGAGCCGAGCCGTGAAGCCGCTGGTATTGCTGAACACGAGACTGCCGAGCGAGCTGACCGTCTCGAGCAGGGTCTGCAGCGCTCCGCTGACTGCGCCGAGCGACAGCGTGTCGGTCACGGGCGAGTTGACCGTGACAGTTCCGAGGTTGAGGACATCGCCGGTGAGCTGCGCGACGCCGCTTGTGATCGCCTTTTGCACGAAGCTCAGGAGCCCGCCATTGCTGCTGCCGACCGAGCTCGTCTGCCCGTCGATCGTCAGCGTCTCGGTCGCGAGCGAGAAAGCAAACGGCACCTCGCCGGTTGCAGTGACGCCGGTCAGTGAGCTCGTTGAGGTCAGATCCGATGGCAGCGTCACGCCGGACAGCACCGTTGCGATCGCGCCTGCGACTGTCGTTGTCGCGGCGGAGCCCGCGCTCGTCACCGTTTCGTCGTTGACGTCGTTGACGACGACCGCCTGGCTGACATCGCTGAAGCCGATCGTCGTTGTGAAGCCGCTGCTGGCATCGGTCAGCTGCAAGGTGCCGCTGGACGATCCGGTCGGGGTGGCGCTGAGACCGCCGAGATAGTCCGTGCCGCCGACGACCAGCTGCTTTGTGCCGCCGGTGACGTTCAGTGTCGAGACCCCGGAGAACGTCAGCTTGTGCGCGTCGACCGTTCCGGCGCCGGATGACGGCGTCACGCCGGTCACCGATCCCGTGTACGCGGAGGTCAGGGTGACGCTTGCCGCCTCGTCGTCCGCAACCGGCACGTTGACTGTGTCCTTGTCCGAGCTGCCGTTGAAGACGACGTTCTCGGGCAGCTGTCCGGCCGTCAGGATCGTGAGCGTGTTGGCCGCGGTACCGCCCGCGCCGGTGATCTCGACCGTGGTGACCGGCGTCGCCACCGTCGGCGTGAACGCATCCGCGCCGCTCGAGTCGGTATAGGTGATCGCGCCGCCCGACACGAGTGAGAGCGTGCCGTCGATCACGCCTGAGGGGAGCGCGGTCGCGTTCAGGCTCAGCGTGCCCGAGTTGTAGCTCCAGGCGGTCGGGTGGCCGCTGAGCAAAATCGTCTCGCTGAACGTGCCGCCACCAGCCTGGTCGCCGCGCACGGTGAGGCTCGCCGTCTCACTGCCGGTGCCCGGCTTGAAGGTGATCGTCAGCGTCACCTGGCCGTCGGAATTGACGGTGGTCGCCGAGAGGCCCGTCAGGATCGCGAAGCCGGTGCCGGTGTCGTTGCCGAGCGCCGCGACGAGATTCGTGATCTCGCCGCCGACCGCATCGGTCAGCGTGACGATGTCCGTGGCCGTGGTGCCGCTGGTGACGCCACCGAAGCCGACGTTGCCCGTCGAGCCGCCCGAGCCCGACACCGCGAGCGGGCCGGTCAGTGTCGGCACAGACGTCGCGCCGTCGAACGTCAGGCTGCCCGACGGCGGCTCGAGGGCGAACGCAGGGAACCCGGCGCCACCGACAGCGGTCAACGGGGTCGTCGCCGACACGGGCTGGAGCGCCGCCTGCTGGACGGAGGTGGGGACACTGAGCTCGCTCGGATCGACCGTCTCGGTGAAGAGTGCGTCAGTTGCCTCGGTACCGCTCGAGCCGGAGACGGTGGCGGTGCCGACGCTGCCGAGCAGGATGACCGCGTCGGTACCTGTGTAGCCGATGGTCAGGCCCGGGATCGCGACGGTTCCGGCGGTCGCGCTTGTCGCCGTGTCCGCGGCCGTCGTGAACCCTGAGCTCGGCCCGGAGATGACCAGCCCGGCGCCACCACCGGCGACCTCAAGCGTGCTGACGCCGCTGAAGGACAGCTGACGGGCGTCAGCGACCGTGCCGTAGCCGCCGATCTGCCAGCCACCGCCCGGCTGCGCGCTGAGCACGCCGAGCTCGCTCGAGGCGACCGGCACGCTGAGGACGTCGTTGCCGTGACCGGTATAGCTCACTGCAACCGGCAGCGCGCCGGGCGCGATCACGGTCAGATCATTGTTGCCCGCCGTGCCGCCGGTGAGGAGCACCGTCGTCACTGCGTCCGTGCTCCCCGACGGTGCGATGAATGTGTCGGCGTAGCCGCTCGCCCCCGTCAGCGAGATGTCACTGGCGCTCGCCAGGGTGAGCGTCTGGTCGAGGACGCCACCGACCGTTGATAGGAACCCGGCGGCGAGGCTCAGCGTGCCGGCGCTGTAGGACCACGCCGAGGCCGAGGCGAGAATCGGGATCTCCTCGGTGAAGCCGGCGCCAAGGGCGGTTCCCGTGATCTTCAGAGTCGCCGAGTACAACGCCTGGGTCAGGGGCGCGGTGAACTTCAGCGTGAGGTCGACGACACCTCCCGTCAGGGTGAGACTGACGGCGACAGCGCTGAGCGAGTCAGATCCGGCGGTGCCGGCAAAGGTGCTGCCTGGCTGGATCAGCGTGACGTTGACGGAGCTCACCCCATTGCTCCCACCGACCGTGTTGGTCAGCGCCAGCTGAAGCCCGCCTGACACCGTCCCCATCGCGACAGACCCGAGCTGGACCTGGGTCAGTTCGGTCGACTGGCCGACGACGCTGACGCCAACCGCCTGGCTCAGCGTCACGGCCGTGCCGTTGATCTGGAAGCTGTCGACTGGTGCGACCAGCGCCACTGGGATCGCTCCACCGCCGCCGACATCAGAGATCGTCGTTGCTGCGCCGACGCCTGCCGGAAACAGCTTGCCGGTGTCGAGGGTGCTGAGTAGCGAGCCGACGGGCGTGGAGGTGACAGTGGCGGGGGAGGCGCCCGCGGTGATGCTCGCGGCGCCGAGCTGGTTGAGCACCGCCACCTGGCTGACGTTCGCGTAGGCGACCGTCGTTCCATCGAGTGTCAGGGTGCCGGGGACGGAGGTCAGCGTGTCCTGCGGCACGCCGGTGATCACCAGCGGCTGACCGCCGCCATCGACCTGCACGGCGCTGACCGCGGAGAACGTGATCCCGTAGAGATCTGCGCTCGCCGGCTTGCTGCCGGACTGCGGGATGATCCCGCTGAACGTGCCCGCCTGATCGCCGCTGACGGCCCAGACCGCTGCTTCGCCGCCTGCGACCGACAGGCTGAGCGTGTTGCTCGTTCCCCCACCGGTGTAGACCACGTTCGCCGGCAGGGATCCCGTGATCGTCAGATTGTTGGCGCCACCGGTCCCGCCGTAGATGTCAACGGCGTTGACGGCGCCGCTCGGCGTGTACGTGTCGTCGACGCCGTTGCTGATCAGCTCGACGGAGCCGCCGGAGTCGAACTGAACGGTGCCGCTCAACAGGTCGCTGCTGAGCGAGCTCGCGCTCAGCGTCAGGGTGCCGTCGCTGTAGCTCCATGCCGACGCGCTGGCGCTGACATCGATCGTCTCAGTGAAGCTGCCGCTGCAGTCCTGCGTGTTCGACGAGCTGGTGTTGCACAGCGTTCCCGTGATCGTGAGGATGCCGCTGTAGCTGCTCTCCGACCTGTTTGGCGCCGTGAAGCTCAGCGCCGCGCTTGCTGTCGGCGTGCTGGTGCCGCCGGTGTCACCGATGTTCGTATTGCTGCCCGGGCCCGTCAGCGTGAAGTCCCCGCTCCGGGTGCCGCCGCTGCCGTTGGAGGTGGTCTCCTGGAAGGAGACCTGGAGGTTCGTGACACCGCTTGATGCGCCCTCGATGTCCGCGAGTGTCAGGGTCAAGGTGTCCGACGTGCCCTGGCTGACCGAGCCGAAGCCGACGGCGCTCTGGGCCGAACCTCCGTTGACCGACACCGAGACGGGGTTACCGTCCCCGGCGGCGGGCGCAGAATTGCTCTCGGAGGCCGGGCTCGGGGGTCCGCGGCCGCTCCCCGGGTCCGAAGCCGGATCACTGGAGATGGTGGGCGCTGCGCTCGGGGCCGTGATCTCGGCCGCCCGAGGCGCCGCCGCGTCGGCCGTCGTCAGCATTGCTGGGCTGCTGCCGGTCGATTCGTCGCTGCCCGTCCCCGCGTTACCGCCGCCACTGCCCGCCGCAAGCTCTGCGGGCGCGGCGTTGCCGGACTGGGTCGCCGTCGGCCCCACGGCCGCGGTCAGCTGCGGCGTGGCGGCCACTGCCACCGGCGCCGTGTTGACGCCGCCGAACTGCACCTGTGTGTTCCTCACCGACGGCACGTCGACGTTCACCGCGGTCACGGTCGTCGTCGTGACCGGAACCGTCACGGTCTGGGTGACCGTCTGCGTGGTCGTCTCGGTGACGGTCTGCGGAGTGGGCGCCGGAGCGGACGTGGTTGCAATCTGACCGGAGTCTGCCGGACTGGAGATCGAGCCCGCGGCCGGTGAGCTGATCGTCGCCGTCGAGCCTCCAGCTCCAGTCGAGCTTGAGGGTGCCGTCTCAGCCGGGGCAGCGGTCTCAGGAGCCGCAGCCGGCGTCGTCGCCGTCGTGGCCGGTGTTGTGGCCGTCGGAGCTGGTGTCGTGGCCGTCGGAGGAACCGTCGTAGCTGGTGCCGCCGTGGTCTCCGTCGGAACGACCGGGGCGCTGGCGGGCGTGTCATCGGCGCTCTCCTGCGCCACATCGGCGCTCTCCTGCGCCACATCGGCGCTCTCGGTGCCACTGGCCGGCGGCGCCTGGTAAGTCACGATCGGCGGGGGCGTGGTCGAGCCGCTTTCGAGCGTCGCGGCCGGGCCGCTGCTCTGATGGACGACGGGCGCGTTGGCGAAGCGGTTGCTGGCCTTGCCGTGACTCGTCTTCTGCGTCTTGGGCAGCATGTTGAAGCTGCTCGAGATGACCGGAACCTGCTGTGTCGCCGGGGCGCCCGTCGAGACCACGCGCTGCGTGGAGGTTGTGGTCTGCCGTGTCGTCGTGCTCGTCGTGTGGTTGACCTTGAGCATGTGGCTGCGCACCTCGGCGACCGTCGGGATCGCCGGCGCCTGGCGCAGCTTCGGCGCGGTCAGTTCTGGGAAGCTCGGAGCCGGGAGGTTCAGCGCCGGGAGCGGGGTCGTGACCGCAACCGGATCGACTGCCGCCCGGATCGCGTAGGCCGCCGAGCCCGCGTACGGCACAGCCATCGCGAGGAGCGCAAAGAGCGCGAACAGCAGTCGCTGGCGCCGTGTCCCGAGGCCGCTGAGACCCGGAGCGCCGAGCACGCCGGAGCTGCTGCCCGCCAGCGTTGGGGTCAGGTGGCCGCGCACGGGCCAGCACCCTCTGGTGTGGAAACCTGAATCATTCGGTAACGCCCGTACCAAGCCCCCAAAAGGGACCCGTCACACACATGGTGCGTCACCAAACGCCCAGGCGACGCTGCCCGTCTCTCTCTCGGTCGAGCCGTCCGTAGCTCCAACTGCCTGGCACTCCCGTTCCAGGTCCTCTCGCGGTTGAGAACATACGCCGCTCCGAAAGCCAGTGTCAAGCGGGTCACGGTTTCTTCACTGCCAGACCGGGGTTTACGGTCCGAACTCGGACCGTTTCCAGTGGGCGGCACTGCCGCCGCGCGGGACATGCCACGGGCGGCGCGTTGGTGTGCTTTGATGGCCGCGGCGGGCCACGGTCCGCGCGTCGACAGAGGCGAGGGTGTGCGGATTCGAGGCATTACGGTGGTGAGCGAGGGGCTCTCGCGCGGCCGCAGACGGCCAGCGCCGGGGAGCAGGCGGGCGAAACTGGTGGCCGCCACCGCGGTGCTCACGCTGGTCGCAAGCGTGAGCGGAGCGCGCCCCGCCGCCGCCAACACCGTCACCTACTCGTACACGGGATCGGAGCAGACGTTCACTGTCCCGCCCGACGTCTTCGACGTCCTGATCCGCGCGGTCGGGGGCTCCGGCGGCGACGGCTCCGGGATCGACGGCGGCAAAGGCGGGCGCCGGCGCATGGATCACGACTTCCGAGCAACGGTCACGCCAGGCAGCACCCTCTATCTCGAGGTCGGCGGCGACGGCGCCAACGGCAACGCATCAACGCCAGGCGCCGGCGGCGGCTTCACCGGAGTAGCGCCCGGGGGCAGCGGCGGTAGTTCGACGAGCGCCAACTCCGCCGGCGGAGGGGGCGGCGCCACCGAGGTCAGCACCTGCTCGATCCTCGCCACAGGCTGTGCCCCCAACTCGGTGCTGCTGATCGCCGGTGGCGGTGGTGGCGGGGGAGACGGCGGCTCACAGTGGAGTGCCAACGGCGACGGCGGCGACGGTGGAAACGCTGGCGGTGACGACGCGAACCCGGTCTACACCGATGCGGCCGGCGGAGTTGTGGCGGGCGGTGATGCGGGCACGAGCGGGCTCGTCGCCAACGATGGCGACCTGAGCGCCGGCCCAGGGCGGTGCCGGCGCCAGCGCGACCCAGGCCGGGCTCGGCGGCCCCGGCGGTAGCGGCGTCACCTGCCCCTCCCCGAGCTCCTCGCCCGGCAGCCCCGGCCAGCCGACAGCCCCGTCCAGCACCGCGGTGACCGGCGGCACCGGCGGCAACGGCAGCGGTGACACCGGCGAGACGCCGGTCGGCGGCGGCGGTGGCGGTGGCGGCGGCGGCGGCGGTTACCTGGCCGGTGGTGGCGGCGGTGGTGGCGGCGCCGAGTACTGCACCGGCGGCGGCGGTGCAGGCGGTGGTGGCGGCGGCGGTGGCGGCGCCAGCTACGCGCCGTCCCAGAGCGACTACATCAATGCGACTCCGACCGGGGCGCCCGGCATCGAGATCTCCTACACCGTCGACTCGAGCCCCGCGACCAATGTGCTGGTCCAGCTCAGTCCGCCGTCGATCACGGCCAATGGCACTCAGCCAGACGACCGCCACGGTTGAGGTCGCCGATGGGACCAACGGCAGCCCAGTCCCCGGCGAGGACGTCACGCTGACCAGCTCTGATCCCAACCAGGTGATCAGCTCCGTGACCGACGAGCACAACGGCGAGTACACGGCGACGATCACGTCCTCGACGACGGCCGGCGCCGCAACGATCACCGCTGAGGACGTCAGTGCCGGCCTCCAGGCCACCACCACATTGACATCGTTACCCGGCCCCCCGGCCTCACTTTCGCTACTGCTGTCCCCCACGCAGATCAAGGCAAACGGCACCGCAACCACCACGGCCACGGTCACGGTGCTTGACGCCCACGGCAACCAGGAGATCACCGGCGGAGAAGCGATCGGCCTCGCGAGCACCGACCCCAACCAGGCGATCGGACCGGTGACGGATAACGGCAACGGCACGTACTCGGCCACGATCACCGCCTCGACCACACCCGGCGTGTGGACGATCACCGCCACCGATTCAACGGAGCAACCGGCGCTTTCGACCACACAGACCCTGACAACACCAGGGTCGGCGTCCCACATCTCCGTGACGCTTCAGAACGCGAAGCTGCCCGCCGACGGTCAATCGATCACGCTCGTCACCGCGACGGTCAACGACGCGATCGGCACACCGATCACCGGCGATGACATCACCTTCACGAGCACGGATCCCGGACAGGTGCTGGGAAGCGTCACCGATAACGGGGACGGGACCTACAGCGCGCTGCTCGTCGCCTCGACCACCGCCGGCACCTCGACCATCACAGCCACCGACTCATCCGTGACACCCCACCTCACCGGCTCAGCGACGCTGACGCAGACGGCGGGCCCGCCCGCTGAGTTGTTCGTCGAAATCAGCCCCAAGACCATCGATGCCAACGGCACCTCCACCGCAACCGCGATCATGGTGGTGGAGGATCGGTATGGCAATCCGGACGGCACCGGCGGCAACGCCGTGCAGTTCACAAGCAGCGATCCGCGTCAGGTGATCTCGTCGGTCACCGACCATCACGACGGAATCTATTCGGTTCTGATCACGGCCTCGCGAACAGCGGGCCCGTCGACAATCACGGCCACCGACACGACGCTCGGTCTCACGGGGATCACGACGCTTGACCAGCTGTCGCTTGCCCCTGTGCCCGCGTTCACGGACCGCCTCTCCCAGAGCCACTCGCGGTGGCTCGAGCACGCCGAGAAGCAACACCAGCGGACTCCGCCCGTCGGGACGACGTTCACCGTCACCGTCGACCAGAGCTCGAGGGTGACGTTGACGTTCATCCAAGCCACAAGCGGCCGCCGGTCAAGCCGGCGAAAGAACGCCGCATGCGCGGCGGCGAGCTCACGCAACCGCAAGTTCCCGCGCTGCATCCGTCTGATCCCAGCCGGCACGCTCCTCGTCGCCGCCCATGCGGGTGCCAACCCGATCCCGTTCGCCGGGAAGCTGCCGCACACGGGGATGCTGAAGCCGGGCACCTACAGGGTGACGGCGACAGCGACCAACGCCGCGGGTGCAACCGTGACCTCGGCCACGCTGACGTTCACGGTCGCCTCAGAGCCGAGCGGCCAGGCGTGAGGCCTGGTTGATCGCCCGCTTGGCGTCGAGCTCGAGCGCGACATCGGCACCGCCGACAAGGTGGACCGTGACGCCGGCGGCAGTCAGCGGTCCGTGCAGGTCCCGCCGCGACTCCTGACCTGCGCAGATCACGACGTTGTCCACCGCAAGCGTCCGCGGACCCTGGTCCGCGATCTCGATGTGGATCCCGGCGTCGTCGATGTGGCGGTAGCTGACGCCGGGAAGCATTTGCACGTGCTTGTGCTGCAGTGCGGCACGGTGCACCCAGCCGGTCGTCTTGCCGAGCCCGGCCCCCGGCCGCGAGCTCTTACGCTGCAGCAGGTAGACCTCGCGCGGCGACGGCTCGTCGCGGCGCTCGGTCAGCCCGCCACGGACGACAGCCGGATCGCCAACCCCCCACTCCGCCATCCACGCCTGCCGATCGAGCGTCGGCGACGAGGCGTGGGTGAGGTACTCGCAGACGTCGAAGCCGATCCCGCCGGCGCCGACGACTGCGACACGGCGCCCTACCGAGATGCTCCCGTCGAGCACATCGGTGTAGCCGACGACGCTCGGATGCTCGATCCCATCGATCTCCGGCGTGCGCGGGTTGACGCCGGTCGCCAGCACCACCTCGTCAAACGCGGTCAGCTCCTCGACCGCTGGCGCCCGCCCGAGGACCACGTCGACCGAGAAGCGCGAGAGCATCGTCTCGTAGTAGCGGATCGTCTCCCCGTACTCCTCCTTGCCGGGGACGGCCCGGGCCAGGTTGAACTGGCCTCCGATCCGGGCATCCGCCTCGAACAGCGACACGCTGTGGCCGCGCTGTGCGAGCACGGTCGCGGCGGCGAGTCCGGCAGGCCCGGCCCCCACCACGGCCACTCGCTTGACCCGGTGGGGCGGGACCGGGTCGTAGCGCAGCTCACGCTCTGACGCGGCTCGTGGATTGACGAGGCAGCTGACGGTCTTGTTGGCGAACGTGTGATCCAGACACGCCTGATTACAGGCGATGCAGGTGTTGATCTCCGCCGCCCGTCCACTCGCTGCCTTCACCACGAACTCCGGATCGGCGAGCAGCGGCCGGGCCATTGAGATCAGGTCGGCCTCGCCGCGCTCGAGGATCGCCTCGGCAACGTCCGGGGTGTTGATCCGGTTCGAGGCGATCACCGGGATCTCGAGCTCCCGCCGCAGCCGGCCGGTGACCCAGCTGAACGCCGCGCGCGGGACCGAGGTCACGATCGTCGGCACACGCGCCTCGTGCCAGCCGATGCCGGTGTTGATGATCGTGGCGCCGGCCGCCTCGACGGCGCGGCCGAGCTCGACCGTCTCGTCCCACGTCTGCCCGTCGGGCACCAGATCGAGCAGTGACATCCGGTACACGACGATGAACTGCGCGCCGACCGCCTCGCGCACGCGGCTGACGATCTCGATCGGGAGTCGCATCCGGTTCTCGGCCGAGCCACCCCACTCGTCTGTGCGACGGTTGACGTGGGCGGCGACGAACTGGTTGATCAGATAGCCCTCTGAACCCATGATCTCGACGCCGTCGTAGCCGGCCTCGGCGGCGAGCTCGGCGGTTCGCGCGAACGCATCGATCGTGCGCTGCACCCCGGAACCACTGAGAGCGCGCGGCTTGAAGGGCGTGATCGGCGACTTCGACGCAGTCGCGGAGACACTCAGCGGGTGGTAGCCGTAGCGGCCGGCGTGCAGGATCTGCAGCGCGATCTTGCCGTCGTGCTCGTGGACGGCGTCGGTGATCACGCGATGCTTGGCGGCGGCACCGCGCGACGCGAGCCGCGAGCCGAGCGGCAGCAGCCAGCCCTCGACGGTCGGGGAGAAGCCGCCGGTGATCGCCAGCGCCACCCCACCGGCAGCGCGCTCCGCGAAGTACGCGGCGAGCCGCTCGAAGTGCTTGGAGCGGTCCTCGAGGCCGGTGTGCATCGACCCCATCACGACCCGGTTGCGCAAAGTCGTGAACCCCAGGTGCAGCGGCTCCAGCAGGCGCGGGTACGGGGAGCCGGAGTCGCTGCTGACCGGTGCGTGTGCCGCCGACATCGCCGTGCGGCACCTTACCCGAAAGCTACACGTGTGTCGCTCGGGCCTTCGGGCGACTAATCGAGCCCGTGCTCAAGCGCCCCCTTGACCGTCGTGTCGAGCGCGTTGATCCGGTAGAGCGCGAGCGCCTCGGCCGACTGGAACCGTCCGCCGGGCGCGGCCGAGGGGCCGTGATGGGTGAGGACACAGTGCAGCAGCTGCAGCCGGCGGTCCTGGTCAAGTCCGGTCGTGTCCATCCGCTGCTCGAGCAGCCGCTGCCCAAGTGCCAGGTGGCCGAGCAGACGACCCTCGTCCGTCAGCCCGATCTCGGCGCCGTAGGTGAACTCGAAACAGCGGCCGAGGTCGTGGACGATCGCGGCAGTGATCAGCAGGTCGCTGTTCAGCTTCACGTGGAGCTCGCATGTCTCGCGGGCGAGCGTCGCGACCGCGACCGTGTGCTCGATCAGCCCGCCGAGGTAGGCGTGGTGTCCGCCGCGTGAGCACGGCGCCCGCCGCCACTGAGCACGGAGGTCTTCGTCGCCGATCAGCGACTCGAGCAGAGCCCTGTAGGCGGGGTCATACACCTCCCTCACCAAATGTTCGAGAAACCCGTCGAGCTCCTGCATGTCGCGATAGGCGACGGGCAAAAACGACTCCGGCGTCGCCTCGGGATCCTTCTCCCCCGCCCGGCGCAGATCCGCGACCTCGATCACCAGCTCGTCGCGAAACCGCTCCACCCGGCCTGTGATCCGGACCAGGTCGCCGCGCTCGAAGCGGCCGGCCAGCACGTCGGCGTCGCGGAACGCACGTCCGGGAACGGTTCCGGTTCTGTCGCGAAATTCAAGCGCCAGATACGGGGATCCGGTGCGTGTCTTCAACCGGTCCTTTCGGACGCACGCGTAGACGCCATGGACCTCATCGCCGGGGCGCAGGGAGCTGATCGTCGTGTCAGGCGGCACCTGCCCATGATGTACGGTGAACCGGATGCAGCCGCTGCAGTGGAACTATCGGCCCGACGGTCTGCGAGCCCCGGCGCTCATCTGCGCGTTCAAAGGCTGGAACGACGCCGCCGACGCCGCATCGTCAGCGTTGACGTTCGTCGGTGAGGCACTCGGCGCCCGCCGGTTCGCGTCGATCGATCCCGAGGATTTCTACGATTTCCAGACGACGCGGCCGGAGATCAAGCTCGTCGACGGGATCACACGCAAGGTGCAGTGGCCCGAGGTTGAGCTGTACGAGGCCCGGATCCCACGCGCACCGCGTGACCTGATTCTGTTGACCGGATCCGAGCCCTCCTATCGCTGGCGTACATTCACATCGCTGATCGTCGAGTTGGCCGAGGCGCTCGGGGTGCAGCTCGTGGTGACACTCGGCGCGCTGCTCGCGGACGTCCCCCACACCCGCGCGGTCCACGTCACCGGGTTTGCATCGGACCCCGGGCTGGTCAACCGGCTCAGCCTGCAGCAGTCCTCCTACGAGGGTCCGACCGGGATCGTCGGCGTCCTCCACGGTGCCTGTGAGGCCGCCGGCCTGCCGTCTGCAAGCCTGTGGGCAGCCGTTCCGCACTACATCGCCGCGGCTCCCAACCCGAAGGCGGCACTGGCGCTGGTCCGTAAGCTCGAGGGGCTCGTCGGCGTCGCCGTCGACGCGCTTGATCTGGAGAACGCGAGCGCCGACTACGAGCGTCAGGTCAACGCCGCGGTCCAGTCCGATCCGGACGTGCAGGCGTTCGTCGAGCGAGCTCGAGCAGGCCGCCGTGGAGACCGACGCCGATCCGACGGAGCTGCCGTCCGGCGATGCGATCGAGCGTGATCTGCAGCGGTTCCTGCGCCAGCGTGGCGACGACCCGCCGAGCGGACCGCGCGCATCGCACTGACTCAGCGTTCGGCGACCGGACAGGCGAGCCGGTAGTCGCAGAACGAGCACGTCGCCGCTGACGGCGTCGGCTCGAACTCCTGCGCGCGGATCCCCTCCGCGACCTCGGTCGCGACCTGCCGGATCCACTGCTCGTCACCGGTGACCGCGACCTTGACGTCGTCGAGCACGTACCAGTAGGCGCCGCGGGCATCACCGAGCCCCCACGCTTCGCGCGCGGCGACCGTGTACAGCGACAGCTGCACGTCGGCGGCGAGCTGATCTGCTGACTTGGGGCGTCCGGTCTTGTAATCGATCAGCTCGTACTCCCCCGACGCGGCGCGATCGACACGATCGACGCGGCCGCGGAGCAGGTGCGGCCCGAGCTTGAAAGTGAACTGGCGCTCGAACCAGATCGGCTGGGCGTCATCGGCGGTCGCGCGCTCGTGGTAGCGGGCCAGCGACGCCGCGGCCTTGGCACGCAGCTGGCGCTCCTCGTCGGAGTCACCGAACCCCTGTCGCCGCCACGCCTGATCGAGGAGGTCGAGCAGATCGGCCAGCGGCCCCGGCCGCAGCGGTTGCGACTCCTCGCTGCCGGCGTGATAGCGCTCGAGCACCTGATGAACGGCGATTCCAAACCGCTGGTGCAGGGTTGGCTCCTGCGGGATCCTGAACACGCGAGCGAACTTGTACTTGAGCGGACACGCACGGTAGGTGTCGATGTCGCTCGCCGACAGCAGCACGCCGTCACCCCGCATCGGCAGGAAGCGCGCGAGCGAGGGCTCGTCGCGGGCGGCGACGACGCGCGCCCGGCGTCGCGCATCACGTTCGGCGTCGAGCAGGTAGTCGTCGAGCGGTGAGCTCGAGAAGATCTCCCGCTGCTCGGCGGTGACGGCGCCGCCGATCCGGGTGTTGATGTCGCGCAGTGCGTCGGCGACCGACGGCGCGTCATCGCCGCGGCCGATCAGCGCCGCCACCTTCAGCAGCTCGAGGTAGCGGACGACGGCGTGGGAGACGTCGAGGTCGGTGTCGAAGCGCAGCTCCGCCAGGCGACCGCCGGCGCGCATCGTCCCCTCCAGCAGCTCCCCGAGCAGGAGCTGGTAGGTCGCCTGCAGTGTCTCGTCAGGCCCGAACAGCTCCTCGGCGCGGTCCTCCCACTCGGCCGCCACCCCAAGCCGAGCGGCCTCAAGCAGATCGTGCGGAGCGGTCGGAATCCCGCGCTCTCCGAGCGTCGCCGGATAGCAGAGGACCGTCCGGCGCCTGGCCCGCGACGCTGAGACGTACAGCTGCTGGCGCAGCTGCTGCAGCCGGCAGAGCTCGCCGTCGGCCGGGAGCTGCTCGCGGAGCAACTCGTCCGGCACGTTCTCGGGATCGGCCCCGGTCTTCACACCGGCATGCAGACCGACGACGAAGACGTGATCGACCTCGAGCGCACCGGCAACTTCAATCGCGACGATCTGCACCTGCGACGCCGCGCCGGTGAGGTCCGGCTGCTCGTGCTCACGGAGGCCGTGCTCGGCGACCGCGGCAACGGAGCGGGCGAACTCCCGGGCGCTCGCCTGGGGCGTGCGCGCGACATAGGCGGCCGCGAGTTCCCCAAACCGGGCCAGCGCGCGCAGCCGTTCGACGACGTCGGTCTGGGCGGTGAACAGCTGCTGGCGGCGCAGACCGAGACGCTCGATCAGCCGGTGCACGTACAGATCGGGGCGGCTCGTATCGACCTGCGCGACGCTGCTGCGATAGAGCTTCAGGAACACCCGGATCCGTTCGCGAGCCTCGGGGGGCACCTGCGGGGACTCGGTCGCGGCAGCGAGCGCCGCGACCATGTCGAGCTTGCGCCGGCGGGCGATCTGGGTCACGCGAGCGATGTCGACACTGCGCATCTCGATCGGGGCTCGCGCCAGCGCCCGCACCACGGCGGGAGCGTCCGCCGGATCGGCCAGCAGCCGCATCCAGGCGAGAAGATCCCGCACCTCCGCACGCTGGAAGAACGCCGCACCGCCGACCAGCCGGTGCGGCACTGCCCGTTCTTCAAGCGCCACCGACACAGCCTGCCCCTCGCGCTCGATCTGCGGGACGAGCACGGCGACCCGCACCGCCGTGTCCTGCAGCAGCAGGCGCTCGATCTCGGCGGCGACCGCCTGGGCCTGGGCACGTTCGTTGGCCGCGCACCAGAACGCGACCTGGTCGGTACTCGGCGGCTGCGGTGCGGCCGGGCCCGTTGGCCCGGCCCCCTGGGCGCCGAGCCCGAGCGCCCAAGCCGCTCGCATCGACGCCGGCTGGCAGCGATGCGAGCCTGTCAGGGTGATCCGGCGCGTCGTCTCGGTGTCAAACGAGCGCAGCCGCGCCGCGCCGGCGCCGCGGTAGCGGCGAACCGCTGCGACTGGATCGCCTGCGACGGTCAGCGCCCCGGCGGCGAGTGTCCGCGCGAGCGTCGCGGCGCCGAGGTCGAGCTCCTGCGCGTCGTCCACGAGCACGTGCTCAAACGAGCGGCCTGCGCCTGGATCACTGGGAGCACCTGCAGCGCCAGCCGGATCACTCCGGCGGCGTCAGCGCCGCCGCTCTCGCGGACCATCCGGTCGTGGGCGCGGTAGATCTCCGCGAACTCCCGCTCGCGGGCGTCCTGCGGCCGCGACGCCGCCCACTCCGCGAACCGCTCGGCGTCGATCAGCTCCGCCTTCAGACGATCGATCCGACGCACGAAACCGCTCAGCAGGGCGCCGGCGTTCCCTCCGAAGTCGTGGTGCTGCAGCGGTAGCTCGTCGATCCGCTCGGCCAGCAACGCGAGCCTGTCGCCCGGCGGCAGGATCGCGTCAAGCACCTCAAGGTGGCGAGCGGCCCGGCGCAGGACCGTGGCGGCGAGGCCGACCGGCGTGACCACCACCAGCTCGCTGTAGCCGTCCCGGAGCTGCTGCTCGACGATCGCCCTGGCCGCATCGGCGCTGGCGAGCGACGGCGTCATCAGCGCAATCCGCTCGGGCAGCGTGCCGCCGTCCACGAGCCGCTCGAAGCGCGTCAGCAGCAGCGTGGTCTTGCCGCTGCCGGCCGGACCCTCGATCAGCACGGGGCCACTGCCCGCCGCGATCACGATTTCGGCGGTCCGGCCGGGGACCGTGGCGGATGACGGCGACAGCGGACTCGGGCGGGACCACGTGTCTGACAGCATAGGTCGATGTCGACGACGGAACTCGACACCGAGCTGTGGCTGAGCGCCTGCCGAGCCGCGGTCACCGGGATGCGGTCGATGCTGTCGGACCGCTCGTCAATCGCCGCACGCGCCGTCGAGACGGGGACCCGCGGCTGCGGCGGCGACCACACGCTCGAGATCGACGCACGAGCCGAGGAGCTCGTCTTCGACGAGCTGCAGCGCCTGCATGACGACAACGGCCAGCGCTTCACGCGCGGTCTCCGAGGAGCGCGGCAGGTCGCGTTCGGAAGCGAGGACGTGCTCGTCGTCGTCGACCCGATCGATGGCTCGCTCAACGCCAAACGTGGCCTGCCTCACCACGCCCTGTCGGTGGCGGTTGCGGACGGCCGGACGATGGCCGATGTCCAGTTCGCCTACGTCTACGACTTCGGCCCTGCCGAGGAGTGGTGGGCGGCGCGCGGGGTCGGCGCCTGGCTTGACGGCGAGCGGCTCGACCCCACGCTGCAGGAGCGGCGCGGCCGCGATGGGCGGCTCGAGGTGCTCGGGATCGAGTCGGCCGACCCGCGATGGGTGGCGCTCGCGATCGACGAGCTCGAGGAGACGCGCGTATCGTCTGCGCGCGCTCGGCACGATCGCATCGTCGCTGTGCCAGGTCGCCGCCGCGCGTTTCGATGGACTCGTGTCACTGCGCAAGTGCCGGGCTGTGGATGCAGCCGCCGGCCAGCTGATCGTTCGCGAGGCCGGCGGGCTCGTCAGCTTCCCCGCGTTTGCAGATCCGCTGGAGGCGCCGCTCGATACGACGCCTCATTCGCCAGTGGTTGCGGCGCGCAGTAGCGAGACCCGTGACCGGCTCGAGCAGATCGTCGCCGTGATCGAGTCGCGTCTGGCAGCGGCGGCGGCGCGATGATCGACTGGATCGTCGCCGAGTGGATCGCCACCCGAGTCGCGGGCGATGGCGGTGACTGGCGGCAGGACAGCGTCATCTCCGAGATCGATCTGCGGCCGCTGGCTGCCGATGCCCAGCAGCGCGTTTCCGCCTACACCGGGCTCACGCCGAGCCGGCCGATCCCGCCCCCCGAGGGCATCGGCCGCCGGGAGTGGGTTGCCGCAAACCTCGCCTCGACCCGGGCGCTGATGGATCCGGTGATGCAGCGAGCCCAGAAGAGCCTCGGAAAACTCGGAACGGCGGCGGAGCTGACATCCGGGTTCGCGGTCAGCACCGAGGTCGGCGTGCTGGTCGGATACCTCGGACAGCGCGTCCTCGGCCAGTACGAGCTGGTGCTGCTCGACGAGGTCGCCAACGGCAAACCCCCGCGGCTGCTGTTCGTACTGCCGAACCTGGCCCGCGCGGTCAGGGCCTTCGGCGCCGACGAGACGCGAGTTCGTCACATGGGTGACGCTGCACGAGGTCACGCACGCGGTTCAGTTTGGCGGCGTCGAGTGGTTGCAGCCGTACCTCGCGAGCCTCGTGCGCGAGCTGCTCGCGAGCGCCGAGCAGCGGCTCGACGACGCGGGTCAGCGGAAGCTGCCGAGCCGCGCGGAGCTGCAGCGCGTCGCCTCGGCGATTCGCAGAGGCGACGTGATCGGGGCGGTCGCCAGTGAGGCCGAGCGAGAGATCGATCGATCGCGTCCAGGCCGTGATGGCCGTGATCGAGGGACACGCGGAGCACGTAATGGACGCCGTGGCACCGGACCTGCTGCCGTCGTTGCCACAGCTGCGGACGGCGCTCGATGCCCGCCGCAAGACCCAGTCGCGGATCAACCAGGTCGTCGCTCGATTGCTGGGGCTCGAGATGAAGCTGCGACAGTATGAGCGCGGCAAGTTGTTCTGTGATTTCGTCGTTGCCGAGGGTGGCCCCGAGGCGTTGACGCGGGTGTTCGACTCACCCGAATCAATGCCGACGCTTGTGGAAATCAACGACCCTGCGGCCTACGTGGCCCGGGTCGGCGCGCCCACCGTCTGACCCGGATCCACTGCCGTCCCGCCGCAATCCGGGCGGGCCACCCCCATCTGGGGGGTTTCCGTCAGCGGTGTAACTCTGACCGCGAGAAGGGGTACAAACATGTGTTCGGTACTCCAGGGTGCCGGGCGCCTCTCTCGATAACTTGACCTTTCCTACGGGACTGGAGTATTTGAACTCATGGCTACGACTACCAGCACGAATTCAGCCGCCGCGACGAGCAAGACGACCGCTCGCAAGCCGGCCGCCCGGAAGACGACGACCGCTCGCAAGGCTCCCGCCAAGGCGACCGTCACCTCAACCCAGCCGAAGACCCCAGTCGATCAGGTCGCCGAGATCGTCGAGCGCGCGATCCTGGTTCCGGTTGGCGCAACCCTGATCGTCCGCGACGACATCGTCTCGACGGTCAAGGGGCTGACCACCAAGTACCAGGCACCCGGCGCCTTCGAGAAGGAGCTCAAGCGCTACGAGAAGCGCGGCGCCACGGCCCGCACCCGCCTCGAGCGCCAGGTCCGCAAGCAGCGCACCCGCGTTGAGCGCGAGCTGCGTCAGCGCCGCAAGGCCGTCGAGAAGACGATCAAGCAGAACCGCCGCCAGTTCGAGCGCGAGCTGACATCGGTCCGCAAGGACCTCAGCAAGCAGGCGTCAGTGGTGAGCACTCAGTTTGAGAAGTTCGCCGAGACCGCCCAAGGTTTGATCAGCTAATATTTGCAAGCACAACTTCTCCGTACCGGCCTGACGAGAGGCGGCCGGCGGGACGGGTTCGCCGGCCTCATATCCTCGCCGGCGGATGAAGCACCCTCTCCTCCCTCAACCGCCGGGGCGTCACGCAAGTGGCGCCCCGTCGGTCCTTAAGGGAACGCGCTTCGGGGTCCGGGCTTCGGGGACCGGGGGTGCCGCCCCCTAAGCTGCCTCAGCGGTGACGATGCCCGGCGAACACCAGGCGTGACCGTGCGACTCCTGTTCACGCAGCCGCTTGCGCCCGGCAACCTGTTCGGGCATCTCGCTGCGACCGCCGTTCCCGGCGTCGAGGAGTGGTCCGATGGCTTTTACCGCCGGACCGCCAGGTTCCCGCACGGCGCCGGGATCATCGCGCTCGCCCCGAGGGCGGCTCACGTCGAGTGCGCGCTGCGGCTGGGCGACGACGCCGATGAGGCCGGAGCGGTGCAGCGGTGCCGGTGGCTGCTCGATCTCGATCTGGATCCGGCCGTGGTCGACGGCACGCTGAGCGACGATCCCGTGCTGCGGCCACTTGTCGTGGCGTCCCCTGGGCGTCGGGTTCCGCGAATGCTCGATGCGCCCGAGTTCGCGATCCGTGCGGTGCTCGGGCAGCAGATCTCAACGGCGGCGGCCCGGGTTCACGCCGCCCGGCTCGTGACCGCCTACGGCATCCCGATCACCCATCCGGATGCCGGGCTGACGCATCTGTTCCCTGAGCCCGCGAGGCTCGTCGAGCTCGATCCGTCGGTCGCGCGGATGCCGCAGAGCCGGCGCGACACTCTCGTCGCCCTGGCCCGCGCGCTGTGTGACGGATCGCTTGACCTGCGACCCGAGGGCGACTGGGACGCGGCGCGTGCGGGCCTGCAGGCGATCCCCGGCATCGGACCATGGACGGTCGAGATCGTGGCGATGCGCGGCCTCGGCGATCCCGATGCCTTCCCGGCGTCCGATCTGGGTGTCCGGATCGCCGCCGAGCGGCTCGGCCTCCCGGGAAAGCCGCGTGAGCTGACCGCGTACGCGGAGCGCTGGCGGCCGTACCGTGCCTACGCGGTTCAGCACCTGTGGGCGACGCTCGATCACGCCGTCAACAGGATCCCCGAGCCCTGAGTCTCAGGTCTCGGCGGTCTGCGCCGACGGTACGTACCGCCTGATCGAGTCCGGCGGCGCGGCAGGCACCGCGTCGGCCTCAAACGTCCGCTCGTACACCCGGCACGCTTGGAGATGTGGCCGCCCATCGCCTCGAGGCCGCGGTTCATCGAGCGGTTCGTCTCGAGGATCCAGCCGGCCTCGCCCGTGCTTGACCGGCGTGCTGGCGGCCATGTCGAAGTGCTCGATGTACAGCGCCGCCGCGACGCCGGTGTGCTGGTACTCGGGGAGCACGCCGAGGAAGCCGATCCGGCAGCGGTCGATGATCCTGCGGCGGTTGAGGTAGTACCACCAGCCGAGCGGCAGCAGCCGGCCCTTCATCTTCTTGTAGCACCTGGTTGATGTCGGGGATCGTGATCGCCATCGCGACGGTCTCGCCCTGTCGTTCTCGGCGACCATGAACCAGCCGCTTGTCGAAGACCAGCTGGTAGTTGAACCAGAGGTCGACCAGGTCGTGCTCGCTCGTAGCGGGATGAACCCCCAGTTGCTGCGACCAGGCGGCGTTGTAGACCTTGACGAACTCGTCGAGGTCCTTGCGCAGCGTGCGACGGCGACATCTTGCGGATCCTGATCCCGTGCTTCTCCGCGCATTGCTTGGCCAGCTCGGGCAGGATCGGCAGCATTCGCTCCTCGCGATCGGAGATGTCGAGCCGCCAGTGGAAGACGTCCATCGCCTTGACGAGCCCGGCCGCCTCGACCCGCTCGCTGGTAGTAAGGCGGAGTCCACGGCTGGCGGATCATCGGCTCGAGCTCGAAGCCCTCGATCGAGCACCCCGCACTCCTCGTTGGTGACGAAATCCATCGGCCCGACCATCCGGTCGCGGCCCCGCTGCCGGAGCCAGCCCTCGGCGGCGGCCAGCAGCGCGTCGAGGACCTCCTGGTCGTCCTCGAACTCGAGGAACCCGAACAGCCCCCAGCGGTTGCCCGTGGTACTCGTTGAAGCGCCGAGTCGACCTGGGCGCTGATCCGGCCGACCACCCGGCCGTCACGCCGGGCGAGGAACAGCTGCGCCTCGCCGTGCTTGAAGAACGGATTCAGGTGCTTGTTCAGGTACGCGTAGCGCTCGAGCTTCAGCGGCGGGATCCACGGCGTCCCGGCGTGCAGCCGGAACGGCAGATTCGACGAACGCCCGCAGCGTCGCCAAGGCCCTTGACCGGGCGTGACCTCGAGAGCCATAGGCGCGCGAAAGCTACCATGGATTTGATGCCCACCAGAGACCAGATCATCGAGGCGCTGCGCGCCGTGATCGACCCGGAGCTGCACAAGGACATCGTCACGCTCGAGATGGTTCGATCGATCGACGTCCACGCCAACGGCGTTGTCGATGTCACCGTCTCGCTGACGACCCCCGGCTGCCCGATCCGCGACCACTTCCAGACCGGCGTCGCCGACGCGGTCCGCGAGCTTGACGGCGTCACCGGCGTCAACGTCAGCTTCGACGTCGCTCTCCGACACCGAGAAGCAGGCCCTGCGCGGCAAGCTCGGCCGCAGCGGCGGCCTTCCGAGGGCGCCCTCGCCCAGGTCGCGCAACGTGATCTGCGTCGGCTCCGGTAAGGGCGGCGTCGGCAAGTCCAGCGTCACCGCCAACCTCGCCGCGGCGCTGCAGGCCGCCGGCAAGCAGGTCGGGGTGCTCGACGCCGACGTGTGGGGCTACTCGCAGCCACGGATGTTCGGCCTCTCGGGCCGAGCGGGCGAAGGTCAACGGCGAGCGCAAGATCCTCCCGCTGACCGGCCCCGAAGGGGTCAAGGTCGTCTCGATCGGTTTCTTCATCGAGCAGGATGCCGCCGTCGTCTGGCGCGGTCCGATGCTGCATAAGGCGCTTCAGCAGTTCCTCGAGGACGTCGACTGGGGCGCGCTCGATTATCTGCTGATCGATCTGCCGCCCGGCACCGGCGACGTTTCGATGACGCTTGCCCAACTGCTGCCGCAGGCCCGCTTCCTGATCGTCACCACCCCACAGACGGTGGCTCAGAAGGTCGCCCGGCGCTCGGCTGAGATGGCCGACGAAGCTGAAGCTCGAGGTCGCCGGCGTGATCGAGAACATGTCGGGCTTCACGACCCCTTCGGGTGAGGACTTCCCGATCTTCGGCGAGGGCGGCGGTCGGCTCCTCGCGGAGGAGCTCGAGGTGCCGCTGCTGGCGGAGGTGCCGCTGACGATGGCGCTGCGCGCGCAGGCCGACGGTGGCCTGCCGGTTGTCTTCGCCGATCCGGAGGACCCCGCCTCGAAGGCGATCCGGGCGGCTGCCGCGCGGCTGATCGCGCTGGATGGCATCGCTCTGCCGATGGCCGCCCCCGTGGCCGAGCCGGCGCCCGTGGCGTCAAAGCCGGTCGGCATGTCGCTGCCGATGGCATAGCTGCCTGAGGCCGGGCCTATCCCCGAGCTCTGGGGATGCTCCAAACGTCCAAGCACCAGCCAAATCGGCGCTCATGCGTTTCGAGCGCCTTCACGGCACTCCCCACGACAAAGCTCCAAATCGGGCGTTGAGTTGCCGTTTCGAGCACCCTCAAGGCGCAGAACGGACGGCCGGAACGATCCCGACCGCCACACAACCCGTTACTCGTCGCAAAGACAGACCGCACAGCGCTCCCGACCCGACGCCCCGACCCCGACGCCCGATCGCCCCGGATCGAACCCGAGCCCGACAGCACCTAGCTGCGCGTCTTGCCTCCCCGCAGCATCTGGAGCGCCTGGACCACCCGACGCTGACGCGTCTCATCCTTCTTGGCCTCCTCGATCCACCGGGCGAACTCCTTGCGGTGCGTGTAGGCGAGCGCCTCAAACGCAGCACCTGCAACGGGATCGTCGAGGAGTGCGGCGGCCAGCACCTCTGGCACGACCACCTCGCGCGGTTCTGAGTCAAGCGCCACCGTCACCTCGACGACATCGCCGATCTGGACCCCTGATTCCTCCCGGATCGCGCGGCTCAGGCCGAGCAGGTTCTCGCCGCTCATCCGAGCGAGCCGGCTGCGCCACGAAAAGCCGTTGATCGTCGCGCGTACCGGCGGGCGCTTGGAGCCCTCGCCGACGATCTCCATCTGCGCGTCGGTCAGCACGACGGCCGAGGCGTTTCCGCGCGGCTGCAGCTCCGTCGTGAACGTGATCTCACCCATACCGGGACAGTCTTTCATCCCGACTGATCATCCGATCGGTTGACCGCCGGCTCATCCCCGCCGCCCCGAACTTCACCCTGCCAGCCGATGACGGGCGAGGCCCGTGGCGGAAGCATCTGGGTCATACCCGAACGACCACGACGAGCAAAGGGAACGTAGTGCCAATCATCGAAGTGAGCCCGCTGCGGAAACGGTACGGAGACACCATCGCTGTCGCCGACGTGTCGCTGAGCATCGAGGCGGGCGAGATCTTCGGAATCGTCGGCCCCAACCGCGCCGGCAAGACGACGACCGTCGAATGCATCGCCGGACTGCGCACACCCGACAGCGGTTCGGTCACCGTTGCCGGCCTCAACCCGCATCAACAGAAGGACGTGGGGCGCTCAGGGGTGAGCAGTCCGCGGTTGAGCGGCGCTGACCCTAACCGACGCCGCACGCCGCACGCCGTGCGGCGGAATTGCCCCCAACGCACGAAAGGCCGCCCCCGTCTCCCGGGAGCGGCCCTCCGCACGATCTCAGATCGTGAACCTGTGGGACTTCGCCGAGCCCCAGCCGGCCGAGTTGCCGAGTCGCACGTAGAACACGTAGGTCTTGGCGGCCAGATGCTTGTAGGTCTTCGGTGACTTGCAGCTCTTGAAGCTGTGCTTCTGGACCTTCCCGTGCTTGACGCTGGCCAGCGAGCACTGAGCCTTTGTCGCCGCGTAGGAGCCGGTCCGCTTCCATGCGAACTTGGCGGATCGAGCGTGCTTGCTGATCGTCGACTTCGTGATCCTGACACCCGGCTTCTTGACCTTCGTCGCCGGGGTCTTGAACGAGAGCGTCGAGCCGACCGCGTCGCCGCCGTCTGTCGCGAACAGCACCCGGTAGAAGTACGTCGTCCCGGGCGCCAGGCCCTTCAGCGCGATCGACACGTTTGTCGTTCCGGTGCTGCCCGGCGTCGGCGAGCAGGCTGCGTCAAGGCCGGTGCTGCCGTAGCCGAACGCGGTCACCCCGTACTCGAACTCACACGCGATCACCGCACCGCCCTCAGCGTTGACGGTGCCATGCAGCGTCGCTGTGGTCGATGTCAGCGCCGTCTCCTTGACGGTCGTCGCCAGCGGCGTCGCGAGGGTCTTGAAATCAACGGCGGTGCCGACCGCCGAGCCTCCACCCGAGGTGGTAATCACGAGCGTGTCCCCGTACTCGGTGTTGGGTGTGAGGCCGCTGAGCCCCGCGCTCACCTCGACCGCCGAGCTTCCGGTCAGCGACGAGGGCGACTGCGCGCAATTGGCCTCCTTGAGCGTCGACGCCGAGGTCCCGTAGATGAAGTAGCAGCCGGTCACGGTCTGCCCCTCGGGGTTGACGGAACCCGCCAGCGTTGCCGTCGAGGACGAGATCAGACCCGTCGTGCCCGTCGTCACGACCAGTGTCGTGAACGTCGCATCGCTGCTGGAGTAGTTCGTCGTGCCGTTGTTGACGACCACCTGGTAGTGGTACTCAGTGCCGGGCGTGAGCTTGGTGAGCGCCGCCGATGTCACCGCCGCGCTGGTGCCGCTGGGGGTCGGAGAGCAGGGAGCACTCGAGCCGTAGCTCGTGCTGGTGCCGTAGTTGACCGTGCATGTCACCTTCTGCCCGTCGGCGTCGACCGTCGCACCGACAGTCGCGGTGGTGTTCCCGATCGCCGTGGCCGCCGGATTCGTCACGGTCGGACCCGCGGTCGCCTCGAATGAGTAGACACCCCCGGTGCCGGTCTCGGTCGCGTTGGCGTCGGTCAGCTCGAAGTAGTACGTCGTGCCGGTCGTCAGCCCGGTGACGTTGGCCGAGACGTTGGTGTCACCGGTCCCGCTCGGGGCCGGCGAGCAGTTCGCGGTCGAGGTCAGCGACGTGGCGCTGGTGCCGTACTTGAACGTGCAGGACGTCAGCGTCGTGCCGTTGGCGTTTGCGACCCCGTTGAGCTGTGCGGTCGTGGCGGTCACGTTGGACGCCGGCAGCGTCTCTGCCCCTGGGCTGCCCGCGACTGGTGCCGTCGTGAACGACTCCGGGGTCCCTGCCGCGGTCTCGGGCTCGATCGGAAGGATGATCAGAACACCGAGATACGCGATCGTGGCGTTGTAGAAGTACTGCGTACCAGCGGTCAGGCCGCTCAGCGCGCCGGTGACCGAGGTGTTTGTCGAGGTCCCGGTAATCGTCGATCCACTCGGCGTGCATGCGGTTTCCGACGTCAGCGAGCCTGTCGAGGTCCCGTACGCGAAGTAGCAGCCGGAGCCCGTGGTCAATGGGTTGAGCGTTTGTCCGGCGGCGTTGACGGTGCCGCTCACCGTCGCGGTCGTCGCGGTGACGTTGGTCGCCGTCCCGGTCGCTGCCGTCGGGGTTGTCGACGTCGTCGTGGTGGTCGACGCGGTGGTGGTCGTCGCGGCCAGTGCCGAGCCGCTGACGCCAAGCGTCATGGCCGGAATGGCTGCGCCAAGCGCTACGGCCGCAGCCGCGCTGAGAACTATGGCGATCCGCCTCATGGCAATCCTCTCTCGAATCCGATCGATCAGCTTGCTGAGGTGACGCACCCAGCCACGGCGCCACGCAAGAACTCCGCAAGTGTAGACGCGCGGCGCACAGGAGCGCGACGGTCTACGCGATTTAGCGTTTTCTGGTAAGTCGGCCCGGCGGGCTACTTGCGGAAGTATTCCGCGTTGACCACGGCGTACTTCTGCCACTCGTCAGGCAACTGATCCTCGGCAAAGCACGCGTCGACAGGGCAGGCTTCGACACAGGCGTCGCAGTCGATGCATTCCTCTGCATCGATGTACAGCTGCTCGACCTTGTCGTAATCGGGCTCGTCGGGCGTCGGGTGAATGCAGTCGACGGGGCACACCTCCACGCAGGAGTTGTCCTTCGTGCCGATGCATGGCTCGGCGATGACGTATGCCATGTGTCTTCGATCCTGTCTCGTTGGCTACTAAGTGGACCGGGGATTCTAGGGACAGCGCCAGATTCCCGACGGGTAGGCTCCGTCCAGTGCTGCTGCTGACCGGAGCGACGGGGACGATTGGCGCACCGCTGCTACGCCGACTGACGGACGCCGGCGTCCCGGTGCGCTGCCTTGTGCGTGACCCCCGCCGCCTCGGACCTGACCGAGTCAGGGTGCAGATCGCGCTCGGCACCTTGGAGGACCATCTCAGCTTCCGCCACGCGCTGCGTGGCGTCGATACGGTCGTCCACCTTGCGTCGGTGATCCGCGACCAGCCCGGTGGCTCGATCGAGGAGCTGGCCGGTGTCGCGACCTGGCGGTTGGTGCGAGCAGCCGAGCGGGCCGGCGTCAAGCGGTTCTACTTCTTCTCGGCGCTCGGGGCATCGACCCGCAGCCGCTCCCGGTTACTACGCGCCAAGGCCGTGGCCGAACGCGCCGTGGTCGAGTCCTCGCTGCAGCACACGATCTTTGCTCCCTCGCTCGTCTACGCCCCCGACGATCCCTACTTCAGGCTGCTGCGGCGGATGGCGCTGCTCCCGATCGTCCCGATCCCCGGGCGCGGGGGCGCGCCCACCCAACCAATCTGGGCAGACGACGTCGCCGACTGCGTGCTGGCAGCACTACAGCGGGAGACGACCGGGCGGCTTGAGCTCGCCGGGCCGGAGACGCTGACCCAGCGCCGGGTGATCGAGCTGGCGCTGCGCAGCGCCGGGCGGGAGCGGCCGCTGCTGCCACTGCCCGAGCGTCTCACCCGGCGGCTGCTCGACACCACCGAGCTGCTGCTCGGGCCGGCCGCGCTCGCGACCTGGGACGAGGCCGAGCTGCTGACGATCCCAACGCTCGCCGACGGCGGCACGGCTGACGCGGAGTCGCTCGGGGTGCAGCCGCGGTCGATCTCCGACGTCCTCGGACTGTCGTAGCTCGTTATTGGGGTGTCCCTACGGGGACACCCGACATGCCCGCTTCCCCCTGGCTACAGCGCCGGGCGGCGGTCAGCCCAGGGACTCGCGGCCTCGAGCTGCGCCGCCAGTGACAGCAGCACGTCCTCACGCCACGGCCGGCCGATCAGCTGGACGGCGGCCGGAAGCCCGTCGTCCCCGTGGAACAGCGGCAGCGCGATCGCCGGCTGGCCGGTGACGTTGATGATCGCGGTGTAGGGGGTGAAGGCGCCCGAACGGCGGTAGTTGCCCCATGGATCGGGTCCACGTCCATGGATCGTCCCGGTCGGAACCGGCCGTTGGGCGAGTGCGGGCGTCAGCACGGCGTCGTACGGCTGCAGGTAGGCCACGATCTCGCGCGCCAACCGCTCGATCCGATTCTGCGCCGCGAGATACGCCGGAGTGTTCTGCTGCATCGCGCGCTCGTACATCCCCCACGTCAGCGGCTCGACGTCGGCCTCCGTCGGTGCCCGGCCGGCGATCTGACCGCCGGCGATCGTGCCCATCGCTGTCAGCGGCCCGAACGCCCGCGAGAAGTCCTCGAGCAACCCCGCACTCGCCCACGGTGGCGTCACGTCTTCAACGTGGTGACCGAGCTGCTCGAGCAGCGCCGCGGCGTCGAGCGTGGCCCGCTCGCAGATCGGATCAAGCGAGGCCGAGTCAAGCGCCGGCGCCAGCGTCAGCCCGATCCGCAAGGGGTCCGGTATCAGCCGGGCCGCATCCGCGAATGGCTGCGGCGGCGGCGGCGCACAGCTGGCGTCGCCCGGCTCGTAGCCGGCGAGCACGTCAAGCACCGCCGCCGTCTCGGCGACCGTACGGGTCAGCACACCGTCACAGACGAGGAAGCTCTGGCCGGCGTCGGGACCGGTCGAGATTCGATCGCGCGCCGGTTTCAGTCCGACGAGCCCACAGCACGCCGCCGGGATCCGGGTCGAGCCGCCGCCGTCGTTGCCGTGCGCGATCGGCACCATCCCGGCCGCGACCGCCGCCGCCGAGCCACCGCTCGAGCCGCCCGGCGTCCGGCTCAGATCCCACGGGTTGGCCGTCGGGCCGTTGCGACGGGACTCGCACGTCGGCAGGATCCCGTTCTCCGGCATCGCGGTCTTGCCGACGATCACGAACCCGGCGCTGCGCAGCCGCCTGACGAGGTAGGCGTCGTGATCGGGCACGTAGTCCCCAAGCAGATCGGAGCACAGCGTCAGCGGCATCCCCGCGACCGCGCGGTTGTCCTTGATCGCGATCGGCACTCCGGCGAACGGCCGCGGATCGTCACGTCCAATCTGGGCCGCCGTCGCCAGCGCTCGATCGGCGGCAACGTGCGTGAAGGCGTTGATGCGCGGCTCCAGCGCCTCGATCGCGTCGAGGCTCGACTGCACCAATTCCCGCGCCGACACCGCGCCCGACCGCACCATGGCGGCCAGCTCAAGCGCAGATGAGTGCAGCAGAGCGTCGTCCACGGCCACTCGAGCGTAGCCTGTGACGGCGATGAGCGTCTACGACGAGGTTCAGTCCGGTCTCGAGGGCGTTGTTGCGTTCGCCTCCGAGATCGCCGAGCCAGACCGCGACGGCAGCGTCCTGCGCTACCGCGGCCTCGACATCGAGGAACTCGTCGGCCGCGTCCCCTACGAGCAGGTCTGGGGCCTGCTCGTGGACGGGACATTGCTGCCGGGCCTGCCTCCGGCCGAACCGCACCCGCTCAGTGTGCACTCCGGCGATCCTCGCGTCGACGTGCAGTCGGCGCTGGCGATGCTCGCCCCACAGTGGGGCTTCGGGCAACTGCTCGACATCACCGATCAGCAGGCGCGAGACGATCTCGCGCGTGCATCGGTGATGGCGCTGTCGTTCGTCGCGCAGTCGGCGCGCGGGATTGGCAAGCCGCCGGTCCCGCAGCGAACGATCGACGATGCCCGTTCGATCCCCGAGCGATTCCTGTTGCGCTGGCGCGGCGAGGCCGACCCGAAGCACGTCAAGGCGATCGACGCGTACTGGATCTCCGCGGCCGAGCACGGAATGAACTCCTCGACGTTCACGGCGCGCGTGATCGCCTCGACCGGCGCCGACGTCGCGGCCGCCCTATCGGGGGCCGTCGGCGCCCTGTCGGGACCCCTGCACGGCGGCGCCCCCGCCCGGGTGCTGCAGATGCTGCACGAGGTCGAGCGGATCGGGGACGCCTCCACATACGTGAAAGGCGCCCTCGACCGTCGGGAGCGACTGATGGGTTTCGGCCACCGCGTCTACCGCGCCGAGGACCCGCGGGCGCGGGTGCTGCGCCGGACCGCCAAGGAACTCGACGCCCCGACGGTCGAGATCGCCGAGGCGCTGGAGGCGGCTGCGCTCGCCGAGCTCAAGGCGCGGCGACCCGATCGCGTGCTGGCGACCAACGTCGAATTCTGGGCCGCCGTCGTGCTCGACTTCGCGCAGGTGCCACCGGAGCTGTTCACCTCGATGTTCACCTGCGCCCGGGTGGCCGGCTGGTCGGCGCACATCCTCGAGCAGAAGCGCGAGTCTCGGCTGATCCGGCCGACCGCCCGCTACGTGGGCGCCGGCCCACGGGGGCTCGCGGACGTCGAATAAACGCCCGCGAGCTCCGATCAGTGCGAGCCGTTGGTCCGGGAGACCAGGTCCTCGGCGCTTGACCGCAGGTCGGTCAGCTCATGCTGAAGGTCCCGGCGCGCGGTACGCACCTGACGCTCGGTCTGGGTACGCCCACGACGCAGCGCGGTCTCGCCGCGACGCTCGAACTTCTTCAGCCGGGTGCCGCGCTTGCGGGCATCGGTGTAGGTGTTCAGGAGATCAACCACTCCATCACGCGCGGTCAGCGTCGCGCCAACCTGGATGTTGACGAGCCGCTCGGCCTGGCGCGCCGCAGCCTCGACGGTGGCGCCAGCCGCATCGATCGAGCGGGTGACGACGTTGCCGGCCTCGGTGGTGGTCTTCTTCGCGTCACGCTTGGTGGCGGTTGCGCTCCGCGCTGCAGCGCTGCGCTTGCGGGTGGCGGCTGCCTTCTTGCCGGCGGCCTGCCGTTGGGTACGAGTCTGTTCGGCCATGAATGCACCGCTCCTCATGTGGAAGGTCAGAAATAGCTACGTATTGACCCTGCCCGATACTGCGCGATGGCAGTCTGTGCAAGTGGTCACAGATTTCGGACCGGGACCGGTCTCAGCTGGCGGTCGCCGGGGTCTAGTAACCCGAGGACTGATACGGCCCGGACACGTAGTCTCGAACCATCCGCGTGGCGCTGAACTGCGGGGCCAGAGCCTTCAGGGAGGCGCGGACGAGCCCGAGCCAGCGCGCGGGAATCCCGGTGGCGTCGCGCTCGTAGAACGTCGGGATCACCTCCTCGGAGAGGAGCCGATGCAGGGTCGCGGCGTCACGCTGATCCTGAGCCTCCGTGTCGCCGTCGATGTCGCCGGGGATCGCCCAGCCGAGTCCCGGGGCGTAGCCCTCCGCCCACCAGCCGTCGAGCACGCTCAGCTGTAGGCCACCGTTGACTGCGGACTTCATCCCGCTGGTGCCGCTCGCCTCAAGCGGAGGCCGGGGCATGTTCAGCCAGACGTCGCAACCGCGGACGAGGGCCGCGCCGGTGGCGAGGTCATAGTCGTCGAGGAACACGACTCGCTGACCGACCTCCCGCTCGGACTTCAGGTCGAACAGGCGCTGCAGTACCCGCTTGGCCTCCTCGTCACGCGGGTGCGCCTTGCCGGCAAGCAGCAACTGCACGGGCCGACCGTCGGAGAGCAGCGCCCGGGCGAACTCACGGTCGCGAATCAGCAGATCGAGCCGCTTGTAGGTCGCCACGCGCCGGGCGAAGCCGATCGTCAGCACGTCATCTCGCAGCGCCTGGGCCGCGGAGGTGACGTAGCCAGGGGTGTCGGTTCGCTCGAGCCGGTCGCGGGTGCTGCGGACGCGAACCCACTCGATCAGCTCGGCCCGTTGACGGTGCCGCGCATCCCACAGCTCGGCATCGGAGATGCCATCGACCGGCTCCCAGGTGCTCACGTCGCCTGCACGCCAGAGCCAGTCAGAGCCGAGGTGTTTGTCGAGCAGGTCGCGCATCGGGCCGCCGATCCACGTCGGGATGTGCACACCGTTGGTGACGTGACCAATCGGCACCTGCCCGGGCTCGGCGTCCGGCCAGAGCCCGGTCCACATGTCACGGGCCACTTCGCCGTGACGGCGGCTGACGCCGTTGGCCGCGCGGCTCAGCCGCAGGGCCGCCTGCGTGATGCCGAAGCGCTCGTCCTCGTCCTTGGGGTTCGTGCGTCCGAGCGCGATCAGATCCTCAGGGCTGATCACGCCGGTTGAGAAGAACAGTTTCAGCGCATTGCGGACCTGATCGGCGGGGTAGGAGTCGTTGCCCGCCGGCACCGGCGTGTGGGTCGTGAACACCGTCTTGCGCTTGGCGCCGGCGGCGAGCCCGAGCTCGATTGGGGCCAGCATCGCGTGGCCCTCGTTGAGGTGCAGGACGCCGGGATCGATCTGCAGCGCCTTCAGTGCCCGGACCGCTCCGACCCCGAGCAGCGTGTATTGCGCGAGCCGGATGTCGGTGTCGCCCTCGTAGAGGCGGCCCGTGATCCACCGCCCGACCGGATCATTGGCGGGGAAGTCGGTGTCGAGCAGGAACAGAGGCACGCGCCCGACGTCGACCCTCCAGATCCGGGCGGAGACCTCTTCACCTCCGATCGGAACGGTGATCGTGATCGGCTGGCCGCTGGCGTCGCGCACGAGCGCCGCGGGCAGCCGCTCCGGGTCCGTCGGGATCCAGTACTCGTGCTGCCAGCCGCCGGCGTCCACCCGCTGGCGGAAGTAGCCGCGACCGTAGAGCAGCCCCACGGCGACCATCGGGACACGGAGGTCGGACGCCTCCTTAAGGATGTCCCCGGCCAGCGCGCCGAGGCCGCCGGAGTAGACCGGCAGCGAGACATGAACGCCGAACTCGGCGCATAGGAATGCGACGGGGTGTGCAGGATCGAGTCCGTGCTCGCCGGCAGGCTGCGCGAGGAGCGTATCCAGGCGCTGTTCGAGTCGTGCGGCCTCGGCGAGCAGGGCCGGGTCATTCGCCGCTCTGCGCAGGGCCGGGCCACTCGCTTCGCTGAGCAGCCGCACCGGATTGCGCAGCACCAGGTCAAAGCGTTCGGCGTCGATCGCGGCGAACAGCTCGTCGCCACCGGGCAGCCACGACCACGCGTAGTTGTAGGCCAACCGCGCCAGTGGCGCCAACGGCCCGGGGATGCGCGCGGCCAATTCGTCGGCGGCACGCTTGACGTCGCTCCGACCATCCATGGCGTCCGATTATCACTACTGTCGCAGTCCGATGTCCGCCGCCAGCAATTGTGAATGCCGACTCGGTGTGCTGGCGTTCGGAGACTCGATCACAAACGGAGGCGGCGAGCTGCAATGGGGCGTCGCCCTGCAGTCGTGGGCGCTCTGGACCGCCCGCGGCCTGGGCTTGCCGTACACCGGTTTTGCGGTCGATGGGGCGAGGGTCGGCGACGTCGTGAGAAGCCAGATTCCGGGGTTCCTTGCGGTGGTTGGGGATCAGGCTCGCTTTGAGCTCGGATGCCTCTACATCGGCACCAACGACATCCTGCGCCCCGGGTTCTCGCTGGAGTCCTTCGAGGAGTCGCTTGAGATCGCCACGGCATTTCTGACCGTTCGCTGCGAGCGGACCGTGCTGGTCACGATTCCGCTGCAGATGGGTCGTCCGCGTGACCCCGGCCTGATTGAACGGACCAATCGCGTGATCGAGCGCGTTGCACGGCGGCGCGGCGCCATCGTTGTGAACCTGCGGCGGTTCGGCGGACGCACCGTGCTGATGCCCGACCGGGTCCACCCAACGGCATTCGGTCAGATCGCGATCGCCGAGGCCGCGCTCGATCGCCTCGCCGCGGAGGGAATGGAAGTGCGCGTCCGGCCGTGGAGCCTGATCATGTACACAACAACGCCGGTGGCGCGGCTGCGAGCGGACCTGACCTACGCCTATCGGTCGACCAAGGAGAACGTGCGGCTTGCGTGGTGGCGGGTGCGGGCAGCTCTGCAAGCGCCTGCCACGTCCCGTCACTGAGCGCGGCCGGGGCGGATCGCCCATCTGAGCCGCTTGGACGGTGGTCCCTCGTCCGGCGGGTGGAAGGTCTGGACCGGCCGGGTGAGCACCTTCATCCCCGCCGACCATGGCTTCGGACCCGGAAGCGCACAACCCGGGGCTCCGGACTGGGAAGCGCCGGCCGTGGCTACGAACTTGGTAGCCGGCCGGCGACCTCGGTCGCCGCCCGCAGCCGGGAGGCCATATCGGCGGTCAGAGCGCCCGGGGACATCTGCCACCTCCAATTGCCCCCGGGACGGCCGGGATCGTTCATCCGCGCCGAGGACCCCAGGCCCAGCACATCCTGGGCCTGGACGATCGAGACGACCGAGGCCGAGGCCAGGCACAGCCGAACGAGCCGCCACCATGGCTCCTCGTCATCGATTCCGGCCTCAGCGCAGACACGGTCAACCCTGCGGCGCCTCGAGTCGTCAAGTGACGCGTACCAGCCCAGCGCCGTGTCGTGGTCATGCGTGCCGGTGTAGACGAACCGGTTCACGGCATGGTTCGCGAACGCGTGCGGGCTCCAGACAACGGCTCCGGGATCGAAGCCGAACTGCAGGACGACCATTCCGGGCAGCGCAAGCCCATCCCTCAACGCCCGCACCGCAGGTGTGATCACGCCGAGATCTTCAGCGACCAGCGGCAGGTCATCGCCGAGCAACTGACGAAATGCCTCAAACAGAGACAGACCGGGGCCGCGGCGCCAGCGGCCGCCCCGAGCGTCCGGATCCCCGGAGGGCACCGCCCAGTAGGAGACGAACCCGCGGAAATGATCGAGCCGCGCAGCATCGAACAGCGCCAGCGTCCGCCGCAGGCGCTGCACCCACCATTCGTACCCGGTCCGGCGCAGCTCGCTCCAGTCATACAGGGGATTGCCCCACAGCTGACCCAGGTCGCTGAAGGCGTCGGGGGGTGCGCCGGAGACGTCACCGTCAGCGAACAACGCGGGATGGGCGCGGTGGTCGACGCTGCCGGGCGCCACGTAGATCGCGACATCACCGAACAACCGCACACCCCGTTCGGCCCCATACGAGCGCAGCGCCCTCCATTCCCGCTCGAACCGGACCTGGTCGGCGACCAGATCACTGAACCGCCCGCGCCCCAGCCGCGCCCAATCATCGATCCAGTAGGACTCGCGGTCTCGGAACTCCAGCGCCTCCGCCGTCGACACCCGCGCCCGCGGGGCGGCCAGCAACCCTGGCCACGCGGCAAACGCGGAGGCGGCCTTGTAGGGCGAGCGGTAGCGGTCGGGCGGGGCAAGCGGTAGCACCTGCCACCAGCTCTGACCGGCCTCAGCGAGCCAATCGACAAACCGGTACGCCTCGCGTCCGAGACGGCCACCGGGGAGCGAGGTGACGTGCAGCAGAACACCGCTCGTGCGGTCGAAGCCGCTCATCGCCGGCCTCCGGAGAGGATCGTCATCTGCGCGGAGAACGGGTCGTCATCTGGCATGCAAGAAAGGTCGTCATCTCGGACATAACGATGGCCTGTTCACGAAATCGCTTGTTTACCGGATCGCATGAAGGGTTTACTTGCAACCATGGCTTCGTTCGGCGCAGCGGTCACTCCAACAGACCTGGCACGCACTTCATCCCCCGAGTCCCCGGCGCCCCCGACGAACCGGCCCGCTCGGATCGTGATCCAATATCCGCAGCCGGCAGTCGACGGGGGCCAGTATCCGGTCAAGCTCTGCGCCGGCGACACCGTCGCGGTCTCGGCCGACATCTTCCGCGACGGCCACGACCAGATCCTTGCCGTCGCCAGCTACCGTCCGGCCGGCGCCAGGAGCGCCGATCATCAGGAGGCGCCGCTGCGCCAGATCGACGCTCACGAGGACGGTGTCCGCTGGGCCGGAGAGTTCACCGTCTCAGAAAAAGGCGACTGGGAGTACGAGATCGCTGCCTGGGTCGACCACTTCGGCACCTGGCGCGACGAGCTCCAGCGCAAGCTCGCGGCGGCTCAACCCGACCTGTCCGGCGAGATCTCCGAAGGTCGGCTGCTGCTCGAGGAGGCGACGATCCGCGCCCAGGCCGCCGGCGACGCCGAGGCTGTGGATGCGCTCAACGCGGCGATCCGCCAGCTTGATGAGCACGACGATCCGAGCGCCGCGCTCAGTGACGCGGTCTACGCGGCAGCCGCCGCCCACGACCCCCGCGACGGTCTGACGACGCTCGGCCCGCTGCCCCTTCATGTCGACCGAGAGCGGGCCCGGTTCGGTGCCTGGTACGAGCTGTTCCCCCGATCCTGGGGCGGTTTTCGCGGGGTCGAGGACCAGATCCCTCGGCTCAAAGAGCTCGGCTTCGACGTGATCTACCTGCCCCCGATCCATCCGATCGGCCATACCAACCGCAAGGGCCGCGACAACTCCCTGACCGCAGCCGAGAACGACCCCGGTTCTCCGTGGGCGATCGGCGATGAGCACGGCGGCCATGACGCGATCCATCCGGAGCTCGGCACCGAGCAGGAGCTGAGAAGCCTGATCAGCACGGCCCGCGAAAACGCCGTCGACATCGCACTCGACTTCGCGATCCAGTGCTCCGCCGACCACCCGTGGCTGACCGAACACCCGGAATGGTTCCACCACCGTCCCGACGGAACGCTCAAGTACGCCGAGAATCCGCCCAAGCGCTACCAGGACATCTACAACGTCAACTGGGACTGCGAGGACTGGCGAGGGCTCTGGCAGGCACTGCTCGATGCCCTCATCCACTGGGTTGACCTCGGCGTCCAGATCTTCCGCGTCGACAACCCGCATACGAAGCCGGCGCCGTTCTGGGCCTGGGCAATCGAGCAGGTGCATGCCAAGGACCCGGACGTCGTGTTCCTCGCTGAGGCGTTCACGCGCCGGGCGGTGATGCGCCACCTGGCGAAGGTCGGCTTCAGCCAGTCCTACACGTACTTCACCTGGAAGAACTCCCGTTACGAGCTGACCGAGTACGTCAGCCAGCTCGCCTACACCGACGAGCACCTGTACTTCCGCCCCAACTTCTTCGCCAACACCCCGGACATCCTCCACGAATACCTGCAGCACGGCGGTCGCCCGGCGTTCGAGGCGCGGCTTGTCCTGGCGGCGACCCTGAGCCCGAGCTACGGGATCTACTCCGGTTTCGAAGACTGCGAGAACGTCCCGGTGAAACCGGGCTCGGAGGAGTACCTCCACTCCGAGAAGTACGAGATCAAACAGCGCACGCTCGACGGCCCCCTGCTGCCCCTGATCCAGAAGATCAACGCCGCCAGAAACGCGCACCCGGCGCTCCGGCACTTCGACAACATCCGCTTCCTCGACACCGCCAACGACGGCCTGATCGCGTACGCCAAGCAGCACGGCGCAGACACCGTGATCACGATCGTCAACATCGACCCGCACAACGTTCAGGAGGGCCTGATCGTGCTCCCGGCGGAGCTCAACCTCCCCCCGGTCTTCGGAGTCCGAGACCACGTCAGTCAGGACCGCTTCAGCTGGCGGCTGGGTCCCAACTACGTCCGGCTGAATCCCGGACAGTCGCACGTCGCGGCAGTGGAGCATTGACGCAATGGCCGCAACGCACGAACCCGAGCGCGTGACCCAGCAGATTGACGCCAACGGCTCCGAGCCCGAGCCCAGCTTCGCGCAGACCAGCCAGTGGTTCGAGTCCGAGCCGCTGTGGTTCAAACGGGCCGTCTTCTACGAGATTCACATCCGCGGGTTCTACGACGGCAACGGCGACGGCTCCGGCGACGTGCGCGGCCTGACCGAGAAGCTCGACTACCTGCAGTGGCTGGGAATCGACTGCATCTGGCTGCTGCCGTTCTACGAGTCGCCGCTGCGGGACGGCGGCTACGACATCTCCGACTTCTACAAGGTCCATCCGGACTACGGCACCGTCGAGGACGTCAGACACCTGATCGAGGCCGCTCATGCCCGCCAGATTCGCGTGATCGCCGACCTGGTGATGAACCACACCTCCAGCGAGCATCCGTGGTTCCAAGAGTCGCGCTCCAGCCGCGACAACCCCAAGCGCGACTGGTACGTGTGGTCCGACACCCCCGAGAAGTATCAGGACGCGCGAATCATCTTCATCGACACCGAGCAGTCGAACTGGACGTATGACCAGACCACCGGCGAGTACTACTGGCACCGGTTCTTCTCGCATCAGCCGGACCTCAACTTCGACAATCCCGAGGTTCAGCAGGCGATGCTCGACGTGCTCCGGTTTTGGCTGGACCTCGGCCTCGATGGCTTCCGGCTGGACGCCGTCCCATACCTGTTCGAGCGGCAGGGCACGATCTGCGAGAACCTGCCCGAAACCCACGCCTACCTGCAGCGGGTACGTAAGGAGATCGAGGAGAGCTACCCGGACCGGGTGCTCCTGGCGGAGGCCAACCAGTGGCCCGAGGACGTGGTCGAGTATTTCGGCCCGAATGGCGAGGAGTGCCAGATGGCGTTCCACTTCCCGGTGATGCCGCGGATGTTCATGGCTGTCCGCCGCGAGCAGGCGACCCCGATCTACGAGATCCTCGACCGCACGCCGGCGATCCCCGAGAGCTGCCAGTGGGGCCTGTTCCTGCGCAACCACGACGAGTTGACGCTGGAGATGGTGACCGACGAGGAACGTGACTACATGTACACCGAGTACGCGAAGGACCCGCGGATGAAGCTCAACCTCGGGATCCGCCGCCGGCTGGCGCCGCTGCTCGACAACGGTCGTGACGAGATCGAGCTGATGACCGCGATCCTGTTCAGTTTGCCGGGCTCGCCGGTGCTCTATTACGGCGACGAGATTGCGATGGGGGACAACGTTTTCCTGGGTGACCGCGACGGCGTCCGCACCCCGATGCAGTGGACCGGGGACCGCAACGGAGGCTTCTCGCAGGCCGACTTCGCGCAGCTGTACGCGCCGCCGCTGATGGACCCCGTGTATGGCTTTCAGGCCGTTAACGTCGAGGCCGAGCTCCGCACCCCGACGAGCCTGCTGCGGTGGATGCACAAGTTCATCGCACTCCGCAAGCAGCATCCCGTGTTCGGATTCGGGACCTACGAGCCGATCCCGACCTCGAATCCGCGGATCTTCGCTCTGATCCGCAGCTTTCAGGATGATCTTGTTCTCTGCGTCCACAACCTCGCGCGCTCCGCGCAGCCGGTGGAGCTCGATCTCAGCGCCCACCGTGGGCGCACACCCGTGGAGATGCTCGGCAACTCGCGGTTCCCGCCGATCGGGGATCTGCCGTATCTGCTGACCTTTGCGCCGCGCGGCTTCTACTGGTTCTCGCTCGTCGACGACGGGAAGGACAGAGCGGATGGCTGATCCCCAGACCCCGCCGACCGTCTCCCAGGAGCTGGGCACGATCCTCGACTCAGAGACGCTCCCCGACTGGCTGCGGTCGCAGCGCTGGTTCGCCTCGAAGACCCGCTCACTGGCGGGCGTCGAGATCATCGAGCAGGCGCAGCTGACAGATGACCTGGTGCTGGCCCTGGCCCAGGCGACGTTCGCCACCGGCACCCACGAGCTGTACCAGTTGCCACTGAGCCTCACACCCGGCGGGGAGATCGACTTCGACGCGGTCACGGAGCCCGATCACGCGCTGGCGATGCTCGAGGCGATCGAGCATGGTCGCGAGCTCGAGGGCACGACGGGGAGCTTCTGCTTCCTTCATGTCCGCGCCGCGGACGACCACGCGCACCACCTCAGCGACGGCTCGCGAGAGCTCAAACAGGTCCGGGCGATGGGCGTCGAGCAGTCCAACACCTCGATCGTGTTCGGCGAACGGCTCGTCCTGAAGGTCTTCCGCAGGCTGGAACCGGGCATCAACCCCGACCTCGAGATGCTGCGCTTCCTGACCGCCGCGGGCTTCCCGAACATCGCACCGTTGCACGGCTGGTACGAGTACGAGGGCGGTGCGTTGGCATCGACCCTCGGGATCGTTCAGCGGTTCGTGCGCGGCGGGACCGACGGCTGGCTCCTGGCGCTCGAGGAGATCCCCACCAACCCGGAACGGTTCCTCGATCGGCTCGAGAGCCTCGGAGCGGTCACCGCCGAACTGCACAACGTTCTCAGCACCGACGCCGGCGATCCCGCATTCTCCCCCGAGGAGCCCAGTACCGAATCGATCGGGCTGCTGACCGCCACGATCGACGAGGAGATCGAGCGGATCTTCGCCCATCTGCCGCAGGACGACCCGCGGGTCGGGCCGATCGCCGGACGGTTTCAGGAGGTCCGCGAGCGGATCACCTCGCGGCCGCAGATCGGCAGCGGTGGCCGCTACATCCGCACGCACGGCGATTACCACCTCGGCCAGACGCTGGAGACGGAGAACGGCTGGGTGCTGCTCGATTTCGAGGGCGAGCCAGCTCGGCCGCTCAACGAGCGCCGCAAGAAACGCTCGCCTCTGCGTGACGTCGCGAGCATGCTGCGCTCGTTCGCCTACGCAGCCTCCGCGGTCGAGTTGCAGCGTGGCCGCAAAACGCCCGACGGGTTTGAGGAGCAGGCCCGAGATCGGTTCCTGACGGCGTACCTGAGCACGGTCGATCCGTCGCTGCTTCCCGGGACCGAGCCGCAGATCCGCAACCTGCTGAACCTGTTCGAGCTCGAAAAATCTCTCTACGAGCTCCAATACGAGCTCGATAACCGCCCAGATTGGGTAGCTATCCCGGTGGCGGGCATCGAGCGACTGTTGGAGGCGCAATGACGGGAACCACAGCCGGATATGAGATCGGGCCCCTGGTCCGGCGTGAACTGGCGGACCCGCACAGTGTGCTGGGCGCCCACCCGACGCCCGACGGGGTATTGATCCGAGCGCTGCGCCCGAATGCCAGCGCGGTCACCGCGATTCTCGAGGACGGCACCAGCGTCCGGCTCGAGCAGCTGCACCCGGCGGGCGTCTTCCAGGCGATCGTTGAAGGCAGGACCCTGCCGCTCTCCTACGAGGTCGAGGCGGACTACGGCGCCGACGGGACCCACACGCAGATCGACCCCTACGTGTTCCTACCGACCCTCGGCGAGCTCGATCAGCACCTGATCGGCGAAGGCCGTCACGAGCGCCTCTACGAATTCCTCGGGGCGCACCCGAAGACCCATGAAAACGTCACCGGCACCGCCTTTGCGGTGTGGGCCCCGGCCGCCCGCTCGGTCAGCGTCGTCGGCGACTTCAACTTCTGGGACGGGAACGCCCACCCGATGCGCGTGCTCGGCCAGACGGGCATCTGGGAGCTGTTCCTGCCGGGTGTCGAAGCCGGAGCCCACTACAAGTTCGAGATCGTCACCACGTCGGGCGAGATCCGGCTGAAGGCCGACCCGTACGCGTTCGAAACCGAGATGCCGCCGCTGACCGCGTCGATCGTCAGCAGCTCGACTCACACCTGGGACGACGCCAAGTGGATCACCCAGCGCAGGGAGACGCTGCCGCTCGAGCGCCCGGTCTCGATCTACGAGGTTCACCTCGGCTCCTGGCGGCTGAATTCGCTGGAGGACAACCGCGAGCTGACGTATCCGGAGATGGCGGAGGAGCTCTCCTCCTACGCGCTCGACATGGGCTTCACGCACGTCGAGCTGCTGCCGGTGATGGCCCACCCGTTCGCCGGCTCGTGGGGCTACCAGGTGACCGGGTACTACGCGCCGACCCCCCGCTACGGCACCCCGGACGAGTTCAAGGCGTTTGTGCAGACGCTGCATGACCGTGGCCTCGGCGTGATCCTCGACTGGGTTCCCGCGCACTTTCCGCGCGACGACTGGGCCCTGGCCCGCTTCGACGGGACGGCGCTGTACGAGCACGACGATCCTCGACGCGGCGCCCACCCCGACTGGGGAACGCTGGTGTTCAATTTCGGCCGGCACGAGGTCCGCAACTTCCTGATCGCCAACGCCCTGTATTGGCTGCGCGAGTACCACGTCGACGGGCTCCGGGTCGATGCAGTCGCGTCGATGCTGTACCTCGACTATTCCCGCAAGGCGGGTGAGTGGGTCCCGAACGAGTTCGGTGGCCGCGAGGACCTCGATGCCGTCTCGTTCCTCAAGGAGCTCAACGAGGTCGTCTACGCCGGCGAGCCCGGCATCATCTCCGCCGCCGAGGAGTCGACGGCCTGGCCTGGCGTCTCGCGCCCGACCTACGTCGGCGGCCTGGGCTTCGGTTTCAAATGGAACATGGGCTGGATGCACGACACCCTCCGCTACTTCCAGGAGGACCCGGTCTATCGGCGCTACCACCATCACGAGCTGACGTTCAGCCTGATGTACGCGTTCAGCGAGAACTTCATCCTGCCGCTGTCCCACGACGAGGTCGTCCACGGCAAGGGCTCGCTGTACCAGAAGATGGCCGGCGATCACTGGCAGAAGCTCGCCAACCTGCGCGCCATGTACGCCTACATGTGGGCGCATCCCGGCAAGCAGCTGCTGTTCATGGGATCGGAGTTCGCCCAGACCGACGAGTGGCGCGCCGAGGGCTCGCTGCCGTGGCATCTGCTCGAGAACCCCGACCACGCCGGCATCCAGTCGCTGGTCCGCGACCTCAACCACGTGTATCGGGACACGCCCGCGCTGTGGGCGCTCGACGCAGAGCCGGCGGGCTTCTACTGGCTCGAGCCCAACGACGCCGACGGCAACGTCGTCGCCTTTGCGCGCCAGAATCGCGACGGCTCCGAGGTGATGGTGTTCATCGCCAACCTGTCGCCGGTCCCACGGCCGCTCTACCGACTCGGTCTGCCCCGCTCGGGCCGCTGGAACGAGGTGCTGAACACCGATGCCGATCTCTACGGCGGCACCGGTTCCGGCAACTACGGCAGCGTCGAGGCGGAGCCGGTCCCGTGGCATAACCAGCAGTTCTCCGCAGAGGTGACGCTACCGCCGCTGGCAGCGCTCTGGTTGGTGCCGGCACGTTGAGCGCACTCCCCTGGGAGCGGCCGCTGGGAGCGCGGCCGCTCGACGAACGCCGGACCGAGTTCCGCGTGTGGGCCCCACGCGCGGAGACGATCGAGCTGGAATTGATGGTGGGCCTGCGGGCCCACCCTTCGTCGAAACCGCCGGCTCGCGGGACGCCGCTGGCGCTCGAGTCCGAAGGCGGCGGCGTCTACTCACTGATCGCCGAGGCCCCGCCGGGGACCGATTACGCCTACCGGGTCGACGGCCGCCGCCTGCCGGACCCCGCCACGCGCTGGCAGCCATACGGCCTGCGCGGATCCTCGCGTGTCTACGGGCCGGCGCCGGTGCAGCGTTTCGCCCCGAAACGTTTGCGTGACCAGGTGATCTACGAACTGCACGTCGGCACGTTCAGCCCGGAGGGCACGTTCACCGGTGCGATCCCATACCTGAGCGCCCTCGCCGAGCTCGGGATCACCGCGATCGAGGTGATGCCCATCGCCGAGTTTCCCGGCACACGCGGCTGGGGCTATGACGGCGTCTATATCAGCTCGGCGCAGTCCTCCTACGGCGGGCCTGCCGGCTTCCAGCAACTGATCGACGCCGCTCATCAGGCTGGCCTGGCGGTGATCCTCGACGTCGTCTACAACCACGTTGGCGCCTCCGGCAACCGCGCCCTGCGCAGCTTCGGTCCGTACTTCACCGATCGCTACGACACCCCCTGGGGCGCCGCGATCAACTACGACGACGCCGACTGCGGCGGCGTCCGCGAGTGGGTCGCCCAGTCCGCCGAGGGCTGGATCCGGGACTACGGGGTCGACGGCCTGCGCCTCGATGCGATCCACGCGATCTTCGACTCGAGCGCCGAGTACATCGTCGCCGAGGTGGCACGCCGGGTCCATGCGATCGACCGCCGGGCGCTCGTGATCGCCGAGTCCGGGCTCAACGATCCGCGGGTCGTGCGGTCTGAGAGCAAGGGCGGTTATGGTTGCGACGCCGCCTGGGCGGACGACTTTCACCATGCACTGCGCACCCTCATCACCGACGAGCACGACGGCTACTACGCCGAGTTCGGTCAGGTTGCGCAGCTGGCAAAGGCGTTCGACCGCCCCCACGTCCATGACGGCGGCTACTCGACGTTTCGCAAACGACGGTTCGGTGCACCGGCCGGCGACGTTCCGGCCGAGCGGTTCGTCGTCTTCTGCCAGGACCACGATCAGGTCGGTAACCGTGCGTTCGGCGACCGGCTCCCGGCAGCGGCCAGGCCGCTGGCCGCGTTCTGCACGCTGCTGTCTCCGTTCACACCGATGCTGTTTATGGGCGAGGAGTACGGGGAGAACGCACCCTTTCAGTTCTTCTGCGACCACATCGACAAGCGGATCGCGGACGCGACCCGGGTCGGCCGGCGCAAGGAGTTCGCGGCGTTCGCCTCGTTCGGCCACGAGATTCCCGACCCGCAATCGGTTGAGACGTTTGAAGCGTCCAAGCTCACCCACTCGCCGGACCCGGCGATCGCCACGCTCTACCGCGAGCTGCTCGCGGTCCGCCGCGAGCTGCCACACGGTGATGCGGGACCGATCGTCCTCGACGAGCAGCAGAAGTGGCTGCGGGTCACGCGGGGCGGTTATGAGCTCGTCTGCAACTTCAGCCAGGAGCAGGTCACGCTTCCGGCGCGAGGGCAGCGAATGAGGCTCGCGACCGGTTCCGAGGTCAAGCTCGCGCGCGGCCGGATCGAACTGCCGTCCATGTCCGGAGCGTTGCTGGTTCACCCGGCCAACGGGCCGGGTGGCACGGAGGCAACCCAATGAGGGACGTCTGGCCCGGCGCCCCGTTCCCGCTCGGAGCGACGTGGGATGGCGGCGGCACGAACTTCGCACTGTTCTCGGAGCATGCCGAGGGAGTCGAGCTGTGCCTGTTCGATGAGGACGGGCACGAGTCGCGGATCCCGATGACCCAGCGGCGGGCATTGAACTGGCATTGCTACCTGCCGGGCATCGGTCCCGGGCGGCGCTACGGGTTCCGGGTGCAAGGGCCCTACGACCCGTCGAAGGGGTTCCGCTTCAACCCGTCAAAGCTGCTGATCGACCCCTATGCGAAGGCGATCGAGGGTGTCGTCGATTACCACAAGGACGCCAACGTGCTGCCGTACGTGCCGGGCGCCGGTGAGGATGCCGACCTCGAGCCCGACGACGAGGACGATTCCGAGGCGATCCCGAAGTCGGTCGTGATCGACGACTCGTTCTTCTGGGAGGGCGACCGGCCACTGCGGACCCCGTTCGCCGACACGATCATCTACGAAACCCACGTCCGCGGTTTCACGATGACCCATCCGGACGTGCGCGAGGACCTGCGCGGCACCTATGCCGGTCTGGCCTCAGATCCGGCGATCGCGTATCTCAAGGACCTCGGCGTCACCGCCGTCGAGCTGCTGCCGATCCATCACATCGCCGATGAGAGCTTCCTCGCCGAGCGCGGCCTCTCGAACTACTGGGGATACTCGACGATCGGCTATCTGGCCCCGCACTCCGAGTACGCCGCCACCGGCCGGCGCGGTGAGCAGGTCAGGGAGTTCAAGGGGATGGTCAAGGCGCTGCACCGCGCCGGGATCGAGGTGATCCTCGATGTCGTCTACAACCACACCGCCGAGGGCAACCACCTCGGGCCGATGCTGTCGTTCAAGGGCGTCGACAACTCGTCCTACTACCGGCTGATGCCGGAGGACCCGCGCCACTACATGGACTTCACGGGGACGGGCAACTCGCTCAACCCGCTGCATCCGAGCGTCCTGCGGCTGATCATGGACTCGCTGCGCTACTGGGCGATCGAGTGCCATGTCGACGGGTTCCGCTTCGACCTGGCAAGCGCCCTGGCCCGCGAGCTGTTCGACGTCGACCGGCTCTCGTCGTTCTTCGACGTGATCCATCAGGATCCGTTCCTGTCACAGCTGAAGCTGATCGCCGAGCCGTGGGACGTCGGGCCGGGCGGCTATCAGGTCGGCAACTTCCCGGTGCTGTGGTCGGAATGGAACGGCATGTACCGCGACACGATGCGCGACTTCTGGCGGGGTCAGGCGGGCGTCGGCGCGTTCGCCTCGCGCCTGTCGGGATCATCCGACCTCTACCAGTCCGACGGCCGTGATCCGTTCGCCTCGATCAACTTCATCACCGCCCACGACGGATTCCCGCTGGCTGACCTCGTCGCCTACAACGACAAGCACAACGAGGCCAACAAGGAGGACAACCGCGACGGCACCGACGACAACCGCTCGTGGAACTGCGGCGCCGAGGGGCCGACCGACGATCCCGAGATCGAGGCGCTGCGGGCCCGACAGCAGCGCAACTTCCTGGCGACGCTGCTGCTGTCTCAGGGAACGCCGATGCTGCTCGGCGGTGACGAGCTCGGTCGCACGCAGGGGGGGAACAACAACGCCTGGTGCCAGGACAACGAGATCTCCTGGTACGACTGGTCGCTGCTGCAGGACGGCGGCGCTGAGCTGCACGCGTTCGTCAAGCGGCTGATCACAATGCGACGCGAGCATCCGGTGTTCCGGCGCGAGATGTTCTTCGAGGGCGCGGTGATCGGCGAGGACCAGCTTCCGGACGCCTGGTGGTTCAGGCCCGACGGTCACAAGATGACGCAGGGCGATTGGAATGACGGTGACCCGGCGGTCGGTCTGTTCCTCAACGGCGACGCGATCCCGACCCCGGGGCCGCAGGGCGAGGAGATTCGTGACGACTCGTTCGTGCTGCTGTTCAACGCCTGCGCCGACGAGGTCGAGTTCACGCTGCCGCGTGCGTACATGGGCGAGAGCTGGTCGCTCGAGCTCTCGAGCTTCGACCCTGGGCTTGAGCCGGGATCCTCGGTGCACGAGGCGCATTCGCAGTTCACGCTCGAGGCGCGCTCGCTGGTTGTGCTGCGGCGGTCAACCTGAGCCGTGGAGCTTCGCGCGACCTACAGGCTGCAGATGACGCCGTCGTTCGGGTTCGCAGCCGCTGCTGAGCTCGTGCCGTACCTGCGCGATCTCGGGATCTCGCATCTCTACCTGTCCCCAACCTTGCAGGCCCGGCCGGGGTCGACTCACGGATATGACGTCGTCGATCCGTCGCGGATGTCCGACGCGCTGGGCGGGGACTCCGGGTTCAGGGAGCTGTCGGAGCAGGCCCGAGCTGCCGGGCTCGGGATCATCCTCGACGTCGTTCCCAACCATATGGGGGCTGCCCCCGAGAATCGATACTGGGCCGAGGAGGCCCTGCGTGAGCGGTTCTTTGACATCGATCCCGTCTCCGGACGCTGGCGACGGTTCTTTGACATCGACGAGCTGGCGGGGATCCGGATCGAGGACCGCGAGGTGTTCGAGGCTGTGTCGAGTTTCATCCTGTCTCTGGTACGAGATGGGTTGGTGGACGGGCTGCGGGTCGATCATCCGGACGGGCTCGCCGATCCGCTGCAGTACCTCTCGCGGCTGCGAGAGGGCGGGGCAATGAGGGTGTGGGTGGAGAAGATTCTCAGCGCCACCGAGCGGCTGCCGGCATCGTGGCCGGTGACCGGGACGGTCGGCTACGAGTTTCTGAATCTCGCGTGCGGGCTGTTCGTCGATCCCGCCGCTGAAGGCGTGTTCGATTCGTTGTGGTCACGGGTCTCGGGCGATGAGCGGCCGTTCGGGGCGTGGGCGCTTGAGGCGAAGCTCGAGCAGGCCGCCGGCTCATTCGCGCCGGAGGTCGAGCGGCTGATCCGAGAGGCTGAGGCCGACTCCTTCTTCGCCCCTCCATGGGCGCATACGACCGACGAAGGGGCGGAGAAGGACGGAATCGCCCTGGCACTGGCCTCATTACCGGTGTACCGCACCTACGACCCGCCCTCGGCCGGGCCATTTCGCACACGCTTCCAGCAGACCGCCCCCGCGATCATGGCCAAGGGCGTCGAGGACACCGCCTTCTATCGCTACGGCCGGCTACTGGCGCTCAATGACGTCGGCGGTGACCCGGGACGGTTCGGCGTCACGGTGGACGAGTTTCACGCCGCGAACGCCGCCCGCGCCGCGGAATACCCGGAGGCGCTGCTGACGACGATGACCCATGACGCGAAGCGCTCGGGAGACGTGCGGCTGCGGATCGCGGCGTTGACATCGATCCCCGAGGAGTGGTCGGCACACGTCGAGGAGTGGCTCTCGATCTCGGCGTCGCTGCGGAGCACGGTCGACGACCGGCTCGCGCCGGACGACATCGAGCGGTACTTCATCTTCCAGACGCTCGTCGGCGCATGGCCGATCGAACGGGATCGGCTCGACGGCTACCTCGAGAAGGCGATGCGCGAGTCAAAGCGCAACAGCAACTGGATCACCCCATCGACCGAGTGGGAGGCCGCGGTCAAGGAGTTCACGGCAGCGCTCCTTGCCGACGCCTCCTTTACCGCGTCGTTCACGCCGTTCGTCGACCGCGTGGCCGCGTTGGCTGAACCGCTGATCCTCGCCCAACTGGTCCTGAAGCTCACCTCGCCCGGAGTCCCCGACACCTACCAGGGGGACGAGCTCGAATTCAGGGCGCTGGTCGACCCCGACAACCGCCGGCCAGTCGACTTCGAGGCCCGCCAGGAGCGGCTCGCGTTCCTGCAGGGCGGCGGACATCCTGGCGCCTCACTCGACGATCGCAAACTGTGGGTCACCGCCCGGCTGCTCGGGCTGCGGGCGCGGGCGCCGCAACCATTTGCCGCTGGGTATCAGCCGCTCGACGCGGGGGAGTACGGCTGCGTGTTCACCCGTGGGGACGCGGTGCTGGTCGCCCTGGAGCTGCCACGCGCCGGCGCCACCGAGGATCGCCTCGTTCCGGGGCTGCCGGCGGGCCGGTGGTGCGAGGTCTTCTCTGGCGAGGAGCGACGGTTCGACGGCGGCTCGTCCGAGTCGCTGAGCCGGTTGGTCGGCCCGGCGGGATTCTCGGTTTACGAGCGGATTTAGCCGGGTGCGTTGCGCGGGGGAATGGGTGCCTTCGCTGACACCGAGACGACGATCCTCCGCGATGGGCCTGACACGCGCGGGCCGTGGCCATGAGCGCCGTGACCGCCAGCCGACAATGCTGGCGCAGCACGAGGCGCGGCGGATGGCGCCACACCCTGCAGTCGCCGACCGGGGGCGCGCGAGCGTCTGAGCCGGTACGCCGTCGTTCCCGGTTTTCGGCTGATCGTCTAGGGTCTCGGACGGCAGATGCGCGTCCTGTTGCTGTCCTGGGAATACCCACCGGTCATTGAGGGCGGGCTCGGTCGGCACGTGCGAAAGCTGTCCGAGCAGCTCGTCGCCGCAGGCATCGACGTGCACGTCCTCACCCGAGGCGGCGGTCGCCTGCCGGGCGAGGAGGTCCGGCGTGGCGTTACCGTGCACCGCGTCGAGGAGCCTCAATTCCCGCAGGAGGTCGAGGCGTTCGTCCGCTGGGTCGCGGCCATGAACCGGGACATGTCGGCCGCCGGCACCGAGCTGTGCGAGCGGCTCGACTTCGATCTCGTCCACTCCCACGACTGGCTCGTTGCCGACGCGGCCGAGCAGGTCGCGCGCGCCGCGGGTCATCCGTGGCTGGTGACGGTGCACGCCACTGAGTTCGGACGCCACCAGGGCTGGGTGCAAAAGCACCCGCAGTCCCACATTCACGGGATCGAGCGGCGGATGGTGCGCCGCGCAGATCACGTGATCACCTGCTCGGAATACATGGCCGGCCACGTCTCGCGCGTGTTCGGAGTCGCCCGGGAGAAGGTCACGGTGATCCCCAACGGGATCGACCCCGCGGACCTGGAACCGGTCGCGGGCAGCGCCGATCTCGTGGCGCTTCGAGCTCGGTTCGCACGCCCGAAGGATCTGCTGGTGCTGATGGTCGGCCGCCTCGTCTACGAGAAGGGCTTTCACCTGGCGCTCGACGCGCTCGCTCCGGTGATCCAGCGCACCGGCAACGTCCGCTTCGTCGTCGCCGGCACGGGGACGGCCGAGTCCGAGCTCAAGGCGCAGGCGACGCGTCTGCAACTGCAGCGCTACGGGTCGTTTCTCGGCTGGGTCGGCGATGACATGCTGCATTCGCTCTACCGGGTCGCCAACCTCGTGATCGTGCCTTCCATTTACGAACCGTTCGGATTGGTCGCGCTGGAGGCGATGGCCTCCGGCTGTCTCTGCGTGGTCGCCGATACGGGTGGCCTGCGTGAGGTGGTGCCGGCGGACGGCACCGCGGCGCTGCGGTTCCGCGCCGATGATTCGGAAGCGCTGAGAGGCATCCTCGAACGCGTCCTGACCGACGACGAGGCCCGTGCACAGTTGATCGCCGAGGCCCGCGAGCACGTGCTCAGGTTCGACTGGGCTGAGGTCGCCGGACGCACGCGCGGGGTCTACGGGGAACTCGTCTCCCGCAGCGGCGTCGCCCGCTGAGGCAGCGCTTGGTTCGTTTCCGTACCTCGGAAAAACTTTTTCGGAATCCAGGTTTCAATCGGATTCACCGGGGGCATCCTTTCCTCTGCAAATGGATCTGCTCCAATTTGGAAACGCAGTTCCTCTTAGCCGCGGTCCGCGCGACGCCCCCGCTTAGGACCGCAACCATAACCGCGACTCGACGGACGCCCCCGGTTCGAGTCGCACCAAGCAACGGGCCCGGTGGACGCCCCCACCGGGCCCGTTATTTATTGTCGAGTCGATGACGATCATCGGCTTGGATCACGTCCAGCTGGCCGCCCCGTCTGGGTGTGAGTCCGAGGCGCGCCGGTTCTACGGCGTGCTGCTGGGTCTGGAGGAGGTCGGCAAGCCGCCTGCGCTCGCGGGGCGCGGCGGTGTCTGGTTCGTCCTGCATGCCGGCCAACAGGTGCATATCGGCGTCGAGGCGGAGTTCGCACCCGCACGGAAGGCGCATCCGGGTTTCGCAGTGTCCGCGGATCAGCTCGACGCGCTCTTGGGTCGCCTGCGCGACGCGGGTGTCGAGGTTGATCTCGACGACGGCCTCTCGATGCCGGGGGTCCGGCGGTTCCATGCCCACGATCCGTTCGGTAACCGGCTCGAATTCATCGGCACCTGAGCGATCCCCCTCCCGGGGCGCAAACAGCAGAGGGCCCGGCCGCAAGGCCGAGCCCTCTCCAAGCAACAGCCGCTGAGTTGCGGCTTACATCATCCCCGACATGTCGGGCATACCGCCGCCGCCCATGCCGCCGCCGGCATCCTTGTCCGGGACCTCGGCGACGATCGCCTCGGTGGTCAGGATGTTCTTGGCGATCGACGCGGCGTTCTGCAGCGCGGAGCGCGTGACCATGGCCGGGTCGATGATGCCCTCGGCGATCAGGTCGACGATCTCGCCGTTGGCGGCGTTGAGACCCTGGCCCTTGGCTTCGCCTTGCGGACGTCGTTGACGACGACCGAGCCCTCGAGGCCCGCGTTCTCCGAGATCTGACGGAGCGGCTCCTCCAGCGCGCGAAGCACGATCTTGCGCGCCGGTCTGCTCGTCCGCGCCCTCGATCTCGTCGAGCCTCAGCGCCTTCTGGGCGTTGCAGCAGCGCGACACCGCCGCCCGGCACGATGCCCTCCTCGAGGGCGGCGCGGGTGGCCTGCAGCGCGTCCTCGACGCGGTGCTTCTTCTCCTTCATCTCGGTCTCGGTGGCTGCGCCAACCTTGACCACGGCGACGCCGCCCGACAGCTTGGCGAGGCGCTCCTGGAGCTTCTCGCGATCGAAGTCCGAGTCGGTGCGTCTCGATCTCGGTCTTGATCTGGTTGATCCGGCCCTTGATCGCGTCGCTGTCACCGGCACCGTCGACGATCGTCGTGGTGTCCTTGGCGACGACGACGCGACGGGCGCGGCCGAGCTGCGAGAGCTGGGTGTTCTCGAGCTTGAGACCCATCTCCTCGGTGATGACCTCGCCGCCGGAGAGGATCGCGATGTCCTCCAGCATGCGCTTGCGGCGATCGCCGAAGCCCGGCGCCTTGACGGCGACGCCGGTGAAGGTGCCACGCAGCTTGTTCACGACCAGGGTCGCGAGGGACTCGCCCTCGACGTCCTCGGCGATGATCAGCAGCGGCTTGCCCGACTGGATCGTCTGCTCCAGCACCGGCAGCACGTCACGGACGGAGCCGATCTTCTGGTTGGCGATGAGGATGTAGGGATCCTCGAGGACGGCCTCCATGCGGTCCTGGTCGGTGACCATGTAGGGCGAGATGTAGCCCTTGTCGAACTGCATGCCCTCGGTGAACTCGAGGTCCATGCCGAAGGTCTGGCCCTCTTCGACGTTGACCACGCCGTCCTTGCCGACCTTCTCGATGGCATCGGCGATCACGTCGCCGATCTCCTCGTCACCGGCCGAGATGGTGGCGACGCGGGCGATCTGGTCCTTGTCCGGAGATCTCCTTCGCCTGATCGGCGATGTTCTTGACGACCTGCTCAACGGCCTTCTCGATGCCGCGCTTCAGCGCCAGCGGGTTGGCGCCGGCGGCGACGTTCTTCAGACCCTGGCGAACGATCGCCTGGGCCAGCACGGTCGCCGTCGTGGTGCCGTCACCGGCGACGTCGTTGGTCGCGGTCGCGACCTCGCGCACCAGCTGCGCACCCTGATTCTGGAAGACGTCCTCAACCTCGATCTCACGAGCGATCGTGACACCGTCGTTGGTGATCGTCGGAGCGCCGAACTTCTTGTCGAGGACGACGTAACGGCCCTTCGGACCGAGCGTGACCTTCACCGCGTTGGCGACTGCGTCGACGCCTGCCTCCAGCGCCTTACGGGCCTCAACGTCGTACTTGAGTTCCTTGTGTGCCATTTACTGAACCTTTGCCAGAACGTCGGACTCGCGGAGGACGAGGAGCTCCTCGCCGTCCACCTTGATCTCGGTTCCGCCGTACTTGCTGTACAGGACCTCGTCGCCCTCGGCGACATCAAGCGGGGTCCGCTTGCCGGTGTCCTCATTGATCTTGCCGTCGCCGACGGCGATGACCTTGCCCTTCTGGGGCTTTTCCTTGGCGGTGTCGGGGAGGACGATGCCGCTAACGGTCGTCTCCTCCTCCTCGATCGCACGGACGATCAAACGATCGCCCAGTGGCTTGAGACTCATGTACTGAGACCTCCGGGTGGGTTGATATCCATCGTTGGCACTCTCAGGGTGAGAGTGCCAAGGTGCGCCCGAACTATAGCTGTTCCGGCCGTGCATTTGGCACTCTGGTGTGAAGAGTGCCAAGAGAATTTCGGCGGAGCGATCTGCCGTCGATGGGCAGGAGGCGCGGCGCCGGCGGCATGAGCACCCTCGCCCAGCGTCGAATCGGGCCGAGCGGGCGCCTTCCAGCCCAGGTGTTGGCCTCCCGCCGGTAGGCTGGCCGCAGTGGCGGGCTATGAGAAGCGGTTCGCGGGACTGCCCCGGCAGGAGCTTGAGGGCGGCTTGGTGATCGTTCGGGCCGACACGCTGTGGGTACGCGGAATCGGTCTTGCTCGACTACCGGCGCTCGCGCAGGAGATCGGTCTGCTGATCCCGAGGTGTCGCTCGATCCACACCTTCGGAGTCCGCTTCCCGATCGACCTGCTGTGGATCACGGCAGACCACACGGTCGCACGGATCGACTATGGGGTTGCCCCTCGCCGAACGCGTTCCTGCAGACAGGCGCACTCGGTGCTTGAGACGCTCGCGGGCAGCGGCGAGGCGTTCCTGGCCGCCGTCACGTCGCAGCGGATTCTCAGCTGAGCGAGACGCCGTCGCAGGCTGCGCTGACGACGGCCCGGCGAGTCGATCGCGACCCGCCGCCGCAGCTCAGTTGCGGGCGCCTCCGAGCCCGTGGATCCGGTCGCGCAGCTCCGGCGGGTTCTCGATGATCTGCGAGAAGCGCACGACGGTCACGGTGTCGTCCATCGACACCTTGCGGCCGTAGATCTGCTCAAGGAAATGGACCATCTCGTCGACCCGGCGGAACTCGGGGTTGTCGTGTTCGATGTCACGGGCGAGAGGTCCTGGACACGCTTGACCTCGACCTGGTCGATCACCGCGTGGAAGATCTTCTCGCGCGGCGAGTGCTGATAGCCGATGGTGACGAGCACGCAGTCGTTCTTGCGGTACTTGTGGGACTTGTCGCCCAGCCGGATCGTGGCGGTCTTGCGCCCCCGACGGAGCTGGTCGGCGAACACCGACGAATAGAAGTTGAGTACGCGCACCGGCCCAGCCTACCGGTCGGAGCGCGTTTCGCGACAGAGCGCGCGACACCATCTCCCGCTCGCCCGCGTAGGTGAGCGCCGCGCCGGCCTCCGTCAGTGGCATCCAGCGTGCCTCCTCGACCTCGTGATCGTGATCGGCGAGGTCACCCGCACCGGTACTCGATCAGGAAGAACGCGACCCGCTTGGCAACGGCGCGGCCGCGGCGTTCGTAGGTGTATGCGACCTCGCCGAGCGATTCGACGAATCTCGCCCCACACCCCGGCCTCCTCGCGCACCTCGCGCGCCGCCGCCTGCTCAGCGGTCTCACCGGGCTCGGGATGGCCCTTCGGCAGGCCGAGGACGTGATCACCGCTGGCGGCACGCTTCACGGGCCGATCACGACCACCTCGTCACCGCGAACGACGACGCCGCCGGCCGAGAATTCCTTCTCGGTCCTTCGGGCTCAGAGACGTAGCGCCCCAGCGCTTCGGCATCGTGCACGATCAGGCGGCCGCGGCCCTGGGTGATGACTTGGCGCGCTCGAGCACGGCCAGGAAACGACTTGCCGACTCGCGGGAGGAGCCGGCCAGCTGTGCGAGGTCGGCCTGCGTCGAGGTGATCAGGACGTCGCCGTCGCCAGCGCCCTGGGTCCGGGCGGCATCCGACCATCTGCAGCGAGCACCGATGCGACGCGGCTCTGAACGGTCTGGAACGACTGGCGAGCGAGGCGCTCGTTGGTCGCCCGCAGCCGCTGGGCCAGCGCGGCGATCAGCCTGACGCCGATCTCAGGGTGCTCGCGCATCAACCGGCGCATATCCCCGCCGAGGATCGCGATCACATCGGTGATCGACGGTCGTCTCGACCGTCGCAGAGCGCCGCTCGTTGTCGAACATCGCCAGTTCTCCGAAGATGTCGCCGGGCCCGAAGTTCGCGAGCGTGATCGAGCGGCCGTCGGGGTTGCCCCGCGTTGCACGGGCCTGCCCGGACCGCACGATGTAGCACGTGTCACTTTCATCGTTCTCGTGGAAGACGACCTCGCCGGCACCAAATCGTCGCGGCACCGCGACGTCGGCGACCCGTGCCAGGTCCTCTTCCGGCAGCGTGGCGAACACGGGCACACGACGCAGCAGCGCGATCGTGTCCTCGCTTCGTGTGGTCACCGACACACAAGCGTTGATACCACACGGCGCCAGCGGTGCTCGAGTTTCAGCGATCTCACCCGACAGACGTCAGGTCGCGTCCAGCGCCTGCTCGCGCTGGCGGCGGCGCCACGTGAGCGCCAACCACGCGAACAAACCGGCCAGAAGAGCCACCGGAACGAGCGCCGCGAGCGCGATCAGTGCAACTCCTGCGGCGGTTCGCAGCACCGCCCAGGCGTCGTGCGATGCCCGACCGAAGGTGAGGCCGCCGCCGCTCGCAGGGTGCCGCCCGCCCGACACCGGGGCGCCAGCGTTGATCTGCACCGCCAGCGAGCTGTAGGAGATCCGGCCGTTCAGTGAGGACAGCGTCGCCTCGTCGCTTCTGATCGATGCCTCGGCGTCGTGGATCCGGGCCGTCAGGCTGTCGATCTCAGCGGGGGTGCTGGCGGCCGCCAGCTGCCTCAGCAGCGCCGTCCGCAACGCTCGGGCATCGGCCAGCGTCCGTGTGTCGTTCAGGTATTGGCTGTTGACATCCTGGGTCTGATCGGTGCGCGAGCTCACATGCGCGTACGGCAGCGCCGACAGGCGTGTCATCGCGGTCTGGAGATTTCCGGTCGGGATGCTCAGCGCGAAGCTCGCGTAGGCGCCGGTCCCGGAGCTGACCTGCGAGCTCTTGACGATCCCGCTGACCTGCCCGACGACGTTGAAGACCTCCTGGGAGACGGCATCGATCCGGCCGGCTGCGGCGATCAGCTGCAACTGCGCGGATTGCGTGATCTTGCGACCGTTCGGGGTCGGCGCGGGCGCGGCGACAGACGGAGCACTCGAGCTGCTGGCGGCGCCCGTGGTGCCGGCGACCGCTGGCGCATTCGGGATCGCGGTCAGCGACTGGTGGTCCGCACCCGACGTCTTGGGGCCGAGAGGACCCGACGCGGTGGTTGCCGGCGCGCGGTACGTCGATCCGTTGGTGGCGGCTGCGGGGCCTGACGACCCGCTACCAAAGGCGCTGGACGCCGCGCTCGACGAGCCACCGGCCGACGAGTTCGACGATGAGCTGCCGCCCCCGCCGCCACCGACCACGAGTACGGCGATCACCGCGACTGCAACGATCGCGCCTGCGACGCCTCCGAACGCCGGGCTCCACAGCCGCCGGCGCTGCGGGCGCAGCGCTCGCGGGACCGGACGGGGCTCAAACCGCCGCGCCGCCCGGGCGTCGAGCCGCTCGGCGGCTGCCTCCGGCATCGCCGGTCGCTCGGCCACGAGCAGCAGCGCCAGCTCGGCAAGCTCCGCGTATTCGGGGTCGACCGGCTCGCCGGCCAGGGTCGCGTCGATCATCTCGAGCTCGATTTGGATGTCCTCAGGCAACAGCACCTGTCGCCTCCCTCAGCTTGTTGATTGCCCGATGCAGAAGCGTGCCGGCATTCGACTCGCTGATGCCCAGGACCTGTGCCAGCTCGCTGTTGGAGAGACCGGCATGGAATTTGAGTGCGATCAGCTCGCGCTCGCGCGGAGCGAGTCGCTGCAGGGCGGCCCGTACCGCAGTTCGCCGCAGCAACACGTCACCGTCGTCGGTGAACGGCTCCTCGGATGCGGCCTCGGGCTCGACGACCAGCTGGGCCTGGCGCCGGCGACGACGGAGCTCATCGAGCGCGAGGTTCCGTGCGATCCCGAACAGCCACGGCCGCTCGTCGCCGCGGCGGCGATCGAACTGGCGCCGTCGGCTGTACGCCCGCTCGAACGCCAGCGCTGTGACATCCTCAGCTCCGGCGCTGTCGCGGAGCAGTGACTGCACGTACGCATAGACGTCATCGCGGCTCGTGCGATACAACCGCTCCAGTCCGTCCCACCCAGTCTGTGCGCCGTCGTTTGACATCACCCGGAGGTTGGTCCCCATGCGTCTACTACGTCACCGCTGGCAATCCATCACACGGAGGAGTATGTTCGCGACCGTGAGGCACGGGAAGGTCATCGGGGCGTCGATGGCAGCGGCTGCGTTGGCGCTGTCGATCGCCGCCGTGACACCGCTGGTCGGCGCGGTCGCGGCGACGACCACGGGCACCAGCACGACGACGACCACCGCGACGACCGCGACGCCGACCTCGTCCCAGGTCAAGACCGCGGTCACGAAGGCCGAAAAGGCGAGCACTCTGTGGGCGACGATCAACGCCTGCCAGCAGAGCGGCTCCAAGGACGCGCTGATCGGCCTGCGCGGCCAGATGCCGGCGCTCGGCTTCCCGGCGACGCTGAAGATGGTCCTGACGGCTTACTACTACTCGTCCACCGGCCACCGGTACGACCTGGTCAAGGGTTCGAGCCGGGCACTGTCGCTTGGAACCGTCACCAGCGGCACCGTCCAGTCGGGCATCGAGTACACGATCACGACACCGGTGACCGTCATCGGCAAGGTGGACTTCGAGTGGTTCTACAACGGCAAGCTTGTCGGCTCCGTCGTCAGAAAGACGAGCGGCGGTCACAGCAAGGTCAAGCACTCAACGCCCGCCGGCTACAACGTCGCCACCTGCTCGATCACCTGAGCCGCGAGGGTCAGACGGCGGCGAATAGGCGCGGATCGTTTGAGATCACGCCGGTGACGCCGAGCTTGTGAAGCGAACGGATCCGCGGCAGCTCGTCAACGGTCCACACGTACAGCTCGCCGCCTGCCCCGGCGATCGCTCGAACGAGCTTGGGTGTGACCAGGCGCCAGTGGGCCATCAGCGCGTCGCACGCCCCTGAGCGGATCGCAGCTGCTGCCCGACCTGGCAGCAGCGCCTGGCCGAGCAGGACCGCGCCGACCGCGGCCGGGGCGAGCACCGGCGAGCGGAACGGATCGCGCCGTAGCTTTGGTACCGACCAGCCAAGCCGCAGAGCAGGTTCGGCCGCGCGGAGGCGCACGAGCGACTCGCGGTACTGGCTCGAGACAAGTGTCCGCCCCACCAGATCACGCTCACGCAGAGCCGCGAGCACGGCAAGCTCATAGCCGGGCAGCTTCAGGTCGACGTCGAGCTCGATCCCGGCGAAACGCTCGCCGGCGAGATGATCGAGACCACGCTCGAGCGTCTCCGGCTCCCGGTTGGCGGCATCCGTCCAATCGTGAGCCAGCACCAGCGAGCCACCGTCATAGCGGCGGCGTCCGGCCGCGCGGACCGTCACCGAGCGCCAATCCGCCGGCGGCGCCGGCAGCACGTCGAACTCGATCATGTCCACCCCGGCGGCCACCGCCGCATCAAAGCTCGCAGCTGTGTTGCCGGGAACGATCAGGTCGGCACCCTTGTGTCCGACGCGTCGGATCTGCAGTTCCGTCATCAACCTCAGACTAATGCTGGCAATCGGGACACCAGAACGTGATCCGCGCCCCATCCCCCAAACGGCGCATCTGAATCCTGCCTCCACACCGCGGACACGGCCGCCCGGCGCGCCCGTAGACCCTCGGTTCGATCGTGCGCGGCCCCTCCAACCCGGAGCGCAGCATCCGGGGTCGCACCAGCTCGGTCAGCAGCCGCAGCTCGGCGTCACTGACCTCAACCGCCGGACGCCACGGGTCGATCCGCGCCTCCCAGCATCCCTCAGACTTCCAGATGTTCCCGATTCCGGCGAGCGTCCGCTGGTCGAGGAGTGCGTCCCCCACCGACCGGGTCTGGTCGCCCGCCCGCTGGCGGGCGAGGAACAGGTCCACGTCGAAACCACCGGGAGCCAGGATGTCCGGCCCGAGCCCCACGAGATGCTGGTCGAAGCGCAGCCGTGACGCGGTCATCAGCTGCAGCACCGGCCCGTCAAACTGGATCACCTCGATGTCGCCGGCTTGGATCACCAGCCAGGCGCGCGACGGGCCACGCCGCCATCGGGCTCCGAGCGGCTGCACGTGCCACGCCCCGCTCATTCGCAGGTGCGAATGGAGCACCAGATCACCAAACCGGATGAAGAGGTTCTTTCCGTGGGTGTCAATCGCCTCGACGGCCCGGCCTGCAAGACGCTCACCCCAGCGATCCATCGCATGCCGGCGCTGCGGAAACGTGATCGCGTCTGGCACGCGGCCGGTCAGCGCAGGCCGCATCCGCGTCGCAGCCCACAGGACTGTGTCGCCCTCAGGCACAGCGGTCCGGGGCAGCTCTCAGGACGCCACTCCCGGTGGCAGGTTCGTCAGCTTCTCGGGGTTGCGGATGATGTCGATCGCCACGATGCGACCGTCGTCAACGGTCAGCGAGATCACGCTGAGCGTCCCATCGTGATCCGTCGTCAGGATGCCCGGCACGCCGTTGACCTCGACCAGCTGGCCGCTCGCGGCGCCGGTGCGCCTGAGCGCGAGCATCGCCCGGGCGACCTTCTCAGCCCCCTGGTGGACCTGCTGGGCGGCTCGAACCACGCCGCCGCCGTCCGTGCGCCAGATCACCTCGGGATCGAGCAGGACCACCAGACCCTCGAGGTCGCCCTCGGTGCAGGCGGTGACAAACGCGCCGACAACCTCCAGCTGCTGCTCCCGGGTCGGCGGGAACCGCGGCTGTCCGGCGTCGACGTGATCGCGTGCACGGTCAGCCAGCTTCCGGGCGGCCGCGGCCGTCCGGCCGGTCACCTCACCGGTCTGCTCAAACGTGAAGCCGAACACGTCGTGCAGCAGGAACGCGGTGCGCTCGGCCGGCGACAGCCGCTCGAGCACGATCAGCAGGGCGAGTGAGACGGACTCATCGAGCGTCACGCGGTCGGCCGGATCCTCCGCCGCGGCACGGGATCCGTCCCCGCCCGCCAGGTCGAGCGTCCCGAGCAACGGCTCGGGCAGCCACGGCCCGACGTATTGCTCGCGCCGGACCCGTGCGCTCTGCAGCGCGTCGAGCGCGAGCCGGCTGACCGTCGTCGAGCACCACGCCCGCAGGTCACGGATCGCCGACACGTCAGGCTGGCGAGCCAGCCGCAGCCACGCCTCCTGCACGCAGTCCTCGGCCTCACTGAGCGAGCCGAGGATCGCGTAGGCAACGCGCAGCAGATACGGTCGCTGTGCCTCGAACACCTGTGCCAGCTGGTCGTGCTCGGTCATTGCGCGGCGAACAATGCCGCGCGGTCCTGGGCGTTGCCGGTGACCATCCGGCGGATCGCGCCCGAGCGCAGCGCCGTGCGGACGATCGCCGCCCCGGCCGGTCCGGGAGGGGCGGGACGGCCCAGCTTCAGGATCTGCTTCGCGTCGGCGTCAGCCGGCGGGTAGATCAGCGAGCGGTTGATGAACCGCTTCAGCGACTTGGCGTTCGGTCCGCTCGCAAGGATCGTGTCCCGGTCGAAGCCGCAGGTGACGACCGCGCCGTAGGCGCCGAGATCGAGGCAGGTGAGGTACAGCGACTGGCGGTAGGCGCCGGGTGCCCTGCCGACGACGGCAGCGGCCGCGTTCTCACCCGCAAGGCGACCCTGGGGTGAGGCATGCTGGCAACTCATCACCGAGCTCTGCTCGCCGCCGACGCAGGCGGCGGCGCTGTCGCCTGCGGCCCACACCCCATCGACGCCCGTCGACAGGAAGCGATCGACGTCGAGCCGCCCCAACCGGTCGCGCGTCGCCGGGATCTGCTCGGTCAGAGGCGAGGCCTTCGGGCCTGCGGCCCAGACGACGAGGTCCCCGTCGACCCGCAAGCCGTCCTCAAGCGCGACGCCACCGCGATCAACCGCAGCGACCCCGGCGCCGGAGCGGACGGTCACGCCCAGCGAGCTCAACGCCTCTTCGATCACCGCCCGCGCACGCGGCCCGAACTCGGGCGAGAGGTGCGGGTCGCGCTCAACCAGCGTCACCCGAGTGGAGCCGCCACCGAGCTCGGCCGCCAGCTCAACGCCGGTGAAACCGGCACCGACGACAACGACACTCGACCCGGCGGCCAGACGGCTCACCGCCGCGCGGAGCGCGACGGCCTGCTCGTAGCTGTCGGCCGCATGCACGTCCGCGCCTGCCGGCAACGGCATCTGGCTCCCGGCCGCGAACACGAGCTGGTCGTACGGAAGCGGGCCAGTCCCGTCATCCAGCGCCACCGTCTTGGCAGCCGTGTCGATCGTCTCGACACGCCCCTGCCGGTAGCTGACGCCGATTGGGTCGAGCACGCCTGCCAACGGGACCCGCACGCCGGCCAGATCGGTCTCATACAGCCGCGGTTTGATGACCAGGTACGGATCGGGGCTGACGAGTTCCACGGACACGGTCTCATCAGAAGCCGCGCGCAGTGTCTCCGCGGCTCCAACTGCTGCGTAGATGCCGGCAAAACCACCGCCGACAATCAGGATTCGTTTATCGCTCATATGAGGTGGACGGGACAGCCCTCAAAAGCGTGACATGACTATCGCTCACGCGCTGAGCGTCAGCCGCCGCGGGCCCTCCTGGAAGCCCACGGCGATCAGCTCGGGCCCGAGCGGCGAAGCCAGCGCGGATTCGCCGTCAACCTTCTCGAGCGCCATCCGGCGGACCGAGCCTCGGCCGCTGCGGACGTGCTCGGCGAGCGCGTTCAGTGCGGGGCCGAGCCGCTCATCGCCGCTGCCGACGAGCGTCACCAGGGCCTTGCCGCCACGCTCGAGGTAGAGGATCGGTTCGCCCGACAGCAGCACGACGTATGCACCGGGCACGCGCGCCGGACCGCGCCCGGACTCCCCGCGGGCCGGCCAGGGCAGCACCGCGCCGTATGGCTGCGCAGGATCGACCGCCGCCAGCACGACCGGAGCCTCGGTCAACCCTTCACGCTCGCGGAGCCGCTCGACCGCCCCCGGCAGTGCGAACTGCGCGCCACCGAGGCCCTCGACGAAGTATCCGCGCCGGGCGACCCCGAGCGTCTCGAGCTGGGTCAGCTCCGGATAGATCCCGCTGAAGCCGCCGGGGAGGCCCTCCGCCAGCACCTGCTCACGGGTCAGGATCCCGTAGCGCTCGAGCAGCAGCTCGCCAATCGCGCGGCGCCGGGCGACTGGATCGACCGCTGCGCCCGCGAGTGCCGTGGCCAGGGACCAGCGACCTTGGACCTGGACGGCGGCGCCGAGCCGCCGCCGCGCAGAGAACGAACCCGAGCGACGGCGACCTCGGTCGGAAGCCCCAGGCCAGCGGGCCTGGGGCGATGCTGCAAGCGATATCCGGCCCGCCCGGAGCGGCGCAAACGCGTCGTTGGTCACTTCGCCGGCCCAGACCAGGTCCCACAGGCCCTCCTGCAGCTCCCCCGGCGGCGTCTCGAGCTCCGCCAGCAGGTCACTGAAAAAGCATGCACCGCGGGTCAGGCGCTCGCGGATCGCAGCGTGCACCCCACTGTCGAACTCGATGCGCGAACCGGCGGGAGCGCCGAGCAGCGCAAGGTCGTCGCGGAAGTACAGGGCGACGCGACCACTGCGACCGAGCGCACCGGCACCCACCCAGACGATCTCGCCGGCGGCGCACAGCTGGTCGAGCCAGGCAGGCGAATAGGAGCCGACGCGGCGCGGCAGCAGATCCTTCTCCCACACCTCCGGCGTGACGGCGACCCCCTGCAGCGCCACCAGCACGTCCCGGAGCCGGTCGACCCCGGCGCCGGCCGGCTGCTGAGCGTCGATCCCCTGCCAGCGGGGCAGGAACCGGGCGAGCGCTCGAGCCTCCACGGGCTCAACCTCCTTGCGCAGCACCGCCAGCGAGGCGCGGCGCAGGCGGCGCAGCACCTCCGGGTGGCACCACTCGCGGCTGATTGGACCCGGGTGGGCGGGAACCGGCCCCGGGCGCAGCTCCCCCTGGACCAGTTCGCCACCGGACTCGAGTGCGCCCAGTGCGGCGCTTGCGTCAACGCCGTAGCGATTCCGCACCGCGCTCGTCACGAACGGCCCGTGCGTCGAGGCGTACCGGCGCAGCACCGCAACAAGTGCGTCCTCGACGTCGGCCAGAAAGGCCTCGGGCAGACCGCCGGGTGGAACCACGCCGAGTGCATCGCGGTACAGGCCCGCGTCGGCCGCGTCGATCCATCGCTGCTCTCCGCCGATCCTGACCTTGATCGCACGGCGCTCACGATTCAGCGTGTCGAGCATCTGCGCAGGGTCGACGCCCGGCACCGTTCGCTGCGCAACCTCGGCGTCGGTGAGGTCCCCGAGCACCCGGAGCATGTCGTGCAGGTCGTCCCGGGTGGCGATCCGACGGGTCTCCGAGAGCCATTGGAGATCGGACTCGACCATCTCCAATGCGCCCGGATCGATCAGGTCGCGCAGCTCCTCCTGGCCGAGCAGCTCGCGCAGCAGATCACGATCGAGGGACAGCGCCGCCGCTCGGCGCTCGGCGTTGGGCGTGTCGCCCTCGTACATGTAGGTGGCGACGTAATCGAACAGCAGGCTCGAGGCAAACGGCGAGGCGGTCGCCGTCTCGACCTCGACGACCGAGATCTCACGGCGCTGGATCTGGGTCAGGATCCGGGTCAGCGCGGGCAGATCGAACACGTCCTGCAGGCATTCGCGGAACGTCTCGAGGATGATCGGGAAGTCGTCGTAGCGGCGCGCGACCTCGAGCAGCGACTGTGACTTCAGCCGTTGCTGCCAGAGTGGCGTGCGCTTCCCCGGCCGCGCCCTCGGGATCAGTAGCGCCCGTGCCGCGTTCTCGCGGAAGCGGGCGCCAAACAGGGCGCTCGAGCTGAGCTCGGCGACGACGAGATCCTCGAGCCGGTCGGGCTCGATCGCCACCAGCTCCCCGAGCGGCATCGGATCTTCGACATCGGGCAGGTGGATGATGATCCCGTCGTCTGACCAGATCGCGTCGGACTCGAGGCCGAGCTCGTCGCGCAGCAACGCGCTCAGCGCCAGTCCCCAGGCAGCGTGGACACGGCCGCCAAACGGGCTGAGCACACACAGCCGCCAGTCGCCGATCTCGTCGCGGAACCGCTCGACGACGATCGCCTTGTCCGACGGGACCACGCGGGTGGCGGCGCGCTGCTGCACCAGGAACTCGACCAGATTGCGAGCCGCGCGTTCGTCGAGGTCGTAGCCGGCCGCCAGCTCGACGGGATCGGCGTCGACCGCCTCCCGCGAGAACGCTCCGATCGCGGCGCCGAGCTCCGCTGGACGGCCGACTGAGTCACCCTTCCAGAACGGCACCGCGCCGGGGAGGCCGGGCGCCGGGGTCACGATCACCCGGTCGCGCTGGATCTCCTCGATGCGCCAGGTCGAGGCGCCGAGCAGGAACGTCTGGCCGGGGCGGGCCTCGTAGACCATCTCCTCGTCGAGCTCGCCGACGCGGCGGCCGTCGGGGAGGGTGACAGAGTACAGGCCGCGATCGGGGATCGTGCCGGCGTTGGCGACCGCCAGCTGCCGAGCACCCGGGCGAGCCCTGACCGTGCCGCCGAGACGATCCCAGATGATCCGTGGGCGGAGCTCCGCAAACTCGGATGAGGGATAGCGGCCGTCGAGCATGTCGAGCACGTTCTCGAATACGGGCCGCGACAGCTCGGCGTAAGAGTAGGTCCGGGTGACGAGGGCGTACAGATCGTCGACGCCGACGGCAGCGCTCTCGTCCACCGCCTCCCCCACCCTCCCCGGTGTACCGGACGTCACGGCGGCGCAGATCGCGACGATCTGCTGCGCCAGCACGTCGAGCGCGTTGCGGGGGACGACGGTCGTCTCAATCTCCCCAAGGCGCATCCGTTTGACGACGACGGCGCACTCGAGCAGGTCGGCGCGAAACTTCGGGAAGATCCGGCCGCGGCTGATGTCGCCGACGTTGTGCCCTGCGCGTCCGATGCGCTGCAGGCCGCTTGCGACGGATTTGGGCGACTCGACCTGGATCACAAGGTCGACGGCGCCCATGTCGATGCCGAGCTCCAGGCTGCTGGTGGCAACGAGACACGGGAGCTGCCCGGACTTGAGCAGCTCCTCGACGACGGTCCGCTCCTCCCGCGCCAGCGAACCGTGGTGGGCGCGCGCGATCTCGACCGGCCCCCCCGCACCCCGCTCTGCAGCCTCATCCTCGGCTGCCGCGAGCTCGTTCAGTCGCAGCGCCAGCCGCTCGGCGCCGCGACGGGCATTCACGAAGATGATCGTCGAGCGGTGCTCGCGGACGAGCTTCAACAGCTCGGGGTAGATCGCGGGCCAGATCGATTGCCCTTTGCCCTCGGTGCCGGTGGCGATCCGCTCGCTCGATCCGAGCAGCGGGTCGAGCGCAACGCCCGGCGTGTCGCCCGGGTTCGCCATCGACTCGACCGGAACCTCGATCCGCAGATCAAGCGGCTTGCGGACGCCCGCATCGACGATCCGGCAGGTCCGCGACGGACCGACCAGGTAGCGGGCAACCTCCTCAAGCGGTTTCTGAGTGGCGGACAGCCCGATCCGCTGGAGGTCGCCGCCGGAAGCATCGGCGAGCCGCTCGAGTGTCAACGCGAGGTGCGAGCCGCGCTTGGTTGAGGCGACGGCGTGGACCTCGTCGACGATGCACCAGCGGGTGTTCGCAAACAGCGCCTGGGCTCGCCCGGTGAGCATCAGGTAGAGCGACTCCGGAGTCGTGATCAGGATGTCGGGCGGCTGGCGCAGCATCGCCGCGCGCTCCTTCTGCGGCGTGTCGCCGGTCCGGACCGCAACCGTCAACTCGGCGCCGATCCCCTTCAGCGGCACGCGGAGGTTGCGATCGACGTCGTAGGACAGCGCCTTCAGCGGCGAGACGTAGACCAGACTGATGCCCTTGTTCTTGCCGTTCCCCTCGCGGTCCGGCTTGTCACCGCCCGTGCCATTGGCCGATGTCGCTTGCCTGTGCGCGAGCGCGTCGATCGCCCAGAGGAACGCCGCCAGTGTCTTGCCCGAGCCGGTCGGTGCGCTGATCAGCACATGCTCGCCTGACGCGATCGCGGGCCACGCCTGGGCCTGCGCGGCGGTCGGTGCCGCAAACGCGCGAGCAAACCATTCCCGGGTGGCTGGACTGAATGCGGAGAGCGGATCAGGCACGCTCAGCCGAGCGTATCGCCGGCCCCCGCGATCACGGCGACCCCCGACCTCATTGCGGTCAGGAACGGTCCGGGTTGCTGTCGCACCGGAGCTCGCCGCGCCGTCACTGGTAGGCGCACCTGCGAGGTTCAGCGACCCGCCGAGACCGCCCGAGCCGACGACAGAACCTCTCCGACCGCCACACCGCCTCGTCTTCACCGCACGAAGCGGGCCCGAAGCGGCTTCAGACGCCCGAAACCCGCCAAGACCCACCTCAGAAGCGGTCCACGTACAGGTCGTACTCGCCGACCACGATGAAACCCAGCCGTTCCAAGATCGGGCGCGACATACGACCCGCCTGAACGGTCAGGGCCGGACGGGTCACCGCGGCTCGGGCGTCATGAACGCCACGGCCGGCGAGACGCCCGCCGATTTCTCCAGCGTCGCGATCCGTCGCCCCGGCTGGACCGCCGGCCGGATCTCCGACAGGTGCTCACCCAAGCGTGCGGCCAGCTCATCGAGGCTGATCACCACGATGACCAGCCCCCAGAAGATCGGATCGCCGCCGTGCAACTTGGGGTTGTGGACCAGTTCGAGGATCGCTGGGCCGACTCTGCGGAAGCCTTGCCGGCCGCGTCCGATGTCCTGCGTGCGCTTCAGCGGCATGCCCGCACGGCGCAGCGCTGTCGCGGTGCGGTCGAAGTCGGGCGTCACGATCACGACGTGGTCGATGCCGGTCGCTCCGTTCGGATGGGTCGCGAACGGCGGCGGGCGCAGCACCCGCGGGACCGGCGTCGGCAGGCCGTCGACGGAGCCCATCGCGTTGACCCGGCGCAGCGACCAGGAGACGATCCCGCGCTCGCCTTTGGCCCCGAGCCGGACCCGGATCCCGCCGATGTCGAGGTTCCCCTCGTCATCGACGTCGAAGCCGATCGCCCGCCACACATCGGGCGGATCGGCGATCGCCAGCTCTGCCAGCTCAGGTTCGCGGGGTTCCCCGATCGACATCGCCGCACATCATCCCCAACCTCTCAGTCGGCTGCCTCGACGATCATCAGCGTGTGACCGTCAGGGTCGCGGAACCAGACGAGCGGCGGTACCGGTCCGCCCATCCGAGACACCTCGGCGTCGATGTCGACGCCTTGGGCGAGCAGTGCCGCATGGCTGGCGTCGATGTCGCGCGTCGTCAACGTGATCCCCGTGTTGATCGGCACGACGTCAACGCCGGGCGGCGGCGGCGCCAATGCGATCCCGGTGGTGCCGATCGGCATGTACACCTCAACCCAGCGGTACTGATCCCCGAACGGCGTGTCGACGCGCTTCTCGAATCCAAGTCCCTCGTAGAACGCGATCGACCTGTCCTGATCGGTGACCGGCACGCAGATCAGGCTGATCTCCCGCAGTCCGGTTTCGGTTGTGGCACTCATGCTCCGGTTCCTCCTCGAGGTTGTGTGTTGCCCGCTGTCACCGCTGTAACGAGGCTCGGGCAGGAAACTAATCGGTCAGCTCACGAGCGCGGGTGAAGATGCTGTCAAGCATCGGTTCGGTCAGTCTTCCCGTGAACGTGTTCTGCTGGCTGACGTGGTAGCTCCCGAGCAGCACCAGATGCTCATCAATGTGCGCCTCCGCTCCATGCCCGAAGCTCGCCCGCGGCCGTGGAGCGTCGAGGACGCGCATCGCCGCATCCCACGCGAACTTCCCGAGGCACAGGATCACCCGCTTGTGCCCGAGCGACCCCAGCTCCGACTCAAGCCACGTCGAGGTGCAGGTGTCGCGCTCGACAGTCGTCGGCTTGTTGTCGGGCGGGGCGCAGTGCACCGCGGCGGTGATGAAGCAGCCGCTCAGCCGCATCCCGTCATCACGCGAGACGGACTCGGGACGCGAGGCATAGCCGGCGCGCCACAGCGCCCGATACAGCCACTCGCCGGACCGGTCGCCGGTGAACATCCGGCCCGTGCGGTTGGCGCCATGGGCGGCCGGGGCCAACCCGAGCACCACCAACCGGGCATCCGGGTCCCCGAACCCGGGCACCGGCCTGCCCCAGTACTCCTGATCAGCGAACGCTGCGCGCTTGTCGTGCGCCACCTGCTCGCGCCAGGCGACCAGCCGGGGGCACCGCCGGCAGTCGACCAATCCCGCCTCGATCGACGCGAGCCCGGCTATCGCCCGAGGACCTGGTACTTGGCCTCGGTCGCGGCCTTCTGCGGCCGCCACCAGTCCTCACGTTCGCGATACCACGCGATCGTCGCCCACAACCCAGCCTCAAAATCGCTGTAACGCGGCTCCCAACCAAGCTCATCACGCAACCGCGACGCGTCAATCGCGTAACGCAGATCATGCCCCGGACGATCGCCCACATGGTCATAGTCATCGGCTGAGCGGCCCATCAACCGCAAGATCAACTCAACCACATCCTTGTTATTGCGCTCACCATCAGCCCCGATCAGATACGTCTCACCAATCCGGCCACGCTCCAAAATCGCCAACACCCCCGAAGAATGATCCTCAGCATGGATCCAATCACGCACATTCAACCCCGCGCCATACAACTTCGGCCGCCGACCCTCAATGATCTCGGTGATCTGACGCGGAATGAACTTCTCAACATGCTGAAACGGCCCATAGTTATTCGAACAGTTCGAAATCGTCGCCTGCACCCCAAACGAACGCACCCACGCCCGCACCAACAAATCCGAACCCGCCTTCGTCGACGAATACGGCGACGACGGGTTATACGGCGTATCCGGCTCAAACCGCGACGGATCATCCAACTCAAGATCGCCATACACCTCATCCGTCGAGATGTGATGCAACCGAACCCCATGCCGACGGACCGCCTCAAGCACCTGATAGGTGCCAACCACATTCGTCCGCACAAACGGCCACGGCGAATGCAACGAATTGTCGTTATGGGACTCCGCAGCGAAATGGATCACCGCATCCACCCCCGCAACCGCCGCCCCCAACGCCTCAGCATCACAGATATCGGCCTGCACAAACCCCACACCCAACCCCTCGACATTCACCCGATTCCCCGCATACGTCAACGCGTCATACACCGTCACACGCCAACCCGGCCGCTCACGACACACGTGATGCACAAAATTCGAACCGATAAACCCCGCACCCCCCGTCACCAACAACCTCATGCCGCCACCCGCGCGCTCAGATACTCGTCAAGGCCCTGTTGCCAGTCCGGCAGCACCGGGGCGCCGCGCTCGGAGCGCATCACGCTGTAGGCGGGCCGGGGCGCCGGCAGCGGGTACTCAGCCGTGGTGATCGGTTTGACCTCGGCGCGGCCACCGCCCCGGGCAACGATCTCCGAGGCGAACTCACACCAGCTGCACTCGCCCGCAGCCGCGACGTGTATAGCTCCACCATACGATCTCGTATAGCTCAGCTCTACAAGCACTCGCGCCAGATGGGGCGTGTAGGTGGGGCAGCCGACCTGATCGGCGACGACGTTGAGCTCATCGTGGTCAGCCGCCAGCCGCAGCATCGTCGCCGGGAAGCACGGACCGCCGATCCCGAACAGCCAGGAGCTGCGCACGATCGTGTGACTGTCGGGCGCATGTTCGGCGACGGCACGCTCACCGGCCAGCTTCGTCACCCCGTAGACCGAGCGTGGCCCGGTCGGGTCAGACTCCACGTAGGGACCGCTTGTCTTTGAGCCATCGAAGACGTAATCGGTCGAGACGTGCACGATCCAGGCGCCGGCCTGCGCAGCCGCCGCGGCCAGCACTCCCGGACCGTCACCGTTGACACGGGTCGCGCCCTCGACATCGCTCTCAGCCGCGTCGACCTTCGTGTACGCGGCACAGTTGATCACCGCGTCCGGCTCAGCGTCGGCGACGGCCGCACGCACGGCGGCCGGATCCGTGATGTCAAGCTCAGCGCGCGCACGGGTCACGACCTCGTGCCCAGCCGCGACCGCCGCGGCAGCAACATCGAGACCGAGCATCCCCGCAGCACCGGTGATCAAAATCCGCGTCACTTGCTGGGCGCAAGGGTAGCCTGAACGATCTGACGGGATATCAGAGAAGATCAGTGACACGATCCGACGCGGCAAGATCCCAGCTGGCGTTGGAGACACCATGACAGTGCTCCACTTGGCCATACAAAGACCGGTTACGTTGTCCGAACGCCCGTGTTCTCCATGACTGACCGGAACCTAAGGTTCTGGGGATGACCACTGAGCTGCAACGGATCGAGGGGTATGCGGTCCCGGAGGGATCGCTCGACGAGTTGCTGGCTCCCGACGGGACGCCGCGACCGCACGTCGCCGCGCTGCTCGCGACGCTGCAACGACTCGGGCCGGAGGCACTGCTCGAGGCCGGGCGCCGGCGCGACACGATCTTCATGCAGCAGGGCATCACCTTCGAGGTCGCCGGCTCCGACGGAGCCCGGCGCGACCGTCCATTTCCGCTTGATCTGATCCCCCGCGTCCTGACCGCGGCCGAGTGGACAGTCATCAAACGCGGGCTCGCGCAGCGGATCCGGGCTCTCAACGCGTTCGTCGATGACGTCTACCACGCTCACGAGATCGTCCGGGCAGGGATCGTCCCGTGGTCGCTGATCGTCAGCCGCCCGTCGTTCGCCCGGCCCGTCCACGGAATCCGCGCCCCGGGCGGCGTCTACTGCCACGTCTGCGGTTGTGACCTCGTCCGCGGTGGCGACGGGATCTGGCGGGTGCTCGAGGACAACGTCCGCACCCCGTCGGGGATCTCCTATGTGCTCGAGAACCGGCTGGCGATGACGCGCCTGATGCCCGAACTTTTCGCGGGGCACCGCGTGCGCCCGGTCGACAACTATCCGAGCCTGCTGCTCGAGGCACTCCGGGCCGTGGCCCCCGCGGTTGATTCGCAGCCCACTGTTGTGCTGTGGACGCCGGGACCGCTCAACAGCGCCTACTTCGAGCATGCGTTCCTGGCTCGCGAGATGGGCGTAGAGCTCGTCGAGGCCTCGGACCTGGTCGTCCGCGACGCCGCGGTGTACATGCGCACGACCGCCGGCCTGCAGCGCGTGCACACGATCTACCGCCGGCTCGACGATGACTTCATCGATCCGCTCGAGTTCCGTCCCGACTCGATGCTCGGGGTCCCCGGACTGATCCGCGCCTACCGGGCCGGGACGGTCGCGATCGCCAATGCGGTCGGTACCGGCGTCGCCGACGACAAGGCGATCTACCACTACGTCCCCGAGATGATCCGCTTCTACCTGAGCGAGGAGCCGATCCTCGAGAACGTCCCGACGTATTTCGTCCATGACGAGAAGGTCCGCAAGATGGTGATCGAGCGCCTGCATGAGCTCGTCGTCAAGCCGACCTCGGAGTCAGGCGGCAAGGGCGTCTTCATCGGACCGCATGCGAGCACCGCCGAGCGCGAGCAGCAGAAGGCGCTGATCGAGGCCGAGCCCGAGCGCTTCATCGCCCAGGAGCTCGTGCACCTCTCGACGGTCCCGACCGAGACCGGCGACGGACACCTGTCCCCGCGCCACGTTGACCTGCGCCCGTTCGCCGTGTTCGGCGAGGAGATCAGGATCGTCCCCGGCGGCCTGACGCGCGTCGCGCTGCGCGAGGGGTCGATGATCGTCAACTCCTCGCAGGGCGGCGGCTCCAAGGACACCTGGGTGCTCGACGACGGCGAGGTCACGGAGTTCCCGCCGAGCGCGCTGCCCCCGCGCCGCCCGCCGCGGCTGCCCGACATCCGCTACGGCGGCTGGCATGGCCAGGCACAGCAGCAGCAGCAGCACGGTGCGGCGTCGCCACAACCGGGGGTCCCGTTGGACCCCCGCAACAACGGCTCCGATGCTAGCCCGGATCGCCCAGGAGCTGTTCTGGCTCGGACGCGACCTCACCCGCGCCGAGCACACCGCGCGCATCCTCGACGGTGCCTTCCACGCCGACGTCGCCGGCGGCATCAACGAACGCGGCTTCGCGCTCAGCTGGATGGGTGTCCTGGCCGTGATCGGCGCCAAGCCGCCGGCCCCCGGCGAGGAGGACCGCGATGACGAGCCGGCGGCGCCGCTCGGGTTCCTCGGCCGCTCGGAGATCGCGCCGCTGCTGACGCTCGACACCGACAGCCCGGCGTCGGTCGTCTCCTGCGTGTCGCGTGCCCGCGAGCGCGGCCGCACCCTACGTGACGTGATCTCGACGGAGATGTGGGAGGGCCTCAACTCCTTCTACCTGTCACTCGGCCGCTATGACCTCGAAGCCGCGCTGGCGACCGGGCCGTACTCGGTCTACTCGGAGGTCAAGGAGCGCTGCGCGCTGTTCTGGGGCCTGGCCGAGCGCACGATGCTGCGCGACGAGGGTCGCTCGTTCCTCGAGGCCGGCGGACGGATCGAGGAGGCCGACATGGTCCTGCGGATGCTGCGGGTCTCGGTCCCGGAGGAGGAGATGCGGCGCGTCGACCCGATCGAGGAGCCGCCGGCCGGAGAGTCCGGTCACGAGGCTGAGGCGCTGGGACTGCTGCAGGCGGTCGGCGGTTTCCAGGCGTTCCGGCGGTCGGTCCGGCAGATCCCCGACCTGCGCCGTGTGGTTCGGTTCCTGTTGTACGAGAGCGGATACCCGGGTTCTGTCGCGTCGTCACTCGACGCGCTGCGCGGCGCGCTCGAGCATGCGGATGCCGCTCCGCGGTCCTCGCCGCCGGTCCTGCGACTCGGCCGGATGATCGCCGACCTCGAGCTGCAACGTCGGACGCCGGAGCCGATCGGGGAGCTCGGCGCGCTGCTGGCACGCGTGCAGGACGAGCTTGAGCTCGTCGATCACGACATCGACGAGCGCTACTTTGCGATAGCGGCCCTGGCAGCGGTGCATCTATGAGCACTCGCACCGGCGACAAGCCGCGCGAGATGAACTTCTCGATCCGATACCTCAGCAGATACAGCTACGACGCGGACGTCGTCGACAACCTCAACGCGCTCCGGGTCAAGCCCGCCGTCACAAGCCGCCAGCGCGTCGACGAGTTCTCGGTGCGCCTGACGCCGGAGGTGCGGCTTCACCGCCACAACGACTACTTCGGGACCGAGGTTGTCGAGTTCGAGATCTCGCGACCGCACCGCGAACTCGTCGTCGATGTCCGCGCCCGCGTCACGACCCAGCCGGCGCCAGTGCCCGAGCCGGCCCCCTGGGAGACGCTGCGCACCGAGGCCTACCGCGAGGCCGGCGGAGAATTCCTGCTCCAGACGGAGGACGCTCCCGGGCACCCGGTGCTCGACGAGCTGCTGGCGGGCACCTCCAGCGCCGGTGACCCGCTGGCATTGGTGCTGTCGACCTGCACCCTGATCCCCGACCGCTTCGAGTATCGCCGGGGTGCCACCTACGTCGATTCGCCGCTCAGCGCCGTACTCGATGGCGGCGCCGGCGTCTGCCAGGACTTCGTGCACCTGGCGCTGAGCATGCTGCGCCATCACGGGGTTGCCGCCCGCTACGTCTCCGGCTATCTGTTCACGAGCCGGGAGGTCGGCGACGCCGAGTCCGTCGAGGTTGACACCCACGCCTGGATCGAGGCGCTGCTGCCCAGCAACGACGCCGAACATCCCGAGCCGCTGTGGGTCGGCGCCGATCCGACCAACCGCGGGCTCGCCGGTGAGCGCCACGTCAAGATCGGACACGGCCGTCATTACGCCGACGTGCCGCCGATCAAGGGCGTGTATCGCGGGATGGCGGACGCCGAGCTCGACGCCCGCGTGACGATGACCCGGCTCGACGGCGTCGACCCGGCCGCGATCGCCCGGACCTGAAGCAACCGCTTCAGCCAGCGACGTCAACTCGTAGCTGCCGCAGCTACAGAACGCGCAGGACCAGCGCGTAGGAGCCGGCGCCGAGCAGCGCGTCGCCGGGGTACTCGACGCCCGTGACGATGATCGTTTCGAGGGCACCGCTCTCGGGATCGAACACGATGTCGTCGACACGCCCGAGCTCGTTCCCGACGTCCGAGAGCACGCGCCGGCCGGTCGGTTCGAACTTGCCGCGGGCGGCCGCCCGCTCGCGTTCATCACCTGGCTCCCGCAGGTGCTCATCCGCTGACAGCATCACCGCATCAGCTCCGAAGCTGCTGATCCCCTCCCACGAGACGATCCGCGCGCCGCGCCGCTTGCCGACGATCAGGGCACCGACAGCACGGTGCTCAGCGTCGAGCACCACGTGCTCGATGAAGCCGAGCTGCTCGGCACTGGCTCGAGATACGACCTTGCGACCACGGGCCGTGGTCAGCCGCTCACTCGTCACCGCGCACCTGGGCCCGGTAACGGTCAACGACGGCTGCCAGCTGGGTGATGTCCTCGACGACGTACTGCTCGGTCGCGTCGGGCACGACCAGGGCCGCGCCGGACACGGCGAGCTGTGCCGGCAGCGGGATGTAGCGCTGACCGCCCGCGGCGAGCTTGATCTCGTAGCCGACCACCTGACCCGCCCTACCCTCGGGGCCGGGAACCGCAAGCACGACGACGTCGGCCACGATTCCGAGGCTGGAGCCAGACTCCGTCAGCACGTCGTTGCCGAGCACGTTGCGCTCGGCTTCCGTCGATCCGATCTCCTTCGGCACATCGGCCGGATCCTGCAGCTGAGCCTCGTCGGCGACCATGACTGCGTCACGCCCGATGGCGTGGACCCGGTCGGTGACAAGGACCTCGCGCATCCGGCCGGCCAGCATGCCCCGCTTGTTGAGCGTGAAGCCGACGACCCGCCCGGCCTCGGGGTCATAGACGATGTCGCGGATCTCGGCGACGTCCTCGCCGGTCAGAGCTGAGACGACCGGCAGCGTGCGAATTTCGTTCCCGATCGCGAGCGGCGGGGGCGGAGCGGGCTCCTCGGCCTCGCTCACGGTTTGCGCTTCCGGGTCGCGATCACGCCTCCCGCGCGGCGGCGCTGCTGGATGAAGAATCCTGCGATCCCGAGCAGGATCACGACCACGACGATGATCAGCGCCACCCCTGTGATCGAGGCTGCCACGACCATCACCGCAAACGCCGCATCAATTCCCATCCGAATTGCATCCTAGTCCTCCGGCGTTGGTCATACTGTGTCCGTGACCCGCTGGTCGGTCATGCGCCTGCTGGCGCCGAGCTGTGTGGCTATCGCCCTCGCTGGATGCGGGGTCGCGGGTCATCAGACGGGCCAGGAGAGCCTCATCCTGCACGGCCATCCTCAGGTCGTGGACCCAGTCGCCGGACAGGTATCTGCGTCGGCGTCCGGCGCTGCCGCCAGCGCCTCCTCCGCCGGCGAGGAGGAACCGGCTTCCGTCAGCGTCGGGTCCACGGCCGGGAGCCAACTCCCCCAGCCCCTCTCCAACAGCCAGATCCTCGCTGAGCTCAACAGGAGCGGGATCTCCGCCAACCCCAACGAGGCGACGCTCACTCCAGGCGGCCTCGCGATCGCGCCGGCGAATGCCCCAGCAGCCGTGGTCGCCGCAATCGAGGCTGGCAACGAGATCGCGCACCTGCCCTACATCTGGGGCGGTGGCCACGCCACCTACGAAGACAACGGCTACGACTGCTCGGGGTCGCTCAGCTTCATGCTCGCCGCCGCTGGGTTGCTGAACGGAACCGAGACCTCCGGGGAATTAATGAGCTTCGGCAAGCCCGGGCCGGGCAAGTGGATCTCGATCTACGCGACCAACGGCCACACGTTCGCCGTCATCGCCGGCCTGCGGTTCGACACGGTGGCACTTGCCGAGACTGGCACGCGCTGGTCCAACCGGCCGCCCGACGAGCCCGACATCGCGCAGTTTGTCGTGCGCCACCCTGCCGGGTACTGACGCTCAGCGCGCCAGTATGAGACGTATCAGGCCGTCATCTCGGCTTGGCGTGCCACAAAGTCGAGCAGCAGCTGACTGAAGCGCTCGGCGTCCTCGACCTGCGGGCAGTGGCCCATCCCCTCAAGGAGTTCGAGCTGAACGCCGGGGATCGCGTCGACGATCTGCTGGGCACCGGACACCGACAGGAGCCGGTCACGGTCACCCCAGATCAGCAGCAGCGGACGGCGCATCCGTTCGAGCGTGAGCGCCCCGCGAAGCTCGGGCACCAAGCGGTGGCCGATATCCAGGTAGGAGGCCGCTCGGGACCGGTGCGAGACAAAGGAGGTGAAGTTCGAGATCACCTTCGGGTCGACGCGCCGTACCGACGCGAACGCAAGCTGCACGTAGAGCCGCGCGACCGCCGCGCGAACCACCGCTGAGGGGATCGGCGCCGGGAGCGCCAGCACCGTGTGCAGGACCGGATCGTGCTCGACGATCGACAACAGGCGGCTGGCGTCGAGTCCCGCCGGCGCCGCAGCGCACACACCAGCCACGCGGTTCCCGTGGCGCTCACCCGCACGCATCGCGAGGCATCCACCGAGGGAGTTCCCGGCGATCACGATCGGTTTGCGCGGTCGGCCCGCGACGTACCGGATGACGGCGTCGACGAACGCGTCGAGCTGCGGCAGGATCTTCTCCCGGGTCAGGTCGTCGGCGTGGCCGAAGCCCGGAAGGTCGATCGCGATCGCTCGCTGTCCCGCGCGCGCGGCCTGATCGAGCACCATTCGCCAAGTGTCGGCACTGTCGGCGTACCCGTGGATCAGCAGTAGTGGCGGCCCCGAGCCCTCAAGCTCGAGCACGCGGGTGTTGTATCCAGCGAACTCGAGCCGATGCTCGAACAGCGGCTGCGCCCGTGCGGCGAACCTGGCGGCGGGTCGCTCGATCGTCGCGGCGGTGATGCGGCGGGTACCCATATGGGCACTCTAATCGGCATTGCGGCGACCGTGCTCAAGCCTCGCGGTCCGCAAAAGACCCCAACGTCCGGGGTCAGAGCTACCTTTGCCGCAGATGGAGGCATCTTCGCCCCGCAAATTGGCGCAAATGGAGTCCGACCTGCGCGAGCTCCTCGCGACGGTCCAGGAGCCGCATCTCCGGGGCCTGCTCGACGCGATCCTCGGACCCGAGGCGCCCACCTGGCCCCTTTATCGCGATGCGCCGGCCGCCAAGCACTACCACCACTCCTACCGCCACGGACTGCTCGAGCACTCGCTCACGGTCGCCCAGACGGTTGGGGCGATCGCCGCCGTCTACCCCGGGATCGATCGGGATCTGGCTCTCACCGGGGCGGTCCTGCACGACATCGGCAAGCTCGACGCCTACGGGGTCGAGGGCGAAACGATCGAGATGACCGATCTCGGGCGCCTGCACGGGGAGATCGCGCTCGGCTACTTCTTCCTCCGCTCGACGATCGAGCGGATCGACGGATTCCCGCCGCTGCTGGCTCAGGCTCTGCTGCACATCATCCTCAGCCACCACGGCTCCCTGCAGCACGGCAGTCCCGTGGTTCCCTGTACACGCGAGGCAACGCTCGTGCACATGGCGGACAATGTCGGCTCGAAGCTCGGCAGCTTCGACCGCCTCGAGGGCGAGTTGCCCGAGGGCGAACTGTGGTCCCAGTGGGACAAGGCGATCGGCGGTGGAGCGTATTTCGGCGGCTCCGGTGCCGGCTCGCCCGGCGCCGTAGCTCCCACGGAGGTTCGCGCAGCGGCCTGATCCCGGGTCGAAGCACGCAAATTGCGGGCGCATTACGGTCCGCCGCAGCGGCCGCTCCGAACCCCCTTTAAAGTGGGTCCGGAATGGCCAAAGACACCGAGAAGCTGATCCGGCAACTGTCGCTGATCTCCTACCTGATGGCTGAACGGCGTCCGGTCACAGCGCCGGAGATCCGCCGGGACGTCGAGGGGTACAGCGTGATGAACGAGGACGCGTTCGCGCGGCGGTTCTACGCCGACCGCTCCGAGCTCGAATCGCTGGGCATCGTGCTCAACGTGGAGAAGCCCCAGGACGGCCAGGTCGAGCAGGAGAACTACTCCCTGCCGCCCGAGAACTTCCACCTGCCGCCGATCGCGTTCACCGATGGCGAGTTGGCGGCATTGCGTACCGCCCTGCACCTGCTTGACGGCCGTTTCGCCTACGCCGAGCCGCTGCGGCTCGCACTGCAGCAGATCTCATGGGGTCGGCCCGATCCGCTGTCCTCCCCGGTACAGAGCACCGTCCGGCTTGGCATCACGGCCGAGGCGGGCGGACACGAGATCTCTCAGCGCCTGGCGAAGATCGAGACCGCGATCTTCCGGCGCAAGACAATCGTGTTCGACTACTACACGATGGAGCGCGATGCGACCGGGGCCCGCAAGGTCGACCCGTACCAGCTCCTGTACCAGGGGGGCCAGTTCTACGTGGTCGGGCGCTCCCACGAGCGAGGCGCGATCCGCGTGTTCAGGCTGTCGCGAATCCTCGGCAAGGTCGGATACGCCACCAAGGCCGAGCACGACTTCCAGCGCCCGACCGACTTCGACCCGCGCGGATACGCCAACCGGATCCAGTGGCAGTTCGGCGAGCCGGTCGGCACGGCCGAGATCTGGATCTCGAACCGGATCTCGTGGCAGATCGAACGCCACTTCCGCCACTACGGAGAGTTCCGCGACGGCATCTTCGTGACCCCATATGCCAACGCCCGCCAGATCATCTCCTGGGTGCTCGGGCTCGGCGAGCACGCCCGCATCACCGGACCGCCCGAGCTGGTCGCGGAGGCGCGCGAGCGGGTGCGGATGCTGATCGCCCGTCACTCCGGCGACCCCGAGGCGCTGATTGCGGCAAGCGCGCCCGTCACCGAGGGCGCCCCGACCGATCCCGAGGCGCCGCTGGCTGCGCCGGAGCCACCTGATCCAGATGCCAGCGGTGCCGAATCGGCGATCCGGCCAGAACGGTTCGCGCGGCTCGTGACGCTTGCGTCGATCCTGATCGAGGCCGGCCGCGCCGGGCGGACGCTGCTCGACGTCGAGCTGCGCGAGCGATTGAACGTCTCCGACACCGAGCTGCGCGAGGACATCTCCGTCCTCAACGTCGTCAACTTCGGTGCCGGCACCTACGTGCTGTACGCGGAGATCATGCCCGACGGCACCGTCGAGGTCGACCCTGAGCCCTACGGCGACTCGTTCGCACGGCCTGCCCGGCTGCTGCCGGTCGAGGCAAAGGCGTTGGTCGCGGCGATCGACCTGATCGGCGAGCACATCCCCGAGGGTTCACTGGCCTCTGCCCGCAGCAAGGTCGTCGACGCGCTCGGCGAGGATCCAGCCCACGAGGGACTGGCGGTCGCCCGGGCCGGCGGTGACGATGCCGAGATCGCAGCGGTCGTCTCGCAGGCGATCTCCGGCCAGCGGCTGTTGTCGTTCGAGTACTACAAGGAGAACGAGGACGAATTCTCCACTCGGATGGTCGAGCCCTATCAGCTCGTCAACGGCACCGAGGGCTGGTATGTCGCCAGCTACGACCCAGCCCGCGACGCCGTCCGCCACTTCCGCCTCGATCGGATCAAGTCCGCCTCTGTCACCGACACCACGTTCGAGCCCCGTCCCGAGGTCGACGTGTCGGCCGCGGTCGACGGCTGGTTGCGGACCGGCGAGGTCGACACCGCCTATCGCGCTCAGGTGTGGATCTCGCCGTCGCGGGCACGCTGGGCCCGCGAAGAGCGAACCGTGGTGTCAGAGGGTGTGGACGGGTCCGTTGTGGTCGAGCTCGGGTTCGGCAGCCTCGACTATCTCGTCCGCGAGGTGTTGAAGGAGGCGGGTGACGCAGTCGTGCTCACCCCGCCAGACGCCCGTGAGGCTGTGCGTGGCGCAGCCGCGGCGCTCGAGAGCGCTGCACTGGTATAAGTCGGGCTTCGATGAGCCCGTCCCGTCGCGCAGCGATCGAAATGTCGCCTGAGGAACAGGCGACCTTCCTCGAGGAGGAACGGACCGTCATCTGCGCCACTGTCGGTCCGCGCGGCTGGCCACATCTGATGCCGCTCTGGTACGTCGTCCGCGATGGCGAAATATGGGCGTGGACGTTCGGCAAGTCGCAGAAGACCGTCAACCTCGAGCGCGACCCCCGTGCCAGTCTGCAGGTCGAGGCGGGCCTTGAGTACCAGGAGCTGCGTGGGGTGATGATCGAGGCGAACACGGTGATCCATCGCGAGCTCGAGATCGTCAGCGCACTCGGCTTCGAGCTGATGGCGCGCTACGCCCCCGACGGCACCGACCCGGAGATGCTCAAGGCCGGCGTCGCCGCCCAGGCGCCCAAACGTGTGGCGATGCAGTTCGTCCCCAGTCGCACCGCGACCTGGGACCACCGCAAGCTCGCCGGCGGCGTCTACTAGCCATTCTGCGGATTCAGGAAAAAGGGCCGACGTCGGAGACGCCGGCCCTTGACTCGTTGCTCGTGTTCGACCTACGGGTGATCGGTGACAGTGCCCCCGCAGATGTTCAGCAACGTGAACAGGCCGAGCGGCTTGATCAGGTTGATGTTCCCGAGCGACGTCGATGCGTCCAATGTCGCCGCACCTCCGCAGTTGAGACCGCCGGTGCTCGCCTGGGTGAGCGAGGTCTTGGCCGAGCCGCTCGCCCCCTGGATCCAGTACAGCCGGTTGGTGGCATACGCGGGGGAGCTGGTGGTGCCGATCTGGAAGCCCGTCACGGTCGGCGGGTAGACGATGTTCCCGATCGAGAACGGGTACGCCTCACCGGTGCCGTCGCTGGAATCGATGAACATGTACATGTACGGCACGCTCTCCTTGGTGCCGATGCACGTGCTGCCGATCCCGGCACCGATGCAGTACGTGAACGTCGGGCCCGGAATCGCCAGGTCCATCTCGAGGTTGTGGAAGTACATGTTCGAGATGGTGATCGGCGACGTCAGCCCGGCCTCGGCGATGGTCGCGTTGAGCTCCGTCATCGTCGATGTGCTCGTGCTCGCACCACCGCTGCCTTGGTCGTCGAAGTTGAGCGACACCGTGGCCGCGTAGGGGCGGTTGCCCCCGGCGCTGTTCCCGTTCCGAGCCGGGCTCTGGGTGTCCGTACCGCTCGCCTCCGTCGGGTTGGTCCGCTCACACCCCGTCCCCGAATCGAGGCACACGCTGAGCGCCGTCGGGATGTTCTGCAGCGTGATGGTGGCGCTGGAGATCGACCCGAGGTTCGAGGCGATCAGGTGCACTTCAGACAATGGCGATGCGTTGGTGAACGACAGTGACGTCGCCCCGCCGGTTGTCGGGATGTTGACTGTGATCCCGGTCGACGCCGACGGTTTGGAGATCGCCGGTGTCCCGCTGACGGTGGTGACCGCGCCGCCCGAGCCGTCCGGGAACTGGGCGTCGAGGTCGATCGGACGCGTCTGTGTCGGATCCTGCGTCAGGTCCAACGAGATCGGACTGTCTCCGAAGCTCATCGACGTGACACCCGACAAACGGGCATCGACGGCGAACTGACCCGGCACATCGTCGAAGTCGAGCTCGTCATCGCCGCTACTGCCGTACGTGTCCGTCGGCAGCGTGACGGGACCGTCGGCATCATTGCCGGCCGCGAGCAGCAGCTGACCGATCGCGGCGTTCGCCGAGATCGTGGCGACCGGGCCGCTCTGCGGGAGGTCGACCGTCATCTGCGTCGGAACCTGATCGATCCCGACCTGCACGTCATCGGCACCCTGGAGCAGCGCGAGCCCATCGACGGACAGTTGGAGGTTGTTGATCGTGTCCGAGTCGTTGAGCGACAGCTCGCTGCCGCCCGTGGAATCGGCGCCGAGGCCGAGCGAGAAGCTCGCCGGCATGTCGGTGATCGTGCCGCTGACATTGACCGGTGAACCGTCCTCGGTCAGGTCGCCGCTCAGCCCGAATACGTGCCCTGGGGCCTGATCGATGCTGAGCGACAGCGGGCTCTCCGTGTAGTCGACCGACGACACGCCGTACATCTGCAGGCCGAGGGACAGCTCACTGCCCGTGTCGTTGATCACCGCCCCGGTGTCCCCACCGGGAATCGTCGGGTAGTCGCTGGCGGAATCTGCCGCAAAGATCTGCAGCGTCCCGATGCCACCCGGCGCGGACAGCTCGATCCCATTCGACGTGTTCACGGACACGTTCTCGGGGACGCCATCCATCGTCAGGCTGATGCTGTTCGCTCCGAGCAGGATCCCATCGGGTGAGCTGATCGATCCGGTGATGGAGCCGACCTGGTCCGATGCCGAGTAGTCGATTCCGCCACTCGGATCAAGCCCAAGTGACATGTTCGCCGGCAGCTCACTCATCGAGATGCTGGCCGAGATCGGCGACTCCGGATTCCCGCTCGAGTCCGTCTGCGCGATGTTCGCGTCGATGCTGAACGGATACCCGCCGGCGGTGCTCGTCGAGAGTCCGATCGGATCCGAGGCGAACGACATCTGTGTCAGGCCGTACACCTGCAGACCGAGTGACAGGCCGTTGGTGTCGTCGTAGTTGACGGCCTCGGTGTTCGCTGGGATCGGCTGGATCGTGTTTCCGGCCGACGTGGCGTAAAGCGTGACCTGTCCGATCGCACTGGTCGATGTCAGGTCCACACCAGAAGCGCCCTGTGCCGCTTCGAGCGAGAAGCTGACCGGCACCTGATCGAGCGTGAATTGAATGCTGTTCGCACCCAGCAGGATCGCGTCGGGAGAGCCGATATTGCCCGTGATCGAGTCGACCTTGTCAGACGCGGAGTAGTCGACCGAGTCCCTGCTCGGATCAAACGTCAGCGACATCTGCGCCGGCATGTCCTGGATGTCGAGGTCTGCGGAGAGCGGCGTGCCCGAATCTCCCTCTGAGAGGTTCGCGTTGACCGTGAACTCGTGGCCTGCAGACATCGCGGTTGACAGCGACACGGGGTCGGTGTCGTAGTCCATCTGAGTGAGACCGTATGCCTGTAGCGCGAACGAGGTGCCGCTGGTGTCGTCGTAGTAGACGCCCCCCTGTCCCGCCGGGATCGACGGGAGCGTGTTCCCCGCTGACGCTGCGGACAGTGAGATCTCGCCGATCGGGTTCGTCGAACTGACGTCCATCCCGGTCGAGGTCTGCTGGGCCGTCAGCGTGAACGCCGTCGGGATCTGATCGAGCGTGAGCTGAACGTCATCCGCCCCGAGGATCAGCGCGTTCGGCGCCGTGATCGAGGCGGTCAGCGAATCGATCGTGTCCGACGCCGTGTAGTCGATCGCCGAGTTCGATGAATCGACCGACAGCGACACCTGAGCCGGCATGTCGGTCACGGTCAGGTCAGCCTGCAGCGGGGCCTCGGCGTCTCCGCTTGAGTCGGTCTCGGCAATGTTCGCGTCGAGCGAGAACACATGACCTGGTGCCATGTCGCTGGTCAGCGCCAGCGGATCGGTGGACACGTCGAGCTTCGTCAGACCGAACGTCTGGACCCCGAACTGGACACCATTGGTGTTGTCGTAATCGACGCCGCCCTGATCCGCCGGGATTGACGGGTACTGATCGCCCTGCGACGCCGCGAACAGCGAGATCTCTCCGATCGCGTTGGTCGAGGTCAGGTCGATGCCATCGGCGTTCTGTGCCGCTGTCAGGTCAAAGCTCTTCGGCAGCTGGTCGAGGGTGAACTCGATGTTGTTGGCGCCCAGAATCAGGGAGCTCGGTGAGCTGATCGTGCCCGTGATCGAGTCGACCGTGTCCGATGCCGTGTAGTCGACTCCGTTCCCTGAGGGCGCCAGGCCGAGCGTCATCGTGGCAGGCATGTCCGTGACCGTCAGATTCGCGGTGAGCGGCGACTCGGCGTTGCCGCTGGAATCGGTCTGCCCGATGTCCGCGTTCACCGAGAACACGTGCCCGGCGGCCATCGCGGTCTGGATCGACACCGGGTTGCTCGAGTAGTCAAATTGGGTGAGGCCGTAGAGCTGGACGCCGAAGACGACCCCGCCGGCGTTGTCGTAGTAGACGTCGTCCTGGCCGGCGGTGAGCGACGGGTACGCATCGTCGTTCGAGCTGCCCTCCAGCGAGATCTCGCCGATCGGGTTCGTCGAGGTGAGGTCGACCGCGCCGCCGGTCTGCGACGCGCTCAGGTCGAAGCTCGCCGGGAGCTGATCGAGCGTGAACTGCAGATTGTTCGCGCCAAGGATGACGGCGTTGGGCGAGCTGATCGTCCCACTCACTGAGTTGACCGTGCTCGAGGCCGTGTAGTCCACGCCGTTGCCTGCTGAGTTGAGTGCGAGGCTGAGCGTGGCGGGAATATCCGTGACGGTGAACTCGGCGTCCAGCGGCGACTCGGTGCCGGACTGCGCGACCTCAGCGTTGACCGCGAATACGTAGCCGGATGCCATCGCCGTCTGGATCGATACCGGGTCGCCCGAGAAGTCAAGCTTGGTGAAACCGAACAGCTGGACACCGAGCGAGGTACCGTTCGTGTCGTTGTAGACGACGTCGTCCTCGCCAGCGGTGAGCGACGGATAGTCGGCCGGGCTCGAGCCCGCAAGCACCTGAACCTCGCCGATCGCGTTCGTCGAGGTGACATCGACGCCACTGCTCGTCTGTGCGGCGGTCAGCGTGAAGCTCGTTGGCAGCGCAGACAGCGTCGCCTGCAGGTCGTCAGCGCCGAGCACCACCGGAGAGTTGCTGTTGATGCCTGCGGTGAGGTTGCTGACGGCCGCCGATGCCGAGTACGTGATCGAGCCCGAGCCCGGATTGACGGCGATCGACAGAGAACCTGGGAGGTTGTTGATCCCGAGCGAGATGTTCTCGGTGTTGCTGCCGGACGTTGTGGTCGCGGTCAGGCTCGCCGGACCGGTCTCGTTTTCGGTCAGCGCCACCGTGTCCGAGCTTGAGCCGAAGCCCGCCGTGATCGTTGCGGCGGTCGGAGAGTTCCCGTAGGTCAGGTCGAAGTTGTCGGCGTCAGCCGGGCTTGCGACCGTGCCGTCGAAGACGGAACCGACAAGCGAGATCGACTTGCCCGGCTGTGTCTGCGACAAAGTCAGCGTGTAGCTGTTGTTGGCGCTGGTCAGCGCCGAGATCGGGGTCGAGAGCGTGAAGGTGCCGGGAGCGTTGCTCGCGCGGGAGTCGTAGCCGATCGCCAGATTCGTGTGACCGCCGAGGCTTCCTGCGGCGCTCGACACGACAGCCTCAACCTCGACCGGGAGCGCGCCCGTGTCGGAGTCGCGGTTGATCGTCAGTTCGAGGTCTGCGTCGTTCGTGCCGCCGAGGGTCACGTCGGCGAGCATGTCGTAGCCGGGACCGCCGGTGACGTTGAGGTTCGTCGGCACGCCGAGCACGCTCTGGCTGTCCTCGGTGACGGTTTTCCCGTTCGGCTCGAGGTAGACGCTGTGGTAGTCGACCACGAGCGTGTCGATCGCGCACACGCCCTGGGTGAGGGCGCTGCCGACGCTCGAGAGGCCGAGCGCGCCGAGCGCGCCCGAGAGAGTATTGGTCACGGCGGTGACCGGCGGACAGAGAAGCGCTTGAAGCTGTCCTGCGCCCGTCGAGGAATTCTGCGTGGTGGTGGTCGCCGCGTGCGCGGCCGGGGAAAGTGCCAGCGCCGGAACCACCATCGCGGCGGTGGCGATCAGCACGGCACAGGCCGCACGCCCCCTGTCAAGAACGTATTGCAAGTCTCCAGCCCTCCCAGACCGGTTGCACCCGATATAGCTCTAAAGAACCGAGCAGCAAACCTATTAGATCGCCAGAACCAGAGGTGTGAATACCTGGCTATCGAAGCGCAGATTTTGGGGATAACGCGACCGACCCAGCGCCAGCATGAGCACGGAAAGCCCTGCAAATGTAGGCTTTATACGGGACGGTCCTGCGGGCACACCCGAGCAAAATTTTTGGGCCGAACCTTATCTGGACCTTACGGCCAGCTTACGCTGGCGTGACATCCGGGCCAGTCCAGGGCGCGCACGTCAGGCCAGGCGCTTCTCACCGAAGAACGTCGCCACTGGGTTGGCGTTGAAGTTCTCGACCGGCTCGTATCCGGCGGACTCGTACAGGTGCTGAGCAGCGGGCTGGCGGTCTCCCGTATCGAGGCGGGCGACGGTGTACCCAAGCTCCCGTGCCCGATCCTCCAGCGCATACAGCAGCGCCCGGGCGACACCACGTCCACGCGCCTCCGGCGCCACGTACATCCGCTTGAACTCGCAGATCTGCGGCGCCAACCGTTTGATCCCGCCGCAGCAGATCGCCTCGCCCTGCTCGTAGCCAACGAGGAACACCCCGTTGGGCGGATTCAGCTCGGCCGGCCCAGCTGCGGGCATCGCGGGATTCGAGATCTCGAGGCCGTCGTAGATCACGAGCATCTCGGAGCGCATCGCCTGCTCGAGCCTGCCGCCGTCTCCGCCGTCAACCCGGCCATCACGGAACTCGATGCTCATGGGCCGAGTGTGTGGTCGGCGAGGTCCGCTTCGAGCTCCGACAGTCCTCCCTCGATCTCGAATCGCGGCAGCAGGTACGGATCGGCGCGCGTCGCATACGCGTGCTCCTCGGTGACCGCGTTGGTGTAGCCCGCCGCCTTCACGGCCGCCACAACGGCATCGTCATACTCGGACGACGGGTAACAGAAGCTGTTGACTGGGATGTGGAACGTCTGGCGCAGGAACGCGCGCGACCCGAACACCTCCGCGTGCAGTTCCTCGGGGGTGTCGGTCACCAGATCGGAGTGGACCTCAGAATGCGAATCGACCTCCCAGCCGATCTTCAGCACGGACTCGATCTGTGAGTTGTGGAGGTGGTTCTCGGTGATCTCGTTGAGCACGCCGGGCCACCCGTACCTCGACATCACCTCCGGGGCGAACGTGACCTGCGGCGGGTAGCCGTTGTCGAACGTGATCACGATCGGCTTGGCGGGCAACGTACCGCCGTGGTACCACGCGCTCATCAGCTCGTCGAGCGTCACCGCCTCGTAGCCCTCCTCGTGCAGCCATGCCATCTCCTCTGCGAAGTCCGAGTAGGACACATACAGACCGGGGTACGGCTCGCCCGCGGGCGCTGGCCCGAGATCGTGATAGACGAGGATCGGGACCGGCCCCGTGTACGGCTTCCAGCTCGGCTGCGGGCGGGCGTTTGTGACGAGGGGCGACTTCACGATCTTCTTCTTGACGGCAGCGTGCCGCGATCTGGGTTCATGCGTGTTGGTCGGCGTCGATCCGCCCGACGCAGAGGATCCGCATCCCGCGACGAGCACCGCCGCGGCCAGAGCCGTGACGACCGTGTGTGTGCGCACGATGCGCGAGGCTAATACATCGACAACGACGACGCGAGAGAGTGAGTCAGAGGTATGTCCGTCAGCTTTGGAATCAAGCCCGAGCCAGGTCGGCATCAGCTACCAGGACGTGTCCGAGAAGCGTCTGCTCGGGCAAGCGTTTCACAACGTCGTCACGGCCGGACTGGGTTGGCAGAGAAGCGCCTGCCGTGTCACGGCAATCCGTCCGGCCCGCCGCCGGCGTTCGAGACGGACTGACTGCTGTTGGCGTTGGGGCGGGGCAACGTCTGCTGGCGCCCCGGGTGCTCCCTTGAGCAGGCAAACGTGAGCTGCCGGGGCGACGCATCGCACAGTTCGCGCAGCCTCGATGGTGAAGCGAGCTGTGAGTCCTGTGATCGCGTCGCGGGAATGACGGGTGGCACCAAGGCCGAATCAGCTGACTTCTCCTGGTTTATCTTCAGGCGCACCGCCCTGCGATGAACCTGGCCAAGCTAGCCATCACCCGTTGTCCGGCCTGCTCGCTCCGCACGTAGACGTTGCAGTCATCGGCATAACGGACAATACCGGTGGCCACGCCGAGCAAGCTCACCGTCGAGCTCGTCCAGCACGATGTTCGAGAGCAGCGGCGAGAGCGGCGAGCCTGGCGGAACGCCCTGCTCGTTCGCGACCACGACACCGTCCGGCAATACCACCTTGGCCTTCAGCAACCGGCCGATCAGAACGAGCAGACGACGGTCATGGACTCGCCCTGCGAGCTTGGCCATCAACCGCTGGTGACAGACCCGATCAAAGAACTTCTCCAGATCGATGTCGACGACCCACCCGTACCCGTCCGCCAGATGCTGCTCAGCCTTGGCGATCGCCGTATGACAGCTCCGTCCCGGCCTGAACCCATAACTCGACCCGTGGAACGTTGGCTCCCAGACAGGCTCGAGCGTCTGCCTGACCGCCTCGCACACCACGCGATCGATCACGTCCGGGATACCCAACCCGCGCTGCCCGCCACCCGCCTTCGGGATCATCGCCCGGCGAATCACGCCCGGCCGATAGCTCCCATCCAGCAGGCTCACGGCCAGCCTGGGGCCTGCGGCCGGACACTGCTCGCGCAGTTCCTCGACCGTCTGCCCGTCCGGGCCCGGTGCTCCCTTGTTCAGGACCACCTTCAACAACGCGTCCGTCAATCGATACGCAACCTCCTCCATCGTCACCGGCGTGACCTGGTCCACGTTGACGATCGCCTTCGGCTCCACCGCCACTCCCCGATCCGTCCCGGACCGGTCCGGGACCCGCTTGCGGTGTTCTGCTGTCGCGATCGGCAGGCCAAGCTGTCCCGCCCGTTGATCAACCGGGACCGCCTTCCCTTGCCCACCACCGGCAGGCTGGACGGGCATTACCCCGCCGTCCGGTACTACGCGATCCCCTGACTTCTGCTGGGCCATCGAGCCGTCGTCCTCTTCGTTCTCCGACCTACCAACCCGCCCACAGCGGGCTGGAACCCAGCAGATCACCAGGGATAAGACGCAGAGATTTCGTCGTGATCACGTCGCCACTACGCCCGCGGGACCGACAGGAACCGGGCATCGCTGCTGAAGGACAGCTCACCCACCCACGGAACGCCTTACGGCGCTTCACTCTCGTTCGCAACCACAACGCACCCATGGCTTCCTCCAGACACGCCCTCACGGAAGCCCCGCAGCGCCAAACCAGGCCGCACTGGAACCGCCCGGTGAACTCCGAGCCGCGCCCTTGCCTCGTCAGTGTTGGGTTCCCCCTGTCAGGGCCCCAGGTCAGGACTTCCACCTCCGATCTCATATGCCCCGCGTACCCAAGCCCACTCGGGCTACGCGCTCGCGGTCTCGACGATCTGTCCGGAACACAAATCCCGCAAGATCAAAGTGTCAACCACTTACCGGGGTCCAGGCCAGGGTGAGTCCGCGGTCTTTGCGGATCGTGGCGAGGCGTTGAGGGAAGTCCATCTCTAGCTTAGACGGCGTGTCCGTTCTGCAGTGCGTCGAAAAGCGCTAGCGACTTCCCGTGAACCCGCCGCCGGGTTACGAGGGACCGTTCCCGCCGCCGTGGTGGAATGGTGGCCGGGCGTGACGGCGGCGGGGAAGGAGTTCGTTGTTGACGACAAGCCCGTCTGGCGGGACCGCGCGAACTTCATCGTCAACGCTGAGCTGCCGGAGTCCGACAGTCCGAAGCGGTTCGAGCAGTTGTGGACGCGACAGGTCGGCGACGATCAGTTCGAGCGCCTGTCGGTCCTAATGGCGTACGGCGACGTGGACCACCGCGGAATCTGAAGCGTCGTGTGCGAGGAGAGCTGTTGGGCTCAGCTTGTCGTGAACGACGAATTCGCTGGTCGCCCTAGGGATGGTGATTCGCGGAGCTGAGCCGACCGACAAAGCACCGATAACTAGGTGATCTTTGACGCCTTTGGCGTAAACTGTTACACAGAAACACGGTGTGGCGGTCGGCGCGCGGTAGCGACGGTCCGTGGTCGCGGGAATCCAAGTAACGGAATGTGAGGCGCAGCGATGGGTTGGGGAGATAGGCGGGGGTCGGTAGGCACGGGTTTCTTCCTTGCTGGTTGGGATCGCAGGGGGTGTGGTCGCTCCCGCCCGGAAATCCGCGGAATCGGTCGCTGCTGGACGGCTCGCCGTCTGCGAGCTCTCGGATTGACCAGTAGCGCCGCGTTTGTCCTCGCGATTGGTGGCGCCGTCTCGGCGGAGGCTGCGTCCGAAACGCTGACTAGCCACGGCGTTCGTGCTGCCGCCGATACGCTGCCTTCCAGTCAGGTCACGTCAACTGCGGCAGCGCCGGTCTCGACGGTGCCGACTGCCTCGCTCAATCCGATCAACCCCACTCTGATCCAAGAGCAACTCGCGGAGGCGAATGCTCGCGACACCGCGTGGGAGGCAAAGCAGGCGGCGGAGGCGGATACGGCGCAGTCCGCATCGGACCCCACAACGTATTCGGACGAGTCTCCGAGCGCGGCCTGGACAACGGACGAGAAGGCGTTCGCGGGCTGGTTGACATCATCGGTCTACACAGGCCCTCCGGTAGGAGTCGGCGAGACACTTGAGCGCATCATCGGAGACCATGACGCCGTAATCGGTGATGGCAGCCGGCGAGCCGTCCTCTTCTCCACGCTACCGCTCAACGGCATCACTCCGACGGGCACCAGTGCGCCGATCAACCTGGCGCTTCAGACCGTCGCCGGTGGCTATCAGGCAACCTCGGCGGCAGTTCCCGTCACGCTGCCTGGGACAGCGAACGGTCAGGTGCAGTTCCCGAACGGGTTGAGCTTTTCGATCCCATCGGCAGAGGGTCAGGCCGCCCAAGTCGACAACAACCGCCTGTTCTTCGCCAACATCACCGGCGAAGGCGGCGATACCGACCTCGTAATGCAGCCTCGACAGACCGGAGCAGAGGTGTCGTTTGTCCTTCGCTCGCCCGCCGCGACGCGCACTGGCGAGGCGCTGCAATTCAACCTTCCCGCCAGCGACAAGCTCGAACTCACCGGCCCGTCCAACAGCGTCCAAGGCGCCCAGATCGTTGACGGCGACGGTTCGCTTGTAGCGTCGATCATGCCTCCGACAGCCTCTGACGCGGTCGGGCGAAGCGTTCCAGCGACGTACTCCATCGCGGGCGCCGACACGCTGGTCGTCACCACCACGCCATCTGCCGGCGCCGTCTATCCGCTCCTTGTTGACCCGCTTGTCGCTGCCTGGGACCCGGGGATGTATGCGTCTTGGACGACCGCCGAGGGTGCCGGTGAGCCATCCGACGACTTCGCGTTCAGCACCAGCAACAGCCCATACACCCAGACGCTTTGGAGCGGCGATACCGCCGGGTCTGCGGACGTCTGGGGCGAGTATCTCTATCCGTCGGTGCCCGGCGCTTACGTCTACGAGGAATACTCCGACCAAGTCGATAACTACCCGAACAACTCGGCTGAGGGCGGCGGGATCTGGAACCCGGCAACAGGTTGGTACGCCGCCGGGTCGTGGGCTGACAGCACGGCGAACGGCAGCGGACCGGGCGGGTCCGGCACCGGGATCGCCGGTCGTGAACAGACCGGTAGCGAGGAAGACGTCGACACCGACTACTGCGCCGGTGGGACAACCGCGGGTGTTGATGACGGCGACTCGGGCGTATACGCCGGCGCCTGCCCGATCCCGGCACACGGTGTCGTTGCGGCCGACAACGAAGCGACTACGGCAAGCAACACACTCCAAGGCAACCAGGCCAGTCCTGGCCTCCTTCCGCAGGTCGACGTCTACGGCGACTATCTCTACGAATCCGACGACATTACGCCGACAATTACTGACACAACCAGCTTTTGCGGAGGCTGGCTCGACGGGGGGTGCGGCTCGGTCGGAGCCTCCGCGTCCGTGTCGACCGGGCTAGGGCTCGCGACACTAAGCCTGCTTGACAACGGGAGCACAACTGACAACTGGACGAACTCCTGCGCCAACGGATATCCCTGCGGTTCGAACATCACGATCAACGGCTGGGGTACGTATCCCCTTGCTGAAGGAGTCAACGACTTCACAGTCCAAGCCACGGACTTCGGAGGCAACGCTGCGACGACTAACACGATCGGCACCGAATGTCTCGACCTCAACGCGCCAACAATGGCGGTATCCGGAAACCTTTGGAACTCAAGCTCGACCGACGATGACGTCGTCGTCGCGGGATCGAGCGATACGCTCACGATCTCAGCGACCGACGGCGAGAACGACGGTCAGAACGCCGATCAGGCGTCCGGGGTTCAGGCCGTCGACGCATCAGTTGTCGAGGAAGAAACGAATACCCAGATGGCCGGCTTCGGTGAGGTACCCAACAGCTCCGCCGCGCCAACGACGATCAACTGCGGTGGGCAGCAGACTCCGGCAGACGCGTCACAGCAACAGACCTGGACTGTCAACACCAAGGGTTGGCTTCCTGGCCTCTACGACGTAACGGTCGAAGCGACCGACAACGCCGGCAACACGACATCACAAAGCAGCACTATTGACCTTGTCAGTGACGGTGGAACTCTCGGCAACGTCGCCACAGAGGGGCAGTGTGTCGTCGGCGAACTCGGTGTGCCCGATCCATCACAGGCCGGTCTCTGCGGTGAACTCGGGACGGTTGAACAAGACGAGGGAGACGCTGTCTCGGCGGCGAATACGGTTCAGAACGCTGCGGCTCCAACCATATCCACAGCGGCGAGCGACTTAGCTCCATACACACAAGACGCCGAGGCGACCGTAGAACCGGATCTATCACCGGCATTCGGCACACTCGGACCATTGACGTACCAGATAGTCAACACGTCTAATCCGATTATTGGTCCGTCCGGAACGCTCCCAGCGCCAGGGGTGCCAGGCGGTCTCACGGCTACCCCAGCGGCGTCGTCTACGACGGCAGTCCTATCCGAGCCCCCCGCGTTCGACTACAGCATCTACGTGTACTCCGGCGATACGTACGGCTCGGCCAAGAGCACTGCATATCAATGGGGTTATCACCAAGCAATCAAGGACGCAAGCCGAGGTGTCCCAGGCTTTGTGACCCTGGACTTTGGAGCCGAAGCGGCGGCCAACGAGGTCGAACTGACGGACGGGACAACCAAACCCGACTCGTTCGTTACCGGCTTCGTTCAGTGGTTTGCCGCCGGATACACGGCCGGAGCTGACAACGACTCCGGCCAGCCTTTCGCGCTCGAACTAAACATCGGAACCAACAACGGTGGCGACTACACAAACGGCTCCCCCACAGCCTCCGGGACGGCTTGGGGCAAACTGATCACACAACTCGCCGGGAGCACCTCGGGCTCGGTTCTTATCGAGGGTGCCAGTGACATGGAATATCCGTACGGCAACTGGGCGGTTACGAAGGCATGGGTCCAGGCATTCGAATCAGCAGAACCGAATGCGCTGCTCGTCGACTATGGCGACGCGAGCGGATGTGCGGACACCTTCGTACATGGGGACTATGCAACCGCTGATCCGTGCGATTTCGGTTGGCAGGGGCTATACAACCTCATCTGGGGCTTCAAGGGTTCGATCGGCCAGCCCGAGGTCTATTACGATGGATGCGACGGCGACGCTAATCAGCCAATCCAATGGGCGAACGTCGCAGCCTTCGACCCAAGCAAGCATCTGCCCGTTATGGCCGAAGCGCTGAACAGCGGGGGTGGTTGCCTAACGAACGCTCAGTCCTATAACCACCTCACCAGCGCACTTCGCAGGGTCGGCGATGACTACCGTGTCCCTTACGAGGGATACATCTCCGGTGGGCCGCATCTCTGATGATTCGCCTACACAAGACACAGACGAGGCAAGCGAGCAGCGCGCCGTCCAAACTCGCGGCTTGTCCAGCGCTGAGCCGCGCACTTGCTACTGCGGCGCTGACCGCCGTCGCCACGATCGTTGCGGGGTGCGGCAGCACCGGCGGTTCGGGGCTTGACCGGCCGACTCCGGTGCCGCCCGGCCTCACGGCTGCAAAGGCTCGCATTTTCCGGAAGATGGACAACCAACGGCGCGCGAACGTGAACCGTCAACTACCACCGCTGCCAAAAGAGCCGCCTCAGCACCGGCAGCACGCGGGGATCGAGCCAGCAGCGGGGGCACCAGCCGCAGACTTCTACGATCCGAGCAACCTGTGGGCAGGGCCAGAACGCGGCCGATGGTTGATCGTCTACGCAGGCGGAGTGGAGTCGGGGGCGTTCCAACTCGCCCATACAAAGCGCCAGTTTCAAACAGCGTCGGTGGCAGCGGTGTCGCTCTACACAGAACCGCTGGCAAACCAGGGCTCAGGCGGCAATCTACGATTCATCCGAACAACGGAGGCGCCTGGACATCCACGAGGAACCCTGGTCGCGGTGCGGTGGTCCGGCCTAACACTTCGGCTGCGAGACCAACGAACAGGCGCGACTTATCGGTTCAATCTCCGATCGGAACGATTCGACGAGTCCTGACCGGGCGGCTACCCCTCCCGGTAACGGCAACGGCGAGCGTTTGTTTTGGCGGTTGACGGGCTTCAACCCTTGTTAGCCCGGCCTTCCGATGAGCGGCGACGCCCTCGGCTTCGCCACTTTTCGTAGAAACGCAGCAGCACGATCGGACCGAGGCCGATGACAACGGACCAATCGTGCCATGCCCGGCCGGTCGTATTGAACCCAAGCAGTATTCCGAGCGGTATGCAGGCAACGCAGAGGGCCGCGATGATCATCTCAGCCTTTCTTGCAGCCATCACATCACCAAAAACCAACCGCGTGTCCGACTTCCTACAGCTCGGTGCAGTCTTGGGTTCTGCGGATCTTGGTAGCGAGTGCGATCACCGCAGCGCGGGCTCTGCCGTGGTCGCGAGTGCGATCACCGCAGCCGTGACGCGGGTGATCGGCTCACCCGGCGCCGCCGCGAACTGCCGCTCGAGCTCCCGGTGCACCCGGGCGCGATGCTCTGAGTCGAGCCGGGCGACGGCGGGCCCGTACACCGATCCCGACAGTCCGCCGACCGCCGCCGCGACGTCGGGCCAGCTGACGGTCAGCTCAGCCACCGAGGTCTCGACCCCGGCGAAGCCCGCCGCTTCGAACAGGGCGCTGACCTGCTCCGGCAGCATGTTGAAGACCTCGGCGTCATATGCCTGCGGGAACGGCTCCGGGACGTCGGTGGCGACCATCGCCTCGGCATAGGTGCCGAATGGTTCCAGCCGGTAGCCGCTGGCCCAGACCGCGGCGGCAACGGAGCCGCCGGGACGGACGACCCGGCGCATCTCGGCGATCGCCGCGGCCTGCCGGTCACCGAAGAACTGCAGTCCCTGCTGGCAGAGGACGGCATCGAAGCTGTCGTCCTCGAACGGCAACGCGTCAGCGGCCCCTCGCCGGAACGCGATCGGGGCGGCGCCGTCTGCGGCTGGCTCCGCGGCGCCACGCGCGAGCATCGGCTCATTCAGATCGATCGCGGTCACCGATCCGCCGGCACCGGCGATCAGCGCGGCGCGCCGCGCAGCCACCCCGGTCCCGCAGGCGACGTCAAGCACCCGATCCCCGGGCCCGACCCCCGCAGCCACGACCAGCAGCTCGGCCCATGGCCCGAACACGAACGGCGCCAGGTGGCGCTCGTAGTTGTCGGGAACCAACCCATCCCCGAAGGTCGAGCGTGCATCGGGATCACTCATAGCCGCCGCAGTCTCCCGCATCCGTGGGTGTGACGGCAACCGGGGTCCAGAGCTTCTGCCCTACGTTTGGGCGCCCCACGAGCCCAAACGTAGGGCAGAAGACCTTGCACCTGACGTTCGTGCTCCATACGAACCCAAACGTCAGGTCCAAGCTCGCGGGACCGTGTTCGGCCTGTCGACCCCTCCCCTGTCCTCGCCAAGGACCTCGCGTGCGGGTCCGCGGTGAGGGCTGGGGAAGGGGTCGACTACATGCCGAAGGAACGGTTAGACGGCGGCCAGCTCGGTCTCGTCCGAGTAGACCTCGCCCCGCTCGGCCCGCTCGACCAGTGAGGCCGGCGGCTCGAAGCGGGGGCCGTAGGTGGCGGCCAGCTCGCGGGCACGCGCGACGAACCCGGACAGGCCGCCCTCGTAGCCGTTGATGTACTGGAGCACACCGCCGGTCCAGGCCGGGAAGCCGATCCCGAAGATCGAGCCGATGTTGCAGTCGGCCACAGACGGGATCACGCCCTCGTCGACGCAGCGGACCGTCTCGATCGCCTCGATGAACAACATCCGCTCCTCGAGGTCCTTGAGGGAGATGGCCTTCGGATCAGACACCGTCGGGAACGCGTCGGTCAGACCTGACCACAGCCCCGTCCGCTTGCCGTCGGCGTACTCGTAGAACCCCTTGCCCTCGAGGCGACCGGGCCGCTCGTACTTGTCGAGCATGTCGTCGATCACCTCGGAGGAGGCGGTGTGGTTCCAGCCCTCGCCCGTGGCGCCCGCTTCCTCGGCTGCCACGCGGATCTTGCGCATCAGCTTGAGGTTGAGCTCGTCGGAGAGCTGCAGCACCGGCGCCGGGTAGCCGGCCTGCGATGAGGCCTGCTCGATCGTCGCCGCCGGGATGCCCTCCTTGAGCATTCCGATGCCCTCGTTGACGAACGTCCCGATCACCCGCGACTGGTGAAGAACCCGCGGCTGTCATTGACGAGGATCGGGGTCTTCTTGATCTGCTTGACGTAGTCGAGCGCCTTGTAGGCGGCCTCGTCGCTGGTCTTCTCACCCTTGATCAGCTCGACCAGCGGCATCTTGTCCACAGGGGAGAAGAAGTGCACGCCGATGAAGTCATCGGGGCGGGTGACGTACTCGGCCAGGCCGGTGATCGGCAGGGTCGAGGTGTTGGAGCCCAGCAGCGCGTCTGCAGCGACGTGCGGCTCGATCTCCTTCCAAGACCTGCTCCTTGACCTTCGGGTCCTCGAACACGGCCTCGATCACGAGGTCGGCACCGGCCGCATCCTCGGGCTTGTCGGTCGGCAGGATCCGGGCCAGCAACGCGTCGCCGTCCTCCTGTGAGGTGCGGCCCTTCTCGACGGCCTTGGCGACGAGCTTCTCGCGGTAGCCCTTGCCGCGCTCGGCCGCCTCGAGTGAGACGTCCTTGAGCACGACCTCGATCCCGACCTTGGCCGACACGTACGCGATCGCGGCGCCCATCATGCCCGCGCCGAGCACGACGACCTTCTTGGCCTTGTAGGTCTCGGAGATCCGGCCGGACGGCCGCGGTCGCCGTTGACCCGGTTCAGGTCGAAGAAGAACGCCTGGATCATGTTCTTCGCGACCTGACCGGTCGCCAGCGTCGACGAAGTAGCGGCCCTCGATCTCGAGCGCGTCGTCGAAGTCGACCTGCGCGCCCTCGACGGCGGCCGCCATGATGTTGGCGGTGCCGGGCATGTTGGCGCCCTTGAGCTGCTTGCGCAGGTTCGCCGGGAACGCCGGCAGGTTCGCTGCCAGCGACGGGCGTCGACGGCGTGCCGCCGGGGATCTTGTACTTCTTGTCCGCATCCCACGGCTGCTGCGCCTCCGGGTTCTCCGCGATCCACTTCTTCGCGGCCGGGATCAGCTCATCGACGCGTGGCGACGATCTCGTCGACCAGCCCGATCTCCTTGGCCTCGGCGGGCTTCAGCCGCTGACCCTGGAGCAGCACGCCCATCAGCGCCTGCGACGATGCCGAGCATCCGCACGCGTGCGGACGACGCCGCCGGCGCCGGGCAGCAGGCCGAGCGTGACCTCCGGGAAGCCGACTGACCGCCTTGGGGTCATCGACGATCACCCGGTGGTGCGCGGCCAACGCGATCTCCAGGCCGCCGCCGAGCGCGGCGCCGTTGATCGCCGCGACGACCGGCTTGCCGAGCGTCTCGAGCGTGCGCAGGCTGCGCCTTGACCTCGCGCGACGAACTGCGCGAACTCGCTCGCGTCCTCGGGCGTGACCTTGCGCAGGTCGTTGAGGTCACCGCCGGCGAAGAAGGTCTTCTTCGCCGACGTGATGATCGACGCCGGTGATCGAGTCCTTCTCCGCCTGCAGCCGCTGCGACCGTCGCCTTCATCGACTCGAGTAGGCGGCGTTCATCGTGTTGGCCGACTGGTTCGGATCGTCGAGGGTCAGGATGACGATCCCGTCCGTCGTCCTGCTCCCAGCGGATCGTGTGTGCTGTCGTGCTCATTTAGATCGCCTCCACGACCGTCGCGATACCCATGCCGCCGCCGACGCAGAGCGTCGCCAGGCCGTACTTGCCGCCGGTCCGGTGCAGCTCGTCGATCAGCGTGCCGAGGATCATCGCCGCCGGTCGCGCCGAGCGGGTGACCCATCGCGATCGCGCCGCCGTTGACGTTGACCTTCTCCATGTCGAGGCCCATGTCCCTGACGAATCGCAGCACGACGGCCGCGAACGCCTCGTTGATCTCGACCAGGTCGAGGTCGTCGACGGTCAGCCCGGCCTTCGGCGAGCGCCTTCTTGGAGGCGGGGGCCGGGCCGGTCAGCATGATCGTCGGGTCGGCGCCGGACAGCGGCCGTCGCGAGGATGCGCGCCCGCGGCTTCAGGCCGAGCTCGGCACCGATCTTCTCGTTGCCGATCGCCACGAGCGCGGCGCCGTCGACGATGCCGGACGAGTTACCCGGGGTGTGAACGTGGTTGATCTTCTCGACCCAGTGGTACTTCTGCAGCGCGACCGCGTCGAAGCCACCCATCTCACCCATCGCCGCGAACGACGGCTTCAGGCCGCCGAGCGTCTCGACGGTCGTGCCGGGGCGGATGAACTCGTCGTAGTCGAGCACGACGTGGTCGTTGATGTCGAGGACCGGGACGACCGAGTCCTTGAAACGGCCGTCGGCCTGCGCCTTGGCGGCGAGCTCCTGGGAGCGGACGGCATACGCGTCGACGTCCTCACGGATGAAGCCCTCGACCGTGGCGATCAGGTCGGCGCCGACGCCCTGCGGCACGAACGAGGTGTCGTAGGCGGTCTCGGGATCCATCGCCCAGGCGCCACCGTCGGAGCCCATCGGCACCCGCGACATCGACTCGACGCCGCCGGCGAAGACGAGATCCTCCCAGCCGGAGGCGACCTTCTGGGCGGCGATGTTGACCGCCTCGAGGCCCGAGGCGCAGAAACGGTTGAGCTGCACACCGGCGACCGTGTCGGGCAGGCCGGCCTTGATCGCGGCGGTCTTGGCGATGTCGGCGCCCTGGTCGCCGATCGGGGTGACGCACGCCGAGCACGACGTCATCGACCCGGCCCGGGTCGAGGTCCGGGTTGCGGCTCAGCATCTCGTGGATCAGACCGACGACGAGGTCGATCGGCTTGGTCGTGTGCAGCGACCCGTTCGACTTGCCCTTGCCCGCGCGGAGTGCGGATCGCGTCGAAGACGAGTGCTTCAGTGGCTGACATTGCAGTGGCTCCTTGAAGTCAGTGACTATCGCTCGGTGGATGGTCGCGTCGCTTCGAGAGTCAGGCTAACCGACACCTATGTCGGATAATACTCCGACAGACGCCAGGTTGTGTCGATCCGATGCACCCAGACAGTCCCAAGACCCGTCTCCGCGGCCTCGCACGCCGCGAGCTGATCGTCGACGCGGCGCATGGCGGAGTTCGCCTCGCCGCGGCTACGAGGCCGCGTCGATCGGCCGGATCGCCGCGGCCGCCGGCGTCTGCGCGAACGGTGCTCTACGACCACTTCCCCTCCAAGCACGCGCTGTTCGTCGAGCTGCTCCGCACCGCAGCACGCGGCTCTGCTCGGCTACCATGAGCGCGGCGCTCGCGATCCCCGGGACCGACTGCGGAACGGTGGCGGGCGACGTTCGACGCCTTCTTCTCGTTCGCCGAGGAACGGCCGCTCGCCTGGCAACTTCTGTTCCCGGACCACCCGCCGGTCGACCCGAGGCGGCGACCGAGCACCGCCGCGCCGCGCCGAGTCCACACCGGATGCTCGCCGAACTGCTGGCCACGGACGCGCGGCGGGCCGGGCTCGATCCGACGACGCGTCCGGGCTCGGGCGGTGCTTCGCGATCCACTTCGCAGCGCTGGAGGGCGCCGCTGCGCTGGTGGCAGGCCCACCCGAAGGTCACGCGCGACCAGCTGCGTCGACGCGGCGATGGCGGCGCTGTGGACCGGCTTCGGCGGCCTCCGGCCAGCCGGGTGAACCGGCCCGCTTGAGCGACGCTCCGGCGACGCAGCCCGCTGGGCCTCCAGCCTCGCTTGCGGCCCGCGCCTGAGTGCCGGCCCAACGGGGCCGGCATCGGTATCCGGCACCGGGCGACTACCCTTCTCGGTCGCACATGCCCGCCACCCGAGACGACATCCGCAACCTGGCGATCGTCGCCCACGTCGACCACGGCAAGACGACCCTGGTCGACGCGCTGCTCTGGCAGTCCGGCGCCTTCCGCGCGAACCAGGACGTCAACGACCGGGTGATGGACTCGATGGACCTCGAGCGCGAGAAGGGCATCACGATCCTCGCCAAGAACACCGCCGTCCGCCACGGCGACGTCAAGCTGAACATCATCGACACCCCCGGGCCACGCCGACTTCGGCGGCGAGGTCGAGCGCGGGCTGACGATGGTCGACGGCGTGCTGCTCCTGGTTGACGCCTCCGAGGGCCCGCTGCCGCAGACCCGGTTCGTGCTGCGCAAGGCGCTGGAGTCACGGCTGCCGGTGATCCTCGTGATCAACAAGATCGACCGGCCCGACGCCCGGATCGACGAGGTCGTCGACGAGGTCTACGAGCTGTTCCTCGACCTCGACGCCGACGAGGCGCAGATCGACTTTCCGATCGTCTACACGAACGCGAAGGCCGGTACCGCCACGCTCGACCTCGAGCAGCCCGGGACGATCTGCAGCCGCTGCTCGAGCTGCTCGTCAACCACATTCCCGCGCCCGTGTACGACCCGGAGATGCCGCTGCAGGCGCATGTGACGAACCTCGACGCTTCGCCCTACGTCGGCCGGATCGCGATCTGCCGCATCCGCAACGGGACGATCAAGCGCGGCGAGCAAATCGCGTGGTCACGCCACGACGGCTCGATCGAGCGGGTCAAGGTGACCGAGCTCTACATCACCGAGGCGCTTGATCGGGTCCCCGCCGAATCGGCCGGTCCGGGCGAGATCATCGCCGTCGCCGGGATTCCCGAGATCACGATCGGCGACACGCTCACCGACCCCGAGAACCCGAAGCCGCTGCCCGTGATCACCGTCGACGAGCCGTCGCTCTCGGTCACGATCGGCACCAACGACTCTCCGCTGGCCGGGCAGGACGGCGACAAGCTGACCGCCTCCCAGGTGCAAGGCAGCGGCTCGAGCGTGAGCTGGTCGGCAACGTCTCGCTGCGTGTCAACCCGACAGAGCGCCCCGACGTCTGGGAGGTCCAGGGCCGCGGCGAGCTGGCGCTCGCGGTACTGGTCGAGCTGATGCGCCGCGAGGGGTTCGAGCTGACCGTCGGCAAGCCGCAGGTCGTCACCCGCGAGATCAATGGCAAGACGCACGAGCCGATGGAGCGGATGAGCGTCGACGTGCCCGAGGAGTTCGTCGGTGTCGATCACGCAGCTGCTGGCGCTCCGCAAGGGCCGGATGGAGCAGATGATCAACCACGGCACCGGCTGGGTGCGGATGGAGTACCTGGTGCCGGCGCGCGGGCTGATCGGCTTCCGCACCGAGTTCCTGACCGAGACCCGCGGCACCGGCATCGTGCACCACGTGTTTGAGCGCTGGGAGCCGTGGCAGGGCGAGATCCGCACCCGCGGCGACCGGCTCGCTGGTCGCCGACCGCCGCGGCAAGGTCGCCGCGTTCGCGCTCTTCAACCTGCAGGAGCGCGGCAGCCTGTTCGTCGGTCCCGGCGAGGAGGTCTACGAGGGGATGATCGTCGGTGAGAACTCTCGCGCCGAGGACCTCGACGTCAATGCGGTCAAGGAGAAGCACCTGACCAACATGCGCTCCGCGACCGCCGACGAGCTCGTCCGGCTGGTGCCCAAGCGCGAGCTGTCACTCGACAGTGCGACTGGAGTTCCTGCGCGAGGACGAGTCGGTCGAGGTCACGCCGCACCACATTCGCCTGCGCAAGACCGTGCTTGAGCAGAACGCGCGCCTGAAGGCCACGCGGGCCCGCAAGCGCACGACTGCTTGAAGCTCAGCCCATCTTCACGGCGTAGACCTTCGGGTCCTTGATCGTGATCTTGTAGCGGTTGTCGCCGGGCTCGTCGCGCTCCCGCAGGTCGGCGCCCCCGTATTTCGCGCCGACCTTGTCGGCGAACTCGTAGTCGAGGTCCGGCTCGGAGATCGCGGTCCCGCGGATGTCCATGTACCGGTACGGGTTCTCCGGGTCGACGATCATCAAGCTGACCTGCGGGCGCCGCAGCAGGTTCTGGGTCTTCACGCGGGCGTCGCTCAACGAGAAGCGAACCTCGCCCTCGTCGTAGAGGAACCAGATCATCGAGGACTGCGGGCCACCGCTGGAACCGATCGTCGTCAGGGCGGCCACCTGCGCATCGAGCAGGTCGGTGTGGGTGTCAGGAAACGTGGTCATGAGAGGATTCTGACCACATGGGCTTCTCAACGAAAGACATTCCCGATCAGAGCGGCCGTACGGTCGTGATCACCGGTGCCAACAGTGGCATCGGACGCTCGGCCGCCGCCGCCCTGGCCGCCGCCGGCGCACGTGTGGTGCTGGCGGTGCGCAACCTCGACAAGGGCCGATCGGCTGCGGCGTCGATGACCGGCTCGACCGAGGTGCGTGAGCTCGACCTCGCAAGCCTCTCGTCGGTGCGGTCGTTCGCCGCCTCGTGGGACGGCCAGATCGATCTGCTGATCAACAACGCCGGCGTGATGGTGCCGCCGCTGACCCGGACCGCCGAGGGCTTTGAGCTGCAGTTCGGCACCAACCATCTCGGCCACTTCGCGCTGACCAACCTGCTGCTCGCTCACGTGACCGACCGGGTGGTGACGGTCGCCTCGGGCGCCCATCGCACCGGCACGATCGATTTCGACGATCTCAACTCCGAGCGCAAGCGCTACAACCGGTGGGGCGCCTACAGCCAGTCGAAGCTCGCGAACCTGCTGTTCACATCCGAGTTGCAGCGCCGGTTGACCGCTGCCGGATCCTCGGTGATCGCGACGGCCGCCCACCCCGGCTATGCCTCCACGGGGTTGCAGTCACACTCCGGCAGCCATATCGGCGGGCTGCTGCTGGGACTCGGGAACGTCCTGATCGCCCAGGACGCCGACGACGGCGCGCTGCCGACCCTGTATGCCGCGGTGGCCGACGTGCCCGGCGACTCCTACGCCGGTCCCAGTCACCTGTTCGAGTCCCGCGGCGCGCCGAAGCTAGTCGGCCGCTCCGGCCCAGCGCGTGATGTCAAGGCCGCCGCTCGCCTGTGGGAGGTCTCCGAGCAGCTGACCGGCGTCAGCTTCCCGCTCTGAGAACCCCTGCAGCCTGCCGTAGAACGCGCCCGCGACCCGGTTGGCGTGCTCCTTCGCGGTGCTCGCCACCGGGCCGTCGAACAGCTCGTCAACGGTTTGACTCCAGAGATACAACCACCGCTCGAAGTGGCCCCGCTTCAGCGGCGTCTGGAGGTGGAGCTCGATGTGCGGGCGAAACGCACCGCCGCCGTAGCTCTGTGCGCCGAGCAGCACCGTCTCCCAGAAGCGCGTGATCCGGGGAACGTGGTGGTCCATGTCGATCTTCGCGACGTCCGTGAACAGGAACCCGATCACGGGGTCGGTCAGGGCCTTCTCGTAGAACGCGCGGACCAGCCGTTCGCAGTCATCACGGGTGGCGATATCCATCCGTTCCCAGGATAGGGAGTGGTCATCGGGACCCGGCCCCGCTGGGCCGAGTCCCGGACCAGGCGACTACAGCTTTCCGATCACGTCCTCGAACGCGCCGGCGATCGTCAAGTAGCCGAACGGGTTCGCATGGATGTTCGGACCGACGGGAGCAGCCGCGCACATCCAGGTCAGGCTGCAGATCTCAGCAACGTTGACCGGCATCTCCTGCCCCTGAAACAGGGTCGAGGTGGTGTCGGTGCTCTTGAACGCCGAGCCGACATCGGCGGTTTTGAAGCCGGCCTTCGCGTCGATCGCCGCCAGCGACTTGTTGACGTCGCCGAGCAGCTCAACCGACTCCTCGCCCAGTGGCTGCAGCGAGCTGTAGGGCCCCTCCAGATAGTAGGCGAGGAACGGGTCATACAGGTTCATCGCGACGAGCTTCACGCCCTTGCCGGCGGCCTTCCTGACGCCGCCCAAGATGATCGGCAGGTTCGTCTGGATCGTCTTGATGCCGTCCAGTGCACACGTGACGATCGCGCTCGGATCGCTGGCGCAGCCGTCGAGGTCGTTGGCGCCGATGTCGATCGTCACCAACGAGACGCTCCCCCGGTGGGCCTTGAGGAACGCCTCGGCGGCGCCGAGCTGCGAGCCCTTCACACGGGCGCACTTGAACTGCTTGGCCGCCGCACCGTTGAGCGAGCCCTTGAGCATGCTCTCCGTCGTCTCGCCCGGGCACCCCAGCTCCTGGAGCTTGAGACCCTTGACCCGCTTCTTGTAGTACGCCGTCAGATCGTTGGCGTAGCCCTGATTGGTCTCCCGTCCGACTCCGGCGGAGTTGGGCTGGTAACCGACCGACAGCGAGTCGCCGAGCGCCACGTAGTAGTGCGTCGCCCTGGCGGGTTTGGTATTCGTCTTGGCGAGGGCCGGCGTGGCGACCGTCACGAGTGTGATGAGCGCCATCATGGCACCCACCGCGATACGTCCCTTCATACAGCGAACTCCTCTCTCCACGGCTCTCCCGCCGCGTTCACAACTGTAGTGTGCGGGCGGACACGCACGCACGGACGGTCCTGCCGCCGGCACTCAGGTTGTGGCTTTTTGCAGGATTTCTTGCACAGCAGGATCGGAGGACCGTGCTGCGACGGGACCGTGTTACGGTGCGTCGGCGCGTCCACTCGGGGCGCTTTATGTGACCGAATGGAACCGGCTCTTCAATAGTCGGCTCGGGCGTCCGTACCAGTTTTCTTTTCAATGCCTCACGCAAGACATCTGAAGCGCCTTGCGGCCATGCTGGCCGCAGCCGGCGGCATTTCCGTGGTCGCCCTGGTGCCGGCGAGCTCCGGCAGCCTCCAGAGTGAGATCAACGCCAAGTCCTCCGCGGCGTCCTCGCTGCAGTCCCAGATCAACGCTGACAGCGCCAAGATCCACCAGACCGCCGACGGAGTTGCGCAGGCGCGGTCGCGCCTGGCCGAGATCCAGACCCGGCTCGACATCCACATCAACGAGCTGCGCAGCGTGCAGACCGAGCTGATGCAGGCCCGCGACCACCTGACCGAGCTCGAGGCACGGCTCAAGGTCGCCTCCACCGATCTCAGCAACAACCTTCGCGCCAGCTACGAGAACGGCGATCCGAACCTGATCGACGCCGTCCTCAACGCCGGTGGCTTCGCGCAGCTGCTCGATCAGGTCAACTTCGTGCAGCGGATCGGCAAGCAGGACGCGCAGATCGTCGGCTTCACACGGACCGCCCGCACGCAGGTTCTGGCGCAGACGATCCGCCTCGGCAACCTGGAGATGCGCGACCGGAATCTGACGGACCAGATCCTCAGCCAGCGCAACCAGGTTGCGGCACTGCAGAGCGCACTGCTGACGCAGGAGATCAACGCGACCCGCGCCCGCGCCGGCGCCCGCTCCGAGCTCTCCGACGTCAACTCCCAGCTGAGCGGCCTGCGCCAGAAGCTCGCCGCCGTCGAGGCCCGCGCCGCGGCCGAGGCCGCGCAGACCAGCGCCGAGGTGAACCAGTCGATCGGCGGCATCGCGATCGACACGAGCGGCATGGTGCAGCCGCCGGCCGACGCCCCCGCCGCGGTCAAGGAGATGATCGCCGCCGGCAACGCGATCGCGACCCTGCCCTACATCTGGGGTGGTGGCCACGCATCCTTCATCTCACCCGGGTATGACTGCTCCGGCTCCGTCTCCTACGTGCTGGCGGCCGCAGGTCTCCTGAGTGCGCCGGAGGTCTCGGGTGACTTCGAGAGCTATGGCGATCCTGGTCCGGGCCAGTGGGTCACGATCTACGCGGCTTCAGGCCACGTGTGGATGGAGATCGCCGGCTGGCGGTTCGACACGGTCGCCCTCGCCGAGGACGGCAGCCGCTGGACGCAGGGCGGCGGCGAGTTCGACGGCTTCGTCGTGCGTCACCCGCCCGGCCTGTAATCACCGCCCCGCGGCGCTCGGCGATCGGCGCGTGTCCGCTCGCCAGGCATGAGCGACCGAACGTCACCGTCAACCCTCCCCGGTTCCCGCGCATGAGCGTAGGATCGTTTCGGGATGAGCGAACACACAGCCGGTCTCACAAACTTCGACCGCCAGCACTACCGGCAGATGATCGTCCTGCGCACGCTGCTGGGGCCGTGGATCCTGTTCGTCACCGTGTTCCTCTGCATCAAGGGGTACTGGTGGGGACTCGTGTTTCTGCCGTTCCTGGCGCTCGACCTGTGGCTGTTGCGCGGACTCATGCGGTACGCGCGCACGCAGCACCAGTGAGGTCGGCGGGGCGTTCTTCCGGTGCGTATACGCGGACCCGGCGTATGACCACCGAAAGAACGCGCCATCCAACCTAGTTACCGGCGATGAAACGGGCGACGACCGCGGCCGTGATGTAGCCGTGGGTCACTGAGGCACACGCATCGGCTGCCTGCCGGAGCGCTGGTTGGGTCAGGTTGATTCCGGCGGCCGCGAGCATCTGGTGGGTGATGCCGGCGGTCGTTGGATCCGGGAAGTTGACAAAGCCGCGAGCACGGATGCATTTGGCGAACGCCAGCATCGCCTTGAACTGCGCGCTGGTGGGAGCGGAGCTCTGATCGTGCGCGCCTTCGTCGGCCGGCATGAAGTGCTGGCACGCCGCGACCGCCGAAGCGAGGCCGGGACCCGGATTGGCGAGGGCGTTCTTCCAGACGCGGCCGGAGTTCGGGTTGCTCGCTGTGGGGGCGTCCGGGAAGTCGGAGACCCCATGCGCGCGGATGCAGTCGGAGAATCTGACCGCGTCCCTCTCGAACTGCTGGATCGCGGTTGCGCTCGGGCGGGCGGCGGTGGGGGACGGGCTTGAGCCGCAGCCGGTCAGCGCCACGGCCGCGACGGCGGTGGCAGCGGCAGCGGCAGCGGCAGCGATCCCGGGAATCGTGAGACGGAATGTGAACATGGGCCGTTGGTACTCCGCCAGGGGTCACATCCGTGCAACACCACCCAGGTCAGATCGAAGCCGGCGTGCCCGGATCGGTGACATGTGATGGTGTTGTGATGTGGCATCGAGGACGATGTGCCACATGCGTGTACTTGTCGTCGAGGACCATGCGGAACTGGCCCGGGACATCGCCGAGGGTCTGCGCGATCGTGGGATCGCCACCGACCTCGCGTTCGACGGGCGGGCGGCATTGCAGAAGGGCTCGGTCTACCGCTACGACGTGATCGTCTTGGACCGCGACCTGCCGGGCGTCCACGGCGACGAGGTCTGCCGATCGCTGCACTCAGGTCCCTCGGATGCGCGGATCCTGATGCTGACCGCGGCAGCGACGATCGGAGACCGGGTGCACGGTCTGAATCTCGGCGCCGACGACTACCTCCCCAAGCCGTTTGCGTTCGAGGAGCTGGTCGCCCGGGTGCATGCGCTCGCCCGCCGGGCGCCGGCGGCGGCGCCCGTGCTCCGCAACGGCGACCTGACGCTCGACCGGGCGCGGCGGCTCGCGACGCGAGCGGGGCGGGAGCTGCCGCTGACCCGCAAGGAGATCGGCGTGCTCGAGGTGCTGCTGGCCGCCGACGGCGCCGTCGTCAGCGCGGAGGAGCTGCTGGAACGGGTGTGGGACGAGAACGCCGATCCGTTCACGCGTACCGTCGTGACGACGCTGACGCGTCTGCGCCAGAAGCTCGGGCAGCCCGAGGTGATCGAGACCGTCGTCGGCGCCGGGTACCGCGTGCGATGAGCGCCGCATCCTTCGCTCGGCGTCTGTGGCCGCGGCGGATGCGCACCCGGCTGGCGGTCTTCTACGCCGTCCTGTTCCTCGCCGTGGGGGCGGCGCTGCTGGCGCTGACCTACGGCCTGTCCGCGAAGTTCCTTCTGCCGAGCGGCTTTACGCCGCCCAAACATCTGACCCCAGAGCAGAATGCGCTCCTCGACGTGTGCAAGCCGCTTCCGACCGCGAAGCAACTGCTTGCCAGATGCGAGCACCTGCTGGGCTCGCTGGGTTCCGGGCCGCAGGCCCACGGGGATGCGCTGGCGGCACTGGGGATCGCCTCGGTGATCGCGCTCGGCGTCCTGGTGATCGTCGCGGCGACACTCGGATGGATCGTCGCTGGGCGGGCGCTGCGACCGGTTCGCTCACTGACGCAGGCGGCTCGTCGCGCCTCAGAACTCAGCCTCGGCGAACGGCTCGCGCTGACCGGCCCCGACGACGAGCTCAAGGAGCTTGCCGACACGTTCGACGTGATGCTCGAACGGCTCGATGCTGCATTCACGAGCCAGAAGCGATTCGTCGCCAACGCAGCGCACGAGCTGCGGACCCCTCTGACCGCAATGCGCACAGCGATCGAGGTGACTCTGTCAAAGCCGGAGCGCACGCCCAAACAGCTCGAGGAGATGGCCGTGCGCGTCAACCGGTCGGTCGCGCACGCGGAGCGGATCGTCGAGGCGCTGCTGACGCTCGCCACCAGCGAGGCGGGCCCGTCGACGTCAGAGCCGGTCGACCTGGCGATCGCCGCCGAAGATGCCCTCGAGGCAGCCCAGGGCGCGATCGACGAACGCGGACTGACCGTGCGGGCCGAACTTGCCCCCGCACCGGACCGGGGCGATCGAGTCCTGCTCGAGCGGATGGTCGCCAATCTCGTGGACAACGCCGTGCGGCACAACGTGACCGGCGGGTGGATCACCGTCCGAACGGGCCTGGCGGACGGTGAGGCGATGTTCGAGGTCACCAACACCGGTCCCGAGGTGGCCGCCAACAAGATCCCACGACTCTTTGAGCCGTTCTCACGTGGAGCCGAGCGGCTGGATCCCATGGATGGCGTGGGGCTCGGACTCTCGATCGCGAGCGCAATCGCCGGCGCCCACCACGCCACAATCGACGCGCGCCCGCGCGCCGGAGGTGGCATGGAGATCAGGGTCGCGTTTGCAGCCCTCGAAGGCGAACCATCCGATCGGGCTACGCCTTCGCAGCCGCCAGCAGCGCCGCCTCCTCGCCCCTGAGGTCGTAGAGCACGATCGTCTGGCCGTCGGAGGTGACGGTGATCTTCTTGCCGACCTTCTCGGCGGTCGCAATCGCGGCACGGCTGCCCTGGCGACCGTCACTCGGGGATGAGGAGCTGTCGTCGCCGCCGAGGATGTAGCGCAGGCGACCCTCCTTGACCATCTGGGCGATCCAGGCGACGGTGACGGTCGACTCGTTGCCGGAGAAGCCGCCGATCCCGGCGACGTTGTCGTAGCCGGCGAGGATCGCTGAGGCCGCGTCACTCTGGCTGTCGACGGCGATCGTGCCGCCGCCGTGCTTCTGGACCCAGGCCGCCGCCGTGTCGAGCGACTGGCTGCCACCCCCGAAGCCGCCGGCGCCGCCGCCAAACCCGCCTGCTCGCGGGAACCCACCGGAGCTTGGGAACCCAGCGGAGCTCGGCCCGCCGCTGCGGAACAGCTGGCCGACCGCGCCGCCAGGGCTTGCCGGAGAGCCGGTGGTGCTCGAGCCCGAGGAGCTGCCGGGCGCGCCGGCGGCGAACCCACCGCCGCCCGGCGCACCACCACCGCGACCCGGGCCAACGAACCCACCGCGGGCCGGGAACCCACCCCGGCCGCCGAAGCCGCCAGGCCCGCCGAAACCGCCGCTGAGGGCACTCGACGGGCCGCCCTCGGGGAACGTCCCACTGGTGGCGTGCCCGAGCGTGTCGGCCGCATAGGTGGCGGGAGCGGCCAGCAGGCCGGCGAATGCCAGCGCGACAATCACCATGCGCAGCTTCGGGTTAAGGGCCAGCGCCAATCCGACCGCGCCCACCACGGCGGCCACGATCACCAGCGGCTCGGCCCAGGACGGCACGCCGACGGAATCGCCGATCACGACGAGCTCGGTGATCGCGGCGCCGACGATCGCCAGCGGCCCGATGAGCCGCAGCGCCCACTGCGAGGTCGCGTTCCCGTAAGGCTTCGGCAGCATCTCGCCGATTCCGGCGCCGATCGCGGCCGCAGCCCACGGAGCGACCATCGACACGTAATACGGGTGAAAGATCCCGGAGGCGAAGCTGAACACGACCCCGACGACGAGCAGGGTCCCGCCGATCGCGATCAGGAACCCGGTCCGCGGATCATCGCGGCGCAGACGCGTCAACACGATCAGCGCGACCAGCGACACGACCGCGAAGCCGAGCAGCCAGCCGGATTGGGACCCAAGCGAGGAACCGATCAGGCGAAACACGCCGGTGGCGCCACCGAACATCGCACCGCCGCCGCCACTCCGGCCGCCAAAGCCGCCGGCCGTCGGCGCCCCGGTCTGACCGGCGACGCGGCCGACGCCGTTGTAGCCGATGATCAGTGACCAGATCGAGTTATCAGAGGTGCCCGAGATCCACGGCCGATCGGCGGCCGGGGTCAGCCACACGAGCACCGGCCAGGCGAGACCCACCACTGCCAGCGCGACGCCGCCGTAGATCAGCTGCCGGACCATCCGGACGTTCGAGCGGAGCGCCCGAGCCGCCCGACGAAACGCGCCGGCGGCAACCGCCCCTCGATGCGCATCGGCCGAAACCACGTCGGCGTTCCAGCGGGTCCAGACCCACATCACCGTGATCGCCGGGACGAGCATCAGCGCGACACCCATCTTCGTCTCGAAGCCGAGCCCGACGAACACGCCCGACCACACGATCCACTTGGTGCGGCCCGTCTCAGCCGCGCGCAGCGCGAACCAGATGGCGGCGACCGACACCATCGCCAGCAGCTCGTCGGGATTGTTGTGACGCGAGACCGCGACGATCGTCGGCGTCGTCGCCAGCACGATTCCGGAGACGAAACCGGCGACCCGGCCGAAACGGCGCCGGACGAGGTCATACATCAACCCGGTGGCGACGATGCCCATCACGGCGGAGGGGACCAGCAAACTCCACGCGCTGAACCCGAAGACCCGCACCGACAGCGCCTGGATCCAGTCCGACAGCGGCGGCTTGTCGACCGTCATCAGCCCCGACCTGTCCATCGAGCCCCACAGAAAGTCGTGCCAGCTGGAGGCCATCGCCTTGACAGCCGCCGCGTAGTAGGCGTTGGCGGTGCCGTTGACCGACAGGTTCCAGAGGTTCAGGACGCCCGCCACCGCCAGCACCCCGAACACCTCGGGGTAGGAGGCCAGGCGCCGCATGCCGGTGCGTGCACCAGCGACGGCGCGATCACGCCGCACGCGCGCGCCGATGCCGGCGCGAAATGGAATCGAATCGAAGCTCACGGTCGGGCCTCCACGGTCAGGAACGCTTCAGACATCGTCGAACCCAGACTCACCGCATGGTCGAAGCCGCCGTGAAGACGTTTCTAAGACTGGCGTAGGACTGCAGCCAACCCCACGCCCGCGGCGACAACGGTCGCCGCGATCAACTCAACGATCTGCGTCGAGAACGACGCTGCCGTTCCGAGCGCTGCCAGCGCTGCGATGCCGATCAGGGGCGCCGTCATCGCGTCCTGTCCGATCGAGTGCTTGAAGAGGATGATCCCGGCCAGGTACAGCGCCGGACCGGCGATGCACGCCGTCGCGAATGCAGCATCCGAGGCCGCGGCCGGGGCGATGATCGCCCGGTGGATGTCGACGGCGACAACGATCAACCCGGCGACCATCAGCGCGTGGGCGTAGGCGTACCCCGACCGGCCGATCCGGGCAGCGTCATCGTCGGCGTTGTGGATCGCCTCGCTGCCCGACTCTGCGTGGAACATGAAGTACAGGGCCCACAGAGCGAACGCCAGCACGAACCCGAGCAGGAACGCGATCACGGTGCTCGGGCCCTCGTGCGCGTCGGCGAATGACTCGCCGAGGCGGAGCACTGACTCACCGAAGGCGATCATCAACACCAGGTGGCAGCGCTCCGCCAGGTGCGCACCGGCGAGACTCCAATCACGCATCGGCGTGTGGCCGGCGCCCGGCAGCCAGAAGCCGTGCATCGGCGCGGCGAGGTCGACGATCGCGGCCACCGCCCACAGCACCAACCGCAGGTCGATCCCGTGGACGAGGCCGCCGGCGATCCAGCAGACGCCGGCGATCGCCGACCACACGAGCAGGTGCCGGTAGTTGCGCCGCATCGGATCGCCAGCGGGGAACGCCCAGACCATGAAGCCGCTGCGCACCAGCTGAAGCGCCACATAGGCCAGCGCGAACGTCTCGGCCCGCGAGTCGCGCGTCGAGAACGCATCCAGGATCGACGCCGACATGATCAAGCTGAGCACCATCAGCACCGCCATCAAAGCGACGACCCGGCGGCGCTGCGGATCGATCCAGCCAGTCGCCCAGGCCGTGTAGTTCCAGGCCCACCACACCGCCAGGAACATCACCAGCGTTTCGAGTGCGACCTGCACGGACAGGTGCTCGTACAGGTGCTCGGAGAGCTGGATGATCGCGAACACGTACACCAGGTCGAAGAACAGTTCGACGTTCGTGACGGCGACAGTCCGCCCCTCGCCGCGGTCTCTCAGAACATCACTCCGGCGCACGCGGCCCGAGACTAGAGTAGGTCTGACCTAACGCTGCAACTGAGGAGTTCTGATATGTCCACAAACAGCTTCGACGCCAAGGCGTCCCTGGATGTAGGTGATAAGTCCTACGAGATCTTCCGGATCGACGCTCTCCAGTCCAGGTACGACGTCGCGCGCCTTCCCTACAGCCTGAAGATCCTTTTGGAGAACCTGCTGCGCAACGAGGACGGCGAGTCGATCACCGCCGCCGACATCGAGGCGCTCGCCAAGTGGAACGCCAACGCCGAGCCGAGCGATGAGATCGCCTTCACCCCCGCTCGGGTGGTGATGCAGGACTTCACGGGCGTGCCGGCGATCGTCGATCTCGCGGCGATGCGCAACGCGATGCAGGAGATGGGTGGCGATCCGAACAAGATCAACCCGCTGGTGCCCGCCGAGCTCGTGATCGACCACTCGGTGCAGGTCGACAGCTTCGGCAACGCCGGATCGTTCGAGAAGAACGCCGAACTCGAGTTCGAGCGCAACCAGGAGCGCTACGCGTTTCTGCGCTGGGGCCAGACCGCGTTCCACAACTTCAAGGTCGTGCCGCCGGATACCGGCATCGTCCACCAGGTCAACCTCGAATATCTATCGCGAGTCGTTTTCGTCAACGAGGAGACCAATCAGGCCTACCCCGACACGCTCGTGGGAACCGACTCGCACACGACGATGATCAACGGACTCGGCCTGCTCGGCTGGGGCGTCGGCGGCATCGAGGCCGAAGCCGCGATGCTCGGCCAGCCGATGTCGATGCTGATCCCGCAGGTGATCGGGTTCAAGCTCCACGGAGAACTGCCCGAGGGCGCCACCGCGACCGACCTCGTGCTGACCGTCACTCAGATGCTGCGCAAGCGGGGCGTCGTCGGCAAGTTCGTCGAGTTCTACGGTGCGGGTCTCTCCCGTCTGCCGCTGGCCGATCGCGCCACGATCGGCAACATGTCACCGGAGTTCGGATCGACCTGCGCGATCTTCCCGATCGACGCCGAGACGCTCCGCTACCTCGAGTTCTCCGGCCGTGCACAGCCGCAGATCGATCTGGTCGAGGCGTACGCCAAGACCCAGGGCATGTGGCACGACGAGAACTCCGAGGAGCCGACCTTCACCGATACGCTCGAGCTCGATCTGGCCACGGTGGTGCCGAGCATCGCCGGGCCGAAGCGGCCGCAGGACCGCATCTCGCTGACCGACGCGAAGACCGCGTTCCAGGACGCCCTGCAGGGCTACCTGCCCGAGGAAGACGCCGAGGATGAGTCAGTCGAGGAAACCTTCCCGGCCTCCGACCCGGTCGCCAGCGGCGACTACAACGGGCACAGCCACGAACCGAGCAGCCAGCATGACGAGCAGGGGCCGCCGCCCGGTACGACAGCTGTCGCTTCCTCACAAACGACAGCTGCGGTCACGCTGGCCGACGGGACCGAGACCGAACTCAGCAACGGGCACGTCGTGATCGCCGCGATCACCTCGTGCACGAACACCTCGAACCCGAGCGTGATGCTCGCTGCCGGGCTGCTCGCCAAAAACGCGGCGCTCAAGGGCCTGAAGGTGAAGCCGTGGGTCAAGACCTCGCTGGCTCCGGGCTCGAAGGTCGTGACCGAGTATCTCGACCGCGCAGGGCTCACCGAGTACCTGGACGAGCTCGGCTTCAATCTCGTCGGTTACGGCTGCACGACCTGCATCGGCAACTCGGGACCGCTGCCGGACGAGGTCTCACAGGTGGTCAACGAGGCCGATCTCGCGGTCGTCAGTGTGCTGTCGGGCAACCGCAATTTCGAGGGCCGGATCAACCCCGACGTGAAGATGAACTACCTGGCCTCGCCGCCGCTGGTGGTCGCCTACGCGCTGGCGGGATCGATGGACGTCGATCTCTACGAGCAGCCGCTCGGCATCGACGACCACGGCAACGATGTCTACCTGAAGGACATCTGGCCGACGAGCGCCGACGTCGCCAAGACGGTCGAGGAGGCGGTCCAGTCGGACATGTTCCGCAAGAGCTATGGCGAGGTGTTCGACGGGGACGAACGCTGGAACGGGCTCGAGATCCCGACCGGCGACCTGTTCGAATGGGACGAGCGCTCGACGTATGTGCGCCAGCCGCCGTTCTTCCAGGATCTTCCTCGCGAGCCGGAGCCGATCGAGGACATCGTCGACGCGCGCGTCCTGGCGGTCCTCGGGGACTCCGTCACAACCGACCATATCTCGCCCGCCGGCTCAATCAAGCGCGGCGGACCGGCTGCGGTATACCTCAACGAGAACGGGGTCGAGGCCAAGGACTTCAACTCCTACGGGTCCCGCCGCGGTAATCACGAGGTGATGATGCGCGGCACCTTCGCGAACATCCGCCTACGGAACCAGCTCGCGCCCGGAACTGAGGGCGGCGTGACTCTGTATCTCGCCGACGGTTCCGAACAGGAGGAGTCGATCTACGACGCCTCGATGCGCTACCAGGAGAACCACGTCCCGCTGATCGTCATCGCGGGCAAGGAGTACGGCTCGGGTTCAAGCCGTGACTGGGCCGCCAAGGGCACGCGCCTGCTTGGCGTCCGCGCCGTGATCGCTGAGAGCTTCGAGCGGATCCACCGCTCGAACCTGGTCGGCATGGGTGTGCTGCCGCTGCAGTTCAAGGAGGGCGAGTCCGCCGATTCCCTTGGTCTCAACGGGCACGAGAAGTTCACGATCACGGGCCTTGCGGACGTTGATCGGATTCCGCGGGAGCTGACGGTCAAGGCCGATGACAAGGAGTTCACGGTCACGGTCCGGATCGACACACCCAAGGAGCAGCAGTACTACCGCCACGGCGGGATCCTGCAGTTCGTGCTGCGCCAGCTACTGGCGTCATAGCAGGGCCATAAGCGTCGGCACTCCCGGTGGTCTGGCGGACCACCGGGAGCAGCCACCGCCGCTACTGTCCGGACTGGTGCTGCTCCTGTTCGACATCGATGGCACGCTGCTGCGGCAGGCGTCGGCCGAACACGCACAGGCGCTCCGAGCCGCGCTGCGCAGCGTCCACGGGGTTACCGTCGACGAGGGGCGGCTCGAGGGCAGCGCCGCCGGTCGCACCGATGGGGAGATTGCGCGGCTGCTGCTGATGGCCGCCGGCGTGTCAGCGGACCGGATCGACGAGCGTGCCGATGACGTCCGCGCGGAGACATGCCGGCTGTACGCGCAGATGTGTCCGTCCGACTTGTCGCACAAGCTGGTCCCCGGACTAGCGCCGTTGCTCGAATCGCTGTCGGAACGCGACGACGTGAGGCTGGCTCTGGTCACCGGGAACTTCGAGCCGGTCGCGCGGGTGAAGTTGCGCGCGGCCGGGATCGGCCACCACTTCCCGTCCGGGCTCGGCGGCTTCGGCTCCGATTCGGAGGATCGGACGATGCTGCCGCCGATCGCCCGCCGCCGCGCCGGTGACGGCCCTGGCTCGCCGTACCCACGCGAGCAGACAATCGTGATCGGTGACACCCCGCGGGATATCGCCTGTGCGCGGGCCGATGGCCTGCGCTGCATCGCGGTCACCACCGGGCCGCACCCGGCGTCAGATCTGAGCGAAGCTGACGCAGTCGCCGGCGCCGGAGAGCTCGGCGCCGTGCTTGAGCAGCTGCTGCCTGCACGCCACCAGTGACGCGCGTCGCGCTGATGCTCGATGTCCTCGGGGACCGCCGGGGCAGCGCCGGCAACGTCCGCCATCTCGTCGAGATCTCACGCGAGCTTCGTGAGCTGGGCCACGAACCGGTTCTCGTCGGGCACGACCACGACCCCGAGGGGGAGCTGTTCGACGGGATCGAGGTTCGTGCGGTCAACATCGGGCCGGTGCAGTTGCCGCACGGGAGGCGGGCGATCCTCGAGCGCTACTGGAGCGGAATGCGACGAACGGCCGCACTGGTCCCAGACGACGTTGCGGTCGTCAATCCGTATGACTGGCCGTCGCTGCGCGCGGGCCGGCTCGCCGCGCAACGCCTCGAGGTACCGATGGTGTGGACCCGCAACGACGACACGATCTGGGAGCGCGGTTGGATCCCGAATCAGACGGCTCGCGGCAACACAGCGTTGGCCGCCCGCTTGCCGCGGCTTGGATTCGGCCTGCTCGACCTCCGCGATGCCCACGCTGCCGAGCGGGTGATGGTGCTCTCCGAGCACGACGCCGCGATGGTGAGAACCGCGTATCACCGCAGCGCGGAGGTGTTACGGATCGGACCGGCCACGAGCTTCTTCGACGATTCGATCGATCGCGACGCCGTCCGGCGGCGGCTCGGCATCGGTGAGGAGCAGTTCCTTGTGCTGGCGGTGGCGTTGTTGATGCCACACCGGCGATTCGAGGATCTGCTCGCGGCGACCGCGCAACTGGCCGACGACTCGGTGCAGACCCTGATCATCGGCGCCGGCCACATTCTCCCGGACTACGCCGAGCAGTTGCAGGCCGCCGCCGCCGCGATCCCTCGGGTCACGCTCCGGGTCGAGTCGGTCAGTGACCAGGAGCTGCGCGAGCTGTATGCCGCGGCCGACGTCTACGTGTTCCCGTCGTCCCGGCAGAGCTACGGTCAGGCCCCACTCGAGGCGCTGGCCGCGGGAACGCCGGTGATCGTCTCGAGTGGCGCCGGCGTCAGCGAGGCACTGCGTGGAAGGGGCGGCGTGCAGATCGTCCCGCCCGGTTCACCGGCGGCGATTGCCGGCGCGATCGGCGCGACACGGGAGGCGGGCAGGGCAGCCGCCGCACCGACGCGGGCCTGGATCACCGCGACGCTGACGAACGCGTCCTATGCACAGCGGATGGCCTCGGCGTATGACGAGGCCATCTCTGAAGCTCGGGCGCGGCGCTCCTCACCGCGCTCGTAGACACCGCCGCGAGTGTCGACACGACGGCCGGCGAGTATCCGCCGGCCGCAGTCGCGTCGCGCGTGTGCAGGGCTGCCAGCGGCGACGCCGCCGGCCGCCGCGGCACACGTTCACTTCTTCGCGGGCGTCTTGACGAAGACGCGCCGGACCGTAACGATGCCGGCGCCCGTCTGGTTGGTGCACTTCTTGGCGATCAGCGTGATCTTGCCGGTCAACGACACGCGGTCACCGGCGGCCGGGACCGTCGCGCCCTTGCCGAACCGGACCTTGGCGCCGCTCAGCGTAAACGTCTCATCGGTGCCCTTCGCGCCCTTCGCGTGATGGTTCGCGCGCGTTACGTCGATGACGACCGTGCCGGAGTAGGTGCCCTTGGCGCCGGCAGTCGCCGACCACGACACGAGCTTGCCCGAGGCGATGTAGGCGACCTCATGAGCCGTGCACTTCTGGGACTTGCCACCCGTCGAACGAATGGGATACGCGGGGTGCGACGGATGCGTCGGGTGAACCGGGTGCGCTGGCTTGGCAGCGAACGCGGGAACCGCTGCCGTCAGCGCGACGGTAGCGGCGACGGCACACAGCATGATCCTTGACTTCATAGTGGCTCCTCTGTCGGTGGGTCTACCAGCACAACGCGACGGCAGATCCAAAGTCAGGGGCTATTTCGAGGTCTTCTTCGCCGTGGTCGTCGAGGACGTCGTCGATGTCGTCACGATCGCCGCCGGTGTGGTTGCGGCCGAGCTGCCACGGTGGGCCGACGCGGCACCGCTAGCGCTGTGCTTGGCAGAGCTCGTCGTCGTGCCGGCCGTGGCCCCGTGACGATGTGAGACGGTGGTCTCGGCAGGGTGGGCTGGTTTCACGGACGCTTTGTCACCGCCACGCGTCGGGTGAACCTTCGCCGCATGCGTGGCATGCGACTTGCCGGCGACCCGGATGGTGGTCTTGACAGAGGCGCCGTGCTGCTTGACGATCGCGTGGACGTTTGCGGTGGGTGGAAGCACCTTCGTCTTCGTGGCTCCAGCAGCGGATGCGGCGACTCGGCGTCGCGTACCACGGCCACGTTCGAGGGCGCCGTGACGGTGTGTCGCGGCCCGAGCAGATCCAGGCGACCGGGATGCGTTCCCGGTCGATTCGCCCAGCGCCGGCGCGTGACGAGCCGGCGTTGACGAAGCAGCGGACGACACGGCGCGATCGCCGGCGACGTGCGTGACCCAGCCATGTTGCCTGTGCGGCTGCGCAAGGACGTGGCGGACCACGACCGCCCCGGCGGAGGCGGTGACGGCCACGACCGCGACGACGCCGGCGGCCGCCTTCCACGTCGCCACCGCTCCTGCTGTCTTCCCACCGATGCCCGCCGCCGTCAGCCCGCCGGTGGCCGCCGGTGCGGCACCGACGCCGCCGTGGATGCCGGCGTGGATGCCGGCGTTGAGGCGGGCGAGGACGCTCGCGGCCGCAGCCGCGGGCACAACGGGTGTGTAGGCGCCGAACACACTCTTGCGCGTGTCGATCGCGTCCGCGAACGCCGCGCATGCGGCACAGCTGCGCAGATGCGCCGCAACCGCCCGTCCACGGCGGACGCGGCCGTCCCCTGCCGACATGCGCTCCTGAACCGCGTCACACAGCATCTCGCGCCCCCGCATCATCTCGCTCATCGCTCGCCGGGCTTCGAGAATCGACTGCTTGGCGGCCCCTGCCGTGATCCCCAGAGCGATCGCGATGTCGTCGTGCGAGAGCCCGCTCATCTCGCGCAGAAGGAGCGCGCCGCGGGCCTGTTCCGATAGCTCCGACAGATCCCTGACGAGCATGTCCCATTGCTCGCGGCCATCCGCGGCCTCCGCGGCCGACGGGGCCGCGAGGACGCTGTCGGCCTGCTCGAGGTCCGTGACCGGCTGCCGCGCCCGGCGGCGCAGGAGCGAGATCGACTCGTTGTGGGCGATCCGATAGAGCCATGGCCGCAACGGCGCGGTGCGCCCGTCCCGCTGCAGCGCCGACCAGGCCGCCGTGAACGTCGTCTGCAGCACATCGAGCGCATCGTCGTCGTGACGCACGATCGAGCGGCAGTACGCGAACAGGGGCTGGTGGTAGCGGTCGTAGACGGCAGCAAACGCCGCCTGATCGCCGTCGCCCGCGGCCCGTGCCAGCCGTTCGTCGGTGTCGCGAGCCCGCACGAACGGCACCCGGGAATTCCCGGCGGCCGGTGGACTCGCTGGTACAGCTGCTCCCATATGCCATTCAGTATCTGCTACGCGGGCGCAGCGTCAAAGTCAGGTCCTATCGGGTATCGGGTCGCCGGCCATGAGGAGTCCTGCGTTGCGCGTCGGATCGGCTGGGCTGACATCGTCACGGGCACTCCGAGGAGGGGCGTACCCCTTCGTGGGTACCGATCTCCGCCGAACGAGTGTGGCTGGCTCAACCGTCGAGCAGCAGAATGATCGCTGCCTCCCCGCGGGCCTCCCCTCCCTCAACCCGCGGGAACCGCACCGAGCCGGGCGATCCAAAGCGCCCGCGTAGCGGGGGCCGGCCCACCGTCTCCGGCCCCCGCTTTCGGCGCGCTCGAATCACGGCAACAGAACGCCGCCCGACACGGAAGCTCATCCGGCAGCGCCCAGCAGGAGCAGTCCGCTGCCAACAGCCGCGAGCCCCAGCCACTGGGCACGACTGGGACGCTCGCGCAGCAGCTTCACGCCAACCACGACCGGGACCAGCGCATAGGGAGCAGAGGCCGTCGCGACAACTGCCGTTTGCGCGTGCCGCACGCCGATGCTGAAGCAGGCGTACCCGGCCGTGTCGACGAACCCGATCAGGACAATGATCCCGGCAACGTTCCACGTGAGCGACGGCCGCCTGATCGACCGTCGCCGCGCGATCACCTGACACAGCAGAAACAGACCACTGAAAGCTCTCGCCAGGAACAACGCAGGCAGCCAACCGACGCGCGGACGCCGATACGACACCCCGTAGACGAATCCGCCGAACAGCATCATCGCGATGACCCCGAGACCGAGTCCCTTGACGACACGCGCGTCGACGGCAGCAACGGCCTTGGTGTGAGCGTCCGTCGAGGCGAGCACAACGCCGGCCACAGTGAGTCCGACCGCTGCGCCCTCGATGCCGGCGAGCCGCTCGCCGCCCAGGGCGACCGCGAACAGCACGGTGAAGGCGGCGTACCCTGACACGATCGGGCTGACGAGTGAGATCGGCCCGATCGACAGCGCGGTGTAGAAGGTCAGATACGAGAGCCAGCCGACAGCGCCCAGCCCGACGAAGGCTGCGAGAGCGCCGCCATCGACAGTGATGCCCCCGGCGGCGAGCACCCAGATCAGCAGAGGGATCAGCGCGGCAAGGTGAAAGCCGAGTGCGACAAGTTCCGGTGCCATCCGGCGAGTGGCGAGTGCCACGAGGCAGTCAGCCACTCCCCAGAAGGCCGCAGCGCCGAGCCCCAGCGCTAACCCCAACTAGAGCGCCGGAGGTTCGGAAAGCAGCAGGTCATACATGCGTGCGTCGAGCCGCTGGCTGAGATCGACGTGCACGTGCTTCTCCTCCGTGTAGTGATCGAGCGCATGCGGTCCGAGCTCGCGCCCGAGGCCGCTCTGCTTGTAGCCGCCGAAAGGATGGGCGACGCTGACCATGTGTACGTCGTTGACCCAGACCGTGCCGGCCTGCAACTGATTCGCGACCTCGATCGCCCGCTCGTAGTTGGAGCTCCAAACCGCCGATGACAGGCCATACTCCGAGTCGTTGGCGATCTTGACGGCCTCGGCATCTCCGCCCGAGTACTTGATGACCGACAGCACCGGGCCGAAGATCTCCTCCTGGGCCACCCGCATGTCACTGGTGACGCCCGTGAGAATCGTCGGCTCGACCCAGTAGCCCTTCTCGAAGCCCGGTCCGGTCGGACTCTTGCCGCCGAGCGCAACGGTCGCGCCGGCCTCCTGCCCGATCCGGATGTAGTCGAGGATCCGGTCACGTTGATGCGCCGACATCACCGGGCCCATGTCCGTTTCGAAGTCCGTGGGATCGCCCAGTTTGACGGTCTTGCCTCGCTCGACGAGACGCTCGACGAACTCGTCATGCAACGACTCCGGCAGCAACAGCCGGCTGCACGATTCGCACATCTGGCCACAGAACAACCATGAGCCGAACAGTGCCGCATCGACCGCGGCATCGAGATCGGCGTCATCGAGGATCACGGCTGCGCCTTTGCCCCCGAGCTCGAGCGAGACCTTCTTGACGGTGCCCGAGGCGAGCCGCATGATCTCGCGACCAACCTCGGTCGAGCCCGTGAACGCCACCTTGCCGACGTCCGGATGCGCGGCCAGGCGGGCGCCCACATCAGGCCCGTCGCCCGGCACGATGTTGAACACACCGGGCGGAACACCGCACTCCAGCGCGATCCGGGCGAGGGCGATCAGGCTCATCGGCGTGTGTTCGTCGGGCTTGACCACGATCGAGTTCCCAGCCGCAAGCGCCGGGGCGATCTTCCAGATGCCGAGCACCAACGGGAAGTTCCACGGGACGATGCCGGCACAGACGCCGATCGGCTCCCGCCGCACCGTGTTCGTCGACAGGGTCGGGTATGTGAGCGGCGGGGTTGCCTCCTCGAACTGGTACCTGGCGGCGAGCTCCGCGAAGTACATGAAGTGCGGCGAGGCAAGCCCGACATGGAATCCGGATGCCTGCCGGATCGTCGCGCCGTTGGCGCTGCACTCCAGGTCGAGCAGTTCCTCCGTGTCGGTCGCCAGGCGCTCTGCGATCGCGGCCATGATCTCTGCCCGCTCCTCGGGGGCCTTGCGGGACCATTCGCCCTGTTCGAAGGCCCGCTTGGCGGACTCCACGGCACGGTCTGCGTGTTCGACCGAACCCTTGGCGACGGTCGCCACCAGCTCCTCGGTCGCGGGGCTGCGGATCTCATACACCTGATCCGAATCGACCCATTCGCCATTGATCAGCATCGAGTGGTGTTTGACGGCAACTGTTGACATCAGCTTCTCCTCAGGACGATTGCGTTCTGCAACGGGCTCACTCCCAGTGGACCGGCCCGGCGGTCAGCACGTGGCTGCCGAGTGAGCGTCCGAGCACGCTCTGCACATCACGACTCGCGTCGAGTAACGCGTCGAGATCAACGCCAGTGTCGACACCCATCTCGTGGAACATCGAGATCACATCCTCGGTGGCGACGTTTCCGGTCGCCCCTGGAGGCACCGGGCACCCGCCGAGCTCTCCGAAGCTCGACTCGAAGCTGGCGATGCCGACATCGTGCGCAGCAAGCACGTTGGCAAGACCCTGCCCGCGGGTGTTATGGAAATGAGCGGTGAGCTGAACGCTCGGCAGCGCCCGCTGCGCGGCCGTGAAGAACTCCCGAACCTGCCTCGGGTTCGCCATGCCGGTCGTATCGCCAAAGCCGATCTCCTGTGCACCCGCGGTCACCATCCGACCGGCGAGATCAAGCACACGCTCCACCGGTACGTGGCCCTCATACGGGCAGCCGAACGCTGTCGCGATGACCGCTTCACAATGCAGGCCGGCCCCGACCGCCGCAGGAATCATCGCGTCGAGCTCGGCCATCGACTGCTCGACCGAACGGTTGACGTTGCGCTGGTTGTGCGTATCGGAAGCCGATACGAAAACTCCCACCTCGTGGAAGTGGTGGCGCATCGCCAGCGCGTTCTCGAGACCACGGCGGTTCGGCACCAGAACACTGACGCTGACATCGTCAGGCAACTCGATTTGAGCGAGCACCTCGGCGGCGTCAGCCAACTGTGGGATCACGTCGGGCCGCACGAAGCTCGTCACCTCGAGCCGCTTCAGGCCCGTGACGGCGAGCTTCTCGACGAGCCTGATCTTGTCGGTGGTCGGGATCCACTCCGACTCGTTCTGAAAGCCGTCGCGGGGACCGACCTCGCGGATCGCGACCGTGGCGGGTCCCATCAGGCGACCTTGGCTCCGTCCGTCATCTCCTTGTACATCGGGAAGAGCGGCTTGGTCACCGGGACAAGCCTCAAGATCTTGTTGATCGGACCCTTTGCCTTGACCTGGCCCTTCGCCAGGCCGACCGCGAAGTTGTACTCACCACGCCAGTAGCGGTGGGCGATGTCGGCCGGCATCGTCATCTGGATGTCGGCGCTGTCGTCGGTGCCACCCTCGATGACCTCGTATGGCTCACTGAACCTGACCACGAGGGTCGCGGCCGGATCCGAGTAGGTGAACTGGGCGGTGATGTTCGCCGACTTCAACTTCGGCCCGACGACCGGATCCTCTCCTGCCTTGCGAAAGACGCCGCCGATGTACTCATACACCTGATCGGCATTCTCGAAATAAGCCATGTGCGCAACCCTCTCGTCTCGCTCGAACTGCTGGGATGACCGGGACGATAGGTTGGTGAGGAGGCGACGCCAATCCTCCGATGGTGAGAGATTCGTCCCCTGCCAGGGCATGCCGCGAGTACTCCCCGCCCCGTTGGGATGACGGATATCACCCCTTCGGGTATCGCGACGCCGATTGCCGCCGCCGTAGGCTAGCCGCCGTGGAACTTCTCAATTCATCACCTCTAGCGGCCGGGGCGTCCGACGGCACGCAGGCGCTCCTGCAGCGAGCCACGAACTCCATGTTCGACATCGTCGAGGATGTCGCCCCCGTGATCGCCCGGCAGATGATTGGCAAAGTGCCGGCCCTCGGACCGATCGACGACGAACAGGCGTTCAACGCGACTCGCACGAGTGCCCTGGGAAGCATGTACGAACTGCTGTGCATCACGCGCGCCGGGCTTGACGGCCCGGGAGTGATCGAGACATCGCCCGAGGCGCTCGAACACCTCCGCTTCCTGAAGCGCAGAGGCGCGGGTTTCAGAACGGTGATGGGGTTCTACCGGATCGGGTTCGCGATGTTCGAGCCGCTGATGGCAGCTCAGCTGAACCGGTTCGCCCCCGACCGTCCGACCTATGACCGAATCGCCGGACCGATGCGGCAGTTCATCTTCACATACGTCGATCAAATCACGCGGCGGCTCGCGGTCGAGTATGGGATTGAGCGTGACGACTGGATCCCCGATCCGGCGGATCCGGTCTGGCACGACCCCGAGTCCGTCGAGGTCATCGCTCAGTACATACGGGCGGAGGGTGCGCGTGGCCATGTTGAGCCAGACGGTGCCGCGGCACGCCGCTATACCTCATCGGCCCTCGATCGCTTCTGTCACGCGATCGAGACCGCAGCGGATGACCCACGGCTCAGTTCGGTGCTCTCGCGGGCGAATACGACGGTTCGCATTCAGCTCGCCGACGACCCTGAGCTCGGCGTGACTCTGTTGCTGGATCGTGATCCGGTGGAACTCGTAGACGACGCGATCGATGCCGAGGTGTCGCTGAACATCGTCAGCGTCGACCTCGCGCGATTGCATTCGTCTGACTTCCACCTGCCGATGGCGATCGTTCGCGGCCGCGTCGGCTATGAGGGTCCGATCCGCAAGTTCCTGCGCGTCACACCCGTCATCCGCCACGCGTCGCCGGCTCCGGCTTCTCACCGTCCGACCGCCCTCACCACCCGATAAGGACCGCAAGCCTGATGGCCACACAGTCATTCGAATCTGAGTCGAAGTTCGACGTCGCCACACAGCAGCTGCTCGATCGCGCGGCTGACTTCGGTTATGAGTATCACCAGGGACAGCGCGACTTCAACGAGCGCAACCCGGGTGAATTCTGGGCGATCCGCGTCGAGAACGCCTACAAGGCGTTCGGCAAGAACCAGGTCCTCAACGGCCTCAACCTCGCGATTCCCGAGGGCATGATCACGGTCGTTCTCGGACCGTCGGGAACTGGCAAGAGCGTCCTGATCAAGCACCTGATCGGCCTGATGTTCCCCGATGCCGGCGACATCAAGGTGCATGGCGAGTCGGTTCCGAAGATGCATCTGTCGCAGCTGCTGGAGATGCGGAAGCGATTCGGCATCCTGTTCCAGGACGGCGCCCTGTTCGGCTCGATGAACGTGTTTGACAACGTCGCCTTCCCGCTGCGCCAGAACACGAACATGAGCGAGAAGGAGATCGCTGACATCGTCCACAGCCGTCTCGACGAGGTCGGTCTGTCGGCCGCGGTCAACAAGGCGCCGTCGGAGCTCTCCGGCGGGATGCGCAAGCGTGCCGGCTTCGCCCGTGCGCTGGTGCTCGAGCCGGAGATCGTGATGTTCGACGAGCCGGACTCAGGACTTGATCCGGTACGCACGGCGCTCCTGTGCCAGCTGATCCAGCAGGTGCACGCGCAGAACGGCGGGACCTACATCGTGATCACGCATGACATCGCATCGGCCCGCAAGATCGGTGAGTACCTGGCCGTGCTGTGGAAGGGCCGGATCGTCCAATCGGGTGGTCGCGAGGACATGTTCACCTCAACCAACCCGTTCGTCTGCCAGTTCCTGGCGGGAGACGAGGACGGCCCGCTCGGGATGGAGTGAAGGTCTCAGTCGTCGATCACCCCGAGATACCGCGCGATCACCTCAGAGCGGTTCACGGCGCCGAGCTTGCGCAGGATCTGCTTGACGTGTGACTTGACGGTGCCCTCGGAGATCACAAGGCGCTCTGCGATTGCACTGTTCGTCTGACCGGTCACGAGTAACGCCATCACCTCCCGCTCGCGCGAGGTGAGCAGTCCGTCGATCGCACCTGGGGCAAGTGCCAGGCTCGCGGTCGCGCTCACTGACGAGCGCCCCTCAGCGTCCCGAACGAGCTCAACCTCGGCGCGCGCCAGGTTGTCCATGATCGCCTCGGTGTTTCTCAGCGTTTGGCGGACGTGGTCGCGCTCGCGACCAAGCCGCTCGAGCAGGACTCCCCGCTCGTACAGACGACCGAAGCCTTCCGCAAACGCACCGAGGATATGGGCGTCGACCTCATCAACCGAACGCGGACTCGGGAAGTAATCAGCATGGACCAGGCCGATCACGCGTCCCTTGGGCGCGATCGGTGCGACGGCGTAGGAGCGGCTTCCGGTCTGGGCGACGAACGCGCGAGAGACGCGCGGGTCCGCGCTCGTATCCGACGAGAAGCCGTGCCGCAGCGTCTGCAGCAGGTCGCTCTCGAGCGGCATCTCGGCGAGCGCGATCCCGCCGCCGGCCATCCACTGCTCGTCGCTCTCGCGGAGATCCCGGTGACTGAACTGCGCCATCCACGGCCGCCACGTCGTGCCGGTCACGCGCGAGAGCATCGCCCGCGAGAACCCACAGCTTCGGATCAGCTCGGGGCACACCGCCGCGACCAGATCGTCGGTCGTCGGAATGCTACGCAGGCGCGCCAGGGCCGACTCGACCCCGACGAGCGCAGCACTGCGACGCCGAAGTTCACGCGTGCGCAGCTTTCCATCAAGCTCAGCCCCGCGGAGGGCCAGCTCGACGAGTGCATGCACCCGCGGACTGCGGCGGCGAGCGGAGTGCAGCTCATCGATCGCCATCACCGCGACGGCGGTGATCGAGGCTCGCGCCTGGTCGAGCTGGATGCGGTCGGCGGTCAGTGGCGACAGCTCCAGGCTGAGCTGATCTCGCGCCTGTTCGTAGAACGCCGTGAGCTGGCGCCGGAGATCGCCATCGCGGTCAGACAGCGACTGCGCTGTCGGCGTCCCGACGATCGTCGCGGTGGTCATCGGCCCGCCTGCTGATCGAGTCGCACGAGCTGCAGGTAGCGCGCGACCGCCTCAGCGCGGTTGCCGACTCTGAGCTTGCGGAGGATGTGCTTGACGTGTGACTTGACCGTGCCCTCCGACAGCACCAGCTGCTCGGCGATCTTCACGTTCGTCGCTCCACTGGTGATCAGATCCAGCACCTCGCGCTCGCGGCGTGTGAGCAGGCCATCGAGTCGCGACTCGGTCTGCCTGAACAGCGCCGTGGGTTCCATCTCAGGATGCCGGGGCTCGCTCCTGCCAAGCTCGATCTCAGCCTCGCGGAGCTCCTCAAACAGTCGCTCGGAATCCGCAAAGGCCTGCCGCAGCTGTGTGCGCTGCGCCTCAAGTCGTTCGGCCAGCACCGCCCGGTGGTGGACCGCTGCAAAGTGCTCGGCGAACATCCAAATGCTGTCCCGGTCCTCAATCGTGACCTCGTGGTCCTGACCGTAGCGATCAGCGTGGAGGAAACCGATCGCCCGGCCGGCGGGAATGATCGGCGCCACGACGTACGCCGCAGTCCGACCACGAACGACGATGTCCTTGAACGTACGAGGACTGCTCTCCGGGTTCTCCACGAGAGCAGGCATCCGCCGCCGCACGAGCTCAGTCTCGAGCAGCATGTGCTCGAGCGGAATCTCGACACTCTCGACCCAGCTCCGGAATGAATCCTCCTCAGGGTCGCCACCGGGGATGGCCTCATACACCTCGGGCACCCACGACGAGCCACGGATCTGCGACACGAGCGCGCGGGTGAACCCACACGACCAGCACAGCTCACCCGGAGCCGCTTCGATGAGCTCCTGTGGTGACGTGCAGGTCGCGAGTTGCGCCATGCTCTCCTGGATGCGGGTGACGACATCGACGCGGTCTGCCAGGTCGCGTGCCCGCAGCTCGCTCTGCAGTTCGGCGAGTTCGTAGGCCAGCTCCACCCCGGCGATCAGGCGTTCGACTGAGTCGCTCCCATCAAGCAGATCGGTATGGAGCTTCGCGCTCGCGGCTTGCAGGCGGTCGTCCAGCCCGACCACTCCGAACAGGTGCTCGCCAGCCGGACGCGCCAGTTGTGCGCGCGCCTCGGACATCGCATCCGCCACCTGGATCTCGGAATCCTCGACGCTGAGTGTGTGCGCCACGATGCCCTACTCCTCTCCGCCTGACCGACTCCGACTGATGATAAAGCTCCCTCGCTGGGAAGAAGCCGATCGGTGGCGTCGAGTCTAGTGTGAGCGTCGGCAATGGGCGACACCCTCATCACCACAGTCGAGCAAGACGGGGTGCTGCATGCGGTGATGTGCAGCCCGCCAGGCAACAACCTCGACGCGGCGCTGACCGCGATCCTCAGCCAGGTGGTGGCTGAGTTCGACCGCGGGCCCGCAAAGGTCCTTCTGCTGAGCTCCGGCCTGGCCGGGCACTTCGCCGGCGGGGACCTCGTCGGTTCCGGCCTCGGCGTCGACTGGATCTCGGACCAACTCGATTCGCTGCGGGAGCCCCTGGCCCGCCTCAGCGGCTGCCACAAACCATCGATCGCCGTCGTCGAGGGACACGCGGTTGGCCTCGGCTTCGAGTTGGCGCTCGCGTGCACCTGGCGCTTCTGCGCCCCCGCAGCGAAGCTCGGCTTCCCGGCGGCCCCCGCCGGCTCGCTCCCCGGTGCCGGTGGGACACATCGGTTGCCCCAGCTGGTTGGACCCAGCCGGGCACTCGATCTGATGCTCACCGGCCGCGAGGTGCGTGGCGAGGAGGCGCTGCGACTCGGGCTCGCGGACCGTGTGTTCTACCGGGACTGCGTGGCCGAATCGCTCGCGGAGGCACAGCTCGTGGCGACCGCCTCTGGACCGGCCGTGAAACTGCTGATGGGGTGTGTCGAAGCTGCGCTCGACCTGCCGCCGGAGATGGCGATCTCGGTCGAGCGCGCGGCGCTGGTCTCGCTCCTCGACGACCGCTGAGCACCGGCTCAGATCGGGCTGTCCTGCGTCTGCATGAAGCGGCTTGCCACGTCGCTTGCGAATTGCTCGTGCAGCTTGATTGCGGCGTGCGCAGCGGCCAGATCACGCTGTTCGTAGGCCGACACCAGAGCCTGGGTGTGGAGATGGGCAGTCTCGCATTGGTCGCGCGCCAGGCCCTGGTGCTCCATCGTCTGCTGGGTCACGCTGAGAATCGCCGCAGGAGCGTTGATCCGCCGGTAGGCCTCGAGCAGCGCCGTGCTGCCGCACAGCTCGACGAACCGCTCGTGGAAGGCGTTGTATTTGGGTAACCATTCGGAGAGCTCGAAATCAGACTCCTCCGCCGGTCTCGCGGCCTCGGACAACTCTCGCAGCTGGTCGATTGTGGATTCGTCGCAACTGCCGACGGTCAGCGCCGCGACGCCGAGTTCAATCGCACACCGCGCCCGCCAGGTCTCCGCGACCCCGTCCGCGGTGAGCGGGCGTACGACGAACGCGCCGTCGGCGCTCCTCGTCACCAAACCCTCACCGATCAATCGTGTCAGTGCGTGATAGGCGGATCCACGCGGACAATCGACTCGGGTTGCGAGCTCGTCGAGACTCAGTGGCTCGCCGGCGGTCAGACCTCTGCTGAGCACGAGCGTGCGAATCTCGGAAACGGCATCCTCGTCCTGCGCAAGCTCAAGACGCCCGAATCGCCCCTGGAAGTACGCGAGCGGCGAGCCGTCGTGCGCGGTTGCGCGCTCCACCTCCCCGAAGAACACGAGATGAGTGCCGCCGGTTGCGACCTCGGCGACCCGACATTCGAGCGTCGCGAGCGCGCCGGCCAGCAGCGGCTCTCCACCCGGACCGAGTGTGAAGTCGATCCCGGTGAACTTATCCGGCTGCTTTCCGGCAAAGTTCATCGCCTCGCTCGCCTGCCCCTCGGCCAGGATGTTGACCGCGAAGCGGCGCGCCTGGTCGACGGCCTCGCCGGTCGCCGACTCGCGATGGAGGCAGATCAGCACCATCGGCGGATCCAGCGACAGCGACGTGAACGCGCTCGCCGTCGTGCCCTTCGGCTCCCCGTCGTTGGCGGTGATCACCGTGACCCCGCTGGCGAACCGCCCGATCACTGCCCGGAACTCCTCCGAGCTCGGACGCCGCATATCTGCGAGCTGCTCGTGACCTGAGACCGACATGCCTCCTCCTTAGCTCCCGGTGACTGCGGCGCGGATCAATTCGAGCGCCTCTGGATTCTCTGCTCCGGACAGGTCACCGGGATCGAGACCCAGCGCCGCGGCCCGGATCGCCCGTCGGAGGATCTTGGCCGACCGCGTCTTCGGCAACGCGGCGACCCGGAACACCTTCGACGGGGTGAACGGCTTCCCGAGCTGCTGCCCGACCTCAAGCCTCAGCTGGTCGGAGACATCGTCTCCGACTGTCATTGCGGCAGCGGTCCAGAAGCACCAGATCGCCTCGCCCTTGAGCCCATCGGGAACGCCAACGGCCGCCGCCTCTCCAACTCGAGGGTTGGCGCACAGGACGCCCTCGACCTCCGCCGGTCCCACACGCTTTCCGGCGACGTTGATTGCTTCGTCTGAGCGGCCGAACAGGAACCACTGACCGTCGTCGTCGACCTTCGCCCAGTCGCCATGGCGCCACACGCCCGGGTACATCGACCAGTACGTCTCCTGGTAGCGCACCGGGTCCCGCCAGACGCCACGCGTCATCGCCGGCCACGGCTGCCGGCAGACCAACTCGCCGAGCTCACCGCGGACCGGTCGGCCGGCCGCATCGAAGACGTCGATGTCCATTCCCAGCGACGGCCCTCCGAGGGAGCAGGCGCTGAGCGGCTCCACGAGGAAGGGGGCGAGGAAAGCGCCGCCGACCTCGGTGCCACCGGAGAAGTTGATGATCGGGGCACGGCCTTCGCCGACGTCGAGCGCCAGCCACCTGTAGGACTCCTCGTCCCACGGCTCGCCTGTTGACCCGAACACGCGGATCGATGAGAGGTCATGGGCGGTGGCGATCTCAGCACCCTGGGGCTTGAGCGCACGAATCAGCGTCGGTGACACCCCGAACGTCGTCACACGATGACGTTCGGCCAGCTCCCACAGCCGGTCCGGCGAGGGCGTGTCGGGAGCGCCCTCGTACAGCAGCAGCGTGGCGCCGTTGGCGTGTGTGCCGAACGTGGTCAACGGTCCCATCACCCAGCCCATGTCAGTCAGCCAGAAGAACACGTCACCGCGGCTGACGTCGAACTCGTAGGCCACCTCCGAAGCGACCTTGACGAGGAAGCCTCCGTGGGTGTGGACGGCGCCCTTCGGCCGGCCCGAGGTGCCCGACGTGTAGCCGAGCAGCAGCACGTCCTCGGCACTCGTGGGTTCCGTCGCGACAGGCGCGGCGACGGGTCGGGCGAACTCATCCCAGCTGACGTCGATCGGACCAAGCTCCGAGCCCAGGCCGCGCTCGACCACGACGACCGTCTCGACTGTCGGGCACTGCGGAAGCGCGGCATCGAGGACCGACTTCAGCGGCGTGTTGCGCCCGCGTCGCCACGTGAAGTCGGCGGTGAAGATCAGCTTGACGTCGGCATCGTTGCAGCGGGAGGCGATCGCCGTGGAGGCAAACCCAGAGAACAGCGGCACGTAGAGAGCGCCGATCTTCGCGATCGCGTATGCCGCGATGACCGCCTCCGGACACATCGGCAACAGCGCGGCGACCGCGTCGCCCTTGCCGATGCCTGCGCTCCGCAGCGCTGCCGCGACCCGATCGACGGCATCGCCGAGTTCACCGTAGGTCAATCGCCGAATCTCCCCCGGTTCGCTCTCGTAGATCACGGCCGGGGCGTCACGGTGCTGCGCGTCTGCGCGCCACCGATCGACGCAGGCACTGGTGACGTTGAGCTCACCGCCAACGAACCAGGTGGTCCACTCGATCCCGCGAGAGGAGTCGCGAACCTGCTGGTACGGCACGGTGAACGGCAGCTGCAGGTCCTGCACGACAAGATCCCAGAACCAGTCGATGTCAGCAACCGATCGCGCCCGGAGCGCGTCGATCGTGGTGACTCCTGCCGCCCGCATCAGACGGGTGACGTTGGCCTCGGCGATCCGATCCGCAGGCGGATTCCAGACGTAATTCGACATGCCAGCGATTCTCGACGTTGCCCCCTCGCGCGCACAATTGCACCGCAGGGTGAAGCCGCTACATCGGAAGGGGGAGCCGCCGCCGCGAGGCGGCCTCTCTCCGATGGCTGACCGTGATCACCCCCCGGTGCGTTGCCGGTCCTCAGCAGGGAGCGAAGAATCGTCTCGGGCGAACGCAAACGAACCCAGGAGAGACCAATGAACTACGCCTTCGCCGTGAAGTGGCTCAAGGCATTTCGCACCAGCGCCGAAGAGGTGTGCCAGCTGTACGCGGACGACTTCCTGTTCGAGGATCTGATGCTCGACCAGAGCATCACGGACAAGGAGGACCTGCACCGTGTCTTCGCGCCGTATGCGAACACGGACCCCGAGAACGGAATCGGTATCCACAACTTCCGGATCCGCTCCTACACCGGCGATTCCCGCAGTGGACTGATCCGCTGGGAGTGGTCGCCGGAGTCCGCCGCCGTGTTCCTTGGCCTCGACGTCAAGGACAAGCCGTTCTGGACACAGGGGCACACCTTCCATGTGTACAACGAGGAGGGCAAGATCATCCGCGAATCCTCGTGGTGGGACGCGGCGCAGGTCGTGCGCAGCGTCAGCGACTGGAAGCCCGAGAAGAACATCACACCAGCCGGCGCTCCCGTCGGCGTCTGAGGATTGGACCGCACATGAATCTCGATTACGCCAAGCAGTGGACGGATGCGCTGAGCAACAACACCTCGGCGCTGGCGGACCTGTACGCGGCCGACGGCGACTTCTGCATCGAACGCCACATGATGGACGACCACATGCAGGACACGATCAGCGATCGCGAGATGCTGGTCGAGCGACTCGGGGGGCTTGCAAACGACAACCCGGACAACGGGGTGGGGATCCACACGTTCACCGCTACCGAGTACATCGGCGACGCCCGCTACGGCCTGATCCACTGGGATTACACCGTCGAGCATGCGAGCCATTACCGTGGCCTTCCGGCCGCTGGGAAACGGCTGCAGACGAAGGGATCGACGTTCCTGCAGTTCGACGCGGACGGGAAGATCGTGCTCGAGTCGACCTGCGTCAACGACAACCCGATCTTCCAGGAGCTGGGGATCCCGATCATGACCCCGCACTACTGGGACGCCGACTTCGATCCGGCCGCCCTGCTGGCCGGCTGAGAGACCGTCTGAAAGCAGATCGCGACGAGCCATCGGCCAGCCGGCCGGTGGCTCGTTCACTTCCCGAGGTAGAGGAGAGTCAGCATGGGTCGTATGCCCCCGGTGGTCATCCACCACCCGCTCAGCACCACGTGGCAGAGCGTCTTCACGTTCGTCAGCTGGGCCGTCGTCCTGTTCCTGCTCGTGATCGCAGCCCGCAAGGGCGCACGCGAGCGCACGCCGTTCTATGTGCTCGCCTGCCTGGCCGCCTGCGTGGCCGCCTTCGCCGAGCCGCTCTACGACGTCGCCTTCGACCTGTGGTTCTACAACGCCCATGCCAACGGCAGTCCCGGAGCGATGTGGTCGGTCGATACCGCCTTCGGCGTCGTCCAGCCGAACTGGGCCTACAGCGGCTACCTGATCCTGTACTCGACCGGCTGCCTGTTCGCCGGCCGGCTGATGTTCCAAGGCCGCCTGACCCGCCGGAACCTGTTCACGATCTGGCTGGCGGAGATCGCCGCCTCATGCGTCTTCGAGGTGATCGGAACCGGCGCAGGGGTGTACACGTACTACGGACCCTACGTGTTGCGGATCTGGCACTACCCGTTGGTGATCGGTGTGCTCGAGGGCACCCAGGTGATCCTGTTCACGACGCTCGCCGTCCAGATCTGGAAGCGCGTGTCGAGCCGCTGGGCACTGCTGGCACTGTTCGCGGCATTCCCGGTCACGATGTTCGGCGCGAACTTTGGGATCGGCGCCCCGGTGATCATCGCGCTGCACCAGAGCCACGGCACGTTCAGCACCGGCCTCGTCTGGATCGGCACCCTGCTCAGCATCGCGCTCAGCGGGCTCGCCGTCCGGGGCGCCAGCCTGTTTTTATCCGAGCCGCGCGCACAGGAAGTGACCCGCCCGGTACCGGCGGCGGCTGATCACGCCGCGGTTCCAGTGCTGAGCAGCAGCTGAGCAGAGCCAAGGTGTGGGGCAGCCCCGCTGGGCTGCCCCCGGTCCGGCCGGACATCCCTACATGCGGAAGACGGGCTTGCGGCGCTCCGGCAGCGGTGCTCCGGCACAGGCGGACAGCGCCAGCCCGAGCACGTCGCGGGTGCTCTGCATCGGAATCACGCCGTCGTCCCACAGGCGCGCGCTCGCGTAATACGGATGACCCTGGGTCTCGTACTGCTGACGGATCTCCTGCTTGCGCGCCTCGATCGCCTCGGGATCGCGTTCCCGACCGACCATCGTCAGCACCGTGGCCGCCTGCTCGCCGCCCATTACGGAGATGCGTGCGTTGGGCCACATCCAGAGAAAGCGTGGGAAGTAGGGGCGACCGCACATCCCGTAGTTGCCGGCACCGAATGAGCCGCCGACGATCACCGTCAGCTTCGGCACGCGCGTCACGGAGACAGCCGCGATCATCTTCGCGCCGTCCTTGGCGATCCCGCCGGCCTCGGCGTCACGACCGACCATGAAGCCGGTGATGTTCTGCAGGAAGATCAACGGGATGCCGCGCTGATCGCAGAGCTCGATGAAGTGCGCACCCTTCAGGGCACTCGTCGAGAAGATCACGCCCTGGTTGGCGAGGATCCCGACCCGGTGCCCGTGCAGGTGCGCGAACCCGCAGACGAGCGTCGTCCCGTAGTTCGCCTTGAACTCGTGGAAGCGGCTGCCGTCGACGAGCCGGGCGATGATCTCCCGCGGGTCATACGGGGTCCGGAGGTCAGCGGGCACCGCCGCCGGCAGCGTGTCGATCGGCACCGCCGGCGGTTCCGGTGCGACTCGCTCCCACGGCGCCGACTGGCGTTCCGGCAGCGTGGCGACGATCGAGCGGACGATCGCGAGTGCGTCACGGTCGTCGGAGGCCAGATGGTCGGCCACGCCCGAGCGCCTCGTGTGAAGGTCACCTCCACCGAGCTCCTCGGCCGTCACGATCTCACCGGTCGCGGCCTCAACAAGCGGGGGGCCTCCGAGGAAGATCGTCCCCTGCTCCTTGACGATCACGACCTCATCGGACATCGCCGGCAGATACGCACCACCGGCTGTGCACGATCCCATCACGCAGGCGATCTGCGGAATGCCGGCTGCAGACAGGTTGGCCTGGTTGTAGAAGCTCTGCCCGAATCCTCGGACGTCGGGGAACAGCTCGTCCTGCAACGGCAGATAGCCGCCGCCGGAGTCCACCAGATAGATGCACGGCAGCCGGTTCTGGAGCGCGATCTCCTGCGCTCGCGTGTGTTTGCGGGCCGTCATCGGGAAGTACGAGCCGCCCTTCACCGTGGCGTCGTTACAGATGATCATCACCTCGCGGCCGGAGACCCGGCCGATGCCGGTGATGATCCCCGCTCCCGGGGCCTGATCCTCGTACATGCCATGCGCGGCCAGCGTGGAGTGCTCGAGAAACGGCGAGCCACGGTCCAGCAGCAGTTCGACGCGATCCCGTGGCAGCAGCTTGCCGCGGGCGGTGTGCTTGTCGGCCGCTCGCTCACCACCACCGGCGATCACGCGCTCGAACTGGGCCAGAAGGTCGGCGTTCAGCGCGGCGTGAGCCTCCGCATTGGCTCGCGCCTGATCGCTGGCCGGGTCAACTTGGGATCGCAGTACGGTCGACATCAGGCAGCAACCTCCTCGAGTTCAATCAACGATTGCCCCTGGGCGACGCGGTCACCCTCGGCGACCCGCACTTCACGGATCACGGCATCCTGCGGCGCAACGATCGAGAGCTCCATCTTCATCGACTCAACGATCACGAGCACGTCTCCTTCGATGACGGAGTCGCCGTCCTTAACCCGGACCGACAGCACGGATCCGGGCATCGGCGCTTCGAGCGCACCGCCACCACCGCCGTCTGCGCCCTCGGCGACGAGTTCCGCCAGCTTCAGCGCGAATGCGTCGGCACCGGCCGCGACCCAGCGGTGGGCGCCCAGCGTCGCGTGGTCCCACATCCGGGACTGACCATCAACCTCCACCCTGGCCCTCCCTTCGCTCGCTTCGGCGACCGACAGCGACAGTTCCTCCTCACCGATCCGGACGCGTACCTGCGGTGGCGATCCGATGATTCGGACGCCGAGTGGCGCCTCACCACCCGGGCGTTCGAACTGCCAATCGACAGCAGCTTGGCCGGTCAACCTCCAGCCGGCGAGCACGTCCCACGGATCGCCGCCCTGCGATCGCTCGGCCGCCTCGAGCGAGGCGATCGCGGCGGCTGCGATCGCGGCCTGGGTGGTCTCCGCGTCGGTCGGAGCTGCGGCGGCGACGCCGCGGTCGATCAGGCCGGTGTCGAGCTCCCCGGCGCGCACCTGTGGCGCCGCCACGAGCCGCGCGAGGTACCCGGCGTTGGTGGTGACGCCCAGCAGACGCAGGTCGCCGAGACCACGGTGCAGGCGCTCCAGCGCCTGCTCGCGATCGTGGCCGGTTGCAATCACCTTGAGCAGCAGCGAGTCGTAGCTGCCACTCACTTCGCTACCGGCCTCGACGCCGCTGTCGACGCGGAGGCCCGGCCCGCGGGGCTCACGGTAGTTGACGATCCGCCCCGTCGCCGGCAGGAAGCCCACGGCGGGATCCTCGGCACAGACCCGGACCTCGATCGAGTGGCCGCTGAGTGACACCTCGTCCTGCGTCAGTGGCAGCGGCTCGCCGGCGGCGACGCGCAGCTGCAGCTCGACGAGGTCGAGCCCGGTGACCTGCTCGGTGACGGGATGCTCAACCTGCAGCCGAGCGTTGACCTCGAGGAATGCGAACCGCTCCGGGTCCTCGTACGGGACGAGGAACTCGGCAGTGCCTGCACCCACGTAGCCAGCCCGCCGCGCGAGGTCCACCGCCGCTCCACCGATCTTCTGCCTCAGCGCCTCGCCGACGACCGGCGATGGACTCTCCTCAAGCACCTTCTGGTGGCGGCGCTGGAGGCTGCACTCGCGCTCCCCGAGATGGATCACATTGCCGTGCGCATCGGCCAGCAACTGCACCTCGATGTGCCGTGCCCGCTCGACGTACTGCTCGACCAGCAGTGAATCGTCACCGAACCCCGCCAGTGCCTCGCGCCTCGCGGCAGCGAGCGCATCCGGGAGCTCGTCGACGGCACGCACGATCCGCATGCCACGTCCGCCGCCACCCGCTGCCGCCTTGACCATCAGCGGCAGTCGTCGCGGATCCTCGTCGACGAACGTCACAATCTCATCGTCGGTCAACCCCGGTCGCTGCAGCCCGTCGAGAACCGGCACACCAGCCTCCTTCGCGACGAGCTTGGCGCTGACCTTGTCACCGAGCAACTCCGTCGCCTCGGGCGGTGGGCCGATGAACACAACTCCGGCCTCCGCACAGGCCCGGGCGAAACCGGCGTTCTCCGAGAGGAAGCCGTAGCCCGGGTGGATCGCCTCGGCATGGGTCAGCCGAGCCGCGTCGAGCACGTTCTCGATCGACAGGTAGGACTGCGCGGCCGTGGCAGGTCCGATCCGCACGGCTTCGCTGGCGAGTTGCACGTGTGGCGCGCCCGCGTCGGCATCGGAATAGACGGCGATTGAGCGAACGCCGAGCGCGTTCAGCGTGCGAATCACGCGCACGGCGATCTCGCCACGATTGGCGACCAGTACCGACTCAAACATCGCCACCTCCGAACCGTGGGGAACGCTTCTCGAGGAAGGCGCGCAGGCCTTCCCTGAAATCCGACTCTCGTGTGTTGTCAGCGAACATCCGTACCTCGTCGTCGAGTTGCCGGGCGAGGAGCCCGTCGGCGGCACGACGCAACAGGACCTTCGCGTCGGTCTGTGCGCGCCAGGGGCCGGCGGCGATGCGCGCCGCGAGTTCCCTGGCGGTGGAATCGAGCTCGTCCGTCGCCACGACGCGGTTGACGATCCCCAGTTCGAGCGCCCGTTGTGCATCGATGCGCTCGTTGAGGAGATACAGCTCGAGCGCCCGGCGGTAGCCGGCATCCCGAGCCAGGAAGTACGAGTTGCCGCCGTCCGGGCTGGTTCCGATCCGGGCGTACCCGAGCGCCATCGTTGTGCGCTCCGCAGCGAGCACGATGTCGTGGGCGCACATGAAGCCAACGCCCCCACCGCCAACCGCGCCGTGCACCGCGGCGATCGTGATCTTCGTGCATTCGTGCAGCGCGGTCACAAGCGCGTTCACGGGCTCGCCGAGCTCGAGCATGTAATCGTGCATCCCGTCGCCGATCGCGCTGAAGGCGTCAATCGCACCCCCCACACACCACGCCGGACCTTCCGCGCGGACAAGGATCACGCCGACGTCGGGCCGCGCGGCCGCGACCAGCACGGCGTCAGCGAACGCCTCCGCCATCGGAATGTCGATCGAATTCCGCGAGGCAACCTTTGCCAGGGTGACGGTGGCGACGCCCCCCGCCACCTCGAGACGAACGTTCTCGGTCATCGCAACAGCTCCTGGGCGATGATCAGCTGCCTGATCTCGGTCGTGCCGGCACCGATCTCCCAGAGCTTCGCCGCCCGATACAGGCGGTTGATCTCCGTCTCCCAGATGTAGCCCGCACCGCCGTGGATCTGAAGCGCCGAGCTGGCCACCGAGCTGAACGTCCGAGCCGCCTTCAGGATCACCGCGGCCGCTCGCTTGGCGACATGTCGGTGGCTGGCGCCGTGCGACATCGAACTGACCTCGGTGCCGACGGCGTAGACGAACGCCCGCAGTGACTCGACGTCGGCGTACATATCGGCGAGCATGGCCTGGACGAGCTGGAACTCACCGATCCGCCGGCCGAACTGGGTGCGGTCACGCGCGTACTCAAGGGCGAGCTCGAGCGCACGCTCGGCCATGCCCAGGATCAGGAACGCCAATCCGATCCGCTCGAGGTCCAGGCCGCTCATCACGACCGCGACGCCGCGGTTCTCCACGCCGACGATGTTGTCCGCCGGCACCTCGCAGTCATCGAACACGAGTTCCGCGGTCTGGCTGCCGCGCAACCCCATCTTCGTGAGCTTCTGGGCGACGTGAAAACCACGGCTGCCGGTCTCGACCACAAATGCGGTGATCCCGTGCGGGCCTGCGTCAAGGTCGGTCTTGGCGTAGACCAGCACGACATCCGCGATCGGCCCGTTTGTGATGAACAGCTTGGATCCGTTCAGCAGGTAGCGGTCGCCGTCGCGACGGGCCGTGGTGCGCATGCCGCCGAGCGCGTCCGAACCGGCACCCGGTTCGGTCAGCCCGAGCGCCCCGACGACCCGGCCGGCGCACATCCCGGGCACATACCGCTCCGACAACGCCGGCGAGCCGTTGGCAACGATGTTGTTCATGCACAGGTTGTCGTGGACCAAGACGGACAATGCGATCGCCGGGTTCCAGCGGGCCATCGCCTGCACCACCAGTCCGGATGAGAAGAACTCGAGCCCGGCGCCGCCCAGCTCGGCCGGCGCCATCGCGCCGAGGTAGCCCTGGTGACCGAGCAGCGGGAACGTGTCCTCGGGCCACCACTCCTCATCGTCCATGCGTTGCTGTAGTCCGTGGAACTTCGCCCGCGCGAAGCGGTCGACCTGCTCGAGGATCTCCTGCTGCTCGCTGGTCATGGCGGGTCAGCGGACAGCGCGTTCGCGAACGTACGCCCCAGGCGCAGGTCCGAGGTATCCATCAGCATCCGGGTCTGGTAACAGCGACGGCGGCTTCAGCTCACCGGACCGGCCGGCGAGCCACCGATCCCAGTCATGCCACCACGTGCCCTCGTGCTGCATTGCTCCCTCGAGCCATTGATCGCCGCTGGCCGGGTATTCCTCGGCCGCGTGATACCGCGCGCGGGGGTTTCCCGGGGGATTGATGATCGCGGCGATGTGGCCGCTGTTCGAGAGCACGAAGCGGGTCGCCCCGCCGAGCATTCCGACACTCCGATAGCAGCTCTGCCACGGGGTGAGGTGATCCGTCTCGGCTCCGACGGCATAGGCATCGACGCTGATCTTCGACACATCGATGCCCGCGCCGAGCACCGTCATTCGACCAGGCTCCGGGAGCGGATTGGCCGTTCCGAAGCGCACCAGATCCGCGTGCGCCGCCGCCGGCATGTTCATCGAGTCCGCATTCCAATAGAGGAGGTCGAAGGCCGGTGGCTTCTTCCCCAGCAGATAGTTGTTGATCCAGTAGCTCCAGATCATCTCGTTGGGACGCAACCATGCGAAGGTGCTCGCCAACTCTGTGCCGGCGAGGTACCCCTGTCGTTTTGAGTTTGCGATCGCCGTCGCCGCCGTCATCGGGCTGACGAAGGCCGGGACCGGCCCTGCCCGCGTGGTGTCGAGCACGGTGACGTTGAGCGTCAGGCCGGCGATCTCGTCGAGCCCGCCAACCGCCGCCAGGTAACCGATCGCGCAGGTACTCATGATTCCCCCCAAGCACAGACCGGCAACGTGGACCTTCTCGGACCCGCATTCTGCGGCGGTGGCGCGGACGGCCTCGAGCACCGCCGTCATGTAGTCGTCGAAGCCCCAGTCAGCGTTGTCCTTGCTGGCGTTCTTCCATGAGATCGTGCAGACCTGCTGCCCCTGCGCGACCAAGAACTCGGCAAGACTCCGCCCTGGCGAGAGGTCGATGCAATAGAACTTGCTGATCATCGGGGGCACGAACAGCACCGGATAGTCACGGACCTGCTCGGTCACCGGCCGGTAGCGGATCAGCTCATACATCGGCTGTCGCGAGAACACGGCGCCGGGAGTCGCCGCGACGGTCTCGCCGACGATGAAGCCGCTCGGGTCGTGGTTGGCCGGAATCCGGGGGGCAGAGCTCATGTCCCTGATCAGAGAGCGGCCGCCGACGACAAGGTTGCGACCCCCCGTCTCGATCACCGCCTTCATCGCGGCCGGGTTTGACCACGGCCAGTTCGTCGGCGCCAGCGCGTCGATCAGGTTGTCGACGACAACCCGCAGACGCTGATCGTCCTCCCAGCTGAGCTCGGCGTCATCCAGCAGCCCTCGTGCCTCGGCTGCGCAGACCAGATACCCCTGCAGCAACCGACGGAACAGCCAGCTCTCGTTCCACGCCGGGTCGCCAAAGCGCCGATCTCCTCGCTCGGGAGCGAGCCCCGAGTCACCCCGGACGACGCTGGCCAGCCCGGCTGTCAGGCGCACGCCACGTTTCGCCGCGCTGACAGGACGCTGAGCCAGCTTGGCGGCCAGCTTTGCCGCCTCCGGGCCCGGGAGCAGTCGCCGTCTGCCCACCCGAGTGATCAGCTGATCGAGGCCGACGTCGTCGACCCCGATCTCCTCGGTTCGCGCAGCGGTCAGCGAACGCTGAGACGCGCTGCTCCGTTGGGTTGTCTTGGTGCCGGCGCTGCGGGGCCGGCCGTTTGTCTTGACAGAAGTCACGTTGGCACCTCTCTCCACGATGCGAGAGATTCAATGCGGCCTCGTGACACCCGTCATCGCCCCGAGGAGGTGCATTACTCGTCCGCTGGGAGGACGCGGAAGCCAAACGGCCCGGATAGCTTCAACGGCATGACTCTCAACGTCAGCATGATCAACGTCGATGGGACCGAATTGCGCATCGCCGAGCGCGGCACCAGCAGGCCGCCGCTGTTGCTACTGAACGGCATCGGCGCCCACCTCGACATGTGGGGCCCATTCGAGCGCGAACTCAGCGACCGGTCGCTGTTGGCCGTCGATCTGCCCGGAACCGGGGAATCTCCACGCGGCCAGTGGCCGGGGCGGCTGTGCAGCCTGGCCCGCCTGGTCAATCGCATGCTCGATCAACTCGGCCTCGAGCAGGTGGACCTGCTCGGCATCTCGTTCGGCGGAGCCCTGGCGCAGGAATTCACCTTCCGCTATCCGAAACGCGTTCGGCGATTGGTCCTGTGCGCCACGAGCCCCGGGGTTGTGTCGGTCCCGCCGCGGCCGATGCCGGCCCTGTATCTGATGACGCCCCTGCGCTACGTGCATCCGGCGTTCTTCAACTTCATGATGCCGCGGATCGTTGGCGGCAGAACGGCGAGAGAGCCCGACGCCCTGGCTGCGCAGATGGAGGCTCGGCTGGCCCACCCTCCGGATCCGCTCGGTTACATCTTCCAGCTGTTCGCGGTCAGCGGCTGGACCAGTGCCTATTACCTACATCGGATCAAGCAACCGACACTGATCCTGGCGGGCGACGACGATCGCGCGATCCCGCTCTGGAACGCAAAGCTGCTGCAGCTCCTCTTGCCAAACGCGCAACTGCACGTGGTTGCGGGCGGGGGTCACGCATTCCTGCTCGATGAGCCGGAGTCCGTCAGTGAGACGATCGCGTCGTTCCTCGACGCCGCATCGACCTAGCGACAAGCCCGTGCTCTCCGACGGGAAGCGCCACCTGCACTCCGAGGAGCGCGGCAGCGGTGAGCCGCTGATCCTGATTCCCGGCTTCGGGCTCCCCTGCGCCACGCTCAGGCCACTCCTCAGCGCAGGGCCCAGTGATCAGCGGTGGATCACCTATGACCACCCGGGGATCGGAGGTTCCGACCCACGCCCGCACACGTGCACGACCGGACGCCTGGCGGCCGCGACCATCGATCTGTTGGATGCATTCGAGCTCGAGAACGCCCACATCGCCGGACTTTCCCTCGGTGGCGCGGTAGCGATCGAGCTCGCGCTGCAGGCGCCTCGCCGAGTCAGCTCATTGATCCTGATGAGCACCACCGCCGGAGGCCCGCTGAACCGCCATCTCGATCTGGTCGGACTCACTCAAACGGCCGCGCAGATCTTCGTCGGCAGTGCTCGCCGCGGGCGCCCGTGGTTCGCGCCCGCGCTCTACTCGCGTGCCGTCGGTGACCGGGAGGATGCTGCTCTGGATGACCGGGGCGCGCCCGATGCGACCACTCCTCGCCCGGCGAGGATCTCGCCCCCTGCCTCGGTCCTGCTCGGGCAGATGTGCGCAGCCAGTCTCCACGCCCGCAGCGGACAGCTGGATCGGCTGCGAATGCCGACGCTCGTGATCCATGGCGAGCGGGACGTCCTGCTTCCCGTTGCGAACGCACGCGCGATGACCTCCGCAATCCCGCAGGCGCAGCTCACCGTCATCCCCGGAGCCGGCCACGGCTTCCCACTCGAACGTCCGTGCGCAGTGGGGCGTCTGCTCGGTGACTGGGTGGCCGGTACTGCCGTCTCTCCCCCTTAGGGCATACCAGGATCATCCCGCGGTGGATTGTCCGCCGACGACCCACTCACAAGAATCGGTGTCAAAGACCGCTTCACCTAGAGAGCGAGGAAAGAATGGGCGTTGGAAAACACGTGGTCGAGATGACCGAGGCCGAGCGGGAGAACGCCGTGCAGATCGCGCGCGATCTGGCGCCGGAATTCGAACGAGTCGGCAAGGAAGGGGACGAGCGCAACGAGTTTCCGTTTTCGCTGGTCCCGCTGTACAAGGAGGCCGGGCTTCCGGGAATCGGCGTGCCAAAGCGCTTCGGCGGCGGCGGAGCCGACATCTGGACGCTCGCCCGGATCAGTTACGAGCTGGCGAAGGGCGACCCGGCCTCGGCGCTGGCGTTCAACATGCACCAGGTGATGGTCGGCATCCTGCGCGGCCTGATGCCCGAGGAGCAGCAGGAGGTGTGGCTGAGTCGGGTCGCCGAAGACCAACTGCTGATGTGCGGAGCATTCAGCGAGGAACGCGCCGGGTTCACGGGTCTCGCCGACATGACCGCCGTTCCGTCCGACGAGGGCTACCGGATCACCGGTCGCAAGGTCTGGGCGACGCTGTCCGAGGCGGCAGATCTGGCCACCTTCAACGCAACCGTGACCAATCCCGACGGGTCGCTGCCGGAGGATCATCTCGAGCGCATCGCGCACGAGCGAGTGTTCATCTGCGACAAGAGCCTCCCCGGAATCAGCATCATCCGCACCTGGGACACGCATGGCATGCGCGCCACCGGTACGCAGACGCTGGCGTTCGACGACGCCCAGGTCCCTCTGGGCTGCGAGGTCGGCGACATGCGGATGGGGCTCACGGCCGAGTTCGAATGGGCCGCCCTGCTGTTCGGAGGGGTCTACTGGGGCCTGGCCGAGAAGGCATACGAGACGACGCGCAGGATCCTGGTCGAGAAGTCGCTCGGGGCAACCGCCGTCGCATCGAACACCTCGTTGCGTGACGTCGGTTGGGTCCAGCGCGACCTTGGCGAGATGCGCGTCAAGTGCGAGATCGCCGGTCGCGTGCTGGAACAGACCGCGACGATTCTGCGAGAGGGACGCGACGCGGAATGGAGCCCGCTCGCGCGGCCCGGCATGATCGACGTGGTCAAGGTGGCGACCACCGGCGCTGCACGCTTCGTCACCGACAATGGAATGCGACTGGTCGGCGGGTCGAGCTTCCGCCGGGGCCACGAGCTCGAGCGGTTGTATCGGGATGCGCGCAGCGGCCTCTTCCAGCCGCTGACGACCGACGCATGCTGCGAGCACCTCGGTCGGTTTGACCTTGGGCTGATCCAGATGCCGGGGGCCGAGGAAGCGGCACCCGCCCCCGAACCGGAGGCCGTTGGCGTCAGTTGACGCCGCGACGCGACAGTCCGCGGATTTGGACTCTGAGCAGGGGGCCGGGGCGCCGGTCACCTGCTCAATCCATTTCACGTGGACCAAGCCGTCTACGGACGTGAGCGTCGCCGCAGCCAGGCGAGCGTCAGGTAGGCGGCGACGATCCAGACGACGGCAACGATCGCCAGCTCGAGCGGCTGGCGGTCCCCGAGCCAGACGGCGCTCGCGGTGATCACGAGCAGCACGCCGACGGCGACCAGCGGGACGGGCAGCTCGAGTCCAATCTCGCCTGGAGCGGTGTGGGGCAGCCGCCTCACCCGACGCGCATGGACGTTGTCGGGCGCCATGCCGAGCGGACCATCGATCGAGCCAGTGAGCAGTTGCTGTACCTCCTCCTCGTGGGCGTCGAGGATCTCGTCGGTCGGTCCTTCCTTGATCACACGTCCGTTCCAGAGAACGATGACGTTGTCCGCCAACCGGCGGACGACCTCCATGCTCTGTGTTGCCACCAAGTAGGAGCCACCGGACTCGGCATGCCGGCGGGAGACCACGCCGCAGAGGTGACCGAGCGTCACGGGGTCCGCTCCGAGCTCGAAGCTGTCAATCACCGCAAACTGCGGATCGGCCACCAGAGCGCGGGCAAGCGCGAGACGGCGGCGCATGCCGGCGGAGAGCTCGGTCGGCAGCAGCGTGGCGCTGCGGGTCAGACCGACCTCGTACAGGCGCCGCCCGCACCGCTCAGCGATCTCCGCGCCGCTGAGCTCTTCGCACTGCGTCTTCAGCTGAAGAGCGAGGTTCTGCTCGACGGTCATCGAATCCCACAGCGCCGAGCCGTACACGCCTGCCCCCTGCAGGAGGACGCCGAACCGCTTCTGGACGGCGAGCCGATCGGACTTTCCCATCCCGAGCAACGACCGGCCCTCGACGAGCACCTCGCCCCGTTCCGGCCAGAGCAGGCCGACGATGCTCCGGATGCAGGTCGTCTTACCAGCTCCCGACGGGCCGATCAGGGCTGTGATCCGCCCAGGGTCCACCCCGAAACTGACGCCTCGGAGGACGCGAGAGCCCTCAACCGAGCAGTGGAGATCGATCACCTCGATCGCTGGGATTGCGGCGGTCAGGCGCCGGCTTGTATCGGACGGGACCACGCCTCCGGCCTCCCGCCGGGCCAGTAGCCGAGTGCCAGAAAGCCAAGGCTTGCCAGCCAGCCGATGAACATCGCATCTCCGATCGACAGCAGCACCAATGAACCGGCCGCCCCGAACCCCCAGTACGCCAGGAAGCTGTCGAGGAGCTGGACACGCAGCATCTGCAGCGAGATCGCGGCGATCCAGAAGGCGAAGGCGACGCGACTGATGACATCGAGGATCGCCGCCACCTCGAGTGGAGTCGACGCATCCATCAGTCGCTGCGCCCGGTGCTGCGTGTGGGTCCCGCTCGCCGCGAAGATGCGCGCCACATGCGACAACGCGAGGTCACCCTCAATGCTCGCCGCGCAGAGCAGAGCAACGCCTGCGAACGCGCTCCAGAGCAACCACTGCCGCGATGCCCGCGGGTACCGGGCCCGCACAAGCAGGTAGAGGTAGGCGGCCATAGCACCGCTGAGGAGCAGCCCTAGGCACCGGAGCATCGTGGCGAGGCGCTGGTCGCCGACATCGGCGGAGAACGCGCTGAGCTCAGCCGCGCGGTTGATCGCCACCGACCCGCCGAGGCCTCCCGCCGACCCTGGATCACCGACACCGGCGTTGGCGAGCAGCAGCGCGCCGAGCCAGCACGCGACACCGCCGAGCGCCGCCGCTCCGGCGAAGCGGCCGAGCCGGCGCTCCCGATCGAGGTCCGGGCTCATACCGCTCGAGCTCGGTCGATTCGCGGTCGCCGATCGGGCAGCCGGGGGCGGTCCCGTGGCGCTCGCACACCGTCGATGCTCGCCTCCCGCGCTCCGCCAACCATTGCGAGCGTGATCGCAGCTCCCACTGCGAACGTCACGAGCTCGAGTCCGGCGCTCAGCGGCGAGAGTTCGATTCCGGCGACACGGGCGATCGCCACCCCCCAGCCGAGCGCGACCAGGCCGGTCGCCGTCGCAGCTGCCGCCGGGCGGACTCCGCGGGTGACCGACAGCAGCATGAACAGGAACGTGGCGGCGATGAGTAGCAGCAGCCATGCGCGCGACCCACTCATCGACCCTGCTGCTGCCGCCGCCAGCGCGAGCTGTCCAGCGGGCCGGACGGTGTACCCGAAGGGTGGACGCGGCATCCCCCGCTCGATCTGGGCGGCCAGGCTCGCCTGCGCGGCGGCCGAAACCGCCGGCAGCTCGAATGTCATCTCGGCCAACATGTGATCCGGGCTCACCAATGTGCGCATCAGGCGGTGCGGGATCGCCGCGAGCAGATCCGAGATGCCGGCATCAGTCGGAGCGCTGCCGCCGAGGCCAATGTCGAGGATCGTCGCGATGCTCGGCCCGAGACCCACCGCGGGATGCTGTGCGGTCACACGGTGCTGCGCCGTCTCAAGCCAGTGATAGCCGGCGGCGATCGCCACGTCATTGCCCGAGACGACGAACGACAGCCCGCGGCCGTTGGAATCGGTCGTGCCGATCGGCATCGAGGGCAGCAGTGCCAAGCCCGCAACGGCCACGATCGCCACTGCTGCGCTCGCCAGCGTCGAGACACGAGCGTGGAGGCCCGAGACACGCCTCTCGGTGTTTCGAGGACCGGAGCGCCGACCTGCGTCATCGGCCGTGGAGGTCGCCGCGGTCCTCGCCGCGAGCAGCGTTCCCGCGGTGACGCCGATGGCGAGCTCCCATCCGAACCGCTCGATCAGGGGATCCGATGCCACGGTCAGCACGAGCCCCGATCCGGCGATGGCAGCCCCGATCTCGAGCACGACAGGTCGGCTGAGTCTCAGCCCCTGCAGACCGGCGCTCAGCGCGACCACAGGTGATAACGCCGCGGCCGTGGCCGACGACAGGGTCCCGAATGCGAGCAGCCCCGCCCCGATCGTGAGCGACGCCGCCAGCAACCCCTGCCAGAGGATCAGCGGAGTGCCGAACAACAGCGTGGCCACCCCGGCAACAACGGCGATGGCGATCGCAAGCCACAGCCATTGCGGGGCACTGCTGCCGGCTGCCCCGTCACCCCTGGGCTCGGCCACCGAAGCCGTCACGCCCTGGAGCCCAGCTGCGTCCGCGAGGCGGCGGATCCGGCCGACAAGCTGACGCACAGCCGCCTCGCCGGCTGAGCCCACCGGGCGAACGATGATCAGTGCGTGGGTGCGATTCGGGAGCAGCCACCGCAACCCTCCTACCGGCGTCGTCGCCGAGCTCCCGAACGCCAGCTGCCCGATGAAGCTGGCATTGGAGAGTGAGGGACGGCCCTGGTAGCCGTATCGGACGAGCAGTTGCTGCGTCGCGGTCGCAATCGCGGCACGACCGTGAGCGCCTCCAGAGGCAACCTCTGTCGAGATCACGCGATTGATCTCAGACGCGATGTCTGCGATGAAACCTGCCGGTCCGAGCACCGATCGGACGTCCGACAGAGCCCGGATGTGATTCTCGAGCGCCAGCTCCGCGGAGAGGTTTGCGGGATCAAGCGTCGTCGCCAGAGGTCCACCGAGTGAGACGTCGAGCGGCGTGCCACCGAATGCGCGCGACTGCTGTGCGGTGGCCCGGGTGACCTCCGCGCCTGATCGGACGTACGCCCCCGGGCCCGCCGTGATGGCGCGTATGCCGCCGGCAGCGAGCACCGCTACGGCACACAGCACTGCGATCGCGTGAACTCGCGAACGTTTGCCACCGGAGCTCGGCGGCAGCTGCACGGTCATTTACTCAGCTTCACAGGCGGCGCTTCCTGGATCCGCGGGTAGCTGCCGGAGAACGGCGTCGAAGCGTTGGGCGCCGTGCCCGGAGCCCGGAGCGCGTTCCAGCCCGGGTTCGCGATGCCGCCGAGTCCTCCGGCGTTGATCAGCGCGTGGAGCAGCAGCTGTTCGTTGGCCGTCAGACCCGAGTAGCTCTCATAGGAGACCGGGCACAGACAGCGGCCCATGTAGTCCCCGGTCGCGTTCTGCTTCATCAGCCCGCCTCCGAAGTTCTGCAGGAAACTGCCGGCATCCTTGTAGTACGGCTTCAGATATGCGAACGCCGGATCGACCTGCCGCAATGCGTCGGACAGGCTCGGCACGGCCGGCACCGCCGCCCTCGAGAACGACGCAAGCTTGGTCAGGAGCGGGTTTGCGACCTTGACGAACGGACCCAGGTCGGCGAACAGCGCCTTGGCGGACGTCGCCGTGGGACCCAGCTCGTCGATCACCGGTTGCAGGTTCGTGAACGCGACCCGCAGGTTCGACACAACCGGCGACGCCAGCTGCGAGAACGAGGAGAGCTTGGTGACGCTCGTGCGGGCCTGTGCCAACGTCGACGGGAGATCCGCGAGCGTGTGCTCGAGTGCAGTGTCACGGTTGGCGAACGCCTGCGCGGTGGCGGTGCCGTCACTGACCATGTCGCGCAGCTCCTGTGTCCTGTCGGCCAGCGCCTGAAGCACTGTTCCACTCTGCGACACGAGCGAGGCGACCTGCTGCTTCTGATCGTTGAGGATCGAGAGCACTGTGTTGCCCGCCTGCACCGTCGGCTCAAGCGCTCCCAGGAACTGGTTGAGGTGCTCGCCCTGGCCCTTCAGGCCCGCGCCGAGTGACTGCAGGTCGCTTTCGACATTCCTGCGCACGGGACCGGTCAGCGAGTTGAGGATCTGGTCGAGCGGCACCGCCTCGAGATCCTGGGTCACAGGGAGCGTGCCGTTGTTCGGCACGGCGCCGTACTTCGGGACCCCGCGCGTGATCTGGATGTAGTTCTCACCGACGAGCGTCTTCTGCCGGATCAGGATCGTCGCATCCTTATAGATGGGATCGAAGCTCCCGGTGAACTGCATCTGCACACGCGCAACGACGCCGTCGGGCGTGTTCTCGTTCGTGATGCCCTCGACGCTGCCGATCTTCACACCGGCGGCCCGCACATCCGCGTGGTTGAGGAGACCCTGGGGATCCTGAACCTGCGCATAGACGGTGTAGTGGCTGCCCGAAAGCGGAAGCTGTCCACCGGCCGTCTGGTAGTAGTACGCGAAGATCACAAGCGCACCCGCCAGCAACGCGATCAGTGCGGTGACCTTTGGGATCCGGTGCTGGACGGTCATGCGGTCGGCGTTCCCTTCTTGACGTCGTAACAGATCGGTGCGATCCGCCAGCTGATCGGACGCGTGAGCGTGCTGAGGTTTCCGAAGTCGACGGACACGTCGGCGCGGGCGTTGGCGATGTTGTCGGCGCCGTCGCCGAACTTCGTCATCGTGATCACCTGGTTGAGGAAGTCACCGAGGTAGTTGAGGCAATTGCCGGCGGCAGGGTAGGTGGTGATCCGGTTGAGCTCGGGCGCCTCCGGCTTGAGCGCCGTCAGCGCGCCCGACAGTGACCGAGCCGTCGGCTCGAGCTGTTGGGCCATCGGCTCAAGCTGATCTGCGGCGGGTAGAAGCGCACGCAATGCCGGCTTGGCCGCTGTCGAGAACCTGCTGAGCGCATCGAGTGCGGTTGGTAGCACCTGTGCAACGGGATGCAGGGATTGCAGCGCCGGATCAAGTGAGTTCTCCGCGACCCTCAGTTCGCCGAAGGCGCTTGACATCGCCGACATCGTTGCGGGCAGCTCCTGGATTGTCTGCCCGAGCGGGCCGCTGCTGTGGGCGAGCGACGCGAGCGTGTCATTGGCATACGACACGAACTGCGCCAGCTGCGTATCGCGTGTATCGAGCTCCTGGGAAATGCCGCCGAACGTGTGCACGAGTTGCGCCAGGCGAGTGCGCTGTTGTGCCATCGCCGAGGTCATCTTGCCGGCAACGTTCAGGAACGGAACGAGCTCCTCGAAGCTGGCCCGCAGTTCCTCACCGCCGTCTCCCGACAGCCCCGCCCCCAACTGGTTGAGGAGGGTCGAGAGCTCGTCCCGGGTGTCCGTATCGAAGACGTCGAGGACATCGGCGATCTCCACCGGTGACTGGGTCTGACTGATGGGAACGATCTCATTGGGGCGCAGCACGCCGGCGCTCTTCGTGCCGCGGGAGACGATGTCGACATACATGTCATCCAGCGGGGTGACAGGACGAATCTCGAGCTCGGCGTTCTTGTAGAGCGGGGCGTACTTCGAAAGCAGGTTGAGCGTCACCACCGCGTGATTGCCGACGATCCGAGACCCCGCGACGTCGCCGACCTCGATGCCTGCCTCGCGCAGCGAGGTCGCGGAGGCGACACCCTTCACATCACTGAAGGCAACCTGGTACTGGGTATAGGCATCCCAGGGCTTGGTGCCGGTCAGGTGACTGATGATGTCCGCCGCGGTCAGCATGCCACCGATCACCAGCAGGACGTAGAGGAAGAACGGCCCGCTCGCGCGTTTCATCTCCAGGGCGAATCGATCGCGATCCGCTCGCCGCCGCTGCCTGGATGTTGCTCCGTTGTTCTGGCTCATCGGAAGTCGCCCCCCTTCAGGAGCTTGGCGAGGACGGTGCCGCTGAGGCGCGACTTCAGATCGCTGCCGTCGAGTAGGGAGTCGACAAGGCTGGAGGGCACGTCACCGCCCTTGAGGTGCTCACTGGTCGCGGACGTTCCGGTGAACACGCTCACGAGCAGCTGGGCGAGCGCCTCGCAGTCGACCTTCTCTGCCAGTGGCACCGTCGGGTTCGTGAGATAGGTGCTGCACGGCGACTGTCCGCCGACCGCGTTCTCACCCGCACCTGCCTCGAAGCCGGCAAGTGTCCCGTACTGATCGCCGTAGCCGAGAACGGAGCTGACGCTCGCCGCAGTCGGTCCGATCGCCTCGTACTCCTTCAGCTTCGTCTCGTCATCGGTCGAGTTCAGCCATGGGATATAGGTGCTGAGAGTGCGCTGTAGAACCGGCTTGAGGTTGTCGACGACCGGGAGACCGTTGCGCGCAGTGGTGGCAAGGGAGTTGACGCTCGGGCGGATGGCCGCCAGCGTTGGCTTCAGCTTCGCCAACAGCGGCCTGGCCGCCTCAACAGCGGAACTCGCCAGCGACGCGGCGCGGCCGAGTCGACTCGCTCCGGGCTCGAGTTGACGGGCAATCGGGTCAAGGATCCGCAGCGTCGTGCGCAGCCGGACCATCGTCGCCTGCGTCTGCTGCAGCGCGGCCGGCGCAGTGTTGAACGTGTTCCCGAGGTCAAGCTCGTTTGCAGCGGTCGTGCTGAGCGTGGTTGCGCCGTTGTCGACGAGCTGTCCGAGCGTTTTCTCCTCGGCAGCCAACGTGCCCATCCACCTGTCGGCGCTGGCGATCAGATTCGGGAGATCGGTACCCGGATCGGTGCCACGCAGGCCGGGAAGACCCTCCGCCAGGTTCTTCATTGCCGGACCCGCTGCGTTGAGCGTGCCGCTGACCGCAGTCGGGTCGGAGAAGCCCTTGTTGAACTGATCGAGCATCGTGGCGACCGCTTGGCGACCCTGAGAATTGAGCGGTTCGAGCACCTGATCGAGCTCCACCTGGCTGCTCGTCCGGTTCTCGGGAATCGTCGCGCCACCGAGCATTGGCGCGTTCGGAGAACCCGGATTGAGATCGACGTAGTAGTTGAGACCGAGCAGGGTCCGCCACTTGAGCGCGGCGGTTGCGTCGCTGTGCAGGTGGACACCGGAGCCCGCGTTCAGGCTCATGGTCAGGATCACGCCCTTGCCGTTCGGGGCGCGTTGCTCACCCGTCACCTCGCCGACGACGACCCCGTACTCGTCAACCGGGGTACGCCCCGGCTCAATGTCAGCGGCATAGGCGAACTTCGCCGTCACCTGCTGGCCGCTGCTGCTGAAGAACGGAATCGCCGGCTTGGTGTAGATGACGTAGAGGAAGATCGCGGCGAACACACAGAAGATCGCTCCGTTGCGCCGGGACTTCGGCTTGTGCTGTCCGACGACCGGGTCAAACAGTCGGACCCTGGGCCGACGAGGCTTGGTCGCGCTCATGGGTTCGCCACCTGCTGTTCGGGAGTCTGCAGAAGTTGCCCCGACTCGTTCCCGGCGGCGGTGCACGGGCCTGGATACGGACTCGTCAGCGGTGCGGCGATCGTGCTACCGGCGATGGGGCCGGTCTCATCAGCCGTGAATCGGATGAAGTTGTCGTACGCCGTGCCCCACTTCATCATCTCGCTCCAGCCCGTCATCGCGGTGCTGAGGCCGCACGCGCGCGGAGCGACGTAGTCGACGGTCGGCAGCAGATCGGCGGCGGCGTCATCGATCTGCGGCAGCACCGGTTGCGCCGTTTCGAGGAACGTCAGCGTCGGAGTGACAGCCTTCTGGGCGAGCTGCAAGGTCGTGTTCGCGTTGCGGAGGCCTGGACGCGCAGCGGCCAGCATGGCCGTCGTCGCGCGCAGGGCACCGGGAGCGTTCAGCAGCGTCGGCTTCGCCGCCTGCGCCAGACCCTGAACCTGCGCGACAAGCGCACGGACGGACGGCAGATCATCGCTGGCCGTCGACAGCGTGGCCGGCGCCTGGTCGAGCGTCTGATCCAAGCCGCGCCGCTGCACGACGAACGGTTTCGCAGCTCGACTGTCGGTGCTGAATCCGTCCGCCATCGTCTGCGCGACCGGAGCCACCGCAATCGCGGTTCCGTCGGCGCCGCTGATCAGGTTGTGGAGCGAGTTGATGTTGGCGTTGACCGCTGCCGACACGCCATCCAACTCCTTGAGCATCCCCGGAGCGTCATGGATCGTTGTGTTGACCGCCGTCCCCTGTCCCGCGAGACCTTGACCGAGCTCGCCGACGAAGTTCTGCGTTCCGGCTCTGGTCGGGGCGTTGAAGATGTCGAGCACCTGGTCCAGATCGATCGGGGTCGAGGTCTGCGACGCGGCGAGGATCCCGCCGTTGCGGATGAAGGGCCCGGTTTTCCCGGGGTTGATCTCGACGTACCGGATGCCGACCGCGCTGCGCAGACGAATTTGGATCGTCGATGACTGCCGCAGCGGTCCGAAGTTCGAAGCGAGCTGCAGCTCGACTCGGGCCTCGTGATGGGCCACCTGTACTCCCAGCACCTGCCCCGCCAGCTGGCCGCCGATCCGAACGTCGTAATGGTCCTCGAGATTGTCGGCGTCGTGCATCAGCGCATACACCGTGTAATAGGACCGACCGGGGATCGTGTTCGGCGCGCGGTAGCCGACCGTGAACATGACCGCGGCGATGGCGACGACGGCAAAGCCAACCGACAGCACAAACCAGCGGCTGCGAGGCTTACCGGCCGCGCGGCCGGCGAACCTGAGCTTGGGGACGTTGCGGCGGGTGTAGCTCATGAGCCCAGGAGGTACTTGAGGAGTGATTGCACGCTGGAACTGCTGCTGCTGGTCGTCGACGTGCTGCCTGCGCCCGAGTGCTTGCCGAGGCTCGAAAGGCCGCTCGAGAGGCCCCCGCCGACCGAGTGCACAAGGCCGCCGACGGTCTGACCGACCTTGCTCAGCGTGCTGCTGAGCGTCGAGCCGGCCGACTTCGTGACCGTCGTGACGGTGCTGCCGAGCGTCGGCTTGCTGCTCGCCGGAGTTCCGGAGTGCGCGGTGGTGGGCTTCTTACCGACATCCAAGGCAGTGGATGTCTTTGAGCCGTCGCTCAGCAGCGACGCCGCCGCTGAGGTGATGATCGAGGGGTCGATCTCGAGGTCGGCGCCGACGAAGTTGCCGAGGTCGTCGCGACCCTTCGTCGCGAGTGCCCAGTTTTCGACGAACCACAGGATGTCGCGGATCGCTCGGCTGTTCAGCTCGCCGATGATCGGTGCGGCGTTCCCAGCGATCGTCTTGATGTCTCCGGCAGTTGGACGCAGCGCCTCAAGCGGCCCCCGGCCATCACGTCCGAGCCGCTCCAGCGCCGGAGCGACCTTGCGGGCGGTGACCAGGGTGGGATCGACCTCGTCGGAGAGCGGTGAGAGTTGATCGAGCGTGCCGACGAGCGGGCTCGCGGTCTGCTGCAACTCGTTTGCCGCGGGGATGATTGCGGCCGACGCCCCGTCGAGCTGGGTGAGCGTCGTATGGAGCTGGCTGAGTGCTGACGGGGCGTTGTCGACGGTCTCGCCGAGCTGCTGCTGCTTGATCGCCACCGAGTGCATCGCCTCCTCAGCCCTGGTGATCACGGTGCCCATCGCCTGGCGCTTGTCATCAACCGCGCTGGTGACCTGATCACCAGCGTCGATCAGCTGTGACAGCGTGGCGTCCTCGTCCGAGACCTGACCCAGCATCGCCTGCGCCTGGCTGAGGCTCGGCGGAAGTTCGGTGAGGAGTTGGTTGAAGTTCGCTCCACGTCCTGCGAGCGCCACGCCGGCCTCCTCGATCAGGATCCTGAGCCGAGCGCGGACCGGGGTGTCAAGTGTGTCGAGCACCTGATCGAGCTCGACCGGAACACTGGTTCGTGACATCGGGATCAACGATCCCGTCGGAAGCGGCTTGCGCAGATTGCCGACGTCGAGCTGCGCGTAGTGCTCGCCGAGGAGGTCGGTCGGACGGACCTCGACGCTCGCCCCCTGACCGATCGGAGCCGCACCCCTGTCGAGTGTCATCGTCACCATCGCGTCGCCCTGGGGCGTGACGACGAGCTTTGTCACGAGTCCCGCGGGCACTCCTGCGACCTTGACGGTTGCGCCCTGCCTGAGCCCGTCGACGTCGTGAAACTCTGCGTAGACGGTGTAGCCCTTCGTGGAGGGGCTGGCGACCAGGTAGACGACGATCGCGACGGCGGCGACAAGCGCGCCCCAGGTGATGAGTCGAATCTTGTTCACAGCGTCACTTGATCGGGTTCGTCGGGTCGTCAGAGGGGTTCAGGGCGTTCTCGCCGGCGCCGCACTGGGGCAGGAACCAGGGCTGTCCGGTCGATAGGCCCGGCGGTCGCGGTTGCGCGTAGTCCTTGCCCGCGAGCTGTATGAACTCCTTGGTGCTGAGTCCAACATCCGCATGGTCCGCGGCGAGGCTCGCCTCGGGCATCGCGCGGACGCCGTGTTCGTCGACGTCGTTGGGATCGGTGGGATCGGTCTGACCGCCGGCCATCGTCACGCCGGGTGTGCCGGTGCGCGCCATCCGCACATACGTTCCCATCCACTCCGCGCCGCTCTCCAGCGCGTCACCGAGCTCAGGCGCGTAGGGCCGAATGCAGGCGACCATCGGCGCGAGCTGCGACATCGCCAAGCCGAGCTGCGACATCATCGGAGTCGCGCTGCTCAGCAACTTGGTGATCGTCGGTCCGGCCGTGGTGGCCTGCTGGAGCGTGGCCACGGCGGTCGGCACCAGGCTGTGGAGCTCGCTGAGCGTCGGCTTCAACGCAACGGCCAGCGGAGCGAGCTCGTCAGCACCGGGGCGCAGATCGGTCATCAGTGCCGTCAAGGTGTCGACGCTGCCGTCGAGCTGGACAAGTGTCTGCCGCGCGTTCGTGAGTGCGCCCGGAGCAGCCTGTAGCGACGCCTCGATGCCCTCGGCGTGCTGCGCGAGCGCGGTGAACGTCACGCCGGCACCGTTGACCAGTTGGCTGATTGATGGGGCCTCCTGTGCCAGCGTCGAGGTCAACCGATCTCCGCCAGCGACGAGGCCGCGCAGGGCGTAGGTGTTCGCCGCCATATCCGAGAGAACGTCGTCGGCGGCACCGAACGCCGTCGGTGCACTGGTGAGCGTCTGTTGGATCGCCGGTGCCTCGCCGCTCAACCCATCCTTCATGTTGGCGCTCACCGTGTTGATCTCTGCGCGCCGCTTCGGCGTCAGCACGTTGAGCACCTGGTCAAGGTCGACCGCGGCGGTCGTGTCCCGCTCCTGGATGATCCCGCCATTGGTGATCTCCGGCGCGCTCGATGGTCCCGGTACGAGATCAAGTCGCCGAGTGCCGTTCCCGATCGTCGAACCCCAGCGGCTCTCAACTGTCGTGCCGACGTGCAGCGGGTAGTACTGATGATCGCTGATACCGATGGTGACGATCGCGCCACCGCTTGGATTGCCGTCGTCCACGTACTGGACACCCGAGATCATTCCCACCTGCACTCCGTCGACATCGACGGGCAGGCCGGAGACGAGGTTGAACGCACTCTGGAACTGGGCACGGACGTCGTAGGACTGCTCGCGCGTACCGATCAGCCACAGGACGAAGCCCACGGCCACGGCCACGCCGACCAGCCACCACGGATGATCAAGTACCGACCCGAGGAGCTTGCGCAGTCGGATACTGACGGGTTGGGGTTGCATCGCGCGTCAGCCACCCACGGGAATCTTCGGGTTCAGGCCCCAGAAGAAGAATGTGAATCCCTCGTTGAGCACCATCGTCAGCACGAGTGCGGCGATCATCGATTTGGCTGTCGCGGCGCCCACGCCGACGGGACCGCCGCGGGCGTTATACCCGTAATAGAGAGACATGATCACGATGCATATCCACATGATCAGAGTCTTGGTGTAACTGAACAGGATCGACGTGGCGCCTGTGAATTCCCACAGAACGGAGCTGAACGTCGCTCCCGAGATGTCGTGTACCTGAACGAGGATCACGAACTCCTCGCCGAGATAGAACACCGCCAGTCCAATGATGAAAATCGGCGCGGAGATCAAGATGTTCGCGAGCAGACGCGTCGACACGAGGTACCGCATCGAGTTGATCCCAAGCGTCTCCATCGCGTCGATCTCGTCACTGATCCGCATTGAGCCGATCTCGGCGACGTAGCCACAGCCGATCTTCGCGCCGACCATGTAGGCGAACATGAACGGGGTGGCCTCGCGAAGAGGACACAAAGCTGCGAACACGCCTTCGTAGCTACTGGCGCCGTATCCACGCAGGACGTAGACGGACTCGTTGCCGCAGGTCAGCCCGAAGGTGAACTGCATCGCCAGGAGCACCAACGCCGACCCGGCGATCAGGATCCCAACCTGCCGCAACATCTCGGACGTGTACCGGAGTACACCCCGCATCTCGACGAAGGCGCTGATGCCGAAACTCGCAATCTGGCCGGCCTCGCGAAGGACACCCTGCACCGGCTCGACGAAACCGTTGACCAGCCGCTGATAGGGCGGGACCTCGGGTGCCTTCGGCTCGCTGCTGCGCCGGTACGGAGCTGGATGTGACGCTGCTTCCATACTCACATCACCTCAGGGTCGCGGTCTGTGGATATGCCGCCAGCAGCAGGGCGTTGATCATGTAGTTGTAGACATAGATCAGGCAGAAGGAGATGACGACGGCCTGATTGACCGCCCGCCCGACACCGGCGGCACCACCCTTAGCGTTCATCCCCTTGTAACAGCAGACGACGGCGATGATGAACCCGAATGACAGGACCTTGATCAAGTTGAACACGATTTCCGGGAATCGTGAAATTCGACGAGAACGTCTCAATGAATCCGGCTGCCGACTGATGCCAGACGGTGATGTCAGCGATCATCTGAAAGACGATCGAGATCATCGTGTTCCAGTAGTTGAAGATCACTGTCATCAACCCGAGCGCGACAAAGCGCGGCACGATCAGGGTCTTCACCAGATCCGTGCCGAGTACCGCAAGCGCATCGAGCTCTTCTCGGATCTTGCGTGCACCAAGGTCGGAGCAAATTGCGGTGCCAACCACCCCGGCGATGACCATCCCGTTGATCCACGTGGCGAGCTCGCGGACCGACGCCATGATCGCGAACGCGCCGAGGCGGTCCGGGGTGGCGAGGGTCGCGATGATGCTGCCGCCGGTGATCCCGGGTGCCCCCCAGGAGAACACGGCGGTGCAGAACATCAGCGGGATGAAGGCGCGCTTAATGCAGAGCCACGACTGCTCGATGAACTCTCCGCCCCAGTTGTACGGGGGCGAGACAGCCGCCCAGAAGGTCTGAGCGGTGAGGATCGCCATGCCGGCGATCTGCTCAACCCATCCAAGGGCCGCCGGTATCTGCCCGGGGGTTGGCGGTGGCACCTGCTCCGGCGCACCTGACGGAACCGCCGCTGTTGGCGCGACAGCCGTCATCTAGCTCAGTCCTGCCTGCACGAGTTCTCTCCTCACCGGACGATTCATCCCGCCTCCCGACGGAACGTGACGGCAATATCGCAGTGGGTTCAGACCGGGTCCATCCGGCGAGAGGGCGGTTTGCGTACCCCCTTGGGGGGATCGTTCACCCCCTCCACCCGACGAAATCACCCGTAGGGGAGAGACGTACACCCCCCAGGTGCGTTGGCGCAGTGATCGGATCGGTAGAAGCTCCCTACATGACCGAGAAGCGGCAGACGCGATCCACTCACCCAAGCCATCCGTTTGAATCGACCCGGCCGCGACGGCGCCGCGACCTGACCGATCCTCGGGCCCGGCGGCTCCGGTCCGTCAGGTCCGACGCCTGGATCGCGCCCGCGATCAAGGAGCTTCGCGCGGGGCGTCCGATCATCGTGCGCGATTCCGAGAACCGGACCGGGGAGGGCGGGCTGCTGCTGGCGGCGCAGTTCATCAGTGCGGATCACGTCAACTTCATGGCCAAGCATGCCCGCGGTCTCGTGTGCCTGGCATTGACCGGTCCGCGTTGCGATGCCCTCGAGCTCCCGCCGATGGCGCGGGTGAATGAGCTGCCCGCCGGGACGGACTTCACCGTTTCCATCGAGGCTCGCGAGGGCGTGAGCACCGGCATCTCCGCACACGACCGCGCCCGCACGATCGCCGTGGCGGTCGACCCCTCTGCTGCCGCGGCCGACCTGGTGCGCCCGGGTCATATCTTTCCGATCCGCACGCACGCGCACGGGGTTCTCGGACGCCCGGGGCAGGCGGAGGCCGCCGTCGAGCTGACGCGGCTTGCCGGCCTGTCACCGGCCGGCGTGATCTGCAGCGTGCTCAACGACGATGGATCCGCCGCGCGAGGACGGGATCTCGAGCGGTTCTGCGCGACGCACGGGCTCCGGCTGGTCGAGATGGATGACCTGATCAGCTACCGCAGGCGCCTGGAACCGCAGCTCGAGCGCAGCGGCGAGGTCAGCATGCCGACCCGACACGGGAACCTGCGGGCGCTCTGCTACCGGTGCCGTGAGACCGGCGCCGAGCACATCGCCTTTGTCAAGGGCGACCTGAGCGTCCGTCAGGGGCTGCTGATCGAGGTTCATGAACGGTGTCTGCTCGGCGATGTCTTCGGTTCGCTGCGATGCAGCTGCAGGGCGGAACTGGAAGCGGCAATGGATCGGCTGAGCCAGGCCCCGGCCGGTGTCTTGGTGTACCTCGCGGAGACGAGAGCCGACCTGCTGCCTGCTGCGGCGCTGCCTGGATCGCGTGCTCGCACACAGAGCCTGGTTGACGAGATCCTCGACGACATCGGCGTGAAGGTCGCTCCATGGGTTCCCCTTCAAACCACCTGCGCACTCGCCGGATGACTCTCCACTTCCTATTCGCACAGTTCGAATTCACCCATGCTGTGGGACCGTATGCCGGACGCTACGTCGTCGGGCCGCAGCGCCCGACTCCGGGCGTCGTGCCTGACGGGATCCCGGTTGGCGCAGGGGCGCACGATGCCGAGACGGCTGTCGAGGCTCGCAATCGCGATGTCGCTGGAGTGACCCGTGGAATTGGCGACTCCGACGTGCTCGTCATCGGTGTCCGGGGAACGCCTGTGAAGGCGCAGCGGGGGGTGCTCCGCCGAGCACGGGTCGCCGCCGCAGAGGACGACCGCAAGCCCTCGTCGGTACCTATCTCAGTCGTCACATTCATCGCTGCGACGGATCCACTTCCCAGCGCGACCGACGCCAGCCGGCGTCTCGATGAGATTCGGTTCTCAGATGCGGAGCAGAGTCATTGGGTACGGCGGGGCCTTAACGCTCTGAACCTGGCGGTCAGGGCCTACAGGCTCCGCGCCCCTGATCCATATGCGATCGAGGTCACACGTCGCGACGCGCGCCTGGTCCTGATCGGGTATGGCACGACAATGGAGGTGCAGAACGGGCGCTACACGACCGCGATCGAGGTTCCGCCGACGCCGACCGGCCGGCGTAGTCGGTTCGAGCGCCTGCGGCCGGAGGAGGCTGTCGCCTCGGTCCTGGCCGGCTATCAGCCCCTGTTCGAAGCCGAGGATGTCCTGAGCCGGTCTCTGATCGATCTCGACAACGGCCGGACCCGGGCAGCTGCCGTGCAGACGGCGGCCGGGATGCAACTGCTTCGCGACGAGGTGTTCGGGCTGGAGGACCCCCACCAGGTCGACACCGCCAAGCTGGCCGAGCACTCCAGGGTCGCGCATGCGCTTGCGGCCGCTGCCACGCTGGGCCAGCTGACCAGTGATCAAATCGCACAACTGGAGGCGGTTGTCGATGGCGTCGGCGAGATCCTCGACACCTGGCGAACCACGGCCGCGGGCCGACCTCTATCCGTTGGGGGACACATGCTCCCCGAACGCCGGATTGTCGGCGCCGATCGGCCGACTTAGCCTTCGCTCACCGCGAGTCTGAAGGAGAGAACGATGGGTCAACTAGACGGACGCTGCCTGTGCGGCAGTGTCACATACCGGTGTGACGGTGAGGCGATGGCGACGCTGCTCTGCCATTGCACTGACTGCCAACGACAGACAGGTACTGCCTTCTCGATCGTCGTCGGCGTCGACCGAGAGTCGCTGCACATCGAAGGCCAATTGGGTACGTTCACCACGATCGGGGAGGACACAGGCGAGGCGGTCAAGCGACAGTTCTGCGTCTCCTGCGGGTCGCCGATCGTGAGCCTGCCGGATGCGACTCCCGACCTGGCGTTCATCAAGGCAGGAACGCTCGACGACAACAGCTGGCTTGAGCCGGAGATGGAAATATGGGCTCGCTCGGCACATCCATACGTCCAGAAGGACGAGGAGAACCGCGGCGTCTTCCTTCGCAGCGTCCCGCTCTAGCCCGTTCTCGGGAGCGCGTCCTGGCGCGGCTCTCCGAAAGCGGCTCGGAACTGGTCAGCACGATCGTCGCCGACGCGGCCCAAGTCAACGGCTATGGGCAGCTCTCCGAAGCGGAGCTGGATGATTTCTCACAGACGGTTCGCGAGGGTCTCGATGCAGTGCTGGCGGCACTGACGGGCGAGCGGCTGCTCGCTGAGTCTGAGGTTGCGTTCCTGCGTTCTCACATCGCCCGGCGAACCCGGAGCGGCATCACGGAGCGTGACATGCTCGCGGTCGTACGCATCTTCGAGCGCGTGCTGTGGGACGCCATCGTCGAGTTCGCCGGTTACGACGATCGCGATGCGGCCCTGCGCCTCACGCGCCCGTTGCTTGAGCACGTGGACGCGCTCAGCCGAGCGGTATGCACGGCCTTCACGGCCGCGGTGGCAGTCGATTCGCTGCGCCGCGGCAGTGACGAGCGCTCGGAGCTCGCTCGGTGTCTGCTCCGCGGTGAGTGGCCACGGTCTGGGCGACAACACGAGCTGATCCGGCGGTTGGGCTTGGACGCGAACCGCAAGCTGATCGTCATCAGCGCGTGTGTGCACGGCAGCGCGCCATCTGAGGACACGCTGCTCCTCGGGTGTCTGCGTCTCGCCCGAGCGACCTCACGCAAGCACGAGACGCTTGCCGCTCCGATCGACGGTGAGATCGTGGTGCTCAGCACGATCGAGCCGGCTGAGCTGACCGGAGTCATTTCGAGCGTTCGGCACGCTGTTTCTGAACTGAAGCTCGGCGGCATCTCGATGGCGGCAGGGATCAGCACGCTCCGCAACGGCCGCCTGGATGTGCCGGAGGCGTATGCCGAGGCCTGTCTCGCTCGAAGCCGGGTCGTCGGCACCGGCGTGTTGGCGTTGGGTGAACTGAATGCCGCCGATTACCTGCTGCTGAAGGGAGCCGACACGACGGCGTGGCAGCTCCTGCCTGCCGCCGCGCGCGAATTCGTCGCAGGCGACGCCGGCGCCGGCGGGACGTTGTCGGACACGCTGCTGGCCTACATCGGGGCCGACATGAGCGTCAGACTCGCGGCAGACCGCCTGTTCGTGCATCCCAACACGGTCCATTACCGGCTCGCCCGGATCGAGGAGCGCACGGGGCTCTGCGTCAGGCGGCTTGCCGACGTCCTGACTCTCGCGATCGCAATTCGGCTGTTGCGGGCGAACTCGCCCGCGACCAGCTGACGCTCAGTACATGGCGTCGATCGCCTCCGCGTACTTCTCGGAGATCGGTCGGCGCTTCAGCTTGAGCGTCGGAGTCAGCTCATCGCCGCCGGGCACCCAGTCTCCCGCGACGATCGTGAACCGCTTGATCTGCTCGACGCGACTGAGCTTCTCATTCGCCCGTGCGATCCCGCCTTCGACCTCAGCGATCACAGCCGGTTCCGCGGCCATCGCCGCCGGGCTCGGATCCGCCAGGCCATGTTCCTTCGCGAAGCCGACCGTTGCCTCTGGCTCGAGCACGATCAGCGCGGTGTTGTACGGACGGCCATCGCCGATCGCAACGGCGACCCCGACCAACGGGCTGGCGCCCTTCAGAGCTGCCTCGATATTCGCTGGGGACATGTTCTTCCCAGCAGCGTTGATGATCAGCTCCTTCTTGCGATCGACGATCCGGACGAAGCCCTCCTCGTCGATCTCCGCAATGTCGCCGGTGTGGAACCAACCGTCGGCATCGATCGCTTCGCTGGTCATCTCGGGCGCGTTGCGATAGCCCCGCATCACCAGGCGTCCTCGGACCAGAAGCTCTCCATCGGTCGCGACCGAAAGCTCCACGCCTGGCAGCGCGGTGCCGACGGTCCCGTAGCGACGAGCACCAGAGCGGTTCAGTGTGGTGATGCACGAGCACTCGGTCATCCCGTAGCCCTCGTTGATCGGAAGCCCAATTGCGGCAAAGAACTCGAGGACGTGCAGCGGGATCGGCGCGGCGCCGCTGAGCAGGAGCGTGTCCGCGCCGAAACCGAGGGTGGCGCGAACCGGAGCCCAGATCGCTGACTCGGCGAGCTCGCACTCCTGGCGAAGCGCCGCGGGAACCGGCTGCCCGCTCTGCTCGAGCCTCACCTTTTCGATGCTTGCCTCGATCGCGCGACCGGTGGCCGCGCGCCGCTCCGGATCTGACTCAGCTGCGAACTTGGCTTCAAGCGCCGCCTTCAGCTTTTCCCACACACGGGGAACACCCAGCCACAGCGTCGGTCTGCAGTCAGCGACTGCTGCGACGGCCTGCTTTGGATCGGACACGCACGTCACAGAACCACCGGTGACGATGCCAACGTAGTGACCGAAGACACGATCGGCCAGGTGAGCCATCGGCAGGTGGGACATCAGCCGACCGTCATCGGCAAAGCCAGTGACCTCGAACCACGCGGCCATATCCCAGAGGATGTTGTCGTGCGTGAGCTCGACCCCCTTCGGTGGGCCCGTCGTCCCCGAGGTGTAGATCAGAGTCGCGACATCATCTGGTTCGACAGCGCGCCATGCCGCATCAAAGTCGAACTCCGGATCACCGGCCGCTGCGAGTTCGTCGAGGCTGGCCACGCCTGCGTCTGGGCCGTCGACAGCAAACACCCACTTGAGCGTCTCCACGCGGTCGCGTGCTTCAAGGACACGTTCCAGATACTGCTGCTCGGTCACGATCACCTTGGCCGCCGAGTGCCGCAACAGGTACTCCAGCTGATCCGGAGAGGACGTGTTGTACACGGAGAATGGCGTCGCACCGAGGTGCAGTGCCGCGGCATCGACCACGCACGCCTCGGGACGGTTCGTGAGCATCACTGCGACCGGTTCCCCACGCTCGATCCCGTGCGCGGCCAGACCGCAAGCGATGTCCTTGACCCGCGCGGCGTAGTCCGCCCATGAGATCGCGACAGCGTCCCCCGGCGTGCGCAAAGCCACAGCACCTCCTCGACGCATGGCGGTCTGCTGGAACGCTTCGCACAGGGTCGTCGGGAAGACGCGGCGTCTCGGACTCGCCATGACGCCCGCGTCACTCGCGGTCGTGGCCATCGGGGCACTCCTCGGCTCGCTGGAACACTGCCGCGTCGGACGGTAGGTGCCGGTGTGACGATCCGCCACGGATTGGGATCCAAACTTCGGCCGCCCCAGTTGGGGACGGTTCACAACGCCAGCGCGAGCGCGAGGTCGCAAAGCCCCGGAGAACAGCGAAAGTTCGCGCGACCATGGATACTCTGCGAGGAGAGGCGAGGGAGAGGCTTCTAATGGATGTTGTTGGACCCAGCAGCGCAAGGCGGGAAGAAGCTCGGTCGCCGGAGCGGCGCGCGCCGCTCGGCAATCGCATGGCTGCGTGCCTTGAGGAGTGCCGTTCCCTCGGCGCCGATCCTGGAATCACGGACGCGCACCTGATGAGTCTGCGACGAACGAGCCAGCCTTACGAGCTGGGGGACGCCGCGGATCTGCTCCGTGACACGCTGGGACTGGTCTCAGATGAGATCTATGCGCTCGGTACCGGCACCCGTGGGCTCCGCATCCGCAAACTCGAACGCGCGATGAGTGAGCTGCGCGGACTGCTTGTCGAGATTCAGGAGCGACTGCTCAGCGCCCAGGCCCAGATGATGATGGGAATCCGGTCCGGGCTTGATCGACTGTCGACGGCCGACACGGCACAGCGCCTGATCGAGCTCGCCGCGATGGAGGTGTGCCGCAGCTGTGGTGTGGACCGTTGCTGCGTCTTTCGGACAGACGGAAGCTGGCTGCATGTCGCCAGCGTTCACTTCAGCCAGGACCCGGCATTTCAGGAGGAGTGGGAGACGTTCGCCCGAGCCCACCCTGCCGAACTGAAGTACCAGGATCGCGAGGTGCAGGCGCTGCGCCGGCGCGTGCCGGTTCTGGTCGACGATGTCAAAGGTCTGGACGGAATGCGCGACCTCATCACCGCGGGTCGGGCAAGCAGCTATGTCGCGAGCCCGATCGTCATTCGAGGCTCAGTCGTCGGCATGATGCACGCGGATCGTTACAACAGCGGGCAGCGCGTCGACACCGTGGTCCGTGACACCGTCGGCGCGTTCGCGGCAGGCTTCGGGCACGCGCTCGAGCGCACCGCCTTGACCGATCGCGCGCGCACGCAACTCTCGCGCCTGCGTTCGATGATCGCGGAGGTCGAGGGCTCGCTGGACTCGCTCTTGCGCCCGGACACCGAGTCGCTGTGGGAGGGCGACAAGACCGCGGTGACCGGAGGACCGGCGCTATCGCATTCCGCGTTCCCGCTTGAGTCTCGGATCGGCGAGGTACTGACACGCCGCGAGCTTGAGGTGATGGAGCTGATGGCGCGCGGGGCCAGCAACGCCGACATCGCGCTCACCCTTGTGATCTCCGAGGGGACGGTCAAGTCCCACGTGAAGCACATCCTGCGAAAACTCCGCGCCGCGAACCGCGCCCAAGCGGTCTCTGCATACATGCGCATCAAGGCCGTCTCGTCCGCAGACCCCTGGTAGCCGTCCCGCGGCTCGTGCGAACGATGGCGTGGGACACCCTGGGGGGTACGGAAATCCGCCCCCCGGGGGATAGCCGCTGACGCCCCCACGGGTTTGACTTCTCAGATGCCCAGCACCGCGCGTTCACTCCACCTCAGCGCTTCCCGGCACCGCCGGGCCACCGCATTGATGATCGTCGCCGTCGCCGTTGTGATCGCGGCTGGCGCGGTGCTGCTGTCCAACCAGGGCGTCAACGATCCCGGGGCGCCCGGGAGCACCATGATCGCGAACGTGAGCAGCCTGCTGCGCGGGATCCCCGAAGCCGGGACGGTCCTCGGCTCTCCCAGAGCACCGGTGACGATGACGTACTTCGGGGACCTCGAGTGTCCGACCTGCCAGGCATTCACCCTCGATGGAGGGTTCCCGGAGCTGGTGAGTCGGAACGTCCGCGCCGGCCAGGTCAAGGTCACCTATCGCTCGCTGTGCAGCGCAACCTGCGCCGGCCCCGGCGAGACCACCTTCTACCGCCAGCAGGTTGCCGCCTACGCAGCCGGGGAGCAGCACCGTTTCTGGTATTACGCCGAACTGTTCTACCGGCAGCAGGGAGTTGAGGGAACCGCGTACGCCACACCGGCGTTTCTGGTCGCGCTCGCGCACGAGACGCCGGGTCTTGACATGACGGCGTGGAGGCGTGCCACCGGTGAGGTGAGCTTGGTGGCGCAGGTCGAGGGTGATGATGAGACGGCCCAGGCACTCCGAATCGCGAGCACTCCGACCCTGATCATGAGTGGGCCGCGAGGCGTGACCGAGCTTCGAGAGGGTGTGCCGACGTACGCCGAGCTCGAGCGCGCCATCACACGCGTCAGCTGACGTTCGTGCGAATTGCGTCGCTGCTGGGTCTGACGGGGACGGTGGGTTCGGCGATTTGGCCGATGTGCTGGATGAGCTGGATCCACTGTCGGGGTTGGAGCAGCTGTGTGATTCGGTTGGTGAGTTGTTTGTTGGTGCCGGTCGTTGGGATGTAGGTGATTTGGATGCGGTTTGCGTGGTCGGGGAGCGAGAGGGTGTTGGGCTGGGCCTGGTAGTTGGTGTCGGAGATGATCTCGTTGGGCGCCATTGCGCCCTGGAGGGTCAGGAGCCGGCGGATTGTGACGTCGGTGATCGAGCCGGGGCCTTGGTGGCCGGAGACGGGGATGCCGTTGATCGCGGTGATGTCCATCGTGGAGCCGGTTCGCCCGGCCGGGTCGATGCCGTCCTGGCCGGCGTCGCATTTCAGGCCGGTGATGGTCGGGTCGAGGCCTGAGGCTGTGAGGTATTCGATCGCTGCGAGGATCCGGCGGTCGATCTCGCCGGCTTGGATGTCTCGCCGTCCGCATGCGTAAATGCGGACGTGCGGGTCGGTGAGCACCCGGGTTTGGAGTTGCTGGGTTGATTCGAGCAGGATCTGCCCGACAGAGGCGGATTTGGCGTTTGAGTCGAGGAACGGGTCCAGGCCGTCCGCACGGTAGATCGCTGTCGCTTCAAGCAGCTTCCAGCCGTCCAAAATGGGTTTCGGGTCGATGAACGGCTCGTTCTTGCCGGCCGGTTGGATCTGGAACCACAGGTGTGATTGATCGGTGCGGGTGCCCGACCCGATCCGGCCGAGAACAGTTCCGGCGACAACGGTCGACCCGACACGGAGTGGTTGCAGCGTGTACTGGTTGCGGGCGAGGTGGAGCGCGTCAGCGAAATACGTTTGGAAATCGGTGATCGCCGGCGCCTGGGACGCGAGCTGCTGAGCGCCGCCCGCGCGGAACGAGTCGGGGTTTGCCGGGTGGGCGAACAGGCGCTGCTTCGCTTGGCCGCCGACCGCCCCGACCGCCCCGACCGCCCCGACCGCCCCGGCAGCCCCGGCAGCCCCGGCAGCCCCGGCAGCCCCGGCAGCAGCCCCGACCCTCCCGGCAGCCCCGACCCCGGCCGCCACGCCGGCGGCATGCTGGGTGGTCGCGTGCGTGATCTGAGCTGTGATCACCTTCGCCGAAGCGAGCGTCCGCTGGGTGCCGGCCGTCGCCGCCTGCGTTGGCGTTTCGATCCGTAACTGCTGCATCAAGTCCGTCGCGGCCTCGGTCACCGGCTTCGGAACTGGGTAGAGGGCTGGAATCGATCCGAGGTTTGAGTACGTGTAGGTGTTCCCTGTCTGATCCTGCAACACCACATACCGGCCAAGCTCCTTCGACGCCCCGATCTTGATGATCGTGCCGCCATTGACCGCGACCACCGCCGACCCTGCCCGCGCGAAGATCGCGGTTCCGGTCGCTGTCGCCGTTCGGGATGCGTCCGCATACGACGCGGGCGCGTCAACCGGGAAATGGCCTTGCACCAGATCGGTCAATGCCCCGATCAGGCTGGACGGCATGCCGCCGATCAACTGCGCGCGCAACAACACCGACTGCACGTACCAGCCGGCGTGGTTGTAGGCAAAGATCGCCTGACCCAGATCCTTCGCGGCACCCGCCGCGGCCAGATACCGGGCGGCCGTGAAGATCGCATCGGTCGGGTTATACGGATCCGCGAACCCCGAACCCGGTCGCGTCGACCCCATACCGCTTCCAGGTCGACGGCAAGAACTGCATCCACCCCACCGCCCCCGCAGAAGACACAGACAGATCCCGGCCGTAATCGGTCTCGATCCAGTTGATCGCCGCCAGCACCTGCCACGGCACGTCGTACTCAATCCCGGCCGCCTGGTAAATCGGCAGCAAAAACGGCGGAATCTGAAAATCATCGATAAAGAAATCCGGAACCCCAACCCGGGCCGCGCCCGGCATCGCAAACGAAAACGACGCAACCGACGCTGATGGAGCCACAAACGCCGCCGCCAACCGCACCCGCCGTACCCGCGGCTTCACCGCAGGAGCGCCAGTCACGCTGTCGACCTGCCGCCTGACCTGCACAACGGCAGCCCGAACATGACCGTTCACCGTCTTCGTGAGATGCCGCGACGGAGCAGTCACAGGCGCACTCTGCGCCGTCGTCGTCGCTGACCCAGCGGTCGTCGTCGTCGTCGTGATCGACACCGCCACCGTCGGCGTCGACGACACCGCACACGAATCCGACAAACCCACCACCGTCCCAAGCACCGGCAACCTCACCGACGACAGCGGCGTCCCAACCGGCACCACCACCACCAACTGGTGCCCGTTCCCAAGCGTCACGGTGATCGTGCAGTTATCCGCGTTCGCAGACCGCGGAACCATCGCTATAGCCACGAGCGCCCCGATCGCGCATGCGGCGAATACGCGCCAGCGATCCCTCACAGATCTCAACTCTCTCCCGACTCCCTCACCCGGCCACGGGGTGGCCGGGGTCGCACGTCAACTCTGCTCGGGAATCTACGGTCGAGGTTGCTGGGTCAGCTACCACCTAGCGAACGATCTCGGTCCTCCGAACGGGGGGTTCCGGAGAGTCCACGCTGGCCGTACGCTCCCCCTGCGTGTCATCACACCAGACTTTTCTTGCCCCAGGCTCACTTGCCGGTCGCGTCGCGATCGTGACCGGCGGCGGCGCCGGAATCGGACGCGCGACGACCCTCGAGCTCGCGGCAGCAGGAGCAGAGGTCGTCGTGTGCGGGCGGCGGCCGGAGCCGCTCGACGAGACGATCGCGCTGGCGCCCGAAGGTTCCGTGTCAGCGTGCGTCTGCGATATCCGCGAAGACGAGCAGGTGGATGCCGTGGTCGACGCCACGCTGGCGCGTCACGGTCAGATCGACGTACTGGTGAACAACGCAGGCGGTCAATTCCTCTGCCCGGCCGAAGACATCACGCCGAAGGGATTCCGCACCGTTGTCCGGCTCAATGTCGAAGGCACCTGGCTGATGACGCATGCGGTCGCCACCCGAGCGTTCATCCCGTCCGGCCGCGGCGGCAGGGTGATCAGCGTGACGCTTGCCCCACACACGGGGATCCCGGGCATGGCTCACTCGTCGGCCGCCCGGGCTGCCGTCGAGGGCTTGATGAAGGTGCTCGCGATCGAGTGGGCCCGCTACGGGATCCGGCTCACGGCCGTGGCCGCCGGCGCGACGGCCACAGACACGTTCATGAGCAAGTACCCGCCCGAGTTCATCGAGCGCATGCGTGAGACCGTCCCGCTGGGCCGGCTCGGCACTCCCGAGGACATCGCCCGGATGATCACGTTCCTGGCGTCCCCCGCTGCGGACTTCATCACGGGTTCGGTGTTCACGGTTGACGGCGGCCACGACGTCCATCAATCCCGCTACCCGCCGGACAGTCTTGTTTCTGACTCGGGTGCACCGATCGCTGAGCGACGGCGCCGATGAGATCCGGACGATCCGCTCGTGATGTTCCGCTCCTCTAGCGCGGCGCAGGGTGGGTAAAGCTCGCCGGTAGTTCAGGGAACGAGAGCGGTCCGCCTCGGTCACGAGCGCGGACCGCACGCCGTTCGCGCAGCGCGTACGGCAGCAACCTGAGTACGTCAAGAGCGGCGCGCAGATAACTCCCAAACCATCCTCGCGTGAACGCGTACACCGGCATCCGCAACTGGCGGCCGACGATCGCGCGCCAGTGCGCCATCCACGCCGATCGCGGATAGCACTTGAGCATCATCAGCCACCCGTTGCGGGCATACAGCCGCTGCAGGTCAAGGGTCCCGCTCGAGGTCGCGCGCCGCCGGTGATAGGCGCGGACTTCGGGCGAGAACACCGCCCGCCATCCGGCCAGTCGCGCTCGAAAGCCCCAGTCGAGATCCTCGAAGTACGCGAAGAACCGCTCGTCGAACGGCCCCACGCCACGCAGCGCCGAGGCCCGGTAGATAGCCGCCGCTGCGCACACCGAGAACACTTCCGAGTCCGGGTACTGGCCGCGGTCGCGCTCGCCTTCGCCGATGTGCCGGACGGTCCCGTCCCACGCCCATTCGGTCCCACATTCCTCGAGCAGCCCTCGATCACCAAACGACAGCAGCTTCCCGGCTGCCGCAGCCAACGCCGGATCCGAATCGAACAAGCCGACCAACCCCCCCACCCACCCCGGCTCGAGCTCGATGTCGTTGTTGACGAGCGCCACAAGCTCCCCCCGAGCCAGGGCGATCCCGGCGTTCACGGCCGCCGAGAACCCGCGGTTGACATCGAGCGCAACGACCTCGACCCACGGCCATCGCGACCGGATCAACGCTACGGACGCATCTGAGGAGCCGTTGTCGACGACGATCGTCTGCACCGGCGCGAGCGTCTGGGCGGCGATCGAATCAAGCGCGGTGGCGATCAGGTCGGCCCCGTTCCAGTTCGGGATCACGACCGTCACGCTGGGCACCGAAGCCCTAGGCATCGACGAGCTCCACGTACCGCGCCGTCCGCCCCGCCCTGCCGCCGGTGGCCGCATACGCCGCCGCGGCGCCGGCTGAGGCCCGCTGCAGGGCGTCCGGGTCAGCGATCCAGTCCCTGACCGTGAACACCAAATCGGCGGCATCGAGCGTGCAGACACCGGCGCCGTACGCCGTGACCAGCCGCCCGATCTCACTGTCGCCTGACATCACCGCCAGCAGAGGCACGCCGGCTGACAGCGGCGGGAAGGCCCGGGACGGCACCAGCAGCCGCTCGAGCCCCGGCGCCAGCGTCACGATCGCCGCGTCGGCGGCGCAGACAAGTTCGCGGTAGCCGGAATCGCTCTGGTAGGGCAGGAACGTCGTGTTGTCGAGCTGGTCGAGCCGTGTCCGCCACTGGTCGAAGTGCACCCCGGAACCGACGAAGCAGAAGCGGACGTCCTCGCCTTCGAGCAGTTCCGCGGCCACCGCCACCGGCTCGAGCTGCTGTGCGATCCCAAAGTTGCCCGCCAGCAGCAGCAACAGCTCGCCGTCGGCGAGGCCGAGCCGTGAGCGCGTCGCGGCGACGCTCGCCGGATCCCCCGAGCAACTCACCAGCTCCGGCTCAGCCCACACGCCGATCACGAGCACGCGCCGCGCGTCGATCCCCTTCGCGACAAGCGCGGCGCGCATCTCTTCGCTCAGGACAACGACACGCTCCGCTCGGCGGAGCGCCCAGCGGTTCAGTCGGTCCCAGAACCCGACGAGCACCGGCGGGAGCGACCGCCACCCCGTGGCGACGACGACGTCGGGGTGGATGTCCTGGACGACCGCGATCAGCCGGCGGCGCCCGGCGATCAGGCTGGCCACAAGCGGCAACAGCGGGGGGTTGTGAAACGCGATCACAACCTCGACGCGGCGCCGACGCACAAGCCAGGTCCCGGCCGTCAGGACGCCCAGCAGATACCCCGCATACCCGAGGATCCGGGACAGCATTGTCGTCCGGCCACCTGGCCCGAGCAGCGGCAGGCGCACCGTGTCGACCCCGCGACGGCGGTCCCGACGGGCCACCCGCTCGGCATCGGGCTGGTAGCTCGGCTGACCGGCGAGGAACGTCACGGGATCACCACCCGCCGCCAGTGCGGCCGCGATCTCAAACGCCATCTGCCCGGTCGAGGAGCCCTCGGGCGGCGCGTACTGGTTGAGGACGAGCACCCGGCGCCCGGCGCCCTGGCGCCACAGCCGCCGCCGCGCCAGCGCAGCGCGGAGCGGCGGCGCCGCCGACAGCTCGACCGGCACCCGCCGGCCCGCCGCTTCCTGCCGGACCCCCCGCCACATCGACAGTCCCGCGATCCGTCCGCGCAGCGGCTCGAGCGTCCGGAACCGCACCAGCGCGTAGATCACATACCCCAGATCAAACGCCACGATCCACGGCAGCTGTCGCCGTAGCTGCGCCGAGTCGAGGTTCTTGGCGATCAGCAGCCAGCGGTTGCGCCCGGCCTGGTAGAGCCGCACCGGCGATCCGTGCGCGATCGTCCCGCCGAGGTCGTGATAGACGACCGCCGCCGGTACGTACAGGCATCGCAATCCGCGCATCCGCGCCCGCCAGGCCACGTCGGCGTCCTCGAGCCCGAACCGGAAGCGCTCGTCGAAGCCACCGAGCTCGTCGAGCACCGAACGCCGGTAGACGGCAGCCGACCCCGTCGCGCCGAACACATCGACCGGCGCGGCCTCGGACGCCGCCACCGGCGAGCCCATCAGCCGGTCAGCGATCTGAGCCGCCCGATCGAGCGTCAGCCCGGCGCTGTACAGCGTCTCGCGATCCTGCGAGAACCGCTGCTGGGCCGCCAGCACCCCGACGGAGGGGTCGCCGGTCGCGGCCAGCAGCGCATCGAACACGCCTGGATCGACGGTCGTGTCGTTGTTGAGCGTCATCACCCAGGCGCCGGACGACGCCTCGATCCCTGCGTTGACCGCGCCCGGATACCCCCGGTTCGATTCCAGCGCGATGGCACGCACCGACGGGAAATCCTCCGTGAGGACCGCGATCGACCCGTCGCCGGGTCCGGAGCCGTCATCGACAACCACGACCTCAACCTCAGCGGCGCACGCGCGCGCGGCGTCAAGGACCGACGGCAGGCACCGCCGCAGCAGCTCCACGCCCCGGTAGCTCGGGATCACGACTGACAGCGCCGGCGTCATCCTCGGTCCCTCGGGCGCAGGGGCGCCGACACGGGCCGCCCGACGCACACCCGGAGCGCGAGCCACGCGATCGTCCGGTATCGCGCCGCTGAAGGGCGGTCCAACGGGACCGCCATCAGAAACCGCATCAGGGACACAACGAACATCGTCACCGCGACGAGCGTCCGACCAAACACATTCAGATGCGCCTGTGCGTAGACGAGGGTCCCCGGATACAGCCGGATGTGCTGTTCCGGCTTGGACCAGGTCGAGGTGCTGGCGGTGCCGACGTGCTCGAAGACGGCGTCCGGGACGTACAGCGCCGGACCACGGACGAGCAACCGGGCGGACAGATCGACATCCTCATACCAGAGCGAAAAGTGTTCGTCCCAGCCCCCAACCGCATCCAGTGCGGACCGGCGCACCAGCAGGCAGGCGCCGGCCGGCTGCCGATCGGTGCGACCGGCAGCCGCGGGGGCCCGCAGATGCTGCCCGGTCACCGGGTTTGCCGGCCAGCGGCGCTCGACCCCCAGCAGCCGCACGATCAGCGCACATGCACCGGGCAGTTCCCGCGGCTGATAGGAGAGCTGGGTGGTATCGGTCCCCGGATCGACCAGACGCCCTCCCGCCGACACTGCCGCCGGATCAGCGGCCAGGGCCGACTCCAGCACCGACACGGCTCCGGGACGGGCGACGATGTCGTTGTTGAGGAACAGCACTGCTTCGGCCGTACTGAGCTCAACGCCGCGGTTGAACGCGTATGCGAGTCCACGATGTTCGGCGCACCGGACGACGATCACATCCGGGAACGCCGCGGCAACGGCGGCGCCGATGTCCTCCGAGGAGGCGTCGTCGACGACCACGATCCGCTCGACGCCGGCCTGCCCGGTCAGCGAGCGCAGACAATCGAGCAGCAGCTCAGCGCGGTTATAGGTCGGCACCACAACATCGGCCACGTGGCCGAATGTAATTGGCTCGGGCCTGTCTTGCTAACGTTGAAAACCCCGGAGTCGCCAGTCACGCCGCTTCGAGGGCCCGGCCGGGCAGTCCATCCGGAAAGCCAAATGGGAACTCTGAGTAAACGAGCACGGCGCACTCGTCTGACAGTGGTCGCGGCCACACTGGTTTTGGTCGCGATTCCCGCTCCGGCGCTGGCGAAATCGAAGTCGGGGACCGGGTCAAATCAGGTGCACGCCGACCCGGGCAGCCCCGCGGGCAAGGCCTACGCGATCCCGCTCGGCGGCAACGGCAGCGGCAGCAACGGCAGCGGCCTGTTCGGCAAGGGGATCACGAGCGCCACCAGCACGACGGCATCGTCGGATCCCGGGACGGCCGGCGCCGACACGACGACGACGCCGACGATCTCGACGACGACCACGCACCACAAAGCCGTCCACAGGCATAGGAAGAAGAAAGCGGCAGGTGCGGTGATCACGACGACGACCGAGAAGAAGTCGTCCTCCCCGATCCCGACTCCGGCCGCCGCACTGCATGGCGGCGGTGGCTCGGGTGTCGCCTGGATGATCGGGGCAGGCGCCGCGGTGCTCGTGCTCGGCGGGCTCGGCGCGCTGCTCGCGACCGGACGCCCGCGTCGCCGGCAGACCAACCCCGGCTAGGGCACTGGGAGCCGTTTGTCCCCCGGGACCAAGCTTGACGAGCAGGCGCTCAACGGACGCTTGGCAGCGGTGATTCCCATGCCCGGCGTCCCGGGCGGGGACGGAGGACGCCGGCGGCGAGCGACGCAGCGGGCGGCGCTGGCGGCGGGGCTCATCGTCGCGATCGTGGCGGCTGCCTCGCCATTTGACACGGGCTACTACGACTTCGGTGCCTGGGCGCCACTGGCGCTCGGCGCGATCGTGATCCTCGTCGGGGTCCTGTTCGCCGGTCGGCTGCGGTTCAGCCGCGGCGGCGCGCTGGCGCTCGGCGGGCTGACGCTGATCCTGGTGATGAGCGCGCTGTCGATCCTGTGGGCCCAGTCACGTGAATCGGCGTGGACGGAGACGAACCGGATCGCGTTCTACTGCGTGCTGCTGGCGATCGGCCTGCTCGCGATCAGGACCCTGAGCGCCGCCCGGGCGGTCATCGTGCTGCTCGGCCTGCCGGCGCTCCTGGCGGCGCTGGTCGGCAGCGTCCTGCTGCTCACCGGCCAGGCCAACGACTGGTTCACGCTCGCTCGGCTGAACTGGCCGGTCGGCTACATCAACGGCACCGCCGCATTGCTGATGATCGGCGTCTGGCCCTGCCTGGCAGCAGCCGAGTACGCCCCGCGCCGATGGATGCGCAGCGCGGCAATCGGCGGCGCCACCGCGATCGCATCGTTCGCGGTCATGACCCAGGCCCGGGCGATCGTGCTCGAGGTGGTCGTCTGTGGGGCGATCGTGCTGCTCGTCGCTCCCGGGCGTTCCCGGCGGGCGTTGAAGCTGCTGCTGCTCGTCGCCGGGGTGCTGATCTCGTTGCACTGGACGCTCGCGCCGTACTCGGACAGCGGCACGTCGCAAACCGCGGCGATCCCGACTTCCGCCCTGCGGGAGGCCGGCGGGGCCGTGCTGATCGCCGGTCTGCTGATCGGCGTGGCGCACCAGCTGATCTCCCAGTTCGCGCAGCGGTTGACCGACGCTCGCCGCGCATCGGTGCTGACACTCGTCGGGCGGGTGCTGGCGGGTGCCCTGGTGCTCGGCATCGTTGTCGGGATCGCCGTCGGCCACTCGACGATCGGGCGCCAGTACGACGACTTCACCTCGAACAAGATCACGTCGCTGACCTCCGCCTCCTCGAGCCGGCTGCTGGAGGCGGGCGGCTTTCGCTCCGACCTGTGGCGAGTCGCGCTCGACGAATGGGTCGATCACCCGGCCGGCGGGGTCGGCGCGGGTAACTACGACACCCAGTACTACAGGCTCCGTCATAACCCCGAGTACGTCCTCGATCCGCACAGCCTCGAGTTGCAGATGCTCGCGGAGCTCGGGATCGTCGGGCTGCTCGGCCTGCTGCTGTTCGTCGGCGCAACGCTGTGGGGAGCGCGGCCGCGACGCAACACGCTGGCGGGTCGTGATCCGGTGATCCGGATCGCTGCAGTCGGCGCGTTCACCGCGTGGCTCGTCGGAACGAGCGTCGATTGGCTCTACGACATTCCCGGGATCACCGGCCTCGCGATCCTGGCGGCGGCGGTGCTGCTGGCACCCGCGCCACCAGACCCATCCGACCCGGCCACCACCGAGCCGGCGGCGTTGACCGGCGCCCGAGCGCGTTCGCAACGGGCGATCCAGGTCACGGCACTTGCGATCCTGGCGCTGCTCGCGGCCAGCGTCGGCCGTCAGTTCGCCGGCACGGTCTACGCCAACAAGGGCGCCTCCGATGTCAGCGCCGGCCACGCCGCGGCGGCACTGCAGGACCTGTCAACCGCCCGCCAGCTCGACCCCTACTCGCTCGACACGCTGTACTCGATCGCCCAGGCGTACTCGGTGCTCGACGACTACCAGGGTGCCCGCGAGGCGCTGGTCGACGCCCAGCGGCTGGAACCGAGCAACTACGTCCCTCCGACCCGCCTCGGGGATATCGCCGATCTGCGCGGGTACCCGAGGCTGGCGCTGCACTACTACCTGATCGCACATGCGCTGAACCCGCTCGATGATGACGTCGAGTACCGGCTGACCCACATCCGCGCTGAGCTCGCGAAGTGATGAACGTGCCGTTGCCCGACAAGCCACTGCAACTGGCCCCCGATCCAGTCCCCGAGCTGCGCCTGTGGGACCTTCCCCAGTGGCCCGTGACCCGGCTGGCCGCAACCACCCTGACGGCTGCGCTGTGGGCGGCGATCGTGCTGCCGGCGTTCGTGTTCGACGGCTTCGGCCCGGACGTCGCCCTGCTGCTGCTGCCGGCCGCGCTCGCCACCGCCGTCGGCCGCGTGCTGTTCGAGGCGCTCCTGCCCGGCCGCCGCCGCCAGCTGCGCGGTCAGATGGTCCCGGCGCTCGGTGGCGCTCTGCCTGCGACCCTGGTCGTCACGGTTGCCGCGGTCGTGGTCGGACTGCACTGGCCACCCGGGGCGATCGCGACAACCGCTGCGCTCAGCTGGGTGGCGCTGTTGACGGCAGGAGTCAGCCGCGACTTCGAGATCCGCTGGCGGATGCGGATGCGGCGCGTCTACTTCGCCGGAGCTCCCGATGCCCGCACCGACCTCGAGCGCGAGCTCGCCCGCCGCAGTGACGCGAGCTTTGTCGGGGCCTCGGTGCTCAGCAAGCCGGTCGATTCCCAGCGGCTGCTGTCAGCCGTGCAGGCCGCCGCGGCGACGGCGCTCGTGCTCGACCACGACGCGATGGCGGCACCCGAGCTCGTCGAGGCTGCGATGACGTTGCGCGCCAGCGGGGTGCTCGTGCTCGACCTCGTCTCCTACTACGAGTCGGAATTCAAGAAGGTCCCGCTGGCGGAGCTCAGTCCCACCTGGTTCCTGTTCGACGTCGCCCGCGGCCGTCGTCACCAGCGGATCATGCGCCGCGTTGTCGAAGCTGGGGGCTCGGCGCTTCTGCTGCTGCTCAGCACGCCGGTGCTGCTGGTGTGCTGGCTGGCGGTCAGGCTCACCTCGAGCGGCCCTGGCCTCTACCGCCAGCAGCGCGTCGGCAAGGACGGCGTCCCGTTCACGATGCTGAAGCTGCGGACGATGACCGGTACCGACAGCGGCGCCGCAACCTGGGCAGGGGCAGAGGCGCACCGCCTGACCCCGGTCGGGCGCGTTCTGCGGCGGTTCCGCCTCGATGAGCTCCCGCAGCTCGTCAATGTGCTCCGCGGCGACCTCGCGCTCGTCGGACCCCGCCCCGAGCAGGTGCCGATCGTGGAGCGGCTCGAGAAGGAGATTCCGTTCTACGGAGCCCGGCACTCGGTCCGTCCCGGCCTGACCGGCTGGGCCCAGGTCAACCTCGGCTACGGCGGCACGGTGGAGGGGATGCTGGCGAAGCTGCAGCGCGACCTCTACTACGTCAAGCACGCGGGCTGGCGGCTCGACTGCCTGATCCTGTGGCTGACGTTGAAGGCGATCGTGCTCGGCCCCGACAACTAGATTTCAGGCCGGGTCCTGCAGCGGGAAATGGCAGGCTGCGACGTGGCCGCCGCCGAACGACCGCAGCTCCGGTTCCTGCTCCGCGCACAGTGACTGCGCCCGCGGGCACCGCGTCCGGAAGCGGCAGCCCGACGGAGGGTCGCGTGGGCTCGGGATCTCCCCCTTGATGCCAACGTCGTCCTTGGCCCGCTCGGCCCTCGGATCGGGCACCGGGATCGTGCGGATCAGCGCCTCGGTGTACGGGTGCGCCGCGCGGCGGTAGATGTCATCGCCGGAGCCGAGCTCGACGAGCTTGCCGAGGTACATGACGCCGATCCGGTCCGCCAGGTACTTGACGACGGCGAGGTCATGCGAGATCACGACCGAGGCCATGTTGTGCTCGCGGGCCAGGCGCTTCATCAGGTTGAGCACCTGCGATCGGATCGAGACATCCAGCGCCGAGACCGGCTCGTCGGCGACCATCACCTTGGGCTCGAGCATCACCGCCCGCGCCAGCGCGATCCGCTGCCGCTGGCCACCCGAGAACTCGTGCGGATAGCGTTCGAGCGCGCCCAGCGGCAACCCGACCTCATCGAGCATCTGCCGCACCTTCTGGTCCTGGTCCTGCCGCGAACCGACCTCCTGGATGACCAGCGGCTCCTTGAGGATCGCGTTGACGCGCATCCGCGGGTTCAGCGACGCGTAGGGGTCCTGGAACATCATCTGCAGGTCCTTGCGCGCGCGTCGCAGCTTCTCCGCGGAGAACGCAAAGATGTCCTCGCCGGCGAGCAATATCCGGCCGCTGTCCGGCTTCTCGACGCCGACGATCAGCTTCCCGAGCGTCGTCTTGCCGCAGCCGGATTCCCCGACCAACCCGAGGGTCTCGCCCTCGCTGACGTGCAGCGTCACCCCGGACACGGCCTTGATCGAGTCGATCTGGCGCTGCAGCCAGCCTGCCCTGACCGGATACTCGCGGACGACGTTGTCAATCTGAAGCAGGGGTTGGGCTGCCCCCGTTGGGGCAGCCACCGGCGCCGAGACCACTCCCGTGTGTGCGGACACGACGCCCGTGGAGGCCGCGTCCTCAGCCGTGGAGGCCGCCCACACACCCGTGGAGGCCGCCGGCTCGCCCGTGGGGGCCGCGTCTTCGCCGATCGGCGACGGCGCGATCATCGTCGGCGCCACCCGGATCGGCCCTTCAACGGGGTGCCAGCACGCGAACAGATGCGTCGGATCCGCGCCTGCGAGCGGCGGCTCCTCCGCGCGACACTGATCGTCTGCGAACGGACAGCGGGGGGCAAACCGGCAGCCGGGTGGCGGGTTGGTCAAGTCCGGCGGAATGCCGGGGATCGAGATCAGCGCCTTGGTCGGATCGGACTCGAGCCGCGGGATCGATGCCAGCAACGCCTGTGTATACGGATGGCGCATCGAGCTGAACAGGCGTTCGGTCGAGGCCGTCTCGACGATCCGCCCCGCGTACATGACGTTGACGCGGCTGGTGCGGCCCGCGACCACGCCCATGTCATGGGTGACGAGCAGCGTCGCCATCCCGAGCCGGTCACGGAGATCGTCAAGCAGCGCCAGGATCTGTGCCTGGATCGTGACGTCGAGCGCCGTGGTTGGCTCGTCCGCCAGCAGCACCTTCGGCTCGCATGCGAGTGCGATCGCGATCATCACCCGCTGCCGCAGACCGCCCGAGAGCTGGTGCGCGTAGTCATTCATCCGCTCCGACGGGCGGGGTAGCCTGACCAGCTGCAGCACCTCGAGCGCCCGCTCCCGCGCGTCTGCCTTCGACGCGCCGCGGTGGATGCGGATCGGCTCCATGATCTGCTCGCCGATCGTCTTCGTCGGGTTCAGCGACGACTGGCTGTCCTGGAAGATCATCGAGACGTCGTTACCGCGAATGTGGCGCAGCTCGGGGTCGGGCAGGCCGACGAGCTCGCGGCCGTCGGCCCTGATCGACCCGCCGGTGACGTGGCCGCCGTTCGGCAGCAGCCCGAGTACCGACAACCCGAGGATCGATTTGCCGGAACCCGATTCGCCGACGAGTCCGACCGTCTCGCCGCGCTCGATCCGCAGGTCGACGTTGCCGACCGCGTGCACGACGGAGCGTGACAGCTGGATCTCTGTCGTCAGGTCGGTGACCTCGAGCGCCGGGGTCATGGCGCTAACGCCGACGGAGACGGACATCGAGGGCGTCACGGAGCGCGTCACCGATCAGGTTGCACGACAGCACGACGAGCACCAGGCAGACGCCCACGGGGTAGACGAGCCACCAGTATCCGCTTGAGACCGCAGAGTCCGCGTTGCCGAGCATGTCCCCCCACGAGGTCGCGGGCGGGTTGAGCCCGAACCCGAGGAAGCCGAGCGCAGCGAGCGCCAGGATCGAGTCGGCGATCAGAAACGTGACGTTGACGATCGTCACGGACACCGCGTTGGGGAGCAGATGGCGCACGATCAGGCGGGCGTTGCGGGCGCCCATCGTGCGGGCGGCCCACACGAAGTCACGCTCGCGCAGGGTCAGCACCTCCCCGCGGACGAGCCGCGCGGGGACGAGCCACGAGAACGACCCGAGCAGCACGCTCTCCTCCGGAACCGTCGAGCTGAACTTGGTCGCGAGGATCAGCACGATCAGCAGGTACGGAATCGAGAGCAGCACGTCGACGAGCCGCATCATCAGTGCATCGACGACACCCCCGATCAGACCCGAAATCGCACCGTAGAGGGTGCCAACGACGATCGAGATCGTGGCGGCGAAGAACCCCACCTCAAACGCGGCCTGCCCGCCGATCATGATCCGGCCGAATTCGTCGTAGCCGTTGTCGTCCGTACCGAAGATGTGCGCACCGGTCGGGGCAAGATCGGAGTTGAGCGGCTCCGTGATGCTCTGGTTCGAGTGGTATACGAGCGGTCCGAAGAAACAGAACACGAGAAAGAACAACAGGACCCCGAGCGCGATCCGCGCGAGTTTGTTCGATGCGAACTCGCGCCACGCCAACCGCCACCCGCTCGCGACCATCTGCACCTCGCCGCCATCGGGCGCAGGCGAGAATCCGGGGGGCACAGCGCCGCCACTGAGGATCTCAGTCAAGCCGGATCCTCGGATCGACGAACGTCATCGCGATGTCGGCGATCAGGTTGCCGATCACGGTCAGGAAACCGCCGAGCAGCGTGTACGCGAGCAGGATGTTGTAGTCGTTGTTGTCGAGGGCGTTGTAGAACAGGATCCCAAGTCCCTGGTAGTTGAACAGGACCTCGATCAGGAGGTTGCCGGCGAGCAGGTCAGGAACCGACAGCCCCAGCAGCGTGATCATCGGCAGCGCCGCGTTGCGCAGCAGATGACGCAGCAACACCGTGCGTTCTCGGAGACCCTTCGCCCGCGCGAGCCTGATGTAGTCCTCGGCGAGCACGTCGAGGGCCGAGGAGCGCATATAACGACTGAACGACGCGATGTTGAGCAGCGCCAGCGTGACAATCGGCAAAAACAGCTGACGGGGGTGAGTGAACGCCCCCCACACGCTGTTGATGTTGTCCGATACGCCCACTGGGAAGACGTGCAGGTCGAGCGCGAACAGCTGGATCATGATGATCCCGAGCAGGAACGTCGGCATCGAATAGAGGACGAAGTTCCACGTCGTCAGCGTGTAGTCGAGCACCGAATTGCGTTTGACGGCCTGCAGGACGCCGAGTGGAATCGCGATGATCAGCGACAACACAAGCGCGGCGAGCGTCAGGTAGGCGCTGCGCCCCGCGTTCTCCTTGAACAGGGCCGTGACTGACTGGTTGAGGTTGTACGAGTAGCCGAAGTTCCCGTGGAAGAACAATTTGCCCATGTAGCTGAACAGCTGCAGCACCCACCAGCGGTCAAAGCCGTGCGTGCGGTTGAAGATGGTCATATCCAGCTTGTTCGCGCGCGGCCCGAGCACCTGCCTGGCGGGAGTTGGCGCGACGAGGTGCAGGAGGTAGAACGTGATGACGATGATCAGCACGGTCACGATGACCGCGACGATCAGCCGCCGGATGATGTAGCCGAGCATCAGTCACGCTCCGCGACGAAGAAGCGGCCCGGTGGGTGCCTCCGTGCACCCGCCGGGCTGAACTGCTCAGACGTCACGCTCGACGCGTCCTGCGTTGCGCTCGTGGCCACTACTTCTTCTTGACGTACCAGTACTCCGGCGTGAACCCACCCCCACCGAGGTTGAGGAACGAGTTCGCCGGACCACCGATGCGCTGATTGACGGCAAACGTGCCGTCGTAGTTCGGCCACCACAGAACCGGAGGGTTCTTGCCGAAGTAGGAGGCTTCCGTCGTCACCGCGGTCGTGTTCGAGCTTGAGACCGATGCGGCCATCAGCTTGTTCGCGTTGGCGTCGTCGTAGTCGCCCGAGTTGAACGACGCACCCGGGTTCATCACGCCCTCCATCGTCGGGTAGTAGTCGAAGTCGAACCCGCCGAGGCTGTTGACCCCCCACTTGTTCACGTACGACTTCGGCCCGTAGGAGTCGCTGTAATCGTCCTGGATCACGTTGATCGGCACGGTCTTCAGCTGGAAGTCGAAGCCGGCGTACTTCTTCGCCGCCGAGATGACGGTGTCGGTCATCAGGTCCGTCGCGGGCGAGATCGCCTGCGGGTCGGAGACCCAGACACCGGCGAGCGCTGTGCCGGCGGGAATCCCCGCACCACACTCACCAGCGCCGCTCCCTGCCTTCTCGCACGTCGTCTGCCCGCCGGGGACGACCTTCCAGCCATGCGACTTCAGCAGCGCGACGGCGGCTGACGGGCTGTACGGATATGACGGTGTGACGGCGTCCGCAGGCGTGTAGGGGGACTGCGGCGAGCTCGGCACCGTGTCGTACTGCGGCACGGCCGCCCCCTTGAAGACGCCCTTGATCAGCGCCTGCTCGTCATCGAGCTCCTGCAACGCCGCACGGATGTAGACCTGCTTGATGATGTTGTTCCAGTCACCGCTCGTGTCGGCGAAGTTGTATTCCGCGCCGAGATAGTCGAACCCGGGCCCGCCGAACACGGTGTACCCGGCGCGCTTGAGCTCGGGGATCTGCGAGATGTACACCTCATCGAAGTCACCGACGTCGAGGGCGCCCGTCTTGTATGCGTTCTCCATCGCCGTGCGGCTGGTGTAGGTCACCAGCGAGACCTCGCTGAGGTGCGATTTCGACGCGCCGGTGTACTTCGGGTTCGGAACGAGGTCATATGACCCGTTCGTCACATCGAAGTCCTTCAGCGTGTACGGACCGTCGACGTCCTTCCACAGCGGGTTGGTCGTGAACTGCGACAGGACCTGACCGGCCTTGTTCAGGTAGTCGAAGATCTTCTTCGCGTTCGCGGGGTTCGCGTAGTCGAGGTGCGGACCGTTCGCCGAGGCGACGTTCCAGTCGGTGCTCGGCATCCCGTACGGGCCGAACTCCGTGTCCTCGAGCTGGTTGTAGAGGAAATAGCCCGGGTTGTACGCCTTGTTGAGCTTGATCACGACCGTATGCGCGTCCGGCGCGGTCGCGCTGACGACGTCACTCGGGAACTGACCCGGGACGTACTGGCACCAGTTGCCTGGGCTCTCCTTGACCGCCGCCTTCAACAGGTCGATGTAGAAGATCACGTCGTTAGCGACGACGGGAGCGCCGCCCGACCACGTCAGACCCGTCTTCAGATGGATCGTGTACGTCGTGTCGCCGTTGCTGGCCACCGGCGCAGAAGCGGCGAGGCTGTCCGGATAGTCGACCTGCGCGCGGGCCCCATCGGGACCGCTGTACAGCGGCAGATACATCTCGGCGTCCAGGTAATCGGCGTTCGCCCCCAACGTGTCGGTGCAGTCATCGATCGGAAAGATGTCGTTGGGTGTGCCACCCGTGAGCTGGCCGACGGTGACCGAACCACCGGCCGTCGGCGTTCCAGCCGTGGGCAGCGCGCCGTACAGCGTCGTCCCATAGTTGGTCGCATGGTTGGTGGCGTTGGTCGAACCACCGCCGCAGGCCGCGACGCCGGCAGCCATCACCATCGCGGTCGCGAGAACCCAGCCCGTACGGACCAGCCCGGTCCGCTTCCTCAAGTTCATTCGGGCCACCCCAGTGCGCCCGAGCGACAGACCCTTACGCGTAGATCGCATAGGAGCTCCTCCCTTCCGTAGTACGAAACGTCCCCAGTAATCCGCCGGAGCTTCCTACACCTGGACAAGTCCAGTCAAGCTCCAAGTGGATAAAGCGACCTTGGCGGTATGTCCGACAACCCCTGCTTAATCCGCGCATCACACAGCGCGGCTGCCAATCCTCGCCGCGCGGCGGCGACTAGTTGCGAACGAGCTTCTTGTACGTCAGCCGGTGCGGACGGTCCGCTTCGGGACCAAGCTGCTCGCGGCGGAAGGATTCGTAGGCCTCGAAGTTGCCCTCGAACCAGCGGACCTGGGAATCGCCCTCGAACGCGAGCACGTGGGTCGCGATCCGGTCGAGGAACCAGCGATCGTGGGAGACGACCACGGCGCAGCCCGCAAACGCCAGCAGCGCCTCCTCGAGCGCCCGCAGCGTGTCGGTGTCGAGGTCGTTGGTCGGCTCGTCGAGGATCAGCAGGTTGCCACCGGAGGCGAGCAGCTTGGCCATGTGCAGCCGGTTGCGCTCGCCGCCGGAGAGCTTGCCGACCTTCTTCTGCTGGTCGGTGCCCTTGAAGTTGAAGCCCGACACGTAGGCGCGTGAGTTGATCACCTGGGTCTCGCCGAGCTTGATCAGGTCGAGGCCGCCGGAAACCTCCTCCCACACGTTCTTCTCGGGATCGAGGTCCTCACGGCTCTGGTCGACGTAGGCGAGCTTGACCGTGTCGCCGACCTTGAAGGTGCCGGAGTCGGGCGTCTCCTGGCCGGTGATCATCCGCATCAGCGTCGTCTTGCCGGCGCCGTTGGGGCCGATCACGCCGACGATCGCGGCCGGCGGCAGGCTGAAGGACAACGAGTCGATCAGCAGCCGCTCGCCGAACGACTTCGTCACGTTCTTCGCCTCGACGACGACGCCACCGAGCCGCGGCCCTGCGGGAATGTGGATCTGAACCTGATCGAGCTTGACGTTGCGGTCCTCGGCGAGCAGCGCCTCGTAGGCGTTGAGGCGGGCCTTGGGCTTGGCGCGGCGCGCGGAGGCGTTCAGTCGCACCCATTCGAGCTCGGCCTTGATCGTCCGGGAGCGCGCGTCCTCCTTGCGCTGCTCCTGCTCGAGCCGCTTCTGCTTCTGCTCGAGCCAGCCGGAGTAGTTGCCCTCGTACGGGATCCCGCGGCCCCGGTCGAGCTCGAGGATCCAGCCGGCGACGTTGTCGAGGAAGTAGCGATCGTGGGTGACGGCGACGATCGTTCCCTTGTAGTCGCGCAGGTAGTTCTCGAGCCACTGAACCGATTCGGCGTCGAGGTGGTTGGTCGGCTCGTCCAGCAGCAGCAGGTCGGGCTGGCTGAGCAGCAGCCGGCACAGCGCCACGCGGCGGCGCTCACCGCCGGAGAGCTGGGTGACGTCGGCGTCGGCCGGTGGACAGCGCAGCGCATCCATCGCGTACTCGAGCGTCGTATCGAGGTTCCACGCGTCGGCGGCGTCGATCTGCTCCTGGACCCGAGCGAACTCCTCAGCGGTCTCCTCGGAGTAGTTCATCGACAGCTCGTTGAAGCGGTCGAGCAGCGCGCGCGTCTCCCTGACGCCGTCCTCGACGTTGCCCTTCACGTCCTTTGCGGGATCGAGGTGCGGCTCCTGCTCGAGCAGGCCGACGGTTGCGTTCGGAGCCAGTTGCGCCTGGCCGTCGTACTCGGTGTCGAGCCCGGCCATGATCCGCAGCAGCGTCGATTTGCCGGAGCCGTTGTACCCGAGCACGCCGATCTTGGCGCCCGGGTAGAACGACAGCGAGACGTCGCTGAGCACCTGCTTGTCGGGCGGGTGCCGGCGCGAGAGCTTGTAGGTCGTGTAGATGTACTGCGAGGACATTCCGTGACGCAGGGTAGTGAACGCGCGTGGCGGGGATTCGGACGGCGATCGGAAGGAAACGTCCAGTTGTGGACGTAAAGCACTCATAAGAACGGCGTTACCAGCCGATCTAGGGGTTGAGGTACTTGAAAATGTCCGATCATCACTACACCACGCCGAGCGTCGTTTACCTGGGGCAGGCCTACACCGGCAAGGATTCACAGTCCGCGCCGAAGGCCACTGGGACGATCAGCTCTGCGGCTGCCAACCGCTGACAATCCAGGCGCCGCGCGCCGCCCGCCTGACGGTCGCGATCGTCAGGTGCCACGACGCGCCGAGCCCCTGGTAGGCATCTGAGTCGGCGGCCGTCGTCCGCTCGCGGGTGACGACCACGTACTCGCCTCCGGCGACCCGAGAGACCGCTTCGACGGTTCCACTGTTGGCGACGCCGTCCTGCTGCAGCTCGGGATCTGAGCCGACCTGGGCGGCTGCAAGCTGCATCGCGCTGCGGGCCTGGCCCACCGATTGCCGCGCGAGTTTCGCGAGCTGCGCTTTGACATCTGAGGCGTCCCAGTTGATGTAGCTCGTCGCGAAGTGGGTGAGCGCCTGCGCCGGGGTCGCTGCTCCGGGCGCGTTCTCGGTCGGGCCGGGAGGCGTGGGTATCTCGTTCGGCGACGAAGAAGTCGTGGCCTGATGCGCCGTTGCGGCCCCGACAACGCTCGTGGTGGTTTTTGGCGGGGTCGGGAAGGTCAACCCGCATCCGCTCACGGCGAGCGCCACACCGATCGAAACGAGCGCCCACCGGCACAGGCTTCTTTCTTTTGCACTTAATGAGCCATATAGACGCATGAAATGCAAAAGAAGGCGCCGGCCCCGCCGCATCGTTGCCAGCCCGGCGCTCATAGGCCCGGTGGGTGTCGGACGACGAAGCCGTCGGCCTCGCGGACGAGTGGATGCCAACCGATCCCGGTGCTGCCGTCGTCGGGGCCGGCGGCGTTGTGCGTGTCCCAGCGCAGGCCGGCGACGTACATGAAGACGTGATCCGCGCTGGCATAGATCGTCACCCACTTGCCGGGGCCGGGATCGCCCCAGGTCTCGTAGTCGGCCGCGACCATGTCCGTGGTCACCGGCAGCAGGCCGCCGCCCCAGAGCAGGTGCGAGACGCTCGAGGAGCAGTCATAGGCGGGCGCCACCTCGCTGAGCGGCAGCCCGTGGCCGCCGCCGTAGACGTATGGCTTGCCGGCGATCTCGTTGCCCGCGGCGATGATCCCCTTCACGGCCGCGGGCGCATTGGCGGGCGCCTCGGCCTGGCCGTCGGGCGCCAGCACCGCCCGCGGCCCGTCCGTGACCGGCACCGCACCGACCCCGCTGGAATCGCACGCCGCGCCGTCAGCGGCCGCAGCGTCACCGGCCGTACCGTCTCCGCCCACACCGTCTCCAGCCGCACCGTCACCGGCCGCGCCCGTGACGGCCGCCGTCCCGGCTCCCGAGGACTGCACCGCCTGACCCAGCACGTTCGCCGCCCCGGTCGCAGCCGTCCGCTCGACCCGAACCGGTCCTGACCACTCGCCACCCTCGTACGGGATACGCAGCGCCCCGGCCAGCTGCCACCACAGATCGATCACCCGCGGATAGCCGTCGATCGGCCCGCCGCCGAGTCCGATGTCGCGCTTGTAGGCGATCACGGAATGCCGACCCCAGGAAACGCGCAGAGGCGTTCCGTACGGCAGTCCGCCCATCGCCGTGGCGGTCGCGAACGTCGTCCCGCCGAGCTCGGCATAGCTGTCCGGCTCCGCGTACAGATCGGTTCCCGACGAACCGATGTCTCCGCTGGAGGGGTCACCGGGGCCGCCGTACTCGCTGGCACCGACGGTCTCCCCGACCCCGGGCGGCGCCAGCGTGATCGGTGCCGCACCGCCGGCCGAGGAACCACACACCGAGCCGGTGGAACCGCCGCCGACGAGCGCGATGAACACCCCCAGCACACACACCATCGCCATCCCGGCGATCAGCGCTGCCACCACCAGAACTCCTCCCCCGATGCCGCGTCGCTGTGTCACGGTGGGCAACTTACGCCGCGAAAAGGGGACCGCCGCAAACTGGTACACACTTGTTACAAAGTCGGCCGCTGAAGACGACGCCGACCCGCTCGCGGCCGCTACCTTAAGAGATCGTGGCTCGTGTGCTTGATCTCGAACAGTCTCTGCTCCTTCTCGAGCTGGAGGCTCCGTTCGAGAAGCGCGACGTCCAGCTCGCACGCCGGCGGATGGCCAAGCGCTGGCATCCCGACATCGCGCCACCAGGTCGCCAGCACGAGCACCAACGCCACCTCCAGGCGATCAACGAGGCCGCCGACCAGCTCGAGCAGCTCGCCGAGACCTCCCGCGGCGGCAAGGTCAGCGCCAACGCCGTCCGGGTCTCGGCGGCTGCGGCCCGCAAGGCCCGCGAGGAAGAGGGCCGCCGCGCATATGAGGCCGAGCAACGCGCCCGTGAGCATGCTGCCGACCGCAAGCAGCACGATCCATTCGGCGCCCGCGTGCCCGACCACTCGGTCGTCCACCGCTACGCCCGCTGCCTCTCCTACCCGGAGTGGGGCGTCGGCACCGTCAACGGCATCTACTTCTCCGGCGAGGGCGACGACGTCCAGCAGTGGGCACGGATGTCGTTCCAGGTCGGCGTCAGGACGGTGCCCGCCGGCTCGCTGGAGTTCGTCGTGTTCGGCAAGCCCGACGCCGCCGCGGACCGCGTGCAGCGATTCATGACCGCGGCCCAGCACGCGCTCGCCGAGGGCAACGCCTCACTCGCAGCGCAGCGGCTGGTCTACGCCCGCGACGCCGACCCCCAGAACCCGGCGGTGCTGCGTCTGCTGACAGCGGCCTTCTTCCAGGCGGGCAACCTCCCGGCGGCAGCGCGCACCGTGCGCGATTGGTCGCGGGTGGAGACCGACCGGCCGACTCCGGAGCGGTTCGCGTCCCGGATCTACGAGGCGATGGGCGCGCTCGATCTGGCGATCGATGCGGCGCTCAAGGTGACCAGGCGCGCGCCGGGCGACGCCTCCTCATGGGGGCGCCTCGGTCGCCTGCGGCTGCGTCAGATGGACCGCCAGGCCGCGATCGAGGCGCTCGAGCGGGCCCGCGCGATCGAGCCGACACTCGAGACCCAGCTTGACCTGGCCCTCGCCTACCACCTGGCCGGCGAGGTTGGTGCGGAGGTGTCCGCGGCCGAGGGCGCGACCGTGCTCGATCCCGAGTCACCTGCTGCGTGGTCGACCTACGCGCACGCACTCGCCCGGACAGACCGCCTGCAGGAGTGCATCGCGGCCTGCGAGCGGGCGCTGAAACTTGGTGAGGACGCCGAGGTCCGCGAGCTGCTGCGCCGAGCACGCGCCGCGCTCCCGGCCGAGCTCCCGGCGCCAGAAGCCGCCCGCCGCACCGGCAAGCGGCGGCGCGCCGCGGCCTGAGCAGGCACGATTCAGCTTCGAGGAGCTCGTTCCATCCCTGAACGTTGCAGGTGGTGGCCCAACGGGGCCACCATCAATGCAACTCGCCAGGGAGCTGGTCGTCGTCTGCGCCCGGCGTCACCATCGGGGCGTCCGCGAGGACGCCGAGCAGCTCGCCGACACGACAGACCAGCAGGCGCTCCTCGTCGACCTCGACCCAGGCGCCGGCCGATGCGGGAAAGACGACGTGATCACCCGGCTTGACCGGCATCTTGATGCCGACGTGGTCCCACCAGTCGAGGCCCTGCCCGACCGCCAGCACGATCCCGTGCTGTGGCGGCGGCTCGTCGTTGCCCGGCGGGACGACCAGGCCCGAGCGCCTCACCCGGTCGGGGTCGAGCTCCTTGATCACGACTCGGTCGAACAGGGGGCGCAGTTCGTGTCGCATGGACCCGATGCTACGAGCTCTGATCCGCGTAGGCTCCTCCGATGACCTTCACAGCACTCTCACCCGACGGGTTGAAATGGTTCACCCGTCCGCACGGCACCGGAGAGCCGGCGCGCCACGTGGCCGAACTGAGCGAGGCCCTCGGCGCGACCCACGTCCGTGCCAACGTGTGGCGCTACGAACCGGGCGCCCGTGGCCGCCGCCACCGGCATGATGAGCAGGAGGAGACGTTCGTTGTGCTCAGCGGGACGCTGACGATGCTGCTCGGCGAGCCGGCGGAGCGCGTCTTCGTGCCGGCAGGTGGCGTGATCCACGTCGCCGGCGGTACCGCCCTGCAGGCGCTCAACGAGGGGTCTGAGGACCTGATCGTCTACGTGTACGGGTACCCGCCCGATGAGGGCGCCGAGGTCCTCGACTGAGGGCGCCCGGTCGCTCGGCACCGATCAGAGCGGACATCCGCGCTCCGGGTACGCTCGGCGCGTGCGTGAGCTCGACGACCTGATCTGGCCGATCCACACCGCGCGCCTGACACTGCGGCGAGCTGCACCAGAGGACGCGAGGACCGCGTTCGCCTACCGCAGCCGGCACGGCGTCGCCCAATGGCTGAGCCAGATCCAGACCGACCCGGAGGCCTGGGCGCGCGAGTGGCTCGGGCGGATGCCGACCACGATCATCCCGGAGCTCGACGGTCGGCTGATCGGCGATCTCAGGCTGGTCGTGGTCGACGCCCACTCACAGAAGGAGGTGGCGGTGCAGGCCGCCGGGCGCGAGGCCGAGCTGATGTGGGCGTTTGACCCGGCGTGGCACGGCCACGGCTACGCCACCGAGGCCGTTCAGGCGCTGATCACGGTCGCGTTCGGCCAGCTCGGGCTCCGGCGCGTGATCGCCATCTGTTACGCCGATAACGCGCCGTCGTGGCGACTGATGGAACGTGTCGGGATGCGCCGCGAGGGGCACAGCGTGCAGAGCACGCTGCACCGCGACGGCACCTGGCGGGACTTCCTGACCTACACGCGCCTCGCGTCCGATTAGGCTGAGCGTGTGACCGTGTGGAGCTCAGTGGTCGGGTTCACGCTCGTCGCCGGCTTGCTGACGATCATCCCCGGCCTCGATACCGCGATCGTGATGCGATCGGCGCTTCGCGGAGGCCGCCGGCATGGGTTCGCCGCCGCATTTGGGGTCAGCTGCGGCACGCTCGCCTGGGGCGCGGCGGCAGCGGTCGGAATCGCCGCGGTGCTCGAGGTCTCGACCGTCGCCTACACGATCATTCGCATCGCAGGCGCGTGTTACATGGTGTGGCTCGGCGCTCGTCTACTGCGTGAAGCCGTCCGAGCCGGCGAGGGCCGGCCTGTGACGGCCGGCTCGGTGCTGGTCACCTTCGGAATCAGGCTCGGTCTCTCGTCGCGCTAGCGGCCGGGCCCTGCTCGGCGCTGCGTGCTTCGAGACGGGCCAGGGCACGCGCTGTGGCGTCGGCGAGCTCGTGCTCGTCCTTGGCTTCGAGCCCTGCGATCGTTCCCTGCACGTCCGCGGCGCTGCGCTGCTGACCGAGCTTCGCCTTGGCCTCGACGCGGCTGATCACGAGCTCGATCCCGACGATCGCCCTGAGCTGGTTGTCGATGTAGTCACGGGGAGCGTCGTCAACCTCCCACGGCTGCTCGGCGTCGGCTTCGTAGCGCTCGGTGAGCCGCCTGACGAACGCCTCGACCCAGGTGGGGTCGTCGTGGATCCGCAGCTCCCCGTAGATGTGGGCGGTCGTGTAGTTCCAGGTCGGGACGACCTTGCCGTGCTCCCGCTTGGTGGCGTACCAGCGCGGGCTGATGTACCCGTCGGGCCCGTGGGCGATCACCATCGCTTCACCCACCGTCTCGAGCCGCCAATGGTCGTTCTTGCGGGCGATGTGACCAAGCAGCGCGCCAGCCTCCTCGTCGTAGATCAGCGGCAGGAACGTCGCGAACAGCCCATCGGGCGTGGCGCTGATCAAGTCGGCCGCGCGGATCCCATCAAGCAGCTCGCGCAGCTGCTGCTGATCGGCGAGGTTGTGCTTCGGCAGGTACACCGTGATCCGGAGTCTGACGCATGTTGGGAGACTGTTCGGCTCAATCGCGATGCCGAGCGCTGCCCGCCCAGTCACCCCCGATGACCTCGAGCTGATCTGCCGTCAGCGCGAGGAGATGTTCCGCGACGCCGGCGAGGACGACGGCGTCCTGGCGGTGATGACCGCGCACTTCCGGGAGTGGCTGGCGCCGCGCCTCGCCGACGGTTCCTACTTCGGGTTCGTAGTGAGCGACGAGGGCCGGCCCGTTGCCGGCATCGGGCTGATGGTCATCGACTGGCCACCGCACCCTGTCCATCCGACACAGGACGGCCGCGGCTACGTCCTCAACGTGTTCGTCGAGCCGTCGTACCGCCGACGCGGGCTGGCGCGGGAGTTGATGGCGCTGGCCGAGGGTGAGTTCGCCCGACGGCGGGTCACGTTCGCGATCCTCCACGCGACCGAGACAGGGATGGCGCTCTACCGGCAGCTCGGCTGGAAGACGACCAGCGAGATGTCAAAGCGCCTGTCCTGATCCACCGGGGCCGCTCAGTGGTCAGACAGCGCCGCAAGCATCGCGTCGCGGTGCTGCGCGAGCCAGATCAGGGTCAGCTCGTTCCCGCCCTCACCCCCGAGACGCTTCCAAGCCTTGACGTAATCCCCCTGCCGCTCCGCCACACGATCGCGCACGAACTTGCTGCCGACGACGAAGCTCTCAACGATCGCATCGACGAGTTCCCCGTAGTCGCCGTGCGGGAGTCCGTAGCCGTTGGCGAGGAATCTGATGCCGCGGAAGGGATCCGCCTGCGGCGGACCGTCGGCATCGATCGGCGGACGCAGCCGCAGCCACATGCGTGCGGTTAGCGCCAGGTCCCAGACCGGCCGTCCCGGAGCGGCGAAGTCGAAGTCCAGCAGTGCGTGCGCCTGGCCTTTCTGGAACACCACATTCGGCGGGCAGATGTCGTTGTGGCAGATGATCGAGCCGCCTTGCGGGTCGGCGAGCTCACCGGACCAGTCGAGATCGAACAGCAGCGAGAGCCCGGCGACGGCGTCGTGGTACTGGCGGACGAGGCGGCCCACGCTGGTCAGTGCGGCCTCCGTCAACGCCCACGGCGGTGCCGGCGGCACCGGCACGTCGCCGTCGATCCAGCGGAACAGCTGGGAACCGTGGTCGTCATATCCCATCGGCACCGGCGCCGGAAATGACCGTCGCTCCAGCTCCTCGAGCAGCGCGTTGACCGCGACCCGGTGGGCGCCGCTCGGCCGCCGGACGAGGTCCCCGTCGCGATAGACCCGCCCACGGTTCCCCATACTGCCCGCAAGACGCCCGGAGCGAAAGCCCGGCAGGTGGCGATGTTCTCGCAAGAGCCCATCTTCGCGCACGGCTGGTACCGGTCACAAGTTCTCTGCTGCCGACCGATGCGCCCGATCGTCGCCCGCTGCGAGAAGCCGCTGAACCGCGCTAGACCACGGGCCACCGGTACATGATCGCGGGCGCATGTTCCTCGTTCTCGGCACTCGCCGAACCCCACTGCGTGAAGCCATGAGCCTCGTAGAACTGCCTTGCATCGGCGTTGCTCTCAAACGTCCAGAGTGCCAATGAGGTCCTGGAGCTCTGCGCCACCGCCAGCAGCCGCGCTCCGTGTCCCCGGCGCTGGTGCCCGGGGGCGATGTAGAGCTGCTCCACCCATTCACCCTCGAGCGCCATCATCCCGACGACCTCGCTGTCTGTCGTCGCCACCCAGACCTCAGACGATGGCAAGAGCATCTCGCTGACCCAGGCACGGACTTCATCGTCTGTGTGAGCTGGGGGCGGGATGGCAGAAGCCCGCCGAGAGCTCAGCCATACCTCAGCGATCACAAGCGCCTCGTCCGGCTCCGCACGGCGAACGATGTGCTCGCTCATAGCGGGAACGAGACTACTCACAGCCCGCTCGTCGTCCAGTCGCTTCCCTAGCCTTGACGATCCCATGCGCCTGATCGTCGCCCGCTGCTCCGTGATCTACTCCGGCCGCCTCGATGCCTTCCTACCGGAGTCGCTGCGGCTGATCATGGTCAAGGCCGACGGGTCGGTGCTGGTGCATGCCGACGCCGGCGGCTACAAGCCGCTCAACTGGATGACGCCGCCGACGGTGATCGAGGAGATTCCGGCCGACGGTGAGAGCCCGGCGGCGATGATCGTGCGCAAGTGGGCCGGCAAGACCGAGGACAGGCTCCAGATCACGCTGACCGAGGTCCTCTCGGACGTCGATCACGAGATGGGCCTGCCCGACGGGGACGCCGCGCTCAGCAAGGACGGCGTCGAGGCACACCTCCAGGAGCTGCTCGCCGATCAGCCGCACTGGTGCGGCGAGGGCCTGCGGCTCGTTCGCCGCGAGTGGCCGACGGACATCGGCCCGGTCGATCTGATGTGCCGTGACCTCGAGGATGAGTGGGTCGCGGTCGAGATCAAGCGCGTTGCCGGAATCGAGGCGGTCGAGCAGCTCGCGCGGTACCTGGAGCGGATCCGGCTCGATCCGGCGCTCGGCTCCTGCCGTGGCATCCTGGCAGCGCAGTCGGTCAAGCCGCAGGCCAGAGTGCTCGCGGAGTCACGCGGGATCGCGTGGGTCGAGGTCGACCTTGCCGTGCTCCGCGGTGAGCGCGAGCCCGAGCTACGACTGTTTGTCGCGTAGACGGCGCGCGTCATTGCGTGCCTGGGTCAGCTGCCCTCCGGCGCGAGACCGCCAAGAACCGCCTCGACCGCGAGCTGCCAGCGACGATCGGCCGACGCCTGGCTGCCACCCAGCACTCCGGCGCTCTCGTGCGCAGCGAGGCCGGCCGCCAGGGCGAACAGCACGTGTGAGATGTCATTCGCATCCCCTGCGATGACGCCGTCCTCGATGCAGCGCGTGACGTGGCCAAGGATGTTGCGGCGCACGTCCTCGCCGGCGGCCAGTTCGGCTGGCCCCGGTTCGAAGTCAGCGAACGGTCGCGAGAACATCACCTCCGCGAGCGCGCGGTGCTTGAGCACGAACGACCGGTACGCGGCAATGCTCGCACTCAGGTCGGTCACCGCGTCACCGGTGCGCTCGACGGCCTGCAGGATCCGGGCGAGTCGGCGGAACCCCTCGAAGAACATCGCCCGCACCAGGCCGGCACGGTCACCGAACAGCTCGTAGACCGCGGGCGTCGACGTCCGGGCGTCGGTCGCGATGCGGCGCGTCGTGAACCCCTGGACTCCGTCTGACTCAAGCGCCGCCAGCGCGGTGCTCAATACACGGTCCTTCAGCTCAGGAGTGCGTTGCTTGGTTCTCGGCATCGTTTCGTACCAACGTTCCGAAACAATGTTACGATTTCCTGCGGACGGCAACGCGGGAACAGATGGGTGACCAATGCTGCAGCTGACGTTCATCGAGGCGGGAACCATGGCCTGGCAGGATGTGCCGCCCCCGGCGCTCTCCGATCCCGGCGGGGCGCTGGTCGCGCCGCTGGCGGTCGCCCGCTGTGACCTCGACCTGCCGATGGCCACCTTCGGCATCTTCCCCGGGCCGTTTCCGGTCGGCCACGAGACCGTCGCGGAGGTGGTGGCCGTCGGCACCGATGTCGCGCGCGTGCGCGTCGGGCAACGGGTGCTCGTCCCATTCCAGGTGTCGTGCGGCGCCTGTGCGGCGTGCGGCGACGCCTGTTTCGGCGCCTGCCACACCTACCGGGCCTCTGCAGGCGGCGCGTTTGGGTTCGGGTCCGCGGGCGGTGGGCACGGGGGCGGCGTCTCGGACCTGCTGTTCGTGCCGGCCGCCGACCATCTTCTGCTGCCGGCCCCGGAGGGGATCGCGGCCGAGGTGCTGTGCACGCTCGTCGACAACGTCGTCGACGGGTACCGGACTGTCGCCGGCCAACTCGCCGCCAAGCCCGGTGCCGAGGTCCTCGTGGTCGGCGGCGCGGCGGCATCGGTCGGGCTCTATGCCGTGGCGTCCGCGGTCGCGCTTGGCTCACAGCGAGTGCGCTACGTCGATCGCGATCCGGCTGGCTGCGCGGCGGCGGCGGCGCTCGGCGCGGAGGTCACGGTCCACGACGGTCCGTGGCCGCGGCGCTTCGATCGCGCCCCGATCACGGTCGAGAACACGATGGACGTCGATGGGCTCGCGTGCACGCTGCGCTCAACCGACGATTACGGCTACTGCACCTCGGTCGCGATCCACTTCTCCCAGACGACACCGGTGCCGCTGCTCGAGATGTACACCAAGGGGATCACGTTTCACGTGTCGCGGGCAGACTCGCGGCTGCTCCTGCCGGAGGTGATCGAGCTTGTCACCTCCGGCCGGCTCGACCCGAGCGCGGTCCCGACGCGCGTCGTCGGCTGGGATGAGGCGGCGACCGCGTGGCTCGAGCCGGCGACGAAGCTGGTCGTGGCGCGCCCCGCCTAGCGCAGTTGGGGGCGTGGCGCGCCCCGCCTAGCGGGCAGTTGGGGTCGTGGCGCGTCCGCCGGGCGCAGTTGGCTCGTTCTCCGCGCATCTATGCACCGTATGGGTACATCAATTACCAAAGAACGAGCTACTCGCCCCAGGCGGTCGCCACGACCCGGCGCGCGCCGCCATGGTCGCGATGCTCGCACAGGTAGATGCCCTGCCATGTCCCCAGCACCGGCCGGCCGTCGCGCAGCGGCAGCATCAGCGACGGGCCGAGCAGCGAGGCCTTGATGTGGGCCGGCATATCGTCCGGGCCCTCGAGCGTGTGGGTCCAGAACGGCGCCCGCTCGGGCACGACGACGTTGAACCAGGACTCGAAGTCCCGCCGCACGTCCGGGGACGCGTTCTCGTTCAACGTCAACGACGCCGAGGTGTGCTGGATCAACAGGTGCAGCATCCCCACCCGGATCCCCTCCAGGCCCGGCACCGCCCCCAGCACTTCCCCGGTGATCAGATGAAACCCACGCCTCCGCGGCTCGAGCGTCACGATCTCCTGAACCCAGACGGTCACAGGGCCCCCGCGAACGCACCGCCAGGCCGATCCGCCCCGAGCACGGTCACAGGACCTCCAGCCGGACACGCCGCATGTCGACCCGCCCCCCGGCCGTGAACGGCACCCCCTCTGCCTCGAGCAGCGCCCGCTGCCGGGCGCCGACCGCCAGCGTTCCGTCGGCACGGACGATCCGGTGCCACGGAACGGAAGGATCCTCGCACGCAGCGAGCACGGCGCCAGCCATCCGCGGCGCCCCCGGCGAGACGTCGCCGTAGGTCCGCACGAACCCCTCCGGCACGTCGCGAACGCGCTCGAGAATCGCTGAGGCTAGGGAGCCGACCATGCCACCGCAGGATATGGGTGCAAGAACGCGTTCACCGACAAGGATCCGGCCGGGCCGCCCAGACGGCGGTTGATAAGGTGCAACGCGAGCCGAGTCTCCTGCAACGGTCAGGAGAACGGGGGACCCACGTCGGTTGGGGCTTACTTCGGTCTGATGGCCGGAGCGCGGTGCGCAGCGCAGCCGCGAGCCCGTCAGCTAACCCCGTAGGCGCACACATGCGGAGACTTCGTCGACACACGCCCAGGCTCGCTGCTGCGACCGCTTTGATGCTGCTGATCGCAGCGCTCGCGGCCACGGTCGCGGTCGTCACGCGCAGGCCGACAGACGCCGTCGGCGCCAATCTCAACGAGCTCAACTCCCAGCTCGGCGCCACCCAGGCGAAGGAGGGCACTCTGTCTGACAGCCTCGCCGGGATCAGAGCCGAGGTGTCGCGCCTGGACGCGCAGATCACCCTCGTCCGGCAGCGCGAGGCCGCGGTCAGCGCGCAGCTCGCGCAGGACCGGCAGAACCTCGCTGCCACGCAGACCCGCGTCACCCGCGAGAAGGGTGTGCTCAACAAGCTCAAACGGATTCTGGCCCGTGCCGAGACCGTCCTGCGCGACCAGCTGGTCTCCCAGTACGAGAACGGCACGCCGAGTCTCGTATCGGTCGTGGTCAACTCCAGTGGCTTCGGTCAGCTGCTCTCGCAGATCACCTACCTCGACCAGGCAAAGAATCAACAGCAGGCCGTGATCGACGTGACTCGCGTCGCCAAGCACCGCGCGATCGTCGCCACCGACGATCTCCTGCACCTCGAGAAGCACGACCAGCAGCTGACACAAGCGGCGGCGACCGAGGCCAGCGCGCTTGCCGGCATGAACGGTCTGCTGTCGAGCCGCGAGGATGCTCTCTCACACGCGCGACAGGCCCAGCAGGCTGCGCTCGACGCGGCGAGGGCCCGCGGCGCTCAGCTGCAGTCGGCGATCAACCGGATCAAGGCTCAGCAGGCGGCGGCAGCTGCCGCCGCGGCTGCGGCCGCAGCGCAGAGCGCCGCGAGCGCTGGTGGCTCCACCACGGCGGTCCCGTCCGGTGGCTGGGCGATCCCGGCCGCGATCGTGATGTGCGAGTCGGGCGGCCAGAACCTGCCGCCCAACAGCGCCGGAGCATCGGGCTACTACCAGATCATGCCCGCCACCTGGGCGGGCTTCGGCGGCACCGGCCCGGCCGCCTACCTCGCGTCGAAGGCCGAGCAGGACGCCGTCGCGAGCCGAATCTGGAACGGCGGCGCCGGCGCCTCCAACTGGGTCTGCGCCGGCATCGTCGGGATCACGTAGGCCCCGACGAAAGCCGGCCTACCGCGACCCTTCGATCCCGGTCGATGTCCGCCAGTCGGGCGTCAGCGCGGCTCCGTGCCGGCCGTGGCGCGAGCGCAGCCGGTCGTAATGATCGAGTGCCTTGCCGGACCCGATCGCCACGCAGGTGAGCGGCGAGGCCGCCCGCGACACGGGCATCCCGGTCTCGCCCGAGATCAGCTCCGGTAAGCCGTCGAGCAACGTACCGCCGCCGGCGAGCAGGATCCCGTCGCGGGCGATGTCGGACGACAATTCCGGCGGGGTCTCCTCGAGCGTGTCGCGGACCGCCTGCATGATCTCGCGCACGATCGGCTGGATCGCGTCGCGGACCTCGCCCTGCCGCAGCAGCACCGCGGTCGGCAGGCCGGTGATCAGATGCCGGCCGCGAACCTCATAGACGGCTTCCTCGGAGCGTCCGATCACGGAGCCGATCGCAAGCTTGATGCCCTCAGCTGTCTGCGAGCCGATCGCGAGCTTGTGCACGTTGCGCAGATACGACGTGATCGCCTCATCCATCTCGTAGCCACCGACGCGAACCGAGCGCGACAGTACGATCCCGCCGAGCGAGATCACGGCAACCTCGGTGGTGCCACCGCCGACGTCGACGATCATCCGACCGATCGGCTCCTCGATCGCGAGACCGGCGCCGATCGCGGCCGCGATCGACTCCTCGATCAGGTGCACACGGCGAGCGCCGGCTGCCAGCGAGGCCTCCTCGACGGCGCGCTTCTCAACCTCGGTGACCCCGGATGGGGCACACACGATCAGCCGCGGATGGACGGTGCGACGGTTGATCACCTTGCGGATGAAGTACCGCAGCATCGCCTCGGTGACCTCGAAATCGGCGATCACCCCGTGCCGGAGCGGGCGTACCGCGGAGATCGTCGCCGGCGTCCGGCCGATCATCCGCTGTGCTTCGGCCCCGACGGCGTGCACCTCTCCGTTGACCGTGTCGGAGGCGACCACGGACGGCTCGGAGACGACGATCCCCTGACCGCCGACGTACACGAGCGTGTTCGCCGTACCGAGGTCAATCGCCATGTCCTGCGCACCCAGCGTCGGCGCGAAATGCAGCCGGGAAGTGTCGCGGCGCGAACCGTCTCTGTGAAGCCGCATCACCTAACTGTGGCAGACAGGGCCGTGGCGGAGTGTGACGGCGGCCCCGTTGGGCCGCCAATCAGCCCCCAGACCCCTAGCTGACCCTCACGGCCTTGCGTCCGACGACCTTGCCGCCGGTGCGCACCAGAACCTCGTATTTCCCTGCAACCGGCGCATGTCCGTGAACGCGGAGCGGCACCTTGCGGACCGCCTCGCCGAGGCCGTCGAGCTTGTGCGACGCAACGGTTTTGCCCGCCTGTTGCAATTCCACCGTCGCACCTTGCACGCCCCGACTGGCCTGTACCGGCACGATCAGAGCGTTGCGCGAGGACTGCGTGGCGATCCTGCCGAACTTGACCTGAACCGGGAGCGGGGCGGGTTCCGGGACCGGGACCGTGCCTGGCCCTGACTTCGAACAGGCGAGGGTTGCGCTGTTGGACCCCGACTGGGGCATCGACGGGAACTCGGGAAAGGTCGGCTGACCGGCGGCCATCGCGGTGAGGTCCAGGAAGTCGGTCATGTCGTTGGCGTTCGCATCGCGCAGCGTCATCGCCGGCAGGTTGAACTTCTTCTCGACGAACGCCAGCACCGACGTATGGTCGTAGACGATGCTCGAGACGTAGCCCGGCTTTGCGTACGGGCTGATGACGATGCACGGGACCCGGAACCCGTAGCGCTTGAAGCCGTCGTAGGTCGACTCCCCGTTCTGCACCACCGGCGCCGTGTCGTCGGGGGCGAGCGCAACGGGCGGTGGAACGTGGTCGTAGTAGCCACCGTGCTCGTCGTAGTTGATGAACAGGATCGTCTTGGACCAGTTCGGTGATGCTGCGATCGCCTCCACGACCGTCCGCAACCATGCCTCGCCGACGATGATGTTCTGCGGGTTCTCCTGCGACTCGGTGCCGAAGTTCGGGTCGATCAGGCAGAAGCTGGGCAGCGAGCCGGACGCCGCATCCCGGAAGAAGTCCGCGATCGGCTTGACGTGGGTCTTCGTGTACTGCAGGTCACTGGTCGGATACAGGTTCTCGCTGACATCGGTGGTGCTCGTCTGCACCGCGTACTCGTACCAGGTGACGTTCGCATCGGAGAGCCGGTTGAAGATCGTGCCGTTCTTCGGCGGGGTCAGCAGCGTCGCGTCCTGGGAGGGATCGGGGATGTCATCGGTCATGCCCATCGATGTCGCGGCGATCAGATAGCGGCGATTCGGGTCGGTCTGGCCGAGGACGCTGCAGAAGTACCGATCGCCGATCGGAAAGGTCTCGGCCAGACCGTAGGTGAACGGCAGATCGGTCTGGTCCCAGTAGCCCATCGCGACATCGCCGGAGCCGGAGATCACGAACCCCTGGTTGGTGCCCTTGGCGTACTGGACGTGGCACTGTGCCCATTCCTGGGTTGGCACGCCGCCGAACTGGCAGGTCGTCGGCATGTGGAACGAACGCAGTTGGGAACCGTTCGTCTTCGGGTTGGAGTTCAGCGGATATCCGTCGGTCCCCATCGTGAAGCCGTCGCCGCGCGGGGTCTGGAACGGCCCGCGGCCGAGCATGCCGAGGAGATTGTCGTAGGAGTGGTTCTCCATCATCACCACGACGACGTGCTCGATCTCGGGCATCGTGTCGGTCCCCGCCGGGATCGTCGCGTCCGGCAGCGAACCGGGCTGGCGCAGCTCGGTCTTGCCGAGCACCCGCAGCGCTTCGATCTGGTCGGCGCGGGGTGTGACCAGGTCGGGGCGGACCAGCATCCGCGCGCGGCGCCGCAGCAGCGGCGAGCCGACCGCACCGGGGACGGCGCCGGGCAGCAGCAGTCCAGCGCCGAGTCCCGCCCCGGCCGCCAGGAAGCGACGCCGTGTGGTCAGCTCATGTGACATCCAGGGCGGGAGCGTAACGGCTACCGCCGGTCACAGTGTGAGCGACGTGTGAAGGCCTACCGGTCGCCGGGAGCGAACCGTGGGTACTGCGAGACCGGCTTGGCGATGTCCAGCGCGGTCGTGACGATCCGGTTCTGCTCGCGGGCGTGGGCGACCGGGTAGCCCTCGCCGGAGGCGGCGCGCTCGGGGCGCCCCACGTAGCCGTAGCTGATGTTCTCAGGGAGGATCTGCAGCAGCCGCGGACCCATGTGCGCGCGGGCGCCCATGTTGCGCGGCTCCTCCTGGACCCAAACGACTTCCTCGAGGTTCGGGTAGCTCTCAACGAGCTTGAGGATCTCGCTCTGTGGGAACGGGTACAGGAGCTCGACCCGCCCGACCGCGACGTGCTCGGCGGCCGCCCGGTCGCCGTGGCCGACGATGTCGTAGTAGATCTTGCCGCTGCACAGCAGCAGGCGTGTGACCTTCTCCGGATCGGCGCTCGAGTCGGCGAGCACCGGCCGGAACCGTCCCTCGGCCAGGTCCTCCAGCCGCGAGCTCGCCATCGGCAGACGCAGCAGCTGCTTCGGGGTCATGATCACCAGTGGCCGCTGCTTGGCGATCCGCGCCTGGCGACGCAGGAGGTGGAAGTACTGGGCCGGCGTCGTGCAGTTGGCGACGCGGATGTTGCCCTCGGCGGCGAGCTGCAGGTAGCGCTCGAGCCGTGCCGAGGAGTGCTCGGGGCCGGAGCCTTCGTAGCCGTGGGGGAGCAGCAGCGTCAGCCGCGAGGTCTGACCCCACTTCGCCAGGCCCGGGACGATGAACTGGTCGATCATCACCTGTGCGCCGTTAGCGAAGTCGCCGAACTGCGCCTCCCACAGGACCAGCGTCTCCGGAGCCTCCTGTGAGTAGCCGTACTCAAACCCGAGGCAGGCCATCTCCGACAGGGGGCTGTTGTGCAGTTCCATCGGCGCCTGCGCTCCGGGCAGGTGCTGCATCGCGCAGTGCTCCTGGCCGGTCTTCGGGTCGTGCAGGACAAGGTGGCGCTGCGAGAAGGTGCCACGCTCGGCGTCCTGGCCGGTGAGTCGAATCGGGATCCCCTCGGTCAGCAGTGACGCGAACGCCAGTGCCTCGGCCTGGGCCCAGTGGATCCCGGGGTTGTCGGGATCAGAGTCAGCAACCGCCTCGCGACGCTGCTCGAGCTGGCGCACGAGCTTCGGGTGCACCGTGAAGCCGTCCGGCACGGCCAGCAGATCCTCGTTGAGGATCTTCAGCTGATCCGCGGGCACGGCCGTGTTGACCTCGGGCGACGGGGTGCGATCGAGCTGGTACTCGCCGGTGGCGTTGTCCATCTCCTTGGCGGCGGCGATCTGCTCCTTGAGGACCTGATGTGCCTCGCTGAGGACCGCCCAGACCGCGTCGGTCATCTCGGTGGATTCGGCCTCGGTAACGATGCCTGTTTCGATCAGGCGGTGGGCGTACAGCTCGCGGACGGTCGCGTGCCGCTTGATCACCTGGTACATCTCCGGCTGGGTGTAGGCGGGCTCATCGGCCTCGTTGTGGCCGAACCGCCGGTAGCCGATCAGGTCGATCATCACGTCGTGGCCGAACTCCTGCCGGAACGCGAACGACAGCCGTACCGCTGACACACAGGCCGCGACGTCATCGGCGTTGACGTGGATGATCGGCACGTCGAAGCCCTTCGCCATGTCTGACGCGTACGTCGTCGAGCGCGAGTCCTCGGGATCGGTGGTGAAGCCGAGCTGGTTGTTCTGGATGATGTGAACGGTGCCGCCGACGGTGTAGCCGTCGAGTGCCTGCAGGTTGAGTGTCTCGGCGACGACGCCCTGGCCGGGGAACGCGGCGTCACCGTGGAGCACGATCGGGACGGCGGCGTTGGTGTCCTGCTGGGCGTGTGGGCCCTGGCGGGTCGTCTGGGCGGCGCGGGTGGCGCCGGAGGCGACGGGCGCGACGAACTCCAGATGCGATGGGTTCGACTCGAGGCGGACGAGGATCGACTGACCCGAATCCCGCCCACCCAGCTGGTAGTTGCCCTCGGCGCCGTGGTGGTACTTGACATCGCCGGTCCCACCCTGCGGGATCGTGGTGACGGCATCGAGTTCCGGATCGCCCTCGAATTCGGCGAAGATCGAGCCATAGGGCCGGCCGAGGTTGTGGGCCAGCACGTTGAGACGGCCGCGATGGGCCATCCCGAGCACGACCTCACGGGCACCCTCCGACGCCGACAGCTGCACCAGCTCATCGATCATCGGCACGGTCATGTCGAGGCCCTCGACCGAGAACTGCTTCTGACCGAGATACGCCTTGTGCATGAACCGCTCGAACGCGTCGACCTCGGTCAGCCGCTTGAGCAGGGCCTTCTGCTCATCCGGTGTGAGCGGGTTGCGGAAGCGTCCTGACTCGATCGCCTCCCGCAGCCACAGCCGCTGACGGTGCGAGGAAATGTGCTCGATCTCGTAGGCGATCGGCCCGCAGTAGGTCTCGCGCAGGTGGGGAAGCGCATCGGCGAGGGTGTCGCCGGGGACCCACATCCGCAGGATGCGCGCCGGGATCTTGGCCATCACCTCGGGGGTCAGACCGAGCGGACCCGGATCCATCGCCGGGTCACCCTCGGGCTCACGGCCGAGCGGATCGAGCCGGGCGGCGAGGTGGCCATGGGTTCGGAACGCCTTCAGCAGCGAGGTCGCCGCCTGGACTGCCTGCAGCAGCTCCTCGTCGGGCACCGCCGGTGCCGCCGTCGGCGCGGGAGCGGCGCCGGCTGCCGAGAAGCTCGGCGACGGAGGTTCTGGGAGCGCCGGCAGCGTCGCGCCGAGATCTCGGAAGACCTGGCCGTAGAAGTCGTGCTCGCCCTGCAGGAAGGATTCGACGACCGCCAGGAAACGGCCGGACTCCGCGCCCTGGATGATCCGGTGATCGTAGGTCGAGGTCATCGTCATGACCTTCTCGGCCCCGAGCTGGGCCGCGACCCGACCAAGCCCGACCGGATATGCGATCGAGCCGGTTGCGACGATCGTCCCCTGCCCGACCATCAGCCGAGGGACGCTTGAAATGGTTCCGATCCCGCCCGGGTTCGTGAGGCTGATGTTGGCGCCCGAGAGGTCGTCTGCGGTGAGCGAGTTCGTGCGCGCCTTCTCGACGAGCGCGTTGTACGCCGCCAGGAAGTCCGCGAAGCTGAGCCGGCCCGCGTCGCGGATCACGGGGACCATCAGCGTGCGGGTCCCGTCCTTCTTCTCGACATCAACCGCCAGGCCGAGGTTGACGGCGCCGTCATCCACCCGGTGGGGGACGCCGTCGGCATCGAGGAAGTGGTGGGCCATCACCGGCATCTCATCGGTCGCCGCCTTGGCGATGGCGTAGGCGATCAGGTGCGTGAAGGAGACCTTCTGCCCCGCCTCCTTGAGCTGTTTGCGGCGGGCATCGAGCGTCGTCACCGTGATCGTGCGGAACGATGTCGCGGTCGGGATCTGGCGGCTCTCATCCATGTAACGGGCGAGCGCGGCGCCGCCGCCCTTGATCCGGGTGGCGTTGCCCGGGATCACGGTCGGCGCGGCCGTGCCGTTGGTGGCCGCGGAGAGGACGTCGTCCTTGGTGATCCGGCCACCGCGGGCAGTCCCGGCGACCTTGTTCAGATCGAGGCCGTTGGCGGCCGCCACACGCTGCGCGATCGGTGTGGCGTTGGCGGCGGGCAGCGGAGCGGTCGCGCTGCTCCCGCCGTTGCCGGAACCGGGTGCGGCGGCCGCGGGACCGCCGTTTGCGGGCGCCGGCGTGGGCGCGGCAGGTGTCGGCGCGGCAGCACCGGCACCGACGGCCATCCGTGCGATCACCTGGCCGACCTTGACGGTCGCGCCCTCCTCGAACAGGATCTCGGTGATCGTGCCGCCGGCGGGCGCAGGAAGTTCCATGTCGACCTTGTCGGTCGAGATCTCGACGACCGTGTCCCCGTCCTTGACGGTGTCACCGACCTTCACCGACCACTCGAGGATCGTTCCCTCGCTGACGGACTCGCCTCCGGTCGGGGTGATGATGTCGACCACCTCGGCCTCTGCAGGCGCCGGGGTCGCCTGCGGCGCCTCCTCGACAGTCGCGGCGGCGCCGTTTGAGCCGTTGGCCTCGGCGTGCGCGGCGCCGTTTGAGCCGTTGCCGGAGCCGCTCGTGTCGATCTCGGCGAGGAGCGCCCCGACCGCGACCGTGTCGCCATCAGCGGCGTGGATCCTGAGGATCGTTCCCGCGACCGGCGAGGGGACTTCGGCGTCGACCTTGTCGGTCGAGATCTCGACGACCGTCTCGTCAGGCTCGACGTGATCACCGGCCTGCTTGTGCCACTCGAGGATGGTGCCTTCGGCGACGGAGTCACCCATCGCGGGCATTACAAGTTCAAAGGTGCCTGTGTCGACGGCCATCGGGTCTCAGCTCATCCTAGCGTCCGTTATTTGCTGGATGCAGCGAGCTCTCTCGCGCTCAGATGGTATCGAGTCGGCGGCGACGGCGTGCCTCGATCACGAACCCGGCGGAGCCGAAGAACGGTCCGATCCCGCCGAGCACCGCAACCGCCACAGCAAGCCACCACGGGACCACCCTGAACCGCGCGGCGGCGATGCACGTCAGCGACATACCGATCCAGATCACCCCGTGGGCGAAACCGAGGATCGTCGTCGCCGGTTGTGGGTTGTCCAGCGCGAAGGCGCACACCAGCAGTCCGGTGTAGATGCATGAGTGCATGAACGACACGATCTCGAGCCGGTTGAAGGTGACGAGCTTCGTGAAGATCTGACCCGGGTCACGACGCGTCCGTCGCTCGAGCTCCGCCAGGTCGGGAGCGGGCATCGTTCAGGCCGACGCGTCGGCGGCAGCGAGCATCGCGCCGACTCGGCGCAACGGCGCATCCGCTTCCGCCGGCCACCGCTCGACGTCGGCCGGCCACCAGGCGTGGGTGTCGTGTTCGGCGTCCGGCGTGACCTGTGCCCCGTCGGGCAGCCACGCCTGACCGATCAGCAGCACCATCCCGGTCTCGGTCTGGATCAGCGCCTCGACCGACACCCGCTCGGGCGCAACCGACCACTCCTCGTCGAGTTCACGCACGAGCGTCTCCGCGGGGTTCTCGCCGACCTCGACGGCGCCGCCGGCGCCGAGTGCCCAGCGCCCGGCCCAGGAGGCGAGCCAGGCGGCACGCCGCCCGGCCAGCCAGGTCCCGTCCGCCGCCCGCACGATGCACAGCGACGAGATGCTGCCCGCGGCGCCGTTGCCGAGCAGTCGCAGCGCCCACCGGATCGGCTCGAGCTCCAGACGCAGGACTCCGTCAACGATCTCGAACGAGACCAGCCGCGCGGCCATCCCGTCGTGGCTCGGTGAATCACGGTCGCGCAGCGCCTGCAGCAGCCGATCGGCCTCCGCCGTCTGCTCCGGTCCCGGCTCGTACGGCTGCTCACGCCAGTGGACCCGGACGTCGTCAGGGTTCCACGGTCCGCGAGCGAGCAGCGTGACGGGGGTGAAGACCACGTCAACAAAAGTACCGGCGCGAGGCCGATCAGGCGGCCGCTCAGCCCTTCTTCTTCCTGCGCTTCTTCTTTTTCGACTTGTGCTTCTTGGCGGCGGTGACCTTCGGACCGGCGTCGCTTGGCACGTACACCGGCGCCCCCTGCTCGCCGGTCCCAAGACCGAGCAGCGCCATGTGCGCCGTGTCGGCGTCGAGGTAGGCCTGGTTGGCGATCACGAGCTCCGAGCCCATGAACGCGACACCGCTGGGCTCGTCAAACGGAATCGGCGATCCGTTCTGCCCTGACACCGGCGTCCCGAAGGTCGCCAGCAGCTGTCCGCTCGCGGACAGCTCGACGATGTCATCGCCGGTGGGACCGATCTGCGCCATGTAGATGTGGCCCGAGGTCGTCACGGCGAACCCGTCGGGAAGCGTCGCGGCGCCGCTCTGCCACAGCTGCTGCGGTGTTCCCGGCGAGCCGTTCGGCTCGATCTGAATCGAGTAGAGCTTGCCGGTGAGCATGTCCACGCTGGTGTCGCCGAGGTTCGATGCCTGATCGAACAGCAGCGTGTGGTGGTCGGGCAGCATCCAGATCCCGGCGGTCCCGTAGATCTCGCCGTCGAGCAGCGGCGATGAGAGCCACACGCTCGGCGTCCCGCCGTGCGGCGGGACCCGCCAGATCACCGCCTGCTGGTAGTCGGTGATGTACAGGCTGCCGTCCGGACCCCAGGCGGCGTAGTCGGGCTCGGGCGTCTGCGCCGTCAGCGCATTGGAGCACTCGGCGCTGGCACCGGTGCTGCCGCAATCCGGAATGTCCGGGATTGTGGCGTACAGCTTCTGGGATCCGGTCTGCGGGTTGAGCAGCAGAACTCGGCCGCTGGTGTCGTCGAGCACGACAACGTCGCCGGCCGCATCGGTGGTGGCGGCCTGGACGCCATAGGGCGACAGCGTCTGTCCCTGGATCGCGAACGTCCGCAGCAGCTTGCCTGCCGCGCCGAATTCGAACAGCTTCGAGTGCGCGTTGCTGGTGGCGCTGGTGTACGTGCCCTCGTAGATGTCGTCGCCCACGACCAGCGGCAGCGCGGGGTCGCCGGGCGCGGGGATCGGAGCAATCACCCTGACGACACCCCGGGCCGGAGCGCCAGCCTCGGCGGCCGCCCGGGGGGCAGACGCTGCGTCCGCGACGCCAGGCGCCACCGCCGCCCCAGCGGGGGCGGCGGTGAGCAACAACGCAATCAGGAGCGACCGCGCACTCACAGCTCCGCGAGCACCTCCTGGGCGGCGCGCTGGCCGGCCTGGACGCCGCCGTCCATGTACCCGATCCAGGCGGTCGCGGTCTCGGTTCCGGCCCAGTGGATCCGGCCGATCGGCTCGCGCAGGGCCGGCCCGTACTCGGTCAGGACGCCGGGCGGCATCACGCCGACCGGGCAGCCGCCGGTGTAGATCTCCTGCGCCCACACGTGGTCGAAGTAGTACTTCGGGTTCGCGGCCTGCTCACCGAAGTAGTCGACGTAGCTCTGCAGCGCCGCCGCCTTGCGCACCTCGAACGGCTTGTCGTCGAGCGCCCGTGCGGGGTTGCCGTCGATGAAGCCGAGCAGCACCCCGGGGGTTCCGCTCTCGGGGCAGGCGTCGAACATCGCACCGACCGTTCCGCTGGTGCTGGTCACCTCGCCGTTGAGTCCCTGGCCGCGCCAGAACGGCTCGTCGTAGATGGCGATCGTCTTGATCAGCGATCCGACCGGGATCCGCTGGCACAGCTGGCGGCGTGCGGCGGTCACGGGCGGGTCGTAGATCAGGCCGCCGGTCAGCGTCGGCGGCATCGCAACGATCACCTGCTTGCAATGGACCGTCGCGTTGTCCGCGTACACGGTGGCGCCCTTGCTGTTCTGGGCGATCTTGCGGACGGGGTTCTCGAGTAGGACCCGGGTGCCAAGCCCGAGCTGCTCGGCCATCTTGATCGAGATCAGCTGGGTGCCGCCCGTCACGCGCCAGTCCTGGGCGGTGCCGGTTCCCGCGTTGCCGATCAGCGGGCTGATCCCACCAGCCTGGTTGACGTACCAGAGGAAGTACAGGAACGAGATGTCCACTGCCTCGACCGACAGCACCGCCTCGACGGCGAGGTTGAACAGCTGCTGCCCCTCGGCCGAGGTCATGTTGTTGCTGGCCCAGGTCGCGCAGGTCTGACTGTCCCACTCGGCCGCGTTCGGGGCGGTCCACGGGGTCGCGACCGGCACGGTCGCAGCCATCTTGTCGATCTCGGGCAGGATGATCTCGCCCAGCTCGATCGTCGCCGTCGGATCCGACGTCGGCGGGATTTGACCGTTGTACTTCTGGGCCTTGCCGTCCTCGTACCAGAGCAGGTCGCCGGCGGTGTAGGTGTCGAACTTGGTGATCCCGAGCTCCTGCATCAGCTGAAGCACGTTGTTCTGCGTCGGTCCGGTCCAGGTCGCGCCCATGTTGGCGACGTCGCTCGCGCCGGGGATCGGGAGGCTGTAACAGCGGCCGCCGACTCGGTCGCGCGCCTCCAGGACGATCACCGACTTCCCGGCTGCGTGCACCGCCCGGGCTGCACTCAGCCCCGAGATCCCGCCGCCGACGACGCACACATCGGCCGTGTGCACCTTGGTCGAGCTTGCCTTCTTGGCCTTGGTCTTCGCCTCAGCCTCGGCCGGCAGCCCCGCCGCCAGCGCGCCGGCACCTGCCGCGACTCCACTTCCGATCAGCCGTCTGCGGCTGATTCCGTTGCCCACTTCACTCAAATCGCCAACCTCCTCGGCACAGGTAGTCAGGCCGCGGCGCGTGTGCTGCCACCCCACAGCCAATGCGCCACCGCACTGGCGCAGTCACAGGAGATTAACGACGCTGTCTAGACAGAGTTGCGCTTGTTGTCACAACGAGTTGCGCTTTGGTCACAGTGGCGGGCGCAACGGCGGCGGGATCTCGCGCCCGCCGGGACGCACGATTTCGAGTTCACGCTCGTCTGAGGAGATCGCTTCGACGACCTCCTCCTCTTCCTCTTCGAGCGAGACGTCGTGATCGCCGTCGCACAGCACCCGGAATGCACCGGTCACGCCACCATCGGCTTGGAGCACGATGCCCGGCAGGATCTGCTCACCCTCCTCGAGCCCGAGGCGCTCGATGTCGAAGTGAGCCATCCCGATCCCCCAGCTGTGATGCCCGGGGTTCTCGCGATCATGGGCGGCGATGCCCTGCGAGAGCCGCTCCAGCAGATAGGCGATCTTGCTTTTCTCGGCCACTGCTCGCTGAAGGCTACCGGACCACCGGCCTCCCACTCCCATAGCGGGGAAAACGTCGCGCCGGCGACGTCAACGCCAGGATCAGCGCTATCAGCAGCTGGGCGACCACGAGGTAGACGACCAGTGCAACGCCGTAGTTGAGAACCATCGTCCATTTGGCGCTGTGCAGCGAGAACATCCCGACGAACGGGTTCGCGAGCCAGTGAGCCCAGATGCCGATCCGGTTGACGATCGCGTTGCTGTGGTGGGCACCCACGATCCGCAGCACGATCTGCACTGCCAGGATCGCGGCGACCACGGAGGCGACCAGGTGGATCAGGCGTGTGACGAGAGTTGTGAAACCTGCGGTGGCGTCGGCGGCGACGGCCGCTGCGCGAGAGCCTCGCGGCTCAGATCGGACCTCTGTGCCGGTATCGGCAGGGTCCGCTGTAGTGGTTGTACTCCTCCTGAAAGTCATGTCAGCAGAGCTACCCGCCGTGGCCCGCTCGCCAAACCAACAGCACGACACACATACACTCGTTGATTCCGTGCCAGAGGAAAACAAGATCCCGACCTCTCGGGTTGCCCGCACCGCAAAGATCGGCGGGCTCGCAGCCAGCCAGGCCCTGCGGCAGGCCGGAACCCGAGCGGCCAACGTCGCCCGCACCAAGGAAGGGGCGGACGCGGCGCTCGAACGCCGGCATATCGAGGCCGCCGAGCAGATCGTGACGGCACTCGGAACGATGAAGGGCGCCGCGATGAAGGTCGGGCAGGTGCTGTCGTTCCTGGACGCCGGCCTCGTGCCCGAGGAGTACCGCGAGGAGTTCCAGGCCAAGCTCGCGAAGCTGCGCGATGCTGCTCCGACGGTCACCTTCAAGGACATGCGCAAGGTGATCGAGCAGGAGCTCGATGGCCGCCTGAGCGAATACTTCAGCGACTTCGACGAGGAGCCGATCGCCGCCGCCTCGATCGGCCAGGTCTACCGCGCGACGCTCCGCGACGACGACCGTGAGGTTGCCGTGAAGGTGCAGTACCCCGGCGTCGCAGCCGCCGTGCGCGCGGACATGCAGAACCTCGGGATGATCCTGCGCGTGGCAAAGCGGATCGCTCCCGGCCTCGACCCCAAGACGGTCGGCCAGGAGATCCGCGACCGGATCGAGGAGGAGCTCGATTACGAGCTCGAGGCACAGAACCAACGAACGCTGAACCGCCTGTTCGAAGGACACCCGTTCATCGTCGTACCGGGCGTTGTGAGCTCGCTCTCCCGGGAGCGCGTGATGGTCTCCGACTTCGTCCACGGGATCGGCTTCGAGGAGCTGAAGGGCTATCCGCAGGACGAGCGCAATCGCGCTGCGGAGATCATCTTCCGCTTCTACTTCGGCTGCATGTACCGCCACGGTCAGTTCAGCGGTGATCCGCACCCCGGGAACTCGATGCTGCTGCACGACGGGCGGATGGCGTTCTACGACTTCGGGCTGTTCAAGCGGCTCCCGCCGGAGGCGGTGGCGCTCGAGATCGAGGTCGCCCGCGCGATCATGGAGGGCGACACCGAGACGATCATGCGACGCGGCACCGACGTCGGCTTCTTCCCGGAGCCCGAGAAATTCAACCCCGAACGCGTGCTCGAGCACTTCCGCGCGGCGACCGGCTGGTACACGATCGACCAGGACATCCAGCTGACGCCGGAGATGGCGACTCAGATCCTGATCGACATGAGTGACCCGCGGTCGGAGTACTTCGGCCAGATGCGACACGAATCAGCTCCCCCCGACCACATCTTCGGCCGCCGGATGGAGCTGCTGACGATGGCCGTGATGGCGCAGCTGCACGCCCGCGGCAACTTCCACAAGATCGCCCGCGAGTGGTTCTACGGAGACCCGCCCGCCACCGAGCTCGGCCGCGAAGAGGCCGAGTTCTACGCGCGCACTGCGGCCTGAAGCCGGTGGTTGCCGGTGGCCCCGTTGGGCCACCGCCCAGCGCCCGCTAGACCCGCTGGATCTGCAGCAGTGAGGTCGTCCCGGGACGGCCGCTCGGCAGCCCGGCCGTGATCGCGATCCGTGACCCCGGCTTGACCCAGCCGAGCTCGACGACGCGGCGGCACGCGTCGGCGATCAGCGCCTCGGTCACCTCGTGGCGGCGCATCGACGCGGCTTGCACCCCCCACATCAGCCCGCAGCGACGGACGGTCTCGCGGCCCGGGGACAGCGCCAGGATCGGCACGTTCGGGCGGTGCGCGGAGATCAGCCGGGCGGAGCGCCCCGACAGCGTCGGCACGACCAGCGCCGCCAGGCCGAGGTCGCGCGCGGCGGCGCAGGCGCTGTAGGCGACCGTGTAGGCCGGGTCGCGGGCGTCACGGCGGACACGGTGCTCGTTCCAGTGTTCGTACGGAAGCTGCTGCTCCGTGTACTCGGCGATCGACGCGAGCATCGCCACGGCCTCGACCGGGAACTGGCCGACGGCGCTCTCCTGCGAGAGCATCACCGCGTCGGTGCCGTCGAAGATCGCGTTGGCGACGTCTGTGGCCTCCGCCCGGGTCGGCCGCGAGGAGGAGACCATCGAGTCGAGCATCTGCGTGGCGGTGATCGACGGCCGGGCCAGGTCTCCCGCGATCCGCAGCAGGCGCTTCTGCGCGAGCGGAACCTCCTCAATCGGAAGCTCGATCCCGAGGTCACCACGGGCGACCATCACGCAGTCGGCGGCGCGGATGATCTCGACCGCGTCCTCGACAGCCTGCGGCTTCTCGATCTTCGCGATCAGCGGCAGCCGCGTGTGCTTGCGGACGCTGATCACGTCCTCAGCGCTGCGCACGAAGCTGAGCGCCACGAGGTCAACGCCGATCGACTCGCCGAACCGCAGCATCTCGAGATCCTCCTCCGGCACCGCCTGCAGGCCGCGGGTCGAGCCGGGGATGTTGAGGCCCTGGCGGGAGGCGACGGAACCACCGACCTCGACATCGGTCTCGACCTCGCCGTCGCCCTGGCGGACGGCCTTGACCCGCAGGCGGATCGCGCCGTCGGCGAGATAGACGACATCCTCGGGGTCGACGGCGGCAGCCAGCCCGCCCCAGCTGACGGACATCCGCCGCTCGTTGCCCTCCTCGGTGGTGCCGCAGACGAGCACCAGCCTGTCGCCCGGCTTGAGCTCGACCCGTCCGCCAGCGAGCGGGCCTACGCGGAGCTTCGGTCCTGGCAGGTCCTGAAGGATCGCGACCGGCCGTCCGGCGGCGGAGGCTGCGGCACGAACGCGCTCGACGCTCTCCGCGTGGGTCTCACGGTCACCGTGGGAGAAGTTGAGACGGGCCACGTCGAGCCCCGCCTCGACCATCCGGGCGAGGACCTCGGGCTCACGGGAGGCGGGACCGATCGTTGCGACGATCTTCGTACGACGCATCTACCGGGGCGCTCGCTGCATCGGCGTCCCAACTTACCGGACGGACGGCGACCGGCGAGTGTCCGCACTGTTGCGCGCTCGGGTGCGCGTAGAGCAGATCGAGATCGGCGATCTCCGCCCGGGCGACCCGCCGGGCGGTCTCTGGCGTCAGCACCTGGCCGGTGCGCAGCTCGAGCATCCGCCGCTGTGCGTAATCCAGCTCGGCCCAGATCTCCGCGACCCGGCGAGCGATCCGGCTCATGCCGCCTGCTCGCGCGCCGCGCCGAGAAACGCCTCAGCGATTCGGTCCCCGGCCCCGTCGCTCAGCTCCGGGTGCCACTGCAGTCCCATCGCGAAGCGACGGTCGTGGCGCTCGATCGTCTCGATCACCCCGTCGGGCGAGACGGCGCTGACGGTGAGCTGGCGCCCGAGCTTCTTGACCGCCTGGTGGTGGTCGCTGTGGACCTCGGCGACCCGTCCGAGCAGCCGCCGGACGATGCCCTCGCCCTCGGTCCGGACCGCATGCGACTCGGTGTGGTGACGCGGCGTCAGCCCGTCCTCGACGACGTCCTGATACAGGCTCCCGCCGGAGACGATGTTGAGCAGTTGGCCGCCGCGGCAGACGCCGATCATCGGGATATCGAGCGCAAGCGTCGCCTTCAGTGCGGCCATGTCGGCATGATCGGCCTGGAGATCGCCGCCACCGCGCGGACCGCGGTTTGCTTCGCCGTAGAGGCTGGCATCGAGATCCAGCTGTGAGCCGGTGAACACGATCCCGTCCGCCAGCACGAGCTCCCGCTCCGTCGGCGGCCGATGCAGGCGCCGCACCCGCCCCCCGGCGCGATGCAGCCAGCTGTCGTAGGGCTCGGGGTCATCCTCGCGCAGGACGACGAGGATCAGCGGATCATTCGGCTCGCGCGCCGCGCGGTACGCGCGGCGAAATGCCGCGCGGGCCCGTTCCACCCGCTTGCGCGCAGCGGGTTCGGCGATGCCGAGCAGCTGCCCGATCTCCGCGTGCGAGAAGCCGGCCTCGAACCGAAGCAGGACCAGCAGCCGCTCGGGCGCACTCAGCAGCCGCAGTGTCTCGCGCGCCGTTTCGGACTCGCTGGCGCCGGGCGCGGTCAGCGTCGCCTCGACCCCGTCCAGCGCGATCTGCCTGCGACGGGACCGGCGGCGGAGCTCGTCGATCGCGAGGTTCGCCGCGGTACGGCGCAGCCAGGCGTCACGTTGTTCCGTGTTCAGCCCCTCTGGCAGCCGTTGCCAGGCGCGGATCAGCGTCTCCTGGGCGAGGTCCTCGGCCGCGTGATGGTCGCCGCCGAGCGCGAAGGTGAGCTTCGTGACGAGCGGGCCGCGCTGTTCTGTGAGTGCCGCATCGAGTGCCATCACCCCCTAAACGATGACGGAGGGGCAAACGTGACAGCGGCCGAAGCGCGGCGCTGTCTGTCTTTGCAACAAGAAGTGGTTGTGTCGAGGTTGGGATCGTTCTGACCGCCCGCTGGACGGCTGAGGGTGCTCAAACGAACAAAGCAGCCGCCGATTTCGCGCTTTGTTTGAACGAGCGCCCTGAGGGGCGTCGAACGAACAATGCGTCAATTTTGCAGGTGCTTTGTTCGGTGTGGGACACCCCCAGGAACCGGCGCATCGCGCCGAGCGACGGCAGGGACCGAAACCACCTACAGCCCGACGAACGCTCCGTCCTCGATCAGAACCGAGCCGTCGACGATGACCCGCCCGCCACCGCGGAGGTCCTTGATCAGGTCCCAGTGCAGCGCCGATCGATTGGTGCCCCCTGTCTCTGGATAGGAGTTGCCGAGCGCCAGGTGGATGGTGCCGGCGATCTTCTCGTCGAGCAGGTTGGTGCCCGTCGCGCGGTCGATCCCGGTGTTCGTACCGATGCCCAGCTCTCCGAGAAACCGCGCCCCGGGATCGGTGCCCAGCTGGGCCTGCAGGTACGCATCGCCGCGTTCCGCGCCGGCGGCGACGACCGCTCCCTGCTCGAACCTCAGCGTGACGCCCCTGACGTCGACGCCGTGGCGGCCGCGGGACGGCACGTCGAAGTGGATCGTTCCGGTCGCCGAGCGTTCGCGGGGACCGGTGTAGACCTCGCCGCTCGGCATATTGCGGCGTCCGTCCGAATTGATCCAGGTGCGTCCAGCGACCGACAGTTCCAGGTCGGTCCGCTCCGCTTCGATCCGGATCATGTCCGCCGCCCGCAACCGGTCGATCAGCGTGTCCTGCCGGCGCTGGAGCTCGCGCCATGCCGAGATCGGGTCCGGACGGTCGAGGAACATCGCCCGCTCCACGAACGCCGCGTATTCGTCAAGCGGCATCCTCGCGTCTGCTGACAGGGCCGGCGTCGGCCAGATCGTGACAAGCGTCCGGCCGGCGCGCTGAATCTCGCGCACCGGCTGCATGCCCCTCAGCACGCCCGCCAGCAACGCCGGGTCCTCACCGGACAGATCGTGTGTGTCAGCGGGGGCCTCGATCCGAACGAAGGCATCTGCCGTTTCAGCGAGCGCGATGTCGAACGGAGAGGGAACCTCCAGCTGGCCCGGGCGGGTATGCCGGATCAGCGTCCGATCGTGCTCAGGTGGGGCAAGCACCACGAACGGCCATCCGCCGCGTTCGAGGACCCCGCGCTGCAGCGCGGTTCCGGCGTCGGAGCCAAGCGTCGTTGTGCGGACGAGCACCCGCTGGCCCGGCTGCACGTCGAGGCACCAGTCGCAGATCAGCGACGCGTACCGGGCCGGGTCGATCATGGAGCTTCGAGCTCGGGGAAGTTCTCGGCCACATGTGCGCGCAGCGAGTCGCGGACGAACTGCCGCTCGGCGCCGCTCGCCACCCGGTAGCGCTGCAACAGCTCGCGCTGACGATCGCTGACAACGTCGTTGATGGTCCAGCTGACGACGAGCTGCTCGAACAGGAGCTCGGTCGCGCGCTGCCACGCGTCGTCCTGATGGTGACCACCACGCAGCGTCTCGGTGTAGCGCTGCCGCGACTTCAGGCTGAGCGCCCCACGCAGGATGAGCTGATTGCCGTCGGCGTCGGCATAGGTCGTGGTCGGAGCGTCGGGAAGCTCCTCGCGGCCGCGCTGCCGGCTGCGCCTGCCCACCGGGGCTACCCCTCAGCGGCCTGCAGGAGCTGCCCCGGAACGTCCTCGCCGGAGACGGGATGCGAATGGCCGGCCCACACGATCGTGGGCTCGAGCGCAGCGAGCTTACGCATCGACGCGCGCGCCAGCTCGATGTCATCGTCGAAGGCGGCGTGGGCGACTCGCGGCGCGCCGGGGATGCCGGTCTCGGGATTGATCGTGTAGAGCGCGTCGGAGACGAGCGCCAGGCGGTCCTCCTCGCGGAACAGGCCGATCAGCCCCGGTGCGTGTCCCGGCAGGTCGACCACCCTGAAGCCGGCGACCGTGTCCCCCTCGGCAACCGTCCCGGCCACGTCGAGCGCCCCGCCGTCCCACAGCTTGAACAGCGCCGGGTAGAGCGGGCGGGCGTGCGGTTTCAGCAGGCTCAGGTCCCAGTAATCGCGACGCTCGCTGCTCGAGCGTGCCGCCTCGAGCTCGTTGGTGTGCACGTAGATCGGCGCCCCGAGCCTGCCCACCCCGCCGCGGTGGTCGCAGTCGGCGTGGCCGAGCACGACGCGCTTGATCCCGCCGAGCCTGGCACCAGCCGTCGCCAGCGCCGAGTGCATCGACTTGACGCCGCCATCGAAAACGGTGACTCCACCGTCGGGTTCCTCGACGAGGTAGACGTTCATCGTCCGTGGGACGCCGCCCCGGACGATCCAGACGCCGGGGGCGATCAGCGCCGGCTCACTGCCGGCCGCAGCGGCCGCGAGCCGCGTCTTGACATTGGCTGCCCGCGCGAGGTTGCGCTCGGTCGGCGAACCGGCGGGCGGCATCAACCCGAGCTGCCGGGCGATGTCGCCACTGTCGACGTAGGCGTTGTTACCGACGATCAGGTCCTCCTTGACCGTGACGACATCGCAACCTTCGATCGCGATCCTCGCACCGTTGGGGGCAAAGCCCTGGAAATGGCCGGGACCCGCGAACGTTGCATCCGCCTTCCAGCGGACGGCGCACCGGTCGCGGTAGGTCGTGAGGTCGATGATCTCGAAGTGGAAATCGGGGAGCGCCGCGAACAGCTCCGTGAAGTAGGCGCGGATCCCGTCAGGCGCGACGAGCTCCTGCTGGCCGACGAACCGGTCGATCGATCCCGGCGCCCAGCACACGATCGCAGCGTCGAGATCCTGCGCGGCGAGCGCATCGAAGTAGCGGCGGGCTGTCTCCGAGGTGGACGCCATTGGCGCGCAGTCTACGTGCCGCCGACCAATACGCTGCAGCTGATGAGTGAAACCGGCATCAAACGCGAGTTGGGCCGCGGGGAGCGCGTTCTCCCCGGCCTATGGCGCCTGCGGCTGCCACTGCCATGGCCGGGGGTTCCGCACTGCAACGCGTGGGCGATCGCGGCGGGTGACGGGATCGTGCTCGTCGACTGCGGGATGAGCCTGCCGGGCTCGCTGGGTCAGCTCGAGCGGGCCATGGATCAGGTCGGACTGCGCTTGGACCTGGTGCGCCATCTGGTGATCACACATGCCCATTCAGATCACTGGGGCCAGGCCGCATCGGTCGTCGAGCGCTCCGGCGCCGAGGTGTGGATGCATCCGAACTACACGCACGCGACTGCTGGTCTCGAGGACCCGGAGGCCGCGCTGGCCCGGCGGATCGAGGTCGGGCGCCAGAGCGGCGTTCCGGAGCCGGCGCTGCAGCAGTTCCTCGAACACGTCAGGGAGCTCCCGTCCGGAGTGGCCGGCGTCGTGCATCCCGACCACGAGCTCGTCAATGGGGTCCGGGTCGAGACCGACCTCGGGCCATGGGAGATCTACGAGACCCCGGGGCATGCGCCGTCGCACGTCTGCCTGTTCCAACCCGACCGGCGGCTGCTGATCTCCGGCGATCACCTGCTCGGACGGATCGCGCTGTTCTTCGAGTACGGCTGGACGCCCGATCCGATCGGTGAATTTCTGACCGGGCTCGACCTCGTCGATGGTCTCGGCGCGCGCCTCTGCATGTCGGGACACGGGCGTACGTTCACCGACGTCGCCGCGCACGTGCAGGGCAACAAGGACCTCGTCGGGGAGCGGCTCGACGCGACTCGGTATGCCCTGCGCGAAGGGCCGCTGACGGCCCTCGAGGTCGTTCCCGGAGTCTTCGGGGAACCGGTGACGGCGCTGCGCGCGCACTTTCGGATCGCCGAGGCGCTGTGTTACCTGACGCATCTCGAGCGCCGGGGGGAGGTCGCCCGTGATCAGGATGGAACCGTCGAGCGCTGGCGCCTGCTGTCCTGAGTCCTCGGAGAACTGAGTCATCGGGGGGAACCTTGACACGAGCGTGTCAAGGTTTGGTATGTTGCGCTGACGATGCGGATCGAGGAGATCATCGCCACACGGGAACGGCCCCTGTTCTCGTTCGAGTTCTTCCCGCCGAAGACCGACGAGGGCGAGCAGAACCTGCGCCGCACACTGTCGGAGCTGCGGGAGCTCGAGCCGGACTTCGCGTCGGTGACCTGCGGTGCCGGCGGATCGACCAAGGACCGCACGCTGGAGATCACGAAGTGGCTGAAGGCAGACATCGGGATCGAGTCGATGGCCCACCTCACGTGCGTGGGCGCGAGCGTGGATGATCTGCGTGCGACGCTCGACGACCTGCGCGCGGCCGGCATCGACAACGTCCTCGCCCTGCGGGGTGACCCACCGCGGGGCACGACCGCATGGGAGCCGCACCCGCACGGTCTGAGCTACGCCGCCGAGCTGATCGACCTGGTCGGAGCCGAGTACTCCTTCGGGATCGGCGCCGCCTGCTTCCCGGAGGTCCATCCGCAGGCGGCCGATCCCCTGTCGGACCTGCAATACCTGAAGGCCAAGGTCGATTGCGGCGCGGGGTTCCTGATCACGAACCTGTTCCTCGACAACGAGGCGTACTTCCGGTTCGTCGATGCCGCCCGCTTCGCCGGTATAGAGGTGCCGATCCTGCCCGGGATCATGCCGATCACCAACCACGGTCAGATCAAGACGATGACCGAGACCTGCGGGGCCACGATCCCGCCGGCGCTTTTGGACGAGCTCGACAAGCGCGCCGATGACCCGGAGTCGATTGCCGAGCTCGGCGTCGCCTGGGCGACGCTGCAGGCCGCGGAGCTGCTGGCCCGCGGCGCCCCGGGCATCCACTTTTACACGCTCAACCGCTCGCCCGCGACCCGGGCGATCCTGTCCGCGCTGCGGATCGCCCAGCCGTGGGTCTCACGCGAGACAGCGCGTACCGCCTGATTCAGCTGACCCGGGTGCTGCACGCGGGCGACGCCCGACCTGATGGCCGCGACCGGGTTTCACCGCGCGCGGCCGCTCAGTCGACCATGACGGCCGTCGTGAGCTCAGCGATGCCGAGTCGTCCCAGCCACGCCTGCACAAGCTCGACGCCGCGTGTCGCGTAACCGCGGCCACGAGCGCCGGGGGCGACCCAGGCGGTCAGCCGAGCGCTTCCGGCCTCCCAGTCGATCGGCTGGATCTCGATCCGGCCACGGCAGTCCCGGCCGCCGGCCTCGACGATCGTCAGCTTCAACGAGCGACCCGCGGCGCGCTGTGCATGATCGTGCTCAACCTCTGAGCCGAGCTGCGCGCCCGTCGGCGGCCGCTCGAGGCCGAGACGCCGGAACAGCTCCGGATCATCCTGGTGGGCGATCAGGATCTCAGGGATATCCCATTCCGCGATCGCACGCAGTTCGATGACGCCGTCGCCGAGTGGGCCTGGAAGTTCGGGGATCGCGGGCACGTCGCCCGTGCACCGTACCCTGCGACCTCAGTGAATGAGATCTCCTACACGGTCCGCCGCTCCGACCGCGCCCGCCGGATCCGCGTCACGGTCGACGCCAGCCGCGGGGTCGAAGTGGTGCTGCCGCGCCGCGCGGCCGAGCGTGAAGCCGCGGCTGCGGTCACCGAGCTGCGGCCGTGGATCACGCGGCGCCTGGCCGAAGTGGATTCTCAGCGGGCCGCCGTTGCGGCCCGCGGAAATACCGTGCCGTACCTTGGCCAGACGCTGACGCTGCAGCCACAGCCGGGCCGCACCCGCGCCCACCGCGACGGCGACGCGCTGCTCGTTCCCGCTGAGCCGGACGCGCAGCGTCTGGCGATCGAGCGCTGGTACCGGCGGACGGCGCGGGACGAGATCGCGAGGCGGCTGGAGGTGATCGGAGCCCGGTATACGCAGCTCACGATCCGTGGGCAGAAGACCCGCTGGGGCAGCTGCACGCGCGCCGGCGCCCTGAGCTTCAACTGGCGCCTGTTGCTGGCGCCCGAAGCTGTCCTCGACTACGTGATCTGGCACGAGGTCTGTCACCTCGAGGTGATGGACCACTCACCGCGGTACTGGGCGCTCGTCGCCAGCCGCTGCCCCGGCTACCGCGAGCAGCTCCGCTGGCTGCGCCACCACGGCGGGACGCTCGTGCTCTGACTCGGACGGCCGCGGCGTGTGACCGTGGCGGCCCAACGGGGCCGCCATCCGGCGCGGCTACGCCAGCTCGGTTGCCGGCAGGTCGTCCGGCAGCGGCACGGAGCGCAGATCGCCCGGCTCGGTGTCCTCCCAGGCGAGGAACGGCTCGGCATCGCGCGGCGCGTGCTCGTGCTCGACGGAGCCGCCGAGCGCCAGCAGCCGCAGCCGGCCGGGGCCGCGATTGACGAGCTGCCGGCGGACCGACGGAGCCACCCGAATCAGCTCACCCTCCGCGACGACCTCCGGCGACCCTTCGACCATCAGCGTCAGCGTGCCCTCGAGGACCAGGTAGACCTCCTCCTGGTGCGCGTGGCGATGGATCCGGTTTTGGTGCCCGGGCTCGAGCACCATCTCGTTGATTCCGAACGAGGTGACGCCGAGCGGCGCCCGCAGGCGCACGAACCGATCAACCGGCTCGCCGCCGAGGGTCGCCCGGCTCACTCCGTCGGGCATCAGGAGCGCTGCGAGATCGGCACGTAGTCGATCCCGCGGCCGCCCGTGTAGATCTGCCGCGGGCGCGCGATCTTCTGCTCGGGGTCATCGATCATCTCCAGCCACTGGGCGATCCAGCCGCTGGTCCGGCCGATCGCAAACAGCACCGGGAACATCTCGACCGGCATCCCCAGCGCCTCGTAGATCAGACCCGAGTAGAAGTCGACGTTCGGGTAGAGCTTGCGCTTGATGAAGTAATCATCCTCGAGCGCGATCTTCTCGAGCTCGGTGGCGATGTTCAGCAGCGGGTTCTTGCCCGTCACCTCGAACACCTCGTCGACCGCCTTCTTGATGATCGTCGCGCGTGGGTCGAAGTTCTTGTAGACCCGGTGCCCGAAGCCCATCAGGCGCTCGTTGCCGCTCTTGACGCCCTCGATGAAGGCCGGAATGTTGTCGGTCGAGCCGATCCGACGCAGCATCCGCAGGACCGCCTCATTGGCGCCGCCGTGCAGCGGGCCGTACAGCGCCGCGACACCGGCCGCGACAGACGAATACGGGTCAACCTGGCTGGAGCCCACCGATCGGACCGCTGAGGTCGAGCAGTTCTGCTCGTGATCGGCGTGCAGGATGAAGAGGACGTCGAGCGCGTGCTCGAGCCGGGGATCCGGCTCGTACTTCAGCTCGGTCATCTTGTAGATCATCGACAGGAAGTTGCCGGCGTAGCTGAGATCGTTGACCGGGTAGACGTAGGGCTTGCCCTGGTTGTGCCGGTAGGAGAAGGCGGCCAGCGTCGGCATCTTCGCCAGCAGACGGATCACCTGCATGTAGCGGAGTTCCTCGTCCTTGATCTGAGCGGCCTCCGGGTAGAACGTCGAGAGCGCTCCGACCGACGCGAGCAGCATCCCCATCGGGTGCGCGTCGTAGCGGAAGCCCTGCATGAACTCCTTGATGTTCTCGTGCACGAACGTGTGCATCGTGATCTGGTAGGTCCACTCATCGAGCTCGGACTGCGTCGGGAGCTGGCCATGGATCAGGAGATAGGCGACCTCGAGATACGACGACTTCTCGGCAAGCTGCTCGATCGGATAGCCCCGGTACTCGAGGATGCCCTTGTCGCCATCGATGAACGTGACCGCCGAGCGGCAGGAGGCCGTGTTCATGTACGCGGGGTCATAGGTCATGATCCCGAAGTCATCGTCATCGACCTTGATCTTGCGCAGCTCGGTGGCGCGGATCGTGCCGTCTTCGATCGGCACCTCGTACGTCTTGCCGGTCCGGTTGTCGGTGATGCTCAGCGTCCCCGGAGCCGACTCACCGGCGTCGTCGGACGACTGCAAAGTCTCAGTGGCCATTGCCTTTCCTCTCAGACGGTGCTTGCCGGAAGTTCATGGTTGGGACTCTACTCCGGAGGCCGCTGCGGGTCGGGTCTGAGCGGTGACGCATCGAGGCGCGGCCGGACGGACAACGGCTACGCGTCGCGGGCGGGGCCACCTTCGTAACGGCTCTCGGTTGCCGCCCGTTGGCCCTGGTAATGGCTGCCGAGACCGTCGGATCCGTACGGCCTGGCCGCCGGCCGGTCGAGCGTCATGAACGACAGCTGGGCGATCGGCAGATTCGGATAGAGGCGGATCGGGACACGGGTGAGGTTGTTGAGCTCGAGCGTCAGCGTGCCCTTCCAGCCCGGGTCGCAGAACCCGGCGGTCGCGTGGACGATCAGCCCAAGACGACCAAGCGAGCTCTTCCCCTCGATTCGAGCCACGATGTCGTCCGGGAGCTCGACCCATTCGAGCGTGCGTCCGAGGCAGAATTCTCCCGGGTGGATGATGAACGCCTCACCCTCGTCGATGACCACCTCCTCCGTCAGGTTGGCCGGGGGGTCGCGCAGGTCGATCGTCGAGACGCGGTGGTTGTGGAACACCCGGAACGAATCACCGAGCCGCAGGTCGACGGAGGCCGGCTGCACCAGCGCGGGGTCCCACGGATCGATCTTGATCCGCCCCTCGCCAACGAGCGCCAGGATCGTGGCGTCGGACAGAACCGAGGACGGGGGCGTGCCCATCTCAGTCCCGCAGAGCGACTGGTGCCGCGGAGAACTGCGTGATCGCGAGCAGTTCGTCAACCCGTGAGGTGATCTCATCGGGGCGCAGCCGCGCAACCCGCTCGGTTCCGAACTCTTCGACGTTGTACGACGCCAGCGCCGTCCCGTAGGCCATCGCCCGCCGCAACAGCTCATCGCTGAGCGGCTCATTGACATGGGCCGCGATGTACCCGACGAAGCCCCCGGCGAAGGTGTCGCCGGCGCCGGTCGGGTCGTGGACGTCCTCGAGCGGGAACGCCGGCAGCGAGAAGAACGAGTCCTTGGTGATCAGTGCGGCACCGTACTCGCCCTGCTTGCCGACGACGACCTTGGGGCCCATGTCGAGCACCTTGCGCGCCGCGCGGATCAGGTTCGGCTGCTCGGTCAGCTGCCGCAGCTCGGCGTCGTTGAGGATCACGCAGTCGACCTCGGCGATCGCTGCGAGCAGCGAGTCGCGCGCGATGTCAATCCACAGGTTCATCGAGTCAAGCGCCGAGAACCGGGCCTGTGCGCACTGGGCGCGGACGGCCCGCTGCAGATCGGGCTGGATGTTGGCCAGGAACAGCACGTCGGCGTCCTGCGCTGCAGCGGACAGCTTCGGCTCGAAGTTCTCGAACACGCCGAGCTGGGTGTCCAGCGTCTCGCGATCGTTGAGGTCCCAGCCGTAGACGCCGCTCCAGAAGAACGTCTTGCCACCGGGGACGTGCTCGATGTCGGCGGTCTCGACGCCGCGATCCCTGAGGACCGCGAGCTCGGCGTCGCCGAAGTCATCGCCGACCGGGCCGACGACGCGAACGGCGTCGAAGAACGACGCCGCCAGGGAGAAGTGCACGGCGGCGCCACCGAGCATCTTCGGGCGCTCGCCAAATGGGGTCTTGACCGCGTCAAACGCGATCGATCCGACGACTGTCACGGCCATGAGCTGCGCAAGCCTAGCGGGCGATCGTCAGCGACGCAGTCGAACGGTTGCCTCGTCGAAGCGCAACGGTATCTCGGTCCGTCCGGCACTGTCGGTGGCAAACGAGACCACCCGGTACCGGCCGGCGTGCAGGGCCCCGATCGCAGCCGTGAATCCGGCGGCGTGCCCGGGGCCGGCCGCTCGCACCCGGGCGCTGACCCACTGAGAGCGGCCACCGACGCGAGCAAGCTCGACCGAGACCGATCGGACGGCCGCGGTGCCGCAGGAGAGATCGATCGCGTTGCCTCGAATCGTGAGTCGCTGCGACGAGGCCCGTACCGACAGCAGCCGGCTGCTCGGAGCCAGCGCCACGCAGTCGGCCGCCGGCCGCCGGTTGCCGCCAGCCCCCAGCTCGATCTCCGCCACCGGGCCGAGGTTGCCCTGCTCATCGACGGCCCGGATCGCGACGTACCGAGCGACTCCGGCAGGCAGTGTGAGCTGCTGCGCGAGACCGGCCGCCGCGGGCGTGGGTGCCCCCGGCACCGCCCTCGCGGAGGCAAATGAGGCGGCCGTGATCGGATGCGACGCAGTCACGACCTGGTACGCGCTCGCCGAGCCGCATTCGTCGTCGCCCCCTGGCGCCAGGAAGCTGAGCACCCGCCCGCGCAGGGCCAGGTCAGCCGGCACGCCGGGCGGCACCGCGTCGCGCGTGTAGTCGCCTGAGTTGGCGATGTCGTGGTGCCAGTTCGGCCACGAGGCCGGCGAGCAGGCGGATGCGGGAGTGCCGTACACGGCCAGCGTGCCGGAGCGGGTGATGCTGACCACGTCACGATCCGATCCGCTGAGGTAGTCGAGCGTCCCGAAGGAGCCGAGCACCGGGGTCGCGATCGTCCAGTCACCGGTCAGCTTCGGCCACGCCGACGACGCCGGCTGGCCGGTCGCGCCAAATGCGTCGAGGTCCAAGGATGCGGTGCCGGCCACCACGTCCTGGGTGCCGGACGTGGCCGTGATCTGGCCGACGACCTCGCCCGTGAGGAAGCCCAGGTCGTTGACGACCGCCGGGTACCCGACGTCAAACTGTCCGTTGGAGGGGTTCCAGCCAAGAATGAAATCCTGGCCGCCCTTCTGCTCGCCGTTGACGACGACATCGAGCGCTCGCAGCAGGCCGGCGCCCTGGTCAAACAGGGTCAGGTCCCTGTCGTTCAGGGTGCCGAACGCCGGGTAACCGACGGCCGGGAACACGGGCGTGTCGATCTTCTGGCCGTTGCCGGTGGCGACATCGGTCTCGAGTGTGTTGTCGGCGCCCGACAGCGAGCCGTAGCACGAGCTGCCGCCCGGGTTGAGGAGATACCCCGGACCGGCGTCGGGCGAGACCGCGATCTTGTCGCCGGAGCCACCGTCGGGGCACTTCACCGGCGCCACCACGGGCGAGCCGTTGATCCCCTCGCCGACGTCCGGCAACAGCCCCTCGTCGACGATCCCGACCTTGACCGGCCAGCCGGGTTCGAACGCGCTCGAGTGACAGCGTCCGCCCCCGCACGTCATCGCACCGCCGCTCGCCTTGACCGCGTAGACGCGGCCGTTGGCGTACTGGAGCACTCCCAGCGACCCGATCACGCCCAGCGATGTGGAGTTCGCGAGGCTCGCGTTGATGCCGCCCTCATCGCCGACATCGACCGTGTACTCCTCGTTCGATCCGATGTAGATCACCGGAGGCTTGTCCGGTCCGTTCACATAGGCGACGGCCGGGGTGTCAACGAGCTTGCCCTGGTCCTCGAGGATCCCGGGGTCCGGGCCGGCTGTGGCGTTGTCGAAGGTCGGCTCGTTCGAGGTCGCGTCAATCGACGAGAGCTTGTCCGGATCGGCGATCAGCACCGGGAAGCCGGGCGCGAGCGCGCCGCTCGGCCGCCACGCATACAGATGGCGGTCCTCGCCCGCGACGATGATTTCGAGCGGGCCGGCGCCGCCGGCCAGGTTCGCCAGCACCGGCGTCGACAGGAACGCCTCCTCTGTCCGGTCGCGCGAGCCCTCGCGGGTCGCGTCGGCCCCGCACGAGGGCACGGTGGCGCAGTCCGTCGGACCGCCCGAGTAGTCCGGGTTCGAGTGGGCGTGGAACACCAGCTCACCCTGTCCGTTCCAGGCATAGACGTTGCCGCACATGTCATCGGCGACGATGTCGATCTGGCCGTCGTGGAACAGGTCGCCGGCAGCGAGCCCACCGATCACCGCGCAGTAGTGGTTCGTTCCGACACCGCCGCGACCGTACGCCGCCTCGCCGACATGCAGGGGCAGCGAGTCGGTGTGAACCGGCCAGCCAGGCGCCTCCGAACCGTTCGACCGCAGCGCATAGATCCGCCCATCGGAGGTCGCGACGACCAGGTCCTTGCGGTCGTCGGCCTCGAGATCGACCAGCAGCGGGCTCGAGTCCCCGTCGGTCTTCAACTGCTTCGGCCAGCCCGACAGCATCTGCGCGTCGCGGTGCAGGTACAGCTGACGCCGATCCTCGCCGGTCATCGCCACGCCGGAGGCGGTTGAGACAACGACCCTGACCGTGAACGCGAACGGTTGAGTGTTGGGACGGCCCGAGGCGTCCTGCTTGATACCGCCGTCCTCGTTGCCGGTGAACGACCCCGGATTATCGGTTGGGAACAGCGACTTCAGGTACGCGATGCTGACGTTCGCCAGCAGACCACGGTAGGCGCCCGAATGCACGGTCGTTCCATCGCAGTACGACGAGGGGAGCTGGCGGAAGTCACCGGGACTCGAGCCGGTGGCCGGCGCGTTGTTGGGCTCGACGCCCGGGGCGATATCCACCTGGCAGGTATAGGACTCGCGCGCATCGGTGAATCCATCCAGCGCGAACGAGGGCAGCGCCGGATCGACCTGCGTGAACCAGTCCGGGGAGCTGATGTCGGCCTCAGGCGGGATGCGACCGGCAAACGCCGCCTCGACCGCCTTGTAGGCGTTCAGCCGGCCGTACCCGTAGAACTCGTCGAACCCCTTGCGCGCCGGGTATTCGAAGGTGTCGGGCAGCGGGCCCAGCACACCGCCGAGCATGTCCGCGGCAAACGTCGTGTTCTGGTTGGGATCGGTGCAGGTCGCGATCGGATCCGCTGCACACGAGGACTCCGGCTGCGCGGCGAAGTTGACGTCGTCGGCCTGGCCACCGTCACCCTCATCGGCCGGTGTCGTCCCCGCGCTCGCATCGTCCTGACCGGCGGTCGCATCGCCGGCGATGTTGCCCGACGCGAGCAGCTGACGAACCTCGTTCGGCGTCACCACGCACGGGGTGCCGGCGATCGTCCGGCAGTGATCGCTCGGCTGCAACCGCCCGGCGGCGATCGCGTCCTCGGCGGCGCTGTACACGAGCCCGGTGACCCCGGAGCTCTTGCCCGTCGACTCCGACGAGCACGAGGAGCCCTCGACGGTCAAATCGACGCGCGGGCCCCAGTTCGTGCATCCGTTCAGCTGCAGGTACGAGGGCGGTACATCGGTGACACCGACGCCGGCCAGCGAGTTCGGGGCGTTGGTCGAATTGACGACGATCGTGTCCGGCAGCGCGCCGGGCTGATTGTGATGCTCGGCGGCCTCGTCGGCCGCCGAGGCGATCACGGTGGTGCCATGGTCGTAGGCGTACTCGATCGCCTGCCGGGCGAAGTACGGGGCGTTGTAGGTGCCAAGCGCCTCCTGGATCACCGACGCTCCCATGTCGGTCGCGTACAGCGCCGCCTCCGCAAACCGGTTTGCGTCGGTGACGAACGACTCGCCGACCCGCAGCGGCATCAGCATGCAGTTGGGGCAGGTCCCGATCGTGCCGCCGGTGTCGGCCTCAGCACTGGAATCCTGAGCCTCACCGGAGCCGTGTCCGTACTGGACGTCGTCGTAGGGGTCGTTGTCGTTGTCGACGTAGTTCCAACCGGCGATGTCGTCCTTGTAGCCGTCGTGCGCGTGATCCTTGCCGTCCGAGAACGCAATGATCAGGGCCTCGGGCGTGAGCACGGGCTTGCCGCCGACGATCGCGCCGTGATAGTCGGGGTTGACGACACATCCCGCCGTGCCGGGACACGCCCGGCCGGGGTTCAGCGCCGCTGGGTAGATCGCTGCCGCCACACGGGGGTCGCAGGCCCAGTCGAGCACGTTGACGACCCCGAGGTGCAGGAGGTCGTAGTCACCGCCGACGTCGCCGCCGTGTCCCGTCGACCAGTAGTTGCCAAGACGGTTGTAGTCGCCACCGCGCGCATCCGGAAGCTGTGCGCATGTCAGTCCGTTGGGCAGCGCGGCCAGCGGCGCGGACAGCGAGTGCTCCGGCGCCGGCACCGAGGCGGTGTTGATCCAGATCTTGTCGGCCTCGTTGGCCATCACCTGCGGGTTGTTCCACTCGATCCCCGAATCGAGCACAGCGATCTTCACGTCCGGGTTGCCGGTCGTCACCTCAAACGCGGTGTCGACCGGCTGGCCGGCCGTGCAGCCCGCCGGCTGCACCGCGTAGGCGTCAACGAGACTGATCCCGCGGATCCCGCAGAGCTGATCGGACTGGGCGTCGACGGTCGTCTCGGCGAGCGTCCCGAGGGCGGGCGTTCCACTGAGCTCCCAGTCGCCCGTCTCCGAGAAGTTCGACGGGGTCACGCCGGGCGCGAGCTTGTAGTTCGCGGACTCCGGCTGGTTGATCCCAGCCGGATACGGAAGCTCGGGAGTGGTGCTGGTCGTGGTTGCGCCCACGGCAGAGCCGGGCACCCCGCCGATGACGAGTGCAACGGCGACCCCCGCGGCAAGCCGCAGGAGCGCCCTCACGAAACCACTGACCTCCCTCACTCACCGACGACCTTAACGGCTACGCCTCCGCGTTGCGCAGCTCCTTTTCAAATTCCGGTGCATTGGCGGCGGCCTCGAGCCGCTCATAGTGCGATGCGGCGTATGACTCAAAGTCGAAATCGAGCGCCGAGATCGCGCCCTGGAGAACGCCCCAGGCCGCCTCGCGTGCATCCGAGACGATGCGAAAGAGCCGCAGTGCTGATTGCCGGCTGGGCGGGGCCGGCACTCCGAAGTAGGCCTCAAGGAGTCGCAGTTCCGCAGCCGCGTCGAACCCGTTGTTGGTCGCGAGATTGCCGAGGTCGAAGTAGCGGTGGCCCATCCCTGCGTACTCCCAGTCGACCAGCTTGACCCCGGCCGCGGTGCCGACGAGGTTGCCCGGCAGCAGGTCGTTGTGGCAGGGAACCGGGTCAGCGAGCGGGAGCACCTCGGCGATGCGAACCACCAGCCGTTGGGCGCGCCTGAACGCAGGCGGGATTGTGGCGCCGCGGCTCTCCAGCAACGCGGCATAGTCGGCCAGCTGGTCCGGTATCCAGAACCTGACCGGCAGTTGCAGGCCGCAGTCGTGGAAGGTCCGCAGCGCGCGGCCGATCACGCCCGGGTCTGCACGCAGCGCGTCCGGATCGACCGTGGTGGCTCCGTCGAGGAACGCGATCACGACGCACCGCGCATCCGCGTAGGCGAGACGGGGCCCGATCCCGAGTTCCCCGGCGGCGACCGTCGCCAGGCGCTCCGCCTCGCGGTCGATCCCGAGCAGGTGCGTGTCCCGGCCCGGCAGCCGAACCACATAATCACCGGAGCCGAACCGCGCCCGGAAGTTGCGGTTCGTGATGCCGCCGTTGAGCGGATCGGGCGGCGAGCGCAGCGGCCCCAGGCGCAGCTCCAGCTCCGGCAGCACAGCCTGCAGCTCCGCGTCGAGACCGGTCACGGCGCCGGACGCTAGCGCACCGGCCCCGCGCTTGTGGACTGCCGTCCGTACCTATACCGTCACCGCACTGCACATCGATTGGAGGCGGGCCACGTGGACCTCGAGGAGCTGAGACGCAAGACGGAATCCGGCGAGGTCGACACGGTGCTGCTGGCGCTGACGGACATGCAGGGGCGCCTGCAGGGCAAGCGCCTGACGGCTACCCATTTCCTCGAGGACGTCGCCGAGCACGGCGCGGAGGGCTGCAACTACCTGCTGGCGGTCGACGTCGAGATGAACACCGTCGAGGGCTACGCGATGTCGTCATGGGAGCAGGGCTACGGCGACTTCGTGATGAAGCCCGACCTCTCGACCCTGCGCCCGGTGCCCTGGCATCCGGCGACCGTGATGCTGCTGGCGGACCTCGAATGGGCCGACGGCACTCCCGTCGTGGCCTCACCACGGCAGGTGCTGCGCGCGCAGCTGCAGCGTCTGGCGGCCAAGGGCCTCACCGCCAACGCCTCGACCGAGCTCGAGTTCCTCGTCTTCCGCGACAGCTACGAGCAGGCCTGGAAGCAGGGTTACGTCGGCCTCGATCCGGCAAACCTCTACAACGTGGACTACTCGCTGCTGGGAACCGCCAAGATCGAGCCGCTGATCCGCCGGATCCGTAACGCGATGGCGGGCGCCGGCCTGTCGGTCGAGAACTCCAAGGGCGAGTGCAACCTCGGCCAGCACGAGATCAACTTCCGCTACGCGGACGCGCTGGCCTGCGCCGACAACCACACCGTCTACAAGAACGCGGCCAAGGAGATCGCCGACCAGGAGGGCATGGCGATCAGCTTCATGGCGAAGTTCAACGAGCGCGAGGGCAACTCGTGCCACATCCACTTCTCGCTGGCCGATGGCGACGGTCCGCTGTTCGCCCGCGACCAGTCGCTATTCGACTCCTTCCTCGCCGGCCAGCTGGCGTACCTGCGCGAGCTGACGCTGCTGATCGCGCCGAACGTCAACTCGTACAAGCGGTTCGCGATCGGATCGTTCGCGCCGACGACGATCGCCTGGGCACACGACAACCGCACCTGCGCGCTGCGAGTCGTCGGCCACGGCCCGGGCCTGCGGTTCGAGAACCGGGCCGGCGGCGCCGACCTCAATCCGTACATGGCCTTGTCCGCACTGATCGCCGCCGGGCTTGCGGGAGTCGAGCGCGGGCTCCCGTTGGAGCCCGCCTACGAGGGCAACGCGTACCTGTCAACCACGCATCCGCGGCTGCCGACGACGCTGCGCGACGCGCGCGATCTGTTCGCCACGAGCGAGCTCGCACACACGGCGTTCGGCGATCAGGTCGTCGCGCACTACGTCAACGCCGCAGATGTCGAGCTGGCGGCGTTCGAGGCTGCCGTCACCGATTGGGAACGAGTGCGAGGATTTGAGCGGCTGTGAGCTCCGGCGCTGAACGCGACGAGGGGGCAGCCGCCTCGCTCGAGTCGGCGGTGTCGCTCGACGCCGTGTTCGCACCAGTTCGCTCCCTGACCGCGTTTGAGGAGACCGTCGATCGGCTCGGGACGGCGATCCGCCTCGGCCTGCTGCCCCCGGGAACGCGACTGCCGGCCGAACGCGACCTCTGCCTGAAGCTTGGGATCGCTCGCTCGACGCTCCGCCAGGCGCTGGTCGCCCTGGGCCAGAGCGGACATCTCCGCGCGACCCGCGGCCGCGGCGGCGGCACGTTCGTCGCAGAGTCAGCTGCCTCCGGCGAAGCCCCCGTCGGGGGATGTGATGAGCGCCTGGCGCGACACCTGCGACGAGCGCCTCGCGATCGAGGTCGGCGTCGCCGCACTCGCTGCCGAGCGGGCCGGCTCAGACACGATCGAGCTGCTCGAGGAGCTCGTGATCGTGCTTGACGGGATGCTCGAGGACTTCCCCTCCTACCGCCAAGCGGACGTCCGCTTCCACGTCGCGCTCGCCGAGGCGACCGGCTCGCGGAAGCTGCTGACGATGATGACCGAGGTCCAGGGCGCGATGACCGGCCTGATCGAGATGATCGCCCACCCTCCAGAGGTGCTCGACGCCTCCAACGCCCAACACCGCCGGCTGCTGAACGCGATCGCCCGGCATGACGAGGCGGCCGCGGCCGCCGAGATGATCGAGCACCTGCGGGGCACCGAGCACATCCTCGCCGGGCTGATGCTGGCCGGCTGAGCCCGTTGTACAGCGGGCCAACCCCCGCCCGTGAGATTCGTCCACCCGCCCCCTTGACTTGGCTCGTGGCAGACGCGACTATCTCCGCCCATAAGGACGCATCAGTAGACCTTTCTCTGAGGAGGCTGGATGAGCGCTGGGACTGAGGCCCTGACGCGCGACGAGCAACTGCTCGCCGAGCTGGGCTACAAACAGGAGCTGAAGCGCGGTTGGAGCTCGTTCTCCAATTTCGCGATCTCGTTCTCGATCATCTCCGTGCTGGCCGGGTGCTTCACCAGCTACGGCCAGGCGTTCCTGAATGGTGGGCCGGTGGCGATCTCGATCGGCTGGCCGATCATCAGCGTGATCATCCTGACGGTTGCGTTCTCGATGTCGGAGCTGGCCTCCGCCTACCCGACCGCGGCCGGGATCTACTACTGGGCATCGAAGCTCGGCGGCCCCGGCTGGGGCTGGTTCACCGGGTGGTTCAACCTGATCGGCCTGATCGCCTGCGTCGCCTCCGTGGACTACGCCGCCGCCAGCTTCCTGCAGTACCTGCTGGGGCTGTTCAACCTCAATTTCATCTTCAACTTCACCTCGACCAACGTGCACTACGACGCGCACGTCGTGTTCGCGCTGTTCCTGATCATCCTCGTGATCCACGGTCTGCTGAACGTCTTCTCGAGTCACCTGGTGTCGCTGTTCAACGGCGTCTCGGTGTGGTGGCACGTGATCGGCGTCGGTGTGATCGTGATCCTGCTGGTGGCGCTGCCGAGCCACCATGCGAGCCTCTCGTATGTCTTCAGCCACCGTTCGTACGGCAGCTTCGGACACGGGATGTACTGGTTCTACGTGCTGCCGCTCGGGTTCCTGCTGACGATGTACACGATCACCGGCTACGACGCGTCGGCGCACGTCTCCGAGGAGACCCACGGCGCCTCGGAGTCAGCGCCGAAGGGCGTCTGGCGGTCGGTCTTCTACTCGGCCGTGATCGGCTGGATCGTGCTGCTGGCGCTGACGTTCGCGATCACGCCGGCGCACGAGGCGTCGATCAGCTCCGCCGGCTTCCCGGCGCTGGCGATCATCACCTCGGCCGTCGGCAGCGGCTCCGCGAAGTTCATCATCTTCATCTCGACCGTCGGTCAGCTGTTCTGCGGGATGGCATGCGTGACCAGCTGCTCGCGGATGACGTTCGCGTTCTCGCGTGACGGCGCGATCCCCGGTCACAAGCTGTGGCGGCGGCTCGGCGCCAACCGGACCCCGACCTACGCGGTGGCTGTTCGTCTGCGCGATGGCCGCGATCGTCACGATCCCGGCGTTCTTCCCCAACAGCGCCGGCTACCCCGTCGCGTTCTTCGCCGTCACCTCGATCACCGTGATCGGGCTCTACATCGCCTACACGATCCCGATCTTCCTGCGCTGGCGGATGGGTGACGCATTCGTGCCGGGGCCGTGGACGCTCGGCAAGAAGTACAAGTGGGTGAACCTGATCGCGATCGTCTGGGTGGCGATCTGCGTTGTCATCTTCTGCCTGCCGACGACACCCGTCGGCGTGTACTTCAAGAGCGGCTTCAGCTGGGGTTCGGTGAACTACGCGCCGCTGGTCACGATCGGGGTGATGCTGGTGGTCACGATCTGGTACCTGGTCTCGGCGCGACACACGTTCACGGGACCGGTGCGCACGATCGAGGACGACTTCGAGCCGCCGGTGTTGGCGCAGTCCTCGCCGTGAGCAGCTGACGTGAGCGAGATGCTGAGGGTGCTCGAGCCCGCCACCGAGGCGGTGCTCGAGCAGATCCCCGCTGCCGGAATCGAGGACGTGGACGAGGCGGTCGCTCGCGCGCAGGCGGCACTGCCCGCCTGGCGCGCGCTGGCCCCCGGGGCCCGCGCGGAACAGCTGCGGGCGCTTGCCGACGTGATCGAGCAGGAGGCCGAGCGGCTGGCCGTGCTCGAGGCGCGCAACGCCGGCAAGCCGCTGGCCGACGCACGCGGGGAGATGGGGATGGTCGTCGCGGTGTTCCGGTATTACGCCGGGGCTCCTGAGCGACCATCGGGCGAGACGATCCCCGTGGCCGGCGGGCAGGCGTGGACGATCCGCGAGCCGCTCGGCGTCGTCGGTCTGATCGTGCCGTGGAACTTCCCACTGACGATCGCCGCCTGGAAGCTCGGGCCGGCGCTCGCCGCCGGCAACACGGTCGTGCTGAAACCGGCCGAGCTGACGCCGTTGACGGCGCTGGAACTGCCGCGGCTGGCGGCACGGGCCGGCATCGCGGACGGGGTGATCAATGTGGTCGCCGGGCTCGGTCCGGTCGCCGGGGCGCGGCTCGTCGAGCATCCGGACGTCGCCAAGATCGCGTTCACGGGCTCCACTCGCGTCGGGAAGGAGATCGCCGCCACGGCCGCTGCCACGCTCAAGCGGGTGACGCTCGAGCTCGGCGGCAAGTCGGCCAACATCGTGTTCGCCGACGCCGACCTCGAACTGGCCGCCGCCTCGGCGCCGATGGCCGTGTTCGCGAACGCCGGCCAGGACTGCTGCGCCCGCTCGCGGATCCTCGTCGAGCGCTCGGCGCTCGACCGCTTCCTGCCGCTGCTCGAGGAACACGTCAAGGCGATCCGGGTCGGGGATCCGCTCGCCGACGGGATCGAGATGGGGCCGCTGATCTCCGCGACCCAGCGCGAGCGCGTGCGCTCATTCCTCGAGCCTGACGCCGGCGCGTCGGTCGCGTTCCGGGGGAGCGCGCCGGGTGGTGCGGGATTCTGGATGGCGCCGACGGTGCTGTTCCCGGTCGACCCTGGGGCGCGCGCTGTCCGGGAGGAGATCTTCGGTCCGGTCACAGCGGTGCTGCCGTTCGATGATGAGGCGGAGGCGGTCGCACTCGCCAACGCCACCATCTACGGGCTGTCGGGATCGATCTGGAGCCGCGACGGCGCCCGCGCTCTGCGGATCGCGCGCGGCGTCGAATCCGGCGTGCTGTCGATCAACTCGAACAGCTCCGTACGGGTGTCGACGCCATTTGGCGGCTTCAAGCAATCGGGCTACGGGCGGGAGCTGGGCCCGCACGCGCTCGATGCGTACTCCGAAGTGAAAACCATCTACTACGCGACCGGGTGAGAGGGAGTCAGATGCAGCGACTGGAAGGCAAGGTCTGTGTGGTCACCGGCGCGGCCGGCGGGATCGGGGCGGCGACCGCCGAGGCGTTCGAGCGTGAGGGCGCCCGCGTCGTCGGCGTCGATCTCCTCGAGCACAGCGTCGGCGAGCTGTCGCTGCAGGCTGATCTGACCGACGAGCAGTCCGTCAGCGAGCTGTATGCGACGGTCGCGGACCACTTCGGTGAGATCAACGTGTTGTTCAACAACGCCGGGATCTCACCGACAGACGACGCGTCCGTGGTTGACACCACGCTCGAGGCCTACGAGCGGGTCCAGGCGGCCAACCTGCGCAGCGTGTTCCTGTGCTGCAAGCACGGCATCCCCTATCTGCTGAAGGCCGGAAGCGGCTCTGTGATCAACACGGCCTCGTTCGTCGCGGTGATGGGCTCCGCGACCTCGCAGATCTCCTACACCGCGTCCAAGGGTGGCGTGCTGGCGATGTCCCGCGAGCTTGGCGTCGAGTTCGCCAAGCAGGGCGTCCGCGTCAACGCGATCTGTCCCGGGCCAATCGACACCCCGCTGCTGCGCGAGCTGTTCGCCAAGGACCCCGAGCGCGCAGCACGGCGGCTGGTCCACGTCCCGATGGGCCGCTTCGGCCGCGCCGAAGAGATCGCCAACGCCGTCCTGTTCCTCGCCAGCGACGAGTCCTCGTTCGTGACCGCGCACACAATGCTCGTCGACGGCGGGATCACAGCGGCGTACACGACGCCGCTATAGCGATCGCCCAACCCGCGCGCTGCCGGTCATCCGGTCGCGCTCGGGGCATCGTCCTCCTTGCACGCGTCGATCACGCGGGCGAGCACGAAGGCGCGCAGATCCGTGAAGCTCGGATCGACCTCGGGGCGGGCCTCGCGGTCCGTCTTGGCGAACGCGTCGCGAACGCGGGCAGCGGTCGTGGCAAGGTCCAGATCCGGGAGCGGCTCAGCCACTTCGCCGTCGATCTCGAGGTATTCGGGAATCGGATCCAGCAGATGGATCCAGCGGATGATCCCGTCGGCGCCGTAGTCGATCAGCATCGCGATCGTCAGCTCCGCCTCACCGTGGCGACAGAGGTCGAACAGGATCACCTCGACGTCGTCGAGCTCATCCGAGAGCCGCGCGTTGCTGAGCCGGGCCTCGGCGATATCCGTCATCCATCCCGGCGTGCGCGAACCCGGGAGCGTCAACGCGATCGCCCCTGCGTAGGTTCCCAGCGAACCACGATCGAGCATCGAGATCGCGCTGAGCGCCTTACGCGCCCGCACCCCACCGATCTCGGCGATCATCGAGACCAGCGGGACACTGACGACCAGCATCGCGTCGATCTCCTGGAACAGCGGGATCCGCGTGCGCTGCCTCCAGCTCTGGCCCAGCATCCAGGATGCCCACAGCTCGAGCTCGATCGCGGTGCGCATCGACCCGACATCGCGCAGGATCTCGCGCATCATCTCGTCGTCGAGCAGCATGCGTGAACGCGGCTGGATACTTGAATAGGTGTGGTGGGGTGATTTGCTCATGCCCTATAGAGGCGTGAGCGGCTCACTTTCCGCCCCCTTTCTCGCAAAAAGTTTTTGCGAGCAGGGCGGCCGCAGAACGGAGCGGCGCTTACCTACGCCGCGGAGCGCGGCCGCGCTTGCGGCGTTTGCGCTCTGCCGATGACAGCTTGCGCGGCTTCGGCGGCGGCTTCGAGCCGGAGCGGCGGTTGCCGTATTCGTCACCGTAGGCGGCGGCGCCGGCCCGGACCGGCGCCCGGCGGCGCGCGTCGAACCACACGAAGAACGCGATCCCGAACAGCACCAGCGCGGCGATCGCCGCGACGATGATCGCGTCGGTGCCAGTGAAGCCGCCGCCGCTCGAGGTCGAGGTCGTGCTGGCGACCGTCGGGGTCGCTGTGGTCGTCGTCGGCTCTGACGAGGAGGACAGCGGGACCCCGGGGGAGAACGGGCTGGTTCCATCCGGCTGACCGGTGACGGCAGAGCCGCCCGAGGTTGCCGCCGGCGTGGTCGACGCGGTCGTCGAGATCGAGACGGTGCCGGCGCTCCCGGTCACGGTCGCGGTCCCGGCGGCCTGGGCGAGATCCGCGCCGAGGCCGCAGGCGAGCGTCGCAGCGAGGACGGCTAGGACTGTCCGCGACAGCGATGGCCGTCCAAACAGGACGGCAGCCCAGAAACCCTTCGCCCCTCCGGACAAGCGCTAGCGCTCCTGCGCGAGCGGTTGCTCCATCGCCGGCGTCTGCGGCGACTGGCGGTACGGGTTCTCGGAGTCGTGGACCTCTTCGTGGTACACGCTCTCGACGTTGACCGACCAGATGTCGTGGTGGGTCCCGAGCAGGATGTTGTCGACGGCCCGCATCGCGGTCAGCATCGAGTGGTCGGAGTTGTTGTACCGGTGCAGACCGTTGCGCCCGACCTGCGTGATGTTGGAGATCGCCGGCGAGCCAGTCGCGGATCGTCTGCACGCGCTGGGCGTAGAGCTCGTCGTAGATCGGATACGCCTTGTGGACCCGCTCGACGAAGCCGAACTTGACGTCCGCCGCCTTCGCCAGCTTGAGCTTCTCGATCTCCTGCGACGCCATCTTCACCAGCTGCTGGTCATCGGTGTTCCACAGCTCGTCGCCCTCGAAGCAGAAGTACTCCATCCCGACGCTGGCGTCCTTGGAGCCCTCGGGGACCATGTACGGGGACCACGACTTGAAGTTCTGGATCCGCAGCACCCGCACGCCGGGCTGGTGGATGTAGATCCAGTTGTCGGGGAACAGGTCGTGACCGCCGATCACCAGCAACACGGTCAGAAATTCGCGGTAGCGCAGGCCGCGCGCGGCGTCACGCACGTCAACCGGAGCCTCGGGCTCGGCGATCCCGACCGTCGTGCGCAGCGGCAGCGATGAGATCACGTGCGAGGGGGTGAGCGTCTCGCCCCCGGCGATCACCTGGGCGACCTTGCCGCCCTCGATGACGAGCTTCGTGACGGGTGCGTTCAGGCGAATCTCGCCGCCGCCCGCCTTGATCGCGTCGGCCATCTTCTCCCACATCTGGCCGGGGCCGTACTTGGGGTAGTTGAACTTGGAGATCAGTGACTTGATCTCGTTGCCCTCGTTGCCGAAGAACGCGGCCTTGGCGGCGGCGAAGAACGACAGGCCCTTGATCCGCTGGGCGGCCCACTCGGCGCGGATCTCAGTCGCCTTCACACCCCACAGCTTCTCCGTATAGGTCTTGAAGAAGTGGTTGTAGAGCCGTTTGCCGAAGCGGTTGGAGACCCAGTCCTCGAACGTGTCCTCGTTGCCCTTCGGCTTCACGGCCGCCCACAGGTAGGAGATCCCGCAGCGCATCAGCTCGATCGGGCCAAGCTGCTTGATCACGTCCATTCCCTGCAGCGGGTACTCGAGGAACTTGTCGTTCCAGTAGATCCGCGACTGGCGCGGACGCTGCAGGAAGTCGTCGCCCATGATCTCGTGCCACAGGTCATCGACCTCCTTCACCTTGGTGAAGAAGCGGTGGCCGCCGAGGTCGAACCGGAAGCCCTCCTTGATGGTGGTCCGGGCGATCCCGCCGAGCGCGTCAGTCGACTCCAACACGACGACGGCCTTGCCCTGCTTGACCAGCTGGTACGCGGCGGTCAGGCCGGCGGGGCCGCCACCGAGCACCACCACCGGGTGCTCAGCGGTGATCTCGGCCCCGAGGGCGGGCGCAACTTGAGGAGTCGTGTCTGACATGTGGGCCTTTCCCGTTTAAAGCTTCTTGTAGAGAACGGCGCTGTCGGCGACGCAGCAGCTGCCTCGGTAGTTGTGCGGCGCCCACGACTCGACGACGAGCTGCCCGCGGTTGACATAGGACTGGATGACCTCACCCCATTGTGCCGACCTCCGCCGGATCAGGGAGGTCCACGATGCCTTCCAGTTGACCTCGCCTTCGGTCAACGGCCGGATCCACAGCAGCTGCTGGCCCGGTTTGAGGGAGTTGATCAGCGCCGGCGCCGCCGTGAAGGGGTTCTGCTTCTGATAGCGCGGCAACGCGTTGACCCAGTCCATGTAGGACGGCTGGCTGTCCATTCCCTGCATCGTGTTGGCGAATCTGAGCCCGCCGGCTAAGTAGTAGTGGGTGAGCGGCGTCTGCTCGGGCTGTCCGACGAGCACCAGGTCACCACGGTGCAGGTGCGGGTTCATCTCGCCGGCGATGTCCTTGACGTCGCTCTTGTACTGCGGGACGTACGCGGTGTAGTCGAGCAGGAAGCAGACTGACAGCGCCAGGCAGACGGCCCCGACGACCCCCGCACGGGCGAGGCCAAGCGCCCCGAGCAGCGCGATCGGCGCCAGGATCGGCGCGAAGTAGCGCGGCACCCAGGCCGGCGTGATGTGGGAGGCCAGCCAGGCGACAAGTAGGGTCAGCGTCGGGATCGCGATCAGCATCCACATGATCCGCGCCTCGAAGCTGTTACGGCCCTTCTTGACGATCATGTCCGAGAGGCCGATGACGGCCGCCGGAGCGAGCGCCGCGGTGATGTCGTCGCCACCGACGAGGTTACGAGCGAGCTGCACGGGCGCGCCGAGCCGCGGGATCGAGTCCCACGGGGCGGCGGTGTGCAGCGACTGCCAGATGAAGTTCGGCAGCCACGGCAGGAACAGGACCCCGGCGCCGACGTAGGAATAGACGACGTCCTTGATGAAGTCCTTGCGGGTCTCGTCGTCGCTGATCCGGTAGAGCACGATCAGCGACAGCAGCGAACCGGCACCGAAGAACAACGACCACGCGTGCGTGTACAGCATCAGCGCCAGCGAGATCCCGTACAGGATCACGTACTTGCGCCGTCGGTAGACGAACGCGTGGATGAAGGCTGTCGTCGCGATCAGCCCCCACAGCGCCATCATCGAGTACATCCGCGTTTCCTGGCTGTAGGAGGTGATGAACGCGCTCGAGGCGAACAGGATCGCGGCCATGTAGCCGGTGCGGCGGTTGACGAGCGAGTTGCCCGCCCAGTAGCCGATCGGCACGGTCAGCATCCCGAACACGCAGCGACATCGTGTGGGTCCACGCCTCGGAATTGCCGAGCATCGCCATCCAGATGTGCAGCAGCAGGTAGTACAGCGGCGGCGACCCGTCCATCCGCAGGATCCCGGGGATCGCCGTCAGCGAGTGCGAGGAGATCCCGACCGCGATGCCCTCATCCATCCAGAACTGGCCGCCGATGTCGCGGGTGCGGAACACGATCGAGATCGCGCACAGGACCACGAGGAACAGGCCCGTGCGGAACGTCTGCGACCGGCGCTCGAGCCAGCCCGGCATCCAGAACCGGTACTCACGGACGAGCTTCTCCGGGCGGAGATTCGGAATCCGCCGCTGCGAGGGGTGAGTGGCTGCGGTGGTGGTCATCAGCGGCTCCAAACCTGCTGCGGGTCATTGGCCTGCATGCTGCAGTCCACGAATGAGCGCATATTGATCGACGTGCGGATGGTGTAGTGGGCGCCGTCCTTGATCCAATTGTTCATGGTCGTCCACAACGGCAGCACCGGCTGGTACGGATTCCCGGTGTCGCGGTCCTGGAAAACGACATTCGGCCACGGCGGGCCCTGGGTCGGGTTCGAGGGCTGGTCCTGCACGTCAAGCGTCTTGACGCCCAGGTACCAGGCGACCATCGGTACCTGGAAGCCCTCGACCATCACGTGGCCGGCACCGCACGATTTGACCCTGGCGACGCCGCCGTCCTCGGCGACCAGGCGCTCGAGGCTGGTGCGCAGATCGGCCTGGAACAGCAGCGACTTGTGGGTCTTACCGAGGCTGATCAGGCTACCTCCCACCCAATGCGGCGCGAACGCGAACACCAGCGCCATCAGACCCGTGGCGCCGTAGGACGCCAGCCGAGGGGTTCGGGAGGCGGGCCCGCTGGCCCGCCATCTCTTGGCCAGCCCGGCCAGTTCAACGGCGGCCCACCCAAACGCGATCGAGCCGCACAGATAGATGAACGCCGACCCGATCACGATGTAGCGGGTATTGCCCGAGAAGTGAGCCTGGGTCTCGAGCGCGATCAGGACCCACCAGCCGAAGCCGAGAATGCCGGCGGACAGGACGACCATGATCGCGCGTCTGCGCGGGGTGTCGAGCTTCAGCGCCCGGCGGTTGAAACCGAGCACGCTGACGCCGACCGCGGTCCGGCTCGCCGCCCGCCAGCCCGCCAGCAGGATCCCGCAGGCGGCGAGGATCGCGGCCAGGGCGGCGAGTTTGGTGCGCAGCAGTACCAGCGGCCATTCGTCCTTCTTGAACTCGGTGCAGAACGGGCACTTGGCGTACGCGGCGCTGTTGCTGCGCGGGTTGTTCGCGCGGGAGATGCCGCTCGTCCACGAACCGCTGCCCCACTTCTGCGGCACGAACCACAGCGCCAGCGTCGCCAGTGCCAGGCCGATCACGAGCGGCCGCGCGCCGGGGTCCTTCCACATCAGCCACAGCCCGTACGGGCCCCAGAACAGCCACACCTCGGGCCGGTCGAGCGCCGCGATGAAACCGAGCGCGAATGCCTGGCGATAGTGCCCGTCGAGGTGCCGTTCGACGCCGATCATGATCGCCGCGATCGCGAATCCCTCGGAGTAGCCGAGCGCACTCGAGGACAGGAAGTTGCTGGAGAACGCCAGGCCGACGATCGCGGCGACCGCGGCGAGGATGCCGGGCAGCAGACCGTTGGTGTCGGTGCCCTGCGCGAGCCAGGTGGTCATCCGGAACGCGAGCTTGCCGGTCATCACCGTCGCCACGAACGCACCGGCGCGGGCGACCATCAGCCACAGGTTCGGCTGCGCCTTGCCGAAGATCGCGAAGATCGTCGTGAAGACCACCGGCAGCGGCTTCCAGGTCGGGCCGCCCGGGGTGTGCAGCGTTCCGTGCAGGATCTCCTTGCCCCACACCAGCCACGCCCACGGGTCGTAGCTCGGCGTCGAGGGCCCGAGCAGTGACAGCGCGCCGAGCGTCAGCCCCGCGACGATGATCAGCCCATAGAGCCGCCAGGGCGTCAGCCACGGGAGCTTGGGTGTGACGACGCTTCCGGGAGCGACCCCACGCGGCGGCGATCACCGGCTCAGAGGTCGGGACGGCCGCCATCAGCCCTCCACCTTCAGCGCGACGCACTGCTCGACCTCAGCCATCACCTGGTTACCGGCATGGTTCGGATAGACGAGCGCTTGACCGATCACCTCGGCGCCCTGCTCCTGGTTGGACATCTGAGCGTAGGTGGCCGCCTCGGTCGTCGGCAGGAACACGATCGTCGGGCCGCTCGGAGGCGTGCCGACCTGGATTGCGGGCAGCTGGCCATCCTTCGTCCGGTACCGCCGGAACGACAGATGATCTGAACGCAGACACGGAAGGTGGGCCGTGCGGGGATCATCTACGAACGCGTGGTTGCCGGAGGCTCGGTCCACGTGAGGGCTACCTGCGAGCGGCTTGGGCTGAATACCACATGCGCTCAACACGACCGCCAGGATCCCGCAAGCCACCAAGAGCTTGGCGAGGGACATCGCGGCACAGAGTAGAGGATCGACCGCGGCATTAGGCTCTGCGGCGTGTTAACCATTGCCGCACTGTCGGGTCCGCTGCCGAAGCTGGGGGTGATCGCGGTCGCCGCGCTGGCCGCGATCGTGATCGTCGCGCGCGACGACAAACCACGCGCGTGGGCGACTCTCGGGGCACTTGTACTGGCGCCGGTGCTGCTGTTGGCAGACATCTGGCACTCGCCGCAGCTGTCGGTGATCCACCGCCATCCGCTCGAGGCGGCGGTCGCCGCGGGCGTTCTGCTGTTGGTGCTGATCGGGTGTGCGGTGGTGCTCGCCCGCCACCCTCGCTGGCTGGCCCTGGCGGCGATGGCCGCGCTCCCGTTCAGGATCCCGATTCAGGCGGGCGGCACCACATCGAACCTCCTGGTTCCGCTGTATTTCGTGATCGCTGCCGGGGCGCTCGGATGGCTGGTTCCGGTGCTGCGATCCGAGGGCGCGCCGCACAGGCGGACGCCGCCACACCTGTTCGAGCGACTGCTGGGGATCTACGTGGTGCTCTACGGAATCCAGGCGACCTACTCGGTCGACTTCACCGCGGCGCTGCAGAACCTCGTGTTCTTCTACGTCCCGTTCGCGTTGCTGCTGGCGCGGCTGCGCGATCTGAACTGGGACCGCGCAGCTGCTGGTCCGCTGCCTCTGCGTGGTGGCCGGCCTGGCGGTCGTCTTCTCCTGCATCGGGTACGTCGAGGAGGCAACCAAGCACCTCCTGCTTAATCCCAAGGCAATCGCAGCTAACGAGATTCACCAATATTTCACGGTCAACTCGGTCTTCTACGACCCCGACATCTTCGGCCGCTACCTCGCGCTGGTGATGATCCTGCTGGTGGCAGCACTCCTCTATGACCGGAACCCTCGGGTCGTCATCGTGGTCTCGGTGACGCTGGCGGCGCTGTGGGTCTGCCTGGTGTTCACGTTGTCGCGCTCAAGCCTGGCGGCGCTGCTCGTCGGGATGGCGGTGCTGGCGGCGATGCGGTGGCGGATCAAACCCGTGGTGGTGGTCGCCGTCGCTGTGGTCGTCGTGGGGGGTGCCGCCGTCGCGATCTCCCCCAAGACCTTCGGGCTCAACCAGGGCCTGAATGGAGCCTCCAGCGGCCGTGCGAACCTCGTCACCGGGGGCATCGGGATGTTCGGCGATCGCCCGGTCTGGGGCTACGGCTCGGGCGCGTTCGTGACCGAATACCGGCGCCAGAACCCTGGGGCCCAGAGCAACGGCGCCACCGCCTCCCACACGATCCCGGTGACGATCGCCGCCGAGCAGGGGCTGATCGGCCTGCTCGCCTACATCGCGCTCGTCCTCGCGTCGCTGCGCACGCTGCTGCGTGGCGCTCGCTCCGACCCATTCCGGGCGGCGCTCGGTGCTGCCTATCTCGCCCTGCTGCTGCACACGATGCTCTATGCCGCCTACCTCGAAGACCCCCTCACCTGGGCGCTGCTCGCGGTCGGCGGGGCGCTGGCGGTGGCCTACCGCGAGCGCCTCGAGCAGACCCGTCGCGAGGCGCGCCTGCACCGCCGTCAGGCCGCCGTCACCTGACGTGCCGGCGCCTCGCCTCTCCGACGTTCCGGCGCCTCGCCTCTCCGACGCTCCGGCGCCTCGCTTCTCCGACGCTTCGACTCGTCGCTGATGCGACGGCGGGCGCCGATCCGCTTCTTCGCGAGACGCAACTGCCGTTCAACGGACCGGAGCGTCTCCCCGGAGTTCTCGGCGATCTCCTCGTAGTCGTATCCGGCGGCTTGCAACCAGATCATCCGGCGTTGGCGCATCGGCAGCCGGTCGATCCGCCGTAACCGCTCCCGCAGCTCGGCGATCGCCGGCGGCAGCGGCGGTTGCGTGGCCGCACACAGCGGAGCGCCGGACTGAACCGCGGTGACCGGTTGATCAAGCGGGGTCTCCGCTGCCTCGAACCGCATCAGGCGCAGGGCCTCACGACGCGCCGTCGTCGCCAACCATCCCAGTGCGTGCTCCGGGGCGACCGGGTGAGGGGCGTCGAGCAGCTGGATCCAGGCGGTCTGGGCCGCGTCATCAAGGACCCAGGACGGTGCCTGTACGCAGCTGGAAAGCACTCGCTTGAGCTGTGGATACAGGGATGTGGCATCGACGGTGGTGGCGGGCCGCCGGGCGGCTGCACTGCTTCGAGTTCGCATCGTATAGCTCCAATTGAGACTAATTTGATGCAAAAGAAGCTACCACATCGTTTAGTCATGGCGCTACTGTATGTCACTCAATTGGTATCAATCGTCTTGATAGGAGGGGTCATGTCATCGTATTTCCTCGCCGCCGCCGCGGTGAGCGCAACGCCCGATCCGAGCGGGTTGCCCGGAAGCGACGTGCTCCAGAAGCTGATTGACGGCGCCGATGCCTGGGCCCTGTCGCTGGCGGTCCTCGGGGCGTTCATCGGCGCCGCGGTGTGGGCGGTCGCCTCGCACTCCAACAGCCATCACTACGCCGCGAGGGGACGGATGGCGGCACTCGTCTCGGCGGCCGCAGCCCTGGTGATCGGCGCTGCCCCGGGCCTCGTCAACTTCTTCTCGCAGCTGGGCTCGGGCGTGAAATGACCGCGATCGCGTTGCCGTTTGCCAGTGTGTTCTCGTTCGTCGGCGGGCTCGTCGGGGGCCTTGCAAGCGGAGGCGCCAGCCTGCTTGCCAGCGTCGCGCTCCGCGTCGCCGGCAGTTGGGTGCTGGATGGTGCGAAGGCGGCGCTGACGACCGTCGCCGACCTGATCAGCCGCGCGACCGCACCGCAACTGACCAGCGCCTGGTTCTCGATCGAGTACTGGCGGGTCGCGGGAATCGCCGCAATGTTGACGGTGCCGTTCCTGTTCGCCGCTGCGATCCAGGCGCTGATCCGCTCCGACCTCGCGCTGCTGTTGCGCGCGGCCTTCGGCTACCTGCCGCTGGCGATGATCGGCGTCAGCCTGACCGCCCCGGTCGTGATGCTGCTCCTGGCGGCCACAGATCAGATGTGCTCGCTCGTCTCAGGTCCCGGCGCCGGTGGAGGAGCAGGGTTCCTGGTCGCTGCCGCACGCGTCTTCAGCGGCACCTCATTTGTCGCTGGATCGGCCTTCCTGGCGATCGTGCTGGCGCTCGTGACGATCGCCGCCGCGATCGCGCTGGCGATCGAGATGCTGATTCGCGACGCAGCGGTGTACGTCGTCGTGCTGATGCTGCCGCTCGCGTTCGCGGCGCTGGTGTGGCCGGCGCGGCGGGTCTGGACCACGCGCATGCTGGAGCTGCTGTTGGCACTGATCCTGTCGAAGTTCGTGATCGTCGCCGTGCTGTCACTTGCCGGCTCGGCGCTCGGGCATGTGGCCACCGGCGGCGTGTCGCTGATGCTCCCGGCGATGACGCTCGTGCTCCTGTCGGCGTTCGCGCCGTGGGCGCTGCTGCGCCTGCTGCCGTTCACCGAGATCGGTGCCGCGGCCGCCGGCGTGCTGAGCGGCGAGTCCCGGCGGCATGCCGCCTACCTTCCGGAGAAGGCGATCGAGTACGCCACACACGGGCTCGACTACGCCGCTGCGCTGCCGGCGATGCTGCGCCGAGACTCGACCTCGGAGACCGGCGACCTTGGTTCACTCGACGAGCGGTCAGCGGCGCCGGGCCGTGACGCTGATGCAGGGAGCGCCATCTCCCCAGCGGGAGCCCTGGCGGGCGGGACGGGAGCGCTGGCAGGCGGGACCCGACCGCTCGCCGGCGGAACCGGAGCGCTGGCCACCAGTTCGGGTGGTGGTGATGCGACAACCGATGCGTGGGGCCGACCGGTGAACCCTCCATCAACCGATGCGTGGGGCCGGCCCGTGTACCCGCGGAGCGTCGGGTCCGGAGGTGCCCGGGCGTCCTCAGACGGTGCTCCGGCCGCTGCGGAGTCCGGCGCTCCTCCGGCGTCGCTCCCAGATCCGGACGACCCGTGGGCCGACGACCCGAGGCCCGATTGCATCGAGCCACCACCGGCTGAGATCGAGCAGTTCCGAGAGAGCGCAAGGAATCAGGAGTTCTGGCGTGAGGAGTTCTGGATGCCGCCCGAACGTGGCAAGGATCGGGGGCAGCACCCCGGGGAGGATCCGGCGTGAGTGGCGAACCGCTGCGTTACCGCTTCGGCCCGCTCGAGCGCCGCGGCCTCCTCGGCCCAATGCGGACGAGCCAGGCCATCACCGTCGCAGGTGCGACCCTGTTCGCAGTTGTGGTGCTCAACGCGCTGCCGGCAGCCGCCGGTGCGGTGGCGGCGATCGCCGTGCTTGCGCTCGCGGCACTCCTCGCGACCGTCCCCCTCGGCCGAGCCACCGTCGCGGAGTGGGCCCCGACCGCGGTCGCGTTCGCGCTGCACCGGGCCGGCGGGGCGCACCGGCACCGGTCGCGGCTTCCGCGCGTCGGCTTCCGCGGATCGCTGGGCACATCAGGCACCGGACCCGCTCCCGAGCCGCCGCCAGCTCTGAAGGGTGTCGAGCTGCTCGATCTCGCCTACCGGGAGCGCCCCGTCGGGGCGATCTCGGAGCTGCGCGGTCGCCATCTGACAGCGGTCCTCGCTTGTCAGGTGTCGGCGTTCGAGCTGCTCGACCACAACGCCCAGGAGCGGCGGTTGGCCCACTGGGGAGTCCTGCTCTCAGCGGCAACCGCGCCGATCCGGCGCCTGCAGTGGGTCGAGAGGACCGCCCCCGCCGAGGGCGACGAGCTTGCTCGGTGGTTGCATGACGCCCGCGACCCGGGACTGCCGGCACGGGGCGCACCCCTGGTCGAGTCCTATCTCGAGCTGATCGGTTCGAGCGCGCCGGTCCTTCACCAGCACGAGATCCTGCTGGCGCTGCAGATCGACGCCGCGCGCGTTCGCGGGGGCGCCACTGCAGCCCGCGCGGCCCTGATCGAACAGGCGGAGCGCGTTGCACGGAACCTCGAGGAGGCGGAGGTCCACGTGCTCGGAGCCCTGACCGCCGGACAGCTCGCCCGGGCGCTGCGCACCGCGTTCGACCCATACGTGCGGCCAACGCTGGCTGCACTCGAGGCCGTCGATCGCGACCGGGACGGGCTCGCCGCGATCCACGCCACACCGCTTGGCTGTCAGGAGCAGTGGGACCACTACCGCGCCGACGGCGCGTGCCACGCCACGTACTGGGTCGGCAACTGGCCGCGCATCGAGGTCGCGCCGACCTTCATGCAGTCGCTGCTCGGACCGTCGGGCACGGTCCGCACCGTCGCCGTCACCTTTGAGCCGATGGCGCCTGAGCGCTCCGCACGCGACGCGGAGGCGGCGGTGACGCGGGATCGAGCTGACCGCGAGCTCAGGCGCCGCTTCGGCCAGTCCGAGACCGCACGCCAGCGGATCGCGCAGGAGTCAGCCGCCCGGCGCGAGGCCGAGCTCGCCGCCGGACACGGTGAGGTCCGATTCGCCGGCTTCGTGACGGTCACGGGCCGCGATGCCGGCGATCTGCGCCGCGCATGCGCCGACACGCTGCAACAGGCTGCGCGGGCCCGAGTCGAGCTGTTCCGGATGTACGGCCAGCAGGCCGAGGCGTTCACCTTCACCCTGCCGCTGGCGCGGGGGCTGCGATGAGAAACGGCGCAGCCCGGCCAGGGCACCGGGCGACGACCCGTCACGCCCAGGCGATCTACCCGTTTGTCACCAGCGGCGGCCTCGGTGGCCGCGGCGCGTTCATCGGCCGCGACGGCACCGGCGGGGCATTCTGCTTCGACCCCTGGGTGCTCTACGAGGAGGGTCGCCTCGACGATCCGAACGTGATCGTGCTCGGCAAGCTCGGCCAGGGCAAGAGCGCGCTCGTCAAGACCCTCCTGTGGCGGATGCTGCTGTTCGGACGCCGTGCGTTCGTCCTCGACATCAAACGCGAGTACGGGCCACTGTGCGAGGCCGTCGGTGTGCGGCCGGTGACGCTCGCGCCCGGCTCGGGCGTCCGGCTCAACCCGTTGACGACCCGGCCCGAGGAACACGCACGGCTCGAGCTGCTGCGGGCGATCGCCACCACCGCAATCGGCGCGCCGCTCGAACAGCGGGAGGCCGCAGCGCTGCGTGAGGCGCTGCGGGTGGTCGCGGATACCGACCCGGAGCCGACCCTGCCCGCGGTCGCGTCGTGCATGTTCGCGCCGACGGCTGAGATGGCAGCACGCCTGTCGACCACCCCGACGCAGCTGGCGCAGGACGCCCGGCGCGCCGCGCTTGCGGTTCAGGACCTGTGCGAAGGACCGCTGCGCGGCCTGTTCGACGGGCCGACGACTCCGGGGCTCGATCTCGACGCCCGGCTGGTGGTGCTCGACCTCCACGCCGTGCGTGACTCGCCTGCCGTCGGGATCCTGATGGCCTGCGCGACCGCCTGGATCAGCGCGCTGCTTGCGCGCCTGGCCGGGACCGCCAGCCGCGAGCGGCTGATCAACGTCGCCGACGAGTCGTGGAAGATCATCCAGCACACGGGCCTTGGCGAGTGGTTCCAGTCGAACTTCAAGCTCGCACGCCAGTTCGGCGTGATGAACCTCGTGGTCCTGCACAAGCTCGGTGATCTCCAAGCCGCCGGCGACTCCGGGTCGCGGGCCGCACGGATCGCCGAGGGTCTGATCGCGGATGCCTCGACCCGAATCGTCTACCACCAGGACGAGAGCCAGATTGAACTGAATCGGTCGCTGCTCGGGCTGTCGAGCACCGAGGCCCAGCTGCTGACCAGGCTGTCATGCGGTCAGGCCCTGTGGCGCGTGGGTTCCCGGTCGTTCGTCGTCCAGCACCTCCGCTCCCGGCTCGAGTCACGGCTGACCGACACCGACACCGGCATGCGGATCGAGACCCGGCGCGGATCCGCGTGAACCTGCCGGTGATCATCTGCGCCGGTCTTGCTCTGGGAGCCGTGTTCCTGACCGGACGGCCGCGTCCGGCCAGGTCCGATCGCAGCGGCGCGCGATGGGCCTCAGCCCTCGATCTGCGGCCGCTGCGGGCGCGCCGCGGACGCGCGGGGCGGCACGGGCGCCTCGCGCTTGGCCGTCACCGCGGGCACACCCTGTACGCAGAGGCCCGCCACGCGCTCGTCGCGTTCGGCCCACCTCAGTCCGGCAAGTCGGCAGGCCTGGCGATCCCGGCCCTGCTCGAGTGGGACGGCCCGGCAGTCGCTTCGTCGATCAAGACCGACCTGCTCGCCGCAACGGAGCGGCGGCGGCGCGCGCTCGGAGAGGTGCTCGTGTTCGACCCATTCGGGCTGGCGGGCGGACCGACCCACACCTGGTCGCCGCTGCGCGGCGCGGATACATGGGACGGAGCGCTCGAGGTCGCGTGGCGGCTGGCGGCCGCCGGTGAGCTCGACCAGCGTGGCGTCGAGGGGGGTGACTTCTGGGCAGTCGCCGCCGAACAGCGAATGGCACCGCTGCTGTACGCCGCCCAGGCGACGGGCAGCGGCATCTCACAGCTCGTCCGGTGGACCTACGGCCAGGGGACGCGTGAGCTCGAGGCCGCCCTCGAGCGCCTTGCTGAGCAGGCCGGTGACGCCAGGCAGCTGGCGGATGCGCACGCGGCGTATGAGGCGGTGCAGGCGTTCGAGCGCCAGGCCGACCGGACGCGCTCCTCGATCGAGGCGACGGCGCAGGCACTGCTGCGGGCGTATCGCTTCGAACGGGTCGCCCGCTCCGCGCATCGCTGCGAGATCACCCCCGAGCGTGTGATCGACGGCGGCGCGACCCTGTACCTCGTCGGCGATGCGAAGGCATCGAAGCTGCTGCGGCCGATCTTCCTGGCGCTGCTCGGTGAGCTGGTCGACTATGCGTACGCGCGCGCCAACGAACACGGCGGGCGCCTGCCCCGCCCCCTGCTCCTGTGTCTTGACGAGGCCGGCAACGTCGCGCCGATCCCGAACCTGGCAGAGATCGCATCAACCGCCCCGAGCCACAACATCCAGCTCGTCTCGATCTTCCACGACCTGGCGCAGGCGCGCTCGCGGTACGGCCAACAGGCGGAAACCGTCGTCAACAGTCACCGCGCGCGGATGCTTCTGCCCGGAATCGCCGACCTCGAGACGCTGCGCTACTTCTCCGGGCTGCTTGGCGAGACGGACCGCTACGAGCTGACCCGGACCCGCGGAGCGGGCGGCGCCAGTCAGTCGACCGGCACCCGTCGGCTTCCCCTGCTCGCGCCCGAGGCGCTGCGTCAGCTGCCCGACGGTCGCGCGGTCCTGTTGTACGGCCGGCTGCCGCCGGTCGTCGTCCGGCTGCGCCGGTGGTTCGAGCACCGGCGTCTGCGGGCGCTCGCCCGCGGCACCACGGACCGCAACCCGCCCACCGTGGCCAGCCCAACGGGGCTGGCCCAACCCGACCCCTAAAGGAGCATCATGAACCCCGAGGAGGCCTTCGATTTCGGCGTCGACCCCGACGAGCCTGAGGCGTCGCAGTTGATCGACGACGAGGACCCGGACGCCCTGGGCACGTACGACTGGCCAATGCCATGGCAGCGGCTGGAGCCGGGCGAGCGCTGGATGTGGTTTCAGCAGCTGTGGGACTCGGTCTGCTGGCTGAGGCTGCGCTACGACCTCCCTGTTCGCACCAGGTGGTGGGAGAGTGGCGTCCTGGTCGAGACGCTCGCTGCGTTGGCCGAATGGGTCAGCCTGTACGACACGGGCCGCTGTGATGACCCGCCCGGCAAGCTCGCGCTGCTGTTCGAGCTCGAGCGGATCTCCGACCTCCTGCGCGACGGCAACGAGCCGTTCCGGCGCGACCGGGATCGCGCCGAATTCGAGGACCACCTCGATCGGCTCGGATGCGTCATCCCCGACCGCATCTGACGGAGCTGGTCTCGCGCCAGCGCCGACCGCGGTGAAGCCCGAGCTTCTCGGCATGCCAACACTGGGACCGGTGATCCCGGGGATGATGAGGGGGATAACCCACCCCACGGCCCGAGGAGGACACGTTGGGACTGAGCACGCACACGACCAGCAGTTGTCAGCCGCGAAAGAGCGGCGCGCCCGTCCACCACGACGTCGGGGTCCGCATCCCGCACGGATGCCTGCCGGATCACGGGCTCGGGGCCGAGCTGACCTACGAGCTGCTGTCGAACGAGCTGCTGCTCGATGGCCAGGCGCGACTCAACCTGGCGACGTTTGTGACGACGTGGATGCCATCGATCGCCGACCGGTTGATGAGTGACACGGCCGACAAGAACATGATCGACAAGGACGAATACCCGCAGACCGCCGAGTTCGAGCGCCGCTGCGTGAACATCATCGCGGACCTGTGGCACGCCGACGAGGCGGAGAATGCGACGGGCTGCTCGACCACCGGCTCGAGTGAGGCGGCGATGCTGGCGGGTCTGGCGCTGAAGTGGCGCTGGCGGCAGAAGCGTGAGGCTGAGGGCAAGCCGACCGGCAGGCCCAACCTGGTCACCGGCACCAACGTTCAGGTCTGCTGGGAGAAGTTCATGCGCTACTGGGATGTCGAGCCGCGGCTCGTCCCGATGGAGGGCGACCGCTTCCATCTCGGAGCCGCGGAGGCCGTTGCACTGTGCGATGAGAACACCATTGGCGTTGTCGCTGTGCTGGGGTCGACATTCGACGGCAGCTACGAGCCGGTCGAGGAGGTCGCCGCCGCGCTCGACAAGCTTCAGGCCGACACGGGTCTCGATATCCCCCTGCACGTCGACGGGGCCTCGGGCGGGTTCGTGGCACCGTTCGCGCAGCCGGACCTGAAGTGGGACTTTCAGATCAAGCGGGTGCAATCGATCAACGCATCCGGCCACAAATATGGGCTCGTGTATCCCGGCGTCGGATGGGCGATCTGGCGTAATGCCGAGGCGCTTCCGAAGGAACTGATCTTCGACGTCAACTACCTCGGCGGTCACATGCCGACGTTCGCGCTGAACTTCTCGCGGCCCGGCAGCGAGGTGATCCTCCAGTACTTCATGTTCACGAGTCTCGGTCACGAGGGATACACCCGGGTGATTCAGAACGCCCAGGACGTCGCCACCCACATCGCCGATGAGATCGCTCAGATCGGTCCGTACGAATGCCTGACCCGCGGCGATGAGCTGCCGGTGTTCGCTTTCAAGCTGCGAGACGACATCACCAACTACACCGTCTACGACGTCTCCGACAAGCTGCGCCAACGCGGCTGGTTGGTTCCGGCGTACAGCTTCCCCGAGAATCGCCAGGATCTGAACGTCCTGCGGATCGTCGTGCGGGCGGGAATGAACATGGATATGGGCGACGCGCTGCTCGAACACATCCATGGCGCGACCGCCGAACTCGAGTCGCTCACGGCCCCGCTGCCACGACCCAGCACCGGCCCCAAGAAAGCCTTCGCCCATTGATGCCTACGGTCGCGTAACCAAATAGAGTCACCTCGCGCGGCGGCCATCTCGGCCGCCCGGGAGGTGAGGAAACGTGAGCACTGCGGACTGGGTCAGGCTGGCGACTATCCCGTTCTTTACGGGCGCGGTCGGCTGGCTGATCAACTGGACGGGTTTGATCATGCTGTTCAACCCAGTCCGTCTCTACGGGGTCCGGATCCCGTACCTGCAGGACCTCGCGACGCTCCTGCCGCGCAAGCTTCAGGAGATCCCGGGCTGGATGGAGGGTCGGCTCGGCTGGCAGGGCATCGTGCCCGCCCGTGCAGCGAAGATGGGATCGATCGCGGTCGACAAGGCGATCGCCAAGCTCGGAACGCCGGCCGAGTTCTACCAGCAGCTCGAACCTGATGAGATTGCCGCCAAGATCGTCGAGATGTTCGGGCCAGAGATCCCGAACATCGTCGACCGGACGATGCGCGCCGAGCAGCCGGGGTTGTGGGCCGGGCTGCCGCCGCGGGCCCGTCAGGCCGTCTACGACAGAGTCCAGTCGCAGCTGCCCGGGATCGTCAAGCAGATCACCGATGAGATCGGCGAGTACATCGATCTGCTGCTCGATCCGAAGCTGATGGTGATCGATCACTTCGAGCGCAACCCGGAGCTGGTCAACCGGATCTTCAAGGACGTTGGCAAGAAGGAACTGCGGCTGATGGTGAACTTCGGTTTCCTGTTCGGCTTCCTGCTGGGGATCCCCGTCGCGATCATTACTCACTTCGTGACCGACTGGTGGCTGCTGCCGATCCTCGGCGTGTTCGTTGGCTGGACGACGAACCTGCTCGGGATGTACGTGATCTTTGAACCGGTGGATGTGCGGCACATCGGCCCGATCAAGATGCACGGCCTGTTCCTGCGCCGGCAGGAGGAGGTCGCCGAGGTCTACGCCGGGATCATCGCCGACGATGTCGTCACGCTCGAGAACATCGGCAACTTCCTGCTCGAGGGTCCGTCCAGCGACAGGACCCAGCAGATGCTCGAGGAGGCGATGGGTCCCGCGATCGACCTGGCCGCCGGCCCTGCCCGCGCTGCGGTCCGAGTCGCGGTCGGTACCCGCGAGTACGACAGTATCCGCGCCTCGGTCGCGCACGAGGCCGTCGGGTACACGATGACGCCGTTCCGGGACCCGGACTTCAGCAAGGCCCAGAGCAACCGGATCCGCACTCTGATCGCCGCCCGGACCAAGGAGCTGCCGTCGCGGGACTTCGTCGAGATGTTGCGAGCGGCAATCAAGGAGGACGAGTGGATGCTGTATCTGCACGGCGCGGTCATGGGTCTCGCGGGCGGCTTCATCCATCTCGCGATCTTCGGTACCTGAGCACGTGACGGCTGACGAGTACCCCGCTGCTCCGGAGCAGCCCAACCGTGAGGGCATTGAGCTCGTCCCGGGTCTGGCACGCGTCGCCGCCTCCGCCTGGTGGCACACCGGCGTCTGGGCCGCCGAGACCTCCGCGAAGGCGAGCCGGCGCGCGGTCGGGATGGTCCTGAAGCCGGAGTCAGCACTCGAGTTCGCCCGTGAGGTGACGGACGAGACCAGCCGGATCATGCGCGCGGTGGCGGAGGTCACGGACCTCGACCGCCGGCTCGATGGCGTTCCGGGCAGTTCGCTGATCCGGCGGGCGGCCGGACTGGTACCGGCGCCTGAGCAGCCGGCGAGCACCGCGGAGCAGGCCGCCGCCGCGGCGACCGAGCAGAGCGAACGCGCCAGCGTCAGCAGGAGGGCATCGGCAAGCAAGCTGCGCGAGGGCGGCGAGGATCTGCTGCGCCGCTCACGCGATGTCCGGCACGAGGTCGACGCCCACCCGGCCTACGCGAGGATCCTCAACGAGCTTGCGCCCGATGAGGGCCGGATCCTGCGCCTGCTGCTGTTCGACGGTCCCCAGGCGGTCGTGGACGTGCGCACGGGCGGGCCGATGGGATTGGTCCGCTCACATCTGATCGCCCCCGGGATGTCGATGATCGGCCCGCGCGCCGGATGCCGCTACAACGATCGCGTGCCGTCGTACCTCAACAACCTGTTCCGGCTCGGGCTGATTTGGTTCTCCCGCGAAACTCTGCGCGACCACAAGCGCTACCAGGTCCTCGAGGCTCAGCCTGACGTGCTGGCGGCGATCCATTCGGTCACGGCGGCCAAGGTCGTCCGGCGCTCGATCCACCTGACACCGTTCGGCGAGGACTTCTGTCGCGTGTGCCTGACCGAACTCTCGCCGCAGATGGCGGCGCTGCCTGAACACTCGGCCCCGAAGCACATCGACAACACCCCGCAGCCGCCGGCCGAGGTCCTCGACGCCTGAGCGGCTCAAGCTCCGCGAGCAGCTGCCGATACGTGACTCTGATGCGGGTCCGGGGACGATTTGCGCTGCTCGCAGCGCTTGCAGCAGCCGCGGTGGCAACCGTGCTCATCCTGGCGCCCGTTGGGGCGTCGGCGCGACGACCAGGCGCGAATGCGCTTGAACTCACCAGGTGTGCACAGGCCGCGTTCGGGATCAGTGGGCACGCACGATCGCAACCGGGTTCGGCCAGCACATCGGTGCTGTCAGAGTTCGCCGTGCTGCGGTCACCGGCAACAGCGGCGGACACTCTCCCTGTCAGAGGCTTCGAGAAGCTGTTCCGGGGCTATCACGCGATCAGCTTTGATCCTGACCGTGTCCGCCTCCTCCGCACGGTGGGTGACACCCGCATCTACCTGGTGCCCGCAACGATCGCCCCCGTCGGACTCCCGTCGGCCTGCGCGAACATCCCGAGACTCGCGGGGATCGGAGCGTTCGTCCGCTACCACAACCTGGCCGCCGGCAGCGGACCGGGCGTCTGCGTGTTCACAGCCGTCCGGTCCCCCGGTGACTCCACGCCGCAGCCGAGCAGCACTGGATGCGCAAGTCTCGCGACGCTCAATAGCTACTACGGAACACCAACTTCCGTACAGGTCAACGCAGACACCTACGCGGTCTTCCCGGACGGCGTCAACACCTTTCAGTACACGCTCCCGGACGGGCACGTGAAGACCTTTGCAGTGACCGGCAACCTTGCACTCGTCCACGCCGGCATCAGGAACGTCACGGGCAAGCACGGAGTCGCGAAAGTGGTCGCAGAGCTCGAGAGTCAGCTCCCGGTCTCCGAGCGCGAGATCTCAACCAGTGGCTACGCGATCGCCTCGTTCACCGAGCCGCGGGGGTTCACCGCACTGATCGTGAAGAGCATCACATTCGCGTATCGGGTGCTCTCGTCCGTCACGTCCCAGTCGTCAAGCGGCAGCGAGTCATGCGGCGCACATTCACGCGTGTGCACAGCGACGACCGTGACGACCGCGTGCACGTCTAAGCATCACTGCTCGTCGCAGACGACGACGTCGACGACCACAACCGCCGACCGGACCCGCACGCGCACCAGGACCCATTCGCACTGAAGCGCTCCGGTGTGAGAAGTTGGTCTCCTGGACTAACTTCTCACACCGCTGCCGCCAGTTCCTCGCCGGCCCGCTCGAGCTCCGCGATCGTCGAAGCCTCGATCACCCGCTGCAGGTCGAGGATCCGCCGGTCAAACGGATCGAGCTCGTTACGGCCGACCACGGCGCAGCAGGGAACTCCGGCCTGGCGCGACCGCGTGGCGACCTCCGAGAGCGCCTTGCCGGCGAGGCTCTGACGGTCGAGCCGCCCCTCACCGGCAACGACGAGCCGGGCCGCTCGCATCCGTTCATCGAACCCGAGCGTGTCGAGCACGAACGGTGCCCCCGCCACCAGCTCGGCACCGAATGCCGCCCACAACCCACCGGCCAGCCCGCCCGCCGCACCGGTGAACGCGACGCCGCGCGGGTCGCGACCGTAGCGGTCAGCGTATTCACGAGCCTGGCGGCCCAGGCGGTCGCTCAACGTCGCCACCTCCTCGTCGGAAGCACCCTTCTGCGGGCCGAACACACGGGCCGCCTCCTCAAATACTGTGCGCACGTCACAGAGCACCACGAGGCGCGCGTCACGCAGCCCGCCTGAGTCGAGAATCGCCTCCACCGCACCCGTGCCACCGTCGGTCGTGGCGCTGCCCCCAACCGTCACGTACACCGTCTGAGCTCCGGCTTCAACGGCGGCTGCGATCAGCTCGCCCGTCCCAGTCGTCGAAGCATCGACAGCGACCCGGTCGCCGTCCGCCACCAGCGACAGTCCGCTGGCTCGCGCCATCTCCACGACGGCAACGGCCCCACGTCGTCCGCCACCAGAGCCACGTCGTCCGCCACCAGAGCCAAGACCGAACTCGGCACTGTGAGGACGACCGAGCGGGTCAGAGACCTCAACGACCATAGGCTCCAGCTCAAACGCCGGGGCGAGCGCCGCAAGCGTCCCCTCGCCGCCGTCGGCAACCGGCATCGTCCACGCCTCGCGCCCCCCGCGCCGCACGCCGCGAGCAAGCGCAGCCGCCACCTCACCCGCGCTGAACGTCCCCTTGAACTTGTCGGGGGCGAGCAGCACCGCCTCTGGGATTCCACGAATCGTCATCGCACGTCATCCTCTCAGGCGATGGCCAGCAGCCACACGACGATCGAAGTCGGCGAGCGGACGGTCCGGGTCTCAAGTCCCGACCGCGTCATCTACGAACCGACGAAGACGACGCCGGCGATCACCAAGCTCGCGGTGTGCGAGTACTTTGCGGCCGTCGGCGGACCCCTGCTCCGAGCGATCGGGGAGCGTCCCACCACCCTGGAGCGCTGGCCCGACGGTTACCGGGAGGGGATGCGCCTCTCGACCGGGTATGGCGACGACGGTGACGGCTTCTACCAGAAGCGCCTCCCGAAGGGAGCGCCCGACTGGGTGCAGACCGCGAAGATCACATTCCCGAGCGGGAGGACCGCCGAGGAGCTGTGCCCGACGGAGCCAGCGGCGTTGGTGTGGGCGGCACAGATGGGCACGCTCACGCTCCATCCCTGGCCGGTCCGCCGGCCAGATCTCGACCATCCTGACGAGCTGCGGCTCGACCTCGACCCCCAACCCGGGACCAGCTTCACCGACGCGCAGCGGGTCGCCAACGTGGCACGCGAGCTACTGGAGGAGCTGGGTCTGCGCGGCTATCCGAAGACGAGCGGCAACCGGGGGATTCACATCTATGTCCGGATCCGGCCCGACTGGCCGTTCGAGGAGGTGCGGCACGCGGCGATCGGCTTCGGACGTGAGCTGGAACGGCGCGATGCGGGGGTCACCACCAACTGGTGGAAGGAGGAGCGCGGAGAGCGCATCTTCGTCGACTACAACCAGAACAACCGTGACCGTACGATCGCGAGCCCATGGAGCCTGCGACCCAAGCCGGGGGCGCCCGTGAGCACCCCGATGAGCTGGGCTCAGCTTGCAGCGGTGACGGACCCCGCTGAGTTCAATCTCATCACCGTCCCGGACCATCTGTCAGACGGTGATCCGTGGGCCGACATGGACGAGAACGCCTACTCCCTCGAGCCGCTCCTCAACCTCTGGGAGACGCTCCCGGGCGGCGAGCTCAACTTCCCGCCGGACTACCCGAAGATGCCGGGCGAGCCTCCACGGGTGCAACCGTCTCGGAAGGTTGCGGAGAACTGGGAGTGACGTCGGGCGCCAGGACGTGGACCTCCTCACGCAGACCGTCCATCAGCCGCCAGACGTCGGGCATCTGCTCCCGGTCGGCGACGATCCCGATGTCCATGTGGCCGCAGTAGCTCATCACCGTGATGTTCAGCCCCATCCCGTCGGTGATGACCGAGATCGGGTAGTTGGCCTCAAGCCGAGCACCGGCCAGGTAGATCGGGAACTGCGGACCCGGAACGTTGGAGATCACGAGGTTCCACATCGGTCGGCCGCGCTTGCTCGAGCTCAGACCGAACGACAGGCGCGCCGCGCGTGAGAAGACGGCCGGCGGGATGAACTCGTTGGCATCCTGCAGCAGTTGGGCGGGAAGCGCGCGGTGGCGCTCCTTCATCTCGCCGAGTGCCTCGTGCGTTTGCTCCAGCCGCACGATCGGGTCCTCGATGTTGGTGAACAGCGGGGCCGTCATCAGCAGGATCCGGTTGCCGAAGGTTCCGCGCTGGTCAGGGGTCCGCACCGACACCGGAATCTGCGCCACGAGCGGGTCATCCGGCAGCTCGTCATGATCGATCAGCCAGCGCCGGACGGCGCCGGCGCAGATTGACACGACAACGTCATTGACCGTGCAGCCATAGCGCTGTCTTGATCGCCTTCACCTCGTCAAGCGACAGCTGCCCGAACACGAACCGGCGATGTGCCGAGACGCGCGTGTTGAACGAGGTCCGCGGCGGCACGAGGTTCGTCGCGCCGACAACGCGCTCGCGACGGCCGGCGGGCGTCGGATCCGCTTGGCCACGGAGCTGGCGAGCGCCAGCCCGGGCAGCGCCTGCAGCGACGGGACCTGGTCGACATCGGGCAGTGCACGCGGGATCGCGGATGAGCAGCCGCAATGGGTAGCGCGGCAGCCCGAGCAGACCGCGGACGAGCATCTCAAGCTCGCTCGGAGCGTGCGCGAGCTCGGTCGATGTCGCCGTCGGCGGCTCGTGGACCTCCGTTGACATCGAGATCGAACAGCGACCCCATGATCTCCGCGCCTGACATCCCGTCGATCACCGCGTGGTGGATCTTGCTCATCACCGCCACGCGCCCCTCAGGGAGCCCGTGGATCAGGTAGATCTCCCACAGCGGCCGCGCGCGATCCAGCGGGCGGGCGAAGTCCGCGCGACCTGATCTGAGAGCTGCTCGGGCGTGCCGGGCGGCGCCAGCGCGATCTCGCGCACGTGGAAGTCCAGGTCGAAGTCGGCGTCATCGATCCAGTAGTCGTAGTCGAGATCGAACGGCACCTCGCGCGAGCTTCCAGCGAAACGGCGGCACCAGCCGAACGCGCTCGGCGATCAGCCCCTGCAGGCGCAGCAACGTCAGCTCGCCGTTCGGCGCGGTCGAGGTGTCGAGAATCGCAAGCCCGCCGACGTGCCCGACGTGGCGCGAATTCTCGAGCGCGAGAAACTGCTGGTCGAGCGCGGTCAGCTGACGCATCCGTTATCCCCTCTCATCCCGATCGCCCATTCGGGTGAGCCTATTGACTCAGGAGTCCATCTGCGAGAGCAGGCATTCCTTCGGCGCCTTGTCCTCGCGCCAGCGGACGATCTTCGTCCCGTGCCGGATCCGCCCGCCCGAGGCATGATCGAAGGTGACCTCGACGACCAGCTCGGGCCGAAGGCCGACCCACTCGGTGTCGCGCTCGGTCGCCCAGCGCGAGGGATCGCCGTGTCCACGATCGCCGGTCTCGTACTCGGCCAGGCGGCCGACGAGCGCCTTCTTCTCAGATGCCTTCAAGCCCGACGAGTGACCGATGATGTGGAGCTGACCATCGGTGTCATAGAGCCCGAGGATCAGCGACCCCACGGTCCCCGCCTCCTTACCGGGGCGGTATCCGGCCACGACCGTATCGATCGTCCGCACCCGCTTGACCTTAACCATCCCGGTCCGCGAGCCGGGACGGTACGGCGCGTCGAGCTGCTTGGCGACGACGCCCTCACCGCGGCCGAGCCACGGCTCCGCCTCGGCCGCCGAGAACACGACCGGGGTCAGCGAAACCGAGCCGCCCTCGAACCCGGCGAGCAGCGTTCGCCGCTCGCTCAGCGGCCGCTCCATCACGACCTCGTCCTCGATCGCCAGCACGTCGAACGCGATGAACCGCGCCGGCGACTGCTCGGCGAGCATCGCCACCCGCGAGGCCGCAGGGTGCAGGCGCTGCTGAAGCGCGCCGAAGTCCTGCAGGTCACCGTTGGCGTCGTCCTCCTGAGCGTCGATCACGATCTCCCCATCGAGCACGTAGCGGCCTTGAGGGAACACCAGCTCCGGGAAGTAGCGGCGCAGCGGTCGTGAGCCGCGCGACTGCAGGTAGACATCGTCACCGTCGATGAACGCCAATGCCCTGAAGCCGTCGTATTTCGGCTCGTAGCACCACCCCTCCCCCTCGGGCAGATCCGGCTTGCCGCGCGCGAGCTGCGGCTCGACAGGCGGTGTCAGCGGCAGCGGCATCGGTCGCCAACACTACCCAGCTACGATCTCGGAATGGCCTCGGAACAGGCGACGGTCGCCGAGCAGGAATACCTCGAGTCGCTGTTCTGGCTGTATGAGGCCGGCCTGCCGATGACCGGTGCGAACCTGGCGCGCGCGATGCAGCTCTCGGCTCCGACGGTCTCGGAGATGCTCGGCCGCCTCGAGCGCGGGGGCTACATCACACGTGACCGCAGCCGGACAATCAGCTTCACCGAGTCAGGCCGCGCCGACGCCGAGGAGTTCGTCAGCCGCCACCGGATGATCGAGCGGTTCCTGACCGATGTGGTCGGTGTTCCCTGGGACGACGTGCACGAGGAGGCGGAGAAGCTCGAGCATGCGATGACGCCGCGGTTCGAGGCCTATGTGCGAGCGTCGGTCGGCGACGCCGCGACCTGCCCGCACGGCCACCCGATCCAGGTCGGGCAGCGGATCGAGGGCGTGCCTCTGGCCGACTGCATCGTTGGCGCAACCGTCACGATCCTGCGCCTCGAGAACGAGGCCGAGGACCTGCTCCACTACCTCAAGCAGGCCGGGGTCGAACCCGGACAGACCGGCACGGTCACCGGCGCCGACGGCCAGGAGCTGACCGTCAGCTTCGACGACCACGAAGCGACCATCACCGCGAGCGTCGCGGAGACGGTATCGGTCACGGCCGAGCCGTCGCCGCCACCGCGCACCGCGCTTCCGGATCAGCTCGTGCTCGGCCGCGAGCGCTACGGCCGCTAGAGACGACTCCGGCCGTCGCCCGACGGTCCCTAGGCAGCAGCCGGCAACAGGCGCCGATCACCGCCCAGCCATTTGACGATCTGATCCCCGATCGCCGGATGCCCAAGGAGATCGAAGTGACTGGCGCCGCCGTAGTGGCGGTAGTTGTCGACTGGAAACCGCAGCGCCTGCCTGCTACTGGGCGAATCCCAGGCGCTGCCGTGGAGTACGAGGAGATCGCCAATGTGGCGACCGACCGGATGGTCGTGGGTCCGCATCAGCGACGCTGAGATGAAGTAATGGCTGGCACCGGGCAGGAACGGGATCATCTCCCCGGCACGGCGCAGGAACGTCACGGGGTCGACGCCGTCCCAACATTCGTCCGTCAGCCAGCCATGGCCCAGATCCTTGATGCCGACGCTGCGACCGTTGATCGCCTCCCCCCACGCCTGGGTCTCCGGGAGCCGGCCGAGCAGCCACGCGAACGCATGCGCACCCTGTTCGAGCGGTGCGCCGCGGTGGGGGACGCCGAGGGAAACGACGCTCCGCACTCGAGATACCCATTCGAGCTCCGACCCGTAGTAACCGGCGCTGCGAGCCACCAAGCCGCCCATTGAGTGGCCGATCAGCACGATCTCGTGCAGCGGCACCGGCCAGTTGTCACTCAGTTGCGTCAGCAGCGCTGAGAGTCTGCGACCGTTGTCCGAAATGTGCAGGCCGCTGTTGTAGCGGACGTACACCGGCGTGTAACCCAGCTCGTCGCGCAGCCGCTGACCGTAGGTCCGGCAACGCCCGGTGTACAGCCACCACGCATCCTCCGTCTCGCACAGGCCGTGCAGGAACACCGCGACCCGGCCTCGTGCATCGGGATAGGCCTCCCGCAGCGCGCCGCGCTCGACGGCAACGTCCCGGCCGCTCACGCGCAGACCCATGTTCACCGTCAGAGGATTCCCCTGACCCGCCAGCGAGTCGCCAAACGCGCCACTGAGCGCTCCGCGCACGATGCGACCGGCGGGCCACCGCTCGATCGACGGTGGAGCATCAGGGTGACTGGAGGCCGCTAGCGCCGCGGCCTTGCCGGCACCTCGCAGCAGCCCGCCACCGATGAGGCGAGTCGAACCGTACGCCACTCCGGCAATCGTGTCATGGGCGAGCTTGATCGGCTGGGACGCGTCGGCGACACCCGTGAACCGCGACAGTGCTCCGAACACCCGCCCGGAAACCGCTGCGTGCGTGCGGTGGATTCGTCCTGTGGCGTCACCGAAGGTGAATCCGACGAGATCCCCGACGGCGTCGATCTCAGCCCGGAGCCCGCGGCCGGGCACCTCTGCGGAGGGAAGCTCAGACGACATCCGCGGGAACCTCGCCGCGGACCTCGCGGTAGGCGTCGGCAAGCCGGGTGACGCCCTCCTCGATCTCGTCGACGGTCACACCCGAGTAGGCCAACCGCAACGACGATTCGCCGCCCTCGAGCAAAAAGTCGGAGCCCTTGACGAACTGGACACCACGCTCCTTGGCGGCCGTGAACAGCGCGGCGACGTCCGTGCCGCGCGGCAGCTCGACCCACATGAAGTAACCCCCCTCGGGTGCCACGAACCGGGCTTCGGGCAACTCGCGCTCGAGCGCCGCGCCCAACACCGCCACGCGCTCGCGCAGCGCCTCTTTGACGGTCGCGATCGAGCGGTCAAGCGCGCCGGAGCGGCAGAACTGGTTGACGATGCCCTGCGACACCATGCTCGGTGAAATGTAGGTCTCGGTCGCGAGCTTGGTGACCTTCGCGATCACCTCGGTGGGCCCGACCAGATAGCCGACACGCACGCCCGGGCAGACCGTCTTGGAGAACGAGGACGCGTAGACGACGCGCTCCGAGTCCATCTCGAGCATCCGCGGCAGCTGCTCGCCGGTGAACCGCAATGCGACGTACGGGTCGTCCTCAAACACCATGAAGTCGTACTCGTGGGCCAGCTCCAGGAGCCGCTCGCGCTTTGCCAGCGACAGGGTGTAGCCGGCGGGGTTCTGGAAGTTGGGAATGATGTGCGCGAGCGTCGGCCGCGTGCCCGAGATCAGCACCCGTTCCAGAGCCGCCACGTCGATCCCGTCGGGCTCGAGCTCAACCGGGCGCACGTCAGCGCCGCGACCGCGCAGCGACAGCAATGTCCGGTCATACGTCGGCCGCTCGACGATCACGCTGTCGCCCTCGTGGACGAGTGCATCGAACAGGAACGCATCGGCCTGCATCGAGCCGTTGGTGACCATCACCTGCTCGACCGGCACATGGTGCTGCCCGGCGATCCACTCCCGCAGCGGCACATACCCAACCGACGTCCCATACGCCGTCACGCCACCCGGATCGGCCGCAAATGCCGCCGCGGCCGCCTCCTTCAAGCCATCGACGTCGACGATGTCAAGTGATGGTGCGCCACGCGCAAACGAGATGGTGGAGGGCATGCAATAGAGACTACCCAGGCTCCGGAGCCGACGCCACGCTGGCCAGCTCAAAGAGAACCCGGGCAACAGCCTGGCGCAACGGCCACAGGTCCATCTCGAACGACATCGCTTGCGTGCCGGTTCGAGATGGCGCCTGTGGTCGTGGAGCCCTAAGCGGCCGCGCCCAGCAGTTCGATCGCCAACTCGGCGACCTGGGTGGGCGTGCGGCCAACGCGAACGCCCTTGGACTCGAGCGCTTCTGCCTTGTGGGCCGCACCGCCGGAGGAGCCGGAGACGATCGCGCCGGCGTGGCCCATCGTCTTGCCGGGAGGGGCCGAGAAGCCGGCGATGTAGGCGACGACCGGCTTGGTCACATGCTCGGCGATGAACTCGGCGGCCTTCTCCTCCGCATCGCCGCCGATCTCCCCGGAGAGGACGATCAGCTCGGTTTCGGGGTCGTCCTGGAACAGCCCGATGATGTCGACGAAGTCGGAGCCTGGCACGGGGTCACCGCCGATCCCGACGATCGTCGAGTTGCCGAAGCCGCTCTGAGCCAGCACGTTGCCGATCTGGTAGGTCAGCGTGCCGGAGCGCGAGACGACACCAACGTTGCCCGGGCTGAAGAACTTGTCCGGGATGATTCCGACGTTCGCCTTGCCGGGCGAGAGGATGCCGGGGCAGTTCGGCCCGACCAGCCGCGAGCGGCCGTTCTTCTTGATCACCGAGTAGGCGCGCAGCTCGTCGTGCGCGGGGATCCCCTCGGTGATCGCGATGATCAGCTCGATGCCGGCGTCCTCGCACTCGAGGATCGAGTCCGCGGCGAACCGCGGCGGCACGAACACCATCGCGGTGTTGGCACCGGCCTTGTCGACGGCCTCGGAGACCGTGTTGAAGACGGGGATCCCGTCGACGTTCTGGCCGCCCTTGCCGGGCGTGACGCCGGCGACGACTTGGGTGCCGTAGTCACGGTTGCGGAGGGTATGGAACGTGCCCTCGGAGCCGGTGATGCCGGTCGTCACGAGGCGGGTGTTCTCATCGATCAGGATGCTCATGCAACGGCCTCCACAGGCTTGGCGGGGGCGGGGACCGGTCCAGCCAACTCCACGACCTTGGCGGCAGCGCCGTCCATCGTCGCCTCGGCGTAGACGTTGGGAAGGTTCGCCTCGGCCAGCAGCGCGCGACCCTCGACGTCGTTGGTGCCGTCGAGCCGGACCACGAACGGGACCGTCGGCTTGATCTGGTCAAACGCCGCAATCAGGCCGCGGGCAACCTCGTCACAGCGGGTGATCCCGCCGAAGATGTTGAACAGAACGGCCGTGACCTTCGGGTTGGCGAGGATCACCTCGACCGCGGAGGTGATCGCCTCCGCCTTCGATCCGCCGCCGGCGTCGAGGAAGTTGGCGGCCTCGCCGCCCGCGAGCTTGACGACGTCCAGCGTCGACATCACGAGCCCGGCACCGTTGCCGAGAATCCCGATGTTGCCGTCGAGCTTGACGTAGGTCAGACCACGATCCTTGGCCATCCGCTCCTGCGGATCCTCGGCCGAGAGGTCGCGCAGCTCGGCGTTCTCCTTGTGACGGAACAGGCTGTTGCCGTCCAGCGTGACCTTCGCGTCCAGAGCGCGAACACCGCGCTCGGGGGTGATGATCAGCGGGTTGACCTCGACGAGCGTGGCCTCCTCTTCGACAAACACGTCGTAGAGCTGCTTGAGGATCGCGCCGATCGGCCGCACCACGTCGGCGTCGACTCCGGCCTCGAAGGCCAGCTGACGGCCGTGGAAGTCCTGGAAGCCGAGCAGCGGATCGACGTGCAGATGCGCGATCGCGTCGGGATCCTCGTCGGCGACGGCTTCGATGTCCATGCCGCCCTTGGTCGAGAGCATCACCAGCGGCGCCTTGGCGCTGCGGTCGAACACGACCGAGGCGTAGTACTCCGACTCGATTTGCGACGCGGCCTCGATCCACACTTCGTAGACCGTCAGACCCTTGATGTCCATCCCGAGGATCGCGGCCGCATGCTCGCGAGCCTCCTCGGTGTTGTTGGCGATCTTGATGCCGCCAAGCTTTCCGCGCCCGCCGATCTGCACCTGGGCCTTGACGGCGCAGGGATAACCGATCTCATCGGCGGCGGCCACAGCCTCTTCCACCGTGCGCGCCGGCTTGCCGGAGGGGACGGGCACCCCATGTCGCGCGAACAATTGCTTACCTTGATACTCGAGCAGGTCCATATCGCCCGACTCTAGTGAAACGGCCGTTCACGCGGCCCCCAGGGCGACCGGAGCGGCAGCAAACCGGGGCGGCAAGGCATAATTGCCGCCTCATGGCCATCCCAAAGCAGATCACCTTCGTCACCTTTGATGTGTACGGAACCCTGATCGACTGGGACGCGGGAGCCACCGAAGCGTTCGTGCGAGAAGCCGCCAGGGACGGCTTTACGATCGACGCGCAGGAGGTCGTGCCGCTGTTCCACTCGGTCCAGCAGCAGATCCAGGCGGGCTCCTATGAGCTCTACGCCGAGGTGCTGCGTCGCACCGCTGTCCAGATCGCATCCGAGGCCGGTTGGCCACTGGAGCCTTCGCGCTCCGGTTTCCTGCCCGATTCGGTTCAGCGCTGGCCAGCGTTCAAGGAGACCAACCCGGTCCTCCAGAAGGTCGGTAAGAAGTACAGCCTCGGGCTGATCTCGAACATCGACGACAAGCTGCTCGGCCTCACCCGCCGGCACCTTCAGGGACCGACCGGGCAGCCGCTCGACTTCGACCTTGTGGTGACAGCGCAGCAGGTCCGCTCCTACAAACCTGACCCCGCCCACTTCACCGAGTGCGAGCGGCGGATCGGCGGCAAGAAGGGCTGGGTGCACATCGCCGCCAGCTACTACCACGACGTCGAGCCGTGCATCAAGAAGAAGATCCCCGTGATCTGGGTGAACCGGACGGGCCAGGTGCTGGAGCCGGGTCAGAAGAAGCCAGACGCCGAGGTCAAGACACTCCGCGAAGCAGCGAAGCTGCTCGAGGTCTCCTAGCCAGCCGGTTGGGCCGGGGTGGACATGCTCCAACCCCGGCCATCAGGCTCCCGGTGAACTCGCGTGCGCGCCCTCGCCGTCCATGAAGACGTGATCGTCGTCGTCAGCTCGGTCTGGCAGACGACCTGCACCGCCGTACGCAACGGTGACGAGGGGTTCCTGATCGACTCGCCGGTGCTGCCGGACGAGCTCGACGCGCTCCCCGGCCTGCTCGAGCAGGCCGGCTTTCCAGTCAGCGGCCTGCTCGCGACTCATGGCGACTGGGACCACGTGCTCGGCCGCCTCGCGTTTCCCGAAGCGTCACTAGGCGTTGGCGAGCCAACCGCAGAGCGGTTGACGGCCGCGCCGGGCGCAGCACAGCGCAAGCTGCGCAAGTTCGACCGTGAGTTCTACATCGAGCGTCAGCGGCCGCTCGGTCTCGGCGCGTTCCAGCCGCTGCCCGTGCCCGGCCGGCTGTCGGTCGGGGAGCAGGAGATCGAAATCCACGCCGCACCGGGGCACACCGGCGACGGCTGCGTCTTCTGGCTGGCGTGGGCCGAGGTCCTGGTCTGCGGCGACTACCTCTCCCCGGTCGAGGAGCCGATGATCACCGAGGAGACCGGCGGCTCTGCGCAGGCGTACCGGGAGACGCTCGACCGGCTGAAGCCCCTGGTCGAGCGTGCGACGACGGTGATTCCCGGCCACGGGGCTCCCCAGACGCGGGCACAGGCGCTCGAGATCCTCGCGAACCACCGCGCCGCCCTGCCAGCCTGAAGCCGGCACCCGGCGAGGAGATCTACTCGGCGGGCCCGGAGGTGATCACCGCGAGCGTGTCCCCGCCGGAGACGGCGGCACCGACGGTGACCGGCAGCTCGGTCACGGTACCCGACTTGTGGGCCGTGATCTCGTTCTCCATCTTCATCGCCTCGATCACGCAGATCAGCGCGCCCTCCTCCACGGTGGCGCCCTGCTCAACGGCAACCTTCAGCACGGTGCCCTGCAGTGGCGAGGCGAGCGTGTCGCCGCCACCCCCACCTCCGCCTGAGGACGCGCGCGCGGCGCGCTTCGGTGCGGTCTTACCGGCGGCGGCTGAAGCGCCGTTTGCGGCGACCACGGCGCCGGCCATCGGCGGCCCGATCACCTTCACGTCGAAGCGCTTGCCGGAGACCTCGACGGTGTAGCCGTGCTCGACCGTCTCCTCGGCCTCCTCACCACCCCCCGGCTTCTCGGCCTTGGGGAACGCCAAGGTCTTCAGCCAGTCGCGATCCTCGATCAGATCGCGGCAGGTCTCGGCGTTCGCCCACTGCTCGGTCTGCAGGATCGCGGTGTGGAACGGCATCAGCGTCTTGAGGCCGCCGATCTCGTACTCACCGAGCGCACGCACCATCCGCTTGGTGGCCTGTTCACGGTCTGCGTCCCAGACGATCAGCTTGGCGATCATCGGGTCGTACATCGGGCTGATCACGGAGCCCGCACGACAGCCTGAGTCGACGCGCACACCGGGTCCGCTCGGCTCGATGTAGGAGCCGATCTGTCCCGGCGCCGGGGCGAAGTTCTTGGCGGCGTCCTCGGCGTTGATCCGACACTCGATCGCGTGGCCGCGCAGGACGACATCATCCTGTGTGTAGGACAGCGGCTCGCCGGCGGCGACGCGGATGCCCTCCTTGACGATGTCGATCCCGGTCACCATCTCGGTCACACAGTGCTCAACCTGGACGCGGGTGTTCATCTCCAGGAAGAAGTACTCGCCGTCCTGCAGCAGGCCCTCGATCGTGCCGGCCCCGGAGTAGTTGACGGCCAACGCGGCGTCGGTTGCGATCTTCCCGATCTGCTCACGCAACCCCGGGATCGCCTCGACTGCCGGCGCCGGAGCCTCCTCGATCAGCTTCTGATGGCGGCGCTGAAGCGAGCAGTCACGCTCGCCGAGGTAGATGACGTTGCCGTGCTTGTCGGCCAGCACCTGCACCTCGACGTGACGCGGGTCGGGCAGGTAGCGCTCGAGATACACCGTGGAGTCGGAGAAGAACTTCTCGCCCTCGCGAGCGGCTCCCTCAAACGCCTCCTCGAGCTTGTCCTCGGTGAGCGCCACGCGGAAGCCCTTGCCGCCACCGCCGCCTGCAGCCTTGACGGCGACGGGAAATCCGATCGACTCGGCAATGATCTTCCGTGCGGCGGCCACGTCCGCCACGGGCTCGGTGGTACCTGGCACGATCGGAACACCGGCCGCGGCCATCAGCTCACGAGCCTTGGTCTTTGAGCCCATCGCATCGATTGCGGAAGCGGGCGGGCCGATGAAGGTGATGCCGTGCTTCTCAAGCGCCTCTGCGAATGCGGCGTTCTCTGCCAGGAACCCGTAGCCCGGGTGCACCGCCTCGGCGCCGGAGCGTTCGACGGCGTCGAGGATCTTGTCGATCACCAGGTAGCTCTCTGAGGCCGGCCCCGGCCCGAGCAGGAATGCCTCGTCGGCACGCTGGACGTGCAGGGCGTCGCGGTCGAGCTCCGAGTACACCGCGACCGTCGCGATACCGAGCTCTTCGCAGGCACGAATGATGCGGACGGCGATCTCTCCGCGATTGGCGATCAGAATCTTTGAGAACACGAGGCGCGAGACTTTAGTGAACGGCCGCAAATCGCGATCGCTGGCCCGTTTGCGGGCGCTTCTTTAGAATCACGTCTGTGACTACAGTCCCGGACGCGCGCGGGGTGCGCTCGGGTGGCGAGCAGCGGCACAGCGCCGTCGCCGAACTCGAACCCGCCGGTTCGCTGCTGACGCAGACCCGAACGGATCGGCGGCGTGAGCAGCTTCCAGCGATCGCCCCCTGGGTGCGGTACCCCCTCGTGGTGTACGTGCTGTCGCGCGTCCTGTACCTGCTGATCGCCGTCGCGGATACGTTCATCCGCCACTGGCCGCTCAGCCACGAGCTCTCCAACTGGGACGGCAAGTGGTACCTGCTGACCGCCCAGTACGGCTACTTCCACACGATCCCGCATGTCTACTCGACGCTCGGGTTCCTGCCGCTGTACCCAGCGCTGATGTGGCTCGGCGGCCAGGTTCTGCCGGGCCCCGGATACATACTCCCGGGGGTCCTCATATCCCTGGTCACGGGCGCCATCACGGTCGTTCTGATGAGCCGACTCGCGACCCGCTGGTGGGGCGAGGCCGCCAGCCGCCGGGCGATCCTGTTCCTCTGCCTGTTCCCCGGCTCGATCGTCTTCTCGATGATCTACAGCGAGGGCATCACGATGGCGCTGATCTGCGGCTGCCTGCTCGCGCTCGAGGACCGTCGCTGGGTGCTGGCCGGGATCCTCGCCGGCCTCTCGACGGCGATCGAGCCCGTCGCCTACGCGATCATCCCGGCGTGCGCGGTCGTGGCCGCCATCCACATCCGCCGCAACGGCGGCTGGCGCGATCGCTCGGCGCTGCGGGCCCTGTGGGCGCCGATCCTGTCGCCCGTCGGCGCAGTGGGATTCGCGATCTTCCTGTGGGCCTGGACCGGCACGCCGCTGGCGTCCTACGACGCTCAGAAATACGCGTGGCACGAGACCTCGACGCCGCTCGCGATCCCGCGCGACGCCGTCAAGTTCGTCCAGGACGTCGTCAACTTCAGGAACTTCCGGGCGACGCCTATCGACATGAACCTGCTGGCCGGGGTGCTCGGAGCGATTCTGCTGCTGTGGGCGCTGTGGCTGATGTGGAAGCAGCGCTCAACGATCTCGCTCGGGGCCTGGGTGTGGACGCTCGGCGTCGGCGCGTTGGCACTGACTTCCAACAGCACGCCGCCGAATCCGCGCATGCTGATCTGCGCCTTCCCGACCGTGCTGATCATCGGCGCGACCCGCGTCGGCAAGTCTCAGCGCAGGCTGCTGGTGTTCACGCTGATCATGACCGTGGCGATGAGCATCGACACGTTCGTCGCGTTCGGCCTGCGACCGTAGGGAGATTGGTCTGCCGGCCCGTTGGCCGGCAGCACGAACCGGTCCGGCAGTCCCTATTTCGAGAACAGCGTCACGTGGATCACGGCGGCATACCCGAGCTGGCGGCTGGCGACATGCGGGTACAGCGCGCCGAGATCCGCCAACAGCTGCCGGTAGCGCCGATCGTCCCGCCGCGAGTTCGGAGGGCCGGTCGCCTGGCCCTGATGCGACGCGATCACGAACAACCGCGCGCAGCGCCCGGCGATCCCGTGCAACAAGCCGGGATCGCCGGCCGAATACTCCTCGACATGCGGCCTGACCACGCGCCACGGCTCCGGCGGCAACACCGGCGTCAGACCCGGAGCGCCACCGGCCGCACGCACGTAGTAGCCGAACGGCTCTCGGCCGTCCTGCGGGTAGAACGCGACGCAGGCCGGGCGAGCCCGCGCCGCAGCGCTCACCTCATCCGCGGTCCGCTGCCACGGCTCAGGTGAGACCCCATAACTCGGCGCCAGGACGACCGCCCGCAACACCACGACTGCAACGAGCAGCCCCCAGCCGGGCCAGCCGCCCCGGCGTCCGACGAGGCCCCACGCAAGCAGCAGTGCCAGGCCCGGCATCAACAGCACGGTGGCGCGCGACAACTCGACCGGCTCCCCGGCCAGCGCGGCGATCAACGCCAGCGCGGCGCTGCCGAGCACCCACCCAGCAGGGACCAGCGCCGGCCGCAGGCGGTGCCGGACGGCCGCAGCGGCGAATACGACGACCGCGATCCCGGTCACCGCCGCCAACGGTATCCGCAGGATCGTGTCGTGGAAGTTCGGTGGCATGCCCGCCGAGCTGAGCGTCGCCCACGCATCCCAGGCGCCGCTGATCGTCAGTGGTCCCACCCAGAACAGCTGTCCTGAGCCGCGACGCATCGCCAGCACAACGAGTGGAATGCAGCACAGCGCCACCACGACCAGTGCGCCGATCAGCAACCACAGCCGGTCGCGGCGCAGCATCCAGACGAGGGCCACCTGCGCCGGGATGACGATCACGCAGTCAAACCCGACGTACAGCGCCAGCAAGGTCGCCGCGACGTAGCAGAGCAGTGCCAGCCGGGGACTGCCGCGCCCGTCGATCAGCTCATGCAGCGCCAGCATCGATGCGGCCGTGAACGTCACCATCCACGCGTAACCGCGCGCGTCCTGCCCCCAGAACACGAGCGGCAGGCTGACGGCACAGAGGACCCCCGCCGCTGCCGCGAGACGGCGCTGCCTGGCGCCGAACAGGCGCAGCGCCAGGATCGCGGTCAGCATCGCGGTGCACGCGTCGGCGAGCACCGACGGCGTCCGCAGGACGACCAATCCGACCCCGAACAGGCCGGTCAGCACGTGGATCGCCACGTAGAAGACGAGCATGTTCCCGCCGTCGTGGGCGATCGCCCGCCACAGCGCCGCACCGTGCTGGGCGGTGATCGCGTAGGTGGAGCCCTCGTCCAACCACATGCTGCGAGTGGTCAGGCGATAGGCGCACAGCAGCGCCGCGAGCGCGCCGGGCGCTGCGATGGCTGCAACCATCGGCCAATCCCATCCCGCTCGCAGCCGAGCGAAGGGGGAGCGGACGACGATCGGTGGAGAGTCGGGTGTCCGGGTGGTACTCAGTTGCCGCCGCGAATCATCCCAGCAGCGACGGTGTCATTGGTTGACTCGTCGATGAGGATGAAGCTACCGGTCGTCCGGTCGCGTGCGTAACGGTCGGTCACAAGCGGCGAGCTGAGGCGCAGCTTGACGCGGCCGATCTCGTTGAGCCCGAGCTGATCGGCGTGATGGTCGCGGTCCAGCGTGTTGACGTCGACCCGGTACTCCAGCGCATCGACGATCGCTCGCGCCGAGCGCGTCGTCTGCTTGATCGCGTAACGCCCGCCTGGACGCATCGGGTCGTCGCTCATCCAGCACACCATCGCGCTGAGCTCCTTGGAGACCATCGGCGGATCGTCGTCGGAGGCAACGATCATGTCGCCGCGCGAAATGTCGATCTCGTCCTCGAGCCGGAGCGTCACGGACATCGTCGGATACGCGACCTCGACCGGACCGTCGAACGTGTCGATCGACTTGATCCTCGTCGTGTGGCCGCCCGGGAGCACCACAACCTCGTCACCGGGACGGAGCACTCCGGCGGCGACCTGGCCGGCATACCCGCGGTAGTCGTGGAACTCGTCGGAGTTCGGCCGGATCACCCACTGCACCGGGAAGCGCACGTTGAGCAGGTTGCGATCCTGGGCGATCACCACGTGCTCCAGGTGGTAGAGCAGCGGCGCGCCGTCGTACCACGGCGTCGCGCTCGAGCGCTCGACGACGTTGTCGCCGACAAGTGCTGAGATGGGGATGAAGGTGATGTCCGGAATCCCGAGCCGCGCGGCCCATTCGGTGACCTCATCGACGACGTCGTCGAACACCTTCTGCGAGTAGTCGACGAGGTCCATCTTGTTGACCGCCACGACCATGTGCGGGATCCGCAACAGCGACGAGATGTAGGCGTGCCGGCGGGTCTGCTCGGACACACCCTTGCGGGCATCGACAAGGATGATCGAGACGTCCGCGGTCGAGGCGCCCGTCACCATGTTGCGCGTGTACTGCTCGTGGCCTGGGGTGTCGGCGAGGATGAACTTCCGCCCGGTCCGGCTGGCGCTCGCGACCGTTGTGGTCTCGCCATCTCGCTTGCCTCTGCCGTTGAGGTCAGCGGCCGTCAGCACCGCGGCAGTGCCCGTCTGGAAGTACCGGTAGGCAACGTCGATCGTGATCCCCTGCTCGCGCTCGGCGCGCAGGCCGTCGGTCAGCAGCGCCAGGTTGACGTACCCGTCACCCCGGCGCTCGGAGGTTTCGACGACGTGCTCGAGCTGATCCTCGAGAATCGACTTGGTGTCGTGCAGCAACCGTCCGATCAAGGTCGATTTGCCGTCGTCAACGGAGCCTGCGGTGGCAATCCGCAGGAGCTCACTACTCGGGCGCGGCATCAGAAGTAGCCCTCGCGCTTGCGATCCTCCATCGCCGCCTCGGTGACGCGATCATCCGCGCGGGTCTCGCCGCGCTCGGTGATCCGCGTCGCCGCGATCTCGGCGACCACGTCGGGCAAGGTCACGGCGGTGGAACGGACCGCGCCGGTGCACGTCATGTCGCCGACGGTGCGGTAGCGGACGGAGGCGTCGAACGGGACCTCCCCGTCCATCAGCTCGATGTGCTCGTTGATCGCGTAGAGCATCCCGTCGCGCTCGAACACCTGACGGTTGTGGGCGTAGTAGATCGACGGCACCTCGAGGCTCTCGGTGGCGATGTACTGCCACACGTCGAGCTCGGTCCAGTTCGAGATCGGGAACACGCGGACGTGCTCGCCCTTACGGATCTTGCCGTTGTACAGAGACCACAGCTCGGGGCGCTGGTTCTTGGGATCCCACTGGCCGAAGTCATCGCGGAAGCTGAAGACGCGCTCCTTGGCCCGGGCGCGTTCCTCGTCGCGGCGGGCGCCCCCGAAAGCGGCGTCGAACTGATGCTCGGCGATCGCGTCGAGCAGCGTGGTCGTCTGCAGCCGGTTCCGGGATGCACGCGGACCGGTCTCCTCCTTGACGCGACCGGCATCGATCGAGTCCTGAACGCTGGCGACGATCAGTCGCTCACCGATTTCGCCGATCCGACGGTCGCGGTACTCAATCACCTCGGGGAAGTTGTGGCCCGTATCGACGTGCATCACCGGGAACGGGAAACGCCCGGGACGGAACGCCTTCTCAGCCAGCCGCAGCAGGACGATCGAGTCCTTGCCGCCGCTGAACAACAGCACGGGACGCTCGAACTCGGCCGCGACCTCACGCATGATGAAGATCGACTCGGCCTCGAGCGATTGCAGATGTGACAGCTCGTAGCTCATGGGTTCAGAAACGTGATGCTGGCAGGCGGGATCAGACGAATGTTGCGCGAGCGCACTCACACGTGCAGTCCGCACTCGGTCTTGTCCTCGCCCGACCAACGGCCCTCGCGGCCGGAGCCGGGCAGTGTGCACGGGGCGCAGCCGATCGACTCGTAGCCCTGGTCGTGCAGTGGGTTGTACGGCAGCTCGTGCTCGAAGATGTAGCGCCAGAGGTCCTTGTCGGTCCAGTCGGCGAGCGGGTTGACCTTCCAGGTTCCACGCTTGTCGTCACGCTCGAGCTTCTTCGCGTCCGCACGGGTCGGCGACTGTTCGCGGCGGATGCCGGTGATCCAGGCCTCGACACCGGTCAGCGCGCGCTCGAGGCCGTCGACCTTGGCCTGACCGCAGCAGTTCACCTGGGTCCACGGCGCACCCGAGCTGGAGGCGTCGATCACCTCGAACTGCAGTGTCGGGAAGCGCTCCTCGAACTGCTTCCAGGTCTTCAGCGTCTCCGGGAACAGCACGCCGGTGTCGATCACGAACAGCCGCGCGTCGGGGGCCGCCTGGCTGAGCATATGTGCGAGGACGCTCTCCTCCTTCTGGAACGAGCAGGCGGTCTTCAGCGACGGGTGGTAGTGCTCGACCGCGTAGGCGATCACCTCCTCAGCAGAGGCATTCTCGAGATCTGGAATCGTCGCGGACATGGTCAGCAAATTAGCGGACAGTCAGACCCGGGCGGGGCTAGACGGCGCACTCGCCCTCGCCGCGCTGAACCTCAAACGGCACATTCTTGGTCCAGTCGATGAACATGTTCATGTTCTCGAGCGAGAACTCCACTGGCATCGACAGGTCCTTGACCCTGGCCTCGAATTCAGCCGATCCGACACGCTCTGCGAACGCGTTGAACTCCTCGCCCGCCTGGCGCTCGGACTCGTAGTAGCGGACCCAGCGCTCCACTGCGTCGGGCACGCGCTTGGCCGGCAGCCGTGACTTCAGGCGAACGCCGAACCTGACCTCGCCACCCTCGTAGTTGCCGCCGATGTGCGCGATGTAGGCCGGAATCGCATGTTCGCCGGCCTTGATCGAAGCGCCGTAGAAGCCGATGTTGGCGATGTGATGCTGGCTGCAGCCGTTCGGGCATCCGCTCATCTTGATGTGGATCTTCCGAGCCAGCTCGTCCTCGATCTGCATCTGCTCGACGCGCTCCGAGATCGCCCGGTTGAGCCCCATCGAGCTGGTGATCCCCAGCTTGCAGGAGTCCGTGCCGGGGCAGCTGACGACGTCGGTGATCTCGTTGACGCCGGCAGCACCGAGATCGAGCTTCTGCAGCTGCTGCCACACCTCGTACACGGCCTCGTCCCGGACCCATCGGAGGAGCAGGTTCTGCTGGACCGTGGTGCGTGCCCAGCCGCCGCTGTAATCCCGGACGATCCGGCCGAGGCCGCGCAGCTGTTCCGGGGTCAGGTCGCCACGCGGGATCTTGACCTCGACCGTGCTGAAGCCCGGCTGGCGCTGCGCGGTGACGTTGGTCGTCGCGAAGCACTCGAACTGACGCGCATCGCCATTCGGCGAGGCGTACCCGGTGGGGTTGGCGGCGGGCGCGTTGCCCTCCTCGTCGATCTCGTACCGAAGCCCGTCGATGCTGAAGTCGCGCTCAGCGACCCAATCGCCGGTGAGCTCCTCCTCGACCATCTCCCGAAACGCGTCCATTCCGATCTTGTCGACGAGCACCTTGATCCGAGCGCGGGCGCGATTGACACGGAGGAAGTCCTGGCGGTCGAAGATCCGGAACACGGCCTCGGACACCTTCAGATAGTCGCCGTTCTCGAGTGACACGAACTCGTACAGAACCGGGGCCTGGCGGGGCATGATCGAGGTCCCGCCGCCGACGCGGATCTCGACGCCACGCTCACCGGCGTCATTGACCCGCGGGGTGAACGCGATGTCGTGGATCTTCGTGATCGCGTTGTCCTCGTCGGTGGCCGTGAACGCCGTCTTGATCTTGCGCGGCATCGCCTGCGTGGTGGGATGGCGCACGAAGTAGCGGACGTAAGCCCCGGCGTACGGGGTGATGTCGAACAGCTCACCCTCGAGCGTGCCCGCGCGGGGGTCGCCGGTGACGTTGCGCACCGTGTTGCCGCACCCCTCGCGGCTCGACAGGCCGGAGTCGGAGATGATCCGCATCAGCTCGGGCATGTCCGCGAGCGGGATGTGGTGCATCTGAATGTTCTGGCGGGTCGTGACGTGGCCCTTGCGCAGCGGCGCGAACCTCTCGACGACCTCTGCGAATGCGTCGAACTGCTCCGGCGTGATGCCGCCCATCGGCAGCTTCACGCGGATCATCTGAACGTCGGGCTGGCGCTGCCCGTAGACGCCCTGCTTGAGCCGGAACTTGATGAACTCGGTTTCACCGCCGGGAAACTCGTCGGCGAGGAAGCGCGTCGCCTCGGTCTCGAAATCGTTGAACTCCTGGGCGAGAATCGGGATCACGTGGCCCGGGACGTTCTCCAGAACCTCGGGGTTCTCGAGTGACCCCTCACGGGCACCGTGGCGCTGCGTTGTCAGTGAGGCCGGTTCCATGTTCTTCCTCTTAAGTGGATCGTGGTCGTGGAATCAGTGCTTGGACCAGAACGGAAAATGTATCAAAGCCGATTGGAGTTCCGGCTTTTACGGGTTCTTCAGTCGTTGAGCTGGGCAACCGGTCGGCGCGACAGGCCACCGCGCCTCGCTCGCTTGAACCCCGTTTGCCGGGAGCGCTGCGTGGAGCCGAGAACGGCGATGGAATCGCGGCGAGGGTTCTACGACCAGAACGGCGTGGGCTCGGGGGCCTGACGGACCCCTTCGACCAGTGCGGCGCGCTTCCAGGGACTCATCGTGTCGGCCTCGACCTCAACGATCACCGGCGTCGTCTCGCGCATGAACTGCTCGAGCGCCGCGACCACCGCTGCGGCCTCCTCCGGGGAGGCGTTGGGAGCGATGATCGTGAGCTCGGGACGGCGGTTCACAGCGGCCAGGACGCTAGCGCAAAGCAAGGCGGGAGCGCGGACGCGCCCGTGAGCTGCACGAGCACTTCATGCGGATCCATAGCCCGCCACGACGAGCTTGAGCGCAAGCTCGATGCGGCGCTCGCCAACGTCCAGGCGCCGCCCCCAGGCCTCTGAGCCGGCGTCAGCCTTCAGGCGTCAGCGTGCAGGTGAGCGTCACGTTGACGCCGAGCGCGAGGCCGAGGCCAATCGCGGTACCGGGAGCCACGTACGGCGCCGCATAGCAGTAGACCGAGCTGTACGAATGGTTCACGGTGACGGTCGTCGTGCCGGTGCAACTGTCGAGGCCTGAGCAGTACGTCGTACCACCGGAGCCGCTGACCGCATCGTCGGGGTCGTAACCCCATGCGGCAACCTCGCCGATCCCCTTTGCGCTCACGCTCAGCACGTAGTTGCCCGCGCGGGTGCCGACCAGGTAGCACCCGGCATCCGTATCCAGGGGGCTCTGACCGTTCAGCTCCGGCAACAGAGAGGCGAGCTCGCCCCCAGCCACGAGACCGGTCTCACCGCTGCTCGACTGCGAGCACTGATACGGGCCACCGGCGCTCTCAGCCCGCTTGGTGACCCGCTTGGCAGCTCCCAGGGCTGTGGTAGCCCCACCACCGATCGCGATCACACACACTGCCGCCATCCCAACGATACGTCGCATCTGCACGCCCCCCGTTGCCTTGGGAACGGATTAAAGCGGAATGTTGCCGTGCTTACGACGGGGGCCGGGCTGGCGCTTGGTCTCAAGCGTTCGCAGCGCGGTGATCAGCTTCGGCCGGGTCTCGTGCGGGATGATCACATCGTCGATGTAGCCACGCTCGGCAGCGACATACGGATTGGCGAAGTGCGCCTTGTAATCCTCGATCAGCTTCGCGCGCCGCTCGTCCGGAGTCGGCGAGGCAGCGATGTCGCGGCGGTAGATGATGTTGACGGCACCCTCGGGTCCCATCACGGCGACCTCGGCGCTCGGCCACGCGAAGTTCATGTCGGCGCCGAGATGCTTGGACCCCATCACGTCGTAGGCCCCACCGTAGGACTTCCGGGTGATCACGGTGATCTTCGGCACGGTCGCCTCGGCATACGCGTACAGCAGCTTGGCGCCGTGGCGGATGATGCCGCCCCACTCCTGCGCGGTCCCAGGCAGGAAGCCCGGCACGTCGCAGAAGGTGATGAAGGGGATGTTGAAGGCGTCGCAGGTGCGGATGAAGCGCGCAGCCTTCTCGCTGGATTCGATGTCGAGCACGCCGGCCATCGCCGCCGGCTGGTTGCCGACGACCCCGATCACGTAGCCGTCGAGCCGGGAGAAGCCGACGATGATGTTCTTGGCGAAGTGCTCGTGCACCTCGAAGAATTCCCCATCGTCGACGACGAGCCGGATCACGGAGCGCATGTCGTAGGGCTTGTTGGGGTTGTCCGGGACGATCGCGTCGAGCTCCGGGTCCATCCGCTCGGGGTCGTCGGTCGGAGCGACCCGCGGAGGCGTCTCGAGGTTGTTCTGCGGCAGGAACGAGAGCAGGTAGCGGGCATCCTCGAGGCATGAATCCTCGTCGTCTGAGGCGAAGTGCGCCACCCCTGATTTGGAGTTGTGCGACATCGCGCCGCCGAGCTCCTCGAACCCGACCTCCTCACCCGTGACGGTCTTGATCACCTCAGGCCCGGTGATGAACATGTGCGAGGTCTCCTTCACCATGAAGATGAAGTCGGTGATCGCCGGGGAGTAGACGGCGCCGCCGGCACAGGGCCCCATGATCAACGAGATCTGCGGGATCACGCCACTGGAACGGACGTTGCGCAGGAACACGTCACCGTAGGCGCCGAGTGAGACGACGCCCTCCTGGATCCGGGCGCCACCGGAGTCGTTGATGCCGATCACGGGGCAACCGATCTTCTCGGCCAGATCCATGATCTTGCACATCTTCTCGGCCATCACCTCGCCGAGCGAGCCGCCAAAGACGGTGAAGTCCTGGCTGAAGACGCACACCCGGCGGCCGTCGATCGTGCCGTGCCCGGTGACAACCGCATCCCCGTAGGGCCGCGTCTTCTGCATCTCGAAATCAATGGTCCGGTGGCGGACGAAGGTGTCGAGCTCCTGGAAGGAGCCCGGATCGAGCAGCTTCTCGACCCGCTCGCGGGCGGTGTACTTGCCGCGGGCGTGCTGCTTCTCGACCGCCGCCTCGGAACCGGCATGGATCGCCTCATGCCGCAGCTCCTCGAGCTGGGCGAGGCGCTCCGCAAAAGTCTCAGGTGCCTTGTCGCGCATTGCGGCGCGGGAGTCTAACGACGCGCCGACGACAGGCGCTGTGTCAGTCGCGGGAGAACGGCCGGTGGTGCGCCTGCCCGAGCGAGTCAAGCGCGGCCTCCAGACCGGCCAGCGCGTCGGAAACCGCGGGCTCGGGGGCGACGATCGGCTCGGAAGCGACGGCCACCGGCTCAGGTTTCGCGACAGGCACCGGCGTCGCGACAACTGGCTCAGACTGGCCCAGCAGGCTGCGCATCCAGCCGAACAGGCCGCCGGCCCGGACCTTCACAACAACGACCGGCGCGGACTCGCGTGCGACCCCCGGCTCGAGCGCAACCGCCGGCTCTGCGACCACCGGCTCGACCTCCGCGACCGGCTCGGCGATCGCCGCGGCCGTTGGGTCGGGCACGGCCGTACCGGCGGCGGTCAAGGTCACCTTCGTGCCCCAGCCCGAGGGCTCGAGCACCACCGTGCCGCTAGCGGACTCGCCCTCCCAGGCGACGGTGGTCTCGGGCTCCAAGCGGGTGATCCTGATCTCGCCGAACGCCTGCAGGTGCTTGCCGAGCGTGTCGGCATCACTGCATGCGGCCCACAGCTCCGGCGTTGACTTCACCAGCGTTCGCGCAGTCTCAAGTTCGGTCATCGCGTAAGGGGTTCCCGATCCCCAGCGCGACTCCTGCCCTCAGTTTGAAAACGGCTCGCCCATTGCACACCACCCTGTGACGGACGTCACAACCGGTCGATCTCGACCGCCGACCACCTATGCCTGGACGGCCATCAGATAGATCGTGACGATCACGATCACGATGATCGCGTAGCCAGCCAGATCGACCCGCTGTCGTGCCGCCGCAACCGCTTCGGGGCCCGCTGCCTCAGCGATTTGCTTGCAGCCGCGGGAGATGATCGCTCCCTCCAGGGCGCCGATCACGATGATCGCCGCGATGCCCCACTGCACGAAGAAGTAATGCCATTCGCTCAGCTTCGACGCAGTCCAGGCGCCGAACGCGAGCACCAGCACCAGCGACGGATTGACCAGCGCTCGGCTGGCGAACTGACGTGCCCTGTACAGCGCGGGCAGCGCCTCCGTGCTGTTGCGAGCGACCCCCGCCACCAGTAGCGGAAAGCCAAACGGAACTCCGAATGCGAGGACCACGGCAATGACGTGCAGGGCGGTGGTGACCTGAAACGTGGCGACGGCTTCGGCCAGCATCAGGCCGGGAGGTTACCGGCGCACGCCCCAGAGCAGCCCAGACATGCAGCGAGGGTGGTGGTCCAACGGGACCACCACCCCCGAGCAAACGACAGCCGCGCCGATCAGTGCGCTTCGAGCGGCGGCGGGTAGACCTCTTCCACGTACTTGTCGACCTTCGCGGGCGCAAGCCGGCTGTAGATCGCCCAGTAGTAGATGATCAGGCTGACCACGGCCGAGATCACGAGCGACCAGTACACCGAGGCGTTGGGTCCCATGTGCAGCGGATCGGTGCCGCCCAACGGCAGCCAGTGCTTGAAGAAGCCGATCCCGCCGATCATGCCGCCACCGCCGAACGGGCTGATGTAGGCAACCAGCGCGCCCGCGATGATCCAGGCGATGATCCACGGCGCCGACTCCCAGTCCATCTTCGGTGCCCGCGGGTTCAGCTTGAACACATAGGACAGCCAGATCAGCAGGTAGCCGAGCAAAAGCGCCAGGATCAGCGTCGTGTACGTCCCCCAGCTGGCGAACAGGATCACCCAGTTGGCGCCGATGAACGCCAGCGGCGCCAACACCCCTGCCGCCGGTAGGCGATAGGTGCGCGGCAGGTCGGGTTTCTGCTTTCGCAACGCCCCCAACGCGACGGGCGCGCCGGCGTACATGAACACCGAAGCGCTGGTGACGATGTTGACCAGCTTCGCCCAACTTGGGAACGGCAGCAGGAACAGGACCCCGACGATCGTCGCGATAATCACGCCGAACACCGGCACGCGAGAGGAGCTGACGCTCTCGAACTGCGTCGGAACGAACCCGTTCTTCGACAGGCCGTAGGAGAGCCGCGCGGAGGCGGTCTCATACATCAAGCCGGTACCGCTCGGCGACACCACCGCGTCGATCCGCAGGACCGTCGCCAGCCACGAGATGCCAGCGATGCTGGCGAGCGCGAAGAACGGCCCCTTACTCAGGGCCACCGCGTCCTTGCTGGTGCTCGTACCGAGCCCGAGCCAGCCGTGACTGCCACGGAGGACACTCGGATTCAGACCACCGATGAACGAGATCTGGATCAGCATGTAGAGCGCGGCGCCGATCACGATCGACAGGATCACCGCTCGTGGTAGATCTCGGCCTGGATTGGCCGATTCACCACCCAGCTGCACCGCCTGCTCGAAGCCCAGCAGCGAGAAGATGATGCCCGCTGGCAGCGTCAGCAGGATCGACTTGACGGCCGAGCCCTTGACGAAGAAACCGCCGCCGAGGTGACCGAAGTTCGAGCCATGGAAATGCCCGATCAGCAGGATGATGACGGTGATGACCGGGATCAACACCTTCCAGCTCGTGATCAGGTTGTTGATCTTCGCGAAGAACCGGATCCCGACGAGGTTGATGATCACGAAGAACAGCAACAGCAGCGCCGCCGCCAAGTACCCCCAGCCATGCAGGGTTCCCCCGGCACCGCCCGCGGCAGCACTCGCCTTGAAGAAATTCCGCGCCCAGTGCGCGGTTGCCAGGTACTGAATCGCGGCGAGCACCTCGATCGGCGCCACCGACGCCGCCTGCAGATATGACGCCCATCCGAACGTGGCGCCGGCAAAGCTGCCGAACGCATAGTGCGGGAACCGGCTGGTGCCGCCCGATACCGGGAACAGCCCGCCCAGCTCCGCGTGCACGAGCGCCAGGATCAGAATGATCACCGAGCCCAGGGCCCAACCCAAGATCGCCGATGGACCGGCGATTAGCGCTGCCCCCAGAGCACCGAACAGCCAACCCGAACCGATGATTGAGGTCTCCGAAGCCCACAGCAGGCCAAGGAAGCCGACCCCGCGTTCGAGACCCTCGGCCTCAAGTAGGGGTTCGGGTGCGACTGGTGATGTTGTTGCCATCAACCCTCCTCCAAGCTATGACAAAGAGGCCGCGATCCTAACCCGCGGCCCAGTCGGTTGTGTCAGTTGTTGCAAGTTCTCCCCTTGCGCGTGATCTTCCTGCGTCTGAATCCAACAGTCGGTGCACCGACGAGAACAGGTCCCACGGGCCAAACTGAGGCAGCCAAGTGGCCAACTGCAAGCCAGCGAACGGCCAGATGCAGGTGATCGACCGAGGGCCGGCCCAACGCCCGATACGCTGGAAAACGTGCATGTTCAGGTGAAGCTGTTCGCCGGTCTCAGGGAGCGTGCCGGCGCCGACACCGTGGATCTCGAGCTGTCAGAGGACGCACGTGTCAGGGACGCTCTGGCCGGCCTCGAGTGGCTGATCAAGGGCGGCAGCGTCGTGATGGCGGTGAATCACGAGTACGCGCAGCCGACCACCGCGCTGCGCCCCGGCGATGAGCTCGCACTGATCCCGCCCGTCTCTGGCGGCAGCGGCCCCCACGTCCGGATCACCTCCGAGCCGCTGTCAGCGGACGCGGTGACAGCGCTCGTCCGCGACCCGCGTGCCGGGGCCGTCGTGACATTTCTCGGCGTCACCCGTGAGGTTCCGGCGCTCCAGTACGAGGCGTACGAGCCGATGGCGCAGCGCAAGCTGCTCGAGCTCGCCGACGCCGCGATCACACGCCACCAGCTGTGCGCGGCGGCGATCGAGCATCGGACCGGAACGGTGCCGCTGTCGGAGCCGTCGGTCGTCGTTTCGGTGTCGGCTCCGCATCGCGATGCCGCCTTCGCAGGCGCACGCGAACTGATCGACGAGCTGAAGGCTCAGGCGCCGATCTGGAAGCGGGAGCAGGGCGAGTGGGTCGCGGGTGCCACGCCTGCGTCG
>CAVZTZ010000002.1:0-692044 GCA_963778315.1 uncultured Conexibacteraceae bacterium | reverse complement strand
CGTTCTAACGGTGGGTTTGCGGCTTGTCGCGGATCCGTGCGAGGCGTCGGATGATCGCTTTGAGCATCGTTGGCCTGTCGAGGGCGCCGAGGCGCAGATAGTCGGTTCGACCTGGCTTTTCCAGGGTGGCGACCCCGTGGAGGCCTGCCCAGAGCATCCAGGCGTCAAGGTGAGGATCGGTGCTGTCGCTGAGCCCCGCCTCGGCGCAGGCGCGGATGCAGTTCTCCACTAGCGTGAATGTCTCGAGCGCGTTGGGGGCGTATCCGCCGGCGCTGAACATGAGTCGGTAGCGAGCCTTATGCTCCCAACCGAAGCTGACGTAGGCACTCCCGGCGGCGACTAGCGCCGAGGTGGGATTCGGATCAGTCGAGGCGGCGCGAGCGACCGCATCGTGGAGCTGGTCAAAGCTGTGTGCGAGCAGTTGCTCAGTGAGGCTCACGAGGTCAGGGAAGTGCGAGTAAATCGCGGGGGCGCTGATCTGGGCCTTGCGGGCGATCCCGCGCAGGGTCAGTGTCGCTGCGTCATCGGTCTCGTCGATCAGCGCGATCGCCGCGTCGAGTATCTCCTCTCGCAGTCTGCTGCCCTCGCCGCGAGGGTTCCGTGTACGTGTTGGTGTGGTCATCGCGATCGCGTCTTTACAAGCGTTAAGTTGCGCCCTATAGTTCGGCCGAACTAAGTTTACACCCGTTTAGTGATCAAGGAATCGAGCATGGGCCAACTGATGAAGGATGAGTTGTTCGAGGCGCAGTTGTTGCGGGCGATGGGCTACGCGCCCTATGGGGCAGCGGATATGGGGGAGTGTCTGGCGACGGCCGGTCGGATCTCGGGGACCGAACTCGACCACTGGCACGACGAATGGTTCAGCACCGCCAATCGCGTCCGAGAGATTGCGGAGAGCACCGAGGCGGCCGGCCACATGGAGAGCGCTCGTAGCGGGTTCTTTCGGGCGTCCAACTACTTTCGGACCTCGTGGCTGTTCGCAATGGGATCGCCCGTCGACGCGCGCTTGGTCACCGCGTATCGACTGGAGGTCGAGAGTTTTCGCCGCGGCGCTGAGCTGTTGGAACGGCCGCCGGAGATCGTCGAGATCCCCTACGAGGGCCGCACGCTTCCGGGCTACCTGTTCCGCCCGGGCGTCGACGGCGCGTTGCGCCCGACTTTGATCCTGACCAACGGATATGACGCTACCGCGGAGGAGCTGTACTTCACCAACGGCGTCGCGGCGCTCGCCCGTGGCTACAACGTTCTGGCCTTCGACGGGCCTGGGCAAGGCGCGATGATCATCGAGGACGGCGTTCCCTTCCGCCCCGACTGGGAGAACGTGATCTCCCCGGTCGTCGACTTCCTCCTCGAGCAGCCCGGAATCGACAGGACGCGCATCGCGCTGATGGGGTGGAGCTTCGGTGGCTATCTCGCCCCACGCGCAGCGACCAAGGAGCATCGCCTCGCCGCGTGCATCTCTGACTGCGGTCCGTACGACCTGTTCGACGCCGCCGCCAGCCGACTCCCCGGGTTCCTCGCGTCCCAGCTCCCCAACGGTCGCCCGGGGCTCCTGCGGCTCCTGAATCGCATAGCCCGATTCGTGATGAGCAAGCCCACCGCCGGATGGGCGCTGCGCCGCAACCTGATGGTCCACGGTCTGACCGAACCGTTGGAGTTCTTCCGCATGGCGCCGCAGTACAGCTTGAAGGGCATCGAGCAGGAAATCCGGTGCCCAACGTTCGTGTGTAACACCGACGCCGATGACCTCGGCGTCAGCGCACCGACGTTCTTCGACGCGTTGACCTGTCCGGGGAAGAAATTCGTGCAGTTCAAGGCAGCAGACGGGGCCGGCGAGCATTGCGAAAGCGGCGCCCGCACCGCCTTTCACCAGGAAGCGTTCGACTGGCTCGACGAGATCCTCACACCCACCACCACTAACTGACACGGATCACGGTCTCGACGTACCACACCACGACAGGAGGCACACCATGACCACCTCATCCACCACCGAGCGGCTCGCAGCCCGCTTCGGCCTAAAAGGCCTTGACCAACTTCCCGTAAACGACCAAGACGCAATCGTCGCCACCCTGGGTAACCTCTTCGACGGCTTCCAAGAGCGAAACACCCACAAACTGACCGCCGTCTACGCCAAGGACGCCGACTGGGTCAACGCATTCGGCAGCGTAAAAAAGGGGTCCGACACCATCCTCAGCTACCTGCGTGGCCTGTTCGAGGACGGCAACTTCGACCAAGGAAAGCTCGCCGGCGCCCCATCCAGCCAACTGCGCGTCGTCGACGACAATGTCGTGATCGTCTCCACCCACTTGCAGGTCACCGGCCAAGGACTGCTTGACGGCGGCACCATTCCAATTCGTGACAACCACTCCCTGCGAGTCCTCCACCGCCAGCCAGACGGCGCCTGGACAATCATTTCCGAGATGTACATGGACTCCCGCCAGGGCCAGAGCTACATCAACCACTCATGACGACCTAGCCGCCGTATCCAGAAGCCGCCAAGGTTGGCGCCACGGGTTACCGCAGTGAGAGAAAAGCAGGGCCGCAACCGCCTGACGGCGTTGGCCCTCCTCCTAACAGGAGGGGCCGTGCTTGGGTCACTCAGATGTCGTCAAGGCGATCGCCGGCGTCGCGGGCCCCATGTTGACTTAAGGAGTCGTCAACCCGGTTGTTATTCATCCGTCCCGTTGCGATGCCCTTGCGATGGAGGACAGCGCCCTCCGCCCGGCATCTGCCGCGGGCGGGTGCCGCCGCAGCCGCCGCGGATCGGTCATCGTGTTCGGTTACGGTCTCGTCGGAAGTGAAAGAGTGCCCGAAGCGATCGAATTGGCTACTTTGCGCCCTCAGTTCAACGAGCGTCTCTACGAGTTCGTGTCAACTACGAGCTCGTGGCAACTATGGGAGCGTTCATCGCCGGCTACATCCCCGGGGTACCGTCCCCGCAGGATGAAGCCGATCTAGGATGGGACGCTGCGGTACCGCTGCCGGCATTCGGAAGGCTGTTGCTGCTGCAATACAAGGTTGCAAACCTCACGAGCGCGAGGGATGGCGCAAACGCGAGGTTCTGGGACGTGCACGGCGCGGAGTACTACCGCTTCCCTCTCCGTCGCGACGCTCACGGCCAATACACGCAACATCGACTTCTGCTCGATGCCGCTCAGTTCGGTGCGACTTCGCTGTACGGCGCGCCGCTTGTGCACACTCGCGGCGAACTCGTCCGTGCGTTACAGGATCGGGCTTTGCTGACACGCTCAGCGCTGATCGCCGTCGACTCACTTGGTCCGGCGAGTGGCGTTAGCGCGCACAGCGTGACCTACCCGGCCGACCAGACGGCCGGGTATCCCACCCTTCACTCGGAACCTCGACGCGGAACTCGTATCGATGCCCGCGAGTTGCGCACTGCGTCGAGCACACCGTCTCGTAGCTAGGAGGGCGGAACGACGAGCTCGCCTCCGACGGGTCTCGCGTGGCGGTACGCATCGGGCATCCGTGTCGGCTATCGCGTCGCCTTGATCGGATCTGCTCGTAGGATCGCGATGAATCGTTGGATCACAGCGGCTCCAACACCGCCCAAGAGTAGCTGCTGGGTCGCCGCAGGTAGTCGGTGGAGGCGGCGGCGTTCCACAATGCCCCATGAACACCTGGGTGCTCACCGACGCCAACGGACCCGCGATGTTCGCGTTCAATTTCTCCCGGCGGACCGGAGGTACGCTGGTCGTGACGATGAGGCTCACCAGCTTGGGTCAGGAATATTTTGGCGCTCCCGTGGAAGTGTGGGTGCCGCTCGCGGACATCAACGGAGTCCCGGTCTCGTCTCCATACGGGCCGCATACCGAGCCGTCCTCGTACTACTTCCATTTCGGGATTCTCAAGTTCGAATACCCTCGCGCGTACGGTGGTGGAACGCACACCCTCCAGACTGGCGATATGGTGGCGTTCCTTTTCGATCTCAAGTCTCTGGATTCCGCCGCTCCCGGGCTGTCGGGCGATGCTCTCGCTTACTGCTCAGTGCCTCCAACCCCGTCGCAGCAGTGACAGGTAAACCAAGCGCGGACAAGATACCTGAGAGGAGTTGGAGCGACCTTGGTTGAGGTATACGAGGTAGCCGATGGAAATGCCGTGGCGTTTCTTGCGGCGGCGGCCGCTCTCTGCCAGCAATGTCAGCGATCCGGAATTGAGTGGGAACTGAAACGGAGCATTTCCGAGCCTCGGTTACTTCTAGCGAGCTATCAGCCAGACCCGAGCGTCGTATTGGCGGGTGACGAGCGAACGGTGTTCGCTCGTCACCTCGCTGCGGCCGATGCCGCGAACGACGCGCTCGCGCGGTATCCACCCTCTGCGCGAAGCTGGGAGACGATTCTGTCGACCCGCGGAGATATAGCTGAGCAATCCGAGGGTTTCGCTTTTTACCGACAGATGGCGAGGTTGCTCTCCGATGCGGTAGCCAAGACCATTCCGAAGGACATCTCGTGCGACTCCACCAACGGTGTCGTCATCGTCCGCGAAGCCGAAAGCGCGCTATTCATCAGTCTTCTCAACGAGTGGCCACGGCAGGCTGTCGATACTGCGCTGTCTCAGTGTCAAGATTTCTTGAGCGAACACTCGGGAATTCCTTGGCCGACAAGTCGAACACCTGGCCTCCGAATGGCCGAACTCGATGTGAGCGTCCAGCACGGGCGGGTCGTTGCATCCTTCGGGGAGCTACTCGACCCGGTGTGGACGTTCACGAGCCCCGAGATCCCGGCACACCTGCTCTGAACGCACACGTCCATATCTGACAAACGTCGCGGCTGTCGCTGAGCGCATGCTGACCGATCAAGTACGCGAACAACAAGGAGAAGCGCTACTCTTGGGCGGTGTTGGAGCCGCTGTGATCCAACGATTCATCGCGATCCTACGAGCAGATCCGATCAAGGCGACGCGATAGCCGACACGGATGCCCGATGCGTACCGCCACGCGAGACCCGTAGGAGGCGAGCTCGTCGTTCCGCCCTCCTAGCTACGGCAGGAAGGCGAGCCTGATGCTGGCCGTCGGAAGTGATGGCCTGACGCTCTATGGCTCGTGCCACGTGGTAGCGGCCGATGCGAGTGCTGCGCGGGGATGGCAGCCAAATTCTGGGTTGTCCGGCCCCCCGTTGTTTGGTCCACACCGAGTGAGAGTCTCTGGAGTGTTGAGAGGCCCGAGTGGGGGTGTGAGTGCCTGGGAAGCGGTATGCGCCTGAGCAGATCGTGGGGAAGGTGCGTGAGTCTGAGAAGGTTGAGGCGCCGGGGTTTACGGTCGCCGCGCGGCCGGTGCCGGCGGTCATCTCGTTGCAATCAGCGCGCTGTCGGGCGGGGCGCAGGTCGCGTCGCTAACTACGCGTGCTGGCGAATGCTGCGGTAAACGCGGCCGCTTGTTGAGTTGCAGGGCGTGCGTGGAGGTACCGCTCTGTCGTTGTAATCCGCTCGTGTCCCATCGCGGCTTTCACCGAAACCGTGTCGATACCGGCAGCGACGAGGAGCGATCCAAAGGTATGGCGTAGGTCGTGCCATCGGAGCGGCCGGAGGCCGGCAGCGTCCCGGGCACGGTTGTAGCGGCGGCCGAGCGCGGCCGGGTCGAGGTGTCGGCCGTATGGGTTGCACAGGACAAGGTCATCGGCTGTAGTGAACTCGGCTCGATGTGACAAGCGATCTAGGGCGGCGGCTGCCTGATCCGATAGAGGAACGTCTCGGTAGCTACCGCTCTTCGGTGCACCCTCGATGCCTGCGCTAAGTGCACGGCAGACGGTGATTTTGGCGCCGGCGCGATCGATGTCGGCCCAACGCAGCGCGATGAGCTCTCCTCGACGGAGGCCGGTGTAGGCGGCGAGGCGCACGGCCTCCGCGTCCTGTGCGTCTTGACCAGCCCGTCGCTCCCGCTCCGTGTCGCCGATCTGGAGTTGCGCGTCGGCGTGTCGATGACCACCTGCCGCGAGGGCCTGCGCGACGCGTTCGATCTCCTGAGGGCTGAAATAGATGAGTGGGGCCGGTTTGGGTTCCCGACGCAGTTCGATGCCTTCGGTCGGATTTGACGCGAGCTTGAACCGGCCGGCTCCCCGCCTGACTCCGTGATTGAAGATTGCGGCGACGAGGTTGCGGTATTTGTTGACGTTCCGAGCGGACATGCCGTGGGCTGTCATCGCGGATAGGAGGTTCCTGATGTCCTCTGTCGTGACTTCCGAGGCTGGCACATCGCCCAATTCGCGCATGACCCAGCCACGGGAGACGCCCGTCCCCCGTCGATGCGCCGTCCCGGGTTCAGCCAGTTTGTACGCGTGGTCTCGCAGTGTTGTCGGTTTAGCCCGATAGTCGGAGGTCAGCCACCGGGTGTAGTCGTAGGCCAGTTCACGAAAGGTCGCGGGCTGCCGTGCGGCGCGGTTGGTCTCGGACCTTTCAGCCACGTACGCCGCGACGAGTTCGGCGGCTCGAACGTGAGCGCGACGTTCGTCGAAATAGCCGGCAGGCACACGCCCGCGACGCGGCTGCCAGCCGCCGCTAGACGCGGGCTCGAGCCATGCCGGACCAACGCGTCGCATCACTTGACGGCCAGCGTCACGGAACTTGGCTTCGTAGTAAGGCTTGTCCTTGTGAGATCTAACGAGGAGTGAAGCGGTGATGACCATTCGTCCAAAATACACCGTGGCTACCACGAAAGCTCCATGGCTACCACGGGCAGCGTGGCTACCACTTTGGCTACCGAACTACGCGGAGCTCCCTACAAACCAGGATATCTCGCGACATTCAGCTGCCCCAACTTTCGCTTCCTCTACGGCTTGCACAGGCCTTTCACGGAGGAGATCGCCGGTTCGAACCCGGCTGGGGGTACTTTCGATCGCTGCGACATGGTTGGGGGCAGCTCGACTATGTTTCCGCCGTGCGCCGGCAGGGGTGCTTCGCGATCGGGTTGGTGCTGGTGGGGTTGCTCGCGCCTCCGGTGGCGTGCGCGGACAGCTCGAGTGACAGCGGTCCGATCGCTCGGTTCGCAACCACGCTCGGGAACATCGACGTCCGGCTGCTGACGGCCCAGGCGCCGAACACGGTGGCGAACTTCCTCAAGTACGCCGACGGGCAGGACGGCCCGACGTTCGGGTCCTACAGCGGGAGCTTTATCCATCGCTCCGTCCCGGGCTTCGTGATCCAGGGCGGCGGATACACGTTCGTGGACGGCGAGCCCCAGGCGATCGCCGCGGGTCCGGCGATCGACAGCGAGGCCGGCGTGGCGAACACGGCCGGAACGCTGGCGATGGCGTTGAGTACGGGACCCAACAGCGCCACCGATCAATGGTTCTTCAACCTTGCCGACAACACCGGACTCGACGACACGAGTGACGGGGGCCCGTTCACCGTATTCGGCGACATCGTCGATCCTGCCGCGGTGACGACGTTGGAGGCGATCGAGAACGCCACGGTCGCGAACCTGTGGTCGCAATGGGACCCAGGAGACCCGGAGCAGGATTCCCCATTCACCGCGGTCCCGGTCCTCAGCAACGCCGATCCGATCGCGGCGGACGATCTGATCTACGTCAACGCGATCTCGGTGCTTCCGTCGGTCTCGCCGACGATCGCGATCACCACCCCCGCCAACGGCCAGGTGTTCACGGAGGGTCAGAGCGTGGAGTCGGTCTTCTCCTGCGCCGAAGCATCGACCGGCACCGGCGTGGCGACCTGCGCGGGTCCAGCCGCGATCAACACCAGCCAGCCGGGTGCCGGCGCATTTACGGTCACCGCCACCGATTACGCCGGGAACACCACGTCGCAGACCGTGAACTACATCGTGAACCCGGCATCGAGCCCGGTGCCTACCACGGCATCGACGACGACATCGACGGCGGCACAGGCCCCGAGGACGACCTCGACGTCACCGAGCACGGCCCCGCCGACGCCCCGCCAATCCGCGCCGTCCCTGATCGGGTCGCCGGTGACAACTGGACGCGGCGTGGTCACGATGCATCTCCACTGTCGGGGGGCGTCCCGCTGCACAGGTGCGGTGAGCCTGACCGTCTCCGGTCATCGCGAGCCGGTCGGATCGGCGAGGTATTCGATTCCCGCCGGGGCAACGGAGGCACTTCACCTGACCCTGAGCACCGCCGGCCGCGAGCTGCTGAAGCACGATCGGGGTCGATTGAAGGTCACCCTCAAGCTTGCGCCTGCCGGCGCCAATGCCGTCTCCGCGAGACGACGGATCACCCTCCACACAACGCGCTGAGCGGAACCGGCGCTACTTCTGATTCGCCGCCCGCCAGCGCGCGAGCGCTGCGGTCAGGTCCAGTGGCGAGGAGTCGATCGCTGGTCCTCGAATAACGGGTTCCTTCAACGCGTCGCGAATCCTGGCGTTGATCTCGGAGATGATCCGGCGGACCTCATCCTCTGAGTCAGCGGCTTCTGCAGCCTTCATCGCTTCCTCGACCTCACGCCGCAACTCGAGCGCCGGCGGCACGAACGACAGTCCCTCTCGCTCGAGCAGCGACTTGGCCCACCAGTTCGGGTCGTAGTGATCCTTGATCGGCAGCGGTTTGCCCGCGCCCGGCAGTCCGTCGAACTCTCCGCGCTCAACGGACTTCTCGATCTGCTTGTCGATCCAACTCTCGAAACTCATCCGACTGAATCGTCCGATCGTCGATGGCTCGATACAGACTCGCATGGTCGTGACGAAAACGCGACCACAGCGTGAGCAGATGTCTCCTGATCGACATGGGGACCGCAACTTGACAGGATCCGGACCCGTGTCGAGCACGACCCGACCTCCGTCTCCCGTCGTGCACGCGTTGAGCTGGCTGAGCCGACATGATCCCGGCTACGCCGCGGTCCGGCGGGCGACGCGGGCCGCGATCCTGATGCCGTCGCTGTTCGCGGTCGGGGACAAGGTGATCGCCAATCCGACGATCTCGTACTTCCTTGCATTCGGCTGCTTCGCGATGCTGCTGCTGGTCGATTTCACGGGCTCCCTGTGGGACCGCGCTCGAGCCCAGTTGACACTCGGCGTGGCGTGCTGCGTCCTGATCTGCCTTGGCACGCTCGCCTCGCAGTCAACCCCGGTCGCGGTGATCGCGATGGCGATCGTCGGCTTCGTGATCCTGTTTGCCGGGGTCGTCTCGAGCGTGCTTGCATCAGCGACGACGGCGCTGCTGCTGTCGTTCATCCTGCCGGTCTCGCTGCCCGGCCCCGTGTCCGAGATTCCCGATCGGATCGCCGGCTGGGGCCTCGCGGCAGGGGTGTCGGTGTGTGCTGTGACGCTCCTGTGGCCGGCGCCGGCGCGCAACGCGGTGAGGGCTCGGGCGATCGAGGCCACCCGTGCCCTCGCGGTCCGGCTCCGGGCCGAGCTCGCGTTCATCCGCAGCGACCGCGGCACTGAGGCGGCTGTGGCGCGCGACGAGGCGATCAGCAAGGCGAGCGCGGCGAACCAGGCGCTCGAATCGTTGTTCTTCGCGACGCCGTACCGGCCCACCGGTCTCAGCACCGATGCCCGTGCCGTCGTGCGGCTGATGGACGAGCTGCGGTGGCTCAACCAGATCGTCACGCTGTCGCAGCGATCGCGTGCGGCGACGCCGCCCGACTCCGCGGTCTGCGAGGTCAAGGAGGCGGGCGCGACGGTGCTTGAGCTGGCTGCCGATCTGCTGGCGTCGCCGAAGGATTCGCTCGAGCCCCTCCGTGCCGCCGAAGTGCGCCTGCAGGAGGCGTTGGAACGGCTCGAACGCAGCACCACCGCCCGCTTGCCGAGCGCGCCTGTGCCCGTTTCCGCCGCTGATGTCCGCGCCGGGACCGAAGAGGTCGTGACGGCGCTGGACCCGAGCTTCCGCGCGCAGGAGATCAGCTTCCTCGTCCGCCAGATCGCCAGCAACATCGAGTACGCCGCCGCTGCCGAGCAGCGCAGCTGGGTTGCCCGGTTGACGGGGCGCCAGCCGGCGGGGTTCACCGGAACGCTCAGCTCCGCAGGCGAACGTGCTCGGGCTCACGCGCGTTCGAGTTCAGCGTGGTTGCACAACAGCCTGCGCGGCGCTGCTGCCCTGGCGATTGCCGTCCTGGTGGCCGACGTGCTGTCGGTGCAACACGCGTTCTGGGTTGTGTTCGGGACGCTCGCGGTGCTGCGCACGAACGCGCTGAGCACCGGACAGAACATGATCCGGGCGCTGCTCGGAACCACCTTCGGGTTTGTCGTTGGCGGCGTGATCGTGTACCTGGTCGGCACCAACACGACGGTGCTCTGGGTTCTGCTGCCGTTCGTGGTGCTGATCGCCGGGATCGCGCCCGCGGCGATCTCGTTCGCCGCCGGGCAGGCCGCCTTCACGATGACGCTGCTGCTGCTGTTCAACCTCTTGGTTCCGGTCGGCTGGAAGATCGGGCTGATCCGGATCGAGGACGTTGCGATCGGCGGCGCGGTCAGTCTCGTGATCGGCCTGCTGTTCTGGCCGCGCGGGGCCTCGCGGGCACTCGGCCAAGCGCTGTCCGACGCCTACGACGCTGGCGTCGGATATCTGTCGGCTGCGGTTGCATACGGACTGGGCCGCTGCGACGGCACCGGTGCCGGGCGCTCGGAGCCGCCGCAACCAGAAGCCACGGCTGCTGCTGCTGCCGCCCGCCGGCTCGATGACACGTTTCGCGGCTACCTGAGCGAGCGCGGCTCCAAGCCGATCCCGTTGGCAGAGGTGACAAGCCTCGTCTCCGGGGTGGCGGGCGTGAGGTTGGCGGCCGATGCCGTCGTCGAGCTGTGGGAGAACGGCGGGAAGGCGGACGGCGATCGCGCTGCCGCGCGGTCCGAGCTTGCCGCCGCTTCGCAGCGGATGACGACCTGGTATGAGCAGTTCGCCTCCGGTCTGATCGGACGCGGGGCGGTGCCGGAACCTCTCGCTCAGGACCAGGCCGCGGACGGCCGGCTGGTCGACGCCGTTGCCCGTGACTTCCAGGACGGAGACGGTCACGCCACCGGCACCGGCGTGCGTGTGATCTGGACCGGGGATCATCTCGACGCGATCCGCCGGCTCCAGGAGTCACTCGTCGGGCCGGCCCGCGCCGCGGTCGCCGAGCAGGTCCTTCCCGGCTGATCCGCCTCAGCGGAGAGAGGAAATCAACCCGTTCGGGGGGCCGCCGCGGCAGTAGGGTTGCCCGTATGTCAGAGATCAATGAACTCGGTGTTGTCGGCGGCGGATTCATGGGCTCCGGGATCGCCGAATCCTGCTCCCGCGCCGGGGTGTCGGTACTCATCTACGAGCCCGAGCAGGCGCCGCTCGACCGCTCCCGAACCCGCATTGAGGAGTCGCTGCAACGGGCGGCCAAACGCGGCAAGCTGACGCCGGAGGAACTCGACGACACGCTTGCCCGCGTTGCATGGACGACGGACATCGACGCCCTGTCCGGAGCCGACGCCGTCGTCGAAGCGGTAATCGAAGATCCGACGGTCAAGGGCAAGCTGTTCCAACGCCTCGATGAGATCGTTCCCGAAGCCCGCTTCCTCGCGTCGAACACCTCGTCGATCCCGATCGCACAGATCGCCTCCTGGACCCGCAAGCCCGAGCGCGTGATCGGACTGCACTTCTTCAGTCCGGTGCCGGTGATGTCACTCGTCGAGGTCGTCCTCAGCTATCGCACGACCCCCGAGGTGATCTCCGATGCCGAGGAGTTCGCGGGCAAGATCGGCAAGTACGCGGTCCGGACCAAGGACCGCTCCGGCTTCATCGTCAACTTCCTGCTCGTTCCGTACATGATGTCCGCGATCAGGATGTTCCAGGACGGCTTCGCCACGCGCGAGGACATCGACCAGGCGATGGTCCGCGGCTGCGGCTATCCGATGGGCCCGCTGACCCTGGCCGACTTCATCGGCCTCGACGTCCTCTACGCGATCGGCGACTCCCTGTACGAGGAGTTCAAGCAGCCCGAATACGCGCCGCCGCCGCTGCTGAAGCGGATGGTCGTCTCAGGCGCACACGGCCGCAAGTCCGGCAGCGGCTTCTACGAGTACTCATAAGGACGACGAGCTCACCGCCTGACGATCCGGGTTCGCTCCTCGGCGTGAGCGGATGTCCTGTTTCGGCCGTTCCCTAGGCGGCGAGTCCGAGGCGGTGCTCGGCGATTGTCAGCGCGGCCGCGATCTCAGCGATCACGGCATACGGTTCCTGGTCGATCCGGTCGGCGGTGAACCGCAGGACGGTCCAGCCGTGGGCGATGTGGTGGTTGTCGCGGCGGCGGTCCGAGCGGAACTTCTCCTTGTGGAACTCCCAGCCGTCGAACTCCACGATCAGCTTCTGTCGGGTGAAGACGATGTCGGCCTCATGCCCCTCGATCATCTGGTTGGTGACCGGCCCTTGCAGGCGCGCGGCAAGGATCAGATCGAACAGTTTGCGTTCGTAGCGGGACCGCAGCGCCGCCAGCGTCTGCGCCGGTCGGCCCAGCAGCTTCCGGATCACAGGGACCCCGGCGTGGTTGGTGGGGAGACGTGCCATCGTGTTCTCGATCTCCCGGTCCCTGAGTTGGTGGTGTCGGCGCAACAGCGCCAGCGCGCTCTCGACCTCCAACGGGTCAGCGGTCGCGGCGAAGTCCAGCAGTGACCGGGCCGGGCTGGTGACCGGCAGACCTTTGCGCCAGCGAACATCGCGGGGGTCGAGATCCGGGACCCTGTGCAGGGTCACGCCGGGCATCGGCCCAGTATTTCGGCCGACAAGGATGACGTCGATCTGTTCCGGTTGCTCGTTGTGCGCGTCCCACAGCCAGACCGCTTCAGCGCCGGCGATCAACCCGTCGCCTCTGAGATGCAGCACTGCTGCCATCGCTTGTGTCAGCAGCTCGGGCGGCATCGCTCTCCACACGTAAACGTCGCGATGAAGAACACGCAAACGGCCGTCACGGATCCGATTGGCGATCCACTTCTTCCCGAACCCCGCCGCGAGCAGCTGCGCGCGGTGCACGCACCAGTGCTGACGGCGCGCCAGAACCTCGATCGCATGCTCTCCGGACCCATGAGGGTGCTCGAAACGGCAAATCAATCCCGAAACAGGCGCTCTGATGTTTCGAGACCCGTTAGGGCGCTCCGTTCGACAAAGCTCCAGATCCGGCGGTGCATTGTCGTTTCGAGCACCCTCCCCGCCCAACACCGGCCCTTGAGGGTCGGCTCCATGCCCCTCCCCGCCCACCACCGGCCCTTGAGGGGCCGCTCCATGCCGCTCCCCGCCCAACACCGGCCCTTGAGGGTCGGCTCCATGCCGCTCCCCGCCGAAAACAGGCCCTCCGGGACCATCCACCGCATGTTCGTTGCTCATTGCCCGAACAGAACCGCGCCTCGACCCCCAAGACAACAGCGAAACGGAACAGTTCCGTCACAAATCCACACGGAGCGGCGCCATATGGCGAGGCAGCCGGAGGCGAACTCAGCCCGGGAGTCGCGTCGTCGCGGTGACCTTGAACCGAGCGGTCGCACGTCCGCCGTTGTGCACCTTGACGCAGTACTCCGAGCCGCCCAGGCAGGAGCCCCTGCTGAGAATCTTGAACCCACCGGAAGAGCTGAGGATCCTGACCGACCCCGAGTAGCGAGAGCCCCCGTATTCGAGCGCGTCCGGGAACGGCACGGCAACCGACCGGGACTTCCCCGCCGCGACCGAATACGTCCCTGATTGATGCAAGACCTTGCCGCCGGCCGCGAGCGCAGTCGCGGCGCCAGCGCCACAGCTGAGAACTCCGACCGCCGCCAGTGCGGCCAACCTGAACTTCATCGCAACTCCCGGTGTGTGGACCGGCACACTTTCGCACCTGGCGGCTGCTGTGTCAGCCTCGGCAGGCTGCTGTGTCAGCCTCGCGGCTGCTGTGTCAGCCTCGGCAGGCGGCTGTGTGAGCCTCGCCGGGTCGCTGTGTCAGTCTCTCAGCGTGCCCCACCGCCGCCAGCCCGTCCGGGTGCTCGCCCAACGAGGCGAGCACCAAGTTGAGACTGATCCCCTGAACCCCGGCGGCCGGCTGCTCCGTGCGGCTGAGATGGACTCGTCGTACATCGACCTGGCGGACCCGGCGCACCTCGAGTTCGACTACGTCCGGTGGCTGCGGATCGTCGTGCGGGCCGCCGGCGCGACGCGCGTGCTCCACATCGGCGGCGGGGCGTGCGCGCTGGCGCGAGCGCTGGCTGCCGAGTCCCCGCAGGGCCGCCAGGAGGTCTGTGAGATCGACGGCGACGTGCTCGCGCTCGCCCGTGAGCACATGGGTCTCACCAACAAACCCGGACTCAAGATCCGCCACGTCGACGGCGCCGCGCACCTTCGCACACAGCCGGACGACAGCTGGGAGGCGATCGTGATCGACGCGTTCACCGGCGCGCAGGTCCCGCCCGAGCTCGTCAGCACGGAGACGATGCAACACGCGCGACGCGTCGCGCCGCTGACCCTGATCAACGTCGTCGACAACCGCCAGGCCAAGCACCTCACACAGATCGCGCAGGCCCTCGGCGACGCATACGAACACCTCTTTCACCTCGGCCAGAGCGTTGGCAACACGCTCGTTGTCGGCTCCGTGAAGCGGCTTGACCACGCCACGATCGCCGCCCGCGCCGCCGCCGACCCGGCCCCGGCGCGGCTGATGACTCAAGCTTCGCGGCGGACGACCGATTAATTCGAGCGTGGTGGGGGCCGATCCGCAGCAGAGCGAGCGCACGTGTCCGCAGTGCGGGGCGACCGTGGTCGCTGACGCGCGATTTGTGGTGTGGTGCGCAGCCTGCGACTGGAACGTCGATCCGATCCCGCCGAAGAAGCTGAAACGCCGCGAGGAGCGCGCGGCCCAGCGGTCCGCGCAGGCGTCGCGGCGGCTGTTTGACGAGATCGTGGCCAGCGGCACCCACCGCTCGCCGGCGCTCGACGCCGGCGTTTACACCGTCGCCGCTCTCGTCCACCTGCTGACCGCGGTCGTGTTCGCGGCGGGACTGGCGCTGCTCGTCGACGGCTTCGGGCTCATCGCCCCGGTCCGCGTTGTCGTCGGAGGCCTGTGCGTCGCCACCGCCGGATTCGTCCAGCCATGGCGGTACGGCCGCAAGCGCGAGAGCAAGCCGCTGCGGCGGGACGACGCGCCCGTCCTGTTCGGGCTGATCGATCGCGTCGGGGCCGAGCTCGGCGCGAAGACCCCCGACGGGATCTTCGTCAACTGGGTCTTCAACGCATCGATTGGTCAGGACCGCCGGCACGGGCTCCGGATGACGTTGGGGCTGTCGATGTGGTCGGTCCTTGACGACCAGGAGCGGGTGGCGCTGATCGGTCACGAGCTGGCCCATCAGCTCAACGGCGACCTCCGGCGCAACCTGTTCGTACACGGCGCTGTGAGCAGCCTCACCCGGTGGGAGTACGTGCTCTCGCCGGTGATGGCTGGCTCGCTGCGCAACCGGCGGAGCATGGCCGTCATCGGCGAGTGGCTGATGGTCGTGCTGCTGCTGCCGATCTCGCTTGCCGCCGGTGCCTTCGCGCGGGCGCTGGACGTTCTCGCCAACCGCCAGGGGCTGAGCGCCGAGTACTACGCGGATCTTCTTGGAGCCAGGGTCGCGGGTACGCAGGCTGGCGCTCGTCTCGCCGAGAAGCTGCTGATCGCGCAGGCGTGCTCCGACAAGGTCATCCATACCGCCAAGTTCGATCGAGCCGCCGACCCGTGGCAGGTTGTCGCTGCCTACGCCGCCCAGATTCCACCGCACGAGTGGGAGCGGCAACGCCGGCTCGGGCGGCTGCGCCTGCCGGCCATCGACAGCTCGCATCCGCCGAGCCAGCTGCGCGCCGACCTGATCCGTCTCCGCGATCACGTTGAACCCGTGGTCCAGGTCTCCTCAGACGACGCCGCTCGGATCGACGCGGAGCTCGCCAAGCCGGCTGCGTGGGTCACCAAGCGCCTGCACGAGCGCTTTCCATACTGAGCCCGTCTCCAGAAAAAGGATTAGCCGGAGCCTCAACGCGGAAGGATCACCATGGGGTCATAGATCCCGTACCCGCGAACTTGATGTAGGAGGCAACCCGTCCATGGCAACCCAGGTTTCCGAGAAGCAGGCCCGTGAGGTCGCCGAGGCGGCGCGCGAGACCGAGTGGAAGCTGCCCAGCTTCGGTAAGGAGCTGTTCCTCGGCAACTTCCGCTTCGATCTGATCAACCCACAGCCGAAGCTCGACCCCGAGGCGGTCGCGAAGGGGGAGGCGTTCCTGGCGGCCCTGCAGAACTTCCTTGTGACCGAGGTCGATCCGCTGCAGATCGAGGCTGACGCGAAGATCCCCGAGCACGTAATCGAGGGATTCAAGAAGCTCGGCGCGTTCGGGATGAAGGTCTCCGAGGAGTACGGCGGACTCGGGCTCTCGCAGGTCTACTACAACCGCGCGCTGGCGATGGTCGGGGTCTGGCAGGCGTCGCTGTCGGCGCTGCTCTCCGCGCACCAGTCGATCGGTGTTGCCGAGCCGCTGCGGATGTTCGGCTCCGAGGAGCAGAAGCAGAAGTGGCTGCCGCTCGTCGCCAAGGACCACATCTCCGCGTTCCTGCTGACCGAGCCCGACGTCGGCTCTGATCCCGCCCGGCTTGGCTCGACGGCGACCCCGGTCGAGGGCGGCTACCGCCTCAACGGCAAGAAGCTGTGGGCGACCAACGGCGTGATCGCCGACATCGTCGTGGTGATGGCGACGATCCCCAAGAGCGAGGGCCACAAGGGCGGGATCAGCGCTTTCGTGCTGCCCTATGACACCGACGGCATCACCGTCGAGCACCGCAACGCGTTCATGGGCCTGCGCGGCATCGAGAACTCCGTGACGATCCTCGACAACGTGTTCGTGCCGGAGGAGAACCGGATCGGCCGCGAGGGCGACGGCCTCAAGATCGCCCTGAGCACGCTCAACACCGGCCGCTTGGCGCTCCCCGCAATCTGCGTCGGCACAGCGAAGTGGGCGACGAAGATCGGTCGCGAGTGGGGCAACGAGCGGGTGCAGTGGGGCCGCAAGATCGGCAAGCACGACGCCGTCGCCCAGAAGCTCGCGTTCATCGCCGGCAGCGCGTTCGGCATGGAGGCGATGACCGACGTCGCCAGCCGCCTGGCGGACAACAAGTCCAATGACATCCGGATCGAGGCGGCGATCGCGAAGCTGTACTGCTCGGAGCTCGGCTGGAAGGTGATCGATGAGCTGATGCAGATCCGCGGCGGCCGCGGGTTTGAGACGGCGGCGTCATTGAAGGCGCGTGGGGAGAAGCCGGTCCCCGTCGAGGCGGCGTTCCGCGACATGCGGATCAACCGCACCTTCGAAGGCTCCAGCGAGATCATGCACCTGCTGATCGCCCGCGAGGCCGTCGACCAGCACCTCCAGGTCGCGGGCGACATCCTCGAGCCGGAGACCGATCTCAGCGTCAAGGCCAAGGCGGCGCGCGGTGCGGCCGCGTTCTACGCCAAGTGGCTGCCGCAGCTCGCCGTCGGCGAGGGCCAGAACCCGAGCGCCTATAACGAATTTGGCGACCTCGCCAAGCACCTCCGCTACGCCGAGCGCTCGAGCCGCAAGCTTGCCCGCTCGACCTTCTACGGGATGACCCGCTGGCAGGCGAAGCTCGAGTACCGCCAGGCATGGCTCGGACGAATCGTCGACATCGGCGCCGAGCTGTTCGCGATCGCATCGGCCGTCACCTACGCCGACACGATCGGCAAGGAGCATCCGGAGCGTCGCCAGCAGGCAATCGAGCTGGCGGAGCTGTTCTGCGCCCAGGCACGCCACCGCGCCGACACGCTGTTCCACGAGCTGTGGTCCAACACCGACGACGAGGGCAAGGCGGCCGCCGGCAAGCTGCTCGACGGCGAGTACACCTGGCTCGAGGACGGCATCGCCGACCCCTCAGGCGACGGGCCGCTGCTCGGGCAGTCCTAAGCGGTCGATGGTGTGGCCGGCCCCGTTGGGCCGGCCCGTTGATCAGGCTGGGGTCGGGACCCACCCGGCCGGGAACGCCCCGGCCGGGATCTCGCCCGCGTAGTTCGGGAACCAGCGCATCGCGATCCGCTCGCCGGCGCGCCCGGCGATCAGCGGCCGCAGATCGCCGCAGAGCATCAGCACCCGAATCGTCGCGCCGATTTGGAAGTCGGCCGCGTTCGGCTCGTCGCCGTCGATCACGCCCTGCTCGGCGAGCGCGTCGATGTGCGCCAGCTTCTCGGGCAGGCCCGCAAGGTCGTCGTGCAGCCGGGCGGCGGTGATCTTGTGGTAGCGCCAGCTGCCGTGCACCATCTTCATCGCAAAGTCGGTGCCGGGACCGTCGAGCGGTGGGCCGCCTGCCATCGTCCCCATCGCCTCCGGGCGAAAGTGCAGCGCTCCCCACGGCAGCCGGCGCCCCAGGTCCTGGAGCTCCTCGTCACCCCAGCGCTCGGCCTCGCGCACCGCATCGGCGATCGGCTCCGGGAACAGTGACGGGGTGGGCGCGATCTGCTCGAGTCGCCCGAGAATCGTGCGCGAGCCATGCACCGGCTCGCCGTCGATCAGGAGACCCGGCACGGTCCGGTAGCCCTCGCCGTAGATCGCTTCCATCTCCTGGTTGTGAGAGCCAATCGTCAACGGGACGCGCTCGTACTCGAGCTGCTTGAGCCGTAGGGCCGCCTCGACGGTCATGCACGGGTGTGACGGCGGCAGCACGTGCAGAGTGAGCTGGGGTTGGGTCATTGCGCCGGACTCTAGGCGTTCCTCGCCCCCCGGCGCCGGAACCGGTGCGTCTTCGCTACGGCAGCCCGAGCCCCGAAAGAAATGCGGCCTGCTCGGCGTACAGCCCCTCGGGCGACGTCGTAAACCACTCGCAGCCATCCAGCAGCTGACCCGGCCGCAGGACACACCGGAACGCCAGCCCGACCGGCGAGTCGAGCCCGTTCTCGTAGTGGCTCGGGTACTCGATGTAGCCGAGCAGCTCGCCGACCTCGACGTCGCAGCCGGTCTCGTCCAGCGCGATCCGCCGGACGGCGTCGACCACACGCTCGCCGAACAGGACGGTGCCGCCGGGGATGTGCCAGGCACCGACGTTCGGCGGGATCTCGCGCAGCGCCAGCAGCACCCCCCGCACCGGGTCGACGATCACGACCTCGACGCACAGCCGCGTCACCTTCTTAAAGATCGCGTGGAACTCCGCCTCCGGCAGCCAGCCGGGCGGCCGGTCGCCGAGACTCACGCGGGCGGGACCACGCTCACGCCCGCGGAGGGGACGACGCTCACGCCCGCGGGCGCAGCCCGTCGAGCGCGATGTCGAGGATGTGGTGGATCTGATCCGGCTCGACGCCGTGGATCTTCGCGATCCCGCCGACCAGCGCCACGATCTCCGGGAGATTCGTGTCGGTCCGGACGGCGCCGGCCTCCTGGGCTCGGTCGAGCAGCGGCTGTCCCGCCTCGAACAGGATCGAGCGGCACTGCATGAACAGCGGCGCCTTCGGATCGACGTAGTCGAACAGCTCGTGGGCAAGCGCCTGTTTCGTCTGCATGTAGCTGACGACGCGGTGCAGCCAGCCGGCGAGGGCGTCCCACGGCGCGAGCCCGGCGAACTCGTCGACGGCGCTGCCGACCGTCTGGACCTCGTCGTAGTAGACCGCCTCGAGCAGCGCCTGGCGGTTGGGAAAGTTCCGGTAGAGCGTGCCGATCCCGACTTCCGCTCGGCGGGCGATCTCCTCAAGCGAGGTTGACGCTCCGCGCTCGCTAAAAGCTTCACGGGCGGCGGTGATCACCTTGTCGTAGTTCCGGCACGCGTCGGCCCGCTTCGGGCGACTCGGAAGAACTGCTTCGGCGCTGGTCTGCTGCGCCTCGGTTGTGCTCATCTCAAAACTTCCCTTGACAAACCGGAGGGTCCCTCCGTATATTTCTGGAGGGAGCCTCCACTTACTTCTGGAGGCGGCCTCCACTTTACCACCGATTTCAACAGGAGCCAAATTGTCGCCTGCTTCCCCCAACGCCGCCGATCGCCGCCGCTGGCTGGCGCTCGGTGTCGTCTGCATGGCGCAGCTGATGATCGTGCTGGACAGCACGATCGTGAATGTTGCGCTCCCCTCCATTCAGCATGACCTCCACTTCACCCAGGGCAATCTGACCTGGGTCATCAATGCCTTCCTCGTCACCTTCGGCAGCTTCCTGCTGCTGGCCGGACGCCTCTCGGACCTGTTCGGGCGCAAGCGGGTGTTCATGGTCGGGATGACCGTCTTCACGGTCGCCTCGATCCTCTGCGGGATCGCGCCCGACGCCGGCTTCCTGATCGTCGCCCGTTTCATCCAGGGCATCGGCGCCGCGATGCAGGCCTCGGTGATCCTGGCGATCATCGTCACCCAGTTCCCCGGCGCCGATGAGCGCGGCCGGGCGATGAGCGCGTACGTGTTCACCGCCGTTGCCGGTGGCTCGCTCGGCCTCCTGGCCGGCGGCGTCCTGACCCAGGCGCTGAGCTGGCACTGGATCTTCTTCGTCAACGTCCCGATCGGGATCGCCACGCTGGCCGCGGCTCGCGTCCTGATCGATCCCGACCGCGGCAGCGGCATCGTTGGAAGGATCGACTGGCTCGGCTCCGCGCTCGTCACGTTCTCGCTGATGCTGTTCGTCTACGCGATCGTCGAGGCGACCGCACACGGCTGGGGCTCGAGTCAGGTGCTCGGGTTCGGTGCCGTCGCGATCGCCCTGATGGCGGCGTTCCTGACCGTCGAGGCCCGCGTCTCGAACCCGATCATGCCGCTGCGGATCCTCCGCCTGCGGGGCCTGATGGGTGCCAGCGCGGCCCGGGCGTTCCTCGTGACCGGGATGTACTCGACGTTCTTCCTGGGCACCCTGTACCTGGAGCACGTCCGGCACCTGACGGCAATTCAGACAGGCCTCGCCTACATGCCGTGGACGCTGACCGTGGCAGCCCTGTCATCGCTCGGGGTCACCCGCCGGCTGGTGGCGCGCTTCGGGGCGCTGCCGACGCTGTCGGGCGGCATGGTCTCGGCCGCGATCGGGCTGTTCCTGATGACCACGATCACCACGACGACTGCGTTCTTCCCGACGGTGTTCTTCGCCTTCTTCCTGATCGGCCTGGGCATCGGAAATGCCTTCACGCCGCTGATGACGCTGGCGATGGCGGACGTCCCGATGCAGGACGCCGGGATCGGGTCCGGGATCACGACGCTGTCACAGCAGGTCGGCGGTGCGATCGGGATGGCGGCGCTGAGCACGATCGCCACCAACCACACCAAGGGTCTCGTGACGCACGGCATCGCATCCGCCAGGGCACTCGTCGACGGCTACCAGCTCGCATTTGCGGTCGGGGTCGGAGCGATCCTGGTCGGCCTGATCGTCGCGTTGGTGGTGCTGCGCTCCTCCGGTGGCGAGCCGCCGGTGATCATCGAGCGTGACGAGGACGAGGCAGCCGAGGCTGCCGCCGCCGAGGGCGTGCCGGTGATCGAGGGTGTCGTCGCTCAGTCGGCGGCGGGCACCGACAGCGACGACCCGGTGATCTGGCGGCTGGTGCTGCCGATCCGGGCCGGCCGGATCGACGCGCCGCGTCGCGCGTCGCGGGAGCACGTCACCGTCTGACCCGCAGGATCTCCCTCAACCACAGGCGGCGTCTGGGTGGTGGCTCACACCCAGACGCCGTGGTTGTTTAATCGTCGTCGTTAGGATCGTCACGGAAGATCTGGAGGAGCGGAGAGATGTGGGGGGTCGGAACGGAGCGCGAGCGCGCGTCCAATACGAGACGGCTGCTCGTCGCGATGTTGGTCGCGGCGGCTGCGATCACGGGCGCGCTGATCGGCACGGTCGGTGCGTCGTCGGCTGCGACCGCGAGGGCGGCGTCATCAACCGCGACGACGACCACCACCACGGACACCGACCCGGTCGTCACGGGGGGCCCGTCTCCGTGCCCGACGCAGACCGCGCACCCATGGTGCAACCGGTCGCTGACCGCTGACCAGCGGGCGATCCTGTTCCAGCAGGCGATGACGCTGCAGCAGGAGGTCGAGTTCGTCGCCGGGGATCAGACCAACAAAGGTCACACGGGCGCGACCTATCCGCTGGCCGACCTCGGGCTGCGCCAGATCTACTTCACCGACGGACCTGTCGGCCCGCGTCAGGGCCAGGCCACCGCGATGCCGATCCCGATGGCGCTGGCGGCGACGTGGAGTCCGACGCTTGCCTGGGACTACGGCAACGAGGTCGGCACCGAGGCCCGCGACAAGGGCAACGACTTTGTCTTCGGCCCGACGATCAACCTGATGCGCACCCCGCAGGGCGGGCGCACATATGAGGCGTACGGCGAGGACACGTACCTGTCCGCGAACACCACCGTCGGCTGGGTGCAGGGCGCCCAGTCGGCTGGCGTGATTGCGACGACGAAGCACTTCGTCGGCAACGACCAGGAGGGGCAGGTCGGAGTGCCGCCGCTGACCGCCGTCAACGGCGGCCGTCAGGTCGTCAATGTCAACGTCAGCGAGCGGACCCTGCGCGAGGTGTACATGCCGCAGTTCGAGGCCGCCGTGAAGCAGGGGCACACGGGCGCGATCATGTGCTCCTACAACAAGGTCAACGGCGTCTACTCGTGCGAGAACGGCCCGGATCTGCTTGGCGTGCTGCGCGGCGACTGGGGCTTCAGGGGTGTCATCCTCGCCGACTACGGTGCGTCCGACGACCTCAACGAGGATCCGACCGTGCTGGCGACGATCGGTGATCTCAACAACGGCCTCGACTTTGTTCCCGACGAGGGGAGCATCGACTACGCGTACTCGCCGGCGCTGATCAACCTCGCGCTCGACACCGGCCAGGTCTCCCGTGAGACGCTTGATCAGCACGTCCAGAACATCCTGCGCCCACTGTTCGCCTACGGCGTCTTCGACCGCCCGGGTTACAACGAGAACGATGCGCAGGTCCCGGTCGTCAAGGACGAGCGGACCGCCGAGACCGTGGAGCAGCGTGCGATCGTCCTCCTCAAGAACGACGGCATCCTGCCGCTGAAGCCGTCCGTCCACAAGATCGCGGTGATCGGGCCGTACTCGAACCTGTTCGTCACCGGCGGCGGCTCCGGCCAGGTGACGCCGCGCTCCGTCATCACCGCGCTTGGGGGGATCACGGCGCGTGCCGGCCGACACGTGGCGATCACCTATGACGCCGGCTACGACAACTCCCAGGCGGCAGCCGTCGCGAAGTCAGCTGACGTCGCGATCGTGGTCGTTGGCGACGTTGACAGCGAGGGCCTCGATAGGAGCTGCATCGACCTCAACTGCGAGCCAAGCGATCTCCAGGACGACCTCGGGATGAGCGTCACCGGGACCGGGCCGTGCACCGCGGCGGGCACCTGTCCCGCCAACGGGACCGACGAGGACGGACTCGTCGCGGACGTCGCCGCCGCCCAGAAGAACACGGTCGTCGTGCTCGAGACGAGCGGTCCGGTGCTGACCCCGTGGCGCAACCAGGTGCCGGCGATCCTCGAGGCGTGGTACCCCGGCCAGGAGGGTGGCACCGCGCTCGCGCACATCCTGTTCGGCGACGCCGATCCGTCCGGCCGCCTGCCCGCGACCTTCCCGCAGTCGGCCTCCCAGCTGCCCACCGCCGGCAGCGCGATGCAGTACCCGGGTGTGGCCAACGAAGAGGACTACTCCGAGGGGATCTTCATCGGATACAAGTACTACGAGGCGCACAAGGAGACCCCGGCGTTCCCGTTCGGCTTCGGTCTCTCCTACACGACATTCCGCTACGGCGCCGTGCACCTCAAGCTCGCCCGCCGAGCGACCGACGAGGTCGCGACCGCCTCAGTGAACGTCACGAATACAGGGACCCGTGGCGGCTACGCCGTGCCCGAGCTCTACATCTCGAAACCGTCGACGGCCGCGCTGCCCCAGGTCCCGCGTCAGCTCGTCGGCTACGACTCCGTGTATGTGCCGAAGGGCCGCACCGTCACCGTGACGATGCCGCTGAACAACCGGACGTTCGCCAGCTGGGCGCAGACCGGCTGGGAGATCATTCCCGGGTGCTACGTGTTCACGCTCGGCACCTCCTCGAGCGAGCTGCTGAGCACGGCCACGTTCGGGCGGGGTCTCACCTGCAGGGACAGCAGGCGCACCTCGGGATCCACGGCAACTTCTATCTGCCGCTGCCGCCGAAGACGTCGGCCACGGTCGTCCGGCGGACCACGAAGCGCTGAAGGGTGGCAGCCCAGCGGGGCTGCCCCCAACACGCGCCGGTGCGCTGCGTTCGAAACGATCGGCGTTAGGAACCCTGCTGGGCCAGCCTGATCAGCTTGCGCATCCCGCGGATCCAGCGCTCCGGCTGCGTGGCCTTCAGCGCCATGTGATCGGCGACGGCCGGGTGCGGCAGGATCAGAAACCGCTCCTCGGTGATCGCCTGGACGACGGACTCCGCAACCTCGTCGGCGGACAGCAGGCCGCCGGCGATCAGCGGGGCGGCGGCGACCGGATCCTCGAGCACCTTGTCGAGCATCGCCGTCTGCACGCCCTGCGGGCACAGCACCGAGACCTTGATCCCGGCATCACCGTAGGTGACGGCGAGCCACTCGGCGAACGCCACGGCCGCGCTCTTCGTGACGCTGTAGGCGGCGGCGCCCACCTGCGTCAACAGACCCGCCGCGCTGGCCGTGGACGCGATGTAGCCGTCACCGCGCTCGAGCATCCCCGGGAGCAGCGCCCGTGCAGCCCACACGTGCGCCATCACGTTGACGTCCCAGGTCAGCTGCCACTCGTGGCTCTCGCTCTCGATCGGGCCGCCGGGCGGACCGGGGATCCCGGCGTTTGAGAAGAACAGGTCAATCGGCCCGTAGTGATCCTGCGCGGTGGCGATCAGCGCCGCGATCTGCTCCTCCTTGCCGACGTCGGTGCCGACCGCCACCGCGCCGATCTCGTCCGCGACGGCCTGGGCGGCTGCGAGGTTGAGATCAGAGGCGATGACCCGCGCGCCCTCGGCCGCGAACCGCCGGGCCAGGGCGCGTCCGATCCCGCTGCCCGCGCCTGTGACAACCGTGTGCTTTCCGTTCAGCTCCATGCAGCGAACCGTATGCGAACCGACCGCGTCGCGTGCGGACGGTCAGCCGCCGCACCAGCAGCGCCACCACTCGAGCGTCGTGAACCCCAGCCGCTCATAGACCGGAAGGCCCTCTGGGCTCGCGTTCAGCCATGCCCAGCTCGCTCCATCCTCCAACCCGCGCCTGACGGCGTGGGCGGTGATCGCGGCGCCGTATCCGCGGCCGCGATGCTCTGCGAGCGTCGCGATGTTGAAGATCCCGACCGAATCGCCGAGCGCCTGACCGACGCCGGTCGCCACCGGCTCTCCGTCGATCTCGGCGACGTAGCACCGTGCCGTGGCGAGCGCCCCGGCGGTGAGGAACTTCGTGAGCGGTTCGAGCGGGAGGTTGAAACCGGCGGCCGCCAGCCGGGCGTGGAGCGCGATCTCCGACGCGGACAGCTGGCGGATCGTCGCCTCTGAACGGGCATCGACGTACGCCTCGCGCGGCAGCACCATCAGAGGGAGCTCGACGACCGCCGTCAGATCGTGAGCCGTTGCGATCTCTTCGAGCATGTCGTAGGCGCCCGGGCGGGCCTCAAGGCAGTGCGGCATCCCGCTGGACTCAAGCGCCGCGAGCGCGTTGTCGATGTCGTCCGGGTCCGGATCGGCGGCGGTCACGACCGCCACGTTCATCGACATCACCGGGACCTCGGTGACGGCGACCGCGACGTCACCGAACCGTCTGGCCCAGCCCGCGTCGGCGGCGCTCGCTTGCTCCATGAACGCGTCGACGAAATGTCCGAGCGCAGCTGGTCCGCTGGGGGCCATCGCGTGCCGGCGCCGGGCTAGGCGATCGAGTGCTCGATACGGCCGATGCCGTCGAGCTCGAGAACGAACGCGTCGCCACGCTTCAGGCGGCGGCCACCGGTGCTGCTGCCACCGGGCAGCGGCACCGTGAACAGCTCGCCGGCGCTGAGCGCCTCGCCGGCGGAGGCGAGCGCGACGATCTCCCCGAGCGATTTCGGCAGCATCCGGCCATCGACCTTCGCCGCAACAGTGCCGTTCAGCTCGACGGTGCCGGTCAACTCCCGCCACCCATCGCCGACCGTCGCTGCTCTGACGGCGCTGGCTGACAGCGATCCAGCGAACTGCTTGGGCTGGCGGGGACGCAGCGCACCGTCGGTGCTCTGCAGCTCGACCGCGGTGAAGTCACACACGGCGACGAACGCCACGATCGCCTTCTGCGCCTGCTCGGGGGTGGCGTCGAGCAGCGTCTCGGAGATCACGAATCCAAGCGCAGGCTCGTAGGCGAGCGCGCCGCTGTAGGAGGGGATCGTGATCGTCGTTCCGCTGGGGACGAGCGTCATCGGATTTCCGAGCTCGAACTCCGGCTTGGGGATGACGGCGTCCGCCGGTGCCCGGTCGCCCAGCAGTCCGGTGATCATGTCGGTCGCGGTCTGCGCGAACGATGTGGCGGCGCTGATCACCGGCTCGGGCAGCCGCCGCGCCGAGTTGAGCGCAGAGCCGACCAGCGGCAGTTCCGCCGGCGTCACGCGCGTCACCGAGAGCGGCTGGAACGGCAGCGCCGGGCCGCCGAGCAGGGCGCCGTAGCGCAGCGCGTGGCGTGCCTCCCAGTCACCGTTGAACGGCGACGGGTATCCGAACGCGACCAGCTGCGTGGTCGGGACCCACTCGTCGGTGGGGGTGTGACGCAGCTCCACCTGCAGGGTGTGGCGTCCTGTGTATCGGCGACGGAGTTCCATCGAGGTTCCTCTCTAGCAATAGCAAGCGTTCGAAGAGAGGGGTCCATTCTGGCGTCTGCGGGCCGGGCTTCCGTTTCAGATCCGCCCGGAGCACGGGGCGTGTGCGCGATCTCACTCGCCGAATGCGACGCGATCACAAGCCGTATGGTTCCGCCACCATGCCAACGCTGATCGCCGCACCGACCTCGTTCACGCTCGAGGCCCTGCGTCAGGTCCGCGACCCGCACCTGTTCAAGTGGTACGCGATCGTGCTGCTGGCGTTCGTCGTCTACGTCTACGCCGTTGAGATCGAGCGCGGCAGGATGGACATCGTCGCCGCCGGCCTGGCGGTATTCCTGGCGGACGGCTTCAACGAGATGATCAACGCGCTCGTGCTCCACGCGAACGGCACCGCCGCGATCTGGACCGAGACCGGCCCGACCGCCTACCAGTTCACCGTCGGCCTGAACCTCGAATCGATGTTCATGTTCGCCGTTGGCGGGATCGCATTCGCCAAGACGCTGCCGGCAGAGCGCTCCGTACGCGTGCTGGGGATGCCCAACCGGCTTGCGCTGGCGCTGGGGTTGTCCGTCGTCAGCGTCGCGGTTGAGGAGCTGCTCCGGGGCGCCGGCGTGTTTCACTGGCATTTCTGGTGGTGGAACGCACTCAGCTTCCCGGTGATCGTGGTTTTCGGGTACCTATGGTTCTACATGTATGCGGCGTGGGTGTTCGACGCCCCGGAGCGTGCCCGCTGGAACCGGCTCGGAGTGCTGGCCGCGGTGGACGTGGTGATGGTTCTCGTCTTCGGCGTGGCACTGGGATGGATCCCCTAAGGAGCGTGTTGTTGTGTCTGTGAAGGTCCTGGCAATCGTCCACCAATCCGACGCCGGTCCCGGTGTGTTCGCCGAGGAGATCGCAACCGCGGGTCTTGAGCTCGACATCTGGCACGCGCCTGACGCGGAGCCCCCCACCGAGATCGGCGGCTACGGCGCCGTGATCAGCTTCGGGGGTGACGCACACCCGGACCAGGACGCGGAGCGGCCCTGGCTCGTCCGTGAGCGCGCCATCCTCAAACAGGCCCTCGCGAGCGGCGTGCCCGTACTCGGGGTCTGTCTCGGCGCCGAACTGCTCGCCCAGGCGTCCGGGGCCGCCGTCCGCCGTGCCAGCAGACCGGAGATCGGATTTCATCCCGTCGAGCTGACCTCCGCGGCCGCGCGCGACCCGCTTCTCGGGCAGCTGCCGCGCCGCTTCGAGGCGCTCTCCTGGCACAGCTACCAATGCGAGCTCCCGGTTCAGGGCACGGCCCTTGCCCGCAGCGCTGCCGGCATCCAGGCATTCCGCGTCGGCCCCCGCGCCTGGGGCATCCAATTCCACGCCGAGGTCACGGGCGCCGACTTCAACCGGTGGCTTGACGACTACGAGTCAGACCCTGACGCCGTCTCACTCGGGATCGATCCGGAGGAACTCCGCGACGAGGTCGACGAGCGGATCGAAGCGTGGACGGAGCAGGGCCGCGCACTGTGCCGGCGGTTCCTGTCCGTGGCCGGCCTGCTCTGATCGTGGCCGGCCTCCTCTGATGCCGGTCAGCGATCCCCAGGACGCCCGCGCGGGCGCCGCGAGCCGGCGTCGGGCTCTGTTGGAGCTGGAGTTCCCGTCGATGCGTGACTTCGACGATCCCTCGCTCGAATGGCGGCGTCTGTTCTCGGAGCTGCTCGGCACCTTTCTGCTGGTGCTGGTGGGAGCGGGTGGTGGCGTCGTGGCAGCGGTCAGCCACGGGATGATCAGCCGCGCCGCGGCGGTGACCGCGCCGGGCCTGATGGTGATCGCGGTGATCCTGTTCATGGGGGCGGTGTCCGGAGCTCATCTGAACCCGGTGGTGACGATCGCGTTCACCCTGCGACGTGACTTCCCACTGCGGCGGGTGCCCGGATACATCCTCGCCCAGTTGCTCGGCGCGACGCTCGCGTGCCTGTTCCTGCGAGCGGTGTTCGGCAAGGTCGGGATGCTCGGCGCCACGACCCCCGGCCACCGCATCACCGACTGGCAGGCGATGCTGATCGAGCTTGTGCTGACGGCCGGGCTCGTCAGCACGATCCTCGGCACCGCGTCACGAGCGCAGAACGTCGGCCAGCTCTCGGCTGTCGGCGTCGGCGCCTACATCGTGCTCGCCGGGCTCTGGTCCAGTCCGATCAGCGGCGCTTCGATGAACCCGGCGCGGTCGTTTGCGCCGGATCTCGTCATCGGTGACTTCAGTCATTTCTGGGTCTACGTCGCCGGCCCGTTGGCCGGCGCGTTGATCGCGGTGGGGTGCGCCTGGGTCTTGCGCGGTCCGGGAGGAGACCCGGGCGGCATGGCGGCTGCTCGCGGCACACTCGATTCCGACCCCGGCGATGCGGTCCATTCGTCGGCGAACCCTCTGCCATGATCGGCTGATGCCGAAAACCCCAGCCCAGCCCGACCCGACCACTCCCGTCGGCAAGATCGAGTGGCTCGACGATGTGGCCGAGCATGACTACGCCGCGGCAGAGGCCTACCTGTCGATCAAGCTCAAGAAGGATCGCGTCGCCAAGCTGATCGAGCGGCTGCGCGACGCGTCGGTCACGACGCGCCGCGCGAATGACATCCTGCGTGCCGCAGGTTTGGCTCCCGCGCCGTTGGATGATCCGGGCGTGATGAAGGATCTGATCAAGGTCATCGAGCGCGAGCAGCTCAGCCCGGTGCTCGTGATCAGGGACAAGGACGGCGCCGACATCGCGGACGGTTTTCATCGCGTCTCGCTCGTCTACCGGATCGACCCGTACGGCGTCGTTCCGCTCAAGCTCGCCTGACGGAGCCCGGGACGCAGATCACGCGGCTGGGTACGCCAGGTGCGGAGTGGGGCGTCCCGCTCCAAGGGCGCTGAGTCCGAGACCGATCGTGCGAGCCAGGCTCATCGTGATCGCCATGAAGATCAGCGTGTCGGTGATCGCGGCGCCGGTGACCTGGTGGCTGATCATCCAAGTGGTCAGCGGGTGGTTGAACCAATGCGTGGCGCCGATCGAGAAGCAGCTGCGGGCGGCGATCACGGTGATCCACAGAGCGGCGTAGGCGAAGCCCGCACGGCTGACGAGCTGCCCCTGCTCGTCGCGGCGGACCGGCATCAGGCGGGCAGCGCCCAGCCCGAGCAGTGCGCCGGTGACGGCGCCGCCGATCTCGAGCGCCAGACCGGTCCCGTGGGTGGCGACGGCTCCGAGGAACAGCGGGACGATCGCGGCCGCCGTCAGCAGCGGCCGCAGCAGCCGGAAGCGGCTGATCCGGCGGCCCGCGCCCAGGTCGGCTTCGAGGACTGCGAAGAGGACGATTCCATTGATGATCAGTGCGTCGGTGAGCATTGCTGCCTTTCGGGGTTGCGGTTGCACGGTCAATGCTGCGCTCCACGGGCCGCTCTGTCATCGCCGTGGAGGCTGGTCTGCGGGGTGATCTCGGGACCAGACCTCAACCCAGAGATCAACCCGGGGATCAACCCGCCAGGCGATGTGAAACGGCGGTCTGAGACATAGCTTGGAAAGCGTCAAACGACCCGTGAACGGAGCCCCCAAATGTCACTTCTGACCGTCGCCGCAGCCATTGGAATCATCGCCTTCGTGATCGGGCAGCAGGTGATCGGCACGGCCCTTCGGGGCAAGCGCGTCGTCGTCCTGCCGCTCGTCCTGATCGTGATCGGAATCGCCGAGATGCACGGCAGCAAGGGCCACGTCACCACCGTGACATCGCCTTGCTGAGCGTCAGCGGCGTGATCGCTGTCGGGATTGGCCTGTCGCTCGGCGCGATGACCCGGCTCGAGCGTCGCGACGGCTACCTGTGGGCGCAGCTGCCGAAGTCAGGCCTGTTGCTGTGGCTGGCGCTGCTGATCAGCCGCGCGGCGATCACCCTCATCGCCCACGGCGCCGGCGCGCAGCTTGCGGCATCCACGGACTCGATTCTGCTGATGCTCGGTCTCAACCGCGCCGCTCAGGCGCTTGGTCGTCGTGCCCGCGCGCGATCAACGCCGGAATCCCGTTTGCCCCGGAGAAGGATGGCAGCGTCTTTGGCAGCCGCTGGTTCGCCGGCCGCTAGTGTCGCGACACTAGAACGACACGCACGATGAGATTTCCCTTCTCGACAGCGGGTGGCGAGGGCGAGGCAGCAGACCTCCTGCCGTCACTCGCGCGTTCGGTGTGGTGGCTGCGAGCAGCCGTGTTCGTGGTCGTCGTCGCGATCGTCCTGACCGCGAAGGGGTCGAAGGTGGCGGCCGCGGTCGAGCTGGGGCTCGGCGCGATCGGGCTGCTCGGCTGGTGGGCGAGCGACCGGGAGGTCGCTCCGCTCGACCAACCGACACCGGTGCCGCGGTGGGCGCTGCTGGCGTCGCTGTCGCTGCTGACAGGTGTCGGTGCGGTCGCCGCAACCTCGCACCACGACACGAGCCTCCTGGCGTTGACGATCATGAGCACGCTGGCCGCGGGAGCGGAGGCAGACGACATCGGTCTCACCGTCGTCGTGCTGATCGGCGTCCTCGGCGTCGAGGTCGGGGCCGTCATCTACCAGGACACCGACCTCGGGACGATGCTCGGCTACCCGGCGTTGATCGCGTCCCTGGCGCTGCTCGGTCGCTACCGGCGCGCATATCGGTTCCAGGCCGAACAGGCACAGGCGCTGCTGGCGGAGTCCCGCCGCGCCCAGGAGGAGACCGAGCGCGCCGCGGCCCTGACCGAGCGGACCCGGATCGCACGCGAGATCCATGACGTCCTTGCCCATTCGCTTGGAGCGCTCGGGATTCAGCTGCAGGTCGCGGAGGCGATCCTCTCCGAGCGCGGCGACATTGACAGCGCGATCGTGGCACTGCATCGCGCGCAGCGCCTGGTTGAGGAGGGCATGACCGAGACCCGGCGCGCGGTCCGCGCGCTGCGCGTCGACGGACCGCCACTGCCTCAGGCCGTGGCCGCGCTGATCGAGGGACAGCAGGCCGAGCTGACCGTCAGCGGCGAGCCGTTTGCCCTGCATCCGGCCGCCGGACTGGCGCTGCTGCGGGTCGCTCAGGAATCGGTCACGAACGTCACCAAGTACGGGGACGGCCGGCCCGCGCAGGTCACGCTCAGCTACACACAGCACGGCGTCGCCCTGACGGTCGAGAACGAACTGCCAGGCGATCCCCAACGGCCGAGCGACCCGGCGGATGCCGCCGGCGGCTACGGTCTGGCGGGGATGCACGAGCGGTTGCGGCTGATCAACGGTGAGCTGAGCGCCGGTCCGCTGGATGGGCGCTGGGTCGTACGTGCGTCGCTCAGCCGGGAGAGCAGCGAGCGCCGCGCCGAGAATGAGGCCGTCGAGTGACCGACCAGGGCCCGCTGCGGATCGTGATCGCCGATGATCAGACGGTGATCCGCGATGGGCTGCGGATGGTGCTTGAGCTGACCGACGACATCGAGGTCGTGGCGACCGCGGGTGACGGCGAGCAGGCGCTCGCGGCGGTCCGGGAGCATCACCCCGACGCGCTCCTGCTCGATCTGCATATGCCGGTGCTCGACGGGGTCGCCACGACCGAGCGGATGGCGAGCGAGCACCCCGAGATCCCGGTCGTGCTGCTCACCACCTACGCGGACGACGAGACGATCATCACGGCGCTGCGGGCCGGTGCCCGCGGCTACCTGACCAAGAACGCCGATCGTCGCGAGATCGCGCAGGCGCTGCGCGGCGCAGCGGCCGGACACACGATCCTGCCGCCCGAGGTCACGGCGATGCTGCTGTCTGGCGCTCCCGGACGCAGGCCGCCGCCGCCGCAGCAGCTGCCCGATGGCCTCACCAGCCGCGAGGCCGAGGTCCTGCGGCTGATGGCGGCCGGCTTCTCGAATGCAGAGATTGCGGGTGAGCTCGTGATCAGCGAGCACACCGTCAAGACCCACATCAACCACGTCTTCTCAAAAACCGACTCCCGCGACCGCCCCGCGGCGATCCGCTACGCCCACGAGCACGGGCTGACCTAGTTGTAAGTCCCAGGTGGGTTGGTCACCCTGGTGATGGGTGGCTGGTGGGCGAGGGCTGAGTGTCGACGTTGATGGTTGTAGTAGTGCAGCCAGCCGTCAAGGGCTGCGGTGCGTTCTTTGCTTGAGGCGTAGATCGCGCCGTAGGCCCAGCCGCCGAGCATCGTGCGGATGAACCGTTCGGCTTTGCCGTTGGTCTGGGGTCGGTAGGCGCGGGTGCGGAGGTGCCGGATCCCGAGCTGGCGGCAGACGAGCGCGTGGATTGCCGAGCGGTAGGCCGAGCCGTTGTCGGTGATTAGTCGCTTCACGGTGATCCCGTGCCGGCGATAGAAGGCTGTAGCTCTCTTGAGGAAAGCGACAGCGGTAGCTGCGGTCTCATCAGACAGCACTTCGGCGTAGGCCAGGCGGCTGTAGTCATCGATCGCGATGTGAACGTATTCCCAGCCAACCGTCTGGCGGCGCACGCCTGCTGCGTCGGTGCGCTGGGTGTTGTAGGGGCTCAAGCGACCGCCACGGACACGATGTCCAGCGCCGCCTTGGATGCGCCCGAGCTTCTTCACATCGATATGGATCAGCTCGCCGGGCGCTGGATGCTCATAGCGCACCGCGGGCTCGAGACCGAGGCGGCCAAGCTTGCCCATTCCGGCGCGCTTCAGCACGGCTGAAACGGTCGAGAGCGCCATCCCGAGGGTCTCGGCGATCTCCGGGCCGGTGAACCTCAGACGGCGCAGCTGGCAGATCACCGCGACCCGGTCCTCCGAGGTCCGATGCGGGATCCGATGCGGAGCCGAGGAATGGTCACGAAGACCAGCCTCGCCATGCTGGCGGTAGCGGCCCACCCACTTGCGGGCGCAGCGGACGCTGACTCCGGCCGCCAGGGCGGCCTCCGTCACCGTCCGCTCATCGACAACCACCGACCGTGCCAGAGAACGACGGCCTTTCAGACTGAGCGCTGCGTTAGCGTGGAGTTCCATCCGGTGCTTCTCCTTGGGACTGAGTTGCTTGGCAGCCCTCAGCCTCCAACGAGACCCGGATGGACCAACGTTCCTAGGAACTACACCTAGTCCTCCCGAAGGCACGGGCTGAGCTCGCCGCGACCGGGGACCCGGACGCGCGCACTAGGGTTTGGGCATCGATCTCTACGAGCATCTCTACGACCGTGTGCTGACGCGGATTCCGCCCGAGCGCGCGCATCACCTCGCGGTGGCGAGCCTCAGAGCAATGACCGCCGACGCGCGGGTCCGCAACACGCTGCGACGGCTGACCTTCCCCACAGGCGACGTTCTCAGCGTCGAGGCGCTCGGCCTGAGGATCCCGTCGCCGCTCGGTGTCGCCGCCGGCCTCGACAAGGACGCCAGCTGGTTCCAGGCCGCCGGAGCGATCGGATTCGGGTTCGTGGAGGTCGGCACCGTCACCCCCCGGCCCCAACCCGGCAATCCGCAGCCGCGGATCGCGCGGATCACCGCTGACCACGCGCTCGTCAACCGGATGGGGTTCCCCAGCGGCGGCGCGTCACTGGTCGCGACACGGCTGGCCGTGGCGCGGGGAGAGGTCGTCGTCGGTGCCAATATCGGCAAGAACCGCGACACCCCGATTGAGGACGCGGCGATCGACTATCGGGAGCTGGCCCGGCGGCTGGCACCCCATGCCGACTACGTTGTGCTCAACGTCTCCTCGCCGAACACACCCGGCCTCCGCGCGCTCGAATCGGTCGCCGCGCTCGAGCCGTTGATCGCCGCCGTCCGCCCTGTGCTCGCCGAGATGACGCCCCCCGCGCCGCTGCTGGTGAAGATCAGTCCGGACCTCGCCGACGAGGACGTCGACGCGGTTGCTGAACTGGCGCTCAGCGCCGGGCTCGCCGGCGTGATCGCCACCAACACGACCGTCGATCGTGCCGTCCTCAGCCCGGCCGGGGCGGAGGAGATCCGCAGCTTCGAGGGCGGCGGGATCTCCGGTCCGCCGCTCGCCGCGCGTTCACAGCAGGTCGTCGCACGCCTCTACGCCAAGCTCCGCGGAACGGGCGTCGTGATCATCTCGGTGGGCGGCGTCAGCACCGCTGAGGACGTCTGGCAGCGCATCCTCGCCGGCGCCACACTCGTCCAGGCCTACACCGGCTTCATCTACGGCGGTCCTGGCTGGCCTGCCACGGTCAACAAGCAGCTCGCCCGGCGGGTTAGGGCCGCCGGAGCAACGAACATCGCCGAGCTGATCGGTTCCGGCGGCTCCGCCGGTTGACCGCCGCGGCGCCTGCTACCCCTGGACAGGTGAGTACCACCACCAACGAACTGGCACTCGAGGCGCTCGAGCGACTCCGCGCGCTCACCGGCAACCCGGCCGCCGCGTTCCGCGACGACCAGCTCGAGGCGATCACGGACGTCGTCGTCGATCACGCCCGTGTGCTGTGCGTGCAGCGGACGGGCTGGGGCAAGTCGGCGGTGTACTTCGTCGCCACCTCGCTGCTGCGTGACCGGGATCCCGCCCGCCCACCACCAAGCCACCGCGCCGGCCCAACGCTGATCGTCTCGCCACTGCTGGCGCTGATGCGCAACCAGATCGCGGCTGCCGAGCGGTTGGGTCTCCGGGCGCACACGATCAACAGCACCAACCGCGACGACTGGGACGCAGTCCGGGCCGCGCTTGACGCGGACGCCGTCGACCTGCTGCTGATCAGCCCCGAGCGCCTCAACAACCCGCGCTTCCGGGACACGATGCTGCCGCTGTTTGCGGAGTCGGTCGGTCTGCTCGTGATCGACGAGGCGCACTGCATCTCCGACTGGGGCCACGACTTCCGCCCCGATTACCGGCGGGTCAAGGACATGGTCGACGCCCTTCCCGCAGGCGTGGCCGTGCTCGGCACGACCGCCACGGCCAATAACCGCGTCGTCTCTGACGTCACCGAGCAACTGACGAGTGGCGTCGGGGATACCCTGCGGACCTACCGGGGTCCGCTCAGCCGCACCAGCCTCCGGCTCGAGGTGGTCGAGCTGCCGAAGCCGGCCGAGCGGTTGGCGTGGCTGGTCGAGCGGCTCGGCACCGGTCCGGACGCGATCGCCGGCTCCGGGATCGTCTACACGCTGACCAAGCGCGACGCCGAACAGGTCGCCACCTTCCTGTCGGACAACGGCATCGACGCAGTCGCCTACAGCGGTGAGCACGACGCCGACACCCGGATCGCGATCGAGCAGCGGCTCCAGGCCAACGAGCTCAAGGCGGTCGTCGCCACCAGCGCGCTGGGGATGGGATACGACAAGGCCGACCTCGCCTTCGTGATCCACTACCAGGCGCCCGGCTCGGTGATCTCCTACTACCAGCAGGTCGGCCGCGCCGGTCGTGGGGTCGACCACGCGGAAATCGTGCTGCTGCGCGGTGCCGAGGACCGTCGCATCCAGGACTTCTTCATCGAGCAGGCGTTTCCGGACAGGGAGCGCGTCGCAGCGGTTCTCGAGGAGCTCAAGCGGGCGCCGGAGGGGCGGACGACGCGAGAGCTGACCGCCGTCGTCAACCTCGGTCTCGGCCGGCTCGAGGCGATGCTGAAGATCCTCGACGTCGAGGGCGCCGTCACCAAGGACGGCACGAAGTGGTACCTGCAACCGCGCTCGGACTGGCATTACGACGGAGACCGCTACGCGGCGATCACGGCGCTGCGCCGCCGCGAGCAACAGGCGATGGGCGCCTACGGTGCCGATGGCCGCTGTCTGATGCGGGCGCTCCAGGAAGAGCTCGATGACCCCGCCGCGACGGACTGCGGCCGCTGCTCGGTCTGCGCGGGCCCCCGGTACGCGACCCCACCTGACAGCGCCCTCACCGAGCGTGCCGGCCGCCACCTCCGGTCCAAGCCTGTCCCGATCGAGCCGAAGAAGATGGCGCCAGATCCCGCCGGGACGATGCGCAAGATCCCCGACGACGTCCGCGTCGATGCCGGCTTCGCGCTTGCCCGCTTCGGCGACGGCGGCTGGTGGCCGGCAATCGCCCGCGGCCTCGAACGGGCCCAGAACGGCGATCCTGACGGCTTCGAGCCGGACCTGATCGGGGCCCTCGCCGACCTCGCGCGGACGATCAGCCCCGCCTGGGTCACGGTCGTCCCGAGTGCGCGTGTGCCCGAGCTGCTCGTGCCGCAAGCCGAGCAGCTCGCCGCCAACCTTGGAATCCCGCATCTGTCCCTGCTGGAACGCGCGCAGGCACGGCCTCCACAGCGTGAGATGGCCAATGCCGCCCAGCAGGTCGCCAATGTCCGCGGCGCCTTCCGTGTGATCGGCCGACCGCCGTCAGGAACGGGCCTGCTGCTCGATGACCGCTCCCACTCCGGGTGGACGCTGGCGATGGTCGGTGGTCAGCTGCGGAAGGCGGGCGCGCGCCGGATCGTCCCGGTTGCGCTGGCCGCCCTCGGGTAACCTCAGCCCGACCCCCGCGCGACCAAGGAGACTCAATGCAGCTTGGCATGGTTGGACTCGGACGGATGGGCGCCAACATGGTCAGGCGCCTGGTCAAGGACGGACACGACCTCGTCGTCTACGACGTCTCGGCGGACGCCGTGAAGACCCTCGCTGAGGAGACCGGCTCGACCGGCGCGGATTCCCTCGAGGACTTCGTCTCCAAGCTGTCAACGCCGCGTGCGATCTGGGTGATGGTCCCGGCTGGCTTCACCGACGAGACGCTCGACAAGCTCGCCGCGCTCCTCGACTCCGGCGACGTCCTGATCGACGGCGGCAACAGCTACTACCGCGATGACATCGCTCGCGCCGAGCGGTTCGAGCCGAAGGGGATCCACTACCTCGACGTCGGCACCTCCGGCGGCGTGTTCGGGCTCGAGCGTGGCTACTGCATGATGATCGGCGGCAGCGACGGGGCCGTCGCGCTGCTGGACCCGATCTTCAAGACGCTGGCTCCGGGCGTCGGCGACGTCGAGCGAACCCCCGGGCGCACCGGCGATCCGAGCACCGAGGAGCAGGGCTATCTGCACTGCGGTCCTGCCGGCGCCGGCCACTTCGTGAAGATGGTCCACAACGGCATCGAGTACGGGATGATGGCCGCCTACGCCGAGGGCCTGAACGTCCTGCAGAAGGCGAACATCGGCAAGGAGCAGCAGGTCCACGACGCCGAGACGGCGCCGATCGAGCATGCCGAGCGCTACTACCACTACGACCTCGACCTCCCGGCCGTGACCGAGGTCTGGCGCCGCGGCAGCGTCGTCGCCTCTTGGCTGCTGGATCTGACCGCTGCGGCGCTCGTCGAGTCGCCCGAGCTCGAGGAGTTCGGCGGTCGTGTCTCTGACTCCGGCGAGGGCCGGTGGACGATTCACGCCGCGATCGACGAGGGCGTTCCGGTCGACGTGCTCAGCGCGGCCCTGTTCGCGCGGTTCAGCTCACGCGGCCAGGCGACCTACGCCGACAAGCTGCTGTCGGCGATGCGCAAGCAGTTCGGCGGGCACGACGAGAAGAAGAGCTGAGTGTGCGGCCGGTCCCGTTGGACCGGCCCTCGGGCCGCGGCGACCGTCCGATGGCCCCGCTCAGTCGTTGATGTCGAGGACCGGCGTGATGTCGGGCAGCTGATGGGCGCCGTCGACGTGCTCGTTGGGGACGACGGCGGTGCCGATCGCGAAGAACTCGATCACGTGGCTGCCCCAGCCGTGGTTGTTCTCGTGGAGCTTGACCTCGACGATTCCGAGGACGCCGTCGCCGATCTCCTCGGCCTCCTTCTGCATCCGCTCCATCGCCAGCTCGCGGGCGTCATACAGCGCCTGCGTGTACTGCTCGAGCTCGACGTTCTGCCCGGTCTGCTTCATCGTCTGCAGCATGCCGCGGTGGGCGACGTGGTAGACGCAGCTGCCCATCACCATCCCGACCGGGCGCTTGCCGGTCTGCATCAGCGTCCAGAACGCCTGGCCTGAGAGGTCGCTGGTGAACGGGCGGCCGTTGGGGGCGCGGTGGAGCTTGCCCTCCTTGTGCTTGACGGCGGTGCCGATCGCGATGAACTCGGCCATGTCGGCGCCCCACTCGTAGCGGCCGATGTCGAGCCGGACACCGACGACGCCGTCGGCGCCGAGCTGATCGGCCTCCTCTTCCATCCGCGTCATCGCCAGCTCGCGGGCCTCGTACATCGCCTGGCTGAGGACGTCGAGCTCCATGTTCTGGCGCAGCCCGCCGAACTGGTAGCCGACGTGGTAGATGCTCGAACCGACCACGAGGCCGACGGGCTCGAAGCCGGCCTTCTCGACGCACAGGTACTCGTTGACCGACAGGTCTGAGGTGAACAGCCCCTTGCGGTTCATCTGCAGGCGTTCGCTCGCATGCGCGGCGAGGCCCTCGGTGCTATTCGGGTCGTAAGCCATCAACTGCTCCTTATTGGTCACCGAGATTGATCGACAGCACCGGACCGCTCAGCGGCGCCGGGTGCGGTTCCCGTGCGCCGAGTCGGATCGCGGTGCCGAGGACGTTCATCGTCACGTAGAAGTAGTGGTTCCTGTAGCCCATGCTCTCGTACTCGCGGTGCTCGATCGAGTGGCGCAGCGTCGAGATCACAAGGTCGTTGGCGCCAACGTGCGACGCCTGCTGGCGGACTTGGCGCATCGCGGAATCGCGGGCCATGTACACGCCTTGGGCGATCTCATGGATCTCCGCGTTCATCTGCCTCCCAGCGCCGCCGAGCATGCCGCTGCCCGCGTTCATCACCCACGCGGAGTTCATCCCGAGTTGGACGCAGATCACAGTTGTGTGCCCGACGACCCCGCAGATCTCGGCACCGATCCGGTGCAGCTTCGAGACGTCCTGGCCCGACAGCGTGCACATCCTCACGTCGTCTCCCCGGGCCGGGGGGTTGATCGTGTCGCGCACGGCGGTCCCGAAGACGACGATCTCGACGTTGCCAGGCCCGGCTAGGTGGCCGCCGTTGATCTCGATCCCGATCACGCCGTCGGCACCCGCGAATCGCGTCTCCTGCCGGAGACGGTCGAACGCGCGCTCACGTGCCATGTTCCACGGGCGCGCCAGCTGCGGGACCTCGCCGGTCGTCCACGAGTAAGCGCCCTGCTGGCCGCCCCAGCCGTGCTGAACGACCGAGGATCCCATCACCTGCGCGATCGGCCGCAGCCCGCCGGCGTCGGCCAGCGCGTACTCCTTGGCGCTGAGGTCGCTCGTGAAGAACGGGGTCGACGCGGTGGCGATCCGCTTCAGGCGCTCCTCGGCACCGAGTGGGATCCCTCCCTGGCGGATCCGTTCAAGGTCGACCTCGGCCGCGCGCCGCTCCTCCTCGGTGGGCTGAGCGGGACGGTTGCGGCCAAACAGGGGCACCGACCCATCCTCCCACACGGCGAGCGCGAGCCGTGTTAGCCGCTGGAGATCACCGGTGGCCGGTTGTCACGTGCCGGCGTCAGATCGGCGGGAAGGTCTCGCGGGAGACGCCGAGGAAGGCGCGGGCCGAGGGCGGCAGCCGCCGCCCCTCGCGCCAGGCGAGCGTGATGTCACGCGAGAGCTCGGGGTGGGTCAGATGCGCGAAGGCCACGTTCGCACCCGGTGCCGTCGCGTCCGAGCGCGGGACCAGCGCGATCCCCATCCCGCGGGACACCAGACGCCTGATCCGCCGGTTCTCGTTCGACTCGAGCATGACCTTTGGCTCGAAGCCCGCGCCCCCGGCGGCGCCCATCAGCAGCTCCCGCAGGCGGGCGCCCTCGCGGTAGCTGATCCACGGCTCCTCGGCGAGCTCGTCGATCGAGACCCGTTGGCGGCCCGCGAGACGGTGATCGGGAGGGAAGATCACGACCAGCTCCTCGAGGATCAGTCGCTGCAGCCCGAGACCGGCCGTCTCGATTCGCTCGGTCACCGACAGGAACGCGACGTCAAGCACGTCGGTGCGGAGCATCTCGGCGAGCTCCTCGCTCGACTGCTCGCGAACCGTCAGCCCAACCTGGGGATGGCGTTCGTGAAACAGCGCCAGCACGAGCGAGATGTCGATCGGACCCATCGAGTGCATCGCCCCGACCGACACGTGTCCGGTCTCGACGCCGCGCAGGCTCTGGAGCTCGACGTTTGCGGCCTCGAGCTCCGCCAGGATCCGCCGCGCCCGGCTGAGCAGCAACCGGCCGGCGTCCGTGATCCGGACCGAGCGGGTGGTCCGCTCGACCAGCGCCAGCCCGACCTCGTCCTCAAGCCGGCGGATCTGCTGAGACAGCGACGGTTGCGCGATGTGCTCGCGCTCGGCGGCTCGGGTGAAGCTGTGCTCTTCGCCGAGAGCCACGAGATATCGGAGCTGCCGGATCTCCATAGGCAACGACTATAGATTAGTGAGGGAACTGCTCTTTGACATCTAGACCGGGTTGATCGAGTATCTGTGCCGCAGCACCTCTCTCTCCTCCCTTCGAGTTCGCCCCACTGGCCTCATATCTCCGCCAGTGGGGCGACTCGTCTTAACGGCCTGATTGCACGTCCCGACGCATTTTGGGCCGTTTCCGATCGCCGCGGCTACGCTTGGCGTCGTCGTCGGGCGGTTAGCTCAGCTGGTAGAGCGCGTGCCTTACAAGCACGATGTCGGCGGTTCGAGCCCGTCACCGCCCACTCTCGTCAACGTGTGGAACATCGCTTCGAGCGGGCCGACGAGCTGCTCCAGTCGACGGACGGCGATCCGGGCATCGGCCAGCGCGAACACCAGGTCATCGAGAGCCTCAGGTTGCGCGGCGATCTCAATGCCGCCTCGGGAGGCCGTGCGGGCGATGAGCTGCGGCCGCCCGCCTGCGAGCGTCAGCGCGCGGCGGTCATCGCCGGTTACGAGGTGGTACTCGGACGCCGGTGCCTCGCTCGCCAGGCGCTCGACGGTCCCGTCCCAGACCACCTGTCCCCGGTGCAGGAAGGTGTAGCTGTCACAGACCCGTTCAAGCTCACCGATCTGGTGACTCGAGAGGAGGATCGCAACGCCGTCCGCCGACAGCTGACGTATGAGTTGGGCCACTGCGCGCGACCCGTCCGGGTCGAGCCCGCTTGTCGGTTCGTCGAGCAGCAGCAGGCGTGGTGAGCGCAGGAGCGCCGCCGCGATCCCGAGCCGCTGGCGCATCCCGGTGGAATAGCCGCCGACCCGGTCTTCGGCGCGGTCGGCGAGACCAACCTGCGCGAGCGCTGCGTCGACCTGAGCCGAAGCAGGGTCGTCGTCGAGACGAGCCAGCATCGCGAGGTTGATCCGGGCCGATAGGTACGGATAGAACGCCGGTTCCTCGACGAAACCACCGAGCCCATTGATCGCGGCGCCCGCGGTGATCCCGTGGCCGAGCGCCTGCGCCGTCCCCGCGTCGGGCACGATCAAGCCGAACAGGACGCGGAGAAGCGTCGTCTTGCCGGCGCCGTTGGGGCCGAGCAGGCCGCGCACCTCACCCGGCGCAAGCTCAAGCGACACGCCGTCGAGCGCGGTCGTCGCTCCGAACCGTTTCACCAGCCCCGCCACGGCCAGCGCAGTCACGCCACGCAATATACGAGCCGGGGAACGCCTTCACGTCCCGATAACAACAGGTTTCTCGGGTTGCCCCGATAATTGGAGCGGTGATTAGGCGTCGAGCGTGGATGCTGGCGGGGCTGGCAACGCTCCTGCTCGCGATGGCCTTGCCCGGACGGGCGGTCGTGGCGGCGATCATCGACGGCGGCCCGCCAAAGCCCGACCTCGATGTCTGGGGTGCGATCGTCGCCCCGAAGGGCCGGCTGACCGAACTCGGATATTTCGTGACCGGCTCCGCGCTCTCGCCCGACGGACGGTATCTGTGGACGGTCGGCGCGGGCCGGATCCACAACGACGTCCAGATCACCCGGACCTCGGACGGGAAGGTGATCCAGACGATCGATGATCCAAGCCAGGCGTTCTCCGGCGGGGTGGCGTTCAGCCCGAACGGCCTGCACGCCTATGTCTCGGACACGCACGATTCGGTGGGGGTCCGTACCTACACGATCGATCCTCGCACGGGCGTCGCCCAGGCCGGCCCCACGATTCCGTTGCCGACGCCGTCATTCGCGCCGCTGCCGGACAACTTTCCGCCGCAGATCGGCCACCAGAGTTACGCGACCGGAATGGCCGTCAGTCCGGACGGCAGGACGCTTGTCGTCTCCTGCAACCTCGCTGACGCGGCTGCGGTCATCGATCTCCAGACCGATCGGGTCGAGCGGTTCGTGAATCTGGATCGGCTCAGCCTGCTGGGACTGCACGCGATGCCGGAGGGGGTCGCGATCGTCGGCCACGAGGCCTACGTCGCCGACGAGGGCAACGGGACGATCACGTCGTTTGACTACACCTCCAGTGACCCGGCCGTGCAGACGGTCACCCCGGAGCCGGCAACTCCCGATCCGGTCTACGTGGATGCGACCAAGACGCACCCCTACCAGATCATCGCCTCGCCCGACGGCAAGCATCTGTACGTGTCCGAGACCAACGACGACAGGGTGCTGATCCTCAACCCGAACGATCTGAGCGCACCCGCCGGGGTCATCTACGTGCGCCGCAGCGAGGGGCTCGGAACGGACCCGCTCGGGATCGCGCTCTCACCTGACGGAACCGTCCTGTATGTGACCGACGCGATGGAAGATACGGTCCGTGCGGTGTCGCTGATCAAGCAGCAGATCCGCGAGCCCGGCGGCGGGCTTGAGACGGTCGCCGCGGACGACACGTTCTCGATGATTCCGACCGGCATCTACCCCGACCGGGTGGCGGTCGACCCGCACACCGACAGGCTGATGATCGTCTCCGCTGAGGGCGTCGGCCCGGGTCCGACGGCGAACTCGGATACGGGCGCCGGCGGGTACGGCGATCCTGAGCAGGACAGCATCCGGATGCTCTCGACGCTCCAGACCTTTCAACTGCCAGTGAACCAGGGTGAGGCCAACGCCGACCTGATCACGATGGGCAAGGGCGGAATGCAGGCCGCCGAACCGCTCGGCTACCCGGAGGAACCTCCGGCTGACACGCCGATCGTCGGGCCTGACGGCGGCGCCAGCACCAAGATCAAATACGTGTTCTACGTCGTTGCCGAGAACAAGACCTATGACAGCTATCTCGGCGACCTCTCGCGGAACCCGAGTGATCCGTTGGAACCCGGGTCCGAGCCCGTTGGCAACGGCGATCCCTGTCTGGTTGTGTTCGGGGAGACGCGGTCGATGCCGCACCAGTCCGACGGCGCGCCGTGCCCGCAGAGCCGCTTCATCTCGAAGGACACCGCGATCCGTGACCCGGGGATGCGGATGGATGGCACGCCGCTGACGCCCAATTACCACAAGCTCGCGTTGCAGTTCGTTGATCTCGACAACTTCAACTCGGACACGACGACCTCCGACGATGGTCATCTGTTCAACGCCAGCGGGTACAGCGACGACTACGAGCTCAGAGGCACCGAGGCCAACAACGGCCCCAGCCCCCGTCCCTTCGATCTGGTCTACCCCCAGGCGGCGCCGCCACAGGGGTTTCTCTTCGACCTGATGGCCGAGGATCACGTGAGCTTCTTCAACTATGGCGAGGCCGTGTCGGGAACGCTGATCCCGGATGTCGGGCTGAGTCCGTCGGAGCAGGTGATCCGCAAGGAGGTTCTGGCGAACTCCGACTACATCAATTACCCCTCGAGCGTGGCAATTGACGTCAACCCGATCTCCGCCGGTGTCAACGTCAACATCATGGACCCGAAGATCAACCTTGATGATCCGGGGTCGCTGGCGGCGGCCGGCGTCGAGCGGGTCGACGACTCAGACCAGCCCGATGAGCTCGAGGATGACGTCTACTACGGGCCCGACGGGGTCACGGTGCCGGAGCGGCAGTCGCGGATGCTGTATTTCGAGACCCGTTTTGACGCGGAGGTCAACTCGCCGGGGTGCATCGCCGATCCAGGAAACCCGAGGCTCTGCAACGTCCCCCAGTTCACCTTCATGGACTTTCCCAACAACCACACGGCTGGGACCACTCCCGGTCGGCGAACCCCGGACGCGCTCGTGCGCGACGGTGACCTCGCCGTCGGCCAGTTGGCGGATGTCATTTCGCATTCGCGTATCTGGCCGTACACGGCGATCTTCGTGGTCCAGGACGACTCGCAGGATGGGGCCGATCACATCGACGCCCACCGGATCACGTCGCTGCTGATCTCACCGTGGGCCAAGCACGAGGCCGTGGTCGACACCCATTACGACACGGCGTCTGCGATCCACACCGCCGAGATGATCCTCGGCGTGCGCCCCCAGTACTTCCAGGATGCGCTGGCTGCGCCGATGTACGACGCGTTCAGCGCGACGCCGAACGACACCCCGTACGACGACATTCCGATTTCGCAGACGCTGCTTGACGAGATCAACCCGCCGACGTCGGAGATGGCCAAGGTCTCCTCCGAGCAGCTGTGGCGGACCGATCAGGTCAACCCGAACCTCGTCAACAAGATCCAGTGGGCCTACCGCTACGGCACGCCGGCGGCCTGTCCGACCGGACTCGGGGATGACGGTAATGACCCCTGTCAAGTTGGGTCGGCCCCGAGGACGCCGGTCGGAGACCCGATCTCCGAGGCGCGGCGGTCGTGCCCGATCACCTGGGCGTGTCGAGAACTTGGATCGGACGGTGACGGATGACGCGGTTGCTTCGAAAGTGCTTGACGGTTGCGCTGATCGCCGCGTTCGCGCTTGTGCTCGTCGCGGTCGCGTCTGCGCTGCCGCAACAGCAGGGCAGCGTCGACCTGCTCACCCAGGCAAACGGCCAATGGGACGGGCCCGGGGAGGAGCAGGGCGGCGCCAACGTGGGGGCCTCGGTCGTCGGGCTCGGGGACATCTTTCATCGCGGTCTGAGCGCGATCGCGATCGGCGCGCCGGAAGCAGACCCCGGCGGCCGGCTGAATGCGGGCAGCGTCTACGTGACCCCGGAACAGACCCGGATGGGGGCTGTCGATCTGACGGCGCTCAGCGGTCGCGGCTACCGGATCGACGGAGCCGATGCCGGGGATCAGCTGGGTTTCTCGCTGGCCGCGCTGACGCTTGCGGGCGGCGATCCGGGCCTGGCGATCGGGGCACCCTACGCCAACATCTACGGGCGAAACGACGCGGGGATCGTCTACGTCATCGATCTCGCCAAGCTGCATTCGAACATCGACCTGAGCTACGTCTCCGAGACCAAGCCGAGTGGGCACTACCCCGCGGTGGTGGCAGTGATCGCCGGCGCCAAGGCGTGCGCGGAGGCGGGCTACGCCGTGGCGGGCCTCCCCCTCGCCGGGGAGGGCGGCGGCGTGTTGATCGGATCTCCGGGGTGGGATCCGGGCGGCTGTCCGGATCAGAAGGCCAGCGGCCCCGTCGGCGGCAACACCGGCGCGGCGTTCGTGGTGTTCCTCGAGCATCTGCATCGCTACCTCGATCTCGGTCGTCCGGGCACCGCGTTCGCCGCCTTCGACGGGGTCGACAGCGGTGACCGCACCGGTGCGGCCGTGTCGGCGGCCGGCCCGAGCGGTGATTCGTTCATGATCGGCGCGCCGTACGCCTCGCCGGTCTCCCGAGACGGCGCCGGCACCGTCTATCTGCTGCACGGGGCGCGTCGCGGCGCTGTTGCGTCGCTGGCCGCGCCCCCTGCGGGCTCGACGGTGTTCGAGGGCGCGGTGGCCAACGACGCGACGGGCTTCGCGCTCAGCTGGACGACCGATTTCGGCTCCACGCAGCACGGCGGCGCGGTCGATCTCGCGCTGGGCGCACCGCAGGCCAGCCCGCTCAGCAGGTACGAGGCGGGCGAGGTCTACCTGATGCCTGCCGCCGGCGAACCTGCACGCGTCGACCTCGGCGCGCGTTCCGCCGCCTCCGGCGTGATCCTCGGCATCGGCCTCGGGGACGAGGCCGGCTACGCCCTGTCCGGGCTCGGACCGATGAACGGAAATGGGGTGGGCGATCTCGCGATCGGGGCGCCGTTCACCAACAGCCAGACGGGCGAGGACAGGATCGACAACGGCGCCGTCTACGTCGTCTACGGCGGTGCCGGCTCGCTCAACCTCGATCTTGCACACATCCGCGCGCGCGGGTTCATTGCCTACGGCGCGCGGAACTCCGATGAGGCGGGCGCCGCAGTTGGCGGCGTTCTCGACGCAGACGGTGACGGTCGCCCGGCGCTGCTTGTCGGCGCTCCGTATGCGGAGAGCGAGTTCGGCTCCACCCCGACTGAAGGTGGCGCCGTCTACAGCGTGCTCGGGTTCGGCACGCCACGTGTGCACTACCTCCGACAGACCGTGGTGGCCACGGTCGGCCATGCGATCCCGACGTTGCAGCCACGGATTGCCCGGACCGGCCCGGCGAGCTTCTCCGTGACGCCGGCGCTGCCGCGAGGACTGAGCATCGACGGGCGCAGTGGGGTGATCTCGGGAACGCCGCGCGCGGTTACGGCCGCCGGTTTCTACACGGTGCAGATGAGCGATCTCGCCGGGGTTGCGCAGGCGACGCTCGAGATCGCCGTCCAGCGCCGCTGACCGAGCCCGACTCACACGACGTTGAAGCAGCCGTAGATGACGTAAAGCGGGTTGGCGACCGTGTGACCAGCGCGGTCGCGCACCGTCTGGCCGCCGACGAACGCAGGCGGCGAGGCTGCCTTGTAGCACCCGTCGTAGGCAACGCTGACGTCATACTCGACCGGGGTCTGGGTGACCGGCAGGTGCCCCCGCTGGAGCACGAAGACGTTCATCGTGCAGCTCCAATCACCCGGCCCCACCGGACGGGTCGCGTGGCGGTTGCAGTTGGGGATGATCGACAACCGTGCGCGGGCGGGGATCGGATGTCCGAGCAGCCGCTGCTGGTAGTGAGTGAGGGTGTCGAACGCCCGCGTGATGCTGCCCCGTAACCGCGCGGCGGTGTCACCGGCCGGCCCGAGATTCGCGGTCAGGCCGAGCACCGCGACCACGGCCGTGACAACCAGCACCGCGCGCAGGGCGAGCACCCAACCGTTGGCGGTACCGACCGCGGTCGAGCTGGCGAAGTCGCGCCGCCTGATCAGCCGCCAGCTGAGCCCGACCGTGAACGTCAGCCAGGCGAGATCGACCCCGACCGAGATCAGCAATGGCCCGAAGAACGGATGCGCGGTGAACAGGCCGTGCCAGGCGTCGAAGCCCGAGCCGGGAAGCAGCAGGTGGACGATCACGCCGTTGCCGATCAGATCAATCAGCTGGGTCACGAGTGATACGAGCAGCGGGCCGAGCGTCCCGACGATCCCGTTGCGACTGGCGACCGAGCACAGTGCGGCGATCCCGAGGTAGGCAAGTCCGGGAACGAGACAGAGCATCCAGCTGATGGCGGCCAGCAGAATCGAGTGCAGCGCCGAGATCTCGGTGCCGCTGAGGTCGGTCAGGGGGTGCGCTCCGGCGAGGATCAGGCCGGCCACGATCGCCGACGCTGCCATCAGCAGGCACAGGGCGACCATCACGCTCGCCGCTGCCAGCAACTTGCCGGCGAACAACTCCGACCGCGAGCGCGAGCGCGTGAGAATCGTCTTCCAGGTCCCGTGCCGGTCCTCGGCGGCGAACAGGTCGCCGGCGATCACCCCGGCGACGAGCGGGAAGCCCCAGGCGCCGGCGAAGCTGGCGAGCACGAGCGAGACGGCGACCCCGGAGGTATGGACCGAGGCGCCAAACAGAGCGTCCGACGGAGTCCCGGACTGCGCGGCGAGCGCCCCCGCGTAGGCGGCCGGACCGAGCAGGCACAGCAGCCCCAGCAGCCGGATCTGCAGCTGGGCGGCGAGTTTCTGTAGCTCGACGCCGTAGACCGCGCCGATCCCCGGAAGGTTTCGGACGGTCACGCGCAGCAGTGTAAGGTCCCGCGGGCCAAGCTTCTCGTCGGGCCAAGCTTCTCGTAGCCTCCCGCCCATGCACCCACCGCTTGGCGATGACGAGCTGCTCCCGGTTCCAGCGGGTGGCCGTGTTTTTGCTCTGCCGATGCGGGCGGGGCTCGGTGACTGCGCTCCGTCGGGCCGGCTGCGTCTCGATGCGCTGGCCCGGTGGCTGCAGGACGTCGCCTACGGCGACGTCGAGGACGCCGGGCTTGCCGATGCGGCGGTGTGGGTCGTGCGTCGCAGCCGCATGCGGATCAACCGCTGGCCGCGGTTCGCGGAGCGCATGGTCGTCCGCACGTTCTGCAGCGGGATCGGACGGATGTGGGCGGAGCGGCGCACGACTGTGACCCTGCTCGGGGATGACCCCGCAACCACGGCAGCCGGGCCCGCGGCGGTCGAGGCGGTGGCGCTGTGGGTCCATCTCGATCCGCAGAGCTGGCACCCCGCGACCCTGACGCAGCGCGAGATTGAGATCTACGGCGGCACCGGCTCCGGCCGCAAGGTGCCGTCGCGGTTACGTCACCCCAAGCCCAACGCGGTCACCGGTGAGTTCGAGTGGATCTTCCGCGCCGCCGACCTCGACGTCGCCGACCACGTCAACAACGCGGCCTACTGGGCACCGCTCGAGCAGGAGCTGATCACCGCGGATCCAATCGATCCGGCCGTCCCGTTCGACGTCGAGATCGAGTTCCGGACCCCCGCTCAGCCCGGGCCCAAGCGGATCGTGTCCGACGGACCGCTCCGTCCCGGCGCGCGTCGCTGGCTCCTCGATCCCCCCGAGGACGCGGTGCTCGCATCGCTGGTTCTGAACGCTGCCGGCAGCGCATGAGCCGCCCGGGCCGCAGCGGCTGGGGCGTGATCATCGCCTACGCGCTGGTCGTCGCCGCGACGCAGATGCTGTGGCTGACGTTTGCGCCGATCGATACCGATGCGGCCCGCGATTGGCACGTGTCCCAGAACGCGGTCGGCTGGCTCGCCAACGTCTTCCCGTTGTTCTACGTGGTGCTCGCGCTCCCGGCCGGGATCGCACTTGATCGCTGGTTCCGAAGCGCGCTGATCACCGGCGCGACGCTGACCGCGTGCGGCGGTCTGCTGCGGCTGGTGGCACCGGACTTCGGCTGGGCGATGGCCGGTCAGGTCGTCGAGGGGATCGCCCAGCCGCTGGTGCTCAACGCCCTCACCAAGACGGCGACGGGCTACCTGCCGGAGAGGGCGCGCCCGACCGGGATCGCGGTCGGCTCGGCCGGCCAGTTCATCGGCGCGATCATCGCCCTGGCCATGGGGCCGGCCCTCGAGCACAAGCACAGTCTCGGCCCGCTGCTACCCGTGCAGGCGGGGCTGGCGGTGGTGGCGGCCCTCGCCCTGACCGTCGTGTTGCTCCGGCGTGCCCCCGCCGGCGAAATTCCGTCGGCTCGGATCGGCATCGATGAGCTGCGCGCCGTGTGGCGGGTGCCGCTGATCCGCACGCTCACGGCACTGGCGTTCGTCGGGATCGGCGTGTTCGTCGCGCTCAGCACCTACCTGCAGCCGATCCTGCATCGCGATCACATCTCCTCAAACGACGCCGGCCTGATGCTCGCCGGGATGCTCGTCGCCGGAACGCTCGGATGCGGGCTGCTGCCGCCCCAGATCGCCCGCCGCGGAGCCGGGCGCGCGTACATGCTGCTCACCTGCTGCTGGATCACCGGCTGCTGCGTGCTGCTCGCGATCCTGCACGCGGACCGGGTTGCCGATTTCATCATCGTTGCCGCGATCGGCCTGGTCCTGCTGGCAGCGCTGCCCGTGCTCCTGGAGCTGACCGAGCGACGGATGGGAGCGCTCGGCGGGGTCGCCACCGGAATGCTGCTGCTGGCCGGAAACGGCGGTGGCCTGATCATCGCCGTGCTCGTCGGCGCGCTCGATCACATCCCCCTGGCGGCGTTCCTCGCCCTGGCCGTCGCCGGAGCCTGCGGGATCGTCCCGGCACGCCGTCTGGCGATCGCAAATGGGGAAATTGCAACCGATCCGACCCGCCAGCACGTACAAGCAATACACGACTAAGTCTGGACACCTGGCTAAAGTCGTAACGGGACCGAGTCGAGATCATGATTACGGAAATCCCCTCCGCGCCACAAGAGGAGGCCGCTATGAGCCCAGAACGTACTCACGCCTACCGACGGGTGCTCCAGACCCTCAGGGATCTGGGGCCAAGCAAGCTGCAGAATGGTGAGCAGGAACGGATCCGCTATGCAGCTGACAGCCTCATCTTCTGTGCGGATCTGACCGAGGACGAAGCTGTGCGGGAATGTCTGTCCGACACCCGCCTGCTGCTCGACGTCCTGGTCGAGAGTGGCCGCTGGGAACGGGTCACCGCGCAGCGGTTGGAAGACGACCTCATGGCCTGCGGGCCAGCGGTCGCACTTGAGCTGAAGGCCGCCTGACAGCTTTGGCGCCTACCCTGGGCGCGTGCTCAGGGTAGGCAGCCCCCACTATTACGGCCTGCGCGCCGATTCGACTGTCGGCGGCGAACGCTACGAGCGCGAGCTGCTCTCGCGCCTGCCCGAGCACGGGGTCGCGGTTCGGTTGGGCCTGCCGAGCGACGCCCCATTTCGCCCGCCCCGCTGGGCGGGCGCCAGTGACCCCGAGGCGGTCCCAGAGGGCTCGCTCGAGGGCTGGTCGGAGCCGGTCCCAGCCGGTTGGCAGATCGACTGGCTCCCCCACGATGCGGGCCTCCACTGGACCCGCGCGCCGCGGGTGTTCGTGCCCTACGCCCGGCGGCTGCTGCGGGGCCGCGCGGTTGACGTCCTGCGGGGAGAGTCGGTTCGCTTCGTCGGCCCGTCGCTGCTCGCCGCTCGCGCGCTGTCGGGCTCGGCGGCGCGGCGGGTGCCGATCGTGCTGCACCACCATCACCTGTTCCCGCGCTGGGCGCGGATCGAGGCGTTCATCTGCACCCGGGCCGATGCGGTCGTGACGGTGTCCGAGCACTCGCGTGATGCGCTGGTTGCCGCCGGCGTGCCACGGGAGCAGATCCACGTCTTCCTGCAGGGCATCGACCGGCCCGCCCGGACGGCCGGCGCCGCCGAGTTGTGGCCGGCGGCCGGCGGACTGCGGCCGGAAGCCGGCGGATTGCGGCTGCTGTCGCTGGGGCGCCTCGAGCCGCGCAAGCGGCCCGCATTGGCAATCGAGGCGTTGGCGGCAAGCCACGCGCCGGCGTCGCTGGTGGTTGCCGGCGCCGGCAAGGAGTTGCCGTCGCTGAAGCGGCTGGCCGGGCTGCTCGGCGTGGCGGAACGGGTCACGTTCCTCGGGGAGGTCGACGAGGACACCAAGTGGCGGCTCTACGACGCAGCCGACCTGCTGCTGTTCGGCTCGACGCTTGAGGGCTTTGGACTGGTGGTCGCCGAGGCCCAGTCCCGCGGCGTGCCGGTGATCGCCGCATCCGGCGCTGCGACGAGCGAAGCGCTCGACCCTGGCGTGACCGGAATCCTGACGGCCCCGACCGCCGGCGCGTTCGCGGCGGTGATCGACGAGCTCGCCGCCGACCCCGAGCGGCGCGTGCGGATGTCCACTCGCGCCGTCCCGTTCAGCACCCGCTTTGATTGGGACCGCTGCGCGGCCGGTGTCGCCGACCTCTATCGGGCGGTCGCGGCCGGCGCCAGCGCGTCCCCCAGCCCGACCGGCTAAGCGGCAACCGGGAAGTGCTCGAGGATCGACCGCAGCGCGGCCACGTCGTCCTCGGACGGCTCCCAGCGGGCGGCGTTCGCGTTGGCCGCGACCTGCTCACCGGTGGTCGCGCCTGCGATCACGGAGCTGACCGCCGGCTGCAGCAGCAGCCCGGCGATCGCCAGCTCGGACAGCGGGATCTCCCGTTCCGACGCGTAGGTTGAGAGTGCCTCGATCAGGTCCCACTGCGCCGGCGTCGCGAGCTCCTCGCGGTCCGACAGACGCGCACCCTGCGGACGGTCGCCCGAGCGGGTGTACTTGCCGGTCAGCAGGCCGGCGGCGAGCGGGTAATACGGCACCAGTGCCAGGTTGTACTTCTCGCACGCCTCGAGCACGCCGTTGGTCTCCACCTCGCGGTGCAGCAGGCTGTACTCGTTCTGGATCGCGGTGAAGCGGGATAGGCCACGGGACGCGGAGACCTCCTCGGCCTCCTCGATCTGGGCGGCGCTGAAGTTCGAGGCGGCGATCGCCCGTACCTTGCCGGAGCGCACCAGCTCATGCAGTGCCTCGAGCGTGTCGCCGATCGGGGTCACACCGTCGGGACGGTGATACCAGTACAGGTCGATCACGTCGGTCTGCAGCCGGCGCAGCGATTCCTCGACGGCGTGATTGATGTAGGCGGCGCTGCCGCGCGGTTCTGGATTGCCGTCGCCCAGGTCCATGCCGAACTTGGTCGCAAGCACGACCTTGTCGCGGCGGCGCTTGAGCACCTCGCCGAGGAACTCCTCGCTGCGGGTGGCGCCGTAGCGGTCGGCGGTGTCGAAGAACGTCACGCCCTGCTCAATCGCGGCATCGACGACCTTCCGCGTGCCGTCGAGATCAAGACGGCCACCGAACTGGTTGCAGCCGAGGCCGACAACCGACGTTTGGAGACCGCTGTGGCCGAGCGGTCGCGTTGCGATAGCAGTCACGCCTCAGTTCTTAGCAGAGCCCCGCTCGACCGCTCGCTTGAGACGATCGAGTCGGCCGACCCAGGCGGCATCGGCCTCGGCCAACCATGCGGCAGCCGGTTGCAACGCGCGCGGGCGCAGCCGGTAGTGCACCTCGCGGCCGGTCACCTCCGCCCGCTCGATCAGGCTCGCCTCCTCGAGCAGCGCCAGATGCTTGGCGATTGCCTGACGGGTGATCGGCAGCTCGGCGGTCAGCGCGGGAACCGAGGTCGTGCCGTGCTCCAACAGCGCCTCGAGCATGTGGCGCCGGGTCGGATCCGACAGCGCGCCGAAGACCTGATCAAGTGAGGCTTGCGCGTTGACCCCGCTATCGCGTGGTTGAGGCGCAAAGCTCATGCCGCGATCGCGAGCACGGGACTGAACGTGCTCGCGAGCATCGTCAGCGGCAGCGCCGGCGCGGACTCGATCGCGATCACGCGGGTCGAGGCGGGCATCGCAACAACCAGCAGCTCGACCCGGCGCGGTGGCTCGCCCTCGGCCCACCACCACCAGACGATCCGGCCGGAGTCGTAGCCATCCTCGCCGGGGGCCTGCTCGGTTTCGACGACGACCTCGCGGTCGCCATCGAGCCACGCGGCGCGACCCGCGTCCGAGGACACCGCCTCCCAGACGCTCCTCCACGGAGGCGTCGACCTCGACCTCGTTGACAACCAATTGGTTGCTATTCTCGTCCTTGTCAACCATCTAGTTGTCGAAAGGATAGCGCCATGAGCACGCTGGTCCCGATGGTCGTAGAGCAGAGCCCGAGAGGGGAGCGGTCGTTCGACATCTACTCGCGGCTGCTCAATGAACGGATCATCTTCATCGGCACGCAGATCGATGATCAGATCGCCAATCTCGTCGTCGCGCAGATGCTGCATCTCGAGTCGGTCGATCCCGACAAGGACATCTCCCTGTACATCAATTCCCCGGGCGGGGTCGTGTATTCGGGCCTGGCGATCTACGACACGATGCAGTTCATCAAGCCCGACGTGCAGACGATCTGCTTCGGCGTGGCGATGAGCATGGGCTCGTTGCTGCTCGCCGGCGGCACTCCCGGAAGCGAATGTCACTGCCCAACAGCCGGATCCTGATCCACCAGCCGAGCGGCGGTTTCCAGGGTCAGTCGGCCGATATCGAGATCCACGCCCGCGAGATCCTGTTCCTGCGGGATCACCTCGACGAGATCTACGCCAAGCACACCGGTCAGACGCAGCAGCGCGTTCACGAGGACATGGAGCGTGATCGCTTCTTCACAGCGGAAGAGGCGAAGGATTACGGGCTGATCGACCGCGTCATCGAACGCCACGAGCTGAGTCGTCTGGCGACCGGCTTCAGGCCCTCGGACGGCAGGTAGCCGCTGCCCCCGAACGGGGGTAACGATCCCCGCAGCACGGCGGACTCTTGGCAAATCGATAATCTCGATCAGGATTATGCAGTTCGCGCCCGACGTGTCTCCGGAGCTCCAGGCTTCAGTGATCGCCGCCATCGCCCAGCGGGGGCCGGCGGCGGGCGCAACTGCGCGATGTAACGGGTGAGCAGAAGGCTCGGGGTGGTGGCTTGCGACCGCCACCCCGAGTGCCTGACCGCCGAGCGCCTACTGGCGCTCGTGCGCGCTGTCCATTCATCCGATCTACGGCCGAGGAGTCATCGATGTCAGTTGAAGTGAGCAACGAGAAGCAGAGTGCAGTCGGAATCCGCCGTCGTTGGCGGCTGGGCCGCCAGGCGGCCGTCGCGCAGTCGACCGTTTCACCGCCCGTGACCGGCAGCATCCTGGTGGTCCAGGATGGGGACCACGCGTCCGCGGGCCTGCTGGGCGAGGTACTGGCCGCTCGCGGCCTTGAGCCGAACACGGCCCGTCTTGACCAGGGCGAGTCCCTGCCTGATCCGGCCGGGTGGCGGCATGTGGTCGTGCTCGGTGGGGACACCACATCGGTGGACCGCGAGCGGCAGCTGTCCGAGTGGATCGCCCGTGCCGACGCCGCCGGTACGGCCGTCTTTGCGATTGGGTCCGGGGCGCACGCCCTCGCCCGCGCGCTGGGCGGAGATTCGCTACCGGCGGCTCGCAGTCGCCGTGGCTGGATCACGGTCGCCAGTGATAACCCAAGGCTCGTGTCGTCGGGCCCGTGGTTCACGTGGAATGACCGCGCGCTGCAGCTGCCACCCCAGGCGGAGCAGCTCGCACACGACCACGTCGGTCCGCAGGCGTTCCGCGTCGGCGCCCACCTGGGCGTCGACTTCCATCCGGAGGTGACCCCGGAGCTGGTTGCGAGCTGGGCTTCGCGCAGCTCCGAGACGCTCGACTCCCAGGGCCTGGCGGAGGCCACGGTGCGCGACCTGCCGACGGCGCTGCCGGCAGCGCGACAGCTGTTCGGCGCGTTCTTCGACGCCGCCATCGCCGCCTGAGCACGGCATCAATGGCGAGGGCCGCAAGGCGCCTGACGGTGTAGGTGGAGGTCCCACCGGCGGTGACCGCCGCCGGTGGGACTTTCCGTGCGTGCACGGAAATTTCCACTTTGAAACATTAATTAGGACACAAACGCTCTGAAACGTGTACCTTGTTCTGCGAGATCGCCACCGGGGGGCGGTCCTGAATCAGGGGTTAAGGGCGATGTTGATCGAATTTTCACGTGCGCGGGGGCGTTCCCGCATGCTGGCGATGGCCGCCGTGGCGCTGACCGCTGCCGTATTGGCGACGGCAGACGCCGGCGCTGCAACCGTTGGCGCGCTGCCGCCACACAATCCGAGCAGCAACTGTGCGATCGCGGGTGGGCCGAGTGCCGGCATCACGCAGATCAACGCGTGCCGGGCCGCCGAGGGCGTCGGCCCGATGAGCCTGCCATCGAACTTCTCGAGCCTGACGGCAGCGGAGCAGCTGTTCGTGCTGATCGACCTCGAGCGCGTCAATCGCGGCCTGGCGCCGGCGGTCGGCCTCAGCGCCGCGCTCAACAGGCTCGCGCAGAACGGGGCCAATGCGAGCCTCGATCCATCCTTCCCCTCAAAAGGATTCACCAGTGGCGGCGCGATCTGGGCTGGTGGAGATATCGGCGCGCTGGCGGCTGATAACTCGTGGATGTACCACGACGGTCCGGGTTCCGAGAACACCGCATGCACCGAGGACGGACAGGGTTGCTGGGGGCACCGAGACAACATCCTGGCCCACAACTCGAGCGCGCCGCTTGTCATCGGAGCCGCCGCTGACGGCAGCTCCTATGCGGCCGAGCTGCTGTTCGGCTATTCCACGAAGAACCTCATGTTCACCTGGCAGAGCGAGCTCAAGTACTTCGCTTCAGCGCCGGGTGCCGAGCCGCTCGACGGCCCGGCGCGCAAGCAGCATCGGCAGCGCTAGCTTCGACGGAGCCCGAGCGTCGACGCAGGGCGAGCGTCGACGCAGGGCCACGGTGAACCAGGGCGACGGTGAACGGGCCGCCCCAACCGGGGCGGCCTTGAGTTCGCCTCAATAGTTGAACCCGAGTTCGGTTTCGGATACCGTGCTGGCTTGTGGAGCCCGCGCAGCTTGCCGCCGCCCGTGACGCCGTCGCCGAAACAGCCCGGTCCCTGGGCGCCGAGGGCCTGGTGCTCGGCACCGCCGGCAACGTGTCCGTGAAGGTCGGCGACAGCTACGCCGTCACCGCCACCGGAGCGCCGCTCGCGACGCTGACGCCCGAGCAGGTGACGATCGTCGATGCCGACGGGCAGGCGAAGCCGGGCGAGCTGCAGCCAACATCCGAGCTCGACCTGCACCTTGGCGTCTACCGCCGCTACGGCGCCGGCGCCGTCATTCACACCCATGCGCCGATGGCGACCGCGCTGTCGCTCGTGCTCGACGAGCTCCCCGCGATCCATTACGGCATGCTCGCGCTTGGCGGCGCGATCAAGGTCGCGCCGTACCGGACCTTCGGCACCCCGGAACTGGCAGAGGTCACGCTCGCAGCGCTCGAGGGACGGACGGCGGCGCTGATGGCCAACCACGGCGCCATCAATTTCGGCCATGACCTGCCGGCTGCGCTCGAGGGCGCGCGGCTGCTCGAGTGGGCGTGCACCGTCTACCAGCACGCCGCGGCCATCGGCACGCCCAGACGACTGGACGCGGATCAGCTGCAAGGGGTGCTCGACGCGGTCGTCGCGCGCGGGTACGGAGCCACCAGGAGGATCGAGGCATGAGAATCATCACGATGGGCGTCCACGTCGTCGACGTGCTGGCGCGCCCGATTGAGGCGATTCCCGAGGGGCAGGGCGGGCAGCTCGTCGAGGAGATCCGGGTCACTGCCGCCGGGACCGCCGGTGGCACCGCGATCACGCTCGCGAAGCTCGGCGCCGAGACCAGATCGGCCGGCGCGATCGGCACCGACGCGCTCGGGGACGTGCTGCTCAAGCTGCTTGCCGACCAGGGGATCGATACCTCGCTGCTCGTGCGCCGCGATCAGGTCCAGACCTCGGCCAGCGTCCTTCCGATCCGCCCCGACGGTTCGCGGCCGGCGTTCCACGTCGTCGGCGCCAACGCGACGTACAACTCCGCCGACGCCCCCTGGGACGCGATCAAGCAGGCCACCCACCTCCATCTCGGCGCACCCGAGTTCATGGGCGGCGAGGAGGCCGCCAAGATCCTCGCCCACGCCCGCGAGCACGGTGTCACCACCTCCGCCGACATCCTGGCGCCCGGGGAGCAGGCCGGCGCGATTCTCGAGTGGATCGCCCCGGCGTTCGCGCATCTCGATTACCTGCTCCCCAACGACGACCAGGTCCGGGGTCTCAGCGGCGAGGACGACGTCATCACCGGCGCGCAGAAACTCAGAGAACGCGGGATCGGATGCGTCGCGCTGACGGCCGGTGCCGACGGCGCGATGATCGTCGACGCCGAGGGCGTCCGCACGGTCCCGGCCTTCCAAATCGACGTCGTCGACACAACCGGATGCGGCGACGCGTTCTCGGCCGGGTTCCTGCGCGGGCTGTCGCTCGGTCGCAGCCTGGAGCAGGCGGCAACGCTCGGCTGCGCCGCAGCGGCGCTCGTCGCGGGCGGCCTCGGCTCCGACCACGGTGATTTCACCCTCGACACCGCCGACGCCTTCGCCGCGCAGACGCCGCTGAGGTCGCATGACTGAGTCGCAGCTGCGCCGGGCGCCCAGCCAGCAGCGGGCCCACGATCGGATCGACCGCATCCTCGATGCCGCCGATCACCTGCTCGCCGAGGAGGGCGCCGGGGCGCTTGGCACCAAGCAGGTCGCCGTCGCCGCGGGCGTCTCGATCGGATCGCTCTACCACTGGTTCCCGGACAAGGAGTCGATCGCTGAGGCGCTCGCGATCCGCTACTGGGACGAGCTCTCCGAGCTCGTGGCGGAGATCGCCGAGCATCCGGTTGCGGACCCGTTCGAGCAGGTCGTCCAGACGCTCGCCGCCGGCTTCCGCGACCGCCCGGGCTTCCTGGCGATGTGGTTCTCGCCGCTGCGCACCGAGCAGGTGCGCGAGGTCACGCGCCACCATCGCGACACGGTCGCGCAGTCGGTTCAGCGGATCATCGCCGCGACCAGACCGGGTGCTGATGCCGGCACGCAGGCGGTCGTGGCGCAGATGCTGACGCTGCTTGGCGACGGGATCCTGCGCGAGGCGTTCCGACTCGATCGCGACGGCGATCCACTGATCTTGGGGGAGGGCGCGGTGGTGTTGCGCGCATACGTTCAAGCACGATTGGGGGATGGCACATGACGACGAACATCAATCGCAGACGCTTCATCGCCGGCGGCGCAGCAACCGCCGGCGGGGTGCTGCTGCCGACGGCCGCCGCTGACGCCGCGGCCCGCCGCGCGAGCACGCGCAAGACGAAGAAGAAGGCCGCAGCGTCGCACTCCGTTGACGTGGTGGTCGTCGGTGCGGGCCTGGCCGGCCTGTCGGCCGCCAAGGCGCTGGTCGCCGGCGGCCAGTCGGTCGCGCTGCTCGAGGCTCGCGACCGGGTTGGCGGCCGGACGCTCAACCATTCGCTGCCGGGGACGACCGAACCCGTCGAGATCGGGGGAGAGTTTGTCGGGCCGACCCAGGACTACACGCTCGCGATGGCCAAGGAGATGGGGGTCGCCACCTACCCCGCGTACCAGAACCTGGACAGCGTCTACATCGACGGCAACGGCAACCGCTCGACGTACAACGGCGCCCTGCCGTCCGCCGGCGCGCTTGGCGTCACCGATCTGGCCGTGATCGTCACCGAGCTCGACAACCTCGCCTCGCAGGTCCCGGTCGACAAACCGTGGACCTGGTCAAAGGCCCAGGAGTACGACTACAACACCGCCGACGCCCTGGTCCGCCAGATCGCACCGGATCCGCAGACGGGGATCGACCTCGTCAACCTGTTCTTCGACTCCGCCTATGGCGCGATCGCCGGCGAGGTCTCGGCCCTGTACGTGATCGCCCAGGTCGCTGGCTTCGGCGACCCCCAGAACGTCGGCACGATCGAGCGCGGCATCTCGAGCAAGGGCGGCGCTCAGGACAGCCGCTTCGTCGGCGGCTCACAGCTGATCTCGATCCGGATGGCCGAGGCGCTCGGCCACCGCGTGCACCTCAACTCGGCGGTCCGAGCGATTGAGCAGAACGGTCACTCGGCCACCGTCACCGCCGACAGCGGGACGTTCAAGTGCAAGCGGGTCATCGTCGCCATCCCGCCGGAGCTGGCCGCGGAGATCAACTACACGCCGCTGCTGCCGCCGCTGCTCGACGCGATGCGCCGCCGGATGACGCTCGGCACGCTGATGAAGATCCACGCGGTCTACGACGAGCCGTTCTGGCGCACCGACCCTGGCGTGTGGATGGGCCTGAAGATCGGCGGCTGCGTTCCCGAGATGTTCGACAACACGCCGCCATCGGGTTCTCCGGGCGTGCTGATGGGCTTCCACGGCGGCCACTCGTGGCGCCAGTACGCCAACGATCCGGCGGGGCGCAAGGCGGCCGCGCTCGGTGACTTTGCCGAGGTGTTCGGGCAGAAGGCGCTCAAACCGATCGACTACTTCGAGCAGGACTGGACCTCGGAGGAGTGGTCACGCGGCTGCCCGGTCTCGGTCGTGGGGCCGGGTGTCGTGACGGAGTTCTTGCCGAACCTGATCGTCCCGCACGGAGTGGTTCACTGGGCAGGCACGGAGACTGCGGTCTATTGGAACGGCTACATGGATGGCGCGATCAGCTCCGGGCAGCGCGCCGCTGGGGAGGTGCTGTCGGAACTATGAGACGACTTGCCACAACGCTGGTGACGGTCACGGCCGCCGCGATCGTATTCACGCCCGCCCTCGCGCACGCGCAGGTGGAGCCCTACGACTACGACAACTACGGCAACTACTCCTACATCATGCCCCCGGGGGACAACGGGACCACGACGCTGACACAGCTGCCCGGCTCCGAGCTCGGCGACGAGCCGCCCAACTTCGGCAACCAGAGCCCGATGTACGAGAACCTGCTGTGGGGTCAGAGCACGCTGACGGACTCCAACATCAGCGACTACTTCCTCAACGGGAACTTCGGTGTCCAGTCGGGCGACGTCAGCTCGACCGAGTCGCCTGATGCCGGTGCAACGATCGAGTGGGACAACCACGGGATCCCGCATGTCTACGGTGACACGCGGTCCGAGCTGATGTTCGGCGCAGGCTATGCCGCCGCGCAGTCACGGCTCTTTGAGATGGACGCCCTGCGCCACGTCGGTCGCGCTGACGTCGCCGACTTCGCCGGAGGCGCCAACGCCAACCAGGACGCCTACCAGTGGGCGATCGCTCCCTACACCGAGCAGGAGCTCAACGACCAGATCACGCAGCTGGCGAACTCCGGCCCGCTCGGTCATCAGGTGTATGAGGACGGGGTCAACTACATCGACGGCATCAACGCCTACATCGCGAAGGTCAAGACCGATCCGCTGCTGATGCCGTCCGAGTACGACGCGCTCGGGTACACCAGCGGCCCCCAGGCGTTCGTTCCCGCCGATCTGATCGCGATCGCGTCGGCGATCGCCGGTGTCGAGGGTGACGGCGGCGGCGAGTCGCTCGCATGGACCGAGCTTCAGCAGGACCTGCAGGCGAAGCTCGGCTCGGCGGCTGGCGTCAGCTCGATGCTCGACTTCCATTCGGTCAACGATCCCGGCGCGCCGACGACGGTCCAGGGCGTGCGCTTCGACTACGACGACACTCCGAGCAAGGTGATCCCCGGCAGCGAGGCGATCCCCGACCCCGGCTCGATTGTGTCCTCGCCGCTTCAGGTCAAGACCCAGGGTGGCTCGACCACGACAACGACCGCGTTCAAGGCGATGTCGGAGGGTGAGCGCTTTGGCGGGATGCTGCCGGACGGCGACTCAAACGCCCTGCTGATCTCGGCCAAGGACTCCTCGACCGGCCATCCGCTCGCCCTGATGGGCCCGCAGATCGGCTACTTCTCGCCGTCGATCGTCTTCGAAGAGGACCTCCACGGACCTGGGGTCGACGCCGACGGCGCCGCGATCCCCGGCGTCAGCCAGTACGTCGAGCTCGGACACGGGACCGACTACGCGTGGAGCGCGACCTCCGGCTATGAGGGGATCACGAGCACGTTCGCCGTGCCGCTGTGCAACCCCAGCGGCGGCGCGGCCTCGATCAGTGACAACGACTACCGGCTCGACAACGGCCAGTGCGTGGCGATGGACATCCTCACCCGGACCGAGAGCTGGACGCCGAACCTCGCCGACTCGACGCCCAAGGGCTCGCAGGTGCTGACCGCCTACCGGACCGCCTACGGCCTCGTCGAGGCGCGGGCGACGATTCACGGCCAGCCCGTCGCCTACGTCGAGGACCGCTCGACATATGAGCATGAGCTCGACTCCGCGATCGGCTTCATGCTGTTCAACGAGCCGGCGCAGATGAACGGACCGCTCGAGTTCGAGAAGGCCGCGAGCCACATCGGCTACGCCTTCAACTGGCTCTACGTCGACTCGAAGAACATCGCCTATTTCAACTCGGGCCTGCTGCCCGAGAACCATCCCGGCACGAACCCGCTGTACCCGGTCAGCTCGAAGTACCCGTGGGCCGGTTTCAACACATCGAACAACACGGCCAAGTACGAGCCCGCCTACGTACACCCGCAGGTGATCGACGGCCAGCCGTTCATCGACAGCTGGAACAACCTCGAGGCCCAGGGCTACAGCACGACCGACAGCGCCACCGAGTTCACCAACATCTGGCGCGTGCAGCTCCTGACCGACGGGATCAAGAGCTACCTGCGCAGGGGCAAGATGACACCGGCCGATCTGATCAAGGTGATGGAGAACGCCGGCACGATCGACCTCCGCGGTGAGGCCGTGCTGCCGTATCTGCTGAAGGTGATCGGCACGCCGACCAACCCGGCGCTCGCCAACGCCGTCGCCGAGTTGAAGCAGTGGATGGACGCCGGCGCGCACCGAATCACCCCCTCACAGGGGTCCGAGACCTACATCGACTCGGCCGCGATCCAGATCATGGACGCGTGGTGGCCGCTGCTGACCCAGGCGATCTTCGAGCCCGTGATCGGCCAGTCCGCATGGACGCAGCTGCAGACGATCGATCCCTCCGACCAGCCGCCCAACTCGCAGGCCACATCCCCGGGTGCCAGCGGCCAGGAGCACCAGGGCTCCGCCTACGACATCGGCTTCTACGGCACCGTCCAGACCGACCTCCAGGACGTCCTCGGCATGCACCCGAAGGGCGCCCTCTCGCGGAGGTACTGCGGCAACGGTTCGCTGGCGGCCTGTCGCCAGACGCTCGAATCGACGCTGCAGCAGGCAATCGCCGAGCCCGCCACCCAGGTCTACCCCGGCTACAGCGGCTGCAAGGCCGGCGATCAGTGGTGCTGGGACGCGATCGACATGCAGGCGCTCGGCGCCACCAAGCAGCCGCTGATGGAGTGGGTCAACCGCCCAACGTTCCAGCAGCTCGACGTGATCACCTCGCACGCCGCGTTCGGCCCGCTACCGGCCTGCGACCTGCGCGAATACCCGACGGTCAGCATCTCCAGGGTCTCCGTGAGCGGCAGCGTGCTGTCGGCCTCCGGCAGCGCGGTGCCGCGTGATTGCGACGTTCCCCCGGCGCACCTGGCGTCGGTCGCGATCGGCGTGACCCGCATCGGTGCCGGCATCGTCGGCCCCCGGACGCTGTGGACGACGGCGGACGGGACGAGCCGCTGGCGGCTGCGGGCGAGCCTGCGGCTGCCGGCCGGCCGCTACCGTGTGATTGCACGCGTCACTGACGCGAGCGGGACCACGGCCACGTCGAATCGAACGATATCCCTCAAGAGCTGAGATTCGGTAGGGCCGGCGCGATCTGCGCGTCGGTCCTCGTCGCCAAGGGGATCTACTCGCTCGCCGTCCTGCCGCTGGTCCCCTCGCTGCTCGGCACCCACCCGGTCACGCTCGAGTTGCTGGGTGGTTCGACCGCCTCGCTCGTCACGGGCGGGGCGTTCGCCCGGGTCGGCCGCGCCTCGCTGGTGCTGGCGCTGCTGGCGCCGATCCCGACGTTGATGCTGTCTGACCCGTTCTGCTGGTGGGCGGGACGGCTGTGGGGCCCGGCGGCCGCCCAGTACCTCGGCGGCCGGGGCCCGCGAGCGCAGAAGCGGATGGCGCGGGCCGTGCGCGCGATCGAGCGCTACGACTCGCTGGCTGTGGTGGCGGCGCCGTTCCTGCCGATCCCGAGCGCGCTGATCTACGCCGCCGCCGGCTGGGGCGAGATGCGACTGCGCAGGTTTCTCGTGCTTGACATCCTCGGGACGCTTCTGTGGTGCGGCCTGTTCGTCGGGCTCGGCTGGGGCATCGGCCGCTCCGCGGTCAATGTCGCCCACAAGATCAGCCATTACAGCCTGATCGTGACGATCGCGATCGTCGTGATCGTGTTCGTGGTCGCCTTCCGGCGGGCGTGGACCGAAGGTGATCCGGGTGGCGCCCCCGTTGGGGCGCCGCCCAGCGGTCCCGACCCCGAGGGCTGACCCCCCGGCCGTCGGGTTTGACTCGGCTTCTGTTTCCCGCGCGCGCCGTGATCCTCGACGGTTGCGCCATGAGCGTCACCACGAGGCGATGGCAGACAGGGGCCGACGGGCCGCCCGTCCCCGCAACTCGGCTGGGCGTGCGTCAGGGGGCCACTGTTGCCGCCGTCGGCATGAGCCTGCCCGAGACGACGGTCACCAACACCGTGATCGAATCCCGGATGGGGCTCGCGGCCGGCTGGATCGAGCGCCGGACCGGGATTCGCAGCCGCAGGATCTCGGGACCTGAGGACTCCCTGACCGATCATGCCGCTGCGGCCGCTGCGGCGGCGCTGCGCGAGGCCGACATCGACCCCGAGCTGGTCGATCTGGTGCTGGTCGCCACCACCACAGCCGACGCTGTTCTACCGAACGCGGCGCCGCTCGTGGCGCAGCGGCTCGGTGCGACCCGCGCCGGCGGCTTCGACGTCGGCGCCGCCTGCACCGGTTTCCTGTCGGCGCTCGCGGCAGGCGCCGGCTAGGATCGAGTCCGGCCGCGGTCGCTGCGTCGTCGTTGTCGGGGTCGATTTCATGTCGCGGATCACGGATCCCGACCGACCGTGGCACCGCCGCGGTCTTCGCCGACGGGGCCGGCGCGGTTGTGCTGAGCGCAACCGAGGAGGGGAGCCGGATCGGTCCGATCGTGCTCGCGGCCGATGGCGCAAGCGGCCATCACATCCAGGTCCCGCGTGAGGACCCGCGGATCCTGATGGACGGCCACGAGACCTTCAAGCGACGCGGTCGCACGGCTGTCGGAGTCGACGCTCGAGGCGGTCACGCAGGCCGGCTTCGGGCTTGGGGAGATCGACCTGTTCGTCTACCACCAGGCCAACGGCCGGATCCTGCACGCCGTCGGTGAGCGGCTGGCCTTGCCCCCGAGCGGGTCGTCGACTGCATCGCCGATTACGGCAACACCTCGGCGGCGACGTTGCCGCTGGCACTCGCCCACAGCGTCGAGCGGGGGCTGCCTGGCTGAGGGTGATCTGGTGCTGCTCGGCGCCTTCGGCGCCGGCCTGACGTGGGGCGCCACCGTTCTGGAATGGGGCGCGCGATGAGCTCCACAGAGGGCGCGGTGCTGCTGTCGGGCGCCACCGGCTTCGTCGGGATGGAGGTGCTCGCCCGCTATCTGGAGCGCAGCGAACGTCCGATCGTGACGCTGATCCGCGCCGACCATGACGACGACGCCAGCGCCCGGCTCGACGGCGTCCTCAAGAACCTCTTCGGCCGCGGCGCGGACCGCCACCGGCGCCGCGTGCGCGCCGTCGCAGCCGACCTGACGGCGCCCGCGCTCGGGCTCGACCCCGCCCGGCGCGAGCGCCTTGCGACCGAGGTCACGACGATCATCCACAGCGCCGCGTCGGTCTCGTTTGCGCTGCCGCTCGAGGAGGCCCGGGCGATCAACCTCGAGGGGACACGGCGGATGCTGGCGCTGGCGGAGCTCACGGCCGAGCGCGGCGACGGCCTCGATCGCTACGGCCACGTCTCGACCGCGTACGTCTCCGGCACCCACGCGGGCAGCTTCAACGAGACCGACCTCGACCTCGCCCAGGGATTCCACAACTCCTACGAGCAGTCGAAGTTCGAGGCCGAGCAGCTGGTCCGCTCCCACACCGAGCTGCCGTACACGATCCTGCGGCCGAGCATCGTCGTCGGTGACCGCCGCAGCGGTTGGACCTCGGCCTTCAACGTCCTCTACTGGCCGCTGCGGGCGTTCTCCCGCGGGCTGTTCACGGCGGTTCCGGCGATCCCGACCGCCCCCGTCGATGTCGTCTCGATCGATTACGTCGCTGACGGGATCCACCAGCTCTGCTCTGCCCCCGGCGCGGCGGGCGAGACCTTCCACCTGACGGCCGGCGCTCACGCCTCGACGATCGAGGAGCTGGCGGCGCTCGCCAGCACATACTTCTCACGGCCGATCCCGACGGTCCTCAGCCCTGCGGACTTTGCCGCGCTCGACGGCGCCGCCGCGATGGTCGAGGGCTCGAGCGTCTACTTCCCGTACTTCTCGATCGCGACCGTGTTCGAGAACGCCCGCACCCGCGCCCACCTGGCGCCGGCCGGGATCCATGCTTCGCCGCTGTCCGAGTACCTCGAGCGCCTGCTCGACTTCGCGACCCGGAGTCGCTGGGGCAAGCGCCCGATCACGCGCGCCGAGGCGTTCGCCGCCTGATTACCCGGGGAACCGGCTCCCACCCGCCCGGGGGCAATTGTCCGCGCCGGTGGTTGCGCGCCGCCAACGGGCGGCGCGACACTGACAGCGTTGAAGGTGCAGCGATGAACGACGTGACCACGACCGACCCGACGCTCGGCGCCGGGTTTCTCGACGCGCTCGAACTGCTCGTGGAGATGCTGTCGCGCTCCGACGCCGACGGCTCCGAGCCCGACGACTTCTACGGGCGGATGTGCGAGGCGGTGTGCCGGCTGGTGGGGATGCGCCGGGCGATCATCTTCCGCTACGACGAGGACAGCCACCGCGTGCGCGCGGCCGGAGCGCACGGGATCGACGTGACCCCGTTCGAGGAGGCGCACGTGACGCCGGAGTCGGCAGACATCGCCGCCAAGGCACTGGCGACCGATCAGGTCGTCGAGTTACGAGGTGATCTCCGCGATCACTTCCCGCCGGAGTACGCAAAGCTCGTCGACGAGCCGGCCCAGCTCGTGTGCGTGCCGATGGCCGCCGCCGGTCGCCAGCCGGGCGTGATCTTCGCCGAGCGCCCGCTGAGCGATCCGCCGCTGCGCGACTCCGAGCGCCGGCTGCTGTGGACGCTCGGTAAGACCGCCGCGTTGGCGTCGGTCGCACGGATCTACGTCACCCAGCGCGAGAGCGGCCGCCAGCTGCAGCAGCGCATCGACCTCGCCCGTGACGTGCACGAGCGCGTGATCCAGCGGCTGTTCGGCGTCTCAATGGCGCTCGACGGTGACGGGCCGCTGCCGGCGCAGGCCCGCGTGCGCTGCGCCGACGAGACTCAGGCTGCGCTCGGGGAACTGCGCGAGGCGCTGCAGCGACCGCTCGGCAGGACGTCCCGCGCCACCTCCACGACGTTCGCCGAGGAATTCCAGCGCCTCGTCGTGATCTCGCCGCAGCTCGGACTGCGGCTGCTCGGCGCCGAGGACGTTCCCGCGGCGCTTGAGCCGCTCGTTCAGAGCGTCCTCAGCGAGGCGGTCCGCAACGCGCGCAAGCATGCGGAGCCGACCGCGGTTGAGGTGGAGCTGCGGCGCGTCGGCGGCTCGCTCGTCCTCGACGTCACCAATGATGGCGTCACCGGCCCCTCGCGCCGCAAGCCGGGGATGGGGCTGCGCCTGGCGGCGTTCGAGGCGCTCCAGGCCGGCGGCGTCGTCGAGTTCGGCGAGCATGGCCCCGGACGCTGGCGGGTGCGACTGGTGGTGCCGGTTGACGGCTGAGAGCCGCAGCCCGGAGCAGCTGCGGGTGTTGATCGTCGATGACCATGAGGTCGTGCACTGGGGCTTCCGGCTGATGCTCGCCCAGCAGCCGTGGGTGCAGCGCTGCCTGAATGCCTCCGACGGCGCGGAGGCGCTTGACCTCGTCGTTCGCTATCGCCCGCACGTGGCGATCGTCGATTTGTTCATCGGCGAGGAGTCCGGCGCGGAGATCTGCGAGCGGCTGCGCGCGGCTGAGCCGGCAACGCGCGTGCTGCTGCTGTCGGGCGCGGGCGAGATCTCGCGCCAAGCGGCGCAGACGGCAGGCGCCTCCGGGTTCGCGCACAAGGACTGGCCGGCGCGCAAGATCGCGGCCGCGGTACGGCTCGTGGGGATGGGCGGGACGCTGTTTGAGCGCCAGGAACCGACGACGACGCTGAAGCTCTCAAAGCGCGAGCGCGAGGTGCTCGAGCTGATCGCCGCCGGCTCGACCAACCCGGAGATCGCCGCCACCCTGCATCTGTCTCCGCACACCGTCAAGGAGCACGCCAGCTCGCTCTACCGCAAGCTGGATGTCCGCAACCGGACCGAAGCGGTGCAGGTCGCGCAGCGGTTGGGCCTGCTGTCGTAGAGGTCGGATAAGGTTGCCGGCGTGAGGCTTCTGCGTGTGGTGATCGTCGTGCTGGCGCTCCTGGCGGTGCCGACCACCGCGCTGGCTGTGCATGTCGAGCCCGGGGGGGCGACCCACGAAGCGATCACCGTCACCGGCACGGACAGCTACGGGAAGGTCAAGCTGACGGCCCAGTTCGGTAAGCACGGGTTCTCGTATGTCGACGGCATCCGCTACGCGACCGCCTGCTCACCGAAGGGCGTCGTCGTGCCTGGCACGTTCAAGGGCACCGCCAGCGGTGCGTTTGGCGGCGCTGACGGTGACTACGCGGTCAGCGGCGTGTTCCGGTCGACGGATACCAGAATCACCGTGCACGGATCGATCGAATCGGCCGTGGCCTGTCACGGCTCAACCGCGCCCGTCGACTTCACGATCAACGTCTCAGACTGAAAGCTCGCCGGCGATGACAGCTCCGTGTCCGGCGTGCGCGGCGGAGCTGGCCACGGGCATGCGGTTCTGTCCCAACTGCGGCACGGCGGTGCTGGCCCCCGCGCAGGCGCCGGCACGTGAGCGGCGGCTCGTGTCGGTGATGTTCTGCGACCTCGTCGGCTTCACCAGCTTCTCCGAGGCACGCGATGCCGAGGATGTGCGCGACGTGCTCCAGGCGTACTTCACGATCGCGCGCGAGGCGGTCGGCGATGCACGGCGGCCGGATCGAGAAGTTCATCGGTGATGCGGTGATGGCCGTCTGGGGCGCCTCGCTGGCGCGCGAGGACGATGCCGAGCGCGCGATCCGGACCGGCCTGCGGATCGTCACGGGGGTGGCTCGGCTCGGCCGTCAGCTGCAGATCGCAGAGCTTCAGGTCCGCGTCGGCGTGCTCACCGGCGAGGCGGCGGTCGACATGGCGCCGGTGGCCGAGGGGATGGTGATCGGCGATGCGGTCAACACCGCATCTCGGATCCAATCGCTCGCGGCTCCGGGAACGGTGCTCGTCGACGACACGACCCGCCGGATCTGTGTGGAGACGATCGCGTTCCGTGACGCGGGAGCGCATGCGGTCAAGGGCAAGAGCGAGCCGGTGCGGACGTGGGAGGTGCTGGGCCTGCAGCCGGCGCCGGTGCCGTTCGGAGCCGCCGCCCCCGATCTGCTCGAGCCGCCGTTCGTCGGTCGTGAGGATGAGCTCGGCGTCGGCGAGCAGGCGCTCGCGGTGCTGAGCGCGGCACGGTCGCGACTGCAGCTGGTGACCGTGGTCGGCGATGCCGGGCTCGGCAAGTCGCGGCTGACGCGTGAGCTCGAGCGCCGCTCGCAGCAGCTGGAGAGGCCACCGCGCTGGCATCGGGGACGGGCCGTGTCCTTCGGCGAGGGAACCGGCTTGCACGCCCTCGCCGAGGTGATCGCGGCGGCTGCCGGAATCGGCCTCGGCGACCCGCCCGAACGGCAGCGCGACGGTCTCGAGCAGCTGCTCACGGCACAACTGCCCGATCCCGAAGAGCGGGTGCGGGTGAGGCCGGCGCTGGCACGCCTGTTCGACCTCGCCGACGACGGCGTCCGCCTCGATCGCGGCGAGCTGTTCTCCGCATGGCGGCTGCTGCTCACCCGGATGGCGGAATCGGTGCCGCTCGTGATCGCGCTCGACGAGCTGCAGGTCGCCGAGCAGGATCTGCTCGACTTCATCAGCCATCTGCGGGAGTGGGCGAGCGACGTGCCGATCCTGGTGCTCGGCCAGAGCCGGCCTGACGAGCGGGTCCAGACCCTCGCGGCGAGCGGGCACACGATCGAGCTGCGACCGCTGAGCTCGGTCCAGATCGAGCAGCTGATCGCAGCTGCCGTCAAGGATCCTCCTCCCGAGCTCCAGCAGACGATCGTCGCCGACGGCGGCGGCGTTCCGCTCTACGCCGTGGAGTCTCTGCGCGCGCTCGCGGATCAGGGCGTGCTGGTGGCCGAGCACGGCCGCTATGTCGTGCGCGGGGAGCTGCGCAGAGCGGAGGTTCCGGCGACCGTGCGGGCGCTCGTGGCAGCGCGGCTCGATCTGCTCGACGCCGACGCCCGGCGCCTGCTCGTCGCGGCGGCCGTCCTCGGCGAACGGTTCTCCGCCGAGCTCGCAGCCGATCTGGCGCAGCTCACGCACGTATCGGCCCAGGTCACGCTCGCTCAGCTGACGTCGCGGCTGCTGGTCGCCCGGTTCCCGGATGGCAGACATGAGTTCGTGCAGGGAGTGGTCCGCCGGGTGGCGCTCGCGAACCTCTCACGGCGCGATCGCAAGCGACTGCATCTGGCGGCCGCGGAGCTCGAGCTCGCGAGTCCGGAGCACGAGCCGGCGGTGGTGGCCGGCCACCTGCTCGAAGCGCTCGATGCGGACCGCGACGCCTCCGATCGGAGCGATCTGCAGGCCCGGGCCGCGGCGGCGCTCGAGCGGGCGGCAGAACGGGCGTCCGGGATCGGTTCGATCGAGGAGACGCTGCGCACGCTCGACCGCGCGATCGAGCTGCTCGTGGATCCGGGGCATCGCCTGGACCTGCTCGAGCGGAGCGCGATGATCGCCGCGCGCGCCGGTCTGACAGACGAGGCGGCCACGCGGTTTGAGGCCGTGCGGCGGGCGTACGCGGACAGCGGGCGGGAGCGGGCGGCGCTCCGAGCCGCCGCTCACCGGCTCCGGGCACAGCGCTATCGCCGAGCGCCCGATGAGCTGCTGACCGAGCTCGGCGAGATCGTGGCGGCGCTCGATGGCATCGACGATGCGGCCGCCGCGCTCGCCACCGCGATTCTGGCCTTCACGCTGTATCAGGCGGGTGAGCACGCTGCCGCGCTGGATACCGCCCGCCGCGCCGCGGCGATCGCCGAGCGAGCCGGCGCGAACGGCGAGCTGCTGCACGCGCTCGGCACCGAGGCGATCGCGCTCGGCGAACTGGGTCAGCTGCCCGAGGCACTCGCGGTGTACGACCGCGTGATCGCACTCGCGCCGAGCCACGATCCGGCGCGGCTGGCCGAGCTCGTCGGCAACCGTGCGATGGCGCTGGCGTCGCTCGGCCGGTTCGCGGAGGCGGCTGACGCGGCGCGCGAGACGATCGTGCTCGCCGAGCAGCGGGGGATGCGGTTCCTCGACCGCTGGGCGCATCTGCTGCTGGCGCGGGCCCTGTGCATGCTCGGCGACTGGGACGCGGCGAGCACTGCGGTCGAGACCGTCGGACGCGACGTGGCGCCCTTCGTGCTCGGGATGGTGTTCGGGCCGCTCGTGGTGATCGCCCTTGGACGCGGTGAGCGAGACCGGGTCGAGGAGCTGCTGAGCGACTACCAGTCGCGGCGGGTCGGGCCGGTGCCCGACGACTTCCGCGGGCTGTGGACCGCGGCGACGGCGTTCGTCGACGGAGATCCCGCGCTCCTTGCGCGGGTCCTGCCGGAGGCGCCGCCGGGAGCGTTCGCGGAGTGGAGCGGCTGGGTTGTGAGCGTCGTCGACCTGCTCGTCGCCGGCGGCTCACCGGGCGCGACGGTTCTGCGCTGCGCCCATGCAGCCCTGACCCGAGACGACGAGCCGACCAAGGCACTGGCGCCCGTCGCCGCGCAGGCGCGCCGGCTCGAGGCGTGGCTGGCGTGGGGCGACGGCGATCGTGACGCGGCCGTGACGGCGTGGCGGGCGGCTCGGGAGTTGGCGGAGTCGTGCGGGATGGCCCGCGCCGCAGCGACGATCGACGATGAGCTGACCGCGGCCCGTTGACGGGTTCGCCGCGCATCGGTGACGGCGCCCCAACGGGGGCGCCGATGCAGAGCGGCTACACGGAGCCGTCGCCCTGCGCACCGGCCAGGGCGTCGGGTGCCAGCAGCCGCGCGGCGTCGGCGGTATGGTCGTCGCGCTGGCGCTGGGAGTCGCGCTCGGCGGCAACCCGGGCCGCGTAGATCGCGACCTCACGGTCGACGTCCTCGGCCGACCAGCCGAGCACGCCGGCCATCAGCTCCGCGACCGGGCGGGCGGCTGCGACGCCGCGATCCCAGCTCTCGATCGAGATCCGGGTGCGCCGCGCGAGCACATCGTCGACGTGCAGCGCGCCCTCGTGCGTGGCGGCGTAGAGCGCCTCGACGGCGAGATAGTCGTCGGCCTCGGGCAGCGGCGCCGCCAGCTCTGGCCGTGCGGCGACGAGCTCCAGCAGCTCGTGGATGCTCGAGCCGTAGCGGCTGAGCAGATGCTCGATCCGGGCCACGTGCAGGCCCGAGTCTCGGGCGATCCGATGCCGCGCGTTCCACAGCGCCTGGAAGCCGTCGGCACCGATCAGCGGGGTCAGGTGCGTGACCGACGGGCCGGTGCGGATGTCGAGCATGTGGACCGCCATGTCGATCGCGTCACGGCCCATCACCCGGTAGGTCGTGTACTTACCGCCGGCGATCGCGATCAGGCCGGGAACCGGTGAGGCGACGGCATGCTCGCGACTGAGCTTCGAGGTGTTCTCGGATTCGCCCGAGAGCAGCGGCCGTAGCCCTGCGTAGATCCCCTGCACGTCGTCGTAGCCGAGCGGCTGTTCGAGAACGGCGTTGAGGTGCGTCAGCACGTAGTCGATGTCCGCCCGGCTGGCGGCCGGGTGGGCCTTGTCGAGCGTCCACTCCGTGTCCGTCGTGCCGATCAGCCAGTGCCGGCCCCACGGGATCACGAACAGGACACTGCGCTCGGTCCGCAGGATCAAGCCGGTGTCGAGCTGCAGCCGGTCGCGCGGGACGACGAGATGGATGCCCTTCGAGGCTGTGACGTGAAACTTGCCCCGCTCGCCGACCATCTGCTGGAGCTCGTCGGTCCAGACGCCGGTCGCGTTGATCACGGTCTGGCCGTGGACGTCGAACTCGTCGCCGGTGACGTGGTCGCGGGCCTGGACGCCGACGACGCGGCCGCCCTCGCGCAGGAAGCCGATCACCGACACCGCGTTGGTGACCGCCGCGCCGAACCGGGCGGCGGTCCGGGCGACGCCGAGCGTGTGCCGGGCGTCGTCGACCTGGCAGTCGTCGTACTGCAGCGCGCCGACGAGCGAGTCGCGTGCGAGTGCGGGCGCGATCCGCAGCGCCCGTCGCTTCGTCAAGTGGCGATGCCGGCGCATGCCGTGGTGGCCGCCGAGCTCGTCGTAGAGGAGCATCCCGGCGCCGACGTACGGCCGCTCCCACAGCCGGTGGGTGATCGGGTAGAGAAACGACACCGGCCGCACCAGGTGCGGGGCGATCACGTTCAGCAGCAGGCTGCGCTCCCGCAGTGCCTCGCGGACGAGTTGGAACTCGAGCTGCTCGAGGTAACGGAGACCGCCATGGATCAGCTTTGACGAGCGGCTCGAGGTTCCGGAGGCGAAGTCACGCGCCTCGAGCAGTGCGACCGACAGGCCGCGGCTGGCCGCGTCAAGCGCGCAGCCGGCACCGGTGACCCCACCGCCGACGACGATCACGTCGAAGGTCTCATTCGCGAGCCGGGAGAGTGCCGTGCGGCGCTGTGTCGGTCCGAGCTGCGCGGAATCGTTGCTCGCGGTCACCGCTCCGAGGCTATCTTCTCCTCCGACGTGGCTTCCTACATCGGCGCGATTGATCAGGGAACGACCAGCTCACGGTTCATCCTGTTCGACCGCGACGGCAGGGTCGTCCACGTCGATCAGCGCGAGCACGAGCAGATCACGCCGCGGGCCGGCTGGGTCGAACACGACGCGACCGAGATCTGGAGGCGGGTCCGTGAGGTGATCGGCGGCGCTCTGGCCTCATCGCCGGCCGAGGCCGGCGACGTCGCAGCGATCGGGATCACCAATCAGCGTGAGACGACCGTCGTCTGGGACCGGGAGACCGGCGAGCCGATCCACAACGCGATCGTGTGGCAGGACACGCGCACCGGTCCGCTCGTCCATTCGCTGGCCGGCGCCGAGGGCGTCGACCGGTTGCGCGCCGCCGTGGGCCTGCCGCTCTCAACCTACTTCTCCGGTCCCAAGATCCGCTGGCTGCTCGACAACGTTCCGGGCGCTGCCGAGCGGGCGGCGGCCGGACAGCTGGCGTTCGGGACGATCGACACGTGGGTCCTGTGGAACCTGACCGGCGGCGTTGACGGCGGCGTGCACGCGACCGACGTCACCAACGCCAGCCGAACGATGCTGATGAACCTGGAGACGCTCGGCTGGCACGAGCCGTCGCTTGAGTTGATGGGAATCCCGCGCTCGATGCTGCCCGAGATCCGCTCCTCGTCGGAGGTTTTCGGGCAGGCGCGCGGCACCGCCGTCGGGGGCGTACCGATCGCTGGGATCCTCGGTGACCAGCCGGCGGCGCTGTTCGGGCAGACCTGCTTCGACCGGGGCGCTGCAAAGAACACCTACGGAACCGGCTCGTTCCTGCTGCTCAACACGGGACCGGAGATCGTCCACACCGAGACGCTGCTGACGAGCCCGGCGTACCAGCTCGGTGATGGGACGGTCGCCTATGCGCTGGAGGGCTCGATCGCGGTGACCGGCTCGCTGATCCAGTGGCTGCGTGACCGGCTCGGGATCATCCCCGATGCGCCGTCGGTCGAAGCGTTGGCGGCGTCGGTGGACGACAACGGCGGGGTGTACTTCGTTCCGGCCTTCTCCGGGCTGTTCGCGCCGCGCTGGCGTGACGACGCGCGCGGTGTGATCGTCGGACTGACCGCCTTCGCGAACAAGGGGCACATTGCCCGCGCTGCGCTCGAGGCGGCGGCGTGGCAGACCCGCGAGGTCGTCGATGCCGTGGCCGCGGCCGTCGACGTGCCCTTCGGCGAGCTGCGGGTCGATGGCGGTATGACCGCGAACGAGCTGCTCATGCAGTTCCAGGCTGACGTGCTCGGCGTCCCGGTGATCCGTCCGGCGGTGACCGAGACCACCGCGCTCGGCGCCGCCTACGCGGCCGGGCTCGCCGTCGGCTTCTGGTCGTCGCTGGACGAGTTGCGGGACCGATGGGCCGAGGACAAGCGATGGAAACCGGCGATGGAGGCCGATGAACGCGAGCGACGCTACGCGCGATGGCGAAAGGCGGTGGAACGCTCGCTCGACTGGGAAGACTGAAGAGCGTGATTGCAATTCTCGATATCGACGGCACGCTCGTCGACACCAACTACCAGCACGCGCTCTCCTGGTTCCGGGCGTTTCAGGACCACGACATCACCCTGCCGATCTGGCAGATCCACCGGCACATCGGAATGGGGGGAGATCAGGTTGTCGCGGCACTGACCGACGACGCCACCGAACAGCGGCTCGGAGACGAGATCCGCTCCGCGGAGGGTGAGCACTACTTCGCGATGATCGACGAGGTCCGCCCGTTCTCGGGCGCCCGGGAGCTGATCGAGGAGCTGCGCCGACGCGGGCACCAGGTCGTGTTCGCCTCCTCGGCCAAGGAGAAGGAGGTCGATCACTACCTGGACCTCCTCGACGCCCGGCCACTCGTCGCCGCATGGACCACGTCGGCCGACGTTGAGCGCACGAAGCCGGCTCCGGATCTCGTGCACACGGCATTGGAGAAGGTCGACGGGCAGCCGCAGGACGCGGTGCTGATCGGCGACACGCCATGGGACGTCCGTGCCGCCGGCACGGCCGAGGTTCCGACGATCGCCGTGTTGACGGGCGGGTTCTCGGCAGATGAGCTCCGCGACGCGGGAGCGACGGCCGTGTTCGCGTCGGTCGAGGAACTTGGGGAACGGTTGGAGGAGACCGATCTGAGGTAGCGTCTCGACGATGCCAGACGACGAGAAATCCGCAGAGAAGCCGGCCGGCAAGGACGAGCACAAGCCGCCTCCCGGGGCGCAGAAGGCCGCCACCTGGACGGGTGCTGATCAGACGATCCCCTACATCGCCAGCGCCAACTGGACGGTGCTGCGCAAGAAGGAGAAGCCGGTCGCCGAGATCTTCTCGGTCTCCTACGTCGCCGATGGTGACGGCGAGCGGCCCGTGACATTCGTCTTCAACGGCGGTCCGGGCGCCTCGTCCGCCTATCTGCACATGGGCGTCGTCGGCCCCTCCCGGGTCGCGTTCCCGCCGGACGGGTCGCTGCCCAGTCCACCGCCGCGTCTGATCCCCAACGAGGACTCGTGGCTCGCCTTCACGGACCTCGTGTTCGTGGACCCGGTCGGCACCGGGTTCAGCCGGGCGATCGAGGAGGACGGCTCCGACAAGAAGCAGGAGAAGGACGACGCCGCCAAGGAGTTCTTCGGCTACAAGCGCGACCTGGAATCGCTGTGTGAGTTCATGAGCCGGTGGCTGTCGGCGAGCGGTCGCTGGGGATCGCCGGTGTTCATCGCCGGCGAGAGCTACGGTGGCTACCGCGTCGGCCGGCTCGTACGGATGCTGCAGGAGGGAACGGGGATCGCCCTCAGCGGCGCGATCCTGATCTCGCCGGCGCTCGATCTGTCATCGCTCGTCACGACCGACTACGACGTCAACGGCTGGATCGATGCCTTGCCGACGATGGCGCTGGCGGCCGTGCATCACGGCCGCTCGCGGGCATTTCCCGACGGCGCCCCGGCCGAGGAGGTTCTGCGCGAGGCCGAACGGTTCGCGACCGGCGAGTACGCGACGCTGCTGCTGCGTGGTGCCGGGACGCCGGCGCAGGAGCGTGACCGGGTGATTGGCCGTCTGGCGGACCTCATCGGCCTTCCGTTCGAACTCGTCCAGCGTTCAGACGGACGCGTCGAGCTCGGCGTGTTCATGCGCGAGCTGCTCCGTGACGAGCGCAAGGTGATCGGCGTCTACGACGCCACCATCACGACGATCGATCCGTTCCCCGACCGGCCGCAATTCGGCGGCGCCGACCCGACCCTGAGCGGCACCGAATCGACGTTCACGACCGCGATCAACCGCCAGCTCCGCCAGGAGATCGGCGTTCAGACCGACCGCGAGTACACGCTGCTCAGCTACGAGGTCAACGAGGCGTGGCGCAACGATGCGATCGAGCACTTCTTCGTACCGCCCGTCGGCGCCACCGATGACTTCCGCTACGGGATGTCGCTCAACCCGCACATGCGGGCATTCATCACCCACGGTCTGTATGACTTCGCCTGCCCCTATTACGCATCGGAGCGGCTGCGCAACCTGATGCGCCTCGATCCGCAGGTCGCCGACCGCTTGACGGTCCGGCACTTCGGAGGCGGGCACATGTTCTACGCCTGGGAGGAGTCGCGGCGCGACTTCAGCGCGGCGATCGCCGCGTTCGTCGACAATGCGCTGAGAACATGAGCGCACCACGGATCCATCATCTCAACTGCGGCACGATGTGCCCGGTCGGCCGCCGGCTGCTCGCCGGTGAAGGCGGCTATCTCGAACCGGCGCGACTTGTCTGTCATGTGCTGCTGATCGAGCTCGACGACGGCCTTGCCCTTGTCGACACCGGCCTCGGCGAGACCGATGTGCACCGGCCGGGAGCGTTGAACCCGGGCATCCGGCTGGCGCTGCGACCGAAGCGTGTTGCGGCCGAGACAGCCCTCTCCCAGGTCAAGGCGCTCGGCTTTGACCCGGCGGACGTGCGCCACATCGTCCTCACGCATGCTGACTTCGACCACGCGGGTGGGATCGGCGACTTCCCGGCCGCGCAGGTGCATCTGTCGGCGCGCGAGCACCAGGTGCTGCTCGCGCCGCCGCTGCGCGAGCGGGTGCGCTACGCGGTCGCCGCGCACGACTGGGCGCACGGGCCGAAGTGGGTCGCCCATGACATCGGCGGCGACGACTGGTTCGGCTTCGAGAGCGTCCGCGTCCTCCCCGGGAGCGGCGCCGATGTCGCGATGATCCCGCTCCCCGGCCACTCCCTCGGGCATGCCGGGATCGCGGTCCGCCGCGGCGATGGCTGGCTGCTGCACGCCGGCGATGCGTTCTTCCATCACGGCCAGGTGGAGAGCCCGCCGCACTGCCCGCCGGGGCTGATCGTCTTCCAGTCGCTTGTTCAGGCCGATAACAAGCAGCGACAGGCGAACCTCGAGCGGCTCCGCGAGCTGGCGGCGCGGCGCTCGGACCGGATCACCGTCGTCTGCTCCCACGACCCGACTCAGCTGGAGCAGCAGCAGGCCACCTGATATCGGTCAGCCAGCGGGGGGTTTGTCGAGCAGCACCCCGTATACCCGCTTGACGTGGAGGCGTGCGACGAGTCGTCTGGCATCGATCATCTGCGCGTAGAACGCGTCGGTGTCCTCGATATCGCCGTAGAAGGTGGAATGAACGTCGAGCAGCTCGCGGCAGGCGGCGTCGCCCGGGGTCTGGGCGACGGCGGAGAGGTCAACGTCGCATTCGGCGACGGCGTATGACCAGAAGTGAGAGCCGTCGACGTGCAGCGCCGCACGCGGATCGCGTTTCAAGATCCGGCCTTTCACGCGGTCGCCGGTGATCGAGACGCGCGCGACCCGCTCCGTCGGATCCCAGACATAGAGAACATTGGTCAGATGTGGGTAGCCGGCCCGGGTCACCGCGGCCAGGACCCCGTGGCGGTTGCCGGCGATCAGATCGAGTAGCGCCTGCTGTTGGGTCACGATTCCACCCCCGGAGATGTCGGGGTTCGGGGTGCGCTCAGCCCTGAGATCGGTTTGTCCTTTCCGGTGGGACGGCCGGTCGACGGGTCCGGGAAGTTGGTGAGGATGCGATCGATCTGGGACTGGGTGAGCGGCGGGTTGACGAGGTCCTCGCCCGGTCGCATCCCCGCGATCAGAAGCTCGAGGTGGCGCTGCCAGGCGTCAGGAGCGAGTTCACCGGTCGTTTCGAGGATCCCGAGGATGGACCACATGACCACCGTCAGGTCGGTATTCGTCAAGTCCGCGCGAACGCGATGGTGGCGCTTCGCATCATCGAGCAGTTGGCCGATCAGGCGTCGGGCGGTCTTCACCAGTTCGTGGTCGGTGCTCCACAGTCGAGGCAGGCAGCCGCGGTGGGCGGCCTGGTAGGCGCTGGACTCCAACAGGAACCGCTCGAGGCCGGCGCCATCGGGCTCCTCGAGTGCTCCTGAGGCCATGCCGATGATCGCCTCCAGGAGATCCTGGACGAGCGCGTCGATCAGCGTTTCCTTGGTGGGAAACCGGCGGTAGAGGGTTCCCATCCCGACCCCGGCGGCCCGGGCGATGTCCGCGACGCTGGCATCCAGGCCGTGTTCGGCGAACACGCGGCTTGCAGCGGTGAGGAGCCGGCCGCGATTCTCCGCGGCGTCGCGGCGCAGTGGCCGGCCGGTCTCGCGGCTCGGTGAATCAGAGGGCGTCATTCCAATGTGGCTCGGTGAATCAGAGGGCGTCATTCCGATTGATCACCGGCCAGGGTACCGGCGGCAAGCAGCGCCAGCTCGGGGTGCGGCATGGCATCCGCCTCCGATCTCTCGACGCGGCGCTGTCGGATCCGAGGAACCAGCAGGGCGGCTGCTGCCGCCGCCGTGGCGGCAATGGTGAGCGCCAGGAAACCGTGGGTATAGCCGGCATCTTGGGGGAGACCGCCGTGGTGGGCGGTCGCGGTGACGATGCTGCTCATCACCGCCGCTCCGAGCGAGCCGCCGATGGTGCGGATATTCGCGTTCATGCCACTCGCCACGCCGGTCTGCTCGGCGGGCACCGCCTGTACGACGAGGTTGGACATGGAGGCGTACGCCAGCCCGAAGCCGATCCCCTGAAGCGCCATCGCGATCAGGATCTCCCATTCATCCGCGCGGGCGACGGTCAGCAGCACGAACGGGACGATGCTGATCGCGGTCCCCACGATCAGCACCAGGCGCGCCCCGAGGCGCTGCGACAAGCGTCCCGAGAGGGAGCCGAAGATGAACATCGCCACGCTGGATGGCAACAGGATCAGGCCCGCCTTGGTGATGCTCGCTCCGAACCCGTACCCGGCGGATGACGGAGTCTCCAGGTACTGCGGGAGAAACGCGAACGCCGCATACATCCCGACGCCGAGCAGCAGGGCGACGAGGTTGGTCGTCCAGACCGTCGGGATCCGCATCATCGCCATGTCGATCAACGGGTGATCAGACCGGCTCTCGAGAATCACCCAGGCGACGGCGAGCACGATCGCGGCCAGGATCAGCCCGACCACCTTGCCCGATGTCCATCCCCACGTCGGTGCCTCGCTGACGGCCAGCATCAGCGCGACGAGCCAGCCGGACAGGAGGAGCGCCGCGGACCAGCTCACGCGCCCCGCGGTCCGAACTCGAGACTCGGGGACCACCACGTGTGCCGCGACCGCTGCGAGCGTCAGGATGATCATCGGGATCCAGAACAGCCAGTGGAAGTTCAACGCGCTGACGATCGGGCCCGCCAGCACGATCCCGAGGCCGGCACCGGCGGCTGCCAGTGCGGCGATCACGCCGACTGCGCCGGCGACCTTCTCCTGGGGGAACTCGTCGCGGATCAGACCGAATGACAGCGGCAACACCCCGCCGCCGATCCCCTGGATCACGCGGGCGACGAGCATCACGCTCAACGAGTCGGTGAGTGCGGCAAGGACACAGCCGCCGGCAAGCGCTACCAGCGCCATCACCAGCATCCGCTCCTTGCCGAACATGTCTCCGAGTCGCCCCACGATCGGCGTGAAGATCGACGCGGACAGCAGATAGGCCGTCAGGACCCACGTCACGTCGTTCTGCGACGTGTGGAGGCCGGTCTGGATCGTGGCGAGAACCGGGATCACCAGCGACTGCAGCAGGGCGTAGGCGATTGTGGCTGTCGCGAGCACCGCAAACGTCGCCTGGTAATGCGTCCGTGGCTTTTCTGAATGCATCTGAACTCCCGTTATCGAAATAAGCGGAGCACGCGCTCCACATTGCACGATAGCAAGATCCGGAGCAAGCGCTCCGCTTAGGCGATCCGCTGAGGCGCTCCGCCGGGGCGATCAGCTGAGGCGATCCGCCGAGGCGCTCCGCGATGGCCGCGGTTATCTCGAGCTAGTGCGTGTCCCGGATGTGATGCGCCAGGCAGGCAACGCCGGTGAGGGCCCTGCCTCGCTGCACCGGGGTCGTGGGAATTGGGCCCTTGCCATCGAGCTGGCGATCGATCGTGGCGACGTTGATGTACAGCCGCTCCGGGCTCGGCCAGTCGCAGTAGGCGGCGAATTCCGGAGACGTGACGAGCCGCTCCGCCGTCTCAGCGATCCCGACTCCCTGCTGTTTGTAGGACGCCACCGAGGCGCTCAACCAGCTCCAGTAGTTGTGCAGGAGCTGTAGCTCAGTGCGGGTGCTGACCGGTCCGTGACCGGCGACGAACACGTCGGCGTCCAGTCCCATGATCTTCTCGAGCGCAGCCAGCCAGCCCGAGACGGGACCGTGCCACATCACCGGCGTGACCTTCGAGAACAGCAGATCTCCGGTGTAGACGACGCGCGACTCCGGCACCACCACGATCGAGTCGGACGCCGTATGCGCCTGGCCGAGGTCACGGAATTCAACCGTCCGCCCGCCGATCGTCTCCGTCCGGGAATGCGTGAACGTCCGGTCCGGGAAGCGCAGCGTGACCTCGTCGAAGTGCAGGCCGCCGAGCATCCCCGTCACGTAGCGGCCCAGCAGGCCGGGCTTGCCCGGAGCATGCCCGAGCAGCTTCCCGAGCTTCTGCATCGACGCCATCTGCTGCGGCGTCGATTCCGTGCGCATGTGGGCGTCGCTCGCCTGTGAGGCGACGACCTCCGCCCGCGGCAGCTCGGCGTTGCCCCACCAGTGGTCAACGTCCGGGTGGGTGTTGAACACCATCGACACCGGGGCCCGCGACGTGTGGGTCTCGAATGCGCCGAGCATCGCCCGCGTCAGGCGCCGATCCCATGGCGTGTCGACCAACAGGGAAGCCCCGTCGCCGGTGATCAGGCCGATGTTCGTCTCACCCCAGCCGCCCGGCAGCCGCATCCATGCGTAGCAGCCCGGCCCCACCTGCTCAACGGCTCCGGTCATCTGCTGTGATCGTTGGTCGGTGTCCTAGGGGGCGATCCGGTAGACCGCGCCGAGGGTGTCGTCGCTGACGTAGAGGGCCCCGTCAGGACCCGGAACGGCGTCGACGACCCTGCCCCAGCGGCTGCCATCCGCGTTCTGAAATCCGCTGATCAGCGTGATCGGCGCGCCGAGCGTGTCGGTCGTCGCGTTCCACGGCATCCACAGCACCGCCGGTGCCCGCGGCGGCTCCCGGTCCCATGATCCGTGCACTGCCACGACTGCGCCGTTGGCCCACGGGGTGGGCAGCTTGCTGCCTGCGAGGAAGTGGAACCCGAGCGGCGCGCTGTGGGCCGGCAGCCCGACCTGCAGCCGCGGCAGCTTCGCGCAGTCGAGCTTCGACCCGTCTGGGTTCATCTGCTGATCGTCGATAAACGGCAGGTTGACCTCCGCGAGACGCGTGTTCGTGGCGCCCGGGGCAACGTCGGGATCGGCCTCGCAGTAGGGCCAGCCGAGATTGCGGCCCGGGGTCAGCTTTGCCACCTGATCCGGCGGATGGTTATCGACGTAGGCGGCGATCACCTGCCCGTAGGCGTCGGTGTCGCCGTCATAGGTGTGGTGGAACGGGTACGCGATCTGGTCGCGGCCGTTGACCGCTGTCCACAGCGACCCGTCGGGAGCGAACGAGAGCCCGTCACCGTTGCGGACGCCTGTTGCGATGATCCGGCGATCGGTACCGCTGGGGCTGTAGGACACAACCGACGCCCGTGGCGGGTTGCTCGATTGCACCGGGCCGGCGTTTGAGCCGCTGCCGATGTCCACGTAGACGCGGTGGTTCGCTCCGACCACGACGTTCTTGAGCGTGTGATTGTCCGAGCCGGCGGGCGCCGTGTCGGGGAGACCCGTGACGATCACCGTGCGTGCCCCGACGCGCGTCCCCAGCCAGGCGTAGCGATCGAGCTGATCGTCCTCTGCGACGTACAGAACCTCGTGGCCGCCGAGTCGGTCGAAGGCCATCCCCTGCGGCTCCGACAGTCCGGAGACAAGTGTGCGCTGCGCGGGCTGCGACGCCGGATGGCCCGGGCGCGGCGTCAGCTCGATGATCTGGCCATTGGACGGCTCGCTGACGAGCAGCGCCCCCTCCGGTGTCCACGTCTCGAGCCGCGCGTCAGAGACGCTCGCCCACACCTGGGCATGCCACCCCTTCGGGACCGAGACCGTGTGCCCGTCGAGCGAAGCGCTGCTGCGGGCATGCAGCGCAGCTGCCGCCGTTCGCACAGTGGTCGTCGGTGGTGCGGTGGCCGTGCGCGCTGTCGTGGTTGGTGGCGCCGTTGCCGCCGGCACCGCAGGCCGCTGACTGCCGCAGCCGGCAAGCAACAGGGCAGCACCCGCGATCACGAGAATGCGCTTCACAGCACCATCACAACACCAACGGGGTGAGAAGTTCGTCTCCTGGACGCATTTCTGCACCTGACCCGACTACCAGTGCACTCCGGGGGTCAGTTCGGCCAGCAGCCGGCCGCGCGCATCGACGGGCGCATCATGGGTCCGGTCCGCGTCTCCCCGCGCGGCGCTCGAGTCGGCGAACAGAGAGAACGCGTAGCTGCGGACCTGGTCGAGCAGCGCCGGCTCGAGGGCGTCGGCAAACGCTGCCAGTTCCCCGATCGCCGAGGACACGCGACGCGGGTGATTGACGACGGCGTTCGCGATGATCGCGGCGGCATCGTCCGCGCTGATCGTCGGGAACCGGTCGTAGATCGAGGTCGCCTCGATCATCGGCGTGCGCACGAGGCCCATGTGGACCGTCGTGAACGTCACGTTGTCGCGACGGGTCTCGGCTTGCCACGTATCGCAGAGCATGTCGAGCGCGGCCTTGGAGGCGACGTAGGCGCCGAACCGTGGAGGACGGAACTGGGTTCCGGCGGTCGAGACGTTGACGATCCGGCCGTACCCCCGCTCGCGCATCCCGGGCAGCAGCGACAGCATCAGCCGTACGGGTGCGAAGTAGTTGAGCTCCATCGTCCGCTCGAAGTCGTGCATCCGCTCGTAGGAGAGGGTCAGTGAGCGGCGGATCGAGCGACCGGCGTTGTTGACCAGCACGTCGACAGACCCGTGCTCTGCTTCGACAGCCTTGGCCAGCGCCGCAGTGGCGGTGAGGTCCGTGAGGTCGCACGGGTACGCGAATGCGCGGCCACCGGATTCGCCGATCGACGCGGCGAGTGCCTGCAGTTCGGGCTCGCGCCGGGCGACGAGGATCACGGCTCCGGCATGCGGACCCAGCCGCCGCGCGGTGGCCTCACCGATCCCGGATGAGGCTCCCGTGATCACGACAACCCGATCGCGCAGTTCGCTCTCGAGGCTGCGGCCCGTGAGTGAACTGATCACGTTGATGCCGTACGTCAGCGGGTTGCGGCTGGCGCCCGTCGGTCGCATCAGCACGCTTCCGAGCCGGCGCGCGGGAGTGAGCAGTTCATCGAGCGCTCGCCCGACTCCATCGGTCAACGCCATCGTCGTTACCTCGTTTCGCGGCCGAGCAGCGCGCTGAGCGCCGGCAGGGCCAGGGTTCGTGGTGCGTAGCGACCCCCGAGGGCCGCAGCTTGGTTGACAACTCCGGGAACGACCGAGCGCTTGCCGCCGACCATCCCGGCGACCGCCGCGGCCGCCACTGCGGCGGCGGGGATCATCGCCGGGCCGATCATCGCTGCCTCGGCGCCGGCCTGCTCCGCCCATTCGGTATGCACCGGTCCGGGACAGAGGACCGTGCAGGAGACGCCGGAACCGCGGAGTTCCTGGTGCACCGCCTCGGAGAAGCTCTGCACGAACGCCTTGGAAGCCGCGTACACCGCAAGCTGCGGCAATGGCTGGAAGGCAGCCAGGGAAGCGACGTTGAGGATCGCGCCGGAGCCGCGCGCGACCATTCCCGGTGCGATCGCCCCTGTCAGCTCGACGAGCGCGGTGATGTTCAGTTCGATTTCCGACAGCTGGCGCGCCTGATCCTCGGTGACGAACCGTCCGGCCACCCCGATCCCCGCGTTGTTGACGAGCCCGACGATCGGCCGCCGGCCCTCGCCCGCCAGAATCCCGAGCAGCCGCGTGCGCGAGCGCGGCGACGCCAGATCACATCGGTGCGGCTCGACCTCCACGCCGTAGGAGGAGGTCAGCTCCGAGGCGAGCGCCTTCAAACGGTCGAGGCGACGCGCGACGATCACGAGGTTGTGCCCGCGCTGCGCCAGCAGCCGGGCGATCTCCTCGCCAATCCCCGACGAGGCGCCGGTCACGACGACGCAGGTGTCAACAGTGGCTGCGGGCAGGCTCATGGCTCGATCTCCTTGAGCTTACGCTTGAGGACCTTGCCGGTCGGATTACGCGGCAACTCGTCGATGAACAGGACCTCACGCGGAACCTTGAACCGCGCCAGGTTCGCGCGCACGTGCGCCTTGACCCCGTCCTCGTCCAGCGCCGAACCAGGATGCAGGACGACGAACGCCCGCAGTCGCGCACCGTACTCGGGATCGTCGACCCCGATGGCCGCCGCTTCGGCGATCTCCGGGTGTGCGCCGAGCAGCTCCTCGATCTCCGCCGGAAACACGTTCTCGCCGCCTGAGACGACCATCTCGTCGTCGCGGCCGTCGATGAACAGACGGCCCCGTGCGTCGATGTGGCCGACGTCCCCGGTGGCCATCAGGCCATCAATCAGTGTCTTGGTGCCACCGCCCGTGTACCCCTCGAACTCGAAGCCGGTTCCGGCGAAGATCCTGCCGGTCACACCGGTCGCGGTGATCAGTTGATCCTGATCGTCGTACAGCCGCAGCGTGATCCCGCGGCACGGCGTGCCGACGCAGTCCGGCGCGTCGGCGAGCTCATCCGGTGTCGCGATCGTCACGGCCGAGACCTCGGTCGATCCATAGAGGTTATGGACGACCGGGCCGAAGGCCTGGGTGGCGCGCACACACAGATCGGCGCCGAGCTGGGAACCGGCGCAGAACAGGATCCGCAGCGAAGACAGATCGTGCGCGGCGAGCTCCTCGGGGCCGAGGTCGAGGATCCGGCGCAGCATCGTCGGCACCAGCACCACCGAGACCGCTCGTTCGCTCGCCATCAAATCGAGTGCCGTCTGGGCCTTGAACCGCCGCTGCAGCACGAGCCTGTTGCCGAGCGTGATCGCCAGCAGCCCGTGCGTGAAACCGACCGCGTGGAACATCGGCGCCATCACGTACATCACTTCCCCGGAGCGGTACGACAGCTTGTCGAAGAACCCGCCCATCACCACCAGGGTCTTGGGAGACTCGCGCGGCGCCCCCTTGGGCGTGCCGGTGGTGCCGCTCGTCAGCACGATCACCTTGCCCTCGCGCTTGGGCTTGCGCGGCATCGCAGGCGAGCCGCTGGCGATCACCGCATCGAGGGTCTCCCCCGGCGACGTTGCGTCCTCGATCCACGCTCGGATCCGGCCAAGTGGCACCTCGACCTCCGCGACCGCATCGGCCCACTCGTCGTCGTGGATCAGCAGCCTCGCGCCCTCGCGCGCGGTGACCTCGCGGATCTGCGGTCCGGCAAAGTCGCTGTTGAGCAGGATCAGTCGCCCGCCGAGCTTGAACGTCGCGAAGGCGGCCTCGAGCATCAGACGGTGGTTACGGGCGAGCAGCGCGACGCCGTCACCGGCCTCCACTCCGCGCGCAGCGAGCGCGTTCGCGAGGCGGTTCGTGCGCTCCTCGAGCTCCTTGTAGGTGATCTCGCCAAGCTCATCGACGATCGCGACCTTGTCCGGCCAGCGAGTCGCAGCACTTGTCATGCCCGCCCCGAGCTGGCCATAGCGACGCGTGGCGTCCACGGTCGCGAGCAGGCCACGCGGGTCCTTCAGCGGCAGTACGCCGGCGCGGCCGAGCACGCCCGCTGCCCACACCTCGTTTGAGATCCGGTCGCCGAGCGTCTGCAGGCGCCCGGCGACCGCGTTGATGCTCATCGCGCGATCGAGATCAGACCTGCGCCGGGGTGAGCCGCGCAGCGATGTCGTCGATCCGCCATGGACCCTCGGTCTCGATCTCGCGCACGACCGACCAGCCGGTGAGCTCCTGGATCGAACCGCCCTGAACCGCGAACACCTTGCCGGTCAGCGGGCACGACTCGGTTGCCAGGTAGGCGACGAGCGGCGAGATGTTCTCCGGCGCGAACAGGTCATGGCCGGTTGCGTCGGTGGCACCCGCGGCGAAGATCGCGCCCATCCCCGGCGTCGCCAGCGTCAGTCGCGTGCGCGCGATCGGAGCGATCGCGTTGACGCGGACCCCGTAGCGCTCGAGCTCGTCGGCTGCGACCAGCGTCAGTGCAGCGATCGCCGCCTTGGCCGAGCCGTAGTTCGCCTGTCCGGCGTTCGGCAGGGTCACGCCGGAGGCCGAAGCCGTGTTGATCACCGCGGCGCTGCGGGGCGTGCCGGCCTTGGACTGTGCCTTCCAGTAGTCGGCCGCGTGCTTGAGCACCGAGAAGTGCCCCTTCAGATGGACCTTGATGACGGCGTCCCACTCGGCCTCGCCGTGCCCCGCGATGAACGCGTCCCGGAGGATGCCGGCGTTGTTGACGACGACGTCGAGTCCCCCGAACGCCTCGACCGCCTGGTCGATCAGCGCGCTTGCGCCGGCCCAGCTCGAGATGTCGTCGGTGTTGGCGACGGCCTCGCCGCCGTTCGCGACGATCTCATCGACGACCTCCTGCGCCGGGCCGACGTCGGCGCCGCTGCCGTCATTGGCGCCGCCGAGGTCGTTGACGACCACCTTGGCGCCCTCCCGCGCGAACAGCAGCGCGTGCTCACGGCCGATGCCGCGACCCGCGCCGGTGATGACCGCGATGCGGCCTTCGAGTGAACCCATGATGTCGCTCCTCAGCTCTCGAATACGGCGAGCCCGTCCTGGAGGACGGTGGTGTCGCCGACATTGGTCTCAAACAGGTAGGTCGTTTGGGCCGGCCCCGTCGGGCCGGCCTCGCTGGCTGCGGACTTCCAGACGGTCGTGTGGATGTCCTGGCCGGGCAGCACCGGCTTCGCGAAGCGGACGGCGAGCCGCTTCAGCCGGTTGACATCGGAGCTACCGACCGCCTCGAGGATCCCCCACGAGGTGAACGCGAGCACACAGAAGCCGTGGGCGATGATCCCCGGCAAGCCGGAGTCCTTCGCCACCTGCTCATCGAGGTGGATCGGCATCGGATCGCCGGAGGCGGGCGAGTACCGGAACGTCTGGTCCTCGTCGATGTGTTGGGTGAAATCCGCCGCAGGCGTCTCAGAGCGGAGTTCCGGGATGAACCGGTGCTCCGGCGAGAGCTCGCCGAGCTTGCGTCCGTCATCGAAGCCCCGGACGAAGAAGGTGACGTACTGCTCGTTGACGAGCTCGCCCTCCTCCGTGCGGGTCTCGATGTAGACGCAGGCGCGGGTCCCGTTCGCCAGGCCCTCGAAACCCGTCATCTTGCCCTTCGCGACGAGCTTGTCGCCCGGCTTGATCGGCCGGTGGAAGCGGAAGTCCTGCTCACCGTGGAGCACCTTGCCGAGGACCGACAGCGGGACGACGGCGAGCGCCGGTTCCAGCAGCGCGTGAAACACCGGCACGATCGCGAACACCGGGCTCGCGACCTCCCCGTCGGCGTGTGCCGGAATCGGATCATTGGTCGCCGCCGCGTACTCCGCGAGCCGCTCCGAAGTGACCTCGAAGCGGTGCTCCTCCGTCCATTGGTCGAGTCCGGTCTCGTTGAACCGGAGCGTCTCGGTCGTGCTCACGACGCCAGCTCCCCGAGCTTCGCCAGCGACGCGCGGAGGTTCTTCTCCGCGTCGGTCTCGACCGCCTTGCCGAGCGCGCCAACGATCATGCTGCCGACGAACTCCGCGTTGACCGTCGCCGTCGAGCCGCTGTCGCCGTCGGGGGCGACCTCGAACTCGAAGCTCGTCTTGACGCCCGCCATGCCGGTGCCCTCGATCTTCAACCGCTTCGGCTCGTCGAACTCGACGACCGTCCAGGAGATCGTGTTCGCCATGCCGAGCATCGTCACGACCTCGTCGGCGGTCGTTCCCTGGGAGAAGCGCTCTGGGATCTCGCTCTTCCACTTTGTGTGTGTCGTCAGCCAGCTGTCGTAGGTGTTCGGGCTGGCGATGATGTCCCACACCTTCTCCGGAGCGGCGGGGATGTCAATCGAGGTGCTGATCTGTCCCATGAGTTGATCTTCTCTCTCTTCTGGTGTTGGTTGGTGTTCGTTGCCGGCCGGCTCAGCGCTCAGCGCGCTGATAGGCCGTGACGACCGCGGTGCCACCGAGGCCGATGTTGTGCTGCAGGGCCGCGGTGACGTCGTCCACCTGGCGGGCGTCCGCCTCACCGCGGAGCTGCCAGGTGAGCTCCGCGCACTGCGCGAGACCCGTCGCACCAAGCGGATGGCCCTTCGAGATCAGGCCGCCCGACGGGTTGACGACCCATTTGCCGCCGTAGGTCGTGGCGCCGTCATCGACGAGCTGCGGTGCCTCGCCCTCGGCGGCCAGGCCGAGCGCCTCATACAGGAGCAGCTCGTTGGCGCTGAAGCAGTCGTGCAGCTCGATGACCTGGAAGTCATCCGGGCCGAGCCCCGACTGCTCGTAGACGGCCTGTGACGCCTTGACGTTCATGTCGTAGCCGATCACGTCCTTCGCAGTGCGCGTCGAGAGCGACGTCTCGAAATCCGTTGTCAGCGCCTGGCCGACGATCTCGACCGCGCGCGCGGCGAGGTTGTGCTTGTCCACGAAATCCTCGCTGGCGAGGATCGCAGCGCCGGAGCCGTCAGAGGTCGGCGAGCACTGGAGCTTGGTCAGCGGCGCGTAGATCTCGGGCGCCTCCTCGATCTCCTCCAGCGTGTACTCCTTCTGGAACTGGGCATAGGGGTTGTTGACCGAATGCTTGTGATTCTTGTGCCCGATCTTCGCGAAGTGCTGGGGCTCTGACCCGTACTGCTGCATGTGCTCGCGCCCGGCGGCACCGAACATCCACGGCGCCGGCGGGAAGCGGACCTCGGAGATCTGCGCCAGCAGCTCGAAGTGACGGGCCATCGGCTGCTCGCGGTCGTTGAACGTCGAGCCGAGAGAGCCCGGCTGCATCTTCTCGAAGCCGAGTGCGAGCGTGCAGTCGGCGAGGCCTCCGCGGATCGCCTGGGCGGCGAGGAACAGTGCGCTGGATCCCGTCGAGCAGTTGCTGTTGACGTTGAAGACCGGAATGCCGGACATGCCGAGCTCGTAGACGGAGCGGTGGCCGGCGCAGCTCTCGCCGTAGACATAGCCAACGTACGCCTGCTGGACCTCGTCGTAGGAGACGCCCGCATCCGCCAGCGCCTTCTGGCCCGCTTCGCGTGCCCAGTCGTGGTAATCGCCTTCCTTGGTGCCCGGCTTGTCGAACTTCGTCATCCCGACGCCGATCACATACACCTTGCGGCTCATCTCTTTCAACGTTCCTTTCGCGATCTCTACAGACCGAGCGTGCGCCCGATCAGCTCTTTCATGATTTCGTTGGTGCCTGCATAGATGCGGGTGATCCGGGCGTCGACCCAGGCCCGGGAGATGGGGTACTCGAGCGTGTAGCCGTAGCCGCCGTGCAGTTGCAGGCCGGTGTCCGTCACCTCGCCGAGCAGGTCGGTGGTCCACCACTTCGCCATCGCCGCCTCCTCAACCGTCGCGGTCCCGGCGCAGTGACGCTCGATCGTGCGGTCTATGAAGCAGCGGGTGATCTCGAGCTTCGTCTTCAGCTCGGCGAGCTTGAAGCGTGAGTTCTGGAAGGAGCCGATCGGGCGGCCGAATGCGGTGCGCTCCTTGACGTAGGCCAGCGTCTGATCGAACGCCATCTCGGCGCCGGCGATCGCTGAGACGGCCAGCACCAGCCGCTCGGGGACGAGCCGCGCGACAAGCTGCAGGAAGCCCGTCCCCTCGTCTCCCAGCATGTTCTCGGCCGGGAGATGGACGTCGTTGAAGAACAGCTCGCTTGTGTCCGAGCAGTGCTGGCCGAGCTTCTCGATCTGCTTGCCGCGCTCGAAGCCCTCCATCCCGCGCTCGACGACGAACAGCGACAGACCTGCATGCTTGTCGTCGCTGGTCCGGGCCGCGACGATCACGAGGTCGGCGTTGATGCCGTTGGTGATGAACGTCTTTGCTCCGTTGAGGATCCAGCCGTCACCGTCGCGCTTGGCGCGGCTCTTGATGCCCGCGAGATCAGAGCCGGTGCCGGGTTCCGTCATCGCGATCGCGAGGATCTGCTCGCCCGAGGCGATGCCCGGGAACCAACGTTCCCTCTGCTCGTCGGCGGCCGCGTTGATCAGATACGGGAGACAGACGTCGCTGTGCAGACCCGGACCGACAAGCGCATCGCCAACGCCGGAGCGGGCGGCCTCCTCGCAGAGGATCACGTGGAAGCGCCAGTCCTCGACGCCCTGGCCGCCGTACTGCTCGGGCACGTCCATCGCCAGGAAGCCGTAGCCCGCCATCTTGGTGAACAGCTCGCGGGGGACGATCTGCGCCTTCTCCCACTCGGCGTGGTGGGGGCGGATCTCCGCGTCGATGAAGCGCCGGAAACTCTCCCGATACGCCTCGTGCTCGTCCTCGAACAGACCCGCGCGTGGGGCGTTCAACGTCGTGCTTGCCATCTCGTCAGTCCTGTCCTTTGATCGATTCACGTAGCAGCGCTACGCTCAATAATAAACCGAGCGCTCGTATTGTTACTTCCTCCGCAGAGAATTCCGCCACGCCAGCCGACAGAATCGCTCCGATGGCGAGCGACCCCCCGATGACGACGCAGTCCCGCAATCACCGGCCGCAGGAGGAGCGACGCGCCGAGACCCGCGGCAAGCTGCTCGATGCCACGATCAAGAGCGTCCTCGAGGTCGGCTACGCGCAGACCACCACACGCCGGGTCGCAGAGCTCGCCGGTGTCTCCGGTGGCGCGCGGGCGCATCACTTCCCGCACCGTGTCGACCTGTTCGGTGCCGCGATCGAGTCGCTGGCGGAACGCCGGCTGGCGGAGTTCGCGAACTCGGCCGATGCGCTGCCGGCGGACCCCCGCAAGCGACTCGACGTGCTGCTCGACATCGTCTGGGAGGACTTCTCGAGCCCACTGTTCATTGTCGTGATCAAGCTCTGGGTTGCCGCCGCTGACGAGCCCGAGCTCTACGAACGGCTGGCGATCTCCGAACGGCGGATCGCTCGCTCGATCACTCAGATCGCGAGTGCTGGGCTTGGCGATCTCGGCGTCGCTGATCATCTCGAGGAACTCGTCGTGCTCTTCTTCAGCTCGCTACGGGGACTGGCGCTCACGCAGCAGTTCGAGCCGCGGACGCGCCGGCAGCGGGACCAGTGGCAGCTGTTGAAGCGCGCGCTGCTGCGCGCCGCTGGCGTTTGACGCCCATCACAGCTGTGTATCCAGCACGTTGATGAGCATCCTCCGGGAGCGCTGCCATCGTTTCAGCGGGTGGTGGGCGGGGTCGAGCACCGCCATGATCGCGACGCCACGAATCGTTGCGGTGACCATGGCGATCAGGTCATCGATCGAGCTGTCCTCCTGCTCGCGTCCGAACGCCTCCCGCAACAGTGGCAGCGTCATCCGCCCGATCGCCAGCTCAAGCGGGTCGAGCTGATCGCGCAGCTCGGGGTCGGTGCGTGCGTGCACTCCGAGCTCCAGCACCGCCTGGAACAGCGGTCCCGTGAACAGGTCCCACAGCATGTCGACCGACGCGGCGTAGCGCTTGCGGCCCTTCGGGAGGCCCGCGACCGATGCCGCGAGGTCGAGCCCGGCGCGTTGCGCCAGTTCGATGGCCGCGGCGGCCAGCAGTGCCGGGCGGGTGCCGAAATGGTGCAGGTGGGCGCCGTGCGACAGGCCGGCACGCTCCGAGATCTCGGTGATCGTGGTGCGGTCGTAGCCCAGCTCCGCGAGGCACTCGATCGTGGCGTCGATCAGTGCCTGTCGTGTCACCGCCGAGCGCTCGGGCTGAGTCATGCGCTTGCGTCCGTTGCCCACAGCCGTCATCGGAGGGCACCTTAACAGATCCTTGCTGATCTTTGTCATCCGTAACGTTCGTGGTGACAGACACGTTTTGACAACCAGGAAAGAGCTGGGTAGGCTCGCCGCGATGGTCGTGGAGGAGCGGAGGAGCGACCCACGTTCGGACATCGGCGCAGGCGCCGTGGTCTGTCGTGGCTTGCACAAGGCGTTTGCGGGGGCCCCGGTGTTAGCCGGCGTCGACCTGACGATCCCGCGCGGGCAGATCTCGGTTGTGCTGGGCCCGTCGGGCACCGGCAAGAGCGTGCTGCTCAAGCACATCATCGGTCTGCTCACCCCGGACCGGGGAGAGGTCGAGGTCCTCGGCAACACGCTCTCGAAGATGCCCAAGGACGACATCTGGAAGCTGCGCCGGCGGATCGGGATCCTGTTCCAGGACGGCGCCCTGCTCGGGTCGATGAACGTCTATGACAACGTCGCGTTTCCGCTGCGCCAGCACACCGACATGTCGGAGGCGGAAATCGAGGCGGTGGTGCTGCAGCGTCTCGATGAGGTCGGGATGCTCAACGCGTGGGCGCTGGTGCCGAGCCAGCTGTCGGGTGGCATGCGCAAACGTGTCGGCTTCGCGCGGGCGTTGGTGCTCGATCCGGAGATCGTGATGTTCGACGAGCCCGACTCCGGTCTTGATCCGGTCCGCACGGCATTGCTGTGCAAGCTGATCGTCGAGACGCACGAGCGCCAGGGCGGCACGTACCTGATGATCACCCACGACATCATGTCGGCCCGCCGGGTCGCCGAATTCATCGCTGTTCTGTGGCAGGGCCGGGTTGTCGAGTCCGGCCCGGTCGAGCAGATGCTCGCGTCGGAGAACCAGTTCGTCCGCCAGTTCCTACGTGGCGAGTCGATCGGTCCTCTGGGGATGGACTAGCCATGGGGATCAGTCAGCCACAGGCGGTCCGCGACGCGATTGCGAAGCTCCCGCCGCGCGCCCCGGCACCCCCGGGACCCACGATCGGGGAGCGGTTCTGGCAAGGGGTCGAGGCGCTCGGCGGCTCGGTGCTGATCGCGTTGGTGTCGATCCGCGCGTTGCTGACCCCGCCGTGGCTCTCCTGGGCACCTGAAGCGGTTGAGCAGTCCTGGATCCTGATCAAGCGGTGCATGATCCCCACCGCCATTTCCGTGTTCGTGTTCGGATACGGCCCGGTCGGGGTTGAGGGCGGCCTGTTCTTCAAGGCGCTTGGGCAGATCGACCGTCTCGGCTCCCTCTATTCGATTGGCGCGGTGCGCGAGTACGTGCCGTGGGTGACGGGCATGGTCGTCGCCGGCGTGGCCGGCACCGCGATCACGGCCGACCTCGGCGCCCGCAGGGTCCGCGAGGAGCTCGACGCCCTCTCGGTCATGGGTGTGGATGCGATCCGTACGCTCGTCGCCCCCCGGATCTTGGCGTTGACGCTGGTGCTGCCGTTGCTCAACCTTGTCGGGCTGGTGTTCGCGTCGCTCGCCGGCGTGGTTGTCGAACTTCAGGATCACGGCAAAGTCACGGGATATCTCGCGAGCTTCCAGTCCGGGTTCTCGACCGTCGACATGTTCGCCAACGTCATGAAGACGGCGGGGTTCGGGTTCCTCGTTGCCGTCGTCTGCTGCTATCGCGGCCTTAACGCGAAGGGCGGCTCAGAAGGCGTCGGGCGCGCCGTGAACATCGCGGTCGTCCAGGCGTTTGCGGCGGTGTGGGTCTTCAACTTCGCGTTCAACGCCGTCTACCTCGCGGCCTTCCCCGGCTCGCTGACACCGCGCTGATGGAAGCGTCAACCACGATCAGGGCACCGCAACCCCGCCACGACGTTCTGTCGGAGACCGGTGACCTGGTCGAGTTCTCCGCCAAAGCGCTCTTCTACGCGATTGGCTGCTGGCGCTACTTCTCGGAGATCCTGCGCCAGGCGGGGATCCTCGTGATCGGGACGACGCTCGTGATCTGCGCGATGGTGATGGTCGTCGGCGGTGAGTGCGGGCTGTTCGTCGTCTACGGCCTGCGTCCGATCGGCGCCACCTCGTTCGCCGGCCTCGCCACCGCCGTCTGCGGCGTGCGCGAGATGTGGGGCTACATGTTCGCCTACGTGTTCGCGGCGAAGGTCGGGTGCGGACTCGTCGCGGAAATCGGCTCAATGCGGATCAGCGAGGAGCTCGACGCGCTCGAGTCGATCGGCGTCGACCCGATGAAGTATGTCGTCGCCACACGGTTGGTCGCTGTGATCGTGACCGTTCCGTTCATGTACGCGATCGCGATGGTGTTCGGCACGCTCGGCTCCTACCTGGTCATTGTCGTCCAGCTGCACGGGGTCTCGTTGGGCCAGTGGATCAGCCTGCATTTCTCGAGCCAGACGCTCGGGGAGAACATCCTGTCGATCATCAAGGTGACCGTGATCGCGGTCTTCATCGCGCTCGTCGGGATGTACTACGGCTTCCGAGCGCGCGGGGGACCGGTGGGTGTCGGGTCGGCCACGGCGCGCTCGATGATCGTCAACCTCGTCGGGATCCACGTGATCGGCGCGGCGCTGACCACCCTGTTCTGGGGACGCAGTCAGGTGACGATCGGTGGCTAGGCGCACCGTCATCTCGACCGCGCTCGGCGTCGTGATCGCGATCGGGATCACGGCGCTCGTCACCAGCGGACCATCGACCAGGCCGCTGCGCGCCGTGTTCACCGCGGCGACGCAGCTGCGCTCGGGCAATGAGGTCCGGATCGCGGGACGGACCGTCGGTTCCGTGGGACCGATCCGCCTCGATGACGACGAAGCGCTCGTGACGATGAACGTCGACTCGAGCGCCTGGCCGCTGCATCAGGGTACGACCGCGCAGATCCGTTTCGGCAGCGCCGCCTCCTACGCGTCGCGCTACATCCAGCTCCAGCCCGGCCCCGCCCGCAACGCCGTGCTCGCATCGAACGCGCTGCTACCCGAGGCCGACACCGTGACGCCGGTGGAGTTCGACCAGATGCTCTCGCAGTTCACGAAGCCGACCGAGACGAACATCGGCACCACCCTGCAGGACGGGGCCACGTTGCTCAACGGGCAGGCGGACGCGATCAAAGAGGATCTCAACCTCGGCAGCAGCGGCTTGGGTGAGACCGCCGGTTTGATGTCCAAGCTCGGGCTCGACCCGGCGGCGCTCGGGGAGCTGATGACATCGGGCGCGAGGACGTTCACCGCGCTCGACGCCAGCGACAGCCAGCTGCAGGGGCTCGTGACGAACGCCGCGCAGACGTTCGGCGTCTTCGCTGACAACGCCGACGCCCTCAAGGCGACGATCCAGAAGCTCCCCGCCACGCTGACGGCTTCGCAGGGCTCCCTGGCCCATCTCGATTCAAGCCTTGGGCCGCTGTCGACGCTCGTCACCGACATCAAGCCGGGCGCGCACGGGCTCGTGACCGACGCGCCACTGTTGCGCGGCACGCTCGATCGGCTCGTGGACGTCGCCCCGCACGCGATTGCGACGCTCGCCACCGGCGCCACGGAGCTGCCGAAGCTGACCGCGTTCCTGAAGACGGCTGACCCGTTCCTGCCGAAGCTGACCACTGCTCTGCACTCACTGGCGCCGATGCTCGCCTGCGTCCGCCCATACACGCCGGAGATCGGCGGCTTCCTCGAGAACTGGCAGGGCGGCCCCTATGACCAGGTCGGCCACTACGGGGTGATGAACCTCGAGGAGACCGCGATCCTGCCCGGAACCAATGACACCTCCGCCGAGGCGGTGGCGGGCTCGGACGGCCAGATCACGTACGCGTACCCGCGGGTCCCCGGCCTCAACGCCGGGCAGCCCTGGTTCCAGCCGCAGTGCGGCGCGGGCAAGGAAGCGCTGATCGCGGCCGACGATCCGGAGGCTGCGAAATGAGGACCCGGGCAGCGATCATCGGCGTGATCGTCGTGGCGATCGTCGCGCTTGCAGTGACGGCGCGCGGCGGCGGTGGGTACATCGTCAGGGCGGAGTTCGCCGACGCCCAGGGCCTCGAGCCGGATTTCTCCGTCCGCAACGAGGGCGTCGTCGTCGGCGACGTCCGATCGGTCACGGTCACCCGTAACGATCGGGCGATCGTGACGATGGAGTTGAACCCGGCGATCGCTCCGATTGGGTCCGGGGCCACCGCGACGATCGAACCGAGTGACCTGCTCGGCGAGAAGTACGTGGAGCTGAATGTCGGCAATGTTGATCAACCACAACGGTCGGGGACCACAATTCCGGAGTCGCGCACCGGCTCGACGCCCGAGCTCGATCAGGTGCTCGACGCGTTCGACCCCGACACCCGGCGGGCGGCGGCGGTGTTCCTCGCCGAGGAAGGCGACGCGCTGCTCGGTCGGGGGCAGTCACTGGCGACCGTCCTCAAGGAGCTGCCGGGCTCGCTGCAGAGTGGCGAGCAGCTGCTCGCTGGGCTCGGCTCCGACAACACGGCGCTCGGCAACCTGATCGACCAGTCCGACCAGATCCTCGCGAGCGCCGCACCGCAGCGCGCCCAGCTCGGTCGCCTGGTTGACAACGCGGAGGGCGCGCTCGATACCCTCGCCGGCCGCGAGCAGGGACTGAGCGCCACGATCCGGCAGGCGCCGTCGACCTTGTCCCAGGTACGCACGTCGCTCGGCGACCTGCAGCAGGCGGCGACTCCGCTGGGTGAGGCGGCCGCCGGGCTGAGGGCGAGCGCGCCGTCGGTGGCGACGACGCTCGAGGCTGTACCGGAGTTCGCCGCCGCCGCGACGCCAACGCTGAAGACGGCGATCGTCGACGCCCCAGCACTGACCCGGCTGGGAACCGTCGCCACCCCGATCCTGACCGCGCTGGGACCGTCGAGCTCGACCCTGAACAGCTTCGCCAAGTACCTGGCGCCGGTCGCGAAGACCCTGGATGGTCACATCAACACGATCCTCGACGTCGCCCAGGGGTGGGCTCGCGCGATCTCCGACCGTGACGGTGTCGGCCACATCTATCGCATCGAGGTTCTGCTCCCGAGCAGCATCCTCACGACCGTTCTCGGGACCCTCGGCGTCAAGGGCTCGGATCTCCGCAACTGGGGCCTGCTGTCGAGGACCTTCCCGACCGCCGCCAAGCACACGACCGCCACGGCCCCGGCGTCGCATGCCGGTAGCACCACAGGCCGCCCGAGTGCGCCGACGGCCACGACGACCACCGCCACCTCGACGACGGCCACGCCGCTCTCCTCGGGTCTCAGCACGCTGCTCGGTGGCGTCTCGAGCCTGCTCGGCGGGCACTCCGGTGGCCACTCGAGCCCCACCACGACCACCACGAGCACGACGACAACCACCACAGGGTTGCCGTCGCTCATCCACTACCTGTTCGGCAGATGAGAAGTAAGCGCCGATCAGATCCACGACGGACCCTGGCACTGTGCGCCGCGCTCGGGGTTGCGCTGCTCGCCGGGCTCGGCTACCTCGCGCTGACAGCGGAGAACGGCTTGCCGATCACCTCCTACTACTACGTCAACGCCGACTTCAAGAACGCGGCGGAGGTCGACACCTACGCGTACGTCCGGATCGGGGGGGTGCTTGTCGGGCAGGTGCTTCAGACCTCATACAAGAACGGGCACGGGGTCGTCGAGATGCAGCTCCACGGGATCCCGGAGCTGCGTACCTCGACGACCGCGAAGATCCGCCTGCAGAGCGCGATCGGCGCCAAGTACATCGAGCTGTATCCGGGCGCCACCGGGCCGAAGCTGCGGTCCGGCGCGACCCTGCCCAGTCCCAGACATCGGCCGGCGTCGACGTGTTCGACGTGCTCGATATGTTCGACGCGAAGCGGCGCCAGGACATCCGCGGCGTGGTTGGCGCACTCGGGCAGGGCTTCGCCGGCCGCGGAGCCGAGCTCAACCAGGCGCTCGACAACTCAGGCGCCGTTGTCAGCGATTTCGGGCAGGTCGCCTCGACGGTCAACTCCGATGCCGGCGCTGCGGCCCGGTTCGTCCCGGACCTGCAGACGCTGTCGGCCGCGTTCGATCCGGTCCGCGAGCAGATCGCCGCCGGCTTTGGCCCCGAGGCCGATTCGCTCGAGCCGTGGGTGAGTGAACGCGCACCGCTGCAGACCACGCTCAGCGAGGGCCCATCCGCACTGGCGCAGCTCCGGACGGGGCTCGCCGAGACTGACCCGCTGCTGATCAGGACGGAGGGCCTGTCGCAGTCGCTCGTCAAGCTGACGGCCGTCGCACCGGCCGCGTTCCATGAGGCCACCGACCTGCTGCGCGCAGCGCCCACGCCGCTGCGCAGCACCCGCACGCTGCTGCGATCACTCTCCGGGGCCGTGCCACGAACCCTCTCGGCGCTGAACGCGATCGCACCGCTGGCCGCTCCGACGACACGCTCACTCGGCAATTCGATCCCCGAGCTCTACGAGCTCGCTCGCTACACCTGCGAGATCGACCAGTGGCCCGGCGACTGGTACCGGATCTTCGAGTACGGCACCGATCCGATGACCTCGGCGGGTCTCTCCGGGTACATGCGGATGGCGGCAGCCGTCAACACCCTGACCTCCTCGCCGAACGTCCCATCGAGCAAGATCAGCGAGTCGTTCTACCCGGCGCCGTGCACCGCCGAGGGGCAGCACACATGATCGGCACACGCCAGCGTGCCTACGGGCTCGCCGTGATGATCCTCGGAGCGCTGTTGTTGATCGTCGCGTTCAGCGGAGGGATCCCGTTTCTCCAGGGGAGCGGTGGCCGCACCGTGACCGCGCGCTTCGCACAGGCCAACGAGCTGGACGACTCGACGCCCGTCCGCATCCACGGGGTCAACGTCGGGACCGTCTCGACATTGAAGGCCGCGCCCGACCACACGACCAACGTCGTCATGAAGATCGCCACCGCCGGGGTGCAGCTGCACAGCGACGCGACGGCAACGATCCGCTGGCGGACGCTGCTCGGCGGCGCGATGTACGTCGATCTCGACCCGGGCTCCGCCTCGGCGCCGATCTTGGACGGGACGATCCCACTGCGGCAGACGAGCTCGCAGGTCGATTGGGACCAGTTCAACGAGCAGTTCCCAGCGGACACGCGCACCGATTTCGGAGAGATGTTCAGGGGGCTCGCCACCGGCCTGTCGGCGGCGGGGCCCGAGCAGGCGACGATCCAGAACCTCGGCCCTGCATCGCAGACGATCGGCCAGGCGTCGCAGGCGCTGCAGGGGGTCGACGCGAACGATCTGCCCGCGGTCGTACGGAGCACCGCCAGCGTGCTGAATGCCGTCAGCGCGAACACGACTGCTCTGCGGCAGCTCGTCGATGACGGCGATCAGACGCTGTCGGTGACCGCCGCGCATGGGACCGAGCTCGGCGAGGCGATGCAGCTCAGCCCGGCAGCGCTCGACGCCACCCGACGGGCGAGCGGCGAGCTGAACACGATGCTCAACTCGCTCGACCCGCTCGTTGCAAAGCTCGAGCCGGGCGCTCGGGAGCTCGGTCCGGCGACGACCGTGCTGGCGCCGATGCTGCGCGGCACGGACAAGTTGCTGACCGACAGCCGGCGGCTGATCGACGAAGCGCCGTCGACGCTCGCAGAGGTCGGCGACACCGGTGGCCAGGGCACGCCGCTGATCAACGGTCTGACGCCGACGGTCGAGCGCACGAACTCGCAGCTCGTGCCGATGCTCAACGCCTACGACCCGGACTCCCGTCTGAGGCTGTACGAAACGATCGGACCGGCGGCGTCGTCACTGGCCGACTCGCTCGCCACGTTCGACGCCAACAACAACATCTACAACTTCAACCTCGAGATGTCCGCCGGCTCGCTGATCTTGCCGTGCAATACAGGTGCCGGCGGCAGCGGAGCGCTGGGGTGCATCGTCTCGACCGGCCTTTCAAACCTCGGGCTATCGAATGCATCGAAGCTCCCGAGCCTGTCCTCGACGAACCCCGCGGAGCAGCGCAAGTGACCGCGACGAGCGACAGGATCACCGACCACCTCACGCGCGAGCGGCTCGCGCTCGAGGCCCGCCGCGCACGCAAGCCACTGCTGTGGGTCCTGCTGCTGCTCGCCGGTGCCGGCGTCGCGTTTGTGCTGCTGCTCGAGGAGCTCCACCTGCCGGCCCCGTGGCAGCACCAGTACACGCTGCGGATCGCGGCCCCCAACATCACCGGCGTTCAGACCAACGACGAGGTGCGGATCGCCGGCGTGCAGGTCGGGCACATCACCGCGATCAACCTCGTGCATGGCACCGCCGTGATGACGACCTCGATTGATCCCCAATACGCCCCTGTCTACCGCAACGCGCAGGTACAGGTCCGGCCGAACACGCCGCTTGAGGACATGTTCGTTGACATCGTCAGCCGCGGGACCCGCACGGCCGGACAGGTCAAGAGCGGCGGCGAAATCCCGGCGTCGCAGGTCCAGAGTCCCGTGCAGATCGGGCAGGTGATCGACATCTTCGACAGCGCCGTGCGACCGCGGGTCACCGCAGCGATCAACGCGCTCGGACAGGGTCTCGGTGACCACGGCGAGCAGCTCAAGGAGGCGCTCGTCGATCTGGCTCCGTTCCTGCAGGAGGCCAAGAACTTCAGCCAGACGATCGCCGATCGCACGACGGAGACCGAACAGCTCGTGCACAACTTCGCGCTCCTGGGCGCGGAGGTCGCGGGCCGCTCGCGGCAGCTGACCGGGCTCGTCGACGACGGCGCAACGACGATGCACTCGGTCGCCTCGGTCGAGCGGCAGCTCGGCGCGACGATCGACGAACTGCCGCCGACGCTCACAGAGCTGCCGAGCGCGATGTCCTCGCTTGATCAAGCCGCTGACCAGGTCACGCCCGCTGCCCGTGCGCTGATCCCCGTCGCTGATGCGCTGGCGCCAGCGCTCCGTTCCCTGAAGACGCTGTCGCCGATCGCCACCACCGCGCTGGCTGCGCTCGACAGACCGCTGCCGTCGCTGACCTCGCTGCTGAAGCAGGCGAAGCCGGTCGCAACTGGCCTGGCACGTGCGTTCGCCCGCTTGCGGCCGCAGACCCCGGAGCTCAACTACGTGACCGCCGAGATCATCAAGTGCAGCCAGCCACTGCAGGACTTCTTCCAGTGGACGATGTCGGTCTCGAAACTGTCCGGCCCCGACGGGAACTACCAGCGTGGCCTCGGGATCTTCGGCGCTCAGAGCCTCACCGACCTCGCCGATCAGAACATCAACCCGGAGAAGAACCTGGCGCACATCGCGCCGACGTGCGTGCCTGCGGGAGTGCCGGCGACATGAGCGGCGTGCCCGGACGCACCTTCCGATTGCAGCTGCTCGGCATCGCGCTGTTCACGCTGCTGGCGGCGACGGTGTTCATGTACTTCCTGTCGCTGTCGGGCGATTCGCTGCTGGGCAGTGGCAGCTATACGCTGCACGCCACCGCGACCGACGTCGCTCAGATGGCCGACCACGCGGACGTGATGGAGGCAGGCGTTGACGTCGGCACCGTCACCGGCATCAGGCTCTCCGGTGACACCGCCGAGCTGACGCTGTCGATCGCTGCGAAGTATGCCCCCGTCTACCGCGACGGGCAGATCCAGATCCGCTCAAAGACACTCCTCGGCGAGGGCTACGTCGATCTCCAGCCCGGCGATCCGTCGAGCGGTGCGCTCAAGTCGGGCGGCACGCTGCCGAGCGAGGCGCCCGAGGAGATCCAGCTCGACAACGCGCTCGCCACCTTTACCCCCGCCCATCGCAAGGACTTTCAGGCGATCCTCGACGACCTTGACCGCGGCCTCGCGAACCAGGGCACGCAGCTGAACGGCTTCCTCGGCAACGGCGCCGATCTGGTCGACGACGCCCAGCCGGTGACGACCGTCCTGGCCGCCGATCAGCAGCAGGTCGCAACGTTGATCCAGCAGTTCGGGACCGTCGCCGATTCGCTCGGCCAGCGGGCCACCGCGATCCAGCATCTCGTCACGGCGGCGAAGACGGCGAGCGCGGCCGTTGCCGCGCGCGACACCGCGCTCAGGCGGACGTTTGCGGAGGCGCCCGCGTTCATCGCCCAAGCCGCGAAGACGGCCACCAAGCTCGGACGGTTCTCACATCAGGCGACGCCGGTTGTCGGCGAACTGCAGGCCGCCACCACTGATCTGCTGCCCGCGATCTCCGAGCTGAAGCCGGCGTCCGCCGAGGCGATCACCGTGCTGCACGACCTGACCCCGTTCGCCCAGGCGGCGACCGCGACGGCCACCCGCCTGCGCAACGAAGCGCCCGAGCTGAACGCTCTCAGCCTCCCGCTCGAGTCGGTACTCGAGCAGGTCAACCCGATGATGGCCTACCTCGTCAGATACAGCTTGTCGCTGGCGACGTACTTCCCGTCGGTTGTGGCGCCGACGATGTACCACGACAACGTCGGCGGGTACGGCCGCGTCGCCGTGGTCCTCAGCCCCGGTGTCCTCGCCGGTGTTTCGACGGCGGAGACCCAGCTGCTGCAGGCGCTCGCCAAGGCGGGCGTGCTGAGCGTGCTTGCGAAGACGGGCGACAACCCCTATCCGGCACCGGGCACCGCCGGGCACCGGACGCAGTTCGCCGGCAAGTACCCCCGCGTCCAGGCCAACAAGCCGTACACGTTCAAGCCGTAGGAGGAGAGGGTGAGGAGAACAGTGATCCTGAGAGGTTCTGCGCTGGTGCTGGCCGTGGCCGCGATCTGCATCGTGACAGTGACAGCGAGGGCCGCCCAACTCGTCACCGTCACGATCCCCTCACAGGGTCTGATCGCCAGCAAGTGGTACTCCTATTCCGGGCCGCCTCGGGCGAACATCCTGCTGCCAACCGGCTACAACCCGAAGAAGGCATATCCGGTCCTGTACCTGCTCAGCGGCCTGATGAACGACTACAACTCCTACGCGGAGCTGGCCGACCCTCAGCAGCTGTTCGCGAAGCTCGGGGCGATCGTCGTGATGCCGGAGGGCGCGAACGGCTGGTACGCGGACTGGTGGAACAACGGTCAACGCGGCGACCCGTCGTGGGAGAGCTACGAGCTCGATGTCGTGATCCCGTGGGTGCAGTCCCACTACAAGATCCGCTCCGGGCGCCGCTGGCACGCGATCGCCGGGGTGTCGATGGGTGGCCTCGGCGCCGTCTACCTCGCCGGGCGGCTGCCCGGATACTTCGGGACGGTCGCGACGCTGTCGGGCTTCGTCGATCCGGGCCAGTTCAACGACCTCGCCGCCGAGGGGGAACCACTCGTCTCGGAGGCGCCGTTCAACGGCGACCCGGACTGGGAGGCGGTGACGGGGCCGCCGAGCGGCTTCTACGCGATCGGTCACAACCCGCCCGACCTCGTCGACAACCTGCGGGACACCCGCATCTTCCAGTCGACCGGCACCGGAACCCCGACAGGCGCTGAGCTCTCCAGCCCGACCTCCGGTCTCGAGGGCGCCGTCCTGGAGAGCCAGATCATCTACCCGATGAACATCTCCTACAACGAGGCGCTCGCCGCCGCCGGCATCCCGGAGACGTTCGAGGTCCACTACGGGGGTCACGACATCCCGAACTTCCTTGGCGAGCTGCACGCGATGCTCGCCTGGGGCGTGTTCAAGCCGATCGTCTCCGATCCCGCGTCGTGGACGAACCAGACCGTGGCCACCCACGGGCAGCTGTGGGACATCAGCTACACGTTCGCTAAGCCGCCGACCGCGGTCGTCACCTTCACGCAGGTTGGTCGCAGGCTGACCGTCAGCGCGGCGGGCGCCCCCGTGGCGATCGCAACGAGCAAGGGCTGCACGCTGACTGTTGCCACCCCAGCCGATGTCCGCCTGCCCGCGACGAGGTGTGGCCCCGCCCCGAAGAGGGGTCGATGACGCTGTTCCCAGGCAGACGTTTCGCAGCCGTCATGGCCGTCCTCGTCGGGAGCTTCGCGTTCGCTGCCGGGGCCGCGCACGCATCCCCGTCACAGGTGTTCGGACGCGTTCCGTGCGGCCCCGCGGAGGGCGTCGTGTTCTGCGCGTCGACGGCGCCCGTGACCCAGACCTGTCCTCAGTTCCCGGTGCCGTGTGCGACGGAGGTCTATGACCCGGCGATCAAGGACACCCGGGTTCCGAGCTGGGACGGGACGCCGCTGGACCTCAATCTCGCGCTGCCGCCGGGCCCGGACCGCAACCTGCCTCTGATCATCATGATCCATGGCTTCGAGTCGCTGAAGATCGGCCTCGATTCGACCTACAACGACGACCTGCTGACGCCCGGAAACGTCGGCCTCGGCCAGTGGGCGAAGCTCGGCTACGCGGTCCTCAGCTACAGCTCGCGCGGGCAGGGGAACTCGTGCGGTGCGCCGGCGTCGCGGATCGACGCCGACTGCACGAATGGGTTCAACCATCTCAATGACTTCCGCTACGAGATCCGGGACACCGAGTATCTCGCCGGGATGCTGGCGGATGAGGGGATCATCAACCCGCAGAAGATCGGCGTGATGGGCGGTTCGTGGGGCGGCGGTGAGAGCCTTGATCTGGCGACGCTGCGCAACCGGATGATGCTCCCCGACGGCCAGCTTGTTCCGTGGGTCTCACCGGTCAAGCACCTGCCGATGCAGATCGCCGCTGCGGTCCCGATCGCGGCCTGGTCGAGCATCCCGTTCGCGCTGGTCCCCAACGGGCATGACCTCGACTACACGCTCACCCCCTACGACGAGGAGCTCACGGCGACCGGCGTGATGAAGCTGTCGTTCGGCGGTGGTCTCTCAGCCCTGCTCGAGCTCGATTCGTACTTCCCCGGCGTCAACCAGGATCCGCTCGCCGCCGGGGTGCTGCGCGCGCTCCTCGGCTATCCGCAGGATGACCCCAATCTGCCCGCGTTTCGCGGGTTCATCAAGCAGATGGACACCGACAACAGCCCGTACTACCTGCCGGAGACGGTGGCGCCGCCGCCGACCCTGTACGCGGACGGCTGGAACGACGACATCTTCACGATCACCCAGGAGCTCAACTGGGTCAACAGAGAGCTGTCCAACCACCCGCACGCGCCGATCGCGATGTTGCTGCAGGACTTCGGCCATCAGCGATCCCAGAACAAGGCCCAGGACGCGATCCGTCTGCACCAGAACGAGATCAACTGGTTTGCCCACTACCTGCAGGGCAAGGATGCCCCCGTGCTCCACGGCGTCCAGGCGTGGACGACGACCTGCCCCAGCACCGCGAAGGACGGCGGGCCGTACAGCGCCTCGTCGTGGGCGGCGCTGCACCCCGGCGAGGTCCGCTACCAGAGCGATCCGACGCAGATCATGCGATCGGACTCGAGCAACCTCACCGAGGACAGCGCGTTTGACCCGATCGCCGGTTCCGGGGTGTGCGCGACGACGGCCGACACGACCGTCACCGGAACCGCAACATACGAGTTCCCCGTGACCGGCAACGGGTTCACGATGATCGGCAGCCCGACGATCGTGGCGCACCTCGACCCGTCTGTCGAGGGCGACAACGCCTACCCCTTCATCGCGGCACATCTGCTCGTGATCGGCGCCGGAGGTTCAAGCGAGCGGCTGCTCGCCCGCCAGACCTACCGGCCGGTCGCCGCCGGGCGGCAGGTCTTCCAGCTGTATCCGCAGGCCTACACGTTCAGACCCGGCGACGTCATCAAGCTCGAGCTCGCCGGCCAGGACACCCCCTACAGCCAGCCCGACACGAGCGTTGGCTCGATCCAGGTGAGCGATCTGCAGCTGCGACTGCCGGTCGTCGAGAAGCCGAACTGCACGACGATCCTCAGTCCACTCGCACCCGTGGTTCCCTCGGGTGAGACACTTGCTCCAGGAGTGAAGCCACACCCCAAGAACTTTTGCGCGACAACGACGTAAGGAGAGACTGTGTCGACAGCTGAGGTTGAAGTCAGCCACGAGATTGAGGTCCGCTCGCCAGCCGACGGCCGCCTGGTCGCAACGGTGCCGTCGTTCAGTGCCGCCCAGGTGATTGCGACGGCAGACCGGCTCCGGGCCGCCCAGCCCGCATGGGAGGCGCTCGGCGCGCAGGAACGGGGCAAGCAGCTGCTGCGCTGGCTCGAGTGGATTCTCGACAACGAGCGCGAGCTGCTCGAGCTCCTGCAGGCGGAGTCCGGCAAGTCCTGGGGCGATGCGTCGATCGAGTCGATGGCGTCGGTCGAGTGCATCAACTACAGCGCCCGCAACGGCGCCAAGTTCCTGCGTGATCGCAAGCTGCGGCCGCACAGCCTCGCGACCGCCACCAAGCGGCTGCGACTTGTCTATGAGCCCTACCAGCTGGTCGGCGTGATCACGCCCTGGAATTACCCATTGGCGATGCCGATGCTCGACATCCCGGCCGCCCTCGTCGCCGGCTGTGCGGTGCTGTCAAAGCCCTCCGAGGTGACGCCGCTGTGCTGGCGCGAGGTTGTCCGTGGCTGGGATGAGATCGGCAACGCGCCGATCCTCGCGGTCGTCACCGGTGAGCGCGAGACGGGCGCCGCCGTTGTCGACACGGTCGACTACGTGATGTTCACCGGCTCCACCAACGTTGGTCGCCAGATCGGGATCCGGGCGGCAGAGCGGCTGATCCCGGCCTCGCTCGAGCTCGGCGGCAAGGACCCGATGATCGTCCTTGATGACGCCGACCTCGACCGCGCCGCCGCCGCCGCGACATGGGGTGGCCTCGCCAACAGCGGCCAGACGTGCGTCGCCGTCGAACGGATCTACGTCGAGGCGTCCGTCCACGATCAGTTCGTCGAAAAGCTCGTCGACCGCGTATCGGAGCTGCGCCAAGGCAGCGACGCGCCCGGGACCTTCAGCAAGGACCTCGGTGCGATGGCGACCGAGGCGCAGCTCAACACGGTCCGCACGCACATGCGTGACGCGATCGAGAAAGGCGCCAACGTCGCCTTCCAGGGCAAGGCCGACACTCCCGAAGACGGCCTGTTTCACCCTCCGACCGTGCTGACCGGCGTCGATCACACGATGCAGTGCATGACCGAGGAGACCTTCGGCCCGACGCTGCCGGTGATGAAGGTCGCCGACGAGACCGAGGCGATCCGGCTCGCCAACGACTCGCCCTACGGTCTCACCGCGAGCGTCTTCACCGCCAGCCAGAGCCGGGGGGAGCGGATTGCCCGCCAGCTTGACGTCGGCGCCGTCAACGTCAACAACGTGCTCGCCAACCTGTTCCAGATGCCGTTGCCGTTCGGCGGGTGGAAGCACTCGGGCATCGGCTCGCGGTTCGGCGGTGAGGCCTCCGTGCTCAAGTACTGCAAACAGAAGGCGCTCGTCGAGGAGCGGGTGAAGATGCCGACGGAGATCTACTGGTACCCGCACGGCCGTCTGCGCGGGCGGATCTCCCGGCGGTCGGCGCGGCTGCTCGGCGCTCCGGGCTGGAGCCGCAAGCTGTTCAAGTAGCGCGGGCCGGGCGCCGCGGCGGCGCCCCCGTCCAGCGGGAGTACGCGTGCGTGAAGCTCGCCGCATCGGCGTAGCCGAGCGCACGCGCCACCTGCTCGACGGTGAGGTGCCGGTGGCTGAGCAGCTCCGCAGCGAGCGTCGTGATCACCTCGGTGCGGAGATCCCGGTAGCTGGTCCGCTCGCTGAGCAGCTGCCGGCGCAGCGTCCTGGGGTCAACGTGGAGATCATCCGCGATCTCCTGCAGCGACGGCATCCGGTCAGGCTGTTCGAGCAGCCTCGCCCGCACCTCTCCGGCGACGCCGTGTCGGACCTGGCGGCGCTCGAGCAGCCCGGCGCACTCCTGCCTGGCGTCGTGCCAGGCCTGCGGATCGGCCTGCGGCATCGGATGCGCCAGCAGACCGGCATCGAGCAGCAGCCGGTTGGTGTCACCGGGGCGGACCCGCAGCTGTGGCGCGGCGTCCGCGACGGCCTGCGCGTGCGCTCCGCGCAGCGCCGTCTCGAACGGCACCCGAACGCCTGGCAGCACCGTGCGCAGCAGCCACCCCATCCCCGTGAAGTCCCGCTCGCACGCGATCGCGCGGACGTCGGAGGGAATCTCTGTGTCATCGAACGTCACGACCACCTGGCGCGGCCGTGGCTGCTCGATCCCGACGCGCACGAACGCGTACGTCAGCTGGACGTACTGGACCGCCAGCGTGATCGCGTCACCGACGGTCGGGCTTGTCAGCAACGCGAACCCCCAGATCCCGAAGCTGCCGAGCGTGAACCGGCACCCCGCGGCCGCCCCCACCCCCGCGGTCTCCTCACCGAGCGCGGTCACCAGGTTGCGCATGATCTGCAGTTCGTGGCCGGCCTGCACGGCCGTCTGCGGCTGTGCCAGTCGGTGCTCGTCGAGCCCGGTGCCGTGCAGACACCGCTCGGCGCTCAGCCCGAACTCGGCACCGGCAGCGACGAGGCCCCGTGCCCCGGCGGTCCCACGCGGGAAGTCCCAGTACCTCACCCGCCTGATTGTGTCCGAAACGAACAAGTCATGATCCGGTTCGGTCATTCACGCGGGCCCCGCGGGCGCATAGTGTTGGCGCCGGTGGATCCCCGGATCGTGATTGTCGGCGCCGGTATGTCCGGCCTCTGCATGGGCGCGAAGCTGAGCCACGCCGGTCTGGGCAACTTCAGGATCCTCGAGAAACGCGACGACATCGGCGGCACCTGGCGTGAGAACCGCTACCCGGGGCTGACCTGTGACGTGCCGGCGTCGTTCTACAGCTACCGCTTCGGCCCCGACCCCGGCTGGCGCAACCGCTTCGCCTCAGCTCCGGAGATACACGCATATCTGCGAGCGGTCGCCGACCACTTCGACCTCGAGCGGTCGATCCGCTATCGCCAGGAGGTGACCTCGGCGACGTTCGCCGACGGGGTCTGGCACCTGGAGACAGGCGCCGGTGAGCAGATCGACGCGGACGTCCTGATCCACGCGACCGGGGTCCTGCACCATCCGCGGATCCCGCCGCTGCCTGGCCTCGAGACCTTCGCCGGACACGCGTTTCACTCGGCGCGCTGGGACCCCGATGTCGCGATCGACGGCAGCCGTCTCGGCGTGATCGGTACCGGCTCGACGGGGATCCAGATCGTCACCGCCACGGCCGGCCGGGCCAAGCGGGTCACCCAGTTCCAGCGCACCGCGCAGTGGGTGCTGCCGTGGCCACACCGCGCCTATCGCGCGCCCCAGCGCAACCACGCGATCCACTATGCCGTCAACCGCAGCCTGTTCGAGGTCCTCGGCGAAGGGCTGCTGCACCCCGGCTGGCAGCGCCGGGCAATGCAGGGGCTGTGCCGGGCGAACCTTCGCGTCGCTGTGCGCGATCCGGAGCTGCGAGCGAAGCTGACGCCCGACTACGAGCCGCTCTGCAAACGCCTTGTGATGTCCGCGGGGTACTACCGGGCCGTGCAGAAGCGCGGCGTCGAGGTCGTCACCGCCGCGGTCGAACGGATCATCCCCGAGGGCGTCCAGACCGCCGACGGTCGCGTCCACCACCTCGACACGCTCGTGCTCGCGACCGGGTTCGACGCGCACGCGTTCATGCGCCCGATGAAGATCGCTGGTTCTCGGAGGACCCTCGCAGAGGCTTGGGCCGACGGTCCGCGGACGCACCTGACGACGATGATCCCCGGCTTCCCGAACATGTTCCTGTTGATGGGCCCGAACAGCCCGGTTGGCAACACCTCGCTCGTCCCGATCGCCGAGGCGCAGGCGGACTTCGCGCTGCACTGGATCCGTCGCATCGCCGCTGGGCAGATCGCGTCGGTGGCCCCGACCCAGGAGGCCGCCGACGCATTCAACCGCGAGATTCGCGACAACATGGGCGACACCGTGTGGACGACCGGCTGCGACTCCTGGTACATCGGGCCGGACGGCACCCCGACGCTGTGGCCGTTCTCGATGCGTCAGTTCTGGCGGCGGCTCGCGGAGATCGACGAGCGCGAGTTCACCGCCGCCCCCGTTGGGGCGGCGACCACGGCCGCGGTGGCCGTCCGATGAACGAGCACGACGCGATCAAGCTGCTGCTGCGCGGCCTCGCCAAACCGCTCGCGGGCGGGCACACCCCGATCGCGCTGCAGCGGAGGGGCCTGGCGATCACCGAACTGTTCTCGCTGGGGCCGGCGACGGTCCGTGATGACAGCGTCGGGACCGTCCGGATGCTGCGGGTGGCGTCCGGCGAGCCGCCGGCGCCGTACACGATCCTCTACCTGCACGGCGGTGGCTATGCGATCGGCTCCGCCCGTGGCTACCGCCCGCTGGCCTCCTACCTGGCCCGTGTGACCGGCGCCGAGGTCGTCGTCCCCGACTATCGGCTCGCTCCCGAGCATCCGGCGCCGGCCGGCCTCGAAGACGCGCTCACTGTCTACCGCGAGCTGGCCGCGCAGGGTCCCGTCGTGATCGCCGGGGATTCGGCAGGCGGTGGGCTGACGCTTGCGTCCGCCGTCGCGATCCGCGACGCGGGCCTGTCGGCGCCCCGGTGCCTCGTCCTGTTCTCGCCATGGCTCGATCTCCGCTGGGCGCTGTCAGGTGCTGCCCCAACGGGGGCAGCCTCAGATCCGTTCCTGCCGCTCGGCGGGCTCGCTCGGTGGGCGCGGATCTACTGCCGGGATCTGCCTGCGAGTGACCCCCGCTGCTCGCCTCTGCTGGCGGACCTCGCGGGCCTGCCGCCGGCGCAGATCCAGTACGTGCCGGAGGAGATCCTCGGGGAGGACTGCCGCCGGTTCGTCGAACGGGCGCGGGCGGCCGGCGTGGCTGTGGACGCGCGGCAGTGGCCGGGCATGTGGCACGCGTTCCAGGCGTTCACGCCCGTTGCGGCTGCGCGAGAGGCGGTGCAGGCGGCGGCGGCGTTCATCGCGGCAGCCCGCGAGCCCGCCGGGGTCTGAGAGAGTTTGGAAACGTACAACGATGGAGGAGACAGATGGCAGCTGAGCGGAAAACAATCAGCGGACGCGTGGTGGCGGTCACCGGCGGCGCTCGTGGGATCGGCCGCGCGACGGCCCAGGCACTGATCCGGTCCGGGGCGCGGGTCGCGATCGGCGACCTCGACGTGGAGCTGGCGCAGACCACCGCAGCCGAGCTCGGCGGCGGCGCGATCGCATTGGAACTCGACGTCACCGACACGGAGTCATTCGCGGCGTTCCTCGATGAGACCGAACGGCAGCTGGGGCCGCTCGACGTGCTCATCAACAACGCCGGAATCATGCCGATGGGTGCCTACGCCGACGAGCCCGACGACGTCAGCCTGCGGATCATCGACATCAACCTCGGTGGCGTCATGACCGGCACGAAGCTTGCGCTCAAGCGGTTCGTCCCGCGTGGCAGCGGCCACATCGTCAACATCGCCTCACAGGCGGGGCGGGCCGGCTTCGCGGGCCTGGCCACGTATTGCGCCAGCAAGCACGCGGTCGTCGGTCTCTCACGGTCACTCGCCGACGAGCTCTATGGCTCGGGGGTTGAGATCTCGGTCGTGATGCCGGGCGTCGTCCGGACCGAGCTGTCGGCCGGCTTCCCGGAGTTGCGCGGGATGCGCACGGTCGCGCCCGAAGATGTTGCGGCCGCGATCGTCGGGGCGCTTGAGCAGCCGTACCTCAACGTCCACGTGCCCAAGGAGGCGAAGGCGTTTGGCGCGCTCGGCGGGATGCCGATCAAGAACCGCAAGCTGATCGAGCGGCTGATGGGCGCCGAGGACAAGGCGCTGTTGCACGTCGACCCGGCAACCCGCAGTGACTACGAGTCCCGAGCCCGCGGCGAGGACCGGGTCACGCCGTAGAACACCCGTCGCGTACTAAGCGAAATCGGTGCTCACCGAGAGCGGCAGCCACGCCTGCAGGTCTGCCGCCCTGGCATCGAGCGAGTTCTGGAACCGCGACACCGCATCCGGCCCGAGCACGAGCATCAACGGCGGCTCGGGCGATTCCACCACCGTGATGATCGCTCGGGCGGCCTTGGCCGGGTCGCCCGGTGCAGTCGCGGTCCCGCGGGCGTTCTGGACGCGTCGCGGGCCGGCGGTCGCGTCGTAGTCACCAATCGCCACGTCCGATCCGCGGAGCGAGCGCCCAGAGAAGTCGGTGCGAAAGCCGCCCGGCTCGACGATGAACGCAGACAGCCCCAATGGCGCGAGCTCGTCGCGGAGCGAGCTGGTCAGCGCCTCCAGCGCGGCCTTGCTCGCCGCGTAATAGCCGGACGCCACCGGAGGGGCTGCCGCGGCGATTGACGAGATGTTCACGATCGTGCCGCTGTGCCGTGCGCGCATTCGTGGCAGCACGGCCTTGATCAGCGCGACCGGACCGAAGAAGTTGGTCTCGAACAGCGCACGGAACCCGGTCTCCTCGCCCTCCTCAACGGCCGCCCGGTAGCCGTGCCCGGCATTGTTGACGAGCACGTCGATCCCGCCGAATCGCTGCTCGCCCACGGCGACTGCGTCCGCGATCTGAGCGCCGTCGTTGACGTCTAGCGCAGTTGCCGCGCAGCGATCCGGCGCGGTGTTGCCGAGATCCGCCAGTTGAGTGACGTCGCGGGCTGTGGCGACCACGTTGTCGCCGTGTTCGAGAACTGCCTGCGCGAGCGCGCGACCGAGCCCGGTCGAGCAGCCGGTGATCAACCATGTTCTTGATGCGGTCATACCAAGTAGAGATACCGATCAGGCGCGATGGGCGTCGTAGTCGGCGCGGTTGGCGAGCACCTCATCCATGTGGTCCTCGGCCCAGTACTTGACCCCGCGCATCAGCTCGTGCAGTGACAGGCCCAGGGTGGTCAGCTCGTAGGTGACGGTGACCGGCACGGTCGGGGTGACGGTGCGCGTGATCAAGCCGTCCCGCTCGAGCGCCCGCAGCGTCTGCGTCAGCATCTTCTGGCTGACGCCCGCCAGGCGCCGAGACAGCTCCGAATACCGCATCGGCTGCGGCGTCCCTTCCTCGCCCGGGTGGTCGGGGTCGCAGCTGTTGCCGAGCGCGGAGATGATCAGTGCGACCCATTTGTCCGTCAGCCGATCGAGCAGCTGGCGGCTCGGGCATGCGGCCAGGAACGCGTCGTAGGCGACCTTCGCCTGGATCCGTTTCTGGGCCGCGGTCTGCGTCGGCATCGCGATGTGTCCTTTCACCGGGGTGGGTTACGCACTTCCGGGTGCGTACTTCCCAAAAGAGAGTTGCAGGTGCAAAGTAAAGCGCGAAGTTGATCCACGCACAAGACAGGAGGACGTCACATGAGTACCGCCACAGCCACCTATCGCGCCGCCGTCGTCCGTACGCCCGGCGGTCCTGATGCAATTGAGTTCGCTGAGATCCCGGTCGTCGAACCGGGCCCCGGTCAGGTCCGGGTTGAGGTCGCCGCCGCCGCAGTCAACCCCGTCGATATCGCCGTTGTCGGCGGCGTCTTCCACAGGCTTGGGGTCGTCACGCAGCCGGAGTGGACCGGGATTGGATGGGATTTCGCGGGCACCGTTGCTGCGACCGGTGACGGCGTCGACCTCGCGATTGGAACGCCCGTTGCAGGGTTCGTCGGGGGGATCGATCGCGACTACGGCTCCTACGCCGAGCAGCTGGTGATCTCCGCCGATGAGATCGCTCCGGTGCCCGAAGGGCTCGATCTGCCGACCGCGGCAACCGTGCCGCTGAATGCGACCACAGCCGAGCAGCTGCTGGAGCTGCTGGGTGATGCGCCGGTAGGCGCCGACCGGTTGCTCGTGACGGGTGCCGCCGGCGCCGTCGGGACGTTCACGGTGCCGCTCGCTCGTCAGCGCGGCTGGAAGGTCACGGGACTGGCGCGCCCAAGTGACGAGGAGTTCGTCCGCAGCCTTGGTGCCGACTTCACCGCGACGGCTGAGCCGGGCTGGGATGCTGTCATCGACGCCGCCGCGTCGCAGGAGATCGCGCTGGCGCTTGTCCGCGACGGCGGCCGGTTCATCGGCGTCCTGCCCGCAAGCCCGGTTCCCGTGGAGCGTGGGATCACCGTGCAGGCGATCTCGGTGACGCCCGATGGTCTGAGCCTGCGGGAGCTGCTGGCGCGGGTCGCCTCCGGTGAGCTCGTCACCCGCGTGCACGCGACGGTCGCGCTCGATCAGGTCGCGGACGCCCACCGCGCGGTTGCGGCCGGAGGCGTCCGTGGCCGGTACGTCCTGGTGCCCTGACCCCAGTGGGTGTCCCGTCGCGGGTGCTGGTCCAACGGGACCAGTGATATGGGAACCCTGGGTGTACCACTGACTTGCTCCCGTTACACCACTCGGCTAGGCTACGCCGTCGGACCCAGGAGGGGTCCGACGGCGCTCGAGGGAGAGGCAGTGAAGTGGTGAGACGAGTGGGGCAATGTTGGCTGTGCCTACCGGCGCTGTGGCTCGCGGCGGTGCTGTTCGCACCAGCCGCGGCTGCGGCAACCGCAGCGGGACCGAGTCCATTCGGTCACACGTGCGTCGTCGAGGCGTCCGGTGTGCGGTTCTGTCCGACCCCGATCCCGACGACGCGCTCCGACGAGCGCGTGCGCTCGTGGGACGGGGCGCCGCTCCAGGTCGATGTGACGTTGCCGCCGACGGGGACGGGGCCGTGGCCAACGATCGTGATCCTGCCCGGGTTCGGCGGCAGCGACGGCGTCAGCTGGGAGGCGTCCCAGTCATACGCGGGCGGCAACCAGGGGAACGGCTTCTCGAACGTCTCGTTCGCGAAGCGGGGATACGCCGTCGTGACGATGAACTTCCGCGGCGTCGGCTACTCGTGCGGTCCGCCATACACCGGGCAGACGGCATCGGATATTGATCGCGTCCTCGATTTCGGTAAGTGCCATAACGTCACCTTCGAATTCGCTGATCAGCGCTATGACGATCACGACGTTCAGTACGTCCTCGGACTGCTGGTTGACGAAGGGATCGCCAAGGCAGACGCGCTCGGGGTGGCCGGCGAATCGCTCGGCTCGCTCGTGACCACCGAGCTCGCTCTGCTCTACAACCGGGTCCGGCTGCTGAACGGCCAGTTCGAGCCCTGGACCAGCCCCGACGGGATCCCGCTCCACATCGCCGCGGCCTATCCGATCTGGGCGATCGACGACCTGATCGACGGGCTCGCGCCGAACGGCCGCTTCCTCTGGTTCGAGCCACAGACCGCAACGAGCGATGCCACCCCGATCGGGTCGATCAAGCTGAGTGTTCCCGCCGGGATCGCGGCCGAGGCGCTCGAGGATGTGCAGACCGCACAGTCACAGGCCGACGGGTTCGACCTCGATGGCGACACCCTGTTCGGGGAGATCGCCGCGCCCGACCCGGCGCTCGTCGACAACGTGCTGGGGGAGATCCGCCGCTACCACCAGGCGATCGGGATCCCGATCGGATCCGGGGTCGCGCCGCTCCTGATCCAGGACGGGTGGGACGATCTGCTCGTCGACGGCGCGACGCAGGCGATGCGGATGGTCGACTATCTGGCGCTCGAGGACCCGAAGGCGAAGGTGGCTCTGCAGCTGGCGGACGTCGGTCATCCGCTGTCGCTGAACAAGACCGCCGACGATGCGGCGCTCGACCGGCAGGCGAACGCGTTTTTCAACCATTACCTGCGCGGGCGCCGGGGCGGACCTGCGCCCGGATCGGTGACCGCCTACTCGGCGACATGTCCGGCGACCGCTGCATCGGCCGGCCCCTACACAGCCGATGGGATGGCGGCGCTTGATCCGGGGGCGGTTCGATTCTCATCGGCGGCGCCGCAGCTGGTCGACGCTGGCGGCAACCCGACGATCGGCGTCGAGCTCGATCCGATCGTCGGCCAGCTCGAGGAGGGCACGCCGCACTACCTCGGTCATTGCAACACGTTCGCCGCGGTCAATCAGAACGGGACCGCGGTCTACACGCATCGCGTCACGCAGACGTTCACGATGCTCGGCTTCCCGGTGATGCGGATGCACATCGCTGAGTCGGGAGACAACGGGCAGATCGACGCGAGGCTCTGGGACGTCGCACCCGATGGCCAGGAGACGTACGTCTCGAGCGCCACCTACACGCTGACCGACAACCAGACCGCGACGATCACGTGGCAGCTGTACGGCGGCGGCCATACGTTCAAGGCGGGCGACACGATCCGTGTCGAGCTGATGTCCCAGGACCTACCGCTCGAGCGCGTGTCGGAGACCCCGTTCTCGGTCGCCGTGTCCGACGTCACGATCGAGCTTCCGGCGCACGAGCGGCCGAACGGGGGCGCGATCGTGAAGCCGGTGCTGGCGCCCTAGCGGCCGCGGGTCAGCCCTTCGCCTTGAACAGGTCGAGCGGGATCGAGCTGGCCATCAGCTGCAGTCCGAGCGGGTTGGGGTGGAGCTGATCGCCGATCGTCAGTGCCGGGTTCCACATGTTCGGGTCGAGCGGGTTCTCGACGAGCTTGGCGAAGTTGAGCACCCCGTCGAACACCGACTGGTGGCCCAGGATCCAGCTGTTGACCTGGTTGCGGACCGCGGAGTTGGTCGTGTAGTCGTCGCCGCCGGTGACGTTGCCGAACATCGGTGTGATCGTGCTGATGATGATCCGGATCCCACGGTTGTGTGCGGCGGCGACGATCTTCAGATACGCGGCCTCGATCTGGGCCGCGTTGGCACCGGTGCCGATGTCGTTGACCCCCTCGAACAGGATCATGTTCGACACGTTCGGCTCATCGAACACATCACGGACGTCGCGGGTGTCGCCGGCCGCGCCCTGTGTGTCGTTGCCGCCACGGTCGTTGGAGACGTCGTTGCCCGAGATGCCGGCATCCACCACCGAGAACCTCTGGCCTCCGGGTTGCGTCGCCAGGCGTTGATCGAGGAGGTCGGGCCAGCGCCGGTTGCTGTCCGGGATCTCGATGCAGCAGTCGGTGATCGAGTCGCCGAGCGCGACGATCGTCGAGACATCCTTGGGTGCAACAACGTCGATGCCGGTCAGGTACGTCCAGGAGATCGTGGGTTCGGTGAAGTGATGACCGTCGGCGTCCGAGGCGTCATCGCCCTCTCCGGGCATCGTCGAGAACGATGTGTCCATCCCGACGTCGTGGAACGTCGAGGACGGGTATTTGCCGGGGACATAGAAGCTGACGGTCAGCCAGGTGTTGCCTGGCACCGTCATTGCGACGGGCAGGCTGTACGCGTTCTGGCCGGCCGGAATCGTCAGGCTGGCACCCGAGCTGAAGCTGACGTGTCGCAGCGTCGAGGCTTGGACGGCGGCGAGTGGAAGATCGTTGACGGGCAGCGCGACCGTCACGTCCTTCAGGGTCAGCGGGGAGGTGCCGTACGCGTTCGAGAACCGCAGTCGCAACTCCGACCCGCCAATGCTCGTATGGACGTTGAGCCGGAAGCTCTGGTCATCGACTGTGCCGCCGCCAGACTCGGGCGCGCCCTCCCAGGCCCCGACCCAGTGGGGAGCGACGGTCGTGGGGCCAGGCGCTCGATGGTGCTTGGACTGCGACCGGGGCGTATGCGCTGCGGCGTTGGTCGGCACCGCCATCGCGGCGATGCAAACGACGGCAGCCGCTCCGCACCACGCACGCCAAACGACGGCAGCCGCGCCGCACCACGCACGCCAAACGGCGCTCGGTCGCTGCCGAGTCCAGTGACTCTCCGATCCGTTCATCTCGCTCTCCCTTTTCCTGCCGTGACCTGGCGGCACGACGCCAGCCACGATTGTTCAGCTGGCAGGGAGCGAGATCTTCAGCTACGCGACATAAGAGCGGCCCGGATCACTTGGTTGTGGTCCACAACGACCGTCGCCTCGCGGCCGATCACCCGGTCACGGCGAGGGCGCCGCGTCCGGTGGGGCAGCCCCGTTTGTGCACGGTGAACGGATAGCGACCCGTCCGGCTGAAGTGGACGCGAAGCCTGGCGCGTCCGTGGCTGCCGGTATCTGCGGTGAAGCGGCCGAGCCGCACATGTGCTGCGTCCGCGCAGGTGGCAGGGGTGGCCCGCACCCGGATCGTGACCGTCGTGGGCGTGGCTCGTCGTATCCGTCGCGGGTTGACGGTCGCGCTGGACGTCGGGGCTGCCGGCTGGCTCGACGGCGCCACCGGCGTGGTCGGCTGCGTCTGTAGCGGTTTCAGGCCGGTCATGTGAACGTGGAGAATGACTCCGAGTTCGGAGCTGACGAACGCGTCGCCGGCGTCGGCTCGGTATGGGGCGAAGTCGACCGGGAAGCGCACGCTGGTGGCCGGGAAGCCGGTGTCGACCACGACACACGCAGAGCCGGTGCTCGGGTCGACGCGGACGAGCTGGCCGCTTGCCGTCGCCACGTACAGCGCGCCGTCGGGTCCGACGGTCAGATCGTCGGGGCCGAGCAGTGGCAGCAATGTCGTCAGCACCGAATGGGCGCTCGGATTGTTCAGTGGCACCTTCACGATCGTGGCGTTCGGGCTGAAGATCTCGGTGGCGTAGAGCGTGTTGCCGGCGATCGCAACGCCGTCCGCGGTACTGATCTGGGTGTCCTTCTCGAACGTGGTGTCGAGCGCGCCGCTCGGCGAGTACTTCAGCAGCCCCGCTTTGAGACTGTCGGCGACGTACAGATTGCCGGCGGCATCGAGCGCCGCGCCGTTGGCCATCGAGATGCCCGAGGCAAACGGTGTCGCGACCGGTTTGGCGGCCGTCGGATCGAATGTCACGACGCCACCGGAAGCCGCGCCGGGCAGGGAGCCGAAGTCGCTGTCTCCATAGAGAGCGAACATCTCGCCGCCCGGCTCGATGCCGGTCGCTCCGGGAGATGCCAACGCAAGGCTCGTTCCGGCCATTCCGTGGGCGTCATATCGGACGAGCTTGTTCAGCTCCAGCTCAGACGCCCACATTCCACCGTGTCCGTCGAAGCCGAGATTCTCGACCCAGTCCTGAGGTCCAACGCCGACCGTTGCGAACGTGCTGACCGTGGCCGTGATGCCGATCGACTCGCAACTGAGCGCCGGTGCCGCCGAGGCCGTGCTCGGTAGCCAGGTGCCAAGCGCGAAGAGCGTGGCGGCCCACGCAGCGATTCTCCGGAATCTGGTCATCAGCGAGCGACAGCCTAACCCGGAGATACGCGGCCCGTTGCTGCTCGTCGCTCGTAGGCCCAGCCTGGACCGCGGAAGACATACCCGAGACGGTCTGACCAGCTGTCGGCGTGGCGCACGTCATTGACGATCGACGCGTATTCATGGGTCTGGACCTTGAGGAGATTGAACGTTCCGAGGTTGCGCGTGAGCCCGTAGGTGACACGTTCGGTCTCTGGCTCGAAGGTGCCGAACAGCCGGTCCCAGACGATCAGGATGCCGGCGTAGTTCTTGTCGAGATATCGCTGGTTGGAGCCGTGGTGGGCACGGTGATGAGAGGGCGTGTTCAGGACGAACTCGATCGGGCGCGGGAGCGTGCCGACGCGCTCGGTGTGAATGAAGAACTGGTAGGTCAGGCTGAACGACTGCTGCAGCAGGATCATCCACACGGGCAGTCCGAGTGCGGCCAACGGCATCCAGAAGATCAGAGCCGTCATCGGCGTCCATGTCTGGCGCAGCGCCGTCGACAGGTTGTAGTGCTGGGAGGAGTGATGGACCACATGGCTTCCCCAGAACAGGCGGCTCTCGTGACTGACGCGATGGAACCAGTAGTACGCAAAGTCGTCGGCGACGAACAACAGGATCCACGCCCACCATGCGCCGGAGGAGATCCGTAGCGGGGTCAGCTCATAGATCGCGGCGTAGACGGTGACGACCACGAGCTTCCAACCGATGTTGATCACCAGGTTCCCGAGCCCCGAGAGCAGGCTCGTCCAGGTGTCCCTGGTCTCGTACCCGCGGGCCGCAGCGGGATCCGGGTCGCCGTCGCCATGCGTGCGCTCACCGGTGTGGCGGAAGCTCACGTACTCGGCGAGCACGAGAAGGGCGAAGAAGGGCGCTGCCCACATCAGCAGATCGAACATCGAGTCTCTCCAGAACTGGAAATTGCGCTTACCCGTTGAGTATCAGCGCTTTCCGGTAATCTGTCAAGCAGCTTTGCCAGATCTTTCAAAACAGCCCGGTTCCCACCTGTGAACGGATCGACGCGGTCCGGGCGCAGCTACGGGGGCAAGACGCGCGAGCAACGGCTGGCCGAGCGCCACGAGAAGCTCCTCGACGCGGGCCTTGAGCTGTTCGGCACGGTCGGCTACGCGGCGACGACGATCCCGATGCTGTGTGCGGCGGCGGGGCTCAACCCGCGGTATTTCTACGAGGCGTTCGGAACACGTGAGGCGTTGCTGCTCGCGGTCTACGATCGCGATGTCGCGCGCGTGCTGGCGAGTGTCGTAACGGCGCTTGACGGGGCGCCGGCCGACGTGTCGGTGCGGATGGAGATCGGGTTGCGAACCTTTGTCACGGGCGTGCTCGCCGACGAGCGCGCGGCCCGGATCAACTACTTCGAGATGGTCGGGGTCAGTCCCCAGCTCGATGCCCGTCGGCGTGCGGTCCTGCGCCTCTACGCCGACTTCATCACGGCCCAGATCGAGCAGTTCGCTCCCGACCGGCCGGTGCCCGGCGGTGACCGGCGACTGGCCGCGGTGGCGTTCGTCGGGGCGGTCGACGGCCTGATCGTCGATGCGCTGTCAGGGGGGGAGCGGGTCAACATCGACCGGATCGTGGCGACGCTGCTGGAGACGTTTCTGCCCGCCGAGCGATGATCGGCGGGCCGCGGCGCCCGGTAGGTGGCACGCGACCGGCGCCATCCGCTTAGGATCAACCTCAATCGGGATGAATTGAGGCGGGATGTCGGGGAGAACGTGGTGCTGGTTGACGGCGGGTGTCGTCGCCTTGGTGATGGCGATGGTGCCGGTGAGCGCGGCCGCGCAGGTGCAGCCGTACGGCGCCGGTGAGACCGGGACCTTTTACAACATCCTGCCGCCGGGAACAGAGGGCCAGGTCAACCTCGCCGGCCTGGCGCTGTTCGAGGCAGATAAGGCGCGCCCTGCCCACAACAACGATCAGCTGGCGATGTATCACGCGCTGACCACGGCCGCGCCGAACATCGAGGCGTCACAGATCGGCGACTACTTCAAGGACGCGACCTTCGGCATCAAGCCTGGTGATGTTGAGAGCACGGAGTCCCCGGAGCCGGGGGTCACGATCGAGTTCGACAAGGGCTTCGGGGTACCCCACATCTATGGCGACACCCGCGCCGAGCTGGAGTTCGGGATCGGCTGGGTGACCGCACAGACGCGGCTGTTTGAGATTGACGTTCTGCGGCATGCCGGCGCGGGCACGCTCGCGCAGTTCGCCGGTGGGTCGAACACTGCAATGGACGAGAGCGTCTGGGAGAGCGCGCCGTACACGGCCTCTGACTTGCAGGCTCAGATCGACTACCTGGCCACCATTCCAGGCGGGGAGCAGGTGATCCAGGACGGCGAGAACTATGTCGACGGGATCAACGCCTACATCGCGATGATCGAGGCCAACCCTGTCAACCTTGCGCTCTACCTTCCCGGGGAGTACGCGGCGATCGGACAGCCGACCGGCCCCCAGCCGTTCACACTCGCCAACATCATCGAGACGGCGTCGCTGATCGGCGGCGTGCTCGGCAAGGGCGGCGGAGAGCAGCTTCAGACCGCGGTCCTCTACGAGCAGCTGCTGAAGAAGTTCGGCGCCGAGCACTTCAACGTGCCGGGTTCACCGCAGGTCGTCCCCGGCAAGGATGCGCCGTCCCTGCGTCAGCAGGATCGCTCCGCCCTGGGGACATTGCTCGCCTTCGTCCAGCCGAATGACCCTGAGGCGCCGACGACCGTGCGCGGCAAGACCTTTCCGTATCAGACGCTGATCTCGCCAAAGCGGATCGATCGCGCCAGCGTGGCGCTGCCCGACCCCGGTTCGGTTCAGGACGTGAACCCGGTGGTCGCGGGGACCGCACCGAGCGGCGCGAGCTCGGGACTTGATCGGCAGCCCGGCAACCCGCTCGTCCCAGGCTCATCGGAGGCGTACGGCTGGGCACGGGGTCTGCTGGCGGACTTCCCGACGAGCGACTCCAACGCCCTGCTCGTCAGCGGGCGTGACTCCGCCAACGGCCGCCCGATCGCGGTGATGGGCCCGCAGGTCTCCTACTTCTCCCCCCAGATCCTGATGGAGGAGGACATCCACGGGCCGGGGATCTCCGCTGATGGGGCATCGTTCCCGGGCACGAACATCTACGTTGAGCTCGGTCACGGCACCAACTACGGGTGGTCAGCGACCTCCGAGAGCCAGCCGATCATCGACACCTTCGCGGTGCCGCTCTGCAACCCGGACGGCGGCCCCGTCGCGAAGAGCTCCGACGACTACGTGCTCGACGGCCGCTGCGTCGCGATGCAGGTCCTCGACGACCACGAGTCCTGGCATCCGAACCTGGCTGACATGACGCCCGCCGGCTCGGTCACCTTCCAGTCCCTGCGGACCGCCTACGGGATCGTGATCGCGCGCGCCACGATCCACGGCAGGCCGGTCGTCTACACCGATCTGCGCTCGACCTACATGCACGAGCTCGACTCGGCGATCGGTTTCGACGATTTCAACAACCCATCGCTGATGCAGACACCGCACCAGTTTCAGGAAGACGCATACAAGATCGGGTTCACGTTCAACTGGCTCTACATCAACGGCCGCCACATCGCGTATCTGGGGTCGGGCAGGAATCCCGTGCGCGCGACCGGGACCGATCCGCTGTTCCCATCCTGGGGGACGTTCGCCTGGAAGGGATACACGCCCAGCGCGGCACCGACGCCGACCACGATGACGGAGCAGGACACGCCGGAGCGCGCGCATCCGCAGGTCGTCGACCAGAGCTACATCACGAGTTGGAACAACAAGCCGGCGCCGGGATACGACTACGACGCCGGCGAATACTCCTCGATCTATCGCTCGCACTTGCTCGACATCAACATCCAGCACTATCTGACGCTGACCCACGACAAGATGTCGCTCGTCGACCTGATCAACGCAATGGGCAACGCCGGAACCCAGGACATCCGCGGCGTGTTCGTGCTCCCGTATCTCCTGAAGGTGATCGGCAACCCATCGAACCCAGCGCTCCGCGAGCCGATCGATGAGCTGCGCGCCTGGATGCAGAGCGGCGCGCACCGGATCAACCGTGAGCATCCGAGCGCCACGGGCGAGTATGACCAGACGGATGCCGTCCGGATCATGGACGCCTGGTGGCCGCTGCTCGTCAAGGCGATGTTCCAGCCGGCTCTCGGGCCGGCCGCGCTGGCCGACATCGAGGGTCGGTTCCCGATCGACGACGGAGATCGCCACGATCATCTCGGCTCATCCTGGGACGATGGCTTCTACGGCATCGTCCAGACGGACCTGCAGGACGTCCTCGGCGAGCACGTGGCCGGTCCGCTGAACCGGGTCTACTGCGGCGCAGGCTCACTGAAGGCATGTCGGCTCGCGCTGGAGAGCTCGCTGCTGACGGCTGCGGCGGAGCCGGCGAGCGAGGTGTATCCGGCCAGTCAAGGCTGTGCCGCCGGCGACCAGATGTGCTACGACCAGATCCGTTACTCGGCGGTCGGAGTGCTCACCCAGCCCGCGCAGGAGTGGGTCAACCGGCCAACCTTCCAGCAGGCGATCGAGTTCCCGTAGCCGGCTACGCCGGCGTCGAGGATTCGACTTCGGGATCCGTCGCCTCGGCGTCGAGCTCCTCGGGCTCAGTCGGCTCGTGCTGAGCCAGCTTCCTGATCTCTTTGCGGGCCGCCTTCTCGAAACGCCGCTCGCGCATCCTCGCCTCGCGTTGCAACTTCGCCATTGTCGTCTTCGGTCGTCCGCCTGATGCCATGTGGATCCTTTGGTGGGGAATCATCAAGCGCGCTGGTGACGAGCGAGAGACTCAATGTGCGCGCGTGCAGTCGATCGACCGCCACGAAATGCTGCCTGGGCCAACGCCCGGTGTGACCGGCGCGCGCTGCAGTCGCAGCCGAGCGATCGCCGGAGATCACTGAACAGCTTAACGGACGCTTCGGCGCCCGGCTGATCGACCGGTCGTTCCGAGGGTTTCTGTGACGCTCGAAGACCAGCCGATAAGGTGCGCCGATGAGCGCAATCGAGGGCGTCACCACGCGCCGACCAATCTTCGAGGATGACCACGAGGACTTTCGTGAGAGCGTCCGCCGGTGGCTGACCGAGAAGGTCGCGCCGCACTTTGACGCATGGGAGCAGGACGGGATCGTGCCGCGCGAGGTTTTCGCCGCCGCAGGCTCCAACGGCTTCATCGGAACGCAGGTCCCCGAGGAGTACGGCGGCGCCGGTGTCGATGACTTCCGATTCAACGTCGTCCTCAGCGAGGAATGTTTCCGCCTGTCGCTCGGCGGCCTCGCGGTTGGCCTGACCCTGCACAACGACGTGTGCCTGCCGTACTTCCTGGAGTACTGCAACGAAGAGCAGAAGCAGCGCTGGCTGCCGGGGATCGTCGACGGGACCCTGATCACGGCGATCGCGATGACCGAGCCGGGAACCGGCTCGGACCTGGCCGGCATCAAGACCAAGGCGATTCGCGACGGCGACCACTACGTCGTCAACGGTGCCAAGACGTTCATCACCAACGGCATCAACGCCGATCTGATGGTGACGGCTGTCAAGACCGACCCGTCGCAGCGTCACAAGGGCATCAGCATGCTCGTGATCGAGCGCGATACGCCTGGCCTTGAACGCGGACGCAACCTCGAGAAGGTCGGGATGCACTCTCAGGACACCGCAGAGCTGTTCTTCAACGATGCACACGTTCCGGTTGAGAACCTGCTCGTCGGTGAGGGTCAGGGGTTCGGGCAGATGGTTCACAACCTCGCGCAGGAGCGACTCAGTGTCGCCGTCGCCGGTGTGGCGACCGCGCAGGCGGCGATCCGGATGACAGTCGCCTACGTCAAGGAGCGCGAGGCGTTCGGCGCGCCGATCGCGTCATTTCAGAACACGCGCTTCGAGCTTGCCGCATGTCAGACGGAGGCCGACGCCGCGCAGGCGTTCGTCGATCAAGCCACGATCGCGCTCTGCAACAAGACGCTGTCAGTTGAGCGCGCGGCCGAGGTCAAGCTGTTCTGCACCGAGGTGCAGGGCCGCGTGATCGATCGCTGCCTGCAGCTGTTCGGCGGCTACGGCTACATGCTCGAGTATCCGATCGGGCGTCTCTACGCGGACGCTCGCGTCAGCCGGATCTACGCCGGCTCCAACGAGATCATGAAGGAGATCGTCGGCCGCTCGCTGCTCGCCTGAGGGATCAGGCCGTGAAGAAGTGGCTGAGCCCGAGCTTGCGCAAGCCGCGACGGTAGGCGACCGAACTGCGGTCGGCGGGGATGTTGACCTCGAGGCGAGGCTCGAGTGGCAGGTTCTCGGGCTTCTGGATCTCGACGATCGCTCGGTCCTCCTCGAAGATTCGGTAATTGAAGTCGTAGATCTCCTCGACGGGCTGGTCGGTATCGAAGTTCTTTGCGATCGGGGCGAACATCCTGGTCCGGCGGGCGGAGACCGGGGAGGCCGCGTTCATGATCGAGAGCAGGCCGTCATTGGGGAAGTGCACGACGAGCGTGGCGGTGAACGGCAGGTGCACGTCGAAGTGCCGCAGCCACTGAAATCCGGCCGGCGTTGCGGGGCCGCCGTGCGGGTAGTTCCCGACGCTGCTCCAGTAGTCGACGCTGAACCCATGGTCATGCAGCACCGGCTTGTAGTCCGGGACCACGGTGTTATCGGGGTCGCCGAACGTCTCGGTGTGAACGAATCCGAAGTGGGCGACATCAAGAAACCCTTCGAGCTGCCGTCCGGCGAACGCCGCCACGTCAAACGGCGGGCAGGTCACCGTCTGGAAGCTGTCGTCGTCCCAGTGCGGCGCGACAGGGATCGATGCGGTCGTCGCGGGATCTTCGAGGATCTCGGGGTCCGGTCGCAGGCAGGTCCAGACGAGGCCGTAGCGCTCGACGACGGGGTACGGGCGCAGATGCATACGTAACGGGATCTTGCCCTCCGGGTGTGCCGGGATGTCCAGGCATCGGCCGCCCGAACCGAACTTCAGACCGTGGTAGGCGCAGCGGATCCCGCTTCCGTCGGTTTCGGCAATCCCGGCGCTGAGCTGCACTCCGCGATGTGGGCAGATGTCCTTCGCGACGACGACATCCCCGGCGGCGCGGAACACCACGAGCCGCTCGTCCAGGAGCGTTGCTTGGGTCGGCGCGGTGGTGACCTCGCGGGACAGAGCAATCGGATACCAGTGACGCGCCAGGATCGCCCAGTCGTCGGCATCGAATGTGCACTCGCGCGGAAGTGCGATCTCCTCGGCAGCAATCCCTTCAACGGCAGTCATCACTCAAACCCTTTCTCTCGTCGTGGGGGGGGGGCGTCTCGCGGCGCCAACGGGCACCCGGCCCAGGTGCGGAGGCTCAGTAGTCCACACGGTCAGCCTTCGCGCGCCACGCGGCAAACGGCGCATCCGGGGTGGGGACCGCTATGCCGGTGACCGCCATCGGCCACTGCGTGCGCGGGGTCGCGAACAAGTCGTAGAACGCACGGTCGTCGAAGCCTCCGCGGGCGGCGTCGTGCCGGTCGGCCGCGTAGATCACCCGCTGGACACGGGCCCACAGCGCCGCGGCGACGCAGAGCGGGCACGGTTCGCACGAGGTCACCAGCAGGCATCCGGTCAGACGAAAGTCGGCGATCCTCTGGCACGCGGCCCGGATCGCGACGACCTCGGCGTGCGCCGTCGGGTCGTTGGTTGTCGTCACCGCGTTGACGCCCGTCGCGACCACGGCGCCGTCGCGGATGACCATCGCCGCGAACGGGCCACCGCCGGCCGTGACGTTCTGCACCGCCAGATCAACCGCCGCGGCAAGCCACCGTGCATCCTGCGAAGCGCCCTCCATCAGCACCCCGCACGGGTAGCGAGCTCCTGGGCGGCGCGCTGAGCGCCGGCGCCGAGCGCCTGGGCGTCGGCGGTCACCAGCTCCTGCTGCTCGACGATCGGGCGCCCCGACACCCACAGCCGCTCGAGCGTCGGCGCGCCGAAGACGAGCGTTGCGACCGGGTCGATGATCCCGTCACCCGCAATCCCGTCGACTCGCCACAGCGCCAGGTCTGCAAGCTTTCCAACCTCAAGGCTGCCGAGCTCACGGTCACGTCCCAGACAGCGGGCGCCGCTGACCGTCGCCATCGTCAGCGCTTCCCGCGCGCTCAGCGCGAGCGGCCCGTCCCGGAGTCGCGCGACCAGCATCGCCTGGTGCAGCTCATCAACCATTCGCCCAGACTCGTTGGAGGCGGCGCCGTCGACACCGAGCCCGACGGAGACCTGCCGCTCCAGCAGGCGGCGCACCGGCGCCAGCCCGGCGCCGAGCCGCCCGTTGGACGTCGGGCAGTGCGCGACCCCTGTGCCGGTCGCCGCGAACCGGTCGATCGCCTCATCGTCCAGGTGGACGCAGTGCGCCATCCAGACATCGTCACCAAGCCAGCCGAGCTGCTCGGCGTACTGGGTCGGGGTGCAGCCGTAGTGCGCTGCGCAGTAGTCGTCTTCGTCGGTCGTCTCGGCCAGATGCGTGTGCAGTCGCACCCCCTTCTGACGGGCCAGGTCCGCGGCCTCGCGCATCAGGCTCTCCGAGACACTGAACGGAGAGCAGGGCCCGACCACGATCCGCAACAGCGACTCCTCACTCGGGTCGTTATAGGTGTCGATCGCGGCGGCGGTCGCGCTCAGGATCTCGTCCCGGTCCTCGACAACGGAGTCGGGTGGCAGACCGCCACGTGACTGGCCGAGGTCCATCGACCCGCGTGCCGGGTGAAAGCGCAGGCCGATTCGTCGTGCGGCGGTGACCTCTGCCTCCATCAGATCGCCGCCGCGTTTCGGGAACACGTAGTGATGATCGCTCGAGGTGGTGCAACCGGTGAGCGCCAGCCAGCCGAGGTTCGCGCCGGCCGCCGCTTCGACGATCTCGGCGTCGATCCCGGCCCAGATCGGATACAGCGTCGTCAGCCACCCGAACAGCGTCTGGTCCTGGGAAACCGCGCGTGTCACCCATTGGTACAGGTGATGGTGAGTGTTGACGAGGCCCGGGGTAAGCAGGCAGCCGCCAGCATCGACGTGAATGGTCTGACCATCGGGCCTGCCGGCTTCCGCGGCCGGCCCATCATCAGCGCTCGCCCCGAGCGGCGGCAGCTCCGGCGCCCGGCCGGCGCCGACCGCCGCGATGCGGTCGCCCGCGATGACCAGGTGGCCGTCCTCGAACTCGCGTCCGGCCCCGTCGCAGGTGGCGATGTGACAGTTCTGGATGACGGTCCGGGTCATGGTGTGAAGGTTGGTTCCACGGTCTCGAGTGAACTATGGCCTGGTGTCTGAAACAGTTACGCGATGTTCATACCGTTGGACCAAGAACGCAGTGGTCTGACCAGATACCGTGGCCGGTCATGGAGCTGATCCTCGGCGCGAACCAGTACGGCAAGGCTGAGGTGCGGATGGTCGCGGTTGACCGCAGCACGCCGGTCCACACCTTCGTCGACCTCAACGTCGGTGTCACGCTCTCGGGCGATCTGGAAGCGGCGCACCGCAGCGGCTCGAACGCCAACATCGTGCCGACCGACACCCAGAAGAACACGGTGTTCGCGTTCGCGCGGGAGGCGCCTGTCGGCGAGATCGAGGAGTTCGGCCTGCGGCTCGCCCGGCATTTCGTCTCGAGCTTCGAGCCGATCACGCGAGCACGGATCACGATCGAGGCGTCGCGCTGGTCGCGGATACCGGTTCAGGGAGAACCTCACCCGCACAGCTTCGTAGCGTCGGGCTCGGAGCTGCGCGTCGCCGAGGTGGTGGTGGATCACGAGCACGGAGCCTGGGTGCTGTCGGGACTCAGGAATCTGATCGTGCTGAAGACCTCAGGCTCGGGGTTCAGCGGCTACATCAAGGACCGGTATACGACTCTGCAGGAGACCGACGAGCGCATCCTCTCCACCGCCGTTGCGGCGCGCTGGCGCCACGGTGCGCTTCTGCGATCGGGCGAATGGGATGCCTCCTTTGACGCCGTCCGGGCCGGAATGCTTGAGACCTTCGCCGCGCATCACAGCCTCTCACTGCAGCAGACGCTGTTCGAGATGGCGGGCGCCGCCGTGGCGGCGAGCCCGGGGCTCGTCGAGGTCCGCATGTCGATGCCCAACCGCCACCACTTTGTCGTTGACCTTGAGCGCTTCGGCCTCGACAACCCCAACCTTGTGTTCCGCTGTGAAGACCGCCCCTACGGCCTGATTGAGGCTCAGATACTGGTCCCGGGCGCGCCCGACCCGGGTCCCGCGTGGGATTCGTACCCACTGCTGTGAGGGGGTGGCCCAGCGGGGCCACCCATGATGCCCGCCCTCCTAATCCGCGGCGAGCATCTCGCCCGTCAAGTCCAGATGCTCGCGCATCAGCCGCCGCGCCAGCTCCGCGTCGCGGACGATGATCGCGTCGAGGATCAGGCGGTGCGCGGCGAGTGACCGCGGCGGCTGACCGTCGCGGCCCAGCGACGCTGACGCTATCTGCGCGGCGCCGTCAGCGAGCGTCTGGAGGAGATCGGCGAGAACCGGGTTGCGCGCTGCCGCGAGGATCGCGGCGTGGAACATCCGGTCACCTTCGATCCCGTCATCTCCGACGCTGATCGCCGCGTCCATCGCCCGGATTGCCTCGACCATCCGGGCGAGGTCATGATCGTCACGACTACCCGCGGCGAGCTCGGCGGCCAGCGCCTCGAGCGTATTGCGCACGGCTCCCAGCGCCGGCAGCTCGGGGTGGCGGCGGGCCAGGTCGGCGGCGATCGGTGGAATCGTTTCGGTGGGTGAGCGCAGCAGATAGATGCCGTTCCCGTGCTGTACCTCCACTGCTCCCTCGATCCGCAGTGCGGTCAGCGCCTCACGCAGAGACGCGCGGCTGACCCCCAGGATCCGGGCGAGTTCACGCTCGGCCGGGAGACGATCGCCGGCGTCGAGCCCTTCGGACGCCGCAAGCTCCCGGATCCGCCCGGCGATGCTCGCAAACACCGGCGTACGGGTGGTTTTGCTGCTCTCCTGTTGGCTCTTCGTGGAGCTCACGGACGGCAGTGATCCTAGTGGCCCCACGTTTGCTTCCCAAGCGTTGAGCGGAATCTCATCCCGATGGAGCACCAGTGGTCAGGCCACTTTCGACCGGTGGACATACCACTGATCTGTGGCCATACCTAGATTCGGCGCGGTGGTGAGTGAACCGGATACGCGGGTCGCCCTTGCGGCCCGCGGCGTGACCAAGCGCTTCCCCGGCGTGATCGCCAACGAGAACGTCGACTTCGAGGTGTTGGGCGGCGAGGTCCACGCGCTCCTGGGTGAGAACGGCTCAGGCAAGACCACGCTGTGCAAGATGCTCACCGGGATGTACCAGCCAACGGCTGGGCACATCGAGGTTGATGGTGAGCGCGTCGTTCTGCACTCGCCTGCGGACGCGCATCACCACGGGATCTTCATGGTCCACCAGCACTTCAGCCTTGTCGAGCGACTCACGGTGGCCGAGAACGTGATGCTCGGCTGGTCCCTGGACGGCGCACGGATCCGCTTCAAGCGGCGCAGGGCCGAGGAGGAGGTCGCGCGGCTTGCCGAGGAGTACGAGATGCCGGTTGCCGCGGGCAAGACGATCGCCGAGCTGTCGATCGGGGAGCGTCAGCGGGTGGAGATCCTCAAGGCGCTCTGCCGCGGAGCGAAGGTGCTGATCCTCGATGAGCCGACCACCGTTCTCACGCCCCAGGAGGCGGAGCGGTTATTCGCGTCGATGAGACGGCTGGCGCAGGCTGGGAACTCCGTGATCTTCATCTCCCACAAGCTCCACGAGGTGCTTGCCGTCTCGGACCGCGTCAGCGTTCTGCGCCGCGGTGTGATGACGGGCACGGTTCGGCTCGGTGACCATGGGGCCAGCGTCGATCGCAAGGAGCTGGCGCGGATGATGGTCGGACGCGAGATCGAGCTCGGTCGTCGCCAGCGCGCGGCTCGATCCCAGCAGACGCCGGCGGCAGGCCTCGAGATCACTGAGGTCGTCGTCCATAACGAGCTCGGTGCGCGGGTGGTGGACCGGGTGACGTTGAGCGTTGCCGCCGGCGAGGTGCTCGGCATCGCGGGCGTCGCAGGCAACGGCCAGCGCGAGTTGGCGGAGGCGATAGCCGGGCGTGCGGCCGCGCGACAGCGGCGAGGTCTCCGTCGGCGGGACCCCGGTTCGCTCCGGGCGGCCGCTCGCGGCGCTGGCCGCGGGCATCGCGTTTGTTCCTGAGGACCGCATGGGCATGGGGCTCGCCTCCGGGCTTGATGTCGCCGAGAACATGGTCCTGAAGTCGTTTCGAACCGGCGCCTTCTCGCGCGGTCCGCTGATCCGCCGCGGGCGAGTCGTTGACAACGCGAACGCTGCTGTTGAGGGGATACGAGCTGCGGGGCGATCCGTCGTCGCTGGTCGGCCAGCTCTCCGGCGGGAACGCGCAGAAGGTGCTGCTCGCCCGAGAGATGGCCTCCAACCCTCAGCGCGCTGGTGATCGCGGCGCCGACGCGCGGCCTGGATGTCGGTGTCACGGAGACGGTGCGTAAATTGATCGTCGAAGCGGCCGACGGGGGCACCGCTGTGGTGATGATCTCCGAGGACCTCGATGAGGTGCTCGACCTCGCCGACCGCGTTGGGGTCATGTCTGGCGGGCGGATCACCGGCATCGTCGACGCGGAGGGCGCGGACGTCGAGGAGATCGGTCTGCTGATGATGGGTCAGGAGCAGACCGGCATGAGGGCGAACCTCCCGGCAATCCCGGTTCGTCTGGAGAAACGCACCGAGCGCACGCCCCGATGGGTGCTGACGGCGACACCGGTCGGCGCCTTCCTGTTCGCGTTTGTGATCGTCACCATCGTCCTGCTCGTCGGCGGTCACAACCCGCTGCAGTCCTACAACGCGATGCTGCAGGCTTCGGTCACCAGCACCAGCGCAATCTCGCAGACGCTGGTGAGCGCCACGCCACTGCTGCTGACGGGACTCGCGGCCGCGGTGGCGTTTCGGATGGGTATCTGGAACATCGGCGGCGAGGGCCAGCTGTACATCGGCGCTGTGTGTGCCTCCGGCGTGGCGCTGGCGATCGGCGCCCACGGCATCGGGTTGGCGCTGCCGGCAATGATCCTCGCGGCGATGATCGGCGGGGCGCTGTGGGCTGCGATCCCGGGTCTGCTGCGGGCGTACCTGAACGCCAACGAGATCCTCACGTCGCTGATGCTCAACTACATCGCCGGGCTCCTGCTCGACTGGCTGATCAACGACTCCAACAGCTACTGGCGGGACACCACCGGCCCCAGCGCGTACCTGGTCGCACACGGCAAGACGATTCCGGGAGCGGCCGACTGGCCCTCGATCGGCGGCGGCAGCTTCACAGTGCCGTTCGGGTTTCTCGTCGGGTTGCTGTTCGCCGGCCTGCTGTTCGTGCTCGTGCGTCACACCTGGCTCGGCTACCAGCTGCGCGTGACCGCGGACAACCCCGGAGTTGGCCGCTACGCCGGCATGGCGAGCAAGCGCAACTTCGTGATCGTGATGCTGCTCTCCGGAGCCGTTGCGGCGATCGCGGGCGCAAGCCAGATCGGTGATTTCACGCATCTGCTCGACCCGGCCGGCCTCCAGTCCCCGCAGTACGGCTACACCGGGATCGTGGTCGCTGCGCTCGGCCGCTACAACCCGCTCGCCGTGGTCATCAGTGCCCTGCTGCTCGGCGCGATCACCAATGCCGGGATCGTCGTTCAGACCGCGACCTTCCCGCAGAGCCTGACCGGGGTGATCGAGGGAATCATCCTCTTCTGCGTCCTCGGCAGCGAGATCCTCAGCCGCTACCGGGTGCGTGTCGGTCCCGAGAGGGCTGCGGTCGCGGCGTGAACAAGGGCCTTGTCATCCAGCTGATCGCGACCGGGATCTTCTACGGGACGCCGATGGCGATTGCCGCTCTCGGTGAGCTTCTTGCTGAGCGCTCCGGAGTCCTGAACCTCGGCGTCGAGGGGATGATGCTGATGGGCGCCGTGGTCGCGTTCTGGGTCTCGCGCGATGTCAGCGGTCCCAACGGGCTTGTGCTGATCGTTGCCGTCCTTGCGGCCGCCGGCGCCGCGGCGGCGGTTTCCCTGATCCACGCGTTCATGACGATCACGCTCAGGGCCAACCAGGTCGTCTCAGGGCTCGCGCTGACGATCTTCGCGGGTGCCACCGGCCTCTCCAGCTACGTCGGTGACCTCGCCAACCTCGGCGGTAACCCGGGCCATCACATCATGAACGCGATCAACGTGTTCGGCCTGCGCAACGTGCCGATCCTGGGCCCGATCATCTTCCATCAGCCGGCGCTCGTCTACGTCTCATGGGTGATCGCGATCGCCATCTTCTGGTACGTGAACCGGACGCGGCAGGGCTTGCACCTGAGGGCGGTGGGCGAAAACCCGGACGCTGCGGACGCGATGGGCGTGAGCGTGACCCGCTGCCGGTACACGCACGTGCTGATCGGTGGTGCCCTGGCGGGCGTCGGCGGGAGCTTCTACACGCTCGTGATCTCGTCGGAGTGGACGGACGGGATCACCAGCGGCGCCGGATGGATCGCGCTTGCACTGGTCATCCTCGCGTTCTGGCGCCCCGCCGGAGTGCTCGCCGGCGCATATCTGTTCGGCGTCGTGTCGGCGCTCGGGGCGAACCTGAGCGCGCGGGGTGTGCAGCTGCCGCCGGAGGTGTTCAGTGCGCTCCCGTACGTGCTGACGATCATCGTGCTGGCGATCGTCGCCAGCGGATGGGGACGGGGTCGGTTTGGTGCGCCGGCCGCCCTCGGAGTGCCTTACGCGCGTGACGGTGGCTGAACGCGTGGCTGGGAATGTCAAACGATAAGGGGATGGTAGGCATGAGTACACGTTGGATCCAAAGGGGTGCCGCAGGTCGTGCCGGTGGCCTCACGGCGGTCGCGATGCTTGCGGCACTCGCCGTGGCGGCGTGCGGCTCGAGCTCGTCAGGACCGAGCACGACCGGCACAAGCGCCGCGACCGGCGCGGGCAAGGCTCCACTGAAGGTCGCGTTCCTGTACGAGAACGCCACCAACGACCTGGGCTGGGACACCGCGATGTACCAGGGTCAGCAGGGCGTGGAGGCCAAGTTCGGCAGCAAGGTCCAGGTGACGGACAAGGTCGTTCCGGACGGCCCTGAGGACGTCACCGCGGTCAAGAGCCTGGTGGCCGAGGGCTACAAGCTGATCTTCCTGACCGCCTTCAACCAACAGCTGTACGTCAACCCGGCGAAGTTCCCCGGGGTGCACATCGTCCAGGCCGAGTACGTCGGCATTCTCGACAAGACGATGCCCAGCAACACCTCCACGTACTTCACGGTCGACGCGGACGGGTTCTACCTCGCCGGTATGGCGGCGGCCTCGGTGGCAAAGACCGGTCAGGTCGGCATCATCTGCGGCGAGCCGATCTCCGACAACCTCGCCGAGTCCAACGGCTTCGCGCTGGGGGCGCAGTCGGTCGACCCGTCGATCAAGGTCCGCTTCACGTGCACCAACAACTGGGACAGCGTGTCGATCGCGCAGAACGCGGCGAGCGGGCTGATCAACGCGGGAGCCGGCGCGATCGCCTTCCTGACGACGGGCGCCGGGCCGGGTCAGGTGGCCGCGCAGAAGAGCGTCCCCTGGATCGGCTACCAGACGCAGCAGAAGGCGGTCGGGGCCGGCTCGTACCTGGCGGGCGTGCTGTGGAACCTCAAGCCCCTGTTCCTCAAGGACACTGAGCAGGCCCTGACCGGCACCTGGCAGAGCCACACCGACTACGTGTCGATGCCCGAGGGCACGGTCAGCTTTGACGAGTCCGGTGCGCTCTGGAAGGAGGTTCCGGCCAAGGTCAAGACGGAGATCGCCGCCAAGCAGAAGGTGTTCGCCAGCGGCAAGGTGAGTCCGTTCGCCGGTCCGCTGTACGCCCAGTCCGGGAAGCTCATCTCGAAGACGGGGTACTCGCTCAACAGCTCACAGGTGACCAACATGAACTTCCTCGTGAAGGGCGTGATCGGCACGATCCCGAAGTCGAGCAGCTAGCAAACCCAACGACGGTGGGACCGGCGTCTCGCCGGCCCCACCGTCCGACGTTTTCCCAGTCATCCGAGTGCACAAGCAACATGGAATCTCGTCCTCCAAGGGGTGGTGATGACGGCCACAACCGCAAGCCTGCACAAGCGCATCGACCAGCTCGCGCGGCTCCAGTCCGAGGTGCTGGGCGCTGGCATCACACGTGAGGTCTATACGCCGGCGTACACCGAGGCCACCGCGCTCGTCGCAGAATGGATGCGGGAGGCTGGCCTCGAGACCCGCGTTGACGCCGCCGGGAACCTGTTCGGTCGCTGGAGCGGCAGCGAGCCGCAGCTCCCCGCGGTGTGGACGGGGTCGCATTTCGACACGACCCTCAACGCCGGCGCCTACGACGGCGTGCTCGGCGTACTGGGCGCAATCACCGCTTCCGCACAGCTTCGCGCGGCGGGGTTTGTGCCGCGTCGAACGATTGAGGTGATCGGATTTGCCGGCGAGGAGCCGCGGTTCGGTGCCGGCTGCATCGGCAGCCGCGCGATGATCGGCGCGCTGGAACGCTCGGAGCTCGACACGATGGCCGACCGTGGCGGGGTGACGATCGCCGCGGCGATGCGGGGCGTTGGACTCGACCCCGACCGGATCGGCGAGGCGCAGTTCGACCCAGGCACCGTCGCCGCTTTTGTTGAGCTGCACATCGAGCAGGGTGCGGTCCTCGAGCAACGCGGCATCCCGATCGGGGTCGTCGAGCGGATCGCAGCGCCGCATCAGCTACGTCTCACGCTGAACGGCAAGGCGCGCCATGCTGGGTCCACGCCGATGGCGCTCCGTCTCGACGCGCTCCTCGGTGCCGCCGAGGTCATCCTTGCGGTTGAGCGCCTCGCGCGCGAGTCTCCAAGCGGCACGACCGTCGGCACGGTCGGCACCGTGGAGGTGGAGCCCGGTGCCGTCAACGTCATTCCGGGAGTCGTGACGCTCGACATTGACGTGCGCGATGTCGTGCTGGACGCGCGTGAGGAGGTCGTCCGAGCGATCGGTGCGGCCACGGATGAGATCAGTGGCCGCCGGGGGCTTTCCGCTGAGTTCCGCCACATGGTTTTCGATCGGCCGGCGCCGTGCGACTCGCAGATCGTCGAGACCGTACGGGCGGTGTGCTCCGAGCTCGGAGCGCCCTACCTGAATATGGCCTCCGGTGCGTACCACGACGCGATGGTCCTCGGCGCCCACGTGCCGATCGGGATGATCTTCGTACCGAGCCGCGACGGTCTCAGCCACCATCCGGACGAATACACCGAGCCCGAGCAGCTTGACCTCGGCGTCAAGGTGCTCGCCGGCACATTGCGCAGGCTGGCGACGTGACCACGCTCGGAGGACGGTCGGTGCATGTCTGACAGCGAACGTTTCGTCGTTCCGGTCGTCGACATCTCGCCGTGCGTGGAGGCGGGGACTGCGTCGGCGCGCGCCTCAGCGTGTGCGGCCTTTGACCACGCGGCATCGACCGTCGGGTTCATGCAGATCGTCGGCCACGGTGTTCCGGCGTCCGTGACCGAAGGTCTGAAGGGCGCGATCGACGACTTCTTCGGGATGGATCGGCACGCCAAGCTCGAGTACGTGATCGACGGCGCCAACCGCGGCTACACGCCTCCGAAGAGCGAATCGCTGGCGCTCAGCGCCGGCATCGTCCGGCCGGGCATGATGAACGACTTCTTCGAGGCCTACAACGTCGGCGTCGAGGCACGCTCGTTCACCGGGCTCGACCTCGATGAGGCGGACTACGGCATCAACATATGGCCGCGGCTGGAGGGATGGCGCGAGGCGATCGAAGCGTATTTCGCACACGCGCGTCGCGTGGCGGACGCCCTCACCGCCATCTTCACCGACGCATTGGGGCTGGAGGCCGGATACATGTCGGGGATCACCGACCACTCCATCGACGTGCTGCGACTCAACAACTACGCGCTGCCCGTCGGGACGATCTCACCGACCGATGAGCTGGTGGGGATGTCTGAACACACCGACTTTGGGATCGTGACGGTGCTGTGGGCCGATCAGGTCGCAGGACTGCAGGTGCTCGACACGGCCGGCGCATGGCATGACGTCTCGCCGGTCGACGACGCGCTGCTGGTCAACCTCGGGGACCTCACCGCGAGCCTCACAAACGACACCTGGATGTCGACTCTGCACCGTGTGATGCCGCCGGTGATTGACGGGCAGGTACAGCGCCGGCGCTCGGCCGCGTTCTTCCACGACGGCAACGCCGACGCGCTGATCGAGACGCTGCCGAGGTTCATCGGTGAGGACGGGATCGCCTATCCGACACGGACCGTCTCGGAACACGTGAAACGGAAGCTTGCCGGGTCTCGACAGGGCAAGGTCAACACGCTGGCCGAGCGGGAGGCGGCGCGCGTCCGTGCGGCTGGCGGCTGACGTGCTTCGCGAGTGCTGCAGCTCGCGGCGCTGGGTGGAGTTGATGCTCGCTGCGGATCCGTTCGACGGCGGGGCGGAAGGGCTGCTGGGCGCATCGGATCGGGCGTTCGATGTTCTCTGCCGGGCGGACTGGCTGGAGGCCTTTGCCGCGCATTCGGCGATCGGAGCCCCACGCGCAGGCGACCGGATCGGCGCCGCCGAACAGGCGGGCGTGGACGATGACCAGGGCACGCGGACGGCGCTGGCGGCAGCCAACGTCGAGTACCAGCGACGGTTCGGGTTCGTCTTTCTGATCCGCGCGGCGGGCCGCTCCGGCGCTGAGATCGTGGCGGAGCTGCACGATCGCCTGGACAACCCCCCGGAGGTCGAGTTCGCGAACGCGTGTGACCAACAGCGAGAGATCACCGCGCTGCGACTGGCTAGTGTGCTTCCGGCGTGACCCGGATCACCACCCACATCCTCGACACGGTCCGCGGCGGCCCGGCCACGGGGATCGCAGTGACGTTGTTTGCGGACGCCGGTGGGGGCTGGACTGAGGTCGCAGCCGCGGTCACCGATGATGACGGGCGGGTATCGACGTTCCCTGACATCGGTGCCGGCCGCGGACGGTTGCGGTTCGACACCGGCACGCCGTTCTTCCCCGAGGTGCTTGTCACATTTGTGGTGGAGGATGACCGCGCGCACCTCCATGTCCCCCTGATTCTGAGCGCCTACGGGTACTCCGTTTACCGCGGATCGTGAGCGACCGCGGAGCAGGCCACGGTGCCGGCCCCCTGGTGATCCGTGGCGCCCGGACCGCTGGCGGGGAGCGGGTGGAGATCGGCGTGGCGGATGGCCGCATCGTGGAGGTCGGGGCGAGCATCGCCACGCCCGCGGCGGCTGAGGAGGTTGCGGCCGACGGAATGCTGGTGCTCCCGGGCGGCGTCGACCCACACGTCCATTTCAACGCCCCGGGGGCGAGGTCCCACTGGGAGGGGTGGTCGACCGGATCGGCGGCGGCCGCAGCCGGGGGGATCACGACGGTCGTGGAGATGCCGCTCAATGCCAGCCCGCCCACGGTTGACGTGGCCGGCTTCCAGGCAAAGGCCGCGGTGACCGACTCGCGGGTCGACTTCGGCCTCTGGGGCGGCGTGATCCCGGGCAATCGCGCAGAGCTCGACGGCTTGGCTCGCGCGGGCGTGGTCGGCTTCAAGGCATTCATGTCAACCAGCGGCTCCGCCGATTTCCCGGCCAGCGATGAGCTGACGCTCTATGAGGCGATGGGGACGATCGCCGAGTTCGGCCTGCCGCTGCTGGTGCACGCGGAGAGTGATCGCATCACCGCGGAGCTCGCCGCACGCGCGGTGTCCGGCGGCCGAACCTCGGTCCGGGACTACCTCGAGTCGCGTCCGCCGGCGGCTGAGACCGAGGCGATCGCCAGCGCGATTGAGCTCGCTGCCGCGACCGGCTGCCCGCTGCACATCGTCCACGTCTCCACAGCGCGCGGCGTCCAGCTCGTGGCGGAGGCCCGCGCTGGCGGCCACGACGTGAGCTGCGAGCTCACCGCCCACCACCTGCTTCTGACCGACGACGACGCGATCGCGCTCGGAGCGGTCGCCAAATGCGCGCCGCCGCTGCGCAGCGCCGCCGAGGTGGCGGCGCTGTGGCAGCTCATCTCGGCAGACGAGGCGCTGTTCGTGGTCTCGGACCACTCACCGGCGCCGCCGGAGCTGAAGCGCGGGGACGATTTCTTCGCGATCTGGGGGGGATCGCCGGGGTCCAGTCGACGGTCGAGATGATCGTGAGTGAGAGCCTGAACGGCGGCCGCCTTGACGCTGCCCAGCTGCCCGCGCGTGCTGGCGACGGGCGCCGCACGGCGCTTCCAGCTCGCGGGTAAGGGCGCTGTGGCGCCGGGGATGGACGCTGATCTGACGCTGATCGAGACCGGCGTCGAGCGGGTGCTGAGTCGCGATGAGCTGCTCGACCGCCACCGCTTTAGCCCCTACGTCGGGCGCGTGCTGAGCGCGCGGGTTCGAGCCACCTACCTCCGCGGCAATCTGATCTACCGCGACGGGGTCCTCGTCGGCCCGCCGCGCGGTCGGCTGTTGAAGCGCGCTTCGGCAGCTACCTGATCGTCGATGCCTGCGGATCACGAGCAGAGGCTGCCAACGCACGCGTGTTGCGCCTAGCCTGCTCCCGCTCTCCACCGGACCGATGTCCAGCGATGCTCGAGGCGGGCACACGCCGCTCTATTCGGTCGTTTGGCAACGGATTGAGATGCTGACGGCACGAGCGACCTGCTCGCGTGAGCGAGCGTCGACAGCGCTGCTCAGTGCTGACTGCCATCGATCTGTGCTCATCAACGAGGACTTGAGCCCCAGATCAGCGAGAACGGCTCTCTGATCGACATGCACCGCGATCTGCTCAGCCCGGCGCCGCGCTGCAATGTGTTGCGCGCGCACGAGTCCAGTTCGACCGCCCTCGCCGGGAAGAGTCAGCAGATCATTGGCCACAACCGGGACCGCCCGGCGGGCACATTTCTCCCACGGCGCGTCGGCCGCCGAATCCACCACGACCTGACGAACGATTCGCCAGCCGTCGTGGTGGGAGTCGCAGCGCGCGACAAGAAAACGAGCAAGCGCTTCGGCGACCTTCTCGGCTCCAGGCTCGGATGCGTGCCGATCGAGGTGATGCAACGCGGCGCGCACGCCGCGCCCGCTGTCGACCGCCTTCGCAAGCGCAATCGAACTTTGCCAGCGCTGCTGTGTTGAGCCCTCGATCCAGCAACCGTACTCGCAAGGACCATCCGACAACGAACCAGGCCGGCCGCAGCGGCGCCCCTCACCTCGTAGAACCGTCGCGCCTCGCGCTCACCAGCCTCCGTCGCATCCGTTCTGATCGGGGACGGCAATGCCGTAGCTGCGGATCATCCGATCGGCGACCTGGATCTGCAGCGCGCGCTGACGGATCGTCGCGGTGCCGGCCGGCTGGGGGGTCCCCCCGAACGCCTCGTAGTTGTTGATATTGATCCCGATGCTGTCGGGGTATTCGCCGCCGGGGGTGTGCCAGCCGCTCTCCTCGCATCCTGCGACCTTGGACCAGGCGGCGTAGTCGCGTGGCAGCGCGAGGCGATGCCGGTGATGCCGGCGGTGGCTGCTCAGACGGTGCCGGCGAGCGTCGTGTGCGTGGGTGGTGTGGACCGGCGTGGTCGCGGCGGTCTTGAACGCCGCGTCTGCGTAGGTCGGGACCGTGATCTGATGCTGTGTGGCCGCATGCCCTGCGGCCTGGGACATCCCGAGGACCGCAACGACCCCCGCGACTGAGAGCGCCACAGCTGACGCTCGTTTGAGATACGACATAGCGTTGACCGCGCTCAGCTCGCTTTGGCGAGTACGTGACTTCCTCTGTCCCAGAGCTCCGGGACTGCGAGCAGAAGCGGTGGCTCGAACCTCCTGTGAGTGATTGCTCGCCGGGTCGTCCCGACGGTTGCCGTTCGTTCCACGCCCGGACATTGGGCGCCGGGCTCTCCGTCTCCCGATGGGAGAGATGCGCGGTCGCTTACGTCAACAGCGCTGGGCGGAGCGAAGTCGTGGAAGTCGACGAGTATTCACGCGCAACGCAGCGGTGTGCGTGAGAACCGGCACACAATGGATGGACGTCAGCCCCACCGCCGGCACCGGCCTCACGCCGCGCACGATCCGCTGACAGGCAACGTGACCATGTATAAAGCGGGTCTGTCTCGAGAGCCGATCGTGAGATGCGGATCGCGAGTGCGTGTCAGGCTGTGAGCTCGGGGGGTTGTCCGAAGCGGCTGAATAGCGCGGGCTCGGTGAACAGCGTGATGCGGGTCAGGTGAGTCAGGCTCGAAGCCAAGATGACGATCGCGAACGGCTGGTAACGGTTCCGGTCGTCGAGGTGGTAGGCGGCGACACCGAGCTGACCGTTGGCGTGGAGGGCAGCCATTCGCCAGTCGCCGGGCCGGCCGATGGCCTGGGCAGCGATGAACGGGACGCATGTCGCCTTGCCGGAGAACCAGGTCGTGGTGCCGGTCATTTCCAGGACGGCGTCGTCGGCGAGGAGTCGTTCCATGGCTTCGATGTCAGATTGCTCGAACGCGGCGATGTAGCGGTCGAGGATCAGGCGAGCACGCCCGTCGGTGGGCTCGGCGAGCTGCTCGTCGGCCACGGTTTGCTGCTCCAGTCGGGCTCGGGCGCGCTGGAGCAGGCTCTTGAGCGCCCCGACCGACACGTCCAGCACGGCGGCCGCGTCAGCGGCAGGCTGGTCCAGAACGTCGCACAGGAAGAAGGCGGCACGTTGGCGTGGCGGCAGGATCTGCGCGGCGGCGACAAGCGCAAGACGCACGCTCTGACGGCCGGCGGCCACCTCCGCCGGGTCGCCGCGCTCGTCAAGAACGAGGCGGTCGGGGATCGGCTGAAGCCATGCCACGTCGCCCGGTGCCGGGGCGGCCGGCGCGTCAGGATCTGAGGATGCTGGTGCGAGCCCCGATGGCAGCAGCCGCCGTTGGGAACTCTTCAGGGAAGTCAGACACACGTTGGTCGCGATCCGGTACAGCCAGGTCCGCACCGACGAGCGGCCCTCGAAACGCTCGAACGCCCGCCAGGCCCGTGCGTAGGTTTCCTGAACCAGATCCTCGGCATCGTGGGCCGAGCCGGTCATCCGGTAGCAGTGTGCGAGCAGCTCCCGCCGGTAGGGGGCGGTCGCTGCCTCGAAACGATTCGGCTCCACGCTGGTCATCGCCATCACCATGTTGACTCGCGCCGTCGCTGAAAAGAATCGGTCGGCCGCGATTCTTCGGGGTCTCCCCGCGAGTCAAAGCATGCATGACCCATCTCGACCATCCGATCCTCAACGAGGCCGTCCGGGACATCCTCGACGGCCCCCATCTCAGCATCCTGGCGACCACCGACCCTGACGGGACGCCCCAAACATCCGTGATCTTCGTCAAGCGCGACCGCGACGAGATCCTGTTCAGCACCATCAAGGGTCGCCGCAAGACGATCAACATCAGCCGCGACCCCCGCGTGACCCTGCTCATCCACGGCCTGCCCGTCGACCGCCCAAACCAGGCGGGCGACGGCCCGAACTACGCGACCATCTCTGGCAGCGTCGAACTCTCTGACGACCATGACGGTGCGTTTCACAAGGAGATGTACGCGCTACACATGGGCGGCGCGACCCCTCCCCCAGAGCCGGGAGCGCAACGAGTAATCGCGCGCATCCTCCCTCAGCGCATCTACCTGCCGACGTTCGCGGCCATCTTCGGACCCGCCGGAAACGCAGATGAAAAGCAGGCTCAGGATCAGCTGTAGGTCGTTGACATCACCAGCATGCACAGCCAGCCAGAAACAGCCGACTAGCAGGCCTTCTGAAGGTGGAGCCAGACGGGATCGAACCGACGACCTCCTGCTTGCAAAGCAGATCAGTTTCTCCACTCGTGTCTCGTGGTGTCTCGAAAATGCCTGCAAATGTCGTCTTTCAGTTGGCCACGGGAGGACACGAAAGGACGGCGCGAGACAAACTGGTGCACCCCTGGTGCACCCTCAGCCCAGCGTGAATCCGGGCGGCCGGAGGAGCGGAGCTGCGGACGGATGTCCGGAGTGAGGTCAGCTCGTGGAGGCGGCGCTGTCGTGCACGACCGCCCTCGCCTCGGCGATCGCCGTCTGCGCGTCGAGCCGGGGCATGTCCTCGAACTCGTCCATGACGTGCCCGTAGGTGCTGAGCGTGAGTCGAGCGTCGTGGCCGAGCTGGCGGGCGACGTAGATCACCGAGCGCCCCTCGTGGAGCAGCAGCGACGCGAACGAGTGCCTGAGGTCGTACGGACGGCCGTGGGCGAGCCCCGCCGCCTCGATCGCGCGCTTGAAGGCTCGCCGCCGCCACGACTGGTACGCCGCGAGCGTCCAGGGCGCGCCAGTCGCTGACGGGAAGATCAGCGAGTCTTCGGATGGCCGGCCGCTTCTGAGCCGCCATTCTCGGAGGTCGACGGCGAGCGGCTGGAGCACACGCACCGTCCGATGAGCCGCCGTCTTCGTGTCCTTCTCCTCGCCAAGCGAGATCGCGCGCTCGACCAGGATCGTCTGCTCGCGGATGTCGCGCCATTGGAGCGCCAGCGCCTCACCGGGTCTGAGGCCGGCGTACGCCAAGACGCTGATCAACGTCGCGTCGCGCGGCGAACTCGCCGCACGCATTCGTTCGACCGACGCCGGCGCGAGCGGACGGACCTCGGCGCGGCGCGGCAGCGCCGCCTTTCGCACCGCTCGCGCCGGGTTCGATGGGATCTGGCCGTTCTCGAACGCGCGCTGGAGGATCGCTCCGAGGAGAGTGAGCGCATACCGGACCGAAACGCGGCCATGTCCTGCAGCGAGCCGCTCAGCCTGCCAGCGCGCGATCGTCTCCGGCCTGATCGCCCGGAGCTCGAGCGGACCGAGCGCCGGCAGGATGTGCTTGTTCAGGAGCTGCCGGTAGTGCATCCACGTCTTCGGCGAGAGCTGGGATGCGTACGCCTCACACCACGTGCCGACCACGTAATCGGCGAGCGTGACCCGGCCCATGTCCATCTCGGTGAGCGTGCCGAGCTGCTGCCGGCGCCGAAGCTCGGCGCCGAACGTCACCGCATCACCCTTACGGTCGAACGTCTGTACCCGATACCGCCCACCCTGCCGCCAGCGCACCCGCCAGCGCACAGCTCCGTCCTTCAGAACCCGCCTCTGGATCTCCATGCCGCTTCCTCGCTGTCTGACTTCCTACAGCATGTCACTCGGCTCGGAACCTTCCGCTGAACCACACCTTCTCCGGCACTCGCCGCGCCCGACTCCCCGCATACCCCGCCGCACATCAGTGCCACAAAGCTCGGGCCCGACTACCCGAACCCCATACATTGCGTTTTCCTACGTGGGGGGCGGGTAGTCGGGCCCGAGCGCTGATCAAGTCTCCTTATGCGGCGGGGCTTCTTGGGTCGTTAGGGGTGGAATTGGAATCCACCCATCCGTCCACCCTTCTGTCCACCCCACTGATACCATTTTGGTATGCGAGGCGGCGACTATGTGATGATGGCCCGGCGTCGCGCGGGACTCACGCAGCGCCAGCTGGCCGAACGCCTCGGCCTCCGCCAGGCCACGATCGCACGCTGGGAACGGGGCGATCGCAGCGTCAGCGTCGACGACGTCGAGCTGGTCGCGCACGCGTGCGGCCTGCAGTTCGACGCACATCTCCTGGTCGAGGACCGCAGTTGGTGGCCGCAGATCGCGATGCAGCTCGAACTTGATCCGCTCGAGCGAGTCCGGCGGCTCACCCCTCCCGGTGCTCCGAACATCGCAGGGGGATTGTCCGAGCTTGCCGCGGCGGGCGCGTTAGGGCTCGTCATCGGAGAGGTAGCTGGGGCGCTGCATGGCTGGCCGCTCGTGCTCGGTTCGGCGACGATCGAGGTATGTGGGTCTGTCGACGGGGTGGGTTATCGCCTCCGACAGACGGGCGCTCGGCGGACCCGGAGCGGCAGACACATCTTGTCGGGCGGAGTGAGCGTCGTCATTGTGGAGGCGCCCGCAGGTACGGGAGGCGAAGCGGACCTTGCTCGCAACCGGGTGGCGTTCGATACACCGGCGGGACCCCTCGAGGCAGCCGGACTGATCGACCTGCTGAGAATCGCCGACGCGTCAGACGCTCGCACGGCCCGCCGCGACTCACTCGCACTTCAAGCCGTGCTCGATGTCCTATGTGAGCGAGACGCCGCGAGCACCTCCGACGAGCGGGCGGCGGGGGACAGGATTGCTGAATGGCTGAGCCAACAGACTCCGGTCTCATGACCCCTGCGATCGACGCTGACCGCGAAGCGCTCCTGAGGGTTCTGGTCGATCACGAGGTGCAGTTCGTCGTCATCGGCGGCGCCGGCATCCAGTCGCATGGCCGCCGCTACGACACCCTCGATATCGATCTCACGCCCGACCGTCACGAGGCCAACCTGCAGCGTCTCGCTGATGCGTTGAACGAGCTCGACTGCCGCCTGGTCACCGATCCCGCGAACACAGCCGCCTGGGTCCCGCTCCCGCCCGACTACTTCACGCCTCGCAGCCTCCTCGCCGCCACCGTCTGGAACCTGGCGACGCGACACGGCCAGCTTGACCTCAGCTTCGCCCCGACCGGCTTCCCTGGCGGCTACGGAGAACTCGCTCCCCGCGCGGAGCACATCACTGTCGCCGGCACTCGCATTGCCGTGCTCGTGGCTGCCCTCGAGGACATCCACAAATCAAAGCGCGCGGCCGACAGACCGAAGGACCGGGCGTACTTCCTTGCCGCCGGTGAACCGGGGCGCGATTAGCGTGCCAACGCGGGGTCAGCTCGCTCCGGCGCCGATCTCGAACCAGCGCCGCGGCCAACTCATGCGCGGAGTGCCGGTCGTCGATCAAACCGGAAGCGGTCCCCAGATCTCACCCTCGATGATCTCGCCCCCGTCGTATCGGCCGCCGTATCGCTGAGCGATCTCGTGGAGCTTCGGTGACTCCGCTTTGGCATCGCTCGCTTGTCCCGCCCAGATCTGAACGATCCAGAGCGAAGGTGTGCCGCCGCCCCAGAGCCTGCCGGTCCGCCCGGAGGCCTCGAGTGCGGAGAGCAGTTCGACCGCTCTCGACCGATCGGAGACGTATAGAAAGTGCGCCGCCTCGCCCTTCTGACGCGAAAGCCGGTAGCCCGCACCGCCAGGCCCGGGCGCGAAGGCAGACACTCGTGAGGCGCTGTCCTCGACCCATAGGCCGAGAACGAGCTTGCTCATCTCGCCGCGGTGCGGCGTCGGGTTTTTCCACGGGTGCTCGACGTATACGACTCGCGCACGAAGCTCCGGCGCGAACCGGCGGGCATCACCTTCGCGTGTCCACGTTGTCAATGCTCCGGAGTCCTGGCGCAACTCGAACTCGGGCCAATCGGCCATGCTGCCCCACCATTCCCGCGCGATCACGCCGCTCAGGTCGTAGCGACGGAGGCGTCCCCGCTCAACGGCGTCCTACCATTCGGGAGACCCGACAAGCGGATCTGGCGCTAGCCCGATGTCCTGGCGCGTCAGGCTTGTCTCTTGCATCTTGGCGATGAGATCAGCCTGCGCTCGGAGGTCGTAGAGCTGAGTCATCCCTACATCCACGCGTCGAAATGTATGGGAAACGCGGCTACCACCTCGGGCTACCCCCAGCGGTGACGCACTGGTACTCGTCGTCGATCCTGGCGAACCCTTCACGGCCCCAGTCCGGTAGAACGCTGCGATGCCTGCCGATCGAACGCGAACGTTGTGGCGTCCGGTGGGCCAAGCGGAGCTCCGCTTAATTGAGGCGGCCGGTTTCCGAGAGTTCCCGCCTCGTCTCCCGGAGCAGCCGATCTTCTATCCGGTCATGACCTTCACTTATGCGGAGCAGATCGCACGCGACTGGAACTCGAAGGATGAGCGCCACAACCATGTCGGCTACGTGACCGAGTTCGACGTGCTCGTGAGCGCGCTCACGACCTACGATGAGCAGCAAGTCGGCAGCCGCGCCCATCGCGAACTATGGGTCCCTGCGGAGGAACTGGCCGCCTTCAACCGAGCGATCGTCGGGGCGATCCGAGTCGTAGCGGAATATCGACGCGGCGAGCGAATCCGCTGAGCCGCCCAGTCCTTAACCGCTTCCGCCCGTCGATCTGTGCGGCACTCTCGGTTGGCGCATCCACCCCTACCATCACGACATGCCAGACGACCATCCTGCGCTCGCGAGGGACGTTGCTCGGGTTCAGGCGTGGTTCGCCAAGAAGGGTCTTCGCCTCATCTTCAGCTCGGACGCCGACGGCGTGTTCTGGGCTGATCTTGTTCAGCTTGAAGCCGGACAAACCGTGTGGCCGCGATACGGTCGCGGGATCTCCGAGGCTGACGCTGCCGTTCGCGCGGGAGTTCGATACATGCAGGAGCAGGAGTAGCGCACGGCCACAGACTGCTCTTGGATCTAAGCGGCGGCGTTGCCAGGAATAACAAGGCGAACGTCGATGACCGAGCCGGCGACCTCGAGCTGGCGAGACTCCTCCTCGCGCTCGTCGTTCATGAGCCTGAGCTGGAAGGCATCGGTGTAGCCCCGATGATTGCGGAGCTCCACGCACATTCGATCCATTTGCCGAGCAGACCTTGCACCCAGGGTCGGCCACGGGTAGCGCTGACGGATCGTTGCGACCGACCTCGACGATGATCTCGTCGGTGTCGTCGTCGCATCGCAGGCTGAGGACTCCCGAGGCGAACCCGAACTCCAGCGACGCGAATCCCCCCGCAGGCGCCGCGACGCCGATCACCCTCAGGAGCGGACCCGATTCCGTGGCGAGGTCCGACACGTCTGAGTTCACACCGTCAGCGTGTCTGCGAGGACCGCGCTTCTCCTTTGGCTGGCAGCAGTGGCGCAGCGACGCTGCACAAGATGCTGATGCACCCCTCATGCACCCCGGCCCAACCCGGACCGGTCGTCACCCTCGATCTCCACAGGGCACGAAAGTGTCCTTTTCCAGCACTTTCCTCCGAGTGGAGCCAACCGGGATCGAACCGGTGACCTCCTGCTTGCAAAGCAGGCGCTCTCCCAGCTGAGCTATGGCCCCAGGGAAGACCGAGGATAGCCAGGTCTAACTAGATGTCGAAGTCCTTGGGGGGCTTCTGTTCGAACCACAGGCGGTCGTGGTCCGGGGTGTCCTGTAGGAACTCGGGCGTCTCCTCCAGCAGCTCGTCCTCGTCATCGTCCTCGCGCAGGGCGCGTTCGACGTCGTACTCGACGGTCTCGCCGAGGATCGGGTCATCGGGCGCGACCGGCTCCGGGGTAGGCGGCGCTGGCGGCGCCGGCTGCGGAGCGGGAGGCTCGTACCGCTGGACGGGTGGTGCGGCCGGCGGCTCGTGTCCCTGATCGGACTCCGGCATTGCCGGCTCGACGCCGTAGTCGTCCTCGGGCTCGTCGAAATCACTATGGACGTGCTCGTAGGATTCGTGCTCGCCCGCGAAGATGGCCTCATCGCGGGGGAGGTGAAACTCGTCAGCGACAGAGCTCGACGCTGGTTCGGAACGCTCAGCGTCCACATCCTCGACCGGGGTCGTCTCGTCCGCATCGCGGTGCCGGCGATGCAGCAATGAGCGCCGCTTCGGTGTGCGGCGTTCCTCGACGAGCTGCTCGGCGTGAGCCGTCGGTTGGGGTGCGGCGGGCGTCGGTTCGACAGTTTCAAAGTCGATCGCCTCGTCAACCGGTGCCACAGGCTCGTCGTATGCCGTCGGCGGATCGACAGCCGTGGGTTCATCAAACCCGGCGGGCTCGTCGTATTGCGGACGGTCGGCGAGCGCCGCAGGAGCGTCGCCAGCGTCCTCATAGCCAGCCGCAACCGCTGCTCGATCGCGTCGAACCGGACCCAGTGCTTCGCGCTCCGCCTTCTCGATCTCGGCCGGATCGGCGCCCCGGCGGCGCTTCAGGTCGAGATGCTCGCGGATGGCTTCATCCAGCAAACCCATGGTAAAAGCCTACTCGGCTCGGCCCGCGCTCGCTGGGAGTGGGGTTGCACGCACCGTCCGGTTCTTGCCCTCGTGTTTGGCTCGATACAGGGCCGCATCGGCCTCGGCGATCAGCGCGTCCTTGTCGCCATCGGTGTTTGCGTTCACCCCGACGCTGGCGGTGACTCGCAACTCGCCCTCGCCGTCGAGCAACGGGATCTGCAGCTCCGCGATCGCGAGACGGATACGTTCGGCGATCACGACCGCGCCGTCGATGTCGGTATGCGGGAGGATCACCGCCATCTCCTCGCCTCCGTACCGGGCCGTCGAGTCGCCCTCGCGAGAGCTCTCCTCGACGACTTGCGCCACCTTGCGGAGCACGAGGTCGCCCTGCAGGTGGCCATGCGTGTCGTTGACCGACTTGAAGTTGTCGATGTCGATCATGATCAGGCCGACCGGGTAGTGGTAGCGGCGCACCTGGTCCATCTCGTAGCTGAGCAGCTCCTGGAAGCGTCCGTGGTTGCTCAGCCCGGTCAGCAGGTCAGTCTGCGCGCGCCGCTGAGCCTCCTCGTGCAGCCGCACGTTCTCGAGGGCCAGCGCCGCCTGTCCGACGAGGGACTGCAGCAGATCCTTATCGTCATCGCTGAACGGCTGACCGTGACGGCCGACGGTGATCAGGCCCGAGGGCCGGCCATCTGCGGAGATCGGCTCCAGCGGCACCGCAAGAACGGCTTCGTCCGTCCCGATCGCCTCCCCGAGCGCTCGATCCTGCAACGCTGCTTGCTCGGCGGCGAGCACGGTTGACTCGACACCGGTCAGCGACCCTTCCCGAACGGCCTCACGCAGCGGCGCATTGTCCTCGTCGCGAATCGACAGCCGGCCGAACGTGCCGTCGATGCCGACCACCGCGGTGCTCAGCGTCAGGGCTTGCAGGGCGGCCGGATCGAGATTTGATTCGAGCGTCTTACCGGCACGACGGATCGAGTCGCGCAGGCGCTTGCGCTCGTCGCCGAGCTGACGCAACCGCTCCTCCAGCTGTGCGGACATGTTGTTGAACTCGACGGCGAGCATCGCGAACTCGTCGGCGCCCTCGACCGGCACCGGGGCTGAGAAGTCGCCACCGCCGAGCTGCCGGGCGGCCCGCAGGAACCGGCCGACCATTCGCTCCAGACCGCGGGAGGCGATCACTGCGAACGAGAACGTCAGCAGCACGAACCCGCCGAGGAATCCGATCGCCAGGAGCTTGCTGGCGGACTCTGAGGTGGCGGACGCGGACAGGTTCGACAGCATCGTGACTGTCACCGAGTGCGATCCAAAGCCTGCACTGGGCGGCGTGGTGGCGGCAGCCCAGCTGCTGTGTCCGATCGATACGTCGCCTGACTCGAGGCCTACCGGCACCGTTCCCGTCACCGTTGAGGCGATCGTTCTGCCGCCTTCTCGGACGATGGCTGCGCTGCGCGAGCCAGAGAGGCTGGTGGCAAGCTCGGCGGCTGTTGTGGAGGACGCCTCGACGGTGGTGAGAACCGCATGGCTGCGAGATTCGGCGGTGCCCGGCGCGACGGCGTTCGAGGAGCCGACGTCAGCCACGAGTCGCCCGCCCCGATACACCACGACGCGTACCAGGCCGGCGGCGTCTGCAACTTGTCCGAGCCGCCTCGCCACCTGGGCGTTGGAGACCCCGGCGATGGCGTTGACGACGGCCTCTGCGTCGGCGCGTGCTGCGAGCTGATCGCTGTGGTAGATGCTGTTTGCGGCGGCCGCCAGACCGTTGGCCCGCGCGCCCGCGCGACCCTGTCCGCTGTCATCGATCAGCTTGAAGGTGAGGAGCCCGATCGCGAGCATCGGAACGAGCACGATCAGGACAAAGAACGAAGTGAGGCGGTTGCGGAAGCTCATTGGACCCTCGTAGCCCAGCAATCAGGCTATCGGCAGACGCGACTTATCCTGCAAGCCGTGGGTCGCCACTCGGGCTACACTCCCCGTTCAGCCTGGGGCTATAGCTCAGTTGGTAGAGCGCCTGGATCGCACCCAGGAGGTCAGCGGTTCGAATCCGCTTAGCTCCATGTACTAAATCGCCCGCTTTCGTGCGGGCGATTTGCGTACCGGGAGTCGGTGAACCGGCGAGCGTCGACCTGGGCCGATCACCGCGCTGACGGCTCGATCCCGAAGGGAAGCGGCGACCGCGAGGAGCAGTAACGCGACGTCTCTGCAAGCGCCGCCGCCATGTCCCCCGCCAGGGCCGGCCAACTCCAACGACGCAGGGCAGTGTCGCGCGCGGCGACCCCTCGCCTGAGACGTTCGGAATCGTCATCGAGGACCGCGACGAGGGCCTCGGTGAGCTGTTCCAGGTCGTCGGGTTCCACCAGCCAGCCATTGCGGCCGTCGTCGATGATCTCGCCGGGACCGAGACGGTTGACGCCGATTGCAGGCAGGCCACAGGCCATGCCCTCGACGAGGACGAGGCCGAACTGCTCGCGCACCGAAGCGAGCACCTGCGCGTCGCTGGCATTCAGAAACTCCGACAATGCCGCGTGCTCGTGCCACCCCGCGAGAAACACGTTGCGTGCTCCGGTGCGTCGCACTGCGTCCCACGGATGCTCACCCTCGCATTCGCCGGGGAAGCCACCGACGATCACCAGCGCCGGTAGCTGTCGCGTTCGCTGCTCGGCCCGGGCAAACGCTTCGATCAGCAGCCCGAGTCGCTTCACCGCCGTATAGCGACCCACCGCGACCAGGACCACGGCATCGGTCAGGAGCGCGACCTGCTCGGCGCCGTACCCGACACTGCCCGGCGCTTCGTCCGGGCGCCAGCCGCGCGGTGCCTCCACGAGCATCCGTCGCCAGAACAGGCTCCGGTCAACCGGCCGTGGTGTGAACAGCTCCGGGTCGAAGCCGTTCGCGACGACCACGCACACGTCACGATCGATGCCGAGCAGGTCGACTGCCCGGTCGACGTTGCGGGAGGTCTGCACGACGACGCGAGCGCACTGCTGAGCCCAACAACGCATCCGCCCCGCCCAAGCGTCAGCATGCGTCCAGTCGGCCGGCGCGCCAGTACGGATGCGCTCGAGCATGATCAGCTCGGTTCCATGCAGGTGCCCGACGACCGGGATCTCCGGGGCGACGCGCTGGGCGGCCTCGTTCAACGGGGTCAGGTGGTTGAGCAGCAGCACATCGAAGGAGCCCACCTCGGCGTCCTGCAGCGCCGCCGCCCAGGCCGCGACATGCGCGTGGTACTCGGCGTCGTCGACGAGCGCAAAGCAGCGGTCCGCAGCCCCGGGCCGATCCTCGTATGAGGGCTGCATCGGCGCTTCTCCCGTCGCGAAGTCCACGGTGTGAACGTCGAGGCCCCGGTAGAACTCAGCGGCGTCGCCGGGTCCGCCGCTGAGCGAGCCGCTGAGGATCCGGACGTCCCATCCGTTCGCCGGCAGCGCCGCCGACAGCGACCGCGCAACGTGCGCGGACCCGCCGCGGGGAAAGAACATGAGTCCATTCAGAACGCGCATCTCACCCACCATACGGCGCGTTACGAGAATCGCGTTCAGCGCTGGATGAATAGCAGCGCCGTGGCGATCGCCCGGCCGCCGACGACGGGAACTTCGTGCGCCTCGCGAGGGTTGTTACGCAGGCGCCCAGCGCTGATCAGCGACGTCGAGCCACCGCCATCGAGGTTGAGTGCCTCATGCGCGCCGAGCGCGGCCATCGTGTCCGCGAGCTCGTCGATCGTGAGTCCGGCGTCCTCGTCGCCTCGCCCGTCGCAGGCGAGCGCGATCAGGCGCTCGCCATCGCAGCCGAGTGCAGCCCGGGGATGGCGCCCGGCCGTGATGTCCGAGTCGAACTGGTCAGCGTTGGCAGAGAACCCCTCCTGATCGCCGTGTAGCGCACGCCCGTCACGAACAAGCAGAGGGCCGGCCTGCAGCAGGTCGCCCGCGGGTTGCGCGGCGAACGCGTCCCGGCGCGCAATCTTCACCTCGTCGCCGACGACGCTGATGCAGGCGCGGTGCTGACCGAACGGGAACGTGAACGGAACGAACGCCTGGCGAGCGCCGTCAAGCCACAGTTCGCCCAGCGGGGTGGCGGACAGTGCCGGCTCGCCCGGCAGTCCGGCCCGGCGAATGTAGAACCCGCCGACGAGCGCCTCGGACACGTCGTTCTCGTGACACCACGGCTCGAGACGAGCGAGCCCAGGAAGTCGACGGATGCGTAGCTCCGTCGACTCGAGTGGATGGATCGCGACGTGTGCGGTCGTCTGCGCGCCGTCGTCGAGCGTGAGCCGGACCTGCTCGAACCACTCAGGTTCCGAAGAATTTGAACGGACACGTTGGAAATGGAGGAACATGGAGTATGGAGATCGTCGCTTGCGTCCATCCGACGACCACGAATGTCGATCGTCGCCGGATCAGATGCCCGTTCATCCTGACAATCCCGCCGGATCACTCGCGAATGTGCTGTTCGTCGAGGATGACGAGCTGTTCGCCGCCGTGGCGATTGAGATCATCGGATCACTGGCGACCGTGACCTGGGTGACAAGCGCCGAGCAGGCGCTCGACACGCTCGCCACCGAGGATTGGGATCTGGTGATCGCAGATGTCAACCTGCCCGGCCGCAGCGGCATCGAGCTTGCCGGCGAGACCAAGCGATTGTGCCCGCTGGCCGGCATCTTGATCCTAACGGGGAACGCGAGCCTCGACACCGCGGTCGGCGCGCTGCGCTCCGGAGCCGATGATTTCCTCACCAAGCCGGTCGACGGGCCGGCGCTGGCGGTCAAGGTCGCGGACCTGATCTCGGCGTCACATGCCCGCAAATCCGACCGGCGCGAGGTGGTGCTGGCGATCGGCGCCCATCCCGACGACGTCGAGATCGGTTGCGGCGGGATCCTGGTCCGCCACAGCGCCCTCGGTGACCAGGTGTACGTGCTCACGTTGTCCGGGGGCGAGGTGGGTGGGGTCGTGTCCGAGCGCGCCAACGAGTCGCGCCACGCGGCGGAGCTGATGGGTGCTCGCCTGTTCCTGTCCGAACTTGCCGACACCCAGATCAACGTCAGCGACGGCGGCGTCGTGATCGGGGCGATCGAGCGCGTGATCAAGCGGGTCCGTCCGACGATCATCTACACGCACAGTCACAACGACGTGCACCAGGACCACCGCAACGTGCATGACGCGACGCTCGTGGCCGCGCGCAACGTGCAGCGCGTGTACTGCTACCAGGCTCCGTCCGCCAGCATCGACTTCCGCCCAACCCGCTTCGTCGGCATCGACGACTGGATCGAGCGCAAGATCGAAGTGATCGGTGCCTACGGCTCCCAGGTGAAGATCCGTCGCTATCTGCAGGAGGATCTGCTGCGAGCCACGGCCCGCTACTGGAGTCGCTTTGGCTCAACGCACTACGCGGAGCCGCTCGAGGTGGTCCGCGATAACGACGCGACATCGGTTCCGGGCCCCGCGACCCTCCCCGAACCACAAACGGTCCCAGTCGCGGCAAATGTCTCCTGACTCCCCATCTGCTCGTCCACGCGTCCTGATCACCGGCGTCGGCGGTCCGTCAGGCGTGTGCCTGCTGCAGGCGCTGGCGCGGCGACCGGTGACTCTGCTGGCGGGCGACATTGATCCCTACGGGGCGGGCCTGTACCTGGTGGACGCCGACCGGCGCGTGATCCTGCTCCGCGGAGATGACGAGCGCTTCGCCGACAGCATCCTGGCGCTCTGCGTGCGCGAGTCGGTCGATGTGCTCGTGCCGACGGTCGACAGCGAGCTGATCCCGCTGGGCGCCCGCCGAGCGGAGTTCGAACAGGCGGGAGTGCGACTGGTGCTCGCGCCGCTGCAGACGCTCGAGATATGTCTGGACAAGTGGGCGCTGCATCGACGCTGCGACGGGCAGGTGCGCACACCCGACACGGTGCTCGTCGACGAGGCGTTTGACCCGGCGTCGGCGCCGCTGCCCGCGATCGTCAAGCCCCGTGTCGGGAGCGGATCGCGCGGGATCCACCGTGCCGACCACGTCGGTCAGCTGGAGCCATTGGAACGGGATGGCTCGCTGCTGGTCCAGGAGCTGCTGCCCGGCGCCGAGTACTCCTTGGATGTACTGGCCAACCGGGATGGTCGCGTGATCGCGGTTGTGCCGCGCGAGCGCCTGAAGGTCGACTCGGGGATCGCCGTCACCAGCCGCACGCTGCATGACGATCGTTTGGAGACGATTGGACGTGAGATCGCCGAGCTGATCGGACTGACCGGGGTCGCAAACGTGCAGGTTAAGCTGGACGTGCACGGTGAGCCCGCTCTCCTCGAGGTCAATCCGCGCTTCCCCGGCACGATGGCGCTGACCGTAGCCAGCGGCGTGGACATGCCCTGGCTGTGCGTGGCCGATGCGATCGGCGAGCCGATCGGACAGCGATCGCTGCCGTTCGCGGATCTGGCGATGGTGCGGTTCTGGCAGGAGCGCTTCCTCCCGTTCGAGGAGATCACCGCCCTGCAAGGGCAAGAGCTCGAACCGGCGCCGGCACCGGCATGACCGGTGAGGGCGTAAGCGCCGGCATGAGCGCGCGCCAGGACATGCATGTCCACTCGAACTTCTCGGATGGGCGCGACACGATCGAGGACAACGTGGCAGAGGCCGAGCGTCTGGGGCTGTCGGAGCTGACCTGCGTCGATCACGTGCGCGCCGGTACCGACTGGGTGCACGAGTACGTCCACGCGGTGCGGCGAGTGAGCGCCACGACCAAAGTTCGCTTGCGTTGCGCGGTCGAGGCCAAACTGCTGGACACCGCTGGCAATCTCGATCTGCCCCCGGACCTGGCAGGCATCGACGCGATCTATGCCGCCGACCACCAGGTGCCGTTGGCGGACGGGCCCCACTCTCCGAGCGAAGTCAGGGCGCAACTGGTCGACGGGACCCTCTCGGCCGCCGATGTCCTGGCGGCGATCGTCGCGTCGACCGAAGCGGCGGTCCAGCGGTACCCGGGAGTTGTGATCGCGCACATGTTCAGCGTGTTGCCGAAGCTCGGGCTGGACGAGGACGATGTGCCGCTGGCGCTGCTTGAACAGCTGGCCACGGTCACCGCGCAGGCCGGAGCCCAGATCGAAGTGTCCGAGCGGTGGCGTTGCCCAAGTACGCGGACGCTGATGCCGTTCCGGCGCCGCGGCGTGCCGATCCTGCTCAGCACCGACAGCCACCGCAGCGACACGATCGGTCGCTACTCGTACTGCCGCGGAGTTCTCGCCGAGCTGCTCGACGCTCCGTTGCCCGTGGCGGGTTAGTCGCCGCGGAGCGGCTGATGCCCGCGCTCGACATCTTCCTGGCCGTGCTCGTGTTCATGGGGGCGCTGCCGTTAATCGCCGGATGCTTCCAATTCGTCCTGGCCGGGCTGCACTGCTTCCGGCGCCCGACGGAGGTCGTTGGAGACCTGTATCCCAGAGTGGCGGTGGTCGTTCCCGCCTGGAACGAGGCGGCGGTGATCGAGCGCACTCTGGATCAGCTGGCTCAGCTCGAGTATCCGCGCGACCGACTGCGCGTGTACGTCGTCGATGACGCCAGTACCGACGCAACGCCGGAGCTCGTGCAGGCGAAGGCCCTCGAGTACCCGGGCCAGGTGTTCCATCTGCGGCGTGAGCGTGGCGGCGAGGGCAAGGCCCATACGATCAACCACGGGCTGCGCCGGATCCGGACGGAGGGCTGGTACGACGCGGTCCTGGTGATCGACGCCGACGTGATCTTCACGACCGGCTCGTTACGGCGGATGGCCCGTCACCTCGCGGATCCAACGGTCGGTGCGGCGACGGCTTACATCAAGGAGGGATCTCGGCCGGCGAACTGGATGAACCGCTTCATCGCTTATGAGTACATCACCGCGCAGGCCGCGGCGCGGCGTGCGCAGAACCTCCTCGGTGTCCAGGCATGTCTGGCCGGCGGCGCCCAGCTGATTCGCCGCGAGAGCCTGGAGGCGATCGGTGGCGAGATCGACACCACGACCCTGGCCGAGGACACGGTCACGACCTTTCGGATCCAGCTCGCAGGTCAGCGGGTGGTATTCGAGCCGCACGCGATCGTGTGGGCCGAGGAGCCACGCGGCGTCGATGCATTATGGAAGCAACGCGTCCGATGGGGGCGCGGGAACGTGCAGGTGTCGTTGCTGTTCCGATCGGTGTGGCTGCGTCCGTGGCGCCCAAACGGCCTCGGCAAGCTGAGCTTCGCCCTGATCTGGTTCTCCGTTCTGCTGATGCCGATCTTCCTGGTCAGTGCTTCCACCGGCCTGATCACCTTGTTCCTCACGGACCGTGTGTTCGCCGAGCACATCTTCCGCGGGCTGTGGGCGCTGAACGTGATTGCTTACCTGTTCATCACGCTTGCGGGTCTGTCGATCGATCCGGCGACGGCTCGAATGTGCTGGCGGGAGGGTCTGATGTTTCCCGGGATCGTCAGCCTCGTGGTAATGCTCTACGCGGTCCTGCCCGTACCTTTTGTGGTCGACGGAAGCGCGGTCTTGCGAGACGTCGGTCTCCACCCCTCGGTGCAACTGGGCGACGCCCTCACTCTGTTCGCGTATGCGTGGCTGACGGTGTCGATGCTGGCTGCTGCGATGATCCGGGAGCTGGAGCGCCGTGGGTGTCCAAAATGGCTTTCCGCTCCGCTGATCTACCTCGTTGGCTACGGCCCGTTGTTGTGTGCGGTGACTGCGACCGCCTACATCAAGGAACTACGCGGTGCCGAAATGCGATGGGATAAGACCGAGAAGCTCGGTGCCGTTGGAGAGCTGGCATGAGCTCTGCGGGGAGCGACGATCATCTCCCATCCGAGGCCGAGCTCGACGCCGAGCGGGCGGACGAGGATCGCTTCGAGCGCCGGCTGTTGATACGTGAGGTGGGGATCATCCTTGTGCTGGTGGCGCTGGTGGTGACCCACGCGCTGCTCGTCTGAGCCGCTCAACGCTGCGTCCCGAGCGCACGCAATCTGGTCCGACACGCCGTTGTGACCTCGGCGAGATCCCGCGCCTCGGCAGCTGGACGAGCCTTGACATCGAGCTCGAGTGTGCGCAGCGCCTGCTCATAGGCACGGCGGGCCGGAGCTATCTCACCAAGTGAGTCGTGGGCGCGGGCGAGCTTGAAGGCGGCGAGGCCCGAGGTCGGATCTGCGTACAGGGCTCGGCGCAGCGAACCAATCGCAGCCTTGGGATGCTCGCGCGCGAGCTCCGCGACGCCCACGATGAAGTTCGCCTCGGCGTCGAGCGGATCCGCGGCCAGCGCGTCGCCGGCGATCCTCAGCGCGACATCGAGGTCTCCGCGGTCGGCCGCACGCATGGCTTCGGAGAGTCGTTGCTGGCGGCTCCGGCCGGTTACGTCGCCGGGCGCTCGCGCGGACGCAACCGGCGGGACCGGCGGTGGCGGTCGCGGCACCGACCGTCCGGCTGGAGCCCTGGACACGGCCGGCGCCGCGCTACGCCGCCTCGTCGCGCCAGCGGACCGCAGCCCCACGACTGGCCGCGGTGCGCCCGAGAGCCGGTCGGCGGCGCCGAGCACGAGCCGTCCACCGGGCCACAGGGCGCCTTCCAGTGATGCCACCACACGGTCGACGGTGCTCCGGTCGAAGTAGATCAGGACGTTGCGGCACAGGATCAGGTCAAACGGCGGCGAACCGACCGGTGGGATGCTGTCCCGGACCAGGTTGTGCCGGCGTACCTCGACCAGCGCGAGCAGCGATCTGCCGACGCACAACGTCTGGTTCTGAAGATCGAAGTAGCGTCGCCGTACGACGCTATCGAGCGTCCGGACGGCTCGGGGCCCGTAGTGCCCGCGCCGCGCTTGGGCGAGTGCCGACGGGGCGATATCGGTGGCCAGGATGCGAACTGGAGGGGTAGCCGAGCCGAATGCCTCGCAGGCGAGGATCGCGATCGTGTAGGCCTCCTCGCCGGAGGCACATCCCGCGATCCACACCCGCACCACGTCTGTGCCACGTGCTCGCGCCGCCTGCAGCGCCCCATGCCAGTCGATTTTGTCGAGTTCCGCCCGGTGGCGGAAGAAGAACGTCTCGCGCACGGTGATTTCGTCAATCAACCGCTCGATCGTCTCAGGTGGGCATCCGTTCGCCAGCAGCCGTGCGGCCGTCATCCCCGGCGCGATCCGCGCGATCGCGGCGACGAGCGAGCTGTGCTGTGCTTCGGTGATCACGATGCCGCTCTCCTGAGCCACCAGCTCGCTGACCCGGGTGAGGGCGTCCGTGGTCATGAGCGAGCCGTCCGGCGGCGCTCAAGCGCGACGAGCTGGGGGCCGATCGCCTCGAGAGGCAGGATCATCTGCGCACCGAGCTCGGCCGCGGCGCGCGGCATTCCGTAGATCGTCGAACTCTCCTCGTCCTGCGCAATCGTCCTGCCGCCCGCGGTGGCAACCTCGGCGAGGCCTGCTGCGCCGTCGCGTCCCATGCCGGTCATCACCACGGCGACCGCGCCGGCCCCGGCAGCGTGAGCGAGGCTCGAAAGCAGGACGTCGCCCGACGGCCGGTGGGCGCCGGCCACAGTGGTGTGATCGAGCTCCAACCGGCGTCCCGCGAGTTTGAGGTGCGCTCCGTCGGGGGCGAGACGGACTCCGGGCCCCAGCGGCTCGCCGGCGGACGCGACCCGCACCTCCAGTGGCACCTCGGCGTCGAGCCAACGCACCAGCCCGTCGATGAAGCCGACACCCATGTGCTGGACGACGAGCACAGGGAGCTCGAAGTCGGCTGGCAGCGAGCGGAGCACGCAGGCGAGCGCCGGGGGGCCGCCGGTGGAGACGCAAATCCCCACGACCTCAGCCCGGCGGCGAGCACTCAGTGGGGCCGGCCCGATGGCCGGATCGATGCCGGCTGGCGCGGTCGGCTGCGCCATCGCCGGTTTGCCGTTGATGCGGGCTGACGCCAGGCGCCGGAAGCGGTGACGCAGCGCCTCGGCGCTCGCACTGTCGGGGGCATCCAGGGACACAGCTGAGCGCGGCACCACGCCGATGGCCCCGGCGGCGAGCGCGGCCTCAGCACGCCGGGAGTGCCGCTCGTCGTGGGCGACGATCATCACGACCCGCGTCTGATTGTCGCGCATGATCAGCCGTGTGGTCTCCTCGCCGCCGGCGGTCGGAAGGTCGAGTTCCAACGCGACGAGATCTGGCCGCTCGGTTTGGGTGCCGCGGATGACCCCGGCTGTGTCGTCGAAGATCCCGACGACGGTCAGGTCGCCGTCACGCTGCAGGCAATCCGCGAGCCCGCGACCGAACGCGTGCGAGCTCGCGCCGATCACGATCCGGACGCTCATCGACCGACCAGCCTGTCCACGGTCTCCAGCAACGCCTGCTGATCGAACTCGTCCTTGACGATGTACGCGTCGGCTCCCGCTTCAGCGCCACGGCGGCGGTCCTCGTCACTGCCCTGCGACGTGACGATCACCACCGGGAGCATCGCGTGGTGCGGATCGGCGCGAATCGCGGCGAGCAACCCGAGCCCGTCCAGCTCAGGCATCTGAAGGTCGGTGACGACGAGATCGAAGTTGCCATCTGAGGCGATCGCCTCGAGCGCCTCCCGACCGTGGCAGGCGGTGCGGACCCGATAGCCCGCCGCATCCAGGATGCTCCGCTCGAGCTCCCGCACGATGAACTGGTCATCGACGATCAGGATGCGCGGCGCGGTTTGCGGCTGCCGCGCTGTCCCGGCCTCGCTGCTGTGGACGGCGGCGGATGCTCGAGCGGCGTTGCGTACGAGGAGCGCGGGATCGAGGATCAGCATGATCCCCCCGTCACCGAGGATCGCGGCGCCGAGATATCCGGGCACGCCGCTGATCATCGCCCCCAGGGACTTGACGACCACCTCCTCCTCCCCGAGGACTCGGTCACACGCGACCGCTACCCGGCCGCGTGCCTCGCCCATCACAAGCGCTTGCGGCGCCTGCGCCAAGTCGGTCACGCGCGCGTCGATCGCTCGGGCGAGATCGCTCAGCGGTACCGACTGCTCCCGAACCTCGATGTACGGGTGGCCCTCGAGAGTTGTGATCGCTCCGACCGCGACCACCTCGGTGACGCTCGAGATCGGCACGCCGAAGCGCTGTCCGCCGCGCTCCACGATCAGGGCATCGAACCGCGCGAGCGTCACCGGCAGCATCAGGGTTGCGCGCATTCCCTGGCCCGGGGCGCTCTCCAGTTCGAGCCGGCCGCCCAGCGATTCGCTCTGCCGCTTGACGGCGTCGAGTCCGACACCGCGACCAGCCAGGGTGCTGATCTTGTCCGCTGTGGAGAAACCGGCTTCGGCGAGCACCTCGACCAGCGAGCCCCGGCGCGCGGCCTCGGCGCTCAGCTCGGCGGAGATGCCCCGACCGTCGTCAGACACCTCGATCGCGACCTGATCACCGCGCGGTTCAGCGTGCAATGTGATCTGGGCGACACGTGCCTTACCGGCGTGCTCCCTGGCCTCAGGTGTCTCGACCCCGTGGGCGATGGCGTTACGCAGGAGGTGATTGATCGCGTCGGCGAGGCCTTCGAGCAGCACTCGATCCACCTGCGTCTCAGCCCCGGTGATGTGAAGCTCGACCTCCTTTCCCTCGGCGCGCGCAAGGTCCCGCACCACCAGTGGAAAGCGAGACGTAATCGAGCTGAGCGGAAGCATCCGCATCTCCAGCGCGGCGTCCTGGAGCTCGCTGAGCAGACGCTCCTCACGGTTGAGTTCCTCCTTCAGCCGTTCGTCCGCGCCGATCTTCTCCGGGCTGAGCAGGTGCTCGAGCCGGCGCTGCTGGATGACCGCTTCACCGACCGCGTCCAGGATCCGATCGACCTTGTCGGTCGCCACACGCACGGAGGTGGTCGCCCGAGGGCTCGGCGCCGGATCCGCTGCCGCCGGTTCACCGTTCACGGCGCGACGCAGGTCCTCCGTCGCGCGCAGGAGCACATCGACGAGCTCGGGCGTCAGCGCGCCCTGTGTTCGTGCCGGCTCGAGCACATCCTCGATCGCATGAGCGATCGTGCTGACCTGGGTGAAGCCGACCATGCTGGCCCCGCCCTTGAGCGAGTGGGCATGGCGGAACAGGAAGTTGACCGCGTCGGGCGGAGGGCTGCCGGCCTCGACCGACAGCAGGCAGGCCGCGATCTCTCCGATCCGCTCGTTTGCCTCCTCGCGAAAGACATCGAGGAGCTGCACCGGGATTACGGTCATGCCGGCATCAGCGTGGACGGGCCGTTCAAGGCCTGGAGCACGGCTGACACGTCCACCACGCCGACCAGGGAACCTTCGACCAGGACGCCCCCACGTACGAACGGGGAGTCGATCGTCGTGGTGGCTGCGGGCAGCTGGCTGAAGTCGATCACGTCGTCGACCGCGAGGCCGGCTCGGCGCTCGCGGTCGGCCACGACGATGAGTCGGCGCGGTTCGCCATCACCCGTGATTCCCAGCAAGGCACCGAGGTGGAACACGGGCAGGATCTCACCGCGCAGGTTGCGCAGCCCCAGCAGGGTCGCCGCAGAGCCGGGCACGCGAGTGATCTCACCGAGCTCGACCACTTCGAGCAGATGCTCGAAGCTAAGCCCATATTGCTCGGCTGCCAGCCGGATCCGGAGATACATCGTGGCGCCGGCCCTCAGCGGCCGGCAACCGGATGGGCGCCGCCCGAGCCACTCCCGTTCCTTGACGCCGTGCCGTTCGTGGACGCCCCATAGTGGGCCAGTGTGCCCTCGAGGGCGTGGACCAGTTCCTCAACGCGCTCGGCGGTGCCGGCTCGCTGCTGCTGTTCCGCGGCGAGCTGCTCTGCCGCCGACCGGATCTCCACCATCGTCACGGCGGCCTGCTGTGCCGCCTCTTTCTGGTGGTCGGTGGCGGCCATGCTGTTCTCGGTCGCCAGGATCGTTGAGTTGCTCTTTTCCTGGATGCCGGTGGCGATCTGCTTGATCGAATCGGTGGAGCGCATCGTCCGCTCGGCGAGCTTGCGGATCTCGCTGGCCACTACCGCGAAGCCGCGTCCTGCGTCCCCGGCCCGAGCTGCCTCGATCGCCGCGTTCAGCGCCAGCAGATTCGTCTGCTCGGCGATCCCGTTGATCAGCTCGAGCACCTCGCCGATCTGCTGGCTACGTTCGCCGGTCTCCAGCGCCTCGGTAGCCGTCGTCTGGGCGTTCTCGGCGATTGCGGCGGAGCTCGCGCTCATCTCCTCGATCGTCACCGCCACCTCGGAGATCGCGGCCGACTGCTGGCTCGTGGCCGCCGCCGCCTCGCCCATCGCCGCGCGCATCTCGTTGGCCGCGTTGCCGAGCTGTGCCGAGGTCATGCGGATGCGCTCGAGCAGGCGCCCGACGAGCCGGATGACGTAAACGGCGAGGGCGAGGACCATCAGCATCGCGAGCCCGCCGATCAGGAAGCCGATGATGCGAGCCCAGTGCGCGCTGTTCTGGGCGGCGCGCTGTGCGGTCGCAGCCGTCTGTCGATCAGCCTCCGCAATCGCGTCGAAGCGTGTGTCCAACACGGCCAGTTGGGGGGCAAGCCGAACCGTCAACTCGAACCTGGCCGGGTTGCTGCTCGCGTTGCGGAGTGCAGCGAGGGTGGCGTTGATCGGCGGACCGACTGTCGCGGCCGCACTGACCGCTGCGCGTACGGCAGCGCTGTTCGCGTTGTGTGCGAGTTCGCGAAGCTCGCCGGTCAAAATACCGCCGAGCGACACCAGCGCTGCCCCGTTGGCTGCGGTTGGGCTTGCGTCGTAGACGCGGGCCGCGTCGAGAATGTCGTACTCGGAGGTTCTGGAGTTGCTTGTGACAAACGTCGACGGCTGTGTGCCGAGCGCCGCCTCATACTTGTTCGCAGCAGCGTCGAAGCGGACGACCACCACGACGATCGTGACGGCGACAAGCACGACGATCAACCCGCTCGCGACTGCGATGCGCCGCGTTGGCCCTCCGGACAGGCCTTGGGTTATTTGGGACACAAATCCTCCAGAAATAGCTTAGCGCGCCAAATGTCCGGCTAACCTCTGACATCTCCTATCGATAGGAACTCTTTGTGTCTCCGATCGCTGACCAGGCGTCGTCGACTCCGTCGCGCTGCGTGCTAGTCATCGACGACTCGAGTTTGATCCGCGAAGCCGCGATGCTGGCCTTGGGTAGCGTCGATGGCTGGGAGGTGCTGACCGCCGCTTCGGGCGAGGAAGGCCTCGAGCGGGCAAGCGCTCACCACCCCGATGCCGTGCTGCTTGACTTGATGATGCCCGGCCTCGACGGCGTTGCGGTGGCCGAACGGCTGGCACGCAGCGCTGACACGCGTGAGATTCCGGTGGTGATGCTGACCGCCGCCGTGAGCGCCGGGGATCGGGAACGACTCGCTCGGCTGGCCGTGGCTGGGGTCATCCACAAGCCGTTCGAGCTGACTGCGCTGGCTGGTCAGCTCGCCGCGTTGGTTGGGTGGGGACTGGATTGAGCTCCTCTGGCCTTCCGGAGGATGCTCTCGCCGCGATTTGGACACGCCATCGTGGGATCGTGCTGGAACGGCTCGACGCGATCGATCGCGGGACGGCTGCAGGAGCCGCCCCTGAGGTTCGGGACGAGGCGAGGGACGCCGCCCACCAGCTCGCAGGGAGCGTGGGAACCTTCGGCTTCGCCCGAGCCACGGATCTCGCGCGTGAGCTGGAGGCCGCGCTCGGTGAGCCCGATCTCGGTGTGCCCCAGGCTGCGCTCCGGGATCTGTCGGTACTAGCGCGAGGGCTGCGGCGCGAACTGGAGACGGAGGTCGGTGAGCGGAGCACGGGAAGCAGCGAACCGTCGCTCGGACGGGTGCTGGCGGTAGACGACGATCCGATGGTGCTCGACGCCGTGCGCGCGGTGCTCGCCGGTGCCGGCCTCTCGATCGTCACCGAGACTGACCCCACTCTGGTTGTTCCGCGGCTCGCGGAGGTTCAGCCGGATGTGCTGATCCTCGACGTCGACATGCCAGGGATCGACGGAATCGAGCTGTGTCGTCGCGTCCGGTCTGATCCCGGACGCCGGGGTCTGCGGATCCTGTTTCTGACGACACACGCCGACGAGGACACTGTCCGGGCTGCATTCGGAGCCGGCGCCGACGACTATCTGAACAAGCCGCTCGTCGAGAGCGAACTCGTCACTCGCGTGAGATACCACCTTCGCGATCGCCCGGCGGTTTGACTCTGACACCATGGCCCGCGCCACGCTCTCGCGCGCGCTCGCACTGGCACTCGAGTGCGGCGCAACGCCCGTCGTCGACTCGGGATAGCCACAAGATCATGCGGACCTGCCAAGTCGCTGCGCGAGTTCGACGATGATCCCCTCAGGACCGCGGACATAACAGAGTCGGTAGATGTCCTGATAGTCCTGGATCTCACCGACCAGCCCAAAACCCTTGCTCTGCAGACGCGAGACGACGTCGAGCAGATCCTCGACGACAAAGGCGAGATGCCGGAGTCCGAGCCGATTGGCCTGGGCAGGAGCAACGCCTGCGGGATCGGCAGGCGAGTGGTACTTGATCAGCTCGAGCTGGCCATGCCCGTCCGGAGTGCGGACGAACACCATTTCCGACTGCTCCTTCGAGGCCGATGATCTTGCCGACCCACTCACCGGAGACCGAGCCGGTCCCACCCGCCACGAGCCCGAGTTCGACGAAGAACGCCACAGCGGCCTCGAGGTCGTCCACGATGACACCGACGTGATCGAGGCGCTCAACTCCCATCAGAGAATCGCCAGACTAACGTGAGAGGAGCGGAGGCACGTTCAGCGTGTGCGGGCCGCGGCCCACGAGGGGCGTAGCGGTGATTTCTTGAGTGTTCAGCGCCCGGCGTTGAGCGCGATCGCCTCGCGGATCAGATCCTGGAACGCCTTGGGATCGACCTCGACCCCCTCGGGGATGTCGATCGCGCGCCGCACGTTGCCCTCGAGACTCGCGTTGAACAGGCCCGTCGGATCCTTGAGCGACGCCCCTTTGTGGAATGTGAGCTTCACGACCTTCTTGTAGACCTCACCGGTGCAGATCCCACCGTTGTGTGACCACACCGGAACGCCTGGGTTCGTGGGCTTGACCCACTTCCACTCCTCGACGATCTCGGGATCAGCCGCGAGAATCAGCTCGCGCATCCGGCCGAGCGTCGCGCCGCGCCAGTCACCGAGGTCCCGGATGCGCGCATCGATCTTCTCGGAAGCGTTGTCTTCTGCCATGTCCGAAACCCTACCCCGCATCGCGCTCACTTCGCGCGTGCGGGTGCGAAGATCCGGCGATGCGGATCGGTCTTGTCCACCCCGGTGAGATGGGCGCCGCGGTCGGCGCCGTGCTCGTTGCCGCCGGCCATGATCTGCTGTGGGCATCGAGCGGTCGCAGCGCCGCCACCGCGGACCGGGCACAGGTCGCAGGCCTGATCGACGTCGGCACGCTTGCGGCGTTGGCCGAGGGCGCCGAGCTGATCCTCTCGATCTGCCCGCCGCATGCCGCCCTCGACACCGCCCGCGCGTTCGCTGAGTTCGACGGTGTCTACCTCGACGCCAACGCCGTCTCCCCGATGACCGCGGCGGAGGTTGCCGCCACCGTCAAGCGGCCAGTTGATGGCTGCATCATCGGATCGCCGCCGCCGATCGCGGGGACTACGTTCCTGTACCTGTCGGGACCAGGCGCCGATCACGTCAAGGCGCTGTTCACGGGCACGATCGTGACGGCGCAGGTCGTCTCGCACGAGATTGGCGCGGCATCTGCGTTGAAGATGGCCTACGCCGCGTGGACGAAGGGCAGTGCCGCGCTGCTGCTCGCGGCGCTGGCAGTGGCGAAGCGCAGCGGCGTTGAGCAGCAGCTGCGTGCGCAGTGGCGCCAGACGAACCTCGGGCTCGAGGTCCGCGCTGCCGGTGCCGCGAACTCTGCTCTCACCAAGGGGTGGCGATGGACCGGGGAGATGGAGGAGATCGCCGATACCTTCGCGGCCGCCGGACTGCCCGACGGCTTTCACCGCGCGGCGGCGGAGATCTACCGGCGTGCCGCCAGCGACCCGCCCGGCGACGCTGGGGCGGATCCGATCGAGTCCCTGTTGACGCTGCTCAGCGTGCGAGCAGGCTGACGCGGAGCGCCTGGTGGGGCGCCAGGTACACCTGCCAATCCTCATCACACGTCTGGCAGTGGCACGTGATCGACGGGTCATATCCGTCGAGCGCCACCGTGCGCTGCACGCTGTCGGTCCGCAGGCAGAGAGGACAGGCAAGCGAGGCGGTCACCAGGTCATCGGGGTCGTCGGTTCTGAATCGTGCTGTATCGGCGAGTCGAGTCATGGCTTCAGCCTCCGCTTCCTGCAGCAGACTGCAACCGACCCCCACCCCAAACCCCCCATCGGAGGGGGGCGCCGAGCGTGAACATCTGGTCACCGCGCTTGATCGTCACAGCACTCACGCAATAGGGTCGACGCAGGGAGCGATCCACCCATGACGCTCCAGATCCAGGACAGTCGAGAGGAGATGACGTGCGACTGCGTTTCGTGTCGCGATGCTTGCCCATGGGCACGCTCGCAACCTTGGCCTGCTCGGGCGCGATGGCGACCCAGGCCGTACTACCCGCTGCGGCTCATGCCGACGGCCCCGGCGTTGGCACCCCGGCGGTGGCGTCAGTCGGTGACTCATACGTCTCGGGGGAGGGCGGCCGCTGGGCCGGCAACTCCAACTCGTCATCGAGCCTCGTCGATGCGCTCGGAGCGACGGCCTATTACGACAACTCGACCGACACGGCCGAGCTGATCCCCGGCTGCCACCGCTCGCACTCCAACGAGGCGATGATCGGGTCGGGCACAACCGACGTCGATCTCGCATGCTCGGGAGCCGACACCTACACCCAGCCATACGAGAGCGGCGACAACTTCAAGCCCGGGCTCGACTTCTACAACGACGGCGACGGGCACGAGGGCCAGGCACTGCTGCTGCAGCAGTACGCCGCCACACACAACGTCAAGCTGGTGATCCTCGGGATCGGCGGCAACAACTACAACTTCGCCGGGATCGTGCAGGACTGCATTGAGGACTTCCTCATCTCACCGTCATGGGATCCGGACTACTGCTCGACGGACAGCTCGACGAAGTCGGAGATCACCTCGTCGAACATCGCCACCGTGACCGGTCAGATCAAGACGGGCATTCAGAACATCGACCAGGCGATGCTCAATGACGGCTACACGAACTCGATGTTCACGATCCTCGTACAGAACTACCCGTCGCCGATCCCGACGAGCTCCGGCTTTCGCTACTCGCAGTCCGGCTACACCCGTCAGGACACCGGCGGCTGCGGCTTCTGGAACACCGATGCGAACTGGGCCAACAGCACATTGCTGCCCGACATCAACAACTCACTCACCAACGCCGCGGCCGAGACCGGCCTGTCGAACATCCGCTACCTCAATATCGCCAGCGCGTTCAACGGCCGGCGGCTGTGCGAGAACACGGTCAACCTCGTCGAGGACAGCGGCTATGCCGCCTGGAACTCCCCAGGCGCGGTCAACCACATCGAGTGGTTCAACCAGGTCCGGACAGTCTCGACGCTGGGTTCGGGCAGCCCATATCAGCTGCAGGAGGACCTGCACCCCGACTACTACGCACAGATGGCGCTGCGCAACTGCGTGCGCCAGGCGTACAACGGCGGCGCGCCGGAGAGCGGCAGTTGCGCGATTCCGTCGGCAGGCGGTCTCGACTCGCTCGGCGAGCCGAACATGACGTTCACACCGTAGGCGTTTGTGTGGGGGCGGCGAGGTGGTGTTCGCCGTCCCCGCTCGGCGCTCCCGGCGAATCCAACCGAGCGCTCCCAGCGACTCCGATTGAGCACTGCCGGCGGCTCTGACTGAGCATCAGCGGCCCGGGCCCGCCGGTCAGTCGACCCGCAGCTCCGACTGGATCGCTTCGTAGTTGGCCAGCGCCTGGCGAGCGGCCGGCTCGCAGCCGTCGTAGACGAGCATGCTGATCATCTTCAGGTACTGCGACAGGACCGGCTCGCAGCTGTACCGGTAGTCCTCCGGTTCGCCCTCGTGTGCGGTGAGCGGTTCAATCGACGTCAACAACAGCACTGCAATCGCCCCTCCCTCGTTTGGTGCCCTGCGCGGGTCGCATGATCCACATGGATCAACATCGGCTCGCGGATGCCCGTGCTCAAGGATTAGCGCGGTCTCAGCGATTGAAACGGTTCAGCGCGGCAGATGATTCGGTTTCGCTCAAGAACCGATCGCGAGTTCCTCGTCGGCGGCGCGGTTCCAGTCGCGCTTCTCCTGGCGCCACGTCTCGTCGTCGAGGTCCTTCTTCCAATAGCCGGACGCCGACAGGCGATCCTGGGAAAGTCCACGATCAAGCACCAGATGCTTGCGGACCTCCCGCACCATCTGCGCTTCGCCGTGAAGGAAAACCTGGGTGACGGCGGGATCGAAGTCAGCCGCCCGTACGGCCTCGAGCACCGGCTCGTATGCGTAGCCCTCGAGCCAGATCAGATTCAGGGATGCGTCCGTCGTCAGCGGCAGGCGGTGCTCTGCGTCTGGGACCTGGGCGATCACGGTCGCCGTCTGAGCGCCGGTCAGGCGCTCGAGCGAGACGGCGATCGCCGGCAGCACGGCCTCGTCGCCAATGAACATGTGGTGGGGGATCTCCAGGTCCGGCTCGTAGCCGCCGCCCGGGCCACCGAGCATCACTTGATCGCCTGCCGCCGCCCCCGCCGCCCACGGGCCGGCGACGCCCGCATCGCCGTGGACGACGAAGTCGACGGTCAGCAGATGCTGCGCCTGATCCCAGTTGCGGATCGTGTAGGTCCGGGTCCGCGGCCACTGCTCGCGAGGGTGCGTGCTCCGGAGCTCAGTCGGATCAAACGGCAATCCGTATTCGGCGCCCGCCGGCGGGATGTGGATCTTCACGTACGCATCGGTTTCCGGGCGGCTGCGGAACTGCTGCAGTTGCTCCCCGCCGAAGACGATCCGGATCATCCCCGAGGAGATCTGCTCGACGGACTCGACTCGGACCTGGTGAGGCGCGGGCCGGCGCCGCGGTTGTGACTCGCTCACAGCTGTATTCCTTTCTCGGTCCGGTTGACGACGGCTACGACTGCCGTCCGATGATCGTGATTGTCGCCTGCCGGGTGACGACAAACCCAAGTGACTCGTATAGCCGGACGGCCGGCGCGTTGCCGGGCATCACATGCAGGAACGGCTGAGCCCCGTCGGCCCAGATGCCCCTGATGACGGCGGAGGTGACTCGGCGGGCGAGCCCCTGGCCCTGATGGTCAGGGTCGGTGCAGATCGCGCTGACCTCGATCCACCCGGGGACATGCAGCCGCCGGCCGGCCATCGCGACCAGCTGGCCGTCGCGACGGATCCCGACGTAGCCGCCGAAGTCGATCGTGTCCGGCAAGAACGGCCCGGGCTGGGTGCGGGCGGTCAAGTCGAGCATCGCCGGCACGTCGGCCCTGGCGAGCTCTTGGATGTCCGGATCCTCGGCGGTGGGGGGTGGCTCGGTGGCGCCGCGGTCTGGGCCGGCGCCCAGCTCGGCAGCGGTGCCGGTCATCTGCAGGACGGTCAGCTCGCGCATCCTGGTCCACTGCGCTGGCAGATCGAACGGCTCCTCGATGAACACGCCCGCGATCTCACCGGGCAGGGCGGTCAGCCTCTCCCACGCCTCGGGCGTCGGACCGGGGATCAGGGTGGCCCACGGGCTCATCTGCGGCGGGTAGCGAAGCGCCGGCCCGTCACCTCCGAGCGCGAACGCTCGGTGCGGCCCTTGGAGCGCAGCTCTGATCAGATCGGGTGGCAGCACGGACGGGGCATCACGCTAGTCGAAAGCTTCGAGAGTTTTCTCTTGACACCTTTCTCTCGAGAGTTTACTCTCGAGACATGCCACGCGGTGATAACGAACGTATCGGCGGGCTTCCGGTCCGGGAGCTCAGCGATCTCCGGACTCTGAAGGCGCTGACGCACCCGGTGCGGGTGGCGCTGCTGGAGACGCTGCACCTCCACGGACCGATGACGGCGACCGAGGCCGGCGAGGAGATCGGGGAGTCACCGACGACCTGCTCGTTCCATCTTCGTCAGCTGCAGAAATACGGGTTCGTCGAGGAGGCCGGCGGCGGCAAGGGACGCGCGCGCCCGTGGCGGTCGGTCGCGGAAGCGCTTGATATCCCCGCCTCCAATGCGGATCCGCAGGTCAAGGTCGCCGCCCGGGCCCTGACTCGTATCTATCGCGAGCGCTGGCTCGAGCACTACCAGGAGTGGCTCAACACAGAGAGCCTGTTCCCCACTGAGTGGCAGGACGCGGCGGGTTACAGCGACCTGCTGCTGTATCTCACCCCGGACGAGCTCAAAGCACTCCGCGACAAGCTGATCGAGCAGCTGCCCGACGACCTGTTCGAGCGGATCAAGGACCCGGCCAAGCGTCCCGAGGGTGCGCTACCGGTCGATCTGACGATCCTCGCGTTCCCACTCAAGCCTCCGACTGAGGAGTAACCACATGCAACTCCCGCGTGCGATGGCGCCTCTGCGCCACGCTGGCTTCCGCCTGCTCGTCGCCGGCCAGCTCAGCTCCAATATCGGCGACCTGTTTTATGCGGTTGCGCTGCCGTGGTACGTGCTGGCGACGCATGGTGGCGCACTGCTGCTCGGCACGGTGCTCGCCGCGTACGGCATCCCGCGCACCGTTCTGGTCACGGTCGGAGGGCATTTCGCCGACCGCTTCCGTCCGTGGACGGTGATGATGCTGACCGACACCGTCCGCGCGCTCGCGCTCGGAGCGCTGACCGTGATCGCCGCGTCCGGCCCCGCCCACGCGGGCCTCCTGATCCCCGTGGCGATCGTGATCGGCGGCGCCGAGGGGCTGTTCCTGCCGAGCTCATTCGCGATCGTGCCGTCGCTGCTGCCGGGTGAGGAGCTCCAGGCCGGCAACGCGATCACCTCGTCCGGTACCCAGCTGGCGACGCTGCTGGGCCCCGCGCTCGGCGGCGCCGTGATCGCGCTCGTCGGTCCGACCGCCGGCTTCGGGGTCGATGCCGCCTCGTTCGTCGTCTCGGCGGTGACGCTGGCCGGGATCCGCGCCCACCAGAGGGTGCCGGCGGTCGATGTGGTTCCGGTGCGCCACGGCGGCTCCGACCTGGCGCCAAGTCCCGAGTCCGCTGCGCCGACGCGTCTGGCGACGCTCGTGGAAACGATGCGGAGCGCCCGCGGCTTCCAGGTGGCACTGATCGTGACGGTCGCCGCCAACCTCGGCTCGGGCGGGCTCAGTGAGGTCGCGCTGCCGGCGCTGGCGCGCGGCCCGTTCGCCGCCGGAGCCGGGGGCTACGGGATCCTGCTGGCCGCCTTCGGAGGCGGTGCGCTGATCGGCACGCTGATCGCCGCCCAGATGCCCCAGTCGAAGCGCCCCGCCGTGACCGGCTCCGTCGCGTTCCTGGTCGACGCCGCGTTCACGGCCTTCGTGCCCTACCTCGGTGGGGTGGCGCCCGCCGCCGCGCTGCTGGCGATCCTCGGACTCTGCAATGGCTTCGGCAACGTGATCATGATCACCGCCTTCCAGCGCTGGGCCCCAGCGCACCTGATCGGCCGGCTGAGCGGTCTGCTGACCCTTGCCAGCTTCGGGATCTTCCCGGTCTCGGTGCTGCTCGGCGGCTTCATCGTCCACGCCGACGGTCCGGCGGTCTTCTTCCCGCTGGCAGCGGCCGTCCTCGCGCTCGCCGTCGCCGCCGGGCTGTCTCAGCGCAGCTGGCGGGATTTCGGGGCGCTCCCCCCTGGCGAGGTCGATTACGCCCCCAGCTCGTCGAGGCGGGCGGTCAGTGCGGCGACCTCCGACTCGAGCGCGGCGACGCGCGCTTCCAGCGCCGCGTTCGCGGCAGCGATCGACGGCCGCGGTGGTGCGGCGACGTAGGCCGCCGGCGCCGGTTCGGGCGCCTCCACCACGTCGCCGCCGAGCAGCTGCGCAAACCGCTCCTCCTTCTGGCCGGGCCGGCGCTCCAATCGCGACACGTAGCCCTTCGCGATCAGCTCGTCGAGGACCAGCTGGACGTCCTCGAGGCTCGGCAGCGACACCATCCGCTCGGTCCGGAGCTTGAGCTCGCCCGGAGTCTGCGGGCCGCGCAGCAGCAGCACGCAGAGCACCGCGAGCTGCTCCTGAGCCAAGCCCAGCGATTCCTCGGCGAGGTGGCGGTACTTGACGGCGCGGCTGGTGTGGCCGCTGGCAAGCCGTACGACCCCGTACCGGCTCAGCCGCTGGGCCGCGTCGTTGACGGTGGAGTCGTCATAGGAGACGACCGGATCGCGATTCGTCGACTGGTTGCACGCCAGCCTGAGTGCGTTCAGCGTCAGCGGGTACTGATCCGGCGTCGTAAAGCGCTTCTCGATCAGGCAGCCGAGGACACGCTGCTCGGGCCCGGTCAGCTCGGTGAGATGCATGGCGCGAGAGTAGCCTGCACGCGACACCGTGACCAAGCTGATCCATGGGCACCACCGGGGGGTCCTGCTGACCGCACTCGCTGTCGCGATCGTCGCCGCCGTGTTCGGGATCGGGGTCAGCAAGCGACTCGACCCCTACGACGCCGATGACCCGAGTACGCAGAGCGTGCAGGCGGCCAACCTGTTCCAGGCCCAGTCGAAGCGGCAGATCGATCCGGGCGTGATCGCGATCGTGGCGTCGGGTCCGCTGCGGACAACAGCGGCCCGCCGACGCGTGGAGTCGGTGGCTCGGACGCTCGGCAACGCGCCCGATGTCGCACAGGTCGTCGACTACGACAACAGTCATGACCCCGGCATGGTGTCCCGTGACGGCCGCTCGACGTATCTGCTGGCCTACTTCCGCAACGACTCGCTGCTCTCTCTGCAGAATGCGTCGCAGACGATCGTCAACCGCTTTGCCGGCCGCCACGACGTGCAGCTGGCGGGCCTCGGAGTGGCCCAGGCTGAGATCAATCATCAGGTCAGCCACGACCTGGAGCGCGGCGAGATGATCGCGTTCCCGTTCGTGTTCCTGTTGTCGCTGCTGTTCTTCCGTTCGGCCGTCGCGGCGCTGCTGCCGCCGCTGCTCGGCGGGCTCGCGATCCTGATCACGTTCCTGGCGCTCCGGATCGTCTCGAGCTTCACCGGCGTGTCGGTGTTCGCGCTCAACTTCACGACCGGGATGGGGCTGGGCCTGGCGATCGACTACAGCCTGTTCATCGTCTCGCGCTATCGCGAGGAGAGCGCGCTACGCGGCTTTGGCGTTGAGGCGCTGGGTGCGACGCTGCGAACCGCCGGGCGGACCGTGATCTTCAGCTCGCTGACGGTCTCCGCCGCTGTCGCGTCGATGCTCGTCTTCCCCCAGCAATTCCTATATTCGATGGGAATCGCCGGCGTGATCGTGGCGCCCTTGGCCGCAACGCTGGCGCTGACGGTGCTGCCGGCGATCCTGATGCTGCTCGGCCCTCGCATCAACGCCCTCTCACCGCAATGGCTGGCCGTGCGCGCACAGCGCGAGGCGCGGCCGGTCGAGAACGGCTTCTGGTACCGCCTCAGCCATTTCGTGATGCGCCGGCCGGCCGCGGTCGCGATCCTCGCTGCGGCGTTCCTGATCGCGCTCGCGATCCCGGTCGCGGGGATCAAGTTCGTATCTGTCGACCAGAACGCGCTGCCGCCGCACGAACCCGCGCGGATCGCGCAGAACGTGCTGGTCCGCGACTTTCCCGCCGGTCCGGCGGCCGCGATCGACGTTGTGATCCGCGCCCCGGCCCACTCGCGACAGTCGGCTGCGCTGATGCAGCGCCTGCGGTCGCTGCCGAATGTGGCGGCCGTCAGCCCGGCCGTCCCCGCCTCAGCCCGCAGTTCGGTGTCGCTGATCACGGTCGCTCCGACGGGCGGACCGCAGTCCGCGTCGACGAAGGCGCTGGTGCGCCGCATTCGCGCGCTGCATGAGCCGTATTACGTCGGGGTCTCGGGCGAGACGGCGTATTTCATCGATCTCGAGCACAGTCTCGTCAAGCACCTCCCGTACGTGATCGCGATCGTTGTTGGCGCGACGATGTTCGTGCTGTTCCTGATGACCGGCTCGGTGGTGCTGCCGCTCAAAGCCGTGCTGATGAACGCGCTCGGGCTCGCGGCGATGTTCGGGATCCTGGTGCTGATCTTCCAGGACGGCCACCTCCAGGGTCTGCTGGCGTTCAAGTCACTTGGAGCGCTTGACGCCACCCAGCCGGTGTTCCTGTTCGCGGTCGGATTCGGCCTCGCGACCGACTACGGCGTGTTTCTGCTCAGCCGGATCAAGGAGGCCCACGACGCCGGCGTGCCCAACTCGGATGCGGTCGCGCTCGGACTCGAGCGAACCGGGCGGATCGTCACCGCCGCGGCGTTGCTGTTCGCCGTGGCGCTCGGGTCATTCGCGACCTCACAGGTCGTGTTCATCAAGGAGCTGGGGCTCGGCGCCGCCCTGATTGTGCTGATCGACGCGTCCGTGATCCGGGCGCTGCTGGTGCCCGCGCTGATGGCGATGCTGGGGCCGGTGAACTGGTGGGCCCCGCGGCCGCTGCGCGCGCTCCATCAGCGGATCGGTCTGTCCGAGGGCGATACCTCGTCGGTTGCATATAAACCGGAGTAAGTCCACCGAATCACTAGTGCTCAGTAATCTGGCCTGAGGATGACCGCTGGGGCCCACCGCGACATCACCTGGCATCCCACGGCGCTGAACCGTGACGACCGCTGGCTCGCGACCGATCAGCGCGGCTGCACCGTGTTGCTGACCGGGCTGTCAGCGTCCGGCAAGTCGACGATCGCCGTCGCACTCGAACGGCGGTTGGTCGAGCGCGGGCAGACGGCCTACCTGCTTGACGGCGACAACATCCGTCACGGCCTCTCGGTCGACCTCGGTTTCTCTCAGGAGGAACGCACAGAGCACATCCGTCGCGTCGGCCAGGTCGCCCGGCTGATGGCCGATTCGGGCACCGTCGCCGTGGTCTCCTTGATCGCGCCGCTGGCCTCCGACCGTGAGCACTTCCGGGCCGTCCACGGCGGCGCCAACCTGCCGTTCATCGAGATCTTCGTCGACACCTCGCTCGAGGAATGCGCCCGCCGCGACCCGAAGGGCCTGTACGCGAAGGCGATGGCCGGAGAGATCACTGGGTTCACGGGGATCGACGCGCCGTATGAGCGGCCGGAAAACCCCGACCTGGTCGTCGATACCGCGACGACCAGCGTCAGCGACGCCGTCGCGCAGATCCTTGAGTTGTTGAAGGATCGAGCAAGCGTCTTCGCCCAGGGCGCGACGATGCGGATCTCGACCAAGGCCGACTGCGCCGTGCGTGCCGTGATCGAGCTCGCCGCCAGCACGGGGGAGGAGCCTGTCCCGGTGCAGCGGATCACCGACACCCAGAACATCCCGCAGCCCTTCCTGGAGACGATTTTGTCGGAGCTCGCGAGCTGCGGCGTGACCTCAGGAACCGCCGCGGCCGGCTACCGCCTGGCGCGCCAGCCCTCGGCGATCACAATCGCCGACGTGATCCGCGCCGTCGAGGGCCCGCTCGTCACCGTCCGCGGCTCCCGTCCCGAGGAGGCCCACTACCCGGGCGCCGCCGGGGAACTGCCGCGGGTGTGGATCGCCCTGCGCAAGAACCTCCGCAACGTCGTCGAGCGGGTCACGATCGCCGACCTCGCCGCCTCCAAGCTCCCGTTCGAGATCACCGCGCTGGCCTCAGACCCCGAGGCCTGGGTCACCCGGCGCGGACTCGGGGATTGACGCGACCGTTACGTTCCTTTCGATGCGGAGATCGCAACGTACCGCCGCCGTCGCTGTCGCACTGCTGATCGCTGGGTGCGGCTCGAGTTCGGGCGGCGGATCCGGTGCGCCGGCCAAGAGGTCAGATCTGTCGGGCAAGACGCCGGCTGCGATCATGGCCGCCGCCGCTGCAGCGCTGCGGTCGGCCCGAAGCTACGCGATCAACGCGACGATGACGCAGGGCGGCACGACTCAGCAACTGCAGATGGACTACGGCGGACCGCAGCGGATTTCGGTGCAGCTCAACGCCGGAGCCGGTCCTGTCCGGATGATCCTGCTCGGGGACGACACCTATATCAACGCCAGCGCGCAGTTCTGGAGATCTCAGGGGCCGGCGACCCGCGCGATCGCTTCCGAGTTGGGTGGCAAGTGGATCGCGCTCGGCGCCAGCGCCGGCAAGGGCGTGCTCTCAGGCCTGGGTCACCTCTCGCCGGAGTACGGGGCGAGGTGCCTGACCGAGGACCACGGCACGCTGTCTGTGGCCGGGACGACGACCGTCAGCGGGCAGCCTGCGGTCGTGATCAAGGATGCCGGTAACAAGCCGGGCTCGCAGCCCGGGACGCTGGCGGTGGCCGCAACCGGGACTCCGTACCCGCTGCGGATCGCGAGCAGCGGGAGGCAACAGCCCGGTCACACGAATGTCTGCAACAACAGTGGGTCGAGCGTTGGGACGGCGACGCTCAGCGATTTCGACAACGTGCCCGCGATCACCGCGCCGGCGGGCGCGATCAAGATCCCCTGACGCCTCAGGCGTCGATCACGCGGAACTCGATGTCCCGTGACGGCGGGCCCGTTGGCCCGCCCTCGGGGCCGGTGACCGTGAACCCGCGGCTGGCCCGCCAGCTGAGGCGCGTGCCGTCGGCCAGGCGCGCCGCCGCCAGGCCCGAGCGCGGGATGCCCCACAGGGTTGCGATCAGCGGCCGCTGGTCCCCGGGCGTGTCCCCGAGACCCCGGACCACGTGTTCGGGGGGATAGGTGGGGATCAGCGCTCCGTGTCGGGCCCACACGGGGATCCGATCAAGCGGCGCCGGCACGATGTGCTCAGTGCCTCCGGCGACGCGCTCGCGGCTCCAGGTCTCGATCCAGTCGCCGCGCGGGAGCGTCACCTCACGTTCGCGGGCGCCATCGTCAAGCACCGGCGCGACCCACAGCGACGGCCCGTAGCCGTAGGCGTCGGTCAATGTCCAGCCGCGCTCATCGGTGGGGTCGATCAGTGGCAGCGGTCGCATGATCGGCAGCCCCGTCCGCTCCGCGGTCGCGGCCGCGGCACGCACGTAGGGGACGAGCTGTTCGTGCAGGGTGACGCAGCCGCGGTAGGTGTCGACCATCCGGGAGCCGTAGGTCCACGGTTCGTGGGCCATTCGAGAATGGGCCTGCATCAGTGGCGTGAAGCAGCCGAACTGGAGCCAGCGGATCAGCAGCTCCGGGGGGCAGCGCTCCGCCAGCCGGTGGCCGAGATAGCCGCCGACGTCGTGGGACCAGTTCGAGAAGCCGCTGAGCGCCGCCTGCAGGCTGGCGACGACGAGCACCCGCAACGACCAGAAGTCAGAGGCCTGGTCCGCAGCCCAGGTGAAGCCGGTTGCGTGCTGCCCGATCCAGCCCGAGCGCCCGAACAGGACGCCTGAGTCCGGCCACACCTCGTCGAGCGCCCGTTGCAGGGAGAGCCGATGCAGCGACCCGTTCTCCCAGGCGACAGACGCGCCGAAGCGGCCATCGGCGAACAGCGCGTCGTTGGGGACGTAGTAGCCGTCGCCATCGTCCATCTTGATTCCCTCCACGCCGAGCTCGAGCACGCGCTTGACCTGTTCGCGCCACCACTCCTCGCCGGCCGTGCCGGTGAAATCGACGAGTGAGCCGGTGCCCATCCACCACTGGCCGACCCACGGCTCGTCGTTCATCCGGACAAACGCGTTGGCGTTGACGCCGCTTGCATAGTTGGGGGCCGGCGCGCGGTGCATCCGCTCCGATTCGGGCTGAGGCGGGATCTGACCGTCGCTTGAGTCGAGGTTCACCCAGGGCGTGCACCACACGACGGTGCGGACCCCATCGGCCCGCATCATCCGCACCAGCTGCTCGGCATCGGGAAACTGGTACGGGTTGAACTCCCAGCTGTTGTACTGGGTCGCCCACGGAGAATCGATCACGATCGCGTCCAGCGGGATCTCGTGTCGCCGGAAACCTTCGTAGTCGTCGAGTACCGCCTCGCGGTCCTCGTGAACGTCACGACTCTTCCAGAACCCGTAGGCCCACTCGGGCTGCAGCGCCGGGAACCCGGTCGCCGCGCACAGGGCGCGCAACCGGCCCGCCGGCGAGGGATGGCAGAACAGTTCGAGGTCGAGCGGCCCGGCGTGCGCGCGGACGGACACGGTGGTTCGCTCGGAGCTGAGGTCGAAGATCGTGCCGTTGGCGCTCGTGCGGCACAGAACCGCATAGCCGCGGCTGGATTGCAGCCACGGGACCGGAGCGCAGTCCCCCTGGGGGATGCCCCCTGCGGCGAGCATCTCTGGGGGGCAGTCAGGGCCTGTGTAACGGCGGTCCGCTCCCAGTTGGATCGTGCGGCCACGGTGATCGAACTCCGTGTTGTGACGGGCACCGAGCGCGGCGAAGTGCTCGCGCGAGCGGCGATCCCAGTCGAGCGCGAGCCGCAGCGGCGGTCCCTCGGCATCGAGGCGCAGGCAGACCCGGTCCTCGCTCGGGAGCTGGACGTTGAGGAAGCCACGGCGGCCCTCGCCGAAGTACAGCTCGAGCCGGACCTCGTCGGCGGCGTCCCAGCCGAGCAGCTGGGCGCGTCCGGCTCGTTCGTGAGGGGTCAGGTCCTCTCCGGCGATCACACCTTCGGTGAACTGCACAAAATGATCGTGAACAACACCCTCGGCCACCCACGCACCTGCGTCACGAAGGATCCGCCGACCCCGTTGCAACACTGTGACCGCAAACGGCCGCAGCGCGATTTCCACTGACAATGAGCCGCGTTCCAGCCGTACAGACTCAGGTGTAACCGTCACTGTCGGCGCGGCAGGGGCTGACGAAGCGACGGCCATCGCAGCAATCCTTCTGCAAACGACGGGTATTCCCATACCCGTTTCACCAGAACTTCACAGGATGGCAGCGGCAATTTCACGAGCCCTGACAGCACTGCGCCCATTCTGTGTACATGAACGAAAACACGAATGAGGAACTGCGCGTGACCCGAGTTGACATGCACGTGCACTCGACAGCATCCGAGCTGTCGAAGTTGGGAATTCAACGTTCGCTGGCGTTGCCGGAGTGCGCCACCGAGCCTGAGGAAGTCTACGAACTGGCCAAGCGCCGGGGGATGGACTTCGTCACGATCACCGACCACGACACCATCGCCGGAGCGCTTGAGATCGCCGACCGGCCCGACGTGTTCGTGTCGGAGGAGCTGACCGTCTTCTTCAAGAACGAGCCGCAGGCGGTCCATGTCCTCTGCTACGGCATCACCGAGGATGACCACGCCTGGCTGCAGGCGCACAACGACAGCGTTGAGGCCTGCGCCGAATACCTGCATGGCAATGGCATCACCGCCGCGCTGGCCCACCCCTTCTACGCGGTCGCCGCTCCCCTTGCCGCTCGGCATCGCCGCCGCCTGGCGCAGCTGTTCCCGATCTGGGAGACGCGCAACGGTTCGCGCGCCAAGGAGCTGAACCTCCCGGCCTTCGTTTACATCGAGACGCACGGCGGCACCGCGATCGGCGGGACCGATGATCACGCCGGCGTCGACATCGGCCGGACCTACACCGAGACGCCGCGGGCGGCGACCACCGAGGACTTCCTCGCTCACATCCGCGCCGGCCGCGCCAGCACGCACGGCGACCAGGGTTCGGCAGCGAAGTGGACCCATGCGGCGATGGCGCTCGCGATTCGGGCGCTCGGTGACGGGCAGACCACGCGCCGCCCCGACCCAGGCGCCGTTCTGAAGATCGTCGAGCGGGTGCTCGGCGAGGGCAACGTCCGCGCCGGCGAGAGCCAGTCGGACCTCGGTCCCGAGGACGCCCTGGCGTTCCTGCGCGCCTGGATGGACACGATGGAGCTCGGAATGGACGAGCGTCAGCTGCTCACCCAGTTGCAGGACGGGGAGCTCGGCCACCCCGATCTCGCCCGCCGCGCCCGCCGCATTCACGAGCGCGAGCTGGCACGGGTCGTTCACGAGACCGTGGCGGTCTTCGAAGAGGGCCGCGTGCCGGAGCTGATGCGGACCGCGACCCAGCTGTTCGACGCCTGCCTGCCGGCGATCCCGTACGCCGCCGCTGGGGCGTTCCTCGGCCGCGAGAAGCAGAAGCTGACGCGCGGCGACGGCGATCGACCACGGGTCGCGCTGGTCGCCGACGGCCTGTCGAGCATGCATGGCGTGACGCACACGATCAAGCAGATCCGGGAGCGCGGCGTTCCGGGCTTCGAGGTTGAGGTGATCGGCACCGACGCCGACGTCGACCGCCGGCTGAGCGCCGTCGCGGAGATCGACATCCCTTTCTACAAGGGGATGAAGATCGGGGTCCCGACCGTTCCGGGGATCGTCGACGCACTGGCCGAAGGTCGCTACGACCTCGTCCACGTCGTCTCTCCCGGCCCGGCCGGTGCCGCTGCCTGGCTGGTGTCCAAGGTGCTGGAGCTGCCTCTGCTGGGCAGCTACCACACCGAGCTCGCCGCGTACGCGGGCATGCGGTCCGGCCAGCTCCAGGCCGAGCTGCTCGCCTCCTTCGCGCTCGGCAAGTTCTACGGTGGCTGCGAGCTGGTCCTGTCGCCGAGCGGCGCCTCCGACCAGCGACTCGAGCAGCTCGGGATCGATTTCACGCGGATCGCACGGTGGGACCGCGGCGTCGACCTGGAGCGTTTCTCGCCGGCGCACCGCGACCCGGAGCTGTTCGGTCCGGGCGGCAGGGTCAATGTGCTCTACGCCGGGCGCCTGACCAAGGAGAAGGGCGTCGACCTGCTTGCCGACGCCTTCCTCGCCGCCCGCGCTGAGGATCCGCGTCTGCATCTGCTGCTTGCCGGCGGCGGCCCGGAGCAGGAGGTGCTCGCCGACCGGCTCGGTGATGACGCGACGTTCCTCGGGTGGCAGTACGGGCACGACCTCGCCCGAACCTACGCGAGCGCCGACATGTTCCTGTTCGCGAGCCGCACCGATACGTTCGGCCAGGTGATCCTCGAGGCACAGGCGAGCGGCCTGCCCGTGATCGCGGTCAGCGAGGGTGGCCCCGCAACGCTGATCGAGGACGGGGAAACCGGCCTCCTGTCACCGCCGGACGCTCGCTCACTCGCGGGCGCGGTCCTGCAGCTGAGCGGTGCCCCGCTGCTCTCGGAGCGGCTGCGCCGCGCCGCGCTGCACGGGGTGCGAGCCCGCACCTGGGAGGCATCGCTGCAGCGGCTGGCCGACGGCTACCGCTCGGTGCTCGCTCAGGACGCCGCCGGTGCCCGGCGGATCGCCTGAGCGCCGGGATCGCGAAAGCGCACCGCACACGAGAAAGTACGGACTCCCGACAGTCGGAGCTCACCTGAGGAGCTAACGTGGGATCCAGATGTTCACGAGCCTGTTTCGCATCTGGATCCCGTTGCTGCTCTGCGCGATCGGCGTCGGGATCTTCGCCGCCGATGACTTCGCCGGCTTCGGCGTCGACGCGTTCGCCGGTTTCTGCGGAGCGGGGGCGGCGATGTGGCTGACCAACACGCTGTGGCGCATGGGCGTCGAGGGCGAGACCGACCGCGACAGTGAGGCGGCCGCTCGCCGGTACCTCGCCGAGCACGGCCACTGGCCCGACGAGCCCACCCGGCGTTAGGGAAGCCGAAACCCGAGATCCGTCTACTCTGCCAGGCACCGTGGCAGAGCCGGAAGTCTCAACCGATGCCCGCGACCGGCTGCTGGCCGCGTGGCGGGGCGAAATCATCGCGGGCAAGTCGTACGAGCTGATCGCGCAGCGCCTGCCACAGCGCCAGGCCGACATCCTGCGACGGATGGCTGCAGCCGAAGCCTCGCACCGCGACCGGATCGAGCGGCGGATGCAGGAGCTTGGCGTCGAGATTCCGGATCCGGCGCTCGTCAAGATCGGGCTGTGGGCGCGGCTGCAGGCGCGGATCGCGCCGGTCGACCGGCTGCTGGCCGCGCGCGAGGCGGCCGAGGACGAGGAGGTCGATGATCTGTATCGGCGATCGACCGGTGATCCCGACACCGATGCGCTGTTGCGCCAGATCCGTCACGAGGAGCGTGCTCACTCGCGGACCGTCTCGGACATACGGGACGGAGCCGAGGGGGCAGATGCGCAGGCGCTGTCTGCGACGCAGCTTGCGGCCAAGCAGCGCCTCGACAAGCTGATGGGCCGGGAGAAGTTCCACACTGCCGGTGGCGGCTGGGTCAGCGGTGTGATCTACGGCGCCAACGACGGGCTCGCTTCGGTCTTCGGGCTGGTGGCGGGTGTGTCCGGCGCCACGGGTGGTTCGAGTTTCGTGCTGACCGCGGGGGTCGCGGGGGCGATCGCCGCGGCGCTGTCGATGGCCACCGGCGCGTTCCTGGCCGAGCGCTCGGAGTACGAGATCAAGGCGGCCAACGTTGAGAGCGAGCGGCGCGAGATCGCCGAGCACCCGGAGGAGGAGAGGGAGGAGCTGTCGCTCTTCTACCAGCTCAAGGGGATCGAGCCGGCCACCGCGGACATGATGGCCGAGGAGCTCAGCAAGCAACCCGATGCGATGCTGGCGGCGCTGGCCGCCGAGGAGTTCGGCGGGATGGCCGACCAGGGCGACGCCGCCGGCGCGGCGCTGGCGGCGGGTCTGTCGACCGGAATCGGCGCGATGCTGCCGGTGCTGCCGTTCATCTTCACGCATGGGACGAGGGCCATCGTCCTGGCGGCGATCATCTCGCTGCTCGGTCACTTCCTCGTCGGTGCCGCGAAGTCATTGATCACGCTGCGGAGCTGGTGGTCGGCCGGTCTGGAGATGACACTGGCCGGGGTCCTGGTCGGTGGCGCCACATTCCTCGTCGGGCTGGCGCTACCGACCTGAGCGCTCCGGGTACGATCCGATCGTGCCTGTGACCGATGCGGTGATCCCGGTTGCAGGGCTCGGTACCCGGTTGCTCCCGGCAACCCGCTCGCAGCCCAAGGAGATGCTGCCGATCGTCGACCGGCCCGTGGTCCAATACGTCGTCGAGGAGCTGGCCGCTGCGGGGATCGAGCGGATCCTGTTTGTGACCGGCCGGCGCAAACGCGCGATCGAGGACCATTTCGACGCGGATCCCGAGCTCGCCTCACAGCCGCTGTTCGACGACGTCGAGATCCTCTACACCCGCCAGCCGCGTCCCGCGGGCCTCGGCGACGCGATCGCCCATGCCCGTGCGCTGCGGCCGACAGACGGAGTCGTGGTGGCGCTCGGCGACGCGATCATCGAGGGCGCGGTGACGCGCCGCCTGATCGAGGTGTACGAGTCCGAGCGCCCTGCCGCTGTGATCGCGGTGCAGCAGGTTCCGCTCGAGCAGGTGTCGCGCTACGGGATCGTCGCCGGCCCGCTCGAATCGATCGCGCGCCTCGTCGAGAAGCCGCCGGCGGAGTCCGCGCCCAGCCGCTGGGCGGTTGCCGCTCGCTATGTCGTCTCACCGCTGGTGATCACGACGCTGCGCGACACGCCGCCGGACGCTAGCGGTGAGGTGCAGATCGCCGACGCGCTCAACGCGCTGCTTGACCGCGGCGAGCGGGTGATCGCGGTCCCACTGCAGGACGGCGAGCGCCGGCATGACATCGGCACCGTCGACAGCTACGTCGCGACCTTCCTGCACTTCGCCGCCCGCCGTGGCTGAGGCGCCGGCCCGCGCGGCACTGGCCGGCAACCCCTCCGACGGCTACGGAGGTGCGGTGGTGGCCGTGACCGTGCCGGCCTTCCGTGCCAGGGCGTGGATCGCCGGCGGGGCTGACTTGTTGTACAGCCCCGCCGACGGAGCGTCGCTGGTCGACGCGACGGTCGCGCGGTTTCAGAAGGAATACGGCGCCGGGCGGGTGGGAGCCGAGTCCGTGGACTTCGAGACGACGATCCCACGCTCCGTCGGCCTCGGCGGCTCCAGCGCGATCGTGATCGCGACCCTGCGCGCCCTCTGCGAGCACCACGGCATCGATCTCAAGCCAACCCCGATGGCACAACTCGCCCTCTCAATCGAGGTCGACGATCTCGAAATCGCGGCGGGTCTCCAAGATCGCCTGATTCAGTGCCACGGCGGCCTTCAGTTCATGGACTTCAGCTCCAGCTACCCCGACGCCCCTCGCGTTGAAGCACTTCCCGCAGCCAACCTCCCGCCCCTCCTGATCGCATGGAGAGCAGACGCCGCAGAACACAGCGGTGTCGTCCACAACGACCTGAAAAGCAGACATGAAGGCGGCGACGAGCAAGTCATCGAAGCAATGCGGCAGCTCACGGAAGTCGCCAAACGCACTCGCGAAGCGGTGCGTGCGTGCGACCTGCGTGAGCTGCGGAATGCTGTCGACCGAACCTTCGACTTACGCCGCGTTCTCGTAAAACTTGACCCGAAACACGTTGAGATGATCGACACCGCGCGCGAAGCTGGGGCGGCCGCGAATTACACCGGATCAGGAGGGGCGATCGTGGCAGTCTGCAACGACCTGCGCCACCGTGAGACGGTGGCACAGGCGTTGCGCGGGCTTGGATGCGGAACGGTCTTCTTCAGTAGGTGAGCGCGTAGATGGCGCTCGAGTAGCCGTAGCCTGAATCACCGTACGTGAATCCGTACCCGGAACCTGGGTCGGAGTAGCCATAGCCCCCGGCGTCACCGTAACCGGAGTCGCCGTAACCACCCGAGTAACCGTAACCACCCGAGTAACCGTAACCACCCGAGTAACCGTAACCACCCGAGTAGCCATAACCGGCGCCCGGGTCGGAGTAGCCGTACCCCGAACCACCGTAGGCGGAGTTACCTGTGCCGGTGCCGGCGTCGGCACTGGTCGCCTCGTCGCCGTAGGTCACGCTGAACGAGGTGCCGTCGCTGGAGAGGGGACCAGGCGCGGCGCCCTCGCTCGAGCCGCCGGACCCATCGGCCGCGGAGGTGTCGGCACCGCCGAAGCCGTAGCCGCCGTAGCCGCCGCCGAAGAAGCTGGACGAGCTCGGCTCAAGCGCGATCGCCTGGGCGTCGTAGGACGAGATCGAGCCGACCTTGCCGTTGGATGTCGCGTAGGCGTCGCTGAACTTGACGGTGCCGAAGTCACTCAGTGGCAACGGTGAGCAATTGCCAGTGGCACTGCCCTCGCATTCGGACGGCGCCTCGGCGACCCACTCGGCGGTGCTTGTGTCGGGGGTCGCATCGGTCATCGTCAGCGTCTTTGACCACTTCTGGCCGGTCGTCTGATCTGAGATGAACACGCTGACCTCGTCACCAGTGACGGCCGTTCGTGCCCATATGTGGTCACCGGCGTTGATCGTCAGTGGGATCTTGACCGGGGCCGAGGGGACCAGCTCGTACCAGGCGTAGGAGCTGGTGTCACCGGCACTGTCACAGTCAGCTTGGGTGCCGATCTGCTCGAGCGCCGACGCGTTCTGATCGCCTCCGCCGAGCCCAACCCAGTAGGCACTGTACGTCTGCCCATTGGAGCAGCTCACGGTCGGCTGCGTCCAGCCACCCGACACGGCGGAGAACCCACTACCGGAGGATGTTGTCGCTCCATACCCGGCCCAGTTTTCGCTGACGGCTTCCGGTGTCGCCGCCATCGCGGGAGCGGCGAACGCCAGCGCGGCCGCCGCAGGGATCAGGGTGGAGAGCATGAGGCGCTTCTTCATGCATTCCAGATTGAGCCGCCTTCGTAATAGCGAATTTGTAAATCGCGAAGAGCTTCCTAAGCCCTTGACACGCAGGGGATCTGGGTCACCTGCGCGAATCAAGAGCGCGATGAGCACGGGCCGGCTCGAGGCGTTCTCGGACGGCGTGATCGCGGTGGCGATCACGCTGCTCGTGCTCGACCTGAAGGTGCAAGGAGATCATCCGTCCCTCGCGCACAACCTGCTGCACGCCTGGCCGCACTACGCCGCCTACGTCGTTTCCTTCCTGACGATCGGGATCATCTGGATCAATCACCACGCGATGATTGGACGCCTCCGTGAGACCGATCACACGATCCTGATCCTCAACCTGTTTCTCCTGCTGACGATCGGAGTCCTGCCGTTCGCCACTGACCTGATGGCCACGTACCTGCGGGCGTCGAGTGGGCAGCACCTGGCCGCCGCGATCTACAGCGGCGCCTTCCTCCTGATGGGCGTCGCATTCGCGACGTTGAACCGGCACATCCTGATCGTCAAGGCGCACCTGCTGGAACAGCCACTGTCCGAACAGCAACGGCGCGCGATTCTGCTGCGCAGCGCATCCGGCGTCCTCCCGTACGTCTTTGCGGTCGCGTTGGCACCGGTGTCGGCGTACGTGTCGTTGGCGATCTGCGGGGGGCTCGCCGTGTTCTACGCGACGCCGATCGCCTCGAGCGCCGGGCGCTGACTCAGCCGCGACGCGACGGGCGGTACCGCACCCCGCCCTGTCCGACCGCCGCGACCGCCTCCCCTACTCGGCGACGAACGGCACCAGCTGGTTTACCTAAAGTCAAGCTGATACCGTTCCACCATCTCCACTTCGATGACAACCGCCCCGGGCAGGCGGCGTTTCACCGACGATGAGCTGCTGGACGCTGCGCTGCGCGTGTTCGATCAGCACGGCTATCAGCGCGCACAGGTCTCGGATCTCGCCACTGCCGCCGGCACCACCAAGCCCACCCTGTACGCGCGTCTGGGCGGCAAGGAGGAGATCTACCTGCGCGTGCTCGAGCGCGAGGTCACGCTGCTTGAGCGGACGCTGCACGAGGCATACGACCGCGCCGTCCACCTGCCGCTGCGGGAGATGGTCGAGTTGTCGATGCTCGCCTTCTTCGAGTACGGCGCCAGTCACCGGGCCGGCTTCGGCCTCCTGTTCGGCAACGGCCTCGCTGGTCGCACCGAAAGCCTCGCCGGCCGAGCCGCCGAACGCGCGATCAGCCGCTTGACGATCATGGTCTCCCATCGACTGAGGGCAAGCGGCATGCCGATCGGGCCGAGTGCCGGCATCATCGCCGCGGCGGGCGTCGGCGTCGCCCTCCAGGTCTGTGACCACGCGCTGTCCGAGAACCTCGATCTCGAGGCCGCGGGAGCGCTTGCGGCCGCATATGCCGAGGCGGCCGTACGCCACATCGACCACGAGGTCGTGCTGGCCGTCGATCGCGATCTCGTCCGGGGCTAACGGGCTTCATCCAGTCGCCCGGACGTGCGCACAGCGCTGCGCGCCGGCCAGGTCAGGCCGCTGGTGTCAGCCGGATCAGCGGGATCTGGCGGTCGGTCTTCTGCTCGTAGTCGGCGAACCGCGAGAGCCTGGCGGTGATCCGGTCCCAGACCTGCTCGCGGGCATCGCCCTCGAGCTGCTCCGGCGTCACCTTCAGCGTGCGGCCGCCCGGCAGTTCGATCTCGACCTGATCCGGATGGGCGGCGATGTTGTAGTACCAGGAGGGGTTGTCACGCGAGCCGGCGGCCGAGGCGACGATCACCCATGCTTCGTCGCCGTCGGCGAACCACGCCACCGGTACCTTGCGCACCTGGCCGCTCTTCTTGCCCACCGTTGAGAGGATCAGCAGGTCCATTCCCTGGAACGCGTAGCCCTGACGGCGGTGTACGGCGGTCATCGTCTTGACGATCATGCGTCCGACCGGTCCGGCTGGCACCGGCCCGCTGCCGCCGCGGGTGCCGGGTTTCGTATCAAGTGCCATCTGACGTCGCCTCCTGAGTTCGCGTGACCCCAAGCATAACCGGACCGAGCGGTCCGGTGGCAATTCGATCCGGTGATCGGGTAGGACTCAATTGATGACGATGAAGCGGATCGCGGTCCTCGCCGATATTCACTGCAACCTGCCAGCGCTGCGAGCGGTGCTCGCCGACGTCGAACGCGAGCACGTCGATGCGATCGTGTTCGGCGGTGACATCGTCGGCGGCCCGCTGCCGGCCGAGACGCTCGGGGTGCTCGGGGGCCTGCGGCGCGCGTCGCGGTTCGTCCTCGGTAACGGTGATCGCGAGACCGTTGCGTTCTTCGACGCGCCGCCCGGCGAACCACCCGAGGCAGGCTCGCCCGGATACATGGCCGCGTTCGCGGCGACACGGATCGGCCTAGACGCGCGCGACCTGCTGGCGGCATTCGAGCCGACCGTGCGGCTCGAGGTCGAAGGGCTCGGCTCCGTTCTCTTCTGTCACGGGACCCCACGCAGCGACACCGAGATCGTGACCACGGCGACGAGCGACGAACGGCTCCGCAAGGTGCTCAACGGCGTCCCCGGTGGGGTGATCGTCGGCGGCCACACGCACCGTCAGTTCGACCGGCGCCTCGACGAGTGGCGCGTCATCAACGCCGGCAGCGTCGGGATCCCATATGAGGGGCGCGTCGGCGCGTACTGGGCGCTGCTCGGTCCCGATGTCGAGCTGCGGCGGACCGAATACGACGTCGCCGCTGCGATCGAGGAGATGCGGGCGGGCGGGTTCGCCCAACTTGACGAGCTTCTCAGGGAGAGCCTGATTGAGCCGATGGACCCGGATGAGGTCGCGGCGCTGTTTGAGCGCCAGGCAACCCAGAAGACGACCCAGGGCGCGACCGACAAGGCAACCGAGGATGCGTCGGAGACCTAGGGTGAGATGAACCCCCGGATCAGCTCCGCCGTCGCGGCCGGGACATCGAGCTGAGGGCAGTGACCCACGTCGTCGAGGAGCACCCAGTCGGCGTTCGGCAGCCAGTCGTCGCGATAGCGGGCCGCGGCCGACGGCCACGGCAGCAGCACGTCCTCCGTTCCCCAGACGACTCGCACGGGGCAATCGATCTGCTCGACCTCGACGTTCCAGCCGTCGCGGAGAATCCCCTCGATCAACGGTTGGGCGCCGTCGCAGCGAGCGACACCGAGCAGCTGATGGGCGATCAGCTCCGCCGGAATGTGTTCGTAGTTGACCGTGATCCGGCTTGTCGCCTGGCGCCGGCCCTTGGCCGTGGACACGATCCGGTCAGCGTACGGAGCCACGAGCTTGGACTGCTCGTAGACGTTCATCTGGGCGTCGAGCAGTGCCGGCCCGGCTGTGTCTCCGGGCGCCCAGCCGCCCGCGGGTGCCAGCGCCACGACGCTGAGCGCGCGGCCTCGGGCAGCAAGCTTCAGCGCCGTGTAGCCGCCGAGCGAGTTCCCGGCGATGTGCGCCGTGTCGAAGCCGGCGCCATCGAGCGTCCGCTCGACGAGGTCAAGGAACGCGGCGGTGCTGGTGGGTGGCCCAACGGGGCCACCCGCGTGACCCGGCAGAGTGGGTGCCAGCACCTCAAAGTGGCGCTCGAGCGCCGGGATCACCAGCTCCCAGGTTCGCCACGTGTCGAGGAAACCGTGCAGCAGCACGAGCGGCGGGCCGTCGCCACCGCGGTGGGCGGGTGTGAACTCGGAGGGCGACAGGGTCGGCAATCTATTTCAAGCGGGCTGATGCGGCCCGCGGAAGTCGCACGACGAACGTTGATCCGCCGCCGGGGGTGCTCTCGAGACTGACCTGGCCGCCATAGGCGCGAACGGTCGCATCGACGATCGCGAGCCCGAGCCCACTGCCGGGGATGTCGCGCGCCGTGCTGCCCCGGCGGAACCGTCCGAAGATCTCAGTCTGTTCACCCTTGGGGATCCCGGGCCCGTGGTCGATCACACGCAGCTCCAGGTCGCGCCCGACGGAGCTGACCTGCAGCTCGCAGCCGCCCCCATAGCGCTCCGCGTTCTCCACCAGGTTGCGGATCGATGCGCGCAGCGACACCGGGTCGCCTCGGACGGCGGCGCTGAGGAGCTCAGCCGGGACGTCGATCGTCGCGGCCGGGAACTCCGCCAGCAACGCGCGCACCTCCACCAGCTCTGACGGCGGTGCGGTGTCTGCGCGAGCGAGTGTGAGCAGGTCCTCCACGAGTTGCTGCAATCGCTCCGTTTCGGCGCGGGCGTCGACGAGCGCTTCGGCGCGGTCGGCCGCGCTGAGGGCTGTGCCGCCGGTGAGCAGCTCGAGGTTGCCGCGCAGCGTCGTCACCGGCGAGCGCAGCTCATGGGATGCGTCCGCGACGAGGCGGCGAAGCGCCTGGTCCGACGCCTCGAGGTTCTCGAGCATTCGGTTGATCGAGCGCGTCAGCCGCGCGACCTCGTCGGTGCCGGTGGTTTCAGGAACGCGGTCACCGAGGTTGTGGGTGAGCGTGATCCGCTCGGCCAGCTCGGCCGTGTCACGCACCGGCGCGAGCGCGCGCCGCGCGATCAGAATGAGGGCCAGCGACGCCAGGATCGAGCCGATGATCATCCCCAGCAGAATCTCGCGACGGAGTTGGCTGAGGCTCGTGAACGTCAGTCGCCGGCTGACGGCGGCGCTGACCGTCCGACCGCCGGGAAGCGATCGGGTGTACACCCGCAGTCGGTGACCGCCGAGGACGAGGTTCGTGAATCCCACCGCCTCCTGCGGGATCGTTCCCAGCCGCGTCAGCGCCGGTGACTCGAAGCGAACGCGACCGGTGGGCCCGCGCACCTGCACAAGCGAGCCGGCCACGGGCGAGCGCGGTCGAGCGACGAGCGTGATCAGCTCACGGTCGAGCTGGTCGCGCAGGTCGGCGGCAAACCTGAGGTAGACGACCCCGCCGACGAGCAGTGCCGTCAGGCAGACGAGCACCACTCCGGCGGTCGCCACCCGTCGGGTCATGCAGCCGCTTCGGTCAGGCGGTAGCCGATCCCCCGGACCGTTTCGACGAGCGCGGGCTCGCCAAGCTTCCGGCGCAGGCCACTGAACGCGACGTTGAGCGCGTTGGACTCGCCGCTGCGGTCATCGCCCCAGACGCGTTCCCAGACCGTGGCGGTCGTCAGCACCTGGCCGGGGTGCGTCAGCAGCAGCGCCAGCACGTCACGCTCGCGCGGGGACAACTCGATCTCGTGGCCCGAGCGGGTCACCCGGCCGGTCTCGGTGTCAAGCAGCAGGTCGGCGAAGCTGAGCTGCTCGCCAGCGGCCAGCCCCGCCCGGCGGCACAGCGCCTCGAGCCGAGCGACGAGCTCCTGGAACGCGAACGGCTTGATCAGGTAGTCGTCGGCACCCTCGCGCAGACCGCTGATCCGGTCGCTCAGCTCGCCGCGGGCCGTCAGCATCAGGATCGGAACGTTGCTGGTCCGGCGCAGCTGCCGGCAGACGGCGTGACCGTCGAGCTTCGGCATCGCGACGTCCAGTACGACCAGATCCGGCTCCTCACGTGCTGCGATCTGCAGGGCCTCCTGACCGTCGGATGCCTCAAGCACCTCGAAGCCGGCGTAGCCGAGCCCGCGCCGGATCATCGCTCGCATCCGCAGGTCATCTTCAGCGATCAGGACCCTGATGGCCATCGCCTTACCTTATTCCCGGCCGGGGCTGCGACAGCCCGTGCGGCTGCCGCAGCCAGTGGTGATCAGGCGGTGCAGGTCCAGTTGGCCGTCACCGTCATCGTCTTGCCCTTCAGCGCCGCGTCGCGCTTGCCGCTGAGCGTGCGGGTCACGGTGGCGGTGCCTCCGGTCGAGGTCAGCGTGACCGGAACCTGCACGGTCTTGCTCATCCGCCCGAGCAACGTTCGGGCGACGAGCCGCAGGGTCGCGGTGTAGCTGCCCGGGCCCGTGTAGCTCGCAACGGTGAGGCGGGCGCCGGCCCGGTGTCCAGCGCCGCCGCGAAGCACATAGGTCCCGTCCTTCACTTTGCAGCTCACGGCCCGCGCAGGCCGAGTCACGGTCTGCCCGCTGGGTGCCGTCACCGTCAACTGGACCGCGCCGGTGTCCGCACCGGAGCTCCGTGGCGCCGTCGTGCCGCCTGTGCTCGCAAGCGCCGCAGCCCCGCCCCCTCCGAGCAGCAGCGCCGTGGCCGTGACCGCCGTGGTTCGCTTGTACCGGATTCGCATCGATCATCCTCCGTTCTGGTCGCGAGCCCGAGTGGGCTCGACAACCAGCATCGGAGCCGGCGCTAAGCGGTCGCTAACGCCCCAGTAGCCGTGCCGCGTTGCCGCCGAGGAACAGCCCCCTGGTCTCGGCGTCGAGACCGAGCTCGTCGATTCCCTGGAGGCACTGGCTGTGGCCGAGCATCGGGAAGTTCGATCCCCACAGAACCTTGTGCCGGCCGCCCTTCGATCGCATGTAGGCGACCAGCTCGCGCGGGTAGCGCTGCGGGATGTAGGCCGAGGTGTCGATATACACGCGCTCGTGCTTGCGGGCGACCGCGACCATCTCCTCGGTCCACGGGTAGCCGACGTGCCCGCAGACGATCGTCAGCTCCGGGAAGTCGAGCGCGATCTGGTCGATATAGGGGATCGGGCGTCCGGTCTCGGACGGTCGCAGCGGACCGGTGTGGCCGACCTGGGTGAAGAATGGGACGCCCAGCTCGACGCACTCGGCGAACAGTGGGTAGTAGCGACGGTCGGTCGGCGGCGCCTCCCACAGCCACGGCAGTACCCGCAGGCCCTTGAAGCCGAGCTCGGTCACGCACCGGCGCAGCTCGCGCACAGCCGGCACCGGCTTGTTGAGATCGACGGCCGCCAGCCCGGCGAAGCGGTCGGGATGCTCCGCGACCCAGCCGGCGACCTCCTCGTTTGAGACCAGCGGTTGCTGGTACGGGGCGCTCCACGCGCACAGCAGCCCGAACGCGACGCCGGCGCCGTCCATCGAGGCGACGCTCATCTCGATTCCGGGTGCCTCGGTCGGCATCTGGCCGCTCGTCCACCGTCGCAGCGATGCGAGCATCTCGTGCTGCAGGAACCGCAGCGTCGGATGCTGCATCCAGATGTCGATCACCCTCGTCATGGCTCAGCCTGCGGCGAGAGCAGCGTTCCATACGCGTCAGGCCGTCGCGTCGTCAGAAACGGGAACAGTTCGAGCCAGTCGCGGCGCTGGTCAAGGTCGAGGTCGGCGACCAGCACGGCTGGGCGGTCACGCGGGGCCTGGACGAGGATCCGGCCATAGGGATCGGAGATGAACGAGGAGCCGTAGAAGGTCAGTGGTGGCTCTGAGCCGATCCGGTTGACCGCGACCATGAAGGTGCCGTTGGCGATCCCGTTGGCGACGATCACCCGCTCCCACAGCGGCTGGGTATCGAAGTTCGGGTGGTCGGGCTCTGAGCCGATCGCGGTCGGGTAGATCAGCACCTCGGCACCGTGCAGTGAGTAGGCGCGCGCGAGTTCGGGGAACCACTGGTCCCAGCAGGTCGGCAGACCGAGCGAGACCTCGAACCCGGCGCCGGTGTAGGTCACCGGGACCGGTGGGAACGGCTCGCCGTCGGCCGGGCCGGGACGGAAGTAGCGGTCCTCGTAGTAGCCGGCGGTGATCGGGATGTGCAGCTTCCGGGTCCGCGCGATCAGCGTGCCGTCGGGTCCGAGCAGGACGGCGGTGTTGTAGCCGAGCCCGTCGGGCCCATCTGGACCGTCGGCACGTTCAAACAGGGACGCGTGGACGTGGACACCGTATGCGCGGGCGCACTGCGCTGCGAACCTGACGGTCGGCCCGTCCTCGAGTGGCTCCGGGTCGACGCCGAGCGCGGCGGGGCCGTCGGGCGTGATCGCGAAGTAGGGGGAGAGCGTCAGCTCCTGCAGGCAGACGACCTGGGCGCCGGCGTCGGCGGCGGTCCGGATCCCCTCGGCCAGCGCGGCCTGATGCTCGACCGCGTCGGCGTGCCAGCGCTCCTGCACGAGTCCGAGCCGCAGTGGCGGCCGCTCCGGCGGCCGTGTCCGCGCCAGTGACTCCGGAATCTCAAACGCGGTCAGCAGCTCGGTCACGACTCGCCCTCCTGAAGCTCGGTCAAATGCTCGGAACCTGCTGGGTGATGCAGTGTGGGCCGCCGCCCCCGTAGGCGATCACCGCTCCCGGGACCGGCACGATCTCACGACCCGGGAAGGCGCCGCCGACGATCGCCAGCGCGTCCGTGTCGGTGGCAGCGCCGGTGACCGGCACGATCACCGCGCCGTTGCAGATGTAGAGGTTGAGGTAGCTCGCGGCGATCAGCCCACCTGCGACCTCGACGTATGGGAGAAACGGCAGCTCGATCACGTCGACCCCGGCCTCCGCCAGCCGGAAGCTGTTCTCTGCGCAGAACCGATGGTTGGCGTTGTCGGGCGGCACCATCTGCAGCAGCACCCGACGGTCCGGCGTGTAGGCGGCGATCAGGTCGACGTGCCCGTCGGTGTCGCGGTCCTCGATCAACCCCTGACCGAGCCACAGGATCTGCTCGGCCCCCAGGTACTCGCGGAGCGCCCGTTCGATCCGCTGCCGAGACAGCGCTGGGTTGCGGTTCGGGTTCAGCAGACACTGCTCGGTCGTCAGGATCGTGCCGGCGCCGTCGGAGATGACCGAGCCGCCCTCGAGGATCAGCGGCGCCTCGGTGACGGCGTCACCGAGCTCCTCCGCGATCAGGGCGCCGACGGCGGCGTCCTTCTCCCACGGCGCGAACTTTTCGCCCCAGGCGTTGAACCCGAAGTGCACGGCGGTGCGTCCGCCGGCATCGTCGACGACGTAGATCGGCCCTGAGTCCCGCAGCCACGAGTCGTCGATCGGGATCTCGACGATGTCGATGGTGTCGGTGAGCGCGGCTCGGGCCTGAGCAGCGTCCTCGCCGGGGTTGGCGATCATCGTCACCGGCTCAAACGCGGCGATCGCGTTGGCCACCGTCGCATAGTCGGCGCGGGCCTGCGCCAGGATCGAACCCCACAGGTCCCGGCGGCACGGCCAGCCCATGATCGTCCGCTCGTGGGGTTCCCACTCGCCCGGATACCTGAGGCTCATGGGTCCCAGCCTAACGACGGTTGGACGAGGTGGACATCGCCGCTCTGGATGACGGCCGCCACGAGCGGTACTCCAGGGCGGTAGGCGAGATGGGCCGCTGACGGCGCATCGAGCACGGTCAGATCGCCGCGGCAGCCGGTGGCGACGCGGCCGATGTCAGCGCGCCGGAGCGCTGCGGCCCCTCCGGCCGTGGCCGCCGTGACCGCCTCGGTGACCGTCATCCGCATCTCCCGGACGGCCAGCGCGATGCAGAACGGCATCGAGGTCGTGTAGCTCGATCCGGGGTTGCAGTTCGTCGCCAGCGCCACGGTTGCACCCGCGTCGAGGAGCGCCCGGGCGTCCGGATATGGCTGCCGGGTCGCGAAGTCCGTCGCCGGCAGCAGCGTCGCCACCGTGTCTGAGTCCGCCAGCGCGGCGATGTCCTCGTCGCCCAGGTAGGTGCAGTGATCGACCGACGCGGCATCCATCGCCACCGCCAGCTGCACGCCGGGACCAGGCCCGAGCTGGTTGCCGTGCAGTCGCAGCCCGAGTCCCGCCGCCCGTCCCGCCTCGAGCACGGTCCGGCACTGGTCCGCGTCGAAGGCGCCCCGTTCGCAGAACGCGTCGATCCAGCGGCAATACGGTGCCGCCGCCTGCAGCATCGGCCCGCATACGAGCGCGACGTAGTCATCGGCGCGCCCGGCGTACTCGGCGGGAACGAGGTGGGCGCCGAGGAACGTGACGTCGTCGGTGAGCTCCCGGGCGAGCGCGCAGATCCGGGTCTCACCGATCACCTCGAGCGCGTAGCCCGACTTGATCTCGACGTGCGTGGTGCCGGCCCGCAGTGACTCGAGTCGCCGGGCCGAGGCGAGCGCGTCGAGCTGTTCGATCGTTGCCTCGCGGGTGGCGTCGACCGTCGTCTGGATGCCCCCGGCGGCGTACGGCTCTCCGGCCATGCGTGCGGCGAACTCCTCCGATCGGTCCCCGGCGAAGACGAGGTGGGTGTGGCTGTCGACGAACCCCGGCAGCACGCAGCGGCCGCCGGCGTCAAGCACCCGGTCCGCGTTGCGCAGCGCCCGGGCGCCGGCCTCCTGGATCGATTCGATCTCCCCATCGACGACCAGCACACTGGCGTCGCGCCGATCACCCCCGGCGGCGTCACAGCTGACGAGCAGCCCGATGTTGTCGATCGCGATGGCGCTCACGAGACCGCCGCGATCGCCACCGACAGCTCCTCGGCAACATCGATTGCGACGTGTCTGCCGTCCCGCACGACGACGCGCCCGTCGACGATCACATCCGTCACGTCGGCGGCCGTGCCGGCGAACAGCACGGCGTCGAGGGCGTCCGCGGGTGCGGTTCCCGCCAGTCGCACGCTCCCGAGACCGATGGTCGTCAGGTCCGCCAGGGCCCCGGGTCCGATCGCCCCACCGGTCGGCCAGCCGAGGCTTGAGTACCCGTTCACAGTCAGTCCGGCGGCAAGGTCGACGGCGCCCCGTACGCCGCGGATCCCCGTCGCCAGCCGGTTGTCGAGCTCAACGGCGCGCGCCTCCTCGAGCATGTCGATCACCGACTGCGAGTCGCTGCCGAGCGTCAGTCGGCCTGCCACCGGCCCGATGCCGTCGGCGAGGTCGCGCTCCGTCGTCGGGCACATGCAGCAGTACACGCCCGAGTCCTGCAGGAGCTCCTGGTCACGGTCGTTGAGGAACGTGGCGTGCACGGCCGTGAACCGGAATGACAGCGCCCCCGCCTGCGACAGCAGCTCGACCGGGCGCTCCCCGTAGCGCGATACGCACTCGATGTTCTCGCGTTCCTGTTCGGAGACGTGGGCGTGCAGCGGCCAGTTACGCTCCCCGGCGAACGACGCCACGACGGCCGCCGCGGCGGGATCGACGGCCCGCATCGAGTGGATCGCCGCCCCCGGCCGGACCCGGTCACCGACGGGCAGGCTTTCGACGCGCGCACACCATTCGCGCACAGACGCGTCCTGGAACGTCGGCAGGCCGCCGTCCAGGTAGCACGCGTCGATCAGCGTCAACCGGATCCCTGCCGCCGCGGCGGCTCGCGCCACCGCCTCTGAGTAGTGCAGGTAGTCAAATTCCCCGACGAGGGTCACCCCCGCGAGTGCCATCTCCGCGAACGTCGCCCGCGCCAGCCGCTCAAATGACGCCTCGTCGAGCCGCGACGCCAGCGCGTACATCTGCTCACGCCAGCTCCAGAACGAGCCGGCGACCTCACGCTGAGTGCGGCCGCGCAGCGCCCGCTGGAAGCAGTGCGAGTGGGTGTTGGCGAACCCCGGCAGCGTCAGGCCGTGCAGCACGGCGGCCCCCGTTGGGGCCGCCCCAACACCGCGCCGGACCTCCGAGATCGTAGGGCCGTCGAGCTCGATCACGACTCCGGCCGCGGGTTCAGCGGCGCCGAGCCAGGCGTACTCGCACCACAGGCTTGTCACTGCGCGGCTCCGCGGACCCAGGGGGAGACGCGCTGCAGGAAGGCCTCGCGGCCGTGGCGGTCGAACTGCTTCCAGGTCGCGAAGGACCGTGGGTCCTCGACGCGGTCGAGGAACATGATCCCGTCGAGGTGGTCGACTTCGTGCTGGAACGTCCCGGCGGTGAGCCCCTCGGCCGTCAGGGACTGGGGTTCTCCGGCTCGGTCGAGGAACCGCACGCGGATCCGCAGCCATCGCGGTACGTCGGCGCGCAGGTCGGGCACCGACAGGCAGCCCTCGTTGATCACCAGCTGCTCGTCCGAGAGTGGCTCGATCCAGGGGTTGACGAGCACGGTCAGAGGGACGTAAGGCTTGTAGTCGTACCGCGTCGCGGCATCGACCTCAACGACGGCAATCCGCGCCGGCTCTCCGACCTGCGGCGCGGCCAGGCCCGCGCCCCCGGCCGCGCGCCGGGTCTCGATCAGATCCTCGATCAGCGTCTGGACCCGGTCTGTTTCGAGCTCGTCGGGGGCGAGCTCAGCGCACCGCTTGCGCAGGACCGGGTCTCCGACGGTGACGATTGGCAGGACTGTCATTCGCGCATCGGAATCCGGACGCCGCGCTGCTCCGCCACCTCGACGGCGCGGGGGTAGCCGGCGTCGGCGTGGCGGATCACCCCCATCCCAGGATCCGACAGCAGCACACGTGAGAGCTTCTCCTGCGCGAGCGGCGTGCCGTCGGCGAGGCAGACCATGCCGGCGTGGATTGAGCGGCCGATCCCGACGCCGCCGCCGTGGTGGATCGAGACCCATGTGGCGCCCGAGGACGTGTTGACCAGGGCGTTGAGCAGCGGCCAGTCGGCGATTGCGTCGGACTCGTCGGCCATCGCCTCCGTCTCCCGGTACGGCGAGGCGACCGAGCCGGAGTCGAGGTGGTCGCGTCCGATCACGATCGGCGCCTTCAGCTCGCCTGAGGCGACCATCTCGTTGAACCTCAGCCCGAGCCGGTGGCGCTCGCCGTATCCGAGCCAGCAGATTCGCGCCGGCAGTCCCTGGAACGCGACGCGCTGCGACGCCTCGCTGATCCAGCGGTGCAGCCCCTCGTCGTCTCCGAACAGCTCGAGCGCCGCCTTGTCGGTGGCGTAGATGTCCTGCGGATCGCCGGACAGGGCCGCCCAGCGGAACGGACCGCGGCCCTCGCAGAACTGCGGGCGGATATAGGCGGGCACGAAGCCGGGGTAGTCGAACGCGCGCTCGAACCCACCGAGTCGTGCCTCGGCGCGGAGCGAGTTCCCATAGTCGAACACCTCGGCGCCGCGGTCCATGAACGCCACCATCGCGGCGCAGTGCGCGGCGATCGCGGCACGGGAGCGCTTGAGGTACTCCTCAGGATCGTCGGTGCGCATCCGCTGGGCTTCGGCGAGCGTCAGGGTGTCGGGCACATACCCATTCAGCGGGTCGTGCGCAGAGGTCTGGTCGGTGACGATGTCCGGCTCGAAGCCGCGCCTCAGCAGCTCCGGCAGGACCGCGGCTGCGTTCGCGCAGAGCCCGATCGAGACGGCCTGCTTGTTCTCGCGCGCCTGCGTCGCCAGTTGGATCGCCTCATCGAGCGAGCCCGCCACCGAGTCGAGGTAGCGGGTGTCAAGGCGTCGCTGGATCCGTGCCGGGTCGACCTCGATGCACAGAGCGACGCCGCCGTTGATCGTCACCGCCAGCGGCTGCGCGCCACCCATTCCGCCAAGCCCGGCGGTGACGGTGACCGTGCCCGCGAGGGTGCCGTTGAATTTGCGCCGGGCGATCTCCGCGAAGCACTCGTAGGTGCCCTGCACGATCCCCTGGGTGCCGATGTAGATCCAGGAGCCGGCCGTCATCTGCCCGTACATCGTCAGCCCCAGCGCCTCCAGGCGCCGGAACTCATCCCACGTCGCCCACTCGCCCACGAGGTTCGAGTTGGCGATCAGCACCCTTGGCGCCCACTCGTGTGTCCGAAAGACGCCGACCGGCTTGCCCGATTGCACGAGCAGCGTCTCGTCCCCTTCGAGGCTCTGCAGCGACGTCACGATCGCGTCAAACGCCGCCCACGATCGGGCCGCCCGGCCGGTGCCGCCGTAGACGACGAGGTTGTCCGGGTCCTCGGCCACATCCGGGTCGAGGTTGTTCATCAGCATCCGCAGCGCGGCCTCCTGCGGCCAGCCCTTGCAGGAGAGCTCGAGGCCGTGCGGCGCGCTGACGGGTCTGGGTCCTGAGGTCATTGCAGTTCTCCGATCGCCGATTCGACTGCTGCCAGCAGCGCTCCGTTTGCGAGCAGCTCCTCGACGGCGGCCAGCTCCGGCGCAACGACCCGGTCCGGTCCACCGAACGCCAGCGCGCCGATCGCAAACAGCGCCGCGCCCGTGCCCGGGCCGGGCTGAAGCGGCGCGCGCAGCGTCATCCCGCGGGCGGCGACGAGCAGCTCGACGGCCAGCACGCGCCGCAGCCCGTTGATCGACTGACGCAGCTTCCGCGCGGCCCCCCAGCCGAGCGACACGTGGTCCTCCTGCATCGCGCTCGTCGGCAGGGTGTCGGTGCTGGCGGGAACGGCCAGCCGCCGGTTCTCGGCGACGATCGCCGCCTGCGCGTAATGGGCGATCATCAGCCCCGAGTCGACGCCCGGGTCACCGGCCAAGAACGGCGGCAGCCCATGTGAGCGGGTCATGTCCAGCAGCCGGTCGGTCCGCCGCTCGGCGATCGCTCCCACGTCGGCGATCGTGATCGCCAGGAAGTCGCACGCGTAGGCGAGTGGCGCTCCGTGGAAGTTTCCGCACGACTCGACGCGGCCGTCGGCCAGCACCATCGGGTTGTCGATCGCGGCGTGCAGTTCGTGTTCAGCTGTCTGCATCGCGAACGCGAGCGTGTCCCGGGCGGCACCCAGCACCTGCGGCGCGCAGCGCAGCGAATACGCGTCCTGCACGCGCGGATCCTCGGGGCCCTTGTGGCTGGCGACGATCGGGGAGTCTTTCAGCAGCCTGACGAGATTGGCTGCTGACACGGCCTGGCCGGGCTGGGGACGGAGCGCCACCAGATCAGCCGCGAACGCCCGGTCGGTGCCAAGCAGTGCCTCGACCGACATCGCCGCCGCCACGTCCGCGACCTTCAGCAGCGCCGCGAGGTCGGCGCACGCGAGCACGAGCATGCCGAGCATCCCGTCGGTGCCGTTGATCAGCGCCAGGCCCTCCTTCGCCTCGAGCTGGAGCGGCTTGATGCCGGTCTCGACGGCCGGCAGCGTCCGACCGCGCGCATCGGTCACGAACCCTTCGCCGATCAGCGCGAGCGCACAGTGAGCCAGCGGCGCCAGGTCACCGGAGGCGCCGAGCGATCCGTGCTCGGGAACGACCGGGATCAGGTCCGCATTGAGCAGCTCCAGGATCCGCTCGACGACGATCGGCCGCGCTCCGGAGCACCCCATCGCCAGCGTGCGCGCCCGCAGCAGCATCATCGCCCGGACGACTTCACGTTCGATCGGTGGCCCCATCCCGGCTGCGTGCGACCGAATCAGCGCGCGCTGCAGCTCGGCCCGCTTGTCGGCCGGGATCGCCACGCTCGCCAGTGAACCGAACCCCGTTGAGACCCCGTAGGCCGGGGTCTCGGAGGCGGCGAGCGCCGTCACCACGTCAGCTGAGCGCTGCATCGCCGCCTGGGCGTCGTCCCCGAGCGTGACCATCGCGCCCTGACGTGCGACCTCCACCACGGAGGCGGCGTCGAGGCCGTTCGGGGTCAGTTCGGGCATCCGCCCATGACCCTAACGGGTTGGCTCAGCGTTCCGCGAGCGCGTTGAGATGCAGCCGGTGCGCGACCGCGGCGGCCTGCGTCCGGGTCTGGACCCCGAGCTTCGCGAGGATCCGCGAGACGTGCACGCTGGCGGTCTTCTCCGCCATGTACAGCGACGCTCCGATCTGCCGGTTCGTCGCTCCCGAGGCCACCAGCGCCAGCACCTGCAGCTCGCGCGCAGTCAGGCCGAACGGGTTCTCATCCGTCGACGGTGCTCCCGCTGTCGCACCGTCGTGCGCGGCCGCTGCGGCGGTCGGCTCCACCGTCAGCCGTGCCCGTGCGACCAGCGCCTCGAGCTCTCCGGTCACCCAGCCGGCCCCGACCGTAAGAGCGAGCGTCAACGCGCCGGCCGCGACCTGTGCCGCAGCTTCGCGGTCTCCCTCCTCGACGAGCGCCTCGGCCTGCCGCCAGCGGATGATCGAGACACACGGAGGCCGGTCCAGAGCCGTGAATGCGGTCGCTGCCTGCTCCCACAGCTCGGAGGTCGACTCACCCCGGGCCCGGGCGATCTCGGCGTTGCCGACCAGCAGCCACGCCTGCTCGACGGGGCCGCCGTCCTGCGCTGCCGCATCGAGCCTGGAGAGGTGGATGTCCGCCCGCGCGAGGGCGTCCTTGCGCATCTGCTCGTCGCGGAGGTCACGGGCGCGCAGCGCCCGGTCCGTCTCGATCGAGAGCCCAACAGCGGTCACGCGGGCGATTCGCATCACATCGTCGGTGCAGACCTCGAGCTCGTCAAGCGCCGCGGCAACGGCCGCTTGGGCAGCCTCCAGGTCGCCTTCCCGGCGCCGGAGCTCCCCGAGCAGCGACCCGTACAGGCCGTGCCATTGAGCCTCGCTGGTGACCCGGACGAGCGGCTCCACCTCCGCCAGTGCCGTCTCCGCCTGGTCGTGCTCGCCGGCCGCCAGTGCCAGCTCCGCATCCCGCAGCAGCGCGAAAATCAGGACGACCCCGGCGAGCGATTCCCGGTGCGGGCCGGCGAACTCCTGAGCCTGCTTCCAGTCGCCGACCTCGAATGCCAGCACCGAGCGGGTCAGCTGCATCCAGGCGAACCGCATCCGGACCCGCGGTGGCATCTCGTCGAGACCCTCGATCACGACCTCGAGGGCCTCGCGGCCGCGGCCGCGCAGCGCCAGCAGGTCGGCCAGGTTCGAGTACGCCGTGCCGAGATCCTCGGCGTCGTCGATCTCCCGCGCGACGTCGATCGCCTCGCGCAGCTCGGCTTCGCCGCGGTCGACGTCGCCCAATGCGATCCGTGCCATCCCCAGGGTGTTGAGCGCCTCGCCGTAGATCCATTGCTCGCCCACGGCCTGCGCTGCCGACAGCGCCGGCTCGCCGTCCCGGATCGCCTCGCGGTACTGGCCGCGCAGGACCCGGGTCCGCGCCAGCCATGACAGCACGGCCGCGCGATCGGCATCGCCGTCGCCCTCGGGCATCACCTGCAGGGCCTGCTCGGCCAGCTCGAGCGCCTCGCGGCCGCGGTTGAGCTTCCAGCGGGACCGAGCGAGCCGCGCCAGTAACCGCCCATAACGGAGTGGCTGCGTGTTCGGGTCGACCAGCTCGACTGCCCGCGCGAGCAGCTGCTCGGAGCGGGGCCAGTAGCCACTGACCCCGTGGCTCGACGCGGCCAGCTCCAGCAACGTGACCTCGTCGTGGCCGACGAGCTCCTCGGCGTTCCCGACCCGCGGCCACAGGTCGAGTGCCCGCTCCGCGAGGCTGGCGGCGTCGCCGTAGGCGTGCGCCCGCCGCGCTTCGACGGCGGCGTGCACCGTCGCGATCAGCGCCGACGGTTGATCACCGGCGGCGGCGTAGTGGCTGGCGACCTGGCCGATCCGCTCAACCTCATCCTCGATGCAGTCGCTGGTCGGCTGCTTGTCGAGCGCCTTGGCCAGCGCCAGGTGCAGCTGCCCCCGTTCACCGGGCAGCAGATCGTCGTAGAGAGCCTCCCGCAGCAGCGCGTGGCGGAACCTGAGCTTCTCGTCGTCACCGGCCTCGAGCACGTGTTCGGCGACGGCCTCGCGCAGCGCCTCGTACAGGTCGACGCCGGCGACGACGGAGACATCGTCGAGCAGCTCCTGGTTGATCCGCCCGGCGACCGCAACCGTGCGGACCACGGAGCGGGCCGCCGGCGAGAGTCGTTCGATCCTGAGCATGAATGCGTCGCGGAGGCTCTGCGGCGGCGACCCGCGACCGTCGAGCCCGGCGGCGAGCAGCTCCTCGACGTACAGCGGGTTGCCCTCGCTGCGCGCGAGCAGCCGCTCGATCAGGGTGTCGTCGGGGGCCTGGCCGAGGATGTCGGTCAGCGCCTCGGCGAGTTCGGTGCGGTCAAACGGCTCGAGCGTGATCCGCCGTGCCCGTTCGATCCGATCAAGGTCCGCAAGCAGCGGCCGCAACGGGTGGCGACGGTGGAGTTCGTCGGTGCGGTAGCTGAGGACGAGCAGGACGCGCTCCTCCCGCAGGCTCGAGGCGAGGAACGCCAGGAACGTGCGGGTCGAGCGGTCCGCCCAGTGGACGTCCTCGATGATCAGCACCACCGGCTGCTTCTGACTGAGCGTCTCGAGCAGTTCGAGCAGCGCCTCGAACAGCTGCAGTTGGCCGGCGCCGTCGCCGATCATCCCCGCGCGCTCGCCGGTCGGCACCCCGAGGCTCGGCAGCAGCGCGGCGAGATGGGCCCGGCCCCCATCGCTCATTCCCTGCAGCACCGGATCCTTGCGGCGCACCAGCGGTCGCAACGCACCCAGCAGTGGCGCGTAGGGCAGCTCGCCCTCGCCCTGCTCAAGGCATTCGCCGCGGAGCACGATCGCGTTGCCTGCGAGCGATTCCTGGAACTCGGCCAGCAGCCGCGTCTTGCCGACGCCGGAGTCGCCGCCCAGCAGGATCACCCCTGGCCGGGCGGCGGCGGCGTCACGCGCTGCGAGTTCGAGTTCTGCCAACTCGCCGTGGCGCCCGACGAGGTGGCTGCTGGTCAGTCGTGCGGACACGCATGAAGTATCGCCCGCGCGCAAGTCGGTGAAGTTCATCGGCATGGTCGTTGGCGAGGTCGATAAGGATGTTCGGCTGCATGGTGGCTCCTGGATGTGGCGGTGTTCACGCTGAGATCAGATTGAACTGCGCCACCAGCGCCCACATCGGGCGTTCGCTGCGGGTTGACGCAGCAGACCCCTTACTCAGCTGAGGGAGGCCCTTACCCGCGCGCCGGTGCGCCAGCATCGCCGGTGTGTGTACTACCCTGCGCCGATGCCGGAAAGCGGTATGCAGGCACTCACAGCTCAGCTCGGAACGGATCCGCCGCCAGCGGTCGCACAGCTGAAAGCCGAGCATCTGGACCACTTATCGGCTGCGATTCGCTCCGCGCGTCAGCGTCAGGCGGCAGAGCTCGGGGCGGCTGGCACGCAGGCCCTGAACACGCTGCCGCGGCTGCTGCGCGGTCCCGTCAAGAAGATTGTCGGGCAGTGATCGTGAGCGGCCGGGAGCGTCGATGAGCGAGCAGCTTGAGGTCCGGGCGGAGATTCTGCGGCTGGCGCGGCTGCTGGGCCGCGAGGCTGCCGAGTTCGAGTACCTCACAGAGGGCGTGGCCTCGCATGAACTGCGTGCACTGCGCAGCCAGATCACCGACGTCCTGTACGACGCTGATACCGCCGTGCTCGGGCGTATCGCCGCCTGCACCAAGATCCTGCCGAATGGTCTGACGGCCTCGATCGGCGAGCGGATCTTCGGACCGGTGCTGATCGCCCGGTTGGCTGGTCTTGTCGATGTCGACAAGGCCGTCGAGATCGCCTCACGGCTCCCCGACGGGTTCCTCGCCGACGTCGCCGTCGAGCTCGACCCACGGCGGATCGGGCCGGTGCTCGCGCGAATCCCCGCCGCCCGGATTGGGTCGATCGCACAGGAGCTGCTGCAACGCCACGAATACGTGACGATGGGGGCCGTCGTCGGCCACTTGCCCGACCAGTCCGTCGTTGAGACGCTGACGCACGCCGACCCGGCGACCCTGCTGCAGATTGCGCTGGTCGTCGAGGACAAGGCGGCCACGCTTCCGCACCTGTTTGAGCTGATCGGCCCCGAGCGGGCCCGGGCGATGTTCGCTTCGGCCGCGGCGCTCGGCGTGGGCGACGAGGCGGAGGAACTGCTGCGCTATCTCTCTGAGGACCAGCGTTCGCTGGTGCTCGGGGAGTCGGCGGCCGCCTAGCCGTCTCGCTCTCGGTGTCGGGGCGCCCGATTCGGGCAGGATGACGCCGCTTCGCTCGGCCCGCTCGCCGCTTCGCCGCCGCGGCTCGCCGCTTCGCCGCCCCGTCGCCGCCTGGTTTCTCCCAGGATGACGCCGCTCCATGTCTCTCTTGCAATGAAGACGGGCTGGGTGGTCATTCGCGATCGTTCTGGCTGTCCGTCGGGCGCTTGAGGGTGCTCCAACGAACACAGCGACCGCGAATTTGGGGCTGTGTTCGCCAGCGTGCCCTGAGGGCGCCGCTACGAACGATGCTCCGTTTTCGACGTCGCTGTGTTCGTTTGCGCGCCCTCCGGAACCGGAGTACCGCCCGAACCGGGCGAGGCGGAGTCGGAGGGCGGCTTTGCGGTCTGTCTGGCGATGAGAACGGGGTTGGGCCGAGGCCGCGACCGTTCCGGCCGCCCGTTGCCGGTCTCGAGGGTGCTCGAAACGGCAACGCAACGCCGGATCTGGCGCTTTGTCGAACCGGGCGCCCTCAGGGCGCTCGAAACGCACGAGCGCCGATTTGGCTCGCGCTTTGACGTTTCGAGCACCCTCACGGCCCGGGCATCGAGCACTTCTTCATTGCCAAGAGACGCCCCGCGCCCCGACACGGTCTCTGGGGACCAAACTCATCACTTCTTCATTGCCAAGAGACGCCCCGCGCCCCGAAGCGGCTCCGGACGGCAGCGTTAAGCGCCTCCGGTGACCCGAGCCTACGCTGCCGCTGAGGCCGCAGCGTCGTCGTCGTGGCGGTACATCCCGCCACGCATCAGCGACGCCCCCGCAGCGACCAGGCAGGCGCCGATCGCGAACGCGAAGGCGATGTGAAGGCCGGTCTCGAACGGTCCGGAGATCAGCTGGGGGAAGAAGGCGCGGCCGGTCAGCACGGCCTGACTGTGGGCCGGCAGCGTCGAGAGCACGTGCGAGCCCGCGAGCTGCTTGACGGGGTTGTAGCCGAGGAACGCTGCGAACAGCACCGAGACGGCCGGCACGTGGCTGATCTGCACCGCTGTCCCGAGTGCGACGCCGTGGGCGTGGAGTCCGGTCGCCAGCGTGTGGGGCAGTGAGGTCGCCAGCCCGGCGATCATCAGCGAGAAGAAGATCCCGACCGACAGCACCTGCGCAGAGTTCTGGAACGTCTGGTTCATGCCGCCGCCGGCGCCGCGGTCACCCGGTGGCAGGCTGTTCATCACCGCAGCCCGGTTGGGCGAGGCGAACATGCCCATCGACAGGCCGTTGAACGCCAGCACCGCCGCGAACACGGGGTAGGAGAAGTTGATCGGCAGCAGCACCATGAACACGAAGCTGAGCGCTGTCAGCAGCATCCCGACGGTCGCGAACCCGCGGGCGCCGTAGCGGTCAGAGAGGTAGCCCGAGGTCGGCCCTGCGATCAGCATCCCGATCGTCAGTGGCAGCATGTAGAGGCCCGCGCGCAGTGGGGTCTGGGTGAAGTCGACGCCGTGCTGCGGCAGCCAGATCCCCTGCAGCCAGATGATCAGCATGAACATCAGGCCGCCGCGGGCGATCGCGGACAGGAACGTCGACAGGGTGCCGAACGTGAACGCGCGGATCTTCAGCAGCTGCAGGCGGAACATCGGGTCCTTGGCGTGACGCTCGATGAACGCGAAGGCGATCAGGAGACAGTGCTCCGAGCCCGAGCAGGATCAGAACCCGTGGGCTGGTCCAACCCATCGAATCGTGTCCGTAGGGGCGGATCCCGTAGGTGATCGAGACCATGATCAGGATCAGCCCGACGGCAAAGCTGATGTTGCCGGCCCAGTCGATTCCGGAACCGCGCCGGGGCGTGCTCAGCTCGCGCAGTTTGAGGTAGGCCCAGACGGTCCCGAACAGGCCGACGGGGACCGAGATCAGGAACACCGCCCGCCAGCTGATCGGGGCGAGGATGCCGCCGAGCACGAGTCCGACGAACATGCCGCTGACGCCGACGATGTTGTTGATGCCGAGCGCCATTCCGCGCTGGTTGGCGGGGAACGCGTCCGTCAGGATCGCGGCGGAGTTGGCGAGCAGGAAGGCACCGCCGACCCCTTGGAACAACCGGAACACCACCAGGTAGGTGGCGCCGTCGCGCCCCGTCATCCAGTCGATCGTCAGCATCAGTGACGCCGCCGTGTAGATCACGAAGCCGAGGTTGTAGATCTTGACCCGGCCGAACATATCGCCGAGCCGGCCGAGGCGAGACGATCAGCACGCTTGAGACGATCAGATAACCGAGCACCATCCACAGCAGGTAGAAGCTGTTGCCGGACTGCAGCGGGTTGAGCTTGATGCCGCGGAAGATGTCCGGCATCGCGATGATCGTGATCGACGCGTCGAGTGTCGCCAGCAGCACCGCCAGGGTCGTGTTCGACAGCGCGATCCACTTGTAGTTGTCGGATCGGCTGGGTCCCGCGGCAGCACCTGGCGTCGAGAGCGTCGCTGTTGACGTGGTGCTCACATCTCCAGTATTACACAGGCAACCTTCATATCTTTCGTGTCTCACAAGCGCCCGTACACTCGGCACATGTCACCTCCAGCTGTGCCAGCCGAGGACGCCTCGGGTCGGAGCTGCTGCCCCTCGCCGAGCGAGCTGCGCGTCGTGCTCGGCCGCGTGATTCGGCGGCTGCGGATGGAGTATCGGTTCGGGTTGACACAGGCCGCCGTGCTCGGCCGGCTCGACCGCGAGGGTCCGACATCGACCGGTGAGCTGGCCAAGGCCGAGCGGGTCCGCCCGCAGTCGATGAGTCAGACGCTGTCCGAGCTCGAGACCGATGGGTTCGTTTCCCGCGCACCCGATGAGCGCGACGGTCGCCGCACGCTGGTCGCGCTGACCGACGCCGGCCGCGCCGAGCTCTACCGTGACCGCGAACGGCGCGATGGCTGGATCGCGAAGGCGCTCGCCGAGCAGTTCACCGCCGATGAACGTGAGTCACTCGAGCATGCGCTCGCTCTGCTGCAGCGCCTCGCCGAGATCTGACCGGCGCCGGCAGATCTGATCTGCCCCGGCGGCCTCGAACCGTCGCTAGCTCAACGACAGGATCGCGGCCGCGCCGGCGGGCACGGTGACGGTGTAGGTGCCGTAGCCGGAGCCGGTGGCGGGCTGAACGTCAGAGGTTCCCGCCGGCGTGCCGGTGCTCGTTGAGGATCCGAAGCCGAGGCCGCCGAGGGTGACCCCCTCGGTTGCCCGGACGCTTGGCGCGGTCAGGTACGCCAGCGTGCCGCTGCTCGTGTCCGGCACCTTCAATGTGACCGAGGCAGCCTTGGCTGTCGACTCGTTGATCAACGTCACCCGGGTGGTGCCGTTCAGCGTCGTGGCCCACGACTGCAGCGAGGAGTCGCCGGTGGTGCCCGTCTTCAGCAGCCGTGACCCGGCCGGGGCGGCGTTGGCAAACGCCAGCAGCCCGTAGTACTCGGGCGCGACCCTGGCGGTCCAATGGCCGTCGACACCATCGAATCCGAACAGCCGGTAGGCGGCGCTCGGGAAGGTGTGGACGTTGACGCCGCTGATCCCCTTGGACGCGAACGCGAACATCGTGCTGAGTGCCCACAACGCGGAGGCGAAGGTGTTGCTGACACCCGCCTCGCCGCCGCAGGCCTCGGTGTTTGCCTCATCGACGCGGAACTGCTTGCCGTCATCGATTGCGACCTTGGCGAATGGTGCGACGAGGTCCGCGAGTCCGAATGAGTCCGCGTTCGACAACAGGTTTGCGATCGACGGGTACTGGGGGGTGCCCTTCTTCCCGTAGCAGCTGCCCGGATAGGCGTGGTAGGTGACGACGCCGACGCGCGGCACGGCCCTCAGCAGCTGCGGGTCGTCCTTCATCCAGCCGGCGGCGCCGAGCGCCGGGCCGGCCAGGCTGACGTGCTGAACCGCGGCGGAGATCCTTTTGTAGTCGGAGACGTAGGTGCTGAAGTTCCAGCTGCGCGGTCGCCCCGGGATCAGCTTCGTGCCGTCCTTGTACCAGAAGAACGCTCCGTACAGGCTCGGCTCGTTACCGAGCTCCATCGCCTCGATCGCGCTGTGCGGGATCCCGTTCTTGATCATCTCCGACGCCTCCGTCTGCGCCAGCGGATAGCTGTTGGCCTCGAGGTTGATGCCGAGGATCAGCTTCGCGTCGAGATCCTGGGTGACCCGTGCGATCGATTGGACCCACGCCGGGGTCAGCTTGAACGTCAGGGCCGGGCTCGGATGCTTGATCACGGGTGTCGGCCACCACGTGTGGTCGGTCGAGTCGCCACCGATCCGCAGCACCGGCTGCTGTCCCGGATTGAGGTTGCGGACCAGCTGCTCGAATACGGTGTCGGGATCGTCGGCAGGTCCCGCCGTGGCCGCCGCGGATTGGTACTCCATCGAGATCCCGAGAAAGCCCGAGGGGATCGGCGGGGCTCCCGTAGGGGCGCCCACGGTCACCGTCGCATGGGTCGACGGAGTGGTCTGTCCATCACCCACGGCCAGTGGGGCGAGGATCAGCGCAGCCACGGCGCCTGTGAGCGCGGCGAGCCGCTTCACGGGCGGATGTCTGGAGCGCACGAGCGGCGAAAGGTAGCGACCGGAGTGTCAGCGGAGTGTTAGTAGCGCCGCGCTGGCAGCCGGAAGGGTAATCACGTACCGGTCGCCGGCGAGCCGGATCTGCGTGAGCTTCAACCGGCCGCTGAGCACGCCTGTGGTGGTTCGGGGCGCGAACCTCTGGCCGCCGAGCGTGACGCCGGAATCGGCGGCGGCGTCGTGCGCCTGCAGCCGCGAGACGGTCCCCGAATGGGTGCCCGGAACCCGGAGCGTCACCGTCGAGCGACGCGTCTGACTGTCGTTGACGAGCACCACCCGCCGCTCGCTCGCGGGCGCGCCCGCGCCGCCCCTCGTGGCCCACACCTGAATCGCGCTGGAGGCGGTCGAATCGACCTTCAACAGCCGTGAGCCGGGCGGCGCCGCCTGCTCGAACATCAGTAGTCCGTAGTACTCGGGCTCGACCGTGGCGGTCCAGGCCCGGTCGACCAGCTTGAACCGGAACAGGGCGTACGGCGCGCTCGGGAACGTGTGCACGTTGATCCCCGCCACGCCCTGGCGGGCGAACGCGAACAGCGTGTTGAGCGCCCACAGCGCCGAGGCGAACGTATTGCTGACGCCGTTGCGGCCACCGCAGGCGACGGTGTTGACCTCGTCGATCCGCAGCGGCCGCCCCTGCGCCTGGGCCTCTGCCGCGTAGTGGTGGACGCTGGCCGCGAGGCCGTCTGAGTCGCGGCGGCTGAGCAGATTCGTGATCGACGCGTACGTCGACTGGCCCGGCTGGCCCCAGCATGTGGTCGGGTAACGGTGGTAGGTGACCTCACTGATCTGCGGCACCCCGGCGAGCAGCGTTCCCAGTCGGTTGACCCATTCGGTTCCGCCGGTCGCGGGCCCGGCGATCGGCATGCCCGCCGGCAGCACCGAGACGATGTGACGGACCTCGGACTCGTACTGGCCGAGGTCGTAACTGCCGGTCCGGCCGGGCACCGCGACTCCCCCGAGCGTGTACCAGGGGAAGTGGGAGTACAGGTTCGGCTCGTTGCCGATCTCAAATGCGTCAATCTGCGCCGGCCCGATGTATCTGAGCAGCTCGTCAGCCTCGACCTCGGCGATCCGCGGGCTGTCGGCCTCGAGGTTGATGCCGAGGATCAGGCGCGCGTCGAGATCGTCTGCGACGCGGGCGGTGGCCTGTGCCCAGGCTGGGGTCAGCGCGTAGGTGAGGCCGGGGTCGGTGACGCCGGGGATCGGCCACCAGGTGTGGTCGGTCGAGTCGCCACCGATCCGCAGCACCGGTCGCTGATGGGGAGCGAGGTTCGCGATCAGCTGCTCGAACACCATGTCGGGCTGCAGCGCCGTGCCGGCGTAGGAGCCGATCGCCTGGTACTCGAACGACAGTCCGACGAACCCGCTCGGCACGGCCTCGACGGGCGCGTCTGCGCCGACCGTCACGGCCGCCCGCTGCGGCCTCGGCGGCCGTCGTGTCGTGTGATGAGGGCGTGGGGTGGACGATCCACCGTGCGCGTAATCGCGCACGAGCGCCACCCCGGTCGTCAGCAGCGCGATCAACCCGAGGGCGCTCAGCACCTCACGCAGGCGCTTGGTCTGCGGCGCCGGTGGCCGCCGGTTCGGTGCTTCCGTGACCACGGTCGGCAGAGTATGAGGGGTTGTTCCCCCTGATCGGATGGAGTTCGCTGTGATCGAAATCGAGACGCACGCCGGCCTGGCCCGCGCCCGTTTGGAGCTGCCGCTGGCAGAGTTGCGCGGGCTGCTGGTGCTCGGGCACGGCGCCGGGGGCGGGATCGATGCCCCGGACCTCGCCGCCGCCGCCGAGGCGGCGCTCGCCGTGGGACTGGCGGTGGCGCGGGTCGAGCAGCCCTACCGGGTGGCGGGACGCCGCTCGCCCGCTCCGGCGCGGCAGCTCGATCAGGCATGGGTTGCAGTGATCGCCGCCCTGCGGGGCGGCGGGGTCACGGCCGCAGGGGCGCGCTCCGGGCCTGCACTGGATGCCGGATCCGGCACGCTGCTTGTCGGCGGACGCTCCTCCGGGGCCCGGGTCGCCTGCCGGACTGCCACCCAGGTCGGCGCCGCGGGGGTCCTCTGCCTGGCGTTCCCGCTGCACCCTCCCGGTCGCGCCGATGACCCGTCGAAGAGCCGGCAGGGTGAGCTCGACGGCGCCGGGGTGCCGGTGCTCGTCGTCCAGGGGGCCCGCGACCCGTTCGGGGTGCCAGCTCCCGATTCCGGGGTCGGTCGGGAGGTGGTGGTGGTCGCGGGGACGCACTCGCTGCGTGGAAAGGGTCCAGTCAGGGACGCCGTCACGCCGTGGCTCAGCCGCATGTCCTGAATGCATTTCCGTCTCGGGACACTAGATCGTTCGCTACCCTAACCATATGGTCGCCGAATATCTTCAGAACCCCGGCAGGGTGATCGCCCGCCTCGCGCGCCAGGTCGAGGTCGCCGCCGCGACGGTCGACCTCACGCTGTCGCAGTACCGGGTGCTCGGCACCCTCGGAGATGGCAGCGAAGCCGCATCGGGGCTCGCTGAGAAGCTGGCGGTCTCCCGCCCGAGCATCACGGGCGTCGTCGACGGGCTCGTCGCCCGCGGCCTCGTCACCCGGGCGCCGGTTGGGCATGACCGGCGCCGGATCGATCTTGCGCTGACCGACACGGGCCGGGAGCTGCTGGCGACCGCCGATGCCGAGGTGCAGCGGCGTCTCGATGAGATCACCGCGTCGGTCGCAGGCTCGCGTCAGCCGTCCGAGCTGGCGCTGGGCGCCTGGCGCGATGCGCTTGACGCTCACCGGGACGCCTGCCGCGCGCGCCGCAAGGACGCCATCGAGTCGGCGATCGCGGCCGCGGCCGAGGCGCTTGTCGCCGAGGCGAACGCTTGAGCGCGGTCTCAGGACGCCCCAATGTCGGGCCAACGGGCCCGACACCCAAGCGCGATTTCGTCCCGACCGGGATCACCTCCCGTTACGACGCGCCCCGCGCGCAGATCGACCCCGACACCGAGAAGCCGTGGCTGATGCGGGCGCTGCCGCTGGTGCTGTCGCACAAGCGGACGTTGATCACCGCGCTGGTGATGTCGTTCGCCGGGCTTCTCCTGCAGGTCCAGATTCCGAACCTGCTCAACGAGGCGGTCACCAACTCGCTGCAGCGTCACTCTGTGCCGCTCTCGCATTACACGACGCTCGTGTTCGCACTGGCGGTCGCGGCCGGTGTCTGCGGCTTCATCTCGCGGATGTTCCTGATGCGGAGCGCCTACGCGCTCGAGTTTGATCTGCGCAACCTCCTGTACGCGCACCTCGCGCGGATGTCGTTCCGCTTCTACGACCGCGTCCAGTCGGGCCAGCTGATCTCTCGCGCCAACTCGGACATCCGCTCGGTGCAGATGTACCTCACCTTCGGGCCGAACATCATCGTCCAGTGCTGCATCGCGCTGGTCGCGTTCGGGTACATGCTGTCGATCGACATCCCGCTGGCGCTGGTGGCGATGTGCACGCTGCCGATCGTGTTCCTGCTCAGCGTGCGCATGCGCAAGCGGCTGTTCCCGGTCTCGTGGTTGATCCAGTCACGGCTCGCGGAGGTCGCCACGATCGTCGACGAGAACATCAACGGCGTCCGGGTCGTGAAGTCGTTCACGGCCGAGCAGCGTGAGCTGACCACGCTGGCGAAGGCTGCCGACCGGCTCAAGTGGGCCTACATCCAGGACGCCGACACGCGCGCCCGATTCACGCCGGCGGTGCAGAACCTGCCGCAGCTCGGGCTGGCGCTGGTCGTACTCGTCGGGGGACTGCTCGTGATCCACGGCCATCTCGGCGTCGGCGCGATCCTCGCGTTCAGTGCCTACGTGGTGATTCTGCAGGCGCCGTTCCAGATGCTCGGGATGCTGGTGATGCTCGGGCAGCGGGCGACGGCGTCGGCCAAGCGTATTTATGAGGTGCTCGACGAGCATCCGACCGTGGTCGATGCGCCGGACGCGATCGACCTCGTCGAGTCACATGGGGATGTCGTCTTCGACGACGTGTCGTTTGCCTACGGCCCCGATCTGCCGCTGGTGCTCGACGGGCTGAACCTGCACCTGGCCCCCGGTGAGACGGTTGCGATGGTCGGCCGCACCGCATCCGGGAAGACCACGGTGTCGCGGCTGCTGTCGCGGTTCTACGACGTCACCGGCGGGGCCGTCCGGATCGACGGGCACGACGTACGCTCGCTGACGATCGACAGCCTCCGTGCCCAGACCGGCATGGTCCTCGATGAGCCGTTCCTGTTCTCGGTGAGTGTGCGCGACAACATCGCCTACGGGCGCCCCGACGCGACGCTCGAGCAGATCCAGGCGGCGGCCCGGGCTGCTGACGCCGAGGGCTTCATCCTGGCGCTGCCCAAGGGATATGACACCGTGATCGGCGAGCGCGGCTACACGCTGTCCGGTGGTCAGCGGCAGCGGATCGCGATCGCCCGGACGCTGCTTGTGAATCCGCCGATTCTGGTGCTCGACGATGCGACCAGCGCCGTCGATGTCCAGGTCGAGCAGCACATCCACGAGTCCCTGAAGGGGCTGATGCGCGGCCGCACGACGCTGATCGTGGCGCACCGGCTCTCGACGATCAGTCTTGCTGACCGGGTGGTGCTGCTCGACGAGGGCAGGATCGCCGCCGACGGCACCCACGAGGAGCTGATGGCGAGCAGCCGGTTGTATGTCGAGGTCCTGGCGCAGGTCGAAGAGGACGAGCGCCGCCGTCGCGAGGAGGAATCCGCATGAGCTTTGGTGGCTTCGGCGGTCCCGGTGGTGGTGGCGCCCCGATGTTCGGGCCGGCCGGCGGGTCACGCTCGGCCGCGGCGCCCGGCAACGGCCTGCCGTTCGCCGGGATCCCGTCCGAGCTGCAGGACGGTGTCGACAAGCTGCTGGCGGCTGAACCCGATCACGGCGAGCCGAGTGCCCGCTTCACCTATCGCGCCGACGACCACTCTGGGGCACGCCTGACGCTGCGGGCGCTGATTTTCCGCCACTGGCATCTCGGGGCCCTGGCGCTCGCGCTGGTGACGATCGTCTCGGTGTTCAATCAGGCGGGGCCGGTGCTGATCCAGTACGGGATCGACCACGGGATGCTGCCGCATCACCACAGCGTCGCGGTGGTCGTCGGTGTCGGGGCTCTGTTCATCGTCTGTGTGCTGATCACGGCCCTCGCCCAGCGGGCTCAGGCACGGGTCACCGGACGTCTGGCGGCGCGCGTCATGAACGACCTGCGCGTGCGCGTGTTCACCCATCTGCAGCGGCTGGGCCTGGACTTCTACACCGATGAGAAGGCCGGGGTGATCATGACCCGGATGACGAGCGACATCGAGAACCTGCAGCAGCTGCTGCAGGACGGTCTCGCTCAGCTGGTCGTGCAGGCGCTGACGATGATCGTAATCATGATCGCCCTGCTGGCGATGAACGTGAAGCTGGCGCTGATCACGTTGGCGCTCGTCGCGCCGCTGCTGGTCATCTCCTCGCTGTGGTTCCGCTCGGCCTCGGCGAAGGGGTATGACAAGGTGCGCGACGGGATCGCGGACGTGCTCGGCGATTTGTCGGAGTCGTTGCACGGTGTCCGCACCGTCGCCGCCTACAACCGCCAGTCGTGGAACATCATCGCCCACCGCGAGGTCGTCGGCCGCTACCGCGACGCCAATAACTTCACCGCCCGGATCAACGCCGCGTACGGCCCCGGGACGACGATGCTCGGCTACCTGGGGCAGGCAGCGCTGCTGCTGATCGGCGGCCACATGGTGATCGATCACCAGCTGTCGATCGGTGACCTGGTCGCGTTCTTCCTGTTCCTGGGCCGGTTCTTCACGCCGATTCAGCTGCTCGTCCAGCAGTACAACACCTTCCAGCAGGGGCAGTCCTCGGTCGTCAAGCTCCGGACCCTGTTCGCGACCCAGCCGTCGACTCCTGAGGCGCGCGACGCGGTCGAGCTGCCACCGGTCGCGGGCCGGATCGCGTTTGAGGACGTGACGTTCGGCTATGCCGCGGATGCGCCGGTGATCGAGGACGTGTCATTGACGATCGCGCCCGGGGAGACGGTCGCGTTCGTCGGAGAGACCGGCGCCGGCAAGTCGACGATGGCGAAGCTGATCACCCGCTTCTACGACCCGACCGGTGGTCGTGTGACGATCGACGGCTACGACCTGCGTGAGGTGACTTTGGATTCGCTCCGGCGCCAGCTTGGTCTCGTCCCCCAGGAAGCGTTCCTGTTCGCGGGAACGCTCCGGGACAACATCGCCTTCGCCCGCCCCGACGCCACCGATGAGGAGGTGTGGGAGGCCGTCAATGCGGTCGGTCTGCGCGAGGTCGTCGACCGGATGCCCGAGGGGCTGCACACGATCGTCCACGAGCGCGGGCAGTCGCTGTCATCCGGTGAGCGGCAGCTGATCGCGCTTGCACGGGCGTTTCACGCGCAGCCACGGGTGCTCGTCCTCGACGAGGCGACCTCGAACCTGGACCTGCTGTCTGAGACCCGGATCGAAGCCGCGCTCGATGTCCTGCTCGAGGAGCGGACGGCGGTGCTGATCGCGCACCGTCTGACGACCGCGATGAAGGCCGACCGGATCGTCGTCGTCGACGCCGGGCGGATCATCGAGTCGGGCTCCCACGCCGAGCTCGTCGCCGCCGGCGGCCGCTACGCCGAGATGTACGCCACCTGGACCAGCAACGCCGAGGTCGCGGCGTAGCGGCGACCGCCAGTCGTGCGGGTGGATTAGCTTCCGAGTCGGTGCTCGAGCTCGAGCGCCAGGCTGACCTCGAGGACGTGCCGTTCAAGCGGGATGTCGAGCAGCTGCTCGGCACGTTTCAGCCGTCCGAGCACGGTGTTGCGGTGCGTGAACAGCGACCGGGCGGTCGCCGAGACGTTGCACTGCGCTGCGAGGAACACGCGCAGCGTCTCCCGCAGCACCGGCTCGGCCGATGCCAACGCCCCGAGCGTCTGGGTCACGAACTCGGCCGCGCGGTCCTCGTCGACGCTGGCCAGCGACGCGACCTCAAGCTCCGCGTAGGACGCGACCGTCAGGGCGATGTCGCTCGGCTGACGGCGCATCAGCGCCTGAGCCAGCAGCGCCTGGCGGTGGCTTCTGCGGAATCCGTCGATGCCAGCCGCCGGCCGGCCGATCGCGACCCGGATCCGACCCCTCGGCGCGGCCAGGGCGGTCACCGCGGCCGCATCGGGCGCGGTCCCAGCGGGGACCGCGAACCAGCCCCACAGGGTGCTGGCGTTCGGCGCGGCGGTCAGCGGCAGGCCACCATCTCCGAGCTCCCGTGCGAGCGCGTCGATCGCGGCCGCGAGCGCCTCGGGGTCGCGGGGACCGATGTCATCGCTCCAGGCCACGGCGGCCAGATGCGTTCGCGCGAGCTCGTAGCGCAGCCGCCGGGAGGCGGCCAGCTCACCGATCGGGGCGTTCTCGAGCACCAGGCTGACCGCTTCCAGCCGGTCGCTGCGGGCGCGGCTCGACAGCAGCTCCCGCTCGCGCTCCATCTCGAGCCGCAGCGCGGTCAGCATCTCGTCCACGAACGCCGCCGTTGAGCGATAGGTGACGGTCAGCACCTCCCGGAGGTCGGCGGGGTCCTCACACACGGTGAAGGCCGCATCCATCCACCGCTGCCACGCGATGTTCTGGCCGATCCGGTACCCGGCCAGCGCCGCATCGTCGTAGCCGCGCCGCACGATCTCCCGCGCCAGCTCGACCGTCTCGGGGACCATGTTCGGCTGCACGCGCTGCCCCGGGTCGGCGATCTGGGACGTGGCCCAATGGGCGAGGTTCGAACGGGTCGAGGCACTGATCGCCGCGGCGAGCTGGGCATCGGGGCGCGGGAGCCCGGGTTGTGCCGCGAAGATCGTGTCGTCGACCTCGGTGAACAGCGACTCCGGGTCCTGCAGCAGCGACATCGTGGCGGTGCGGATCACCTCCGCCGCGCGTGGTGAGACGGGGCTCGAGTCGGGCACCCCTGGCAGGATACGTCAATGGGCACACCTCAACATCAGGAGATTGTGCGAAATGCTCTCGCCAAAGATCGCTTGTTACGGCAACGTAGGCGGCGTACACCAGACGTGCCAAACCTCTCCGCCTAGGAATCCCGCATGTACGAGCACCACGACGTCCTGATCATCGGTGCCGGTCTTTCCGGTATCGGCTCTGCGATCCACCTGCAGCGGGAGCTGCCGAACAAGCGCTTCGCGATCCTCGAGAAGCGGGAGGCGATGGGGGGAACGTGGGACCTGTTCCGTTACCCCGGGATCCGCTCCGACTCCGACATGTTCACGCTCGGCTTCGATTTCAAGCCGTGGACCCATGACAAGGCGATCGCCGACGGGCACACGATCCGCCACTACATCGAAGAGGCCGCCACCCAGTACGGGATCGACCAGAGGATCCGCTACGGCCACAAGGTCGTCTCCGCCGAGTGGTCCACGGAGGATGCCCGCTGGACCGTCACCGCTGAGCTGCTTGCCACGGGCGACTCGGTCAAGCTCACCGCCGATTTCATCCACGTGTGCAGCGGCTACTACAACTACGACGAGGGCTTCACGCCGCAGTTCCCGGGCATCGAGAACTACGAGGGCCAGGTCATCCATCCGCAGCATTGGCCCGAGGACCTCGACTACGCAGGCAAGAACGTCGTCGTGATCGGCTCCGGGGCGACCGCGATGACGCTCGTCCCTGCGATGACCGAGCAGGCCGCCAAGGTGACGATGCTGCAGCGCTCCCCGACCTATGTCGTCTCGCTGCCGGCGATCGACCCGATCGCCCAGGTGCTGCGCAAGGCGCTGCCACCGAGGATCGCCTATGGCGTCGTGCGTGCGAAGCAGATCGGCGTGACGCTCGGCAGCTACCAGTTCTTCCGCCGCTTCCCGAAGCAGGCACGCGCGCTGATCCGCAAGATGAACGTCTCGCAGCTGCCCGAGGGCTACGAGGTCGACACGCACTTCAAGCCGAAGTACAACCCGTGGGATGAGCGCGTCTGCGTCGTCCCCAACGGCGACCTGTTCCGGGCGCTGCGCCACGGTAAGGCGGAGATCGTCACCGACAAGATCGAGACGTTCACGAAGGGCGGGATCAAGCTCGAGTCCGGAAACGAGCTCGAGGCGGACATCGTGATCACCGCGACGGGCCTCAACCTCCAGCTGGCGGGCGACGCGAAGGTGTCGATCGACGGCACACCGCTCGACTTCGCACAGTCGGTCTCCTACAAGGGCGTGATGTTCAGCGGGATCCCGAACGCGGCCGTCACGCTCGGTTACACGAACGCGTCATGGACGCTCAAGGCCGATCTGATCGCGTCGTACATGTGCCGTCTGCTCGCGTATATGGAGGAGCACGACTACGACTACGTGATGCCGCTGGCACCGCCGGCCGACGCCAAGCTGCGCCCGTTCCTGGACCTGCAGTCGGGCTACATCCAGCGGGCGATGGAGATCATGCCGAAGCAGGCCGACCGGGCCCCCTGGCGCGTCTACCAGAACTACTTCCTCGACTACCGGATCCTCAAGCACGGACCGATCGCGGACGAGGGCGTCCGTTTCGGCCGCGTCGAGGACTCAGCCGCTCCGGAGGCTCCGGAGCGAGCGGAGCTGGTTGCCTGAGGCATCGAAGTTGGTCGGTGCGAGCCACGCCTCAAACGCGGCTCGCACCTCCGGCCACCGGGCGTCGGTGACCGCGAACCAGGCTGTGTCGCGGTTGCGGCCCTTGACCACCCGGTGCTGGGCGAAGACGCCCTCGAACTGAAAGCCGAACCGCTCCGCCGCCGCCCGCGAGGGCGCATTCAAAGCGTTGCACTTCCACTCGAACCGCCGGTAGCCGAGATCGTCGAACGCGTGGCGCATCGTCAGGAAGATCGCCTCGGTGGCGACCGCCGTTCGTTGCACCGAGGGCGAGAACCAGATGTAGCCGATCTCGATCGAGCCATGTTCCGGGGTGATCGCGCAGTAGGAGATCTGCCCCGAGGCGAGGCCGGTCGTGGCCGGCACGACCGCGTAGAACAGCGGATCGCTGCTGGCCGCCTCGGCCTCGAGCGAGGCACGGTAGGAGCTCAGATCGGGGTAGGGCCCATCGGGCAGATACGTCCAGATCCGCGGGTCCCCGTCGGGCTCGTGGGAGACCCGATACATCGGCACGGCATCGCGCGCCGGATCCAGCGCCCGCAACAGGACATGTTCGCCGCTCAGCGGCGAGCCGTCGGGCCTGGCGGCGCCGGTGAAGTCGGTGGGCTCTCCGAGCGGCTGCTGGTCTGACATCGTTTCTGATCCTATGAGCTGGCGACGGACCACCGCGGTGCCGATCTCGCTCGCGGTCGCGGCGCTGTTCCTGAGTCACGGCGGGCCAGCGCCATCGGCATTCGCGACGGAGGCGAGCCCGGCCAGCTTCACGACGCTCGAGCATGAGCTCGGCGGCCACGTCGGGGCGGCAATCGCACCGCTCGCCGGTGGCCCGACCACCACGCTTGGCGACACGCAGACGGCGGTCGCCTGGAGCACGAGCAAGGTGCCGGTTCTGATCGCGCGTCTGCGCTACCTCGTCGCCCGCCACGAGACGCTCAGTGCCCAGGACCGGAGCTGGGCACAGCAGGCGATCGAGATATCCAGCAACGCCGCGATCGAGGCGATCTTCACGGAGCTCGAACACGCCTACGGCGGTCTCGTCCCAGCGAGCCTGGCAGTTCAGCACGTTCTCCGGCTCGGTGGTGACGCGCACACCGTCATCAACACCGCACCCAACGCCGACGGCTACACGACCTACGGCCAGACGCCGTGGTCGAACGCGAACGAGGTCACCGTGTACCGAGCACTGGCGAATGGGCAGCTGCTGCGCCCGGCAGGCACCGCCTTCGTGCTCGGGCTGATGGAGCATGTCGTCTCCGACGAGCGGTTCGGCGTCGGATCGGCGGGCTACCCATCGGGGACACGGCTGGCGTTCAAGGGAGGCTGGGGGCCTGATCCGCAGGGCGACTACACGGTCCGTCAGACCGCCATCGTCGGCAGCGGCGCGGGCGGCTATGTGGTCAGCATGATCGCGATCCCGACGAGCGGCACGTTCGCCGATGGCGAGGATGATCTGACCCGTCTGGCGAGCTGGATCCGCCGCCACGTGAAGGTCGCACCCGGGCTCGGCGGCGCAGGCGACCAGCTTCAGATCAGGTAGCGCAGTCGTGCCGGCGTCGATCGAGCGGGATCGGCAGATCAGCGATCAGCGCCGTCTCGACGTAGTGGTCCTCGAGCGGGCTCCCGGAACCGGGGGCCAGGCCGGCGCCGGTGGCCCGGAGCGCCGCTCGCGGTGCATCCGGCGTCACCCACGGCGCGATTGCCAGGAAGTCCGGCTGATTCCCCGCATAGGAGCGTAGCGAGGGTAGATCCTCGCCGGGCACGAATGCGGCGTCCCCGATGTAGTGACAGCCAGCTCCACGCAGGCCGCGCTGCATGATCGCGCTCTGCCCGTCGAAGTCGAGGTCGGCCAGGTTCCCCGTCATCATCGGATTGACCGCATAGTCAAACGACACGCTCGGATCGCTCACCGCCCGGTAGGACGACAGCATCCAGGACAGCGGCTGCCATTGCTCGGCGGAGCTGCCATCGGTTCCGGTCCAGCGTCCCGGGTTGGCCTCCGCCTGGATCAGAACGTTGGCGCCGAGCTGGTTCAGGCAGCGCATGTAATAGAGCTGCGTGTCGGTGCACGGGTTGACGCCCGCAGGCGGCGAGCCGTAGGTGAACGCCGGCAGCGAGGTGGCGAAGCCGAGCCGGGCGCGCGTGCCGGGGACGTGGAACGGTTCGAGGTTCGCGACGGCCGCCGCCCCGCTCGAGGGGCCCGCCGTCATTCCGAGCTCCAGCTCCAGCGACGTCAACGGCACCTTCAGGTTGGAGGCCACGAGGTTGCGCTCCGGTTGCGGGCCGGTTGTGCGGAGATCACGCGGGCCCCACATGAACGTGTCGTTGTAGACGTCGGGACTTCTCGCCACGTAGACGCTCGAGGGCCGTGGCTGGTCGGGATCGGCGAACGTGTCGATGTCCGCAGGGCGCGTCGAAACGGCGAACGGTGCCTGGTCGTTTGAGCCGACGATATAGATCCCGTAGCGCTTCGCCGCCTCAGCGAACGTCGTCATGAACCCCCGCACCATCGTGTCGGTGGCCGCCACGAAGATGCCGTTCAGCTCGCCCATCGACGGGAACCGCAGCTTGTAGGCGAGCAGCTGCTTGGCGTAGGTGACACCGATCGTCCCCAGTGCGGCCAGCGTCGCGCAGGGGATCCCCTGCTTCTCGCAGCTGATCGAGTTCGTCTGCGCGAACAGGTCCCGCGCGAGCACGCCGCGAGAGCCGGTGGCAATCGTCTCAAGGCCGACGTCCTCGTTGAAGACGACGATGTTCGGCCGGCCGTGGGCCTTGAACGGGAGGACGTATTTCTCGATCAGGCAGTCGATCGCGTGCGCGAAGCTGCCGTAGGAGACGACGTTGGCGATCTGCTGCTCGTACTGCATCGCGAACACCCGGATCGCGTCGCGCTTGGGATCCAGGGAGGTGACGGCGGGGCGCTGGTCAGCTGTGCCGCACTGTGTTGCTGCTCCCGTTGGAGCAGCACTGAGGAGCCCCGGAGTGCTGAGCAGCGCCGCGACGGCCACGGCGACCGCGAGCGCTGCGCGCCTCACAGCGCCGCCAGGACCTCCGCCGCGACCCGCTCGCCAGAGCGCACCGCGCCGTCCATGTAGCCGTTCCAGTAGTTCGAGGTCTCCGAGCCGGCCCAATGGATCCGTCCGACCGGCGTGCGGATCCACGGCCCGTAGTCGAGCAGCACACCCGGAGCGGTGTAGCCGACGTAGCAGCCGCGGGTCCAGATCTCCTCGCACCAGTTGTGCTCGATGTAGCCGATCGGGTGCGCCGCCTCCTCGCCGAAATAGCTGACGAAGTTGTCGAGCACCTGCTGCCTGCGGACCGACGGCGGCAGCTGGCCGGCCTGGCGAGCGGACTCGCCCTCGATGAAGCCGAGCATCACGCCCGGGCTCCCGTCGGGCGGCGAGTTGTCGAACGTGATCTTGACCGGGCCGGTCAGCGACACCGCCTGGCCGGTGAGACCCTGATCACGCCAGAACGGCGTCGGGTAGATCGCCTCGCACTTGATCACGCTGCCCTGCGGGTAGCGCTGCGTCAGCTGCGCGCGCATGAACGGCAGCGCCGGCTCGTAGCGGATCAGCGCGGTGATGAACGGTGGCCCGGTGACGACCACGTGCTTGCCGTGGACCGTCATCGAGTCGGTCGTGACCGTGACGCCGCGGTCCGTCTGCGTGATCAACCGCACCGGCTGGCCCAGGTGGATGATTCCGGGCAGCTCCTCGGCCATCCTGATCGAGATCAGCTGCGAGCCACCGACGAACCGCGACTCCTGGGCACCCCCGGGGGTTGAGAACAGGACGTTGATGTTCGGCTTGGTCACCTCGTCGGTGGCCGATGCCGTGTAGAACAGCGTGAACAGCAGGCTGACGTCACGGCATTCGGCTGCGAACACGCCGGCGATCCCCGTGTCGAACAGTGCGCGGCCGTCGGGCGTCTCCAGATTCGCGAGCTTCCACGTCTCGAGCGTCTGGCTGTCCCACTCCGCGGCGTCGCCCGCCGTCCACGGTGAATCGACCGGGATCGTGTCGGCCATCGCGTTGATCTGAACGATCGCCTTCTCGAGCTCGGCGGCCGCCGTCAGGTCGGGCGGCACCGGCCCGAGCACGCCACCGGCGGCGTACCTCGTCGTCGAACCGTTTGCGTAATAGACGTTGTACCCCGTGTTGTAGGTCTCGAAGGTGCCGATTCCGAGCTCCCCGGCGAGCTGCGCCACGTGGTTCTGGGTCGGCCCGAGCCACTCGCCGCCGACCTCGACGATCTTCCCATCACCGATCGGATGGTTGAGCGTCCGCCCGCCGACGCGGTCACGCGCCTCGAGCACGATCACCGATTTGCCGGCGGCCACGAGCAGGCGGGCGGTCATCAGCCCGGAGATTCCGGCACCGACGACGACCACATCCGCACGCTTTGACTTACTCGCCGCCGTGCGCTTCCTCCCGGGCGCCGCATCGGCAGCCGGGCCGCTGGTCAGCGCCATCGCGCCCGCCGTACTCGCCGCTCCGGCGCCGATCAGCTGGCGCCGGGTCACCCGATCCCCGGTCATTCCCAAGGAATATATGGACTCACCGGGTTACGGCGCGCCGGTGCGGGTCACCTTTGGACCGGGTTACGGTGCGCCGGTGCGGGTCAGCATCAGCGCTCCGCGCTCCGCGCCGATTCGGGCTGCCGTGGCCGGATCCCCGGTGGTGGCCAGCCCGAAGGTGAAGCCGGCGGCGAACGAGTCGCCGCAGCCGTAGCTGTCCACCGCAGGCCCGGGCACCGCTGCCGGCTCCCAGCGGCCCTGCGAGATGCCCGACCAGCGACCGCCGTGGGCGCCCTCGGTCTCGACGATCAGGTCGGCATGCGCGAGCAGTGGCCGCGCCCAGGTCTGTTCGGTCGCGTCATCGGCGCTGTAGACGAGTGCATCGAGCCGGACGTCAACCTGGGCCAACCGCTCACTGATCCGCGGCGTCGCCACCAGCTTTCCCGCCATGCGAGCGCGGTGCAGGGCGCCGAGATCACCGGCGGTGAAGTAGACGCCGGCGGCCTGTTCGAGGAGCTCCCACGGCAGTGGATCCTCACCGCGCGGCTGCAGGCGCTCGCCGATCGTGACGATCGTCCGCTCGCCGCCCCGGTCGAGGACCGTGATCACCTCGCGGGTGCCGGTCTGCCGCCGGGCCGCATGCACCGTCACGCCCCACCGCTCGAGCTGCGCGACGGCCTCTTGGCCGTGTTGGTCGTCCCCCAGCGCGCAGAAGAAGTCGACCTCGGCGCCGAGCTCGGCGAGCACCGCGGCGGCGACCACCGCGCCGCCACCCGCGTGCATGAACGCCCGCTGGGCGGCAACGATCTCCCCGGCGGCGGGCAGGTGCTCCGCCCGCAGGAAGTCGACCCACTCGACATGTCCGACCACCGCCACGCGTGTCATTTTGAGATTGTTCCTACAACCTCCTTAGGGCGTGGGCCGATCCTCGGTTGAACCGACAGAACGAACCGAGGGAGTTGTGATGACTGAGGACAACCACCATCTGCTGACTCGCCGACGCAGCCTCGCTGTGCTCGGCTCCGGCACCGGGGCCGCACTGCTCGGCGGCCGCCTGTTCGGCAGCGGCTCGGCGCTCGCGTCGGTGACCGAGGGCCATGACTACGTGGCGAGCGTGGCGTCGGCCTGCACGCTGACGGCCGAGCAGGAGGAGGGTCCGTTCTACGTCGCCGTTGATGACGTCCGCTCGGACATCGTCCTCGGCCAGGCCGGGCTGCCGATGGACCTGACGATCACGATCATCAACTCGATCACCTGCAAGCCGATCCGAGGCGCGGCAGTCGACATCTGGCAGTGCAACGGCTACGGGATCTACTCGGACATCAGCTCCGAGTCGACGCTCGGCAAGACCTACCTGCGTGGCGTGCAGTTCACCGACAAGCACGGCCGGGTCAAGTTCCGCACGATCTTCCCCGGTCACTACGCGGGCCGCACCACCCACATCCACGCCCGGGTCCACATCGGCTCAGCCGACGCCGATAACAAGCTGACCGGCGGCCACATCTCCCACACCGGCCAGATGTTCCCGCCCGACGCGGTCAACTCCGAGGTCTACGCACTGGCCCCGTACAGCACCGAGACGGCCACGGTCGTGACCCATGCCGAGGACCGCGTCTGGACTGAGCAGCACGGCTCCGAGGCGTTGCTGACGATCTCCAAGCTCGGCAACCGCCTGACGAAGGGCCTCGCCGCCAGCCTTACGATGGCCGTCAATCCGAGCGCGACCCCGGCCCTGATCGGCGCCACCAGCGCCTGATCCGCGTTTGAAATAAGGTGGGCGCGTGGCCGGTCCGACGAAAGCGGTGCGCGCCCACCGTGAGAAGCTCGTCCTCGATCACTTCGTCGGTGAGGTCGAGCATGACTGGGACAGTGTCCTCTCGACGTTCCCACATCCGCGCTACGAGCTGATTCCGCAGCAGCTGACCCACGACGGCGAACGGCCGGTCCGCGCGTATTACATCGAGACCCGGATCGCGTTCCCGGATCAGCACCATCGGATCATCGCGCTGCGGCACGCCGACGATGCTGTGATCGTGGAGTTCTATCTGCTTGGCACGCACCTTGGTCCGCTCGGCCCGGTCCCGGCGACGGGCGGCTCGTTCAAGGTCCGGATGACAGCGTTCTTCGTGTTTGCCGACGACGGCGAGTTGATCTGTGAGCGCGTGTACTTCGATCAGCTGTCGTTTCTGCGGCAGCTGATCGGTGGGATCAACGTCCGTTCACTGAAGGGCATCGGCCTGCTGCTGCGCGTGCTGGTCGGTTTCGCACGGATGTCGCGAGCCCCGCGCGACGTGATCCCGGACGGCGATGAGCCGACGGTGGCCTCCGCGCAGATCCTGCGCGGATAGTGGCTGCCACGAGCCTGCCGGTGCCGACCGCGCCGGTTGCGCGACAATGGGGCGGTGCTCGGCTTGCCCGACCATATCGAGGCGCTGCTGTTTGACCTCGATGGGGTCCTGACGCAGACGGCAAAGGTCCATGCCAAGGCGTGGAAGCAGATGTTCGACGGGTTCCTGCGCCAGCGGGACGGCGATCACTTCACCCCCTTCGACAGCAAGGACGACTACGACGCCTACGTCGACGGTCTGCCGCGCTACGACGGGGTCCGCAACTTCCTGAAGTCACGCCACATCGAGCTGCCGGACGGGGACCCCGACGACGGCCCCGACAAGGAAACCGTCCACGGGCTCGGGAATCGCAAGAACGCGATCGTCCTGCAGCTGATCCACGACCAGGGCGTCGATCCCTACGTGGGCTCGGTCCGCTACGTCACAGCGGCACGTGACGCCGGCGTCCCGCGGGCGGTCGTCTCCTCGAGCGCCAACGCCAAGGACGTCCTCAAGGCGGCGGGCATCGACGATCTGTTCGACCTCGTGATCGACGGTCACGTCGTCGACGACGAGCAGCTGAAGGGCAAGCCCGCTCCCGACACTTACCTCAAGGGCGCCGCGGCGCTGAACGTCAAGCCGGCGCAGGCGGCCGTGTTCGAGGACGCCCTGTCTGGCGTCGAGGCTGGGCGAGCCGGGAAGTTCGGTTACGTCGTCGGCGTCGATCGCGTCGGTCAGCGCGACGCGCTCAAGCAGCATGGCGCCGACGTTGTCGTCGACGATCTGGCGGAGCTCCTTGACAGCTGAGCGCGGAGCGATCGACCAGGCCGCCTACCCGGTTGAGCCGTGGACGATCCGCGAGACCGAGCTCGACCTCGATCGCCTCGCACAGGCTGAATCGGTGTTCGCGCTCGGCAACGGGCACATCGGGCTGCGCGGCAACCTTGATGAGGGCGAGCCGTATGCGTTGCCTGGTACCTACCTGGCCGGCCTCTACGAACAGCGGCCCCTCCCGTACGCGGAGGCCGGATACGGCGATCCGGAGTCCGGCCAGAGCGTCGTCAACATCACCAACGGCAAGATCATGCGGTTGCTCGTCGGCGATGAGCCGTTCGACGTCCGCTACGGGACCCTGCATTCGCACGAGCGGGTGCTCGATCTCCAGGCCGGAGTCCTGCGCCGTGAGGCCGAATGGACCTCGCCATCCGATCGGACCGTGAAGGTGCGCAGCACCCGGCTCGTGTCGCTCTCGCAGCGGGCGATCGCGGCGATCGAATACGAGGTCGAGGCGGTCGAGAAGTCTGTTCGGGTCGTCGTCCAGTCGGAGCTGTTCGCCAACGAGGAGCTGCCGGCCTCAAGCGCGGATCCGCGAGCGGCCAAGGTGCTCGCCTCCCCGCTTGAGCCCCAGTTCCATGATGGGACCGGCGACCGTGCGGTGCTGGTCCACCGCACGAAGGCGAGCGGCCTGTCGCTGGCCGCCTCGATGCGCCATCAGATCGAAGGGCCGGACGGGACATCGACATCGGAGGAGATGTACGCCGACGTTGCCCGAGTGGTTGTCGCGACCGAGCTGCAGCCCGGCGAGAAGCTACGGATCGTCAAGCTGGTCGCCTACGGATGGTCCGGGATTCGCTCGGTCCCCGCCTTGCGCGACCAGGTGTCGGCCGCCCTTGACGAGGCCGAACACACCGGCTGGGACGGGCTGCTCACCGCCCAGCGCGACTATCTCGATGCCTTCTGGGAACGGGCCGACGTCGAGATCGACGGCGACTCCGAGCTCCAGCAGGCCACCCGGTTTGCACTGTTCCATGTGCTCCAGGCGGGCGCTCGGGCCGAGAAGCGGGCGATCGCCGCGAAGGGGCTGACCGGCTCTGGGTACGACGGCCACACGTTCTGGGACAGCGAGGCGTTCGTACTGCCGGTGCTGACCTACACGTTGCCCGAGGCCGTCCGTGACGCGCTGACCTGGCGGCACTCGACGCTCGAGCTTGCCCGCGACCGCGCGGCGCAGTTGCGCCTCAGGGGAGCCGCGTTTCCGTGGCGAACGATCGCGGGCCAGGAGTGCTCTGGTTATTGGCCGGCGGGCACCGCCGCCTTCCACATCAACGCCGACATCGCCGCGGCCGTGGTCCGCTACAACGCGGCGGTCGACGATCCCGACTTTGAGCGCGAGGTCGGGCTTGAGTTGCTCGTCGAGACGGCGCGGCTGTGGCGCTCGCTTGGCCACCACGATGCAGAGGGCGTGTTTCGGATCGACGGGGTCACCGGCCCCGACGAGTACAGCGCGATCGTCGACAACAACGTGTACACGAATCTGATGGCGAAGCGGAACCTTGAGGCGGCGGCCGATCTCGCGGAGCGCCACCCCCGCAAGGCGCGTGAGCTCGGCGTCGATATGGAGGAGGCGGCCGGGTGGCGTGACGCGGCGAGCGCGATGCTGGTCCCCTACGACGAGAACCAGGGCGTGCATCCGCAGGCCGACGGGTTTCTCAAGCACGAGCGATTCGACTTCGACGGGCTCACAGACGACGACTACCCGCTGCTCCTGCACGTCCCGTACTTCGACCTCTACCGCAAGCAGGTCGTCAAGCAGGCCGATCTGGTGCTGGCACTGTTTCGCATGCGGAGATCAGTTCACCGACGAACAGAAGCTTCGGGACTTCGACTACTACGAGCCGTTGACGGTCCGCGATTCTTCGTTGTCGGCGTGCACCCAGGCGATCGTCGCCGCCGAGGTCGGCCACATGGACCTTGCCTACGCGTACTGCCGCGAGGCGGCGCTGATGGACCTCGATGACCTCGAGCACAATCTCCGCGACGGCGTCCACATCGCGGCCTTGGCCGGCGCCTGGCTATCACTGGTGGCCGGCTTCGGCGGGATGCGTGACCACGGCGGCCAGCTCAGCTTCGCCCCCCGACTCCCCGGCCATCTGACGCGCCTCGCGTTCAGGTTCTGCTTCCAGGGCCAGCGCCTCACGGTTGAGATCGTCAAGGAGCATGCGACCTACACGATGGCCGACGGGGACACGCTGACGTTCACCCACCACGGCTCGCCCGTCACGGTCACGCGCGCGAAGCCGGTGACGATGCCGATCGCTCAGATCCCGAAACGGCAGGCCCCGAAGCAGCCGCGCGGTCGCGAGCCCCGGCGGGCTCGCTGAGCGCACGATTGGCTGGCCCCGTTGGGCCAGGCGTGATGGTCCCCGACGAGCGCTTTACAGCGTCGGCAGCCAGCGACCGGAGGCAAAGACCTCCTGGTAGCCGCCGGTGGTGCCGAGCGGCTGCTCATGGGCGCCGTAGATATTCAGCTCGGAGATGCCGGCCGGACCTTCCCGCAGGATCGCCGCGCGGGCATACGGTCCCAGCCGCTCGAAGTTCTGCAGCTCATAGGTCGCCGTCAGCTCTGCGATCCAGACGCCAGGTTCCGGATTCCACTCGGCCGTCAGCGTGTGGCCGGTCGCGCGCAGGTGGCCGCAGAACTCGGTCAGCATCGTCCGCACCTGCTCGGCGCCCGCGGCCGTTCGCCCGTAGATCATCGTCAGCTTGCCGTCGGGGGCGAACAACGCCGCCGCGCCGTCGGCATCGAGGAGATCGAGCCGCTGGAACACCGCCGCGGTCGGCGAGTCGGACATTGCCGCGGATCCTACCGCGCGCCGATTGAGGACCGGAGCTGACCGCAAACCCGCCTTGCCGCCCGGAATGCGGACAGGTCTGGACCGCGATCGGCGCGACGGTGTGACCGTCAAGCAGGCAACCGAACGGAGGACTGATGACCGAGAACGAGAGCAGCGCACTGGAGACGGCGCTCGCCTACCACGAGGCCTGGAGGACAAAGGATGTCGAGCTGGCCCTGAGCTTCGCCGCCGATGACATCGAGCTCGACACGCCCGGTGACGGAGCCCGGCGACGACCCATTTCGTGGTCGCCGACGGGAAGATCACGCTGGCGCAGTTCATCTTCGACCGCGTCCCATACGTCGAAGCGGCTGCCCGCGCCGCTGCGTAGGTGTGCCGTCAGGTCAGGGCCGGGTGGATCCGGCCCTGACGCTCGCACAGCCGACCGCCGGCCCGGCCGTGGCGGACGGCGGTGATCTCGGCCAGGATCGAGAGTGCCGTCTCTTCGGGCGTCGATGCGCCGAGATCGAGGCCGATCGGCCCGGCGATTCGCGCCAGCTGATCATCGGTGTAGCCGGCGGCTCTGAGTCGCTCGCTGCGCTGCGCCTGGGCGTGGCGCGAGCCCATCGCACCGACGTATCCCGCGTCTGAGTGCAGCGCAACCGCCAGCGCCGCGTCGTCGAGCTTCGGATCGTGGGTGAGGATCGCGACGGCGGTGGCGGGATCGATGCCGCCGATGTGGGCAACCGCGTCGGCAGGCCACGCGGCGATCACGTCCTCAGCCGACGGGAACCGCTCGCGGGCTGCGAATCTGCTGCGGGGATCGATCACGTATGGGCGCCAGCCGCACCCGCGGGCGAGCGTGCAGAGCGCGGCGGCGCAGTCGACCGCGCCGAAGATCAGCAGCCGGGGTAACGGCGCGATCAGATCGAAGAACAGCCGGTGCTCAGCGCAGTCCGTGACTTGGGAGCGTTCGCACCACATCAGCTCCTCGCCGAGTTGTGTCCCGAGATCATCGAGGTCCGCGGTCCCGAGCGACCCGGTCCGGTCACCGTCGGCGTCGATCAGCAGCTTCGCGCCGACGTGGGTGGGACCGCTGATGACGGTGATCAGAACGCCACGTCCGCCCCGGTCGGCGAGTCGCGCCGCGGCGAGCGGCGCGGCGCCGGCGAGACGTTCGACAAACACCTCGATCTCGCCGCCGCACGGCAGCCCGACCGTCCAGCCGTCGTCGCTTGGCCCGAACCCCAGGGTCGTCGGCGGGGCACCGTCGAGGATCTCGCGGGCGGCTTCGAACACAACGCTCTCGACGCAGCCGCCGGAGATCGCGCCGGCAATCTCCCCGTCTCGGGTGATCAGCATCTTCGCCCCGACCGGTCGTGGCGAAGACCGCGCCGTCGCGATCACGGTCGCCAACGCGACGGGATCCTCGCGCTGCGCCCACTCCTGCAGTTGTGGCAGGACCTCGCGCACCGCTTCAGCTCGCGACCGACGTCTCGTGTTCGCGTTTGTGTTTGGTGGCGGCCTTGGTGTGCGCCCGCTCGCGCTTCTCCTCGTACATCTCCTGGGCGGCTGCGAGGATCGCCGAGCGGATCCGTGGATAGGTGCCGCACCGGCAGATGTTGCGGAGGTCATCAAGGTCGGCGTCGGTGACCTGCCGGCCCTCGGCGTGGATGTCGTTGACGAGGCCGATCGCATCCATGATCTGGCCGGGCTGGCAGTACCCGCATTGCGGGACGTCATTGGTGAGCCACGCCTCCTGCATCGGGTGCAGCGGCTTGCCCACCGTCGCTGGGAGGCCCTCGATCGTGACGATCTCGTCCGTCGCGGTGAGATCCCCGACGGGGATCCCGCAGATCTGATGCGCCTTGCCGTTGACGAGACACGTGCACGCCTTGCAGACCATCAGACCGCACCCGTACTTCGGTCCGTGGACGTGCAGCAGGTCGCGGATGACCCAGAGGAGACGGACGTCGCTGTCGCAGTCGACCTGCACCTGCTCGCCGTTCAGCTTGAAGGAGTGGGTGGGCATCGGTGTTCTCCTTGACTCAGGCGCTGCCGGGGATCGTCGGGCCACTGTCCGTCAGCCCGTCTGTTGGTGACTCCGGGATCGGCGGAACGGTCGGAAGCGGCGTGAAGTCGACGTCGAGATGGTTGATCGGGAAGTACGTCGGAAGGGTCCCGGTGGCCCGTGCATAGGCGCACGCGGTGGCGGCCATCGAGGCGGCGACGCCGAACTCGCCAGCACCGCCGGGGGAGTCGCTGCTCGCTGGCATCACGACGACCTGGATGTCCGGAGGGACGTTCCATTCGCGCATGTAGTGGGCCTGGTCCCAGCTGCCCTCGAGGAAGTAGCCGTCCTTGAGGTGCAGGCTGTAGGTGAGGGCCTGCGAGATTCCGTCCATGCAGCCGCCCATCATCTGCGCCTCGAGCCCGAGCGGGTTGATCGGCAGTCCCACGTCGACGACGTAGACGACCTTGGTGACGCGCGGGCCGGTGTACGCGTTGGGAATCTCGCGGTTGACGGTCTCGGGACGGCAGTCGATCTCGACCAGGCAGGCGGCGTAGCCCTTGTACTCACGGTGGATCGCGAATCCCTGTGCCGTCCCGGCCTCCATCGTCCGACCCCAGTTGCCGACCTGCGCCGCCTTCTCCATCACTGGCAGCATCCCGCTGTCGCGCACAAAGGATTTCCGGAGTTCGTAGGGGTCCTGGCCGAGTGCCTTTGCCAGCTGATCGACCATCAGTTCGGTCGCGGTCGTGACCTCCGGGTTGTAGACGTTGCGCACGCTCGAGGTGTTGAACTTGCTCCCGGGCGGGTCGTAGATCTCGGACAGCAGCTGCGTCGCGACGCCGAAGTTGTACGGCACGCTCGCGGTCAGCTCGAACACGGTCTCTGAGAACCCGAGCCCTCCGCCCTCGTTGTTCGCTGCGGTGGCCGTCAGGATCTCGCCGAGCCCCATCGAGAAGTCGGTTTGGACGCTCGTGTGTCGCTGGTCGAACGCGATCACCTCATCGCCGAGGTACGTGATCCGAACGTTGGAGGTGACCATCGGGTGGCAGCGGCCCTGGCGGAAGCTGTCGGTCCGGTGCCACATCAGCTTCACCGGCTTTCCGATCGCCTTCGAGATCGCCGCTGCCTCGAACGCAGCATCCGAGAACAGGTGGCGGCCGAATGAGCCGCCGCCCTGGCTGACGTGCACGGTCACGCTGTCCAGCGGCAGGCCGAGGATCGAGGCGATGTTCTGCTGGGTCCAGATCGGGGACTTCAGTGAGGACCAGATCTCGGCGCGGTCCGTGCGGACGTCGGCGATCGCGCAGTTGGTCTCGAGCGGATCGCCGGGGCGGAAGTAGAACGTGAAGCGCTGCTGGACCGTCTTGCCAAGCGCCGGGGTCATCGGCAGCTCCGCCTCGTGAAGATCAGCGAGCACGCTGGCGTCGGACTTGCCGTCGACGGTGCCGCCACCCCAGCGGACGTTCAGTGCCCGGACGGCGGTGATGCACTGGCCGAACGTCGCGGCGCGGACGGCCACTCCGCCTGCGACGTACTGCGTATGCGGAATCAGGACGACGTCGGTGACGCCGGGCATCGCCCGTACCTGATCCGCGTTGAGGACCGCCAGCGCCGTACCGTTGATCGTGGGCGGCCGGCAGACCATCGTGGGCAGGGCGTTCGGAACGTCGATGTCCATCGTGAACAGCTTGGCCCCGGTGATCGCATCAAGCGCGTCGATCCGGCGCTGCGGCGAGCCGACGAGCTGCTGTGCCGATCGGGGCTTGAGTTCGGTGATCACGGTGCGGTTCTCGGTTGCAGCCGCAGCGACCGTCAGCGAGCCGAAGTCGCGGCTGCGACCGTCGGGCGCGGTGATCACGCCGTCCGTGACGACCAGGTCGCGGGCCGGCACGTCCAACTCGGTTGACGCGGCGCGCACCAGCTCGGTCCGTGCGACCGATGCCGCCGTGCGCAGCTGCGAGTAGATCGAGTGCATCGTGTTCGACGAGCCGGTGAACTGGTTGAACAGCAGCTTCGGGGTCGCGTCAGCAAGCGTGACCGTCACCTTGTCGAGGGCGACGCCGAGCTCATCGGCGATCACCATCGCGCACGCGGTTGTGATCCCCTGGCCGACCTCGGCCCGTGGGAGTGCGAACGCGGCCGTGCCGTCGGTGTTGATCGCCACTGTCAGGAAGGCTTCGGTGAGGATCGCGGCGTCGGTCAGCAGATCGTTGAGGTCGTAGGCGTCGATTGCCTGGACCGTTTCGATCGCCGCAGCTGCGGGTTGTGGCGCCCGCAGCTCAGCCGCGGCGATCAAGATCGGCGCCGCCAGCACGTAGCCGATGAATCGCCTGCGCGAGATTTGGCTCGCATCGTCACCCGTCTGGGGTGCCGCCGGTACGTCTCTCTCGTCAATCACGTCGCCTCCCTGGGGCTCGAGGTACCAACTCTATGCCCTCGTGTCGGGGCATGTGCAGGTTCCGTTCCTGGGCGAAGTGCGACCGTGAACTAACGGTTCGTGCGACCTGGGTCGCAGGTCGGTCCTCCCTCAGGATGAATTCGCACCGATCGTCGGGGGATTCGCGGAGATCAAAGGTATGTTCGGGACGGTCCAGTCAAGGAGGCATGCGCGAAGTGTCAGTCACAAACGACCGCTTGAGTCCGTCCACGATCCCGGAGCCGGGCGGCGGCTCCGGCCAGGTGCCGCTGGTCGGCCGGTACTTCCCGGCCCCGCGCGCGCCGAAGGTCCCCGAGATCGTCGCGCTCTTCTGGGTCGTGAAGATCCTCACGACCGCTGGCGGTGAGGCGACCTCCGACTTCCTGAAGACCTACGGGAACTTCGGCGGCGGCGGCGCCGAAGTGGCGGTGATCGTGGTCGGCGCTCTGCTGCAGTTCAGCACCCGCCGCTATCAGGCATTCGCGTACTGGTCGCTGGCTTTCGCGATCGCGATCACCGGGACCGGCGTCTCCGACTTCCTGCATCTCGACGTTCACATTCCGTACATCGGGACAACGCTGGGCTGGGCCGCCGTGCTGGCGGCCATCTTCTGGTTCTGGTACCGCAGCGAGGGGACGCTCTCGATCCACAGCATCACCACCCAGCGACGGGAGCTCTTCTACTGGGCGACGGTGTTCGCGACGTTCGCGCTCGGCACAGCGCTCGGTGACTTCACAGCGACCTCGCTCAACCTCGGCTACCTGGACTCCGGGATCCTGTTCACCGTGATCATCCTGCTGCCGTGGCTCGCGCACCGGGGTTTCGGTCTCGACGCGACCGCCGCGTTCTGGATGTCCTACATCGTCACGCGTCCGCTCGGCGCCTCGTTCGCCGACTACATCAGCAAGCCGAAGAACCTCACGGGCCTGAACTTCGGCGACGGTCAGACGGCACTCGTATTCGCCGTCGCCGTCCTGATCCTCGTCACCTACTTGACGATCGCCAAACCGGACATCCAGTGAGCGCCACCGCCGCCGGCCTCGTCGCGTCGGTCTTCATCGCCTGCACGGTGGAGGCGGTGGAGGCGTTGACCATCGTGCTGGCCGTCGGCGCGACCCGCAGCTGGCGCTCCGCGCTGGTTGGCGTCGGCGCGGCGCTGCTGGCATTGGCGGCGGTGACCGCCGCGCTCGGACCTGCCCTGACCGCGATCCCGATCAACGTGCTGCGCGCGGTTGTCGGCGGCCTGCTGCTGACCTTCGGGCTGCAGTGGCTGCGCAAGGCCATCCTCCGCGCGGGCGGACTGAAGGCGCTCCACGACGAGGAGGCCGCCTTCGCGCAGGAGACCGCGGCGGCCAGCGGTGCCGGAGCGATCGGGGAAGGCCTCGACGGCTACTCCTTCCTCGTCGCGTTCAAGGGCACGTTCCTGGAAGGGCTCGAGGTGGTGTTCATCGCTCTGACCTTCGGCTCCAACCAGCACGACATCCCGCTCGCTGCGGCGGCGGCCGGCGCTGCCGTCCTGACCATCGTCGCCGCCGGTTTTGCGCTCAAGGCTCCGCTCGCCCGCGTCCCCGAGAACGCGCTCAAGTTCATTGTCGGCGTGATGCTGACCTCGTTTGGGATGTTCTGGGGTGGCGAGGGTGTGCACGCCCATTGGCCCGGTGGTGAGGCAGCGCTGCTGGCGATCATCCCCGCGGTCCTGCTGTTCGCCCTGGCCACGGTCGCCGGCATCCGCCGCGTGGCGGTGACCGTATGAGGCTCGTCAGGTTCCTGTGGGATTTCGTGATCGGCGACGATTGGCGTGTCGCGGTCGCCGTTGCGACCGCGCTCGTGGGCACACTGCTCCTTGATGACGGCGGCGTCAGCGCCTGGTGGCTGCTCCCGATCGTCGTCGCAGCGGTGCTCGGGCTCTCGGTCTGGCGGGTCGCCCGAGACCGTCCCTGAGCCGGTTATGCTGCGGCGACGGTAGCCTGTCAGTCGAGCGGCTCTGAGGGGAGCGAGATGGACATTGAGATCCTCGGGCGGATGCTGTCCACCCTTCCAGAGGATGACGACCACCCGTACCGGACCGGGCCGTGGCAGCCGCAGCACACCGAGTGGCGCGCCGATGACCTCCAGGTCGTCGAGGGCGAGATCCCGGTCGACCTCGACGGCGTCTATCTCCGCAACACCGAGAACCCGCTGCATCCATCATTGATGCACTACCACCCGTTCGACGGCGACGCGATGATCCACGTCGTCGGGTTCCGTGACGGGTCGGCCTTCTACCGCAACCGCTTCGTCCGCACCGACGGCCTCCGGGCAGAGGCTGGGGCGGGCGGTCCGCTGTGGGCAGGGATGCTCGAGACGCCGTCGATGGCGAGAGCTGGCGGCGGATGGGGCGCTCGAGGAGCGATGAAGGACGCCTCGAGTACCGACGTCGTCGTTCACCGTGGAATGGCGTTGACGAGCTTCTGGATGTGCGGCGATCTGTACCGCGTCAATCCGTTCACCGCGGAGACCGAGGGCAAGGAGGACTGGGGCGGCGCGTTCCCGTTCGAGTGGGGAGTCTCGGCCCATCCGAAGGCCGACGAGCGAACAGGTGAGCTGCTGTTCTTCAACTACAGCAAGCAGGCGCCGTACATGCACTACGGCGTCGTCGACGCCGACAACCGGCTCGCGCATTACATCGACGTCCCGCTCCCGGGACCACGGCTGCCGCATGACATGGCGTTCACCGAGAACTACGCGGTCCTGAATGACTTCCCGATGTTCTGGATGCCCGAGGCGCTCGAGCAGGGGATGCATATTCCGCGCATGCACCGTGACATGCCGACGCGCTTCGCCGTGATCCCACGGCGTGGGCAGCCCGACGAGATCCGCTGGTTCGAGGCCGCCCCGACCTACGTGCTGCATTTCACCAACGCCTACGAGGACGGCGACGAGATCGTGCTCGACGGCTTCTTCCAGCATGAGCCGTCACCGCGCGCCGAGAACACCGCGAGCATCACCGATCGCGCGTGGCGCTTCCTCGCTCTCGACCAGCTGCAGACCCGGCTGCACCGCTGGCGGCTCAACCTCGTGACCGGGCAGGTCACGGAGGGCCCGCTGACCGACACGATCTCGGAGTTCGGGATGATCAACGGCGGGCATGCCGGCCGTCCGTACCGGTACGCCTGGGCGGCGAACGGAGAGCCCGGCTGGTTCCTGTTCAACGGGCTCACCCGCCACGATCTCAAGACCGGGTCAGAGGACCATCTCTCGCTCGGCGAGGGCGTGTTCGGCTCCGAGACCGCGATGGCCCCGCGCGTCGGCAGTGCCGGCGAGGACGACGGCTACCTGATCACGCTCACCACCGACATGAACGCGGACGCGTCGTATTGCCTGGTACTTGACGCCGCGCGACTCTCGGATGGGCCGGTGTGCAAGCTCAAGCTGCCGGAGCGGATCTCAAGTGGCACCCATTCGACGTGGGCCGACGGCGCCGAGCTGCGCCGCTGGCACACGGCCGACCACGCGGCCGAGGCGATCGGGCTCTAGCGTCCTCAGCACGAGCGCGCTGGTCGCAGGGTCACCGTCGCGTGACGGGCCGGGGCGGTGATCAGGGTCCGCCGGCGTGAGGGCTCACCGTGGGTCGGATCCGGCGCGAAGGTGAACCGGCGCAGGATCGTTGCCAGGATCAACCGCGCCTCGGTCAACGCGAAGCCGGCGCCGATGCACCGGTGCACGCCGCCGCCGAACGGCAGCCACGTGTAGGTGCCCGGCCGCTGCTCGAGGAAGCGCTCCGGCCGGTAGCGACCGGGCTCGGCATAGATGTCGGGGCGGAAGTGCATCCGCTCGATGTCGGTGGCGATGATCGATCCCTTCGCCACATCGAGCCCGGGCAGCTGGAAGTCACGGGCGACATAGCGCACGGTGATCGGCACCGGTGGGCGCATCCGCAGCGTCTCCTGCACGGTCGCGATGAGGTACCGGCTCTCACCGGCGGCGACGTCGCGGTGACAGCCGGCGAGTGCCTCCGGGTTGCGGGCGAGTCGCTCGGCGATCCACGCCAGCGTGTTGGCGGTGGTGGCCCAGCCGGCGATCACCAGAACCCGCATCGCCGCGACGATCTCATCGTCGCTGAGCTGATCCTCGGGGGCGAGGTGCAGGAACCGGTCGAGGCAGTCATCGCGCCGTACCGCGGGGGCGGCTCGGCGCTCCGCGATCTCCTCCGCGGTCACCGCAGCGATCTCCGCATGTGCTCGATCGATCCGCGGAAACGGCGCCCAGCGCCCGCGCAGCAGAATCGCCGCTGCGAACCGGGCCGCGAGTTCGCGTGAGTTCAGCGCCCCATCGAGCTCGTCGAGTGCGTGTGAGAGGCGGCCGGAGCGCCCCGGCTCGGTAATCCCGAAGATCGTTGTGGCAATCACGTCGCGGGCCAGGTCCTGCGTCAGCGCGTCGAACGGCACCGGGCGGCCGACCGGCCACGCGTCGAGATGCCGCTCGGTCGTGGTGACGATCGCCGACTCGTAGCTCTTCAGCGCCTCGCCGTGGAAGGCGGCGGTCAACTGGCGGCGGAACCGCGTGTGGTCCTCGCCGTCGAGTGCGGCGAGCGCGTCGTGCCCGAACATCGCCTCATGCGGCGCGAACCGCCGCAGCCCCTCCCCGAACAGCAGTGCCCCATCACGCTCGGTGAAGATCGCCTGACAGTCCGCGGGCGAGCAGGTCATCAGCACGTTGGGTGCGAACGGCAGGTTCAGGCGGTAGCGCTCCGGCGTCGCGTCGGTCCAGCGGCGGAACGCCTGCGGAACCACCCACCGGTCCAGCCCGCGGAGGAGCCCACCCGGCTCGCCAATGCTGCCCAGGCGCTCGGTAACTGGAGTCGTCGTCATACCCGTTCCCCCATAAGTACTTGATCGTACAGTAGAACTAAACGATACTGGAGAACGGGCCAGTACATTTGATGCAATGTCCCGTCTCGCGCAGATCGACGCCCCCCGCGGTCTTCCGCGCGGTCGGGGGAGCCTGGCGCCACAGGCTGTTGCCGACGCGCAGCGTGGCCGCCTGCTGCGGGCGACAATCGCCGTCGTCGCGGAGCGCGGCTACGCGAACGTCCGGATCGCGGACATCGTCGAGCTGGCCCGCGTCTCGCGCCAGTCGTTCTATCTGCAGTTCGCGGACAAGGAGCAGTGCTTTCTGGCCGCGCATGACCTGGGGATGCAGTTGATCCTGTCGCGCCTCGGCGCCTGGGCATCAGAGCCTCCGGATCCCGACCCGCGGGCCCAGCTCTCCGGCGGGATCGCGGCCTACCTCGGCCTCGCACACGACGAGCCGGAGTTCGCCCGCTGCATGCTGGTCGAACTGCAGGCGATCGGACCGGCCGGTCTCACAGCGCGCGTGCGGGCGCACGAGCAGATGGCGGCGTTGATCAGGCTCTGGCACGGGCAGGCGCGTGAGCAGCATCCCGAGTGGCCAGCGGTTCCGCCGAGTCGCTACGCCGCCGCGGTTGGTGCGGTCCACGACCTGCTGTTCACCCTGGTGGCCGGCAGGCACCTGGGCCTCAGCACAGCGGCAGGCCGCGAGGCCGATCCGCGGGCACTCCTCCGCGCCGCCGTGGACACGGTCGCGACGCTGCTCCGGATTCCCCCGCCGCCGTCCCCGGATCTCGTGGACGGGTCAGTCGCTCGGCTCGCGGACGAGCAGCGCGATCATCCGTGATGCGATCTCGGGCTCGGGGTCGAGCTCGATGTGGCCACCGTGATAGAGGAACCGCTCGGCGACAGTGACGATGCCGTCGGCCAGTGCAGCGGGTTCGTCAGGTGAGCGGTAGACGCCGGCATCGACCTCGTCCTGGATCGCCCGCGCAATCGTGTCGACGATCCGCGGTCGCACGCCGCCGAGCGGGTCGGTGATCACGCGGAACCCATGATCGAGCTCGTGGCGCAGAAAACTCATCAGCCGTCCCTTGCCGGCCATCGCCCCGAGGAAGCGATCGGCGGCGACGTGGATCCGCTCCACTCCGCGCTCCTCGGTCGTCTGCAGGATGTGGTCAAGCACGCTGCTGACCTCGGCCCAGGCGATATCCGCGATCAGCCGCTCGCGATCCCCGGTCCACCGGTAGAGCGTGGAGCGAGCCACTCCGAGCTCGGCTGCGAGCGCCTGCATGTCCAGTGGCTGGCCCGACTGGACGATCTCCCACGCCCGCCGGAACGCGTCGGCGGGGGTCGCGCGGCCTGCGTCGGGCTCGAGCCCCGTCGCCTCCCTGAAGGCGGGAGTGGGCCCTGCTGAGAGATCCATGCGCGGAGCGTAACCGCGGGGCGGGACGGTGTCCAGACAGATGCACGCGTTGTACGGCTTATCGGACACAGACGCCATCTGTCCGATATAGTGACCGTCGTGATCAAGCTGTGGAGGAGCGGCTTGCCGGCGTTCGTCGGGGTCCTCAGCGTCGTGGTGCTTCTGCCGGCGCCGGCAACGGCCGGCGCCAGCACGTTTGCGCTGCAGCCGATCACGATGCAGCGCATCAACCTCCCGAGCTCTGTCGCCGACGCCCGCTGGCCGGTGTTCGCGCCGGATGGCCAGCACCTCCTGTTCTTCTCGGACAATGAGCTGTGGATCACTGACCTGCAGGGAACCGGGACCCGGTGTCTGAGCTGCGGGGTCACGAACGATCCGGAGATGTCCGGTGCGGCGGCCCTCGCAACGCCGTTTCCTGACGGCAAGCGGGTGCTGATCGAGGAGGATCTGCAGCCGATCACGAGCAAGCTGGCGGTGCTCGAATGCGAGCCGAGCCTCGCCGACTGCCAGAACGTCACGATCGATCCGGTCGATTTCTCTGCGGCCGAGCCGCTCGTGATCCCGCCGGGCGGGGTCGACACGTTGCCGCAGGAGACGCTTGCAACCGGTGAGTATCACGCGAAGCTGTCCCAGGACGGCCAGTACATCGGGTTCTCAGAGGCGCGCTCGGACACGCTCGAGGCGATGGTCGTCTCGAAGCTCGTGAAGTCCGGTGACGAGTACATCACGACCGACTCGAAGGTGATCAACCCGCCGGCGCCGACCTCCGCATCGGACAAGAACATCGGCGCCTGGGAGGACGCCAGCTCGCTGACGGAGCTCAAGGGCTTCGATGACGGCGGCGCCGACGCGACGTACGTGCAGGTCGGTGGGCCGACGCAGGGCACGGAGATCTGGTCGGTCAATCTGGCCACGGGCCGGCGGACGGAGCTGACCGACAACCCGGACTGGAATGAGGACAACGGCGTCTCACCCGACGGCAAGCTGATCTCGCTGTTCAGCGACCGCACGATCAACTACTCCGACTGGATCGGCGGCCTGCTGCCCGTCAACGATTTCATCGCCTCGACCGGGGCCGCAATGGCGGCCGGGGCGCTCGGCGGCTGGAGCGAATGCATGGGCCCGATGTGGCTGCTGCCCTCAAGCGGCGATGACGGCGGCACGCTCGCCGGTGAGCCGCTCGTCGACTACCGGTACCCGGGGATTCATGCCGTCGACTCGCTCGCCGAGGAGAACCAGTGGAGCCCGAACGGGACGATGATCGCGCTCGACACGATGCAGGACTCGACCGGTACGGCGGCTCCGTTTATCCTCGTCGCGCACCTGCACGGCGTGACACCGAGCAGGCCGCTGCCGGTTGTCAGCTCTGAACCCGGGTCGTGGGCACCGTCGCCGACCGGCTACCACGGCGTCATGGGATTCGTCGGCACCGTGACGCTGCCCGGACCGAAGGGCGGCTCGGCGACCGTGACCTACGGCGGCGCTGCCCTCGGCGACGTCGCCGGCATGTGGACCGAGACATACCGAGACTTCACTGACGACGGCACCGACTTCTTCAACGGCACCGAGACGATCGACGGCACGGCGCTTGCCGGCAGCTATTCGGAGCACATCACCGAGACCGGCGCCAACACGGGCAGCGACGACACGAACCTCACCTTCAGCTCGGAGGGCACGAGCGGTTCCGCTGAGTCCACGTATGACGGCCGCACGATCACGGGCCCCGGGTTCTCGGGCGGCGCGATGGCCGCCGGCGGGAGCAAGACCGCCTGCCCCTCACATCTGCCGCGGCCGCCTCAGCTCCGACTGACCGTGCTGCGGCGTTCTCGGACGACGGACCGCGTGCTGATCACCGCCAGCATCGCGGACGTCGGTCCCGAGCAGACCGAGACCGACACCCAACCGGTCGAGGACGCCACGATCCGGGCCGGCCGGCGGGCGTTCCACACCAATACCCGTGGCATCGCAACGGTTCGCTTGACGCGTCGCACGCGTGTGACGGTCACCGCCGGCCAGACGCTGACCGCCGCGTCCCAAAGCCTGCGCCCGTAGCGGAGATCGCCGAGCCTGAGCCCGCTCAGTGAAACGCGGACAGGCGCCGCAGACGCCCGGCCGCAAGCGCATGCCGCGGATCGGCCGGCGGGCACAGGCCGAGCAGCGCCCGACACGCCTGGACGTCGTCGGCGCCCGCAGGCAGCTGCAGCCAGCCGCTGAGAAGCTCAGGGTCGGCTGAGGCGAGGACGGCCTCGCGGACGATCATCGTCAGCCGGAAGCGCGCCTCGGCGATCGTCGGCGCGTCGGAATCGGGCAGCAGTTCACCGGCGCTGTATTGGCGCAGTGCGGCGCTCACCTGACCTCTGAGCACACGGGTCTCGACCTCGGCGTAGTCCGATTCGACGTATCCGGTAAGTCGGTATGGGTGGCTGCCGAGCGCTGAACCGAGCACGCGTCGCAGCCGTGAGAGCTCGGCCCTGATCGAGACCGGCTTGCCCGACGCGCCGAGCAGCTCATCGGTCAGTTCCTCCGTCGACCAGTCGCGAGGGCCGAGCGCCAGTAGTGCGAGCAGCTCGGCGTGCCGAGGGGAGAGTGGATGGCTGCGCCCATTGACGGTCACGGTCGGGACGCCGCGGCCAAGGAGATCGAGCCGCACCGTGTCGAGCGCTGACAGCTCGTGGTCCTCGACGACCCACAGGAGGTAGCCGCCGGCAGATACGGGCTCCGCCATCACGGCGCCGCCGCCGGACAGTCCGACGACGCCGCCATTTGGCGGCAGCGGCAGCCGCCGGCCGAGCAGGCCCTCATTGGTGGCAAGCAGGACACGACCGGCGGCGGTGGCGAGCGCGTCGGCGCTCGACGCTCCGGGGCCGACGCGGCGGCCGTAGGCGTCGACCAGTCGGGCGGCCGACTCGTCGGCGACGTGCTGCAGCTCCTGCTCGACGATCCGCGCAGCAGCTGTCACCACTGCTAGGGATTGTGGATGGACGGTCTCAACCCCGCCGGAGAGGTCGAAGACACCGATAGTCGCGCCGGTCTCAGGGTCATGGACGGGCGCGGCGCTGCAGGTCCAGTTGTGCACGGGCCTGGCGTAGTGCTCCGCGGAGAACACCTGCACCGGTTGGCCAGTGGCGAGCGCCGTTCCCATCGCGTTGGTGCCGGCGGCGTCCTCTGACCACAGTGCCCCGGGCTCGAGACGGACGTCTCTGGCCCGCACGAGTTCCTCGTGCTCGCCTTCGATCCAGAGGAGGGTGCCGTCGGAATCGCAGAACAGCAGCACCTGGTGAGCGGCCGCGCCGACGTCGCGCAGCAGCGTCCGGGCGACGCCGGCGGTGCCCGCGAGCCGGTGGCTCTCCCAGCGCTCGAGGGCCTCACGCTCATCAACCGAGACTTCCGCGACGCCGCGATCGGGGTCGACGCCGGCGCTGCGCGACCGCTCCCACGACTCCGAGATCACCTCGCGGACGGCGCCGGCCGGAGCGGCGGCCCCAGCGAGGACGGCGTCACGCGCCGCCGCTAACTCGCGCTCGTGTCGCCGTCGTTCGGTGATGCTCTCCGTCGCGTCGCGGGGGCTGCCCATCGCGTCCTCTCTCGGGCCGACTCAGTTCGGCCTCGTACAAGCCTACGCCTGTGGTCGCGCGGCACGCAACGGAGTTGCAACGCAGTTGCAACGCGGGTTTTCCACACTGCCTGGACCACTCCAATCCGCAGATGCGGGAGGTCCCATGACCACGACGGTTCCCAGCGTGACGCCCCCGAAGTTCTTCGACGGCGCGGCGCGCAAGATGCTCATCAACGGCGACTGGGTTGACGCCGCTGACGGTGCCACCTTCGAGACGATCGACCCCTCGACCGGTGAGGGTCTGGCCGACATCGCCCGCGGCGACGCCGAGGACATCGATCGCGCCGTGCGTGCGGCGCGCAAAGCCCTGACCGGCCCGTGGAGCCGTCTGAGTCCCTCGGACCGCGGCCGCATCATTCATCGCCTCGGTGACCTCGTTGCCGAGCACGCCGACGAGCTGGCTGAGCTCGACTCGCTCGACAACGGCAAGCCGGTGGGCGTCGCAAAAGCCGCCGATTGCGCGCTCGCGGCCGACCTGTTCTGGTACATGGCCGGCGCGGCGACGCGCCTCAACGGCGGCACGATCAACCCCTCCGTCCCGTACATGCCTGACGCCGAGTTCCACGCATACACCCTGCGTGAGCCGGTCGGTGTCGTCGGTCAGATCATCCCCTGGAACTTCCCGCTGCTGATGGCGGCATGGAAGCTCGGCCCGGCGCTCGCCACGGGATGCACAGTCGTGTTGAAGCCGGCTGAGCAGACACCGCTCTCGGCGCTGCGTCTGGCCGAGCTCGCCAGCGAAGCCGGCATCCCCGATGGCGTGCTGAACGTCGTCACAGGCTACGGCGAGGCTGGTGCTGCGCTCGCCGCGCATCCCGACGTTGACAAGGTTGCGTTCACCGGCTCGACCGAAGTCGGCAAGCTGATCGTGCAGGCGGCCGCCGGCAACCTCAAGCGGCTCTCGCTGGAGCTTGGAGGCAAGTCTCCGAACATCATCTTCAGCGATGCCGATGTGGATGCCGCAATCGCGGGTGCCGCCCAGGGGATCTTCTTCAACCAGGGCGAAGTCTGCAGCGCCGGTTCGCGTCTCTACATCCAGGCCGATCAGTTCGACCGGGTTGTCGAGGGCGTCTCGGAGGCGGCCAGGCAGATCAAGGTCGGCCGCGGTCTCGATGCCGATACGGACATGGGTCCGCTGGTCTCCGAGGAGCAGTTCGAGCGGGTCACCGGCTATCTGAACCGCGGTGCGGCCGAGGGTGCCCGGGCGACCACCGGCGGTCATGCGATCGACGGTGCCGGGTACTTCGTCGAGCCGACGGTTCTCGTCGACGCTCATCACGGTAACGCGGTGGTCGACGAGGAGATCTTCGGCCCTGTGATCGCTGCGATGCCGTTCGATGACATCGACGATCTGGCCACCAAGGCCAACGATTCGATCTACGGTCTCGCCGCAGGTGTGTGGACCAAGGACATCTCCCGCGCTCACAAGCTGGCGAAGCGGATCAAGGCGGGCACGGTGCATCTGAACACCTACCACGTGTTTGCGGCCGAGCTGCCGTTCGGCGGCTACAAGCAGTCGGGCTGGGGACGTGAGATGGGCGCCGAGGTGCTCAACAACTACATGGAGACGAAGACCGTCATCACGCAGCTGTAGGTGCACAGACCGTCACCAGGGTCGGGGGCCGTTCGGCCCCGACCCTGGGCCGTTGGGCGGTCATACGGACCACAGGGCCTGGGTGGGCGACAGCCGGGCCGCCCGCAGCGCGGGGACCAGGCCGGCCACCGCGCCGATGATCACCGAGGCGGCGACGCCGCCGGCCCAGGCCTCGGGCGGGACGGTCGTGGCCCAGTGCTTGGTGTGGGCGTAGATGGCCGTCGCGGCGGCGCCGAGGCCGACGCCGACGGTCCCGCCGAGCAGCCCGAGCAGCACGGCTTCGAGCAGGAACTGGGCGCGGATGTCTCCCCTGGTGGCGCCGAGCGCGCGGCGCAGCCCGATTTCCGAGCGGCGCTCGAGCACGGAGATGATCATGATGTTGGCGACTCCGACGGCCCCGACGAGCAGCGCCACCGCGCCGAGTCCGAGGAACAAGCCGCTCAGGGCGCTCTGGGCGTCCGCTTGGGCGACCAGCGCGGATGAGGGCTGGCTGACGTTGACCTGACTGGGGCTCTGGGGGTTTGCGGTCGCGGCGAGCAGGCCGTCGACGGCGCCGACCCTGTCGGTCTGGGCACGGACGTAGATGGTGGACGGATGACCATCGAAACCGAGGTACTTCTCCGCAGCGGGATACCCGACGAGAACGGAGGTGTCGATCGCGGGGGCGAGCACGGCGGGGCTGAGAATGCCGGCGAGATAGAACCACTGACCGCCGACCCAGAGGCGCTCGCCCGCGTAGATGTGATCGATCCCGAGCAGCTGGGCGGCCACGGCGCCGAGTACGACCACCGGCTCCCGCGCGCTGGCCGCGTTCAGATAACGGCCCTCGGCGACGCTGGTGGCAACGACCGCAAGCAGGCCGATGCTCGCGGCCTGGACGGTGAGACCGTTGCTGTCCTCGGAGGGGATGTACGGGTCGCGGTATGCACTGGCTTCACTGACGACCCCGGTGCTCTGCACCTGCCCGACACCCGTGATCCGGCCGATCATCGCGGGCGCCGTCGTGGGCAGCTCGGCCGTGCCGCCCGTCAGGCTCTGTCCGTTGCTGACGGTCAGCAGGTTGGTGCCGAGCCGGTTGATCTCGGCCAGCAGACCGGCCTGCGAGGAGCCGGACAGTCCGAGAACGGCAACGATCGCGGCGACACCGATGGCGATGCCAAGCGCTGAGAGGCCGGCACGCAGCTTCCGTGTCCGCAGCCCGACGGTGGCAAGCCGCATCAGGTCGGCGAGCTGCATCCGCGTCGGGCTCTCGGAGTCGATCGCGCTCATCACCCGCGGCCGCTGTCAGAGACGATCTGCCCATCGAGGATCTCGACCCGGCGGGGCATGTGCTCGGCGATCGCGTTGTCATGGGTGATCACGACGATCGTCGAGCCGGCCTCGTGGAGCTGATCGATCAGGGCCAGGATCGCTTGACCGGTGGCCTGGTCGAGGTTGCCGGTCGGCTCGTCGGCGAGCACGATCGCGGGGCGCCGGACCAGTGCGCGGGCGATCGCGACGCGCTGGCGTTGCCCTCCGGAGAGCTGGGTCGGCCGCGCGTCCGGGCGCCCTGCCAGGCCGACCAGGCCAAGGGCCACAAGCGCACGATCACGGCGCTGCCTGATCGGGACCCCCGCGTACAGGAGCCCATCGGCGACGTTGTCGAGCACGGTCGCGTGCTCGGCCAGGAAGAACTGCTGGAAGATGAAGCCGATCCGGGTCGCGCGCAGTCGGGTGACCTCGTCATCGGCTAGGCCTGCGACGTCGAGTCCCGTGACCCTCACCGTCCCGCTGGTGGGGCGATCGAGCGTTCCCATCAGTTGCAGCAGCGTCGTCTTGCCCGATCCCGACGGCCCGACGATCCCGACCAGTTCGCCGTGGCCAACACTGAGGGTGACGCCACGAAGTGCCTCGACCGGCGGCTCGCCCGCGTAGCTCTTGGTGACATCGGTCACCTCAAGCACCGTCATGTCATCGGGGGCCGTCATGCCGACGGGACCACCACCTTCTGACCGGCCGCAAGCCGTGAGCCGGTGACCTGCACGAGTCCATCGGCGTCGTCGAACAGCCCGAGTGAGACCGGTACGAGCTGGGTGCGTCCGCCGCTGCCGACGACCTCGACGTCGTAGCCACCGCTGGATTCGGCGAGCAATGCGGTCACGGGCACCACCAGCGCGCTCGGGATCCGGGACGTGGTGATGCCCACCTGCACCGGAGCCTGGTCCCAGCGTGCGGTGGCCGCACGATCGGATGGCCTGATGTCGACGGTGACGGTCGGGGTGCTGCTCGATGAGCTGCCGGAGGAGCAGTCGTCAGTGCCAGACGTCGTGGAGCCGGAGCCTGACCCGACGGACCCCGAGCTTGCGCCCGACACGCACGTGGCAACAGCGCCGACGGAGGTGACGACACCCGGAGTGAGCCTGTTGTTGGGCAGGGTGATCGTCACCTTGTCCCCGACCGACACCTCGTTCTCCTGCGAGGTGTCGAGCGCCAGCTGCACCTGCGGGCTGGTAGAGGTGCCCTGCATCACCATCTGGCCCGCCGCGCCCCTCCCACCAAGCAGCGCCGAAACGACCGTGACGCGCAGCGCGGTCGGCTCGAACACGACCTTCCCGAGAGCGAGCGTGCCGCTCTGGGCCAGCCCGACGGTAGCTTGGAGCTTCTGCACGGCGATGGTTGTGGCGGATCCGTAGGCGGAGGACGTTGGGCTCAGCTCAGCTCGCGTGGCGTACCCGAGCGCGAGGAGATCTGCGTTGAGCTCGGCCACGTCTGGCCCGGTGATGCCCGGCGACAGGGTGCGGTAGGCGGGAGTGGAGCCGTACAGCAGCACCACGGGGCTGTTGTTGACCCGGTACAGCACGTGACCCTGGCGTAGGACCCGCCCGACTTCAGGGAGCTGGGTATACGCCCCGCTGGCCTGATTGGCCACGGTGTACGGCGACCCATCCGGCCGAGCGCCGTAGGTCAGGGTTCCGGCTTCCGAGACGGTTGCCGATAGCGCCTCGCGCTGCACGGTGGCGACGCTCACGTGTGAGCGCTGCGCGGCCGCGGCCTGGTGATCCGGCCCGGACATGACAACCAGTCCTGCGGCGATGGCCAGTGTGACCGCAACGCCCGCGGCGACGATCACCCGCGTTCGGGGTCTCACCGCGAGACCCCTGCTGCGGCCGCGTCATCGCTGCACTTCTGCATCGCGGTGTGGAGCGCGTCCATTCCGCCGGGTTGTGCGGCGGATGGGATCCGGTTCGTGTCGACGAGCGGCCCGTTGGCGGTCGGGTCGGGGAAGTCCTGGACCCCGTTGTGGCGCATGCACTCCGCGAACGCGAGCGCGGCCTGCTGCTGCGAGGCGGTCCGGGTGGTGCCGGTGAATCCGGCCGGCTCAAGCGTCTTGCATGCGCTGAGGGCATTGGTGAACGCAGGGCTGTTCGTGTCAAGTGACGACCCGTTCGCGATCGCGTCGATCGTGAGCTTGCCGGTTGTGCTCGGGTCCGGGAAGTCGCTGACGCCGTTGTGGCGCATGCAGTCAGCGAACTTCACCGACTGCCGAGCGTTCGAGGCCGCGGCCCCGCCTCCGCTGCCAGTCGTCGCGCTCGAGCCGCACGCGCTGATCAGGGCGGTCATTGTGATCAGGCCGAGGGCGAACACCGCCGACCGCCTTCTAGTCGTGGGTTGTTGCGAAGGTCTGTAGCTCATGCCGGCCAGTCAACGCAGCGGGGTGTTGCCGGCACGTATGAGCTTTTCGATATGTCGCCGATATGCCCGGGCTGACAGCATCGAGCGCGTGCGTGTGCTGATCGTCGAGGATGAGCCTTACATGGCAGAAGCGATCCGTGATGGTCTGCGTCTCGAGGCGATCGCCGCTGACATCGCTGGTGATGGCGACGCCGCGCTGCGACTCCTCAGCAGCGACGTCTACGACATCGCCGTGCTTGACCGCGACATCCCCGGGCCGTCGGGGGATGAGATCGCGCGACGGATCATCGCGTCGGGCAGCGGCATGCCGATCCTGATGCTGACGGCCGCCGATCGGATCGACGACAAGACGTCGGGATTCCGAATCGGCGCCGATGACTACCTCACCAAACCGTTCGAACTTCAGGAGCTCGTGCTCCGCCTCAGAGCCCTCGACCGGAGACGCGCGCACAGCAGACCCCCGGTGCGTGAGATCATGGGCCTGCGCCTTGACCCGTTCCGCCGGGAGGTCTACCGGGACGGCCGCTACGTTGCGTTGACGCGCAAGCAGTTCGCTGTGCTCGAAGTGCTTGTCGCCGCGGAGGGCGGTGTCGTCAGCGCTGAGGAGCTGCTGACGCAGGCGTGGGATGAGAACGCCGATCCGTTCACCAATGCCGTGCGCATCACCGTCTCGGCGCTGCGTAAACGGCTCGGCGAACCGTGGATCATCGCGACCGTGCCGGGCGTCGGATACCGGATCGGCGCAGCTGCCGACCCCGCCTGACGATGTCGCGACTTTCGCTAACGAGGCTGGCGCCGGCTCGGATGCTCCGCCCGCCCGCGCGGACCGTTCGTCTGCGCCTCACCGTGCTCTACAGCGGCCTGTTCCTCGCGTCGGGCGTGGTGCTGCTGGTGGCCACCTATCTGATCTTCCGCCGCAACAGCGGGGTCGACCTGATCGTCGCCCCCCGGAATCCTGGCGGCATCCACGGCCTTTCGCAGAGCCCAGAGGTCGCTCACCGGGTGCAGCAGCTGTACGGGATATTGGTCGCACGGCACAGCCACGGTCTGCACGAAGGGCTCCTCCAGTCCGCGATCGCGCTGGCGGTCATGACCGTGGTCTCGATCGCGCTCGGTTGGCTCGTCGCGGGCCGGGTGCTGCGACCGCTGCGGACGATCACCGCGGCGACGCGGCAGATCTCCGAGCACAACCTGAATGAGCGCCTGGCGCTCGCTGGGCCCCGCGACGAACTGCGGGATCTCGCCGACACCGTCGACGGCCTGCTGGGACGACTTGAGGCTCACGTCGTCGAACAGCAGCGCTTCGCGGCCAACGCCTCCCACGAGCTGCGCACCCCGCTCTCGATCACGCAGACCCTGCTCGAGGTCGCCCGCGACGACCCGAGCTCCGACACCGGCGAGCTTCTCGGGCGTCTCCACGAGGTCAACACCCGTGCGATCGACCTGACCGAAGCGCTGCTGCTGCTCAGCCGCGCCGGCCAGCCGTCGTTCACGCCCGAGCCGGTGGACCTATCGCTGATCGCTGAGGAGGCCACCGAAACGCTGCTCCCGTTCGCGGAACAACGCGGTGTCCAGATCGAGACGATCGGGGAGAGGGCCCTCGCCACCGGCTCGCACGCGCTCCTGCTGCAGCTGGCAACGAACCTCGTACAGAACGCAATCGTCCATAACCTGCCCGAGCACGGGACCGTCTCGGTCACGACTCACGCTCACGGCGAACACGTGTCATTCACGGTCGAGAACAGTGGCGAGCAGCTGACCGCGGAGCGCGTCGCGACTCTCATCGAGCCCTTCCAACGCGACACGGGGCGGATCCGCACCGACCATGCCGGTGTTGGCCTCGGCCTCGCGATCGTCAAACGCATCACCGAGGCCCACAACGGAACGCTCACCCTCGCTCCCCGCGCCGGCGGTGGGCTCACCGTCACGGCTCAGCTACCGAGGTCCGGCCTTCCAGTCAGCCCGTAGCGCCCCGGTGGTTCGGTGAGCTCGCCGACGGTGCCCTGCTGCGCCGCGAGTTCACCGATGCCTACGCCCGCCTCGGACGACGCCGGTCGCCATCGACGTCACGGCGTCGGCACACAACACTCACACTCGGCGGGCCTGCAATGAGAGGATCAGGAAGCGATGGCGCCGGTCCGCAGCACGGTTGAGATCGATCTCCCACCCGAGGTGGTCTTCCCGTTCGTAATCGACCCGACCAGATTTCCTGTCTGGCAGCCGGCCGTTCTTGCCGGTCAGTTGGACCGTGATGTCTGCGTCGGCGCCGTCTGCACGACGACGCGGAGGATCGGAGGTCGCCCCCGCGAGATTCACTCGCAGATCACGGAGTACCGTCCGCCGCACCATTGGGCCGATCACGGCACCGACGGCCCGATCCGCGGGATCGTGACGGTTGACGTCGAACCGCTCAACGACGGCACTCGCTCACGTGTGACGATCGACGTCGATTTTGAGGGGCACGGGATCGGCATGCTGCTCGTCCCGTTCGTGGTCCGGCGTCAAGCCGCCAGCGAGATGCCGGACAACATGCGGCGTCTCAAGGAGGCGCTTGAGGCGAGTGGCTTCAGGGCGTGATCGTCGCGAGGTCGGTGCGCATCAGCGGTCGTCGCGTGCCTCGCGCTCGGTCGCGTAGGCGTGCAGGTTGGTGATCTGTCCGTTGTGGACCTCGGCGACCAGGAACCGCTCCGGCGGCGTCCGTTCGTCGTCACCGACCGGGTGCACCTGCGCGATCACACGGTCGCCTTCTTCGACGAAGGCGCTGACCGACACCTTGCTGTTGGCGAGAAGGCCGATCCGCATCCGTTCGAGCGCTGCGTCGCGCCCATGGCAGCAGGGGATTTCCCCGTTCTCGTCGGGGAGTCCATGCCAGTCGAACTCGTCCGCGAGGAGTGATCCGAGCTCGTCGAACCGGCCCTCCGAGACGGCTGTAAACGCGGCGGTCACGGTCCGCATCGCAGCTCCCGGCCGCGTCGCCGGGACTGAGCGGTCTGCGTCGGTGGTCAGCGGGGTGCCGGGAACGGGCCGCTCGAGTGCCTCGAGCAACCGTTGTGCTTCGGGTTGGCCGTGATGCTCGGCCCATCCAGCCGGGGTAGCGTGGTAGGCCGTGTCGGGGATGTTCGGATCGGCGCCGTGGTCGAGTAGCACCCGAATCACGGGCAGGCTGCCGCGCATCGCGGCCTCGTGCAGCGGCGTGGTCCGCGACCGTGCGTTGACATCGAACCCCAGCTCGCACAGCAGCACGACCGCGTCATAGTTGTTCTGCTCCGCCGCGCGAACTAGCTGAGCGGGGCACCGCTCGATCGCGAGCTGGGACAGACCCGGATCGGTCGCGAGCAGCCGCTCCACAGCGGTTCTGTCGCCGGACATCGCGGTCGCGACCAGCTCGTCGACGCGATCGTGGTCCCAGGACGCGCCTGCGTCAACCAATAAGGCGACGATGTCCATGTGCCCGTTGAGTGCCGCCTGCTGGACCGGCGAGCGTCCCTCATAGATCGGGTGCTTCGGCTCCCGGCCACCCGGATCGACGTCCCGGGCGAGGAGCCGGCGGACCCGTTCGGTCAGCCCGTGACCGGCCGCGGCGATCAGCAGGTCCTCCAGCATCTTCCGAGGTGAGTCTTGGCGCTCCCCGAGTCGCCGGCGCCACGGCCCGCCGTCGCCGGTGCCCAACCCGAACTCGAACAGCAGATCGAGCCAGTCCTCGTCCGAGTTCTGGCCCCAGCCTTGGTTGTACAGAGCCTGCCCATCGTTCGCGTCGGCCCCTGCGTGCAACAGCAGCCGCGCGAGTGCGAGCCTCTCCGGATGCATTGGGATCGTGCCGCCGCCACCCAAAGCGCCGGTCAGCGCGGTGAACGGTGGGATCAGGCCCTCCCACAGATAGCCGGCATTTGGATCCGCGCCGTGCTCCAACAGCAGCCGCGCGACCGCGACCCCCGAGCGGTTCGGCGCGAGCGGCACACGCGCGTAGGTCAGATAGAGCAACGGCTCCCAGCTGTGTGGGCCGCCGATCAGGGACGCCTGGGACGGGTCGCGTTCCAGCAGGTCCCGCGCGGCGTCTACGTGGCCCGTGGCGGCGATCGTGTGGATACTCGCGCGCTCAAGCCAATCATGCTGCGCGAGCAGTGCTCGCGCACGGCGGAACCGCTCCTGGTCATCGTCGCCGTAGGTCAGGCACGCCAACCGTAAAAACTCGTCGACGACATCCCAGTCGTCGGTCAACGGGCCGCCGATCGACTGCTCGTGCGGTGAGCGAGCGTAGTGCGCGACCAGCTCCATATGCGCCTTGAGCTTGGGCCAGCTCGCAAACCCGAACTGTCGGGCGACCACCAGCTGCGCGTCGGTGCGCGTGAACCCGTTCAGCTCCGGTGAGCCAGGCTGAGCATCAGATAAGCGGGGATGAAACTCGCGCGCGACCTCGGCAGCGCCTGCGTCGCCCGCACGGACCGCACGCTGGAACGACTTCGCGCCCTTCTTGAGCTGCTCGAGGTTGGCGTTGCCGGGAAGACCACGGGGTGGCACAAAGGCCTCCTTTCACCATAGCCCGGAGTCCGCAATCGCAGGCCGAAAGGAGAACCGACCGCAGTCACAACCATCAATGTGCAGGTGGGCTTCGCCCTTTCCGCGGACCGGCGGCGACCTGCGCGCATGACGATCATAAACCGCGAGGCAAAGCCCATCTCGAGCTCCCCCGACCTTCGTGCGAGGAACCCGCCGCTATCGCATGACCTTGCGCCTCTGCACCGCGTGGCGAGACCCGGGTCCATGGCAAGGATTCGCCGCCGGGTCCGCACACGACTGGCCGGAGTTCTTCGTCCGCGCCCAACCCGGCGTCCCCCGTCCGGTCGTGCATATCAATGCAACCCATGCGCTCGCGCTCATCCGCGGGCTGCTGCTCGACCTGCCCGCCTGCAACGAACCCGACCGCATCGCCTGCCGCCCAGGTGAGTCGTATTTGACCACAGAAATAGATATGATGGGACTGATCTGTATGTTCATACCTTTCAACCTCACGATACGTGCGGAGGGAGAAGCACATGGCGAGCGAGCCACAAGTCGACACCAGTTGCCGCGTTTCTGGCCGGGTCTCCGGCTCCGGCCTGCTTGAGGTGACAAACCCGGTGACGGGTTCAGTGGTCGGCGCGGTTCCCGTCAGCACGTCGGCGGACGTGGCAGTCGTCGCTGCGCGCGTTCGCGCAGCGCAGCCGGCTTGGGATGAGCTCGGGCCAAGGGGCCGCGCAAGAGTGCTCGGCGTGTGGGGCGACTGGCTGGCTGGGCACCGGGAGGAGATCGAAGCCCTGCTGATCGCTGAGACGGGAAAGGCTCAAGGCGACGCTGCGGTAGAGGTGCCCGGGGTGCTCAACGCGTTGCAGTACTTCGGTCGTCGGAGCGAGCGCTTCTTGCGGTCTGAACGGGTGCGGCCGGACACGATCCTGTCGGCGGTCAAGCGTGCTTCGATCACGTACACGCCATATCCGGTCGTCGGCCTGATCAGTCCGTGGAACTACCCGGTGTTCCTGTCGTTCTTGGATGCGATCCCCGCCCTCCTCGCCGGATGCGCCGTGATCATCAAACCGGCTGAATCGACACCGTTGGCGGTCGATTTTGTGGTCCGCGGCTGGGCGGAGGTGGACGGTCCGGAGGTTCTTGCAGTGGTGCATGGCGCGGGCGACGTCGGCGGTGAGGTCATAGACGTAGCTGACTACGTGCAGTTCACTGGGTCGGTGCGCACCGGACAGGCCGTGATGGCGCGGGCCGCGCGGCGCACAATCCCTGTTGGTCTGGAGCTTGGTGGCAAGGATCCGATGATCGTGCTCGAGGACGCCGACATCGAGCGTGCGGCCAACGCCGCCGTCTGGGGTGCGATGTTCAACTCGGGTCAGACGTGTGTCTCGGTCGAGCGGGTGTATGTCTGCGAGCCCGTCTACGACCAGTTCGTCCAGCGTGTGGTGGACGGGACTCGAACACTTCGCTTCGCCCCCGCCGAGGCTGGTTCGCCCGCCGATGTGGGCGCGATGATCGACGACCGCCAGTGCATAGTCGTTGAGCAGCACGTCCAGCAGGCCGTTGAGGCTGGTGCGCGGGTCGTTGCCGGTGGCCGTCGTCGCGACGAGCTTGGCGCAGTCTTTGAGCCGACCGTTTTGGTCGACGTTGACCACTCGATGACGTGCATGACTGAGGAGACATTCGGGCCTCTGCTGCCCGTGATGCGGGTCGCCGATGAGGACGAGGCGGTGCGTCTCGCCAACGACTCGCCGTACGGACTGTCGGCATCGGTGTGGAGCGCGCAGCCGGACCGGGCTCGGCGCGTAGCCGCGCGACTCGAGGCGGGGGCCGTGAATATCAACGATGTTCTCTCCAACGTCGGATCGGGGACTTGGCCGATGGGCGGGTGGAAGAGCTCTGGCGTCGGTGCGCGGCTCGGCGGTGCGCACGGTATGCGCAAGTACTGTCGAGAACGCGTCGTGCTCGAGCCGCGATTCCGGGTCGGGCCCACCGAGCCCAACTGGTATTCCAGCAGCGAGCGGGTTCGACGGCTCACGATCAGCGCGTTACTGGCGTACTCGAACCATGGGCGCCGCAAGCTCCGGTAGTGCGGCCCGGGGCAATGAGGTTTGATCAGCCGGCGGTTGCCGGCTGTGCCACCGGGCACAGCAGCGGGTGCAGGATGCCGCGGGCGATGGCGCGTAAGGCCTTCTCGCTGAGTCCTTCCGGCGGGCGGAGCGATGCTGTAGGAGTGAGCCAGCCTGATCATCGTCTCGGTCATCAGCGAGAGGCTCTGGGGCGTGTATGCGGCGGCGTCGGGTGCGGCGCCGATCGCCGAGCGAGTGAACGCGATAGCGTGCTGAACCAGCTCCCCGGCGCCCGGGCCGAACATGTAGGGAGTCGCCGCTGCTGGCTCGCGCTCCATCAGGCGGTTCAGGAGTAGCTGCGTGCCGTTCCGCTGCACGCCGGCGATCAGTGCTTCCTCGATGCCGACGCGGATCGGGCTGCGGCCGACCTGTCTCGAGATCTCGGCGAGGAAGCGCTGTGCCTCGCGAAGGAATACGGCGTTGGCCAATGCCTCCTTGCTGTTGAAGCGGCGGTACACGGTCATTCGTCCGACGCCGAGCCGGGCGGCCACGCTGTCGATGCTCGCCCGGCGCAGGCCGAAGTCCTGCAGCTCGTCGTAGGCTGCGTCGAGGATCTGGTCGGTGAACTCGTCACGCTCGGGTGCCTGCGTGATCTCCCCTGCCGTTGGAACCTGTAGTCGCGGTAACGCCATTTCGAGTTCGCAACACTACCAGCACTCATGGACGGGGCGGCAAAACTGTCCCATCGTCCCTCGGGGTCGGGGTGTGCTCCGCTGTGGCGTATGCGGGTTGACAGTAGTCGTCGTGCTTCGGTACGCTGAGACGTATGGCTCATTCTATCCCACTGTCCGGGGCGGCCGAACCCGCGCTTGCCTCTACCGGCGCAACGGCGGTCTCGGACGCCACGGCCGGATCGGGCTCCGGCGGGCAGCCGGAGTTCTTCCGCCGCGCGGGGGTCCCGCCACTCGGTCCAGCGTCGCTTACCTGGAAGTACTTCGGCGACGTCCGTCTCATCTTCACCTTCCAGCGCGTCGCCGCCACCGAGAACTGCATCGAGGGTCTCGCCCAGGGCGTCGAGGATCACTCCGTGATCTTCAGCGACTTCGCCGGCCGCGCCCAGCGCTCGCTGCCGCCGGTCATGCGAACCGTCTACGGCGAAAACGGCAGCGAGTCGGGACACCAAGTCCGAGACTTCCACAAGCCGATCAAGGGCAAGCTCGCCGACGGCTCCCGCTATCACGCGCTGAGCCCCGAGCTCTATTACTGGGCCCATGCCACCTTCCTCGACGGGATGATTCATGCGACCGACACCTTCATCCGGCGGCTGTCCTACGCCGAGAAGGCGCAGATGTTCGAAGAGAGCAAGGAGTGGTACGCGCGCTACGGCGTGAGCGCGAGCCGCCAGCCCGACTCCTACGAGGAGTTCCTCGAGTACTGGGACAACATGGAGGCCCAGTTCATCAACACGCGTACGATCCGTTACGGCACTGGCTATCTGCGCAAGGGCCTGCCGCGCCCCAAGCAGGTACCGAGGCCGGTCTGGGCGCTGCTCTCTCGTCCGCTCAACGCGACGGTCCGCACAATCGTGATCGGGACCCTGACACCCAGGATCCGCGAGGTCTGCGAGTTGCCGTGGGGCACGGCCGACGAGCGCCGCTTCCAGAGATTCGCGGCCCTTGTGCGAGCGACGAACCCGCTGGTTCGGCGCTTGCCCGTGCGCATGACGTATATGCGCTGGGCGAACGAGGCGTGGGAACGCGAGGGCGTCGACCCCCGCCCGCTCAACAATGGGACAGCCCGATGAGCATCGATATTGAGCAACGCGGTGGGGAGCAGATGAGTGGCTCTACCTCAACAGCCGATGGGCCAGGGCCGACGGTGGTCGTACCGCGTGATCGCGATGGGCGGCTCGCGAAGGAGGACCGCGATCAGCGTCGCGTCCAGCCCGACTCGCTGCTGTGGAAGTATTGGGCCGATCGTCGAATGGGCCTGGTCGGCTTTCGGATCGCGACCACCGAGAACATGTATCCACAGCTGGGACAGGCAGTGTCGGATCACTCGGTCATTTTCACCAGCCTGTACGAGCGGGTGCAGCGCTCCACGATCCCGATCACGAACTCCCTCTACGGGGCGGAGCCCGAGAAGATCGGAATCCGTGTCCGCAACTATCACAAGCCGCTGACGGGGACCGTCCAGGACGGGTCGCGCTACCACGGGACCGCCTACAGCGGCCTCGACCCCGAGACGTTCTACTGGGCGCATGCGACGTTCGTCGACGGCGTATTCACCTGCGTCGAACGGTTCATCAAGAAGCTCAGTGACGCGGAGAAGGAACAGCTGTTCCAGGAGACCCGTGACTGGTACAGCCTGTGGGGGGTCGAGGACTCCTACCAGCCACAGACGTACGCCGAGTTCGTCGAATACTGGGACCGCAATGTCCGAGAGGAGCTGATCGGGGATTCACGTGTCGCCCGCTACACCGTCGGTTACATAAAGAAGGGGATCACGCGCGCCTTCCCGACCCCGAAAGGCGTGCCACCGATCATCTGGAACCGCGTGATCGCTCCAATGATCAACGCCTTCACCGCGTTCCTCGGCGCCGGTGGCCTCGATCCGATCATGCGCCAGCGTCTCGGCGTCGACTGGACCCCCAAGCAGCAGAAGCGCTATGACCGCTTCGCCGCCGTCGTCCGCGCGCTGGGGCCGCTGTGGGAGCGGGCGCCGCTCACCTGGCGCTACGGCGGCGCCGCAGTCGACGCATTCCGACGGGAGGGCGTTGACCCACGAAGGATCGGGGCCGCATCGGCGGTCCGCCAGCGCTGAGTCGTGGATGTGGCGGCGGTGACGATGGCGGTCGCGCAGGACGGAGAGCACGAGCGTGTTTGTGGCATCTGCTGTCGTGCTGTTCGGGCCTGCGAGGAATGCGACGGTAGCGGCAGGCAAGGCGCCGAAGAGTGCGAGGACTGCGAGGGGACGGGCGAGGGCTGCCCGGTCCACCATGCCGAATGGATCCGGAGAGGAGTACGAGGTTGACTGATACGCAACGGACGCACGCCTGGCGACACGCGGCACGATCCGTTCGGCGGATCGGCCGGACGGTGTTCAGGGAGGAACTGCCCGCAGTAAGAATCATGCACCACGCGGGATTGCTGGTTCCGGTCGGGGCGATGCGGGACCTCACGCGCATCAGCCGCCGCTCGGGTGTCGCGAGCATCGGCGCGAGTCTCGCTCGCCTGCACGGCGGCAGAACTGCGCTGATCGACGCCGAAGGCAGCCTCAGTTACGTCGAGCTCGGAGCGCGTGCCAGTTCCGCGATCAACGGCCTCCGCGGTCTGCTGACCTCGGGGCAGCGACCAACGGTCGCGCTGATGTGCCGCAACAGCCGCCACGCCCTCCTCGGGATGCTGGGCGCGCTCGGCGTCGGCGCCAAGGTCGTGTTCCTGAACACCGATCTCGGCGCCAAGCAGCTGGCAGCCGTCTGCGACAACGAGCGCGTCGACGTCATCATCTTCGATCCCGAGTTCGACGATCGGCTGGATCTGATCGATGCCCGCGTCACGCGACTCGTCACGACCGCTGACAGCGATGAGGTCGTCAACTTGGCATCGTTGATCCGTCAGAACAGCAGCCGCACGCCGAATCGGCCCGCCTCGGATCCGGCCTTGGTGATCCTGACCAGCGGCAGCAGCGGGACCCCGAAGGGCGCGCTGCGTGAACCAGGTGCCGAGCGACCCAGCCTGGCTCCGCTGGCCGGTTTTGTCGACAAGATCCCGCTACGTGGCAGCGATCGCATTTACCTCGGCCCACCGATGTTCCACGGGTGGGGGCTGATCGTCGTCGTCGTCGGCCTGACTGAGCGGGGCGACGCTGATTCTCGACGGCCGCTTCGATCCAGATCGGGCGGTTGCCATGATCACCGAGCACCGCTGCACCGTCGCGATCACTGTCCCGACGATGCTCAAGCGGCTGCTCGCACTCGGCCCACAACGCCTCGCCGCAATTGATCGCTCGCACCTGCGGATCATCGCCTCCGGTGGGGCGAAGCTCGACACGGCGCTTGTGGACGACGTTCTCCGACAATTTGGGCCGGTTCTGCACAACCTCTACGGGGCGTCGGAGACCTCGTTTATCACGATCGCAACGCCCGAGGATCTGATGGCTGAGCCGTCCTGCGCGGGACGTCCTCCGATCGGAGTCCGCTTGGCGATCGTCCGCGACGGCAAATCGGTTGCCCCTGGTGAGCCGGGCGAGATCTACGTCAGCACCGGAGGTCAGATGTCGGGCTACAGCGACGGCCAAGCCAAAGCGATGCTGGGCGGACTGATCTCGACCGGAGATATCGGGCGACTTGACCCGGAGGGACGGCTGTTCGTGCTTGGACGCGCTGACGGGATGGTCGTCTCCGGTGGCGAGAACGTCTTCCCCGAGGAGGTCGAGCTGGCGCTGTGCGCTCGTCCCGATGTGCTCGATGCAAAGGTCGTCCCCATCGATGACCCCGACTTCGGACAGCGGCTGCGGGCCTTCGTCGTGCCTGTCGCGGACACGTCGCCCGAGGTAGCCGAGCTCAAGTCCTACCTCGCCGCGGAGCTGTCGCGCTCCCGCGTGCCCCGTGACTTCGTGTTCGTCCCTGAGATCCCGCGCACCGCCACCGGAAAGGTGACGCAGGTCAGCCTCGATGAGCTCAGCGACCGGTACGACACCCCCGAGGGCATCAGAGACATATCTGTACAAACATCCCACGATCTCGATACAGTTCGCTCATGAGCAACGCCACTTTTGCGCCGGCCGGTGCGTTCCCGGAGCGCACCTCCAGCCCCGCGTCGCTGCCTCGCCCGGGTGGCAGCGATATCGGCACGCTGAGTCGATCGCTCCTGCGCTACGAGATCCGGCGTCCGACGCTGCCGCCGGGTCCTCCGGGGGCGGGCTTTGATACGGCAGTGCGCGTACAGCGCCGGCCCGTGGAGTTGTTGCGGCCGCTCTACCACGAGTACGGACCAGTGTTCTCGATGCGCATCGCGGGCCGTCCGACCGTGATCGCGATCGGTCCCGATGCCGCTCGCGCGATCAACGTCCAGAATCCGACCGCTTTCTCCTGGCGCCAGGGCGACTTCGGCGTGCTCACATTGGTACTGGGCGACAGCCTGATCACGACCGACGGCGCCGTACATGACCGCACCAGGAAGCTGATCATGCCCGGATTCCATCGCCGCCAGATCAGCGACTCCGTGGACATCATGCTGGCCGAGGCGACCCAGGGATCCGCGGCCTGGCAGTCCGGCGCGACGGTCGACATCTATCAGTGGATGCGCCACGCGGCGCTGCGCGTTTCGATGCGTGCGCTGCTCGGCCTCGATCCGGAGGCGGGCGGCGTCGGCCGTGACGCCGCCGGGTTGTTCGAGTCCGCGCTGTCGTTCTTCGGCCGATCCTTCGTCTACCACCTGCTGCCCGGCCCGCACACGCCGCGCGCGAAAGTCCGTCGCGAGGTGGAGGCGCTCGGTCACATCGTCGCTGGTCAGATCGAAGAGCGTGAGCGCAACGGCATCGACGGTCGCAGCGACATCCTCAGCACGCTGCTGGTGGCCGAGGACGAGGATGGCAGGCGCCTGACAGTGGACGAGATCCGCGACCATCTCGTGACGCTCATGTTCGGCGGTCACGACACTTCGTCCTCGACGCTGTCGCTGCTGCTGTACGAGCTGGCGCGCCGCCCGGATCTGCAGGGCAAGCTCTACGAGGAGCAGGAGGCAAACGAACTCACTCCCGACACGCTGGCTGATGGATTACCTCTGCTCAGCGCGTGCATGGATGAGGCGCTGCGTCTCTACCCGCCCGTCTGGATCAGTCCGCGGCTGACGGTCGAGGAGGTCGATGTCTGCGGCCACGTGCTCCCGCCGGAGACGAACGTGATGCTGACCTCATATGTCAGCCACCGGCTGCCGGAGTACTTCGACGCTCCCGACGAATTTCACCCCGAGCGGTTTGCCCCCGAGGCCCGCGGCCGGCTGACTCCGGGCGCGTACTTCCCGTTCGGGGGCGGCCCGCGGATCTGCATCGGCAAACGCTTTGGACAGATGATGGTGAAGGCAATGGCGAGCGTGATCATCGCCGGCCACGAGTTCTCGCTCGCCCCAGGATTCGACCTGAAGCTGCTCACCTCGCCGACACTGAGTCCAGGCAACGGCGTGCCCCTGCTCCTGCGCGAGCGGCAGTGACCGGTCAGTTCGATGGCCTACGTCATCGCGGCACCTTGTGTCTCCAACAAGGACGCCTCGTGTGTCGCCGTCTGCCCGGTGGATGCGATTCATCCGACGCCCTCGGAACCTGAGTTCGACACCGTGACCCAGCTGTTCATCGATCCGCGCGAATGCATCGACTGCGATGGCTGCCTGACCGAATGTCCCGTCCAAGCGATCTATCCCGATCACGACCTACCTGCGGAGTGGAGAGACTATGCAGCCCGCAACGCCCGGTATTTCAGCGCGCCGACCTTCACAGGCGGTGAGGTGAGATGAGCATCGCACCGACACGACCGCCGATCGTCGCCGTGACCGGCGGAGCGCGCGGGATCGGCGAGGCAACGGCACGCGCTCTGGTGGCCGAGGGGTTCCGCGTTGCGATCGGCGACATCGACGCCAGGCGTGCGGCTGAGACGGCGACCGCAATCGGTACCGGCGCCGTGGCCGCGTATCTGGATGTCACCGACGAGCGGTCCTTCGCAGAGTTTCTGTCCTTTACCGAAACACAGTTGGGGCCGTTGCAGGTGCTGATCAACAACGCCGGCATCATGCCCACTGGGCCGTTCCTCAAAGAGAGCGCGGACCTTGCACGGGCACAGCTGCACATCAACATCATGGGCTGTCTCAATGGCATGCGAGTGGCGCTGCCGGGCATGCTGGAGCGTCACGCCGGGCACATCATCAACGTCGCCTCAGTGGCCGGCCGCTCTCCGGTCCCCGGCGCCCTGACGTACGCCGCCACCAAGGCGGCCGTGCTGTCGGCTACAGACAGCGCCCGCATGGAGTTCGCCGGCGGCGGGATCGAGTTCACGGCGATCCTCCCATCGTTCACCGACACGGAACTGATCGCCGGCCTACAGGGTGCGCGAGGCGTCAAGAACGCTCAGCCCGCAGACGTCGGCGCCGCGATCCTGGCCGCGATCCGCGAGCCCTGCGAGGAGGTGTACGTGCCTGCCTCGCTCGGCTTCGGGGCGAAGCTGGAACCGTTCATGCCCAAGCGACTGCGGCGCGCGCTACTGCGCTGGACGCGCGCCGACCGGGCATTCCTCGACATCGACGAGCGCGCACGGGCGCAGTACCAGGATCGCATCATGTCGCTGGTCCGCGCCGAAGGCGGACGTGTCGATGAGTTCAGGAGTGATGAACCCGCCGGGACCGACCGGTCCGTCGGTGCGGGTCAGCCTCCGACGGCGCTGGAACGTCGATCGTGAGCCTGCGGAGGCTGGATAGCTGACGAGGGTGGGCCGGCGCGGCCGGGACTGGACTGAGGGAGTATCGGTGAGTGTCAGGACACTTTGCCGGCGCACAAGGAGAGAGATGGTCGGACATACATGGAGGGCTTCGCAGGACCCCGCGGCTCGAGACCCGATGCGACGGCAGCGCTCGCGGAGGGTGCGCAGCCATGGCCTCCACTAGCCCACCCCCCGTGACGGGTGCCGAGGGCAGGGGAGCCCCGTCGGGTTACATCCCGCCGAGACCGCCGGATCGGTCGCCTCCGGAAACCGAGCGCCCCGTGGCGCGCCGGCCGCTGGTCGAGCGTGCTGGCCCCGATGTCATCGCCACGTCGCTGCGCAACCTCGGATCCTTTGGTGCGCTTGGGGTGGAGGTCCTGCGGGCGCTGTTCACTCGCCGGCCGATCTGGCTGCGGGAGGCGATGATCCAGTGCGTCTTCATATTGCGCCAAGTGCTGCGTCCCGCACTGGCAGTGAACGCGATCTTCTCCGTCAGCATCATCGGCCTGGCGGCCGGCATCCCGCTCGAGCAGCTGGGCGCCTCAGACCGCAACGCCGCCTTCCTGGGGGTGGGTCTGGTCCGCGAGTTCGGGGTGATCATGACCGCCGCCGTGCTGGCTGGAGTCGTGGGCACCACCTACACCGCGGAGCTCGGGGCACGCAAGATCCGGGAGGAGCTCGACGCGCTGCGTGTCCTCGGTGTCGATCCGATCCGCTCGATCGTGGTGCCGCGCGTCGTCGCGATGTGCGTCATGTCGCAAGTGATCTTCCTCTCGGCGATCGTCGCCGGAGCGCTCGGCGTCTACGTCGCCAGCGTCCTCTACTTCCACGATCCATCCGGACCGTTTCTCCCGCAGCTGCTTGCCAACACGGCCTGGGTGGACCTCTGGGCGTCACTTCTGAAAGTGGCGCTGCTTGGGGGGCTGATCACGATCATCTCCTGCGCCAAGGGACTCGATGTCAAGGGCGGCCCAGAGGGGCTCGGACGGGCGGTCAACGAGTCGATCGTCGCGAGCCTGATGGCAATCCTTTTCGTCAACCTCATCTACACCCAAGTCGAGCTCGGGCTGTTCCCCGACCTCTCCGTATTCCGATGAGCAGGGAGCCACTGGATCACGAGCAGGAGTTGCCCGGCTTCGAGCTGATCGGCGCGCTCGCGCGATTCACCACCCATGCGTTGGTGCGGCTTCCGAAAGCCGGCCAATACGCAGCTGAGGTGATCCGCCAGATCGGGCTGCTGGCAAGCGGAAGCACGCTGGTGGTGATGGTCGGCACTTTGTTGGTGGGCCAATCCTGTGGCCTTGAATCCTCGTATCTCGCGGACGCAATCGGCACCCCGGCGATCGCGCCGGCGGCGACCTTCGGCTGTTCGGTGCTCTACATCGCCCCGTTCCTGTTCGGCTTCATCCTCGCTGCGAAGGTCGGGTGCGGGCTGGTGGCTGAGATCGGAGCGATGCGGATCGCGGACGAGATCGACGCGATCGAGGCGATGGGCCTGGACGCCCACGCCTTCGTTGTCGGCACGCGGTTGCTGGCCGGGGCCGTGTTCCTGCCGATCATGTACATGCTCGCGATCGGCGCGGCTGATCTTGGCGGCTTCATCCAATCTGGACTGCGCTTCCACGAGATCTCGCGGGGGACGTACAACACCTATCAGTACGCGTTCTTCGGGTCCGGAGACATCCTGCTGTCACTCGGACAGGGATTCGTGATCTCCGCGATCGTTACGAGCGTCGCCCTGTATTACGGCTACAACCTGCGCGGGGGACCGGTTGAGATCGGTATGGCGACCGCGCGCTCGATGGCCGTCAACCTCGTGCTGGTGACGACCGTGAACCTGGTGTTCGTGATCCTATTCATGTTGCGCGCAAGGGTCCCGATCGCGTGAGCGTCGTCCGCCCCAGCCGGTTCAAGCTGTTGCTCGCAGCCACTGTGCGGATTGGCTGCGATCTGGATCCTGTGGTTAGGCGGCTCGGGGACCTACCGGGTCACTGCCGTATTCAACCAGGCTTATGGGCTGGTCGACGGCAGCCGAGTGTGGTCCGGCGGAGGCATCGTAGGGCGGGTGTCTGGCATCAGGCTGGGCCGCGATGGGCTCCCCCGTCTCACGCTCACGATCGACGACAACTATCGCCTCAGGGCCAGCGCCAGCGCTGATCTCGAGCTCGAGTCCAATTCGGGTGAGCTGAACCGGATCGTGATGCTGAGCCAGGGGCGGGGCCCCGACCTACACGACGGCGCAGTGCTCGGGGTGAATCACACCTCCGAACCGGTTGAGGTTGACGATGTGCTTAGCACGTTCACGCCGGCAGTCCGTAGCGAGGTGGATGCCGTCATTGCGCAGCTGGATGGCTCAACGCGCGGACTTGCCGGTGCCTTCCATGCGACGCTGCAGCACAGCGCCGCCGCGCTCGGGCAGACAGCGGCGCTGCTTGGCCAGGTGACCAAGGACGGATTCGCGCTGAAGACACTTGTCGCGGGAGGGCGCAATCGCGGCCGGGGCACTATCTGAGCAGCAGCGGCCGTTGAATGCGAGCGTTGACAGCGTCGCACAGCTCCTGACCACCGTTGCCGCGCACCAGGCCCAGCTGCGCAGCTCGGTCAACCTCCTTCCGGACGGCCTGGCAGCTCCCACACGCGCGCTCGAGGCGGTGCAGCGCGCGATCCCGACACTGACTGCGCTGAGCAGATCCGCCACGCCGGTGGCAGAGCAGCTGGGCGGCATCAGCAGGCTCGCGGCGCGCACCCTCCAGGCGGGAAACGGTCCGTTGCGGCAGCTCGCATCGATCGTGACGCGCGCCCCCGCGCAGCTGCGGGCGACGCGCCCCTTGCTGCATGCACTGGCGCCCGTCGCACAGAGCCTCACGCCGGTGCTGGGCCAGCTGTTGCCGATGCTCGATCTCCTGCGGGTCTACACGCCGGAGATCGTCGGTTACCTCGGCGACTGGGGTGACATCGCCAGCGAGTTCGATGCCGCCGGGCATGGCGTTGTCGCGGCGTTCACCATGCTCAGCCCGCAGGACCGGACAGTGAGCGCGAGCAGCAACGCCGCGGGCTTCCTGGCGGCACCGTACCAGCGCGATCCGGGTGCACTGGTCGGCCAGCCCTGGTCTGATTACCAGCGCAGCTTCCTGTCCCGGCATGGAGCACAACGATGATTCGCGGGCGCGGGCTGCTGGCCGCACTGCTGTTCCCGGCCGTAGTGATCATCTCCGTCTACGCGCTGTTCATATCCCACCCAGAAAGCGGTGAGCGATGTGCAGGCGCGCTTTCTCGATGCTGGACTGGTGGTACCCGGGGACGATGTCTCCAGCGACGGCGCCCGGATCGGGACCGTGTCGGCCGTCGCTCTGACGGATGAGGGCACCGCGCTGGTCACGATGACCGTGGACCGCGGCGTGCCCATGCACTCCGACGCGACAGCCTCGGTCCAGCAGGCCGATCTGCTCGGAGACGTCTACGTTGAGCTGGATCCAGGCACAGCGGCCCGTCCGCTGAGCGGACCGATCTCGACCTCGCGCACCTACGACGGGACCACGGTCCAAGACGTCTTCGACGCCTTCAATGCCCCGACACGGTCGGCCCTGCAGAGCCTGATCGTCGAGCTGGGCACCGCCCTCAACGGCCACGGCGAGGATCTCAACCAGGCGGTGCTGCAGCTCGCTCCGGGGATCGCCGAGGCAGACCGCGTCGCTTCGCAGCTCGGCTCCCAGAATGCCGACCTGACCGCTCTGATCGACAACGCCGAGGGGCTGACCTCCCAGCTTGCCGCGCGACACTCCGCCATCGCCCGCCTGATCGACGGTCTCGACCATACCCTTGCCATTACCGCGACGCGTGCCGGGGCGCTGAGCGCCGGGCTTCACAAGCTGCCGTCCACGCTCGTAGAGACGCGCAGCACGCTCACCGACCTGCGGTCACTCACCAATCACGCCACGCCACTGGCGACGCAAGTCGGGAACCTCGTCCCAGCGCTGAGCGCTGCCGTTGACGAGATCACACCGTTCGTCAGCCACGCCAAGCCGGCGTTCACCCAGCTCGGGCCGCTCCTCGCGCTCGCCGGTCACACGCTGAAGTCGATCGTCCGACCCATCAACCTGCTCGCCACACCGGTCCGGCAGCTGAGCACGCTCACGCCATCGCTCGACACGCTCGCCAACATCGTCTACCCGGTCATCCAGATCGGGCTGAAGGGCATCTACGGCGGCCTCGGAGGACTCGGCGCCGAAACCTCCGCCGACGGCCGCAATGAGTTCCGCGCTGAGCTGGTGCTCGGCTGTGAGATCTTCGGCGTGCCAACCGGCCCGGGCTGCCTCACCCGGGTGCTCGACGCGAGCGATCAGACAAGCTCGAAGCCGTCCGGCGTGAGTTTCCAGCCAAGCTCGCCGACACCGAGCGCATCGCGGACCACTCCGGTCAGGCAGGACACAACCCCGACAGCTACGACCCCCGAGTCCGGGGCCCCGCCACTCGGCCAGCTGTCGCAGACGCTGTCAGGCACTGTCAACGGACTGCTTGGCGCCGTCAAAGGCATCGGGGGCGGCAAGGGCTCATCCGGCGGCCGCGGGGCCGGTACCACAACCGACACCACGGCCGCGCCCGGCTCAGGAACCAAGCCGGGCAATCTCAGCCAACTACTGAACTACCTACTGAAGCCATGAGTAGGTCCAGCACAGTCCTCAGGCGGGAAGCGTCCTTCTCCGGCCGGCTGCGCCGTCATTCGATCGTGACCGGCGCGGTCATCTCCGCGTTCTGCGCGGGGCTCGCGCTGGTCGCATTCCAATCCAGCAACGGGGTCCCGTTCGTGCCGACTTATGTCGTCCGGACGGTCCTTCCCGCCGGCACGCCGAGCATCGTGGTCGGCACCCAGGTCCGGATCGGAGGCCTCTATGCAGGGACCGTCGCCAGCGTTACGACCACCGCCCCCAACCGCCAGGCGATGCAGCTCAGCCTCCGATTGTCCCCGGTCGGCACGGACGCCCGGCTGGCCGTCCGCTCTCAGACGCTCGCTGGCCAGTACATCGCAATCCAGCGCGGCGACTACCGCCACGATCCGCTCCGCAGCGGCGGCTCGATCCCGACCCGACAGGACAGCTACTACGCGCCGTTGCCAACCGTGATCGCTGGTTTTCGGCAATCCGCGCTGGCAGACCTTTCCCTCTCGACCCAACTGGCCGGCGCTGCGCTCGTCGGCCGTGGAGCCTCCCTGAACGCGGCGCTCGACGGCCTCGGAACGACGGTGCGGGAGGCAACCGGCCTGATGCGAGCCATCTCACCCGCGACTGACCTCACGCAGCTCAGCCATACCTCCGCTGGCCTGGCGCTCGCCCTGCAGGGCGAGCAGCCGGAGGACGCCGGACGGTTGCTGAGCAATGGCGCGGGGGTGCTGAGCACGCTGGCCGCACCGTCGACACAGCTCGGGAAGCTTGTCAGCGCGCTTCCGGGCTTTGAGCAGTCGGCGCTGTCAGACCTTCCCCGTACCGACACGCTCCTGTCGCGGGCTGCGCGACTCACCGTGCGGCTGGTGCCGGCGCTCAGCGCGCTCAGCTCCGCGCTGCCGCCGGTGCGCAGGCTGCTGGCCAGCGGGCCGCGCCTGAGCGAAGGCGTATCGCCGTTGGTGGCCCCGGCCACAAGCGCGCTGATGGCGCTCGGGCCGGCCGCACAGGCGCTTGCGCCGGACGCGCAGCTGCTGGCCTCGGCACTCCCCGCGCTGACGACGATCGTCGCCTATGTCAAGCAGTTCCCGCAGGAAATCCAGGACGGGATGGCCGCCTACTACCTCGTCGACCTCTACCACGCCACGGTCGGAAATGCGTCCGGTTACCCGGCCGCGCCGGTCATCCCTGTCCTCACCTGCACCCCCGGATACAACTCGCACCCGACGCCGGGCAGCATCTTCACCGATCACACGAACGGGTCGTGCAAGTGACCCGTTCACGGACACGCATCAGCACCAACAGCGTTGTTGGGATCGGGCTGACGGTGGTCACTGCCGCGCTGCTTGTTTGGGCGCTCGCCGGCAAGCCCGATCCCTTCAGCAGCCACTACGTCGTCTGGGCTCAGTTCCGCGGAGTGTCAAGCCTGATCCGCTTTGATCGCGACGTGCGCGTGGGAGGCGTTGACGTCGGCACCGTTGGCACCATCAAGTCCAAGGGTGACATCGCTCTGGTGCCGCTCGAGCTCGACACATCGTTGAGGGGCATGGTGAGAGCCGACGCCACCGCCGAGCTCCGACCTCACACGCTGTTCGACGGGAACTCATTCATCCAGTTGGACCCGGGCTCAGCGAGCGCGCCACCGCTTGACGGCCATGTGATCTCGCTGGCGCACACGACCAACTACGTGACGATCGACCAGGCTCTGAGGGTTCTCAACGCGCCGACCCGGAGGGCCCTGCAGCAGGCGGTCGGCGCCATGGCCGACACCCTACAACCCGACGAGGTGAGTGCGCTGCGCCGGACGTTCGTGAGCGCGCCTGCGCTGACCCAGCACCTCGCAATCGCGGCGCGCGCGTTGCAGGGCCCGACCGGCGGCGAGCTGGCGACCAGCATCGACGGGCTCGCCAAGACCGTGAGCGGGATCGCGCACGGCGCGCGTGACATCGGCCCGATGCTGGACGGCCTGTCTGCGACCGCGACGGCCATCAATGCACAGACGCCCGCACTGCAGGCAACGCTCAACACATTGCCGCGCACGCTGACCGCCAGTCTGAGCGGCTCCGACGCGTTGCGCCAGACCGTTGCTGATCTGCAACCAGTCGCCGCGGCCCTGGTTCCGTCGATGCGGCAGCTGGCACCGACGCTCACGGACCTGCGTCCAATCCTGGAAACGGCCGCACCGATCCTCGCGGCAGCACCGCCGTTCCTCACGTCGCTGGCGGGCACTCTGCACTGGGCCAGCACGGTCGCGCCGCCGACGGGATCGCTGCTCGACCGCGTCACGCCGATCGTGGACCAGGTTGGGTCACAGCTGATCCCGTTCCTCAACGCCAAGACTCAGGACGGGTCAACCAACATCCAGGCCATGGCCGCGCTGACGTCTGCGGCCGCCGGGGCCATATCCGCCGTCGCGCCACTGACACCGGGAAGTGCAGAGGGGAGTCACGACTTCTATGGCCTGCTGACACTCACACCGAGCTGCACGTCTCTGCCGGCCGTGCTCGCTCCCGTTCTGAAGGATCTCAACCTCTGCTCGTTGTGAAGCGTTCATCATCGTGAAACTCGCCACCAAGACAGCCAACTCCGTCCCGTTCGCGCGGCTGACGACCGCCGCACAGGTGATCCTGGCGATGGTGGTGATGTGGTACCTGTTCAGCTCGATCGGGGTGCGATTGCCGTTCATCAACCCCGGGTACCAAGTCGAGGCGTACGTGCCCGACGCCGACGGCCTCAACCCCGTCGACAACCCCGCCGTCATGGTCGCCGGCGTTCGCGAAGGTACGGTGGTCGGCGTCACCTACTCAGCCGCGCGCCGCGAGGCACTTGTGCGTGTCAACCTTGCTGGCGGCGTCAAAGGCAAGCTCTTCGCAAACGCCAGCATGCGGATCTATCCACGTGGGGCGCTGAACAACCTCGTGGTCGACATCGCCCCGGGGACCCTGAGCGCGGGACCGCTGCGCGGCGCGATGATCCTCCATTCGGCGCCGGCACCGATCGGCTATGACCAGGTGCTCGCGGATCTGAACCCGAACGATCGCGCCTACGCCCAGATCCTGATCGGCACGCTTGCGCAGATGCTGCGCGGACGCGCCGGCCCGCTGCGTAACGCGATCGACCGCCTGCCGCCCCTCGCCAGCTCGTTCAACACGGTCTCGGCGGAGCTCGCCAGGCGGCGCGAGAAGCTCACCGAACTGGTCGGTCAGCTCTCGTCGATCGTCAGCGCCACCGGGCAGCGGGGTGCTGAGTTGACGGATGTGATCGACCGTGCGCGTCAGACGCTGGTGACCACCGGCTCACAGCAGGATGCGATCGAGCGTGCACTTGCGGCGCTCCCCTCTACGTTGGACGCGGCCACCTCCACCTTCGACGGACTGCGGCGGCTGGCAGCGCCGCTTGATCCGGCGTTGGTCTCGCTGCGGTCGCTGACGACTAAGCTGCCGGGCGCCATCGAGTCCGTGCGCGGGCTGCTGCCGTCACTCGGGGACACGATCAAGAGCTTCGGTGCGCTGAGCCAGAGCGGGGCGGCCCCGCTCGCCTCACTCAATCGAACCCTGCAGACGCTGACACCCACAGCCCTGTCGCTCAACAGCTCGAAAGTGGTGCCGTTGCTGTCGCGAACGGTGAGCGGGGTAACGCAGAACGAGACGAACATCTCCAACATCATGCGCTTCTGGCCGAGCACGTTCTCAGAGCAGAACGCGATCTCTCCATTGACCCGCGCCGCATTCCTGACCGTCACGCCGGTTGATCCTCAGCTGCTCGGCCTCAGCAGCTGGTCGAGCTCCAGCCCAGCGATGAAGGCGATGACGCGCGCAGCCAACCGGTTGCGCTCAATCGAACCTGGCCTGTTCCAGCTGCCGTCGAATTGGAGCCGGGAGCCGCTCGCCGTGACTTCGGTCGCGGCGCTGGTCGCCCGTCGCTGCCAGCTCAAGCAGGTCGCCGCCTGTGTCGTACTTGAGACGTTGCTGGCACACCCGCCGAAACTGATCGGCGCGCCGTGAGCCACCGGATTCCCAAGCTCGGTGCTGTGCTGGTGCTCGGGTCGATCGGTCTGACCGTGGCTGGCGTGCTCCTGCTGAACGCGCTGTTCGGCGGTCCGAAGGTCCTGGTCAGCGCCGCGCCCTCGTACCAGCTCACCACGTTTGTGCCTAACGCCGAGTCATTGCTGGAGCGCTCTCTGGTGCTCGTACGCGGCGTGCAGGTGGGGTACGTGTCGAGCGTCAGTATCGACGGCGACCAAGCCAAGGTCACGATCGCGGTCAATCCGTCCAGCGTCAGTGTCTATCGCAACGCGACGATCGAGATCGGCCACCGCTCGCTCTTCGGGGAGGCATACATCCGGCTGGACCCGGGCACCCGCACTGCCGGGCCCCTGCCGAACCATTCCACGCTCGGGTCCGATCACGTGATCGGAACGATCGATTTCGACCAGGCGTTGAGCACGCTCAACGCGCCGACCCGCACGGCGCTCAGCTCGCTTGTGCACACCGGCGCGCTGATCGAGCGCCAGCCCGAATCCAGCCGCGCGCTCAACGACACCGTCGGTGGCCTCGCCGCCACGCTCGCACAGCTACCGGTGCTCACCGGTTTGCTCACCGACCAGCAGTCACAGCTCAGCAGTCTCGTGTCCTCCACAACCGCCGTGACATCAGATCTCGGAACCCGAGACCGAGAGATCGCGATGCTCGTCGGTTCCGCGCGAGTTGTGTCAGAGGCCCTGGCGGCCGAAGACGTTCCACTGGGCCGCGGGATCGCCGACGCCGCCACACTGCTGTCCGTCGGTCGCTCCACGCTGACGCAGCTGCAGCCACTGGTATCCGCGGCGGGGCCACTGGTCAGCGACCTGGATGTAGCCGCGCCACCGCTCACCACGGCGCTGCAACGACTGCCGGCCGCTGCACATTCGCTGGCTGACGTGATCACCGGACTGCCCACTTTCACACGGGCAGCGGCCCCGATGCTGAGGCGGCTACGCGGCGCGAGCCACGATCTTCGGCCTTTGGCCGTCGCGCTGGAGCCAGCGCTCCGTGACCTGATACCGATGCTCGCGTACGCGGCGCCGCATGCGGAGCTGTTTGTCGGCTTCCTGGATGCCGGTGCGGACTCGATCCGCCATCTCAGTCCACAGGGCACCGACGCCTACGTGACGCCGAGGTGGGTCGAGCAGCAAAAGCCGATCAACACGGACGGACAGGATGGGCTTGAGGCGTATGCCCCGTTCTTCATCGGGAACGTGAACACCGGACTGACGCTCGCGGACAGCTCCTCCGTGAAGACCAACCCCTACCCGTCCACCGGCAAGCCGGGGATCGCGTGGAGCGGGAAGTATCCCGAGCTTCAGCCGGCGCCGCCGCCCAAATGATGCGACGCTCAGCCTGCGACATCGAGTCCCCTCCCGGAGGCCGCAGAAAGCACAGTTTCAGCCCTCGTCGGGCCAGCGGCGATTCAGGTCCCGATTCACCGCACCAGCGAGCCCTCGAACGAGGCCGACCAGAACATCAAACCAATCGAACGAGTCGCGCCAGACGGTGATCTGGCCGTCGTGGACCTCGAAACGACCGTACGCCCAGAACCGGTGCCGGATCCGGCCGAAGACAAGCTCATCCGTACGCTCGGTTAGGACGGTCGTGCCGCTGGCAGCGACGGTGTGGAAATGGACCCGAAAGCCGCGGCCCGGCCGGTCTAAAGCCCGGCGCAGGAGCCGGTCGATCCGTCTGCGACCATGGATGCTCGGCAGCGAGACGTTGATGTAGACGGCATCCTCGGCGAGCAGAGCGACCGCGTCATCGAATCTTCTTGCCTGAAGCGCGAGAAGGAACGCCTCAACAACCTGCGTAGGCTCCTCCGTGGAACCAGAGGTCGGCGCTCCTGTGAGTGGGTCCACTCGCCGATCATAATCCTGTCACGACCTTCTGCTCACTCGGCCTGTGGGCTGGCACCAGGCGCGCCGAGTCCGCGTTGAATCAGCTCCGTCAGGGGCTGGCGTAGGGCTCGCAGGCGATCCGGGTCGTTGGCGGCGAGACACGTGGTGACCATCGTGATGATCGCTGCCACGAGCGCCTCGCAAGCGAACCGGGCGGTTGGATCCTGAGGCTCGAATGCGTCGATCACCAGTTCGGCGAACCGCTTTTCGATTTCAGCCCGAGTTGCCAGCACTCGCTCACCGCCCGAATAGACCTCGATCATGAACAGGCGGGCGAACGTGGGCTCGGCGGCGAGCGCGTTGAGGTAGGTCTCGATCGTGCGGTCGAACCGCTCAACTGGTGTCCCGGGGGTCGCGGCCTCATGCTCGAGCAGCGCCATCACCGCCGCCGCCGCCTCCTCATATGCAGCGATGAAGCAGTCCTGCTTGGAGGAGAATTGCTCGTAGAACGTCTCGCGCGAGACCCGCGCGTGGCGAAGGATGTCGGCGACAGTGGTGCCGGCGTAGCCGCGCTCGGCCATCGCGTCGGCCACTGCCCGCATCAACCGCGAGCGTTGCGAACGCACGACCTCCTCGCGTGGCAGCTTGTGCCGTCCGGGCGGGAGGGTCGTGGCACCGTCGGAGCGCCTACTGGAGACCGGTGCCTGGCCTGAGTTGACGGCGCGTGGTGGCACCGGCAGGACACTATCGGCTAGTATTGTGAACAGCAGTGTTCGCAAACACGACGTCGGTGGTTAAGACCGGGTTTCGAACACGGACCGACGGGAGGCGAGACAAGGAGAACGGCTTGCGCAGGGATCGGACAGTCGGGGTGTTCGTCGTAGTGTTCGCGCTGGCGGTGGGCGGATCGATCGGACTCGTGTCGGAGGCTCAGGCCAGCACCGCGACCCTGAACACACACGTCACCATGTCCGACGGGGTTGCACTAGCGGCAACGGTCACCGGACGGGCGCCGCTCACCGCACGCCCGGTGATCGTCGAGTTCACTCCCTACGGTCCGGGGACGGGCACGGTGCCGGTCCTGCCTGGGTTCAACTACCTCCTGATCCAGGACCGCGGGACCGGAGCCAGTCCCGGCGCCTGGGACGCCCTCGGACCCCGGACCCAGCAGGATGTTCAGCAGACGCTCACCTGGGCCTGCCACCAGCCATGGAGCAACGGCAACCTCGCGCTCAACGGGTTCTCCGCCAGTGCAATCACGATCTACAACTCGCTGCACCTGACGCTGCCGTGTGTGAAGGTTGCGGTGCTGAAATCGGGCACCTACTCGTTGTACCGCGACCTGCTCTACCCCGGCGGGGTCAACAACTTCGTGCCCGGACTGGGCGTCATTTCACTGATCGGTGGCCTCGCGGTCTCGCAAGGAGCGGCGCGTCTCACGCCGAACCCGGTGAGCGGACTGATCAACGGGTTCGACACCGGCGTCGGATTCGTCGACCTGGGTCTTGAGGATCTCGGCCATCCGACGCTCGACTCGTTCTGGCAGGCGCGTCAATACCAGGGCGACGCCAACCACTTCCCGATCCTGATGGTCGACAGTTTCTATGACGTTGAGTCACAAGGCGCGTTCAAAGCCTTTCAGGTGCTCCGGGGTGTCGGGGACCATCTGCTGGTTTTCGCGGGCCACGACGGATACCCAACCGGGACTGACGGAGGCGTCGCCGACATCAAAGAGTGGTTCGACCACTACCTGCTCGGCATCCAGGACGGAATCACCCAGCAGCCACGGGTCCAGATGCTGATGTCAGATGGAAGCCGCGAGACCTACATGGAAGGCCACTACGTCCGCTATGACTCAGGCAACTGGCCAGTGCCCGGCACCCACTGGGAGTCACTGGCACTCAGCTCCGCGCGCAGCAGCGGCTCGAGCTCGTCGATCAACAACGGCACGCTCACGCCATCGATGCCAACCACCGAGACAACCCAGTCGTACGCTGCGATCCCGTCAGTGCCGACAATGAGCGACGTGCCGACTACGGCATTCGTTGGGGGTCTCGGACTCAACATCGTGTCCGAGACGCTTCCATTGCTGACCGAAAGCAACCTGACCGAGCCACTCGGCCTGACCTACACCAGCCCACCGCTTGCCTCCAACTTGATGGTCGCGGGTCCGGCCGCGCTTGACGTGCATCTGGCAACCACGGCCAAGGCCACAGATATCTGGGCGGTGATCTCCGACGTGTGGCCGGACGGCACCAGCCACCCGGTCGCCAGTGGCCGTCTGAACAGCCAGTTCCCGGACCTCATCGCCGGCCAGTCGCTGACGGACACGCATGGCGACGTCGTCGCACCGTGGAACGATTTCACCGACTCAGTCGCCACCGCGTCGGGCATCGCCCGTACCTATCAGCTGGCGTTCTGGCCGATCGGGAACGAGTTCCGTGCGGGCGACCGGATCCGCCTGACCTTGCTGGGCGCCTCTGCATTTCAGCTCCCAGCGGTCCCTGCGATCAACAGCGTGACCGTCGGCGGTGCAGACGGCTCCCGTCTGCTGCTGCCGATCCTGCCGCCCGAATCGGAGCCGTGCCCGACCGCGACCGGCACGGTTACGAACCAAGCGCTTGGGCCGCTGCGACTCGGCATGACGCGCGCCGCCGCCCGTCGACGACTTCCACGCAGCCCCGACCGCGGTGACCGTTACATCGATGTCTTCTGCCTGACCCCGACCGGGATCCGCGCCGGCTACCCGTCCCCGACGGCCCTCGCTGGCCTCCCGGTCAGGGAACGGGCACGATTCAAGAATCGGATCGTGATGCTGCTCACGTCCAATCCTGACTACGCGCTCGGCGACGCGCGGCCCGGCGTAAAGCTAGCCGCGATCACCGCCCGGCTTCGGATCCGCCAACACCTCCGCATTGGCACTAATGATTGGTATCTACTGAACGACGGCAGCGTGCGCGGCGTGCTGAAGGTCCGGGCCGGCGAGATCGCAGAGGTCGGAATCGCCAACGCCCGGCTCACCGCCAGCCGCCGCGCCGAGCGAAGGTTCATGAGCAGCTTCATGTGACGACCCATAGCTGATCCTGAGCCTGCTTTTCATCTGCGTTTCCGGCGGGTTCGAAGATCGCCGCGAACGTCGGCAGGTAGATGCGCTGAGGGAGGATGCTTGCGGTCGCTTAGGTCAGGCGTCGTTTGTATTCGCCTGGGGTGAGCCCGAGACTACGGGTGAAGTGTCGGTGTAGATGGCTCTGGTCGGCAAAGCCGGTCCCCGCGGCGGTGGCTGAGATCGTCTGGCCCTGTTCGAGCATGCGCCGGGCCGTGCGGATTCGGTGAGCGATATGCAGCGCGTGTGGCGATATGCCGATGTGCTCGTGGAACAACCGGACGAGATGGAACTTGCCGACGCAGGGTGGTCCTATGAGCGTCGCGGATTCGCCGATTGCTCGTGGCTCGCGGGGCAAACCGCCCCCACGCCGGACGTCGACCAGGACAAGCCGGGACGGCACGATTGTCCAGGTTGCACGCTCCGTCGCATCTTTTTCGGCATGTAAACCGCGCTTTCCGCGTTTACGTGCCGAATAGACCTTCGAGCCCGCGCCTCGGCCAAAAGAAAAACCCTGTTTCCAGGGCTTTCCGGAATGGCGAGACCCGGACTTGAACCGGGGACACCACGATTTTCAGTCGTGTGCTCTACCAGCTGAGCTATCCCGCCGAGTGATTGGCCGATGGTAGCCGGTCCAACGGGACCGGCATCACCCCGCGTTCACAGGGTTCACGACACTAACCGCCGCTGAGGTTCTGCGGCAGCGGCTGATTGGCCGGCGGCGGATCATCGAGCACCAGCTGCGGCACCGTCACGAGCTTGTAGTGACGCGCGCGCAGAGCCCTGACGATCAACGGGAGCGCCTCGATCGTCTGGATCCGGTCGCCACCGGCGTCGTGCATCAGGATGATCGCGCCGGGCTTGGACCCGTCGACGACCGCATCGACGATCGCTCGCACGCCGGGCTCGCGGTAGTCGTTCGTGTCGACCGTCCACAGCACCATCAGCATCTTGTACCTGCGCAGGATCTTGAAGGTCGTGGCGTTGAACGAGCCGTACGGCGGGCGATAGAGCCGCGGGAACGGGCCGCCGTAGCGAGTCAGTGTTGCGGACTGCTCGAGGATCTCGGCCTGCTGAGCCCGGGCGTTGAGACGGGCCATCATCGGATGGGTCTCGGTGTGGTCGCCGATCACCACATCCCGGGTCGCTAACTCGTCCTGGAGCGGGTCGTTGAAGTAATGCATCATCTCGCCGATCTCGAAGAACGTCGCCGGCACATGCAGCCGCTTGATCACCTGCAACAGCCGGTACGTGTAGGGCCCGGGGCCGTCATCGAACGTCAACGCGATCTCGCGCTTGCGGCCGCTGCCCGCGGTGATGAACCCGCGCTTGTCGACGAGGGTGGTGATCGCCGCGTTCTCCTTCGCGGCGAGTGTCGCCGCGGGCTTGGAGTGGAGAAGCCGACCAGGGGTCAATGAGGTCAGCGACCGCCGCGATCCGCCGCCTCCGCCGCCACCTGCGATCGCGACGACGAGGACCACCACGAGGATCAGTAGACAGGCCCCTGCGGTCGCCCGCCTGCGCCGGATCTGCTGCCGGCGCAGCGCGCGGGCCGCCTCACGCGGATCGGTCGACACTCAGAGCTCTGGCGCCATCGTCACGCCTCGATAATCGCACCGCCGATCGACCCGCAACAATTCCTGCATGCCAGAGACGCGTCATCTCCACCTGCTGCGCCATGCGAAGTCGAGCTGGGACGATCCGATGCAGTCAGACCACGACCGTCCGCTGGCCCCACGCGGCCGCCGGACCCTGCCGTTGCTGCGCTCGCACGTGCACGATCACGCGATCGAGCCAGACCTGATTCTGTGCTCGACTGCGCGCCGCTGTCGCGAGACCTTCGACGGGCTGGAGATCGATACGGGCCGCGTGGCGCTGGAACCTGGGCTCTATAGCGCAGGCGCTGATCAGCTGCTCGCGCGTCTACAGCAGCTCGATCCGGGCGAGCGCGAGGTACTCGTCGTCGGCCACAACCCGGCGCTGCAGGTGCTGGTGCTGCGGCTCGCGCGCACCGACGATCACCTTGAGGAGATCGCCGAGAAGTTCCCCACCGGCGCGCTCGCGACGCTCACCTTCAGCGGCGATTGGGCAGCGCTTCGCCCTCACTGCGCGGACCTGCGCGAGTACGTTCGACCCAAGGCGCTGCAGTACCACTGACGGTTCGCGACACTACGCGCCATGGAGCCGATCGTTCTCGGGCGCGAGCTGAGCAAGCGCTACGGCGACGGCGCCGCTGCCGTCGACGCCCTGCGCGGCGTCACGATCGGGTTCGAGGCCGGGACGTTTACTGCGATCATGGGCCCGTCCGGTTCGGGCAAGTCGACGCTGATGCACCTTCTGGCCGGGCTCGACACGCCGACGAGCGGCGAGGTCTGGCTCGGACCGACGCGGCTCGGCGACCTCGGCGAGGGCGATCGCACGCGGCTGCGCCGTTCCCGTGTCGGCTTCGTCTTCCAGGCGTTCAACCTGATGCCGATGCTCAACGTCGAGCAGAACATCGGGCTGCCGCTGCGGATCGCCGGACACGAGGTCGACCCCGAGTGGCTCGAGTGGCTGCTGGTCGCGATCGGCCTTGAGGACCGGCGCGGTCACCGCCCCGCTGAGCTCTCCGGCGGCGAGCAGCAGCGAGTCTCGCTGGCGCGGGCGCTGATCGGCCGTCCGGCGATCGTGTTCGCCGATGAGCCGACCGGCCGCCTCGATTCGCGCGGCACCGAGGTGATCCTGACGATGCTGCGCCGCGCCGTCGACGACCTCGGCCAGACGATCGCGATCATCACCCACGATCCCGTCGCCGCCGCCCGCGCCGACCGGGTCGTGTTCGTCCAGGATGGGCTGATCGTGCGCGAGGCGGCCGGCCTCTCGCAGTCGGAGATCCTGGACGAGGTCAAGGCGCTGCGGTGATCCGCGCGTTCACGTTGCGGGCGCTGTTGACCCGCTGGCAACGTCTGTTGATGACGGTGCTCGTCGTCGCGGTCGGGGTCGCGACCGTGACCGGGGCGCTGGTGTTCGCCGACACGACCCGCGGCGCCTTCCAGGAGCTGTTCAGCGGCGCCGAGCACGGGACCCAGATCGTCGTCACCGGCCGCCAGCGGGTCAGCGGCGCGGGCGCGGCGAACGTCGCGATCCCCGACAGGCTCGTGCTCAAGCTCGGACGGGTTTACGGCGTCGCCTCGGCCTGGGGCCAGATCGAGCAGCCGGTCACGATCATCGCCGCCGACGGTCACCCGGTGAGCGGCCGCCTGACCCCGATCGGACTCTCGACGCTGCCGAAGCGCTTCGGGCAGCTCACCTACAGCTCTGGGCACGCGCCGCATGGGGTCGGTCAGGTGGCGATCGACGCCGCCACAGCCGCGACCCAGCACTGGCACGTCGGTGACCTGATCAGGGTCGTCACCGCCCAGCCGGCCCGCCGGTTCCGGATCGCCGGCATCGCTGTGCTTGGCGGGCGCCCGCACGGCGGCCAGCCGTTTGTCGCGTTCGCGCTGCGCGCCGCCCAGAAGCTCTTCGCGATGCCCGGCGCCGTCAATCAGATCGCGATCGCCGCGATCAAGGGCGAGGACGTGGCGGGACTGGCGGAGCAGATCCAGGGGCTCCTGCCCGACGACCTCGTCGCCCGCAGCCAGAGCGGCGCCGTCGCGCTCGATGTGCAGCGGGTCGCCGGGAGCTTCTCCTCACTCGACGACGGTCTGCTGGCCTTCGCGATCGTGGCCGTGCTCGTCGGCTCGCTGATCATCTTCAACACGTTCACGATCATCGCCGAGCAGCGCTCATCCGAGCGGGCGCTGCTGCGGACCATGGGGGCGACCCGCGGGCAGGTGACCACCTCGGCGTTGTTTGAGGCGGCGGTGATCGGCGTGCTCGGCACGGCGCTCGGGATCGTGATCGGGCCGTTCGTGGCGCTGCTGATCCGGACGCTGTTCATCGGCGCGGGCGTCGGACTGCCCTCGCGTGGGGTGGAGCTCCGCGACCGGACGGCGGCGATCGGCGTCGCCGTCGGCCTCGGCGTGACATTGCTGGCGTCGCTGCCGCCGGCGATCCGGGCCGCGGCCGCCTCGCCCCTGCAGGCGCTGCGGTTGAGCGCCGGCGCCGACGTTCCCCGCAAGCGGCGGCGATGGATCTCGCGAGTCTTGTGGGTGGTGGTGTCCGCCGGCCCGTTGGCCGGCGGCCTGATCGTGATTCTGACCGCGTCCGGTGACCAGGCCGCGCGGCTCCGTGACTGTGCGATCGGCGGGGCGCTCGTGGTCGGCGCGGCACTGATCGCCGGCGGGCTGGTGGTGGGTGGTGTGATGCGGATCGGCGGTCTGCTCGCCGCCGCCCGGGCACGGCTGCCGTTTGTGCGCGGCCGCCGGGATCCCGTCGCCGAACTCGCGCGCGAGCACGCCGTCCAGTACGCGGGACGGACCGCGCTGAGCGCCTCGTCGCTGACGATCGGGCTTGCACTGACGCTGCTGATCGCCGTCTACGTCGGCGGCCTGCGGTCGGCCTCGAGCGATGCGATCGCCCAGACGGTCGTCGGGGACGTGGCGATCCAGGCGCAGAACGGAGCGAGCGGGATTCCGTCGACGGTCGTGCGTGCTGCCGTCAACGTGCCCGACCTCGAGGGGATCTCGTCGCTGAAGACCGCGAGCGGCACGATGCCTCGGGCGGGCGCAGTGCAGGTCGCCGGCATCGACCCGACGAGCTGGGGTGAGGTCTACCGGTTCGAGTGGACCGCCGGCAGCGATGCGTCTCTGGAAGATCTGTCGCCCGGGCAGGTGCTCGTCGAGGCCGACACCGCCCGCGCTGCTGGGTTGCGGCTCGGCTCATCTGTCGTGCTGATGACGGACGCGGGGCGCCAGTTCCGCGCGAAGGTCGCGGGGATCTACCGCGACGCCGGCCTGCTGAAGGGGGTCGCGATCCCGATCGCATGGTTCAACCAGCTGTTTGACCAGCCGGAGCTGCGCGACGTGTTCATCAAGCTGACCGGTGCGGTCTCAGAGCACGTGGCGCTGGTCGCGCTCGATCGGGCCCTCTCGTCGTTTCCGGGTGTGGTCTCGCGCAACCAGCATCAGATCGCCGCCCAGCTCCGCTCCCGGGTCAACGGGGTCGTGGGCCTTTTGTATGCGCTGCTTGCGCTGAGCGTGCTGATGTCGCTGCTCGGGATCGGCGGTGCCTTGAACCTGTCGGTCCGCGCCCGTGCGAGTGAGGTCGGGACGCTGCGGGCGCTCGGGATGACGCCCACGCAGGCGCGGTCGCTGATCCGTCGCGAGGGGATGCTGACGGCGCTGATCGGCGGGCTCTCCGGCGTTGGGCTCGGGCTCGTGCTCGGAGTCGCGGTGACCCACGTGCTGCGGGTCGAGGGGTTCAGCTTCACGTTCCCGTGGGAGGCGTTCATCGGGGTCGTCGTCGCAGACCTGCTGGCCGGGCTGCTGGCAACGATCAGGCCCGCGCGGCGAGTTGCGCGGCTCGACATTCTGGCTGCGATCGCAGAGGAATGAGCGACCGCTCGTGAGCGGCCCAACGGGGCCGCTAGCCTCGATGTTCAGGGGCAGCGGGATCCGCCGGCGTCGGTCTCGCGAGGACCCGGCGCCGGCGCGATCGCTGGTTTCGCCGGAGTGTTCCCGGCAGTGCCCCTCACGAGGCATTCAGCACTAACTATTCCTACCACCAGCGGGGACCGCGGTCAAGCGCCGGAGCAGCTCGAGTGACCCGTCCTTCGACAACGGGTCGTTGAGGTTTCCGCACTTCGGCGACTGCACGCACGACGGACAGCCGCTGCGGCACTGGCATTCGCCGATCAGGCGCTGGGCGTCGCGGACGAGCCGATCGAATTCGTCGTAGCCGCGCTTGCTGATCCCGATGCCGCCGGGATGCCCGTCGTAGATGAAGATCGTCGGGACGCCCGTCTGCGGGTGCGCGTTGGTCGACAGGCCGCCGATGTCCCAGCGGTCGCACATCGCGATCAACGGCAGCACCGCGATCTGTCCGTGCTCGAGCGCGTGCAGTGAGCCGAGCAGCTTCTCTTGCGGAAACTGCTCGGCCGCGATCAGCTCATCGAGCTCGTACCAGAGCGCCCGCGTCGAGAACTCGGTGGTCGGCAGGTCGAGGCCCTGGAAGTCGATCACCGTGTGGTCCTGGAGGTGCTTGCGCTGATAGCCGAGGACGGTCTCTGAGTACACGACCGCTCCGTAGGAGAGGGTGACCCCATGCGTCTCGCGCTGCTCGAAGAGGCGCTCGATGTAGGTCATCGACTCGCGCTTGGCCTGGGTGAAGTAGTTGCCGTCGAACGGGTCGAGCAGCGCGCGGCGGCCGTCGAGGTCGAGCTCGCGCACGAGATAGCTGCGGCCCATGTGGAGGTAGATCGCGCCGTCGTGAATCGTTGAGTACGCGCGTGCCGCCTCGACCGCGCCGAAGATCTCTCCGGAGCTCGCGTCGATCAGGGCGAAGCTGTCGGCGCTCGCCGAGCGCAGTGCCACGCGCCCGGCCGGGTAGTCGTCGGCCCTGACCGGGACGAACCCGGTCGCGCGTTCCCTGAGGAGTTTGTGGCCGGCGAGGATCTGCGCCCGGTCGATCATGTCCTCGCCGAACAGGCGAGCGTCGTTCTGGGTGAGCGGGGCCTCGTGCGCGGCGCAGAGCAGATGCTCGTCGCGGATCTCGGTGCTGTACGGATCGACGATCGCCGCCTCGACCGGGCGCTGCAGGAACTCGGTGGGATGTCGCGCGAAGAACTGGTCGAGTGCGTCCTCACCGGCGATGTAGACCGCCAGCCCACCGCCGCGGCGCCCGGCTCGGCCCCACATCTGCCTGAGGGAGGCGACCGTTCCCGGGAAGGTCACGCAGATCGCGGCGTCGAGTTCACCGATGTCGATACCGAGCTCGAGCGCGTCGGTCGTGACGACGGCGAGCAGTTCGCCGGAGACGAGCTTGCGCTCGATCTCGTGGCGCTGCTGCGGCGTGTAGCCCGCCCGATACGGGGCGATCCGCTCCCGCAGCTCGAGCGAGACACGATCACGCGCGTGGCGCAAGATCAGCTCGACGCCCTTGCGCGACTTCATGAAGCAGATCGTCCGGGCGCCGCTGTTCACGAGCGTGCCGAGCAGCTCGGCCGCCTCCGCCAGGGCGCTGGCCCGCGTGCCGAGGTTCTCGTCGAGCAGTGGCGGGTTCCAGATCGCGACACGGCGGGCGGCGTGTGGGGCGGTGTCCCGATCGATCAGGTTGATCTCCTCGATCCCGGTCAGGTTGCGTGCGAGCTGCAGCGGATTCGCGATCGTCGCGCTGGCCAGCAGAAACCGCGGCTCGGTGCCATACATGTTCGCGATCCGTCTGGTTCTTCTGAGGACGTTGGCGACATGCGAGCCGAACACGCCGCGGTAGACGTGGGCCTCGTCGATCACGACGAACGCCAGGTTCGCGAACACGTCGCCCCAGGCGGCGTGGTGGGGCAGGATCCCGACATGGAGCATGTCGGGGTTCGTGAGGATCAGGTTCGAGCGCCGGCGGATCTGGGGTCGCTCGTTGCGGGGGGTGTCGCCGTCATAGATCGCCGGGCGGATCTGGGTGTTCAGGCCGAACGAATGCAGTGATCGGGCCTGATCCTGGGCGAGCGCCTTGGTCGGATACAGGAACAGTGCCCGGGCCTTGTTGTCCTGCAGCAGCACCTCGAGCGTCGGCAGCTGGAAGCACAGCGACTTGCCCGAGGCCGTGCCGGTGGTGACGATCGTCGGGCCGTCGAAGGCCGCCTGCAATGCCGCCGCCTGGTGCTCATACAGGCTGTCGATGCCCTTGCGGCTCAGCGCTTGCGTCAGCAGCGGGTGGAGATCGTCGGGTACGGCGACCGAACGTGCAGCGCTGGCCTTGTAGAAGTCCTGATGGACGACGCGCTCGTCGTCCATCAGTTCCTCCCAGGGCTCGGTCGTCGTGGACACGATCCCAGTATGGCCGGGTGCTGATCATGCCTCCAGGAACGCCTGAATCAGGGCGATCGTGCTCGCGGGCTGCTCGAGCTGGGGTAGGTGGCCAGCGCCGGCGACGAGCTCGAAACGCCCGTTCGGGAACGCAGCCGCGTAGGCGCGGCCGTAGCCCGGCGTGAAGATCCGATCGCTCTCGCCCCAGATCACCAGCGCCGGAATCGTCACGGCGGTGAGCCGGTCTCGCAGCTCCGGGTCATGCATTCCCGCGGCCACGACGGCCATCGTCTGCATGTTGGCCCGCTGTGCTGCGACCCGCTCGGGCGGGAACGTCGACGGGTCGACAAAGAACCGGTCCGGGTCGTGCCACGAATGCTCCGCCACCTGCCGCGGCGTCAAGGAGAAGAAATCGACGATCGGGTCACTGTCGACGAGGATCCCGGCGCCGTCGATGATCACGACGCCACCGAGGACGCCGTTGGTGTCGCGCGCGGCCATCTCGGCGGCGATCCAGCCGCCCAGCGACGAGCCGATCGCCACGACGTTTTCAACACCGAGCTCAACCAGATACTCGAGGTAGGCATCGGCGTAGGCGCCGATCGTTGACATCGACTCCGGGCGGGGAGCGCCGTTCCAGCCCGGGAGCGTGGGGGTCAGGACCCGGTGCCCGGCCGCGAGGGCGTCGGTGATCGGCTCCACGGTGACGGGCCCGCCGCCGCCGTGCAGAACCAGCACGGGGCGTCCGGCGCCGGCGTCGTCGATCAGGAGCGGAGTGTGGGATGTAGATACGGATGGCACGAAATCTCCTTGTCGAACTAACTCTAAAATCGGAGTGACTAGCTTTTTATCACCGTAGCACTATTGTTGGAGGCGTGGAGACATCAATCGGACGCCGTGAACGCAAGAAGCTCGCCACCCGGCAGGTGATCGCCGACGAGGCGATGCGCCTGTTTCTCGATCGCGGCTATGACGCCGTGACGGTGGCGGAGATCGCCGACGCGGCCGACGTCGCCGTCTCGACCGTCTTCAAGCACTTCGACAGCAAGGAGGCGATCGCGTTCGCCCGGGACCCGGCGGTCGAGGCTCAGCTCGTGCGCGCCGTCCTCGAGCGTCCCGCAGGTGTCTCGATCGCGCGCTCGCTGCGTGACTTCCTGGTCGACACGCCGACGCTGGTCACCGGTTCGCCCGAGTTCCTCGCGCTCGTGCGCGAGACCCCGGCGCTGACGGCGTACTCGGACCGGATGTGGTCCCGGCACGCCCGCGCCGTCGCCGCAGCGATCGAGGCCGAGACCGGCCATCCCGCCTCCGACATGCGCGTCCGGGCCTGGACCCGCGCTCTGGTCCAAATTCCGTCGCTGGTGCGCGAGGAACCCGACCGCGCGACGGCCGTCGACACCGCAATGGAGGTGCTGTTGCACGGATGGTCACCCGGGCGCGAGTAGAGGTCGGCGGGCCCGACGGGGGCCGGTACCTCACCGACTGATACGTTCGCGCCGTGCTTCGTTGCCTGTACGTCGACCTTGATGGGACCCTGCTCGGGCCGGGCGGGTCGCTGCTGGCCGCCGGCGACGGAAGCTTCTCCCTGGATGCGGTGCGCACCCTGCAGGCGTGTGACCGGGCCGGCGTCGAGACGGTGATCTATTCGGGCCGCCGCTACGACAGCGTGTTTGAGGACTCACGCCTGATCGGCGCGCGCTCGTTCATCTTCGAGCTCGGGTGCGGTCTGGTGCTGGACGGTGAGCTTGAGTGGCTGACCGACGGTCTTGAACCGGGAGCGGCGGGAACGATCTACGAGCAGATCACCGCCTCGGGGGCCCCGCAGCTGTTGCTTGAGCACTTCGCTGGCCGGCTCGAGTACCACACGCCCTGGTCCGAAGGCCGCGACGTCTCGCACCTGTTCCGGGGCGGCGTCTCGCTGGATGAGGCCGCGGCGGTGCTCGAGGCTGCCGGACTGGGCTGGCTGCGGCTCGTTGACAACGGAGTCCTCGCGGCCCACGGGGTGGTGATCGACGGCGACCTGTTCGGCCTTGTCGGCGTTGACCGAGTTCATGCCTATCACCTGATCCCGGCGCGTTCCTCAAAGGCACGCGCCGTCGCCCGCCACATGCAGAACCGCGGCTACGCCCGCGAGGAGTGCATCGCGGCGGGGGACTCGCGCGAGGACATGGAGGCTGCCACGGCCGTCGGGACCTTCTGGATGGTCCGCAACGGACTCGAGCGCGATCCCTCGCTGCGCGACGAGATGGCCCGGCATGTGAACGTCCGCCTCGCCGAGGCGGGCTATGGCGCCGGCGTCTACGAGGCGGTTGTGACGACGCTGGCCGAGACCTGAGCCCAGGCTCGCAGCGACTCGTCGACTTCATCCAGCTCGTCCGCCTCAGCTCGATCGAGCGATCGGGCGGCGGGCCGCCGTTCGATCTGGTCGGCATCACCCAGTGCCCAGCTGAGACGTTCCAGCAGGTACTTGGCGAAGTGGCCGCTCTCGAGATCGGCGAGCGTAACGCGTTCGCGTAGCGTCACCTTGCCGTCGTCGAGATCCTCCGTGGAGACGATGATCTGTGGCATCTCCCGCTCCTTCCTCGTGGTTCGGGTTCCACTGCAAGGTGACACGTGGGGCTTCGGAGCGAGTAAAGATTCGGTTGGAACGGCCTGTGTGGGGAGTACCGACCCTCGCCTTCAGTCAGTCCTGTTCTTGGTTCTTTGGGCGCCGGGGGAACAACCGCGACAACCGTTCCCGCAGTCGCTTCCAGAACCCGGCTTGAGGCCGGCGCGCGACGCGCCACCGAGCGGGCGGCGGGACGGTCGCGCGGACGACCGCGACCCACTGATCAAGCGGCAGCATGCCTTCGATCAGGTCTGCGAGCGCGGTCGTGACCGGGGCGGTGAAGCCGGCATCGTTGAGCGCTCGGGCGAGCAGCGGCACTGACTCGAGCGCCTCGACCGCCTGGCCGATCTGACCCGGGATCTCTGCGGCGGGGACGCCGCTCGCGAGGAGCTCACCGGCGCGGCGGTTGCGCGAGTTGGGGGCAAGCGCCGTGGCAACAAGGTCGCCGGTGCCGGCCAGGCCGATCATCGACTCCGGGCGTGCGCCCTGAGACTCCGACCAGCGCCACACCTCGGCGAAGATGTGACCGGCGGCGGCTCCGGCGGCATTGAGCCCCTGCGACTCGGTGGCGCCGGAGGCGAGCGCGGCGGCGTTCTTGGCGGCCCCGGCGAGCTCGACCCCGATCGGATCGTTGGACTGCTCACAGACGACCCCGGCCCGGATGAACGCCTGCGCCAAGTGCGTGGCGAGCGTCTCATCGGTTGAGGCGGCGACCAAGCCAGCGCCATCGCGGACCATCTCCGCGGCGTGGGCCGGTCCGCCGAGACACGCCGTGCGCTGCGCGCCGAAGCGCCGGCTGAGGACAACGGTCGGCGGCGTGCCGTCCGGTGGAACGAGGCCCTTCGCGAGGCTGATCACAGCCGCCTTGGCGGGGATCTGATCGCCAAGCTCCGTGATCACCTGATCAAGTCGCGCGGAGGGGACACCGAAGAACACGTAGTCCGCTCGCGCGACGCCCGCGCTCAGCGGCTCGATCCGCAACTCCTTCGGCAGCTCGACGCCCTCCAGGTACTTCGAGTTCTCCCGGGTCTCGTTGAGCGCCTGGGCCTGCTCGACCGTCCGGGTCTGGAGCGTCGTGCGCAGACCGCCGCGCGCGAGCAGCACGGCAACCGCGGTTCCGAATGAGCCTGCGCCGATCACAACCGCCCGCCGGCCGAGCGGGGGTGAAAGGGCGATGGGGCGACTGAGCGGCGGCATCGATTGACGGGTTCGGCTGGCGGGATCGGCGGGCGGTTGGGCTCGCTCAGCTCGCGGCGCTGTGCCGCGACGCCGACCGCTCCTTGGCCAGCTCCGCCACCTCATCTTGGCGTGCCACCGCGTACGCGAGCTCCGCGGTGACGTCGGCCATCTCGCCAAACGCCGCCGACACCACCGCCGAGCTCGACCCGGCGATCGCCTGGTTGAGATCGGCGACCGCTCGATCAAAGCGGATCCAGAGATCGTCCGGTCCGCGGCGTCCGGTGCCGGGACGGAGTTCGTATGGGGGTGGGGCGTTCTCGGCACCGGGCACGGGTCGCCACATCAGACCGACTGCATCGGCCTGCTCCCACGCGACGTGCTCGGTCGCGGCGGCCTCCGACAGCCGCTTCAGTCGACCTGCGAAGCCCGCGTCAGGCGGTGCCATCGAGTGATCGCGCATCGCCGCCGCCCAGCTCACGCTGGCATGTTGCAGGAGGCGCAGGATGCGCTCGCGCTCCTTATCGAGATCGGCACTGAAGCTCATTGCGAATTCCCCTCTGTACTCGGGATTCGGTTGTGGCTATCTGGGGTATTTCTGTCTGTCGTCATGTCGTCAGACATCGTCGTTCCCAACCTCAGAATCAATATCGGTGGAGGTGCTTGCCTCGGCCGCCGGGAACGCGAGATCAGCGGAGCCGACCGGCTCACCGCCCCAGAAGTCCTCAGCGCTGGGGCCGGTGCTCACGCTGCCTGGCTGACCGCTCGTGTAGCTGCCATCGACGATCCGATCGAGATCCGCTCGCTTGATCCGCACGCGCCTGCCGAGCTTCACCGCAGGCAGCGAGCCGGCGTCGATCCAGTTACGAACGGTCTGCTGGTTGATCTTCAGGAGTTCCGCGACCTCGGCAACGGTCAGGAACGGGTCTTCGTTTCCGGTGCTCATCCAATGTAACCAAATTGAGACAAAGTGATCCTTATCTAGGGTAGTAGAGTAGCGTCACCACCGGACAGAAACATTTGCTTGTTTGGGAGAACTTAGGGCAGTGGCAACGGACGGTCGAACAGACGATCATCAGGACAGGCACGGGGACAACGTCATCCTGTTCCCGAAGGACTGGTTCGGGTCCCGGGATGAGCTGGTGCCCTTCGGTCCCTCGGCCGACCGTCAAGCGGAGCAGGAGCACGCCCGCCGTCGTCTCGAGGTCGCTCCGCCCGAGGCCTCCGAACCCGCCTCGTCCGCCGGTGCCGTGTCAGCCGCCGACTTCTGGACCTCGGCCGCCGGTGCGGTCCATCAGGCGATCCAGACGCCGCTCGCGGGCGAGCTGAAGCCGGTCCCGCAGGACGACGTGGCCGATGAGCCCGACGCGTCGCAGTCGCAGATCGAGCCGGAGGCAAGTGTTCCGCGGAACACTTCAGTTCGGTTGTCGCGCCGCTCAGTGTCGGGCACCTGGCTTCGGCGAGGACTGGCGGCTGTACTCGCCGTCGTCATGATCGCGCTTGTGGTCGGCAAGCTGAGTAGCGGCGGGTCGACTGGCCACGCTGTGGCGGGTGCGCACAACGCACCAATCGGTGGCAGGCTTGTTGCCTCCTCGGACGAGGCCCTCACCTGGCAGACCTCGACCGTTCGCAGCGCAGCTTCCACCAGGCCGGATGCCCACCGCGCGTACGCGAAGCGCCGCCACCCGAGCAAGAGTCACCACGCGGCCTCCCACCCGCCCGCCGTCGCCACGACATCAGGCGGCACGTCGAGCGCCGCGGGATCAACTGCCCCGAGCGAATCGATCGTCACCGAGACCCCGTCGCAGTCCGTCGCGAGCTCGACTCCGGCCGAGTCGAGCCAATCCTCCGGAGCTGGCCCGCTTGGTACCGGCGGCACCGTCGGCAACAACTGCAACCCCAAGTGCCAATGACAGACCCGCTCGCCGCATCCGAAAGGTAGGGCCCATGCCAGCACACTTCATCCATCACCTTCGCGCCAACGTCATCGCGTACATCGCGCTGGCCGTCGCGCTTGGCGGCGGCGGCGGCTTCGCGCTCGCCTCAACCCAGACCAAGACGCTCCACGGCTGCGTCGTCAAGAAGACCGACCAACTGCTCCTCAAGTCCAAATGCTCCCGCGGCGAGAAGGCGATCAGCTGGAATCAGCAGGGTCCGGCCGGCCCGATGGGCGCCACTGGAGCTACGGGTGCCACTGGCGCGACCGGCGCGACGGGTCCGGGAGCGGCGACGGTGGCGGCGACGATCAACGGAGGTAACGGCGCCGTGCTCCCCTCGGATGCACAGTTGACCGTAAGTCACACAGCCACTGGCGTCTATCAGATTGCTCTCACCAACCCGGCATGCACGGCACAGACGCCGACCGCAACCGACGTGATGAACGTCACCCCCATCGACGGCCCTGGTGGGGACACAGCGTCACTCTTGGAGAGCGGAAGTAACTTCACGGTGTACATCGGGCAAGTTGGAGCAAGCGGGTACACCCCAGTCAACGCCAACTTCGCGGTCGTCGCACAGTGCGTTAGTTGAGGCCCATGTCGGTGCGACTCATCTGGCTAGGTACTCTGTGCGCCGGCCTTCTTGTGTGCTTTGGCCTCGTGTGCGCAGCCGCGAACGCCGACCCGACGGTAACGCCAGTCGTGTACAACATCGGACCTGGCAACCTCTTCGAGCTTCCGTCGACCGACTGGATCCGGGACGTCTCGGGCGATAGCGGTTGGTTCTTCGGTGTATCAGGTGACGATCCCAATGGCATATGTGCAATGTTTGCCCTCGGTAGTGACACGATCACCTCCGAGTTTCCGGGTCAGGCACCGGGCTCTTTCTGGATAAAGGGCCCCGGTACGTACGGGGAAACATCCCAGACCTGTACGAGTCAGGAGAGCTACCAGTGGGAGACCAGCGGCGATGACTGGAACGGCGCCTATTATGCGGCGCCATTCCTCAACACCCTCGCCCCTGCGGCATATTCAGATCCAGAGTTGGCGGGGATCGCGAGTGGACAGGTCAGGTTGACCGTGTTTGTGAGCGGGAACGATCCGGATTCTCAGGCTGCGTCAGTCTCAGGCAGCTGGAACGTCGATAACGAACCGGTCAGCGTCTCCTTTGCAACTCCGAACGACGCCAACACGACCGTCTGGGTCGACCATGCCGTCACTGTCGACCCGACCGCGATCACGGGCCCAAGCGGCCTCAGCTCACTGACCTGCGGTATCGACGCCGCCTCCCAGACCCGGTATGCAGGTGCCGGGCTCACGGTGAACGGAGATGGCACGCATACGGTCTCCTGTGCGGCGGCCAACAATGCGATTGACCCGGCTGGGGTCGTTGCGACGGGCGGGGACTCGCTGTCGATCAAGATTGACGAGGTCCCCCCGGCGATCTCGTTCGCGCCGGCAGATCCGAGTAACCCTGATCAGGTTGTGGTGAACACGAGCGACGGCGAGTCCGGCGTCGCCGGCGGCTCGATCGCGATCGCTCCGGCGGGGTCAACGGACTGGACGCAGCTGCCGACGACGTTCACCGGCTCCCAGCTCATCGCCACGATCAACGACGCCGGCCTGACTGGGCCGTACGTCGTCCAGGCGCGGTCGTGCGACGTGGCCGGCAACTGCGGGACTGAGAACGAGGACGTGACGCTCCCGTTGCGCCTGCCCGCGGCGCTTGGGCTGAGCTTCGCGCCAATCCAGTCCTCGGCCCACATCGCCTACGAGGAGGTGCGAGTCGGTGGTCAGGTCGAGGATGTGGCTCGCGTGGTCAACGCGGCCCGTAGGTGCAAGCGACATCGCGTCAAGACCGGAAAGCACTCGTGGGCTGAGACCCTCGTCTGCCACACGAAGCAGATCCGCCTGGTCGACACCAAGCATGTGGCTCATGGAAAGGCCGCGGTCGTGTCCGGGCTGCTCGCCACACAGCAGGGGGCTCCGCTCGCCAACGCGACCGTGACGATCGAGGCAGCGCCGCAGAACGGGCTGCGCCAGTTCAGCACCCTCGGCACCGCGACCACCGCCGCGAATGGCGTCTGGAGCTTCCAGCTGCCGGCGGGACCATCGCGAATCGTTCAGGCCATCTATGGCGGCTCGGCGACGGTGCTGCCGACGACCGGCACCGCGACCACCAACGTTCCCGCTCGGATCGTGCTCCGTGCGAGGCCGAAGCGATTGGCGTGGAACGGGGTCCTCACGCTCCGCGGTCGGCTCGTCGGTGGCTACGTCCCGCCCGACGGCGTCGCGCTGAGGCTTCTGGTCCGCTACCCGCACAGCGTGAAGCCGACCCCGGTGCTGGCGTTGCGCACCAACCGCAAGGGCCAGTTCAAGATCCGGTGGTCATACGGGGCCGGTCGCGGGGTCGCCACCTACCCGTTCACCGTGGCAACGACCGCGAGCGAGAGCGACTACCCGTTCCAGGCCAGCTCGAGCAAACCAGTACGCATCACCTTCGGCTCGCGGTGAGGCGGCGCTACTGGTCTAACGAGGCGCTACCGGTCTGACGACGACGACTTGAGGCGCTTTCGAGCGCCTTTGCGGCCGCGCTTGACGGCGGCGCCTCCCATGATCGAGATCAGGCGAATGTGGATCTCGGGCGCGCCCGTTGGCGGGACCTGATCGCCCAGCTTGACGTCGTTGCCGCCCATGATCGGGATGCTGCTGACGTGAACCTCGACGCCGTCGGGCACACGGATCTCGCAACCACCCATCAGCGAGAACACGGTGATGCGGGTCACCGGCGCTGAGAGCTCCGCGTCATTGAGGTCGATGTCGCTACCGCCCATCACGTTGACGACGTTGCACTTCGCGCCGATCCGCCACCGTCCCCGGCGGTCGGTTCCGCTCATCACCGCGACGATCCAACGCGTGCCGCCGCCCGCGCTCACAGCGGGTGTGGGCGATGGCGGCGCGCCAGCCAAGGCGTTTGGGCGAACGTCGGCGAGCAGACGCTCCAGATCACCGCGGGTCCGCGACCCGTACACGCTTGAGACTCGCTCCTCGAGCTCCTCCACGCTCAGGCGCCCGTCGGCGGCAGCTCCCCGCAGCGTTTCAACGGCATGCTCGCGCTCCGCATCGGATGCGCGCAGCTCCGGCACCGAGGGCGAGTGATCGCTCATCGGCGCCCGATCCTAGCCCGCCGAACGACGGCCGAGAAGCCCTGCTGAAAAAAGTGGGGCGGAAACATGCCCGCCCACGCCTCTATGAGGTATGCACCGACACCTTCCCCATCTGGAAAAGCCGCGCAAGACCGATACAGTGTGGACTTGTGATTGGCGACATCCTTCAGCCGACGCACCTGCTGTTCATTCTCGTTGTGGCTCTACTGGTCCTCGGACCGAAGCGACTCCCGGAAGCCGGGAAGTCGCTGGGCAAGAGCATGCGCGACTTCCGTCAGGCGATGGCCGGCATCGAGGAGCACACGCACGACATCAAGCGTGCGGTGAACGAGCCGCTTCCGGAACCGACGGCACTCCCGGCCGCTCCGGCCGAGATCGCGCCCGTTCAGCCCGCGGAGGCCGTCGCGGTCGCCGAGCCAGTGGCCGCGGTCAGCACGACTGCCGACGCGTCGGCAACCGCCGAGAGCTGAGCGACCCGCAGCGGGAAGGTCAGGGCATGCGCGCCGCGGATGAAACCGCGGCGCTCGTCGCGTTGCTGCGACACCGTCAGCGACTGCCCCGCGCGCATGGTCGCGCACCCCTGAAATCAGAGCTCCTCTCACACGGAGCTCGTGCGTTACTCGAGCTGGACCTCGGTCTGCTGGCCGACCACTCCGAGGAGGCGGCCCGCGCCGCGATCGCCGCCTGGCATGACCGCGGCTACAGACCCAGCGCGATCCTCACCACGCCTTACCTCGCGAACCTCGCCGCTGCCGACGATCCCCCGGCCCTGCTGTTCATCCACGGACGCGTCACCGAGGTCGACCGCACGGCCGTCGCGCTGATCGGCTCACGCAACGCCACCGAGCACGGCTGCCGCGACGCCGAGCGGTTCGCCGGCCACCTCGCGCAGCACGGGATCACCGTTGTCTCCGGACTGGCGAGCGGTATCGATACGGCGGCACACCTCGGGGCCTTGAAGCATCAAGGCCGCACGATCGCGGTGATCGGGACCGGCCTTGAGCACAGCTATCCGCCCGAGAACAGTGAGCTGCAGCAGCGCATTGCCGGGCACGGAGCGGTGCTCTCGCAGTTCTGGCCCGAGACGCCGCCCTCACCAGCGAACTTCCGCGCCCGCAACGCCACGATCGCTGGTCTGAGCGCCGTGACCGTTGTGATCGAGGCCGGCCCGATGAGCGGCGCCCGGATCGCGGTCCGCCACGCGCTCGCGCTCGAGCGGCCGGTGCTGGTGCTGCCGCGGCTGCTGGACAACGGCTGGGTCCGGGACCTGGCCCAGCGGGGCCAGGTGCGTCCGATACGTGAACCGGAGGAGGTCATCTCGGCACTGCGGTAGAGCCGGTGGACCTCGCATATCTGCTGTCGCCGCGGCACGGGAACGGCATCTGTCGCGACTGCTTCAACGTGATGGCGCCGCAGGAGACACGGTGCCGCGCCTGCCGGAGCATCGAGTCGCACCTCGACCTGATGGTGCCGATCTCCTACTGCCTGGCCCACAGCTGCTTCCACGATCAGCTGGCCGGTTACAAGCGCGACGCGGATCCGTTCGTCCCACGGGTCACAACCGAGCTCGCCACGGTACTCGCGGGGTTCGTGCGCGAACACGAACGCTGCCTGGCACGTGCGCTGGCGATTGAGCGATTTGATCTCGTCACCACGGTCCCGTCGGGTGATCGGGCCCGTGATGAGCGCCATCCGCTGCGGCGGATCGTCGGTGAGCTGTGCGAACCGACGCGCGCACGCCACCGGCGGGTGCTGCGCCGCAGTGCGCAGCCGATCTCCCTGCATGCGAGCGATCCTGGCCGGTATCTCGCGTCTGAGCCGGTTCCCGGCGCCAGCGTCCTGCTGGTCGACGACACCTGGACGACCGGGTCGAGCGCGCAGGCTGCCGCGGCGGCGCTGAAGGCAGCGGGCGCGGCCCACGTCGCCGCGATCGTCCTGGGGCGCTACGTGAATGGCAACTGGTGCAACGCCGACGCGCGCGTGCGAGAAAACGCGCGTCCGTTCACGTACCACTCCTGCGCCCTGTGCGCAGATGCAAATCTGTAGCCTGGCCACCAGGTGTCCTCGGTGAGCGGACAGACGGAGGGGAGCAGGCGGCGCCCGTACGCGCCGCGGATGCCCCCTGAGCAACGCCGGGAGCAGCTGATCGACGCGGCGCTCAGCCTGATTATCGACCAGGGATACGCGGGCGTCTCGATCGAGGCCGTCGCGCGCGTCGCCGGTGTGACCCGGCCCGTCGTCTATGACCATTTCCCGAACCTCGGGCGTCTGCTGGCGGCGCTGGTCGAGCGCGAGGAGGCCTACGCGGTCAAGCAGCTCGATGAGATCGTGCCCGAGCACCCGAGCGGCGAGGCCCCGCCCGACCTGCTGGTCGGCGGCGTCGAGCGCTTCGTGACCGCGGTGCTCAGCCGGCCGAACACCTGGCGGATCATCCTGCTGCCGATCGACGGGACACCCGCGATCATCCGCGATCAGGTCGAGACCAACCGCCGGCGGATGCGCGGCCGGATCGAGGCCCTGTTGCGGTGGGCCTCATCGCAGCCGGATTTCCCGCCCGACATCGACATCGAGCTGATGTCGTACACGATCCTGCAGGCCGCCGAGGGCGCCGGCCGGCTGGCGCTGACCGACGCCGAGCGCTTCAACCCGGAGCGCTTCGGCAAGTTCGCACGCTCACTCGTCGGTCTGATCTGGCCGTACGGTGCCTCCGCCGACTGAGCGCTCGGCGACAGAGCTCGCCGCGGCGATCGCCGGCGGGGAGCTGACCAGCAGCGAGGTCGTCGAGGCGCACATCGCGCAGTTGACACGGGACCGCCCGCGGATCAACCACCTCGTCGCCGACCGCTTCGAGCAGGCGCGCGCCGAGGCTCGCGCGGCTGACGCCGAGATCGCAGAGCACGGCCGGCCCGTTGGCCGGCCATTCCTCGGGGTCCCGTTCACCGTCAAGGAGACGATCGAACTGCAGGGCATGCCCAACGCCGCGGGGCTCGTGGCGCGCCGTGACTACCGGGCGCCGCAGACGGCGCCAGCCGTCCAGCGCGTGATCGATGCCGGTGGGATCCCGCTCGGGGTCACGAACACCTCGGAGCTGACGCTCGAGATCGAGTCCAACAACCCGCTGTACGGGCGCACGAGCAACCCCTACGACGTCTCACGGACGGCCGGGGGCTCTTCGGGGGGTGAGGGCGCGGCGGTCGGCTCCGGCGGCTCGCCGTTCGGGATCGCCTCGGACATCGCCGGCTCGATCCGAATCCCGGCGCTGTTCTGCGGCGTCTTCGGTCATAAGCCGAGCGCCGGCCTCGTCCCGAACACGGGTCTGTGGCCACCCGCCGCCGGGGAGGCAGGGCGGCTGCTGGCGACCGGGCCGCTGGCCCGGTTCGGTGCGGACCTGATGCCGCTGCTGCGGGTGATGGCGGGGCCCGACGGAGCCGATCCGTCGGCGCGGGAGATCGTGTTGGGCGATCCAGGAGAGGTCTCGCTTGAGGGCCTGCTGGTGACGACGGTCGAGGACAGCGCCCGGTTGCCGATGTCACGTGAGCTGCGCGATGCGCGGGAGCGGGCGGTTGGGGCGCTCGTCGCGCGCGGCGCGGTGACCCGGCGCGTCCACCTCAAGGACTGGCGCCGCGCTGTGCTCCCGTATCTCGCGGCGTTGCAGGCGGCGTCGGGTCCGGAGGCGCGGAGCACGACCTCGCTGCTCGTCGAGGCGGGCGAACCTGAACCGAGCTGGCGCACGCTGCTGCGCAGCGGGCACCGGCTGACGACGCGGGTGATGCTCGGATTCGATCTCGCATCTGGCAAGCAGGACGACGGCGCCAGCGAGCGGCTTGTCAGCAAGGCGCAGCGGCTGTCAGCGGAGCTTGTCGAGGCGATCGGCGACGGGGTCCTGCTGCACCCCGCCCATCCGCGGCCCGCCCCGCACCACGGCCGCACGATCGGCCGGCCCTGGTTGATGACGCCGGCTGCGGTGTTCAACCTCGGCGGCGTGCCGGTCACCGAGGTTCCGCTCGGACTCGATGAGGAGGGGTTGCCGCTCGGCATCCAGGTCGCCGCCGCTCACGGTGCGGACCATCGGACGATCGCCGTCGCGCTCGAGCTCGAGCGCGTGTTTGGCGGTTGGGTTCCACCGCCGCGCTGAGTCGGTGTTTAACCCACGGCGGGACCCAATCCGTGGGCCCCCGTAAGGTGGACTTCTGGCGAGCGCCCCCACGGCCGGGTTTGGGGAACTCTCACGCAGAAGGACTATCCGCACCGTTAAAGGCCTGCCACCGCCGAAAGTTGCGGTGGGTTCGCAAACTCCTACGCAGCCGTACCGCGCCCGAGATCAGCCGGGACCGTCGAGGACGTAGGGCATGAGCGCCGTTCGGATCTCGTCCGGCCACGGTTGTTTTGCCGTCGTCGCCGTCGCGACGCACACGTGTCGCAGGAACCCTTCGGCGAGCGCACGGTCATCGCGGCGGACGTGGAATCGGCTGGTCAGTGAGGTCGTGGTCGGCGGATCGAGCGTGACGGACACGATCACCAGCTCGTCGAATCGAGCCGGCGCCAGGTACGTGACGCCCGACTCGGCGACGACCAGATCGACGCCGGACGCGACCACCTCCAGCCATGGGCGACCGAGCGCCTGCTGCAGCAACTCGGTGTGCGCCATATCGAACCACGTCAGGTAGTGCGCGTTGAACACATGTCCCTGCATGTCGCACTCGACATAGCGAACGCGCAGCTCGAACGTGAACGGCTGAGGCATCAGGGCCGCATCCTCCCACGCCCGCCTATACTCGGACGTCGCCCTTCGGGGGGCGTAGCTCAGTTGGTTAGAGCGCCGGCCTGTCACGCCGGAGGTCGCGGGTTCGAGTCCCGTCGCTCCCGCTATTGAAACCGCCGCGCCGAGTCTGGCTCCAGGCGACCGGTTATCCCTCTTGCAGCAGTTTCGCTAGGCCAGTGTTGAGGGCCTCGATCGACTCGCCGGCGGCTCCGAGGTAGCCGCCGATCATGGCGCCGTCGCGCAGCAGGATCAGGCGTCTCGTCGCGTGAGTGGGCTCGGGGTGCTCAAGGGCCACGAATAACGCGAGGAGGGTGTCGCGGAACCAGGTTCGATGGTTCGCAACGGCCTTGTGGATCGGGCTATTCGGGTCGGGGAATTCGACGGCGGCGTTGATGAACGGACAGCCACGGAACCCCTCCCCGCAGATCGTTTGTGCGATGTCGATCGCGACCGCCTGGAGCAGATCGGCTGGGTCAGTGAGCATTTGTCTGACGGCGTCAAAGCTGGTTCGGAGCTCGTGATCTCGCGATTGGATGTACGCGGTGACGAGTTCGTCCTTGCTCTTGAAGTGGCGGTAGAAGGTCGTGCGGTTGACGTTTGCCTCGCTCACGACCCGATCAACCCCGATCGCCCGGATGCCTTCTGAGTAGAACAGCCGACCCGCGGTTTCCAGTAGCCGCTCGCGGGGGGGTAATTGCGCTTTAGGGCCTGTATCCACACCTCAACGATACCGACCGGTTGTTCTGATGGTAGGGTTCAGAACAACCGATCGTTCTGACCCGAGGTGGCGGCTATGAAGAAGCACGTTGTTCTCATTCACGGCCTGTGGATGACTCCGCTCAGCTGGAATCAATGGGCGGGTCGGCTACGGGATCGTGGATACACCGTTCACACCCCACGATGGCCGCGAATGGACCATTCGATCGATGAGCTACGCGCCGATCCCGGGCTCGTTGGCGGGCTCGGCGTCCAGGAGATCGCCGACCACCATCAGCGGTTCGCTGAATCGCTTGACGGAAACCCCGTGATCATCGGTCACTCCGTCGGCGGACTGGTTACTCAGCTGCTGCTCGACCGTGGGGTCGGCGCGGCCGGCGTTGCTGTCCATCCTGGTCAGACGAAACGGGTATACGGTCTGCCTCTCAAGCAGCTCAGGGCGGCTTGGCCGGCGCTTGGGAACCCGTTCAACCTGAACAAGGGAATCCCGCTCACAGCCAAGCAGTTTCATTGGGGATTCGCGAACGCGCTCAACGAGCCAGATGCGCTGAGGGCCTGGCAGACGTTTCACGTCCCCGCCCCGGCACGGCCGCTGTTCCAAGCGGGCCTGGCGAACTTCACACCGCACGCAGTCACAAAAGTCGACTACCACAAGAAGGACCGCGCACCCCTGCTGCTCCTGTCTGGCGGACTCGACCGCACCGTCCCGTCATCAGTCGTCCGAGAGAACGCCCGCCGGTACAAAACGGGAATAGTCGAATACAGGAACTACCCCGACCGTTCCCATTTCACCGTCGGAGAACCCGGCTGGGAACACATCCTGGACCACGCAATCTCCTGGGTAGAACACAACCCGACCCCCTCAACATTGCCGCAGTCATGATCGGACAGCCGCTCCGCCGTCTGATCACGCAACAACTCGCGGGGCACGCAAACCGCCGGCGGTGAGCCCGGCTATGGCGACTTCGGCGCGACAACCGCGGACTACAACGAGATCATGTTCAGCGACGCCGACCCTGCCGTCGACACAGCAGCAGACGTGCTCCGGTCGAAGGATCCATGCGAAGACCCACTGTTTCTCTTGCCAGCCCCGTGGGCCAGGATCCAGGAGTCGCTGTACTCCGGCTCGCCCAAGGTCACAAACATCGAACTTGTCGGCAGCGGACACGCCGTGACGCTTGGTCGGCAAGCGCCCCAACTGCAACACGCGATGGACGCCTGGGCTGACAGCCAACTCGTTCTAACGGCCACCCCGGCGCGCTTTTCGGCGACGCTCAGGCGGTGGAAGGCGGGACGCGCGCGACCGTAAAGCCGATCATCAACGGCACGTGCACGGCGTACACCACGAGCGACAGGGACAAGATGATCAACGATCCGCCGCTCGTGTGGTTTTGCAGGAACACGTATTCGATCAGACCTGCGAAGACGGCCTGGGCGAGCAGCGCCCAGCGAGCCACCGTGAAGAACCGGTCCCAAGCGAATCCGGGTACGCGCGCGAGCAACATCATGTTGACCACCAGCACGGCGAACGAGAGCCCGAGCAGGATCCCCGGTCCTGTCGTTGCCACCTCGCGGGGCAGGTGGGCGGACAGGTCTATACCTCCGGCGACAATCAGTCCCAGGGAGAGCATCCCGAGTTGCGTCACCGGCGGCAGCGACGACTGGTCGTTCACGAGGTCGCGAGGTGGGTCATGATCACGAACGTCGCCACCTGCATCAGCCCGAGGATGCCGGAGCAGTAGACGAAGCGCTTCATCAGCTGCTCGATCACGGTCCCGTCCGGCCGCGGCTTCTTGAGCTCGGTCAGCACCGCGATGTTCGCGGGCTCCAGTAGCCCGAGCGCGATGACCGCCATCACGCCGACGACGATGTAGCTCGCAACGACCCAGCCATGACTCGGGAAGCTCGTCAGGTTGTCGCCGAGTTTGCTGGCGAGCTGCCAACCCGCCGTGAGTGTGACCGCAACGAGTATCGGCATCAGCACGACCATCTTCGGCATGAATCGCGTGGTGAAATCGATTCGTGACTGCAGTGGCAGCCGGCCCAGGATCGGCCCCACCAGCAGACCAACGAACAGGTCGACGACCGTCCAGCCTGCACCCCCGACGACGTGCAAGAACATCAACGGCCACAGCTTGTTGACCGCGACCGCCACCACCAACACAACGGCGACGACACCGGCGATCGCGACACCCATCCGGGGCACGATCTCGAACTCCGGCACCACTGGTGGGCCCGCAGTGTGTGCCGGCTCCGCTGCTCCGCCTCGGACATCCACCCCCGTGGTCGCCATCCCGGCAGAGCCTATCGCCGGAGTCCCGCCCTGTCGAGACACTCTGACTCCTCAACCGAAGCGCCAACGCACACGGGTCACGAGCCGCCCAGTAACCCGATTGGCGGCAGGTCGGCCGACGAGCCCTCAGCCGCCTTCGCGGTCGTCATCCGGGAGGCAGACGGCTATGACGATCCGCCGAATCCGAACTCGTTGCCATCGGGGTCTTTGAACACGGCCTTGCGCACGCCGCCGGCGGGTTTCTCGACGCGGTCCGGGTGTAAACCTCTACCCGCGATCTCCGCCAACCTCTCGTCGAGGTCATCGACGAACAGCAGCACCACAGACGCGCCTGCCTCGGGCGGATGCTCCACGACATACACCGATCGGTGCTCAGCGATCGTCCAGACGGCCTCGCTCGCATGCGGGAAGAACGTTGGCTCGCCGAGCAGCTTGCCGTACCAGGCCATCGCGGCCGTGAAGTCACTTACCTGCAGGCCAGCGAACAGATGTGGCGCCACGGCTCTGAGTCTAGGTCCGCGTTTCGCTGGGCACGACCGCAGTGACCCGCCCCAGCCCCGCGGGTCCAGTCATTGGATCGTCTCTTCCTGGCGGATCGTGATGGTGAACCCCGGAGCGGTGCTCTCGGTGCTCTCGGAGTTGCGGTTGGTCGGGTGGGCGGGCAGCAACGCCAACGCCATGATGGCGCCGGCGGCGGCAACGCCGGCTGCTACGAAGTTGGCCGCTTGGAACCCGTCAAAGAAGGCAGAGGTCGTGGCGTTGTGAACGGCCAGCCCGAGCGCGGGCTGGCCGAGATGGGTTAGCTTGCCGGCGACGCCGAGGGCAGCACCGACGGAAGCGTGAGCGGTTGGTGCGACGTTTGCGGGCAGCGTGGTCGGAAGCGCATTCGTGAGCCGGCTGGTGTACAGCGAGGCGTAGACGCTGCCGATCACCGCCACGCCGAGCGTGCCACCCAGTAGCCGAGTCGCGTCGTTGACCGCGGACCCAACCCCGGCCTTTGCTTTGGGAACGACGCCCATGATCGCTTCAGTCGCGGGGGCGCTTGTGAGCCCCATCCCAGTTCCGAGGACGACCATCTGGGCGGCGATCGTCCCGTACCGCGTGCTCACAGCAGCGGTCGTGGCCCAGAGATAGAACCCGGCCATGAGAAACAGCCCGAGAGCCACCACCAGTTTGGTTCCGAACCGAACTGCGAACTTGGTCCCCAGCGTTGAGGCAATCGCAACGCAGCTGGCGACAGGTAACAGGCGTACTCCGGTTGAGAGCGGGCCGTAGCCCTTGAGGAACTGGAAGTACTGGGTGATCAAGAAGATGAATCCTGATAACGCGAAGAATGAGATCGAGACTGAGGCGCTTGCCGCTGCGAACCGCGGGTTGCGGAACAGACTGAGGTCGAGCATCGGCTCTTTGACGCGTCGCTCCCAGACGATGAATGCGGCAACCAGGACAGCCGTTACCCCGAGGCTGGCGAGTGTCCGCACACTGCCCCAGCCCTGGTTGGGGGCCTCGATGATCGTGTAGACGAGCAGTGCTATGAGCGCCGTTGAGAGCGCGAACCCGCCGCGGTCGGTCCGCGGAGCCTGCACGTCGCGTGATGTAGGGACGAACCGCGCTGTCAACACGCTGGCAACCGCCGCGACCGGTGTCATCGCGAAGAAGATCGCGCGCCAGTCAAACAGCTCGAGCAGCCAGCCGCCGATGATCGGCCCGAGAGCGATCGCCACGCCCGTGATCGCGCCCCACAAGCCGATCGCCAGCGTCCGCTCCCGGCGCTCAGTGAACACGTTTGTCAAGAGCGACAGCGTTGAGGGGAAGACCATCGCCGCGCCCACGCCCATGACTGCGCGGGCCGCGATCAACTGACCCGAGCTGCCGGTCAGACCGCCAGCGGCGCTGGCGGCGCCGAAGACCAACAGGCCCGTGAGCAGCATTCCCTTGCGCCCGAGACGGTCTGAAAGGCTGCCAGCAGCCAGCACCGAAGCCGCGAACAGGAGGTTGAACGCGTCGACGATCCACTGTAACTGCGACGTCGATGCGTTCAGTTGGCGGACCAACGCCGGAAGCGCGACGTTGACGATCGTCGTGTCGAGGTTGATAGCGAACGCCGCCAGGAGCAGCGAGAGCATGATCAGTCGTTTATGACGTGCGACCTGGGGATTCATCGGGTTCCGTTCGTGAGTGGCTGACTTGCATGACGCAAGTTAGCGTACCTGGCTTGTGTCAAGCAAGCCAGCTATCGTTCGTGTCGTGCTTCAGCGCGGTTATCCAGATCAGGTCTGCTCGATCGCACGGTCGCTTGAGATCGTCGGGGAGCGCTGGACGCTCTTGATCCTCCGTGACGCGGTCAGCGGCATCCAGCGCTTCGACGACTTCCGGGAAAGCCTTGGGATCGCATCAAACGTGCTCACCAACAGGCTCAAGCTGCTGTGCGACGAAGAAGTCATGGAGCGCGTCCCGGACCCTGAACGGCCCGGTCGACCCAAATACGTACTGACGACCAAGGGAGGCGAAATCGCGCCAGTGCTGCTCGTGCTGATGAAGTGGGGTGACCACTACTACCCAACGCCAGGCGGACCACCTCGGCTCACCCTCCACGCCGGCTGCGGAGGCAACATCGGCCCGGACCTGCGCTGCGACCGCTGCCAGCAGCAAGCCAAACCCGGAGACGTTCAACTCGCGCCAGGACCAGGAGCACATGCCTCTGCGCCGCGGCCTCGGGGCTGACACGCCCATGGTCCACGTGCTCTGCGCTCTTAGACTTCGCTGAGGTGCAAAGAGCTCTGCAACGCGTCGCGGTGTTCTGTGGGTCGAATGCCGGGACCAACCCGAATCTGTCGCGCTACGCCTACGAGGTGGGCCGCGGGCTTGCTGACCGCGGAATCGGGCTTGTATACGGCGGCGGCGGCTTCGGTCTGATGCGCGATGTCTCGCAGGGCGCCCTCGATGCCGGGGGTGAGGTGATTGGAGTGATTCCCCGCTCGATGCTTGAGCGCGAATGGGGTCGCGCCGATCTGACCGAGTTGCACGTCGTCGAGACCATGCATGAGCGCAAGGCGATGATGGCTCGACATGCCGACGCGTTTCTGTGTTTACCCGGCGGTCTGGGAACCCTGGATGAGATCATCGAGGTCTGGAGCTGGCGGCAGATCGGGTTCAACGACGATCCCGTCGGTTTCCTGAACCTCGACGGGTTCTGGACGCCGCTGCTCGGCGCGCTTGACGGTCTGGTCGCGGCCGGATTTGTGCGCCGAGAGGTGATGGACGACCTCGTCGTCGCCGACAACCTGGCTGATGCCCTGATCGGTCTTGCCGACCGCGTTGGGGCCACGCTGCAGAAGTTCGCGTGAGGTAGATGACGCGCGAGGAGCCCGTTCACTGCCATTGGCGGCGTCGATCTCGAGCTGCGATCTGCGATCGATCAGGCAAACGAAGCGAAGTACACACAACGCGGAGGCGGCTCCGTCGGCCAGATGACCACTGACTCGGTTTCGGCGAGAAACGCCTCGACGGAGGTTAGGGTGCGGCGGGTTCGAGCACCCATTGGGTGAAGTCGGCAGGATCCACGTTGCCGCCGCACACGATCGTGGTGACGCGGCGCCCGGCGAACCGCTGAGGTTCCTCGAGGATGGCGGCGATCCCGAGCGCGGCGGATGGCTCAACGACAAGCCCCGCGTGCTCGTAGAGCATTCTCATGCCGGCCTTGATCGAGTCCTCGCGGACGAGCATCACGTCATCGAGCACGATCAGCAGGTCGCTGAGCACTTCGGGGATGGGGCAGCGCCCGGCGACTCCGTCGGCGATCGTCTCGACCCGATCGGTCTCCACGACCCGACGTTGACGCCACGACAGTGCCATCGCGGGCGCGCCAACGGGCTGGATTCCGATCACCGTGACGTGGTCGGCGAGCGAGCGCATGGTGTACCCCACTCCGCTGGCCATCGCACCGCCGCCGAGAGCGACGAGCACGACGTCAAGTTCAGGGTCGTCTCGAACGAGTTCAAGCCCGATGGTCGCGGCGCCTTCGCAGGTCGCCAGATCCAAGCTGTCCTCGACCAGGTAGGCGCCGTTCACCTCCGTAAGCTCACGCGCCAGCAGCCGGGCATCTTCGATGTCCTCGCCGTGGAGCCGCAGATCGGCACCGAAGGCTGTGACCCCGCGCAGCTTGAATGGGCTTGCAGTTCTTGCCGCCACCACCGTCACCTGTAGCCGCCGACGGCGGCCGCAATAGGCCAGCGCCTGGCCGAGATTTCCGGCGCTCGCACACACCACACGTGTCGCCCCCGAATTGATCGCTGCGGCTGTGACGGTCTCGGTGCCGCGCCCCTTGAAGCTCCGGACCGGGTTGAGCGTCTCAACCTTCAACGCCACCGTGCACCCAAGCGCTTGGCTCAGCGATGGGCAGGGCAGCGCCGGGGTGTCGAGGAACGCCGGATCGATCTCGCCCAGCGCAGCCTCGATCCGGTCGAGCCCGAGTCGAACGCCGTCGATGCCACTCACCATCACAGCATGCCACTGACCGAATCACAGGTCAGATCCGCGGACGCCGCGGCGGGTGTTCAGTCAATGACCGACGTCACGGGCTTCGCCTTGACGTACTCGCTGAGGCCGGGCGGGTTGTAGTGAAGACTGCTGCCAAGACGCTTGACGGCACTCGAGGAGACGCTCTGGCATGGCGCGTCTGCGACGCCCGGCTGCGCGAGGCGGTGACACGAGCCCATCAGCTTCCACGCTCCGTGAAGCGAGTCGATCAGCGGGCCGAGCGGGTTGGGCGTGACCAGGCGCGGCTGGCCATCCGGCGGATCGTCGTCCCAAGTGCCGCCCTTGATCAGCCACCCGTCTCTGAACTGCAGACCAGCGCCGATCGCCTTCTGCACCAACCAGATCAGCGCGATATCCGACAGCGCGTGGCTGGCGCTGCCGCCGCCGACCTCGGTGTGGACACCCGAGAACCACACCTGCTCGAGTGTCTGCCGCGTCGGATCGGGAACCGAGGTCCACAGCGTCGGGCGGTACGCCTCGCGATCCTCATCGATTGAGATCGCGTGGTAGGCGGCCTCGACGTGCGGGCCGAGCTGGGTGTCGTGGAACCCCCACAGCCGCTCCCACCCGCGATAGACCTTCGAGAGTTCCTCCCACCCCGGAGCGTTGTCGGGAATCCCGAGAGCTCCGACCGTATCCCACACCCCGATGAAGCGGATCGTGTCGCGCTTGTACGAGTACTCCCGCCGAAACAGACGCGCGGCGAGTTCATCGGCGTCGGTGCTCGACGTGCGGTCGCGGTAGAGCTCAAACGCGTCCGCGGCAAACGCCGCATCCTTGAGGATGCCGCAGTTGTGAATCAGACCGGCCAGACTGCGAGCCGTGTAGGCGCCGCGGCTGAATCCGAAGATGTAGATCTCGTCGCCGTCGGATCCGTCGTCCGATTCGTGATAGTTCTCTGCCAGGAACCGGTAGGCGTTGAGGACGTTGCGCGTGAGGCCGAGACCGAACGCGCCGCCGAGCAGGTGATCGTCACCGTAGGTGCCGACGCCCGCCTCGTAGTGGAGGACCTGATCCGGACCGGGCGCCAGCCCGAGCGCGACCTTCGCGACGTTCGTCGGCGAGACAACCTCATGGCGCTCCTCGTCCGGATCGTTCCACGTGCCATCACAACAGATGACCAGCTTGGTCATACAGTCCTCCGCGTCAGCCGCCGGTGTTCTCCGACCGACCCTAACGGGTCCGCGCGGCGCAGAATGGAACGGGCACCGGTGGTCATGCGGACTCGCTCGCGCGGTTCGTACCAGGTACGAACCGCGCTGGCGGTGTCTGCTCGTCTCACGAAGACGGATGAGTTTCAGAGAAGCTCCGCGGCTTAGAGGTTTTGCGGGGTCGCGAAGCGGTAGAAGACCGGAGCGCCCGCTCCCCTGAGGATTGTGACCAGGATCTCCGCAAATGCCTCGGCTGTCGCCGCACGCTCGAGCGGTCCTCCGTACACGGCTTCCATTCCGATGTCACTGCTGAGTTGCTCAACCGCGTCTCGGGCGCCTTCATCGCCGACCCAGATGTTGCTCGGCTTGTGGGACGTTTGGGCGGCTTGCTCGAGCAGCGCTCCGAAGTTGAGGTTGAACACCTTTGCTGTCGGGCCGCCTGTCTGGGCTTTGATGTACTCGGCGATTGACGGGTAGCCGGCCGGTGGTGCTGCAGACATGCGGTTGGTGGCGTCGAGCACGATCTTGCCACTGAGCCCCGTGATGCGTGTGAGAGCGTCGGGTACGGCCTCGCTGGGTACAGCGATCAGGATGACGTCGGTGTCGCTGGCGTCCCCTCCGTCGCGTCCGAGCCCGGTGACCTCGTGGCCGGCGGAAGCCCACAGCCGCCCGAGTGTCCCGCCGATGCTGCCTCTGCCAAATGTCGTGATCTTCACTTTGTGTTCCTACTTTCAGATGTGTCGTTGATGTTGGCTGAACGGCCAGGCCGGACCGCCCGGCTGCCCTCTCTCCGAGGGCCGTCGTGGTGCTCAGGGTGGGCGAGCGACACGACGGTTGAGACGCGTCCTCGTTCTAGGCGGCCTCAAGGTTTGCGAGCGCCTCAATCTCCACTGGGTCGGAGGTGGCGCCCGTTCGTGTTCCGGGTCGCACAAGCGTCGTGCAGATGACCGCCGCTGCGGCAAAGATCGCCGTGCCGTACCAGAACGCGGTCGTGTATCCGTGAACCGTGGCGTGCGCAACCAGAGAGTGGATGCCCGTGTGGCCCGTGGCGTAGCGGATGGTCGCGGCGGCTGCGACGGTGCTGAGGACGGCGATTCCGATCGCCGGGCCGATCTGCTGAACGACGTTCGCGAGTGAGCCGGCCACGCCAGCGTCCTCCGGGGCGACGCCGACACTCGACATGTCGAGCCCGACGATGGTCGCGGAGCCGGCGCCGAGGCCAACGAGGGTCAGCCCGCCGAGCGTCCACGCGTAGTAATGGGTGTCGACACCGATCCGCGTCAGCAACAACATGCCTGCCGTGCAGAGCAGGAGCCCGAACCCCATGAATGCGCGGGATGGAAATCGGGTTACAAGCCCGCCCTGAACGATCGAAGCAGAGATCACAATCGCGACCGGTAGCGGCAGGAACGCGATCCCGGTCTTGACTGGCGAGTAGTGCAAGACGCCCTGGAAGTAGTAGGTCAGGAACAGGAACATCGAGAAGATCGCGATGGTGGCCAGGAACAGCACGAGCAGTCCTGAGCCACGGTTGCGGTCACCGACGACGTGCAGTGGCATCAGCGGATACGCGGCTCGACGCTGGCTTGCGAGGAACGCGAGCAGAACTAGACCACCGGCGATCAGTGGGATCAGGGAGATGGCCGCGGCCCAGCCGTTCGTCTCGGCTTTTGCGGCGCCGAACACGAGTCCGAACAGCCCGGCGGTCGCGAGCGCCGTGCCGAGCAGATCGAGGCATGGCTTATCCAGGTTGGTGTTGTTCGTCATGAGGGTCGTTGCGCCGAGCAGCGCGAGCGCTCCGAACACGACGTTGACGAACATGCACCAGCGCCAGCTGACGTAGCTGGTCAGGGCGCCTCCGAGCAAGAGTCCGAGAGCGCCCGCGCCGGCGCCGATTGCGCCGAACACCCCGAACGCCTTGGCGCGCTCACTTGCGTCGGTGAACGTTACGGCGATCGTTGCGATCGCTGCAGGTGCGACAAGCGCTCCGAAGAGGCCTTGGACGGCGCGAGCGACGATCAACATCGTGAAGCTTTGCGCCGCTCCACCGAGCGCCGACGCCGCGGCGAAGCCGAGCGCCCCGATCACGAACATCAGCTTCCGACCCCAGAGGTCTGACATGCGTCCACCGAGGGGAAGCAGACTGCCGAATGCGAGCACGTAAGCCGTGACGACCCATTCCCGGTTCGCGGTCGAGAAGTGCAGCGCCCGCTGGGCTGATGGCAGCGCCACGTTCACGACGGTGGAGTCGATCAGCAGCATCAGCTGCGCGATGCAAACGGTCACGAGGATCAACCAACGGCGTTCGTAGTGCGGGTCGCGCGAACTGGCTAACCGCGGCTGGCTGGGCGCGTCAGTCGTACTCATGAGGCCTCCAAAGATTGGGCTGGACCCTGAGCGAGGGGCCCGAGTGCTGAGAACATGTCCCGCACCATAGCAAATGCGTGCGCACGCATGCAGTTGCAGACTGGTGCAGTTGCCCAGTGTTACGCTTTTGCTCGAGATGGCAGCTAGAAATCCCTCTCCGCCAGACCATTCAGGAGCGCGGCTCATCACGCGCGAACAGCTGGATGCGTGGTATGCGCTGCTCTTCGCTCACGCCTCGGTGACGGATCGAATCGACCGGGTCTTGCAGAAGCAGCACGGCCTCTCATTCAGCGCGGTGGAGATCCTGTGCCGGCTGCATGACGACGAGCAGCCGCAGTCGCTGCGATCACTCGCGAATCAGCTGGTCAGCGTGAGCTCGACCCGAGCATCTCGACTGGTGCAAGAGCTTGTGGACGCGGGCTATCTGCGGCGAGGCGCCGATCAGGGTGATGGTCGGAAGTCGTTGATCAGCCTCACGACCGCGGGGCGCCGCTACAGCGAGAAGGTCGCTCGGACGCTCGAGAATGCGATCCTTCAGGACTTCATCGCACCGCTCGACGATGAGGACATCGCCGCGATGGAACGGATCTGGAACAAGCTGCGCGCCGCGCAGGCCGAAGAGCTGACGGTTTCCCGCCGGTAGCACTCAAAAGGGCCCAGGCGTCTGTAAAGCACCCGACCACACGACGGAAGCGTTGGCACGGTCGAACGCGCGCGAGCCCTGTGATGGTGGTGTAACAGGGCGATGCATACCGTGGAGCACGATCACGATGATCACGCGAACCTTGATCGCCGCACGGCAGAACCTCAGGATCACGTTGGTGATCGGGACCGTCGCCTTGATCGCTGCGGCGTGCGGCGCGTCAATGAACAGTGGCAGAGCGGCCGCAGCGGGCGGGGGTCCCTTGAAAGAGGCTCAGTGCATGCGCTCGCATGGCGTGCCGAGGTTCCCCGATCCCAAGCCGGGCGGTCCGAGCGTCGTTCCCAACTGGATCAACCCGCAAGCAGCAGCGTTCCAATCCGCCCTGAAAGTGTGCTCGAAATTTGTGAGTGGAGGCGGGGCCTCGGCAACGGGCCACGAGAGCGAGAAGATCGCTCTGCTCAACCTCGCCAAGTGCATACGCGCCCACGGTCTGCCCAGCTTCCCCGATCCCACCACGACGCCGCCGGGGAATCCGCCAGCTGGCAGTCACACGGGTAACGCGATGGGGATCGGCGGGGCCTACCTTGTGTTCCCGCCTCCGTCGCCAGCGCTCAAGCACGCAGAAGCCCAATGCGGCTTCACTGGCCCGTGACCGGCGGCGGTGAGAGAGCGCACCGCTGGCCAGGGGCCGGCCAACTCCACACGCGCGCGAGACCCAGCACTGCGAAATCGTCGACCTCTGCGAGCTAGCGCGTGCTGCCGTAGTGGCCGCTGGCGCATCTTCGAACCGTTCGTCCGTCTCCGACGAGTCCGAGCGGCGGCACCGGCCTCGGACTTGCGATCGTACGAAGGACCATCACCTCACATGGAGGGACCCTCAGCTGTGAGCCGTCGTCCAGTGGCGGAGCCCGATTCACACTCCGCCTACGCCCTGCATGACAGGAACCGACGACCTGGCGCACTCGTGCACCCGGCGGACCCTCCCGCCGCCTCCCGCTTCGAAACCGCCGCGCGGGGCTGGACACGTGTCGTTGGGCGCGCGGCGGTTTCGATAGCGGACGCGGGTTGTTACGCCGGCTCCATGCTTGTTCGGCCGAGAGTCAAGGTTCTCGTTCGGTAGAGGTGCACGAGCGTGAGGGCGACGGCCGCGGCAGAGACGCCGAGTACAACTGCGATAGCAGTGTGGGTGTGCGGGAGGAGCTGGCCGTGGGGGACGGAGCTCGTGTTCCCGAGGATCGCGGTGACGACGGCGAGCACAATCGCGCCGCCGACCTGCAGGCTGGTGTTCAGCAGTCCGGAGGCGAGACCTTGCTCGTGGTCGACTACCCCGCTTGTCGCCTGGGCGTTGAGGGCCGCGAAGCAGAGCGCGAAGCCGATCCCGATCAGGAGCATCGTCGGGAGCATGAACTCCACGTATGGCATCGAAGGAGTTGCGCGCAGGAACAGCGCGTACCCGACGGCAAAGGCCAGGAACCCCACGAGGATGATCATCGGGGTCGGCACCCGCGCGATCACGAGGTGGATCCGGGGTGCCGACGCAAGCACGATCAGCCCGGCCGGTAGGAAGGCGAGGGCCATCCCGATCGGCGTCCAACCGAGCGAGTCCTGCACGTACAGCGTGACGAGGAACTGGAACGCGGCGTAGCTGCCGTACATCGCCGCTGCCGCGAGGTATGCATGGACAAGTGCCGGTGAGCGCAGAATCCCGAGCCGAACAAGCGGACTCGAGTGGCGCCGCTCGACCGCGATGAAAGTCGCCATCAGGCCGCCGCTGACCGCCAGGCACCCGAGCGTCGCGAGACTGAGCCACCCGTGGACCGGCGCCTCGACGACGGCATACACGAGCAGGAGCAGCGACCCGGTCGCACTGAGGGCGCCGACCAAGTCAAAGTGCGCAAGCTTCAACGGCTGTCGATCGACACGTGGAATCACGCGCCAGCCCACGGCGACGAGCAGCAGGGCGACCGGTCCGGGCACGAGCAGTGGTGCGCGCCAACCGATCTCCGTCAACAGGCCTCCGAACACCAGCCCGAGCGAGAACCCGGACGCGCCGCAGAGTGTGTAGACGCCAAAGGCCCGGTTGCGGGCCGGTCCCTCAGCAAACGTTGTGGTCAGAATCGATAGCCCCGCCGGAACCGTGAAGCCGGCCGATGCACCCTTGATAAACCGAAGTGCGATCAGGACGAGGTCACTGCTCACGGTTGCGCTGACCACCGACGCTACGCCAAACACCGTGACCGCCGTAAGAAAGACGGTGCGGCGGGAGACGAGGTCCGAGGTGCGGCCCCCGAGCAGGAGGAACGACCCGTAGCCAAGGACGTATCCGCTGACGATCCATTGCAGTGAGCCGGCCTGCAGGTGCAACGAGCGTCCGATCGACGGAAGCGCGACCCCGATCATCGAGATGTCGAGCCCGTCAAGGAATAGCGCGCCGCAGACGACGACGAGCAGCGTCCACGCCGCCGGCGTCCAGTTGAGGTCAGCGACGTGCCGTGCCGTCCGATGTGAGGCGGGGGCGGCGGTGCGAGAGGAGAGAGAGGAGGACATGGGCACAAGTATATGCACATACAACTAATGACGATACATAGAATGTGGGTGCATTAGTTGTTCCTGCATACAAGGCGAGCATCCGCGCTAGTCTTCTGGTATGGCGGTTCGTAGTTCCGATTTGCAGCCGGCACGAGAGGCCGGCCCTCAGCAGGTGGGGAGCGAGATCGACGGTGACGAGCTCGCCGCCAGCTGGCACCAGCTACTCGGCGTCTATCACCGGACGACTTGTGCGCTCGATCGCGCTCTCACTACTGATCACGGCGTCACGGTCAGCGAATTCGAGGTCCTGCAGGAGCTCCACCAGACAGGCGGCTCGATGCGGATGCACCAGCTCGCGGAGCAGGTGCATCTCACGCAGAGCGCGCTCTCGCGGTTGATCACTCGCATCGAGAAGGACGGCCTAGTGGCCCGCTGTGTGTGCGCGGACGATCGTCGGGCCGCCTCGATCGCGCTCACCGAGCTTGGAGTGAGCCGCTACCTCGCGGCCAAGCCGACGCACCGCGCGATCTTGGTCGCTCTGTCGGAGGTATCGACTACCGGGCAGGGATGCGAATCATGATGGTCTTGCCGGTTTTTCCGGCCAGACACGCCGTCGCCTGCAACCGGTAGCTCTCCAAGACATACGGTTCTCGGCCACCACGCGTCCAATCCTGACAGCGTTTTGGTGCGACGCGCGGGTTACTACTCATCGGACGCCAGCTGATCCACCGATACCCGTTGTGTGGGAATAACTCTCGCCGGGCCCACAGCCCGAACTGGCAAGCACAAGGTGGCAGCAACCATGCCCGCACGTCCGCACATCGTCCCTCGTGGCCTCACAAGCGCCGCAATGGCTGCAGCGCTGCTCATCGCGGTGTTTGCGCTGGTTGGGGTGACGTCCGCGCGTGCTGCCTCGACGACCGCGGTCAACCTCGGTCAAGCGTCGACCTACGCCGTGTTGAGCGGTGCATCTGTCGGCAATACCGTCAGCGCTGCCGGCGCGCCGTACACCACGCTTCGAGGCGATCTCGGCGTGATGGCGAACACGCAGCCCACTGGATTTCCGCCGGGCGTGGTGACTGGGGCGATCAATGTCGGGGCCCCGGTCACGCAGGCCTACACCGACCTCAGTACGGCGTATAACGCCGTGGCCGCGCGGCCGGCCGGCACGGCAATCGCGGGCGACCTCGCGGGCACGACCCTCACGCCCGGCTTGTACACGGCCGCGGGCGCTGTGGCGAACACGGGAACGCTGACCCTCGACGGCGGCGGGGACCCGAATGCCGTCTTCGTCTTCCAGGTCGGAGGAGCACTCAACATGGCTGCCGGAGCGAAGGTCACGCTCACCAACGGCGCTCAGGCAGCCAACGTGTTCTGGCAGGTCAACGGCGCCGCCGCGATCGGCGCTGGTGCGAAGTTCGCGGGAACGGTGATGGCGCTCAACGCGATCGCAATCGGTGCTGGTACAGAGGTCAACGGCCGTGCGCTGGCTCTCGATGGAGCGATCTCCCTCAACGACAACGAGTTCTACAGCGCACCGCCCAGCGTCACGATCGCTGGCGGAACCACGGGAATCACAAATAGTCCAACGCCGACGATTTCTGGCACGACGGATGTCGTGGCACCTGCGGTCGTGACTGTTGCGATCGCCGGGGAGACCCTCACTGCGACTCCGTCTGACGGGGCGTGGTCAATTACCTCGGAGCTCATGGCAAACGGCAGCTATCCGGTTGTTGCGTCGGTTGTTGACGGGGCTGGGAATCAAGGAACCGCCACCCAAGAGCTGACGATCGACACGGTTCCGCCCGTGATCACGATCGACGGTGGAACGTCCGTGACAACCAACGACCCGTCCAGAACGATCGCCGGCACGAGCAACGTGGCGCCAGGTACGGTCATCGATGTCAGCGTCGACGGGCAGACCCCGACCGCACTCGTGCAGTCCGGAGGGACGTGGAACGTGAGCCCGACCGGAGTCACCGACGGCACGTGGACTGTCAGTGCCTCGGTGACCGACCCTGCTGGCAACGAGAGCATCACCAGTCAGCTTTTGACGGTTGACACGGTCCCGCCAACGGTCACGATCGATGGCGGCGAGACTGCGCTGACAAACAGCTCGACCCCGGACATCTCTGGGACCGCCGGCGTCCCGGCGGGTACGACAGTGACCGTGACCCTGGCTGATCAGACACTGACGGGCCTCGTCCAGAGCGACGGGACATGGTCCGCGACCCCGACCGTGCTGTCCGACGGCACGCACCGCGTCGTGATGTCCGTCACGGACGCGGCTGGGAACGAGGCGAGCTACACGCAGATGCTGACCGTCGACACGGTCGCCCCACTGATCGCGATCACAGGAGGGGCGACCACAAGCACCAACACCGCCGAGCCGACGATCAGGGGAACCTCGAATGCGGCCCCCGGCACCATCATCACCGTGTCAGTCGCGGGTCAGACGATCACAACGCTGCTCCAGGCCAACGGCACATGGAACGCGAGTCCGACCGCCATCGGGAACGGCAAGTGGCGGGTCATCGCGTCCGCGCCGGATCCCGCCGGCAACGTCGGGACCGCAACCCAGTGGCTCACCATCGCGAGCACCGCGAGTTCGGTCGGGACCGGCTCCACAGGCAACACCGGCGCCACCGGCGGCACCGGTGCGACGGGCGGCACGGGTTCAGCAGGTGGCTCCGGTGCGACGGGCGGCACGGGCTCGACAGGATCCAGCTCGCGGCCGACAATATCCCTGCCGAACATCAAGCTCGTTGCCGTACGCGGCAAGCGGGTGCAGGTGCGATTCGTATTGGGGAGCGCGGCCAAGGTGACGCTCACGGTGCGACGTGGAGAAAGGGTCGTGGCAAAACTGAGCACGACGCTCCGTGCAGCCGGTCGCGGCCAACTCACGTGGAACGGCAAGATCAACGGCAAGATCGCTCCCAGAGGGACCTACACGCTCATCCTGCGCGCCGTCTCACCGTCCGGAGTCCGGACCAGCAAAGAGACGACAGTGCATATCACCTGACCGGTCCCCGGACCTTCAGGGGCGGCCCGGGTGGACGCCGCTGAGGTGAGAATTCACCGATGACGGCTCCGCACGCCGCTTGCCGTTCACCTCGACGCGGACTCGGTCCGCCTCTTCACGCTCCGTCAGCCGTGCTATGCAATGCAGATGAGTCCTCGCTCGCGCTCCGCGGAGCGTCAGTCTCACCGCAAGGGTCCGTCGGTTGGGGTTCGCCTTGTCGTCTCCCTCTGCGCCGGGGTGCTTTGCGGGCTTGTCGTCGCGATCGTGGGCCCGTGGTGGCTCGTTCCCCTTTCGGGCTGGGACATCGCGGCGCTGGTGTTTGTGAGCTGGATGTGGCAATCCCTGTGGTCGTTGGATGCGGCAGCCACCGCTCAGCAGGCGCGACGGGAGAATCCACGCCGAGCGGCGGCTGATGCCCTGCTGCTCAGCGCGAGCACTGCGAGCCTGATCGCGGTGGGTCTCGTGCTCGTGCGCGCCGGTCACACCACCGGTCTGAGCAAGGCACTGCTCGTCGGCCTGAGTGTCGTCAGCATCGTTCTCGCGTGGAGCGTCGTTCACACCGTCTTTAGCCTGCGCTACGCCAAGCTCTACTACGAAGGCACCGCGGGCGGTGTCGACTTCAACGCGGAAGGAGCGCCCTGCTACATCGATTTCGCGTACCTCGCTCTGACAATCGGGATGACGTTCCAGGTTTCAGACACCAATCTCAAGACCACCAATATCCGTAGGACCGCGCTGCGGCACGCGCTGCTCTCCTACGCGTTTGGGACGCTCATAATCGCGACCACGATCAATCTGATCGCCGGACTGACCACGTGAGCGGTCATCTGCGGGATCTCAGGTGCTGATGATCCGGTCCGGGATGTGAGATCGGTGATCGCAGCGAGGGACACCGTCGCGAGGTTGTCCGGAAGTTCGTAGAAGTTTGAGGCGGTGCTCCCGGCCCCGTCCGCTCCTGCCCGGATCCGCGGGGCGTGGGCACTTACCGACCACACCTCGCTCGTGAGCGGCTCGAGCTGCTCGCATCAGAGCTCGACCGAACCTGGCCCGACGCCGCCGGGTTGTTACGCGAGGGGATGGACGACACCATGCTGGCGGTGGACCACCGCGACTCAGGCGCATCACGCGTGAGTCGTCGTCCGATGAGCTGAGGTGAACCCAGCCCGTTACCGTGCGATTGTCAACCCGTGAGGATCCTCACCGTAAGTTTCACGACGATCCGGACAACCTCACCGTCGCTGCGCCATCACGCATGCTGCCAACACCCGATCTAAGTCGTGACCGTCGTGACCGGCCCCCTGGCTTTGGTCCAGGTGTTGTCGTTGTAGTAATTACTTAATTGATAGGTACTCGATCCAGTTTCTCTGCACAGAGAGACAGAGGCCAATCCGACAGGAGCATCGGAGACTGGTCCAGGGTGAATGAGGGCAGCAGCTCTCATGTGCTGCCAACCCTACTCTCGCGATCAAACGCCTCTGGGGTTTTGAACCCAAGGCCGCGGTGCGGACGGCGCGTGTTGTATTGCGCGCGCCACTGCTCGATCTGAACGCGGGCCTCAAGCAGCGTGTCGAAGTGCTCGCGGTTGAGCAGCTCATCACGCATCGTGCCGTTGAACCGCTCAACGAACGGGTTCTGCTGCGGGGAGCCCTTCTCGATGAACACCTGGGTCACGCCCTGCTCGGCGAGGAACTGGCTGGTCGTCTCAGAGATGAACTCACGGCCGTTATCTGACCGCAAGTACTGCGGACGCCCATGGGACTCAAACAGCTGCTCGAGGACGCGGACGACCTCACGGGCGCCGATCGAGCGACTCACATGCGACACGATCGACCGGCGGGTGAACTCATCAACGACGTTGAGGATCCGCAGCGACCGGCCGTCGGAGGTGACAGTGGACACGAAGTCATATGCCCACACCTGATCCGGCGCTGCTGACGGCAGGTTCCAAGACGCCCCATCAGCCGTCCCTCCGGCGCGTTTGCCCTGCTTCCCACGGCGTGGCGGGACCCTGTGGCCCTCCAAACGCCACAGGCGCTCCACCCGCTTGCGGTTGATCTCCCACCCCTCGTGACGCAGCAACGCCCAGACCCGGCGATACCCATACCGAGGGTGCTCAGCCGCCAGCTCGTTCATCCTCGCGACCAGCCGAAGCTCAAACTCTCCCGGCGCCGGCTGATACCGGTTCGTGGATCGATGCTGCCCGACCAGCTTGCATGCCCGACGCTCCGAAACCTTGTGACGACGGACGAGATAGTCGACCGCGTCACGCCGGCGCGCCGGGCTCACCATTTCCCCTTCTGCAGATCCTTCAGCATCGAGATGTCCAACGCCTGCTCCGCCACGATCCGTTTCAACCGGGCGTTCTCCTGCTCCAACTGCTTCAGACGCTGAGCCTCATCCTCCTTCAACGACCCGTACTGGATCCGCCAACGAAAGAACGTCTGCTCACTGATCCCCATGCGCTTACACCGCGCAGCGACCGTCAACCCCTGCGCCTCGAGCTTCTCAGACTCCCGCAGCTTCGCCACGATCTGCTCAGGCGTATACCGCTTCCCAGGCACTCACACCCCCATTCGGCCTCTCAACACTCCAGAGACTCTCACTCGGCCTGGACCGAACAGCGGGGGGCCGGACACCGTCATACCGACGTAGCGCGGACTGACTGACTAATCAAACTCTCAGCAGCACCAGGCGCCGAAGAACTACACTCCGTTTCGGCAGGAGGAAGAAGGGTACGGACGCTCGGTTCGACTGTTGGACTGAAGTCTAAGAAGGTCATTATGGAGTCCAGCTCGGAAGCGTCTGGGTCGTCGAAGGCGGCCGAGCCGCCGAGATCGGAGCGTCTCGTCGCGTTGTTCGCGGCGGGGGAGCGCAGCGTCAACGCGGGCTGCTGGGAATGGAACCCGCGGACGGACAGTTGGCTGTGGTCGGACAACATGTACCGGCTTTTTGGGTTCGCTCCTGATCAGGTCGCGCCGAGTCAGACGGCCCTCCTCCAGCGGCTGCCCCCAGCCGATCGAGACCGGGTGCTCAGGCATCTTGAGCGTGCTCGTGACCTTTCTCGCACTCCGTCGATTGACATCGCGATCGAACATCCGGACCTGGGGGTGCATTACCTTCGGTCGACGATCACGTCGCTCGATTCAGACCGCTCCGGTCCAACGCGGATCGTTGGCGTGATCCGGGACGTCACCCGCGAACACATGACGAAACAGGAGGCGGCCGCGCGCCTCGGCGTCTCAAAGACGCTTGCGGATTGGGATGGTCAGGTAGGTGGAGCGGTGCGGCTACTTGGCGAGCTCGGTCGGGCGCTGGAACTCCGTTGCGGGACCCTGTGGTTTCCGGAGGACGGCGCGCTGGTTCCGGCCGCCCTGTGGAGCGAGCCGGGAGTTGAACTGGCTGCGCTCACGGCCGCGACCACGACGCTGCGGTGTCCGCCTGGGATTGCCTTACCAGGCCGGAGCTGGCAATCGAAGCGGACCGAGATCCTCGTCGATCTTCTTGAGGACGAGCTTCCACGCCGTCGGCTCGCCGCGACCGAGGCGGGGTTGCGCAGCGCGATAGCGTTTCCCGCGCTTCACCAAGGAGAGGTGATCGCCGTTTTCGAGTTCTACCACGGCCACTCGCCGGATCTGATCGCTCGGCTGTTGCCGACGATCGCGGCGATCGGTGGCGAGCTGGGGGAGTTCTTTTCACATCGCGGGGGCGAGCTTGCAAATCGGTACCTCACGGCTCGCCAGTCGGCGGTGCTGATGCTTGCCGCCGCTGGCAACTCGGCCCCGCAGATCGCCGAGAAACTGGGAATCAGCTCCTCGACGGTCCGGACGCACTTTGATCACGTCTACGAGAAGCTGGGCGTGGCAGACAGGGCAGCCGCGGTTGCTCAGGGGCTTCGGCTCGGTCTCATCCAGTAGATCCCAGAGGTCCTCGAACCTGCGGATGTTCAGTGGCGCGGCGGTGCTTGAGACTACGGGCAAGGAGGAGAGCCGTGTGCCCAAGGTCGCGCAGCAGGACCCCAACACCGTAGGACAGCGGGCGTTCCGCAACGAGGAGGGCGCGATGCAGTTCGTCGAGAGCGTGCTCGAGGCGTCAACCGAGTTCTCGATCATCGCTACCGACGACGTTGGCGTCATCCAGCTTTGGAATGAGGGCGCGCGCCGGCTGTACGGATACCGCCCGGCCGAGGTCGTCGGGCAACCCGAGTCCGCCCTGCACACACACGAGGATCAGACCCGTCGGCTCTCAGACACCATGATGCAAGGGGCCCTGGATCACGGGACCTGGGAGGGGACCGTCGAGCGCCGGCGCAAGGACGGAGGGACGTTCACCGCCCGGGTCACAGTGGCCCCTCGGCGCGCCGCCGACGGGACGGTTTCGGGCTTTCTACTGATTTCAAGAGACATCACCGCGGAGCAGCGGCTGGCTGCTGACGGCGAGCGCTCGAAGTACACGCTGTCGCTCCTTGAATCGGTGCCAGATGCGATGGTCCTGGTCAATACAGCCGGCGAGATTCAGCTCGCCAACGCCGAGACGGAGCGGTTGTTCGGATACAGCCGTCACGAACTGGTTGGCCGCCCGGTCGAGCTGCTGATGCCGGTCCGCTACCACGAGCAGCACCCGACGCTCCGCTCGGAGTTCTTCACCGAGCCTCTCGCGCGTTCGATCGGGGCCGAGTTCGATCTGCATGGACGGCACCGAGACGGTTCTGAATTCTCGATCGAGATCAGTCTCAGTCCGCTGCAAACCCCTGATGGCCTACTGGTGATCGCGGCGATCCGCGACATCACCGAGCGCCGCCGATTCGAACAGGATCTCCAGGACACGAACCTCAGACTCAAGGAAGCCAGCAAGGCAAAGGATCGCTTTCTGGCCAACATGAGCCACGAGCTGCGCACGCCGCTGAACGCGATCCTCGGGTTCAGCGGGACGCTGTTGATGGGGCTCGCGGGGCCCTTGAACGCCTCCCAGACCCAGCATCTGCGTACGGTCCAGGCGAGCAGCCGTCACCTGCTGTCGCTCATCAACGACCTCCTCGATCTCGCTCGAATTGAAGCCGGGAAGTTCGAACTGAATGTCGAGTCGATCAACTGTTGCGAGCTGTTGAACGAGGTTGCGCTCGGGCTGCGTCCGCTCGCCGAGGAGAAGGGTGTCGAGCTGATCATGCACGCACCTGTTGTCGGACTGACCGTTCGCAGCGATCGACGGGCGTTGAGCCAGATCCTGATCAACCTCGCCAACAATGCGATCAAATTCACCGATACCGGAAGCGTTCAGCTCAGTGCGGCCGGTGGCGATCCCGACGACCACTCGGGAACTTGTTTCCGGGTGGTCGACACCGGACGTGGCATCGAAGTCGCTGATCAGGAGCAACTGTTTGCCGCCTTCGAGCAGATCAAGTCCTCCTCGACCCAGCCCTACGAGGGGACCGGGCTCGGCCTCTATATCTGCCAGACATTGGCGGACTTGATCGCGGTCGCGATTACGTTCGCGAGCGTCCCCGGCGAGGGCACCACGTTCACGGTCGAGCTGACGGAGCCGTGCCTCTGATGTCGGCGCGCATTCTCCTGGTGGAGGACAACGCGGACAACATGACGCTGCTCGACTATCTGCTCAGGGCTCACGGCTATGAACCGGTGCTTGCGCGTGACGGCCAAGAAGCGCTGAGGATCGCCATCGAGATGCGTCCGGATCTCATCCTCCTCGACATCCGGATGCCGGTGATCGACGGCTATCAGGTGGCGGCGACCGTTCGCAGCACGCCGGGACTCGAGCGAACTCGGATCGTCGCAGTGACCGCCTCAGCGATGGTCGGCGACCGCGAGCGCATTGCCGCCGCTGGTTTTGATGGCTACATCCAGAAGCCGATTGATCCTGAAACATTCCTGGCCAGGATCGAGCCGTTTCTGGTCGCCGGGCGCGACGATCACAGTGCAAAGGTGGGTGAGCTGTGAGTTCGGTCCTGGTGCTCGATGATCGGCCGGTGGAACGCGAGCTGCTGATGACGGTGCTCGGCTACTCCGGGCACACGGTGGTGCAGGCGTCAACCGGCGATGAGGCGCTCGCACTGGCGCGCGAGACACGACCCGACCTGGTCATCGTGGATTTCCTGATGCCGGGCATGAACGGCCCGGAGTTCGTTCGCGAGCTGCGAGCCGATCAGGCTCTGAGAGATACACGCGTGGTTTTCTGTACGGCGAATTGTGACGAGGTCGAGCTCGCCAAGCTCGCCGAGACACTCGGTGTCTCTCACATCCTCGCCAAGCCATGTGAGCCCGAGGAGATCATCGACGTCGTCAATGACGCGCTCGGTGTCAGTACGGTCGCCGCCTCGCCAAAGCTGAGCGAGGAGTTCGGACCCGAGCAGCTACGCGTCCTCAACGCCAAGTTGGTCCAGAAGGTGTCCCAACTCGAGGCGGCGAACGTCGAGCAGACGCGCCTGCACGAGCAGCTTCGCCAAGCCGAGCGTCAGACCGCCGAGTCGTTGACGCTTCTGCAGACGCTTCAATCCTCTGCCCCCGTCGGCTTTGGATTCGTCGACCGAGACTTCCGGATCCTGCAGATGAACGAGCCTCTGGCGGCAGCCCTGGGGCTGCCGCTCGAGCAACAGCTCGGACGGACGGTGGCCGAGGTCGCGCCGGACGTGTGGCCCGATGTCGCGCCAATCTATCGGCAGGTGCTGGATAGCGGTGAGCCCGTTGTCAACGTCGAGAAGCAGCGCGTGTACGCGTCGGCACCTGACGACACGCGTCACATGCTCGCGAGCTATTACCCGGTTTGGCTCAGTGGGGAAGTGATCGGGATCGGCCTCGTCGTGATCGACGTCACCGCGCTCCGACAGTCCGACGATCTGCGCTCGGTCGTGATGGAGAACATCGCGGAGGGCCTCTACGTCACCGACGTCCACGGCCGGCTCGTGTTCATGAATCCAGCTGGCCTGAAGATGCTCGGACGGGGAGAGCAGGAGCTCCGCGGCAAGTCGGTCCATGCGGCTTTCCATCATCACGGCGCGGACGGGTCGCGGTTGGGTGAGGATGAGTGCCGGCTGACAGGAGTCCTCGTCGACGGTCAGTCAGTGCGGATCACCGACGACGTGTTCACCCGCGGCGATGGCAGCATATTGCGGATCGCGGGCTCCGCGGCGCCACTGCTCAGCGGGACGACGGTTCGAGGTTCGGTCGTCGTATTTCGCGATACGACCGAGGAACACACCGAGGAGATGCGGGTCCAGCACGAGCTCGATGAGCTCAGCTGGGTCGGACGCCTGCGTGACGCGTTCGACGAGGAGCGGTTGGTTCTCTATTCGCAACCGATCGTTCCGCTCACCGAACAGGCCGCGTCGCAGCCAAGAGTTGCTGGTGAGAATGGTGGACCGCGAGGGCGAGATCATTCCGCCTGGGCATTTTCTCCCCGTCGCCGAGAAGTACGGACAGATCCGAGAAGCTCGACAATTGGGTCATCAGCCAAGCAGCACGTCTCGCGGCAACCGGATTGTGTCTCCACGCAAACCTGTCAGCGGCGTCGATCGGAGCACCCGACTTGCTCCACAGGATCGAGCTGGCACTTGGTGAGGCCGGCGCCGATCCGGCCAGCGATCGTGTTTGAGATCACCGAGACCGCGCTGATGAAGGATCTGGCCGCAGGTGAGGCGTTCGCCCGGGGGATCACGGAGATGGGCTGCGCGCTTGCCCTCGACGACTTTGGAACCGGCTATGGGAGCCTCACCTACCTGCAGAAGCTCCCGATCGCATTTCTGAAGATCGACATTGCATTCGTCCGCGGTCTTCCGACAAATGCGACAAACCAGCACCTCGTGAGAGCGATCGTGAACATCGCTCAGGGATTCGGTCAGCAGACGATCGCCGAGGGCGTCGAGGACGCAGCAACCCTCGATCTGCTTCGGGAATACGGCGTCGATCTCGCCCAGGGCTATCACCTCGGCCGCCCACAACCGCTAGCGCTCGACTGAGGTGAACGATCAGACGTGGAGCACGATGACGCGTGGTGGATCGCCGCCGGTCTCGAAGCAGCCATCAGAGCACGAGCACCCGACGCGTACGCGTCGACGCCGATGGTTCGTCAGCTCGCCATCCGTGTGGGCCGTCGGCTCCGTTTCGATGCCATCGCGGAGGCGCAGCTCGACCTCGGTGTGCGCGTCCGCGACGTTGGGATGATCGGGCTGCCGGATTCGGTTGTTCTGGCGACGGGCGCGCGGTCACCGGCTGACTGGGCACTCGTCACCCGCCACCCGATCCTCGGTGCGGAGCTGCTGTCGCAGCTGGCACCGGTCGCCGCAGTTGCGGACACCGTGAGATCGCATCACGAACGGTGGGACGGCGGCGGATACCCGGACGCCAAGGCGGGGGAGCAGATCCCGCTGCCGAGTCGCGTGATCGCGGCGTGCGACGCGTTCGTCGCGATCGCGACGGACAGACCACACCGAACCGGCGTCGGCGAGGAGTCGGCGTTGGAGCAGGTTAGGCGTGGCCGAAGTGAACAGTTCGATCCGGAGGTTGTCGATGCGCTCGTCTCGGTGATCGCTGACCACGAAGCCGGGAGCCACCAAGGGGATGGCGAGCCTGCAGGTCGGCCGGGCGTCGTGACAGGTCGGCGCACCTCACGCACGACGGTGACGCGCGCCGGGTTACACGCGGCGATCCTGGAGTTCGACGCCGTTCCCGCGTTCTCGCTCGCCCATGACCGGCTCGTCAGCGCGACCGAGCGCGGCGAGGCCGGCCGGGGCGAAGTCGTTGCTGCAATCGAGAGTGACTGCGGCCTCGCCGTCGCTGTCTTGCGCCGCGCTCAGTCCGCGGCTCGACGTCGCCCGATCGTCAACATTCCAGATGCTGTGGAGGCGCTGACGTTTGTCGAGATTCGCGACACGATCTCGTCAGTACCACGCGCCCGGTTTCCGTGGCGGACAACCCCGCTGGAGATACTCATGCACCACGGCCGGGTGCACGCACAGACTGTGTCACGAGCTGTATCCCGGATCGTTGACGACCCGAGATGCCGTGATGACCTCGTCCTCCTTGCTCTGCTTCACGACATCGGGAAACTCGTCCTTGGGCGCGCTGACAGTGGGTATGCCCAGGAGCAGCATGTGATGTCCGACAGTCCTGAGCAGCGCCTCGCTCAGGAGCGTCACACCTACGGACTGGACCACGCGAGTCTCGGCGACCTCTTGCTCGACCGCTGGCAACTGGCGAGCAGCCTGGGACAAGTCGTTGCCTCCCATCACACCGACGAATCTCGCGATGAGCGCGGGACCTACGTCCGGCTCGCCGACATGATCGCGCACCACGTTCAAGGTGATGCCGTCAACCGGACGGCCATGCTTCGTCTGGCCAATGCTTGTGGACTGACCACCGCGTCATTGAGAGATGTCCTCTTCGACCTCCCGCACCCCGCAGGAAGTGACCGCCGCCGTGCCGAGCCCAGCCCACTCTCGAACCGAGAAACGGCGGTTCTGGTCCAGCTCGCGCACGGAAAGGTCTACAAGGCCATTGCTTACGAGCTTGATCTGGCCCCAAGTACGGTGCGCACGCACCTGCACAACATCTACGCAAAGCTCAACGTCGTCGACCGCGCCCAAGCGGTCCTCCAGGCAACCGAGAAGGGCTGGATCTAGAGCTGCGGGAGCACCCCGTCCGCTCAGACATACTGCGCCGCTGCGTGGCCCGATGCCCACGCCCACTGGAAGTTGAATCCGCCGAGGTGGCCGCTGACGTCGAGTACCTCGCCGACGAAGTACAGGCCGGGGCTGTTCAGCGATTCCATCGTCTTTGACGACACTTCGCGGGTGTCGACGCCGCCCAGGGTGACCTCGGCGGTGCGGTAGCCCTCGGTGCCGGCCGGCACCACTTGCCACGCGCCGAGCTTCTCGGCGAGGTCGCGCAGTTCGACTGAGGTGTACTGCCGCATCGGCTTGGAGGCGCACCAGCGATCAACGAGCAGACCCGCCATCTTCTTGGTGAAGACATCGCCGAGCACGGTCTTCAGTGCGCTGTCGGGGCGTGCGGCCTGCTGGGCTTGCAGCCACTCCAGCGCATCGCGGTCGGGCAGCAGGTTGATCTCGACGGCATCGCCGGGTTGCCAGAACGAGGAGATCTGCAGGATCGCCGGACCGCTGAGGCCGCGGTGGGTGAACAGGATGTTCTCCCGGAAGCTGTGACCGTTGCAGCTGACCAGGCACGCCACCGACGTACCGGACAGCTCGGTGCATAGTTCCTTCAGCTGGTCGGCGACCGTGAACGGCACAAGACCGGCGCGGGTGGGCAGCACGCTGTGGCCGAACTTCCGGGCGATCTGATACCCGAAGCCGGTGGCACCCATCGTCGGGATCGAGAGGCCACCGGTGGCGACGACCAGCGACGGGGCGGCGAGCTGCCCGATGTCGGTGCTCACGAGGTATCCGGCGTCGGTTTTCTCGATCTCCTGCACCGCGGTGCGTAGGCGGAGGTCAACCCCAGCCTGCGCGCATTCGTGAAGGAGCATGTCGAGGATGTCCCGGGACTTGTTGTCACAGAACAGCTGGCCCAGTTTCTTCTCGTGGTACGGCACGCCGTGCCGATCGACCATTGCGATGAAATCCCACTGGGTGTAGCGGGCCAGAGCCGACTTCACGAAATGCCGGTTGTGCGAGAAGAAGTTGGCCGGGTCCGTGTACAGGTTGGTGAAGTTGCAGCGGCCGCCGCCGGACATCAGGATCTTCTTGCCGGCCTTGTTGGCGTGCTCGATCAGCACCACCTCGCGTCCACGGCCGGCCGCGGTCAGGGCACACATCAGGCCGGCGGCACCTGCTCCGATGATCACAACGTCGGTCGAACGCACGACATTTCCTCAAGCACAAGCGAGGGCAACTGGGAGGATTCGAGGGCTGTGGTGGATCGGGATGCGATCTGGCGCGCGCAAGCGGCAACGTGGCTCGTCCGGCGTCGGATCGCGCACGCGACCCGCGCCACCGGCGAGATCGTGCTCATGCCGGAGCGAACGCTGAGCCTGCTGACTGACCCGCCACCGGTTGAGTGTGGCGGCTCGCTGCCGCTGAAGGCAAGGCCGCGCCGGTGACGCTGTTCACACCGACGCCCACCGAGCCGATCCGAGCACTACTCGCCGGGGTTGTCGTTCGTGTCGAGTTCGGGCTGGCTCAGTGGTGCCACCGCGGGGCCCTCAAGAACCGCTCCGTCGATGCCGAATCGCGAGCCGTGGCACGGGCAGTCCCAGCTGCGCTCGGCGGCGTTGAACCGCAGCAGGCAGCCGAGATGCGTGCAGCGCAGTGACACCGGATGAAGCTGCCGCTCGGCATCGCGGTAGACGCCGATCTTGCCGAGTCCGTGGCGGACGATCCTGGCGCTGTCCGGCGGGATCTCGCTCGGGTCGCTGACCTCGGCCGGCGTCACGCGGTCGGCAACCATCAGGGCGGCGAACTTCGTGCCAAGCGTGGCGACCTCGGGCGTCGAGCGGAGGCTGAGACGCGTGGGGGAGAAGCACCGACTCCACTCGTGGTGGTGGCCGAGGATCTCATCGGCGAGGATGCGTGCTGCGAACGTTCCCCCGGTCAGCCCCCACTTGGCCCACCCGGTGGCGACCCACAGGGTCCGCGATCTTGGGACGAGCGGACCGATCATCGGCAGGTGGTCGTAGGGGACCGGATCCTGCGCTGACCATCGCCAGCTGAATCCGTCGAGCGCCCAGTGCTCGCAGGCGAAGCGCTGGAGTGCGTCAAATCGGTCGGGGCCGACGTTTGCCGCGCCGGCCGCGTGCCCCTCGCCGCCGACGACGAGTGTCCCCTCCAGGAACTGGATTGAGCGGGTCGGGCTGCCGGCACTGATCGCCATCGCTGACGGCGGGGCCCCCGTCAGCCGTGCTGCGACGCAGTAAGAGCGCTGGGCCTTCATTCGGGCAAAGAACAATCCGCGGTCGAGAATCGGGAAATGGGTGGCGATCACGACCTGGTCGGCGTGGACCTCGCCGTGCTCGGTGCGGACCCGGCACGGCGAACCGTCATGTACCTCGACCACGCGCGAGTGCTCGAAGATCTGAGCGCCGGCCTCGATCGCCGCCACGGCCAGTCCACGGACATAGCGCACGGGATGCAGGCCGATCTGATCGTCGAGCCGGACGGCCCCCGCGACCGTGTACGGCAGACCGGCGTCGGTGTCGCTCCAGCTGACGGGCAGGCCGGCTCTGGTTGCGGCGTCGAACTCCCCCGCGACCGACTCAAGCTCATCCTCGGTGGCGGCGTACGTGACGGCCGGGCGACGATCCAGCTCGCACTCGATGCGCAGATCCCGGACCAGGTCAGCGACGTCATCAACGGCCGTCCGGCCGGCCTGCGCATAGAGCCGGGCGACCTCCTCACCGTGCCGCGAGTTGATCGTGCTGAGCAACGTTCCCTGCAGTGCGCTCAGCTTCGCGGAGGTGTTCCCGGTGACACCGGAGGCGATCCGGTCGGCTTCAAGCACGACCACCTCTGCCCCCGCCCGGGCGAGCCGCAACGCCGTCGTGACGCCGGCGATCCCGCCGCCGACGACGACAATGTCCGCGCGCTGGGTCCCGGTCAGCGCTCGGTGGTCCGGGCCAACGGGCCCGGACAACCACAGCGAGTGCTGTTCCGACGTCGTGGGGATGCGCGGCGGGCTCAGCCTCGCGCCTCGGTCTCGTACTCGCGCAGGAAACCCTCGAACAGGCGCCGGTGGCCCTCCTCGTCGTGAAGGATGGCGATCACCATGTCGTTGGTCACGGGATCGATCGGGTCGGTTCGCTCGACGATCTCGTTGTAGTAGTCGATCGCGCCCGTCTCGGCCTCGATCACTCCCTTGATCACGTGGACGACGTCGGTCTGGTGCTCGGGCGGCTGCAGGAAGGTCTGCTCGGCGGAGAAGTCGAGGCTTCCGGGAACGACGCCGTAGAGCTCCTTGATCCGCTCGCCGAACTGGCGGGCGTGGCCGAGCTCCTCCTGGATGTCTTGCTCCAGAGACTTGATGATCTCCTGGGCGCGCACGCCGTCGGGATTGATCGAGTTCGCCATGTAGCTGATGACGGTCTCGATCTCCATCCAGTACGCCCTGGTCAGCATCTGGACGATCTCCTCGCGGGCCTCACCGTTCTCTTCGGCGAGGATCCCGTTTGAACTGCTCTTCACAGACATCGGAACTCCTCTCGTTCACGTCGATTCTCTTCGTGGCAACTACCCGGTTGCCCCGCGGCCGAGACCGCGATCGTCAGAACGGCCACGGAGCGCCCTGCTTGATCCGTTCGCTGCCCTGCTTGTAGTCGTCGTCGGCCTTGTGGGTCAGGACGCCGACGAGCCGGCCCGCTGCGCCGTACCAGACCGTGAAGCCGCCGTGCTCGTGGTGCTCGAGATGGCTGTGCTCGAAGCCGTCGCCCCACGCGGCGTACTTGAGCGTGCGCGTGCCGATCGTTGACCAGAACCCGGGCACCGAGTCCCACGCCGCGCTGCCCCCAGCCGCAGTCCTACCGGCGATCTCGCCCTGAGCCAGCGCGTCGCCCCAGTGCTCGACACGCAGCGTACGACCGGCGGCGCGATTCTCGGCTTTGGCCACGTCGCCTGCGGCCAGCAGCCCGTCACGACGAGTGCGCATCGCGGCGTCGACCGGGACCGCGCTCTGATCGAGTTCCAAACCGGCCGCGGCGGCGAGCTCTGAGCGAGGCCGGACCCCCGACGCCATGACGATCACCTCGGCCGGGATCTGCTGTTCGCCGGCGGTCACCACCACCGTCCCGTCATCCGCACTGAGCGCCTCGACGGGTAACCCCAGATGCAGCCGCACCCCGTCCTCGATCAGCCAGTCGGCGATGATCGCGGCGGCCTCGGGCCCGAGTCGGGCGGCGTTGGGTGCCGGTTCGTCGGAGACGAGATCGACGGAATGTCCGCGTGCTCGCAGTGAGCTGGCGATCTCGCATCCGATGAATCCCGAACCGATCACGGCCGCCGGGGCATCGTCCCCCAGGCGGGCGGTGAGTTCGCGGACATCGTCGAGTGTGCGGACGACGTGAACCCAGGGACGGTCGGCACCGGGGATCGGCAGCCGGGTCGGCTCGGCGCCGGTGGTCAGGACGCATTGCGTGTAGCGCAGCTCGCTGCCGCCGGACAGCCCGACGGTCCGGGCCGCCGGGTCGAGCGTGACCGCGCGGCCGGCGATCAGATCGACCCGCTGCTCGTCCAGCCACGACTCCGCCTCGAGCGACAGGTCGTCAGGCGCGGAGTCCCCGCGCAGCAGTTCCTTTGTGAGCGGCGGGCGCTCGTATGGCATCCGGTGCTCGTCGGCGACGATCGCGACCGGCAGATCCCGTTCGAGAGCGCGGAAGCCACGTGCCGCGGCCAAACCGGCCGGGCCGCCTCCGATGATCAGCAGTCCGAAGGGCTCGCTCATGCCTGCTCCCGGCGGCTCTCAGGCGCGGCGGCTCTCGAGCGTCTCGGTGAGCTTGGCGATCGCGAAGCCCCACGCCTGGGCGGGCTTCACCTTGGGCGGCAGCGACACCTCGTCGGGGTTGGTTACGACGTCGAGCAGGACCGGCCCGGGGTGGGCGAAGGCCGTGCGGATGGCTTCGTCAAGAGCGTCGGGCCGCTCCACGCGGATCGCGTGCAGGCCGGCGGCGCGGGCGATGCCGGCGATGTCGACGTTCGTGAGCTCGGTACCGAACTCAGGCAGGCCGGCCTGCTCCTGCTCCAGCTTGACCATGCCCAGGCGCCCGTTGTTGAAGACGACCAGCCGAACGGGGAGCTGGTGGGTGACCGCGGTGATCAGATCACCCAGCAGCATCGTGATGCCGCCATCGCCGCAGAAGGCGACCACCTCGGTGGAGCGGTCGAGCGCCTGAGCGCCGAGCGCCTGCGGCATCGCGTTGGCCATCGAGCCGAGGTTGTATGAGCCGATCAGCCGTCGCGTCCCGCCCATCGTGACGAACCGTGAGAGCCACACCGTCGACATCCCTGTGTCGGAGGTGAACACCGCCTGGTCAGAGGCGTGGCGGTCCACGGCCACCGCCACCGCCTCGGGGCGGATCCGGTCGTCGGGATTGTCAAAGACGGAGCGAACCCGATCGATCACGCCGCGGGTGTCGAATTCGGGGTCCGCGAGTTCCAGCTGGCGCTCGCGCCACGAGCGGTAGCGTCCGGTGGCGTCCTCCAGGTGGCTCCGATCGTCCTTGGGGTGGACGCGCTCGAGCAGCGCGGCGGCCGCAAGACCGGCATCGCCGACGACGCCGAGTTCGACAGCGGTCCGACGGCCGATATGGCCGGGACGGTGATCGACCTGAACCACGCGCTTACCCTTGGGATACCAGTCGGTGTAGGGGAAGTCGGTGCCGAGCATCAGCAGGAGCTCGCAGCTCTCGAACGCATGCTGGGCTGCCGGGTTGCCGATCAGTCCGCTCTGTCCGACCTCGAACGGGTTCTCCCGTTCGAGCCCCTCCTTGGCCTTCAGCGTCAGCACCATCGGGGCTGCCAATCGGTCCGCGAGGGCGAGAACCTCCTGTCGCGCGTGGCGCGCGCCGTGGCCGACGAGCAGCGTCACGCGCTCGGCCTCGTCAATCATGCCCGCCGCGCGGGCCAGCTGGGACGGATCGGGGATCACCGGCACGCGGGTGCGTGAGAAGCGGGGTTTGGTGTCGGGGGCGTCGAGGCCGCCGATGTCACCGGGGATGGTGAGGACGGCCACGCCGGGAGCGTCGAGGGCGAGCTGGACCGCCTGCTCAAGCAGTCCCGGCAGCTGCTCCGGGCTCGTGAGCGTGCGGCAGAACTCGGCGACGTCACGGAAGACCGCGTCGTTGTCGATCTCCTGAAAGAAGTCACTGCCGAGCTCAGCGAGCGGCACCTGGCCGCAGATCGCCAACACGGGTGCGTGGGACTTCCGGGCGTCATAGAGGCCGTTGAGGAGGTGCAGCGAGCCCGGTCCGACCGTCCCCATGCACACTCCGAGCGTGCCCGTGAGCTGGGCCTGAGCGCCGGCGGCGAAGGCCCCGGCCTCCTCGTGGCGGACCCCGATCCACTCGATCTGGTCGCTGCGACGGATCGCGTCGGTGATCGGATTCAGCGCATCACCGACGACGCCCCAGACGGATCGCACGCCAAGGTCTGCGAGGGCATCAACGAGTGTCTCTGCGACGGTCGCCATCAGCTGTGCTGGGCCGTGATCGGGCGGGGCGCGAATGAGTCGGGGTCGGCGCGCTCCCAATCGGCGAGCCACGACTCGGGCGGGTCATCGAGTAGCTGGCCCGGCGCGAGCCACTCATACAGTTCGGCATAGCTGCGTGAGGTGACATGGTCGACGCGGCGGACGAGATGGTGGGGACCGACCTCGGCGGGAGAGTGCAGCCCCATCGATGCGATCAGTCGCTGCGCCTCGGCAACGACCGCATGCTGGTAGCGATAGACGCGCTCGGTCTTGTCGCCGACGTCGAGCGCACGGGATCGCTTCGGATCCTGGGTGGCGACCCCGACGGGGCACTCGTTGGTGTTGCAGCGCTGGGACTGGATGCAGCCGACAGCCATCATCATCGCCCGTGCCGCATTCGTGTAGTCGGCGCCGATCGCCAGACGCTTGACGATGTCAGAGCCGGTCGCGATCTTGCCGCTGGCCCCGATCCTGATGCGGTCGCGCAGACCGGAGCCGACGAGCGCGTTGTGGACGATCATCAGACCCTCTGTGAGGGGAGTGCCCATGTGATCCTCGTACTCGCCTGGAGCGGCACCGGTGCCCCCCTCGGCGCCGTCGACGATGATGAAATCCGGCGTTGACCCTTCCTCCACCATCGCTTTGCAGATCGCCAGAAACTCGTGGCGGGTACCGATGCACAGCTTGAAGCCGGCAGGCTTGCCGCCGGCCAGCTCGCGCATCTCAGCGATGAAGCGCACGAGCTCCCGAGGTGTCGAGAACACCCGGTGACCGGGCGGGCTCACACATGTCTCGCCCTGCGGGACGCTGCGCGCATCGGCGATCTCATGCGTGACCTTGGGTCCGGGCAGGACACCGCCGATGCCCGGTTTGGCGCCCTGGCTCAGTTTCAGTGACACGCACTTGACCGCCTCGTGCGCGGCCTTGGTGCGGAACTTCTCGCGGTCAAAACCGCCGTCCTTGGTCCGAGCGCCGAAGTAGCCGGTGCCGATTTCCCACACGACATCGCCACCGCTGAGGTGGTAGCGGGAGAGCCCGCCCTCGCCGGTGTCGTGCGCGAAGCCGCCCTTTGCCGCCCCCTGGTTCAGCGCGGTCAGAGCCGCCGCCGACAGGGCGCCGAATGACATCGCCGAGACGTTGAGCAGGGCGATGTCGTAGGGGCGCGTGCAGTCCGGGCCGCCGATCCGGACCGTGGGGACCTGCTTCGGCGGGTCGAAGGAATGGATCGACTGCAGGAGCCACTCATAGCCCGGCTCCATCACGTCGCGCTCGGTGCCGTAGGCCTGCTCGTCCTTGATTCCCTTCGCCCGCTCGTAGATCGAGGTGCGCGTGTCACGGTCAAACGGGCGGCCGTCCGTGTTGCGTTCGATGAAGTACTGCTGCAGCTCGGGACGAATCGCCTCCATCATGAAGCGGGCATGACCGAGGATCGGATAGTTGCGCAGGATCGAGTGGCGGCGCTGCACCAGGTCATAGACGCCCAGGCACGCGACGGCCCCGAACACGGCGGCGACGACGATCCAACCGGGACCGCCGAGCGTGAGCGCGGCGACGATGGCGAGCGCGCAGAGAAGGGTGGTGGACAGGAGGGCAGCGAATCTCACGGCTAACCCTCTACCCGATCTCGGCGTTCGCTACCGCGCGGAGATCTGATCGAGATGTGTGTGGTGCGGGCGCGCTTCACCGGCGAGTTTGCGCGTGATCAGGTCTTGACGTGGCCGGTTTCACTGATCCGCTGCAGCCGCCGGAGGGATTCGACGTTACGCATATGCACGAGCGGATCGGTCAAACGGTTAAGTGCGAGTTTGGAAAGCGGATCGCCGGCGACCTCTTTCATCGTGACGTGAGTGCCGCCGTCGCGCGCGGCGAGCACGATCTCAACCTTGGCCGTGCCGAGGGGGCGGGCTCGCGCGCGAAGGACCAGCCGGTGAGGCGGATCGGCCTCCAGCACTTCGGTGTGGTCGTTGACGGTGAATGGACCGACCCCGACCCGATGGTGAAAGCGTGCTCCCGCGGCCGGCCAGTGCGGGTCGGCGTCGCGAATGCTGTGTGAGCCGACAACCCAGTCGCCATAGCCGTTGGGGTCCGACAGCACGGTGAAGACGCGCTCTGGCGGGACTGCGAACTGTGCTTCGGTGATCGCCACGGCGGATGTCTACCCAGCGCGCGGGAAACGCAACCGGTGAGCTTCGCGTGGGCTCGCGTCACCCCTGTGGGAGCGTGACCGCCGCAGGAGCATGTGCGCGCGTCACCGCCGCAGGAGCCGGCGCCGGTGCAGCAGAGCCCGAGCGGCGATCGCGCCCGGCGCTCCGTGTACCCCGCCCCCGGGATGGGCCGAGCTCGAGGCGAGCCACAGGCCGGCAATCGGAGTTTCGGGCCGGCCCCAGCCCGGCACCGGCCGGAACACCAGTTGCTGGTGAAATTGCGAGGTGCCCCCGTTGATCGCTCCACCGACGAGATTGCGGTTACGCGCTTGGAACTCATGCGGCCCCAAGATGCTGCGGCCGATGATCCGCTCCTTGAAGCCGGGGGCGAGCGCTTCGATCTCGTCCTCCATACGGACTGCGTACGCAGTCAGCTCGTCCCGATCCCAGACGCCGCGCAGGTCTCCACCGGCATCGCCGCGCGTGTTCTGGGGGACGTGGGTGTAGGCCCACGCGGTGTCCTTTCCCGCGGGTGCCCGCGTTAGATCGGCGACGCCGTATTGGCCGATGATCAGAAACGGTCGTGGAGGAATCATCTGACGCTCGAGATGACCCGTCGCCTCCGACAGGAAGTCCATGCTCTCGGCGGTGTGGACGGTTCCGGCCCGCCGAGCCGATTCGGAGCGCCACGGAATCGGGGCGGACAGCGCCCAGTCGAGTTTGATCGTTGAGTTGTCGTACTGGAAGCGTTCGAGCGCGCGCAGGGTCCGGGGAGGTGCATCGGCGGCTGCGAGCAGTTCCCGGTAGAGCTGGGGGGCCCCGGTGTCGGCAAGCACCCCGACCCGCGCCGTGAGTTCATTCCCATCGGCCAACCTGACGCCGCGAGCTCGACCCCCGGAGACGATGATCCGGGCGACACGTTCGCCGCAGCGCACCGTTCCGCCGCTGGCCGTCAGCCGGGCGACGAGCGCATCGGCGAGTCGTCCGGCTCCGCCCTCGGGGACCGGAAAGCCGTGCCGCGCGCCGATGCCGCACAGGATCACCCCGAACAGCGCGCTCCCCGGGGACTCGGGTGTGAGATCGGCATGCAGGGCGTTGCCGCCGAGCAGCAGGCCTGCTCCAGCTCCTTGAAACGTCTCGGCGCTGAACCGCCGAAGGGTGATCAGGCCGAGTCGCCCGAGTTCCAGTGCGCCGCGGACCCGGACTCGCGCCAGCAGGCGCAGCGCCGCCGCAATCGGCGGGAACGGTGTGGTGAAGGCATCCATGAACGGTTCCTCGATTGCCGCCCAGCTGGACATCAGGCGCCGCCACGCGGCACCGTCACCGGCACCGAACGCCTCCAGAGATGCCTCGGTCTCCTCGGGATCCTGGGAGAGGACCGCGGTGCGGCCGTCGCCAGCCGGATGTGCGACCACCAGCGGTGCGCGGCGCCACCGCAGCCCCCACCGTTCGAGTTCAAGGGAGCGCATCACCGGCGAGGCCGCCACAAAGGGATAGAACGCGCTGCACTCGTCGTGCTCGAAGCCGGGGACAGTCAGTTGCGCGGATCGGACCGCTCCGCCCGGATGCGGCTGTTCCTCGCAGACGACCACATCGAGCCCGGCGTCAGCCAGGAGGTTCGCCGCAACGAGCCCGTTGGGGCCGGACCCAATCACGACAACATCTGCCATCGGATTCCCGCCTACCCGTGGAACTCTCCGACCAACCGAATCACCGTCGTTTGGTGGCAGCGACAGCTTGCGAGCGACTTTTTGATGTGTTTCAATTTGAAACGAATGAGATGCTCGATCACGGCCCCGCAGGATCGTTTGAGATGCGCGAATCCCGCATGGCGGACGGCGCCACGCGCCTGGCGTTGTTGGGGGAGCTCGATCTGTCTTCGGTTCAGCAGCTGACCGCCCGTTTGTCGCAGCTTCGAGATGCTGGCATGGCGGTTCGGCTGGATCTGTCCGCGCTCGAATTCCTCGATAGCACCGGGATCGCCGCGATCCTCGGTGCGCTTCGTCACGCACAGCTCGAGGGACGGGATCTGTCCGTGATGAACGATCTGATGCCGCGGGTGAGGCGGGTCATGACGTTGACGGGGCTCGACCAGGTGCTGTGGCCGCCCGCGCCCGGTCAGCTCGCCCAGGGGTGCGCTGACGGAAGTGGGTGACGAGCCGATACGACGTCTGCGAGCGGTGATGGAGCGTGGTGACAGGGAGCTTCGCGAAGCGGTTCGCCGTGCGTCTCGTGCGGGCGCGTCCCAGAGCGAGATAGCCGAGGCGCTTGGTATCAGCCGCGCCACCCTCTGGCGACGCTACGGCAAGGCAGTCCGTGACGGAACGACGAGCTCCGAGGAACGGGATTTATCTCCTGACGATCGGGATGAACGCTGACCGCGACCAGATCACACAGTCGGAGAGCGAGCTGCTGGAGGTCGAGTCGCGCGATGCACGGGCGCTCGATCAGCAGCTTGCCGCCGATCTGCGTCACCGCCGGTTGGTCGCTGAAACCAGCTCGGGTCGCTACCTTCATCGGCTCGGTGAACGGGAACGGATTCCGGCCGCGCGGGAGCACCAGCTGGTGGTGGCCGCGAAATCTGGAGAGAAGCGTGCTCGAGAGGAACTGGTCGAGGCGTTCCTGCCGCTGATCGCCGGGGTCGCACGCGTGTATCGCAGCTCGGCGGCGATCACCCGAACCGAACTGATGCAAGAGGGGGTGGTGGGTCTCCTGCGAGCGCTAGAGCGGTTTGATCCCGCGCTGGGGGTGCCGTTCTGGGGGTACGCGTCGTGGTGGGTTCGCCAGGCGATGCAGCAGCTGGTCGCCGAGCTGACCCGTCCGATGGTTCTCTCCGACCGCGCGCTGCGGCACCTCGCGCAGCTCAAACGTGCTCACGGTCAGCACTTCGCGGATCACGGCCGTGAGCCAAGCGGTGATCAGCTGGCCGCCAGCACCGGCCTCTCGCACGCACAGGTTGGCGAGTTGATGGCCCTCGAACGGATGCCGCAGTCAGTCGAGGAGCCGATCCAGGGGCCAGAGGGCGAGATCGGCTCGCTCGGCGAGCTGCTGGCTGATCCGCTCGCCACCGACGCGTACGAGCAGCTTTTGGATCACGCTGAGATCGAGCAGATCCGGGCGTTGCTCGGGAGCTTGACTGACCGCGAGCGGATGGTCCTGCGCGCCCGCTACGGCCTCGACGGGCCGGAGCAGTCGCTTCGTGAGATCGGCGAGCAGATCGGCCTGTCGGGCGAGCGCGTCCGGCAGATCGAGAACCGCGCGCTGGGCAAGCTGCGCAACGCCACCCGAGACCGGGCGAACACACGGCACGAGCCGCGGTGACGAACCTCCGGAGCGACTTGCGGTGAGCACCGCCGATAAAAACTTGACATGAGGGGACTGAGATCTATTGGAACGGGCGTAGGAAAAAACCGTTCTCGTAGAGGAGGCAACGATGGCACTGATTCGCTGGGAGCCGGTCACGGAGCTCAACACGCTCCAGACCGAGATGAACCGTTTTTTCAACACCTTCTTCGATCAGACCGACCAAGCGGGGCGTGGCAACGGCACGGTGCGACGCTGGCTTCCCGCGATGGATCTTGTCGAGACCGGTGATCACTATGTGCTGCGGGCGGATCTGCCCGGGCTCGCTGATGAAGACGTGCATGTCCAGTTCGAGGACAACGTCCTGACAATCTCGGGCGAGCGTAAGGCGAAGCACGTCGAGTCGAAGCAGGGCTACTCCCGGATCGAGCGTGCGTTCGGCGGGTTCTCCCGGTCGCTGACACTGCCCGACGGCATCGATCCCGACGGCATCGCGGCGCACTTCGACCGCGGAGTGCTGGAGATCAACATCCCCAAGCCCGAGCAGAAGAAGCCTCGGACAGTCCAGATCAATCTCGGTGCTTCAGATCAAGCCCGGACGATCGAGAGCTCAGACGACGGCATGACGATCGAGAGCGGCGACGCATACGCGAACAGCCGCGATCCGGTCGCCGCCTGATTCGACGCCTGCCACCGCCAGATCCTCGAGTCAAGTCTGTGCGCGGACCGCGGGCCGTAACGCTGCGGTCCGCGCACTCATCTGCACGATTGCCGGCGTCCCGACCGCTGTTGCCTGATCACCGTTTCCGGGCAGTAGAGAGGAACACCCTGTTTGTGCCGCGCGGTCAGGCGCGGCTTCGAAACCGACCCCCCGGAGGAGCGACCGATGGCGGACAAGTTGAATGAGCGCGACGCAAGGCTCGTGCAGTGGTTGAACGAGGCCTACGCCAAGGAGGCTGAGCTCGAGGCCGATCTCGTGGCGCACATTGCGTTGACCGAGAAGAAGACCTACCAGAAGCGACTCAAGGAGCACCTCAAGGAGACGCGGGAGCACAAGCGTGCGGTCGCCAGGCAGATCAAGGCACTCGGCGGCAAGGCCGTGGCCGGTCCAGACATCCCGCTCGCTCCCGCGGCGGTCGGCGAGCTGACCGGCAAGACGGTCTCGGCAGTCAAGGGACAGATCGGCACTGCCCGCGCGCTGGTGACGACGCAACCCGAGACGCACCTGCGTAACGCTCAGGAGGAGCTGCGCGAGGAGCACGTCGAGATCGCCCTGTACACGCGAATCGAGACCTTCGCGACGGAGGTCGGCGATGAGGCCACAGCCAAGCTCGCGCAACGGATCCGTCGTGAGGAGGAGCGGATGGCGAAATACCTCATTGCTGAGCTGCCGCGGCTGGTCAAGGACCTGGTGCGAGCTGAGGTCCCACGCGCTCAGCGCGTGAAGCCCGCTGCCCGCAAGCCTGCCACCCGCAACCCCGCCACGCGCAAGCGGTCCGCGGCGGCGAAGCCGGCTGCGGCCAAGACATCGCGCACCCGTCCGAGCCGCGCGCGCGCCGCGGCGTGACACGGCGCTTCGAGCCGTAGGTCGGCGCGAATCGCGTCCTGGCGCCCGGTCTCGCCCGGTCCGGACGCCGGCGTGATCGCGTCGGGGGAAGCGGGTAGACCATCCCATCATGATGCGCCGGCTTGGGATCGTGGTGGGTGGCGGAGCGGGGATCGCGGCGTTCTATCTGCTGCTGATCGACACCGCGTATCTGCCGGAGATCGATGCCGGTATCGCAGTGACGCTGATCGCCAGCGCCGCATATGTCGCTGCGCTGAGGGAGGATGCCGGCCTGCTGGCCGGGGCCCGGCAGTGGGTGCGCGGCACGCTGCGCGCGTTCGCGCGCGTGCCGGGTGACCTCGCTCAGCTCACGGTCGCCGCGCTGACGATCCCGATCCGTGACCGCGGCAGCCGGTGCGGCGAGTTCGTCACGCGGGAGGTCGCAGGCGACCTGGCAGCCGACCGGGCCCGACGCGAGGTGCTCGGTTCGCTGTCACCCGGCGAGATCGTGCTCGGTCATGACGTCGACGGCCGGTTGATTGTCCACCGGTTCACGCGTTGGACATGACCGTCTGGCAGATCTCCGCGGCGCTGCTGACGATCGCGATCCTGCCGTGCCTGTACGTTGCGCTGCGTCGTCCCCGCCGCGACGCGCTGGCCGCGCTTGAGCTCACGGGCACCCTGACCACCACGGTCCTGGTGGTGCTCTGCGAGGCCTATCACCGTCAGCCGTTCGTCGATCTGGCGGTCGTGCTCGCTGTTCTCACGAACCTGGGAGCGCTCGTGTTTGCGCGCCTGCTGGAGGGCCAATGGTGAGCACGATCGTGCTGGCGATCGGAACGGCGATCGAGCTGGTCGCGGTGCTCGGGCTCGCGGGGATGCGTGACACGTTCGATCGACTGCACTACGTCGGGCTGGCCGGGTACGGCGCGTTGTTCGTCGCGCTGGCCGTGTTCATCGACCAGCCGTTCTCCCTGCTCGGTAACAAGGCGATCCTCACAGGCGTTCTGCTCGTGGGGTTTGGGCCGGTCGTCGTGCATGCGACCGCCCGCAGCTTCCGATCGAGCGATGATGAACACGAACGTCTGAAGGGCACCGAATGAGCGTCGTGCAGACCGCGTCGCTGGTGGTGGTGCTCGTGACCGGAACCGCCGTTGTCGCTGCTGGCGACCCAGTGCGGCAGTTGCTGCTGCTTGGCCTCTTCGGCATGGCGCTGACGATCTTCTTCTTCGTGTTCCAGGCACCCGACGTCGCGCTCTCGGAGATCGTGGTGGGGGCTGTTGCGCTGCCGCTGATCGTGCTCGCCGCGATGCGGCGCCTGCGTGATCCGAAGCGGTCCGACACACAGACCGGAGCGTCATGAGTCGCGGCGGACGCATCGGCGTGTTTGCGGTCGGCGGCGTGTTGCTGCTCGGTGTCCTGGTGGTCGGACTGAACGGTCTCCCGGCGCTCGGCGACATGCACACGATCTACTCGCAGCTGGTCCAGCGGGTCGAACCGTCGACACGTAAGGCGACAGACCTCGTGACGGCGCTCAACTTCGACCTGCGCGCCTTTGACACGCTGGGCGAGGAGTTCATCCTGTTCGCGTCTGTTTCCGGGGTCGCCCTGTTGCTGCGGCACGTCCGCGGAGACGAGCTGCCCGGCGCCGGCCAACGCCTGAGCACCACCGGCTCGCTCCCACCAGCGACGCGCTGCATCTGCTGTCGGTCGTACTGGTGCCGCTGCTGGTCGCACTCGGCCTGTACACGATCATCCACGGGGCACTGACCCCCGGTGGCGGCTTCCAGGGCGGTATCGTCCTCGCCAGCGCGCCGGTGGCCGCAGTGGTGGCGGGGCGGTACCTGACGATCAAGCGTGACGCGCCCGAGTGGGCGCTTGACGCGATGGAGTCGGCGGGCGCGATCGCCTACGTCCTGATCGGGCTCGGTGGGCTGCTGTTCGCCGCGAGCTATCTCCAGAACTTTCTGCCGACCGGCACCGCCGGCCGGCTTCTGTCCGCCGGCATGATGCCGATCAACAGCGTCGCCGTGGGAATCGAGGTGACCGGAGCGTTCCTGCTGGTCTGGAGCGAATTCCTCGACCAGACGCTGACCGCTCGCCCAGGCCGGTCCGAGTGAGCCACGCGCTCTATTTCGCCGCTGCCTGGCTGTTTGTGTGCGGCCTGTACGGGATCGTTTCAAGCCGCCACCTCGTTCGGACGGTCCTCAGCCTGTGCATCGTCCAGTCCTCGAGCTATCTCGTGCTGATCGGGATCGGATACCGCACCGGCGGCAAGGCGCCGATCCTCGCCGACATCCCGGATCACTCCCGGATCGTCGATCCGGTGGTGCAGGTGCTCGTGCTCACGGATATCGTGATCGAGGCGACGGTCGCGGCGCTACTGCTGGCGCTGGTCGTGCAGGCGTACAAGCGCTTCGGCACCGTCGATCCGGCTGAGCTGCGGGCGTTGAAGCATTGACGGTGCGAGATGACTGACCTCGCCCCGCTGCCGGTGGTGATCCCACTTGCCACGGCTCCCGTGCTGGTGACCGCGGGGCTCAAGGCACCGCGGTGGCTCAAGGACGGGCTCGGCATCACCGCAGCCGGAGCGATCGTTGCGGTGTGCGCACTGCTGGTGCGCGACGCGCTGCAGAGTCCGTTCGCCTACTGGATGGGCGGATGGCGCCCGCAGGCAGGCCACGCGATCGGGATCTCGCTGTCGATCGACCCGTTCGGCGCCGGCATCGCGACGTTTGCAGCCGTGCTCGTCCTGGCCGCACTCGCCTACTCGCTGCGGTACTTCGACACCGTCGGCGGGCTCTATCACGGGCTGATGCTTCTGTTCGCGGCAGGGATCGTCGGGTTCTGCCTGACCGGCGATCTGTTCAACCTGATCGTCTTCTTCGAGCTGATGAGCGCCGTCGCGTTCGCGCTCACCGCCTACCGAATCGAGGAACGCGCTCCGATCCAGGGAGCGATCAACTTCGCCATCACCAACAGCATCGGCGGATACGCGATGTTCATCGCCGTCGCGTTGCTGTACGCGAAGACGGGAGCGCTCAACATGGCCCAGATCGGGGCGGCGCTCGACCATCGTCACGCCGACCCGATCATCATCGTCGCCTTCGTCCTGCTGCTCGCCGGCTTCCTCACCAAGGCGGCCGCAGTGCCGCTGCACTTCTGGCTGGCCGATGCGCATGCGGTGGCGCCGACGCCCGTCTGCGTGCTGTTCTCAGGAGTGATGGTGGAGCTGGGGCTCTACGCCATCGCGCGGATCTACTGGGTGATCTTTGCCGGTCCGCTCGGTCCGCACGCTGCGGCGCTGCGCGCGATCCTGGTCGGCGCCGGGGTCCTGACGGCGCTGCTCGGGTCAGTGATGTGCTTCGCCCAGCGGCACCTGAAGCGACTGCTCGCGTTCTCGACGGTTGCCCACGTCGGGACCTTTCTCTGCGGTCTCGCGCTGCTGAGCGCCGGCGGACTGGCCGGTGACGCGATCTCCGTGATCGGCCACGGTTTTGCCAAGGCTGCGCTGTTCATGCTCGTCGGCGTGCTGCTGCACCGCTTCGGCACCGTGGACGAATACGAGCTTCATGGCAAGGGCAACGGACCCCAGCTGCGGCTCGCGGGCGGCATGTTCGCGGCCGGCGCGTTGCTGCTGGGAGGCGTACCCCCGTTCACGGAGTCGGCGGGTCGCTCGCTGCTCGACGCTGCCGCCGATCGTGCAGGCTACGGCTGGCTCGAGGTCGTGTTCGCGCTCGTCTCGGTGGTGACCGCCGGTGCCGTGCTCCGGGTCGCGGCACGCGTGTTCCTGGGGTGGGGGCCGGCCGAGGGACCCGAGCCGGAACTGGCGCGAGCGGCTGAGGAGGACGACGAGGAGCGCACCACCCGAGACCGCACCCCGGCGATGATGCTGATCGTTCCGGCCCTGATGCTGGCCGCCGCCGCCGGCGTCGCGCTGATCCCCGGATTGGTGCCGGCCGTCCAGCGGGCCGCCGTCGCGTTCGTCGATCACCGCGATTACGCGCGCTGGGTCCTGCACGGGGCCCGGCTGACGCTGCCGGCGCCCCCGGCGAGCCAGTCCAAGACGCTCTCGATCGTGATCGAGTGCCTCTCGCTGCTCGCCGCCGTCGGACTGGCCGCGCTCGGCCTGTTCGGACGCTCGCTGCGGCGCCCGGTCCCGCCGGTCCTCGGCCGACCGGCTCGCGCTGCCTTCAGCGGCCTCCGCGCGCTGCACTCTGGCCACATCGGTGACTATGTCGCCTGGTGGACGCTCGGTGCGGGAACGCTCGGCGTCGTCTGCCTGCTCAGCCTGCGGACATGAGCCGCCTGTCGGGTGCGGCGTTGCCCATCTCCGGGAGACAAACTGAGAGGCTTGCGTTTGCGCGCCTCGAATCAGGGAAGACGCAATCCGATGCCGTCGCGCGCGCAGGTCATCGAGCTGCTCGATCAGGGTCACACCTATGAGACCGCAGCGCGGGAGCTGGGCATCGCGGCTGGCCTCGCCGCCATGATTGCGACCGGTCAGCCGGCCGATGAGAGCCTGATCGGGCCGCCCGCCTTCAACCCTACGCGCAACCCGCGCGTGATCGAATGGGTGAAGGGACGTGCGTCGCGGGAGCTCACCCAGTGACGTCGCGATCGCGCTGGCCACTGCTGCGGCAGGTCCGCGGCTCGGATCCCACCGGCAGGGGAGCCGCAGTGAAGTCACCAGTTTCCCGTGAGCTTAAACCGCGCACGGCGACGGCAGATCGGGTCGTGAAGTCGGTCTGTCCGTATTGCGCCGTGGGCTGCGCGCAGAACGTGTTCGTCAAGGATGACAAGGTCATCCAGATCGAGGGCGACCCGGATGCCCCGCACAGCCGCGGCCGGTTGTGTCCCAAGGGTTCGGCGACGCTGCAGTTGACGACCGGATCTTCGCGCGAGCAACACGTCCTGTACCGCAGGCCCTACGGCACCGAGTGGGAGCGACTCGGCCTCGACACCGCGATGGAGATGATCGCCGACCGGGTGATCACGGCGCGCGCCGAGGGCTGGGAGTGGGAGCACGACGGCAACCATGTGCGACGGACGATGGGCATCGCCGCGCTCGGCGGGGCCACCCTCGATAACGAGGAGAACTACCTGATCAAGAAGCTCCTCACCGCGCTTGGTGTGATCCAGATTGAGAACCAGGCGCGGGTCTGCCACAGCTCGACGGTCGTCGGTCTCGGGACCTCGTTCGGGCGCGGCGCTTCGAGCACCCTGCCGGGGGACCTGCAGAACTCTGATCTGATCGTGCTCGAGGGCTCGAATATGGCGGAGGCGCATCCGGTCGCCTTCCAGTGGGTACTCGAGGCGAAGGCCCGCGGTGCGACGGTCATCCACGTCGATCCGCACTACAGCCGCACGAGCGCGCTCGCCGATCGCTTCATTCCGATCCGCCCGGGCACCGACATCGCGTTTCTCGGCGGGATCATCAACCACGTCATCAGCACCGAGTCGGACTTTCGCGAGTACGTGCTCAACTACACCAACGCACCGACGATCATCGGCGAGGAATTCGAGGAAGCCGGCATCGACGGGATCTTCTCCGGGTTCGATCCTGACAAGCCCGGCTATGACCCGTCGAGCTGGCAGTACGAGGGCGCGTTCATGGCCGCGGCAGCTGGACAGCGCGATCAAGAGGGACATCAGGAAGCGATCGGTTCGGGCGGGGGTAGCGGCGGCGTTGAGGACCGCGGCACACCGCAACTGGATCTGACGCTGCAGCACCCGCGCTGCGTCTGGCAGATCCTCAAGCGCCACTACGAGCGTTACACACCGGAGATGGTCGAGCGCGTGTGCGGCCTGGACCGGAAGACGTTCAACGAAGTGTGCCGGCTGTTCGTCGAGAACTCGGGACGTGAGCGGACCACCGCGTTCGTGCACGGCGTCGGCTGGACGCAGCACACGATCGGTTCGCAGTACATCCGCTGCGCCTCGATTCTGCAACTGCTGCTCGGCAACATGGGACGCCCAGGCGGCGGGGTGATGGCGATGCGCGGTCACGCCTCGATCCAGGGCTCCAGCGACATTCCCACCCTGTTCGACACGCTGCCCGGCTACATCCCGATGCCCCACGCGCACGAGCACCCGTCGCTTGATCACTTCATCACCGGCAACTCGGCCGACAAGGGCTTCTGGGGCAACATGCGCAGCTACATGGTGAGCCTGCTGAAGGCCTACTGGGGGGCGGCGGCCACCGCGGAGAACGACTACTGCTACGAATACCTGCCGCGCTTGACGGGCAGTCACTCAACCTACGACACGACGATGGAGATGGTCGCCGGCAGGGTCAAGGGCTTCTTCCTGCTTGGCCAGAACCCGGCCGTCGGGCACGCCAACGGTCGGATGCAGCGGCTCGGGATGTCAAAGCTCGACTGGCTCGTCGTCCGCGACTTCTCCCTGATCGAGTCGGCGACATGGTGGAAGGACGGGCCGGAGATCGACAGCGGGGAGATGCGAACCGAGGAGATCGCCACCGAGCTCTTCTTCATGCCGGCCGCCGCGCACATCGAGAAGGACGGGACGTTCACCAACACCCAGCGGATGGTGCAGTGGCATCACAAGGCGCAGGAGCCCGTCCAGGATCAGCGCTCGGAGGCATGGTTCATGTTTCACCTGGGACGCCTGCTGCGCGAGCGACTTGCTGACTCGACGGACGATCGCGACCGCCCGTTGCTGGATCTGACCTGGGACTATCCGACCGAGGGAGAGTTCGAGGACCCGTTGCCGGATGCGATCCTCGCCGAGATCAGCGGCTGGAATGCGGCCGGAGAGATGTTGTCGGCTTATACCGAGCTGAAGGACGACGGCTCGACCGCATCCGGCTGCTGGATCTATTGCGGCGCCTACGCCGACGGGGTCAACCAAACCGCGCGCCGGAAGCCGGCCCGGGAGCAGAACTGGACGGGACCGGAGTGGGCGTGGGCGTGGCCGGCGAACCGTCGCATCCTCTACAACCGCGCATCAGCCGACCCTGAGGGCCGTCCGTGGTCAGAGCGCAAAGCTCTCATCTGGTGGGATCAGGAGCAGCAGAAGTGGACCGGACACGACACGCCGGACTTCGAGGCTGACAAGCCGCCGAGCTACCGGCCGCCCGAGGGCGCCGTCGGCCCCGACGCGATCGCAGGTGATGACCCGTTCATCATGCAGGCCGACGGCCGTGGCTGGCTGTTCGCCCCTGCCGGCGTCGCCGATGGCCCTCTGCCGACGCACTACGAGCCGCAGGACTCGCCGGTTCGCAACTCTCTGCACCACCAGCAGCGCAGCCCGGCGCGGCAGACCTACGCGCACGAGAACAACCGCTACCACCCCGATCCCGATACGCCGGGCGCGGAGATCTATCCGTTTGCGGTCACCACGTATCGGCTCACCGAACACTTCACGGCCGGGGGCATGAGCCGCTGGACGCCGTATCTCGCCGAGCTGCAGCCGGAGTTCTTCTGCGAGGTCTCGCCCGAGCTCGCGAAGCTGCGTGGTCTGACGCACGGGGAGTGGGCGACGCTGATCAGCGCGCGCGGGGTCATCGAGGCGCGGGTGATGGTCACCGATCGGATGACGCCACTGCACGCCGATGGGCGCGTGATCCACACGATCGGGATGCCGTACCACTGGGGACCGAACGGCTACGCCAAGGGAGACTCGATGAACGAGCTGTCGTCAATGTCTCTGGATCCAAGCTCGCATATCCAGGAGGTGAAGGCGTTGACCGTCGACATCCAGCCCGGGCGTCGTCCGCGTGGGCCTGAGCGGCAATCGCTCGTTGAGTCCTACCGCAGCCGTGCCGGAATCACGGCCGAGACCGGAATGGCCCCGTGAGCGCCGAGATCAAGCTGATCGATCTGCTTCCCTCGGGTGGAGATCCTGCCGGCGCGTCGGGCTATGGCGAGCATCTGCCGCGGATGGGGTTCTTCACCGACACGTCGGTGTGCATCGGCTGCAAGGCGTGCGAGGTGGCCTGCAAGGAGTGGAATGGAGTGCCTGAGGACGGGCTGGATTGGGCTGGTCGGTCGCATGACAACTCGGGCTCGCTGGGAGCCGACACCTGGCGGCATGTCGCGTTCATTGAGCAGCGTGCGCCGGTGGGGATGCACAGCTCGAACTTTCAGCGGGGCACCGCCGACGACGCCGGCAGTCACGACAGCTTTCGCTGGCTGATGAGCTCCGACGTCTGCAAGCACTGCACACACGCCGCCTGCCTCGACGTGTGCCCGACCGGGGCGATCTTCCGGACCGAGTTTGGGACCGTCGTGGTGCAGGCTGACGTGTGCAACGGTTGCGGATATTGCGTGCCAGCCTGTCCCTACGGGGTGCTCGACAAGCGGGAGGATGACGGCCGGATCTTCAAATGCACGCTCTGCTACGACCGCCTTCAGGTCGGGCAGGAGCCCGCCTGCGCGAAGGCATGCCCGACCGAGTCGATCCAGTTCGGCGCACTCGCCGATCTGCGCGAGCGGGCCGACCGGCGCGTCGAGCAACTGCATGAAGCCGGCGTGGCCGAGGCGCGACTCTACGGCCGCGACGAGGATGACGGGGTCGGTGGGGACGGCGCGTTCTTCCTGTTGCTCGACGAGCCCGAGGTCTACGGCCTGCCGCCGGATCCGATCGTGACGACCCGGGATCTGCCGCGAATGGCGAAGTGCGTCGCGGCCGCGGCCGGTGTGCTCGTGGGGATCGCGGTGGCCTCGTTTCTCGGAACCGGCCTCGACCAGGAGTCGGCCCGATGAGCGACGCATCGGTCACCCGCGACGGCCCGGAGGGAGTTCAGCCTGGGCGCGAGGCGCGGATGTGGGGCGGGGGCAACGGCCCCCGCCGCGACCGTGACCGCCAGTTCAAGCAGCCTGTTGATCACCCGGGCGACTCGTACTACGGCAACTCGATCATCAACCCGCCGGTGTGGGAGGAGCGCGAGATCGCCGGCTACCTGTTCACCGGGGGACTGGCGGGCGCGTCATCGCTGCTTGCCGCGGGCGCTCAGCTCACCGGCCGTCCGGTGCTCGCGCGGCGCGCAAAGCTCTGCTCGTCGGCCGCGATCACCGTGTCGCTGCTTGCCTTGATCAGGGACCTTGGTCGGCCGGAGCGCTTTCTCAACATGCTGCGGGTCTTCAAGGTGACCTCGCCGATGAGCGTCGGGACCTGGATCCTGTCGGTCTATGCGCCACTGAACCTGGCGTCCAGCGCGAGTGCGGTGAGCGGCCGGCTGCCCCGCGTTGGGCGTGGTGCAGGCGTCGGCGCCGCGGTGTTGGCGCCGGCGGTCGCGACGTACACGGCGGCGTTGATCGCTGACACCGCGGTGCCGCTCTGGCATGAGGGCCACCGCGAACTGCCATTCGTGTTCGCCGGCTCGGCGGCGAGCGCTGCGGCGGGCTGGGGGCTGATTGCGGCGCCGCTGCATGAGGCGGCGCCGGCGCGGCGGATGGCGATCGCCGGGGCGGCGCTGGAGCTCGGGGCCGGACAGTTGATGGAGCGCCGCCTCGGGATGGTGGCGCAGCCGATGCACACCGGCACCGCCGGCAGGCGCCTGCGGGCAGCCGAGATCCTCAGTGTTGCCGGACTCGGTGGCGCTGCGACGCTGGCGCGGCGCAGTCGGTGGGGCGCAGCCGCCGCCGGTGCCGCACTGCTGACCGCCTCGGCACTGACCCGCTTCGGGATCTTCGCCGCCGGCATGGCCTCGGCCGAAGATCCGAAGTACACGGTGACGCCGCAGCGAGAGCGCATCGCGGCGTCCAGGATGCGCCAACGCCGCACGCGGAGATGACGGTGACACTCGACGAGGTTCAGGAGTTCTGTCGCGAGCTGATCGCGAAATAGAAGCCGCCGCGCAAGTCACGACGTCCGCGGGACCAGACGTCGGAGCTGGGTGACGTGGCTTGGCTCCAGCTCGTCGAGCGTCGTCACCTGCAACAGCTTCATCGTGCGCACGACCTGGCCGGTCAGGATCTCGATCGTTCGGTCCACTCCCTCGCGCCCCCCGGCCATCAGCCCGTACAGATAGGCGCGGCCGATCAGCGTGAACCTGGCGCCCAGTGCGATCGACGCGACGATGTCAGCGCCGCTCGTGATCCCGGTGTCGAGTATCACCTCGAGGTCGTTTCCGACCTCACGCACGACGTCCGGCAGCAGATGAAACGGGACCGGGGCGCGGTCGAGCTGGCGGCCGCCATGGTTCGAGAGAACGATCCCATCGACGCCCAGACCCGCAAGCTTGCGCGCATCGGCGACGGTTTGGACGCCCTTGATCACGATCCGCCCGGGCCACATTCCACGGATGACATCGAGATCATCGAAGGAGACGGTTGGATCGAGTGCGGCGTCGATCAGCTGCGCGACCGTTCCGCCCGTCGATGACAGCGAGGCGAACTCGAGCCGCGGCGTGGTCAGGAAATCCCACCACCACCACGGCCGCAGCCCCGCATCGAGAACGGTCCGGGCGGTCAGCTGCGGCGGGATCGAGAAGCCGTTGCGGCGGTCACGCAGGCGCTCGCCACCGACTGGCGTGTCGACAGTGAACAACAGGGTGTCGAACCCGGCCGCAGCAGCGCGTTCGACGAGCGCATAGGAGATCTCGCGCTCCCGCATGACGTAGAGCTGGAACCAGTTGCGGCCGTTGGGGTTGGCAGCCTTGACGTCCTCGATCGATGTCGTTCCGAGGGTCGAGAGGCAGAACGGGATCCCCGCCGACCCCGCCGCACCGGCGCCGGCGATCTCACCCTCGGTTTGCATCAGCCGGGTGAAGCCCGTTGGAGCGATCCCGAACGGGAGTGATGATGGGCCACCGAGCACGGTCGTGGACGGATCGACCGACGAGACGTCACGGAGGATGGCGGGGTGGAACTCGACATCCTCGAACGCCTGTCGGGACCGGGTGATCGAGATCTCCGCCTCGGCGGCACCATCGGTGTAGTCGAACGCCGCCCGGGGGGTGCGCCGCCGGGCGATGCGACGCAGGTCATCGATTGTCAGCGCGGCGTCGAGCCGGCGCCGCTTGGCGCGGCGCTCTGGGCGCTTGAACCTGACCAGCTCGCGGAGCTCGGCTGGCCTGGGTCGCCGCCGCTGTACCTTCACGTCTCACCTCGCTTCGTCACGGCGAACGCATGATCGCGCAGAGGATCACCACATCGCTTGACGCGTTGCTCCCGCGGATCAGCTCGAGCCCATCTGGTAGTGCACGCTGACGATGTTCCGTTGCACGGCCGCCTCAGCGGAGGCCGGGGGAACGCCGCGGGTCATCACGCCTTCGAAGAACTCGCCGTCGGTGGTGCCCTGATCGCCGCCGGACCCGAGGATGATCGCTCCCTCCTGGCGTGCCGGCGAGTAGCCCTTGCCCGGTGGGTCCGGCCCGTCGTAGTAGGTCGTCAACGGACCGGTGGTCGCGTTGGCGCCCTCGATCTCGAACGTCTTCGATCCAGGGTCGTTGAGGATCGCCGTGACGAACGGGTCGGGCATCGCTAAGTTCCGGGCCGTCGCGGCGCAGCAGAAGCCGTCGCCGGACTCAAACGACCCTCCGATCAGGGCTGTGACGGCGCCCGGCGTCGCGGTCGGCGTGCCGGTCATGAACATGCCGTTCTCAAGGTCGGCCTGCACCCACGGTCCGCCGCCCGGCCCGCACTGGTTCCAGCAATCACGGCTGAAGTTGAGGGCGTCCATCGTGCCGTTGCCATCGTCGGTCCCCTCGATCTCGGAGTTGCCGAAGTCAAAGCAGCAGTCGCTGCCGGTGTACCTACCGCCGAATACCGCATAGACGCTCTGCGGGTCGGAGCTCACCGCGACGCCGCGGCCACGCTGATGGCCGTTGTTGTACGCCTCGCCATGGTTCCCGACGCAGCTCGCTGCGGTCGGGCAGGGGATACCGAGCGGTGAGTCGCTGTCGAACTTCAGCCCGAAGACGTGATGGCCCCCGGCGATGATCGGGAGCGCAGTGGCCGACACCGGATTGTGCGAGAAGGTCGTGTTGCTGTAGATCGAGGTCGTCGGGCCCTGGGGCACAAGGTTGTTGTGATCCGCCGTCTGGTCATAGATCGTGGCGACCACGCACGAGGTGCCCGCGCAGAACGTGTTCTGCGCGGCGGCGTTCGCGTAGCCACCCCGCGTCAGCACGCCGATGTTCTCCGTCGCTCCATCCGACGCGCGGCGCAGCTCGTACAGCGCACCGTCATAGGACGCGAACAGCGCTCGCGTTGAGCTGAACGCGGCCGCGCACGGCGTGCCGGCGGAGGCGTAGATGTCGCACGGACGCGGATCTCGGAGTCGGGCCCGATGATGCCCGCGCGTTGCCGCGGCCGACATGCCCGGCGCGCTCACCGCCAGGATCGCCACAACGGCTACCACCGTTCCTAATTTGCCTCTGTCCATCGATGCGCCTTCGGTGACTCGGGGGCGCAGGCTACCGGTTGTCGGCGGGGTCCTGGACCTGGGGTCCGGTGGTCGGTGCGCGTGAGAACGTCTCGCCGTTGGGCACGTGTGTGGCGCCGGTGAAGGTGGTGCCCTGATCACCGGGGGTGTGCTGATCGGTATCGAAGTCACGGCCCTGCGGGTCAAGACCGTTGAGCTTCAACGGATACCCACGCTGACCCGTCTCACAATCAGCATCGCCGGCATTGTCAACCGCGGCACCGTAGTCCGGACCATGGTCGTAGGCATCGCCGCCGAGGATCGCGCTGTTGGCGATCCCGCCGTTGACCGGTGCGGTCGCGCCCTGGCTCGATGGGCTGTCGGTCTGTGCGGGGTCGGCCTGGTTGGCGAGCACCCGCTGCGCGTATCCGTAGTCGGTCTCCTCATCGATGTCACCGGCCAGGTTGGTCCACCAGTATTCGAAGTCGTTGCAGACCGTCACATACGGACCGAGGTAGCGGACGATCGGGTTGAGCATGTCGACCGTATCCGCCAACCCGTTCAAAGCGACTCCCGTCGTTGGCGCCTGCGCCAGCGACTTCAAAGCGCTCATCACACCCTGGAGCCGCGAATCCAGAGCCGGCGTCCGCCGCAAGGTCTGCGTCCCGGCGCTGATCGCACCGTTCACCGATGGCAGCGCCTCCTCGAGTTCACGAGTTGCCGGTGTCAGTTGCGTGCCCAACGTCGAGAGATCCACCAAAAACGGACGCTGCGCCCGCAACGACGTCGTGCCCTCCGTCAACGTCCCCGGCGAACGACTAATCGTCTGCTCCAACGCCCTCGGATCCGCCGAGATCGCCTCAAACGTCGACGCCGCCTGCCTGAACACATCCGCATCCGTCTGCGACAACGGCGCGACCGTCCCCGTGAACCCATTCAACGCATCCAAAAAATCAATCAACCCGGTATGCGGCGCAGCCAGATACGACGCGACCGGCGCCAAATGCCCCAACAACGACGGCAACGCAGCCAACGTGTCATTGACCGCCGAACCACGCCCCGCGAACGTATCCCCAAACCCCAACAAATTCTCCTGAATCGCCGCCCGCGTCCTCGGCGTATACGTCCCATACAACTGATCAATCCGAACCGGAACCTCCGTCTGCGAAATCGGCATCGTCGCCCCATTCACAAAAACCCGCGACGAACTCCCAGGCGAAATCTGCACATACTTCAACCCCAACACCGACCGCGACAAAATCGTCGCCGTCGAATTCACCGGCAACCGACCCTGCGACGTCGACAACGCCAACGTCAACCGCGCCGCCGGAGCACCCGACCGCAACGTAATCGGCTCCATCGACGACACATAACCAATCCGCTGACCACCAATCAACACATCATTGTTATTGACCAAATCCGACCCATTCTCAATATCCACATACAACGTCCGCGTCGGCACAAACGGCAAACCCACATTCGCGTTGTACGCCAGCGCGACTGCGACCAGTAGGACGAGGACCGTGACCGAGCCGACCATCACGCGGTTGAGACCGCGCGGCCGGCCGGCGGTGGGGTCGGTGATCCGGCCGGCAGGCCCGCCGCGGAACAGGACCCTGTCGAGCTCGTCAGCACCGGGATCGCTCGTGTGCCCCTCGGCTCTATCCCACAGCTGCTCGGCTGCCGTCCATTCGCTCCTGGCCGCCAGCAGCAGGCCGAGTCGGGTCGTGCCGAGCCTGTCACCGCGCTCGTCTGCGCGCCGGTATGCGCTCTCGGCCGCCTTCAGCTCGCCACGGACCTCCAGCAGCATCCCCAAACATGCGGCGGCGGCGGCGTGGCCAGCCCGGTCGGCGCGCGCAAACGCCTCGCGGGCGCCGGGCAGATCGTTCTGCTCAGCGAGCTCCAGCCCGCGCGCGTAGTCGGCCTGGCCGCGATCGTCCTGTGGTCCTGCCGCATCCATTGCTCGAGCTCTGCTTTCAGTCTGACGGAGAGCCCGCGGCGCTCCGTGGACCGACTATGACGCCTTTACCGCTTGTGGGTCCGGCCGGGCAGCTGTTGTGTGATCGACGTCACGTTCTGTTGCGACGCGCGCCCGCAGGCCCGCGCGGTCTCAGCCGGTGCTCACGGGAACGCGGGAATCGGTCCGGCGACGCTGTGGACGACCGGCCCTGGATCATGGATCACCGGCGGCGCGACATATGGCGGCGCCTTCGGCCGCGGCTCGCCCCCGGGGAAGGCGAGGCGCAGGATCGTGCGCTGCACCATCAGCCACTGCTGCAGGAACGGGCCGGTGTTGTACGGGAGCTGGTACTTCTCGCAGATCACCTTGACCCGTGGGGCGATCTCCTTGTAACGGCTGGACGGCATGTCCGGGTACAGGTGGTGCTCGACCTGGTAGCTCAGATTGCCGCTCATCAGATGGAAGAAATCCCCTCCGTCGATGTTCGCTGCGCCGAGCAGCTGACGGACGAACCAGGCGCCCCGCGACTCGTCAGCCGCCTCCTCTTCGGTGAAGGTGTACGCCTGGTCGGGGAAGTGGCCGCAGAAGATGATCGCGTTGGACCAGATGTTGCGGATCACGTTGGCCGTGAAGTTCGCCTGCAGCGTGCGCTTGAAACCCTTCGGTCCGGAGAGCGCCGGGAACGCGATGTAGTCCTTGACGACCTGGCGCACCATCTTGCCGCGGATCCCCTTGAGGTCGGTCCGCAGGTCCTTGAGGCTCTTCTCCGTGCGCGCACGGCCTCGAGGTCGAGGTCGTGAACCGCGACGCCCCATTCGAAGAACAGCATCAGCAGGACGTTGATCACCGGCTGGGCAAGGAACCGCGGCTCCCACTTCTGCTTCGGATCGACGCGCATGATCTCGTAGCCGACATCCTTGTCCTTGCCGACGACATTGGTGAAGGTGTGGTGCAGGTAGTTGTGTGAGTGCTTCCAGCCGGCCGATGTGGAGGCGGTGTCCCAGTCCCAGCTCGAGGAGTGGATGTTCGGGTCGTTCATCCAGTCCCACTGGCCGTGCAGGACGTTATGCCCGATCTCCATGTTCTCGAGGATCTTGGCGACGCCGAGTGCGGTCGTCCCGAGCACCCAGGCCGGCGGATACCGGGACGCCATCAGCACGATCCGCGACAGCGCAGCAAGCCGGCGGTGGAACTGAATCAGGTTGCGGATATAGTTCGCGTCGGCGTCGCCCAGGCTCGCGCGAACCTCATCGTGGATCGCCTGAAATTCGCGCCCGATCTCCTCGAGCTGCTCGGCGCGTGAGCCGGTGCAGCGGATGGTTGTGGGTCGGCGCTTGTGTAGCTGCCGTTGACGGATGGCATTGCTGGCTTCCCTTCCCTCAGAGCTCGATCTCGATGTGCCCTTCGGGGGCATTGATGCAGGTGCGGATCGTCTGACCCGTCTCGCTGAACAGCTCGCCCGTGCGCAGGTCACGGACGGTGCCCGAGCGCAGCTTGCCCTTACATGTATGGCAGATCCCGAGCCGGCAGCCGAATGGCAGCAGCGCCCCCGCCTCCTCGCCACCGACAAGGATCGAGACGCCGACATCACAACTCGCCTCGACGTCGGTGACGATGAAACTCACGCTCCCGCCTGTGCCGATCTCCGCATCGCCACGGCCGATGATCGGCTGGAACCGCTCCATCTGCAGGCTTTCGTGCAGACCTTCGGCCTTGTAATGGTCCTCGAGCACGTCCATCAGCCCACGCGGACCGGACAGGAACGTCCTTCGCTCACCCCAGTCCGGGACCAACTCGGCCAGGGAATGTCCGGTGAGTCGCGGCACGCTGCCGGTCAGGTGCTCGATCAGTGTGTAGCCGTCGTAGCGGGCGTGCATCCGGCGCAGGTCAGGACCGAAGATCACCTGGTCCGGCTCGCGGGCGCAGTGGATGTGGATGACGTCGTCCAGCGTCCCGCGGCGCTCGAGCTCGCGGAGCATCGCCCAGATCGGGGTGATGCCGCTACCGGCACTGATGAACAGTGACCGCTCGGGCAGTGTCGTCGGCAGCCGGAACTCGCCCTCGACCTCTCCGAGGAAGACCATTGTCCCCGGCTCGATTGTGCGCGTGAAGTACGGCGACATCAGCCCTTCGGGGACGTGCTTGACGGTGATCGAGACGAGCCCCTCGGGATGGTCGGGATCGGAGGTCAGCGAGTACGCCCGCCAATGGCGGATCCCGCCCCGCTCGGCACCGATCCGCAGGTACTGGCCGGGCCGGTGCCCGGGCCATGCAAACGACGGCTTGATCACGACCGTCGTCGCCTGCTCGGTCTCCGGCTTCAGACGCACGACGGTGCCGGTCAGCTCGGTCGCTGACCACGCAGGATTCAGCAGCGCCAGGTAGTCGTCGGGGACCAGCGGGAAGGTGATTGTCTTCGCCGCCCCCAGCAGCGTGCTGCGCAGTCGGGAGACGCGGGGTTGGGCAGCTCTCTCGACCACGAACCGACACTACTCGAGATCGGTCAGACAAGAGGTGTACCAGTGTGTTGACGCTGGTACACCGCCGCCCTATCGTGAGGTGCCTGCGGAGAGGCGTTCGGGCTCGGGGAGTGGGATGGTGCGGAGAACGGCAATACGGACGACGGTCGCGATGCTCGCCGTCGCAGCCATGCTGACCGGCGCAGCACAGGCGCGCGCGAACACGCTGGTGACCGTGACGATTCCCGCCGCCCATGGTGAGGTTGCGTCCAAATGGCTCAACTACACGGGCGCGCCGAAGGCGGACATCATCCTGCCGACGGGCTACAACGCGCGGAAGGCCTACCCGCTGCTCGTCTTCCTCCATGGCCTCAGCGGCAGCTACGAGCAGCTCCAGGAGTTCACCCCGCCGATGACGACGCAGCTCGCCGGGCTCGATGCGATCGTCGTCTTTCCCGAAGGCGGCAACGGCTGGTACACGAACTGGTGGAACGACGGAGAGCGCGGCGGGCCGGCATGGGAGGACTACGAGCTGGACGAGGTGCTGCCCTATGTCCGTGACCACTACAGGATCCTGTCCGGACGCCGCTACCACGCGATCGCAGGGATCTCGATGGGCGGCCTCGGCGCGACGTTCCTCGGCGGGCGGCTCCCCGGCTTCTTCGGGTCGGTTGTCTCCCTCTCCGGATTCGTCGATCCTCAGTACGACTCCGGCCTCACGCAGCAGGGGATGGGTCTGCTCGCGTATGCGCCGCTTCAGGGTGATCACGATTCCTATCCCGTCTACGGCCCGCCGACCGGGTTCTATGCAAACGGGCACAACCCGGCGAAGCTCGCCGTCAACCTCAAGCAGACGCGCGTCTTTGAGACGAACGGCACGGGGGTTCCGAACAGCTCGGAGCTGAGCCAACCATTCACGGGGCCGACGGGCGCGATCTCGACCCCCGAGGGCTCGATTCTCGAGGCGGCGTTCATCCAGCCGATGAACGCGGCGTTCCACGCAGCACTGCTCGGCGCCGGCGTGAACGTCACCTACAGCCAGCACACCGGCGGCCACGACGAACCCAACTTCGACAACGAGATCAAGGCGATGCTCGCGTGGGGGCTGTTCAAGCCCGTCGTCACCAACCCCGCCTCATGGGAGAACGAAACGGTCGCGACCAGCGGCCAGCTGTGGGACATCTCCTACACCTTCACGGAGCCGCCCGACGCGATCGTGACCTTCACGCGGAACCGCCGCAGCCTGTCGATCACGGCAGCGGGCTCGAGCGTCACGATCACAACCGGCCGCGGCTGCACGGTGACAACGCCGACGCCCGCGACGATCACGGTTCCGGTGCGGCGCTGCAGCTAGGCTGGCGCCATGAGCTACGCCAAGACCAACCTGAAGGATCTCGAGGACTCCGCCGCCAAGGCCGGCTTGTCGGAGATCCAAGAGGCGCGCTTCGCGCGTCAGGCGCTCGACGCCGAGCAGACGGGCCTCAACTACATGATCGTGAAGCCGGGCAAGCGCGAGGCCTTCGCCCACAAGCACCGCACCGCAGAGGAGCTGTACGTGATCCTCTCCGGAACGGGACGGATCCGGCTCGACGACGACATCGTCGAGTTGGCTGCGCACGACGCCGTGCGGGTCAGCCCCGGCACGGTTCGCTGCCTCGAGGGTGGTCCGGACGGCCTGGAGCTGCTCGTGTTCGGCCCGCACGCCGAGAAGGACGGGGAGATCGTCAAGGACTTCTGGACCGACTGATAAAGGGGGCGGCCCCGTTGGGCCGCCACCTCAACCGCCGCGGCTACGGAGATGCGGTCAGCCGCGGCTGGCGCATCAGCGCCCGCATCGCCCCGAAGTAGTCGTCGCGCCCGAAGTGCAGGATGTGACTGCCGGGGAACCAGCACAGCTTCGGACGGTCCCAGTGCTCCCACAGCATCAGGCTCTGCTCCGGCGGTGCCAGCCGATCGCCGAGGCCGGCGACGATCATCAGCCGCCCGCGGGGCAGCAGCGGCTTGTAGGTCAGGGGGCTGTGGATCGAGAGGGCGGTCGCCAGCAGCTCCTCGGAGACGCCGGTCACCCGACGCAGGACGCCGGTCAACAGGTTGGCGGGGAACCACTCGTCCATCAGCCCCGGGATCCAGGTGACGGCGGCGTTCGGAATCGCGAAGTCGAGCCGGTCATCGACGGCAGCCGCGAGCCCGGTCGTGTAGCCGCCGAGCGACAGGCCGGTGACGCCGATTCGCGGCGCGCCCTGATTCTCGAGATGGTCGAGCAGAGCCCGGAAGTCGTGGATCGCATGCAGGACCGCCTCGCAGAAGATCGCCATCCCGTAGGCAAACATCTCGACGCCGTTGAACGGGATCCGATCGCTGCGCCGGGAGCCATGAAACGGCAGCGTGAACAGGACGATGTCCCAGCCGTCAGCGAAGAACTCCTTCAGCGAGAAGAACGCGGTGTTGAACCACGCGGGGGAGGCGCCGAACCCGTGAACGACACAGAGCGTCGGCCGGGGACCGTCAGCGTGACGCCAATGCTGGGCGCGCGCGGTCTGGTTGTTGACGTGCTCGGAATAGCGGGCCTGCACATCCGGGTTCAGGGTCCGGTAGCCGGAATCGAAGCGCAGCAGCTCGACGGTGCCTCCGTCCAGGCCGTCGCTGCGTCCCGGCGTCGTCTGAACCTCGACGCGCTCCGGGCGGCGGAAGACGGCCGACGCGTCCTTCGCCGCCGCGGCCTCGGCGTAGAACTCGAGGAGCTTGCGCTCCTGCCGCCACGTGTCGGCGAACACCGCGCGGGCGGTGGCTGCCGTCACCAGCGTTGAGAGACCGGTGCGCAGGCCGTAATCGCCGGCCACCGATGCCCGGTAGAGCGCCTGGGCGGACAGTGACAGGTCGCTCGGGTCAGGGAGCGGGGCCTGCTCCCGGATCACGTCCGGATCGGGCAGCGGAGGCAGGTCGGGAAGCGGAGCGGTGGCGTGCATCGCGGCGCTAAACCGTAACCCGATCGAGCTGCGCGCGTGTTGCCAGCGACTTCAGCGGTCCCGGAACGAACGGCAGCAACCGGTAGGCGAGCTCGGACTCGAGCCCGACCGGCACCACCTCATGGTTCTTCTCGACGGCCCGCACGATCGCCTTGGCAACCAGGTCCGGCGAGTGTCCGATCCGGAACGACCGGACAATCTGCTGCTGGCGAGCGGCCATCGATCCGACCATCCGCGTGTTGGCCGGGATCGGCGTGTTGATGACGCCCGGGCAGATCGCGCTGACGCCGACGCCGGCGCCGGCCCAGTCCGCGCGCAGGCACCGGGACAGCGCCACGACGGCTGCCTTCGAGGCGCAGTACGCGGCCAGGTCCCGGCTCATGATGTACGCGGCGGCCGAGGCGATGTTGACGACGTGCCCGTGTCCCCGCGCGACCATCCGGCCGCCGAACGCATGACACCCGTACGCCACACCGCCAAGGTTGATCCCCATCAGCCAGTCCCAATCATCGAGGGACGCGCTGAGGAACGGGCCGCCGACGCCGACGCCGGCGTTGTTGACGATGATCTCGACCTCGCCCCACGAGTCCTCGACCTCACCCGCCAGCGCCGACACCGCATCGCGGTCACTGACGTCACAGACCCATGCCTGCGAATCGCCCCCGCATTCCGACGCCGTCACCTCGGCCGCCTCGCCGTTGATGTCGACGCACGCCACCGACGCGCCCTGGCGTGCCATCCGCAGCGCCGTCGCCCGGCCGATCCCGCTGCCCGCGCCGGTGATCACCACCCGCGAGCCCTTCACCTTGATCCCGCTCATGCCGCCGCCTTCCCGAACCAGTAGTCATCGAGGTCGAAATGCCCGGCGCGCCAGCTCACCTCGAGCGTCGGGGACGGCCTGAACGGCACGTCGCCATGCTCGTCGAAGTAGTAGCTGTTGGCCAGCTGGCAGCTGTCGTTCCACACGATCTGATTCCCGCGCCGGGCGAGCATCGACTGGAAGAACCGGTCGTTTGCCTCGCGCGTGACCTCGACACGGGTCGCCTGGTCGCGGCGGGCCCGCTGCAGCAGGCGGGTGATGTGGCGCGTCTGGCTCTCGATCAGCGTGAAGTACGACGAGCCGTTGTAACCGTAGGGGCCGATGATCGTGAAGAAGTTCGGGAACCCGGGGACGCTCACTCCCTCGTACGCCTGGAGGCGGTTCTGCTTCCACCATCCCTCGAGGTCGAGTCCGCCTGAGCCGGAGACGGGGAATGGCGGAATGTTGCCGTGCTCGAACACCCTGAAGCCGGTGGCGAGGATCAGCACGTCGAGCTTGTGCAGCTCACCGGCGCGCGACTCGCCGTCGGTGCGGACGCCCGTCGCTGTGATCCTGCGGATAGGACTCGTCTCCAGGAACACGTTCGGGCGGTTGAACGTCGCCAGGTACCCGTTGTGGAAGCTCGGTCGCTTGCAGCCGACCGCGTACTGCGGGGTCAGCTGCGCGCGCACGTCCGGATCGTCGACCTGAGTCTCCAGGAACCTCCGGCCGATCCGTTCCCCGAGCTTCCCCATCGGCAGCACGCCACCGAAGTGCAGCGGCAGCGGGAACGTCGCCTCGACGAACGCCTGGCTGGCGAGGCGGCTCGCCAGGTCGGCGAACGGCACCCGCCGCATCAGCATCCGAACCGCCCCCGGAAGCGGCACATCGGGCTTGGGCAGGCACCAGATCGGCGTGCGCTGGAACACGGTCAGGTGTTCGACGAGCGGCGCGATCTCGGGGATCACCTGGACGGCTGAGGCGCCGGTCCCGATGATCCCAACCCGTTTGCCGCGGAGATCGAGATCGCGATCCCAGCGAGCGGTGTGGAGCACGGTGCCCTTGAACGACTGAAGCCCCTCGATGTCCGGAGGCTTGGGCTGCGTCAGCGCGCCCGTCGCGCCGATCACATGCCGGGCGCGGATCACACCGGTCGATGTCTGCAGCGTCCATAGGTGCGAGGCGTCATCGAACTCGGCGGACTCAACCCGCACGCCGAACCGCACGCGCGAGCGGACGCCGTACTTGTCGGCGCAGTGGTGGGCGTAGGCGTGGAGCTCGCTCCCCGGGGCGTAGATCCGTGACCACCGGGTGCTGCGCTCGAATGAGAACTGGTAGCTGAACGAGGGGATGTCGACCGCGACCCCGGGGTACTGGTTCCAGTACCAGGTGCCGCCCACGTCATGGCCCTGCTCGAGCAGGATGTGGTCGTCGAACCCTGCCCGCTGCAGTCCGATCGAGGCGCCGATTCCGGCAAACCCGGCGCCGACGATCACAACCTCGTGATCGGGACGGACGGGGCCCGTGTCGGCCGGCGTATCGATCACCGCCAGGGAGCTCATGCGGCCACCGCCTCGGGAACGCTCGCCGACAGCCTCCGGTGGACCGTCATCGGCAGTCCGTGTCGCGGTCTCAGGGTCAACGTGGCCTCCGGTTCGATTGGGTATCCAGGCACGAGCTCATATGTGAATCGTTGGCTCATCATCGCCGTCACGAGCGTGCCCTCGATCACCGCGAACGACTTGCCTGCGCACACTCGCCGCCCGGCCCCGAACGGGAGATACGCCGAGCGGTGGTGCTGCTTGGCGTTCTCCGGCAGGAACCGAGTTGGATCGAACATCTCAGGCTCGGGCCAGAACCGGGGGTCGTGATGAAGCGAGTGGATCGGAATCAGGATCGTCGCCCCCTTCGGGATCCGATGACCGGCGATCGTGTCCTCGCGCACGCACTGACGCGGAATGATCCACGCCGGCGGAAACATCCGCATCGCCTCCATGAAGCAGGCCTGCGTCCACGGCAGCCGCTCCGCGTCGGCGAACGTCGCCCGCCGACCGCCGAGCACCTCGTCGACCTCCTCGAGCATCCGTTCGCGGGCGTCCTGGTTGAGCGCCAGCAGGTACCACATCCACGAGAGCGCGTTGGCCGTCGTCTCGTGCCCCGCCAACATGAACGTGCACGCCTCGTCACGGACACGCTTCAGCGGCAGCGGGTTGCCCTCCTTGTCCCTGACCGACAGCAACAGGCCGAGCAGGTCGTCGCTGCGGCCCCGCTCATCGTGGCGCCGCTCGTGAACGATCCGCCAGACCGTCTTGTCGATCGCGGTCAGGACGTCGTGAAGTCGGTCGATCGGCGGTGGCAGGACCGGCACGTAGCGCACGGCGTTGGCGCACCCGCGCACCAGGAACGTCGGTGGGTTCAGGGTCATGATCAGCCGTGTCGCGCGCTCGGCGCCGCGCAGGCCGCTCGTCACATCGGCTCCGATCCGGCGTGCCAGCTCGGCCATCCCGCGCCCGAACAGCGCCGAGCCGACAACGTCGAGCGTCAGCTCCGTCATCGCCTCCGACATCTCGATCGGTGCGTGGTCACCCTTGACCTCGACCTTCTTGACGAACTCCTCGATCGGTTCGAGCATCAGCTCGAACAGGCTCTCGAGGTGACGCTTGGCGAGCACCGGGTTGATCGCCATCCGGTGGGTCCGCCACGACTCGTCCTCATCGGTGAACAGGCTCAGGCCGACCGCCGCCCGCAGCAACTCGTACTCGATCGACTTGTGGTAGCTCTCGACCCCTTCGAACAGGACATGATCGACGAGGTCCGGGTGCGTCAGCAGGAACGAGGTGCGCCGGTTGAACGTGAACTTGGCGATGTCGGTCCCCTCGGCCCCGGACACCAGCGGCCCGTCGGTTCGCAGCCCGTGCCGGAACATGTCGATCACGACGCGGTTACCGCTGATCCGGACGACCTTGTCCGCCATCGGTGCTGAGACGGCGCTCATCGACCCACCTCCACCCTGTAGTCGTACCTGCCAGCAAAGAACTCGTGTTCCTGCCTGCCGAGCTCGGTCACCGGCTCCGAGTCGAACAGCCACTCACAGGCGATGTCAAACCAGGCGTTGGTCGAACGCAGCTGCCCGAGCAGTCCGATCAGCAGGAACACCGAGCGCATCAGCACGAAGTGCTCGGGCGGCAGCTTCAGCGACTCGAACCCGTCGGCGGCGCGCAGCTGGTTGTAGTGGCGCATCATCGCGGCCGTCTTCGTCGGATCGGCCTCGAGCGGCTCGTGCACCATCAGCCACCCGAAGATCGCGTCGTAGCTCTCGAGAAACGGTTGCGCGAGGCTCCCGTCTCCGGGGATCACGCCGAGCTCGGCCATGACGCCAAGCAGCGCGTCGGCGTCCTGCTCGTATGTCGCACGGGTCGAGGCGAGCAGCTGGCGCACATCGGTGTCGCTCATCTGCTTGAAGAAGCCGAAGTCAATGAACGCGATCCGGCCGTCCGGCATGAACAGGCTGTTGCCCGGATGCGGGTCTCCGTTGAGCAGCCGGTGCCGCATCGGCCCGTTGATGTAGAAGCGCACGAGGACCTCGCCGATCCGGTTGCGCTGCTCCTGCGAGCGATCGAGCACCGCCGCGAACCGCTCGGCCTCGACGAACTCCGACACCAGCACGCGCTCCCGGCAGTACTCGCTGACGACATCGGGGACGAACACGAACGGATGGCCGCGGTAGACCCGAGCCATCTTGCGCTGGTTGGAGGCCTCGAGTTCGTAATCGAGCTCCTCGAAGATGCGCTCGCGGATCTCGGTTGCGATCTCCCCGGTGTCGATCCCAGGCGCGATCGCCGACAGCAGCTTCAAGCCGAGCCGCAGGTTCTGCATGTCCGCGTGGATCGCCTCGGCGATCCCGGGGTATTGGACCTTGACCGCGACGTCACGCCCGTCCGAGCGCAGCGTCGCCCGGTGCACCTGACCGATCGACGCGGCGGCCACCGGCACCTCGTCGAAGGCCGAGAACACGCTCCCGAGCCGCTGATCCAGATCCTCCTCGATCACCTTGCGAATGGACTTGAACGCCACCGGCTTGGCGCCCTGCTGGAGCTCGGCGAGGATCGCCTGAAACTGTGGGCGCATCTCCTCCGGCACCAGTCCGAGGTCGACCGCGGACAGCGTCTGCCCGACCTTCATCGCGGCCCCACGCATGCCGCTGAACACCTTCACGAGCGATTCGGCCGCCTTCATCTGCTGGCGGGCCGCCGCGGCCTGTCGCGAGTCGCTCGCCCTGCCGCCGCCGAGTACGCGAGCTGCCGCGCCACGCGCGGCGACCGAAGCCGCGACGCCGGTGATCTGCCCTGCGCGGCGTGTGCGCGACGCCGTGATTTCGTCGTGTGGCATGTGCCTCGTCTCTCTCGAGTTCGCCGATCGCCCGATCGGTGAGCGGCAGCGTATCATTTCGCCGATCAGATGATCGGCGAATCGCGACGAATCACCAGGGCCGAGCAACGAGCCACGACGCGGCAGGCCGTGATCGACGCCACGATCGACTGCCTCGTCGACGATGGCTACGCCGAGCTGACGACCCGCCGGGTGGCCGAACGGGCCGGGATCGCGCAGAGCACGGTGATGCACCACTTCGAGACCCGCGAGGCGCTGCTTGTCGAAGCCGTCACCCAGGTGGCGCTCCGGCTCGCGGAGCGCTCGCTCGACCGGATCGACCTCGGTGCCCTGCGGACGCCCGAGCAGCGCGACGCCGTGCTCGACGAGGCGTGGGTCGAGTTCACCTCCCCGCAGGCACTTGCCGCGGCGCAGCTGTGGGCTGCCGTCTGGAACGAACCGGAGCTGGCTCCGACGTTGCGTGAACTCGAATCCCGGATCGAGGGGATCATGTCCGGCGCCGCCGGTGCCCTGTTCCCGGAGCTGGCCGGCGACCCCCGGCTGCCGGCGTTGATCGACGCGACCGTGGCGCTCATCCGCGGGCTCGTCAACGCGATCCCGGTGTGGGGCCCCGACGCGGTCGCACTCCGCTGGCAGGCGGTCAAGCCGCTGCTGCTGCAGGCAACCGCCGAGATCCTCGACGCTTAGCGAGAAATCCACGAGCGCATGCGGCCGTGGCGTCGGCCTGAACCGCTGCGGGGAGGTCGTCCGGGTTGTGGGGGGCGGCCAACGGGCCGCCCCGCCACGTGACCACGACTGTCGGCTGCAGGCTCCCGGCGGGTTATTCTCCCGAGTCCATGGCCGATCGCGCTCACGAAGGGGTGCGGCCGTCCGCGCCGATGCCGCGGTCCGCTCAGGCCAGAGACGGGCATCGCACGATCCTGCTCGTCGAGGATGATGCGGGCGACGCGTTGATCGTGCGCGCCCGGCTGAGCGACGCCTGGCCGGGCCTCGAGATCGGCCACGCCACATCAATGGCCGACGCGGAGCTGCAGCTGAGCGAACCGGTTGACTGCGTGGTGCTCGACCTGGGTCTGCCGGATGCCCGCGGAATGGACGCCCTGGCGCGGATCACCGCCGCGGCGCCCGAGACCGCGATCGTCGTGCTGACCGGCGACACGGACAAGAATCGTGGCGTCGAGGCGCTCAGCGCCGGCGCCCAGGACTATCTCGTCAAAGGGGAGCTGGACGGGGACGGCCTCGCCCGCGCGATTGGCTACTCGATCCAACGCAAGCTCTCTGAACGCTCGGCCCGAGAGCTCGCCGTGCTGCGCGTCCAATCCGCGGAGAACGCCAGGGTTCAGCGGGGGCTCGTGCCGCGTCCGCTGCTCGATGACGACCGGATCGCGGTCCGCAGCGTCTATCACCCGGGCAACCAGCGGCAGGTGCTCGGCGGGGACTTCTTCGATGTGGTTCAGATCGGCACCAACTGCATCCACGCGGTGATCGGCGATGTCTGCGGTCGCGGGCCCGATGAGGCCGCGCTCGGTGTGCAGATGCGGATGGCCTGGCGGGCGTTGATCCTCGCCGACTCCGATCAGCAGACCGCGCTGCAGATCCTCGATCAGCTGACCGCCCAGGAACGCCATGCCGACCACATCTTCGTCACGGTCGCGAGCATCAAGATCGATCTCGATACGTGTGTGGCGTCGGTTGCGCTGGCCGGTCACCCGCCGCCCGTGATCGCGTCGAACGGGCGGGCGCGGCTGCTCGTCGATCGCACCGGCGGGCCGCCCCTTGGGGTGATCAATCCGGCGTCCTGGGAGATCGTGGAGGTCGAGCTGGGACCGCGCTGGACGCTCCTGCTCTACTCCGACGGGGTCTACGAGGGTCACGCCGGTGACGGTGGCCGGCTTGGGCTCGATGGGTTCGTCGAGCTGCTCGCCGAGCGCGGCAGTGACATGCTCTGGGATGAGATCCCCGGGCCGCTGATCGAGCGGGTCGAGTCGCTCAACAACGGCGCGCTCGACGACGATGTCGCGCTGCTGGCGTTGAGGTTCGATGGCGACACAGACTGACGGCGGCCACGAGCCGGGGCTCTCTCGGCGGCTGCGGCTCGGTCAGCTGCTGGGAGTGCTCGCCGCGGGCCCGGCACTCGTCGTATTGGCCTCGGTGATCGTCGGGATCGTCACCCTGACCCATCAGAACGGCGTCCGCAGCAACCTCCTGCAGCACGTCGAACCTGCCAACGCCGCATCGCTGCGACTGCTGACCGCGATGGTCAATCAGGAGACGGGGATCCGCGGCTATGAGCTCACCGGGGAGGCTGTGTTTCTTCAGCCCTACCACCTGGGAATCACGCAGGCCCGGGTGGAGGAGCGGGATCTGCGCGCGGACGCGGTGCCGGGCACGATCGGCAGCCTCGACAAGGCGCGACAGAGGATCGACGCCTGGGAGATGCTGACAGCTGGGCCTGCGCTGCACCTGGGCGCGCGCGAGGTCGACCCGCGGGCCCGCGTCGACACCTCGCTGAACGGCAAGGCGCAGTTCGACGCGATCCGGGCATCGCTCGCCGTCCTGCAGGACAAGCTGTCCGCGAAGGTGAGGTCGGTCAAGGCGCAGCTCGATCGCTCGGCGCGGGCGACGGAGATCGCGTTCTCCGTGATCGGCGCGGCGTTGTTTGTCTCGGTGCTGTCCGCCGGCCTGCTGCTGCGACGGTTCGTGACCCGGCCAATCAACCGGCTGTCGCGCTCGGCTCGCCGCGTCGCCCGCGGCGAGCTTGACCATTCGCTGGCGCTGCTGGGACCGATCGATCTCGAGCAGCTCTCAGAGGATCTCGACGGCATGCGCCTGCGACTGCTCAATGAGCTGACCGCCTCGCAGGAGATGCAGCAACAGCTCGCCGCGTTCACGACGGACCTGCAGCGGTCCAACCTGGAGCTTGAGCAGTTCGCCTATGTCGCGTCCCACGATCTGCAGGAGCCGCTGCGCAAGGTCACCAGCTTCTGCCAGCTGATCGAGGATCGCTACGGCGACCAGCTCGACGAGACCGGCCACCAGTACATCGCGTTCGCGGTCGATGGAGCCAAGCGGATGCAGCAGCTGATCAACGACCTGCTGGCGTTCTCACGTGTCGGACGCGGGGACCAGAGCGTCGAACAGGTGGCACTCGAGGATCTCGTCACCGCCGCCGTCGCTGACCTGGCCACGGTGATCGAGGAGAGTGGTGCCGTGGTGACGGTCGGGCCGATGCCGACGTTGGCGGTGGAGCCGGCACTGATCCGGACCGTCTTTCAGAACCTGCTCGCCAACGCGATCAAGTTCAGGGGCCAGGCGGCACCGCAAGTCGCGATCGAGGCGCGCCTGGACGGCACTGAGTGGGTGTTCTCGTGCGCGGATAACGGGATCGGAATCGAGCCCGAATACGCCGAGCGGATCTTCGTGATCTTCCAGCGACTGCACACCCGCGAGGCGTATCCCGGCACGGGCATCGGACTCGCGATGTGCCGTAAAATCGTCGAGCATCACGGCGGTCGGATGTGGCTCGACCAGTCGCACGGCGAGGGCACGCGGATCTGCTTCACGCTGTCGGCAGAGCCGACAGCAACCACATCGGGGAGGTTACGCACATGAATACGGTCAAGCCGGTGGTTGTGCTGCTGGTCGAGGATGACCCCGGTGACGTTGTCCTCGTCCGTGAGGCAATGTCCACCGACAAGATCAAGAACGAGCTGCACGTCGTCAGCGACGGGGTGCTCGCACTTGAGCATCTGCGCGATCCGACTCGTCCGCTGCCCGACCTGATCCTGCTTGACCTCAACCTCCCGCGCAAGGATGGACGCGAGGTGCTTGCCGAGATCCGCGCCGACCCCGCGCTCAGCCATCTGCCGGTGGTGATCCTCACAACCTCGGACGCGGAGTCAGACATCCTGCGCAGCTACCAGCTGCACGCCAACGCCTACGTGACCAAGCCGGTCGACCTCAACTGTTTCCTCAAGGTCGTGCAGGCGATCGACCACTTCTTCATCTCGGTCGTGCAGCTTCCCAGCCGAGCATCTGGCTGAGCCGCCGGGCGTCACCGACCGGGCTGCAATGACGCGGGGATCACTCGCGCCGCTCGCATCACTCACGCCGCTCTATTCTCGAGGCCGTGCCGACGATCCTGCTCGTGCGCCACGGTCAGGCATCGTTTGGCGCCGCCGACTACGACGCCCTCTCTGACACAGGCATCACACAGGCCGCGCTCGTGGCGGATGACCTGGCTGGCCGCGGTCTCGAGGTCGCGACGATCGTCAGCGGAACGCTCGCCCGCCAGCGGGACACCGCCGCTCCCGCGGCCGCGCGGTTCGGGCTCGAGGTCGCTGAGGACCCGCGCTGGAACGAGTACTCGATGGATGAGATCGTCGGCCGTCATTCGCGCTCGTCCGCCCGGACCCAGGGCCTCGCGCCGGATCAGCCGGTCACCTCGGCCCAGTTTCAGGAGGCGCTCGATGAGGCGCTTGCGGCCTGGATCGTGGCCGGTGAGCGCAGCCAGGCGGCCGAGTCGTGGCCGGCCTTCAGCGGCCGCGCCCGCGACGCGCTGACCGAGCTGGCGGCGACGCTGCCATCGGGGAGCACCGGCCTCGTGTTCACCTCCGGCGGCGTGATCGCGGCGCTGGCGGCTGCGCTGCTCGAGCTTCCCGCGGAGTCGCTGCTGCGCTTCAACCGGGTCGCCGTCAATGGCGCGATCACGAAGGTGATCACCGGTCGCCGCGGCGCGACGCTCGTCAGCTTCAACGAGCATGGGTTTCTGGACCACGCGGGCCGAAAGCTCGTGACCTACCGATGAGCGGTCGATGCCGATGAGCGGACGCCCGACGGTGGGGATGGTGGGCGCCGGACAGCTGGCGCGGATGGGCTGGCAGGCGGCGATCTCTCTGGATGTCGGCCTGCTGTGTCTCGGCGCCGATGGCGACGCCGCTGTTCGCGCCGGGGCGCCGCTGCTGGAGGGGTCGGCGCGTGATCCCTCAGCGCTGAGGGAGCTGGCGGCGCGCTGCGATGTGCTCACGTTCGAGCATGAGCTCGTCGACCTCGACACGGTCGCCACGCTCGAGGATTCCGGGGTTCTGGTCCGTCCCTCCTCGGCCGTCCTGCGGCTCGCGGTCGACAAGCTCCATCAGCGCCGGATCCTGTCAGAGCAGCACGGTCTGGCCGTGCCGGAATTCGCCTCGGTCTCCGATGGTGAAGGTGCCCTGGCGTTCGCGGCCGAGCATGGGTGGCCGGTCGTCCTGAAGGCCCGCAGCGGCGGCTACGACGGTCGTGGCGTCTGGATCTGCGCCGATGCAGCTCAGGTCACAGACGCCTTCGCCGACGCCGCCGCCGCCGGGCTCGAGCTCTACGTCGAGGAGGCGGTTGACCTGGTCCGCGAGGCGGCGATCATCGTCGCTCGCTCCCCGTCCGGCGAGGTCGCAGCGCACCCGCTCGTCGACACTCGCCAGGAGGACGGGATGTGTCGTGAGGTCGTCGTCCCGGCCCGAGTCCCGGACACGCTCGCATCCGACGCACGGGAGCTCGCGGTGGCGCTTGCGACCCGCGTCGAGCTTGAGGGCCTGATGGCGATCGAGCTGTTCCTCACTCGTGACGGCCGCGTCCTGATCAACGAACTTGCATTACGTGCGCACAACACGGGCCACCTCCACACCGAGGCCGCGGCGACCTCCCAGTTCGAGCAGCATCTCCGGGCGGTCCTCGACCTGCCGCTCGGGGATACGGACCTGACGGTGCCGGCGGCGGCGATGGTCAACGTCGTCGGACCTGCGGACGGTTCGGATCCGGCCGATCACCTGCGGTCGGCCCTGACCGTTCGCGACGCGCACGTCCACCTGTACGGCAAGGCGGCGCGTCCCGGACGCAAGCTCGGCCACGTCACGGTATCGGCGGCAAATACTGACGACGCGCTTGCAAAAGCCCGCGCCGCAGCGGCTAAGTTGGAGGGCGAATGAGCGATCCGCTTGTCGGCGTGGTGATGGGATCTGACAGCGACCTGCCGGTGATGCGGCAGGCCGCCGAGGTGCTGGGCGAGCTGGAGGTCCCGTTCGAGATCCGCGTCGTGTCAGCGCACCGCACCCCGACCGACATGATCGCCTACGGCCAATCGGCCGAGGAGCGGGGGCTGCGCGTGATCATCGCGGGTGCCGGCGGCGCGGCTCACCTGCCAGGCATGCTCGCCGCCGTGACGCCGCTGCCGGTGGTCGGCGTGCCCGTGTCGCTGAAGAACCTCGACGGCCTCGACAGCCTGCTCTCGATCGTGCAGATGCCCAAGGGGGTCCCGGTCGCGACCGTCGCGGTCGATGGGGCCCGCAACGCCGGACTGCTCGCCGCGCGGATCCTCGGCGCCTCGGACGCTGCGCTGCGCGACAAGCTCCGGGCGTTCGCCGCCGTCCAGGCGGACTCAGCCCGGGCCGCGGACGCCCGCGTGCGCAGCGGCGACTGACCCCTGCGGCCGGCTCAGCCGGCCTGGGCTCGGTGCAGCCGCTCGTGGAACTGCCGGATGTGACCGAGGATCCGCTCGTGCGTCGCCCACGACGGGTCGGTGAGACGGAGGCGGAGCATCTCATCGCCCGCCGCGTTGAGGATCCGGGATGTGAACTCGGGGTCCGGCAGCGACGGGTCGATCTGCCGCAGCACGCTCGTCAGGTACTCACGGACGATCGTCTGGGCTTGCGCCAACCGCTCGTGCAGTTCCGGTGGGGCCCCCTGCGGCGGGAACAGGAACAGCCTCCAGGTGGCGGGGTGGGCGTCGACCGCGCGCAGAAGGCCCGCAAACGCCTGCTCGAACGCCCCGCTCTCTGTCGTGAGGCCCGCCGGCTCGTCGGGTCGGGCGACCGCCGCCGCGAACTGGGCGCCGGCGCGGCCGGCCTCGCGGTCGACCAGGGCGACGAACAGGCCGGCCAGGTCACCGAACTGCTGGTAGACGACCGTCCGCGTCACACCCGCCTCGAATGCGATCCGGTTGAGCGTCGCCGCGTGGAAACCCTCGGCGTCGACGATCCGGTGCGTGATGTCGAGGATCTGCTCGCGCCGATCGGCAGCCGTCATCCTCCGTCGCAAGAGCTGTTCGGTCATCCTTGACGCATCAAGTTACACCTTGTAAGTTGCACTTTCAACTTGTAAGTTAGTGCGGAGAATGACGATGCCGAAGACGTCCTATTACCCGGAGCTGGCGGCCCGTGTCCGGAGCCAGCGGGTGCTGCAGCCGACCCTCTATGGCGACGTTGATTTCGACGCCCGTCCGTACCGGCTCGCCGTCGAGCCCGACGATGAGTCATCGCTGCCGCGCGGCCTTGCCGATCGCCGGACGATCCTCGCGGACCCCCGGATCGTCGAGCTGATATCGACGGCGACGATGCTCGGAGACGTGGTCGCCGATCCGTACGCGTCGCTGATGGCGGAGCAGAGCTTCAAGAGCCTGATCGACATGCTCAAGCTCGCCTGTCACGAGGGAGTCGACGCAGTCCCGGCGCCTCCGCCCGAGCTGGTGGCGTTCATCAGCGCGATGGAGACCACGCCCGACTGGATCGACATGGACATGGTCGAGGAGGGGGCCCGGCAGGCACGGGTCCCGATGGCGTTCATGGCCCCGTTCGTGACCCGCGGCGCGTTTGTGGCGACGTTCATGAATACCTACGCGGCGTTGCCGATGGCGCTGACCGGGACCCTCGGCGGTCGGATGGCTGCCAAGCGCGTGAACGAGACGACGAGCTTCTTCACGGTGACGACGCTGCCCGGCGCGCTCGGGCGGCACGGCCCCGGCTTCGAGGCGGCGGCGATGGTCCGGCTGATGCATTCGATGGTCCGCTACAACGCCCTGAAGCGCTCATCGACCTGGGACCGCGAGGTCTTTGGGATTCCGGTGCCGCAGGTCGACCAGATGCCCGCCGGTCTGCTGAACATCTACGTGCTGGCGGCGCGGCTGCGACGCACGGGCAGGACGGAGTTCAACGAGTCCGAGCGCGCGCTCGTCGAGTTCGCGCGCTACCGCTGCTTCCTGCTGGGGCTGCCCGAGGAGCTGCTGCCGACCGACGCCGAGGGGATCCTCGATGTGATGCACGCGCGCGCCGCGATGCTGCGAGACGGCTTTGACGACTCGACCTGCGGTGAGCTCGTCCGCGCGACGATGGGGGCGTATCTGCGCAGTGGCGATACGCGGTTTGACCGTGTCGCGGAGTCCGTTGAACGGAGCTACAGCAAGGCCTTCTTCATCAGCGCGTTCGCGCACCGCAGCCGTCGCACCGCGAAGAACATGGGCGTTGACTTCGGCCTCGGTGATGTGATCCGAATCGGCGTCACCGCGCCGTTCGTGATCGGGCGCATGGTCGCCGTCACCGCCGCGAGCCGGATCCCGGTGCTGAAGACCGTGACCGACTCCTACGCGATCCGGTTGCTGAAGCGCCGGCTCGTCACCTACGGCAAGCCGGAGTTCACGAGCGACGCGACGGCGTACACGCCGGTCGGGCGCGAAGCCGTACCTGCTGCCGCCTGAACCGGGCTCGTGCGCGACAATGTGTCCCGGGAGATCGGGATCGTTGCGAGGAGCGGGGATGAGAGCTGGCATCGGGTTGGTTGTCGCGTTCGCGCTCGTCTGCGCCCCGGCCGCTGACGCCCACGGGCCGCACGCGGCCGCCGGTCACCGGACGGCAGAGCACCGGGCGCCCCATCACCGGGCGGCACAGCACGCGCACCACCACGTGGCGGTGGCGTCCTCGTTGTACTCCGGTCCCGGTCCGCGGCCCGGGCCGGCGATCCTCTACGAACCGGTGGCGACCGCGCCGGAGCTTGAGAACACCGGCATCTGGCACGCTCAGCCGATCCTGGTGTCGGGCAGCGAGGCCTACCGCGACGGCGAGTTCCTCTATCAGGACTACCTCTACGACGACGACGGCGCCCACGAGGTCCGCGACCCGGCGGATCCGCGCTTCGCGGAAGTCGGCGACCTGTTCTCGATGACGAACGGGACCTATACGTATCCGACCGGCCCGGGCTACGACGAGAACGCCGCGGACCTCGTCGAGTTCCGGGTCAAGCCGACCGCCACCGCGACCGCCTTCCGGATCACCATGAACACCCTCGCCAATCCGGCGCTCGTCGCGTTCACGATCGCGATCGGCGGGACGCCCGGCGACAACGAGGAGTTCCCCGATGGCGCGAACGTCGTCGCCCCGGCGAGCCTGTTCCTCACCGTGCACGAGGTGGGCGGCACGCTGCAGGGGCAGCTCATCCAGGCCGGCAGCGGCGCCCCGGTCGCCGGGCCGGCACCAACGGTGACCGTCGATTCGCACAACCACCAGATCCAGGTCGAGGTGCCGCACAGCGACTGGAATCCCGGCGCGAGCACCGTCCGGCTGGCGATGGGGGTTGGGCTCTGGGACAGCGCGACGAACAGCTACCTGCTGCCGAGCGTCACGGCCGGCGCCACCGCGCCGGGCGGGGCGGGCGTGAACCCACATCCCGCCGCGTTCTTCAACGTCGCGTTCCGCACCCACGAGCCCCAGCCGTCGCTGAGTAACCCTGAAGCAGCCGAACTCGACCCGGCCTGGTGGCGCGACCAGCAGCAGGGTCAGGAGCTGGCCGATGGCACGATTGCCCCGTTCTACGCCGACGTCAACTTCGGCATGCTCGAGCGGCGCGTCACCGACGACGCGATGATCCCGCACACCGGGTCCTTCGACATGATCCTGCCGAGCCATTTCGACCTCGGGCAGGGAGAGAGCTTCGCGCACACCTGCGGGCTGACCGGCAGCGCTCAGAACGGCTCCTGCTCACCCGAGTACCTCGGGGATCTGCAGCCGTTCAACATCTACGTCCCGCCGGGACCGGCGCCGAAGGCCGGCTACGGGATGACGCTGCTGCTGCACTCGCTGTCGGCCAACTACAACCAGTTCGCGACCTCGAACAACCAGTCGCAGTTCGGCGACCGCGCGCACCCATCGATCACGATCACGCCCGAGTCCCGAGGCCCCGATCAGTTCTACGGTCAGGTCGCCAACGCGGAGGTGTTCGAGACATGGGCTGAGGTCGCGCACCTCTACCACCTCGATCCGGCCTACACCGACATCGCGGGGTATTCGATGGGCGGCATCGGCACCTACCAGATCGCCGAGCAGTTCCCGGATCTGTTCGCGCGGGCCCAGCCGACGGTCGGCGACGAGTCAGACCACGCGCTGCTGGCCTCGCTGCGCAACATCCCGATGCTGATGTGGAACAACACTGCCGACGAGCTCGTCGGCGCCGAGGACTACCTGCCCGACGAGCAGCAGCTCGGCGCGGACGGGTATCGATTCCAGCTCGACGCCTACCGGCCGTGCGCGAGCACCTACTGCTCGCCGATCTTCCCCGATCACCTCGAGTTGGCGATCAACGACCAGTACGCCCCGGCTGCCGCGTTCCTCGGCTCGGCGACGGTCGACGTCAACCCGGCCCACATCACCTACGTCGTCGACCCTGGCCGCGACTCCCCCAAATACGGCGTGGTCGCCAACCACGCCTACTGGATCTCGAACCTGACCGTCTCAGGCGGGGCCGCCGACGGCGAGATCGACGCGATCTCGAAGGGCTTCGGCGTCGGCGATCCGAAGCCGTCCGGTGTCAAGCTCGGGATCGGGACGCTGGCCGGTGGCCGCATGGGTGCGGTCCAGTACGCCGCGTTCACGCAGACCTGGGGGCCGGTACCGAAGACCGCGCCCGCCGACGAGATCGACATCACCGCCACCGACCTGACGGCGGCGACGATCGCCGTGAAGCGGGCCGATGTCAACTGCGCCGTCAACGTGGTCGTGCACAGCAACGTGCCGATCGCGCTGACGCTGGCCAACTGCGGCCGCACGATCCACGCGGGCTGAGGGCACGCCGATTGGCGGCCCAACGGGGCCGCCGTCTCAGTTGAGTCCGGCCGCCGCTTCCAGCGCCGCCAGCTCGGCGCCGGTGTGGACCGCCAGCCGCTGCAGGTGTGGGAGCGCGTCACGGTCGCCGATGAAGCCCACACACAACGTTCCGGCGTAGCTCTGCACGGTGATGTTCAGCGCCATGCTGTGCATCGGGATTGACACCGGATAGGCGGCCTCGAGCCGGCTGCCACGCAGATACAGCGGGTGGTCGGGGCCCGGCACGTTTGAGATGCAGACGTTGAACGTCAGCGGGATCGGCGTCCGGATCCCGGTGATCGCGCTGAGGCCCTGGAGGCCCAGTGGGCTCATCACGTAGGCGCTGTAGGCGAGGATCGCCTCCTGGGTCATGCCCTCGAGCTGCGCCTTGGCCGCCTGGGTGGAGGCGGTGATCCGCTCGATGCGGTCGGCCGGATCGTCGGTATCGGTCGCCAGCGTCGCCAGGATCGCGCCGACCGCGTTGCCGCCGCCGACGTCACCCTTCGCTCGGACGTTGACCGGCAGGAACGCGACCAGCGGCTTGTCGGGCAGCTCCCCGAGCTCGCCCAGCCATTTCCGAAGCCCGCCGCCCGCGATCGCCATCACGACATCGTTGACGGTCGCGTCGTAATGACTACCGACGGCCTTGAGCCGCTCGAGGTCGTACTGCTGGGTCGAGAACCGGCGGTTACGCCCGATCCGCCCGTTGAGGATCGTGTGCGGCGCCGACACGTTTCCGACGAGATCCGCATTCGCCCCCGGCCGGATCAGCGGGCTCAGGATCCGCTCGGTCAGCGTCACCGCCGCGCCCGCCTGGCGGCGCACCGAGCTGACGAGCGACCCGACATCCGAGAGGAAGTCGCTGTCGTCCGCGGCCGTTCGCGGCCGCCGCTCCGGGGGCGTGCTGAAGAACAGCGGCCGGTCGCGCTCCTCCGGGTCGGTCGACATGCTGCGGACCAGGATCCGCATGGCGCTGAACCCGTCAACCAGCGCGTGATGGATCTTCACGTAGAGCGCGAAGCGGCCCCGCTCGAGCCCCTCGATGACGTGCAGCTCCCACGGGGGCCGGGTCATGTCGAGCTGGTGGCTGTGGAGCCGCGAGATCAGAACGCCGAGCTCGCGTTCATCGCCTGGACTGGCGAGCGCAGAGTGGCGCAGGTGGTAGTCGAGGTCCATCTCGCGGTCGTTCACCCAGTAGTGAAACGGGCTCGCGAGCAGCCGCGGATGGCGCAGCTTGCGGTTCCACGGCGGCTGGACGTCGGCGTGCTCGCGCGTCTCCCTGATCAGGTCCCGCAGGTAGCTCGGCCCGGCATCGGGTGGCGGCGTGAACGGCAGCAGACCCGCGACGTGGAACATCGTGTCGGGTCGCTCGCCCCACAGGAACATCGCATCCATCGGGGTGAGCGGGTGGCGCTCGGTCACTGCGTTGCCAGTGCCAGCGCTGCTGTCGAGAGTGCCATCGACCGATCCTAACCGCGGCGCCGACCTGCCGTGACCGCTCGATCATGGCGGCCCCGTTGGGCCGCCTCCAGAACGGGCTGCGTGGCGCCGCGGAGCCCCCGGCCGGACGCTGTGGCTCGAAATCCCGAAAGCTCGGGCCGAAGCTATCCGGTGGTGATCCCGGTCGTGGCGCTGGTGATGACCGCGGGACGCCCGTCGGCGGCGAGCAGCCGGCCCTCGGTGCGGACGAGCGTCCGTCCCCGCTGGATCACGTCGGCTTCCACCGGTACTGCGCCGTCGAGCCCGACCGGGCGCAGGAACGAGAACGACACCGATTGCGGGCTGACGGTCCTGACGCCGTCCAGTTGGTGGACGAGCGCGAGCGCGGCCAGCTCACTGAACATCGCGCCGGCCCCGCCGTGGAGGATGCCCCAGAAGTTCGCCAGCTCGGGAGTCGTCGTCACCTCGCCGCGGAGAGAGTCATCATGCGTGGAGATCGACAGCCGGCACCACTCCGCGACCTGCGAGTCCAGCAGCGCGTCGAGGTCCGGCGGTGCCAGCTGTTCGGAAAAGACGCCGGCCGTCGGCACAGTGGCGTGCGCAGGCAGTTGCATCGGCGGTGAATCGGGGTCAGCCTGCGGGACCCCGGGGGCGGCACGGATCGCCGAGCGGATCGACGCATGGGCGCGGACGCGTCCGCGGTCGTCGACCACTGCACCGTGAGCGAAGCCGGTCAGCTCGCCCGCGTACAGAGCGTGCCCGACGCACCGCAGACTCCGGGCAGGCGCCAGCATCGGGACGTACTCGACACCGAGTGAGGCGGTGACGGTGCCACTGCCGGACGGCAATGCCGACATCACCGTCGAGCCGAGCGCCGCGTCGGCGACCGCGGCCGCGATCCCGGGCAGGAGCCGGCCGTGGCGGTCGGTGACGCCGTGCTCGGGAGCGATCTCGGCAGTCGCCGACCCGAGCTCGACGCTCACAAACCGCGTGCCCGTCAGCGCGTTGTACGGCTCCATCGTCGGACGAGCGATCAGCTCGCGGACGATCGCGAGCCCGGTCAGGTCCGTCACGCGGTCAGAGCCCGGCCGACCCGAGCTTGCGCGGGTCGATCAGGATCTTCGCGTGCTTGTCCGTGGCGCCAAGCGCCGCGAACGCGTCGTCAACGCCCTCAAGTCCGACGGTGCCGGTGATCAGCGGGGTCGGGTCAACCTTGCCCTCGGCGAGCATGTGCAGCGTGTCGCGGAACTCGAGCGGCGTGTATGCGAACACGAACCGGAGATCGATCTCCTTGTTGGAGGCGATCGCGGGGCGGAACGTGTCGTCATCCATGCAGACGCCAACGACGACGACCCGTGAGTTGATCGATGCGCCCGCGATGATCTGGTCGATCACGCCCGGGACGCCGACACACTCGAAGATCACCGGGAACTTCGGCTGGGTCTGGCCGAGTCGCTCGGCGAGCCTGAAGACCGGCTCCCACGGCACCGGCAGCCTGCGCAGCGCCACGAAGCCCTTCAGGCCCTGGTCATACATCTTCATCGCGTCGACAGCGTGGCCGAACCGCTCCTGATTGGCGAACGGCGACTCGACCTTCGGGTCGACGACGAGGTCGGCGCCACATGCGGCCGCCAGGTCGCGCCGGGCGGCGGAGAAGTCGGAGGCGATCACCTGCTTGACGCCGCGGGCCTTCAGCATCAGGATCGTGGCGAGGCCGATCGGGCCGCAGCCGATCACGATCGCGACCTGGCCGTTGCTGATCTGGCCGCGGTTGACGGCATGGAGAGCGACGGCCAGTGGTTCGGTCAGCGCGGCGGTCTCGGTCGCGAGGCCGTTGGGAATCGAGAAGGTCATCGCCTCCTGCACGAGCACCTGCTCGGCGTACGCACCGTTGGCGGCAGAGGAGTAACCGGTCAGCTGGACCTCGCCGGCGGCCTTGAGCATCGGCAGGGCCACGACGGGGGTTCCGTCCTTGATCTTGCCGCTCGTACCGGGGCCGCGGCCGGCGACGACGCCGGAGAACTCGTGCCCGAACACGACGCCCTCGGCCGGATCCCACAGGTGCTCGACGCCGACGGTCTTGACCGACTCCAACAGCTGTTCGGCGTGATGGCGGGCGTGGAGGTCGGACCCGCAGATCCCGCACCGGGTGACATCGATCAGCAGGTGCCCCTTGCCGGGCGTTGGCGCCGCGACCTCGACGACGGACAGCTCCGTCTGCTTGCACAGCACCGCTCTCATCGTCCTAAGGATCGCACCAGCGCCCGATCGCTGCGTGCCGACCTCGCCGGAGAGCAAGATACGGTGGCGTGCCGTGATCACAGATGATGACCGGGGCCCCAACGGGGGCCCCGTTCGCAGACCTCAAAGGAGCAGCATGATCACCGGAGTTGGGCATATCGCGCTGGCGGTTCGCGATGTTGACGCGGCCGTCGATTTTCAGCAGCGCGTGATCGGAATGGTGGAGACCGAGCGGGTCGGCGGGACCAGCTACATGACCTGCAACGACCGTCACCACGAGTTGATCCTGCTGCCGGACGGCGGTCGCCGCGGCTATGACCACATCGGTCTGCAGGTCTCCGATCCGGTGGCACTCGAGGCGATGCGCGGCCAGCTCGAGGCGGCCGGCGGCCGGCTGCTCGGCGGGATCGAGGACGGTGAGCCCGGGGTCGATCGTGTGATGCGGGTGCTCAGCCCGGGCGGCCACATCTACAAGCTGTTCTGTGGCATGGAGACGGTCGAGCCGCCGGCGCCCGGCGACCGCCCGAAGTCGTTCGAGCACGCCTCCTGCAAGGTCTGGAACATGGCCGCCGAGGAGCGGTTCGTCGAGCACGGGCTGGGCTTTCGGTTCTCCGACCGGATGGGATTCCTGGCGTCGTGGTGGCACTGCGACGCCGACCATCACGGGATCGCGCTGATCAAGGCGCCCAAGGCGGAGCTGTCGCACTACGCGTACTCGTGGAGCGATCTGGCGGCCCTCGGCCGGGTGGCGGATCGGCTGAAGGCCGAGACCGGGCGCAAGTGCGTCTGGGGCCCGAGCCGTCACGGCCCCGGCAACAACCTGTTCCTGTACCTCAAGGACGCCGACGGGGCGATGATCGAATGCTGCGCCGAGATCATGCAGCTGACCCCTGAGAGCGATTACGTGCCGCGCAACTGGTCGATGCACCCCCGGACGATCAACCAGTGGGGCGGGCCGCCGCCCCCACGGTTCATCCTGACCGGGTTCCCGATCCGGCCCTGACCCGGAATCCCCGCGGTAGTCCAGGACCTTCTCGACCGTCAGGAAGATGTCGAATCGCGCGCCGTCGCGTCGTCGGGGAGCGTCAGCTGCGGCCGAGCAGCTTGTCGACGGCGCCGAGCACGGTCGGCTCGAGCTTCTGGGCGCAGTCGATCGTGAAGTGGACACCGTCAAAGCGACACAGCTGCCCGTCGAGCGTGGCGTTGTACGTGTTGCCCGGGGAGACGACCGTGTCGATGTTGACGACCGCAACCTTGCTCGGGTTGGCCTTCGCGGCCTGATCGAGCAGCGCGTTGATCTCGTTGTGCCGGGTTGTGGAGGCGGCGGGTGCGGGCGCCCCGTCGGACTGGGCCGGCGGATCGGTGTAGGGCACCGATAGGAACACGAGCCTGGTGCCGCCGGTCGCGAGCGTGCTCACGTACTGTGCGATCCGCTGCTTGAGGGCCGCGTCGAAGGCTGGCTGGCCGATGTGCTCGAGCTTGCCGTCGATCCGCCAGTTGAACTCGTCGCGGTAGCCGAGCTCGACCACGATCTCCTTGGGGTGGAGCTGCTGCTCATCGGCCTTCCACGTCTGCAGGGAGTTGGCGCAATACGACGGGAGTGACTCCCAGGTGCCGTTGACGTCAAGTTGCCCGGTGTTGGTGAACGCACAGCCGAGCTGTGCCGCGTCCGCCAGCTCGACGCCGTAGTCGGACTCGGTGTCCTGCATCGGGACGGCCAGCGTGAACGCGATCGAGTCACCGATCACCATCACCCTGTCCGGCGGGCAGGTGCTGAAGCTGGCGGTGCTCGTGCCCGACCACTTCAGGTTCTGGCTGTCGAGAGACGTGATCTCGAATTTGGCGATCTTGCTCTCGGGAACGGGCGCGAGGCCATAGCTCGGGGTGTCCGTGAGCGTCGCGTTGCAGGGCGCGTCGGTGCCCTTGAGCGTGCTGGACACCTGCTGCGGCGTCGTTGCTCCGGCGAGCACGGCGGCCAGCGACCCGGCCGCGCCGGCGGCGAGCAGTGACGCTGCCGCGGCTCCTGCCGCCAGCGGCGTCAGCGCCCGGACGAGCCAGCCCGGGACCTGGCGGCGGCGGATCGGCTGCTCGATCACGAGGTACGAGACGACGCTGACGGCCACCGTGACGGCGAGCCGCAGGGCGAGCAGCGCCGTTCCCGTCAGGTGCGTGCTGCTCGTATCGAGCCACAGGAACAGCGGGTAGTGCCACAGGTACATGCCATAGGAGATCGTGCCGAGCCAGCGCAGCGGTGCGAGCGAGAACAGACGGGCGATCGGGGAGCGCGGGGTCAGCACGGCGGCGGCGATCAGGGTGGCGGCGGCGAGGTCGAACGCGATCAGGCCGTATGGGTACAGCCAGGTCATCGTCGAGCCGTTCGCCAGGCCGATCCCGGCGAGCGTGAGCGCGAGCGCGGGAACGGCGGCGAGCGCCAGGACGCGGGCGCCGAGCGTGTTGGTTGCGTCGATGGAGTTGGTTGCGCCGACGGAATTGGTTGCGCCGACGGAATTGGTTGCGCCGACGGAATTGGTTGCGCCGACTGTGTTGAGGTCGCTCGTCACGCCGGTGTTGCCGGAGGCCGTCGAGCGCCGCTCGGTGAGCAGCCGCAGAACCACGGCCAGGGCGGCGCCGAGCAGCAGCGCACTCGCGCGGGTGTCGGTCCCGTAGTAGACGCGGTCAAGGTTCTTGCCGCCGTCGATCAGCACCACGCTGGTGATTGCGGAGGCGACCGCACCCACGAGGCAGGTCGTCAGCAGCAGCGGCAGTGATCGATCGCTCCCCTCGCGCCCGGTCGCGTGCTCGCGTGCCTCACGGCGCCACCCGCGCGGTCGGCGTGGGCGCAGCCGGCTTCCGACCCACATCACCGCGACCACGACCAGCGGCCACACGACATAGAACTGCTCCTCGATCGCCAGTGACCACGTGTGGGTCAGCGGCGAGGTCGGTCCGCTCGATGCGAAGTAGTTGGAGCTCGTGGCGATCAGGTGCCAATTGCTGAAGTACAGGAGCGTCGCGATCCCGTCGGCCTTGAGCCCTGGGAGCAGCACCGCGGCGGTGCTCGAGAGCGCGTAATACACGCCGATCGCGGTCACCAGGCACAGGACCGCGGGCAGCAGGCGGCGTGCGCGTCGCCCCCAGAATCCCGTCAGCGAGATCCGGCCGCTGCGCCGCCGCTCGGCGATCAGCAGCGACGTAATCAGGAACCCAGACAGGACGAAGAACAGCTCGACGCCGAGGAATCCGCCCTGCGACCAGGAGACGCCGCCGTGGTAGAGGACCACCACGAGCACCGCCACGCCACGGAGTCCATCGAGGCCCGAGAAATGCGCGAGCGCGCCCGAACGGCGCGCCTGTGTGTCACGACTCATCGCGTTTTCAGTGTGCGAATCGGGTGGTCAAGTTAGCGTTGGCTGTGTTCCCCTTCTCTTACGTAACCCGTGAATCCGGCCGCTGGAGCGGTCGCTGAGACCCCTACTGTGCGCCTACTCACAGAAGCCCGCCCGGATCATCCGGAGCTCGACATGGATGCCTCGCGCGGCCTGCTGCACGCTGTCGCCGCTGGCGTTGCACCGCCGTCGTTACGTGTGTTCCGGCCGGGGCCGACGGCGGCCTTCGGCCGGATCGATGCGCTGCGGCCGGGGTATTCGGCCGCCCGGAGCGCGGCGGTGTCGCTGGGCTATGTTCCGGTCGCGCGCGAGGCCGGCGGCCGCGCGGCGATCTATGACTCCGGCAGCCTCATCGTTGAGGTGTTCGAACCGCGCGGTGTCGAGCTGACCGGCGTCGAGGATCGGTTCGAGACGGTGGCATCGCTGCTGGCCGATGCGATCGGGTCAGTGGGGTTGGCGGTCGAGCTGGGGGAGCTGCCCGGGGAGTACTGCCCGGGCCGGTTCAGCCTGCACCTGGTCGACGGCCCGAAGGTGGCGGGTGTCGCTCAGCGGATCGTGCGGGGCGCGACCATGGTCGCGGCGGTGTTGACGGTGCGCGGCGGGCCGGCACTGCGCCATGCCGTGGCGAAGGTGTACTCGGCCCTCGAGGAGCCGGTCGACCCTTCTGCGGCAGGGGCCTTGAGTGACCGTGACCCGAGTGTGGAGGTCGAAGAGGTGCTTGCGGCTGTTGTCGAGGCGGCCTCGGAGAGATGGGCATTGAAGATCGGGTGAGCCGGCGTGCTCGCGCGTACTTTGGGCCGTAATGAACCGTACGGGTACATAGCGGCCCAAAGTTCGAGGGACGAGCGGGTCCGACCGGGTCGCGACCGGGTCGCGACCGGGTCGGGAGCGGGTCGGCCCCGGACGAGCCCTACCCGGCGGGTGGCAGCCGGTCGCCCATCCAGAATCGGGGTCCCGGCCCCGCCCCGCCGACGCGGTCATCTGGGTTCGACAGCTTGCAGCGGTCGAGCGACAGGCAGCCGCATCCGATGCACTCGGTGAGGCCCGCGCGGAGGCGCTCGAGCTCCGCGATCCGGGCGTCGATCCTCCGGCTCCAGGTCGAGGAGAGGCGTGACCAGTCGCCGCGGGTCGGGACGTGGTCCTCGGGCAGCCGCGCCAGTTCGTCGCCGATCTCCTCGAGCGTCAACCCGACCCGCTGCGCGAACACGATGAACGCGATCCGGCGCAGCACGGGGCGGCGGAAGCGGCGGTGCCCAGAGCCGACTCGCTCGGAGCTGATCAGCCCGCGCTGCTCGTAGTAGCGCAGGGCCGAGGCGGCGACCCCGCTGCGCCGTGCAACGTCGCTGATCGTCAGCAGCTCAGCCATGGAGTCATCAGTTCGGCCATGGAGCCGGCGGTTCGGCCATGGAGCCGGCGGTTCGGCCACGGAGCCGGCGGTTCTGCCACGGAGTCAGCGGCTCGGCCATGGAGTCCCGCCAATTCGCTCACGTGACCACGAAATCACAGAACGTCCTTGACTTCAAGTTTAACTTGAACTTGTAAGTTGGTCGGCAGTCGATCCGAGGAGGCACCATGACCACTAACGACACCCACACCTTCACCGACGCCGAGTACTTCGCCGGGACACGGGCCGCAACCGAGACCGAAGCCCCGACGCAGAACCAGACCGAACGTCCGACCGAACCCCAGTCCCCCAGCGAACGGATCATCGCCGCGGTCGAGTCGTGGCCTGGAGTCGCTTCCGGGTACGGCACTCGCGGCGAGTTCGCGTTCAAGGTCGGCCACCGGGAAGTCGGGCATCTGCACGGTGACCACAGCGCGCACTTCTTCTTCCCCAAGGACGTCTGGCATGAGCTCCACGGCGAGGGGCGGATCACGCACCACCCGGTGTTCCCGGACAAGGTCGGCCCGGCGGCCCGGGTGATCCGAACCGGCGCCGACGTCGAGGATGTGATCTCGATGATGCGGCTCAACTACGACCGCATCGAGGCGCTCCGACCCGCGTAGCGCAATCGGATCGAGGCGCTCCGCTCGGCGAGCCGGACCCGGCGTTCGCTTCACTGAGCGGAGTGCGCCTGCTGTTCATCTGCTCCGGCAACATCTGCCGCTCGCCCACCGCCGAGGCGGTGATGCAGCATCTCGTCGACGAGCGCGGGCTCGGCGATCAGATCGAGGTTGACAGCGCCGGGATTGGCAGCTGGCACGTCGGCGAGCCTGCCGACCGGCGATCCCAGGCGGCGGCCCGCAGACGGGGGATTGAGCTGACGAGCATCGCGCGGCAGATCCAACGTGGGGACCTGGACGATTTCGATCTCATCCTCGCTGCCGACAACAGCCACTTCCGTGACCTCAAACGCCTCGCCGGAGACGACGCCGAACGCGCGCAGAAGGTCCGGCTGCTCCGGGAGTTCGACGCGGCGTCAGTCGCCAGCGGCGACCTCGAGGTACCTGATCCCTACTACGGTGGCTCCGACGGATTCGAGCACGTGCTCGACATCTGCGAGGCGGCGTGCCGCGGTCTGCTCGACGAGCTCGAGCGGTGAGCGGCCGCGCGGATTCGCGGACCGCGCTCCGGGCCGCCCTCGAGCGGGTGCTCCGGGTGGACGTCACAGAGCTCACCGCGGTCTCGGGCGGGGACCTCAGTGACGCCTACCGAGCGACGCTCGCCGGCGACCGACAGGTGTTCGTCAAGACATCGCCGGCTGCGCAGCCGGGCGGCTTCACCGCCGAGGCCGCGGGCCTGAGCTGGATCTCATCGGCACCCGGAGCACCACAGACGCCGGACGTCATCGCCGTCCACGACCCGCCTGACCCAGTCGAGCCGCCTGACCCAGCCGACCCGCCCGACCCAGTCGACCCGCCCGACCCGGCCGGTCCACCCCAGCCAGCGACACGCTTCCTCGTGCTCGAGTGGATCCACCGGGGCAGCTCGACGGTCGAGACCGACGAGCAGCTGGGACGCTCCCTCGCCGCCCTGCATCGCGCGGGCGCCGCCGCCCACGGCGCCACGCCACCGGGCGCGCCCGAGGGCCTGCGGATCGGGCCGCTCCAGTTCTCACCCCGAGCAACCGGCAACTGGGTCGAGTTCTACGCCGAGTGCCTCGTGCTCCCGCTCGCTCACCGGGCGGCGAGCGCCGGCACTCTGCCGAGGACCGGCATCAGCACGATCGAGCGGCTCACGGACCGTCTCGGAGACCTGGCGGGGCCCGCGGAATCCCCGGCCCGCCTGCACGGAGATCTGTGGGCCGGCAACGTGCTCGCGGACCGGCACGCCACTCCGTATCTGATCGACCCCGCTTGCTATGGCGGTCACCGCGAGGTCGACCTGGCGATGCTGCGGCTGTTCGGAGGTCCGGGGCCGGCGTGCTTCGCCGCCTACGACGAGGCCTTCCCGCTCGCCACGGGACACGCTGACCGTGTCCAGCTCTGGCAACTGTTCCCGTTGCTCGTGCACGCCGTCCTGTTCGGAGGCGGTTACGGGGATCGAGCCGTCGCGATCGCCCGCCACTACGTCGGGTGAGCGTCTGTCCTCACCGGGGACCGGCGTCTGTCCTCACCGGGGAGCCGGGCCGTCCTACCCGGGGAGCGTGACGATGTTCTCCGTCACCGCGGTGACCAGTTTCGGCGATACTTCTTCGATCCCGTGATCAAGACGGGCGTGCTCGGCGACCTGTCGCAGGATCTCGTCCTCATCTTCGGCGAGGAACATCGCCTTGCAGCCTGGAACGACCGACCCGCAAGCGAATTGCTTCATCTCGACAGTCCTCCCGTCAAGAAGCGTGCGCACTGAGGCGGGACGCTCCCACTCGAAGTCAACTCGTTCGATTATGCCCTGATGCTCGAGGTTTCTGACAAGGCGTGGCCGAAACTTCTGGAGCGCGCATGCGCCGCGCCGCTGACCACGATCTGGTTCGAACCGATCGCGGATATGGCCCGCGGCACCACCGCCGGCTACCAGACCCGTCCACGCTTCCCGCTCGGTGGTGACGACACCAGTGGCTGGCTGCAGGCGGCCGATCTGCACGGACATTCGGGCCGGCTCGCAGCAGCGATGCTCTCCGCGGCCCTGAGCTACCGCGACGATCTCCCGTTCAACACGATCCTGATCGTCGAGCTGAGTGCCACCGGCGCCCTCTCGCCCGAGGTCGGCGCCGTGCTGCGCTCGGTGCCGGACCTGTCGCTGGTGGCGCTGGAGCTCACCGGGCTGCCGCCCGACGTCGACCACGAGAGCCTGGCCAGGGCGCTGCAGCCCAGCCGCGACGTCGGTGCGCTGGTGTCGATCAAGGAGACGGGCAGGGGCCATGCCGGCCTGCTGCACCTGATCAACCTGGTGCCCGACTTCGTCAAGGTCGACGGCGCGCTGATCACGGGTCTCGATCAGGACCCGCGCCGGGCGGCCGCGGTGGTGGCGCTCGGCAACCTCGCCGGCGAGCTGGACGCCTGGTTGATCGCCGACGGGGTCACCCGCCCGCCCGAGATCGACAAGCTCCGTGAGCTGGGCGTGCCTCTCGCCCAGGGCCCGCTGATCGGCCGGGCCCAGGAGCTGATGACCGGCCTGCCCGAGGAGACCCGAAGGTTGCTGCGCACCAAGCCCGACACGCGCAGCGATGAGCTGACCCTGATCTCGACCCCCGTCCGCGCCGTGCCGGCCCGTCCCGAGGTCGCCACGGAGATCACCGTCGTCGTCGATCACCACCGTCGTCCGCTCGAGGTGATTGTGCCGTCCGGGCGCCGGACCCGGAGTCATCCGCCACTGTGCGTGCAGCGCCACGACAAACCCAAGGAGGTTGCGCTGCGGGCCGCGGCGCGGCCTGCGGAGGACCGTCTGGCGCCGCTCTGCCTCTGCGACGAGCTTGGTCGGTTGCGGGCTCTGATCGGCATCGAGGCGTTGCTCCAGGCCATCGCTCGCGCCGCCTGACGCCGCCCGCTCTCTATTCTCGGCGGAGATGCGTCGTCTGCTCCACGCCAGCACCCTGCTGCTGGCCGCCCTCGCGTTTGTGCCGTCGGCGTCGGCGACGACGTTCGCTGTCAACGTCAGCCCGGCCGGCTTCGGGACGGTCTCGGCCCCGAAGGCGCAGGCGCTGACGCTCGCACTGGACAAGATCAGCCAGGGCTCGAATGGCAAGCCGACCAAGTCCCTGATCGGCGTCACCGAGCAGCTGCCGACGAGCTTCGCCGACGAGCTGGGTGAGTTCGCCACCTGCCCGGTCGCCGACTTCAACACGCTCGGGCCGAATCCACCGAACTGCCCGGCCGGCTCCGACCTCGGTACCACCCAGTTCTCCGCGTACGTGCCGTCGCTGTCCGCCTCCACGACGACGAGCGCGGGCTACATCTACAAGGTCGGCACCGGTCAGCTCCGCGGCTGGGTGCACATCAGCAAGATCTACCTGTCGTCAGGTGTGTCGACGTCGATCAACCTCTCGATCGCACTGGTCGGCAAGGTCACGACCGGCACCACCAGCGCCGGACCGGTGATCGACTGGAACCTGACGCCCGCGGTCGACATGGGCGTCAACGCCCGGATCACCGACTTCACGACGACGTGGGCGGTCAACAGCGACGCCACCAGCAAGGTCACGAAGAAGAAGCCCACCAAGAAGAAAAAGAAGAAGTCCAAGAAGAAAAAGAGGAAGACGGAGAAGAAGAAGGCGGTGCGGACGCAGGTCGCGACCCAGACAGTTTCGGCCTCCACGTTCGAGTCGACCAGCTGCCCGTCGGCGGGAACATGGGCGTTCTCCGCAGCTCTCACCTATCAGAGCGCCCCCGGGGAGACCGTCACCGACTCGATCCCGTGCGCGACCGGCGGCACCAAGCCGACCTCCTCGCCGACGTGCGTGCAGGTGCTGCTGCTGCTGTGCGTGCCGGTGAACGCGGTCAGCCGCGAGACACCCGCGCTGTAGGCGCTCGCCGATGGCGCTGCGGGCCACCGTTCACGGTCAAGTCCAGGGCGTCGGGTTCCGCGAGGCGACCCGCGAGCGGGCGCTCGAGCTCGGCGTTCGCGGCTGGGTCCGCAATCAGGACGACGGCACGGTGCTTGTGCACGCGGAGGGCCCGGAGCCGGCCCTGAAGAGCCTGGAGGCCTTCATGTCGGGCGGCCCGTTGGCCGCCCGGGTGCAGCGCGTCGAGATCGCCCAGGTCCGTGACGAGGGCCACGAGCAGTTCGCGATCCGTGGCGTGCCGGCGGGCATCTTCGTCGTCCAGCTCCATCAGGCGACCACCCTGCACTACGACTTCCGGCTCGAGGTCGACGGCGTGCTGAAGTCCTGGGCCGTGCCGAAGGGGCCGTCGATGGATCCGGCGGTCAAGCGGCTGGCGGTGCAGGTCGACGATCACTCCCTGGCCCACGCCGACTACGAGTCCGACAACGTCCAGATCTGGGATCGCGGCCTCTACGAGCAGGGCGGCCGCGTCCCGTGGCCCGAGGCGATCGAGCGCGGGCACGCCGTGTTCGTCCTGCACGGCGAGAAGCTCGAGGGTGGATTCGCGCTGCAGCGCACGGACGCGAAGAACTGGCTGCTGATCAAACGCCGAGAGAAATGAGATCGCCTGATGGAACTTGAGCACTACCGCGAGGCCGCAGAGCAGTTCTCGATCGAGATCGAGCGCGAGCTCTACCTCCAGGGCGCAGGCATCAAGGACGACCTCGACCTCGATCCGATCTTCGAGCGCCACAAGGATCTGTTCACGCGTGACGCGCTCGGCGTCCTCACCGATGAGGTCGAGCGCGCCCAGCCCGGGACCGACGCGCACCGGCAGCGACTGATGCTGCTCGACCTCGCGGTCGAGGGCTATCTGGGAGAGCAGACCAAGGACCTTGAGATCGAGCAGGCTCGTCGCGAGGCGACGCTCACCGTCGAGTTCGACGGCCGCCAGATCCCGTTCCGGCAGGCCGCGATCGAAGCCCTGAACGAGCCCGACCCGGACCGGCGCTTCGCGCTCGACCAGGCGACGCTGCAGGTCATGGACGAGCATCTGACGCCGCTCGCGGGGGAGACGCATGAGCGTCACCACGCCGCCGCGCGTGAACTCGGATTCGCGAACTATCGCGTGATGTGCGAGCGGCTCAAGGGCTTCGACCTGGCCGCGATCAACGGCCAGACACAGGCGTTCCTCAGCGACTCTGCATCCCGGCACCCCGAGATCCTCGATCGCGAGTTGCGGCGCGAGCTCGGCATCCGGCTGCAGGACGCCCGCTACACAGACACGATCCGGCTGTTCCGCGCTCCGACGCTCGACCCGAGCTACCCAGCGGACCGGCTGCTCGACTCCCTGTTCGAGACGGCGGCCGGGCTGGGGCTCGACATCAAGGCTCAGGCGAACGTGACACTCGACGTCGAGTCGCGGCCCAGCAAATCACCGCGGGCGTTCTGCGCGCCGGTGCGCGTGCCGGAGGAGGTCTACCTCGTGATCGCGCCGAGCGGAGGCCGGTCTGACTACGGCGCCCTGTTCCACGAGGCCGGCCACACCGAGCACTTCGCCCACATGGATCCCGCGCTGCCGTTCGAGTTCCGTTTCCGCGGAGACAGCGCGATCACCGAGGGCTTCGCCTTCCTGTTCGAGCATCTGACCGAGAATCAGCGCTGGCTGACAAGCCGGCTCGGCGTCGTCGACACCGAGGCGATCCTGTCGCAGGCACGAGCCGAGCGGCTCTTCTTCATCCGTCGTTACGCCGCCAAGCTCGCGTACGAGCTGGAGCTGCACGGGGAAACCGACCGCGCGTCGCTCAAGGACCGCTACCGCGAGCTGATCAGCGATGCGGTTGGGCTGGCCTGGCCGAGCGAGCGGTACCTGCTCGACGTCGACGCCGGCTTCTACTGCACCTGTTACCTCCGCGCGTGGGCGCTCGAGACATACATGCGCCGGCACCTGACAGAACGGTTCGGAGAGGAATGGTTCGCGCAGCCCGGAACCGCTGAGGTCCTGCGCGAATGGTGGTCTGACGGGCAGCGACTGAGTGCCGAGGAGTTCCTCTACGAGGCGACCGGCGACCGCCTCGACTTCTCCGTCCTTCTCGAGGATCTCCGCCTCACCTGAGTCGGTCAATCCGGATCGGATTTATGTAGATTGGGTGCGGTGAGGCGCCTGATCGGAATCGGTGCGGCCGTGATCGCGGCCGCCGGAGGACTGTCTGCCGCAGCCGGGGCCGCCCCAACGGGGGCGGCCACCCCGGCCCCGATCGCATCGTGCGCGTTCGGCCAATCGGGCGCGTACCTGCAGAAGACCGTCGACCAGGACGCCGCCGCGTACGCAGCGACACGTGAACCGGCAACGCAGCAGCTGGCCGAGAAGGCGTACGCGGCGGCCGCCGCGGCCTACGTCTACGGGATGCCGATGGAGATCGAGCGGTTGACGCTCAAGGGGTTCGTGCGCAACGTGCTGATCAACGTCAACGCGCTGGCAACCCCGTCGACCGTGGGGGTCGTCTCACCGAACGTCGACACCGCCTACTCGGTCTCCTGGATCGACCTGACCAACGGGCCGGTCGTGTTCACCGCCCCCGACAGCAACGGCCGCTTCTACACCGTGCAGTTCATGGACGCGTACACGAACGCGTTCGCCTACGTTGGCGATGGCTCGACCGGGATCGGCGGCGGCGCCTATGCGCTGGTTCCGCCGGGCTGGAGCGGGACCCTGCCCGCCGGCGTCACCAAGATCCAGAGCCCGACGAACACGATCTGGCTGCTCGGCCGAACGCTTGTCAACGGCCCGTCGGACTTCCCGGCCGTCAAGCAGGTGCAGGAGCGCTACAACCTGACGCCGCTGTCGCTGTATGAGACCGGCGTTCGCGAGCCGGCGCTGACGATCTCCAGCTACCCCGCCGGCAAGCACAAGGCGCTGCCGACCGGAACCGCGTTCATCGACACGCTCAACCAGGAGCTGACGATCGACCCGCCGCCGGCCGCCGATGACTGCGCGCTTGCGGCGATGGCGCCCGCGGGCGTCGAGCTCAGCCATCCGACAGAGACCCAGAGCGCGGCGGCCGATCTCGAGAACATCGCCGGCGACACGCCGTCCGGTCAGGACGACGCCGTGACCCAGGCCGCGGTCGACGCGGGCGTCGCCGCGGGGCCGCAGCTGATCGCCGCGGCGGCTTCCCGGCTGGTGGCGCAGGCGTCCGCCGGCAACCACGGCTGGGCGATCCTCAACAAGGAGATCGGGACCTACGGCAGCGACTACACGGCGCGGGCGGTCATCGGCACCGACTATCTCGGCGCCAACATCCCCTCGCAGGGGCTCTACCCCGTCGACTACGACGACGTCACCGGACGGACGCTGACCGGCGCGAGCGATTACACGATCACGTTCCCGAAGGGGCTTGAGCCGCCGGCGCGGGCGTTCTGGTCGCTGACGGTGTACGACTCCGCCAACTACCTGTACGCAAACACGCTCGACCGCTACGCGATCGGCAACCGAACCTCCGGCCTCGTCTACGGCAAGGATGGGTCGCTGACGCTCCACATCCAGCACGCCGAGCCACCGACGGCTGCCGCGCGGGCCAACTGGCTGCCGGCGCCCAGCGGCGTCTTCCACGTGATGCTGCGCCTCTACCAGCCGACCGCGGCCGCGCTCGATGAGACCTGGAAGCCGCCGCCGCTGTTCGCCGCGGGCGAGACGCTGCGCCCGGCGCTCAGCGGGCTGTCACTGCACGGGTCGACGCTCGCTTACCGCGACAACCAGCCGGCGCGGACGCAGCTGGTGATCAGGTCCGCGTTCCTGGGCCGGATCGTCGCGCGGATCGCGCACCGTGACCGAGCCGGGCTCAACCGGGTCACGCTCCGCCGACTGCGAGCCGGCGTCGGGGAGTACGTGGTGCGGGCGGTCGCGACCGGTCCGGTGGCGTCGTATGACACCGCTCCCAGCCGCCCGGTCAGCCTGCAGTTCGAACTGCGCTAGCGAGCGCGGCGGCGAGGTCACCGTTTGGGGTGACCGCCACGCCGCCCGTCAGGCCGAGCCAGCCCGCAGTCATCGACAGCTCGGCCGCGAGCTCCCCGGCGACCTCCTCCCGATCGGCGCCCGCCTCACTGAACGCGCCCTGCACACGCAGGACCCCCGACTGGCGATCTGATTTGAGATCGACCCGCGCCACCAGCCGATCGCCGAGCAGGAACGGCAGCACGTAGTAGCCATGGACCCGCTTGGGGGCCGGCGTGTAGATCTCGATCCGGTAGTGGAACCCGAAGATCCGCTCGGTCCGGGGCCGGAAGAACACGAGCGAGTCAAACGGAGAGAGCAGCGCGCGGTGCTGGATCCGCCGCGGCCGGCGCGCCGCGTGCCAGAGGAAGGCCGGCTGCTCCCATCCGGTGACGGTGACGGCATCAAGCTCACCCGCGGCGATCAGCTCCTCGACGCGCGGCTTCAGCTTCGTCCCCGGGATCCGCCAGTAGTCGCCGAGGTCGGCGAGGGTCGCGATCCCGAGGGCGGCGGCGGCGACCCGGGTCAGCTGGCGGTGGGCGTCCTCCACCGGCGGGGTCGGCTGGTTGTGGATCGCCGGCGGCAGGATCCGCTCGATCAGGTCGTAGTGGCGCTCGAAGTTGATGCGCCGGGCCGCGCCGATCCGCCCCTTGAAGAACAGATGCTCCAACGCGACCTTGCCGTCGTGCCAGTTCCACATCTCGCCGGGGGCGTGCGGGCGGCGCTCGACGCCGGTGTCCCGTGAGCGGATCGGTCCCTGCTCCGCAACGAGTTCGAGGACCTGCTCGATCAGGTGCGGCTGTTCGCGCTCGATCCGCTGCATCGACCCCCAAGCCTCCTGCAGCTTCGCCATCCGCCAGCGAAACAGCGGATGCAGCTCGATCGGGATCAGCGACGCCTCGTGCGCCCAGTACTCAACCAGCCGCCGGTCGATCCGACCCGTCCCGTGCCCCGCGATCCGGTCCAGGCGGTCCCGGTCATACGGCCCCAGCCGCGAGAACACCGGCATGTAGTGCGCGCGACTGAACACGTTGACCGAGTCGAGCTGCAGCACCCCGAGCTGGCGCACCAGCTTCAGGATCTGCGCGGTCGACGGTGGGTTTGCGGGCTTGCGGCCGAACCCCTGGGCGGCCAGCGCGATCCGGCGGGCGGCGGCGGCGCTGATCGTCGTCATGGGAGTGCCGTGAGGGTCTCTGCCAGCTGCGGTTGTGCCCCCAGCTCCGTGCCGATCGCGCGTGCGGCCTCCGTGAACGACTGCTCCCGCAGGACCCGCTCAACAGCAGCCCGCAGCACCGGTACATCCGTGGCGCTCAGCGAGCGCAGGGCGCTCGTCCCAGACTCGAGCACGAGCCCGGCGCCGGCCTCTGAGACCATCCGGCCGTTGACCGGCTGATCCGCGAACAGCGGGCAGATGACGAGCGGCACCCCTGATCCGAGGGCGCCGAGCACGGTGCCCGAGCCGCCGTGACAGACGACAAGTGAAGCCGCGGCGAACGCCTCGGGGTGATCCAGCCACTGCACGATCCGGACGTTCGCCGGCGGCGCGACCAGGGTCTTCGGGTCAAAGCCGGTGCCGACGGTCATCAGGATCCGCGCCGGGAGCGGTGCGACCGCGGCCAGCACCGTCTCGAACACGGTCCGGGCCTCGCGCAGATGCCCCAGGACGCTGCCGAAGGTGACGTACACGGTGGGCGGCTCCCCGGACTCCGGCGCGCTGCGATCCCCGATCGCCTCAACGCTCCGGTACCTGCGTGTATCGGCCCACGGTGACGGGTCGAGCGCGGTTGGAAACCGCGTCAGATACGGCGCGCGGGCGATCCCCGCCGCCACGCCGCCGCCCTGCCGGTAGCCGTCGATGATCGGCGCGACCATCCCGAGCACGCTCCATTCGAGCGCCGACTGCGAGATGCCGACCTGCGCCTGCGGGATCCCGTGTTCGAGCGCAACGACCGCACCCGCGTACTCGCACGGCTCCCGGATGATCAGATCGGGCGCCCACGACGCCACCAGGCCGCGGCAGTCATCGAGCAGCGCCCGGGTTCCGTGCCCGGCGAAAAGCTCACGATCGATCAGCCCCGCGACGTCCCGCGGGGAGCCGCTGCGCACCCGCTGCCAGATCCCGTCGACGACGGCCTGCGGTGGCGTCCCGCCGATGTGGTGGGGGATCTCCTCTCGCGTGGCGGCGGCGGCCAGCGACGCCGGCACGAGCACCAGCGCCTCGTCACCGGCCTCCCGCACCGCGCGCGCCGCAGCGGCGATCGGGCTGAGATGCCCAGCCCCTCCGATCGAGCAAGTCAGCAGAACCCGGCGAGCCACACGTTGCATTGTGAAACCTGGGGCGGTTGACGGTGGCCCCGTTGGGCCACCACCGGACCAGATTGTGGTCTGGCGCATTAGGATCAGTCGATCGTGGGCCGACGGTTCGGATTTGGATATCGGTGGGCGGCACTGACGCTGCTGCTGCTGGCGGCCGCCGGCGCGCGGGTCCTGATCGGCCAGCCGGCCCCGCCCGCCCAGGCAACGCCGACGCGGACGCAGACGGCGCCGAAGATCACGAGCGTCTCAGCGGTCACCGCCGCCGCGGTCAGGCGAGCTCAGGCGGCGGCTGCCAGTGACACCGGGATCCACAAGATCAAGCACGTGGTGATCATCATGCAGGAGAACCACAGCTTCGATAACTACTTCGGGACCTATCCCGGCGCGGACGGGATTCCGGGTCTGGCGGGCAATCCGGGCCAGATCCCGTGCATTCCGGATCCCAAGCGCGGAGCGTGCGATCAGCCCTACCACGAGATCACGGTCTCGGGCTCCGGCGGTCCCCACTTCAACAGCCTCGGCGATCAGTGACGTCGACGGCGGCAAGATGGACGGCTTTGCGAAGACGGCCGAGCAGGCGGCCACGTCCGGCGGCCTCGACACCGACGCGCTCGGCTGCGTCGCGGAGCTGCATCCGAACTGCCTGGACGTGATGGGCTACTACAACCAGCAGGAGATCCCGAACTACTGGACCTACGCGAAGGACTTCGTGCTCCAGGACCACATGTTCGAGCCGGCCCTCGCGTGGAGCGAGGTCTCGCACCTGTACATGGTCTCGGGTTGGTCGGCCCAGTGCTCGAGCGCGCAGGCATCGAGCTGCGCAGACCGACATCAAGTTCCCGGAGCCTGCCGCCGGCCTTGAGCAACGCGCTGCTGCAGGAGGCGACCGGCGCGGCGCTGGGGATCGCGCTGCCGGTGCAGCCGCAGTCGCAGTTCTCCTGGACCGACATCACCTACCTGCTGCACAAGTTCGGCGTCAGCTGGAAGTACTACGTCGAGGACGGCACCGAGCCCGACTGCGAGACCGGCGCGATGGTCTGCACTGCCGGTCCCGCAGGCGGTCACCGCGCCGTCGATCTGGAACCCGCTGCCCGATTTCAGCGACGTCCGCGACGACGGCCAGCTCGCGCAACATCGTCTCGACTCCAACCAGCTGTTCACCGATGCCAAGGACGGCGACCTGCCCTCGGTCTCGTGGGTGATCCCGAGCGGCGACGACTCCGAGCACGCGCCGGCCAACATCGAGGCCGGCCAGGATCACGTCACCAACGTGATCAACGCGATCATGAAGAGCCCGGACTGGGACTCGACCGCGATCTTCCTGGCCTGGGACGACTGGGGCGGCTACTACGACCACGTGATCCCGCCGAAGGTCGACGCCGAGGGCTACGGGCTGCGCGTCCCCGGCGATGGTGATCAGCCCGTACGCCAAGCAGGGCTACATCGACCATCAGACGCTCAGCTTCGACGCCTACCTGAAGTTCATCGAGGACGACTTCCTCGGCGGCCACGCGGCTCGACCCGAAGACCGACGGCCGCCCCGACCCGCGGCCCGACGTCCGCGAGGACGCGCCGCAGCTCGGCAACCTCGCGTCCGACTTCGACTTCAAGCAGAGCCCCCGCGCACCGGTGATCCTCGAGCCGAACCCGCTGAAGGTCTCGACGCTGATCGGCCCCGAGAAGGTCGGCACGACCGGTAGCAATCCGCTGACGCCCGATCCCGACTGCCCGCGCGCCACCGGGGTGATCTCGGGCCGGTCGGTCAGCCCCGTCGTGCTCGGTAGCACGCGCGCCGCGCAGCGGCGCACGCTGACCCATTACTGGCCGATGGCGAACAGCTCCTTCGACGACGTCTGCCTCGCGTCCGGGCACGGGATCCGCGTCGGCTACCTGAACGGCCGGGCGGTGCTGGCGATGACGGCGAATACCCTCTACGCCGAGGACGGCGTGTCCCCGGGGACCTCCGTTGGGAAAGCGCTCGGAGATCTCGGACCGAAGGTCGGCCGCGGGATCACCCGCGGCAGATACACCTGGTACTCGCTGCCGCTGCGCAGAGCGACGCTGTTCATCGAGGTCAAGGCGGGGACGGTCGTCAACATCGGGCTCGGCTCCGCGTCGCTGACCAGGACGCTCGCGGCGCGACAGAAGCTGCTCAACGAGCTGCGTGCCTGAGGACGCGGCGGCGTCCGGTGGCGCCGCGGCGCTGCGCCTCACCGGGCTGGTCAAGCGCTACGGCGCAAACACCGTCCTTGACGGCGTCGACCTCGTGCTGGAGCCGGGCGAGGTGCGGGGCCTGATCGGCCCCAACGGCGCCGGCAAGACGACGCTGCTGCGGATCGTGCTGGGGCTTGTCCGCGCCGATGCCGGCACGGTTGAGATCGGCGCGACGCCGGTCGGGGGGATCATCGAGGAACCCGCGTTCTACCCGTACTTCTCGGCGCGCGCGAACCTCGAGCTGCTCGTCGAGCTCGACCGTGGTGCCGGAGGTGATCGAATCGACACCGCGCTTGACACGGTCGGGCTCATCGCCCGCGCCGATGACCGCGTCGGCGGCTTCTCCTCCGGGATGCGACAGCGGCTGGGGATCGCCGCGGCGCTGATCCGAGAGCCGCGGCTGCTGCTGCTCGACGAGCCGACGAGCGCACTCGATCCCGAGGGCGTCGCCGAGACCGTCGCGCTGGTCCGGAGCCTCGCGGTTGAGCGCGGCGTCGCGACTCTGATCTCGAGCCACCAGCTGGACATGCTCGACGGACTCGTCGACGGCTACAGCCGGCTGCGCGAGGGCCGAGTCGTCAGTGAGTGACATCCGGCATGTGATGCGTGGCGATGCGCAAGCTCGTCTCTCAGACCGCGCCGCGGCTGCTCGCGATCCTGGCGCTACTCGGTCCGCTGCTGTTCACGATCCTCGTCCGGACGGCCGGCGCCACGCCGGGCGACACGCTGCTCGGCGCCTGGGTACACACCTCCGGCTTCGCGCCGCCACTGGTGTTGCTGGCGTTCACCGCCAGCTTCGGGTTTCCGGTCGTCGCGGCGCTGCTGGGGGGTGACGTCTTCTCCGCCGAGGACCGTCACAACACCTGGAAGAACGTGCTGACCAGGGCCGTCGACCGCCGCGCGGTGTTCGTTGGCAAGTTCGCTGCGGTCAGCGTCTACGCGACCGCGCTGCTGGCGCTCGCCGCCGCCAGTGCGATCGCGTCCGGGGTGCTGATCATCGGCGCCCAGCCGGTCGTCGGCCTCAGCGGCCAGCTGATCAGTGCCGGCCCGGCCTTCGGGCTGACGCTCGCCGCCTGGGCGCTCAACCTGCCGCCGCTGCTGGCGTTCGTCGCGATCGGCGTGTTTTTCAGCGTTGCCACCCGCAACGGCATCGCCGGTGTTCTCGCGCCGCTCGTATTGGCGGTGGTGATGCAGCTGCTGCAGCGGATCGGCACCGGCGGGATCGGTCACCAGCTGCTGCTGCTGGCAAGCTTCGACTCCTGGCACGGGATCTTCACCAAGCCGCTGCAGGGACTGCCGCTGCTCGCGATGCTCGTGTCGCTGCTGTGGGCGGGTGTCGCCCTCGGTGGCGCCTGGTGGCTGTTTTCCCGGCGGGAGTTCTCAGGCGCCACCGTCTCCGGGCAGCTCAGCGGCTGGCGCGGATCGGTGGCCCTCCTCAGCTCCGTTCTCGCGATCGCCGCGGCGCTGGTCGGCCTCTGCTTCGTGGGCTCTGATCCGGTGACACCCCGCCGCGTTGAGCAGGCGCTGAAGCCGGCCTTCAACCACCTCACGATCTACCAGCAGCGACTGCTGGGTCGCGCGATCCCGCGTGGGGTCAAGCTCGACGATCGCGCCGTCTGCGCTCGGCGCGGGAACGCCGCTGACGGCCCGGGTGATGACTGGCTGTGCACGATCGAGGTCCTGACCCCGCAGGCGCAGACCCCGACCCCGAACTTCGAGCCGGTCGATTACGACGTCACGGTCAAGGTCAACGGCTGCTGGAGCGCGGCCGGCCCGCCGACGTTCATCGGCAACCAGGAGCTCACCGACCCGCACGGCAAGCGCGTCTACAACCCGTTGTTCGAGATCTACGGCTGCTACGACCCGCTGTAGCCTCGGACCCCGTGGATCGCCATCAGCTGCTGCGCCGAGCGCTTCACCTGTCATGGCTGTCCGTCGTGTTCGGACTGATCTCGGGTGCGGTCTCGGTTGGATCGGGAATCGCCGACCACAGCCTCGGGGTGCTCGCCGAGGGCCTCGCGGTGCTGGCCGACGTCTCGGGCTCGATCGTCTTGATCTGGCGGTTTCGGGTCGAGCAGCACGAGCCTGACCGGGCGGCGCGGGTCGAGGCGCGGGCCGCGGCGGTCGTGGCGGCCGCCCTTGGCGGTGTCAGCATCGCGCTCGTGGTCGAGTCGGTCCGGGCCCTGATCCAGGGGTCGCACCCAGGCTCCGGGGCCGTCACCGTGACGGTTGCTGCGGTGAGCGCGGTGGTCCTGCTGCCGCTCGCGGTCAGCAAGCGGCGCACGGCCACGGCGCTCGCGTCGCGCGCGCTGAAGGGGGACAGCACCCTGTCTGCGATCGGTGCCTCGACCGCGGTCCTGGCGCTCGTCGGCCTGGCGCTGTTCGACGCGTTCGGGTGGTGGTGGACCGATCGCGTTGTCGGGCTCGTCGTCGCGGCAGCGGCGGCCTGGGAGTGCTACCGGACCGTTGTGAGCCTGCGCGCGGAGTAGCGGGGAAGGGGCCGAGCGCCGCGCGCGCCGTCAACTTCGCGCGCGGCTCTCGACCAACCAGAGGAGGACGGACGTCAGGCTCCGTGCTGAGCGCCGCATCTGCCAGATACCCAGATCGCCCCGAATTGACACCTGAGTTGTCGTGGTCCTGATCTACGATCGCTGACAGTGTCCTTTCGGCGGTGCAGAGGCCCCGGCTCGGGGTGCTCGCGTGGCGCTGTCGCGGTCGTGTTGCTCACCGCGCTGCTGTCCTGCGGGTTGATCGCCGCCCCAACGGGGGCGGCAGCGACGGGCGCACCAGGGACCGCCGCCGATGCTGCGCTGCGGGCACGGATCCTGCGGGCGGCCGAGTCGAAGATCGGCTACACCGAGCCGGGCGACTACTGCAGCGTGTTCGGTCCGTGCGAGCAGTGGTGCTCGCTGTTTCTGACGTGGGCGTGGGAGCGGGCCGGCGTCGAGATTCCGCGATACGGCTTCGTCGGGTACGTGTGGGACTGGTCGCAGCTGCACGCCAGCGTGATCGCCGGGCACGGCGGTGATCCGCAGCCCGGGGACGCGGTGATGTACGGAACCGGGCCCCTGACCGTCTACTCGGCGCCGCATGTCGGCATCGTCGAGGCGGTCTACCCGAACTACCTGGTGACGATCGAGGGGGACGTGATCCACGGCGTTCGGCGGCTCGTGATCGCGCGCTCGCACCCGCAGGCAGCCGGCGAGCCCGGGCCGATCTGGGGGTACGCGCAGCCGGTCGCGAGCGCCGCCAAGAAGCCGTACGTGATCGACCCCGAGGTCAGCACGCCGTTCAGGACGACGGTGGTGCATCCGGTTGGGACGGAGGTGTCGGAGGCCCGTCTGCTCAGGACGATCCGGGCGCTGCGTCCGTTCCAGCATCTGCCCTACCGGGGCGACGGTTACCGGATCGCGTGGAACGGGGTGGACGCGAAGGGACAGGTCGAGGTGACGGTCACCTCCAAGCAGGACTTCTCCGTCGCCGAGGCCGACTGGACGGCGTTCGTGCGGCGCTACGGCGGCGCCGCATCGGCCTACGAGGTGACCTACGACGCGCCTCCGGATCCGCTCGTCGCGGAGCTGCCACCGACGATCACCGGCTCGCCGGCGGTGGGCCAGACCCTCGTCGAGGGCCACGCCGACTGGAGCGACGCGCCGAGCACCTACGCCTACCAGTGGCTGCTGTGCAACATCTCCGGCCAGGACTGCGTGCCGATTCCGGGCGCGACCGGGCAGCAGTTCACGGTCACGACCGCCGATCTCTACCAGACGCTCGCGGTACAGGAGACGGCGACCGACGCGACCGCCAGCGTGACCTCGACGTCGGCGACGTCGGCGATCGTCGGCTACTGATCGAGGCTAGCTACGAGGGTGTAGGGTGTGCGCCGTGCGCAGCGCACCCGCTGATCCGCCGCCGATTCCCGGGGTCCGGCGCTCGCGCGTCGTGGCACGCGGAGTCGCGTTCAACGTGACCGAGGCGGGGTCCGCCGACGGGCTCCCGGTCCTGTGTCTGCACGGCTGGCCCCAGCATCACTACGCCTGGCGCCACCTGCTCGCCTCGCCGCCGCCGGGGCTGCGGATCATCGCGCCGGACCTGCCCGGGTACGGGTGGTCGGGGCCGCCGCCGCATCGCTGGCAGAAGGAGGAGGTGGCCTCCGACGTGCTGGCGCTGCTCGATCAGCTCGGTCTGCAGCGGGTCATCCTCGTCGGGCACGACTGGGGTGGGTGGATCGGGTGGCTGCTGACGCTCCGCGCGCCGGAGCGATTCAGCGTCTACCTGATCTTCAACATGACGCACATCTGGAACGGCCCGCGCCAGATCCTCCCGCACGTGCTGCCGTTCCTCGGCTATCAGCCGGCGATCGCGTTCTTCGGCGTGCCGCTGCAGATGCGCACGTCGGTGGTCCGCATCGGAATCAAACGGGCGCTGTGTGACAAGAGCTCGATGACCGACGAGGAGATCAACTGGTTCGCTGACCGGTTTCGCGACCCCGTCGTCGCACGTGCCGGATCCGACACCTACAGGACGTTCCTGACCCGCGAGGTGCTGGCCCTGCGCCGCCATCCTGAGCAGCGGCGCTCGGTGGTGCCGACGCGGATGGTGTTCGGAACCAAGGACGTGGCAATCCACCCGTCGCTGGTTGCGGCCGAGACGGCGAACGCGGCGGACTACACGGTGGAGTTCGTCGACGGCGTCGGGCACTTCCTGCCCGACGAGCGGCCGGCGCTCGTCAGCGACCGGCTGGTCGCGGTCGCGGCGGAATTCCCGCCGAGCTGACGGCGACTGATGTCGCGGCGGAGCACCAGGCGAGCGGAGAGAGGTGAGAAGTTGGTCTCCTGGACTAACTTCTCACGTCGCTGTTCTCAACTGGTTGTGTTGCGCACGCGCTCTTGCGGCCGCTTGAAGGTCGCGCGGGCCCGCTCGACCTGCGCGTGGGCCGAGCAGTCAGGGTCGTGGTCGTTGACCATCCCCATCGCCTGCATCAGCGCGTAGACGGTGGTCGGCCCGACGAACCTCCAGCCGCGCTTCTTCAGCTCCTTGGAGAGCGCGACCGACTCCGGGTCTCGAGGTGCAGCGCGCCACGGTCCCGGCATGTGCCGCGGCACGGTTCGTAGCGCCACACGAAGCGCGCGATCGACCCCTCGGCGGCGATCGAGCTCGACGGCGCGGCCGGCGTTGTTGATCGTCGCCTCGATCTTGCCGCGGTGGCGGATGATGCCCGGCGTCCCCGAGCAGCCGCTCGATGTCGTCGCTCGCCGAACCGGCGACCGTCGCGAAGTCGAATCCCTCGAATGCGCTGCCGGAAGTTCTCGCGCTTGCGCAGGATCGTCAGCCACGAGAGTCCCGACTGGAACCCCTCCAGGCACAGCTTCTCGAACAGGCGCACGTCATCGGTGACCGGAAAGCCCCACTCGGTGTCGTGGTAGTCGCGGTAGTCGAGGGCGAGTCCCCCCAGCTGCACCGGCTCACCCCGTCTTCACCCTGGACCACCATCGGGCGTGTCATCGTAGATGCTTCTGCAGGCAATGCGATCTCGATAGGAGCGGCTGATGCCCCGCGCGGTCAGGTTCGACAATTACGGTGACGTCGACGTGCTGTACATCGCCGATGTGCCACGGCCCGAACCGGGGCCCGAGCAGCTGCTGGTCCGCGTCAGGGCCACCGCGATCAACCCCGGCGAGGCGAAGATCCGTGAGGGGCTGCTCCACGACCGCTGGCCGGCGACGTTCCCGTCGGGCGAGGGCAGTGACCTTGCCGGCATCGTCGAGGAGGTCGGCTCGGAGGTGACCACGTTCGCTGTCGGCGACGAGGTGATCGGCTACACCGACAACCGCTCGAGCCACGCCGAGTACGCCGTGGTGGCAGTGGCCGACGCGACGCCGAAGCCGCCGGCGGTCAGCTGGGAGGCGGCGGGCTCGCTGTTTGTCGCCGGGACGACGGCCTGGGCGATGGTCCACGCCGTCGGGCTCGGTTCCGGTGACACGGTCGTGGTCGCCGGCGCCACCGGCGGAGTTGGCGTCTTCGCCGTGCAGCTGGCCGTTGCGCGCGGTGCTCGCGTGATCGGGATCGCGTCGGCCCGTGGCCATGAGTGGCTGCAGGCCCACGGCGTGATCCCCGTGGCGTACAGCGGTGATGTCGCGGCGGCCATACAGGACGCCGCGGGCGCGGCGGGCGTCGATGCGCTGCTCGATAGCTACGGTCCGCCGTACGTCGAGCTCGGGTTATCACTGGGCGTCGCGCCCGATCGGATCGACACGATCGCTGACTTTGCCGCCGTCGAGAAATTCGGGGTCAAGGCGGACGGAAACGGCGCCGGTGGCGGGGCGGCGACGCTCGCGAAGCTGGCGGCGCTGATCGCCGAGGGCAAGCTCGAGGTCCCGATCGCGAACACGTTTCCGCTCGAGCAGGTCCAGGACGCCTACGCGGAGCTCGAGAGCGGTCATCCGCTCGGGAAGATCGTGCTGATCCCATGACCGAGCGTGCTGATCCGATGGCAGCGGGGTGCTGACCGATGAACGTCGGTGAGCACCGATGACCGTCGCGAACCCGACCATCACCATGTCGCCCGAGCTGAGCGTCCGGCCGATGCGCGAGGCCGACCTCACCGCGGCGGCCGATGTGTCGGCGGCCGCATTCGATATTGACTTCCAGACCGCCGACGGCGGCGTGCGCTGGGCGCGCCGCGTGCGGCACCCGCTCGTCCACGACCCGGGCGGGGCGTTCGTCGCCGAGCTCGACGGACGGATCGTCGGCGTCGGTCAGGCGATCCGGCGCGAGCAACGACTGTGGGTGCTGTCGCTGCTGACGGTCGATCCGCAGGCCCAGAGCAGCGGTGCCGGCCGGGCGCTACTGGATGCGACCCTGACGTACGCGGAGCCAACTGACGCCGGGATGGTCGTCAGTTCCAACGATCCGCGGGCAATCCGGCTCTACGCGATGGCCGGGCTCGCTCCGCGGCCGACCTTCGAGGTCCGGGGACGGATCGACCCCGCCCGTCTGCCCGCCGCCGATCCGGCGATCGTCGAGCTGGCGCTCGGACCGGCTGATCTCGAGTGGATCGATGTGCTGACGCGCCAGGTGCGCGGCGCCGCGTACGGGCCTGAGCTCGGATTCCTCGTGGACCGTGGCGCGCGGATCCTGGCGATTCCCGATCGCGGGTTTGTGATCGTCGACCGGCAGTTCGGCGTGATGGGACTGGTCGCCGCCGACGAGGCTGCCGCCGAGGCGCTGCTGTCCTGCGGGCTTGCCCAGGCCCCGAACGTCGAGAACCGGCCTGGGTGGATCACCGGCGAGCAGCAGTGGGCCGTCCGGACCGTTCTCGCTGCAGGGCTGCGCCTGCAGGCCTACGGAGCACTCTGCGTCCGTGGCACCCCCGGAACGCTGCAGCCGTTCCTGCCGACCCCGCCGTTTGCTTGAGCACCGGCTCGCCCACGGCTCCGGCGGCGGCTGCGGAGGCGGTGCGTCGGGCGACCCGCGTCGACCATGCCCGGATCAACGTCCGGGCGGGCATCATCGCCGCGATCCCGGTGGCCGGGATGTTGACTCTCGGCACCGCGGTCAACCAGCCGGTCGCGGCCGTGACGATGGCCGTGGGGGCGATGCTCGTCGGGATCTCGTGGCGAGCCGGCGATGGTCCGGTGAATCCGCCCGTCGGAATGATGGCCGCGGACGCGCTGGTGCTGGCATTCGCCACCCTGACCGGCACCCTCACCGGCCGCTGGCCGTGGCTGCACCTCGGCGTGCTGGCGTGCTTCTGCCTGCTCGCCGGCTGCGCCACGAGCCTGGGTCGACGCGGCGCGGTCGTCGGGACCCAGTCGATCATCGCGTTCGTCGTGTTCGGACGGTTCCCGGAGACGGTCGGGCCTGCGTTCTCGCTCGCGGGGTTGGTGTTGCTCGGTGGCGTCACCCAGGTGACTGTCGCCGCGCTCGTCGGATCGCCGCTGGCGTGGCGCCGGCAGCGAACGGCGCTGGGCGTCGCCTACCGCGCCCTCGGAGCGCTGGCGATGGCCGACGTCGGAACATCGAGCATTCCGGCGGCCTCGGCGCTTGAGCGCGCCGACACCACGCTGACAGCGCCAGCGCTGTTTGCCGACAGACAGCTGACGACCCTGAAGGCGCTGGTCTCCGCGGGCCGTCGGATCCGCCTTGAGCTGATCGTGCTCGGAACGGTGGTGGCGCGGATCCGTCGCCGGACCCCCGACACCGCGGCCGGCGTCGAGGATGAGCTCACCGGGGTGCGGAGGCGGCTGGCTGAGGTGCTGTCATTGATCGCCGAGACGCTCGATCCGGACGCCGCGCCGGCCTCGGGTCGCGCGGAGAGCATCCGCCGCTTGCGGGTGGCCGCCGAGGAGCTGAGTTCGTGGGGGGCGGCCCGGCCGGCGTTCGAACACGCCGCGCTCGAGCAGCACGCGGCCGCATTGATCGGACAGGTCAGCGCCGCGGCCCGTCAGGCGCTGCTGGCGAGCGCCGCAGCCGATCTCCGTCACCGGCTGCCACGCCCGAGCCGGGGCCAGAGCCGGCGCGCCCTCAGCCGGTTCCGCGATGACGCGCGGCGGATACGCGCGGCCGCGAGCCTCGAGTCACCGGCGGGCCGGCACGCCCTGCGGCTGGCGATCGTCGTCGCCGGGATGGAGCTGTTGACCCAGCGGCTGGCGCTGCCCCGCGGTTACTGGGCCGTGGTGGCGGCCGCCACCGTCCTGCGCCCCGACTTCGGTGGCACGTTCACGCGCGGTGCCGAGCGGATGCTCGGGACCAGCATCGGGGTCGTGCTGGCGACGCTGATCGCCGTTGCGATCGATCCGACCGGGTGGGGGATCACCGCCGTCGTCGCGGTGCTCGCATGGATCACCTACAGCGTCTTCTCCGCGAGCTTCGCCGCCGGCACCGCTGGCTTCACCGCCGTGGTTGTGTTCCTGTTGCACGCGGTGGCGCCGGATTCGACGACGATCGCGCTTGACCGCGGTCTTGACACGCTCCTCGGCGGCACGATCGGCCTTGCTGTCTACAGCCTCTGGCCGACGTGGTCGGGTACGTCGGTCCCCCGGTTGATCGCGACGGTGCTCGGCGCCCAGCGGTCCTACCTCGCCGCCATTCTGGCCGGCCTGATCGACGGTCGCGGGCTCCAGGAGAATGAGATCGCGGCACGTGCCCGCGCCGCGCGAATGGCGTGGACCGATGCCGAGGCGGCGTTGACGATCGCTCGCAACGAGCCGCATCGACCCGGTATCGATCCCAACGCCAACGGTGCAACCCTGGCCGCCGTGCGCCGCGTCGCCTATGCCGTGCACGGGCTACGGCTGGGTGAAGCCCACGCCCGGAGCGAACATGCGATCCGGGCCCAGCCCGAGCTCGCCCCGCTCAGCCGGGCGCTGCTCGAGGCGGTCGCCACGATCGAGACCGAGCTCGACGCCGAAACCGACGGCCAGCCGACTGCGCTGCCCCCGCTGCGCACCCTCTACCGGCGCGTGCGCTGGCAGCAGCCGGACGGGCCGCCGGAGCAGCTGCGGGTCCCGTTCGACGAGCTGGTTGACGCGATCAACACCGTCGCTGCCTCGGCCGGGCTCGAGCTGCCGACCGATCACTGACCGAAACCCTGGCCGCTGCGGCGGGTTTGAAGAGCAATGCGCGCAACGGATTGCCCAGATCACCTGAGGCTTGGTGCTAAAAATGGCGCCTTGCGTCTGCGCCTGACAACGATTCCTGCCCTTTTCGCAGCAGTTTTTGTGCTCTGCGTGCTGCCGGCGGTCGCGAGCGCCGCCTCGATCAGCTGGTCGAAGGCCGTGCGGATCGAAGCTGCGAAGTACGGCGGTCTCGACGCGATCTCGTGTCCGAACTCCGGCCTCTGCGTTGCCGTCGATCAGAGCGGCAACGTCGTCGCCTCGACCTCGCCGCTGAAGGGCGCGTGGACCGTCTTCAATGTCGAGCCGGCGTCATACGGTGGCCTCACCGGCGTCTCCTGCCCGACCGCGGCCCTGTGCGTCGCGGTCGATCAGTCGGGCAACGTTCTGACCTCGACAAAACCCGCTGCGGGCGCCCGGTACTGGTCAAAGCCGGTCAAGATCGACACGGTCGGCCTTGACACCGGCGGCACCGCCGGCCTCACCGCGATCTCCTGCCCCAGCGTCAAGCTCTGCGTCGCAGTCGACGACAGCCCGATCGGGGACGTGCTCACCTCGACCAGCCCGACCGGTGGAGCAACCGCCTGGACGACCACCAAGATCGGCACCCTGCTCGACTCCGTCTCGTGCACCTACAACACGACCGACTGCGTGATCGCCGGCACCGACCACTACTGGACCGCGACCGCGATCGGGACGACCGCCTGGCACGACACGGGCTCTCCAGCAGGCGGCGGCGTGATCAGCTCGATCGCCTGCCCGTCGCTCAGCATGTGCCTCGGCGTCGGCTACGGCAATAGCGGCCCTGGCCTTGCGACCACCAGCGCCACTCCGCGCGGCGACTCGACGACATGGACGACGGTCAGCGTCTCTCCGGACCCGCCCGCTCCGGCCCAGGGTGTCTTCGACGCGGTCGGCTGCGCCAGCGCCCGATTCTGCATCGCGCTCGACGGCTTTGATGTCGCCTACACGACGACGAACCCGATTGCCGGCAAGTGGGGCGGCGGTACGGCGATCCGCACGAAGGCCGCAGCGACCTCGAGCGCCGTCTCGTGCAATCCGAAGTTCTGCGCGGTTGTCGACAGTGCCGGCGTTGAGACGACCGGCGTCGTCTCCTAGCGTCTGCGCGCTCGGAACTCCTCGAGCGTTTCCTGCTCCTTGATCACCTGCTTGTCGACCTGGCCGACGCGCAGGTCGTGACCGGCATCACGGCACCAGAACTTTGGATGTCGGCGCAGCCACCGCGTCGCGTCGCGCTTGCCGAGGTCGATCAGCGCCTCGGTGAAGGCGGGATCGAACAGCAGGAACGACAGCAGCTCACCACGAGCCTGGGAGCTGGCGCCGAGCACCCGTGAGATCACCGCGTAATCGATGTCACGGGCGGCGCGCACGCCGCCGTAGCGGCGGTTGAATACCTTCTGTGCCAGGCGGCCTATCTCTCCTCGCCGGCGCGGGGCGACCAGGGCGTAGGACACGGGGCGGTAGGGGGCGTGGCCACGCGCCATCCGGTAGGCGCGCGGTGAATGCAGCGTCCCGGTCGTCGCGGCGTCCTCGACGAAGAACGAGTTGATCATCGCCAGGCGTCGCAGATCCTGCGCGACCTGGTCCACGAGGAGGCCATCGAGCACGTTGGCGGCGACGTCGGCGATCGTCGGCGATCGCGGCGTTGCGGGGCGGGCGGATCCGATCGAAAACGGGTCAAGGCCGATCACGATCACCCGGTCAGCGCCGAGGTTGAGCGCCGGCTTGATCGGGCTGTTGAGGCGCGTGCCGCCGTCTGCGTAGTGGCCACGGGCGCGCCGTGGCGTCTTCACCTCGACCGTGGGGAACAGCATCGGGATCGCGGCCGAGGCGCGGACATGCTCGCCGCGGATGCGGGTGGCGACGTAGCGCAGCTCATCGTCGGTGAGCTTCGGGGCGCCGTCCGCCGAATCGACGAACGCCACCGGCTCGCCGGTCGTCAGCGAGGTGGCGATCACCGACACGGCCTGCACCAACCGGTCGTCGATGTTGCGATCCAGCGCGTCCCAGTCGATCCACTTATCGAGGCTGTTGGCCAGCGGGGACGGGTCCATCAGCGACGCCAGCCCGATCCCCGGAACGCCGAGGATGCTGGCGCCCATCCGGAACATCGTGCGGATGCCGCCGGTGCCGATGATCGGCGAGATCACGTCCTTCTTGCGCATCCCAAGCCACAGTTCCTGGGCCAGATCGACCATCTCGCGCGCGGGCAGGTGCGCCCGCGACGCGTACGCGGCGGCGTTGATCGCGCCGACGCTTGTGCCGCACCAGACGCTGACCCGCTCGCCGCGGTCCTCGAGCGCTGGCAGCAGCACCGACAGCGCACCCACCTCATAGGCGCCGCGGGCGCCCCCGCCGGGCAGGACCACAGCCACGGTCGGCTTCAGCGGGATCGCGCTCATCATTTCGATCGTCCCCGAACCGGGGTCCGGCTGCGTATGGCCACGTGGCCAAAGTTTGCTCAGGGCCGCTTTTCTTCAAGGAGCCGCTCGATCCGCTGGTACGGCCGCTGGTCGATCTCCTGAACCGTCGCCATCGTCGGCCCGCCCTCCGGGTGGTGGCAGTTGCGCGAGCCGTGGCGGGTGGCGCCGAGTGCGCTGCCGCCGTCCCCCCATTGGGTCGCTACGCCGCGGCTGAGCAGCAGCTCAACCACCTCGGCCTGACCACGCCAGCATGCCTGGGGCATCGGCGCCTCGATCGGGTCAGCCGCGGGATCGCCGTCGAGCCGGGCACCGGCGTCGAGCAGCTCGGCGACCGCGCCGACGTCGCCCTGTGCGATTGCGATGTTGAGCATCGTGTCCAGCAGCTGCGGGTCATGGCCGTCGGGCTGCGCTGTCGGCGTCGCTCCGCGGCGGCGGAGGAGCTCGACCGCCTCCGAGTCGTTCCACAGCATCGCAATCTGCAGTGGGGTCACGCCATGGTTGTCGCGCGTATCGATCGGCGCGCCCGCGTCGAGCAGTGTTTCGACCGTCCTTGGCGGACGCCGGCGCCAGAGCGCCTGGTGCAGGTGACCCTCGTGGATGCGGGCGCCGTGCTCGCACAACATCGCGACCATCGGGTGACGAGGGAAGTTGAGGGCGCGTCCGACCGAGTACGAGACCGTGTGCGGGTCGGCCCCGGCCTCGACCAGCAGCTGCGCGCAGGTGGGATCCGCGTGCTCGACTGCGTGGTACAGGGCCTCGCCGCCGCCGTGCTTGGGACTGATGTCGTTCGGATCCGCGCCCGCAGCCAGCAGGATCCCGGTCAGCTCGGCGTCACCGGCGATCCCGGCGGCGCCGTAGATCGGGGCCTGGATCCACTCGTCTGCGTTCGTGAAGAAGGTATTCGGATCGGCCCCAGCACCGAGCAGGCCGTTGACGATCGTCCTGATCCCGTGCTGGACAGCCGGGTCGATCCGGCCCAGGCGTGAGAACGTCGCGTACAGCAGCGGCTCGCGGTTGTGGGGCCCGGTTGGGGCGGTGGCACTGCCTGCGTCGTTCTGAAGGTGACGGGCGACGGCATCGGCGGTACCGGTCACACAGGCGGTCGCCAGGTCGTGATACGCCAGATCCGGGTGCGCTTCGAGCAGCTGCAGCGCCTGGCTGAGGTCGTCCGAAAGAACACTGTCGATCAACAGCTCGGCGTCGGACATGTTCGAGGCACCTGATGGCGAGTTCGCGATAGCGTCCGTAATCGTGCCATCTGTGGAGGAGGTCATGTCGGGCGCGTTGCGCCTGGCGGAGCGGTTCGGCGACGAGGCCTATTACGCCAGCTTGTGCCTGCGCAGCGGGATGGTCGGACCGGAGCTGCCACACCGGCTCGCGCAGATGCTGCTGGCGCTCGAGCGCTACGGGATGCTCGGCGGTGCGATGTCGGTCGCGGGGATCCGCCACCGCGAGCAGCTCGCGGTGATCGACGAACAGGGCGAGTTGACCTGGGGTGAGCTCGATCAGCGGATTAACTCGATCGCCAACGCCTGGATCGAGGAGGGTCTCGAGGGCGGCGACGGCGTCGCGATCATGGCTCGCAACCACCGCGGCATGCTCGAGGCGATCTTCGCCGCGGCCAAGTGCGGTGCCAAGATCGTGCTGCTCAACACGGGCTTCTCGGGGCCGCAGGTCCGCGAGGTCTCCGACCGTGAGGGCGTCGATCTGCTCGTCTACGACGAGGAGTTCGCGAAGACGATCGGCAACTGGGAACCTCGGCTGGGCCGCGTCCGGGCGTGGGTTGACACGCGCCTGAACGCCGACGACACGCTCGAGGCGCTGATCGCGTCGACCCCGCCGAAAGCGCCCCCGAAGCCGAGCACCGGCCCGCGCCTGGTGATCCTGACGAGCGGCACCACCGGCACGCCGAAGGGCGCCGGGCGAGGGGTGCCCACGTCGCTCTCGCCGGTCGGCGGTCCGCTCTCGAAGGTCCCATTCCGCGCTCGCGAGGTCACCCAGATGTGCGCGCCGATGTTCCACGCGCTCGGGCTCTCGCAGACGATCCTGTCGGTCGCGTTCGGCTCAACGCTCGTCCTCCAGCGGAAGTTCGATCCGGCTGAGGTCGTCGAGTCGCTCGACCACAACCGCGTTTCGACGTTGATCGCGGTGCCGGTGATGCTGCAGCGGATCCTCGAGCTCGACGACGAGGTGTTCGAGCGGCCGCGACTTCTCACACCTGCGGATCATCTTCGTCTCGGGCTCGGCCCTCGGCCGCGGATCTCGCCGAGCGCACGATGAAGCGGTTCGGACCGGTCGTCTACAACCTCTACGGCTCGACCGAGATCGCCTACGCGACGATCGCCACCCCCGAGGACCTGAAGGCCGCACCCGGCACCGTCGGCAAGGTCGTCCACGGCGCGGTCGTGAAGCTATCGACGACGATGGCGTGGAGGTCGAGGCCGGAAAGACCGGCGGGTGTTCGTCGGCAACGCGATCCAGTTCGAGGGCTACACCGGCGGCGGCGACAAGGAGCGGATCGACGGCCTGTGTCCTCCGGCGACGTCGGGCACTTCGACAAGGACGGGCGCCTGTTCATCGACGGCCGTGACGACGACATGATCATCTCCGGCGGCGAGAACGTGTTCCCGGCCGAGGTCGAGGAGCTGCTCGCCGCCCACGAGGCGATGTCGCGAGGCCGCGGCGATCGGCGTCGACGACGAGAAGTTCGGCCAGCGACTGAAGGCGTTCGTCGTGTGCCGCAAGCGCGGCAAGAAGCTCGAGCGAGGACGAGATCAAGGGCTACGTCAAGGACAACCTGGCCAACTACAAGGTGCCGCGTGAGGTCGTGTTCTCGACGAGCTGCCGCGCAACCAGACCGGCAAGGTGCTCAAGAAGGATCTGAAGTGAGCGACGCCGCCGCGTTCCGGGCGGAGTTCCCCGTCCTCGACCGCGTCGCGTACCTCAATGCCGGCACCAGGGGCCGTCCCCGAAGCCGCAGCCGACGCCGTGCGTGCGCAGGTGGGACGTGACGCCGCCGCGGGGCGCGTCGGGCGCGAGTACTTCGACCACGTGATGGAACTCGCGGCGAGCGCCCGGGCTGGGTACGCGACGGTGATGGGGGTTGCGGTCGAGGATGTCGCTCTGACAGGCTCCACGACCGACGGTGTCAACACCGTCCTCGGCGGCCTGTCGTGGTCCGCTGGCGATGAGGTCCTGACCAGCGATCAGGAGCACCCGGGTCTGCTGGCCCCACTCCGTCGTCTGGCGCGTCCGCTTCGGAGTGCGCCTGCGGGTGGTCCCGTTCGCATCCGTGGCGGATGCGGTTGATTCGGCGACGACGCTGATCGCGTGCTCGCACGTTTCCTGGGTCGGAGGTGAGGTCGCCGATGTCGACGCGCTCGTTGCAACCGGGGTGCCGGTGCTGCTCGACGCGGCCCAGGCACTCGGGGCTGTGGCCTTCGACGTCGTTGGATCCGGCGTTGATTTCTACGCCGGTTCCGGACAGAAGTGGCTGTGCGGCCCCGAGGGCAGCGGCGCCCTGTATGTGCGCCGCGACGCGCTCGACCAGCTCGAACCGCCGTGGCCCAGCTACTCGACCCTCTCCGACCACGATGACATCCTCGGCTCCACGCTGAGCGAGGCGCCGCCCGGCTCGACGTCGGCTTCCCGCCGGCGATCCGCAACGCCTGGGCCTTGCGGCGCTCTCGGTGTTCGAGCGGTCCGGCTGGGCCTGGGTTCGTGCCCGCGCTGTCGATCTTGCCGCCGACTTCGCTTCGCAGCTCGCCGACCGTGGCCTCGAGGTGCTCCCCCGCGGCCGCTCGACGCTCGTCTCGTTTCGCGCTCGTACCGATGACGTCGACGCCGAGGTGGCACGGTTGTCCGACGCTCGGCCTCGTGGTTCGCTCGATTCCCAGCCGGCGTGTTGCGTGTCTCGGTCGGCGCCTGGACCTCGAAGGAGGACCTCGACCGGCTGATCAGCGCCGTCGCGCCCTGACGATCGGCTCAGCGGACGCGCCCTGGATGCGTGTAGACGTTCAGCCGCCCGCGCCGCGCGAACCCGCACAGCGTCATGCCGCGGTCGTCGGCGACCTCGACCGCCAGCGAGCTGGGCGCACCGACCCCGACGAGGATCGGCGCACCGGCGACGGCCGCCTTCTGGACCAGCTCGAACGACAGCCGCCCGCTGACGCACAGGATGTGCCCGTACAGAGGCACCCATCCGCGCTGCAGGGCCTCGCCGATCACCTTGTCCATCGCGTTGTGGCGCCCCACGTCCTCATGCGGAGGCCAGCAGCTCGCCGTCGCGCGTCGAAGAGGCCGGTTGCGTGCAGCCCCCGGTCCGCTCGAACCCGGGCTGGACGAGCAGCTCGGGCAGCCCCGCCAGGATCGCACGCTCCACCACCGGCTCCTCGAGCGGCAGCGGCGCGCTAGCACTGCGACCTCCTCCAGGGCCCCCTTCCCGCAGACCCCGCAGGATGAGGTGGTGTAGAAGCGCCGCGTCCCGGGATCGCGCAGCAGCGGCCCGGCGACCTCGACGATGTTCCCGGCGAAATCCTCGGTCGGACCGGCCTCGCGCACCTCCGAGATCAGCCCCTCCGTCAGCAGGAACCCGAGCGCGAGCTGCTCGTCGTGTCCGGGGGTCCGCATCGTCACCGCCAGCGCCTGCCCGTCGACGCGGATCTCGAGCGGTTCCTCGATCGCGACCGCGTCGTCAACACCGTCGTGCTGCACTGTCCGGTACGGGGAGCTCATCCGCCTCAGACGTTAAGGCACCGGCCGTCAGGCCGTCCCCGACTCCAGGCCCCGATCGAGCACGTCCAGCAGTCGCTCGAACGAGTCCTCGATCCCCAGCGGGATCCCGAATCCGTCGCCGGCCTCCAGCGAGATGAACCCGTGCAGCGCGGAGCGCACCGTACGTGCCGCATGGATCCCGTCATCACCGGAGAGGCCATAGCCCTCCAGCACGGCCAGCACGATCCCGACGACACGGACGGCGGCGGGGTCGTCACGGATCTGGCGAAACTGCAGCGCGGCATACCTTCCCGGATGCGCCAGCGCCCACTCGCGATAGGCACGGCCGACGGAGCGCAGCGCCTCGCCGCGGGCCCGTCCGGCCGCGGCGGTCGCCAGCGCATCTCCCATTTCGGCGGCGGCCACGGACGCGATCCGCGTCCGCAGGTCGTCAAGGCCGCCGATGTGCGCATATAACGACGGCGGCTTCACCTGCAGCTCGGCGGCCAGCCTCGCTAGGGTCAGCCCGTCGAGCCCGTCGCGGTCCGCCAACTCGGCGCCGGCCGTGACGACCGCCGCCGCATCGAGACCGATCCGGGGCATCAGCGGCGCCCGATCCAGGCGGGATTTCCTCCGGTCATCAGCCGAGTGAGATCGCCGTGTCCATCGCTGCGGCTGGGTTTGAGACCGCGCGGCCGTGCCCGCAGACGAGCACCGCCGGATCGAGTGCGCGCAGCGCCTTGGCCGATGCGAGAGCCTGCGGCTTGTCCCAGGTTCCGGTGGCGGGCAGCGGGAACTTCCAGTACGCCTTGCTCGGCACCGACACGCGGCCGATCGACGAGTAGGCGTCGCCCGCGATCAGCGACCGGTCGCGTGGGTCGAAGAACGACACGTGGCCGGGCGTGTGGCCTGGCGAGGCGACGACCGCGAGGCTTCCGACGGTGTCTCCGGGGTGCAGCAGGACATCGGGAGCGGTGCTGAGCTTCGGCCAGCTCCCCTTCTTCTTGCCGGAGATGCCGCTCAGGTCGCCTGCCAGAACGTGCGCATCGAGCTCCGGAACCAGCAGGGGAACCTCGGCGCCGAGCTTCGCCCGCAGGGCGTCGACCGAGCCCGCATGGTCGAGGTGCCCGTGCGTCAGCGCGATCCGCTTGATCGCCGCCCCGGCCGCGGTTGCGGCCGCGATCAGATCGCCGGCCGCGTTCATCGTCGTGTCGATCAGCGTGAAGCCGTCATCCTCACGGACGAGGTAGGCGTTCATCAGGTTCCACTTCGTCAACTTGATCAGGTTCGGGGTGATGGTCGTGCTCTGCATGTCGGGCCTCCAAGATCGCGTGGCTAAGTATCATAGGGATAAACCTAACAGCATTAGGTAACCGGTGTCAAGGACAATCAGAACCGATGCCGATCACATCCAAGATCTTCGGCGACCGCGGTCGTCGCCGGGCACAGTCGCTGGGTATCGACCTCAGCCGGCTCCCGCCCGGCCAGTCGCCGACGACCAAGTGGCCGGTGCTCGACCTCGGCAACCAGCCGCGCATCCCCACGATGGACTGGACGCTGACGATCGACGGAGACGTAGAGGAGCCCTACACCCTCAACTACGAGCAGCTGCTTGGCCAGCCGCAGGCGCACTGGACCGACACAGACATCCACTGCGTGACCCGCTGGTCGCAGTTCGGAATGACCTTTGACGGAGTCGATGTGCCGCAGCTGCTGCAGCGCGCTCGTCCGCGGCCGACGGCCACGCATCTGATGGCCCACTCCTACGACGGCTACACGACGAATCTGCCGCTGTCAGACGTTCTCGAGCATCCTGCGCTCGTCACTCACCACGCCGAGCGGCTGCCACTGAGCGTCGAGCACGGCGGCCCGGTGCGGCTGCTGGTTCCGCATCTGTATCTGTGGAAGTCAGCGAAGTGGCTCACGCGGTTGGAGCTGCTCGACGGCGACAAGCTCGGCTTCTGGGAGCGCAACGGCTATCACCACCGCGGTGATCCCTGGCATGAGGAGCGCTACAGCGAAGAGGAGTACCTGGTGAAGGTCCGGCGGCGCGAGCTGCGCAAATCAGCGAGTATTGCCGGCAATGACTGAGCTGAGTTCAGATGTGATCGTCGTCGGCGGCGGACTTGCGGGTCTCGTCGCAACCGCAGAACTGGTCGATGCCGGCCACAAGGTGCTGCTGCTCGACCAGGAGCCCGAGGCGTCGCTCGGGGGGCAGGCGTTCTGGTCGCTGGGTGGCCTGTTCTTCGTCGACTCCCCAGAACAGCGCCGGGCACGGATCAAGGACAGCTTTGAGCTGGCGTGGTCGGACTGGCAGGGCACCGCGGCCTTCGACCGCCCTGAGGATGAATGGCCCCGTAAGGTCGCCCGCGCCTACGTGGAGTTCGCCGCGACCGAGAAGCGCGAATGGCTCTACGGCCACGGCATCACCGTGATGCCGAGCCCCGGCTGGGCCGAGCGCGGTGGCGGCGACAGCTCCGGGCACGGCAACTCGGTTCCGCGCTTTCACCTGACGTGGGGGACCGGGCCAGCGGTCGTCCGGCCGTTTGAGGCGCGCGTCCGCGAGGGCGTCAGCAAGGGCCTTGTCCAGTTCGGCTTCCGGCACCGCGTCGACGAGCTCCAGATCAGCGACGGGACGGTCACCGGGGTCAGCGGTGCCATCCTTGAACCGTCAACCGCCAAGCGTGGCGAGGACAGCTCCCGCACCGTCGTGGACAGCTTCACGGCCACCGCTCAGGCCGTCGTGATCACGAGCGGCGGGATTGGCCACAACTTCGACCTCGTGCGCAAATACTGGCCGACGGATCGCCTCGGCCCGGCACCGAAGAACATGATCTCCGGCGTGCCGAAGCACGTCGACGGCCGGATGCTCGAGATCGCCGAGCGCGCCGGCGTCGGCTGGATCAACCGCGACCGCATGTGGCACTACGTCGAGGGGATCCGCAACTGGGACCCGATCTGGTCCCACCACGGGATCCGGATCCTGCCGGCGCCGAGCTCGATGTGGTTCGACGCCACCGGTAGGCGGCTCCCGGCACCGAACCTTCCCGGCTTCGACACGATGCGGACGCTTGCCTACATCGGGACGACCGGCTACGACTACACCTGGTTCATCCTCACGAAGAAGATCATCGAGAAGGAGTTTGCACTCTCCGGCTCCGAGCAGAACCCTGACATCACCGGTCAGAGCATCCCCGACACCCTCAGGCAGCGGATCCTTCCCGGCGTGCCCGACCCGATCCAGAAGTTCATGGACCACGGCGCGGACTTCGTCGTCAGAGACAACCTCCGTGACCTCGTCACCGGGATGAACGCGATCACCGACGCACCGCCGCTCGACTACGAGCTGATCGAGAACCAGATCCGCGCCCGTGACCTGCAGCTCGACAACTCCTATGGCAAGGACTTCCAGGTGATGGCGATCCGCGCCGGCCGGAAATACCTGCCCGACCGGATCCAGCGGATCGCCGCGCCACACAAGATCCTCGATCCGAGCGCCGGCCCGCTGATCGCCGTCAAGCTGAACATCCTCACCCGCAAGACGCTCGGCGGCCTCCACACCGATATCGATGCCCGCGTGCTCGATGCCGACGCAAATCCGATCGCCGGGCTGTATGCGGCCGGCGAGGTGGCGGGCTTCGGCGGCGGCGGCATGCACGGGTACAACGCACTCGAGGGGACGTTCCTCGGTGGCTGCCTGTTCTCCGGGCGCACGGCCGGACGGTCGCTGGCCAAGGCGCTGTCGGACAAGCACGTCGGCGCTGCGCCGCCGAAGGCCGTTTGACGCCGGCCGGGCGAACTCCGACAGCCGGGAGCTGACTCCGACAGCCGGGAGCTCCGACAGCCGGGAGCTGACTCCGACAGCCGGGAGCTGACTTCGACCGCCGGGGGCTAGCTCTGCTTGCCGGAGGGCTTCTGTGACGCTGCCGCGCTCGGACCCAGATCCGCCAGCGACAGCGGATGCACCGGAGGCTCACCGAGCACCCGCGTGAGTTCGATCTCGCCCTGCGCGTCGACGTGAAGCAGGTCACCCGATGCCATCGGGCGCCAGCCCTGGTCGGTGTCCATCGGCTCCGATGCGACCACCACAGACGGCTGGTCCCCGAGCTGCTGTGAGCTGACCCGGATCTCATGCACGGCGCCCTGGTGTTCCAGCGGCGAGGACCCGTCGTCGCCGCCCGCCTCTCGATCGAGGACGTACAGATCGTGGGTGTCGGGATAGCGCAGTGCCCACAGTTCGGTGGCGGAGATCACGATGCAGTTGAGCGCGTACACCGGCAGGTTGGCGGCGATCCAGCCCGCCGCGGCACCGATCGCGCCGGCGACGTCGTGTCCCTGCGACCGGAACTGACTGATCAGCGCGAAGAACCGCTCCGAGTCGGTGTCGCCCTTGACCAGCGACATCTCGCTACCGAGCTTGGCCTCGAGCTTGTCCAGCCCACCGATCACCCCGTTGTGCGCGAACAGCAGCCCATCCTGCGCGAACGGGTGCGTGTTCTGGGCCGAGTTTGCCCCGGTCGACGCGTAGCGGATATGCGCCACGAACGTCTGCGCGTGGAGCTGCCGCGCCTCGTGCGCGAACTCCTTGTCGGCGTAGGCGGCCAGCGGCTGCTTGGAGATGACCGGCCGGCCGTGGTCGTCGAAGCAGCCGAGGCCGGTGCCGTCAGGTTCGCGGTGGCTCTGCTCCGACAGCGAGTCCGGCGCCTCGACCAGCCAGAACGTGGCGCTGACCTGATGCGGCGCCCCCGTCAATCCAAACAGTCTGCACATGGCTCAATTGCCTCTCAACGAGTCGTCACGAATGCTGTGATGCCGGCGGCGATCCCCGACGCGGCCTGCTTCTGCCAGGCGGGACTGGTCTCCAGCGCGGCGTCGCCGGCGTTGCGCATGTTCCCGCACTCGATCAGCGCGTAGGGGACCTTCGTCAGGTTCTCGCCCGCGAGGTTGTCGCGGGGTTGCAGCGCATCGATCCCGTCGTAGGTGCTGTACGGCATCCTGGTCGTCCGCAGAAATGCAGCGCGTAGATCCCGCGCGAACCGGTATGAGGGAGCGATCGCCGCGTTGTTGATCCCGTCGGCGACCGGCTCGAGGATCGCGAAGCCGTGGCCTCCGGCCGGCGCCCCGTCACCGTGGATCGCGACCGCGACGGCCACATGCGCGTTGTTCATGATCGCCGCGCGTTCGTTGACGCAGGGCCCGACACTGTCGTTGTTGCGCCGGGTGAGGACGACCCTCGCGCCCTCGGCCACGAGATCCTTGACGAGGTAGGAGGCGACGTTCCAGTTGAACTGCGCCTCGGTGTACCCGGAGTCGGTCTCCGTCCCGGTCGTGTTGCAGTCCTCATACTCGCGACCGTTCCAGATCTGATGATCGATGTAGGCCGTGTCGGCGAAGTTGCCGCCGTTGTGACCCGGGTCGACCCCGATCACCTTGCCCTTCAGCGGCAGTGCCCTTCCGCTCGCGCTCACCGTGCGCTGCGGAGTCACTGTCGTCGGTGTCGCCAGGGGCGGGACGCTGCCCGTTGCGCTTGAGATCGCGATCGACGCTGCTGAGCCCACGACAGCGGCGGCGACGACCCACCTCAACGCACGGTACCGAGCGGTCACCCGCCCATTATCGCGATGATCGTCGGCGGTAAGGTGACGGGCAGTTACGAGATCAAGGACTTGAAATGAAGATCATCTACACCCACACAGACGAGGCTCCCGCACTGGCGACCCAGTCGTTGCTGCCGATCATCCGCACGTTCGCGGCGGCGGCGGACGTCGAGATCGAGCTTCGCGACATCTCGCTTGCCGGCCGGATCCTCGCCCAATTCCCGGACCTCCTGTCCGACGAGCAGCGCGTCGCCGACGCCCTGACGGAGCTCGGCGAGCTGGCGAAGACGCCCGAGGCCAACATCATCAAGCTGCCGAACGTCAGCGCCTCGGTGCCGCAGATGCGTGCCGCGATCAAGGAGCTGCAGGAGCAGGGGTACCCGCTCCCCGATTACGTCGACGAGCCCTCGACCGATGCGGAGAAGGATGCCCGAGAGCGCTATGGCCGCGTCATGGGCTCGGCCGTCAACCCGGTGCTGCGCGAGGGCAACTCCGACCGTCGCGCTCCCGCGTCGGTGAAAGCCTATGCGCGCAAGCACCCGCACTCGATGGGCGCCTGGTCGCCGGATTCGAAGTCGCACGTCTCGACGATGAGCGATGGCGATTTCCGCTCGACCGAGCAGTCGGTGACGGTCGAGGAGCCGACCACGGTCCGCATCGAGCATGTTGGAACCGATGGCACCGTCACCGTTCTGAAGCCAGAGCTCAAGCTGCTCGCCGGCGAGGTGCTGGACGGCTCGGTGATGCGCGCCGCCGCGCTCGAGCGGTTCCTGACCGAGCAGATCGCCGATGCCCGCGAGCAGGGCGTGCTCTACTCGGTCCATCTCAAGGCGACGATGATGAAGGTCTCTGACCCGATCATCTTCGGTCACGCCGTCAAGACGTTCTTCCCTGGCCTGACCGCGCCCGGCTGGAACCCCAACGACGGCCTCGGGGCGCTGCCCGACGGCACCGAGATCCCGTACCCGGACGACGGCCCGAGCCTGGCGATGGTCGACTCCGACCGTGGCATCACCAACCTGCACGTCCCGAGTGACGTGATCATCGACGCCTCGATGCCGGCGGCGATCCGCTCCTCGGGCCAGATGTGGAACGCGGCCGGTGAGCAGCAGGACACCAAGTTCGTGATCCCCGACCACAGCTACGCCCCGCTGTATGCCGAGACGGTCGATCACTGCCGCCGGCACGGCGCGTTCGATCCGACCACGATGGGCACGACCCCGAACGTCGGGCTGATGGCCCAGAAGGCGGAGGAGTACGGCTCGCACGACAAGACCTTCGAGATCGCGGCCCCCGGCACCGTTCGGATCCTCGACCGCGATGACAACGTGCTGATCGAGCACGCCGTCGAGAAGGGCGACATCTGGCGTGCCTGCCAGACCAAGGACGCCCCGATTCGCAACTGGGTCGCCCTGGCCGTCGAGCGTGCCCGCGCGACCGGCGCCCCGGCGGTGTTCTGGCTCGACGAGACCCGCGCCCATGACGCGCAGGTACTGATCAAGGTCCGCGACGAGCTCTCCAAGCACGACACCGACGGCCTGCAGCTCGAGATCCTCGACGTCGCCGCCGCGACGCGCTTCACGCTCGAGCGCGCCCGGGCCGGCGAGGACACGATCTCGGTCACCGGCAATGTCCTGCGCGACTACCTGACCGACCTGTTCCCGATCATGGAGCTCGGGACCAGCGCGAAGATGCTGTCGATCGTGCCGCTGATGGACGGGGGCGGCCTGTTCGAGACCGGCGCCGGTGGCTCGGCCCCGAAGCACGTCCAGCAGTTCGTCAAGGAGAACCACCTGCGCTGGGACTCGCTCGGGGAATTCCTGGCGCTGGCGGTCTCGCTCGAGATGCTCGCCGAGAAGACCGGCAACCCGCGCGCTCGGATCCTCGGGGAGGCGCTCGATCGGGCGACCGGCCGTGTGCTCGAGGAGGGCCGCTCACCGTCGCGGCGCGCGGGCGAGCTCGACAACCGCGGCAGCCACTTCTACCTGGCGCTGTACTGGGCCCAGGAGCTGGCGTCGCAGGCCGAGGACCCCGAGCTGGCCGACCGGATCGCGGCCCTGGCGCAGCGCCTCGCCGAGGCCGAGGAGCAGATCGTCGCCGAGCTTGCCGAGGTCCAGGGCAGCCCCGTCGACATCGGCGGCTACTACCGGCCCGACGTCACCCTCGCCGCCGATGCGATGCGGCCAAGCAGGACGCTCAACGCGGCGCTCGACGCGGTCAGCCCGTCGCTGGCGGATCTATAGGGGTGCATGGAGGCCGCCCCCGTTGGGGCGGCCACATCCGCCGCTGGGACAGTCCTACGCCGGTGGATCGAGCAGCCGGTTGACGGTCTCGACGACCCGCTCGAGCGAGGGCAGCCGCGCGGTGTCGTGCATCCACTGCCCGACCGCGACCAGTCCGAAGCACGTCTCGATCAGCATCAGCGCCGCCGCCTCGACATCGGCGCCGGGGTCGACGCGGCCCGCCTCCTGCTCCCGCCTGAGGAATCGCCCGAGCTTGTCGATGCCGATGTGGGGTCCGAGGTCGTGCTCAGCGACGTAGGCCGCCAGCGATTCGCCGAGCTCCGGGTCGGACTGTGCGGCGACCAGGACCGGGATCGTCTCGCGGAAGAACTCGGTCAGCGCCGCGGCGGCGTCGGCGATCACCTGGCGCCGGTCCCGCGCGACTGCTTCGAGCGTCCCGAGGAACGCGAGCGGCTGCATCCCGTCCGCGAACACGGCCTTGAGCAGCCCCGGCCGGTCGCCGAAGTGGTAGTAGATGCTCGCCTCGGAGACGCCGGCGCGCGCGGCGACCTCACGCGTCGTGAAGTTCGCGATCCCGCGCTCCCGGATCAGTTCCATCGCTGAGACGACGATCGCCTCGCGACCGCCGGAGGGCGGCCGTCCGCGTCGCCTGGGTTCGTTGGTGGCCGTCATGCGAGGTCAAGGCTAAGGGGTTTGAGGCGTTGGTCGGCGCGCTCCAGGAATATTTGAGTGCTCGCTCAGGAACGATGATATTCTGAGCGCACACTCAATAAATGGAGATGATGATGGCTCGCAAATGGTGGACCCTCACCGCCGTCTGTACCGGCGTATTCATGCTGCTGCTCGACATCACGATCGTGAACGTGGCGCTGCCGCAGATCGAGCGGGCGTTCGGTGCCTCGCTGTCGGATCTGCAGTGGGTGATCGACGCCTATGCGTTGACGCTTGCGGCGCTCCTGCTGACGGCCGGGTCGATCGCCGATCTCGCCGGCCGGCGGAAGGTCTTCGCGACGGGCATCATCGTCTTCACCCTGGGCTCCGCGCTGTGCGGCCTCGCTCAGAGCACGACCTTCCTGTCATTGGCGCGGGCGCTGCAGGGCGTCGGCGGCGCGATCATGTTCGCGACCGCCCTGGCGCTGTTGGCGCAGGCGTTCCCACCGAAGGAGCGGGCTGTTGCGTTCTCCGTGTTCGGCGCGGTCACCGGCGTGGCGGTCGCAGTCGGGCCGGTGCTCGGCGGGGCGATCACCAGCGGACTGTCGTGGCGCTGGATCTTCTTCGTCAACATCCCGATTGGCATCTTCGCGCTGGCCGTGACGCTGCGTGAGGTGGAGGAGTCGAAGCTCGCAAATGCGCCGCGGCCCGACTGGGCCGGCTTCATCACCTTCAGCCTCGCACTGGCGGGGCTCGTGTTCGGGCTGATCCGCAGCCAGGCGGTCGGCTGGGGCTCGGACACCGTGCTCGGTTCATTGGTCGCGGCCGTCGTGCTGATGAGTGCGTTCGTGACGATCGAGTTGCGCTCACGCCAGCCGATGCTCGACCTCAAGCTGCTGCGGGTGCCGACCTTCAACGGCGGTCTCGTCGCTGCCTGGGCCGTGTCCGCCTCGATCTTCTCGTTGCTGACCTACATCACGATCTACATCCAGAACATCCTCGGGTACTCGGCGATCGCCGCCGGCGTCCGCTTCCTGCCGTTCACCGGCGTGATCTTCCTCACCTCGGGCGTGGCGGGGCGGCTGACCGGACGCGTGCAGACGCGGTTCCTGATCTCAGCCGGCTTTGCGCTGCTGACGGTCGGACTGCTGCTGATGCGCGGGCTGACCGCGACCGATGGGTGGACGCATTTTCTGCCGGGATTCCTGGTCGCGGGCGTCGGCACCGGGCTGATCAACGTGCCGCTGGCGTCGACCGCCGTCGGGGTCGTCGCGGCCGAGCGTGCCGGGATGGCATCGGGGATCAACTCGACGTTCCGGCAGGTCGGGATCGCGACCGGTGTCGCCGCAATGGGGACGATCCTGGCCAGCCAGATCAAGTCCGGCGTCGTCACACATCTCGCCGGGACGCCGCTTGCGGCGCACAGCCACGCGTTCGGCACGGCGATCAGCGGCGGCAGCATCCAGCAGGCCGCCCAGACGGTGCCGCGGCACCTGGCGCCGGTGCTGTTGAGCGCGGCCCGGGCCAGCTACGCAAGCGCGCTCGACACGGTGCTCCTGGTCGGCGTGGGCGTGGCAGCCCTGGCCGCAGTCGTGACGCTCGTGACGATCCGCCAGAAGGACTTCCACGATGCCGTCCAGCCGGGCGGCGTCGCTGCCGGTGGGATCCAGGATGCCGGCGCGGTGGTCGAGGCCGGCCAACCGGTCGGGGCATGACCGTTCCCGAACCGGCGTAACGTTTGCGGTACTTCGGTACCGTCTATGCACGATGTTGAGGAGGGGGAGTCTGCGCGGCCGATGTCGGGCGGCGCCCGGGGGAGCAGTGCCCGCACGAGCAGTGCTCGCCGGTGCGCTGCTTGCCGGCGCGCTGTGGTGCTGCGCTGCGGGTGCCGGGGTCGCGCGTGCGGGTGAGTTGGTCACCGTCGCGATCCCGGCCCCGCATGGGGAGATCGCCTCGACATGGCTCAGCTACTCGGGGGCCCCTCGGGCGAACGTGCTCCTGCCGACCGGTTATGACCCGCGCAAGCGCTACCCACTGGTGGTGCTGCTGAACGGGCTCGGTACCAACTACGACTGGTTCGCCGAGAACAAGATGACCGCGCCGTTCGATCATCTCAACGCGATCGCGGTGATGCCGGAGGGGGGCAGCGGCTGGTACACCGACTGGTGGAACAACGGGGAGCGCGGTGACCCCTCGTGGGAGAGCTACATCCTCGACACGGTGTTGCCGACGATCGAGGCGAAGTACCGGATCCTGCCGCAGCGCCGCTACCACGCGATCGCGGGAATCTCGATGGGCGGGATGGGTGCGCCGTACCTCGGTGGCCGGCTGCCAGGCTTCTTCGGGACCGTCGCGAGCATCTCCGGCTTCGTCGATCCGCAGTGGTCCTCGTGGCTTGTCGATCCGGCGATGTGGTTCACCGCCGAGGGACCGTTCAAGGGCGACCCCGACTGGGACGCCGTCGAAGGCCCGCCGAGCGGCTTCTACTTCACGGGCCACAACCCGACGGCGCTCGCCGTGAACCTGCAGGACACGCGGGTATTCGTCAGCACCGGCACCGGCGCCCCGAGCTCGGCTGCCGGTTTCGACGGGGTCTACAACCTCGCGGAGGGGGAGATCATCTATCCGATGAACCAGCGCTACGTCCCGGCCCTGCGGGCCGCGGGCGTGGATGTCACCTATCGCGTCGCCCCCGGCGGTCACGATGTTCCGGACTGGTTGAACGCGCTCAAGGCGCTCGTCTCCTGGGGCCTGTTCAAACCGGTCGTCACCGATCCAAGCTCGTGGACGAACCTGACCGTGATGGACAGCGGACAGTTGTGGAACGTCGGCTACCGGTTCGCCAAGCCGCCGGATGCGCTCGTCCGCTTCCACATGTCCGGCGGTTCGCTGTTCGTCAGTGCTGCCGGGTCAGCGGTGACGCTGACGACGACAGGTGGATGCACCTTCACCACGCCCACGCCGTCAATCGTCCAGATTCCCACAGGAAGTTGCAGACCATGATCACCGCTCGTCGTCGTCCGCTGCTCGGGGACCGTCACGCCTGGCCCAACGGGGCCAGGCCAATCGTGCTGATCGCCGTCCTGACGGTGGTGATGCTCGCCTGCGCTGGGGTCGGCGCCACAGGTGCCCGTGCCGACAAGCTCGTGACGATCACGATCCCGGACCCGCAGGGGTACATCCCGACGTCGCTTCTGACCTACCCGGGCGGCGTGCCGCGAGCGGATGTGCTGCTGCCGACGGGGTATTCGCCGAAGAAGACCTACCCGTTGATCGTGCTGCTGCCGGGGTTCAGCAACACCTACGCGATCCTCGGCCCGGGGATGCTCGACGCGCAGAAGGTGATCCCGAACCTGCAGGCGATCGTCATCTCCCCGGAGGGCGAGGTCGGGTGGTACGCCGACTGGTACAACAACGGCGCCTACGGCAAGCCGGACTGGGAGAGCTACGAGCTCGACGATGTGATCCCGTACATCACGTCCCATTACAGGATCCTTCCGGGCCGCCAGTACCACGCCCTGTTCGGCGTCTCGATGGGCGGCCTTGGCGCCGCATACCTCGGTGGGCGGCTGCCCAGCTTCTTCGGCTCGATCGGGATCCTCTCGGGGTTCGTCGACACGCAGATCTCAGCGCCGATCCTCGCGCCGCTGGGGATGGACGCTCTCGCCGGCGCCAAGCCCGGATCGGTCGACGGTCCCGGCACGGGCTTCTACGCGACCGGCCACAACCCGACCGCGCTGGTGCACAACCTCCAGTACTCGCGCGTCTTCATGAGCGCCGGTAACGGGATCGCGACGCCCGGTGAGGGTGACGGCGGCGGCGTGGCCAACGCCGAGGAGGTGATCATCCGCGCCATGTCCGACTCCTACAACCAGGCGCTCGTCAAGAACCACATCGACGTCACCTTCCAGACCCACACCGGCTGCCATTGCTGGCAGGACTTCGACAACGAGCTGCTGAACGCGATCAAGTGGAACCCGTTCAAGCCGGTCGTCACCGACCCGGCGAACTGGGTCAACTCGACCGTCGCGACCCACGGCGAGCTCTGGGACTTCGGCTACCAGTTCGGCGGCCACCCGAGCCAGGTCGTCACCTTCACCCAGACCGGTAGTCAGCTGAAGATCAGCGCTGCGGGAACGCCGGTGACGATCACCACCGCCGGCGGCTGCGTCCTCAAGCTCAGCACGCCGAACACTGTCCAGCTCCCCCGGGCGAACTGCGCCCCGTATGTGAAGAAGGCAAAGAAGGGCCATAAGAAGTAGGGCCGTCGACCACCTGCTGCTAAGATGCTTGCCGGCAAGCAAGTTTCTACCAGGAGGCGCCAGTGCCACAGGCGATCGAGACCGAAGCAGCGCAGCGACTGCGGATCACGCTCGGACGCCTCGCCCGTCTCCTCCGCACGACCGATGCGGGCCTTGCTGCCGACCTGACGCCGACCCGCGTCGCGGTGCTGCTGAACGCGATGCGCAACGGCCCGGTGCGCCTGTCGATCGTCGCCGAGCAGGAGGGCTTGAACCCGACGCTGCTGTCGCGCACGGTCGCCACGCTCATCGGTGACGGTCTGATCAGCCGCACGCCAGACGCGGGCGATCGTCGCTCGGCCTGGATCGAGCCGACTGCCGAGGGCCGGCGTGTCGCGGAGCGGATCCGCCACGAGCGCACGCAGGCCGTTGAGACCGCGCTCGACGGGCTCGATGCCGAGGATCGCGATGCCGTTCTCGGCGCGCTGCCCGCGCTCGAACGACTGGCCGAGCACCTCGCCGAGCATGGCGGACGGTCGTGAAGCGGCTCCGCACCGTCTCGCATACGACCTTCGCCTCGCTCGAGGTCCCCAACTACCGCCGCTACGTCAGCGGGCAGTCGATCTCGCTGATCGGCACCTGGATGCAGATGACGGTCCAGTCGTGGCTGGTGCTGACGCTCACGCACTCGGCCACGATGGTCGGCGTCATCGTCGCCTGCCAGACGCTGCCGGTGCTCGTGCTCGCTCCGTACGGAGGGGTTCTTGCCGACCGGCTCGACAAGCGCAAGCTGATGATCGGCCTGCAGACGCTGATGGGTGTCCAGGCGCTGGCGCTCGGGATCCTGACGATCACGCACGTGATCCAGGTGTGGGAGATCGGGATCCTGGCGTCGCTGCTCGGCTTCAACAACGCCTTCGAGAACCCGGCGCGGCAGTCCTTCATGCTCGAGCTCGTCGGCCCCGAGCACCTGCGCAACGCGGTCAGCCTGAACTCGACGATGGTCAACCTCGCGAAGGTGGTCGGCCCGGCGATCGGCGGTCTGCTGATCGCGGCGGTCGGGTCCGGCTACTGCTTCCTGCTCAACGCGGTCACGTTCGTGTTCGTCGTGGGCTCGCTGTTGCGGATGGAGACGACGCTGCTCAACCCGACCCCGCCGATGGTGCGCGGGAAGGGGCAGCTGCGCGAAGGGTTCGCGTACGTCCGCAGGACTCCGTCTCTGTTGATCCCGCTGATGATGGCCGGCGTCGTCGGCTGCCTCACGTTCGAATTTCAGGTCTCGTTGCCGTATGTGGCCTCGCGCGCACTGCACGGCGGCTCAAGCGGCTACGGCTTCCTGGTCGGCGCGATGGGCCTCGGCGCCGTCGCCGGTGGGCTCGTGATCGCAACCCGGGGCAAGACCGGCATCCGTCCGATGACGATCTCCGCATTCGGCTTCGGGATCGCGATGGCCGCCGCGACATTCGCACCGAGCCTGGCGATCGAGCTCGTCGTGCTGCTCGCTGTCGGCTGGTTCTCCGTGTCCTTCATGTCGATGAGCAACGCGACGCTGCAGCTCGGTGCCGACCCGTCGATGCGCGGCCGGGTGATGGCGCTGTGGTTCGTCGCCTTCCAGGGCTCGACCCCGATCGGCGGACCGATCGTCGGAGCGGTGATGAGCGGCTTCGGCCCCCGGTCCGGGCTCGGCCTCGGCGCCGTTACGTGCTTCGCAGTCGCGGGCGCAGGGGCACTGGCGCTGGGAGCGGCACGTCCGCGCCGCCGAGCCGCTGCGCCGGACCCATCGTCTGCCGCATCGCGGTCAGATATCCCTCGCGCTGCAGATGCAGAATGTGACTCCCGCGAAACCAGTGGAGCGCTGGTCGTTGCCAGTGTTCCCAGAGTGCGAGGCTCTGCTCCGGCGGCGCGACGCGATCCCCACGTCCGCCGATGATCAGCAGCCTCTCCCGGGGAAGCTTGGACGGGTAGTTCAGCGGCGAGTGGATCGCGCTGCTGCGCGTAATCAGCTCGCGCGGGATGTGCTTGATCCGCTCCAACAGGCTGGTCCCGAGGTTCGCCGGGAACCAGTGCTCGATCAGCCGTGGCATCGAGGTCACGGCCGAGTTCGGGATCGCGAAGTCGAGCCGGTCGTCGACCGCCGCCAGCAGGGCGGTGGTGTAGCCGCCGAGCGAGAGCCCGGTCGCTCCGATTCGCGGCACGCCCTGGCGGCCGAGATGATCGAGCAGCACCCGCAGCTCGCAGATCGCCTGCAGGAAGGACTCCGCCAGCGCGGCAAACCCTCCGCTGAACAGCTCGGCACCGTTGAACGGTGAGCGCGAACTCTGGCGGCTCCCGTGGAACGGCAGCGTGTAGAGGAGGACGTCCCAGCCTTCCTCGAAGAACCCGCGGAGCTCGAAGACCCGCGCGTTGAGTTTTGCGCCCGAGGCGCCGAACCCGTGGATCGTGATCAGCGTCGGGCGCGGTCCGTCGTCGTGGCGCCAGTGCTGGGCCCGCGCCGTCGCGTTGTTGTCGCGTGGGCGGAAGTGTGAGCGCAGGTCGGGATGCAGCGGCTCGAACGGGCTGTGGAAGCGGAGCAGCTCGACGCGCCCGGCGGTGTCCTCGAGCCCACGACCGCTGCGGGCGCTGATCGGGATCGGGCTCGGCGGCGGCTGGAAGATCTTGTCGGGATCGTGGCTTGAGGCGAGCGCCGCGTAGAACTCGAGCCGGCGGGCCTCCTTGGGTCCGTTCACGACGAGGCCACCGGGAAACATGACCCCGGTCATCGCGGTCGCAAGCACGGTCTTCGTCAGCTGATCTCCGCCGACCGCCGCGGTGTACAGAGCCCTTCCCACCAGATCCATCGTGGCGCGGGACGATAGTCGGGGTTGGTGGTTCCGCGCGCCAGTTGGTTTACAACGCTGGGCGCGCGCCCGGCCCCGTTGGGCCGGGCTTCCAAGGCGGTCGCTCCGTGGTGGCCAGGCCGCTCTACTCGGGTGGTGGCCGGCCGCTCTACTCAGGTGGTGGCCAGGCCGCTCTACTCGGGTGGTGGCCGCTGCTCGCGCAGCGCGCCCACGATCCCGACGCCGAACAGGCCGATGATCATGATCGAGATCACGTCGAGCGGAGTCACGCCGTTCTGCGAGATGTCGTAGGCGGTCATCAGCGTCAGTGCGACGATGAACAAGAGCGTGACCAGCAGCAGTACCCGGCGCATCCGTACCTGTTCTAGCGTGGTGCGGCGACGGCTGCGCCGACGATCCGCCAGGGCTGTGCCGCATCGTCGCCGAGCGCCAGGGTCCAGCGCTCGGTGAACGTCGTCGCCTGGGTGCTTGAGCCGGCGAGGACCGCGGTCGTGTTGCGGTCCTGGATGTAGCGGCGGCCCGTGATCGTCACATCGATCGTCATCGTCGGTGGCGTCGCCGATGGATCGAGCGCCGCCACGTGGATCTGTTTGACGTCGATTCCGCGGACCACGAGACGGGCTCGGTGGCTCGGGTCGCCGGGGTAGAGCAGCTGGTCGACGATCTCCGGATCAGCCATTCGCTTGAGCGCCTCGGTCGAGCCGTCGACGGCGCTTGACCATGCATCGACGGCGCGGCGGGCGGCGATCTCGAGGATGTCGGGAGAGAAGCGCCCGTCCTGGACGCTGAGGTCCTTGGCTTGCCCCTCGGCGTCAGCGCTGAGATCGATGTTGATCAGCTCGCCCGGGTTCTCGGTGGCGTTCGTTGTCTCCAGCAGTGCCTCATCGCGCAGCGCCTGCTCATCGGCCCATTCGGTCTGAACGACCTTGTCCTTGAGTTGATGCGACCCCTCGGAGCCCTGCTCGATGGATGCGAGGACCCAATGGCCGTTGCGGTTCTCGAGCGTCCAGTACTCGCGTAGTCGCGTCGTTTCCGTGAACTGCCCGCTGCGTTTGATGTGGCGGCCAGCCTGATCCACGACGTAGTCCCTGAGCTTGGCCTCGATCAGGACGGTCACGGTCGGGGTCTCGGGGTCGCTGTTCTTGAGGCCGACGTACTCGACGTCGGGGTCGGTGAGCAGCTCCACGTGGTTGCGCCATCCCCTGCGCTCGAGGTCGTCGAGGCGGCGCTCCCATTCGGCCGCGAGTCGCTGCGACAGCAGGCCGCGCAGTCGGATCCGGTCGTCCTGATCCCAGGCGTTCTGGATCTGGGTGAACAGCGCGGCCGCGCTGGTACGGACGTGGTCGGGGTCAAACAACGGGTTCTCGTCCGCCGCCTCGGCGGCGGCGAGCTCGACCTTGCGCTCGCGTTCGCGGGTCTTGCGGTGGCTGGTTCGGCCGCGCTCCTGGCGGGCCTGCATGTTCGCTCTGAACCGTGGCCAGAACCTCGTGTAGCCGAAGTAGATGAGCGCCAGCACCGCGAGCACGATCAGACCCTTGCCGTGGCCCCAGATCGCGACATCGAGGATCGCCCGGAAGATGAGGTAGATCGCGAAGCCCTTGCCGCCGCCGCCGCCACCACCGCCACCGAACCCGCCACCACCGCCACCTGAAGAGAAGCCGGCGGAGCCGCTGCCGCCTGCGGCGAACGCGGCCGCCGGGACGACAAGCACCGCGGCTGCGATCGCCGCGATCACGATCAACGCGCGTTTGCGGCGCGGGCTCATGCTGTCGCCGCTGTGGTTGTGTGCTCGGGCGCGGCTCGATGCTCGGACGGGGCTGCCCGCAGTGGGCCCACCCCGGGCTCGCTCTGCGGCACGTGCTGGTCCCGCAGTGGGCCTACTCCGGGCTCGCTCTGCGGCACGTGCTGGTCCCGCAGTGGGCCTACTCCGGGCTCGCTCTGAGGCACGTGCTGGTCCCGCAGTGGGCCTACTCCGGGCTCGCTCTGAGGCACGTGCTGGTCCCGCAGTGGGCCTACTCCGGGCTCGCTCTGAGGCACGTGCTGGTCGGCGTGGTAGCTGGAGCGGACCAGCGGTCCGGCCGCGACGTGCTCGAACCCGAGCTTGTACGCCGCGTCCTCGAGTGCCTTGAATTCGTCGGGATGCCAGTAGCGGACGATCGGCAGGTGGTTCTCGGTCGGCCGCAGGTACTGGCCGACGGTCAGGACCTGGACGTGGTTCTCCCGCAGCGTGCCGATCGCGTCGACCATTTCCTCGAACGACTCCCCAAGCCCGACCATCAGGCCTGACTTGGTTGTGATCTGATCGCCGCCGATCTCCTTGGCGGTGCGGAGCACCCGGTTTGAGCGGTCCCAGGTCGATCCGCGCCGGGCGACCGTGTAGAGCCGCGGAACCGTCTCGACGTTGTGGTTGAACACGTCGGGCCGTTCGTGGATGACCTTGGCCAGCGGCATCTCCTGGCCGCGGAAGTCCGGGGTCAGGACCTCGATCTGAGTCTGTGGCGACTGCTGGCGTATCTGGCGGATCACGCCGACGAACGCATGCGCGCCGTAGTCGGGCATGTCGTCGCGATCGACGCTTGTGATCACCGCGTGTCGTAGCCCCATCCGCGCGACGGAGCGCGCGACCCGGGCCGGTTCGAGCGGGTCGTTCCACGTCGGGCGACCGGTCTTGACGTTGCAGAATCCGCAGCGGCGCGTGCAGGTATCGCCAAGGATCATGAACGTGGCAGTGCCGCGCTGCCAGCACTCGCCGATGTTCGGGCAGGCTGCCTCCTGGCAGACGGTGTGGAGGTTCTCCTCCTTGATCAGCGTCTGCAGCTCCCGGTAGCGCGGGCCGCCTGGGGCCGGAACCTTGAACCACGGCGGCTTCCGTCCCTTGTACGGCTGCGTCTCGGAACCCAGAACCGTCAGAACATCCTGGATGCCGCCGGGGTTTGACCGTGATCGCGTGGCGCTCATCTCTACTTCTAGAGCGTACTGTGGCGCATCTTTGTAACAACTTCGTACCGGTTTGCGGCGGGCGTCCGTTCGTGCGGGATCGTTCCGGAGATGGGCAACGAAGAATCCAATCACCCGGCACCCCGACCTCGCTCAGGCGGTCCCAGCTCCCCTTCCGAGGGGGTGGGTCGAGAAAGTCCGGACATACCGGAGTTAATCGACCCACCTCGGTCACGGCCGCCCCAGCCGCATGGGGTGGGTCGAGAAAGTCCGGATATACCGGAGTTAATCGCCCCACCCCCGCGGTGGGTGGCAATAGTCCGCCTCGCGACGGCTCAATCGGCCGTCCTCACTGCTGCACAGCTCCACAGCCTGGGCGCCACGTCGAGCAATCTGAGTGACTACGTCGCCGCGGGTCGCCTGTTCCGGATTCACCGCGGCGTCTACTCGTTGGTCCCCCCAAAACTCTTGACTCCCAAGGGATGGAGGCTGGCTGCGGTCCTGGTGGGCGGCGCGGGCGCCGGGCTGTCGCATCTGACGGCCGGAATCCATATCGGCTTCCTGGCCGGTTCGACCCCGAGGACACTGGACATCACCGTTCCACGGCGCAGCGGACACGGGAACCACACCGGGGTCCGGATCCACCGCTCCTCGACGCTTCGGCCACAAGACGTCACCGACTGCTACGGCATTCCGTGTACCACGGTCGCGCGAACGATCCTTGATCTCGCGACTGTTCTGAGCAAGGACAAGCTCGAAGAGGCGATCGAGAACTGCCTGCGGATGGACATCGTAGAGATCCGCGATCTGTACGAGCAGGTCGACCACAACAGTGGACGGCCGGAAGCGGCGCGGCTGGCCAAGGTCCTCGACGAGTGGGACGTGCTCAACGCGCTCACCGAGAATGAACTCGAGAAGCGGCTGTACGCGGGCCTCAAAGCGGCCGGGCTGCCACAGCCCCAGCCACAGGTCTGGTTGGACCTCGGCGACGGCGGCCCGCGGATCCGCGCCGACTTCATGTACGTGAACGAGCGGTGCCTGCTGGAGACCGACGGCTGGCGGACCCATGGGCACCGCCGCGAGCAGGACAGCGTCAGAGACCAGCGCGTCGCTCGCGCCGGGTTGCGAACCCTGCGGATCACGCGCAGACAGGTCTGGTACGACCCTGCCCGGGTCATCGAGACAACCGCGATCGTCTACGCGCAGTGCAGGCAGGCCGAGATCGCGGCTGGGCGGATCGGGCCAGACGACCCTCCGGTGTGGGTGCCGCCGGGGACGACCTTGAAGGTGGAACCGCTCGCCACGCCGGCGCGGATGCGGGACTCAGCGGGCGTCAGGCAATCGCTTGAGCGGCGCCCGGCCGGATAGGCGGGTTAGACGGCCGCGGGCCGCATCGCCGGCTCAGGCCGGCTCATGGCCCGCTCGAGCCGGTCCAGGGTGACGAGGCGCTGGCGCAGACCCAACGCCTGCGACACGGCGAATCCGGTCCGCTTGCGCATGCAGCCGATCAGGTCGGCACTGCAGGTTGGGTCGCGGTCCAGCTCGATCGCGACCGATGTCATCTGCACCGTCGGCAGGCCGCAGGCGGTGAACCACGTCCATGGCGTCATGTCGTTGTTGACGTTGACCGCAAACCCATGGGTCGTGACCCCCCGGGAAAGGTGGACGCCGATCGAGGCGATCTTGCGGTCATCGACCCACACACCCGTGTAGTCAAGGCCGTCGGCCGCTCGGTCGCGGGCGAGGACCCCCTGCTCGAACAGCGCCGAGATCAGCCCCTGCTCGAGCCGACGCACGTACCCGACCACATCGTCGACCTCGATGATTCCGTAGCCGACGAGCTGTCCCGGCCCGTGGTACGTGAGCTTGCCGCCGCGGTTGACGTCGACCAAGTCCACGCCCTGCGAGCGGTACCACTCCTCGGGAAGTGGTAGGTCACCCGACGCCGCCCGGCGTCCCCGGGTCACGACTGCCGGGTGCTCAAGCAGCAGCAGAACATCCTCGATCGTCCCCGCCTGCCGCGCGGTGCGGAGCCGCTCCTGCAGGTCAAGCGCGGACCTGTATTCGATCAGTCCGAGGTTGCACACCCACAGCTCACCAGGCACACCGTTAAGCGTAGTTGGGGTGGGAAGCGGACCCGGGCGCAGAGCAGACCCGGGCGCAGAGCGGACCCGGGCGCAGAGCGGACCCGGGCGCAGAGCGGACCCGGGCGCAGAGCGGACCCGGGCGCAGAGCAGACCCGGGCCTATCCGGGCGTGGACCTCTGCAACGTCGTCAGCAGGCCGCTGGCGATCCCGACGGCCAGCGCGCCAGCGCCGATCCACCCGGTGGCGACAGCGCCGGTCGTGTGGGCATGCCGAGCCGCGTGCCCGGCGATCAGGACCGGCACCGACAGGCCGACGAGGCCTGCGAGCAGCCACGGGGCGATGAACAGGATCGCGGTGGCACCGCCGGTCGGGTCCCCGGCGCCGAGTCGGGAGATCCACTCCAGGCTCGAGAGTCCGACCCGGCCGCCGCCGCGCGCGCCGAGCGCGGCGAACAGCACCGCGCAGGCGGTCTCCGGCACCGCGACCACGATCACTCCGAGCCCGCTCGACGAAGCGCCTCCCGCTCCGACGAGGCAGCAGGTCAACACGGCAACGACCTCGACCAGCGCCAGCACGACGAATGGCACCAGGCAGTGGCGGACGAGCAACCGCCCGTAGTCGAACCCGAGCAGCAGCCGTCCCCGCTCGGGGACGTCGACATCGATGCGCATCGGCTCGAGCAACGCGCCCGCCGCGAAATACAGAAGCAGCGACGTCAGCGCGGCGGGCAGGATCCGCCCCGGATGCTCGACGGCCTCGAGCACTGCGCCGCCACCGAGCACGGCAGCCATGGCAAACCGGCGCGGAGTCCGCAACAGCGACACCACGTCACGCCACGGAACCACCGCCCAGCGCCGACGTGGCCGACCGAGCCGGAAGCCCGACGCAGACCGTCCGCCGACCGAGATCACCGCCTGGCGCTGCGCGAGCACAGCAGAGCGGTAGTTGAGCGCCGACGCCGAACCGCTGATCGTGGATCGCGTTTGGGCCTGATCGAGAAAGCGCTCCGTCGCGACGGAGCTCGCGCCGCGCAGCGAGGCGACCGCGACGAGCGCGGCCACGACGGCGTCAAGTGCCAGTCCGAGCCACCACACTTTGACGCCGGTGAGCGCGACCACGGTCCAGCCCCACGGCCCCGACCACAGCGCGACCGAGCGTCCGACCGAGCCGCCGACAGCGACGCCGAGCGCCAGGAGGACCCCGCAGCCGATTACAACGACCCAGCCGTACCGCAGCACGATCCGGGCGACATCTCGTGAGCGCTCGATCTGCCACGAGAGCCCCAGCGCGAGCAGTCCGAGCAGCGCGAACGCCAGCACTGTCGCGACAGAGCGTCCGCCACCGAGCCCGTCGAATCCGGCGCGTGAAGCGAACACCGTGACGACCCCGGCGCCGGCGCCCAGGCTCGCAGCTCCCCCGAAACCGCGGCGCAGTCGCGGAGCGACCAGATGTCGCACGAGAATCGGTGCGCTCAGCAGGAAAGCGACATCGGCGGGTGCGAAGGACACCGGTCCCTGCCAGGCCCCGGTCCGTACGACGAGCAGCAGGACCAGCGCCAGCGCCGCAGGCCAGTAGTCCTCGAACGATGAACCCGGCAGCCCCGGCCCGACCGCACTGCTGATCACCCGGCTGGCAAGCGCTCCGTACACGGCGACGGCGAGCACGGCGACGTAGAGCCGGTACAGGTTGCCCCGCGCGCGCCGGGCCCGCCGGACGCGCAGCACCACGGCGGCCGCCGCCGCACGCTCGCTGGAGCGGTCGATCCACTCCGCCTGCAGGACGCTCAATGGAGGTCCCGCTCGTACACGCGCTCGCCGGCGATGACCTGCTCATATGGGCCCTCCTCGAGCACGACTCCGTCGGCCAGCAGGACGGCGCGGTCGGCGATCCCCTGCGCGAACGCCAGCTGGTGGGTTGTCAGCAGAATCGCGCGCCCCTCGGCCTTGGCCTTCAGCAGCAGGCCCTGGAGCACGCGCTGGGCGGCGGGGTCAAGACCGACGACCGGTTCGTCGAGCACCAGCACGCTGAACGGACGCAGCAGAGCGCAGGCGAGCATCAGCTTCTGGCGCATCCCGCGCGAGAGTTGACCGGGAAACGCATCGTGGCGGTGGTCCACCTCCAGCAGCGCCAGCATCTCCTCGATCTCCGCATCGATGTGCTCGGCGGTGACGTCGTGGGCGGCGATCACCAGCTCGAGGTGCTCGCGCACGGTGAGGTCGTCGTAGAGGAGTGGGGAGTCGGGCAGCAGCGTCAGTGCAGCGCGGGCGCCGACCGACTCGACCGGGTCGTGCATGTCGAGGCCGGCGATGCGCACGACGCCCGAGCTCGGGGCCAGCAGCCCGGCGATCATCCGTACGGCAGTCGTCTTGCCCGAGCCGTTGTGGCCGATCAGCGCAACGCACTCACCAGCGCGCACGCGAAACGACAGGCCGCGGAGGGCGATGAAGTTGCCGTACTTGCGGCTGAGACCGGAGACGACGAGCGGTGCTGGATCACTCATCGCTCCGAGAGCCTAGGCCAACGCCGACTCCGGGACGGCCCCGATCCCCCAAACACCGTCTCCGGGATGGTCCCGATCCCACACACGCCACCCCCGGGAAGGCCCCGAATCCACCAACAGCGGCCCCTACTTCCCTAGGCTTTGACCCATGGACCGCACGATCTTGGTCCGCTGGCGCTGGCGGTTGCGCGGGGCCTGGATGTGGAAGCTGTTCGTTCCACTGACGCTCGCCGACGCCTTGATCGCGCATTGGCTGCCGCCGGTCGGAGACAGCGAGTCGGCGATCGGTGCGTGGATCCTGGCCGTGTTCCTCAGCCTGGGGGCGATCGTCATGCTCACGTGGCCGCTGACCCAACTGGTGCGTCACGTGCGCAAGGACCTGCCGAAGGTGATCGCCCGCGACTACGCCGGTACCGCCGCGATCGCACTGATCACGGTGATCGCGATCGTCGCCGGTGTGCTGCATCACTCCACGCTGACGGGCGATCAGGTCGCACTGCAGGACGCCACCGCTCGCGCTCAGGCCTACATCGGTGACCACGCCCCGGCGCAGTTCCGCAGCAACCTCCGGATGGTCAACACCTACGAGATCCAGCCGCCGGAGATCTACCGCGTCTGCGTCTTCAACCGTCCGCAGACGCAGACCTATTGCGTCGTCGTGCACCGCAATCGGCCGTTTGCCCACAGCGTCGGCTTCGCCGGATACGAGCCGAACTCGCTGCTCTCCGACGGCACCAGCTGAGCGACTCCGACGGCACCAGCTGAGCGACTCCGACGGCACCAGCTGAGCGACTCCGACGGCACCAGCTGAGCGACTCCGACGGCACCAGCTGAGCGACTCCGACGGCACCAGGAGGAGTGAGCGACTCCGACGCCCCGCCGGCCGAGCCGCCTCACGCCCGCCGGCCGCGTGCCTTTCAGCACGTTCTCGCGGACGCTCACACGAGCGGCCAGAACCTGAAATTGGGCTACAGGATTTCGTGCAAGCGTCCGATAACGACAAGGAAATAGATCCCATGCATCCGCGTCCTATACGCTGATGTCGGTTCGGCAGGGGTGTCGAGCTTGGGCGACGACTATGGAAGGTAGGGGTGCGTAGTGACGAAGAAGGGTGCGCTCGGCATGCTCGCGGCCGGTATCTGTGCCGCGGGTGCGTTTGCGATGAGTGCTGCTCCCGCGATGGCGAACACATCTGCCGCTGGTCTGGGCATGAACGGCTGGTACCTGTTCTGGGGTACCCCGGCGAGCAGCTGGAACACGCAGGTTGCAACGATGGCCGCCGATGGCGTCAAGGTCGTCCGCGCGGACGCCTTCTGGAACATCGTCCAGCCGACCTCCGCGTCGAGCTACAGCTGGGCGGCGACCGATGCGATCGTCGATGTGCTGGCCGCGCACGGCATCACCTGGGAGCCGATCATCGACTACTCGACCCCGTGGGCCGAGTCGAGCGCCGGCGACGTGGACTCGGCGCCGATCAGCGACAGCGCGTACGCCACCTACGCAGCGGCCGTCGTCGCCCGCTACGGCCCGACCGGAACTTTCTGGGCGGCGAACCCGAGCCTCACCAAGGAGCCCGTGACCGCCGTTGAGATCTGGAACGGCGAGAACGAGAACGTCGCGGCGGCGATGCCCGCAGCCCAGTACGCGGGCATGTACTTCGCAGCGCGGACCGCGGTCCACAGCGTCAACAGCTCGGTCGAGGTGATCGTGGGTGCGCTCGGCAACCCCTCGGCGAGCTACATCGCCTCGGTGGAGCAGACCCTCGGGACGATCTCCGACATCGATGCCGTTGCTCTGCAGGCGTACGGAACGACGCCCAACGCCGTCGGGCAGAGCGTCTCCTCCGCCCGGACCGCGCTCGACAAGCTGGGCGGTGCGAACGTGCCGCTCGACGTCTCCGAGTTCGGCTGGCCGACCGAAGGCAGCGGCAGCGCCACCGGCGATGAGAGCGACAGCAATCGCGCGAGCTACATGACGACGACGATCAACGCGCTCGCCAACTCAGACTGCGGCGTCGAGCGGATCCAGCCGTACGCGTGGGAGACGAGCCAGGCATCGTCGAGCGTCGCAAACGACTGGTTCGGCGTGACGAACCTCGGCGCCCCGACCGCGACCAGCGCCGCGATCACCGCTCAGTACAAGAGCATCGCATCGAAGGCCGAGGGTGCAAGCGCGACCGTCGCGCTGTGCGGCCGTCCGCTGACGCTGAAGCTCGCGACCGTCAGCTCGACGAGCAAGAGCGACAACTTCTGCGTGCAGGCGACAGCGCTCACCTGGAACTCGAGCGGGATGGCGAACGTCGGCGTCTCGGGCGCGACCGTGACCTTCAGCGCGCCGAGCGCACAGACCGTGACGACCGGCTCGACCGGTACCGCGACGGCCTGCTGGGAGGTGAGCTCCCCGAGCAGTACGACTGCGACGGGTGTGGTCTCCGACCCGCAGTACTACTCGCCGCAGTCCTCGGAGACCGCCAGCACCTGATCGGCGCGGACGTCCGTCCGGCACACTTGTCAGTGCCGGACGGCCACGGGTGAGTGGAGCCCGGAGACCAGCTCCGACGGATCGATCTGGAGCGCGTCGGCCAGCTTCAGGAGGTTGTGGAGGCTGAGATTGCGCCGGCCGCGCTCGACCTGCCCGATGAACGTCCAGTGCAGACCGCAGACCTGCGCGAGCGCCTCCTGGCTGAGCCCGAGCGCGTGACGTTGGTTGCGAATTCGCCGACCGAGGAGTTCTGTTGCTGGAGAAAGGGGACTGGGCATGCGCATCCTGCGCGGTGTGGCGCCTGCCCCACGCAGACGCCACGATCCGACTCTTTTCAGAGCGTAGCTACCCAGAATCCCCGTTCGGCTCACCTGGACGGATGTCAGAGCCTGAACAGGCCGGGCACCCGCAGCGCCGTGAACGGGTCGCCGCCGAGCTCCAGCCGACCCTGGGCCATCAGTGCTGTCCACGGCTCCGAGCCGCTGACGACAAGGATCAGATCGGCCAGCGAGCCGCCGAACCAGGCGCGCGCGTCGGGCGCGGCGCCCCGCCGGAAATCGAGCGTTCCGTCGTCGATCCGGGCCGTGTAGCGCACCTCCTCGCCACCGGGCGATGCCGCGATCCGCACCTCCAGGGTCGCGTGCAACCCACGCGCCGCCTCGGCGTCGAAGCGCCGTGCGATCACCTGTGGCAGCGCCGCCAGCGCGAACTGCCTGCTCCGTGGATGGTTATCGATCCGGGCGGCCCGTTGGCCGCCCGCGGCCAGCGCCGCCTTGGTCATCGTCGTCGCCGTGCTCATGCCATCAGGTACTGCATCGCCTCGGTGGGATCAGAGAACAGCATCAACGCGTCATCGGTTGCGACCATCCGCCCGTAGTGGGTCGACATCTCATGCTGGATCGAATACGAGTCGATCTCGTAGCCGAGCTGCTCTGAGACCTCATCGAACGGGATCACCAACTTGCCTTCGGAGCGGACGTCCCAGAACGCCGCCTGCTCGAGCACCGTGACCCCGTCGCGCCGGCGCATCACCGCGGCGACCGCGTCTCCCTCGGCGCTCTTGGCCATCACGATCCCGACGAAGTCATAGGTGCCGTCCGCATGTTCGATGGGCGCCGAGACCGGCTCCGCCGACTCGGCACCGTTTTCGGTGTGCGCCTCCCCGACCCGGGAGCGCGTGGCCTTCCCAGTGCGGACGCGTCGCTTCGGTTCAGGTGGTGCTCCAACGGGAGCACCATCGAGTGGCGGTAGTCCGAGCACCGTGACGTGCTCGCCGAGGCCGCATTCGGCCAGCATCGCCGCCGCGTACTGGATGATCTCCTGGGTGGCGCGATCGGCGTCGATGCCGCCAGGGACGCGATCGGCGATCGTCTTCAGCGCGATCGACGCCTCGAGCGCCTGCGGCAGCCAGTCGGCGATCCAACCGTTGATCACGGCGCGATTGGCTGAGCCGTTCTGCGGGTCCTCGAGCACGAATCTGCAGAACGCGACGGTCCACGCCCGGATCCACTCCCACTCGTGGGTGGCGACCCGCGCCAGCGTCGGGGTCAGCGTGTCGCCGTTGGCGGCTGCCGCGCGCGTGCCGAGCTCGCGACGGATCAGGGTGCCGGCCAGAGGCTCCAGCAGCACGTTGGCGGCGATCGTGATCTCGGCCCAATCCTGGGTTGCGGCGAGTCGTTCGAGGTAGCGGCGCAGCGGCTGCCACTCGGGGGCGTCGAGGAACGTCGCGCGTGCCTCCTCGATCGAGAACGAGCCGTGGAACTCCTCGAGGTCCATCGCGTAGAGCACGATCGCCTGAGCCGAGCGCTGCTTCATCGCCGCTTGGAGCGCAAGGCAGTGGGAGATCGAGTCCGACAGTCCGTCGCGGGCGATCGTCGCGGTCGCGAACCACAGCCCGTTCTCCATGAACGCCGGCACCTGCAGGTGGCCGCGCAGGAACTCAACCCACTCTGGGGTGAAGTCGGCCAGCAGCCCCTCCTCGATCGCCGCTCGCATCGTGCCCTCGAGCTGCTGCTCGTAGCCGTTGCCGACCTGGTAGTAGGTCCGCTCCCACTGCTCGCCGGGGTCGCGGAACGCGAACCAGTCGATGCTGCGCAGGCCGGTCGAGCCGTCGTCCCAGGTGCCGCGGCCGTCCTCGAAGCTGACCGGCCAGCCGCGCGTCAGGTGGCGGTGAACCGACGGCTGGGTGTCGATCGTGACGTCCTCGTACAGGGTCGCGCGCTTGCGTGACGGGGTGAACCAGCCGAACACACGCTCACGCTCATCGCCCTCGACGGGGGCGGCGTTGTCGGAGATCCGCTTGGTCGGCGGCGCCGCGGCGTCTGCGGAACTGCTTCCACCCGCCTCCTGCGGCGCTGCGTCGGCGGAGGTCGTGAACTTGTCCTGGAAGATCCGCTGCTCGTCGAACTTATGGGTGTTCAGCAGCATGTCCTCGGCCGCCTCGAGCATCGGCGGCGGTCCGCACATGTAGATGTCGGCCTGCCGGAACGGGTCCGTCGCGGCCAGGAACTCGTCGACGGCCTCGTGCACGAAGCGGCCGGTCACCGGGGTGAACGTGAAGTCGTTCAGCGGCTCGCCGATCGCCGCGATCTCATCGAGGTGGAACAGGTCCTCGTCCGAGCGGGCACCGTAGAAGAAGCGGATCGGCCGCTCGCAGCCCTGGCTCGCGAACTGGCGCAGGAGCGAGAGCACCGGCGCCATCCCGGATCCGCCTGCGACCATCAGGATCGGCCGCTCGCCCTCCCGGGCGCGCATCGCGCCGTAGGGCCCGGTGAAGCCGATCTGATCGCCGGCCGCGATCGTCCCGTCGGCCAGCATCCCGGAGATCCGCCCGCCCGGGTAGCGCTTGATCATCAGCTCCAAGCGTCCATCGCCGGGGACGTTGGCGAGGCTGAACGACCGCCGCGCGCCGGCCGTGTCGCCGGGCACGTGGAGGTCGACGTACTGGCCGGGCGTGAAGTTGAAGTCCTCCGGTGCCGTGATCTTCAGCACCAGCCGGCTGATGTCGTGGGTTAGCGACTCGACGGCCTCGACGACCGCCTGTCCATCGCGGATCGGGTGGGCGAGCCGGTAGTTGTCGGGGTCGTAGTGCAGCAGCTCGACGACCGTGTCGGTCTCCGGCATCGCCCGGCACATCAGCGAATAGCCGTTGTCGCGCTCGGTGTCTGAGAGCGCGAAGTTGGAGTAGCGCTTCATGTCGACGTCGCCCTCGAGCAGGAAGCACTTGCAGGCAGAGCACTGACCCTCGCGACAGCCGTAGGCGAGGTTGTACCCCTGACGGAAGGCGGCGTCGAGGACGGTCTCGCCGTCCTCGACGCTGATCGTCTCGCCGATCGGTTCGAATCTGACGTTGGGCATGACGGGCTACAGGGTTGCGCCGGTCAGCAGGTCGGTCACCGCTTGCTCCTGCGGAACGCCGGCGGTCGGCGGGCCCGGTCGCATGTGCGAGTGGTCACCGCTCGGCAGCCCCAGCTCCCGCGCGACCCGGATGTTCGGGCTCTCGAGCTGGATGTCGAGCCGTTTGATGTCGTCGATCGTCCACATGTTGTTGGGATCGAGCGTCGGCTGACCGACGGTGGTCTTGCCGTCGGCGCGGATGAAGCCGAGGTCCTTGATCACCTCCGACAGCTCCCAGCCGTTGTAGCGGTCGAAGAAGTTCCGGTCGCCGGTGTAGCGGCCCGGGTTCGACTCGTCCATCCACCGGCATTCCTTGGAGCAGTAGAAGCGGGTGTGCTGATCGACGATCCGGTGCACGCGGTCGTCGGGATCGACGCAGAACCCCTGGCAGGTCCAGCAGTTCGGCGGCGCCAGCTTGACGAACTCGGTCGGGATCCAGCGGTGCCCCTTCTCGGTCGAGTACCGGTACGCCTCCCAGAAGGCGCCGTACTCCGCGTACCAACCGGGGTAGTGCTTCTCGAACCACGCGAAGTCGGTGTCGTCGAGTGGATCGAAGCGCCAGTGGGCCAGCGGCCAGGCGGCGAACGCGAACAGCGCGTGCTTGTGGTGGACCCCCTTGACGAGGCGTTCGCGGGCACGCTCGAAGATGTCCGGCGGGATATCGAGGCCGAGCTTGCCGAGCTTCATGATGTAGGCCCGGTACCAGTCGTCGCGGACCCAGCGGTCCCACTTGTCGATGAAGCACTCGGGGTCGGTGCGGTCCTTGGAGCCGTACTCCATCAGGATCGCCGCGAACACGTCGATGAACGCGTGGTTGATCCAGAACGCCTGCTGCAGGTCGCGCTCGATCAGCGGCGCGTTGTGGTCATCCTGCAGCACCGTCAGCAGCGTCGCGTAGCCGTTGGAGATGTGGCGGGCCTCGTCGGACTGGACGCTCAGGTAGGTGGTTGGGAGCGTGAAGTCACCGTTGCGGGCGGCGACGTCGGGCGCCGCCACGAACACGATGTTCGTAAACGCCGTCTCGGCGACGACCTGCAGCGTGAACGCGCACTGGATCGGGTCACCGACCATGAAGTGGCTGAGCATGTTCAGCCCCGGGTTGATCATCACCGAGTTGGCGAGTGCCTGGGGCATCATGTTCCAGCCGGCCGGATCCGGGACGTGCTTGGCGTACCAGCGCGCGAGCGACATCTGCATGCCGGTGTGGCGCAGCTCGTCGACGAACTGCACGTGGTAGCCGTTGCGCAGCTCGTTGTTGGGGACCGCGCTCATCAGCATCGACATGCAGCGGCCGGCGCCGATCTCCGCGAAGTTCGTCACCGGAATGAACGCCTTCTGCCACTCGAGCCAGCGCAGGTGGGCCTTGTGCGGCATGTCGGCGCGGACGGCGGCGTCATGTCCGCCGTAGACCCGTTCGTCCTTCTCGAGCTCCATCGGCAGGTACTCCCGCATGATGTGCTTCATCGGGTCCTTGGCCTTGTTGGGGAAGCGGTACCGGGTCGGGTAACGCACCGCGGGCTCGTGGTAGCTGGGTTCCCAGCCGAGCTGGGCGATCCGCGCATGCGTCTTGGTGACACTGCGGCGGCGATTCGTTGTGGCGCTCATCCCGTTCTCCCTGTGGTTGCTTCCTGGCGGAACCCTACGCCTCTGTAACAACCAGATGTGTTGGATTCCTTAACGACTTCTCCGCGGCGGTTTTGTCACTATTTGCTAATGAGCACCCGGTCGTGGCCGTCCGAGGCGGTCCCGAAAGCGGTTATAGATGTGGTCAGGAGCGAGATTTCGCGCGTCGTCGGTGGGATCATCGAGGCGATCGCCCGCGAGTCCGACGTCTACGGCGAGGTGATCACCGGCCCCGAGGGGATGGCGATCCGGATCGGGATCGAGCAGGCGATCCGGGCGTTCATGGACGCGCTCGAACAGGGTCGGCGGCCGAGCGCGGATACCGGTGAGCTGTGGCGGCGGCTGGGGGAGGCTGAGCTGCAGGCAGGTCGCGGACTCGATGCGCTGCGCGCCGCGTTCCGGATCGGCACCCGGGCGGCATGGCGCGGGGCCGCGGACCTCGCGGCAGCGGCCGGCGTCGAGACTAGCTCGTGATCGCCCTGGCCGAGGGGATCTTCGTCTACACGGACGAGCTCGCCTCCGACGTCGTCGAGGGCTACCTGCGGGCGCAGTCGGACGAGGCCGGCGAGCTCGAGCGCCGCCGGCGGCGCCTGGCGGTGCTGCTGCTCGATCCCGAGGGGGCCGATCCTGAGGCCGTGTCGCGTGCATCCGCACTGGCCCGTTGGCCAGTGCCACGGGAGGTCGCGGTGCTGGCGCTGGCGGCATCCTCGCCTGTGGCGATCACGCGCCGGCTCGGCACCGAGCCGCTGGTCGGGACCGACAACCGCGGCGTGTTCCTGCTGTTGGGGGACCCGGACGGCCCCGGACGTCGGGCGCTGATCGAGCGTGCCTGTGAGGGGGAGCTCGTGGCACTGGGGCCGACGGTCCCGGCCCGTGAGGCGCTGCGGTCGTTGCAGTGGTCGCGGTACCTACTCGGGCTGCTGGAGCGCGGCGCGGTCGCCGTCGACGGGGTGCCGCGCGTCGATCAGCATCTGGTCGACGTGATCCTGCTGCGTGACGAGGACCTGGCCGGCGCGCTGGTCGCGCGGGCACTCGGGGCGCTCGAGCCGCTGCGACCGATTGAGCGCTCGCGCCTGCTTGAGACGCTCACGGCGTGGCTGGCGTTCCAGCGCCACACGCCCGCCGTCGCCGCCGAGCTGCACGTGCATCCGCAGACTGTCCGCTACCGGATCGCCAAGCTGCGCGAGTTGCTCGGCGAGCGGTTCGAGACGCCCGAGGGCCGGTTGGAGCTGGAACTCGCGCTGCGGGCGCTGCGAGCGTCAGGCCGATGAGTACTGGCCGGCGAGTGTCCGCAGGCCGGCGAAGAAGATCAGCAGCATGTTCCCGAACAGGTCCTCCGGGAGGTCGTCACCCTCGATCAGTCGTTCGACGGCGACCCCATGGGCCATCGCGCAGGTCATCTCGGCGATCTGCTCCGGCGGGAACGGGCTTGTCAGCCCGAGCGAGGTCGCCTGCAACTCGAGCGCGGCGGCGACACGCCCCCGCATCCAGCGATAGCGGGTGCGCAGCTCGTCACGGAACTCGTCGTTGCGGCCAGCGTAGGCGCTGAACTCGAGGAACAGTCGCTGCCACTCGGGGTCGCTGAGGAGCTGTTGGGTGAAGGAGTTGCCGGCCTGGATCGCCTTTTCCTCGTCGGTGCCCTCCCCGGCGATGATCCGCTCGAGCTCGTCGGTCTTGGCGGCGAAACGCTCGTCGAGCATCGCCAGGAACAGCTCCTCCTTGCTGGCGAAGTTGGCGTAGAACGCTCCCTTGCTGAAGCCGGCTCCCTCGGCGACCTCATCGATCGTCGCCTGCTGCAGGCCGCGCTGCGCGAACACCCTCGCGGCGGAGATCAGCAGGCAGGCGCGGGTATGCGCCTGCTTCTCCTGGCGTGTCAGTCGTTTGATCACGGGTTTCATCTTGTGGTCCTCTGCGTCTCAGATCGTTGCTGTCCGCAGCGCCTGACGCCAGAAGCGCGGGACAGCCAGTGTGGACTGACCGCACTTCACCGTCGCTGCGGGTTCGCCATCAACCGTGGGGACGCATTCGGCGGTGGGGCCCGCGAGCCACGCCTCGATCGGCTCGGGAACGTTCTTCAGCCAGTGCAACCTGCGGCCGCTCAACTCAACCGCCTCGAGCTCACCTGCGGCGCGCCTGGTCTCGTCGCTGACGAGCACCTCGCCACCACCGGCGACCGAGCACAGCCGCGAGGCGACGTTGACGCCGGCGCCGTACCAGTCGCCCTCCCGCAGGACGGCGCTGCCGGTGTGAACGCCGACGCGGACAGGCGGAAGCAGCCCCGGGCCTTCGGTGATGCGGACGCCGAGCCGGATCGCGCGCTCGGGATCGGAGCAGCGCAGCATCATCCCGTCGCCCAACGTCTTGACCTCCTCGGCACCGTGCTCGGGGAGCAGCGAGCGCACGAACCGGTACAGCGAGAGCGCGACCTCGGCGGCATCGTCGTCGCCGAACTCGGCGGTCAGCGCGGTGAACCCGACGAGATCCAGGAACAGGAACGTCTCCACATTTCACATACTAACGAGTATCTGAATACCGTCAAGTATGTGTTGTGAGCCCTCTCAGCTGCCGGCCTTGCTCGGCAGCCAGCTGAACCTCCAGGCGCTGAACGCGATCGCCACAACGGCCCACGCGAGCAGGATCAGGACGTCGGACAGCGCGAGTGAGTGCGCGAACCCGGACTTGACCGAGGCGGCGTGCAGCGTGTTGGCGATGTGCTCCACCGGGAAGATCTTTGCGACCGTCTTCAGCGCCGGCGACAGGCTGTTGTCGGGGATGAACACGCCGGAGATGAAGTACAGCGGCAGCATCGTCATCTGCACGACCGGCTGGGCCGCGTCCGGATTGCCGATCAGCGCCGAGACGCTGTAGGAGATCCCGACGAACGAGAGCGTGCCGAGCACGACGATCACGAGCATCGCCAACAGCTGCGAGGGGCCGAACCCGACGCCGTACAGGAGCTTGGAGACGACGATCAGGATCGTGCCCGTGAACAGCGCAGTCACCACTGTCGCGCACGCCTGGCCCGCGATCAGCAGCGCGGCCGGTGCCGGTGTCGCCCGGCGGCGTTTGAGCACCCCGCTCTGGCGCAGGTTCGACAGCATGATCACGAGGTTGGCGTAGCTGGCGACGACGACCGACATCGCCAGGATGCCCGGCACGTAGAAGACGTGGAGGCTGACGCGCACACCGTCGACCCGCGTATGCCCGTTGCCGAACACCCCGTTGAAGACGACGAGCAGGATCAGCGGGAACAGCATCGTGAAGAATCGCGACCGCGGGTTGCGGATGCTGATCAGCAGATCGAACTTGATCTGGTGAGCGAGCATCATCAGCGGTCCGCCGACGGCCGCCGACCGAGCGGGTGCTCGTGTCGCGCGGGCCGCCGCGGCCCGCTCCGTGGGACTGAGCCTTGGGCCCGCCTCGGCGGTGCCGATCCCGGCGACCGCAACCGCACCGGCATCGTTGCTGTCCTGGCGGCTCAGCCACCAGCGGCGCAGGAACTTGAACAGGAAATACATCTCAGATCCTCTGCTCGGTCGCGTGATCGGCGGTCAGTTGGAGGTAGACGTCCTCGAGCGTCGGGCGCCGGACGTCGAGGGTCGCGAGGTCGACACCGCGCTCGAGCGCCCACCCGGACAGCGCATGCACGTCGGCGGCGACGTTCCCGCTGTAGATGAGCAGACGGCCGTGGGCTTCGGGCGTCGAGCGCGAGCCGAGATCGCCCGGCAGCCCGTCCCGGGACTCGCCGGGCGGCAGCACGAAGCGGATCTGCGACTGCTCGAGGTTGCGGCCGCCGAGCGTCTCCGGGGTTCCCTCAGCGACGATCTCCCCGGCCGCGATCACCGCAATCCGGTCCGCCAGCCGTTCGGCCTCCTCCATGTAATGCGTGGTCAGGAAGATCGTCTTACCGAGCTCACGCAGGCTGGCGATGACCTCCCACGCCTGATGCCGGGCGGAGGGATCAAAGCCGGTCGTCGGCTCGTCGAGGAAGACCAACTCGCCGTCGCCGATCAGAGCCAGGGCGACATCGAGTCGGCGCCGCTGACCGCCCGAGAGGTTGCCGGCGCGTTGATCGGCCTGCGCGTCGAGGTCGACGAGCGCCATGCACTCGTCAACGCCGCGGGGGGCCCGGTAGTAACCGGCGTACAGCTGCAGACACTCGCGAACCGTGAGGCCGGGTTCGGCAGCCGACTCCTGCAACACGATCCCGACGCGCTCGCGCCAATATCCCGAAGCCTTCCACGGGTTCTGGCCGAGCACGGAGATGGCGCCGGCACTCGCCTCGCGGAAACCCTCCAGGATCTCGACGGTCGTCGTCTTGCCGGCGCCGTTGGGGCCGAGGAACGCGAATATCTCACCGCGGTGAACCTCGAGGTCGATTCCGCACACCGCCTCGCGCGAACCGTAGGACTTGCGCAGGCCGCTGACCGAGATGACCGGCTCGGAACCGGATGGAGTTGGCATGGCGGTGACGCTACCCCGGGCGGGAGCGACTGTCATCGACCTGGGGGTTGATCCTGCCGTCAACCTCCAGGTGGGTGTGCATTTAGTCAATTTCACTGAGCATTAACTCAGCGTACGTCGTACAAATGCCGGTTTTCCACCCCGCGCCGTTTCAACGGCGGCATTGCATCGTCACGCGTTGTCGCATTTCCGACAATAGCTGCAAGCGTTCTTACACAAATCCGCCTTAACATGTGAAAATCTGTTAGCACGGTGACAAGACGTGTGACCAGCGGGGACGGTGTGGTGTGAGCAGACTCGGGGATGCTCCCCCTGTCGAAGACGTGCTGCGTGGTATCCGTGGCGATGCTCCGCTGCGCTTGGTCCCGGGAGAGCAGGCGTCAAATGGCGGGCCGGCCGCCACGGAGGCCGCGACCGAACCGTCGGCGGACGAGCCACCGAAGGGCGAGGCGCAGGCGCAGTCACTCGACGGCCAGCCGGATACCAGCAGCAGCCACTCCAACGGTTCGGTGAAGAACCCGATCGAACCCGCCCCCGAGCCGCGGCGCCAGCGCCCGGCTCCGCCGACGCGGCGTCAGCCCACGCCCAGAGCCGGCAACACCGGTCGTCTGGTCGCTGCGGCGGAACGCGTTGCCGCTTCCGAGCGCGCCGTTGCCGCGGCTGAGCACGCCGCCGCGGCCGGACTGGTTGCCGCCGCCCGCGAGCGCGCCGAGGTCGCGGAACGGACCTCGAATGCGGAGCGTCAGGCCGAACAGCGCCGGGCAGCCGAGCTTGATCGAGCACTTGAGGCCGCGCACGCGGCGGACGCGGCGCGGGTCGCTGCGGCACAGCGCCTCGCGGAGGCGCAGGTCGCGGAGCAGGCGAAACGTGCGCAGGAGGCCGCGCGCGCCGTTGAGGTCAAGCGGATGACCGACGCACGGCGTCTCGCGGAGGCCCAGCGCCGGGCCGAGGCCCGACGTCAGGCGGAAGCAGCCCAGGCCGCCGACGCCCAGCGCGCGGCTGACGAGGCCGAGGTGGCGCGGTTGGCCGCGGAAGCCGATCGGCTGCGGGAGGCGCAGCGGATCGCAGTGGCCGCACGTGACCGGGTTGAGGCGGAGCGGATCACTGAGGAGGTCCGTCTCGCTGATGAGCGCCGGCGTGCCGAGGAGCAGCGGCTGGCCGATGCCGCCGCCGTCGAGCTGTCAAGCGCCTCGGCTCGGGTCGCGGCGGACATGCTGTCGTCGGCTGCCACCGAGTCCGAGCAGGTGATCGCCCAAGCCCACCTCGAACGCGAGGAGATCCTGCGTGAAGCGCGGATCGAAGCATCGGACATCCTCTCGCGGGTGCAGGAGATTGCCGATCTCAGCGCGGCGCTCGCCGCCGCGGCGATGGATCTCCAGGACCTGACTGACGCGGGACAGCTCGGAGCATAGATGCACGGTGGCCGGGTGAGATCGGTCCCCTGCCGGATGTCGCGCGCCGGTATATCGGCCCAGCGGGGCCGCCACCACTGACCCGCTCTCGGAGGAACGCCGTCGCTCGATAGGTCCGGACTCCGGCCGCCCGGTTGCCTATTACACCGAAAAGCGGTAAGATGGACATCGGGGGGAGTGGAGTAGTTCGGTGTTGGTGGCAGCGGCGACGAACAGACACCACTTTGGATGGCGGTAGCGTGACGAATACGGGGAGTCGCAGGACACGGGACCGGAGGCCGGTCAGGATCGACGACGTCGAGTCGGCCGACTCCTCCCAGTACGAGCATGCCGTGCAGGACGCTGATCCTGCGCGTCGGTTGATGGCGCATTCACTGGCGACGGTGCACGCCGTCGTCCCCGCGCGCACGCTGGCGTTTCAGCCGTGCGACCGAACCGGGGCGATCGTCGCGGGCGGCGTCGTGCGGCGGACGGGGCCGGTTCCGGTCACTCCGGAGGAGACCCGTCGCGAATATCTGGACCGCCACCAGGATGGGGACCCGCTCAACCCCCGCGACCACGTCGACGGCCGCCGATCGCTGCAGTCGACGGGGCAGCTTGGCGGCTGGCGCACATTCCAGCGGATGGAGATCGGCGAGTTCTTCGACGCTCACCGGCTCCGGCATGTCGTGAGGATGTATCTCCGCGACGACCAGGGGCCGATCGCGCACGTGATGCTGGGCCGCACCGACGAGGAGGGCGAGTTCACCGAACGCGAGCTGTGGCTGCTGCGGCGGATGATCGCGTGGCTCGAACATGCCTACGCGTGCGCCCTGTCCGCTCGGCCCGAGCGCGACAGCCTGGTCGACCCGCGGCTGACGCAGCGCGAGCAGCAGGTCGCGTGGTTGGCAAGCCGGGGTCTGCGGTCAAAGGAGATCGCGTTGGCGCTGACCCTGAGCGAGGCCACGGTCAAGAGCCACCTGGCACGGTCGTTTCGCAAGCTTGGAGTGAGCTCGCGCGTTGAGCTCGCCGCGCAGCTCGGGCAGCGCGCCAGCTAGGCCTGGCTGATGTCGCTGGACCAACCGCCGGGCGGCGTCGGACGCGGCGCGCTTCGGCCAGATGGACTTCCACCGATCTGCAGCTATGAGCAGGCCGTCGTCGCGGAGAGCCCGGTGCTCCGTCAGACGGCGCTGGCGCTGGCGACGATCGATGCGGTGATCCCCAACCGGATGCTGCTGATGCACCGCTGCGACGCTGACGGCCGGTTGCTCGCGGAGATCGTGGTGATGCACGCGGCAAGCATGCGGATCTCACTGGACCAACTGATCTGGAGCTACGCGCGCAAGTACCGGACGATCGATCCGACGGACCCGACGCGGCACGTGACCATCGGAACCCGGATGATGACAACGAAGGAGCTCGGCGGCTGGGAGGCCCTGGCGCCAACGCCGATCGGCGAATTTCTCAGCCTGCTCGGCATGATCCACGGCGTGCGGCTGTATCTGCGCCACGACGGGCGGATGGTCGCCAGCGTGGCGATCTTCCGCGGTCCGGGCGCCCCGGACTTTGGCGAGGGAGAGCTCGCGCTGCTGATGCGGATGCTGCCCGCACTCGAGCATGGGTACGGTGCGGCGCTGTCCTCACGCGGCGCGCTGAGCGACGCGCAGCTGGAGATTGATCCGTTGACGCCGCGCGAGCGTACTGTTGCTGTGCTTGCTGCCGGCGGCGACAGAACGAGCGCGATCGCGGCGCAGCTGGGGATCAGTGAGGCGACCGTGAAATCGCACCTGGCCCGGGCGTACCGGAAGCTCGGTGTGCGATCGCGTGTCGAACTCGCTGCTCGGATACGGACTCATCCGAACGGATGAAGTTGCTGGAAAGTGGAGGAAGGCGGGGCGGAAGCCGCCGCTGCGCCCGCTACGCTGGGGCGCGCTGTACGCGGACACTGGCGTCTCCAAAGCGACCCGCTTGCTTATCAGAACCGGGAACGTCGATAATTCGGCGGGTCAAAGGACAGGATTCCGACTTGATTGTGGCAATGCGAACACAGGATGCCAACTTCAGCAGGCAAACGTGTCGGTCGAAACTTGCCGATATAGAAAGGCGAGGAGATGACCGCCTTCACGACAAATGAATTAGACCGACGGCCGTCGGCCCGCTCCGTGGGCGGCAGCTCGATCGGTGTGCTGCTGATTTCGATGGTGCTGTTCGCCGTCACCTTCCTGCTGTACCTGCTTGCACCGCTGGCGCTGATCATCGTCGCCTGTGGCGGCATGTACTGGGTCGAACGGGTCAGTAAGTCGCGTCAGCAGTCACGGCAGCGCGCCCAGCAGGGCGCGAACACGATTGCGGCCGTGGAGACTCCGGTGCTGTCGTACGCCCCGTCCGCTCCACAGCCTGCGGTCGCGCAGGGGCCTCCGGCCGCGGTCACCCGCCCGGGTCTGCGAGTCGGTAGTGGTCGTCCGGGCGGCGTGATCGTCGTGGACGAGCCGGAGGGCGAAGAAGGCCCGCTGGCGATGCCGGAGTGGATGTCAGCCAGACGTCGGAGGACATAGCGTGGCGCTGGCCGATGACACGGCGAACCTGGCCGGTGCCCGGCGCCTCGCGCGGATGCTCACCGAGCCGGTCTGCCGGAGTTTCGGGATGCTGCCGATCTCGCTGCGCGGTGATGTTGTAACAGTCGCGGTGGCAGACGCCACAGATCGGTTGGCGGCGGACATCGCTCGCAACCTGCTCGGCCGGGAGGTCGAGCTGCGCGAGTGGTCCGACGAGCAGCTCGAGGCGGCGTTCGACGAGGTCTTTGCTGATTCGCGGCCGTACGGGCCCACCACGAGCACGACGGCGACGACGACCGGTCCGCAGGCCGGTTCGTCTCAGTCATCTGCGCATGAGCAGCCGAGCAACGACGAGAGCTTCTATGCCGGCCGCAAGCGCATCGGCGAGAAGCTGATCGAACTCGGACTGATCACGCCGGCGCAGGCCGAGGCGGCACTCGTCGAGCAGCAGCGCACCGGTAGCCGGCTCGGGGAGATCCTCGTTGCCTCGGGCGCCGTCGACGAGCTCGAGCTGCTGGCGGTACTCGGCGAGCAGTTCCGGCTCCAGCATGTCGACCTCACTGGCTACGTGCCCGACGAGGATGTCGTTCGGATGATCCCGGAGCCGATCGCGCGCTCGCTGCGCTGCGTCCCGCTTGCCGCCGACGATCAGCTCCTGTACGTGGCCGTCGCCGACGCGCTCAACGAGGAGATGATCGAGCGATGCTCGCGGAGTTCACCCATCTGGAGATCAAGGAGATGCTCGCCACCCGCAACTCGATCGACGAGCTGCTGCAGCGGATCTACCGCGAGCAGTACGTCGACGCCGCCAAGAACGAGCTGCGCCGCATGGCGCCGCAGAACTCGGCCGATCGGGTCCTGTCCTATGGCCAGAAGATCACGCTGGTCGCGATCCTCGCGCTGGTCGCCGTCGGCTTCGTGTTGAGTCCCCGGGCCACGGCCGTCGGGCTCGTGTCGTTTGCCTCCGCCTTCTACCTCGCATCCTCGCTGTACAAGGCGCGGCTGATCTACCGCTCGCTGGGCAGCGGTGCCTACATCGAGGTCAGCGACGAGGAGATCGCCGCGATCGACGAGCGCGACCTGCCGATCTACACGATCCTCGTCCCGCTGTACAAGGAGGCCGCGGTCGTGCCCCGGCTGCTGGCGGGGATCGGCGGCCTCGACTACCCGCAGACCAAGCTCGACGTCCGGCTGCTGTGTGAGGAGGACGACGAGGAGACGATCGACGCGATCCGGACCGCTGGACCCGCCGCCGCACTTCCGCCTCGTGATCGTCCCCGAGTCGCAGCCGAAGACGAAGCCGAAGGCGTGTAACTACGGACTGCTCCAGGCCGACGGCGAGTATCGTCGTGATCTTCGACGCCGAGGACCGCCCGGAGCCCGACCAGCTCAAGAAGGCCGTGCTCGCCTTCGCGCAAGGCGGATCCGTCGCGTCACCTGCGTGCAGGCGAAGCTCAACTACTTCAACACCGAGCAGAACCTGCTGACGCGCTGGTTCTCGATCGAGTACTCGATGTAGTTCGACCTGCTGCTCCCGGGCCTGTGCGCGGTCGAACGCGCCGATCCCGCTGGGCGGCACCTCGAACCACTTCCGCACTCGACGGCTGCGTCGAGCTGGGTGCGTGGGATCCGTACAACGTGACCGAGGACGCCGATCTGGGGATCCGCCTGCTACAAGGCCGGGTACGCGACGGCGATGATCGACTCGACGACGCTCGAGGAGGCCAACTCGCAGCGTCCACAACTGGATCCGCCAGCGCTCGCGGTGGATCAAGGGCTACTGCCAGACCTGGCTGGTGCACATGCGCCATCCCGCCGAAGCTGCTCCGCGCAGCTCGGCCCGCGTGCCTTCGTCTCCTTCAACCTGATCGTCGGCGGCGCCTTCATCTTCCTGCTGAACCCGATCTTCTGGGCGCTGACGACGCTGTTCTTCTTCACCCAGGCCGGGTTCATCCAGAGCTCTTCCCGACTTCTGTCTTCTACGCCGCCTCGTTGCATGCTGTTCCTCGGCAACTTCATCTTCGTCTACTTCAACGTCGCCGGCTCGCTGCAGCCCGGCAACTTCCGGCCTGATCGCGTACGCGCTGTTCTCACCGATGTACTGGGGGCTGATGTCGTGGGCGGCGTGGAAGGGCTTCTCCAGCTGCTCTACCGCCCGTTCTACTGGGAGAAGACCACCCACGGCCTCGACATCGGTCATCAGGACACGCCTGAACTGCCGGCCCCCGCCAGCTCTGCGGCAGCGGCGCCGGTCGCGGAGATCACCCCATGAGCTCCCTGACGACGACCACAGGCGAGGTTCTTGACGAAGAGCCGGTTCGAGCTCGTTCCGGTCGTACCCGAGCCGCATCGCGTGCCGGGCATGGTGCAGCTGCCGCTGGCCCACGTCGAGGTCAAGGGCCGTCGCGTGCTCGAGTCGTTCGTGATCTTCATGATCTTCGCGATCGTCTATGGCGTGCTCGGCTACTGGCTGGTGGTCGACATGCGGATCGTCACCTTCGACTCGCTGGACCGGCTCACCAACGCCTATCTCGCCTGGCACAACGACCCAGCCAAGCTGGCGGCGGTCGGCTTCTCGCTGCCGCCGCTGCAGACGCTCGTGCTGCTGCCGTTCACGATCATCGCGGGGATGGCGACCTCGCTGGTCGCACTGCCGATCTGCTCGGCGATCTTCGGCGGGTTGTCAATGGTCGCGCTCAACCGCCTGATGGAGCGCTGCGAGGTCGATCGGCCGATCCGCTACGTCGTCGTGGCGCTGTTCGGCATCACACCGACGATCGCGTTCTATGGGATGTCCGGAGGTTCAGAGCTTGTCTCGCTGTTCTTCCTGACGGCGGCGATGTCCGGCCTGATCGCCTGGGTCATCCAGCTCGACACCCGTTTCCTGATCAGCTCCGGGGTTGCATTCGCGTTCTCCGTGATGTCGGACTACGCCACGTTCGTGTGGGCGGCGCTGGCGGCGATCATGGTGATCGTGGTGCTGGCGCGGCACAAGGCGAGCGAGAAGGAGGTCACGGGTTCGCTGATCACCTACCTGGCGCCCACGGTATACGCCTTCCTCGTCTGGTCGCTGACCAACGTGCTGATCGTCAACTCGCCGTTCGGGTGGATGGCGGCGGCCAAGAACACCTCCGTTGACGCCGGCAACGCGAGCCTGCATCTGAGCTTCGTGCACGTGTTGACGACGACGCTGCAGCTGGCGTGGTCCTCGGCGCCGATGATCCTGTTCGTGATCCCGGCGCTGCTGGCGGTGGCGGTGATTCAGAAGGCGACGATGGCCGCGTGGCTGGCGGCGTTCTCGCTGCTCGCCCTGCTGACCCCGGGGGCTGACCTGCTGATCTACCACACCGGCACCTCGGTCGACCTCGACCGCGGTGTTCCGATGCTGATGATGTCGGTCGCGGGCGCGGCCTACCTGTACGGGGCGCTGCCCGATGCCCGGGCTCCGTTGGGCTTCGGGATGATCATCGGGATGCTTGCGACCGTCGCCCTGGTGTGGACCGGGGTCAACCACTACAAGTACCAGAACATGGAGCAGGCGTTCCGGGTTGCGATCTCGAGCCGGGGACACACGCATCCGACGAAATCACTGGGTGGCGTGCAGGTGGGGATCACCCAGGAGCTGGCGATGGCCCACTACCTCCAGGACCACTCGTTCCCGAAGAAGAGCATCCTCACCGACAACTCGCAGACCTACGCGGTGATCCTGTTAACCGGCAAGCCCGCCATCTTCAACACGCGGATCGACCGCGGTGACGGCCCCTGGCTGCGCGAGGTCAGCAACCCGCCCGCCCGAGTCAAGTACTTCCTGGTGGCGCGCAACGACACCGGGGACTACGTCGCCTCGAGCTACCCAGCGTTGAAGAACGTCGTGACGGATCGCTTCAACCTGCTCTACGAGGATGCGCGTTATGAGCTGGTCGCGATCGCGCCGCAGACGAACCTCACCAACGCCAAGCCGCCTGCCGTACACACGACCAAGACGCCCGGGAGCACCAGGCTCAGCAAGGTGGACGGGATCGCATGAGCACGGGCCGCCGCGTCATCCCGCCGCCCTCGGTGGCGCAGGCGCTCGATCATCTGCGCGTTGACACCGAGCCGATGCCTGTGGTGGTCACCGGGCCGTCGCCGGAGCCCGAAGCGCCGGCCGCTGTGAACGCTCAGGAGGATTCCGTCGTTGTCGAGCCGGAGCGCCACGAGGAGCTGACGGCGGCCGATCTCAGCTCCGCGCTGCTCCCGGATGAGGGCCTAGATCCGCTGCTTGAGACCGAGCCGAACGTCGCCCCTCTCGGCACCAGCGTCGAGCAGCTGGCCGGATACGTCGAGTCGGTCGTCACCGGCGTTGAGACCGCTTCCACCTATGTGGCCGATGCCGAGGTCAAGGCCCGGGCGCTGCTGGCCGCAGCCGTGTCCGACGCCCAGCGAATTCGCGACCGCGCCGAGCAGGACGCGTATGCCATGCGGATGCGCGCTGAAACCGACGCCCGCGAGGTGGCCGCCAAGGCTCAGGCCGAGGCTGATCGCGTGCTCGGCGCCCGGCTCGAGCGGATCGCGAAGCTGACAGAGGCGCTGGCGGAGATCGCCGACATTGCCGCCGGCAGGCTTGCGGACGGCGAGCTGTCGAACGAGGACCTGCTGCGTTTCATCGTCGCCCTGACCGAGGCCACGGAGCGAGCGGTGGGACGGGGGGATGAGACTCCCGGTGGGAGCCCGTGACGACGCCGACCCGGGCAGGGGTGTCTAGGGTGGTTTCGTTGAGAAGGCTCACTTTCGTCATCGTCTTAGCGTCGATTGCCGCCGGCTGCGGCTCGAGCAACCACGTCACAAAGACCGCGGACGTCACCCGGCACACGGTGACCGATTCCACCGTGACCAACCCGGCCCCGACGAGCTCCACGGTCCTCGAGAACACGACGACCACACTGACCACCAGCACCGTGTCGACGACGAACGCTCAGTACGGGCGGACGCTCGCCACGCTCACGCGCCCGTTCGCCACGGACAGCCCGTGGAACAGATCGATCGCCGACTCGATCGAGGCCAGCAATTCCGCCTATCTGTTGCGCGAGGCCGAGTACCGCTACGGCGAGGTCGTCAAGGGCAACTCACTCCAGAACATCACCACCAAGCAGACCCGGATCGACAAGCCACTGTTCATCAACACCCGGGTGTGGACCGATCCGATCGTGATCGCCGGCGGCGACAACGCGGTGAGACTTGTGTGTCGCCAGATCAACCTGCCACCGCCGCACAACGCCTGTGGCGACGGTTGGCAGATCAGCTCGCTCAACATCCCGGTCTCCGGGTTCCCGAAACCCTCCTACGACGGCTGGCTGACCGTCTACGACGAGAGCGGCGGATACGCGTATGACTTCTGGCGGGCGCGCTTCACCTCGAACAACACGGTGCTCAGCTACCAGTTCGTTCGCCGCTGGAACCTCAACGGGCCCGGTTTTCTGCCGCCCGACTACCCCGGTGCCCGCGGCTCCGGGCTGCCGCTGTTCGCGGGCGAGATCCTCCCAAGTGACATCCGCACAGGTGTGATCATGCACGCGTTGGCGATCTCCGTGCCCGGCCCGGCCGCGGCCTACTACGTACAGCCGGCGTCTGCGACCGACGGCAACGGCAGCTTCACGTCGTTGCCCGAGGGCGCTCGCCTGCGGCTGCGGGCCGATTACAACATCGACGCAGCGGTGAAGAAGCTCCCTGGTCGCACCAACCTGCGGGCTGCCCGCGCGATCCTGATCGCGCTGAAGACCTACGGCGCGATCGTCGTCGATCGCTCGGCGGTACCGACCTTGTACGCACTTCCGGACTACAACTGGAACCAGCCGCTGCGCAACGCCCGCGGCAAGCTCGAGTATCCGAACGGCACCGTCGCGCCGAGGTGGCTGCAGAACGTGAGCAAGGACGGGACGCCGCTGCTGAGCGGCAACGTCGTCCAGACCCTGACGCTGGATGACTTCCAGGTCGTCGACCTGCCGAAGGAGCTCCAGTATCCGCCCCTGCCGAACGTGACCGAGGTCGCCGGCATCAACGGAGTTCAGCCGCAGTCGGTCACGGGCGCCGGCACCACCTCCCAGGGACAGGTCAACGGGGGATCCTCGGGTTCGTCGCTGACCCTGCTCGGAGGGTCGCTGCCATGACCGGCCACCCTCGCCGCGCCGTCGCGGCCGCGGTCCTGACGGTTGCGCTTGCCGGGTGCGGCGTCAGCGCCACGAGCGTCAACCCCAAGAAGGAGATCACCAAGCAGCGGGTCACGCCGGCCGGGACCGCCACCACCCCGAAGACGACGGCACTGAGCCACCATCTTCCGGCGGTCACCCCGGGCGTCGTCAACGTCGCGGAGGGCAACGCGCTGGGCATTACGCCCGACGTCATCAAGAAGTACGACGCGACGGGCCCGGGTGTGACCGTCAACGACATCCCGACCTCACCCGCGGTCGCGTTCGACAAGCTCTGCACCGGCAAGGTCGATATCGCCGAGGTCACCCAGCGGCCGAGCGCCGCCGAGCTGGCTCAGTGCGCCGCCAACGGCATCACCTTCACGACCGATGAGCAGGGCAACCCGGTCCCGATCGAGCTGGCGGCCGACGCGATCGTGATTGCCACCAAGAACGAGTCAAACGTTGGTGGTGACTGCCTGCGGCGCCAGATTGTGCGCGACATCTTCGAACCCGGCTCGACGATCGATAACTGGGATCAGCTCGGATTCGACGACCTGCCGCTGACGACCGCCGGCCGCAACCCCGAGACGGCGAGCGGGTTCGGCTCGACCAACGGCACCGGCACCTTCCAGCTGCTCGCCGACATCGTGCTCGGCGTCGAGGGCGTGGCCAACCTCTCCGACGTGCGCTCCGACTATCAGTCCTACGACACCGACGACGGTGTCCGTTACGCGGTGATCGGCAAACGGCTGACCGACCAGCTCCGCTCCGAGGAGAAGAACCAGATCTACACCGAGGTTCAGGAGCTCTCGATTCCGACGGGCAAGGCCGCCAAGACCAGGCGGCAGAAGCAGAACTTCTACAACGCCTACAACCGGATCAAGGAACAGGTCGACCAGGAGTATGCGGGCCGTCTGCAGTCCGCGGCCGACCCCGGGACCCTCGGCGTGTTCCGCTTCACCTATTACGAGCTCTACGAGAACCAGCTGCGCCCAATGGAGATCTGGGATCCGGTCACCTCGGCCCAGGAGCTGCAGGAAGAGGGCATCGCCACCAACGAGTCCCGTCCCGCCGACGAGATCACGATCGACACCCGGGCCCAGGCCGGCGGTGGCACCGGCGACGTCTACACGATCCAGGTCCCGACCACCCCCACGAGCGCGGGTTCGCGGTACACCTCCGACGGCTACCAGACCCTGACCGTGCCAGCTGGCGGCCCGATCAACGTCGACACCACCCCGAACTGCATCTTCCCCTCGCGCGAGACGATCTCAAGCGGCGTCTATCCCCTGTCGGTCCAGCTGTTGGCGTACGTCCCCACGCGCGAGCTGAAGCGCTCAGAGGTCGTCAGCTACCTCTCCTACTACATCGGCGCGGGGCAGGCCGAGGTCGATACGCAGCGTCTCGTCCCGCTCGAGGACTCGCTGCGCGAGAACGAGTACCAGGACCTCACCGGACACCAGCTGCCGACGAGGCTGCTGGAGGCGGGCGACAACGCCGACACGCAGGCGGCGGTACAAAGCTCGGGATCCTCGAGCGCCACCGGGATCTCGAGCGGCGGCTCGGGCAGCACCGCCAGCAACACCAACGGCATCGGCGGTCTCAGCTCAACCAATCCGGCTGTCACCTCGACGACCGAATCGAGCAACGGCGGGATCGGATGACGGTCCGGCGGCTCTTGATCTGCGGCTGCGTCCTGATGGCGGTGCTGGCCCTGACCGCTTGCGGTGGCTCGTCGCACACGTCGTCGAAGTCAACGTCGAAGACGGCAGGCGGCGCAATCGACACCTCCAAGCAGCTGACGGTCTACGCGAGCATGCAGCTGCAGGGCGAGGCAGCGGCAACCGACGAATCGATCGCCAACGCCGAGCTGCTGGCGCTCGAGGAGGCGCACGGCAAGGCGGACGGGCGATCGGTGCGCTTGGTGATCATGGACAACTCGATCTCCGCGACCGGCAGCTGGGACCCGCCGACGGTCGAGCAGAACGCCAATCAGGCAGCCAACGATCCGACCACGATCGCGTACCTCGGCGACGACACCTCGGGCGCCGCGACGCTGTCAATCCCGATCCTCAACCGCGCGGGGATCCTGACTGTCAGTCCCACCGCCACCGCCACCGACCTCACGCTCGGAGGGACAGGCGCGACATCACTCGCGTCGCTGTACCCAAGCGGGACACGCACCTTTGCGCGCGTGATCCCGTCGGACCAGTTGCAGGCCCTGGCACAGGCCCAGTACCAGCAGCAGGAGAACTGCACCCACGTGTTCGTGATCGACGACGGCAGCGTCTACGGTGCCGGGATTGCCGCCGGCGTGGCCAAGGCCGACGCGACGGCAGGGATGACCGTGACAGGTACCGCGATCGTGCCGTCGGCCGACTCCGACTTCTCATCGGTGGTCGCCAAGGTGACCAACGAAGGTGACAACTGCACGTTCGTCGGCGAGTCGATCAATGACCACTCGGTTGCGCTGTGGGAGGCGATCGCGGGAATCCCCGGGATGAAGATGTTCGGTGCTGACGGCCTCGCTCAGGAGACGTTCGCCGAGGAACTCCCGGCGGCGATTCAGGGCCAGAGCTTCTTCACCTCACCGGGTCTGGCGCCGAACGCCTACGGCGACATCGGCCAACGGTTCTTCGAGACCTACGAGGCGCGCTTCGGAGGCTTCCCCGACCCTGAGGCGATCTTCGGCTATGAGGCGATGAGCGCGGTGCTGGCCTCGATCGACGCGGTCGGTAAGGGCCAGCTCACCCGCGCCGCGATCGTCCACAACTTCTTCTCGATCAACGATCGGGCATCGGTGCTCGGCACCTACTCGATCGACCCGAACGGCGACTCGACGCTCGATGCGTACGGCGCCTACATGGACGAGCAGGGCTCGCTCGTCTTCAACCACACGCTGACCCCGAATACCTGATCGTGCGGCGGCGCGCGCGTTCGCTGCGGGCGGTCATGGCGCTCCTGACGGGGCTGCTCATCGTCTGCGGCGCCGCCGGCTCCGCGCTAGGCGCCAGCGCGTATGCGATTTCCCCGTGGCCGTTCTCGACGCTGCAGCTGGGGATCGCGTCGCCCCCTGGCGACGCCGCAGCCCAACAGGCGCAGGCGCCGTTCGGTTTTCGCTATCAGTACCTGTCGGGCGGGGTCAACACCGGTGACTCGTGGCAGACCTGGGGCGCGGACTTCGTCAGCTCCTACATCACCGAGTCCGAGGCCGCGAACATGGTTCCGGTCTTCAGCTACTACGAGATGCGCCAATCCGACCCCGGAGCAGGCGTCGGTGACGAAGCGATGGCGGACCTCGAGAACCTCCAGAGCCGCTCGACGATGCTGGCCTACTACACGGACCTCAAGGCGTTCTTCCAGGAGGCCTCCGTGGCCACCGGTCCAGTCGTCATCCAGATCGAACCGGATCTGTGGGGATACCTCGAGCAGCGCAACCGCAACGCCGCGAAGATCCGGGCGGCGGTCGCCTCGACCGGGATGCCGGACCTGCACGGACTCTCGAATACCGCCGCCGGTTTCGCCCAGGCGATCCTGCGATTGCGCGACGACGACGGGCCGCGTGTGATCGTCGCCTACCACGACTCGATCTGGGGCTCCGGCAAGGACATCCAGCAGAGCCACCCGACCAATGCGGAGATCCCCGGCATGGCGGCCGCGTCTGTCGCCTTTTATCGCTCGCTGCACGCCCATTTCAACGCGATCTTCACCGAGACCGCCGACCGCGACGCCGGCTATGCCCAGAACGTCAACGGCGAGGGCACCAGCCACTGGTGGGCCCGCATCGACTTCGTGCATCTCGGCGAGTACATCGCCGATTTCCACAGGAAGGTGCGGCTCCCGGTCGTGATCTGGCAGATCCCGGTCGGAAACACGTTCATGCGGGTGCTCAACAACACCGATTACCACTACCAGGACAACAAGGTGCAGTCGCTGCTCGGCGCCGGAAAGTCCGCCCACACCATGCTGCGCTTCTACGCGCGCTCCGGTGTCGCGGCGCTGCTGTTCGGCTCGGGGCAGGGCAACGACACCTGTGCCTGCGACAACGACAACAACCTCCTCTCGAATGAGCCGGCCCCGATCGACGGCAACACGGAGCACTCCCTGAGTACCGACGACGACGGGGGCTACTTCATGTCCGTCGCCAAGCGCTACTACGCGGGTGGCGCGCTCCGGTTTTCTCGGTAGGGCTCGGCGTTACGAGGTTCGGCGGCCGCTGCGCCGCCTCAAGATCCGCCCGGACCTGCCGATCACCGGGGGAGGCGATGGCGACAGTCGAGTTCGGGACACCCGCGAGTTTGAACGGCGCGCGACTACTGGCGCGGATTCTGACCGAACAGATCTGCCGCGAGTTCAACCTGCTGCCGATCTCGCTCACGGGCGGTGTCGCAACGGTCGCCGTGGCCGATGTGGACGCGCGGCTCGGGGTCAAGATCGCGCGCAACGTCCTGCGGCACCAGATTCACGTGGTGCTGTGGCCCGACGCGCGGCTCGCCGAGGCGCTCGATGTGGTGTTCGGCGTATCTGAGGGGCGAAGGACGCACTCCGGTGGGGCCGAGTCTCCGCCGCGGATGCGGATCGGCGAGATGCTGATCGAGCTGGGGTTGATCACCGACGAACAGCTGCGGGCGGCACTGCGCCTACAGCGGCGCACCGGGAGCCGGCTCGGGGAGATTCTCGTCGCATCGGGTGCCGTCGACGAGCTCGAGCTGCTCGCCGTCCTCTCAGACCACTGCAGCCTCCAGCACGTCGACCTCCACGGCTACATCCCGGACCGTGAGTTGGCCGCCAGCATGCCGGAACCGGTGGTGCGGACGATTCGCTGCGTGCCGCTGGCGGCCGATACCTCGACGTTGTACGTCGCGGTGGCCGAGGCGCTGAGCGATGAGGTGCTGGCGATGATCGCGAAGTACACGCAGCTCGAGATCAGGGAACTGCTGGCGACCCGCAAATCGATCGATGAACTGCTGCAGCGCATGTACCACGACCAGTCCGCGGAGGCCGCCCGCAACGATCGGCGGCGGCTGGCCCCCCAGGACTCGAACCACCGGCTGCTCACCCTCGGCCAGCGGCTGACGCTGATCGTGGCGGGGCTGGCCGTGGTCGGCGGGCTCGTGGCGGCCCCTGGTCCGAGCGCGATCGCGCTCGTCTCGATCGCGGCGTTGTTCTATCTCTGCTCGTCGCTGTACAGGGCGCAGCTGATGTACCGGTCGCTCAGGAAGGGCGCCGATATCAACGTCACCGACCAGCAGATCGCGGCGATCGACGAACGTGAATTGCCGATCTACACGATCCTCGTGCCGCTGGACGGAGAGGCGGCGATGGTCCCGCGGCTGCTGGCCGCGATCGGCCGGCTTGACTACCCGCAGGGCAAGCTTGACGTCCGCCTGCTGTGCCAGCAGGGCGACGACCAGACGATCCAGGCGATCCGCGTGCTCGATCCCCCGTCGCACTTCCGCCTCGTGATCGTCCCCGCCTCAGGACCTCGAACCAAGTCCCAGGCATGCAATTACGGTCTTCTGCAGGCCGATGGCGACCTCGTCGTGATCTACGGCCCCGGGGACCGCCCGGAGCCTGATCAGCTCAAGAAAGCTGTCCTGGCGTTCGCTCACAGCGACCGTTCTGTGACCTGCGTGCAGGCGAAGCTGAACTACTCCCACACCGCGGAGAACCTGCTCACGCGGTGGTCCTCGATCGAGTACTCGATGCACTTTGACCTGCTGCTCCCGGGTCTGTGCGCGGTCCACGCGCCGATCCCACTGGGCGGCACCTCCAACCACTTCCGCATCGATCGGCTCCGCGAGCTCGGTGCCTGGGATCCGTACAACGTGACCGAGGATCTCGATCTCGGGGTCCGCCTGCACAAGGCTGGGTACGCGACCGCGATGATCGACTCGACGACGCTCGAGGAGGCGAACTCCAGCGTGCACAACTGGATCCGCCAGCGCTCGCGGTGGATCAAGGGCTCCATCCAGACCTGGCTGCTGCATATGCGCAACCCGGTGCGGCTCTATCGCGAGCTCGGTCCATCCGGGTTCATCTCCTTCAACAACATGACAGTCGGCGGGGCCTTCGTGTTGCTGCTGAATCCGATCCTCTGGGCGCTGACGATGCTGTTCGTGGCGACCCGCGCCGGCTTCATCCAGGCCGTGTTGCCGCCGCCGGTGTTCGACGTGGCGTTCTCGACGCTGCTGGTCGGCAACCTCCTGTTCGCCTACTTCAACGTTGCCGGCTCGCTGCAGTCCCGGCGTCCGGAGCCGGCGCGATACGCGCTGATGTCACCGATCTACTGGGGCTTGATGTCGTGGGCTGCCTGGAAGGGCTTCATCCAGCTGCTGTGCCGACCGTTCTACCGGGAGAAGACCAGGCATGGGTGCGACGAGGCAGCGCTGGCGGCGTCGGCCCATTCGCCGCAGTGGCCGCCGGAGTTCGAGCGCCGCAGGGTGGCGGGTGAGCGGCGGACCGCTGATCAGCAGGTGCCGGCTGGGACCGAGCGTCGCACTGGAGGCAGTGATCGACGGTGGGCGAACTGGGATGGGGCGCCGGTCACCCGTAAAGAGGATCATTAGCAACGACTGCTATCTCTATTGATTCGGGCACGGTTCGCCCGAACGGGTCGTGCAGCAAATCTCATGGTCTCCACACAACGACTGTCTCTGTTGTTCGTCGCGCTGGCCGTGGCGCTGTGTGCATCGTCGGGCGCCGCCGCCGCCGCCGCGGCGGCCACAACCGGCTCGCTCTACCAGAAGCTGGTGGTCAGCTGGAGCAACAACAAGTCTCGAGGTCACGACCGCGCTGACTTCCAGATCCCGGGGATCGGCTATGGCGACGTCGTCTGCAGCCCGGACACCACCTGGATCCAGATGGTTCCGTCCGATCGCGACGCCGAGAACGACATGTGGTCGGTTGTGACCCAGACCAAGAACGGCGTTCAGCAGACGGCCGTCAAGGATGCCCGCGTCTACGAGTTCTCGACCCCAACCTCGACGACCCCTCATGGCACCGGCGCCAGCGCCTACGAGGGCTTCAACCAGCACACCCCGGTGGAGGCCGCGAACTCCGGCTCGATGATCGGGCTGATCTCCAAGCGGGCCGCGCTGAACACCTACGGAGGCGTTGGCGTGGCCCCGACCAGCATCGACCTTCAGTGGGCGTGGAGCGGATTTGGCACCAAGGACGCCACCTGCCGGGTGACGGCAAGCTTTGTCACCGAGATCAGTGGGCCGTCGCGCCGGATCCTCGAGGGCGCTGCCCGGCAGAAGCCGAGTGTGCTCGGAGCGGTGTCGTCGTTCAACCTCAACTGGCACGGCGAGTCGGAGGAGACGGTGGCCGCCGGGCGTCCCAACTCACTGACGATCCCGAACATCGGGGTGCTGCACGGCGTCTGCGAGGACGGGACCGACGCTGAGGCCTACCTGGCCCTGACCCCGTATGGGACCGCCACGCCGTACGCGTCGGTGACCACCTACCAGGGCGAGGGCATCTACAACTCGACGGTTGACGATTACTACACCGACCCGGTGTCCGGAGCGGTCGGACCGATCGCGCTGCCGGTCAACGGCTTCGTGACGGCGACCGTGCTGCCAGGGTGGTACGCGCCCGCCACCCAGGAGACCGAGCTGCTGATCTCCTCCTACCGCATCACCAACAACCCGAACGGCGCAGCCGACTACTGCGAGATCTCAGTCGAGGCGCTGACCGCGCCCGACCCGTTCATCTAGTGCGGTCGGGTCCCCGTTCGGGACCGCTCTGCCGTCCGGGACCGCGTTGCCGACCGGGACCGCTTTGGTCTCCGCGACCGCGTCGGGGTGGGTGCGCAGTTGCGGGACGGCACGGTGATCACGGCCGGGGTGGCCGTCTCGACCGTGCAGTCCTTCGCGGTTGTGATCGTCACCGCCGACCCGGCGGCGCTGATCGACAGCATCGCCCCGTCGCGACGAAACTGGACGACGGTGTTCGGCGGCGCCGCGAAGCGATACCCGATGTCCCATAGCTGCCCGTCGGTTGCGACGGTGTCGTTGACCCAGCTGGCTGGGTCGGCGTCGACCGGTTTGAACAGGCCCCAGGCGAGCATGGCCTCAAGCTCCTGGCGGAAATGCGGGTCGTCATGGCCACCGTTCTGCTGCTGCCAGGTCACGTTGACGCCGGCGTTCACCAGGGCCTGGTGATACAGGACGCTCATCGGGTGGATGATTCCACCCTCGGCGGCCCAGTTGCCCGGGTAGCCCATGAGGTTTCCGACCGTCAGGGAGCCCAGTTCTGCGCTGCTCGGGTCGCCCGTCCCGCTGCTGACGAACACGCGTGAGTGCTGGAGGTTCATCGTCAGGTCGGTCGGATTGTGGCCGGCAGCGTAGAACGCGTTCGGGGGACCGTCGACCGGATCCGGGTCCTTGTCACCGTTCTGCGAGGCCGAGGCGAGCAACCCCATCGCATCGGCGACGAGCGGCGCGAAGTACGCAAGGTCGACGAAGCCCGAGAGACTCGCGACCGAGCCGAAGAACCCCGGCAGCCGGCCGCCCAGGTAGGTCGCGCCGAGGCCACCCATCGAGATGCCGGCGATCGCGTGGTACTGGCGTCCCGGCAGAATCGAGTACTGCTGCATGACGTACGGCAGCACCTCATCCAGCTCGTAGCTCTCCCACGCCGGATTGCCGCGCTCGCCGTTGTTCCACCAGTCCGTGTACCAGCCGTCTGCGCTCTCCGGCATCACCACGATCCCCGGGAAGCCCTTGAAAACGGTCAGGTCGCCGGCGTACGCGTAGGAGGCGTAGTCCCCGTTGAGTCCGGCAAGCAGGACGAGCAGCGGGTAGAGCTTGTGCGGGGTATACCCGTCCGGCAGCAGGATATTCGCCCGCGGCGTTCCCTTGTAGTAGTTGATCCACTGCGGCGGGATCTCCCCTGCCTTGGCGGGGATCGTCACCGTCTCAAGCATGTTCGCACGTGCGGCCGCGGGAATCGCGACCAGCAGCAGCGCCACGACGAACCCCGCCACGATCGCTCTGCCGCGCTTCGCCCCTGCGGCCAGCCGCCGCGCCGGCCCCAGCCCCGAATTGCTCTCCGCTTCCCCTCTCACCGGAATGGAGTGTACCGATTGGCGGTCCGTGGTACACCAGTTGATACCAGCGACCTCGTCTGGGGGTGGGTCGATTCTGTTCCGACTGTCTGAAGTCTCTCGAGCCCCCTGGCCGGCAGGGTCGCGCCGGGGTTCTGGCGCTTCCCAACCGCGGGCAGGGTCAGGTTGTCGGGCGGACGGGCTCGCCGAGGTGGAGGAAGTGGGTTTTGAAGCCGGCACCGTACGGCGTTGGGGTCCCGCTGTAGTTCGTGATCAGCGCCGGTCCGCCGCTGCAGGTCCAGCCGCCCGATGACGTCGCATCCCAGGCCCAGCCGAGGTAGCCGATCTTGTGACTGTCGGCCCAACTCATGATCGAATCGACGTAGCTCTGGCCGCAGTCCGTCTCACCGAGCTCGCCGAACAGCACGGGGACACGGGTGCGGGTGGCGGTGATCGATTGCAGACACGAGCTCGAGCACGGAGAGCTGCCGCCGTAGGTGTGGACGGACGCGATCAGCTGGTTGTCGGGGTCCTTCGGTTCATTGCTCAGCCAGCCGGACAGGTCGAAGGAGTAGTCGAGCCCGCCGATGAGCAGTGGCTGCCTGGCGCCAGTGCCGCGGACGGCGTCCACCAGCTGCTGCATGCCGGCCGCCTCGTAGGTGGGGGAGCTGCCCTGGGCGGCCACCTGGCAGCCGTGGAGCCAGCAGGACCACGAGACACCGTAGGGCTCGTTGTACAGATCGAAGATCAACCGGTGGTTGAAGCGGAACGTGCGCGCCACGGACTTCCAGAAGGTCGGTGCATGGTCGGCGTCCGGCATCGGTTCCAGCGCGTTTGCGACGGCCGTGCCCGGCGCCGTCCAATGCAGGTCGAGGATCACGAACAGGTCGGCGGCCTGCAACTCGCTGACGTATCGGAGGATCGCCTGCCGGTAGACGGCCCCAGCGAACGGGCTCTTGACGTTGATGCCAAGCCAGCAGTCCTCGTTGAGGGGGACGCGCACGACGTTGATGTCCCAGCTCTGCATCCCGGCGATCAGCGCGGAGCTGTCAGGCTGATCCGGCGTTGGGCTGTCGAACACGCCACTGCCTTTGACGCAGCTGTATTCGGTCCCGGATCTGCTGACCCCGCGCAGCTGCACGATTTGGCCGCTCGCGCCGTAGACGATCTGGTTGCCGCTGACCCGTAGGCCGGTCGGGCCCGCGGGGGTGACGATGTTGACCACGACGATCACGATCACCGCAAGCAGGACGATCGCCGGTGCCACGATCACAACCTGCGTCGACCGGTTCATACCGGTGAACGCGACGGGAAGCTTCAGGTGCCCGTTCGGCGGCCCGGTCTTGGGGCGCGTTGCCTCAGCCGCCGGCGCCCGCGGGGACAGCATGATCCCCGGCATCGGGCCAGGAAGCTCGATCCCAGACGGCGGGGCGGGTGCCTTGGCCCGCCGTTTCAGGCGCGGCAGCGTGAACCGGTGGGACAGAGGTCGGCTCCGTTCAGGCGTCCAGCACGCCGGATCCGCCGGCGGGCGGGAGCTCGAGCGGGGCTTGCGGGAAGCAGACGTCGTAAAAGTCCTGGCCGAGCGCGGTCAGCGTCACGCTGCGGCGAACGGTCTTCGCCCGCGGCGTTTCCTTGAGCACGCTGAGTACGTCCGGTTGCGCCTCGAGCAACTGGTAGGCAAGCGGATCCTCGAGGTCGTCGTCGCTCAGCGAGATCAGGCCGAGACGCGACAGGTTCGCCAGATACAGCGCGACGCGATCACGCTGTCGGAGGCCGGCCTGGGCATCGATCATGTTCATCGACTGGGCGACAAGTTGCGATCCGATCCCGATCAGATTGCCGGCGCGGATATCGACGAGCGCCTGTGGTCCCGAAGTCGCGAGCAGACGCAGGATGCGGGCTTCGTCGGAGGCGATCTCCGACAGGATCCGCGCGTACGCCGGATGCACATCGAGATCGACGCCGACGTCCGCCGCGGCGCGAAGCAGCGCCTCGCCGCGGGCCCGCAACGCCCGATCCGGGTCCCTCCCTGGCTCGCGGGTCGTCGGGGCGAGCAGTCCGCGTCCGACGTGCTGCTCGATCTCAGTGATCCCGAGGAACTCTCGCGCGTAGTTGCGTACGCCGTCACTGAGTTCGCCGTAGAGATCAACGGCAACATTCGGATCGGTCGCCGCCCGGGCAAGGTGTGCTCCTACCCGCAGGGAGGTGCCGAGGCCCCAAGCCGCGGCCCGCAGCCAGGCGGTTGCGGTTGCGCGCGCCAGTACGGGCAATGCCTCCGCCGGGTCATTGACGCGGACCAGTTGGCTTCCCGGCGCCTCGGGCCCTGACGTTGCAGACTCGCTGGTCTCGGCCTCGCCGCCCCTCGCCGAGGGCCCCGAAGCGTCCTCTGGGTTCGGAGCGGCCTCGGGATCCGAAGCGGGGTCCGAAGCGTCCTCAGGGTCCGGAGCCGTATCGGGGTCCGGAGCGGCGTCGGGGTTCGGAGCGGTATCGGGGTCCGGAGCGGTATCGGACGGGGAGCGCGCATCGGACGGAGAAGCGGTACCGGAGGGTGAAGCCGGATCGGACGGCGCAGCGGGCACCAGCGGGGAAGTGGCGACGGGCACCGACTCGGCAGCGGGCTCCGGAGGTTCAGAGCCGTTCGGCGAGCCGCTGTGATCGTGGGTCTCGATCATCCAAACACCGCCAGGTGGATCAGTCCGCCCGCGAAGCCGAGCACCGCGCCGTGCAGCAGCAGCAGCCATTCGTCCTCTCGCGTGGCGGTGTGGAGCATCTCGGCGAACTCGCGTGGCCGCATCATCTTCATGCGCTCACTGATCAATGTACGCATCGCGCTGCTCTGGGAGCGACTGAACTCCGGATCGGCCAGCGGCAGCATCACCAGATCCACCGGCTCGGCGGAGAACGAGCGCCGGATCGAGTCATACCCCTCCGACCCCAGTGCGGCGCGAACGGCGACCCGCGCGGGTCCGACCGCGCGGTCGATCGCCGGGGCCATCGCCGACTCGATCAGCGCTCGAGTCCGGTCGGACTGGGCGCCGTGGAGCAGCTCCTCGGCGAAGTTGGCGACCGTCACGATCTCATCGGCGACGATCCTGGCGTACACGTCCGACACCTCATCCTGGCGTCGGATGAACAGGCCCTGGTAGCGCCACGGCCCGACGTGCCAGGGGTCGGCCGGCTCATAGATCATCCACAGCGCCATCCAGTTGGTGACGTAGCCGACCAGCACCCCGACGAACGGCAGCAGCCACCACCAGGGCACGAAGTGGGTCAGCGCCGCGACCGGGATCCCGAGCATGAACCCGAACACCGCACCGAAGTTCTGGATGAAGCGCAGCTCGCGCTTGCCCATGTCGAGAAACACCCGGTTGGCGAGCTCCGGATCAAACCGCCGGATCACCATCAGCTTGACGTCGACCAGCTGATCGATGTTGTCCCGAATCTGCTGAATCAGGTCCCCGACAACCTCGGGCAGCTGCTCCTGCACGCGCGTGTGGATGAGCTCCTTGACCGCTTGCGGGAGCTGTTCCCACAGGCGCGGGTGGTCACGGGTCATCACCTGCTCGACGTGCGTGCGGACCTCGGGCCGCAGGCCGTCGAGGATCTGTGCCGCGATCCGGTCCGGATCAAGCTGGTCAAAGAACTCCCGGGGCGTCCCGAGCCGGGCGATTCCAACATCGACCGCCAGACTTCCCATCTTCGCCGCCCGCGAGGGGACGATGCCCTGCCAGCCGATTCCACCGACCATGATCCCCGGGATCTGCTGGAGCCGATGGGGGAGCTTCCCGGAGATCCGCAGCAGCCAACGTGCTCGCAATCCGCGGAAACGCACCGGGTAGAACAGCATCAGGACGCCGCTCCAATTGGTGACGTAGCCGATGATCCCGGTGAAGAACGGGATCGTGATCAGCTTCAGGGCGTCGTGCGACATCGGCGGCGAACGCTACCGGCGCGGGACTCATGAGCCAAAGCACCTCGGAGATCTCAGCTTTGGCACCAATTCAATGAATCCGATAAGTCCGATCAGGTTCTGGGTAATATGGATGTCGTGAACGTGAACGGGTACATGGTTCTCGGCAGCGCGATCATCGGCCTGCTCGTCGGCGCCACCGGTGCCGGCGGTGGCGCGCTGATGACGCCGATGCTGATCCTGCTGTTCGCGGTGAAGCCGTCGACGGCGATCTCCTCTGATCTGGTCGCCTCGGTTGTGATGCGCCCGGTCGGTGCCTTGATCCATGGGCGCGCGGGCACGACCAACTGGCGGATCGTCGGCTGGACCGCGCTCGGTTCGGTGCCGGCGGCGTTCCTCGGCGCCTACATCCTGAAGCTGCTCGGCAACTCCAGCTCGACCGAGAAGACGGTCGAGATCATCCTCGGCGCCGCGTTGCTGATCGGCACCGCCGCGATGGTCCTGCGGCTTGTCCTCGACCGCAGCGCCAGCGGGGTGCGCGGAACCGCGGCGATCAAGGACGTGGCGGTGCGACCGATCCCGACGTTGCTCGTCGGGATCATCGGCGGCCTGATCGTCGGGATGACATCGGTGGGCTCCGGTTCGCTGATGGTTGTCGCTCTGCTGTTCCTGTACCCGCGGATCGGCGCCAACCAGCTGGTTGGTACCGATCTGACGCAGGCGGTTCCGCTGACCGGCGCCGCCGCGCTTGGCGCGCTCGCGTTCGGGCATGTCGAGCTCAGCGTCACCTCGTCACTGATCATCGGCGGCGTGCCGGCCGTGATCGTCGGCTCGCTGTTCTCCTCGCGTGTCCCGGATCGCTACGTCCGGCCGCTGATCGCATTTGTTGTCTTCATCTCCGGCCTCAAGTACGTCGGGCTTGGAACCACGGACCTCGGCTGGGCCGCGCTTGTCACCGTGGTCCTCGCGCTGGTTGCCTGGGGCGCGCTGCGCCGCCGCCCGCAGACGCGCTTCACCGCAGCATCTTCGACCGGCTGAGGCGCCAGGACGCGCCGATCGGCGGGCGCGCCCCCGCTACGACTGGCCGAGCGCCAGCGCGACCGCGTCATCGAGCGACATCCGCTCGCCGGCGCCAAGCTCCTCGCCGGCGACGCCGCCCAGCGCCGCATAGATCGCATCACGCGTCCGCTGCGTCTCGTACTCCTCGTTCGGCGGGCGGATCAGCCGCTGGCTGCGCCGTACCGCGTCACTTGCGCCGAGCAGCCGCGCCGAGCGCACGTGGTTGCCCCCGAGAGCGTCAAGCGCGGCCACAGTCTCGAGCTGCTCGACGATCGCCTCGGCGTGGCCGGTGCCCCGGAGCATCTCCAGGGAGCGCTTGACCCACGCGCGCGCCTCCCGCGGGTCCCCCATCCGCAGCATCACCGTGGCGGCGAGCCCGTTGGCGAGCGCCATTCCGCGCTGATCGCCAACGTCGTGCCAGGCGCTCAGCGCGGTCGCGAGCCGCGTCTGCGCGACATCGAGCGCTCCGGCATTGCGAGCGAGCAGGGCGAGGTTGTAGCTGATGCTGCCCTCCGCCCGGCGGTCACTGAGCGTCCGTGCCGTGATCAGCGCGTCACTGAGGGTCGCCGCGGCCGCCGGTTCGTCCGCGTCGAGCCAGGCCGCGGCGCCGAGGCTGATCTGGAGCTGGAGCAATGCCGATCGGTCGCCGATCGCCTCGGCCACCGCGATCCCATCGCCGATGTGGCGCCGGGCCCCACGGATGTCGCCGCTGGTCCGCGCCAGGGCGCCGGCGTAGCGCAGCGCGATCGCCCGGTCGTGACTGGGTGCGGCGGGCACCGCAAGCACCCGTTCCAGTGTTGTCCGGCCTTCTGCCATCCGGCCCTGGACGTACCACCAGTCTCCGAGCAGCGCCGCCATTTGCGTCGCACGGGCACCCTCGGACTGGTCGATGAGCCAGCCGAGCGCCGCACGCCAGTTGTCCTGCTCGCGGGCGATCAGCTCAAATCCACGAGCCTGTTCGCCGCTCCGCAGCAGCTGCTGCGCCTCGCCGAGCAGCGACGCGCACCAGTCCGCGTGCCGCGCGCGCAGGGCCTGCTCGGCCGACGCCTCGCGGAGGCGGTCGAGCGCGTAGATCCGAACCGTCTCGAGCAGCCGGTAGCGCGTGCGTTCGCCGGCAACATCGACGACGGTCAGTGAGCGCTCGGCCAGCGACTGCAGCGCATCGACGCAGCCGGCGGGATCCAGCGGCTCGGTCCCGCAGACCTTCTCGATCGCGTCGAGCGATGCGCTGCCCGTGAACACCGCCAGCCGCAGGAGCAGCGCTCGCTCGTTGTCGTCGAGCATCGAGTCGCTCCACTCCAGCAGTGCCCGGAGGGTCCGCTGCCGGTCAGGCAACGCCCCGCGGCGGCTCGCCAGGAGCGCCATCGCGTTGTCGAGCCGCGCCGCGATATCGACCACCGACAGCACACTCGTGCGCGACGCAGCGAGCTCGAGCGCAAGCGGCAGGCCGTCGAGGCGGCGACAGATCTCTGCGACCGCGCGTGCCACCGTCGGATTTGTGAGGTCGATCACACCGCCGGCCGCCAGCGCGCGTTCGAGGAACAGGCGGCTGGCGGGCGCCTCGGCGATCGCCTCGGCCGTGGCATCGGGGCTCGCCACGGCCAGCGGAGGCACCGTCTGCACCACCTCCTGGGCGACGCCGAGACGCTCACGCGTGGTGACGATCACCGACAGCTGGTCGGTCCGCGCCAGCAGCTCTGTGAGGAACGCACCACACGCGTCGACGAGGTGCTCACAGTTATCGAGGACCAGCAGGGTCCGCTCGCCGCTGAGGCGCTCTGCCAGTCGGTCGAGCAGATCTGCTTCCGACGCACCCTCGAGACCGACGGCGTCGGCCACGCGGGCCGCCACCAGCGCCCCGTCGGTGATCGGCGCAAGTTCCGCCACCCAGGTCCCGCCGGGAAACCACGTCGCTGCGACGGCGGCCAGTTCGAGCGCGAGCCGGGTCTTGCCGACCCCCGGCGCGCCGACGAGAGTCAGCGGCCCCCGGCCGTCCCGCAGCAGCCCGGCCAGTGCTCCGAGCTCGACGGTTCCCGGGACGAACTCTCCGCTTGGCAGGATGAGGTTGCCGGGATGCGGCTCGGAAGGGCTCACGGTTTCCTTGGCCGGGACGCGGTCCAATCCGGCTCTCTGACGGCGCCGCGTAGGCGCGAGACGTAAACCAGCTCCATGACGCCTGGGCGCTTCAAGATACACGGTACAGTCCCGCTCTCGGTGGGCTTTGTCGCACTCATCACAGGGGCCTCCAGCGGGATCGGTGAGGCAACGGCGCGTCTCGTGGCACAGGAACTCGAGGACGCCCACATCATCCTGGTCGCACGCCGCAAGGACCGGCTCGAGGAGCTGGCCGCCGAACTCGGTCGTGAGCGCACCACCCCGATCCCGGCCGACCTGACCGACCCGGCGACTCCCAAGCACATTGCCCGCCTGGTGGGCAACAACCACGGCGCTCTGAACCTGCTCGTCAACAACGCCGGCGCCCGCTGGTCACAGCCGTTTGCCGAAGGCGGCTATGCGAACGTCGAGCAGACGATGCGGATCAACTTCGACGCCCAGGTCCGCCTGACCGAGGCGCTGCTGCCGCTGCTGGTCGAGACCGCGGCGATGATCGAGGCGACGCCAGGTACCCCCAGGGTGCGGACCAGCAAGGGTCGTGGCCCCCAACGGGGGGCCACCCAAGAGTTCGAGCCGGTCACCGCACCGGTGTCGATCGTCAACGTTGCCTCCACGTCCGGGCGCGTTGCCCGTCCCGGCGCGGCGGCGTATTCCGCCAGCAAGTTCGCGCTGATCGGGTGGAGTGACGGGATCGCGGCGGAACTGCGGCCCGAGGGGGTCCACGTCGGCCTCGTCAATCCGGGTTTCATCGCGACCGAGGGCTTCCCGGCGACTGAGCTCCGAGCGAAGCGCAGCACAAAAAGGCTCGTGTCCACCCCGGAGAAAGCCGCGAAGGCGGTTCTCGAAGCCGGCCCAGGGGGTAGACCGGAGGTGTACGTGCCCGGGTTCTACTGGCTGGCGGCGGCGGCGCGGGTCCTCGCGCCCGGCCTGATCCGGCGCAGCATGGCCAAGGGAACGTTCACGACCGCGACACGAGCGGATCGTCAGACACCCTAAGCTACACGTCTGTAACCCTCCCCGAGGAGCTCTAGAGAAATGAACGCAAGCGCCCGCCGCGTGGCCATCGTGGGCGGCATCCGGATCCCGTTCGCGCGCCAGAACGGGCCTTACGCAAAGGCGTCCAATCAGGACATGCTGACCGCGACGCTCGACGCGCTGGTCGACAAGTACGACCTCGCCGGCGTCACGATCGGCGAGGTCGCCGCCGGCGCCGTGCTCAAGCACAGCAAGGACTTCAATTTGACCCGCGAGTGCGTGCTCGGCTCGAAGCTCGCGCCGGAGACAAGCGCCTTCGACGTTCAGCAGGCGTGCGGGACCGGCCTTGAGGCCGCGATCCTGATCGCCGGGAAGATCGCGCTCGGCCAGATCGACTCCGGTATCGCCGGCGGTGTCGACACAACCTCCGACGCCCCAATCGGCATCAACGAAGACCTCCGCCAGATCCTGCTTGAGCTCAACCGTGCGAAGTCGAGCCAGCAGCGGCTGGCGGCAGCGCTGAAGCTCCGGCCGCAGATGATCGTGCCGAACATCCCCGCCAACTCGGAGCCGCGGACCGGTCTCTCGATGGGGGATCACGCCGCGATCATGGCGCAGGAGTGGGGGATCACCCGCGAGGAGCAGGACGAGCTCGCGGTCCGCAGCCACCACAACCTCGCCGCCAGCTACGACTCCGGCTTCCAGGATGACCTCGTCAAGCCGTTCCTCGGGCTCGAGCGCGACCAGAACCTGCGCCCCGACTCGAGCATCGAGAAGCTGGCGAAGCTGAAGCCGGTGTTCGGCGGCCCCGAGGGGACGATGACCGCCGGCAACAGCACCCCGCTCAGCGACGGGGCAAGCGCCGTGCTGCTCGCCTCCGAGGAGTGGGCGAAGGAGCGCGGCCTGCCGATCCTGGCGTACTTCGTCGACGGACAGACCGCGGCGGTTGACCACGTCCACAAGCGCGAGGGCCTGCTGATGGCTCCCGCATACGCAGTTCCGACGCTGCTCGATCGCAACGGGCTGACCCTGCAGGACTTTGACGTCTACGAGATCCACGAGGCGTTCGCCTCCCAGGTCCTGTGCACGCTGAAGGCGTGGGAGGACGCGGTCTTCTGCAAGGAGCGGCTCGGCCGCGAGACGCCGCTCGGCGTGATCGACCGTAAGAAGCTCAACCCCAACGGTGGCTCACTCGGTGCCGGCCACCCGTTCGGCGCGACCGGCGGACGCCTGGTCGCCGCCCTTGCCAAGGAACTGCACAACCGAGGCGAAGGCCGCGGACTGATCTCCGTGTGCGCCGCCGGCGGCCTTGGCGTGACCGCAATTCTGGAGGCCGCATAACCCATGCCCGACACATACACAAGCCTCGTCAACACCCCGGTCGGCAAGGCGATCGCCAAGCAGATCGGCCTGCCCTCGCCGGTGGTGCTCGACCGCTGGTCCCCGGACAAGCCGGTGATCAGCGGACCCGTGCTGCTGAGCGCCGCGCCCGGCTCGCGCCTGGGCAAGCAGATCTCGATGGTGCTGAACGCGATCGGCGCCGAGACCTACACGCCGCTGCAGGACGAGCTGCGTGCCTTCGCCGCCGCCGCCGACCTCGACGCGAAGGTGTTCAACGCCCAAACCGCGCCCGATACGCAGACCTTCAAGGCGCTCGTGTTTGACGCGACCGGGATCGGCTCGGCGGAGGAGCTGCATGAGCTGTGGGCGTTCTTCTCCGGCGCGATCCGCCGCGTCAAGAGCAGTGGCCGGATCATCGTGTTCGGCACGACTCCGGAGCTGATCAAGGACCCGTCGCAGCGGGTCGCTCAGCGCGCGCTCGAGGGGTTCACGCGCTCGGCCGGCAAGGAGGTCAAGAAGGGCTCGACCGCGCAGCTCGTGTATGTCGCGCCGAAGGCTGAGAACCAGATCGAGTCGACGCTGCGGTTCCTGCTCTCGCCGAAGTCGGCCTACGTCTCCGGTCAGGTGATCCGGATCTCTCCGGCCAAGGCCGGCGCGGCGGCGGAGATCAACTGGGACAAGCCGCTGGCCGGCAAGGTCGCGCTCGTCACCGGCTCCGCGCGCGGGATCGGCAAGGCGATGGCCGAGGTGCTCTCGCGTGACGGCGCCCACGTCGTCGTGCTCGACGTGCCCGCAGGCCGCCGAGGATCTGGCCCGTGTGGCCGCGGACATCGGCGGCTCGGACCTGGCCGCCGACATCACCGCCCCGGACGCTCCCAAGGTGATCGCCGACTTCCTGCTCAAGGAGCATGGCGGCGTCGACATCTTCGTCCACAACGCCGGCATCACCCGTGACAAGACGCTGGGGCGGATGAAGCCGGAGTTGTGGGACCTCGTGATCGCGATCAACCTGCAGGCGATCGAGCGGATCAACGCGGAGCTGCTGGAGCGCGAGGTCCTGCGCGAGAACGGCCGGATCATCGCCGTCTCCTCGATCGCCGGCATCGCCGGGAACTTCGGCCAGACGAACTACGCGACCTCGAAGGCCGGCGTGATCGGCGTCGTGGACGCCTACTCGCCGCTCGGCGCGAAGGCGGGCTACACGGTCAACGCCGTCGCCCCGGGGTTCATCGAGACGCAGATGACGGCCGCGATCCCGATCGCCACCCGTGAGGCGGGCCGGCGGATGAACTCGCTGTCGCAGGGGGGCCTGCCGGTCGATGTCGCCGAGGCGGTCGCCTGGTACGCCTCGCCGGCCTCGGCCGGGGTCAACGGCAACGTCGTGCGCGTCTGCGGCCAGATGCTGCTGGGGGCCTAGCGCGATGCCGGTTCTCGAGGAGACGCCCGGGATGCTCGGGCTGTTTGCGAAGGCCGGCGCGGCGATGATCCCCGGGGTCTCGTCGCTGCCCGTGATCGGCGGTAAGCGCGCTGCTGACGTCACCGGTCTGGAGCCGCTATCGCTGCAGTCGGTGACGGTCGACCGCGAGCGACTGATCGCCTACGACCGGGTCTGCGGGTTCTCGCTGAGCGACACGCTGCCGGCGACCTACCCACACATGCTCGCGTTCCCGCTGCACCTGCGGCTGATGACCGATCCGTCGTTCCCGTTCCCGGCGATCGGGCTCGTGCATATCTACAACAAGATCACGGTGCATCGGGCTATATCGTCCGCCGATACATTCTCGATCAAGGTCTGGGCGGAGCCGCTCGTCGATCACCCGCGCGGTCGCGCGGTGCCGGTCAGGACCGAGGTCCGGATTGCGGGCGAGCTCGTCTGGGAGGAGCTGTCGACCAACCTGAGGATCGGCGGCGAGCACGAGGATGCGATCGCCCCGTCGGTGCAGTCGGCCGGGGATCTGAAAGCCGTCGCGAAGTGGCGTCTGCCCGGGGATCTCGGTCGCCGCTACGCCTCGGTCTCAGGTGACTACAACCCGATCCACGTGCACCCGCTGAGCGCCCGGCTGCTCGGCTTTCCCAAGGCGATCGCCCACGGAATGTGGACGAAGGCCCGCTGCCTGGCCGCGCTGGAACCGACGCTGCCCGACGCTTACTCGGTCGAGGTTGCGTTCAAACGGCCGGTTCTGTTGCCAGCCACCGTGGCGTACGCGGAGGGCGACGGACGCTTCGGGGTGCGTGATGCCCGCAAGGACACCCCGCACCTCGATGGGGCGCTCAGCGTTCGTTGAAGTACTGAGCGAGCCGGTCCAGCACGCGGGCGGCGGTCAGCAGCTCCGCCTCCGAGAAGTCAGCAAACGACGCGCGCCACTTCGACTCCATCTCGTCGTGGCGCTCGGCGATGATCGCCTCGCCGCGCTCGGTCAACGTGTTGAGCACCACCCTGCGGTCCTGCTCTGAGCGCGTCCGCTTGACGAGGCCGGCTGCCTCGAGCCCGTCGAGCATCTGGGTGACGGTCGCCGCCGTCAGGTCCGCGGGCTCCGCCAGGTCCCGCGCGGACCTCTCGCAGGTCCCCGACAGCACGAACAACAGGCTGTACTGCGCGTAGCTGAGCTCGCTCTGGCGATGGGTCTCGCGACCCTTCATGCGCCGGATCGCGACCATCGCGCCCTTGAACGCGCGGCCGAGCTCCTGATGAGGTGGAGTTGGGGCAGCCTCCGCTGAGGCTGCCCCTTCGAGCTCCAGACCGTCCGAGACGGCGCTCTCGTCGGTGGCACTCACGCGAGCGCCTCGGCAAGTGCGCCGGTCTCGATCACGTCGGCCTCGGAGCCCAGCTCACCGGCGGCAGCTGCGGTTGTGGCCGCAGCACGGGCGTTGTGCTCGGCCCGGGTCAGGATCACGCACGGGATGATCGCCAGCGCGCACAGCGCGGCCGACCACCAGAACGCGTCGCCGTAGGCGCCGGCGACCGCACCCATCGTGTGGGCGCCGGCCGAGGCCCGCTGCAGCACGACCGCCAGGATCGCGGTTCCGATCGAGCCACCGACCCGGTTGAGCACGTTCAGCTGCGGGGTTGCGTCCGAGAGCTCACTGCGCTCGAGTGTCGCGAAGGCGGCGGTCATCGCCGGCATGAAGCTGAAGCCCAGCGCCAGGCCGCGCATCATCATCACGACCGCCAGATACGGGACGCTCGTATGTGCACCGATCAGGCAGAACGGGACCGTCATGACCGTCGTCAGGATCACGCCGAACAGCGCGATCGGGCCGCCTCCGTAGCGCTCGGTCAGCTCGGCCGGAGAGCGGCATCACGATCGCCATGCCGAGCCCCTGCGGAGCGGTCAGCAGGCCGGTGTCGATCACGCTCTACCCGCGCAGCTGCTGCCAGTAGAGCGGCATCAGGATCATCGCGCCGAACACCGCGGCGCCGAGCGCGAACATCGCGAACGAGGCCGCCGTGAAGTTCCAGCGCCGGTAGAGGTTGAGGTCCAGCAGCGGGTTCTTATCGCGCAGTCGCGTGGAACGCGAACGCCGCTCACCAGCACGATCCCGATCGACGATCGGCAGATAGACCCGGGCGGAATCGAAGGTGCCCAGCGTGCCGATCTCCGCCAGGCCGTAGGTGATGCCGACCAGCCCGGTGGACATCAGGCCGAGGCCCAGCACGTCCAGCCGGTCGGACGGCTGGCCCTCGGACTTCGGGAGCAGCCTGAGCGCCAGCGCGACCGCGATGAGGCAGACCGGCAGGTTCACGAAGAAGATCCAGCGCCAGCCGAGCGTCTGGATGAGGATGCCGCCGAGCGTCGGCCCGAGGATCGGGGCGAGCATCATCGGCACCGCCACCAGGCTCATCACGCGGCCCATCCGCTGCGGGCCGGCCTCCTGGGCCATGATCAGCTGCGCGAGCGGCATGATCATGCCGCCGCCGACGCCCTGCAGCACGCGGAAGATGATCAGTTCGCTGCTGCGTGGTCGCCAGGCCGCACAGGACCGATCCGATCGTGAACATCACCACCGAGAAGAGAAAGACCTGCTTGGCGCCGATCCGTCGCGCGGCCCAGCCGCTGACGGGGATCACCGCGGCCAGCGACAGCATGTAGCCGGTCACGACCCACTGGATCGTGCTCAGCTTGTCGTGGAGGTCGTGGCCGAGGGAGTCGAGCGCGACGTTGACGATCGTGGTGTCGAGAATCGACATCACGGCGCCGAGCATCGCGACGCCGCTGATGATCCAAACGCGCCGGTCAATCTTCTCTGTCTGCATCGTGGGCGGCTCCTGGGGCTCGCGAAAAGGGGACGGTCAAAACCGGTATCGACACGATGGTACCAAATCATTAGGTACCAAGCTATTAGGGTCCACGTGATTAGGTTCCACGTGATTAGGACCCATTGAATTTGTCCCGCGCCGCAGGATATCCGGACCGCAAAGCCCGGACCCGAGACCGCCGTCTATCTTCAGTGGTAATGACAACTTTCGCAGAGCTCGGTCTGTCCGAGCCGATCCTCCAAGCGCTGAGTGACGTCGGCTACGAACAACCGAGCCCGATCCAGGCAGAAGCGATCCCGCTGCTGCTCGAGGGTCGTGATGTGATCGGCCAGGCGCAGACCGGCTCCGGCAAGACGGCGGCGTTCGGCCTGCCGATGATGCAGTACGTCGATCCCACCGAGCGCGAGGTCCAGGGGATCGTCCTGACCCCGACCCGTGAGCTCTGCATCCAGGTCACGCAGGCGCTGCGCACCTACGGTCAGCGCAAGGGCGTCGACGTGGTCGCCGTCTTCGGTGGCGCCCCGATCCGTACACAGCAGGCCCAGTTGCGAGCGGGTGGCCACATCGTGGTTGGCACCGTCGGCCGGGTCAAGGACCTGATCAGCCGCCACTCGCTGATGCTGCACTCGACCCGCTTCGTGGTGCTCGACGAGGCTGACGAGATGCTCGATCTCGGATTCCTCGAGGACGTCGAGAAGATCCTTGCGCTGACGCCGTCCAGCCGCCAGACGGCCCTGTTCTCGGCGACGATGCCCCCGGAGATCCGGCGGTTGGCCGACAAGTACATGTACGAACCGGAGATCGTCAAGGTCAAGGCCGCGACGCTGACGGTCGATTCGGTCGAGCAGTTCGCGCTCGAGGTCGCCGCCAAGGACAAGAACGCCACGCTCGTCGAGGTCCTGGAGGCCGAGAAGCCGGTGCAGGCGATTGTGTTCGCACGGACCAAGATCCGCTGTGATCAGCTCTACAAGACCCTCCGCGACAAGGGGATGAACGTCAAGGCCCTGCACGGTGATATGTCGCAGGGCTCGCGTGACGGAGTGATGATCTCCTTCAAGGACGGACGCCTGCCGCTGCTGGTGGCCACCGATGTCGCTGCGCGCGGGCTCGACATCTCGACCGTCTCCCACGTCATCAACTTCGATGTTCCGACCTCCCCGGACGTGTACGTGCACCGGATCGGGCGCACCGGCCGTGTCGGCCGCAGCGGCCGGGCGATCACGTTCTACGAGGCCCGGCAGAAGCGTGATCTCGAGGCGATCGAGAACCACTCGGGCGTCCGCATGGCACCGTGGGTCAAGGACGCGCGCGTTGCGCCGACGATCGTCCAGCCGACCAAGCCACGCCGGCATACGAAGCCGCACGAGCCAGTCAACGGTGATCTGCAGGTCCGCAAGCTGATCATCGCGGGCGGTCGTGCAGACGGGATCGAGCCGGCCGACGTCATCCATGCGCTGACGACCGCCGCCGGCCTCGATGGCGAGGCGGTCAGGAACGTTCGCGTGCTCGAGCGTTTCGCGCTTGCAGAGGTCCCGGAGGCGGCAGCCGACCAGGTCCTCGCCGGCGCCGCCGAGGTTCAGGTCAAGGGCCAGCCGTTGCGGCTCGAACTCGCCCCCGCCTGAGCCGCCAATCCGGTCCGGATCCGGACCATCCGCATAAAGTCCCTGTAATGCCCCGAAAAAAGGGCCGAGACTTGGATGGTCGCACCCGTGTTGGGGGAAGGAGAAGGGCAATCCACCCCACACGAATGGAGGCTCACCTGATGAAGCGCATCGCTTCACTGCTGCCGCGCAAGCGGCCCTCCGCGGCCATGGCAGTCGCCGTTACCGCGCTGGTATTCAGCGCGGGCGGCGTCGGTTATGCCGCGAGCACGCTCGCGCCGAACAGCGTCGGCACCAGTCAGATCAAGAACGGCGCCGTCACCAACCACAAGCTGGCGTCCAACGCCGTCGGTTACCGCAAGATCATCCCCGGCACGATCGGCGCTGTCCGCGTCAACAAGAACGCCGTCCAGCTGCGCGTCGGCGGCACGTGCGCAACCGGCTCAGCGATCTCAGCGATCGCCAACACCGGCAAGGTCACCTGCGGTGCCAGCAAGCCGGCCGAGTACGACACCCCGGGCGTGAACGGCGCCGTGTCAAGCAGCAGCACCGGCACGATCGTCGCCGATGAGGCGCTTCCTGCAGGCAGCTCCTACCTGGTCACCGCTGATCCGCGGGTCTACGTGAGCGGCACTGCCGGGACCGCCCAGCACGTGACGATCACCTGCGTGCTTGACGTCGGCACCACCGCCGGCTCCTCGGACGAGGGCAACTCGACGATCAACATCTCGGCCACCAACGAAAGCGGCTGGACGTCGGTCCCGCTGACGGCGACGGCTCCCTCCGCGAGTGGCGCCCAGACGGCCCTCGTCGGCTGCGTGCGGGCGGTCAGCGGCACGGGCACGGTGCCCACGGTGACTGCGACGAGCAAGATCAACGCGCTGCAGACCTCGTCGAACACCAGCTCGGCGACGCCGACCACGAGCACGACAGCGCCGTACTCGATCACCACCACGACGCCGACGTCGTGACCGCAGGTCGGGTCACGAGGTAGCCTCGCGCCAATGAGCACAGCAACCATCCACACGACAAACGGAACGATCGCGGTCGAGTTCTTCGACGACGACGCTCCGAAGACGGTCGCGAACTTCCGCAAGCTCGCCGCCGACGGGTTCTACGACGGGATCATCTTCCATCGGGTAATCCCCGACTTCATGATCCAGAGTGGCTGCCCGCAGGGCACCGGCACCGGTGGCCCGGGCTACGAGTTCGAGGACGAGTTCAACGACCACAAGGTCGTGCGCGGTGCGATCGCGATGGCCAACCGCGGCCCCAACACGAATGGGTCGCAGTTCTTCATCGTCACCACCGACGCCGCACCGTGGCTCGATGGCAAGCACACCGTGTTCGGGCAGGTCACTGCCGGAATGGATGCGGTCGACGCGATCGAGGGCCTGCCGACCGGGCGCAATGACCGTCCGGTCGATCCGGTCCCCACGATCGAGTCGATCGAGCTGGCCGACTGACGAAGCGGTACTTGGGGGTGGTCCCGTTGGACCACCCCCGAACCGTGCCGTGGAGATGGTGGCCGGCCGGCCGCGCGGCCGTTCAGGCGGTCGCCGCCTGGGCCTCCATCGCCCAGTTGGTGCGGACCTCCGTCAGGCGGATGCTGTTGCCGCTGGGGTCGCGAAACCCACTGTCGATCCCGTAGGGCATCTCCGTCGGCGGGCTCGTGAACTCGACTCCGCGCGCAGTCAGCTGCTCGTAGGAGCCCTGCGCGTCGTCGGTCGTGAGGAACACCGTGCCGGCAAAGCCCTTGGCCGTCAGGTCGAGCACCTGCGCCGCCGTCGCGCTGTCCATCACCGGTGGTCCCGGGACGGCCATCAGCACGATCCCGAACTCGGGTTGGTCGGCCGGGCCGACGACCAGCCAGCGGAAGTTGCCCATCTGCTCGAGGGTGACGTCAGCGCGCACCTCGAGGCCCAGCTTGTTTGTGTAGAAGTCGAGCGCCTCGTCCTGGTCGTGGACCCAGAGCTGGGCGTTGGTCAGCTTGAACATGTCGCTCCTCGTTGGTTTGGGTGTGCGACGGAAGCTAGTCCGGAGCGGGTCGGCTGTCTTCTCCAAATGTGCTGTGCTGCGGCCGGCCATAGATCTGCAGCACGCAGCTGGGGACCATCGCCCACCGTGCGGCCGGCGGCGCCTGCGCGCGGTACGCGGTCGGGGTGACGCCGAACATCTGCTTGAAGCTCGTCGTGAACGAGCCGACGCTCGTCAGGCCGACCTCGAGACACACCTCGGCGACGGAGTGGTCGGTCGAGCGCAGCAGCGCCGCGGCGCGCTCGAGCCGGCGGGTGAGCAGATACGCATGTGGCGAATCGCCGAACGCTTTGCGGAACTCGCGGCTGAAATGCGCCCGTGAGAGACCGGCGGCCGCCGCCATCTCGGTGACAGTGACTGGGCTCGCGTACCGGTGGTCGGCGAGGTCGCGGGCCCGCAGCAGGTGACGTGCAGGTGGCGCATATCGCACGCCGTCAGCGTACCCATCGCACTGTCGATTTGTTACCAATTTGTATCCACAGTCCATCAAGTTGTTAACTGGTTGTGACTACCGCAGCATTAACCCCAAGAATGGGGTTTCGGGGTCATTTGCCCGAGCGTCGCCGTGGTACTTTTGCCCCGCTTCAGGGTGCGCGCCCAGTTGGAGCTGGGCCGCGCCAGTAGTGCTGCTCGTGCTTGGCCGTGATGGTCGACCCGAGACGGCGACCCCAATCACAGGAGGACGACATTGACGAGGATGATTCCCCGCGCTGCGATCGCCGCTACGGCGGTGCTCGGCGTGGCTGGGCTCGTCGCAGGACCCGCAGACGCGGCCAATAATTACGTATCGCAGCCGGTTGTCACCGGAGCGAACGCGATCACGCCTGAGTCGGCCGTGCTGAGTGGCGCGATCGACACCGGTGGTGACGAAGGCGTCACCTTTACCGGTTCGGCAAGCAACCCGTACTCCTTCGGTGGTCTGACGATCACCGGCGCCGGGATTCTCAACGGCATCCCGACCGGCGACGCCAACGGCGTGCAGTACTACTCGACCGCACTGTTCGAGGCAGATCCACTCTCCGACTACGTCGCATCCGGCAACCAGCCGGGCGGCGACACGGTCACCGCTCCGGTGGTCGAGGTTGACACCACGACCGGCCTGAGCCCCGTGTCCTCCGAGATCGGCGAATACCCGGCCTCGACTGGCCTCGGTAGCCCGCTGACCCCCGGCACCAAGTACGTCTACTGGGTCGTCCAGCAGGCAGGTGAGACCCAGAACGCCACCACCGTCAACGAATACAGCGACGCGGACCTGACGGCCTGGATCAACGGCACCGGTACGTCAAACGCTGAGGGCTTCGGAAGCACCACGAAGCAGAGCAGCACGAGCGGCGAGGCGGCCTGGGCCGCTGGTACCGGCAGCTACGCCGGCGATCCGAAGGACCCGACCAAGGTTCTCGCCTCGACGATCAACCCGGACTACGCGTGCGTGGTCAACTCAACGATTGCGGCGAACACCAACTCGGGCTGGGCCGCTGAGCTGGCGGCCGGCAAGGACCCGGTCGCGGCCGGTTCCAACAGCATCAACGGCACGCCGCTGCCCTACGGCATCTCCTCGGCCAGTGCGACCGGCAGCTTCACGCCGACGACCGGCCAGGAGCCCGCTGAGCAGGGTCCGTGTGTGGCGTTCTACGGCGGCAACTCGACGAACTTCTACACGAGTGCCGTGGGAACGTTCACGACGCCGAAGCTCGGCACCATCACCATCGGTAGCAAGGGCACCGTCGTCGGCAAGAAGGCGACGATCTCAATCAAGGACGCGAGCGTCGAGGCCGGTAAGGGCACCATCGTCCTGACCGCAAAGATCAAGGGCAAGAAGGTCAAGGTCGCTTCCGGGAAGTTCTCGGTTCTGGCGGGTGCGACCGGCTCGGAGACCTACAAGCTCAGCTCGAAGGCCGTCACGGCCCTCAAGAAGGCTGGCAAGCTGGTCACCTCGGTCACCGCGACCTCAACAACCGATCAGCCCGTCAAGGGCAAGAAGATCACGCTGAAGGGTTAGCCCTCCGGCGCAGCTGGACCTGAAAGGGGGTGCGGCCTGCGGGTCGCACCCTCTTTTTTTTGCGGATCAGCCGAACTGGCCGGTGATGTAGGCGCGGGTTCGACTGTCGGCTGGCTGCGAGAACAGCTTCTGCGTGTCGTCGTACTCGATCAGGGTGCCGACACGGTGCTCGTCGAGGCTGAAGAACGCCGTCTTATCGGCGACGCGCGTGGCCTGCTGCATGTTGTGCGTGACGATCACGATCGTGTACTGCAACTTGAGCTGGTGGATCAGGTCCTCGATCGATGCGGTCGCGATCGGGTCGAGCGCTGAGGCGGGCTCGTCAAGCAGGATCACGTCGGGCTCGACCGCAATCGCGCGGGCGATGCACAGGCGCTGCTGCTGGCCGCCTGAGAGCCCCAGAGCGCTGCTCTTCAGGCGGTCCTTGACCTCATCCCAGAGGGCGGCGGAGCGGAGGGCGCGCTCGACGCGCTCATCGAGGTTGTCGCGCATCCCGAGGTTGCGGGCAGCCCAGGCGATGTTGTCGTAGATCGACTTCGGGAACGGGTTCGGCTTCTGGAACACCATCCCGATCCGCCGACGGACCTCGACGCGGTTCGCGCGGGCGTCATACAGATCATGCCCGTGGTAGGTGAGCTCACCTCCGAGCTTGAAGCCGACGATCGAGTCGTTCATCCGGTTAAGCAGCGCAGGAACGTGCTCTTGCCGCAACCCGATGGCCCGATGAACGCCGTCGCGTGGTTGCGGTAGATGTCAAGGCTGACGTCGTCGAGCGCGAGTTTGGGGCCGTAATTGACCGAGCAGTTCCGGGCCCGGAACACGACCTCGCGCTGGGTCGCACCAGATGCCGACGGGTCGACGACGGGCATCGCACCCGGACCCTCCGACAACCGAATCTTTGGCCGTGCGCTGTCAGTGGACATCGATGGCTCCTTGAGACTCATAGTCCCCGCTTCTTGTTGGCCTGGCGCAGCCAAACGCGTGCGCCGATGTTAGCTATCAGGATCACGAACATCAGGACGAACGCGGCGCCCCATGCCTTGGCAATCGCCGCCGGGTAGCCCGTCTCGAGCAGCTGCAGGATCACAAGTGGCACGCTCGGCACGGCGTGCAGCGGATTGAGCTGAATGGTCGGGGCGAACAGGCTGCAGCAGAACAGGATCGGCGCGGCCTCGCCTGCGGCACGCGCAACCGCCAGGATCGTCGCCGTGACGATGCCGCTCGTCGAGGTCGGCAGGATCACGCCGACGACCGAGCGCCAGCGGGCGACGCCAAGTGCTTCGGCTGCCTCGTTCAGTGTCGGGGGGACCCGGGAGATCGCCTCGAGGCTGGCGCTGGCGATCAGCGGCACCTCGATCAGCGCCAGCGCGACGCCGCCAGACCACGCCGACTGTCCGAGGGGATCGCTGATCAGGCCCGCGACGAAGACGCCGACGACGATCGCGGGCAGTGACGCCATCAGATCGATCACCGTGCGCAGCAGGTAGTCGAGCCGCCGACCGGCGTATTGCGTGATGAAGATCGCGGTGAGAACGCCCGCGGGCACGGCGATGATCGTGGCGATCAGGATCAGCTCGATCGAGCCGAGCAGGGCCGGCCCGATGCCACCACCCTGGCCCTCAACATCGGGGAGCTGGCCGCTGAAGAGGAAGCTGAAGCTGAGTGCGCTGACGCCCTGCTTGATGACGTAGTACACGAGGATCACCAGCACGATCACCGCGATCGCCGCCGCCACCACGGTGAGGACCTCGAAGACCCGGCTTGTGATCTGGCGGCGGCGGAGGTTGCCGCTGGCCGTCAGCGCGTATTTGGGGTCCGGCGTGATCGGCTGGAGCGCGCTCATCCCGCGTCCTCCGGATGAATGTCGTCGGGCAGGTCCGCGTTCAGCTGGGGGATGTCAGTCGCAAATCCGCTCATGTGGTCGAGCTCGGTCGGCATCGCCAGTTTCATGTCGACGACCATCTTGTTCGTCTTGCTGCCCCGGAACCGGCCGCCGCTGAAGCTGAAGCCGCGGGCGATCCGCCGGGCGGTCAGGTTCGTGAGAAGGCTGAAGACGAGCAGGATCGTCGCGCAGTAGAACAGCGATGAGGTGTGCAGGGCGCTGACCGGGCTCTCAAACTGCTGTGAGACCGCCGCCGCCAGCGTGTCACCGGGGAGGAACAGGTTGATGTGCGTGAGCGGCTGCTGGCCGACGACCTGGGCGACTGCGATCGCCTCACCGATCGCGCGGCCGAAACCGAGCACAGCGGCGGCGGTGACGCCGGAGACGGTGGTCGGCAGGACGACGCCGCGGATCATCTCGAACCGTGTCGCGCCGAGCGCCTCCGCGCCATCGCGCAGCTCCAGTGGGACGGTCAGGAACAGGTCGCGGGTGAGCGCGGCGATGATCGGCACGACCATGATCGTCAGCACCAATGCGGCCGCGAAGATCGAGTTACCGACGGCTTGAGGAGCGCCGAAGATCGGCAGGAAGCCGAGCACGCTGTGCAGTGCGGGCTCGACGTCGCTCTTGATGAACGGGCAGATCAGAGTGATGCCGATCAAGCCCAGCACAACGGTCGGGATCGCCGCGAGCATCTCGATCACCGGGCCGATGATCGCCGAGACACGACGCGGCGCCATGAGGCTGAGGAACAGGCCGATCGCGACGCCGAGGATCGTGGAGAGAACCATGCAGAAGGCGCTTGTCACCAGCGATCCGGCGATGTAGGGCCACGCGCCGAACTCGCTCGCCGCAGGGATCCAGACGCTGTGGGTGATGAAGCCGAGCCCGAACTTGTCGTAGGCGGTCGTGGCCCCCTCGATCACCTGGTAGGCGATCAACAGCATCGCGATGAAGAGCAGGATCCCGCCCGCCAGGGCCAGGTATTTGAGCACGCGGTTCGCGCGCCCGTCAAAGAGGTTCAGCTGTGCACGGCGCGCTCGCCTCTCGCGCGCCGGGTTGACCAAGGGCGGCTGCAAACCTGGTGTCGACGCGGACATCGGGCCGGGAAGTTAGACAAGCCGCCGGATTTCTGCTCAGCGGGGCAGCGACAGTCACAAGCTTTCAAAAAGGCAGTAACAACCTAGTAACAAGCTAGTGCTGCGCGTCGCCCATTCTTGATCCGCTGGCGTGCTTCGGTCGGGACGCGCCGTACTCGCCGTGTCCAAAAAAGGCGAGGCACACCAAACCCCACTCCTTTGTGAAAGGAACAGCTTTGCAACTCAAGAGGATGATCTGCGTCGGTGCAGCAGCGCTGGGCGTCAGCGCTACATGCGCGACCGCCGAGGCGTCTGCCACGACGATCAAAGAGGCCGGCTCGTCGCTGGTCTACCCGCTGGCCACTGACTGGGCCAGCCACTACACCGGCGCCACGGTCCAGACCTCGAGCGTCGGCTCTGGTAAGGGCATCCAGCTGATCCAGGTCGGCCAGGTTGACATCGGCGCGTCAGACGCTCCGATGACGTCGTCGCAGTTCTCGGGCGACACGTTCGGTACGCCGGTCCAGATCCCGTGGGCCCTGAGCGCCACCGGTCTCGGCTACAACATCCCGGGTGTTGGCAACGGCCTTCACCTGAGCGCGAAGGTTCTCGCTGGCATCTTCAGCGGCAGCATCACGTCGTGGAACAGCTCCGCGATCACGAAGCTGAACCCGAGCTACAAGAAGGCGCTCGGAAGGGCCGGCAAGATCACCCCGGTCGTCCGTTCGGACGGCTCCGGCGACTCCTACGCGTTCCAGCACTTCCTCACGGTTGGTGGTGGGAGCGCCTGGAAGTACCAGTACTCGACCGCCTGGGGTTCGCCCGCCGGCATCGGTGAGAACGGCAACGCCGGCGTCGCCGCCGAGGTTCGCGCCAACAAGGGCACGATCGGCTACATCAGCGCCTACTACCTGATCAACGAAAGGATCACGACTGCTGCTGTCGAGAACGCTGCTGGCAAGTTCGAGTACCCGAACACCAGCAACATCGCCGACGCCGCCTCGTCGAATGGCTCGATCAGCCCGCAGGGCGCTGGCTTCAGCGGCGTCTCGATCGTGGACCCGTCGAAGAAGTACAAGACGGCGTACCCGATCTCGACCTACACCTACGCGATCGTCAACAAGAACGATTCGAACGTGTCGGCGGTCCAGGGCTTCCTGAACTGGGTCATCAGCCCGTCCGGTGGTCTGTACACGGGCACGGCGCTTGACTTCGCGCCGCTCCCCGCCGGGATCCGTTCGGCCGACTCCGGTCTGATCAGCTCCCTCTAAGGCTCCTCCGCGCACTACGCGCCGGCCTCGCTCGGGCCCCGGTCTTCGGACCGGGGCCCGAGTTGTTTAAGGACGCTCTCGTCGACGCCTGGTGGTGCTCTCAACCTGGGGGTTGAGAGGCCCGCAGGATCAACCCGGAGATCAATCCTGGCGGCGATGTGCAAACACGGTGCCGCGCGGATGATCTTCCTATGTCCATCACCACTTACATCCTTGACTCCGTGCTCGTCCTGCTGGTTCTGCTGCAGATCAAAGAGCGCCCCTTCTCCTACTCCACGATGATCCGCCCGCTGGTCACGGTCGGGATCGCCGTCGTCATCTACCTCAACACGATCCCGACCGGCGGTAACGATCTGCTGCTGGTCGGCGTCACCGCCCTGACCGGCGCGATCATCGGCATCGCCAGCGGCCAGTCACTGATCATGCGCCGGCTCACCGACGGGACCGTCACCGTCCGCGCGGGTTGGGCCTCAGCGATCTTCTGGGTACTCGGCATGGGTTCCCGGTTCGCGTTCACGTTCTGGATCTCGCACTCCGGCGCCCACGACCTCGTCAGCTTCAGCGCTCACCACGACATCACCAGCGCTCAGGCGTGGACCGTGGCGCTGCTGGCGATGGCCGTCGCCGAGGTCCTCGGCCGGATGGCCGTCGTCGCCGCCCGGCACCACGCACTCAAGGTCGCTCCCACGGCCAGCACCGTGGAGCTGGTCGCGTAACGCGACCCCGGCCGACGAAGGGAGTCCGGATCAGGAAGCGAGTCCGGATCAAGAGCCGAAGGACGTACGCGGCCCCCGGGATCCCAGATCTCGGGGGCCTTCGTCTTTCTCGGACACTTCAGGCGTCATATAGACGCATTAAGTGTCCGAGAAAGAAGAACGCTAGCCGGGCGTGTAGGCGGTGTAGAAGCTCGGCCCGAACAGCGGCAGCGACTGATCGGCCGCGTAGCCGAGGCGCTTGAGGCCGAACAGCTGCTCGATCGAGCCGAGCACCGAGTAGTCGTTGAAGCTGTCAATGAAGTCGCTGCCGCCCGGCGTGACGTACTGGGACAGCACCAGCAGGCCGACCTGGCCGCCGCCGACGGGCGTGGGCGTTGTGGAGGAGGTGCCGGTGGTGGTCGTTGTCCCTGTGGTCGTCGTGTCGGTCCCGGTCGGCGCGATGTCGTAGGGGCTCGTGCTCGTGCCGGTGTCGGTGGTGACACCGGTTGGGGTGGTGTCCGTCGTCGGGATCGTGATGTCAGCGGTGGAGGTGCTGGTGTCCGAGCCGTTGGTGATGCTGGTCGACGTGACGGTCGTGCCCGTCCCGGTGTCCGTGTCAGGCGTCGTGTCCGTCCCGGTGGTGGTGTCTGTCCCGGTCGTCGTCGAGCCCGTGGTCGTCGTGCCCGTCGAGGGCAGGTTCGGGTAGCTCGTCGGCTGGTCGCAGCAGCTCCCGCTGTCCGCGTGTGGGCCTGTCTGTGGGGCTTGGGCGAAGGTGATCAGGATCATCCCGTCGGACTTGTAGGCCGCCGACTTCATGATCTTGGGCACGATCGTCTGCAGGAAGCTGTTGGCCGGACCCATTCCCGCCTTGGCTCCCTTGTGGCACGGGGTGCTGGTGCCGTCGTCACACGGGTCGGCGTAGATGAAGGAGACGTTCGGGGTTTGCGCTGCGCTCGCCAGATCGCTTGTGAGGGTGCCGAGTCCGACGACGTCACTGCCGCACTGGGCGCTCTTGGTGATCCCGCGGAAGTAGACGAAGGGGTCGCGCCAGGTGGCGTACTGGTCGGCCGCGCTCGCCTGCTGGAACGCATCCTTGCTCCCGATGACCGGATGCCGGCAGGTGGCGGCGTTGACGGTGCCGACCCGCTTGAGCTTCTTGGCGCCAGGGAGCTTCACGACCGAGCCCAGCCCCTGGACATAGGCCTTCCAGGTGTCGCTCTTCGCAGCGAGCTCAGAGGCCAGCGTCGGCGTGCTCTTCGGGTAGGCGCAGCCGGTTCCGATCACCTGCTTGTCGGGCGGGGCCGTCACTCCGGGCTTGATCGCCGTGAACGTCGGGCAGGTTGTCTGGGTCTGCGGTGTCGGACCCTGGCCGCTCACCATCGCGATCTCGTTGGCCAGCTCGCCCTGGGTCACCCCGAAGTACTGCGAGACGAGCTCGCCCTGCTTCGCAAGTGTCTTGGCCAGATACGTCCTGCCACCGGCCGGGAACGCCTGCGCGTAGTTCTGGGTGCCGAGCGTGATCACCCAGACGTGCTTGATCGGTGGCAGCTCTGAGGTCGAGGCCGTCGTCGTGGTGCTCGAGCCGGTGTTCGCAGCAGCCGCGGTCGTGCTCGCGCCGGTCGATCCTGTCGATCCGGTGTTTCCTGTCGATCCCGTGGATCCCGAGTTACTGCCGCTGACGCCGTTGCTGCTCGTGGTCGGCTGCAAGGTAGCGGTTGGGTGTGAACCGAATCCGTTGACGATCAGATTCAGCGGGGCCTCCGCGATGCTGAGATTTCCGCTGCCGACGACGACTCCCGCTGCCAGCAGCGCCAACACCGAGGTTGCGGCCGCGCGTGGCGACGGCAGTTCGAACGGGAACGCGGGCATCCAGGCCGGCCGCAGCGACGGCCTGACCGCGGCTGTGGGTGTGCGCGCGGGTGACGCGGCTGGAGCCGGCCGCCCGCGCCGGCCGCGGCTGATCGCCACCAGGGTCAGCAGGATCTGCCGCGGCAAGGGGCGCGCACGGGTGCCGCACTCAACGCAGTAGCGCTGATCGACAGTCAGGCGGGTGCCGCATTCGCGGCAGTCCAGCGGCCGATGCCGCGGAGTGTCGTCGTCGGGATGCACAGTCACTGTGGAAGGGAGAAAACCAGTCCGTGGCCGACGGCGATTATGCCTCAGCACCCCGTTAATTGGCGGAGCCAGAGCGTTGGTTCACACCATGTTCACAAGCAGGTGCTGGACCCGGCTTACGCTTGCCGCCGTATGTCAGTGACGACGCAGGGAACCGAGGGCGAGTCCCAGCACGGAGCCACGACCGCGCCGGCGGGTGCGCCGCCGACGCCGCTTCTGATGAACCAGGCCGGCACCACGGACCGGTGCTCCACCTGCGGTGCCGAGATGGCGCCCGACCAGCGTTACTGCGTTGAGTGCGGCACACGCCGGGGCAAGGCTCGCTTCGCGTTGCAGAGCACAGGCTTATCTCCGGCTCCGGCTCCTGCCGCGGTCGCGGTGCAGCCGCGTGGCGGATGGACGTCGGGCACGACGCTCCTCGCGGGCATCGCCGTGCTGCTGCTTGCGATCGGCGTCGGCGTCCTGATTGGGCACGCGGTTTCCAACAGCGGCACCCAAAAGCCCGTCAACAACATCACCGTCAACGGCGGTGGCAGCGGCGGCGGCACCTCGGCGGCGACGACGGGGAACACCGGGAGCGGGGCCGCCAGCACGGGCTCGACCAGCAACACGTCCGGCAGTTCCGGTTCGAGCTCGTCGAAGAAGAAGAGCGTGAAGGCGAGCACCGGCAGCAACACGGTCGCGGCGAAGAAGAACACGCCGCCCCCGAGCTCGGGTGTCTCCTCCAGCGTCACCAAGACGCCGACCGTCAAGCCAGGCGGGTCATGCACGGCCGGTACACCCGGCTGCACCAATGGCAAAGAAACCGGCAACTTCTTCGGCTGATCGGAGCTGATCGATGTCCACAACGTCACCCGGCCGGCGGTTTGATCCGCAGCGCCTGTTCGGCAAGCCGTCTGCTCCCGCTCCGGCGGGCGACTTCGAGGACGCGCCGGCGATGGACATCGAACGTCGTCGTGATCAGCTGACCGCTCGCGTCGCCGAGCTCCAGTGGGATCTGGGCGGGATGGTGTACGAGATGGCGATCCGTGACCGCATCCGCGTCGACATCATCATCAAGCGAGCCGCGGAATTGCAGGATGCTGACGCCGAGTTGAGCGAGATCGAGCGGATCCTCGCGCTCGAGCACACCGGTACCGCCGGTATGTGCAACAGCTGCGGATCGCCGCACTCAAGTGGCGCGGCCTTCTGCTGGCAGTGCGGCAAGCCGATCCTCCGCCAGGTCGACACGTCGTCGATCATGGCGCCGTAGGCGCCGCCCGAACCCCTCAGGCAAATCCGGTGCGGCTGACGTCGAGCGCCCGCTCGGCCAGCGCGACGACCGAATCGCCGAACGTCTTCAGGTAGGGGTCATCAGTGGCGCCGGCAGCGGCGCGCTTGTAGTTGCCCTCCATGAAGACGACGGACTTCCACATCGCCATCGTCACGTACCAGTCCAGTGCCTGCATCGAACGCCCTGACCTGTTCTCGTAACGCTCGATCACCTCGGCCCGCGTTGGGAAGCCCGGCTGGGCGGTGATCGGCTGCAGGGCCAGCGGCCCGAGATCGTCGCCTGCCTGGACCCAGAACATCAGCGTATAGCCGACGTCGGCCAGCGGGTCGCCGAGCGTCGCCATCTCCCAGTCCAGGATCGCCGTCAGCGACGCGGGCGCCGTCTCGTCATAGAGCGTGTTCCCGAGCCGGTAGTCGCCGTGAACGATCGTCGCGGGTCCGGATTGGGGGAGATTCGTCGCAAGCCATTTGCCGACTTCCTCGACGATCGGAAGCTCGCGCGTGCGGTTGTGTTCCCACAGGCCGAGGAAGCGCCGTATCTGTCGCTCCAGGTAACCACTCGGCTTGCCGAAGTCGCTGAGCCCCGCTGCCTCCCAGTCGACGGCGTGGAGCTCGACGAGCGCATCGATCAGTTCGTCGGCGACCGCGTTGCGCTGCTCCGGTGTGTCGAGCGCCGCCGGCAGTGCGTCGGTGATCGCCACGCCCTCGACGCACTCCATCACGTAGAACGGAGCTCCGATCACCTCAGGGTCCGGGCAGGCGGCGAGGACCTTGGGCGCTCGCACCGCCGTCGGCGCCAGCGCTGCCAGCAGACGCGCCTCGCGGATCACGTTGTGGGCCGTCGGTGGCAGCGGACCGCGCGGCGGGCGACGCACGATCACGCCGGTCGACAACCGGAAGGTCACATTGGAATGGCCCTCGCCGACATGCTCGGCGCTGAGGTCGGCCGGCGCCTCGAGGCCGTGCTCGGTCAGGAACGCTCGCAGCGGGGCGAGCTGCAGCAGCGGCTCGCGAGAGCCCTCGGCGACGTCATCGAGCGTCTCGACAATGTCATCGGGCGCGAGCGGCTGCGGCATGGCCGCGAGCCTATCTGGTCTGCGGCCGCGACTAGACCGCGCCCAGCGGCGGCCGACCGCCGATGACGCGGTCGAACCGCCAGCCGCGCAGCTGATCACGGCTCCCTGCAAGCCCGACGACAACGGCGCCGGTGCGCTGCTCGATCGCGGACAGCAGGACCGCCAGGCGATCGCGGAGGGCGCGTCCCTTGGGTGAGTCGTCCTGTGCGAGGTCTGCGTCGCCGTCCTCGAACAGCACCGTAACGCGGTCGGGGTGGCGGCGGACGATCTCCGCGATCAGCAGCTCGTCGGTATCGCCCTGGTCGATGATTGCGAGTAGGTCTGTCATGGACGGGATCCTCCGTCCGCGAACCTAAACAGCGCTTAACGGCAGCGATGAATTTTCGGTGGGTTTCGTGTGGATTCTGGCCGCCCTGCGACGCTACGCTGACATGGCGTGCCCGAGCTACCTGAGGTCGAGATCACGGCGCGGCTGATCGGCGCGGCGGTTGCCGGCGCGCCGATCGAATCGACCCTCGCTCCGGGCATCAACGCGCTGAAGACATTCGATCCGCCGCTGCACTCCCTCGACGGCACAACGCTGACGGGCATCGAGCGCCGCGGCAAGCTGTTTCTGATCGGAGCCGGCGACGACCTGGTGCTGATGATCCACCTGATGTCGGCAGGGCGACTCCAGCTCTACGACAAGCGCGCGTCGCTGCGGGACAAGACCTCGCGCGTGCTCCTGCGACTGGCCGACGGGCGCGAGCTGCGGCTGCGGGAGTTCGGGACAAAGCAGCGGGCCTGGGCCAAGCTTCTGCGCCGGGAGACCGTCGAGGACGAGGAGACGGTCGCCGCGCTCGGTCCCGAGGCGTGGCCGGATCCACCGCCGCTCCGCGAGTTGCTCAAGCAGCCGCGTCCGCTGTACGCGGTGCTCCGCGACCAGCATGTGATCGCCGGCATCGGCCGCTCGTGGGTCGATGAGATTCTCCACGAGGCGATGCTGTCGCCGTTCAAGCGTGGCGCCGACCTCGATGACGCCGAGGCCGCGCGTCTGCGCGAGGCCGTCGTCCGCCGCCTCACCGATGCGATCGAACACTACGAGCAGGTGTTGCAGCTGCCGCTCCCCGACAAGCTGCCGCTGCCGCTGCGGGTGCATCGCCACCAAGGTGAGCCGTGCCCGCGATGCGGCACGACGCTCGAGGCCGTCCACTACGAGGACTACGTGATGAGCTACTGCCCACACTGCCAGACCGACGACAAGGTCCTCAAGGACCGGCGCCTATCGCGCCTCCTGAAGTAGGGTGAAGAGATGGCACCTGAACCTGGCGACACCGCACCCGACTTCACCCTTCCCGACCAGCACGGCGACCCTGTGACGCTGTCCTCGTTCAAAGGGAAGAACGTGGTCCTCTACTTCTATCCGAAGGCCGACACCCCGGGCTGCACAACGCAGGCCTGCGGGATCCGCGACCACAATGCCGATTACGCCGACGCAAACGCGATCGTGCTCGGGGTCTCACCCGACGCGCCGAAGAAGATCGCCAAGTTCGACGACAAGTTCACGCTTGGTTTCCCGCTGCTCGGGGACGAGGATCACGCCGTCGCCGAGACCTATGGCGTCTGGGTGGAGAAGTCGATGTACGGCCGCACCTACATGGGGATGGAGCGCTCGACGTTCGTGATCGGCCCCGACGGCGTGATCACCCACGTGTTCCGCAAGGTCAAGCCGGCCGAGCACGACGCGAAGGTACTCGCGGCCCTTGCGAGCTGAGTGACCCGGCGCCTGCGGCACACGCGCTCCTCGGATCGGAGCGAGCGGTGAGCGAACCGTGGATCACAGGCCCGCAGACGGCGGTCCCGTTCCCCGATCCGCCGCTGACAGACGGCGTCGTGCTGCTGAGGCCCTGGATGCAGGCGGATCTGCCGCATGTGGTCCGGATCTGCCAGCACCCATCGCTGTCGCGGTTCTCGCCCGGGATTCCATCTCCCTACACCGACGCCGACGCACGCGACTGGTTCGAGGGCCAGGAGCCGGAGCGGCTCGCCGGTCGGGGGCTGGGCCACGCCGTGACCGCCGCCGATGGTGGGCAGCTGCTTGGGGCGATCGGCGTTCATGGAATCAATCCGCGCCTGCGCAGCGCAGAGACCGGCTACTGGCTCGCGCTCGAGGCGCGTGGTCACGGGTACATGACGCGGGCGCTCAAACTCGTCTGCGCATGGTCCTTCGACACGCTCGGGATCGAGCGGATCGAGCTGACGAACGATCCCGAGAATCACGCCTCCCAGAAGGTCGCAGCACGGGCCGGCTTCACACGTGAGGGCCACCTGCGCTCGCACATGCGGATCCGCTCCACGGGCGAACGCCGCGACTCGCTCGTCTGGGGCCTGCTGCCGGGTGAGCTGAGCGAGGACTAGGAGAGGCCCTCGCGCGCTTCGCGCACGAGCGTGACGGCCTCGGGGAAGATGACCGCCATCACCGACCGCAGCTGTTCCGCCTGCTGCTCGGTGGTCCCCTGGATGTTCACTCGCTGCATCGCGGCGACCGTCAGGTCGACCGCCAACTTGATTGCGTTGTCGGCCCACGCGAGACGCTGTGCACCCTGCATCTGCTCGGCAAATTCACCAAGCCGGCGCTGGATCTCGTCGGGATCTCCGAACATTCCGCCAAAACCGCTTCCTTCCATACGTCAATCGTACTCCGCGGGCGTGAGACCTCTTGCAATTCTTCGCCGTACACTCGCCCGAATGTCGGCGAATACCCACGACGAGGTGCTGCGGTCCCGGATCGAGACCGGAATCGCGGTGATCGCGCCCGTGCTTGACCTGCTGCTGGCCGTTGGGGATCGGCTCTCGCGGCTGCTCGGCTCCGAGGATCCCGATCACCTTCCCCTTCGCGCTCGCCGCGATGGCGAGCGGGCCGCGCGCGGTCTGAGACCGCGTGAGCACTAGGATGCCGGGCGATGAACCCCGCTGACCTGATCGCCTACGAGTCGCGCGTGCGCGTGCGCTACGGATGGATTGCGTTCGCGGCGGCGGTGCTGATCGTCGGCTCGCAGTTGCTGCAGCTGTCCGGTGTCCACACCAGCGTCAATGAGTTGACGCTGACGCTGATCACCGTCAATAAGCGGTTCCCGATTGATCTCGTCGGCGCTGTCCTCAACGCGATCGGCTACATCGCGCTGGCGCTGCTGCTCGCCTTTCTGGCCAAGATCTCAGGCCTGCGGAACCCGGAGTACCGCAGCTTCATCGGCAAGCTGGCGTACGCGGGCGCTGGAGTCTCGGCGCTGTGCTCGCTCGTCTACTGGGTGATCCTGTCGGAGAAGGCGCACACGTTCGTCAACACCGGCCTGCAGAGCTACCCGCAGGCTCGGGCGCTGATGAGCGGCTGGGGCATCGTCGCCCCTCAGATCCTCGGCGAACTGGGTGCGTTGATGCTGGCCGCCGCCGTCATCTGGATCGCGCTGAACGCGATGCGCGTCGGGCTGCTGTTCAAGCCGATGGGCTACGCCGGCGTGTTCGCCGGCGCACTGATCCTGTTTCCGATCGGGGCGATCGTCCCGGTCGTCCAGGGCGCCTGGCTGGCGTCGGTCGCCCTGCTCGTCGGTGGGCGCTGGCCGGCTGCCGAGCCCGCGGCCTGGGACGCGGGGATGGCTGTCCCGTGGGCGATGACCGCCTCGCAGCTGTCCCGTCAGCAGGCGGCTGCGGCACGCCGTGCCGCCCGCAGCGGCAACGCCGCGGTGGCGACAAACGCGGGAGCCGTCGTCGACGCCGAGGACTCCGACGCGCGCACCCGTTCCAACACCCCCAAGCGCAAGCGCAAGAAGCGCTAGACGTGAGGCCGGGCGACCGCCTGTCACGGCCGCCCGACACACTCACCGCCCCAGCTCAGCTGTCCTCGGCCGCCCGCTCTTCCTTGATCTTCGATTCCAGCGCGGCCATCACGGTCGGGTCGCGCAGGGTGGTCACGTCGCCCAGCGCCCGTCCCTCGGCGATGTCGCGCAGCAGCCGGCGCATGATCTTGCCCGAGCGGGTCTTGGGCAGGTCGTCGGCCCAGATGATCCGCTTCGGTCGCGCGAATTTGCCGATCCGCTCCGCGACCGTCGCGCGGATCCCTTCGACCAGCTCCTCGGTTCCGGCCTGGTCGCCCTGCAGCGTCACAAACGCGCAGATCGACTGGCCGGTGTCCTCGTCGTTCTGACCGATCACAGCGGCCTCGGCAACGGCCGGGTGGGCGACGATCGCCGATTCGACCTCTGCGGTCGAGAGCCGGTGACCGGAGACGTTGACGACGTCATCGATGCGGCCGATCACCCAGAAGTAGCCGTCCTTGTCGACCCGGGCCGCATCGCCGACCAGATAGGTCGTCGGCCCGAACTTCTTCCAGTAGGTCTCGACGAAGCGGTCGTCGTCGCGGTACAGCGTCCGCAGCATCGACGGCCACGGGCGGTTGAGGACGAGTAATCCCTGTCCTTCGGAGACGGGCTCACCGGTGCGCTCATCGACGACCGACGCGGAGATCCCCGGGAACGTTCGGGTCGCCGACCCGGGCTTGGTCGCGACGATTCCCGGAAGCGGCGTGATCATGATCGCGCCGGTCTCCGTCTGCCACCAGGTGTCGACGATCGGGCAGCGCTCCCCGCCGATCACCTTGTAGTACCACAGCCACGCCTTCGGGTTGATCGGCTCACCGACGGTGCCGAGCAGCTTCAACGAGCTGAGGTCGAATTTCTGGACGTGCTCGATCCCCCACTTCATGCAGGCCCGCAGCGCCGTCGGCGCCGTGTAGAACTTCGTCACGCCGTACTTCTCAATCAGCTCCCACCAGATCCCCTTGTGCGGGTAATCGGGCGCGCCCTCATACAGGACGCAGGTGGCGCCGTTGCTCATCGGTCCGTAGACGATGTAGGAGTGGCCGGTGATCCAGCCGACATCGGCCGCGCAGAAGTACACGTCATCTTCGGGATGCAGATCGAACACGTACCTGTGCGTCGTCGACGCACCGGTCAGATAGCCGCCGGTCGTGTGCAGGATCCCCTTCGGCTTCGCCGTTGACCCCGACGTGTAGAGCACGAACAGCGGATCCTCAGCGTCCATCTCCTCCGCCGGACAGTCAGCGGAAGCGTCGGAGACGAGGTCGTGATACCAGACGTCACGCCCGTCCTTCATCTCGCAGTCAACGCCCTTGGAGCGCACCACGATGATGTGCTCCAACGACTGAAGGTCGCCCATCACCTCGTCGACGTTCGCCTTGACCCCGGCGGTCTTGCCCTTGCGGGCAGCCCCGTCGACGGTGATCAGCGCCTTGGCCTCGGAGAACTCCATGCGCTCGCGGACCGACTCCGCCGAGAACCCGCCGAAGACGACGTTGTGCACCGCGCCGATCCGGGCGCAGGCCTGCATCGCGACGATCACCTCGGGGATCATCGGCAGATAGATCCCGACGACGTCGCCCTTCTTGATCCCGAGCGACTTCAGCCCGTTGGCGAACTTCTGCACCTCGTAGAGCAGGTCGGAGTACGTCAGCGCGCGCTGCTCGCCCTCCTCGCCGTGCCAGTGATAGGCGACGCGGTCACCGTTGCCCGCCTCGACGTGGCGGTCCAGGCAGTTGTAGGAGACGTTCAGCTTGCCGCCGACAAACCACTTGTAGAACGGCGGGTTGGAGTCGTCCAGCGTCTGATCCCAATCCCGGAACCAGTGCAGCGTCTTCGCACGGGACTCCCACCAGCCCTTCCAGTCCTGCTCCGCGTCCTCATAGATCTTCGGATCCGACAGCAGCGCATGCTCAGCGAAGCCGGCCGGCGGATCGAAGCTCTCCACATCCAGAAGCCCGGCCAGTTCCTCTTCCAGCTCATGCTCGCTTGAAATCGCCATGTTCCTCTCCTGGTATCGCACGTGGGGCTGGTCCCGTTGGACCAGCCCCACGATCTAAGCGCTTCTTCTCGCCGGCTGCTAGCTGCGCGGGGCCGGGCGGCCCAGCGGCAGCACGTCGTGCTTGTACTGGGCGGCCATGATCTCGCCAGCCGCGGTGTACAGCGCCGCTGCGGCGGTGACCAGTCCGGCGAAGCCGCCGGCATGGATGATCGAGGCATCGCCGCCCGAGTTGCCGATGCCGAGCAGCACGAACGTCACCGTCAGCGCCAGGAACACGAACTGCACGGCGCGACTGCCCGCGAACGAGCACAGGAACATCATGCCGGTGAAGATGCCCCAGGCCCACAGGTACAGGCCGAGGCCCGCGTCTGCGCCGGCAGCACCGCCGCCGACCTTCGCCAGATCGAAGCTTCCCAGGAAGTAGAAGCTGATCCAGAACGCGCCAAAGGACGTGAACGCGACCGCTCCGAACGTATTGCCCGTTCGGAACTCCCACATCCCGGCCAGCAACTGCGCGAGGCCGCCGTAGGCCACCGCCAATGCGAACACGACCGGAAGGTCGTGTCGAGAACGACACCAGGTTCGCGTTCATCGCGCTCAGCACGAGCGTGGTGATCCCGAAACCGCACAGGCCCAGCGGTGCGGGGTTGGCTGGAATCCAGCCTGTCATCGCTGATCCGGTACCGGGCGACGCCACAGGGGCGTTCGAACCGGGACGAGGTTCGCTGACTGTTGCCATCTCTGCTCCTCTCCTCAAGAGTTGGACTCGGTGTAACTACATTCGACGTCGGCGCCCGCGTGAAGCCCCCGATCTCCGATCGGCGGGGAACGCGCGACGAACGGCGGTTGCAGTGCGATGAACGGTTCGCGCTGACGGCGCGTCTATGCTCCCCGGCGAGAGTGGAGGTCCTTCTGGGAGTCGTCCTTGGCTGGGCCAGCGTCGCCTCGCTGGTGGCGGCGCTGCGTTTGCTGCGCCGGCCACGGGTGATCTCCGACGAGTTCGGCGCGATGCAGGCGGCGCTGCACGCCGCGATCGTGATGCTGCCGGAGCTGCGCCGCGGCCTCTCGCGGGAGACCGCCGCAAAGGCGGTCGTGCCGCTGCGGACGCTGACCCAGGCCTCGGCTGTGGCCCTCGGTGACCGCGATCAGATCCTCGCGTTCGAGGGGATCGGCCACGATCATCACCGTGCCGGTGATCCGCTGATCCCGATCACGGCACCACCACGTGCCGACCGCCTGCACGTCGAGACGCAGATCGGCTGCGGGCACCCCGACTGTCCGCTCGGCCCCGCCGTGGCGGCGCCGCTTGTGGTCGCCGGAGAGCTCGTCGGCTCGTTCGTCGCGCTGTACGGCCGCGGCCGTCGCGTCACGCCCGATGACACCCGCACCGTCGCCGAGGCCGCCAGCCTCGTCTCCGCGCAGCTTGAGCTCAAGGCGATGGATGACCAGGGCGAGCGGCTCGCCCGGGCCGAGCTGCGGGCGCTGCGGGCCCAGATCAGCCCGCACTTCATTTACAACGCACTGGCTGCGATCGCGAGCTACATCCACACCCAGCCCGAGGAGGCCCGGGAGCTCTTGACCGAGTTCGCCGAGTTCACGCGCTACGCGTTCCGCAGCCAGCGGCCGTACGTGACCCTGGCCGACGAGCTGTCCTACGTCGAGAAGTACCTGCGGCTCGAGCGCGCCCGCTTCGGTGAGCGGCTGACGGTGCGGGTTGCGGTCGCGCCCGAGGTGCTGCAGGCTGTCGTGCCGGTGCTCAGTCTGCAGCCCCTGGTCGAGAACGCGGTCCGTCACGGAGTCGAGCGCCGCGGACACGGCCGGATCGAGATCGTCGGCCGCCACATCGACGCCGACGTCGAGCTCGTCGTCTCCGACAACGGGGTCGGAATGGACCCGGAACTGGCCGCCCAGGCGCTCGCCGGTCAGGGCACGGGAGTCGGGATCGCGAACGTGCAGGCGCGGCTGACGGCGAGCTTCGGACCGGGCTACGGACTCGAGATCGACTCCACCCCGGATGCCGGCACGACCGTGACGATGACGCTGCCGAAGTTCCGCGCGGGGGTCAGGGCCGCATGAGCCTGCGCGTGCTGGCGGTCGACGACGAGCGGCCCGCGCTCGAGGATCTCGGCCGGCTGCTCGAGCAGTCCGAGTCCGTCGAGCAGGTGGTCCTCGCCGACGGCGGTGGCGAGGCGTTGCGCAAATTGTCAGAGGACACCTTCGACGTCGTCTTCCTCGACGTGCGGATGCCCGGGATCGACGGACTTGAGCTGGCGGGCGTGCTCAGTCGCTTCGCCCAGCCGCCGGCGCTGGTGTTCGTGTCCGCCTTCGAGGATGGGGCGGTTGGCGCCTTCGAGCACGATCTGCATCCGCTCGACTACCTGATGAAGCCGGTCTCGCGGACCCGGGTCGAGCAGGCGCTCGAGCGTGCGCTCAGCGGGCAGGAGCTCGACACGGTCCTCCGGGGTGCCCAACGGGGCACCCCAAATCCCGGCCCTCCGGGGATGACCGACGAGATCATTCCGGTTGAGCATCAGCGGGGCGGGGCGACGCGGCTGCTGCAGCGCTCGACGGTGCTCTACGTCAAGGCCGAGGGCGACTACGTGCGGATTCACGCCGATTCGGGCCGCTACCTCGTGCGGGCGGCGCTGTCGGACATCGAGGAGCGGTGGCGGCCGTATGGGTTCGTGCGCGTCCACCGCTCCTACGTCGCGAACCTCCGCCGGGCCGTCGAGATCCGCCCCGAGCTCGGGGGTGGCGCGACGGTGGTGCTCCAGGACGGGAGCCAGGTTCCGGTCGCCAGGCGGTTGCTGCCCGACCTGCGGCGAAGGCTGCGAATGTGACGACCCGCACGCCCCGTGATGAGCTCGCCGAGTCAACCGCGCACGGCCTCGTCTATCTGCGGCGCCTGCGGCGGGCGCAGCTGACGCTGTCACTGCTGGCGCTGGTCGCGTTCGGGGCGATCTTCGGGGTGCTGCCGCTGGCGCTGTACCTGCTGCCGCGGCTGCGCCACATCTGGATCCTGGGGGTGCCGCTGGCGGCATGGTTGGTGGCGGTGCCGATGCTGCCGTTGTTCCTCGCGATCGGCTGGCTGTACGCGCGGCGCGCTGACGCGCTCGACGACGAGTTCAGGGACCTGGTGGAGCGTTGATCGCGGCGGTGCTGGCGGTCGGGGCGGTCACCTTCGGGACGCTCGGCCTCGGCGCCTGGGGCGTGCGGTTCGCGCGCACGACGTCGGACCTGCTCGTCGCCTCACGGGCCGTCACCGCATGGTGGAACGCAGCGGCGATCAGCGGCGAGTACCTCTCGGCCGCGTCGTTTCTCGGGATCGCCGGGCTCGAGATGCAGATCGGCGCCAGCGCGCTGTGGCAGTCGCTCGGGTTCACGGCGGGGTATCTGGCGCTGCTGCTGTTCGTGGCAGCACCGCTGCGGCGGTTCGGCTCCTACACGATCCCCGACTTTGCAGAGGCGCGTCTGCACAGCCCGCCGATGCGGCTGCTGGCGGCGGCCGTCGTGCTCGTGATCGGCGGCTTCTATCTCGTGCCACAGCTGAAGGGCGCGGGGCTGGCGCTCGGCGTCGTCGTCGGCGCGCCCTACTGGGTCGGGGTGGCGGTGGTCGCGGTGATCGTCGCGATCAACGTCGCGGTCGGCGGGATGCGCGGGATCACCTACGTGCAGGCGTTCCAGTTCTGGGTGAAGGTGTTCGCGATCAGCGTCCCCGCGATCGTGCTGCTGATCCACTTCGGCGGGCTGCGTGAGCGCGCGGCGCTGTTCGGCGATGCGTGGCCGCACGCGGGGCGCAGCGGTCTCGTGGTCAGGTTGCCGGCACGACAGCAGATGGAGTTTCCGGTCACCGAGACCGTGCATCTGAACGGCGTCGAGCTGAGCGTCCGCGCCGGCGGGAAGCTGACGCTGGCGAAGGGTGCGAGGCTGCGGATCGGTCCGGACCAGGCGGTGCCGGTCGCGACCGGCGACGTGCCGCTGCGCGGATCGCAGTGGGGCCGTCCCATCGGCGGCGGCGACGGGCAGGGCGCGCCGCTGCTGGTCTACTCGCTGCTGATCGCGACGTTCCTCGGAACGATGGGGCTGCCGCACATCCTCGTGCGCTTCTACACCAACCCCGACGGTCACGCGGCCCGCCACACGACCGTGCGGGTGCTCGGTCTGCTGGCGCTGTTCTATGCGTTCCCGGCCGTCTACGGGGCGCTCGGCCGGGAGCTGGCGCCGCAGCTCTACATCACGGGCGCCACCGATGACGTCGTGCTGCGTCTGCCGCGGATCGCCTGGCCCGGAGTCGGCGGTGAACTGCTGACTGCGATCACCTGCGCGGGTGCCTTCGCGGCGTTCCTCTCGACCTCGAGTGGGCTGCTCGTGTCGCTGGCCGGCACGCTCTCCCACGATGTCTGGCCCCACGTTCGCCGCGGTGTGACGCCCGGTCCGCGAGTGGCGGCGCGCCGACGTGGCTTTCGGGTCGCGGCCGTGTTCGGGATGATCGTGCCGGCGGCGCTGGCCCTGATCGCGCGCGGCGTCGATATCTCCGTCCTCGTCGGCTGGGCGTTCGCGATCGCGGCCTCGACCTTCTGCCCGCTGTTTCTGCTCGGCATCTGGTGGACGCGGCTGACGGCGCGGGGGGCGGCAGCCGGGATGGTGCTCGGTCTGGCCGTCTCGACCGGAGCGATCTTCACCGATATCGGGCTCGGCTCGCCGACGCACGGGATCCTGGCGCTGCTCGGCGAGCCGGCGATCGTGTCGGTGCCGGTCGCGTTCGCCGTGATGGTCCTGGGGTCGCTGTGGGACCCGAGGCGGATCGACGTCTCGGCGGAGATGCTGGCGCTGCACGCGCCGGAAGGGCTTGGCCTGCGATTGGCTGAAGACGTGCCCTGAGCAGTGCGATGATGCGCAGATGAGCACCACAGCCCCCCGCTTCACCTCATACGAGCAGGCCTGCTCCGAGCACAGCTGGAACGTCCCCGAGCGCTACAACATCGCCGCCGACATCTGCGATCGCTGGCCCCGGGACCGGCTGGCGATGATCCACGAACGGTTCGACGGTGTCGTGCGCGAGGTCAGCTGGGGTGAGCTGCAGGACACGGCGGGGCGGATCGCGAACGTGCTCGAGGCCCACGGTGTCGGCAAGGGTGACCGGGTCGCGATGCTGCTGCCGCCGATCCCGGAGACCGCGGCGGCATTCTTCGCGGTGTTCAAGCGCGCCGGGATCCTGCTGTCGCTGTCCGTTCTGTATGGCGATGACGGGATCCGGCACCGTCTGAGTGATTCGCAGCCGAAGGTCGTCCTGACCGACGCGGCCAACGTCGGTCGGATCCCGACCGAGCTCGGCGCCGAGGTGCTGATCCTGGACGCTGATCTGCTGGACGGCGTCTCGCCGGTCGCCGCGACCGCGGACACGCTGGCCGAGGATCCGGCGCAGCTCTACTACACGAGCGGCACGACCGGGCTGGCGAAGGGGATCGTCCACGCCCACCGCTACATGCTCGCCCACGAGGAGTTCGTCTACTGCCACGACGTGCGCGAGGGTGAGCGGTTCCACGGGATGGGGGAGTGGGCGTGGGCCGCGGGCATCTGCCCGCTGTTCGGTCCGTGGCGGTTCGGTGCCGTGCAGTGCGTCTATCAGCGTGAAGGCGGCTTCGATCCGGCGAAGCAGCTGGCGTTCCTGTCAAAGCATCAGGTCACGAACGTGTTCGGGACGCCGACGGCGATCCGCTCGATGATGTCGATCACCGACGCGTCGGAGCGGTATCCGCTGAACCTGCGGGTGATGTGCTCGGCCGGGGAGCCGTTGAACCCCGAGGCGATCAAGTGGGTGCGCGACCACTACGGCGTGACGGTGCTCGACTACTACGGCCTGTCTGAGTCCTACCCGCTGTGCGGGAACTTCCCGTTCATGGAGGTCCGGCCCGGCTCGATGGGGCGGCCGCTGCCGGGCTGGGACGTGGTCATTCTCGACGAGGATGAGCATCCGGTGGCGCCCGGGGAACGGGGAGAAATCTGCCTGCGTGCCCGCTCCAACCCGCACTATCCGCTCGGCTACTGGAACCGGCCCGCTGATTCGGAGGAGGTGTTCGGTGGCGAGTGGTTCCACACCAAGGACGCCGCCTCCGCCGATCAGGACGGCTACTTCTGGTATGAGGGCCGCGCCGATGACGTGATCATCTCCGCTGGCTACCGGATCGGGCCGTTCGAGGTCGAATCCGCCTGCCTCGAGCACCCGGCCGTGGCCGAGGCGGCCGCGGTCGCCTCACCCGACGAGCGCCGCGGGATGGTGGTCAAGGCGTTCGTGATCCTCGCCGCCGGTGTCGAGGGGTCAGAGGAACTCGCGGAGGAGATCAAGGGTCACGTGCGCGATCGGCTGTCGGCGTACGCGTACCCGCGCAAGATCGAGTTCGTCACCGAGCTGCCGAAGACCCTGACCGGCAAGATCCGCCGGATCGAGCTGCGCCAGCGGGAGCTCGACGGGCAGTCTTAGCTGCCAATGCGGGGTTCGGTGCGTTTTGGCAATGACGGAGTGGTTGGATTGGGGTCCCCGGCGTGGCGCCGGAGAAAGATGACGAGGATCCGACCAGACCGGCCGATCTCGAGGGTGGCCCCGTTGGGCCACCACCTCGTCAGTCTCCGTCGTCGTCTGAGTCCTGGTTGTAGGTGACAGCGCCGGGCGCGGCCGCCGGACCGAGCGTGCCGTAGACGCTCGCGGCGATCCTGGCGATCGTGTTGATCCCGTACTGGTAGCTCGGGTCATGCGCGGTCAGCACGGCCAGCAGGTAGTCGTGACCCTGGCCCTTGATCCAACCGATGCTGTTGACCTGCCAGTCGGTGTCGGAGCTCAGCGGCACCCAGCCATTCTTGAGCGCGGCGGTGACGCCCTTGACCGGGACGCCGCCGGTGACACCCCAGTTCTCGCCCGGAGCGATCTCCTCCATCAGGCTCAGCTGGTAGGCCTTGGAGGCGCTCGTGAGCGGGCCGCCGGGCAGCGCCAGCGCCTTCAGGATCTTGATCTGGTCGGCGGCTGAGGTGAGGGTCTCGCCCCAGTAACCGTCGGCGCCCGGAGTGGTCTGCGAGAGGCCTGCCTTGGCGTTGTAGGCGTTGATTCCCGTCGGCCCGCCGATCTGGTCCCAGAGGTCCGTGGCGTCGTCGTTGTCGGACTCCTCGATCATGTCCTCGGCAGTGTCGGTCTCCGCGTCGGCGACGGGCTCGTTCGCCTGTTGCGTCTGGTACAGGACGGTCTCGAGAATGTCGGCCTTGACGATGCTCGCGGTCTGGTCGCGCTCGCTCGGGTTGAGGATCCACTCCTGGCCCGTCTTCAGGTTGACGACGGCGGCACTGACCTTGCCCTGACGGGAGGCGATCCATCTATTGACCGCAGTCGTGGTCAGGGGGTCGGTCGCGGTCCCCTGTGGCGAGCTCTTGTCAACTGTGTCCGTCGCGGAGGGCTTCGTCTTCCCGCCGGCGAGGTCGACGGCCACGAGCAGCACGATCACCGCCAGCGCTGCGAGGCCGCCGAGCCGGATCTGGCCGCGGCGGCGTTTGCGCTGCGCCGCTGCCTGCCTGCGCCGCTGTCGCAGGGCGTTACTGTCGCCCGAGCGCGGGTCGAGTCCGAGTCGTGGGGGTCTTTCGCCGGAAGCCATCGAAAGGGAACGCCGGATTCTATGAGAGGTTCCTCATCAAACCCTGAGCGTTGCGTTACGCGGAAATTGCGGAAACCGTTGAGGTCATCGCGGGGTACCGTCCGCCCCGTCAGCGACGATGCACATCCGCATCGCTGACCAAGGACTGCAAGGATGAGCTTGACCTCGACTGACGCCCCCGACGAGACCCCAGACGACGTGCGCGAAACGACCCCACAGGTGTTCCTGGTTGCGCGGCCATCGGTCGCCGCCGACGGGATGCGCGCCTACCTGGAGGATGTCGGCGGTGCTTCGTGGCTCGACATGCGCGAGGGCACCGACGACGAGGTCGTTGGTGGTGAGCTGCTCGCCGAGTTCGCAGGTCGGATCTGTTATCGCAGCTGGGAGCCGGGACTCAACGCCAACGTCACCCGGATCCGGACCGACCGCCAGGCGTACTTCGCCAACGTCCTGCAGAGCTACCACGGCAGCGTCCTTGAGCATGCGAACTACTCGTTCGCGTTCCGGCACGTCTCGCGCGTGTTCACCCACGAGCTCGTCCGGCACCGGGCCGGCTCGGCGTTCAGCCAGGAGAGCCTGCGCTACGTCCGCCTCACCGACATCGGCTTTCGGGTGCCGCCCGCGCTTGAGCCGATCCGTGAGCAGGTCCTCAACCTCGTCGAGACGCTCGAGGAGTTCCAGGTGTCGGCGGCGGAGTCACTGAACCTCGATGAAGAGGGGCTCCCGTTCGCGATCAAGAAGGAGATCACCTCGGCGCTGCGGCGGCTCGCGCCGATCGGTCTCTCGACCGACATCCTCTGGACCGCCAACGTCCGGACGCTGCGACATGTGATCGAGATGCGGACCGCGCCGGGCGCTGAGGAGGAGCTGCGGCTCGTCTTCAACCAGGTCGCCGAGATGATGAAGGCCGAGGCGCCGAACCTGTTCCAGGACTTCAACCGTCTCGACGACGGCAGCTGGGTCCCGGAGTGGCGCAAGGTCTGACCGCAGGTTTTCTGGGCGCCTGAGCGACGGGCGCGAGGAACTGCTCGGCCTGGTCGCGCGCCGGTGGTCAGCTTGCGGTGATGTAGCCGCGCATGTATCCGACGTGGGCCATCGAGAACGGGTCGCACGGCATGATGCACGTCCACAGGAATCGACCGGCGTGCCGGACGAGCAGCGTGTAGGTGTGCGTGCCCGGGCGCACAGTGATGTTCACCCCGGCACCCGGAGCAGTGATGCTGTGGTCGGTGCTGTCAGCGTTGTTGATCACGAGCTTCACGGGCTTGCCGACGTGCACGTAATAGTTGGTCACGCTGAAGGCATCGTGGAGTTTCCCGTCGGTACCCGGCTTGATCGCCGGAGTGACGCTCAGATACACCACCGGTTCGACCGTGGCGCCCGACACGTGCACGACCTGCGTGATCGGTCGGGAATGCGCGCTCGCCGTTGATTGCACGCCGCCGATCAGCAGAACGTCGACTGCGATCAGAGCGAGGACGACCGCAAGGGCACCCAGAGCAGCTGTGGACCACATCTTCAATGTGGCGTCGGGAGTGACGGATTCTTGTTCGGTGTCGGGCACGGTGTTCTGCTCCTTGCGAGTGCTTGGTTGCATCGAGCATGGTCCTGATCGCGTTCGTTGCCATCCGGGCAATCCCGCGGCCCACTGTGGAACGCCCGCAGAAACGCGCGGCCGACAGCCCGCGCGGGTCGTGAGCAAATCCTCACCGACCGGCGCGGCAGCTCTTAAGGCGCGGGCGCACTACTTAGCGGCAGCGCAGTCAGATGGGAATCCGCGACAGACATCACACGCATCGAGTGCTGCGACGGAACGCCAGGCCGCCTGATTCCCGGCCGCTCAGCTCACGCGAGCGCAGCGCCAGGCGAGTTCAAGCGCGGCGACGCGTTCTGCGGCGTCGAATCATGTTCGGGACGCTCACTCCGGCGATCGTGGCGGTCCTGTACTTCGGGATCTCCTACGCGAGCTACATGCTCAGGCCGACCAGCGAAAGCTTCAGCGAGCGCTCCGCCGAGTGGGTCCGAGATGACGTGCCGTTCGGCAACTGGATGATCGACACGGCTGAGCACTACACGGCGACAGCTCCGCGCAAGGGTGGCCCCGGGCTGACCCGCCTGCCACCTGTCGGCCTCAGCCAGATCCCCGTGGCCCACCATGCCAGTCGCGCGTCCTACGCGCCTCCGCGGATCACACCTGTGTTCGCTCGGCCACTGCCGGGGGAGGGGGTATGGCATCGCGCAGGTCCGGTCGTCGATGGGGCGCCGCCGGTGCTCGTGACGAGTTACCGGCCGAGCACGACGTACCCGTCGATCGTTGCCTACGTTCTCTGGATCGACCATACCCGCACGGACCTCGCCTACTACCCAGGCCGCTATGAGCCGCCGGACGCCGTCGATCGGGGGCCGATGATGGTGCCCGTCGACCAGCGCAGACGGCTCCTCGCCACCTTCAACGGGGGGTTCACCCACGTCGACACCAACAACGGCTCGGCGGTGAACGGACACACCAACGAACCCTTGATCGCCGGCAACGCGACGCTCGTCGGCTACCGCAACGGCAAGGTCAACATCGTGAAGTGGACCGGCGGGCCCGACGCCCCGGCCGATGTCGCCTGGGCGCGCCAGAGCCTGACGCCAATCCTCTGGAACGGCCAGCTCAACCCGGAACTCAACGCCGACCCGAACAGCATCCAGTGGGGCTACACACTGGGCGGCGTCACGTTCACGCCACGGACCGGCGTCGGGATCGACGCGCACGGCAACGCCATGTTCGTTGTCGTGTCCGAAGCGACGGTGATCTCGCTCGCGCAGATTCTCCAGCACATCGGAGCGGTTCGCGGGATGGAGTACGACATCAACCCCGAGTGGCACACGTTGATCACCTACTCCCATCGGGGCGGCCTCGGACCGACGATGGTCGAACCCCAGACCCAGCAGACCCCGGACCGATACCTCACCCCCGACGACCGCGACTTCATGGCCGTCTTCGCCAGACGACCAGGACCGGTCACGGTTCCCTTCAAGTAGCTCGGCGTCAAGGCGCTGATGTGTCGCCGACCCCAGGCGTCCTCGCGCCCGCGACCGAAGGGCTAGAACAGGCCGCCCAGCGACGCACCAGCGTGCGAGGCCAGGTGGAACAGCGGCCCGGGGACGAACCCGAAGAACAGCGACGCCCCGGCGAAGAGGACCGCGACGAACACCAGCGCCGGGTACGTGACGCCGCCGGATGCCGCGCCCGAGGCGGGGTCGACGGCGGCGTTGCCCGGCAGCTCGCCGATCGCGTCAGCCTCCGGCGAGCCGCCCGCGATCGGCGCGAACCCGTCCGGCAGGAGCGGAGTCTCAGACCCGCCGACTGCAGGCGCAGCGGAGCCGATCCAGATCGCGCCCGCGACCCGCAGGTAGTAGCCGAGCGAGATCATCGCGCCGACGACGAGCACGATCGCCAGCCAGGTGTAGTTGCCGTTGACCAGCGAGTGGATCAGCTGGAACTTGCCGACGAACCCGACGGTGCCGGGGATGCCGGCCAGCGCCAGCATCGAGATCGTCAACGGCCATGCCAGCGCCGGATTGCGGCGCCCGAGCCCGTTCAGGGCGTCGATCGAGTCGCTGCCGCTGTCACGCTCGACGGCGATCAGCGCTGCGAACGCCGCCAGGTTCATCGCCAGGTAGAGCATCAGGTAGAGCACGGTCGCGGAGATCCCGAGCTGGGTCCCGACGACGACGCCGGACAGCATGTAGCCGGCCTGAGCGACACCGGAGTAGCCGAGCATCCGCTTGACCGAGGTCTGGCCGAGCGCACCAACGTTGCCGACGATGATCGTGATCGTCGCGAGCGCCGCCAGCGCCGGCGCCCACTTGTCCTGGTCGGAGATCAGTGCCACGTCGAAGACCCGCAGGAACACGCCGAACGCGGCGGCCTTGGTGGCCGTCGCCATGAACGCCGTGATCGCGGTGGGGGCGCCCTCATAGACATCGGGGGTCCACTGGTGGAACGGAGCGACGGATGCCTTGAACGCAAACCCGACGGCCGTCAGCGCGATCCCCGTCAGCAGCAGCGGGTCGGTCAGTGAGACGGAGGTCCCGATCTTCGCGGCGATCTGCGTGAGCCCCGTGACGCCGGTCGCGCCGTAGATCAGCGCCAGCCCGTAGACGAGCGTCGCCGACCCGACCGAGCCGATGATCAGGTATTTCAGGCCCGATTCGAGTGAGCCGGCACGCCGGTGCTCGGCCGCGCAGAGGATGTAGAGCGGGATCGACAGCAGCTCGAGCCCGAGGAACAGCGTGATCAGGTCATCGGCGGAGGTGAGGATCGCCATTCCCATCACGCTGAACAGCAGCAATCCGTGGTACTCGCCGTGGCCCGCCTCCCGCGCGGCGACGGACCGCAGAGACAGCACCACGGCGGTGGCACCGGCGACCGTGCAGACCATGTCGATCAGCAGCCCGAGATCATCGATCCGCAGCGCGCCGGAGATGATCGTCGCGGCGTGATTGAAGCGCCAGATCTCGGTCGCCAGAGCAGCGGCGAAGGCCAGCAGCGACAGACCGGGGACGACCCGCTCGCGAGCGACGGCGCCGCGCAGCAGGCCGACCAGCAGGACGATCAGAGCGCCGCCGCCGAGCACGAGGATCGGGGACAGGCTGGCCCAGTCGATGTGGGGCCCGTGGACGCGGGCGGCCGTGTGCACCAGCGGCAGTGTCGTGGCGATGTTCATGGGGTCACCTTCGGTTTCTGGCCGGTGCGGGCCTCGGCGAGACGCACCGGGGAGGCCGCCTGGGCGGTCGCCGTACCGGACTGTGCCGCCGGCGCAATCGACGCCTTCAGCGCCGGGTCTGAGCGCTCCAGCCCGAACTGCGGGAACAACGCCAGCGCCACGATCAGCGCGACCAGCGGCACGACCGCAACGGCCTCGCCGCGGAGCAGCTCGGTCGATTTGACCTTCGGGGAGACGCGGTTGTGCATCGCCCCGATGAACAGGCGCAGGGCGTAGGCGGCGGCGCCGATCATGCCGATGCTGCCGAGGATCGCCAGCACGATGTGGTCCTTGAAGACCCCGAGCAGGATCATGAATTCGCCGATGAAGTTGGAGGAGCCGGGCATCCCCAGCGTCGCCATCGCGACGATCAGGAACATCGTCGCCAGGACCGGAGCCCGGAAGGCGACGCCACCCATGTCATCGAGCGACTCGCTGCCGCCGACCCGGGCCGAGACCGCCGCGAGCACGAAGAACGAGGCCGCGGTCACGACCCCGTGGTTGATCATCTGCAGCAGCGCGCCCTGGCCGCCCTCGGACTTCAACGAGAAGATCCCGAGCGTGATGAACGACATCTGCGCGATCGAGGAGTAGGCGATCACCAGTCGGGCGTCGCGCGTGGTGATCGCCATCAGCGTCGCCCACAGCAGCGAGACGACCGCGATCACCAGGATCAGCAGCTGGAAGTGGGCCGAGGCCTGCGGGAAGATCGGCAGCACAACCGCCAGGAAGCCGTAGGCGGCGACCTTCGACAGGACGCCGGAGAACACGGCGACCGCCGGGATCGGCAGCGACTTGTACACGGTTGACAGCCAGCCGTGGAACGGCGCCACCGGCATCTTGATCAGGAACGCCGCGGCGAAGCAGAGGAAGATCCACTCCTGCGAGCCGCGCGAGACCGGGTTGGCCTCAAGCGCGGTGTAGGTGAAGTTGAGTGCCGTGTTGTGGTCGGAGGCGGAGAGCACACCGACCGCGATCGCACCCGCCAGCATCAGGAACGAGCCGACCGCCGTGTAGATCACGAGGTACAGCGTCGACCTCAGCCGATCTCCCGAGCCCCAGATCGCGGTCAGGAAGTAGAACGGGATCAGCATGAGGTCGAAGAAGCCGACGAACAGGATCAGGTCCTGGGCGAGGAACGCGCCGATCACGGCCGATTCGGCCAGGCCGAACATCAAAAAGAACGTCCGTGGCCGCTCGATCCCGCGCGCCGCAGACCAGGCCAGCGCCGCCGTGAACAGCACCGTCGTCAGCAGCACCAGCGTGATGTTGAGGCCGGTCAGCCCGAGCTTGTAATGGATTCCGAGCGCCGCGATCCAGACCTTGTTGGTGACGAACTGCAGACCGCCGCCGGTATGGAAGCGGGCGATGTAATCGATCGCGATCGCCAGCGGCGCGAGGCTGAAGAACGCGCTCGACCATCCCGCGAGCCGTTCGGGCAGCTGCGTTGCCGCAAGGCCGATCACCACCGGCAGTACGAGCAGGATCGTCAGGCTCATGTCGACACCAGCAGGAAGTAGAGGCCGACGCCGGAGAGCCCGATGATCATCAGCGCCGTGTAGTAGCGCAGCAGGCCGGTCTGGCTGCGGCGCACGATCCCGGAGCAGAGCCGGACGATGCCGGTGGCGGTTCCGGTGATGCCGTCGCCGACGACGACCCGCTCCAGCCCGGCATCAACGAGCCGGCCAAGCGCCAGCGTGGGGCGGACGATCCCGTAATCGATCATCTCGTCGAAGTACCACTTGTTGTAGAGGAAGGTGTGCAGCCCCGCGAACCGCTGCTGCAGCGACGGAGCCAGACCCGGGCGCACCACCCACACGCTGTAGGCGACGGCGATGCCGGCCAGTCCGATCACGGCCCCGATGATCAGCCCGATCCACGAGGTCGAGGTCTTCGGATCGTTGAACGCCAGCGTCGAGCCGTGGAACGAGGAGGCAAGGAAGTTCTGCACGACGTGATCAACACCGGGGATCTGCAGGAAGCCGCCGACGATCGCGCCGAGAGCCAACAGGCTCATCGCGACCTTCATCGGCCATTCGCGCTCGGCGATCGCGTGCTCGGGGCCTGGGAAGCCGACGTCGGTGTCCTCGATCTCCCCGGTCATCGGGTTGGTCGGGTGCTCGGCGTGGGCGATATGACCGTGCTCGAGTTCGACCGCCTCGGGGCACGGATCACCGAAGAACGCTCGGAAGATCAGGCGGAACGTGTAGATCGCGGTGATGAACGCGCCGGCGTAGCCGAGGATCCCGAGGACGGCGAAGAAGCCGCCGCGGTTGAGCATGTAGCCGATGATGTCGTCCTTCGACAGCCACCCGGCGAACGGTGGGATCCCGCTGAGCGCCAGGCCGCCGATGATGAAGCAGGCGAACGTGAACGGCATCGCCCTGCGGAATCCGGACATCTTGTCGAGCGACTGGCTGCCGGCCATCGCGCCGATGATCGAGCCGGCCGCCATGAACAGGAGGGCCTTGAAGAAGGCGTGCGTCATCAGATGGAAGAGCGCACCCGAGTAGGCGCCGGCGGAGGCACCCATGATCATGTAGCCGATCTGAGACATCGTCGAGTACGCGATCACGCGTTTGATGTCCGTCTGGACGAGACCGATCGTGCCGGCGATCAAGAGCGTCAGGCAGCCGACGATCGCGCCGACGTAGGCCGCGGTCGGCGCCAGCTCGAACAGCGGGTGCAGGCGCACGATCATGTAGACCCCGGCGGTCACCATCGTGGCGGCGTGGATCAGGGAGGAGACCGGGGTCGGGCCCTCCATCGCGTCCGGAAGCCATGTGTGCAGCGGCACCTGGGCGGACTTCGCAAACGCGCCGACGAGGAACAGGATCGAGGCGATCACCAGATCGGTTGAGTCCTTGTGGAAATCGTGCGGCAGGTCCTTGAACGTCTGCAGCATCCCGACGGTGCCGGTGTGACGGAACAGGAAGAAGATCCCGAGCACGATCCCGACGTCGCCGACGACGTTGATGATGAAGGCCTTGATGCCGGCCGTGGTGGCCGTCGTGCGGCGATACCAGAAGCTGATCAGCAAATAGGACGCGGTGCCGACCATGCCCCAGCCGACGAGCAGCATCACGAGGTTGCCGCCGAGCACCAGGATCAGCATCGACAGCACGAAGAAGTTGAGGTAGGCGAAGTACCGGGCCTTGCCCTCGTCCGAGCGCATGTAGCTGACCGAGTACAGATGGATCAGCGTCGAGACGCCCGAGACGACGAGGATCATGAACACCGAGATCGGGTCGACGAGGATCTGCATCCGCATGTCGAGCCCGCCGGAGAAGGCGTAGTTCCAGATGCTCGAGGTCAGTTCCCGGCCGGAACCCGAGGTCCCCGCGTGGCGGTTCAGGAGCGTGATCAGCGCGCCGACGGCCGCCGCGAACGCCAGCCCGATCGCGATCGTCCCGATCGCCGGCGCGTAGGGCCGCAGCGGCTTGAAGCCGACGCCGATCAGGAACGTCCCGACGAGCGGAAACAGCAGGACCAGCCAGCCGAACGTTGTGGGGCTCACCGAGAGCCCCCAAGCACCGACGACGTCACCCGTTCAGCTCCCGGATCTCGTCGACGTCGATCGGCAGGTCGCGGCGTGAGATCGCGACGATCAGACCGAGGCCGACCGTCACCTCGCAGGCGGCAACAACCATCACGATCAGGGCGAAGATCTGGCCGGCCTGGCTGCCGTGCATCCGTGCGAACGCGACCAGCGCCAGGTTTGCGGCGTTGAGCATCAGCTCCAGGCACAGCAGCACCACCAACGGGTTGCGCCGGGTGAGCACGCCGGCGACGCCGATCGAGAAGATCAGCGCCGAGACGGTGAGGTACCAGCCGATGCTCACCAGCCGCCCTTTCCGACTTCCTCAAGACGCTTGCGCGCGGCCTCTTCGACCAGGTATTCCGGCGTTCCCGCGCCTTCAGCCATCGAGCCCGCGGACAGCGGCGGCGGCGTGCGCACGATCAGCTTGATCTCCTCGTCGGTCTCGAGGCCACGCCGGCGGCGCGCCAGGACGACGGCGCCGATCGCGGCCACCAGCAGCAGCAGCGAGGCGACCTCGAACGGGAACAGGTAGGAGGTCAGGAACAGCTTGCCGATCTGCTTCGGCGTCCCGAATCCGAACACGTACGGCGCGCCCTTCGACGAGATCCCGGACAGTGCCGAACCGAGCAGCGCGATGCACAGCTCGATGGCCAGGAACAGCGCAAACACGGGTCCGAGGATCCGCAGTGGCGTCGAGGAGCGGATCTCCTCACCACCGCCGACGTAGGCGACGACGAACACGTAGAGCACCATCACCGCGCCGGCGTAGACGACGACCTGGGCGGCCGCGACGAACTCGGCCCGCAGCAGCAGGAACAGCGCCGCCAGCGCCACCAGGTGGCAGACGAGCGCGAGCACGCTGTAGAACGGGTTGCGCAGCACCACCACGGCGACGGCGCCGGCGAGCGCCGCGATCGCGGCGATGAAGAACAGAACGTCGCTCACTCGCCCTCCGCTCGCAGTGGTGTCCGCTCCAGCGACTCGGCCAGCAGCATCTCCTTGGTGAAGATCAGGTCCGAGCGGGTGTAGTCGGAGAGCTCGTAGTCATGGCCCATCGTGATCGCGTCGAACGGGCACGCGATCTCGCAGTAGCCGCAGAAGATGCAGCGGGTCATGTTGATCTCGTAAACGGCGGCGTAGCGCTCACCGGCGGAGACCCGTTCATCGGGGTCGTTCTCGGCGGCGACGACGCGGATGCAGTCAGACGGACAGGCGGCGGCGCACAGCGAGCAGCCGACGCATTTCTCAAGGCCGGTGTCCTCGAACCGGTGCAGCTTGTGACGCCCGCGGAACCGCGGGTACACGGGGGTCTTCTCCTCCGGGTACTGGATCGTCGTCGGGCCCTCGACGACGCGCATGAACGTCGTCTTCAGGCCGCGCAACGTCTCGCCGAAGATGCGGTAGGTGCCGGCCGCCGCGCCCCGCGGGGGGTAGCGGACGACCTGGATCACATCTGGGCCGGGGTCATAGGTCATGACAGTGCCTCCATCACGCGACGATGCACGCGGTCACGAGCAGGTTGAGAGTCGCCAGCGGCAGCAGGATCTTCCAGCCGAACGACATCAGCTGGTCGTAGCGCAGGCGCGGGAGCGTTGCGCGGATCCAGATGAAGAAGGTCAGGAAGACGAACATCTTCGCCAGCACGATGATCGGATCGACCCAGCCGGGCGGGTGAATTCCGAACGGCATCAGCCAGCCGCCGAAGAACACGGTGACCATGATCCCGCAGACGACGATCATGTTCGCGTACTCGGCGAACAGGTAGGCGACGAAGCCGGTGCCGCCGTACTCGGTGAAGTAGCCGCCGCCGAGCTCGCCGTCGGCCTCGACGAGGTCGAACGGGGCGCGGTTGGTCTCCGCGAAGGACGCGACCAGGAACACCAGGAATCCGGCGAACTGGGGGATGAAGTACCACATCCCCTTCTGCGCCTCGACGATCCCGGTCAGCGACAGCGTCCCCGAGGTCATCAGCACGCCGACGAGCGCCATGCCTTGGGAGACCTCGTAGGAGATCAGCTGGGCGGCGCCGCGCATCGCGCCGAGGAACGAGTACTTCGAGCCCGATGCCCAGCCGCCGAGCATGATCCCGTAGAACGAGATCCCGCCGAGCGCGAACACGTACAGCGGACCGATCGAGACGTCGATCCCGTACAGCCCCACCCGCGTGTTGCCGATGTGCTGGACAGTGCCCCACGGGATCACGGCCAGCGCGCCGACCGCGGTCAGGATCGAGATCGCGGGCGCGATCTGGAACAGGAAGCCGACGGCCGTGCGGGTCCGGAACGGTTCCTTGCGGGCGAACTTGACGATCTCCGCCAGCGGCTGCAGCAGGCCGAACGGGCCGACGCGGTTGGGGCCGTAGCGGTTCTGGAAACGGCCGAGCAGCTTGCGTTCGTAGACGATCAGGATCGGCATCAGCTGGAAGATGATCAGGAAGATCACCAGCGACTTGACGATCTGGATCCACCACGGCTCGAAGTAGCTGACGTCGGCGAAGACCGGGCTGATGTTCATGCGGGCGTCACCTTCACGTGCGGCTCGGTCAGGGCGTTGGCGGAGTCGGCCGCGAGGCCGGCGGCGACGAACACGGTGCCGGCGGGGACGCCGGTGCGGACCTCGGCGATGCCGGCCAGCTTCGTTCCGTTCTGGGAGACGGTGACCGCCGCGCCCTGCTGGATCCCGAGCCGGTCGGCGTCCTCAGGCGCGAGCTCGACCACCTGTGAGGCGATCGTGAAATGCAGCGCCGGCGAAATCTCGACCTCGGGGTAGGCCCAGATCGAGCGGTAGGTGCCGACGCGCAGCTGATCGGAGAAGGCTGTCGGGGCCGGCCCCGTTGGGCCGGCACCGTCGACCGCGGGATCTGCCGAGACGGCCGGCAGGGCCGAGGCAGCCTCGGTCTCGGGCCAGCGCACGCCGCGGCCGCCGATCTCCTCGAGCGTCAGGCCCGCGTAGAACGGGACCGCCGCGACAAGCTGCTTGAACGCCATCGAGCTCGTGAACACTTCCAGATCGAGGCCGGTCGCCTTGGCGACGTCGGCAATCACCTGCCAGGTGGCGCGGACCTGACCCGGGTGGGCGATCGCGGCGCGCAGGCGCTGGACGCGGCCGTCGGGGTGCACCACCGTGCCCTCCTTCTCGGCGCTCGACTCCGCCGGGAAGACCACGTGCGCGTACTTTGCGATGCCCTCGGTGAGGACGTTCGTGTGGGCGATGACCAGCTCTGCGTCGGCGAGCCCCTGCTCGGCGTCGGCGCGGCTGAGCCCGTCGCGCAGCGGATCGGCGTGCAGGAGGTAGACGGCCGTCGCCGTTTCGGCGATCGGCGTCGAATCGGCCGCGTACCCCGGCTTCGCGCCGCCGATGCCGCCCGCTTCGGCGATCCCGCGCCCGTTGGAGCCCCACGGAATCTCGAGCAGCTTGACGCCTTCGAGTCCGAGCAGGGCGCCGGCGGCCTCGATCCCGATCCGCGGGTGCCAGACGACGACGACTTCCCCGTCGGTCGGGATCTGAGTGATCGCCGACGCCGCATCTCCGGGTGCGAACCGGTGCACCGTGGTCGCGTTGGGGTCGAGCGTGCTCGGACGGTCGGTGATCACGGTCAGCTTGGTGCCGTGCCGGCGAACGCCCTTGCGGATCCGGAGATCGAGGATCGGGGCGTCGTCGAGGAGCTCGGTGCCGAACAGGACGACCTGCTCGGACCATTCGAGATCCTCGACGCTCGCCTGCCGGCTCGGATCGGCGAGCGCCGTGGCGAGCTGGCGGGGCAGCGGATAGGGGCTCGAGGCGATGTCACCGGAGCGCAGACCCTCGCGGATCAGGCGCTGCAGCAGGAAGGTCTCCTCGTTGGTCGCCTGGCCGCCGATCCTGGCGGCCACGGCGCCGGCGTGGTCTGAGAGCTTGGCGGCGGCGGCGATCGCGTCCGCCCACGCGGCGGGCCGCAGTTCACCATCGGCGCCGCGCAGCAGCGGGGTGGTGATCCGCTCGTCGACGTGGATCGCCTGGTAGGCGAAGCGGCCCTTGTCGCACAGCCAGCCGTCGTCGACCTCGGGGTGCTGGCGCGACAGCACGCGGCTGACCTTGTCGTCGCGGACGGTGAACTCGACGTTGCACTGCGACGGGCACAGCGTGCAGATGCCGCCAGCGCCCTCGATGTCCCAGGGACGGGCACGGAAACGGTAGGGACGGCTGGTCAGCGCGCCGACCGGGCACAGCTCGATGATGTTCCCGGAGAACGGGGCCACGTACGGATGACCGTCGTGGGTGCCGACGAAGGTGTGGGCGCCACGCTCGGTGAAGATCAGCTGCCAGTCCTCGGCGATCTCCTGACTGAAGCGCACGCAGCGGTAGCAGAGGATGCAGCGCTCACGGTCGATCGCGACCAGCGGTGAGAGCGCCAAGGGCTTGACGAAGTGGCGCTTGGGCTCGATCACGCGGGTCGTGCCGCGACCCCAGCCGAAGGTGATGTCCTGCAGCGGGCACTCGCCGCCCTTGTCGCAGACCGGGCAATCGAGCGGGTGGTTGACGAGCAGGAACTCGACGATCGAGTTCTGCGCGGCCTTGACGCGGTCGTTGGTCGTGTTCACGACCATCCCGTCGCGGACGGCGGTCGAGCAGCTCGTCTGGAGCTTCGGGATCCCCTCGATCTCGACCAGGCACATGCGGCAGGCGCCGACCGGCTCGCCGAGCTTCGGCTCGTAGCAGAAGTACGGGATCTCGACGTCGCCCTGCTTGGCCGCGTCGACCAGCATCGTCCCTTCGGGCGCTTCGATCTCGCGGCCGTCGACGGTGATCGTGACGGTCTTCAGTTCCGGCTTGGCCATCTTGACTAATGCGCTCCCACGGGGATCGCGTCCTCGAATGGCGCGTTGGCGGCCCGCTCGCGGGCCTCCTCGAGCTCGGCCTCGAGCTCGGGCCGGAACTTCTCAACAAGTGAGCCGATCGGCATCGCCATCGCGTCGCCGAGCACGCACAGGCAGTTGCCGATGATCTGAGTCTGCACCGACGCAATGATGTCGAGATCCATCGGAGTTGCCTCTCCGGTCTCAAACCGGCGCAGCATCTTCTCGGTCCAGTTGGTGCCCTCACGGCACGGGACGCACTTGCCGCACGATTCATGCGCGTAGAACTTCGCCAGCTTCTGGGCGACCTCGAGCACTGTGTGGCTGTCGTCGACGACGATGATCGCGCCGGAGCCGAGCATCGATCCGGCCTTCGCCATCGCATCGAAGTCGTAGGGAAGATCGAGGTCATCCTTGGTCAGCACCGGGCTCGAGGAGCCGCCGGGGAACCACAGCTTGATCTCCCTGCCGGGCTTGGGGCCGCCGGCGAGACCGTAGATGATCTCGCGGCTCGGGATCCCGAGCTCGATCTCATAGTTGCCGGGCCGCTGGACGTCGCCGGAGATCGAGATCAGCTTGGTGCCGGTCGAGGTCTCGGTGCCGATCTTGGCGTACTCCTTACCGCCCAGCCGGATGATCGTCGGGACCGTCGCCAGCGTCTCGACGTTATTGATCAGCGTCGGACCGTGGTAGAGGCCCTCGATCGCAGGGAACGGCGGCTTCAACCGTGGGTTGCCGCGCTTGCCCTCCAGCGAGTCGAGCAGGCCTGTCTCCTCGCCACAGATGTAGGCGCCGGCGCCGCGGTGCAGGACGAGGTCGAAGTGATGTCCGGAGCCGAGGATGTTCTCGCCGATGTAGCCGGCGGCGCGCGCCTCGGCGATCGCGGCCTCGAGGATGTCGGCCTGGTAGCCGTATTCACCGCGGATGTAGATGAACGCCTTGTGGATCCCGGTGCCGTAGGTGGTGATCGCCATGCCCTCGATCAGCATGTGCGGGCACTTCTGCATCAGCTCGCGGTCCTTGAACGTGCCGGGCTCGGACTCATCGGCGTTGCAGACCAGGTACTTCGGCATGTCGCCCTTGGGCAGGAAGCCGGCCTTCTGGCCCATCCTGAATCCAGCGCCGCCGCGGCCGCGGATCCCGGAGTCAGAGATCTCCTGGACGACCGCCTCGGCCGGGTACTGCAGCACCTGCTTGAGCATCTCGTAGCCGCCTCGGGCCTCGTAGACCTGCAGCGTGTCGAGCCCCGGCTCGTCGATCCCGGCGAACAGCAGATGCGTGCTCATGCGTCGTCCTCGGTTGCGGTCGGTTCGTCGCTTGCCGGAGGCTCATCCTGCGCTGCGGTGTCGTGCACCGTCTGCTCGGCCTCCGGGCTGGCGTGCTCCCCCTCGGCCGGTTCCTCCTGCTCTGGCGATGCCTCCTCGAGCGCCGCATCGGCGGCGGGAACGCTCTCGCTCCAGTTCGGGACCTCCGCGGATGCTGCCGCCGTGTCGGCGCAGGCGCGGTAGCGCAGCTGCTTGTGCTCGAGCACCGGCCGCCCGGCCTCGATGTCGGCGACGATCTGGGCCGCGTCGTCGAGGTTCAGTGGACCGACGTATTCGCCGTCGACCGAGGCCATCGGCGCGATGTCACACGCGCCGAGACACTCGAAGCCGCGGACGCTGATCAGCTCAGACTGCGTTTCGGCCGCCTGCACCATCGCCTCGTAGAACTCGTCGGCGCCGAGCAGCGAGCAGCTGATGTTCGTGCACACGAACACGTCGTGGGGCGGCTTCGGCGTCAGCGAGAACATGTCGTAGAAGCTGGCGACGCTCGTCAGGTAGGCCGGTGTCAGGCGCATCACGCACGCGACCTGGGTGATCGCCTCCGGTGAGCACCAGCCATGGTGTCCCTGAGCGAGATGCAGGGCGGGGATCGACGCTGAGCGGCGATCCGGGTACTGGGCCATCACCGCCTCGATCGCGGCGCGCAGCTCGTCCGGAACCGGCGTCGTCGCCGGATCGGGGATCGTCGCCGGTGGCTTCTGCAGATCGACCGCCTCGTCCCACCCGGGGACGCGGCTGCCGTGCTGGAAGCGCTTGACCGGCTGGCGTCCCTCGAGGACCCCTGAGCGCCGCGCCATGATCGAATCAGGTGTCTCGCTCATCGGTCGACGCCTCCGAGGACCGGGTCCATCATCGCCAGCGTCGCGATCAGATCGGCGATGTAGGAGTCGCGGACCATCGGCGCCGTCGCCTGCAGGTTGACGAAGCTGGGGTCGCGCATGTGCACGCGCGCCGGCTTTGCGGAGCCGTCGGCGCGGACGAAGCAGCCGAGCTCGCCGCGTGGCCCCTCGATCGGGAAGTAGACCTCGCCCTCCGGGACGCGGAAGCCCTCGGTGACGAGCTTGAAGTGGTGGATCAGCGCTTCCATGCTGGTCGCCAGCTCGTGGCGCGGCGGCAGCACGACCTTGCGGTCATCGGCGATGTGGGGGCCCTCCGGCAGGCCGTTCAGCGCCTGCTGGATGATCTTGGTCGACTCGTACAGCTCGGCGTGGCGGACCCGGAAGCGGTCGTAGTTGTCGCCGATCGTGCCGACCGGGATCTTGAAGTCGAAGTGGTCGTAGCTCGAGTACGGCGCGGCCTTGCGCAGGTCCCAGGGGCTGCCGGCGGCGCGCAGCAGCGGCCCCGTGACGTTGAGCTTCAGCAGCGTCTCGAGGTCCAGCGGGCAGACGTCACGCAGGCGCGAGAGCACGATCTCGTTCTTCTCGAGCAGGTCCGCGTACTGATCGGCGCGCGTCGGCATCGCGTCGACGAACTTCTGCAGCTTTGCGGCGAAGCCGGCCGGAATGTCCTCGATCACGCCGCCGACCTGGAAGTAGCGGGTGTGCATCCGCTGCCCGGACGACATCTCGAACAGGTCGAGGATCGTCTCGCGCTCGCGGAAGCAGTACCAGAACATCGACATCGCGCCGAGGTCCAGGGCGCTGGTCCCGAGCCACACGAGATGGGACATGATCCGGTTGAGCTCCATGTGGATCACGCGCAGATACTGGGCGCGCGGCGGCACCTCGAGCTCGAGCAGCGTCTCGGTCGCCCCGCAGAACGCCATCGCGTTGAAGTAGTAGCTGAGGTAATCCATCCGCTCGATCACGGGGATCACCTTCCAGTACTGCTTCGCCTCGGCGGTCTTCTCGATCCCGGTGTGGACGTAGCCGATGACCGGCTTGATGTCGCGCACGACCTCGCCCTCAAGCGTCGCGATCAGCCGCAGCACGCCGTGGGTCGCCGGGTGATGGGGCCCGATGTTGAGCGTCAGCAGCTCATGGTGCTCGCCCTGGCCTGCGGGCTCCGAGGAGAAGGTGACCGACTCCTCCTGCTTGCGGTACTCCGACGCCGTGCTCACTGGTACTGCCCGTAGTTCTTGGCTTCGTTGTACGTGAACAGCACCGGCTCGCCGCCGGTCGGGAAGTCGCGGCGCTGCGGGAAGCCCTCGTAGTCCTCGGGCATCAGGATCCGCCGCAGGTCGGGGTGACCGTCGAAGATCACGCCGAACATGTCGTAGCACTCGCGCTCGGGAAACTCAGCGCCCGGGTAGATACCCGTGACGGTGGCGATGTTCGGCTCCTCGATCGTGACCCGCGCCTTGACGCTGATCCGGTCGACCTCGCGCATGTCGAGCAGCTCGTAGACGACCCCGAGCCGCGGCTCGTGCGGGTAATAGTCAACCCCGTGCACGCTCGCCAGGAACGTGTAGCCGCGGTCATACAGGTTCTGGACGACCGCCACGTTCTGGGCCGGATCGACCTGCAGCTCCGCACGACCGAGCCGGTGGGTGCTGTCGAGCACCGAGCCCGGGAGAGCCTCACCCAGCGACTGCGCGATCTGCTCGAGCGTGCCTGCGTCAGGCACCTGAGGGGCCTCCGGGCCGCCGTGAGGGCGGCAGGACCTCTTCGGTGCCGACCGCGTCATAGCGCTCACGCCAGCCGAGCTTCTCGTTCTGCTGCACCTTCTCGCGCAGTCGCAGGATCCCGTGGGCGAGCGCCTCCGGTCGCGGCGGGCAGCCGGGCACGTGCACGTCGATCGGCATGAACTTGTCGCTGGGGACCAGCGCGTAGTTGTTGAAGACGCCGGTCGAGGAGCAGCAGGCGCCCATCGAGATCGCGTACTTCGGCTCGAGCATCTGGTCATAGATCCGTCGGATGACGGGCGCCATCTTGATGCTGACCCGGCCCGACAGGATGATCATGTCGGCCTGGCGCGGGGAGGCACGGAACGCCTCGAACCCGAACCGGGCGATGTCAACGCGGGAGGCGACGATCGACATCATCTCGATCGCGCAGCACGCCAACCCGAAGGTCAGGGGGAAGAACGAGTTGCCCTGCGCCCAGCGGACGGCCTTGTCGAGCGTCGTTGTGACGACGGCTTCGTCGAGCAGCTTCTGGATCTCGTCGTCCTCGAGCTCGCCGCGGAGCATGTCACGCGAGAGGAGCTGCCTGGCACGGAAGTCCGTGGGCGGCTGAGGTGCCGGCCCAACGGGGCCGGCAATGATTTCCCGCTTTATTTCCACTCGAGCGCTCCTCGCCGCCACACGTACACGAGGGCGATCGTCAGCAGGATCACGAAGGTGATCGTCTCGCCCAGTGCGAAGCCGCCGAACGCGCGCAGTTCCAGGGCAATCGGGTAGACGAAGATCACTTCGATGTCGAACAGGATGAACAGCATCGCGATCAGGTAGAAGCTGATCCCGAAGCGGAATCCGCGCTGCACGTCAGAGGGCAGGCCGCACTCGTACGGGGTCACGCGGTTGACGTTCGCGCGGGTCTTGACACCCGTCAGCAGGTTCAGCGTCGCGAACAGGATGCCGACAGCTCCTCCCAAGATCAGGAAGACGATCGCCGGTAGGTAATCCCTCAGCATTTTCCGCAGCCTCTCCTCGACACAAGCCGGAGTACTACCACCGCAGGGGGGTGGGCTGTCAACGTTGTAACAAAGGTCACGCTTGCTCAGCGTTCACGTGGGTCAGTGCACCGTGGCGGCGCGGGCGATCAGGATCGTCGCGACGATCGCCGACAGCGCCATCACGCCGATCTCCCGGCGGACCACCGACAGCACGATTGCGCGCTGTTCATCCTCGGGGAGCTGGCCGACGGCCTGCGCGTTTTCAAAGCCGCGCTTGTCGAGGATCATCTGAGCCGCCGAGATCCGCAGCTGCTCAGCCATGAACGAGATCCCGATCGGCAGCAGGCCGTAGATCAGGTGCAGGCTCGAGACCTTCTTGCCGGCCGCGAGCTCGATGCCGCCGATCAGCGCCTCGAGCACGACCACGCCCTGGGCGCCGCGCAGCAGCCGCCAGAACAGCTGGCTCGGGCGCACCCGCCACCAGCACCAGCTGCCCCACAGGCCGGCCGCGGCGCTGAGCGCCAGGGCCGCGACGCCGACGACGATGTGAACGTCCTTCACAGCAGCGGCACGATAGTCAGCGGACCGTCAGGGTGCCGGTGGCGCCGAGGCTCTGGTCCGACAGGATCGTTGACGCGATCGTGTAGCGACCGGGCTTCAGGGCGACGGTGATCGTCGCCGACTGGCCGGGCGGGATCGCTGGCGTGTGGTCGGCGCTCGGCGTCGTGCCCGTCCGCGGGACGATGTCGAGGTTGTGTGTCAGACGCCCGTCGTTTCGGACCGTGATCGTGACGGTGCCCCCGGGGACCGTGATCTGATTGGGGCGCAGCTTGTATTCGGTGACGGCGATCTCAAGTGGCTTGCCGCGCGGGATCGACGCGCTGACGCCGCCGCACGCCCCGACCGCCAGCGCCGCCGTGACACCGGCACACAGGGCGGTGATTCCCAAAGCTAGCGGGGAATTTCCGGGTCTCGGCACGGGCGGATCGTAGTCGCGCGCAGGCGGGGCGGTGGCGGTTGTGGCCAGGAAGCCGCCGTCGCTGGTGCCGTCTTCCGTATGATGCCGACCCGCATGACTCGCCTGCTGCGCGCGCTCCCGCTTCTGCTCGTTTTGGTCGCCACCGCGATCGTCGTGAGCGCCTGCGGAACCCAAAACGTCCACATCCCGTCCTCGGATCCTGACTACCACCAGGATTACGCCGCGGCGAAGATCTTCAGCGAGCGCTGCGGCGGTTGTCACACGCTGTCCTACGCGGGCACGAGCGGATCCGGCCAGAACCCGCGTGACTATGAGGACATCAACGGCCCGAACTTCAACGTTCGCTGCGAGCGGCCCGCGATCCGCGTCCTCTACGCGATCGAGAACGGTGGCTTCTCCGGCGCCTACATGCCGCAGAACGTCGTCGTCGGGCAGCAGGCCCGCGAGGTCGCGATGTTCGTCTCCCGGTTCGCGGGCCGCCAGGCACCGCTCGAGCCCGGTGCGGCCCCGTGCTCGACCCAGTCGATCGGCACGCTGCCGGCGCTCGGATCCGGGACGTCCACGAGTAGCCAGGCCGCGATCGCCGTGACCACCGCCACGACCGCGATCACGACGACGCCGACCACGAGCACGAACGCCACCACCGGCGCCCAGACGCTGCAGCTCTCAGCGAACGCCAGCGGGCAGCTGATGTTCAGCACGAACACGCTGACCGCCAAGGCCGGCAAGGTCACGATCGTCTTCACCAACCAGTCGCCGCTCGGCCACAACCTGACCGTCCAGGTCGGGACCAGCGGCAAGGTGCTCGGTCACACGCCAACCTTCAGGGGCGGCAGCCGCTCGTTGACGCTGACGCTGAAGGCCGGAACCTACACGTACTACTGCTCGGTGCCCGGCCATCGCCAGGCCGGCATGCACGGCACCCTGACGGTCAGCTGATCGCGGCCCCCGTTGGGGCCGCGCCATACCCCATGCCTGACATCAGACTGATCCATGCTTGACATCAGACTGATCCGCGAAGACCCGGACGGCGTCCGCGCGGCGCTGGCGCGACGCGGCCCCGGCGAGGCCGAGAAGGTCGACAAGGTGCTCGAGCTCGATCGCCAGTGGCGCGCCCTGACCGGCGAGCTCGAGGAGCTGCGAGCCGAGCTGAACCGGGCTTCGAAGGCGCTGCGGGGCGCTCCGACTCCGGAGCAGCGCGACGAGCTGGCGGCGCTATCGGCCCGCGGGCGCGCGCAATCAGACGAGGAGGCGACCGTCCGCGCCGCCCGTGAGGCGGCGCTGCTGTCGCTGCCGAACCTCCCTGCCGATGACGCGGCGCCTGTTGACACGGTCCTGTACTCGCGCGGTGAGGCTGGGCGTGAGGGGCGCGACCATCTGGAGCTGGCCGGCGGCCGGATTGACATGGAGCGCGGTGCGCGGCTGTCGGGTTCGCGGTTTCACTACCTGCGCGGTGATCTCGTGCTGCTCGAGCTGGCGATCGTCCGCTACGCGCTCGGCAAGCTCGGAGGCGAGGGGTTCGAGCCGGTGATCCCGCCGGTGCTCGTCCGCGAGCCGGCGCTGCTGGGCACCGGCTTCCTGCCGGACACCGAGCAGCAGCTGTACACGCTGAGTTCGGAGGACCCGACCCTGTATCTGGTGGGGACCTCAGAGGTCGCTTTGGCGTCACTGCACGCCGGCGAGATCCTTGGCGGCGACGAGTTGCCGTTGCGGTATGCGGGCTTCTCCTCGTGCTTCCGGCGCGAGGCCGGTGCCGCCGGCCGTGACACACGCGGGATCTTCCGGGTGCACCAGTTCGACAAGGTCGAGATGTTCGCGTTCGTCGAGCCATCTCAGTCGGCCGCCGAGCACGAGCGGATCCTCGCGATCGAGGAGTCGATCTGTGCCGACCTCGGACTTCCCTACCGGGTCGTGAACATCGCCGTCGACGATCTCGGCGCCTCCGCTGCCAAGAAGTACGACATCGAGGTGTGGTTGCCCGGCCAGGCCCAGTACCGGGAGCTGACCTCGTGCTCGAACACGACCGACTACCAGGCCCGGCGCCTGGACGTGCGCTACCGACCGGCTGACAGTGGTCGTCCGGCTCACGTCCACACGCTGAACGGCACAGCCGTCACATCGTCGCGGACGATCGTGGCGGTCCTTGAGAACGGCCAGCAGGATGACGGCAGCGTGGTGATCCCGCCGGTGCTCGTCGAGTTCGGCGCCCCAGCCGTGCTTCCGTCGGCACTCTGAGACCGCTGCGCTGTCTGTTTTGCAGTGGCCGAACAGGGTGGGCGGGCTGGCTCGTTCCGGCCGTCCGTTGAGCGCCTGAGGGCTCTCGTACGAACGATGCTCGGATTTCGGCGTGCATTGTTCGTTTCGACGCCCCCAGAAACGAGTGCATCGCCCCAAGCGAGGGCGATCCGCCCCGAGCGGTCACAGGTACCCACACTGCGCCGCGTTCATTGCCGAAAGAGACCTCTCGTGTCCCTGGGACCGTCCAGGGACCGTAATGCGCCGTATTTCAGGGTCAGGCCGTACCGGCGCCGATTCCGACACGTCCGTAGTACCGTTTCCGCCTCCAGGTTGTCGTCGTTGTCGGGGAGGAAGCGGATGAAAACGCGGCTCGGGATTGCTGCGCTGTTGGTTGGTGTTGTCGCGCTGACGCCCGCGCGTGCGCTCGCGGGCGCGGACTCGGTCAGGGATCTGCGGACTGCGGCTGCGGCCGAGCTCGCGCGTGCCACTGACCAGCTGCCGGCGGATCTGCGCCCGGGGTCAAGCGGCTCCACCATCCCGGTCGACACTGACTGCTACTCGACGAAGTACAGCCACATCGATCCGGACGCCAATGCGAGTGGGAAGCCGACGAACCCCGCCTGGTTCAGTCGCGACCGGATGAACGTGTACTGCTCGCTGCTGCGGATCCGGGATCAGGTCACGAGTCCCGCCTATCTGACCGGACTCGACAGCACCGGCGGCACGCTGTGGATCGAGGACCTGCTGCAGCAGTACCAGGATGGTCTCAATCACATCCATGGCGGCGTCACGACGCTCGTACCAGGGGCGATCGGCGCCGACCCGTTCCGGGCCACCGCTGCGTGGGAGAAGGACACCGGCGGGGCGGTGCTGCCCGTGTCATTCACCTCATCCGACGGCGCCCAGCTGAACGGCAACATCTTCATGCCCCCGCCGGGAACGCCGACGCTCGCAAACGGCCACTACCCCGGCGTGGTGATCACCGACGGCTCGGTACAGGCCTACCAGAACCTCTACTACTGGGCAGCCGAGGGTCTGGCGCAATACGGCTACGAGGTGATGACCTACGACGTCCAGGGCCAGGGCGACTCGGATCTGTTCCCGTCGCCGTGCACGCCCAGCTCGTGTCCCGGCGTGCCCTATCAGCAGAACTACAACTTCTACCAGGGTGCAGAGGACGCGCTGAACTTCTTCCTCTCGACGCCGACCACGCCCTACGGCGGTTCGTTCAACCCCGGCTACACGCAACTCGACCCTGACGACGTCGGCATCGCCGGGCATTCACTCGGGGCCTCGGCGGTCAGCTGGGTCGGTCAGTGCGACGCACGCGTGAAGGCGGTCGTCGCCTGGGACGACCTGGCGCCGATCACGATGTCTCAGTGCGCGAAGAACGTGAAGGTGCCCGCCGCCGATCAGGCGACGAAGCTGCATGCGCCGGCACTGGCGACGACGAACGATTACGAATTCGCCCCGTCCTACGCAAGTCACGTTCCCGACCCGCACGGCTCCGGATTCGCCAGCACGAGTAACAACTTGGGACCGGCGAGCGCGCTCGGTCTCGTCACCGGTGGAGGCGGCGGTGACGGCGATGCCGGCTACCTCAGCCTCAAACAGGCCCGCGTCGACTCCCAGATCGTCTCGATCCGCAACGGCACCCACCTGATCTACAGCTACATCCCGCTGGTGCTGCCTGCCAACGAGATCGGTGAACGGGTCGCCTTCTACTACACGCTGGCCTGGTTTGATGAGTACCTCCGTGGTGGCCGTGATGCTCTGCTCCCCGCATCGGATACGGCGTTCAAGCGGCTGACGAGTCTCGGTCGCTTTGACCGCAGCGCCGACCACAACGACAACACGGCGAACCCTGGCGCCGCCGATATCTCAATCGGTGCCGGGACCTACAGTGCATCCCAGGCCGCGTCAGATCCGAGCTCGGACGGCAACGTCCCCTATGAGATCCAGGGCATTCCGATCCAGGGCGCCCTCTCGTTCTACTACTACTCCGAATACGCGATCCACGACCCCTTCGCGAAGCACGACCCGCTGAAGCAGTGCAACGACATGCTCGGAGGCTGCCCTGTGCAGCAGCCCGGCACTCCGTGACGCTCAGGCGTGACGGTCTGCTCGCAGCAGGGCGGTCGGTGTGAGGGCGTCGTCGATGTCGTTCACGAGCATTCTGTGGTTCAGGGTCGAGAATGCGTCGACGATCCGGGGGTCAAACTGCCGGCCGGCCTGGGAGAGCACCTCAGCGACCGCGTCATCCACCGGCCAGGCCGCCTTGTACGGACGCGTGTGGGTGAGAGCGTCGAACACATCGGCGACCGCGACGATGCGACCTCCGAGCGGGATCTCGTTGCCCTGTAGACCACGCGGATAGCCTGTCCCGTCCCACCGCTCGTGATGCGTCAGGGCGATCTCGCAGCTGAGTCGCACGAGCGGGCAGCGCCCTCCGGAGAGGATCGTCGCACCGATGATCGTGTGCCACTTGATCTCCTCGAACTCGGCGTCGGTGAGTTTCCCGGGCTTGCGCAGGATCGCATCCGCAACTCCGAGCTTCCCGATGTCGTGCAGCGGGGCTGCTCGTCTGATGAGCTCGACCTGGTCGCCGTCCAGACCGAGCGCCTTCCCAAGCATCCCAGAGTTTCGTCCGATCCGCCGGGCGTGCTGGTTCGTGTCGTCGTCACGGAACTCGACCGCGAGGGCAAGTCGATCGATCATCTCAAACCGCTCGATCTCCAATGCGCGGGTCCGCTCGAGCACTTGATCCTCGAGGGCCACGTTCTGCGCACGGAGGTGCTTCTCGAGCTGCTGCACCTGGAGCACGTTGCGCACGCGCAGGAGCAGTTCGACCCGATCAAACGGCTTGGCCAGGAAATCCCGAGCGCCCAACGCCAGCGCACGGCGCTTGGTCTCCTCACTGACGTCCGCACTGAGGACGATGACCGGCACCGCGTCCCCGCCCGCTCCGGAGCCTGTCAGCCGCCGCAGCACCTCGAGTCCGTCGACGCCGGACGTATGAAGATCGACCACAGCCAAATCGGGCAGCGGCACACCTGGCTCTCCGAAGCGCACCTTGGCCGGATCGGTCTGGGTCTCCACGCGGGTGTACCCGTCCAGCTCCAGGATCTCGCGCAGGAGCCTGACGTTGCCCTCCTCGTCGTCCACAAGCAGGATCGCTCGCTCGCAACGTTCGCGTTCGTCAAGATCAGTCAACGTCAAGCAGCCTCCCGCGGGCCGTGGGGCATCAGGGTTCAGCCGTGCGCGTCCTCCAGCTGTAACCGGTCTGACAGCCATCGTTGCCGTGATCAGGGGATCCCGCAATACCGCAACTGGGGGATATGCCTCCAGCGGCAGGCGGCCTGACCGGCGGCGGGCCGCGCTACCCGCTTTGGCCACCCGCCAAACCTGATCGTGGGCCAGAAGTTGGCAGCCTACGGATGCTTGTAGTAGGGTCCGCGCGTCCGTCCTGGGGGCTCGGGCCGAGCAAGGATCGAGAGCGCTTCGTGGGCCGCGAAGCTCGCAAAGGGTGGACGGCGATGTTCAAGCGGGGTATCTGGCTGCGTTCGGCGTGGATGGTGGTGGCGCTGGGGGCTGCGTTCGCGGCGATCGCCGTCACAACCGCAGGGGTCCCAGCGGCCACCGCCGCCCCTACGACGACGACAACGACGCCGATGTTCACAGAGGTGCCCGGCTCCCCGTTCGTCCCCGACGGCACCGACGACGACACCTTCGGGGTGGCGTTCAGCCCGGATGGCGCGCTGCTGGCTGCTGCCAACGGCAGCGGTGCCAACTCCTCGAGCTACACCCTGTCGCTGTTCAGCGTCAACAACGATCCCGAGCTCGACACCTCGGATCCGGTGCTGAAGGCGCTCGGCACGCCGACCGGCTTCGGTACCAACAACATCCCGCAGGCGGTCACGTTCAGCCCGCAGTACACCACCAGTAACTCCGACGCCACCTACACGCTGGCGATGACCGAGAGCGGGGAGAACGGCGGCACCCTGAGGCTGTACTCGGTCGACGAGCAGACCGGCGCGATGACCGAGTGGAGCGGTTCGCCGTATGCGATGCCGACCAGCAGCAGTATCCCGTTCGCGCGCACGTTGGCGTTCAGCCCGAACGGGAAGTACCTGGCGGTCGGCGTCGACGGGATGCTGCAGGTGTACTCGATCGACGCGACCGATCACACATTCGCGATCGACTCCCAGACAGACGCGTCGATCGGCAATCGACCGGTCAGCCAGGTCTCGTGGTCGCCCGACAGCAACTTCGTCGGCGCCGCGATCGGCGGCTCGCAGAAGGTCGAGGTGTTCGGATACGCGGGCAACGGCCTGATCCCTGACGGATCGGCAAGCAACTCGGCGATGGGGCAGCGTGCGGGACTCGCGTTCGACCCCTCGACGTCCTCCGACTTTCTCGCGACCAGCGACGACAACGGCAGCGGCGCCGACCTCCACGTGTACGCGTATGACGACTCCTCCGGCGCGATTACCCAGGTCAGCGGCTCACCCTTCACCACCACCGCTTCGGGTCCGTCGGCGCTCGCCTTCTCGGCCAACGGACAGCTGCTGGCGTCCACCAGCTTCAGTACCGCCGAGCTGACGGTGATGGCGGTCGACGGCAGCACCGGCGCGCTGACGGAGGTGGCGGGCTCACCGTACGCGGACGGCTCCGCCTACGGCGAGCCGCCAACGGCGGTGGCCACCAGCCCGCTCGGTGGTCTGATCGCCACCGGCAACGAGTACGAGGACGGCGAACCATCCGGCACGATTCACGTATTCACGGTCGGGCCGCCGACCGCCTCGATCTCGGTCGCCAACAACGCGACCTACGACCAGGGCCAGAACGCGCCGGTGACGTTCACCTGCGCGGACGCGCCGGGAGGACCGGGGATCGCGGATTCCGGCCTCGGCTGTATCGACTCCAACAACCATTACTCGTCCCAGGGCGACACGCTGAACACCACCACCCTCGGCCCGCACACATTCTCGGTCCTCGCGGACAGCTCCGATGGGCAGCGCAGCACCACCACGATCGACTACACGGTGATCCAGCCCAACCAGACGCTCACCGCCAGCGCCACCAATCCGACCAGCGGTGATCCGGTCAGCGTCATCGACGCCCACGACAACGGCAGCGGCGGCGGGGTGGCGGATGCGCCCGTGGAGCTGCAGGCGACCGTCACCGGCGGCGCCAGCGCCCCCAGCGGCAACGTCGTGGTCACCAACGGCGCCGGCACCACGGTCGCGACGATGCCCGTCAACTCAAACGGCGACGCCTCGATGACGGTGAGTGACCTGCCGGCCGACCAGGGGCCGCTGACGTTCCAGTTCGGCGGTAGCGACGGTCCGTCCGCGACCGTGCCACTGCGGATCGGCTACGACCCGGTGACGCTGACGATGAACAACCTGCCGGCGAGCATCGTCGCCGGCAGCGACACGAAGATCACCGGCACGGTCGCCGCCTCCGACAGCGGCGACGCGCAGCCGTCCGGCACCGTCAGCGTGCTCGACGGCCAGAACGGCTCGGTGCTCGGCAGCGCCACGTTGACCGGCTCGAGCTCGGGAGGCACCGAGGGCTACACGGTCGATCTGCCCAGCGGCGTCACCGTCGGCAGCCACGACCTGTACGTCGATTTCTCGGATCCCGAGCACCGGTTCACCAGCGCCAGCACCTCGCAGGAGGTCACCGGCACGGCGCCGAGCGGCGTGCTACGTCGTCGAGACGGCGAACACGAGCGTCCCGACCCGCCAGAACGGCGTCGTCACCGACGGCACCGTGACGGTCAGCGAGACGCCGGAGACCGGCACCTGCACGAGCGGCTCACAGACCGGGGTGACCAGCGGCGGCACCGTGCTGCTGAGCGCACAGCCGCCCGCCTACGAGACCGTCACCGGCTTCACCGTCACGACCCAGTCGGGCACCTCGACGCTGGCGGTCACAGGCAGTCCCGCGGCCGGGCAGGCCGGCACCGCAACCCTGACCGTCACCGGTCCCGCGACCGTCACGGCGACCACCCAGGAGACGCCGGGCAGCTGCGTCAGCCTCGATCTGGCCTCGGAGTGGCTTGGCGGCACAGCGGTCGACAACAGCCTTGCGAGCTTCACGGTCACCGGCCCGATCGGCTGCCAGGTCGACGCGGCCACGCAGGCGCAGTCGGTCAACGCCGGCGACAGCGTGCAGGTGATCCCAGGCACGCCGCTGCAGATCGACGCGCACAGCGCGACGATCTCAAGCGACGCCGGCCTCGACAACATCGTCGACCTGACGGGCACGCCGCTGAGTGCGGCCAGCACCGGTCCGGCGGACGCCAGCTTCCCGGTCACCCAGACAACCACCGTCACGGCGATGGTGAAGATGGTGTGCGTCGAGGCTCCGACCCTCGTCGCCGGGACAGGCGGGACGATCGCGGACCCGGCCGCCTCCCGCGGGATCACGGGCAACGCCGCGGGCGCGATCGCTGAGATGCTGACCCCGCTCAGCACGTCGGGACCGCGCCGCGAGATCTACTCGCCGGCGTGCCCGGCGGCCTGGGGCACCTTCCCCGACGGTGTCGTGCCCGGTGCCACGCTCGACATCGTGGCGACCCCCACGGTCAACGACGCAAGCCTCGGCTTCCCGGCCGGCGACCCGCGGCGGGAGTGGGGCTTCAACAGCTTCAACGAGTTCGACCAGACCGATGACAGCGAGGCCACGCAAGGGGCGAGCGACATGACGTCGGGCGGCAGCCTGGCGCCGGTCCTGGACGCCACCAAGGGAGATGGGCAGGTGCACAGCGAAGACGTGACCGAGCCGGCCGCCAACGGCACAAGCTCGGCCTCGGTGCACCCGGTGGTGATCGGCGCGCGGTTCGAGCGCCTCGGCTGCGTCCAGGTCTCGACCGATGTCGCGACCCTGTCCCGCGACACCGGCGGCGTGACCGTGGCCGGCGCATTCAAGGGCGGCACCGCGATCGATGCCAGCGCGGTACCGAACGGCGGGCTGGCGATCGAGACACCCTCCAACTGCCCGGCGATGGGGAAGGGCTACTACGAGCCCGGCACGCAGATCAAGGTCACCGCCGCGGACCCGGCCAACCTGTCGAGCTACTCGGTCGCGACAGAGGAGCAGCACCCGGGCGCCTACGACGACAGCACCGATCCGACGCTGTACACCTCGACCCCCGATGCGAGCAGCGACGTCGCCTCCGCCGCCCGCGCGACGTCCAAGAAATCGCGGAAGGGCAAGCGCAACAGCAAGACCAATCCGCTGCCCTCGCCGCGTCACATTCCGAGCAAGACCCCGCCGGCAGCGCGGCTGCTGCCGAGCGCCAGCAAGGCCCGCACCGCCGCGATCACGACCGTCGCCAACCACGATCGCACAACTGCCGCCGCCATCGCCAAGGCGGCCAAGCTGGCGGCCCGCGAGCGGCAGCTGCGCCAGCAGATCGAACGGCTCGAGCTCCACGGTTCAAGTGCCGCGCTGCGGAAGGCGACTCGCGCCTGGGGGCCGGCCGTGATCGCCTGGTGGCGGGCGCGCACCAAGGTGATCGACGATCAGGACGCTGCCCTGCAGGCGGCGATCACCGCCTACACGAAGGTCGCGCAGGCCGACTTCGCCGCAGGCGGCGCCGGCGTGCCGAGCCTGCAGGCTCTACAGATCGTCACCGACCGAGCGCAGCTCGCGATGACGCAGCTCGCATTGACCGCGTCGGAGCAGCATCTGGCGCCGTTCGACGCGCTGCTGCGCGCGACGACCCGGGCGCTGCGCCGCCGGCACACCAAGATGCTGGCCACCGACCAAACCGGGCTGCAGGCGATGATCAAGGTACTCACGCCACAGGTGAGCGAGGGCAAGGGCGACGTCAAGCTCGACCGCGGGCAGCTCGCCTCGGCCACCCGCGGCGAGAGCGCGGCGACCCGTCGCGCGGTGAATGCGATCGAGGCGGTGATCTCCGCCGGCCAGCGCTCGGCCGCCGCCCCGAGGAAGAAGGCGGCAAAGGGGGCGAGCGACAAGCGCCACGCCGTGATGGCCCGCGCCGCCAGCGTCCCGCTGGCGCACGCCGCCGACAGCTCCAGCCGACCGCTGTATCCCGACGAGGTCGCCTACAAGCCGGGACTCGTGAAGACGGCGCTGGTCTACCAAGGCATGTACGCCGATGACACGGACGGGCTGCTCGTGCAGAGCTCCGGCGATCACGGCGCCACCTTCACTGTCGGCGACGCGCCGATGACGGTCCACGCGACCTGGGGCCCGACGAGCTGCGAGCGCCCGTCGGTCGCCAACGACGATCCGGCGCAGATGTCGGTGTCCGTCGACGGCGGCGCCGGGGCCTGCGCCGGCCCCGGGACCGTGACCCGTTTCGGCACGTTCGTGGTCGACGCGACGCCCACAGGTGACGCCGTGCCCGTCGTGGTCGTCCACGGCCTGTCGCCGAACGGGAACGAGGAGGAGCGGGTCGCGGCCGGTCAGAACGAGTCGTTCCCGGCGCTGTACGACACCACCGTCGAGGTGCAGTCCTGCTACCCGGTCGAGTTCGGCGGCGCGCTCAACGACACGAACTTCGGCGGCCAGTCGCCGCTGAACGCCGACATGATCGATCAGTTCGCGACCGTCGTCCCCGGCACCGGCCAGGAGTGCGCGCTGCCGGGCTTCTACACGTCGGGGACCAAGTTGCAGTTCTCCCTGCCGAGCCCGCTCGCGCAGGCCGTCGACGCACGCACGATCACCAACCCGTACACGCAGTCCGCCGGCAACGGGAACGACTATCAGTACCCGTGCGATTCGGGCCACGACCAGTACGCGGGCTGCACGCAGGTGCCGGCCGCCGGTACCCAGGACTGGGAGGTCGACGGGACCGACGTCGGCTCAAGCGCTCCAACCGTGACGGTTGACTCCAGCCAGCCCCAGCACGAGGTCGGCCTCGACCTATCTGTCAGCTGCGACAAACTGACCTTGAACGTCGATGAGTGGCAGAGCCAGGCCGCGGGGACGCTGTCGAACTCCGACTGTCCGGTGAGCTATCCCGATCAGGGCACGAACTCCACGTCCGAGGGTGACAACAACTACCAGGTGAGCACGGTCGGCTATTACCTGCCGAACGAGGTCGACTCGTTGAACCTGCCCGGCGGCGGCTGCGCGGACTACCTCAACGGGCTGCCGCCGCAGCCGGAGTCCTCGAGTGATCCCGCGCCGCAGGGCAACGGTAACTGGCTGGGGATCGGGACGGGTCCGTACTACGTTGATTTCCTGCACGGGCCCGACTGGGCGGCCACCGAGCCGTCCGCGCCGGCGCTCGGCACCGACTCGCCCGACCAGACCGTCACCGACCAGTCCTGCGGCGGTTACCAGTCGTTCCCACAGGCGCCCGACTGGAACATCCCGACCTTGACCGATCTGCTCGGCGACGTCGTCAACGTCGGTGAGTCCGTTGGCGAGGACATCTACTCGCTCGCTTCGACATACATCGCACCGGTGTTCGAGCAGCTCTACGACCGGCTCGACACGATCTTCACGACCGACCCGTTCTCGTCGCTGTCGTCGTTCGAGGACTGGGCGCAGAGCGTCGGCGAGGTGGCTCTGACAGCGGTCGACCCGGCGGTGGGCGCACTGGTGCTCGGTGCCGACTACACGGGCGCCCTCGACAACCCCAGCGACTTCGCCAATTACCTTGGCCAGGTCGGCCGGTTCGCGGCCTCCACCGGCATCGAACTCGGCTTCACGGTCGCCCAGAACGCGGGGATCGGCGCCGCGGTGCAGATCGCGCTGTCGGTTGGTGACGCGGCGATCGTCGGCCTCAGCGACGCGCTCGAGGCGGCGGGAGCGCCGTCCGGCCTGACGCTGGCGATCAGATCTGCGCGCGTGGTCACCAACGGGATCAACGCGCTCAAGGACTGCACCGCGGAGGCCGCTGCCGGCGACACCCCGCCGGACGTGGAACCGGCTCCGCTGAGCACCGGCGTGGAGGATGACGGGTCGGCGCTGGCCAAATACATGAAGGCCCAGTACAGCAACACCAATCTGAACGAGCCGCCACCGCTCTCGGGGGTCATCTCTCGCCTGGGCCAGGCCGAGACCCTGTCCGAGGGCGGCTCGATCCTGGCTGCAGACCTCAGCAAGGGCGCCTCCACCAGCGGCTTCGGCGCCGCCATGGACCTCGTGTCACTCGCTCATCAGCTGCCGGGTGCGAACGACAACTGGAGCGCGAACGATTACGCGGACTGCCTGGCGGCTGCGACGATCGGCTAGCCGTCGGGGGGTCGCCGAGGGACGGTGCTCGAACCGTGACTCACTCGATCCCGCTGCCCGGCGGTAGCTCGATCAGCCCCTGCTGCATCGTCAGGGCGATTGCATGTGCTCGGTTGTTCGCGCCGAGTTTGCGGTAGGCGTTGAGGATGTGGGTCCTGACCGTGTGGAGCGAGATCGACAGCTCCTCGGCGATCTGATCGAGATCCAGACCGGCGGCGATCAAGCTCAGGATCTCGCGTTCTCGCGCGGTGAGTGGAGCGGCACCGTCGTCGACTTCGGCCGCCGAAACGACGCCGAGCTCATCCTCGGGCCAGTTGGCGGGGCCGAACACGATCAGGTGGCGACCGGGCAGCACTTCGGCGAGGGCGCAGTACACAATCCGTAGCTCGCTCCCGTCGAGGAACAAGCAGTCGTAGGATCCGGCCACGGACCCTTCGGTCATCAACCGCGACCAGGCGTCTTCGAGGAGCAGCCGCATATGCGGCGGCGTGAAGTCGGTGATGACATGCGCGCGCATCTCCGCCAGGCTGAGGCGAAACAACAGCCGCGCCGCACGGTTGGCGGACGTATAGCGCTGTTCCCGATCGACGGTCACCATCGGAACGAGGCTGCGGTCGAACACGCCCCAGAACTGCCGCGCACGTCCACGCGCGGCTTCGATCGTGCGAGCGGCGGCCTTGACGCTGCTGGGCGCCGGTGCAGCCTCGCAGCTTGCTCCTGTTGGTTGTGACGGCATGGTCATGTTTCTAGTCGCCCCACCGTTACAAACGCGCTACAACTGGGGAGCGGCTCGTGTCCACCGGGGCCACCCGCCGCATGCCCGGGGTTACAGCGAATGACCTCCAGTCCGTGGCTCGCGTTCGATGCGACCAAGTCCCCCGATCGGCTCGAGCGGGAGCTGCGCCGTGCCTGGGAGGGGTTCCTGGCTGAGGCGGAGGCCTCTGCCGTGCGAGCGCCGATCGCCGCGTCTTGGCTGCGCTCGCAGCAGGCCGGGGTCGATCCGCTGGTGGCCAGGGTCGCGCCCGTCGTGGCGGAGGCCGACGAGGCGGCTGCCCGCTGGGACGTGCACCGGCTGGCGTCTGCGTCGGCGCTCATCCGGGAGTGCCTCCAAGCCTTAGAGGCCGAGCAGCTGATCGTCGTCAGCGATGCCGACGGCACGCTGCTCTGGGTCGCGGGCGAACATCAATTGCGGCAGAGGGCTGCCGAGTCGCTGAACTTCTTCGAGGGCGCGGCGTGGAGCGAAGCGGGGGCGGGGACCAACGCGATCGGAACGGCCCTCGCGGCCGAGCACTCGATCCAGGTGTTCGGTTCCGAGCACTTCAATTCGGGTGTCCAAGCGTGGGTGTGCTCGGCATCCCCGGTTCGGGATCCGGATACCGACCGGGTGATCGGGGTGATCGATCTGACAGGTCCGGTCAATGCGGCGCTCCCGCACACGTTCGCTGCCGCGCACGCCACCGCGAGGGCCGTGGAGGCACAGCTGCGCGCCGATATGTATGAGCGTGATGCACGGCTGCGGGCTCGCTATGAGGAAGGAAACCCGGACCAGCGCCAGCAGGCGCTGGTCACGCAGACCGGAAGGGTGATCGCCCCGGGGTCCGACGGCTGGCTCGGGGTGTCTCGCCTGGACATTCCGCCGGGCGGGGGCGAGATCCTGTTGCCGTCCGGCGTGCGGGTGCTCGTCGAGCCGACCAGACGTGGGGACGGTTACATCGCGCACCGTCCAGACGGTGACGGGAGCAGGCCTCGGCGGCCGGTACTTCGACTTCGATTGCTGGAAATGCGTGCATCGGTTGAGCGCGACGGTGACCCGATCGCGTTGAGTCCCCGACATTGCGAGATCCTGGCGCTGCTGACGCTTCGGCCGGACGGCATGACCAGCGAGGCGCTTGCGTGCGATCTGTACGGCGACGAGGGGCGCCCGGCCACGGTGCGGGTCGAGATGTCCCGCCTGCGTAAGGCGCTCGGCGGTGGGATCGACACCGACCCGTACAGGCTCGCGATGAACCTCGACTCGGACGTCGCGCGGGTGCGCGGTCACCTCGCGCAGGGAGATGTCCGCGCAGCCGCCGACTGCTATGCCGGTCCGCTGCTGCGGTACTCCGAAGCCCCCGGGGTTGTCCGGGACCGCGACGAGTTGGAGCGGTGGTTGCGGCACGCAGTCATGACCGTCGGTGGCGTCGAAGCGCTCTGGGCATGGGTCCACTGCCCGTCGGGTCAAGACGATCTCCCGGCATGGAAGCGGCTGGTCTCGGCGCTGCCGTTTGAGGATCCCCGACGGACCCTTGCAGCCGCCACGTTGCAGTCACTGCGCGAAGCGCTTGGGTCCTCGGCGGGGGGCTGATCGAAGACAGACCAGTGCCGGAGAGCGGCCCCCGGTGGCCTGAGGACTGCGGGCGTCACTGCTTGTTGGCCTTTTTCTTCGGCTTCCTGGGCTTCTTTTTGGCCGGCTTCGTCTTCTTGGTCGTTCGCTTCTTCGCAGCGCTCTTCTTCCGAGGGGTGCTCTTCTTCTTCGCGGTGCTGTTCTTCTTCCGAGCGTTGCTGTTCTTCCTCGCGTTGCTCTGCTTCTTCGCCGTGCTTGTCGACGGTGAGGACTGGGTCGGCGTCGAGGTTTGGGACTTGGTCGCGGACGAGGATTGCGTCGGAGCCGACGTCGAGGCTTGTTTTGAGGACGACGCGCCGGTTGCCTGTCCGGTGACGCTGTCGCCCGGTGTCTGCGAGAACTGAGGATCGGTGGCGAGCGCAGACGCCGTCTGGGTGCTGCCGGGCGCCACGGTCCAGCACGCGGTTGCCACGCCGCCGTTGCCGGTCACCACCGTCCGCGCGGACGGTGCGCTGAACGTGATGGTGGCGCCGGATATCCCGATCGTGGCCCAGCCCTGGCTGCCCCAGGTCAGCGCCGTTGCCTGGACACAGAAATCGCTGGTGCTGGAGGCTGACGGCGCCACCACCGCGAGCTGCAGTGACAGCGGTCGACCACACGTCGCGTTGCCGGCGACCGTGGGTTCTGGTGCGGACTCGATGGCCTGGTACTCGGCGGCGATCGCAGCGCTGGTGGCGGTCGCCGCGCCGTCGTTGGTCACGCCGAACCAGTCGTCCCCGTCCAATGCGTCCTGTTGCGCGCTTGACCAGGCGTACGGGAGGATCCGCTCGACGCCGCAGTCGGAGGTTGCGAGCTGACTGATCACCTGGGTCATGTAGCCCGCGCGGACGCTGTCGCTCACAACGCTGGCGTTGGTCGACACGCCTTCCGTCGGCCAACCAAATTCGGTCACATCGATCGGAACGTTGCCGTCATCGATCTGGTCAAGCGCCGTGCGCAGCGCGACGACGTTGCTGATGACCTGAGAAGGGTTATCGCCGTAGGGATGCACGGCAACGGCATCGATCTGCCCGGGCCCGCCGAGTGCCTGCTGGACGTCATCGATGTAGGACGCGGACGGGTTACCAAGCCCGCCGACGATCGTCTCCACGCTCGGGTCGATGCGATCGATGTCGGTGCGGGCGGCCGCGTACATCGCCGCATACGTCGAGGCATCGATTTCGGTCCAGATCTCGTTCGGCTCGTTCCAGATTTCGACCGCGGTAACCGGCTCCGGCGTGAGCTGTGGATTCTCGGTCCAGAAGCTGCCGCCGGGCCCGTAGCGAGCGACCACCGCAGCCGCGTACGTTCCGTAGTCGGCGGCGCTCGTGGGCGCCGACTGCGCATCATCCACGATGCTCTCGTTCCACGGCGCGGAGTAGTCGATGATCGGCACCCACTGGAGACCGTGGGCTGCCAGCGTTCCAGCGATCGCGTCCGTCGTCGACCAGTTGTAGCCAGGACCCGCAGCCGTCGGCGCGTCAGGCTCGACGTCACTCCAAAACGCGTCCGCCCGCACGACCTTGATCCCGTCAGCCGCCATCAAGGCCACCTGCGCATCCCAGGTGCTCTCCGGCGTATCCCAGAACAGGTACCAACCATTGATCCCGAGCCCCGCCGCCGGCGTGTTCGCAAGCGCGACCCGCCCCCCGCTCGCAAGCGTCGCGATACCGGCGAGGAGCACCGCGATCCCGACCAACACCCGGAGCCGGCCCGTTCGTGAACACGCGACGGCGGTGCGCATCGCTGCAGCGTCGGGGTCCGCAGGTGGCCTGTCGATCGCGGGCCGCGGCGACCTCAACGAATGTTCAATACGCAGGCCGCTATCCCCAGCGCCCGCCTCAGATCCATCCCTGCTCCTTGGCCCGCAGTACGGCCTGGGCCCGGTCGGTGACCCGGAGCTTCGCGTAGGCGTTGTGGGCGTGGGCGCGCACGGTCGCCTCGCTGACCCCATGCTCAAGAGCGATCTGCTTGTAGACGCTGCCCGCGCTGAGCGCGCGTAGCGTTTCCGTCTCCCGTGGTGAGAGCGGCGAAGGCTCGGCCCGTCGGCGCCCGCCGCCGGTACCCGGCAGTTCGAACAGCGCATCGCGCAGAGTCCGTTCCGAGACTCCGCAGCTCGCCGCCAGGGTCAGCATCTGCCGATCATCGACGACGTCGCCGTGAGCGTGATGGGCGACCATGTCCGCGAGCCGCACGAAACTCGCGACACAATTGCCAGTGGTCGCCTGGTGGTGGCGGGCGATCGCCTCGCAGAGCGGGTGTGGCAGTCCCCATCGCTCGGTCAACAGCCCGCCGCAGGTTCCGTGATCGATCGCCACCAGTTGCCGCTCGGCATCAACGCGTCGTTCGGGGGCGTGGTCGCGGGGATCGCCGCCGAGCGATCGCGGGCCGTACGCGCGCAGCATCACAAGCTTGCCGACGTCGTGCAACAGCCCGGCAGCGATCAGATCGTCGAGGTGGTCATACCGAGCCTCCGCCGCGAGCCTCGCGCTGATCGCCGCGACCGTCCTCCCATGCACGGCGACGAGGAACAGCGACGCCTGGAACGGCGTACGTCCAGGGAAATCGACGACTGGCTGAGCGGCGGCGATCTGCCCGATCACCTCCGGCCCGAGCATGCTGACAGCGTCGGAGACATTGGTGATCGGTCCGCTCCCTCCATCGAGCGCCCGTCGCAGCACCGCGACCGTCAGCCCGATGTCGGTCTCGATCGCCGCTACCAGCTCGCACCCGTCGCCCACCCTCCAGTTGCTGGTGATCGCAATGACCCGCTCGCGAACGCCCGCAAATATCGGCAGCGCGTTGAGGTCCGTGAGAGCGCGCTCGAGCTTGGGACGCGGGCGCGAACACTCAGGCGCATGCTCCGCGGTGGCGGCCGACAGCTGCGCGCTCGGGCGTGGCTGGTTCCCCGCCAGGACGGCGGCCAGCGCGTCGACAACTTCCGGATCGAACTGCTGCCCGCTCGCGTCGCAGATCGTCTCCAACGCCATCGCAACGTCCAGCGCCGGCCGATGCGGACGGTCGACGGCCATCGCGACGAACGCGTCCACGGTCGCGATCACGCGGCTCAGTCGGGGAATCTCCCGGCCGCGGGAGCCGCGCGGATAGCCGTTGCCGTCCCAGCGTTCGTGGTGGCTGCAGACGATGTCGGCACTCGCCGCCAGCCCCGGAAGCTCAGCGAGCAGCCTGGCGCCGACAAGTGGGTGACGGCGGACCAACTCCCATTCCGTCGCCGACAGCGCGCCCAGTCCGAGCAGCACCGAGTCCGGCAGCGAGATCATGCCGAGGTCATGCACGCGCACACACAGGTCGGCGAGCATGCGCTGACGTTCGTCGAGATCGAGTCGTCCGCAGATCTGCAGCACGAGGCGGCGGGCGAGCGCGACCGACCGCTGCTTCGCCGGAATCCGTAGCGCCAGCGCCCTCTCGAGCGCAACCACGAGGACCGGATCCGACTCTCCGCCGGCGGTCTTGAGCTCAGCTGTCTGGAACCCGGGCGAACCCAGTTCACGATCGGGGACGCTGTGACTCACGCCGGTCCCGTCGGCTGTCTCGGCGCGCTTTTGCCTCGACGCGCCGCCTCGTTGAACGTTCGTTGAGGTCGCGGTAGCCGGCGATCGACACGCCTCCTGCAAGCCAGGACGGTGCGGCAATGCTCAGTCTTGCCACACACTCCCGCACCCGCCGGCTGCGCCTCGCGGTCGCGCTGCCCGTATGTCTGATCGCCACCGCACCGGCCGTCGCCAGCGCCTCGACACGGATGGCTCCGGCGACGCCCACCCCGTACAACGCCACCCCGGACTGCCCCGTCTCCGCCGCCGCTCCGGTCTGCGGCCCCTGGAACGTTCCGGTGGACCAGGCGTCCCCGTTCGGTCCCCAGGACTACGGGCAATGCACCTACTGGGCCGCTGCCAAGTATCCCTCGCTGGTCACCAACGAGTCGCCGAGTGACCCGCTCGGCGGAGACTGGGATGCGTCCACGTGGGTCGAGCACGCCGAGCGGGAGGGGGTGGCGGTCACGACCACGCCAGCCGCCGGCGACCTTGCGGTGTGGGCCGGCGACCCTGACGATCCTCCAGGTCATGTCGCCTACGTCGAGCTCGTCAACGCGGACGGCAGCATCGTCGTCTCGCAGATGAACGGCGATAGCAGCGACCCCGAGTTCCCGTCGCTTCAGGGCAGCACCGAGTACCTGACCTCCGAAGAGCTTCAGTATTCCCGCCAGACCCTCGATCTGCGATACATCGAGGGCGATCCGGACACTGGTACCCCGGCCGCGTATGTCGAGCTGCCGGCCGGTCGTGGCAGCAGAAGCGAGCGGCGGGCTCAGACCGAGTCGGAGCCACTCGCGCCCCACTACACCCTGCACGGATCCGCGTTGGCAATATCCGTCACCGTTGCGGTCCAGCCCGGGAGGATGCAGGCCACCGCCACCCGCGCGAAGCAGACCGTACGCCTGACGAGCGCACGTTACGGCGACCACTTCAGTCTTGGCGCACGGCTGAGCCGGGGACGGTGGACCGTCCGTCTCGTGTATTCGCCCTCTGACGGAGTGACGCAGACCGGCACTCTGCACGTCGACGTGCGCTCCTGATCCGCCTGACCCGGTCCGGATCCCAACGTCTCTATTCCTGTTTTGTGTCAGGTGCAGCGACAAAACGCCTCCAGCGGAACCCGTGCGCCGCTGATCGTCGGCCCGATCAGGCGTTCTCGCAATCCCGCAACTGAGGGATCTGCTGACATCCGCGTAACACGAACTTCACACGGAGGTCAGGTTTACGCCGACGTGAGGTTCACGCCGACGTGGTTCACGCCGACGTGAGGTTCACGCCGACTTGGGGTGACGCGGAGGTGTCAGCGCCCGGGTGAGACGAGCCCGGTCTCGTACGCGAAGACGACGATCTGCACCCGGTCGCGAAGCTCGAGCTTCGACAGGATCCGCCCGACGTGCGACTTGACGGTCGCCTCCGACAGCACGAGCTCCGTCGCGATCTCCGTGTTCGAGAGCCCGCGCGCGACGAGCCGCAGCACCTCATGCTCGCGCCCTGTCAGCAGCTCGAGCCGAGGGTCCCGTGCGTTCGCGGTCGGCAGCCGATCAGCAAACGATGCCAGCAGTCGCCGGGTCACGCTCGGCGCCACGACCGCGTCTCCGGAGGCGACCGCGCGGATCGCCGACAGCAGGTCGGCCGGCGGTGTGTCCTTGAGCAGGAAGCCGCTGGCCCCCGCGCGCAGGGCCGCGAAGACGTACTCGTCGAGGTCGAACGTCGTCAGGATGATCACCCGCGCCGCCGAACCGGCCGCCACCACCCGCCGGGTCGCCTCCACGCCGTCCATCTCAGGCATCCGCACGTCCATCAGCACGACCGTGGGCGAGAGTCGCAAGGTTGCGTCCACTGCCTCCCGCCCAGTCGCCGCCTCACCGACGATCGAGAGGTCATCTTGACTGTCGATCACCATCCGGAACGCCATCCGCATCAGTTCCTGGTCGTCGGCCAGAAGCACGCTGGTCACGGGCCGAGCGTATATGGTCATATGGCGTGACAGGGAGTCAGAACCCTTTGCTCGACGAGAGCGACCTGCCCTACGGCCTCCCGCGGTTCGACGCGATCGAGATCGACGCCTACGGCCCGTCAATCGAACGGGCGATGGCCGAGCAGATCGCCGCGATCGACGCGATCACCGCCGACCCGGCGCCTCCGAGCTTCGAGAACACGCTCGTGCCGCTGCAGCTCAGCGGGGTCCGGCTCGACCGGGCACTGCGCATCTTTTTCAACCGCGCCTCCGCCGACTCCAACGAGCAGATCGATGCCCTCGACGAGGAGCTGGCGCCGAAGCTCGCGGCCCACCGCGACGCGATCATGCTCAACTCCGACCTGTATCAGCGGGTGCAGGCGGTGGCCGAGGCGGGCGCCGATCTGGACCGGGAATCCGCCTACCTCGTGGAGCGCTTTCTCACCTGGTTCAAGCTGGCGGGCGCTGCCCTCGAACCGGCCGAGAAGGAGCGCCTGAAGGAACTGAACGGGCGGATCTCGGCGCTCGAGACCTCGTTCAAGATCGAGCTGCAGGCCGACAGCAACGAGCTCGCCGTCGTCGTCGAGGACCGGGCCGAGCTGGACGGCCTGACCGACGGCGAGATCTCAGCTGCAGCCAGCGCTGCCACTGCTCGCGGGCTCGAGGGCAAGTACGTGATCAGCCTGGTGCTGCCGACCGCCCACCCGTATCTGGCGTCGCTCAAGGACCCCGCCGTCCGTGCCCGCCTCTCAGCCGCGCAGCGCGCCCGGGGATCGCGCGGCAACGGGCACGACACCCGCCCGCTGCTGCTCGAGCTGGCCAAGCTGCGCGCGCAGCGGGCGCTGCTGCTCGGGTTCGAGAACCACGCCGCGGTGGCCACGGCTGACAGCACCGCCAAGAACCCCGAGGCGGTCAAGCAGCTGCTGACGCGACTTGCCGCCCCGGCCGCCGTGAATGCCCGTCAACGAGCAGCAGGCGCTCGAACGGGCAGCGGGCGCGCCGGTCACCGCAGCCGATTGGCCGTACTACGCCGAGCAGGTCAGGGTCGCCGAGCACGACATCGATCTCAGCGCTCTGCGCCCGTACTTCGAGGTCGAGCGGGTGCTGTGGGACGGGGTCTTCTACTCCGCCAACAAGCTGTTCGGCCTGCGGTTCACCGAACGCCCAGACCTCAAGGGCTACCACCCCGACGTCCGTGTGTTCGAGGTCACCGAGGACGACGGGACGCCCGTCGGCCTGTACCTGCTCGACCTCTACACCCGGGACTCCAAGCGCGGCGGCGCGTGGATGAGCTCGTTCGCCGACCAGGCGTCGTTGATTGGATCGGACACCGCGATCGTCGTCAACAACCTGAACGTGCCGAAGCCGGCAGACGGAGCCCCGACGCTACTGACCTTCGAGGAGACGACGACCCTGTTCCACGAGTTCGGCCACGCGCTTCATGGGTTGCTCGCGCGGGTCACATATCCTGAATTTGCAGGGACTTCAGTGTCACGTGACTTCGTCGAATTTCCCTCTCAGATCAACGAGATGTGGATGCTGTGGCCCGACACGCTGGCCAACTACGCGTTCCATCACGAGACCGGCGAGCCGATCCCGGCCGAGCTGATCGAGCGGATCCGTGCGGCGCAGGCCTTCAACGAGGGCTTCAAGACGAGCGAGTACCTGGCGGCGGCACTGCTCGACCAGGCGTGGCATTCGCTGTCGCCCGACCAGGTGCCCGAGGACATCGATGCGATCCCGGGCTTCACGCACGCGGCGCTTGAGGCGGTTGGGCTCGACAACCCGGCCGTGCCACCGCGCTACGACTCCCCGTACTTCGCCCACATCTTCGCCGGCGGCTATTCGGCCGCTTACTACGCCTACATCTGGGCCGAACTGCTGGACGCCGACACCGCGGCGTGGTTCGAGGCCAACGGCGGCCTGCGCCGCGAGAACGGCGAGGCCTACCGCAAGCACGTGATCAGCTTCGGCGGCGGCCGCGAGCCGCTGTCGGCCTACATCGAGTGGCGCGGGCGTCCCGCGCCGATCGAACCACTGCTCGCCCGGCGCGGGCTCAGCTAAAGGTCACCAGGTCGGCGCCCCCGTTGGGGCGCCAGGTCGGCGGCCCCGGCAGTCCTTAGTCGCGCACGACTCCGGCCGCCAGCCGCGCCGGGGCGCAGAGCTCGACGATCTCGGCCCGCTCGACGACCTCGTTCTCGTACAGCCTTGCCGCCAGTGCCTCGAGCACCTCGCGGTGCTGCTCCACGATCGCCAGCGCCTGATGCCAGGCGGCGTCGGTGAGCTCGCGCTGCGCGGTGTCAATCCGTCGGCGTGTGTCCTCGGAGATCGAGTAGTCGGCGACCGGCACCTGCTGGACGCCGAGGTCGGTGCCGAAACCGAACTCCGTGATCATGCTGCGCGACAGCTGGAACACCTTCTGCAGGTCGTTGGCGGCGCCATTTGAGGCCTCGCCGAAGATCACCTGCTCAGCGGCGCGGCCGGCAAGCAGCATCACCATCCAGTCACGGAGCTCCGATTCGGTCCGCAGGAACCGGTCCTCCTCGGGGAGGTTGAGCGCGTAACCGAGCGCCTGTCCGCGGGGGACCAGCGAGATCTTCGACACGCGATGCAGGTTCGGCAGCAGCTCCGAGGCGAGGGCATGCCCAGCCTCGTGGTGGGCGACGATGTTGCGCTCGTTGTCGTTGATCCGCTTGTTGGAGGCGACGCCGGCGATCACACGCTCAAGTGCGTCGTCGATGTGCGCCTGCTCGATCACGGTCGCGTGCTGCCGGGCGGCGAAGATCGCCGACTCGTTGAGGACGTGCTCGAGTTCGGCGCCGGTCATTCCGGCGGTCGAGGCCACGACGCGATCGAAGTTGACAGCGGGGGCGAACGGCTTGCCCTTGCGATGCACCTCGATGATGGCTTGGCGGCCAACCTTGTCCGGGGCCGACACGTGGATGTGGCGGTCGAAGCGGCCCGGGCGCAGCAGCGCCGGGTCGAGCGCTTCCAGCAGGTTCGACGCGGCGATCACAACGACGTCGTCCTGGGAGCCGAAGCCGTCCATCTCGACGAGGATCGCGTTGAGGGTGTTGTCCTTCTCCCCGGACTGATCGCGCCCGCGCTTGGCGCCGACGGCATCGAGCTCGTCGATGAAGATGATCGAGGGGGCGTTCTTGCGGGCCTGGGCGAACAGCTTGCGCACGCGTGCGGCGCCGAGGCCGACAAACATCTCCGTGAACCCGGAGCCGGAGGTCGCGTAGAAACGGGCTCCGGATTCGCCGGCGATCGCCTTCGCGAGCAGGGTCTTACCGGTCCCGGGAGGGCCCCACAACAGCACGCCGCGCGGGGTCCGCGCACCGACGTCGCGGAAGCGCTGCGGGTTCCTGAGGAACTCGACGACCTCCTCGAGCTCCGCCTTCTCCGGGTCACAGCCAGCGACGTCACTCCATCGAACTTGCGACTTGGCCCCTGAGAGATCCGTCGTTTTGACCTGGCGCTTGGGCATCGCCCGCATCGCAAAGATCAGCAGTCCGCAGATCAAGGCCATCATCGCGATCGGCCCCCACGTCTGCAGATCGCTGGCGATGCTCGTTGCCAGCGACACCGACGGAAGGTGTAGGCCCGCCAACGGCCCGGATGACTTCGCGCCGCCGGCCATCAGCGACACCACCCCAAATACCGAACTCACGTTATCCCCTTCCGACCTTGTTGATTCCGTTCAAAAGACCGACAACTAGATTGAACTCAGTTTCCTAAAACTGGACTAATGTTCGATGCAGAAGTGGATTGTTACGGACGTTCGGCGGACGTGCGCCGATTCCCGTGGCTCGCGATCCGCCGCGAGAGTTGGATCGCCGGCCGCTCGACACATCGGTACAGAAGGTCGGCGGCGACGAGGGACGCCGGCACGCTCGTGATCAGCAGCAGCGGGACGCTCGCGGTCCCGTTGAAGGCAAACGCCAGCGACAGCACGATCGGGTAATGGATCAGATACAAGCTGTATGAGCGGTGGCCGAGCCACTGGCTGGTGCTGGTCGTCAGGGCCCGCGCTGTCGCGCCGTTGGTGATCGCGAGCCAGACCGCCAGGCACGCTCCGGCGGCCGCGGCCAGGTACGGCCAGCCGGTGACGCTCCCGGCGTCCATGTCCTTGATCCAGTAGCCGGCCGTCAGCAGGCCGATCGTCAGCAGGAGCAGCGCGATCGTCGCGGCCGGGTGCTCGCTGCGCGGCGATCGCGCCGTGCGCGTCGGCGGGAACCGGACCGCCAGCAGCGACCCGAGTACGAACACCGGCAGATAGTGCAGGGCGAGCGTGACGAAGTGGCCACCATGGGTCGGGCGCACGAGGGCGTAGGCACACAGCGCACCGGCGATGACGGTCAGCGCAGCGCGCCTGCGGGTGGTGAGCACCGTGATCACGACCGCCGGCAGCATGATCGAGAAGATCACCTCCCAGCGCATCGACCACAGCGCCGTGGTGAACGCGGGGAGGGCCTGCAGGGGACCGACGAGCGCCGCGGTCTTCAGTCCGTTGCCGAGCGTGATCGGGATCGCAAAGGAGTTGAGGGCAGCGTTGTGTGGAATCGGGTGGCGGGACGGCAGATAGTGCAGCGCCGTGGCGAACGCGGTCGCGGCCCACGCCGGCAGGTACAGGCGGACGAACCGGCGCGGGTAGTAGCGGAGCCAGTTGACCGATCTCGCCAGCGCCGGCAGCGTCAGCACATAGCCACTGAGGACGAAGAACACGACGACCATCTCCGGTCCGGCCCAGACGATGTGCAGCGGGGTCTGTACCAACCACCACCGCGGCGAGCCCGCTGGCCATCTCTGGGCGCCGGAGGGGTCGTACCAGGGGAGTGCTGAGGTCGCTCCGTGGTAGATGACGACGATCAGCGCTGCCCAGCCGCGCAGACCGTCGAGCGAGGTGACGCGACGCTGTGGATCCGGGGCTGGCAGCGCGTCGGGCACAGCGGAATGCGTATCAGCTTGGCCGCGCGGTTAAGCGTATCCACGGATGTTTTGCCGCTGCAGCGCCCGTAGGTTCGTCGCTGTGAGGTGCTCCCGTCTTGGTGTGGCCGTTGGACTGCTGCTGGCCGTGATCGCGGCCGGGGCCGTGTTCGTGGCTGCCGCGAGCGGGTCGTCGTGCGATCAGTACATGGAGACCACGGGGACCTATGACTGGGGCGTTGCGGCCAACTGGCAGAGCGGGCTCCCAGGCCCGAACACCTCCGTCTGCTGGGGTCCGGACGTGACGATCACGGTCGACAGCTCGGACACCGGGGCGAGCGCCGCCACCGCGTCGGAGGTGTTCGCGACGCCTGGATCAAGTTCGACGGTGGCCGGGCCGCTTGAGATCGACGGTGGCACCCTGACGCTCGGCAGCGCCGCCGACGAGGTCTCGCCGATCGCATCACTGACGATGAGCGGCGGCGGGACGCTGCTCGGCGCGGGGACACTCCAAGTCAGCGGCGCGTTCGACATCACGTCCGGGATCATCGGTGGGCAATACTCGCCCGCGAGTGCTGATCCGACGATCGACGCCGGCAGCTTCCTCGCGACCAATCCAGGTCCGCCGTCCCCGATCTTCTACGGCGGCGTGATCAATGTCGACGGGCCGGCCACGATCGACACCACCTACTTCTCCTCCCCCAATGACGGCGTTGCGTCGTTCAATGAGACCGGTGTCGATCCAATCGTGCTGACGCCAGGGGCCTATGGTGAAGACGACGGGTACACGAACATGAGCTCCACCGACGGATACTCGATCAGTGGGGATACCGACCCTTTCAATTACCGGTTGACGCAGAGCGGTGGCGCGACCGACGTCCCGAGTGGGGACATCCTCTACCCCGGTGACACGTTCGAGCTCACGGGTGGGACTCTCCAGGACGACGGCACGCTCGGCACCGGCGTGACGCTCACCGGCGGCCTCCTCGACGGCACCGGCAATTTTGGCGCGACGGTCCTCAACACGTCGGGCACGGTGCGACCCGGTGACGGCGGCGCCACGGGGACGCTGTCGATGCCCAGCTACATCCAGTCTGGCGGCGGAACGCTGACGATCCCCGTCAACGGCACGGGCGCCGGCCAGTTCTCGGTGCTCAACGTCAGCGGCGGCGTGCAGCTGGCCGGCGCGCTCGCGCTCGAGCCGACCGGAGGATTCGCGAGCGCGGCCAGCCCCGGCGAGTCAGTCGAGTTCCTGCCGTTCGGCGGGACGCTCACCGGAACGTTCGCATCGACGACCGACACCCAGACGTTCCCGGATGGCGAGGTGTTCGGCCCGCAGTACGAGGCCAACCAGGTCGATGCCGTGGTGACGCTCCCGGCTCCGGCGAACACCACCCTGCCGAGCATCAACGGACAGACCGGCCTCGGCGATCTGCTGACCTGCTCGACGGGGACGTGGACCGGGGACCCGACGCTCACGGAGGTGTGGGCTCGCAACGGGACCACGATCCCCGGCGCCACCGGGACCTCGTACACGGTGACCGCCGCAGACCAGGGTGAGACGCTGACCTGTGTCGTGACCGGCACCAACGCGACGAGCAGCGCCACCGCGACAAGTCCCGGGGACGCCATCCCGGCGGCCGCCCCGGTCACGACGACGACCACGCAGAGCACGACTACGCCGACCACGACCACGACCGCGACCGACACGACGTCGACCCCGACGAACACCACCACGACGCCGGCGGGTACGACAACGACGACGACACCGTCCACGACCACCCCCCTGTCGGCCCCGGCGGGCGGCGCCGTGGTCACCGGAACACCGCTACCGGAAGACCGGCTGACCTGCTCGAGTGGGACGTGGACCGGCTCGCCGAGCTTCACGTACCAGTGGTTCCGGGGGCAGACTCCGATCTCCGGCGCCACGAGCGCGACGTACACCGTGGCCGTACTCGACGAGGGGTCGAAGCTCACCTGCGCGATCACGGGGCACAACCCCGGCGGCGCGCACACCGCGGTCGCGGCCGGCGTCGTTGTCGCCCAGAAGGGAACGCTCACGTGCCCGAAGCCGTCCGGGTCGCTGATCAACTCAAGCGTCGGACCATTGACGCTGGGCGCCGGCAAGGCGACCGAGCGACGCGTGTTGACGCGGTACTCCGTCACGAGCTACGGCTTCGACAACTTCTGCCTGTACGGAGGCTGGGGGATCCGCGCCGGTTACCGGGCAGGCAAGGTCGTGTTGCTGCTGACTGCCAACCCGTATTACAGGCTGGACGGAGCCGGGCCCGGTATCACGATCGCGAGCGTCACCAAGAAGCTGAAGGTCGGCAAGGCGTTCGTGATCGGGCTCAACGACTGGTACATCGCCGCGGGGAAGGGCGTCGAGGACGTCTTCAAGGTGCGCCACGGGATCATCCAGGAGATCGGGATCGCCAACCAGGCGGACTCGAGCGGCACCCGCGCACAGCAGCACGCGTTCCTCGCGGGGTTCAAAGCCGCCTGACCTGCTGCGGTGGCTGGGCAGTCGCGGACCCTGGCCCGTGATGAGGAGGTGAGAAACTGGTCCGCATCACCGGGGTTGAATGGAAATTCGGGGTCCTCGGACCGTTGACCGTGGCGCGTGACGAAACGGAGGTGACCGTGTCGGCGCGGATGCCGCGCATGCTCCTGGCGTTGCTCTTGATGGAGGGTGGGCGCCCACGGACGGCCGAGCAGCTGATCGAGCAGCTGTGGCCCGAGGAGTCGCCGGCCACCGCTCGTTCCGCGATCCACACCTACCTCTCGAAGATCCGTGATCTCCTGGGCGATGTGCTCGTGCGCTCTCCCGCCGGGTATGCGCTGCAGAACGGCGCGTACGAGCTCGATGCGCAGACGTTTGCGCGGCTCCTGGACGAAGCGCGGCGCTCGCCCCACCATGGCCGCGGACCTGTGACCGAGGCGCTCGCGCTGTGGCGTGGCGATCCGCTGGCTGATCTGCAGCCGGCCGGCCCGCTCGCCGACTGGACGCGGTCGCTGATGGAGATGCGGTTCCGGGCGACGGAGATACGGATCGACTGCGATCTGGCCGCCGGGGAGGCAGCCGACTTGGTCGCCGAGCTTGAGCGGTTGCTGACAGCACATCCCTACGAGGAGCCGTTCTGGCGTCAGCTGATGCTCGCCCTGTATCGCTCGGACCGTCGGGCGGACGCGCTCGGGGCCTTCGACAGGGCCCGACGGTTGCTGGCGACCGATCTCGGGCTCGACCCGAGCGACCAGCTCAAACAGCTGCAGTTGCAGATCCTGGATCAGGACCCGGCGTTGCTCCTGGCCCAGTCCGACGGGCCGTCCGTGCCGCCGCGACCGGCGAGCGGGCATCAACGGAGCGCGCGCGTCGCGCTTCCGCATCCGACCACGCGGCTGATCGGACGGGACCGGGCGCTCCTGGAACTCGACCGTCTGGCATCTGAACCGGCCTGTCGTCTCCTGACCCTGACCGGTCTCGGCGGCGTCGGCAAGACGAGGTTGGCGATCGCTCACGCGGCGCGCCGGGCTGAGAACTTCGGTGACGGCGTTGTGTTCGTCGGACTCGCGCGGTTGAGCAACGCGCAGCACGTCCGCGCGGAGATCGCCGCGGCGATCGCCCGTCGTGGGGGCGATTCGTCGGATCCCAACGAGGTCAGCCTCGTCCGCTACCTCGCCGATCGGGAGCTGCTGCTCGTGCTCGACAACTTCGAGCACGTGGAGGAGGCGGCGGCGCTCGTCGCCGAACTGCTCGAGGCAGCACCGAGGCTCGAGGTGCTGGTGACCAGCCGCGTGCCGCTGCGGCTGCGCGGTGAGCAGCGGTTCGAGGTCGATCCACTCGATGTCTTCGGGCCAGAGGATCCGACCGGTGGCCCGGCGGTGGAGATGTTCGTCCAGGGTGCCCAGGCGGTCAAGCCCAGCCACGATCCCGACCCGAGCGAGCGGGCGACGATCGCGGCTATCTGCAGCGCCCTGGATGGCTTACCGCTCGCGATCGAGCTCGCCGCCGCCCGGACGGCGGCGCTGAGCGTGACTCAGATCGCAGCCGAGCTTGAGACCCCCCTGACGATCGGTCGTGGCGCGCTGCGCGATCTGCCGGAGCGCCACCAGACGCTTGAGGCGGCGATCGGCTGGAGCTATGACCTGCTCTCGGAGGCAGGCCAGCAGGCCCTGAGAGCGGCGTCTGTGTTCGCCGGTCCGTTTACCCCGGAAGCCCTGTCGGCTGTCGTCGACGCTGAGTCGACGGTGGCGTTGGACGAGCTGGTCGACGCAAGCCTTGTGCAGCGCAGCGCCGTGTTGGGACGCTTCCGCCTGCTCGATCTCGTTCGAAACTTTGCTCGGGCGCGGCGGATCGAGGCGGGTGAGAACGACCCGCTGTGCGCCCGTCATCGCCGGCGTCTGGTCGCTCAGTACGCCGACGGCCCCGACAATGACTTCGGGGAACACAACGCTGCGCTGGCGCTGGAGCGGGCCGCGGACCACGCCGACCTCCGCGCCGCCATTTCCAACGCCGTGGCGGCGCGCGATCAGGAGGCGGCGCTCACGCTGGCCGGCGCGCTCTATCCGATCTGGGACACCGGCCAGCTCGAGGAGTCGGGTGAGTTCGTTGAGATGATCCTCGACGCCTTCACGTTGTCAGCCGCGGATGAACTGGAACTTATGCGGATCGCGGATGTCTCGCATGCGCACCGCCCGAACAACATCTGGTCCCGCAGGAGAGCGGCACGGGCGGCAGAGCTGGGGAACGTCCGAGCGCAGATCGGCGCTCTGTCGAAGCTCTCGATTCGCGCGCTCAATCACGGTGATGTTGCCGCAGCGATTGAGGTCAGTCGGGAGCTGCACCAGGTCCTGGAGACGCACCCCGACATTCCAGCCAGAAGCCGGGGGGTTGCCCTCTCAGCGCTCGCCGACGCCGCCTACCTGCAGGGTGACTACGCCTCCGCCTCGGCCCTGTGTGCCGAGGCCGTTGTCGCGGCGCGCGAGACCGGCAGCGCCCGGTACCTCGCAATCGCGCGCCAGTTGCAGGTGATGTGCACCTCAGCTCATGAGCGGTCCCTTGTGGCGAGCGCTGTGCTCCAGCTCGTCATCGACGCGTTGACGGTCCGGGCGCTGGACATCACCAGCGTCTCGCTTCTCGTTGCGGCCCGCTACGCCGCCGAACTGGCCCCGGATCTGGCGTGCTCGTGGATGGTGAACGCCGAGCGGGTGAACATCGGCATCGGGGGTGGCATGGGCCACGACTGGCAGGACGAGACAGTACCGCTCCTCGGCGCTTCAGGTCTCGCCACGCTGCTCGACAGCGTCCCGGAGCGACCGGCCGACGAGCTACTGGTCGAGGCGCGCGATTGGCTGAGCGCGCGGGACCCCGACGAGCGCGTACCAAGGCTCGAGATCGCGCCGCCGCTGATGCCCGTCAAGGCCACCGACGTGACCGATACCGCGTCGATGTCGAAGCTGAGCGAAACGACGCACGGGCCCGTCGCTTGACAACCAATTGATTGACAACGGCCGCCGTGTGGCGGTAGGTTCCATTGGATCGCAGCCCCCAGCATCCTGATCCTCGGTGGAACGGCGTGGTTCGGTCGTGAGCTGAGCCGGCAGGCGATCGCACGCGGCAGCGCCGTCACCTGCCTCGCGCGCGGCACGAGCGGCCACGTTGCCACTGGCGCGGAGCTCCTCGAGGCCGACCGCACGCAGTCCGATGCCTACGACGCCGTCGCCCAGCAGGAGTGGGACGCCGTCGTGGATGTGAGCTGGCAACCGAGGCTTGTGCGTGGAGCGCTTACGGCGCTGCGTCCCAAGGCGCGGCATTGGACCTACATATCGTCGTGCAGCGTGTACGCCGATCACTCGCGTCCTGGCGGGACCGAGGACGACGCACTGCTCGATCCCACCGAGCTCGACGAGGCCACGCTCGAGCTCTACGGCGAGGCAAAGGTGGCGTGCGAGCTTGCGACCCGAGAGGCCGGCGACGCCCTGATCGTGCGTGCCGGGCTGATCGGAGGCCCCGGCGACCGGAGTGACCGGGCTGGCTACTGGGTGGCGCGCGCCGCGCGTGACCCGCGGGCGCCGATGCTGGTGCCGGAGGATCAGGCCGCCGCGGTGCAGGTCATCGATGTCCGTGACCTCGCAGCATGGGTGCTCGACTGCGGTGAGCGAGCGGTGACCGGAACCTACGATGCGGTCGGACCGGTCGTGACGCTGGAGGAGTGGATCACCACCTCACGACTCCTCGGCGGCCACCGTGGGGCTGTGGTCGCCGCCGCCGGGGCTTGGCTTCGCGAGCAGAACGTCGAGGAGGTCATGGGGCCGCAGTCGCTGCCGCTGTGGGTCTGTGATCCCGAGTACCGGGGGTTCATGGCCCGTCTCGGTGCGTCCGCACGGATCGCCGGTCTGCGCCACCGGCCGATCGTCGAAACCCTGACCGACACGCTCGCCTGGGAGCGTGAGCTGGGTGTGGGACGCGAGCGCCGGTCGGGAATCGGCGCGGAGCGCGAGACAGAGCTCTTGGCGAAGCTCGGTGCGGTCCTCTGACCGTCCGACGGGTCTGCGCGCCTCGCCCTATTTCGGGGCTGGCACCGTCGCCAGGTCAGCGAACACCATCAGGCTGCTGGCGTCGGTCCGCAGCATGCCGGGCACCGCGCTTGGAATCCTCGACCCACCTCCACCCCAGGGTTTGAGGTAGACCCCAGGAGCGGTGCGCGCGGTGCGGATGATCACGGAGGCCATCGAGGTGACGAACCGGTACCAGCGAGCCTGGTGATCCTGGGCGTAGAGGGCCACGAACCCCCGGAGCATGACCCCGTCGTACTGGGGGCCGTCGTCGAACGGCTCAAGCCAGGTGATGATGTTGCCCGCCAGTCGTTCCGCTTCGGTCAGCCATGAGTGGCGGTGCGTCGTCTGATACAGGGTCACCATCGCCGAGACCATCGTCCCCTCGCCGTCGTTGGGCATCGCGACGAATGCTGGCCGCGCGGTGCTCTGCTGGGCTCCGCTGCTGTGTCCGTGAGATTTGCTGATCTTCGTGCCAGATCCGCTGAACGGCGTGCCGCCGGTGGTGGGACACGGCCCCTTGTGGGTCTTGCACAGCCGCAGCAGACACGAGTGCGGTGATGCGGCCTTGGCGCACTGCGGCGGGAGCTGCGCGCTCTGTCTGTTTCCGGCGTTTGGGGTCTTGATGGGTCCCGTGTATGTTTCTGAGCCATACGGCGTGTCGGAGGTCCGGAGATAGACACCGTGCTGCTGCAGGAGATGCCTGTTCGCCCACGCGATCCAGCTGGTCGCCAGTCCCAGGTATCTGGAGTCCCCCGTCGCCTGATAGAGCCGCGCTGCCAGGTCCGCATCAGCCGCGAGTGCTTCGCCTGAGCGCCACGGGTGGGCGGTGTCCCACCACATCCCGCCGCCCTGGGGGGCATCCCACCCGCCGGCCTCGATGAACCTCATCGCACGTTCCGCGTCGGCGAGGTAGCGATCGGTGCCGGTCGCCAGGTCGCCGTCCAGAAACGCCTGGCCCAGCCAGCCGGCGTCGTCATACCAGGTGGTCTGGTTGGCGCCGGAGTCGCCCGGATACGGCGCGTAGCCCGGAGCCGGCTTCAGGTTGGGATCCCAGTAACGCTCGTAGTAGTCGCCGAAGGCTCTGACCGCCGCACGATTCCTGGCCGTCGGTTGCGCGAGTGCGACCTCGTCGAGCAGCTCAAACGTGCTGACCGTGTCCCAGATCGATCCCAACGGGCGGGCCTGGTGGTCGCCGAGGTAGGACAGGTACCAGTGGAGGCTGGGGTCCCACCACATCGAGATCTTGGCGACGCCCTGTTCGGCGAGCGTGAGGTACTGCGCCCGGCTGAGCGGCCCCGTTTGCGTCACGGCGCTGGCCCCGCAGCCGCTCAGCCCGACTGCCACCGACGCTCCCGCGGCGAGAGCAAGGGTGAGAGCCGCGCCGAACCGCACCCGCACAAGGGCACCGTTGGCAGCGGCGCCAAACCGGACGCGCATGCGGGCGATGAGGGCTTCGTGGGGGATGGGCAGCTTCTATCGGGTCGCTGGTTACAGAGAGGGAACAGGCCGAGGCTCCGACAAACCCATCTCAAACCAATCCGCACAGCGTGCTGGCGCTGGGTCTCCGGGCGCCACCGAGGTCCACGGCGGACGTGCGGTGCGTACCGCAACATCCCCCGTCGGTCAGGTCGAAACATGGGCATCTGTCGCGACTCAGGGGAGACCTATGTCCCGAGACATGTGAGACCTATGTCTCGACTCATCACACAAAACGGAGAGAGGGGGATTCGAACCCCCGGACGAAATTTCTCCCGTCACACGATTTCCAGTCGTGCCCGTTCAACCACTCCGGCACCTCTCCAGTTGTGGGGCCTGTGGCCCGTCACGTGAATACGCCCGTATTTCCGTGAGCGGCAACTAGCGTAGCGTCTGAACGCGCCTGGACAGGGTGATCGCCGGCCGCTCGACCAGGCGCCAGCACAGCTCGGTCGCGATCAGCGCCAGCGGCACGCTCACGACCAGCAGGAGCAAGGTATTCACGTGCCCGCCCCAGGCGAAAGCGAGTGAGATCACGATCGGCTGGTGGATCAGGTACAGGCTGTAGGAGCGGCGCCCGAGCCACTGGCTGATCTGTGCGGACATCGCGCGGACCACGAGCCGGTTGGCGACCGCCAGCCCTACCGCCAGGCAGGCGCCGGCGAGGATCCCGAGGACCGGCCAGCCGTCGGCCGAGCCGACGTCCTGGTTGACCGTCCAGTACCCGGTCGTCAGCAGCACGGCGCATGCGACAACAAGCAGCGCCGAGACGACCGCCGAGACGACCGCCGAGACGCCCGCCGAGCCCCCCGAGACGACCGCCGGGCCTCCCCGCCCAGGGTGTCTGAAGCGTGCGGAACGCCCGGCCCCGACCTCAGCACGCTCTCGGTCTGGGGTCACCCGCCCAGGCTGCAGATGCACCGCCATCAGCGATCCGAGCACGAAGATCGGTAGGTACCGCACAGCCCCGTGGATCGTCCCGTTGCCGGCGAAGTGGCACGTCAGGAACGTGCATGCGGCGGCCACCGCCAGAGCAATCGCCGCCCGTCCGCGCGTTCGCAGCGTCACCCAGACGACGAGCGGCAGCAGCAGCGAGAACGCCACCTCCCACTTCATCGACCACAGCACCGAGGTGAACGCGTTCAGCGCCGTGGTTGAACCGAGCAATGAAAACGTCTCGACGAGGTGACCCGCCGTGACCGGGACCGCGAACGTGTCGAGCCACGCGTTCGCCCCCGGCATCACAGTCCGGGCCGGCAGGTAGTGCATCGCCAGCGCGAACAGCAGCGCCCCCCAGGCCGGCAGGTACAGGCGCACAAAACGTCGTGGGTAGTAGCCGGCGCTGAACCAACCCGCGCCCCGGGCGACCGCCGGCAGCGTCAGCACGTAGCCGCTCAACACGAAGAACACGATCACCATCTCCGGGCCCGCCCAGATCAGATGCAGCGGAGTCTGCCCGACCCACCAGCGCAGCGATCCGGCCGGTGCGTTCGGCTCTCCCGACGGCAGGTACCCCGGCAGCGACGCGTTGAAGACGTGGTTGACGACGACAATCAGCGCGGCCCAGCCGCGGAGGCCGTCCAGTGACCTGATCCGGCGCTGCGGGTCGACACTGGGGCTGAGGTCGCCCGATCCCTGCGCGTCGACACCGGGACTGTGGCCGCCCGATCCCTGCGCTGCGGGCGGGGTCGGCACCTCAGATCTGCCAGTCGCCGCCCCGCAGCAGCGGGACCTGCGAGCCGTCCTGCAACAGACCGGTGACCGACACCTCGTCGGAGCCGATCATGAAGTCGGTGTGCACCTTGGACACGTTGATCCGCTCCAGGTCCTCACCTGATCCGGCCGTGTCGGGATACGCGTTCCCCAGCGCGATGTGTGACGCCGCGTTCTCATCGAGCAGCGTTTCGTAGAACACGGTGCCGAGTTGGCCGATCCGGCTGGCCCGATCGACGAGCGCCAGCTCCCCCAGCCGATCGGCATTCTCCCAGTCGCGAATCAGAGCCTCGATCACCTCGGCCCCCCGGTCAGCCGCGACGGACGTGACACGACCGTCCCGGAACTCAAGGCGCAGCCCTTCGACGATCGCGCCCTCCGCGTACAGCGGCCGCGTCGCCGTCACGGCCCCGTCGGCTCGCTGCGGGTCCGGCGCCGTCCACAGCTCTTCGCTGGGAACGTTGACGGCGTGGGTCACGCCAAAGCTCGTGGTCGCCCTGCCGGCCCGCCAGGTCGAACTCGGCAGCAGACCGATCGTCAGATCGGTGCCGGGTCCCTCGAACCGGATCGCATCAAGCGCAAGCCCGGTCAGCCGCGGCGCCAGCGTCTCAAGCTGCGTGAAGCGCTCGTCCCAGGCGGCGCTCACATCCGGCTCGTCGAGTCGGAGCACGAATGCGATCTCCCGCCACAGCCGCGCGTATGCCTCGTCGGGCTCGAGCGACGGGAACAGCGCCCGCGCCCAACCCGGAGTGGGAACCGGCACCATCGCCCAGTTGCAGAGCCCGTTATTGATGATCGGCAGGCTGTCCGGGACCCGCGGCAGCCGATCGATCCCGAGCCGCGCCGGGTCGATGTCATCCATCACGTACGGATCAACCGGGCCTCGCAGGGTCACCCAGGCTCCATTCAGCTCTCCCAGGGCTCGCAACCGCTCACCGATCCACGGCGGGACCCAGGCGAGCGTGTCCGCGGCAGCATGCACCAGCCGGGAGTGCTTGACCTGGACATCGAAGGACCACGGGTCGACGTACAGGGCGCCGCGCGCATAGGCAAGCTCAGCGATCGCGCGGACCGCAGCCTCCTTGCCCGGCTCCGTCGTGATCCCCAGCACCTGCCCGGGCTGGAGGTTCAATGCGACTGAGACGGTCAGCTCGGCCAGCTTCGGCAGATACTCCTCGGCGGGATCGCTCATCGGCCGGCCCACCTGATCGACGCGCTCTGGATCATCAGCGCGCCGGGCCGCTGCGCCATGCGGGCATCCCGAGCACGACCAGCCGCAGCTGCTTCTCGGCGGTCCGGGCGATCTCGCCGCGCGCGCTCGTCGACCCGGCGGCGGCGTCGAGGATCGCCTCGACGGTCGAGATCATCGAGTTCACGAGCAGCCCCGCGACCATCTGCAGATCCTCGGTCGTCCATTCGCACAGGATCGGCAGCCGCGCGAGATCGGTCGCCAGCTCGGAGGACGAGCAGCCGGATCTCGCTGCGCACCGCGTGACGCAGAACGCGTTGCCGGTCGACCGGGTGCGCGCGATGAACGCGAACTGCTGGCGGTTCTGGCGCACGTAGCGTGATCAGCATCTCAACCGACGCGTCGATCATCCGCTCCGGCGGCACGCCCCCCTCGCGCGCCTGGCGGAGCATCCCGCGCAGCGTCCGGAACGACTCCTCGACCAGCACGAGCCCGAGTTCGTCCATGCTCGCGAAGTGGCGGTAGAAGGCGGTCGGGACCACGCCGGCCGCCTTGGCGACGCTGCGCAGGCTGAGCGCGTCGAAGCTCTCGCCCGCCTCGATCCGCAGCAGCGCGGCGTCCAGCAGCGCCTGGCGCGTCGCCTGGCGCCGCTCGCTTGCGTCCTGCGGGGCCGCTCGTCTGGACTCGGTACGCACGTTCACCATCTTCGTGTGCAGCTGCTCACAGTAGTCGAGTTTAGCCCTTGACGGAGCGGGAAATATCGGACACCATGAGCTATGTGAACACTCGTCCACTAACTGACATTCACCGAGAGCGATGCCCGCGACGGCACACCCGCCTGCTTCGCTCCCTGATTCGTCGATCTGCTCGTCGGTCCCCACGGGATCGACCGCTACCTGGAGCTGATCCGCCCGAACTGACCGTCCACGATGCCCGCGCCGAGGTCGTCGCGGTTCGCCGCCAGACCGAGCGCAGCGTCACGCTGATGCTCGCGCCCAACGGGCGTTGGCGCGGCTTCGCGCCGGCCAGTTCGTCCGCGTCGGCGTCGAGATCGACGGCGTCCGCCGCACCCGCACCTACTCGCCGGCCACTGCGCCGCGCATGACGGGCCGGCTCGAGCTGACGTCACCGCTGCGCCACGGACGGGCTTGTCTCCCAGCACCTGCATCGAGCGGCTGACGCCCGGAACAGTCGCTCCACCTGCGGCGCCGGCGCCGGCGACTTCGTCCTGCCCGACGTGCGGCCCGAGCGGATCGCGCTGATCAGCGGCGGCAGCGGCATCACGCCGGTGCATGTCGATGCTGCGGACGCTTTGCGCCGAGGGCTACGCCGGCGAGATCGCCTTCATCCACTTCGCGCGGACCGCCGCCGACTGGCTCTACAAGCGCGAGCGTCGAAGCGCTGGCGATCGCCACCGTCAACGTCCAGGTCGCGTACGTCGCCACCCGCGAGGGCGGCCCCACGGTTCGACGCGACGACGATCCCGCGCCTGGCCGGCGGCTCACGTCGCCGTCTGCGGCCCGCCCGCGCTGATCGATGCGGTCAAGGCGAGCATGTCACCCGCACGGCGATGATCGCCGAGACCTTCACCGCCGCCGCGCTGCACCGTCGGCCGGCGCCAATGGCGAGCGGCACGTTGCACTTTCACGCACCGGCGCACGGAGCCCCGATCGCCGACGGCACGCTGCTGGAGCAGGCCGAGGCCGCCGGCCTCACGCCCGAGTTCGGCTGCCGGATGGGCATCTGCCACACGCTGCACCTGCCGCAAGACGGCCGGCGCCGTCAAGAACCTGCTGACCGGCGAGATCTCCGACGAGGAGGACGAGGACATCCAGATCTGCATCTCCGTCCCCGCCGGCGACGTCGCCCTTGAGATCTAGACCACTGATCGGAGGAGATCAGCACGATGCCAACAGCACGCCCCCAACTGACCGACGAGCAGCTCGAGCAGCTCGGCGCGCGAGCTCGACGAGCTGCGCAACCGCGTGACGGCCGACCTCGGCGAGCGCGACGCCGACTACATCCGCAACATGATCAAGACCCAGCGCGGCCTGGAGATCGCCGGCCGGCTGCTGCTCGAGTTCGGCTGGCTGCCCCCGGCCTGGCTCGGCGGGACCGCCGCGCTCTCGCTGTCGAAGATCCTCGACAACATGGAGATCGGGCACAACGTGATGCACGGCCAGTACGACTGGATGAAGGATCCGGCGCTCGACTCCAAGCAGCTTCGAGTGGGACACGGCCTGCCCCGGCGGACCAGTGGCGCCACTCCCACAACTACATGCATCACACGCACACGAACGTGCTCGGCAAGGACCGCGACATCGGCTACGGCGATCCTGCGCATGTCCGAGGACCAGCCGTGGCGCCCGCGCGACCTCGCCAACCCGGTCTACGCGACGCTGCTGATGCTGCTCTTCCAGTACGGCGTCGCCGTGCACGACCTCGAGATCGAGCGGATCGTGGCCGGCGAGATCGGCCTGGCCGACAAGCGCGACATCCTCGAGGCGATCTGGGAGAAGGGCCGCCGCCAGGTCGCTCAAGGACTACGTCCTGTTCCCGCTGCTCGCGGGCCCCGGCGCGCCGTTCACGCTGGCCGGCAACGCTGACCGCCAACCTGACCCGCAACATCTGGTCGTTCATGATCATCTTCTGCGGCCACTTCCCCGAGGGCGTCGAGGAGTTCTCCGAGGAGGAGGTCGAGAACGAGACCCGCGGCGGCTGGTACATGCGCCAGATGCTCGGCTCGGCCAACCTCACCGGCGGCAAGCTGTTCCACATCCTTCAGCGGCAACCTCTCGCACCAGATCGAGCACCACGTGTTCCCCGACATCCCGGCGCACCGCTACGCCGAGATCGCCGTCGAGGTCCGGAGATCTGCGAGCGCTACGGCCTGCCGTACAACGCTGGCCCGCTCGGCAAGCAGTTCGGCTCCGTCGTCAAGAAGATCTGCCGCCTCGCGCTGCCGGGGTCGGTGACGCCCCGCTCAACCGCAGCGCTCCGCAGGCCGAGCCGACACCCGAGCCGGCCCCCGAGGGTCGCGCACGCGGATGATGTGCTGGCCAACAAGGCCAGCAAACAAGAAACCCTCGTCGCCGCCTAGAACGGCCGCTCGGCCACGGGCAGCTTCGGCACCTCCGAGGCGATCGTCTGCATCACCCCGAAGAAGCGGTAGACCTCGGGGTAGATGATCGCCTTGCCGGTGGTGATCAGCCCGACCGAGATGCCGCGCTCGGGTCGGCCCAGCCCATGATGTTGATCAGCCCGAGGTGGCCGAACGCGAGGTCCGTGTCCAGGCCGTACGGGGGAGATCAGCTTGGCGCCGAGCATCAGCCCGTAGCTGAACCGGGTCGGGAACCCGAGCGTCAGGTCGACCTCGAGATGCGACTGCTGGGTCAAGGCCCGCCGCAGCGTCTCGGGCGCCATCACGCGGACCCCGTCAAGCTCGCCGCCGCGGCGGAAGATCTCGAAGAAGCGGCTGAGCTCGTTGGCGGTCGTGATCACCGAGGCCGACGGGATCACCGAGGTTAGGAACCGCTCGGAGTTGCAGACGTCTACCACCTTCTCGATCGGTTGCGAGAGCGCGCGCGTGACGAGCAGGGACACCGGCGGCAGGATCTTCGGCCCCGTCGCATAGTCGGTGCCGACCTTCTCGACGTCCTCCGGTGCGACCCCATAGTTGCCCCAGCGGAACGCGAGTGGATCAAGGATGTTCTCGGCGATCACCCGGCGGATCGAACGGCCGGTCGCGCGCTGCACGATCTCTCCGAGAATGATCCCGCCGGTCACGGCGTGGTAGGCCAGGAGGGTGCCGGGGCGCACGAACGGCCGCGCGTCGGCCAGCGCCTTGACGGCCGGGGCGAGGTCCTCGAAGCTCTCGTACTCAAGGATGTCTTTCGGGAGGCTCGGCACCGACGCCCGGTGTGCGAGCACGTGCGCGATCGTCGTCACGCCCTTGCCGTGAACCCCGTATTCGGGGATGAAGTCGGTGACCCGCTGCTGGATGTCGAGTGCGCCCTGCTCGTGGAGCATGTGGATCACGAGCGCGGTGATCGCCTTCGAAGCGGAGTACACGCAGAACGGAACATCAGGGGTGACGGGCGTCTTCGGCGCGTCGGGGTTGTCCCGTGGCCCGTTGCCGTGCGCATGCCCGATCGCCCGGTCGATCACCGTGTGACCGTTGCGGCGGACGCAGAGCTGCAGCGCCGGATGCACGCCGCTGCGGTAGAGGTTGCGGGCCGAGGCCCAGATCCGGTTGACCTGGTGGTCGGTCAGCCCGGCGGTGTCTGCGGAGGACTCCGGCCCCCGCGTCGTCGCGGCCTCGAGGTCGTCGGGCAGGCGGATCCGGCCGAGCGGATCGCCGATCAGTGGCAGTCGCGGGATCGTTGGCACCGGGCGACTATATGCGGGTGGGCGGTCCGAGGTTCCGGTCATGGTGGCCCCGTTGGGCCACCACCGGACGTCCCTGCCGACCGTGAGACCGGGCTTACCCGACCGTTGCCGTGAACACGGGTCCGACCGCCTTGCCGATCAGCTCGAGCGCCTCCAGGTCGTGCGCGATCCCGCCGCCGCTGACGGTGACGCCCTCGATCCCGGCGTCCGCGAGCTTCTGCGCCTGCTCGGCGACGGTGTCGGGGTCACCGACCCAGGCGGTGTCGAGTCGCGCCTGCGGCATCCCGGCGTCGAGCGCCTGCTGTGCCTTGGCCTGAGCGTCCTCATGGGTGGCGCCGATCAGGATCGTCACCATCGCGGTCTTGGTGATCTCGTCGTACTCGCGCCCGACGTCGTCGCAGTGCTCCCTGAGGACGCCGAGCAGCCGCCTGCAGTTGTCGGCATCGCCGAACAGGTTGCAGCCGTCGCCGTACTTGGCGACGTTGCGCAGCGTCTTCTTCTCGCCGGAGCCACCGATCAGGATCGGGATGTCGCCGCGGATCGGCCGCGGATTGTTGTACGGCTCCTCGATCCGGAAGTACTCACCGTGAAAGGTGGGCTGGGCCTCCGTGAACATCTTGCGGGCGATCTGGAGCGCCTCTTCCGCCATCGCGATCCGCTGGCCGAGCGGCGGGAAGTCAAACCCGTAGGCGATGTGCTCCTCCTCGAACCAGCCGGCGCCGAGGCCGTGCCAGACGCGGCCCTTGGAGATGTGGTCGATCGTCGTCGTGATCTTGGCGGCGATCGCCGGGTTGCGGTAGGTGACGGAGCCGACGAGCAGGCCGAGCGTCAGCTTCTCGGTGCGGGCGGCGATGCCGGCGAGCATCGTCGAGCCTTCGAACATGTAGTTCTGCGGCGGACCGACCGGGCCGATCTGATGGAGGTGGTCCATCAGCGAGATCGAGCTCCAGCCCGTGCTCTCGGCGGTCTGGGCGATTTCGATGATCTTGTCGAAGATCGCATCGTCGGCGGTGTTGGGGTAATTGAAGTTCGGGACGTGAAGGTCCAGAGTGATTGGAACGCGCATCACTTCAACCTACACCTCGAGTAGCTTGAGCTTGTGAACTCGCTGGAAGCACGCGAGCGCTTTGCGGTCGGGCGGGTGGCGCGGCTGGCGACCGTCGACGGCGATGGCGCGCCGCACCTTGTCCCGGTCACGTTCGCGGTTCTGGCCGACGGGGAGCGCGTCGTCACCGTGGTCGATCACAAGCCAAAACGGACCCGGGCGCTGAAGCGCCTGGCCAACATCCGGGCCAATCCGCGGGTCTCGCTGCTGGTCGATCTCTATTCCGACAACTGGTCCGCGCTGTGGTGGGCTCGGGCTGACGGAGTCGCGACCATCGAGGAGCCGCACTTCAATCTGATCTCGCCGCTGATCGCAAAGTACGACCAGTACGGCAAGCGCACACCCGAGGGGCCCGTGATCGTCGTGACGGTCGATCGCTGGTCGGGGTGGAGCGCGGCGACAGGGCGCTGACCCGGTGGAGAATGTTAGCTTATGCAATAGTTAGCCAGTGCATGAAAAGCGACAAGCGACCAACGACGAGGTCATCGAGGCCGTGCTCGACGCGAGCCGTGCGATTGTCGGGCTGGCGGTCCGGTCGCTGACGAGCGTCTCTGAGGACGTCACGCTCACCCAGTTCCGAGCGCTGGTCGTACTGGCGTCGCGTGGCCCCCAGACGCTCGCGGCGCTGGCCGAGGAACTCGGCGTCAAGCCGTCGACGGCGTCGCGACTGTGCGAGCGGCTCGTTCGTGACGGACGCATCACCCGCACGACCCCCGAACGTGACCGCCGCAGCGTCAGTCTTGCTCTGACCACGTCCGGTCGGGCGTTGCTCGACGAAGTCAGCGCACAGCGCCGTCACGAGATCGCGCATGTTCTCGCATCGGTGCCGCAGGATGCTCAGCGCTTGATGGTGATCGGCCTTCACCAGTTTGCGCGCGCGGCTGGTGAGCTGCCCGAGCAGGAATGGAGCGCCGGATGGGACCTCGAGCGATGAGCGCCGAGGCTGTGATCGCGGCGCGCGAGCGGCAGCGGCCGCGATGGCTGCGGACCGTATTCGCCTGGCTTGCGACCCAACGGCTCGGCCTCGCCGCGGTCGCCTTGCTGGTCGGCGCCGTCTCCGGCCTCGCCGCCGTCGGCTTCCGCTGGCTGATCTTCGGCGTGACATGGCTGTTCACGGGCCATCAGCAGTTCGGTCAGCAGGGGCATGTCAGCAGTCTGCACCTTCCGTTTCTGGGGATCTTCTTCGTGCTGCTGGCCCCGGTGATCGGCGGCCTGATCTATGGACCGCTGATCTACCGATACGCGCGGGAGGCGCGCGGGCACGGCGTACCTGAGGTGATGCTGGCGGTGGCCGAGAACGGCGGTCGTATCCGGCCACCGGTGGTGATCGTCAAGGCGCTTGCGTCGGCGATCACGATCGGCAGCGGCGGGTCGGTCGGGCGCGAGGGGCCAATCGTGCAAATCGGGGCGGCGCTGGCGTCGAGCCTCGGGCAGCTGATCGGCACCTCGGAAGGGCGCCTGCGGATCATCGTCGCGTGTGGCGCCGCCGGTGGAATCTCGGCGACGTTCAACGCGCCCCTCACCGGCCTGTTCTTCGGATTCGAGATCGTGCTGCGTGAGTTCTCGCTTGACGCCCTGTTTGCGACCAGCCTCGCCGCCGTCGCGGCTGACGTGGTCAGCCGCGCGTTCCTGGGGTCGGCGCCGTTCTTCGCCGCGATCCCGCACTCGCTGACGATCGGCAACGACTTCACCTACCTGCTGGTGGCCGTGCTGGCGCTGATCGCGGGCCTGATCGGGATCGGCTTTCAGAAGATCCTGTACGGCCTCGAGGACTCGGCCGACCGGATCTGGGAGGGGCGCCCCGAGTGGGCACGTCCGGCGGTTGGCGGTATCGGCCTCGGCCTGCTCCTCCTGGCGCTGCCGGAGATGTACGGGGTCGGTTACCCGGTGATGGACAAGGTGATCGCCGGTCACGCCGTCGTCTCGCTCGTCCTGCTGTTCTTGGTGGGGAAGCTGGTGGCGACGAGCTTGACACTGGCCATCGGCGGCTCCGGAGGGGTGTTCGCTCCGTCGCTGTTCGTTGGGGCGATGACCGGCACGGCGTTTGGGATTGGGGTACACGCGCTGTTCGGACCCGAAGTCGGTTCCCCGGCGCTGTATGCGGTCGTCGCGATGGGCGGCGTGTTTGCCGCGGCGGCTCAGGCGCCGCTCACCGCAATCGCCAGCGTCGCCGAGATGACGGGCAACTTCGGGCTGACGCTGCCAGTGATGCTCGTGTGCGCGATCGCCGCAGCGGTCTCCAAACAGATCTCCTACGGCAGCATGTACACGACCAAGCTGCTGCGCCGCGGGATCGACATCGAGCGGCCACGGCCGGCTACCGGCTGGTCGAGGTGATGATCGAATCCGGCTCCTCACTGCTCGGGACCCGAATCGGAGCGGTGGGTTGGCCGAGTGGCGCTGTGCCGACCGGCACAGCCCCCAGCAGCGCGGCGGCTCAGTAGTTGCCGGAGATCCGGTCCCAGGCTCGGCGCAGCTTGCTGTTGCGCCAGTCGCTCTCGGACTCGGCCGGGTCGTCGCGCATGACCGCCGGGTTGGCGGTCGGCTCGGGGAGCTGTTCGCAGGCGGCGCGGTCGAACTTCAGGATGACGCCCCGCTCGTAGATCGCGGCGATGTCATCGGCGTCGGCGAAGCGGTGGCCGTGGCGCCCGAGATGCTCGCTGACGACGATCCCGTCGAAGACGTCCTCGTGCTCGTCGGCGAGGACGTGCCCGACCTTGCCGATCTCCTGCTCGTCGGAGCTGTAGACCGGGGTTCCCTCGGCCAACGCGAGGTATGCGATCGGGCTGCCGAGGTCCATCGCGCCAGCATAGTCTCTACTCTCAGGGTCAGGCGGGGGTGCCGGGGAGCCGGCCGCGCCGAGCCAAGCTGCCTCCGTCCCACCGACCCCCTACGATGCCCGCCGTGACGACGCAGGAAATCATCGGATCGATCGACGACCGGCTCGAGCGGCTGGCGAACGAGATCGACACCCTCACGGCCGCACGAGCGGCCCTGGCAGAGGACACAACAGGAGAGGTGAGCGCCTCCGTGGCGACCAATAGCAAGCCGGCGGCCCAACCCCGCAAGCGCACGACGAAGGTGACGGCAGCAGCGCTGGAGCAGCTGCTGGCAGACGGCGAGGAGCTGACGACCGCCGCGGTCGCAGAGCGCGCGGGCGCTGATCGCGAGCACGCGCTGGTGCTGTTGCGTGAACTCGAGACCGCGGGCAAAGTGACCCGGATCGGCGAGAAGCGTGGCACGAAGTGGCGCGTCTTCTCCGAAGAGGACTGGATCGCCCAGCGGGCAGCCGAGCTGGCCGCGCGCAGCCGGAACGCGGCGTAGCGCCGGACGATGCCGTCGCGGGCCGCGTGGAGCCTCGCCGAGACGGCGAGGCTCTGTCGGATCAGCGGGTGAGGCTCATCCGGACCCGCCAGCCACCCTCTGGCAGCGGGCCGGCCTCGAACTCGCCGTCGTAGGCGGCGGCGCGCTCTCGCATTCCCGGCAGGCCGCGGCCGCCGGACGGGGCCGCCGCACGGGTGCCGCTGCCACCGACCCCGGCAAGGGCACGACCGTCGTCACTGACCTCGAGTTCGACACCGGTGTCGGAGATGCGCAGCGACAGCGACGCGGACTGCGGGTCGACGGCGTGCTTGAGGGTGTTGGTCAGCGCCTCCTGCGCGACCCGGAAGACCGCCAGCTGGACGCCCTCCGACAGGGCGGCGGGATCGCCGGAGACCGACACCGACACCGGGATTCCGGCCGCCTCCACCTGAGCGAGAAGCTCGTCGATCCGGGCCAGCGACGGCTGGGGCTCGAGCGGACCGGCCGCCGGATCCTCGCGCAGCACGCCGAGCAGCCGGCGCATCTCGTGCAGCGCCTGGCGGCCGGTCGCGCCGATCCGCTCGATCGCGGGCAGCGCCTGCTCCGGAGAGGCGCTCATCGCATACGACGCTCCGTCGGCCAGCGCGATCATCACGGTCAGGTTGTGGGAGACGATGTCATGCATCTCCCGGGCGATCCGAGCGCGCTCGGCGGCGGCGCTGATCCGGCCCTCCTGATCGCGTTCGAACTCGAGCTGGGCGGCGCGCTCGTGCAGTGACTGCAACAGCGCGCGCCGCTGTCGGACGGTGATCCCGAGCACGGCGGCCGCGACCGTCAGCCCGGTGAGTCCGACCCAGATCTTGAGCGGATCCTGGACGGACCACTTCAGGGCCGCCATCACCGCCCCGGCCTCGGCCACGGCTGCCGCGCTGAGCACCGCCAGCGCGCGCGACTCACGAGCGACCCAGTAGACCCCGAGCAGGACCGAGAAGTCCGCGAGCTGCGGCGGCGTCGTGAACCACTGGACGAGCGCCACCAGCGTCACGGTGCTCATCACGAGGTTGGGGTGGCGCCGGTGCAACGGCACCGGCGCGCACAGCAACACTCCGAAGACGACCTCAGGCCAGCCGAGTCGGCCCTGTCCGTGCAGTCCAGCCAGGCTGACGGCAGCGATCGCCACGGCCAGCGCCACGTCGAACAGGACCGAGAAGCGCGCGCTCAGCCGCGCGATCCGATCGCCCTGCGCGGTCACCCATGCGAGCGCGCGATCCTCGTCCATGCAGCGAAATTAGTCGGTTTCGAGCCCGAGGCGCGCAGGCTCATGGTGCGACCCATCATGGTGCGGATGCGGGTGATGCGGGTGCGGTGACAGTTCGTGAGGTGGCTGCACGTCGATCTTCTTGATCGTCACCCAGGCGACGAGGCAGACGAATACGGCCAGCGCGACCAGGGCGACGGTCGGATCGCCGATGTTGAGGCCGCCCGCGTAATTCTTCGAGAAGCCATCCGCGAACGAGGCACCGAGCGGTCGTGTGACGACATATGCGAGCCAGAAGCCGAGGATCGGGTTCATGCCGAACCGCCACCAGCCGACCGCGGGGATCGAGATCAGCACCGCGAACAGCATCGCCGACGGCCAGAAGCCGAGGTTCAGCGTCGTAGGCGGTCAGGTCGCCGGCGGCGGTGCCGAGTGCGAACGTCGCCAGCACCGCGAACCAGTAGTACTTCTCGCGCCGCCGGGTGGTGATCGCTGTGAATCGAGAGCGTGCCCTCGCTGCGGTACCAGAAGAAGAAGATCAGCGCCGTGATCGCGGCGAACAGCGGCGTCGTGACGGCGTAGCCGATCCCGGCGCCGTCGTGGATGCCGTCGGCGGCCATCGTGCCGAATACCGCCACCATCATCACGGCGAACCAGTAGTACGGGCGCCTTGTACTCCGCGCTGGCGGATCTGCAGCCAGAACGCGAACGCCATCCCGAAGATGCCGACGCCCGCAGCGAGCGGGACGCTCTGCTGGCCGAGCGCGTCAGACATCGCCTCGCCCATCCCGGTGGTCAGGAGCTTCAGAACCCAGAAGACGACCGTGATCTCGGGGACCTTCGCAAGCGCCTGGCGTGGGGATGAGGTTGTTTCGGTCATCGGCTAGGCGTCGCGCCGTCGGAGCAGGAAGGCAGCAGCCACGAGGGCGACCAGCGTGTATCCGCAGAACAGCGCGAACCCAACCCATGGTGACAGGGATCCCGGGTCCGAATGAGCTTGAGCGATCACGAGGCCGGCGTTGGACGGCAGGTACGGGTTGATCGAGTTACCGACGCTCGTCGGCAGGATCTCGACGATCCCGGGAAGCACGAACAGCAGCGCCACGAACGCGGAGATGCCGCCTGCGGTTGCGCGGATAATCGTACCGAGCGCGGTGCAGAGCACCCCGGTGGCGGTCATGTACAGGGCGTCCCGATCACGGCGCGCAACGCGCCGGGAGCCGACAGGGTGACGTTGACGTGGTGCTGGGTGAAGATCGCCTGGGCGCGAAGAACCCGATCAGGCTGACACCAGGATCAGCACGAAGGTCACGGCGGCGAACACGAGCAACTTCGCCCACAGGACCGGGAGCCGCTTCGGGACCGCCATCAGGCTCGAGCGGATCTGCCCGGTCGAGTACTCGCCGCTGATCACCAGCACGCCCAGCACGCCAATCGCCAACTGGGCGATGTGGTAGCCCGCGAGCGAGCGATCGATGGCGTTGAGGTGAAGTCGCTCTTGAGGGGCCAGGTGGCTCCAGCGCGACATCGTGATCACCGCGACCAACAGCCAAGCCCCGCCTGGGCGACGAACGCGACCAGCAGCGACCAGCGGGTCGAGCGCAACGACCACAGCTTCGTCCATTCCGAGCGCAGCACCCCTACCGTCGTGCGGCCGCCGGTCGGCGCGCCGAGCGCGACGCGGCCGACTGTCATGCCGGCCTCACGGCACTCATGCGCGTCATCGCCGGGCTGGTACTCCACGGCGTCGTGGGTGAGGTCCATGAATGCGTCCTCCAGGGTCACCTGCATCGGGTGTCAGCTCGTGCAGGACCAGTCGCTCGGTCGGCCGCGACCTCTCCGATCCGCGGGGCGCTGAGGCCGTGGACCTTCAGTGCCCCGTCATCGGTGGCCTCAACCGTCGCTCCGGCCCGGGCCAACGCCTGCTGGAGGCCGGCCTGGTCGGCGGCCCGGACCTTGACGGGCGCATCGCGCCGACGCGCCGGCCACGAACTCCGCGACGGTCGTGTCGGCGATCAGTCGGCCCTTGCCGATCACGATCAGGTGCTCTGCGGTCTGCTGCATCTCGCTCATCAGGTGTGAGGAGAGGAACACCGTGCGGCCCTCGGCTGCCAGCCGCTTGAGCAGGTTGCGAATCCAGCGGATGCCCTCCGGATCGAGGCCGTTGGCGGGCTCATCGAGGATCACCGTCTGCGGGATCACCGAGCAGCGTCGCGGCGACGCCAAGCCGCTGGCCCATTCCGAGCGAGAAGCCGCCGACGCGCTTGCGGGCGACCTCGGTCAGGCCGACGATGTCCAGCACCTCGTCGACCCGGCTCCGCGGGATCCCGTGCGTCTGCGCCAGCGCCAGCAGGTGGTTGTAGGCGGAGCGGCCGGTGTGAACCGCCTTCGCCTCGAGCAGCGCGCCGACCGCGTGCAGTGGCGCGGTTAGGTCCGCGTACGCCTGGCCGTTGATCGTCGCCGAACCGGCTGTCGGGCGGTCAAGCCCGAGAATCAGCCGCATTGTCGTCGATTTTCCGGCGCCGTTGGGACCCAGGAAGCCGGTGACGACGCCCGGTTCTACGGTGAAATTCAGGTCGTCGACGGCGATCTTCTCGCCATAGTGCTTGGACAGGGAGCGGACCTCGATCATCGCTCATTCGAGGCTAAGGAGCGGCGCCGTGTCCCACAACAGCCGCGAGGGTGAACTTGCTGGGAGAACCCTTAGCCTCGTGGCTACCCCGGCCTCCTCCTGAGGGATGAGACCGGACCGACCGGGGGCTGAAATCTGCCGCCGACAGTGCCGATCGGGCTCTGATTCGCGTACCGTGGCCCGCCATGCTTCCGATCGCGACCACACTGATCACGACCGGCCAGGCGATCATCCTCGGCCTGCTCCAGGGCATCACCGAGCTGTTCCCGGTCTCGAGCCTCGGCCACACGATCCTGTTCCCGACGCTGTTCCGCTGGCACGACATCGTCGTCTGGCAGTCGCAGACGGACTCACCGTGGTTGGCGTTCGTGGTGATGCTCCACGTCGGTTCGGCGGTCGGTCTGCTGCTCTACTTCTGGCGCGACTGGATCGAGCTGATCAGGGCGTTCTTCCGCACGCTTGCCAAACGCGCGATCGAGACCCCGACCGAGCGGCTGGCCTGGATGATCGTTATCGCGACGATCCCCGTCGGGATCCTCGGTCTGGTGCTCCAGCATCCGCTGCAGAAGCGTTCGCGAAACCGATGGCAGCGGCGATCTTCCTGATCGTCAACGGTTGCCTGCTGATCCCGGCCGAGCGCTACCGCCGCCGGGCGGACGTCGCGGAGTTGGCGCGACAAGAGGGGGCCAGGACGATGATGGGGCCCGCCGGCTCGACACGATGGAGTACAAGGAGGCGGCGATCGATCGGACCGCTCAGTCGGCCGCGCTGATCGCCGGCATCTCCCGCGACGGCGTCGTGATGACGGCCGGGCTCTCTCGGGGACTCGACAACTCGCGACGCGGCCCGATTCGCGTTCTTCCTGGCGACGCCGCCGATCTTGCTCGCGGGGCTTCTGAAGTTCAGCGACCTGATCCATCCGCCGACGGTGCACGCGCACCATCTGATCCACCAGCTGCAACTCGAGGCGATCGTCGGGGCGGTCGTCGCCGCGATCGCCGCGGTGTTCACGGTCCACTTCCTGACGCGTTACTTCAAGCACCGCAACCTGATCCCGTTCGGGATCTACTGCATCGCTTTCGGCGCGTTCATGGTCGCGTTCACAGCGATCGCCGGGACGCCGTAGGCACCCAGCGGACGCAGGCACCCAGCGACGCGGGCGCTCAGCGACGCGGGCGCTCAGCGACGCGGGCGCTCAGCGACGCGGGCGCTCAGAGGAGGAACGGGATCAGGCGCTTGGTATGCGCCTTGTAGCCCGGGTACTGCGTCGGGAACGTCGCCGTCAGGTTCTGCTCCTCGACCCCGGAGGCGTAGTAGAAGTACGCCGAGGGCACGAGCATGATCAGCAGCGACCACAGGTTGGTGGCAAGGGCAGTCCCGAACAGGGCCAGGATCAGGCCTGTGTAGATCGGGTGGCGGACGTAGCGGTAGGGACCGGAGCTGACGAGCTCCGGTTCGGCGCGCTCGCTCATCGGCATGCCCCAATTGCGGCCGAGGTGGATGCGCGCCCAGATCGCCAGGGCCATGCCGCTGAGGACGGCGATCAGGCCGATCACGCCGAGCGCATCGCTGTGCACGGTGCCGGAGCCGTGACGGAGGAGCCGGACCGTGACAAGGACGGCGAGCACCGTGCTGAGGCGACCCATCCGTCCCCAGCTCCAGCCGCGGGAGACCGATTCCTTGGCGGTGGCGGCCATCGCCAGCCAGTAGACCCAGAACGGGACCCAGACGATCGCGGCGACGAGCTTGAGCGTGTTCACGGTGTCGGGCGAACATAACCGACGGGAATTGATGTCAACATGACTTGACATGACATCACCATGATGTCAAGCTGGCGCCATGAACCTAGAAGCTCATGTCCAAGCGCTCCGGGAAGACCTCGGTCGGATGGCGGCACTCGGCGACGAATCGACTGCCCGTGCCGCCGAGCTGCTCGGGCTGGCTCTGGACTCGGCGATGATGCGCCGGCTGCAGGAGGCGCTTGCTGAAGCGGCGCTTGAGGTCTCCGCGCAGCTCCAGGGGGGCCACGTCGATGTGCGGCTCGCCGGTGGTGATCCGGAGTTCGTCTACGTCGGTGACGCCGAGCCCGAGGAGGCGCCGGCCGAGTCCAGCGATGAGGCGTATGCCGCCCGGATCACGCTGCGGCTGCCGGACAGCCTCAAGTCGCGGCTTGAGGACACGGCAGCCACCGCGGGCCTGTCACTGAATACCTGGATCGTCCAGGCGCTGGCCCGCGCACTCGAGCAGCGACCGCAGCGTACGTCCGCAGTCACCGTCGGCCGCCGGTTGACCGGCTACGGCCGCAACTGAAAGGAACCCGATGGCAGACCTGCAGTTCACCACGCCAAACCCGATCCTGCTCGATGTCCGGATCGCCTCCGGCAACATCGAGGTTGAGACTGTCGACGGCGACCAGTCGACGGTGTTTCTCGACGGGCCGGAGAAGCTGATCGAGGAGACGACCGTCGAGTTCAGCGGCGATCGGCTGCTGATCGAGCGCCGCAAGCATGCACTCGGCTTCGTGTTCAACCTGGACAGGGGCCTGATGATCCGCGTGAGCGTGCCGCATCGCAGTCGAGTGATGATCTCGACCGCGTCGGCGGATGCGCGACTCGACGGCAGCTTCGACACGCTCGACTACAAGGCCGCCTCCGGTGATCTGACGCTGACCGGTGAGCTCCACGGCGATGCCCGGATCAAGACCGCCAGCGGCGACGTTCGGCTCCCGCACGTGGGTGGCCAGGTGTCGGCTCAGTCGGTGTCGGGTGACATCGAGGCCGAGGCGGTCGACGGCTCGCTCGATGCCCGGTCGGTCTCCGGTGACGTGCGGATCCGCTTGGTGCGCGACGGGAACATCAAGGTCAACAGCGTCTCGGGGGATGTCGCACTGGGAATCGCGCGCGGCACTGGCGTCGATGTCGACGCCAACTCGACGAGCGGGGAGCTCACCTCCGATCTCCCTCTGTTCGGCGAGCCGGTCGAAGGCGACGGTCCGACCGTGGTGATCCGCGGCCACACCGTCAGCGGCGACTTCCGCCTGTACCGGGCGGCCTGACCCAACAACGCGGCGCCGGGCGGATCAGCGGAAATCAACGCGGCCCCCGGCGATCAGCGAGAATCCGCCCGGTGTCTGCGCCCGGCGACGTGATCGAACGGTTCTACGGAGCATTCGCTCGCGGCGACGGTGCGGCAATGGCGGCGTGTTACGCCCCCGACGTGCTCTTCAGTGACCCCGTGTTCCCGGAGCTCCGCGGCGAACGGGCCGGGGCGATGTGGCGGATGCTCACCGCGCAGGCCCAGGACTTCAGCCTGGAGCTGGTCGATCATCAGCTCGATGCTGAGAGCGGCTCAGCTCACTGGATCGCGCGGTACACGTTCAGTCGCACCGGCAACAGCGTGGTCAACGACGTCCACGCCACGTTCAAGCTGGCCGGCGGCCTGATCACTGAGCATCGCGACAGGTTCGAATTCTGGCGGTGGTCCCGGCAGGCGCTCGGGCCGGTCGGTCTGCTGCTGGGCTGGAGCCCTGTGCTGCGCGCCCAGGTGAGAGGGACCGCCGCGGCGTCGCTCGACACGTTCGTGAACGGATAGTCCGGCCCGCCCCAGGGCCGAACGTCTCACGCTCGTCAGCCCCTCCTGGTCAGCCCGCGCCTGCGCTGGCTCGCAGGTATTCGAGCACCGCCACCACCCGGCGGTGCTCGATGTCGTCCTGCTTGAGCCCGAGCTTCAGGAACACAGCCTGGACATGGGACTCGACGGTCCGCACGCCAACCATCATCCGCTCGGCGATCCCCCGGTTGGCAAGCCCCTCCGCCATCAGCGCCAGCACCGTCCGCTCGCGGTCGGTGAGTTCACCGAGCAGGCTGGCGCTGGGATTCGTTCGGGCGCGCAGCAGCAGCTCGACGACGGCCGGGTCCACTGCGGTACCGCCGGCGGCGACGCGTCCGAGCGCCTCGGCGAGCTGCTGCCAGTCCGCCACCCGGTCCTTGAGCAGGTATCCGATCCCGCGTTGATTGCGCCCGAGCAGTCGCTCGACGTGGGCGCGCTCGGCGCTCTGAGCCAGCACCAGGATCGCTGTCGATGGGACGTCGCGGCGGATCGCCTCGGCCGCCAGGATCCCCTCGTTGGTATAGCTCGGGGGCATCCGGACGTCGAGGATGATCACGTCCGGCCGCTGGCGCCTGGCCTCCGCGACCGCCTCGGGTTCCGAGCGGGCGAGGCCGACGACGTTGGCGCCCTGTTCGCGCAGGATCCGCGCGAGGCCGTCCCGGACAAGCAGCGAATCGTCGGCCAAGACGATCCGCAGGCCGGTGACCGAGACTGGTGCGGTTTCGATGCTCATGGTCGGATCGTGCCCTCCGCTCGTGATCTCGGCCTCCGTGTCAGCACGGAAGCTCCGCTGTGATCGTGGTGCCCCCGCCGGGCGGGCTCGTGACGCTCAGCGATCCGCCGAGCACAGAGGCGCGCTCCTGGAGGCCGGACAGGCCGCTGCCACCGGTTGAGGCGCCGCCCCGTCCGTCATCGGCGACCACCAGGCTGAGACCGCGGGGGCCATGGGTCGCCTCGATCAGAAGTCTGCTGGCGCCGGCGTGCTTGATCACGTTGCTCAGCGCCTCCGCGGTGATCAGATACACGGCGCGCCCGACCGCCGGGGGCAGTGAGTCGAGGTTGTCGACTCGCAGCGTGGTCGGGACCGGACTGGAGTCCGCGAGTGAGCGCAGCGCCCCGCTCAGGCCGAGTTCGTCGAGCACTGCCGGGTTGGCGCCACGGGTCAACGCCCGCAGCTCCGTGAGGGTCTCGCGGATCTCGGCCACGGAGCCCTGGAGCACCTTGGGGTCGGAGTGCGCGCTTGGCGCTGACAGCGTCATCGCCAACGCCAGCAGCCGTTGCTGGGCGCCGTCATGGAGATCGCGCTCGATCCGGTGGCGGGCCTCGTCCCCGGCGTCCAGCGCTCGCTGGCGGGCGGCGCCAGCCTCGATCGCGCGGGCGCGCACCTCGACGATGAGTGAATACAGAACGGCCGGCACGCCGGTCACCAGCAATGCCAACAATGGGTTCGCAACCGGCACGATCGTGCCCGCGTCGAACAGCAGCTGAGCGACCAGCAGCAGCACCAGGACCCCGCCCCCCAGGATTGCGATGCCCTGCCACCAACGTCGCCGGGTCGCCAGAACCGGTGCCGGCACGGCCAGCAGCAGCGTCACGACCATCGCGACCCATCCGGCGGCACCTCGCAGCGGCGCACCGGCAAGGGCCGTCGCCACCGCGTTGGCCTCGATCTCGACGCCGGCCATCTCACGGCTGGCGAGCGTGGAGTACGGAGTGTTGATCGCCAACGGAATGCGCCGTGAAGCCGATCAGGACGCACTCGCCCGCGGAATGCGGACGCGGGCACGTGACCGGCGATCAGGCCGGACAGCGGGTAGGTGGGAAACGTGCCCGGGCCGCCGGCGTAGTCGATCGAGATCGGTGGCGTGCCCAGCCTGGCAGCTGCGCCGGCGCCCTCGATGTCATCGGCGACCATCGCCGGGAGCGTCGGCAATCCCTGCTGGCGCAGGTTGAAGCTGCGGTAGGTGGCCGCCGGCGACAGCGGCAGCAGGGCGCTCGCGATCCGGACGTGTGCGTAGCGCTGGGTTGCGGCCCCACCAAGCACGTCGTTAGCTCCGGTCATACCCGACTCGGCCGTCACCAGGATCGTGCCCGGGGTCCGTCGGAGGCCGTTGATCAGGGCGTCATCCTGGGAGACCGTAGTGGGCGCGGTGAACTGGATATCGACCGCGACCAGCCGCGCCCCGTCGGAGCGCAGCCGGGTAAGAGCCAGCGCGTAGTAGTGACGCGGAACTGGATAAGTGCCGATCGACTGCAGCGTCTGATCGTCGATCGCCACGATCGCGACCTTCCGCGTCTCGCTCGGCTGCGCGCCCCGGATCGCGAACCGGGCATCGAGCGTGGTCAGCTCAAGCGAGCGCAGCGCGCCGGTGGCCGCGAGCAGACATGCGATCAGGACGGCCGCCGCCCCGACCGCCAACCTCGCTGTCCCCGTTGACCCCAGTGCGGGTTGCCCGATCCCCACGCATGAATGGTATCTGTGTACAGGCGCGTCTGTTAATGCGACACTAACGTCGGATGGCCGGGATCGGGACCTTGGCTGGTGGGGCGTGGTTGCGTGCTGCTCTGATCGGCGCGACGCTGGCGCTGGCCCCTGTCGCATCCGCTGCGGCGGCGACGACGAACGACTTCTACGTCAACTCCACAGCCGACGTCGACAACGCCACCAATCAGTGTGGGACCGTGACGATCACCGAGCCCGCCGCCCCAGGTGCGACGTGCACGCTGCCCGAGGCAATCGATGCAGCCACCGCCGCCGAGCAGGCTGATTCGACCGCGCAGAACGTGATCGCGGCGACCGAATGCGGCCCGTACTACGTCTCGACCCCACTGCCGGACGTGCCGGCGAACACGGTCTTCGAGAGCGATGTCGGTCAGGCCGACCCGGGCTGCAGTGACGCAGGCGCTCCGTACACGATGTACGGCCAGGCCAACGACGGGTACTGGAACATCGTCGGACAGGCGGCGCAGCCTGCCACGCCAGGCCTTCCCGGCCCGGGAGCCGACTTCCCGGGGCTGGTGTTCGACGGGGCCGGATCCGGGATCGTCGGTGGCCTCATCATCAACGGGTTCACGGATGGCGCCGTGCTCGGTCCCCCGGGCGATGACCACATCTACTACAACACGATCGGCGGGGATCCCTACGAGCAGGGGGTCGGCAACCCGCCCGACAGTGGCGATGGGGTCCTCGTGGAGGACGGGAGCGCCGGCGACGTGATCGGTTCGCTTGACGCCGACGATCAACCCGAGCAGAACGACATCGACGGCAACGAGGGGTGGGGCGTCTACCTGTCACCCGGATCGGGGCCGACGACCGTCGCCCACAATTTCATCGGCACGGTCACCGCTGGGGACGTCAGCGGCGATTCGGACGGGACCGACAGTTCGTATCCAGCGAACAGCGTTGGCTGTGACCCCGTCAACAATCCATGCAACGGCACCTCGGGGCCATTCGGAAACGGGCTCGGCGGCGTCTACGTCGGAGACGACAACGGCGACGTGATCGGTGGGACCACGGTCTGTCAAAACGTTGGCGATGTGTGCGACTCGAACCTGATCTCCGGCAACGGCGGACCCGGCGTCGAGATCGCGCCAGGGGCGGGGCACGCGACAGTCGACGGCAACTACATCGGTCTGTCGCTCGACTTCTACAACGCGCCACTGTCCCCGAGCACCTATGCCTTTCAGGGCACCGGCGACGGCCTCGCCGATCCGAACAGTGGCGCCGGTGTGCTCGACGAGGGGACCAGCGACACGATCGGTGGCACGCAGACGGGAGCCGGCAACCTGATCGCTGGGAACGGCGGCCCCGGCGTCGAGCTCGGGGGTTCGAGGGCGTCGGTGCTCGACAACCTGATCGGGCTTGACCTGGCCGGGACGGGCGCCGTGCCCAACGGGTCGGCCTCCTCGCCGGCGGCCGGCATCCTTGCGACGGACGCGGCCGGGGTCACGCACGGATTCAACTCGATACGCGGCAACGTGATCGGTGGCAATACCGGACCGGGGATTCAGCTTGATCAGGCGAGCAACACCGTGCTCTCGAACGCGATTGGGACGCAGGGCGACGAGCAGTCACCGCTGCCGAACGCGATCGGCATCCTGGCTGAGCGGGGCCCCGAGTCGATCGGCGGGACGACGGGCGGCGCGAACACGATCGCCTACAACAACGGGGCTGGCGTGGCGATCGTCAATCCGCCGTCCTCGTCGTCATACACCTCGGGTGTGTCGCTGTTCGACAACTCGATCTTCTCGAACGGCGGACTCGGGATCGACCTTGGAGACGATGGGCCGACCGCCAACCATCCGCTGGACTCGACGCCCGGTCCGGACGGCTGGCAGAACTTCCCGACGCTCGCCACCGCAAGCTCCGCCGGCAACCAGTACGTGGTCCACGGCTCGATCAGCGCGGCCCCGAACACGTATTACACCGTGCTGCTGTTCGGCAACAGCGCCTGCGACTCGAACGGACGCGGTGAGGGTCAGACACTTGTCAACGACGGCGCAGTGACGACCGACGCGAACGGCGACGCCAACTTCGCGCTGACAGGCAGCGGGTTGGCTGTGGGGACGGTCCTGTCAGCGACGGCGGTCAGCGATCTCGGCAACACCTCCGAGTTCAGCCCGTGCCTCACAGTCGGCGGCGGCGTTGATCTGAAGGTCACACAGGCGGTCAGCGGCGGTGGCCAGGTGATCGCCGACGAACCGGTCGATGTCGACATCCACGTCGTCAACAGCGGGTCCGGGAACGCCACCAACGTCCTGCTGAAGGACTCGGTCCCGTCGGGCGAGACGATCGTCTCGCAGCCGGCTGGTTGTCCGGCACCGACCAACGGAACGTTCACCTGCGACATCGGCAGTCTCGCATCCGGCGCTTCCGAGGACGTGCAGGTCCTGCTCGAACCGGCCGATGTCACAACGCTCACGAATGCGGTGAGCCTGTCCTCCGACGAGATCCAGACGGTCAGCAGCGATGCGACGTCGAACTTTGCCACGGCGGTCAGCGCGAACCCGAGCGCTCCACCCTCGAGCCCGTATTCGATCGATGAGCAGAACCCGACGGTCGGCCAGTACCTGGAGCTGCGCCGCATCGCAGGCACGGTGACGGCGACGCTCCCCAACAAGCAGGTGATCCACCTCGAGGACTTTGCACTGGTGCCGGTCGGCACGACCGTGCAGACGACAAACGGCATTGCGCAGGTGACGGCTGCCCTCGCCCGTGCCGGTCAGACGAGCACCGCCAGCTTCAAGTACGGCGAGTTCATCCTTGGTCAGGAAGAGGCGGACAACGGGCTCGTGACGGCGACGCTCGACGGCTCACTATCCGGCTGCCCCGCAAACAAGGCCAAGACGAAGGCCAAGGCCAAGGCCAAGACCAAGGCCACCAAGCGCAACCTCCCCGAGGCCGTCGCCGCCAGCGCCAGGAAGGCCAAGACGACCAAGAAGAGCAAGGGACCGAGGAAGCGACGCCTGTGGGGTCACGACTCCGGCGGCAACTTCCGGATCAAGGGCAACCTTGGAGCGGCGACCGTCGAGGGCACGACCTGGCAGGTCACCGACACGTGCACCACGACCAAGGTGGTCGTGTTCGAGGGCAAGGTGGACGTCACCGCGATCAAGGGTGTGACGCCCGCTCATGCCACGGTGACCGCTGGTCACTACGTGACGCTGAAGCGGCCGTAGGCCGCCGCCGCGCCGCCTTGGCGGGCTTGCACTGCTTCACCTTGACCTTGACGTGGTGGCCGTGGCGGACCTCGGTCTTCGCCACGAGCTTGCAGGTCGGACCGGCGACCTTGGTGGTGCCTGACATGACCGGAGTGCCCGCCGGACCCTGCGGACCGGCTGGGCCTGCTGGCCCCTGCGGACCGGCGGCTCCCTGCGGACCGGCGGGCCCCTGCGGACCGGCCGGCCCCTGCGGACCGGCCGGCCCCTGCGGGCCGGCGGGGCCGGTCTGACCTGTCGCCCCGGTGGCACCGGTCGCGCCCGCTGCCCCGGTCGCCCCGGCGGCGCCGGTGGCACCGGTCGCACCCGTGGCTCCTGCCGGGCCGGCCGGCAGGCTGCCGCCGGTCCCGCCGAGCGTCACCTGCAGCGGGCTGTTTGGGTCGTTGCTGGGAATCATCAAAGTGGCGGAGCTGGTGCCGGTGCTCTGCGGACCGAATCGCAGCTCGAGCGTGCAGGTGCTCCCGGGCCAGATCGTCTGACCCGAGCAGCTGTCACCGACGATCACATAGTCAGACGGATCATCACCGTTGATTGACACATCGCCGATCTGCAGCAGTCCGTGCCCGGTGTTGGTGACAGTCAGCTGCTTGGCAGCGCCGAACACTCCCTGTGGCTGGGTGCCGAACAACAGGCTCGAGGCGCTGGCGGTGGCGGTTGTGAACGGGCCGCCACCATCGACTGCGATGCCATCAGGGAAGGAGGCTCCGCCGATCAGATCGGGTTGCGGGTCGGTCCCGTCGAGGTTGACGGACCCGATCGTCTCGTTGTTGAAGTCGGTGAAGTACAGCTTCTTCGCGTCGGTGGCAAGCGCGAACGGGTACACCGTGTTCGCGAACGAGATGTAGTCGGTCGTCACGTTGGTGCCGTCCAGCAGCGCGCGGCTGATCTCGTGCTGGTCGTTCGGGGTCCAGTACAGGTAGTCGCCTTCGGCGGTGATCCCGGAGGCGCCTCCGGTGAGCGTGATGAAGCTGGTGATCGCATCAGCGCCGCTGAGCGAGGCGCGTCCGATCCCTCCGAAGTTCGTCCAGTAGATGTGGCCGTCAGCGACCGTGATCCGGAACGACGAGGAGTTCACCTCGGCGTTGTCAACGAGGTCATCGTTGATCCCGGTGCCGTCGGTGTTGGCCACGCCGATCGAGTCGTTCGAGGAGTCGACCCAGTAAATCTGCCCTCCGTACACGGATAGCCCTGTCACATAGCCATCGTTGGGCACGATGATGAAGTTTGGCTCGGCGCCCGAGCCGTCGAGGTCGGCGCGCCCGATCGTCCCGTTCTCGGTTCCCCAGTACAGGTAGTTGCCATCGACGGCGATCGCGCTCGGATCCGGCCCGGAGTCCAGGAAGAACTGGGTCCCGGCGTTGCCGTCGAGATCGCTCCAGCCGAGCGTCGCCCCGCCGCCGTTTGACCAGTAGATGTAGGCGTGTGCGGGCGCGGTCAGCACCAGCGAAATGATCGTCACGACCAGCGCGATCAGCACGCGGCGGTTGCGGAGTGCAGCAAAGCTCATCGGTCCCCTCCTCTGTGGTTGCGACGAACGTAGGACCGCGGAGCTGGCCGTACCTCCGTGCGGACACGGAACGGCGGCCCCGTTGGGCCGCCCATCAACGGTGATCTCTGGGTCGCACGCTCCGTACTTGCACGGAGGTGGTTCCGACGACCCGCGCCGACAATCGCTGCGATGACACCGCTGACTTCACAGATCCGCCGGGTCGCCACCGGACGCCCGCTTCACTTCGCTGCTGCCCTTGCCGCTGGCGCCGTTGCCGCCGTGGCGCTCCCTGTCGCGGGCGGTGTGGCCATCGCCCACCCGACGGCTGCGCAGCTGACCGTCGTCTCGGGCTCCGCGAAGGTCGCCGGGCCTGAGCTGTACGGCGGCTTCACGGTCCGCAACGAGGGCGGCCGGAAGTCCCCGAAGTCACACGCCGCAGTGGTGGTCGTCGCGTCTGGAGGCAACCGCCTGGTCGCAACTGTTGTGGTGCCGCGGATCGCGTCGGGAGCTCACAAACGGCTCTCGTTCGTGACGGGAGTGCCGTCGAACCTCGCCGCCGGCACGCACGCCGTCGACGCCTGTGTGTTCGTGACACCGGGCCGGACCAAGAGCCTGACGTGCCGCGGAATCGGGTCGGTGCAGGGAGCGGGCGGCGCCGGGACGGCGACGACCACCACGGCGCCGACGGGCACGACCACGGCGCCGACGGACACGACCACGGCGCCGACGGGCACGACCACGGCGCCGACGGGCACGACGACCACGCCGACCGACACGACGACCACGACGTTGACGACCACCACGACGACGCCCACGTTCACGACAACGACGGTTGAGCCGGACACCCCCACGTTCTTCCCCGATGGCCTCGGTCAATACGACGGCACCCCCAACAACGCCAACAGCACGTTCACCTCCGGCTGGTGGGCGTTTGAGCCGAACACCTACAGCGCCACCACGCCGGAGACGCTCGTCGTCTGGTCTCACGGCTGCGACGGCACCGCGGAGAGCGACCTCGACAACCTGATGACCGGTGCCGATGACGCCTGGGTGAACTTCCCGTTCATCACGATCTTCCTGCAGGGCCCCGATGCGGGGTTCGATGCCGCCACCGAAACCGCGTACCCGGGTCCCGCGTGCTGGGATCCACAGCAGGACGCGGCGAAGGTGCTGCTCGACATCTCGCAGGCTGAGCAGGAGTTCAACATTGATCCCAGGCGGATCATCATCGCCGGCTACTCATCCGGCGGCGACCTCAGCTACTGGACGATCTTCAACAACTCCGACGAGTTCGCCGGGATCCTGGCCCAGAACACGAACCCGTGGAGCCAGGACGGATCGGCCAGCCTGCAGTCGGAGATCGACTCCGCAGGGTGGCCGTTCAACATCCTGCAGGTCGCCACCCAGGACGACGGGATCTATCACCTCGATGCCTGCGGGCTGGCCGGCCAGCCGGCCTGCGCGGAGGACGCCGGTGGCCTTGGTGACACCCACCCTGATCCGGGCATCGCGCCGGCGTTCGACACGCTGCAGGCCGATGGCTGGGAAAACGACGCGACATTGCTCGTCGAGCCCGGCAGTCACTACAACGGCAACACGTGCGACGTGAACGGCTGTTACGGAACCTACTACGACATCGACACCTACCTGTTGGACAGTGTCGGGACCGACGGCTGGGAGGCCCCGGCCCCCGCGGCAGGCGGTTGAGTGGCGGCCCAACGGGGCCGCCAGAAAACCATCCGTACCAGGGGATTGCTCCGCACGGGTGCTTCGTTCTAGTCTTGCGCGAACTGTGAGTGACGTGATGGTGTGACGCCGCCCCGGGGCGGAGAGCGGTTGGAGCTGCTGGCAGCGATCAACGTTGTCGCGGACGGCAACCGGCTGCTCGGAGAGACGGTCAGAGGACTGCTCGACGTGATCGTCCCCGCGTTCGCGGACGTGGCGACGCTCGATGCGCTCGCCTCAGCCGGGGAGATGCGCCGGCTCGGCGTGCGGGTCAATGGCCCCGACCATGAGCGCGCCGAGCAGATGCTCGGCGAGCGCCATCAGTCCGGGGACGAGAGCGTCGGCGTGCTCCGGACCGCCTTCCACGGTGACAGCCAGCTGCTGGTGCCCCCGGACGACGCGCTGCGTCGCATCGCCTCGAGTGACGAGGACCACGAGCTGCTGCGCTCACTGCGGCTGAACGCGACGATCTACGTGCCGTTGCGGGCACGCGGCCGGATTCTCGGGGTGCTTGCGTGCAGTACCTGCGCTGAGCGGGCGCCGCTGAACGAGGAGGACCTGCGGTTTGCCGAGGTGATGGCGGGCCGGATCGGCCTGGCGCTCGACAACGCCGGTCTGTCGGAGACCGTCAGCGGGCTCGAGCGCCGGCTCGAGGTGACGCTCGCCAATCTCGCGGCGGCGGTTGTCGTGCGCGACGCGGACGGCACGCTCGTGTTCGCCAATCAGGCCGCGGCCGACATGATCTCCGACGGCTCGGTCGAGGAGATGTACGCGGCGCCACAGTTCCGTGCCGAGATCGCGCACACCGAGTACACCGACGAGAACGGCGAGCCGGTCGACCCCGATGACCTGCCGCCGGTCCGGGCATTGCGCGGGGAGCACCCGCAACCGACGGTGCTGCGCGCGGTCCGGCGTGACAGCGGCACCGCGCGCTGGCTGCTGTACAAGTCGACGCCGGTTGACGACGACGGCGAGCTGTCGCTGGTGGTGACCGTGATCGAGGACATCACCGAGCAGAAGCGCGCGGAGCGCGCGGCGCGGCTGCTCTCTGAAGCCGGGCGTGAGCTGTCGGCGTCGCTTGACTACGAGCAGACGCTCCAACGGGTGGCCAGCCTCGCGGTGCCCGACCTTGCCGACTGGTGTGCGGTGTCGATGCTGGCCGCCGACGACACGCACCTTGAGCAGGTTGCGGTGGCCAACCGGAACCCGGCGCGCGTCGCGTTCGCCCGCGCGTGGAGCGAACGCTACGTCACCGACATCAACATGCCCGGCGCCGCCGCCGATGTGATCCGCACCGGCAGACCATTGTTCGTGCCGGAGCTCACCGACGAGCTGCTGGCGCGCGTCCCGCTCGACGAGGAGCGCCTGGAGCTCGTCCGCGAGATCGGGATGCGATCGCTGGTGATGGTGCCACTCGCGCTGCCCGGACAGAAGCCGTTCGGCCTGCTGTTGATCCTGATGGCGGAGTCGGGCAGGCTGTTCACCGAGTGGCATCTGAGCGTCGCCGAGGAGCTCGGCCGGCGTGCCGCCACCGCCGTTCAGAACGCGCGCCTCTACACGGAGCGCTCACGGGTTGCGACGGTGTTGCAACGCAGCCTGCTGCCCCCGGAGCTGCCGACGATCCCAGGGTTTGAGATCGCCAGCCTGTACCTGCCGGCCGGCACCGACAGTGAGGTTGGCGGGGACTTCTACGATGCCTTCGAGGTCCCCGGGGGTGGATCGTGATGGTCGGCGACGTTGCCGGACACGGCGCGGCGGCGGCAGCGCTGACCTCGCTCTCGCGGTACACGCTGCGGACGGCCCTGCGGCTGCTCGACAGCCCGGTCGCCGCTGTCCGGGAGCTCGATGCCGCGTTGCGGGAGCGTCCTCAGCTGTCGTTGGTGACCGTGTGCTGCGCGATGCTGCGCGTCGCTGAGGGCGAGAACGGCGTCGAGGTGAGCGCCGAGGTGCTGCTCGCGGGGCATCCGCCCGCCTACCTCATCCACGAGGGGTTGCCGGTGCCGGTTGGCGTACCGGCGCAGCTGCTCGGGATCGACGCGGAGGGCGCGTGGCAGCCGCAGCGGGTCCGGCTCGCACCAGGTGATCTGCTCGTGCTCTACACAGACGGCGTGATTGACACCTTGGGCGACGCGGGTCGCTTCGGCGAGGAGCGGTTGGCGCGGACGCTAGCGCAGGCGTCCGATGCCGCCGGAGCGGTCAGTTTGGTGAACACTGCGCTGACGGAATTCGCGCGGGGACCGCAGGGCGATGACACGGCTGTCCTCGCCGTCCGGCTGATGGAGCTCGGCCCACACGAGCTTTCCATCTGAATCACCGCTGAATCCCCACCGGTCTGCGATCTCGTCGACGATCGCCAAGCCGCGGCCCGCGGATGCGGTCACCGGAGCATCGGTTTGGTGGGGAACGCCGGGACCGCCGTCCTCGACGGCAAGCTTGACGCCGCCGGGAATCGGTTCGACGTGCACGGCTAGGTCGGTGCCGCCGTGGACGACAGCGTTGGTCGTCAACTCGCTGACGACCAGCTGAGCGTCCTCGATCAGTCGCCTGTCCGCACCCCAGGACCCGAGGATCCTGGCGACGAGATGCCGAGCTTCGCGCGGGGCGTCGACGCTGGGTTCAAACCGCTTGCTGACACCACCTTGGGTCAGCCCCCGCTGGACCGTCTGCGGTTTTGTCAGAACGGCGAGCACATGCTCCTGCATCTGCAGGCCTTCATAGGAGTCTTGTCGTTTGTTGTCGGCCATCTTCGTGACGCTTATCTGCTTTATCTGGGCTTTCTCATCGCAGTATTCCCGTTTCCGCCGGACTCACACATGCAATTTCGTCAACAGGTGAGCTGAGAACATTCCGGGCACTCGGATCGCTGTTTGGCCAGTGTTCGGAAGCAGACATTCGGTGGTGATCACGGGCGCCTGCGGGTAGCCCAACCTATGGCAGAGATGGAAGCTGGAAACGACGAAGAAGGAGGCCCAGCCCTGATGTCATCGATTACTGACAAGGTCACCGGCAAGCTCAAGCAAGCCGCTGGAGATATCGCAGACGACGCACAGCTGCACCGCGAAGGCCGTCAGGAGCAGCGCAAGGGCGAAGCCAAGGACGAGCTCGCGCGCGACCAGCAGCGTGCCGACCGGAAGGCCGATGAGGTCGCCGACCTGGAGCGCAAGACGTCGTAGTCCAGACGTGCGCAGCACTGTGATTTTGCGGAAGCGGCCCCGGCAACTTTGCCGGGGCCGTTTTGCGTGTGAGGGACGGATTTCCGGGGTACCAGTCGAACGTGCCTCTTGCGCTCACTTTTGACGACGGTCCTGACCCGGTCTGGACGCCACGGCTGCTCGACCTGCTCGGCCAGTGCGGCGCGCGGGCGACGTTCTTCCCAATCGCCCCCCGGGCGGCGGCGCATCCACAGCTGATCAAGCGGATGCTCGATGCTGGACATACCGTCGGCTTGCACTGCAACCAGCACGTGCGGCACTCACATCGCGACCTCGATTGGCTGCGGCGCGACACCGCGGTTGCGCTTGAGCTGCTGGGGGACCTCGGGGTCCGACCGCAGCTGTGGCGCGCCCCGTGGGGCGACGCCAGCGCCGACACATGGAAGCTGGCGCAAGAGCTCGATCTGCGCGTCACCGGGTGGACCGTCGACACCCACGACTGGCGCGGCGACGACGCCCAGCTGATGTTCGACTCGACCGCCTTCGGGCTCGAACACGGCTCGATCGTGCTGGCGCACGACGGCCTGGGGCCGGGCGCGCTGCGCGACGACTGTCGGCAGACCTTGGAGTACGTGCGCCTCGTCGAGCAGCACGCCCGCCACCACAAGTTGTCTCTGGAGGCGCTGCGATGAACCAGCTGTCCGCCGGCCGCGAGACTCCGCCTGACATGCAGCACGTGCTCGACCTGATCGCCGACGGGGCCGCGGCACGTGACGCCGCCGGCCTCTTCCCGGCCGACGCTTTCGAACTGCTCCGGGCGTCCGGTGTGCTCGCTTGGGGCGCGCACTCGGGGACCTCCCGGCCACCCGCTGCCGACGAGCTTGCGCTCGTCAGGACGGTCGCGGCAGCCGATGGGTCGGTCGGGCGGATCCTTGACGGGCACCTCAACGCGGTTGAGCGGCTGTGCGTGCACGCGCCGCGCGAGCTCCGCGAACACGAGCTGACGCTGGTGCGCGCCGGCCGTTTGTTGGCCGGCGTATGGGGTGGTGACCCCCGGGCTGCGACCGGCGCCGGGCCGGGCGAGGGCGAGGGCGAGCCGGCGACCGTCTGTGAGGTCGCTGGCGAGGAGGTGCTCCGTGGCGCCAAGACGTTCTGCTCGGGGGCCGGCGGGGTCGACCGCGCGCTGGTGCTGGCACGGCTGCCCGAAGGCGGTCCGCCCGTCGCCGCGTGGGTCGATCTCACCGACGGTGATCGGGTCGAGGTCGACACGACCTGGTTCGGCGGGGCGGGGATGCGCGCGTCGGTCTCCCATCGGGTGGTGTTCCACGATGCGCCGGTGCTCGGCCGACTCGGACCGCCCGGATCGCTGGCGACCCAACCGTGGTTCGCGCGCGACGCGCTGCGGACTTCCGCGAGCTGGGCGGGCATGGCCGACGCGGCAGCGGGCGCAGCCCTGCGCGAGCTCGCTGGCTCACCCCGCCGCGGGCAGCTGGAAGAGCTCGCCGCCGGCCGTATCGCCGCTGCGATCGCGACGATCGACGCCTGGCTTGCCCACGCCGCCCGGGCGATGGACGCACCCGACGCCACGATCGGCCAGATCGCGCTGTTCGGCCGAGTGGCGGTCGCAGATGCCTGCCGGGAGGTGCTGGATCAGGCGGCGCGAGCGTGTGGATCGCATCCGTTCGCGGTCGGCGGCACGCTCGACCGAGCGAGGCGTGAGCTGGAGCTGTTCCTGCTGCAGCACCGGCTCGACCCGATGCTGGCCCGGGCGGGCGCCGAGACACTCGACGGCCTGAGGACCCAATGAGCTTCATGAGCCTCACGGACTTCGAGCAGCGCTACCGGGCCAATCCCGATCCCTGGGCGTACCGGACCAGCGCCTACGAGGCCGCCAAATACAACGCGACGGTGAAGGCATGTGGCGACGGACCGTTTCAGCGTGCACTTGAGCTCGGCGGGTCGATCGGCGTGTTCACCGAGCTGCTAGCCCCCCGCTGCCGCTCGCTGATCACCCTTGATGGCGCGCCGACGGCGGTGCGCGACGCGCAGGCACGACTGGCTGCCTGTGCACACATCGTCGACGTCCGGCTGGGCGTCATCCCTGAATCGATTCCAGCAGGCCCGTTTGATCTGGTCGTTGCCTCGGAGATCCTGTACTACCTGACGGAGGAGGCGCTGAGTGCGACGCTCGCGCGGCTCGAGCAGGTGCTCGGCGACTCCGGCCGGCTGGTCTGCGTCCACTGGCGGCCCGCCGGCGCCGAGCGGCCGTTTGATGCCGCGGCCGTCCATCAGCGGGTGCTCAGCGAGCCATGGCTCCGGCACGTTGACTCCGCCTCAACCGGTCAGTACCTGCTCGACGTGTTGGAGCGGCGATGAGTTCCGAGCTTCTCGCGGCGGTCGTCGTTCCTGCCCGCGACGAGGAGATGACGATTGCCGAATGCCTCACTGCGCTCGCCGGCCAGACGGTGGGAACGGCGGCGTTTCAGGTGATCCTCGTGGCCGACGGATGCAGTGACCGCACGGTCGCGATCGCGTCCGACAGCGCTGCTCGGCTGGGCTTGCGACTGACCGTGATCGACGGGCCCGAGGCAGGCTCTGGCGCGGCCCGTTCACTCGGGCTTGACGCCGCCGTCGCTCTGCATCCGCTGCTGCTGGCCACCACCGACGCGGACACGCTGACGGCGCCCGACTGGCTCGAGCGCCAGCTCGACCATCTGCAAGGGGGCGCGCAGGTGATCGCCGGTCTGATCGAGCTCTCCTCGGAGCTTCCCCCGGCAGTCGCGGCTCGGCGCCAGCGCGACGCGGTTGTGCGGCTCGCCGACGTGCGTGCGCTTGACCCGGGCGCCGGGCATCATCACTTCGCCGGCGCCTCGCTCGGGCTCGCTCCCGAGGTGTACCTCGCGGTTGGCGGAATGGATCCGACGGTCGCGCTCGAGGACGAGGCATTCGGGGCCAAGCTCCGCCGCCACCGCATTCCCGTCCTGCGCGCCGCTGACGTGCGCGTGCGCACATCGACCCGTGACAACGGCCGCGCGGCGCGTGGGCTGTCGGTCGATCTTGCGGTCTCCGGCTGGCGTGAGCGCCGGCGCTACGACGCTCACGACTTTCCGCTGCAGCGGCTCCAGGCGCTCAAGGGCACGACCTCCGTCACGGTCATCGTTCCGGCCAGAGAGTGCGCGGGAACGATTGCCGGCGTGCTCCATGAGACGGTCGGCCCGCTGCGCGCCGCCGGGCTCGTGGATGAGTTGGTCGTGATCGATGCCGCCTCAGCGGACGGCACGGCCGCGATCGCGCAGGCGGCGGGCGCGCAGGTCCTGCAGCAGGATGCGCTGACCCCCGAGCTCGGACCGGCGCTCGGCAAGGGCGACGCGATGTGGCGGGCGCTCTCGGCAACCGGCGGCGACCTCGTCTGCTTCCTCGACGCCGACACCGACGACCCTCGCGTCGACCATCTCTCGGGCCTGCTCGGGCCACTGCTCGCTGACCCCGAGCTGCAACTCGTCAAGGGCGCGTTCGACCGGCCGCTGCGAGCGGGCGGGCAGCTGCTCCCCGGTGAGGGAGGGCGCGTGACAGAGCTGATGGCACGACCGTTGCTGAACCTGCACTTCCCGCTGCTCGCAGGCTTCGCCCAGCCGCTCGCCGGCGAGTTCGCCGGCCGCCGTTCGCTGTTCGAGCGCCTGGCGTTTCCGGTCGGGTACGGCATTGAGATCGCCGTGCTGATCGACGCGCTGCGGCTGTGTGGGCTCGACGCGCTCGCCGAATCGCAGCTCGGCACCCGCCAGAACCAGCATCAGCCGCTGCGCGCCCTGGGAGAGATGGCATACGCCGTGCTGGCCGCGGTGGAACGGCGGATCGGACGGGAGGCCGCCCCGTTGGGCGGCCATTACCTCCGGCCCTGGCAGGACGGCGCTGTGGTCCGTGTTCCGGTCGAGGAACGGCCGCCCCTGAGCGAGGCGGTCAGCGCAGTTGCCTGAATGTCTGTTTGTTGGCCGTGTAGGTCAGAAAACCGTGGAACTGGGTAGTTATTGGAAGTCGAAAGCCTGAAAGGAGGAAAGATGGTTGCCCTGATTGCACTGCTGTTGATCCTGGCGATCTTCGGGGGGCTCGGCTTTGCTGCGCACTTCCTGTGGATCGTGCTGCTCGTAGCCCTGGCACTGTGGGTGCTGGGCTTCTTCGTCGGCGGCGTTGAATCCGCACTTGGCGGAGGAAGGCGACGCTGGTACGGACGCTAAGGCGTCGATGTGCCGATGCGCCGCGGGCCGCTGTGTTGCGGCCCGCGGGCGCTCTCGGCGGCAGGCCGCCGCTCTCGGTTTCTGACGAGGACCGGCGGGCCTCAGTTGGACACAGGCTCGACTGCGGGGGAGTCGGCATCGCCGGCGATCAGGTCCAGGACGGCCTCCTCCAGAACCCGCCGCGTCCGGTCGGGCGTTATGTCGAGCCGGCCCGCCTTCGGCACGATCGATGGCGAGAGCGTCCATCCGGACCTGTAGCGATCGAACACCCGCGGGTCGATGTAGGAGTTACGCGCGACCGTCGGCGTGTTGCCAAGCGCCTGCGAGACATCGCGGACAGCCATCCGCACCACGCGTTCGCGGGCCGTTTTTGACCGGCCGGGGATCGAGTTCGCCGACAGCGAGATCGCCGCCAGGACGGTCGCATTCCACGTCCGGAAGTCCTTCGCGCTGAACTCCTCACCGGCGTACTGCTTGATGTAGGCGTTGATGTCGTCGCTGTGCAGATCCCGCCAGCTGCGGCCGTCGCGGTAGGCCAGGAGCGTGTTCCCGGTCCGGCGCCGGCGCAGCGCTGAGACCACGTCGAATACGCCGGGGTCGGCCACCGAGTGGACGCGGCGTACGCCGCTCTTCGCCGGGTAGTCGAACACCAGGCGTCCGTCGCTGATCGCGACGTGGTCGCGGGTCAGGGTCGAGAGTCCAAGGCCGCCCCCGTGCTCGGCGTACTCCTCGCTGCCGATGCGGAACAGGCCGAGGTCGAGCAGCCGCACCGCGCAGGCCAGTACCCGCGGGCGATCCAGGTCCTCATCGCGGATGTCGCGGGCGATCTGTCGTCGGAGCAGCGGGAGGGCGGCCGCGAACCCGACCATCTCCTGAAACTTGCGACGGTCACGTTGAGCGCGCCAGCGTTGGTGATAGAGGTATTGCTTGCGGCCCGCGGCGTCGATTCCGGTTGCCTGCAGGTGGCCACGAGGGTCAATGCAGATCCACACGTCCTGCCAGGCCGGCGGGATCGTCAGCTCGGTGATCCGGTCGAGCGTGTCGGTGTCCCTGATTCGCTCGCCATCGGAATCCAGGTACACAAAGCCGCGACCGGCTCGCCTGCGTCGATAGCCGGGGCCGGAGCAGTCTGATCGTCGAAGACGCGGAGTTGGCACCCGAGGCACCTACCCGATCCCGTGAGGTCGATACCCGATCCCGTGAGCTCGGCGCAAGTGCGCGACTCCGGATGGTTGAAAAACAACTGTGAACGCTCTGTTGCGCGGCATTGCAGGGATCACGATCTACTTTTGTGTTACAGGTCTCATCGCCATGTCCGAAATCAACGAAACCGATCCCCCCGCCGAGGCGCTTGTGAGCGGGTCGCCGTCTGCGGCGGTCAGGGTCGAGGCCGACCCGACCGACCCGCTGAAGGTCAAGGTCGTGATCGACGGTGAGCTCGATCTTGCCAGCGCCGGTGCGCTGAAGGACGTGCTGCTCGGTGAGCTGTCTCAGGGTCGGGACGTGGTGCTAGATCTGTCGGCTGTGAGCTTCATCGATTCGACCGGGCTGGCCGCGGTGGTCGGGGCGGTCAACCACGCCAAGCGCGTGAACCGCTCGTTGCTGGTGCTCCGCACGATCCAGCCTCAGCCACTGCGTCTGATGGAGCTGACGCAGGTCCTGCCGACGCTCGATTTGACCGACCAGTAGCGCTCAGCCCTGGTCCGGCGGGATCTCCTGGTCGGCCTCGCCGCCGCCGGTGGCGCGGGCGTCGTCATCCTCGTCCGGAGCGTCCTCAAGCACCCGGCGGGCGGCATGCTGATCGCCGTGAGTCGCGTTCTCGATCAGCGCTTCCTCGGCCTGCTCGAACCCTTCGCTCTCGCCTTCGCCGGCCTCCTCGATCGGAGCGTCGGCTGGATCCTCGGGCGGCACTCCCGTGCCACCGCCAATCCGCGCCGCCTCGGCACCCGCGAGCTTGGCCTCTTCATCGGCCACCGGATCGAAGTCGTCGTCTGTCATCACGCGTCTGGGCTACCCGGCCGTCAGCCCGTCAAACGTCAGACGCCGGCGAGGGCCGCGTCGACGGTGCTGGCCGACGCGATCTGCCCGGATACGCCAGCGAGTCGGAGCGCGTCTGCGATCGGCGATTGCTCGGCGATCACCAGGCGCAGATCCAGGCCCCGGTCCCGCAATCGGCTGCGCAGCTGATAGATCATCCGGATCCCGGCGCTGTCCATGTATTCGGCCGAACTGAGGTCGAGCACGAGGCCGAGGGTCAGGTTGCCCAGCCGCGTGGCGATTGCGTCCTGCAGTGCAACGGCGTTTGACAGGTCGATCTCACCGACCACACGCGCGACCTCAAAGCCGTCGCGCTCGGTGAACGTCAGGTCTGCGATCACGCGTGTGCCGCCTTCGACATCTCGATCACCGTGCCGCCGCCCTCGCTGCGGACGTGGACCTCATCCATTGCCGCTTCGATGATCTGCAGACCGCGTCCACGATCGCGACCGCGTGGCTCGCGCCAGCTGCCGTTGTCGGCCACCGTGATCCGGACCACGCCCGCGACAATCTCGGCGCGCAATCTGAACGTTGCCGGCCGCGGGGCATACGCGTGCTCGATCGCGTTCGCGCATGCCTCATTCATCGCCATCGTTACCTCGGCCGCGATCTGCTCAGGGACGGCGCGCTGGTGCAGCCACCGCCGCAGCACCCGCCGGACCGAGGCAAGCACGGTGGGGTCAGCCGGCAGTTTCAGTTCAAGAACCTCCGGAAGGCCTGCATTGCGCACGACGATGATCGCGATGTCATCGCGGATTCGGGGCTCCGGCACGAGCGCGTCGAGCGCAAGCTCGCAGATCTCCTCGACGCCCCGAGCCGGCGAAACGGCCGCTGCCAGGCGGTCGAGGCTCTCGCTCAGCGGCGTGCCGGGCCGTTCGACGAGTCCGTCGGTGTAGAGCATCAGTGACTCGCCGGTACGGAGCTGAGCGACCGTCTCGGTGTAGCGCCCGTACGGCACCGCTCCGAGTGGAGGCGCGGCGCCAAGCTCGAGAAACCGTGATCCGTCAGGACTGACGATCAGCGGCGGCAGGTGGCCCGCACTCGCGATCCGCACCTCGCCGCTCGCGGTGTCGAACACGGCGTAGGCCGCCGTCGCCATCATCTCATCGGGGCTCGACTGAATGAACCGGTCAACCTTCGCCAACGTCTCGGCCGGCCCCGAACCATCCACCGCATACGCATGCAGGGTCGCGCGCAGCTGGCTCATCAGCGCGGCCGCCGGAATCCCGTGGCCGACGACGTCTCCGATCGTGATGCCGATCTGGCCGTCCGCCAGTTCGAACACGTCGTACCAGTCACCGCCGACGACGTCACTGGCGGCGGCGTAGCGAGCCGCCGTCTCGGTCCCGAATGGCTGGCTCAGGCGACGGGGCAGCAGGCTCCGCTGCAGCGCCACGGCGATCCGGTGTTCCTGGGCGAGCTGCGAGTACAGCCGGGCACGCTCGATCCCCGGCGCGGCGCGCGCGGCGGCAACCTGCAGCACACCGAGGTCGGCCTGGTCGAACTTCCGGGTCGTCAACGAGCCGATGTGGAGCACCCCGATCAGATCACCCTCGACGATCAGCGGCACGCCGAGCAGCGACTGAATCCCCTTCTGGCGGAGGATCGGGTTGAGGATGTCCGCGTGGTCGACGTCCTCGATCACGATCGGCACCCGTTCGGCCGCGATCCGACCGGCAAAGCCGCGACCGATCGGGATCCGTACTCCCCGTTCGACCTCCTCCTCGATCCCCTTCGCCGCCCGGGCGACGAGCTCGCCGGCGGCGTTGTCGAGCAGCAGAATCGCGACGGTATCGACGCTCAGGGCCTCCTGCACCCGCTCGAGCAACTCACTGAGGAATTCCTCCAGGCCGAGTTCCGACAGTGCCGGGTCACTCAGCCGGTAGAGCGCCTGTGCCCGTTCGCGTGCGATCAGGTCAGGTGCGACCGGTTCCAGCACGACCTGCCCGGTGCCGGGCGGCAGCGGGCTGGTCTCGGGATCCGCGCCGTTGAAGGGCATCCACCGTAGCTTCCCAGATCGGGTGGGTTCCAGCGTGGTGGTGTCGGCCGCGTCAGCGTCCGTACAGGCGCGAGTACACGGCGGTCTCGACGTCGAGATCGTCGGCGCGAACGACGAGCGACGCACCACACTCCTCGCAGCTGTGCGGGGCGGAACCCTCCGGGAACGGGACGGTCAGTCCACAGCCAGGGCACCGGGTCACCTCGACCACCGGATCGGTTTGCTCGTGGGGCCACTCCGCGGCGATCATCGCTCGCCATCGCCGCCAGAGTCCTGGTTGCAGTGCTTGTCCGACGCTCATTGGTGAGGGCAGTGCATCGCCGAGCCTGAACTTAGTCACAGTCGGTCGCCGCGGTTGTTAACCGAGGTGTCTCCGAAAGCCTGATGTTCAACTCGAAAGCCTACGTTCAACTCGTAGGGTCTCCATCAGCGCTCGAGAACAAACCTCCGCCGTACTCGAGGACAAATCTCAGCCGTATTCGTCACGCGCGGGAACGTCGGCGATGACCACGGAGTTCTCCTTCACCTTCTCCTTCGATCGCGGTCGCGTTCAGCCCCCTGGCGAGCCTCGCGGCGAGGCCGGCGATCTCAGCCGGCAACCGGCAGGCTGAACCGCACCCGCGTCCCTACCTGCGTGGCCGGCAGCCAGATCCGCCCGCCGTGCGCCTCGACGATCGCCCGCGCCACCGCCAGCCCGAGCCCCGCGCCGTCACTTGAGCGGGACGTGTCGCCGCGGTAGAAGGCGTCGAACACCGACTCACGATCGTGCTCCGGGATCCCCTCGCCGTGGTCCTCGACCTCGACCTCGATCACGTCGCGCAGGCTCTCGGCCCGGATCACGACGCTGCCGTCTGCGGGCGAGTGGCGGATCGCGTTCTGGATCAGGTTGAACAGCACCCGCTGCAGCTTCTCGGGGTTGCCGTGAGCGCTGAGCAGCTGGGCCGGGACCTCGGCGCGAACGGCAACGCCCTTCGCCTGCGCCTGGACCTGCATCGCGTCGACCGTCTCGGCGACCAGGTCCGACAGCGCCACCTGCTCGAGTGACCAGTTGATGTCTCCGGCCTCGATCCGCGACAACTCGAACAGATCGTCGATCAGCGCCGACAGCGCCTCGATGTGAGTGACCATCCGCCGCACGTAGTCCTGGCGCAGCGCGCCGTCGACGAGGTCGTCGCCGACCGCCTCCGCCAGCAGCCGCAGCGATGTGATCGGAGTGCGCAGATCGTGCGAGGCGGCCGCGATCATGTCCCGCCGCGCTGCCTCAGCCTGCTCGCGACCGGCCTGCTCGTCGGCGGCCACCGCGCGCGCCAGCCGCCACGCCGCGGTGATCCCGAGCACCCCGGTGAGCACGACGATCACGACAACCAGCGCGGCATCCTTGCTGGAGACGAACATCAGCAGTCCGAGCACCGCGAATCCGACCAGCAACGGCGCCAGCACCAGGGCGATCAGCATCCCGAGCTGTACCCTCAGTGACCGCGCCCGCGCCCGCTGGCGGACGATCGCCTCGGTTCCGGCGAGCGTCAGGGCCGTGATCGCGGCCAGCACCCCGAGCACGATCAGCGTGTGCGGCGCGCCCAACACGGCGACGCTGACCGCCACCGCGGCGGCCGCGCAGGCGAGCCCCAACAGCCGCGCGATCATGTCTGGAACCGGTAGCCGACGCCCCACACGGTCTGCAGGTAGCGCGGACGGGCCGGGTCGGGCTCGATCTTCGCGCGCAGGCGCCGGATATGGACGGTGACCGTCGAGGTGTCGGTGTAGAACGAGTACTGCCACACGAGGTCCATCAGCTGGCTGCGCGAGAACACCTGGCCCGGGTGGCGCGCCATGAACAGCAGCAGCCTCGAACTCCCTGCCCGTTAGCTGCGCCTCAACGCCGCCAACGAGAACGCGGCGGGCGGCCGGCTCGATCCGCAGCTCCCCGACCTCGATCGCCTCCTGGCGTTCGGCCGGGGACGTCGACCCGCCGCAGGACCGCATCGACCCGGGCCACCAGCTCCGCGGGCGAGAACGGCTTGACGACGTAGTCGTCGGCCCCCAGGCGAAGCCCGACGATCCGGTCTGACTCCTCGCCCTTGGCGGTCAGCAGGATGATCGGCACCGGGTCCTGGTCCTGCTCTCGCAGCCGCCGCATCACCTCAAGCCCGCCGATCCGCGGCAGCATCAGGTCGAGCACGACCAGGTCGGGCCGCTGCGCGCCGGCGGCGGCCAGCGCCTGCGCCCCGTCGGCGGCGATCGTCGTCTGATAACCGGCGCGGCGCAGATAGCGGCAGACGACCTCCGTGATCGTCGGTTCGTCGTCGACCACCAGCACGGTCCCACGCTTCATCCATCGTCGTCCGCCATCAGTCTCGCAGTCGGCGCCAGCGCGAACTCCGCCATCCCAGCGTTGAACTCCTCGTCGGCGGCGAAGCCGAGCGCATCGCGGGCCCGGTCGGCGGAGGCGAACACGTGGCGCACGTCACCGCGGCGAAATTCTCCGGTGACGACCGGCTCGGGCGCGCCCGGGAACGCCGCCGCCAGCGCCTAGGCCATCTCAAGCACGGTTCGGGGTTTGCCGCTGGCGACGTTGAATGCGCCGGGCACCGGGTCAACGGCGGTCAGCGCCAGCACGTTGGCACGGGCGACGTCACGCACGTGGACGAAGTCGCGCCGCTGCCCGCCGTCCTCGAACACGCGCGGTGCGCGGCCGGCCTCGAGTGCGCTGCGGAAGATCGCGGCGACCCCGGCGTATGGGGTGTCGCGCGGCATCCTCGGTCCGTAGACGTTGTGGTAGCGCAGCGCCGTCACCGGCACCCCGGTCTCGCGTGAGAATGACTCGGCGAGTCGCTCCTGCTGCAACTTGGTGGCGGCGTACACGTTGCGCGGATCGAGCGGCGCATCCTCGGGGATCGGCTCGGGGATCAGCGCCGCGCCGCACCACGGGCAGGCGACCTCGAAGGCGCCCGCGACGAGCCGCTCAAGTGGCCGGGGCGGAGGTGTCACGAGTCCATCGGCCCGGCAGCGGTAGCGACCCTCGCCGTAGACGACCATGCTCCAGGCGAGCACCACCCGCCCCGCGAACGACCGCCGCGCCAGCTCACTGAGCAGCACCGCGGTGCCGAGGTCGTTGTGGCGGACGTACTGCGGAAGGTCGAGGATGTCGGCACCGAGCCCGACCATCGCCGCCTGATGGCAGACGACATCGACGCCGTCGAGCGCCGCCGCGACGGTCTCGGGATCGGTGACGTCTCCGCGCACGAACTCGGCCCGCGGATCGACGGCCGGCTCGCAGCGATGGGCGGTCTCGAGGACCACGTCGAGCACCCGGACGTCATGGCCGGCGTCGAGCAGCTGGGTCACGATCTCCGATCCGATGAACCCGGCGCCGCCGGTGACAAGAATCATGTCCTGCACGGTAGGCGCGAAACCGCCGGTTTGCGGGGAGGCTGTTTCTCAACTCGTAATTGTTGCTCCGTACGGTCGATGCCGTGATCGAGGTTATCCTGCCCGTGCTCGACGAGGCCGAGGCGATCCCCATCGTGCTGGCGGCGTTCCCCGACGGCTACGAGCCGCTGGTCGTCGACAACGGCTCGCGCGACGGGTCAGCAGACGTCGCGCGGCGTCTCGGCGCCCGCGTCGTCGAGGAGCCACGGCGCGGGTTCGGGGCCGCCTGCTTCGCCGGGCTGAGCGCCGCCCGTGCCGAACTCGTCTGCTTCATGGACTGCGACGGTTCGCTCGACCCGGGTGAGCTGCCGCGCGTCAGCGACCCTGTCGCCGCCGGCGACGCTCGACCTCTGCCTCGGCGCGCGGCGCCCGGTCAACCGCTCCGCCTGGCCCGCCCACGCGCGGCTCGGCAACCGCCTGATCGCGTTCGAGCTGCGCCGTCGCGCTGGGGTGTGGGTCACCGACATCGGCCCGATGCGCTGCGCCGGTCGCGAGGATCTGCTCGCACTCGCACTGCGGGACCGGGCGTTCGGCTGGCCGCTTGAGATGGTGCTGAGCGCCGCCGCGGCCGGCTGGACCGTCAGCGAGGTCGGTGTCAGCTATCGGCCCCGCGCCGGCGGACACTCGAAGGTCAGCGGCAGCCTCACCGGGACCTGGCGCGCCACCCGCGATATGTCGCGGCTGCTGCGCTCAGTCGCAAACAGCGCCGCAGTGAGCAGCAGCCACCGCACCAGGTACCCGTGCTCGGTCAGCCCGCTCGCGTTGTGGAACGTGTGCGCGCCGAACCCCAGGATCGTCGGGAACAGCACCAGCAGCACGAGCCCGCTGACGAGCGCCGGAACGCGCATATAGGGGGCGCCCCGTTGGGCAGCCACCCCAGGGTGATCCGATCCATCAGCGAGTACATGGGCAGCAGCACCAGGTCGTGTCCGACGATCGCCGCCGCGAACCAGATCAGCACCCCCTCGAGGTCCTTGGGGCGCTGGATCCATCCGACGACGGCCGCTCCCGCCACCAGGAAGCCGAACGTCAGCAGCAGCAGCGGGCGCAGGCTACCCGCCGGGATCGCCTGCCGTCGCAGAAGCCTCATGCCCACTCCTCGAAATGCAGCGCGGTGACCCACTTCGTGCAGTGCACGCCCGGAATCGCCGGGCTGATCATCCGGGCGGGATAGCCGTGATCGGGCGGCAGCTCAAGCCCGTTGACGCGCAGCGCCAGCAGCGTGCGCCCGTCGGCGACCTGCTCGTGGCCGAGCGTCGCGCGGCCGTAGGTGCCGTGGTCCAGTGAGCTCGTCGTGACCGTGGCGGCGCTGGTCACGCCGGCGAGCGCCGCAAGCTCGCGTAGCGCGCACCCCGCTCCAGTGCTGGGTCGTCGACCATCCCTCGACGCAGCCGATCGGCAGCGCGTGGGTGCAGCTGCGGGAGCCGCTCGAGCTGTGCGCGGGTGAGCGTGACGGTGCGCCGGCCGCTGACGGTGAGGACCCAGTTGCTCGTAACCGGCGTGCCGATCTCCTCGAACGTCCGGTTCACCGGGAACCCGAGCGGCCCGGGGCGCGTCTGACCGCGCGGCAGCAGGAAAGCGAGCTTGCGCAGCTGGCCCGCCGACCGACTGCCCGATCCCCTGCAGCGCGCAGGATCACCGAGGCGCCGCCGACCCCGGTCAATAGCGCGCGGCGCGACATCGTCGGTGCGGTCGGGTTGCTGGCCGTCAGCGGGGTGGCACCGGCGGGAGTGCCGGACAACAAGTCGGCACTCCCGAGCACCTCCTCACGGGTTTTCAGCGAGCTGGCGCATCGTCCCGAACTTGAGCGCGACGTGGGCGATCAGTGCGCCGATGAAGACCCAGGCGCCGTAGTAGTGGGCCTGGGTGAAGTCGAACGTTGAACGCGTACCAGTACTGGATGTTGAGGATCCCGGTGACGAACTCGAACAGGGCGCCGCCGACCAGCAGCGCCAGCGACAGCCGCTCGAGCGCGTGGATCGGGGCTGCGCACCGGCGGCCATTCGAACAGCCGCGGGATCACCGACCACAGCTTCGCAGCACGACCGGGAACACCGCCAGGCCGATCGTCACGTGCAGCCCCTGGGTCAGCGCGTACAGCCAGCTCGGCGTTGGTCGGCCAGCCGAACAGGTAGAAGTCGAGCGGACCGAGGTGGCGGCCGAGCGCGTTGGCACCGAGCCCCGGCTGGTAGGCGTCGTTGGACAGCAGGCCGGTGATCGCGACGATCGGCAGTCCGATCAGGAGCACCAGACCGAGCATCGCGGTCAGTCGCGGTGAGCGCAGAGGGCTGCGCCAGAACTCGGGCAGCGGCCCGGTGGACGGTCCGGATCGGGGCGTGGGAGTCGCATCTGCCTCGGAGCCTCGCACCGACTTGGCGGATTTCCACTGATCCGGGGTCAACCGTTCTTGTTCTGTAAGGAGTTGCGGTTTGACTGGGCGAGCGTGATTTCGCTGATGGTCATCGCCAAGCAGCCGGTCGCAGGCCGGGTCAAGACGCGGTTGACGCCGCCGCTTGAGCCGATCCAGGCGGCGGGGCTCGCGGCGGCTTCGCTGCAGGACACGCTGGACGTCGTCGCCTCGACTCCGGCCGCGCGGCGGGTGCTCGTGTTCGAAGGTGATCCGGCCGGGATCGTGCCTGATGGTTTTGACGTCGTCGTGCAGCGTGGCGATGGCCTCGGCGAGCGCCTGCAGGCGGCGTTCGACGCGGTCGGGGGCCCGGCACTCCTGATCGGGATGGACACGCCGCAGGTGACTTCTTTGGCGCTCGGTGCTGCCGCGGAGGCGCTCCTGGAGCCGGGCGTCGACGCCGTGATCGGGGCGACCGACGACGGTGGCTACTGGTGCGTCGGCTTCAAGGCGGCGGTGCCCGGCGCGTTTGAGGGCGTGCCGATGAGCGCGGAGGACACGTTTGTGATGCAGCTGCGCCGGTTCGAGTCGCTGGGGCTTCGCGTCCGCCATTTGGGGCCGCGGCTGCGCGATGTCGACACGTTTGCCGATGCCCGCGCCGTGGCCGCGGTCGCCCCTGAGACCCGCTTTGCGCGGGCACTGGCGGCGATCGGATGAGCAGTCCCCTGGCGCTGTACGAGAGCGCGCTCAGCGGGGATGAGGCGTGGTTGCGCGTGCGATTTGAGACCGGCGGTGTGATGCCGCTCCCGGTCGGGCGCTACCTCGGGTCGGCTGATGCATCTCGACGCGCGGCTGCTTGACGGCGTCGCGGGTCCGGTGCTCGATGTCGGCTGCGGGCCGGGCCGGCACCTGCGCGCGTTGACGGCCCGCGGGGAGTTTGCGCTCGGCGTTGACCTCAGCCCGGTCGCGGTGGCGCTGGCATGCGATGGCGGCGGCCGGGCGATCGTCGCGGACGTGTTCGACGTGTTGCCCGGCGAGGGGACGTGGCGAACGGCGCTGCTGCTCGACGGCAACATCGGGATCGGTGGCAGCCCACATCGGTTGCTGGCGCGGCTGCGGTCGCTGCTCGCTGACGGTGGCACTGTGCTTGTTGAGCTTGAGCCCCCGGGGGAGATCGGCTGCTCGCTGCGGGCGCGGATAGAGACGGATCAGGAGGCGAGTGGATGGTTCCACTGGGCGCGAGTGTCGGCATCGGAGATTGGCAGCGTCGCGCGCGCCGCTGGTCTTCGCGCGGAGCCGGCGTGGACGTGCGGGGATCGCTGGTTCGCGCGATTGCGGCGCTGACCGTCGCGGCCGCCGCCGTGCCGGTGGTCGTGTACCTGTGGATCGCTGCTCACCGGATCGGCTACCCGTACGAACTTGACTGGATGGAGGGCGGGGCGGTCGGGCTCGTGCAGCGCGTGCTGCACGGCCAGTCGCTGTACGTCGCACCGACGCTGCGCTACGTCGGCTGGGCCTATCCGCCGCTGTACACGTGGGTGTCGGCGGCCGTGGCCTGGGTGGTCGGCCTCGGTTTCCTGCCTCTGCGTCTCGTGTCGTTCGTCTCCTCGCTCGTGTGCTTCGGGGCGCTCGGTCGGCTCGTGTGGGCGGACACCGGTGACCGTGTTGCGGGGTTCGTGGCGGTGGGCCTGTTCGCCGCCTGTTACAAGCTGACCGGGTCATGGTTTGACGTCGGCCGGCTTGACTCGATGTTCCTGGCGTTGACGCTGCTCGCGATTCTCTATGGCCTGCGCGCCTCCGGGGTTCGCGGCGGCCTGGTGCTCGGTGTGTTGGCGTTCCTGGCGTTCTTCACGAAGCAGACGGCACTGGTGGTGCTGGCGCCGGTGCTGGCGTTTCTGTGCTGCACGCGCCCGCGTGTCGGTCTGGTCGCGTCCGGTGTGCTGGTCGCGCTGGTCGTCGGCTCGTTCCTTGTGTTGAATGGGTTGAGCGACGGCTGGTACCGGTACTACGTCGTGCAGCAGCTGGCCGGGCAGTCGTGGGTGAAGCAGCTGTGGCTCGGGTTCTGGCGCGACGACCTGCTCGCGCACGTGTGGCCGATGGCGGTGCTGGCGCTACTTGCGGTGGGCTGGTGGCTGCGTGAACGCCGGCATGCCTACCTGCTCATCGCCTGCGTCGGGATGCTGCTCGGCGCGTATTTCTCGCGGCTGCACACCGGCGGCTACCTGAACGTGTTGATGCCGGCATACGCCGCCTGCGCGGTTCTGGGAGCGCTGGGCGTGGCGACGTTGCGGCGGCGATTCGGCGCGGTTGGTGGGCTCGTGGCGCTGGCCGGGGTCGTCGGTCAGCTGCTGCTGCTCGCCTACCCGATCAGCGCGGAGATCCCGACTCACGCAGACCGCGTGGCGGGCGCCCAGCTCGAGGCGGCGCTGCGCCGTCTGCCGGCACCGATCCTGGTCGTTCGCCACCCCTGGTATGCGGGCGAGCTCGATCGCGGGATGTTCGCCCAGTCCGAGGGCATCGACGACATCCTGCGCTCCGTGGCGCGACGCGGCCGCAGCGTGCTCGTCGCGAACCTGCTGAGCTCGCTTGACCGCTACCACGTCCAGACGGTCGTGGTCGACGCTGTTGGGGAGGGCCGTGACCTCCAGAAGCAGCTCGCGCGCGAGTTTCGGCTGCTGCCGGGGACGATCACCCGCGTCCCGCTGCGGGCGCTCACCGACACGCGGACGGCCCCGACCCTCGTCTACGTGCGCCGTGTCAAGCTTCATCGTCGTTGACGATCGAGCTGTTCACGGAGATCCAGGCCGCGCTCGGCGGCGACGCGTGGCCGCCGCCGTCGGTGGCGCTTGGCGGATCGCTGCCGTCGCGCTTCGCCGTCACCGAGCTGGCGTGTGCGTCGGTTGCTGCCGCCGGTGCGGCGCTTGCGGAGTACGCGGGCATTGATCGTCCCGTCCGGGTCAGCCCCGACCTCGCCTCGGCCTGGTTTCTGTTCTCGATCCGGCCGATCGGCTGGGAGCTTGCGCCGACGTGGGATGCGGTCGCCGGTGACTACGAGGCAGCCGATGGGTGGATCCGCTTGCACACCAACGCTCCCCACCACCGCGCCGCGGCGCTGCGGGTGCTGGGCGTCGAGGCCGACCGTTCCGCGGTCGCTGCGGCCGTGGGCGGGTGGCGGGTGGATGAGCTTGAGAGCGCCGTGGTCGAGGCGGGCGGATGCGCGGCGGCACTGCGCGACGACTGGAGCTCGCATCCTCAGGGCCAGGCGGTCGGCACCGAACCGCTCGTCCACTGTGAGTCGGGGACGGACGGGGCCGGCCCAACGGGGCCGGCACTCACTCGCTCCCGTGAATCGTTGTCACCGGGGCCGCTCTCCGGGATCCGGGTGCTCGACCTGACCCGGGTTCTGGCCGGCCCGGTCACCACTCGCGCGCTCGCCGGTTGGGGCGCTGACGTCCTCCGGCTCGACCCTCCGTTCTGGAACGAACCGGCGCTCGAGCCTGAGGTGACGCTCGGCAAGCGCTGCGCTCGGATCGACCTTCGTGCGGAGTCTGGCCGGGCGTTGTTTGTGGAACTGCTCTCGAGCGCCGATGTGCTCGTGCACGGCTACCGGCCGGACGCGCTCGACCGGCTCGGGTTCGGCTGGGCCCAGCGCCAGGCGATCCGCCCCGGACTGATCGACGTCAGCCTCTGCGCCTACGGCTGGAGCGGGCCGTGGGCAGGTAGGCGCGGCTTCGACAGCCTCGTGCAGATGAGCACCGGGATCGCCGCGGTGGACCCGGGGACGGGGCATCCGGCACCGTTGCCGGTTCAGGCACTTGACCATGCGACCGGCTGGATCATGGCCGCCGCTGCAATCCGCGGCCTGACGGTCCGCGCGGCCGAGGGAGTCGGCTCGCGGTGGCGCTGTTCGCTGGCCCGGACCGCCGCGCTGCTCGTCGGCGCAGGTGAACGCCAACTCGACTCGGGGGCCGTCTCTGGGCCGCCGGCTACCGAGGTCCCGGAACCGATGCCCGAGATCGAGCGCACGGTCTGGGGTGACGCCCGTCGTCTCGCTCATCCGGTCGAGGTCGACGGCGCCCCGCTGCGCTGGTCACTCCCGGCCCGGCCGCTCGGGTCTGACCCTCCCGTGTGGGCGTAGCCACGCGCTCCAGCGCAGCCCGGCTGCCCCGAGGTCGGGACAATCCCGATGGTCCAGTCGGACGTGTGCGCCAGCGACGCGCCCGAGCCGCCGTACGCGACGCGCAACCCGCTCACCGACGGCACCGCCACGACGACCACAGTCACCGCCGGGCGTCGTGGCCGGCTGACGCTGCCACTCACCCTCGGCGCCGCGAACACGCAACAGGAGTATCTGGCCGAGACGAATGCCGCGACGCACATCTACCGCACGACCGTCAGCATCGCGGCCGCGCCGCGCACAGCGCACCGGTCGGCTCGCGATCGGAGATGACCATCCGGCGGATCCGCCACGGCGCGTTCTTCGCACCGGTCGCGGAGCTCCCGCGCGGTCGCCATGCCCTCGATCGGGACGCCCTGCGGGCGGCGCAGCGCGAACGGCTGATGGCCGCGTTCGCGGAACTGGTCGCGGCCCGCGGGCTCGCCGCCGTCTCGGTCGCTGACGTCGTCGCCCAGGCGGGGGTCTCGCGCACCGCGTTCTACGCATCGTTCGCCGATCTCTCGGCCTGCGCCGACGCTGGATACGAGCGGTTCATCGCGGTGCTCGTGGAGCGGATCCTCACGGCGATGGATCCGGGGGTGTCGTGGCCGGAATACATGGAGGCCTCGATCCGCGCCTACCTCGAGGCGCTCCAGTCGGACATCGTCGTCGCCCGCACCTTCCTGATCGAGATGGACGCGGCGGGCAAGCCGGCCCGGCGCCGCCGCTACCACGCGCTCACCCAGATCGCGGCCCTGCTGGCCGAGCGCTACGCGCGGCTGGAGGCCGAGGATCCGACGGTCGGACCGCTTCCGGCGATCGCGCCGCTGGCCGTCGTCCATGCCGTCCGGCAGCTGGCGTGTGACGCGCTCGATGCCGAAGACGAGCCCGACCTGCTGGCAATTCTCGCCCCGGTGGTCGAGTGGATGACCGCGTCGATGCCCGGCGCGACCGCGCTCGGGCCCGCGTAACGGCCCGGGCTCGCTCCAGCCGGGACCGCGGCAGCCACACGGGCAGTGTCAGAGCGCTACTTCGAGGTCGACCGTCGTTCCGTAGCGGCCGACGACCCGCATCGCGCCGATCCGGCCGGCGAGCGCGATCCCACCACGGTTCTCCGTTGAGATCGAGATGACGAACGTCCTGATCCCGGCGGCGCGGGCGCGGATCGCGAGCTCACGCGTCAGCAGACGCCCGACGCCGTGGCGTTGCCAGTCGTCGACGACCGTGACGGCCAGCTCGGCGGCGTCGAAGCGGACCAGGCGGACGTAGTCAGCCACGCCGATCGGGACGCGCGGCGACGCCGTCTGGGCAATCACCGTCTCGTGATGCCAGTGATCGGTGTCGAGCAGCCTCCCGGTCTCGCGGTCGAGGTTTGCCTGCGCCGACAGAAACCGTGTGTACCGCGAGTGCTCTCCGAGGTGGCGCAGCACGAACGCCACCGCGCGGCGGTCAGATGGGTCGAGCGGACGCGCGGTGACCGTCATAGGCTCGGCCGCCGGGTGAGGGGCGGTGACGGTCACCGGCTCGGCCGCTGCGTCAGGATCAGGGCGCGGGCGCCGCGGGCCCCGGTGGTCTCGAGCACCTGCGGTACGTCGGCCGGATACGAGATGTAGTCGCCGGGGCCGAGCTCCGTGCACCGCGACGCCGGCCCGGCGATCAGCTTGCCCTCGACGACGTACAGGTGGGCTCGGCAGCCGGCGCCGAGCGCCGGCGACTCGTGCTGGTGGTGGCCGGGGAGCATGACCTCGGTGATCTCGAGATCCCCGGCCGCGGCGAGCCGATCGACGCTGCGGCGGGCGAGCGTGTCGGCGTCAGGGGCCGAGGTGCTTGCGGCCCGCACGATCCGCACCTCGCCCAGGGCGGGTGCCTCGAGCAGCTCGGCGATCGGCACACGGAGGGCCGCGGCGAGCATCGCGAGGGTCTCCACGGTGGGGTTCGCGTTGCCGTTCTCGATGCCGGACAGCGTCGCCTTACTCATCGCGGTGGCGCGCGCGAGCTCCGACAGCGAGAGCTGACGGGCAATCCGCAGGCGGCGCAGGTTGGCTGCGAGCGTCGCTCTCAATGGGGAAGCTTCGTGTACCATGGCGAACGTATCGTTCACTTTACCGAACGCAGCTGATGACCTCCGAGACGACCTTCTATTTCGATCTGGGCTCGCCGTACGCGTACCTGGCGGCTGAGCGCCTGCACGCGGTCGTGCCCGAACCCGTGCGCTGGCAGCCGGTGCTGCTCGGCGGTCTGTTCAAGCTGAGCGGTCGGGCATCATGGGCGCTCGGCGATTACGTCCGGCGCCAGCGTGGCATGCAGGAGATCGAACAGCGGGCGGCCGGCTATGGGTTACCGCCGCTGCGGTGGCCCGACCCGTGGCCGTCTGACTATCTGTTCGCGATGCGGGCGGCGACCTACGCGTTTGATGTCGGGGTCGGCCGCGCCTTCACGATGCAGGGCTTGCGCGATGCGTTCCAGCGCGGCCGCGACCTGAGCATCACGGCCCACGTGCTTGACGTGGCCGCGGCGGCCGGCCTGGACCGGGATGAGGTCCGGGCGGCCGCCGCGGACGCCGATGTCAAGCTGCGGCTGCGCGTTGCCACCGATGCCGCCTACGAGCGGGGCGTGTTCGGCGTGCCGACGGTGGCGGTCGGCGGCGAGCTGTTCTGGGGCGATGATCGCCTCGAGGACGCAGCCCGCCTGGTCGCCTCGACCTAGACCTGCCCTGACTGGGGCGGCGCCGCGACCAGGCGGCGTTCTGACAGCGCGCTACCGGCGCTTGATCTCCGCGGTCGCCAGCGGCGCGAGCGTCGTGCCAGTCACCATCACGTCGCCGAGCGCCGTGTCAATCGCGTCGAGGGTGTCCTGAGTGAGCGTGATCCCGGAGGCGGCGGCGTTGGCGTGGACCTGTTCTGGCCGGGAGGCGCCGATGATCGCTGAGGCGAGCTCGGGCCGGCGGAGCACCCAGGCGAGCGCCATCTCGACCATCGAGATGCCCGCGTCCTCGGCAACGGGGACCAGTCGCTGAACCGCGGTCAGGACCTCGTCGGCCATCAGCCGGTCGATCGCGAAGTTCATCGATGCGCTGGCGGCGCGGGAGTCTGCCGGCGGCTGCTCACCCGGCTTGTACTTGCCGCTGAGCACGCCCTGAGCGAGCGGCGACCACACGATCTGCGAGATCCCGTTTGCCTCACAGAGCGGGAACACCTCCTCCTCGGGCGCCCGCCAGATGATCGAATACTGGGGCTGCGAGGAGACGAACATGTCGGCCCCGGCGATCTCGATCGCGACGTTGATCTGCTCCGGCGTCCACTCGCTGAACCCCAGGTAGCGAGCCTTGCCGTCGGTGACGACCTGGGCGAGCGCCTCGATCGTCTCCTCGATCTCAACGTCGGAGTCGAAGCGGTGGGCCTGGTAGAGGTCGACGTAATCAATCTGAAGGCGCTCCAGCGACGCGTCGATCTGCTTGGCAATCTGCGCGGCGGAGAGGCCGCGGTCGCCCGGGTCATCCGACATCTGCCCCCACACCTTCGTCGCGAGGATGTAGGAGTCGCGCGGATGCTCGGGCAGGATCTGGCCCCACGCGGTCTCGGCCGCACCGCGGCCGTAGACGTTGGCCGTGTCAAAGAAGTTGATCCCCACATCAAACGCCGCGTTCGTGCAGGCGCGGGTCTGTTCGAGTTCGACTCCGCCGGCGTATGTGAGCCAGGCGCCGAGTGAGATCTCGGAGACTTCGAGGTCAGAGCTGCCGAGCTTGCGGTAACGCATGGACTTCCTCCGTCGTTGGGGTGCGGGGCCAAGCTTATGACGGCCTCGATCCAGGGTGCTTCGGGCTCGATCTCGTCCATCAGGTCGATCCTGCCGAGCGCTGACTCTGAGAAGCTGCCGGTATGGCGACCGGTTACGAGGGGCGGACGGCGTGGGCGCGGAACCTGGCGGCGCCGGTCAGGTCGTTCCTGTCGACCGAGACCGGCGGCGCGGCGGTCGTGGTCGTGGCCGTCGCCGTCGCGCTTGTCTGGGCCAACGTGATCCCGCACGGGTACGTCTCGGTGTGGGACACGCGGCTGACGATCACGTTGGGCGGTCACGGAGTCAGCGCCACACTGCGGACATGGATCGATCAGGGCCTGATGACCCTGTTCTTCCTGGTCGTCGGCCTTGAGGCAAAGCGCCAGCTTGACCTTGGGGAACTCCGTGATCGTCAGCGCTTGGCGGTGCCGGCGGTTGCCGCGATCTTCGGCGTCGCCGTTCCGGCGCTGATCTACACCGCGATCAACGCCGGCGGTCCGGGCGCACACGGTTGGGGGGCGGCGATCTCCACCGATACGGCGTTCGCGCTCTCCGCGGTCGGGCTGATCACGCCCCGGTCGGCAACGCGGCTGCGCGTGTTCCTGCTGTCGCTGGCCGTGGTCGATGACCTGATCGCTCTGCTTGTGATCACGTTCGTGTACACGAGCCACATCCATGTCGTGGCGCTGGTCGTCGCGATCGCCCTGTTTGGGGCGCTGCTGTCGCTGCGCTGGGCGCCGATCGGACGCCGGGCGGTAGCGATCCTGCTGGGCGTCGGCGTGTGGCTGGCGATGTTCAAATCGGGAATCGACCCGGTCATCTCAGGTCTGGCGATCGGGCTGGCGACAAGCGCTTACCCGCCTTCACGTGAGGATCTGGCGTTGGTGCTCGAGCTCACGCGCAACTTCCGCGAGCAGCCGACGCCGGAGCTGGCCCGGGCGGCACAGAGGGGACTCGGCTCCTCGATCTCCGCAAACGAGCGCATGCAGTACGAGCTCCATCCCTGGACCAGTTACGTGATCGTGCCGCTGTTCGCACTGGCCAATGCCGGGATCCACGTCACCGGTTCGCTGATCTCGGCCGCCGCCGGCTCGGCGATCACGCTCGGGATCGTCATCGGCTATGCGGTCGGCAAGCCGGCCGGAGTGATGTTCGGCAGCTGGATCGCCACGCGTCCGGCGCTCCACGGACCCCGTGCGCCGATCTCGGGGCCGGTCCTGCTTGTCGGCGGCGCAACCGCGGGCGTCGGCTTCACCGTCTCGCTGCTGATCTCGTCGCTCGCCTTCCACGGACAGGAGCTGGCCGAGGCGAAGCTCGGTGCCCTGTGCACGCTCGTGATCGCTCCGATCCTCGGCTGGTCGGCCCGGCGCCTGATGGCGATCCTTCCGGACGAGCTCAGGGCACGACAGATCGCCGGGACCGCCGAGGACATCCTCGACCTCGCCGACGAGGTCGATCCCGCAGCGCGATCACATCCGCGGGCCGGATGACGCGCCGGTGACGTTCCTCGAATACGGGGACTTCGAATGCTCGTACTGCGGCATGGCCGAGCAGGTGATCCGCGAGCTGCTGACCGGGTACGGCGACGACGTCCGCTACGTCTGGCGCCACCTTCCGCTCAACGACGTCCATCCGAACGCCCAGCTCGCATCAGAGGCCTCCGAGGCTGCGGCCGCCCAGGGTTGCTTCTGGGAGATGTACGACCTGCTGCTCGCCCATCAGGGAGCGCTTGACGCTCGATCACCTGGCCGGCTACGCGGAGCAGCTCGACCTCGACGTCGACCGGCTGCTCGAGGAGGTCCGGACCCGCAAGTACCTGCCGCGGATCAATGAGGACGTCGCCTCCGCCGACGAGTCGGGCGTCTCCGGCACGCCGACGTTCTTCATCAACGGCCGCCGCCACTACGGCGTCTATGACATCGACACGCTGACGCTCGAGGTGCAGGCGGCCAAGCGCCGCGCCCGCCAGGTGCTCGCGCCGGCGTCGGGATCGCCGGCTGCTTGATCGCCGAGAGGAGGTCCCAGACCGCCCGCGGCCTCAGGTAGGTCGGGTTCCGGTAGGCGGTGGTGCTGGTGTTGCCCCACGCCTCGGGTACGTCAAAGGCGAATCCGTTCTGCTGGTCGCCGTAGATTTGGTAGTAGATCGCCTGGCCGAGCTGGAGTGCATCGGCTTTCAGCGTCGGGTTGTCGAAACGGTTGGCGTCGGTCCACAGTGTCGCTGCCAGGAACCAGTTGACCCCGACCCAGGTCTCGTTGGACTCGAGCACATTGACAGCGATCGGCTTACCGAGGTCATTGACGCCGTTCATCGCGCCGACCAGATGGCCGTCCTGACGCTCTTGGGTCAATAGCGGATAGGCGCTCAGCAGATCCTGCTCGACATGCTGAGGCGGAAGCAGATCCGGCAGCCCCAGCTGCTGGGCGACCTGCTGAGAGAACACCGCGTCGGCCATCGTCCCATCGCTGTACTCGAGCGTCCCCTGCGTGATCCGGTAGTAGCCGTGCAGCGGGTCCCAGAAATCGGCCTCGAACTCGGCCTGCGACTGCGGGAACTGCGTCTGGATCGACTGCACTTCGGCGGGCATCGCAGCCGGGATCCCGAGCATGATCGCATCGTGGGTGGCGGCGATCATCACCTGGTCGGCGAGCAGCAGCAGCTCTGAGAGGTAGACGTCGTGGCCGAACATCGGCCAGAAGTCGTAGGTGTCGCCGAGCACGAGCGCCGTCTCGGGCAGGTGGTCGTCGGCCGCGATATGGGCGAGCAGGAAGTTGTAGGTCCGGAGCATCGCCGGATACGCGAACCGCAGGAAGCTCTGATCATGGGTCGCCTGCCAGTACGCGTAGGCGACGAACAGATACTTCGCGGGCTCATCCATATAGCTGGTGTCAGCGGCACCCTTGCCGGAGCTCGGGCTCCACTGGATCCAGGGATCCGCGGTGCCGGCGTCGTGCGGGGTCGCTCCATGTGGATCCTCGAGGATCATCGAGCTCCAGCCGCGAAGCAGATCCCGATCGAGGGCGGGAAACAGCTGCTGCATCATCTGGTAGCCGTACGCGTAGCAATCCCAGCAGTTGGCGTCAGCGAAGCCGCCGCCCTCGAGGTCGAAGAACAGATGCGTACCCGGGACCTGCGAGCCGATCCGGGGCCCGCCCGGCGACAGGGCCGCGGTGTTGCGGGCCAGCCCGCCCTCCCAGAAGCCGCCGTCCCAGGCGATCGTGTTGACCTCGTTGAGGGCGGCGGTGCGCAGCCAGGACGGGTAGGTCGGGTTCGTCGCGATCGGCTTCCACCAGGCGTCGACGAGCTTCAGGGCCATGCGTTCGTGGGTGAGCGCCGCATCGGCGATCCGGAAGCTCTGGTGGAACTTGTAGGACCCCGGCACGTAGTTGTTCGCTGCCGTCTCACGAGCGCCGAAGAAGTCGGTGTAGCGGCGCATCCAGACGGTCTGCGCGGTGGTGCCGTAGCTGACCTGCGGGAAGTCCCACGACAACATGAACGGGACAACCGTCGAGGCGTGCGGTTTCAGCGTGACGGCGACCGCGATCGCCCCGGCGGTGCTGCCAGCAACGAGCGGCCGATCAGGCAGCGCACCGCGAGAGCTGAACGGCGCGTAGACGTCGGCCCCAGACCCCGCGGCGTTCCAGGAGGTCGTGTAGCTGATGGACTGGCCCGCCAACGGGCGGGCCGCAATTGTCCACTCGGAGTCATAGGCATCGGCCGTATCCGTCGGACTGTCGGAGGCGAGCGTGACGCCGTCGACGCCGGTGCGGCGATCATGGTGATAGCTGCTCGTCAGCCCAGTCCGGACCGTGGCGGGTCCCTGGTAGCCCGGGGCGTCGTTGCCGGTGCCCGTGTGGTCGGTCGCGTTCGGGAACGTGAACATCACCGAGATCTTCTGGGTGTGCGAGGTCGGGTTCGCGAGCCGCATGTCGAAGTAGGCGACCGGGAGTGAGCTCCAGTAGTCGTCGCGGGCGACGATCGGTGACCAGAACCGCAGCGACACGTTGGCGGGCAGGTCCTTGTAGGTCATCCAGCCGAACGGATAGAGCGCGTCGTAGGCCCCCTGCCCGACCTGCAATCCGCTCCAGGCGGACGGCAGTGACCCGTAGCTGCTGTCGGTCGCGAGGGTACGCAGTGTCGTCGGAGTGTCTTTGCCGGAGATGCGGATGTGGAACGCGGCCTGGGACAGGATCCGCTGCTCAGCGTTGTGGTCGTCACCGAAGTTCCACGGGCCGAATGTGCCGGCCTGGTTGATCATGAACGAGCCTGCCCCGACCCCGCCGAGCGGGATCCCGAGCCCAGCTTCTGCCTCCGGGAATCCGACCGCGTTCGAGATCTGGGTCCCAACCGGGGGGCAGTCCCCGTAGGTTGCGACCGTCGCCGCCAGCGTGCAGCCCGGGACCGTCGGAATCGGACCTCCGAGTGGCCGCGCGTAGGCCGCCACCGGTATTTGGAAGGGGCCGTTCTGGGCGGCGGCTGCTCCCGTTGTCGCGCCGCCGCCCGTGACCGCGGCGAGGGCCAGCACGACCCCCACCCGTGACATCGTCACGCGCATCTATGCATGCGGCTCGAGCACGCCGGTCCATGTCGGGTCGACGGTGAAGCCGTCCGGCACCTGCTCGGCGATCACCTCGTTTTCGATCGCGCCGAGGCGGTCGATCTCGATCCGGACCTTGTCACCGACGACCAGCCATGGCATCCCCGGCATCCCGGCGGCGACCCCGGACGGGGTCCCGGTTGCGATCACGTCACCCGGTTCCAGCGTGCACGCCTGCGACAGGATCTCGACGATCCGGAAGCAGTCGAAGATCAGGTTCGACGTGTTGGAGCTCTGCCGGACCTCGCCATTGACGTAGGTCTTGATGTCGAGCGTGTGCGGGTCACCGACTTCGTCACTGGTCACGAGATACGGGCCGATCGGCCCATGGGTATCGAATGACTTCCCGAGAGACCACTGCGGGGTCATGATCTGCCAGTCGCGGACGCTGACGTCGTTGACGATCGTGTACCCGGCGATCACCTCGGGCGCATCGGATGCGTTCACGTGCCGGCAGCGCTTGCCGATCACGATCCCGAGCTCACCCTCGTAGTCGAGCGCGGGGGAGACCGCCGGCCGCTCGATCGCGTCGTACGGACCGGTCACCGAATTCGGCGCCTTGTAGAACACGGTCATCGCCTTCGGCATCTCCTGACCGGACTCAGCGACGTGATCGGCGTAGTTGAGGCCGATCGCGAAGAACTTCCGTGGCTGGACCGGGGCCTGCAGCGTGACCTCGCTCAGCGGGATCCGCCCCCGGCCCGCCTCGATGATCTCAGCGGCCCGCTCGAGTCCGCTGCCGCCGAGGATCTGCTCGACGGTTGGCGCGAGTTCGCCGAGGTCGACGATCTCATCCCCGACGACGGCGCCCGGCCGTCCACCCGAGCCGTTCAGCGCTGCGGTCGTATACGTGACGAGCTTCATGCCGCCACCCGCTCGAGCAGCGGCACGCCGGCGGCGAGCACGTCGGGCGAGGGCATCGTGCCCCACAGGTTCAGCGCGAGCGGCTCGTTCGTCCAATCCATCGGGACGTAGTTGACGTCATCCTCGATCACCAGCAGGTCGGTGTAGACCTCGATCAGGGCACCGGATGCGTCGGGCATGTACGTGGCCAGGTTGAAGCCCGGTCCATGCCGGACGGGGCCCCACATCTGCGGCCGGCCGGCGAGCCCGTTGAGATCGCAGTACTTCGCCAGCGAGTTGATGTCCTGCGTCTCCCACGCGTGGTGGTGCAGCAGCGTCTCCGCCGGATGCGTGCCGACCGCCAGCGTGTGATGCCAGGAGTCACAGCGAGTCCAGACGAACCCACCCTGGACGTCGGAGACGCGGAAGCCGAGCCCGTCGCACCAGAACGTGGTCAGCGCGGTGATCTCGTTTGAGAAGAACGTCAGGTGGCCGAGCCGGCGGATCGCCGATGACATCTTCGTCGCGAGCGTCAGCGGCGGCCGGGCCTCAGGGATGTAGAGCTGGTAGGCGATCCCGGCCGGGCCGAGAATCGTGGCGGCGCGCACGCACCCGCGCTCCTCGCCCTCCTCCAGCAGCGTGCCGCCAGCGTCGAGCGCCTGCTGCACGGTCGCGTCGAACTGCGCCTCGGTCTCGACCATCAGACCGACGTGATCAAACGCCGGCTCGTCGGCCGCGATCAGCTGCAGCTCATGCCGGGTCCCCTGCGATCCCAGATATGCGGAGTCGTCCGAGCGTTCAAGCAGCTGCAGCCCCAACGCCGCCTGAATGTGATCGATATAGGCATCGAGGTCGCTGACTCGCAGCGCAACGTGCCCCATGTGCATTCCCATCGTGTCGTCCCCTTCGTCGTTCTCTATTGGTTCTCTCGCTCGTAACCGAGCACCGGTACGTCGCCGCGCTCAGCGCTGCGCGCGGCTTCGGAAGTTGGGTCCTCGGCGCTGACCAGATCGAGCGCCGCCCGGATCGCCGCCGGGTCATGTCGCGGGTCGACACGGACGAGCGTCATCAGCGCCGTCCGCGCCAGGTGCGCCGCGACCAGCCGCGCGCATGCGGTGGCGTCTCGGCGCTCGGCGGCCTCGAGGATCGCCTGGTGCTCCTGGCTCGCAAGCTGCATCACCCGCGTGCCGTCGTCGGCATGCATCTTGTAGAGCAGCCGGTAGCGGTCGGCGTGGTCCCAGAGGTCCTCGACCTGCGCCCGCAACCGGGCGCCGGCACCGACGATCAGGCTCATGTGGAACTGGCGATGCGGCTCGCGGTAGTTGACGAGATCCCCGTGTTCGGCCGCCTCCGTCGTCAGCCGGCACGCCTCCTGGGTGATAGCCAGCTCCCGGTCAGACAGCGTCGGCACGCTCAGCTTCACCGCCAGGCTGTCAAGCGGGATCCGCAGCGTGTAAAGGTCCTCGAAGTCGCGTGTGCTCAGTGGCGCGACCCGTACCTGTCGGTTGTGCTCGGAGCGCAGCAGGCCCTCGCTCTGCAGCCGGCGGACCGCCTCGCGCAGGGGTGTGCGGCTGATCCCGAGCTGCTGGGCCAACTGCACCTGTGAGAACGACGACCCCGGCGCCAGCTGACCGGTCAGGATCTGGAAGCGCAGTTGATCGTAAGCGTGCTCGGAGCTGGCGCTGCCCTCCGGCGGCTCGGCGGGTGCGATGTTTTCGCCTTGGGTCATGCGCCACCTCCGTGCGTGGCCACAAACGTGAGCCACAGGTCGTTGAACTCGGCGCCGCCGCCGATCATGTGGGGGAAGTGGTGGCCGGCCCGGATCGTGACGGCCTCGCCGCCGGTCTGCTGGGCCAGCTCCTCGCCGATCGCCCGGAACGCCGGGCTCCAGCCGCCGTCGACGTAGAGGAGCGGAATGCGAGCGTCGGAGATTGCCTTGATCGAAGGGCCGAAGTCGAACTCGTCCGGGGGGCGCATCGACTTGAACCCCTTGGCCATGTTGCGCATCCCCGAGATCGGCGGGCGCTCCTGCAGCGAGCGGTCTCGCGGGATCCCGAGCACCTTGAATGCCCTGATCGCCGCCAGTGGCGGGAGTTTCGTGTCCATCGCCGCCCGGATCTCGGCGGCCTTCTGCACTGCCTCGGGTCGATCGGCGGCGGCCGAGAAAATCGGCGCCTCGATCAGTGTCAGCGACTTGACGAGATCCGGTCGCACACCCGCGGCGTGCAGCGCGATCGCGCCGCCGTAGGAGTGTGCGATCAGGTGGGCGCCGGGGTCGAGCAGATCCGTGACCCATGGCCAGTCGAGCTCGTAGTTGTCCGGCCCCTGCGACGGGCTCTGGCCCTGACCCGGGCGGTCGGGCACGATCAGCTCGTAGCCCTTGCCGGCGAGCGGCTCCTGGAACTTCCACTTCTTGGCGCCACCGCCCGGATCGCCGTGACCCGAGCCGTGCACGAGCAGGACCGGCGAACCGGTGCCCCAGCGTGTGATGTTGAGGCCGGACACCGTGTGCGTGCCGGCGGGGGCGATCGTGCTCACACCCTCTCCGTTTCCCGTGCGGCGCCGCGCACGATGTCGATCGTTGTCTCGAGCCCTTCGGTGTCGTCGCCGACCCACGCGACATGCTGGTCGGGACGGACGAGAATCAGCCCAGCGCCGTAGCGCTCGGCCAGCCCCTCCTTGTCCAGATTGACCGTTGTGAGCGGCACACCGGCGGCCGCGAACGCCTGCTCGGCCGCGCCGATTCCATCGGAGCCGTTCAGCGACAGCAGCGTCATCCCGGCCCCGAGCGCGTCGAACAGCGAGCTGCCGTCCGCGAGGAACGTGTGGGGGAGGCGGAAGCCCGGGCGCATGAACTGATGGTCGCGATTAGGGCCGTCCCCGTTGGGACGGCCGTCGGCCACGATCGGGGACCCCTCGTACCCGAGGTTGAGGACGAAGTCGAGGCTGTGGAACTCCTGGGCCTTCGTCTCCTGCACCTTCACATCGGCGCGGCCGCGGGCGGCGTCACCGACAGGGCCGTCGGTGAGGATGTCCGGGTTCATCAGCTCGGTCGGGAGGATCGCCATGTTGGTCAGCGCCTCGTCGATCACCTTCGCGTGCACGGGACGGCGCTCGGCCGTGTAGCTGTCGAGCAGCGCCGGGCCGCCCCAACCGTCGAGCACCGCCGCCAGCTTCCAGCCGAGGTCGACGGCGTCCCCGAGGCCGGTGTTGAGGCCGTGGCCGCCGAACGGCGGGTTCAGATGGGCGGCGTCGCCGATCAGGAACGCACGGCCGTTACGGGCGTTGTCGACGAGCCGCATCTGCGCTGTCCACGGGTCGGTCGAGAGGATCTCGACCGGGGTCTTTGTGCCGATCGCGTACTGGACCAGCTTTGCCCCCTCCTTCTCGCCGCGCTCCGGCGTGACGCCCATGAAACCGGCCCACCACAGCTCGCCGGTGTCGAGCGGTCCCATCACCCCGGGCGAGAACGGGTTGATGATCCAGTACTGGACGCACGGTCCGTGGACGACGTGCTGCCACAGCTCCGGCGCGCGGAACACCATCCCGAAGTTCGGCAGGCCGCCCTCGGTACCGGTGTAGCTCGAGCCCATCGCTTCGCGCACGGCGCTGCGTGAGCCGTCGGCACCGATCACGTACTCGGCGGCGACGGTGCGACTGCTGCCGTCGGCGTTCTGCACCTCGACCCGCACGCCGGCGTCGTCCTGGGCGAAGGTCGTGACGCGCGAGCCGAGTTCGAGCGTGACCGTCGGGAGCTCCTCGACGACCTCGCGCAGGACCTCCTCGAGGTAGAACTGGCCGGCCTGCTGGCCGATCTCGGGGAACCGGTCGCCCTCGGGCTCGAGGCCGAAGACACCGGTGAAACGTGACAGCGTGTAGCCGCTCAATGAGGTCGCGAACACGAGGTCGGTCGACCACTGCGCCGACAGCGGCGCGGCAGCGCGGATCCGGTCGGCGATGCCCCAGCGCCGGGCGTGCTCCATCGAGCGGACGTTGATCGTCTTGCAGCGCGGTCGCGCCCGCGAGACGACCGGTCGCGGCTCGATCACGAGCGTCTGGATTCCGCGCTGTCCGAGCTCGATTGCAGCCGCGAGCCCGACGGGGCCGCCGCCGGAGATCAGGACCTGCGTGTCATGGACTTCGGTCACGGCTTTGCCTCCTGGAGTCGGGGGTAGTAGGCGGTTACGCCCTGCCACGTCCACTTGCCCTGCGTCAGGCAGGGAGGGACGCCGCTACCGAGCGGCGGCAGGTAGTTGGGGTTGTTCACATTGCGGCAGTCATAGGACTTGAGGTAGCCGATCTTCCCGAGCTCCTCGGTTCCCGTCGGCGTTGGATACGGGTTCGATCGGTCCGTCGGCAGTCGCTTGACCCAGCCGGCGATCGACTCGTTGGAGACGTACAGGGAGTTGCTCGGACGGGCGATGATCCGGCCGCCCGGGCCGACCTCAATTCCGCCGAGCGCGGATGCGGCGTTGGACAGAGGGCCGACGACGCCCTCCTCGCTGTAGGCCGCCAGCAGTTGGATCAGCGGGATCAGCTGGCGCAGGGCCGGGTACAGGTTTGTGAACGCATCCGGGATCGCGCTGATCATCGAGGAGACCGCCGGCAGTCCCGTCTTGCCGGCTCGGATCGTGGCAGGAAGGTCAGTGAACAGCCGGCGCAGGGCCGGGCCGTACCGCACCGCATCGCGCAGGGTCGGTGTGATCAGCTCGGCGACAGGGACCAGCGACTGCATCGCCCGATTGAAGTTGGAGCTGTTGGCGGTCAGAACGTTTCCGGTGCTCTGCACCTGCTTGAGGAAGCCGGGCAGCTCGGTGAACGTCGTCTCAAGCGCGCGGTCGCGGCTGGCGGTGTCGGTCAGCACCGCGTCGCCGGCGCGGACTGCAGCCTGCAGGTCACCGGCGCGGGCGCCGAGTGCCGTCATCATCTGGCCGGTTGAGCCGAACAGGGTCTGGAGCTGGCCGGTCTCGCCGCCCAGCGTCTGCATCACGTCTGAAATGTCGGAGGTCACCGGGGCGCCGCGCTGCAACGAGCCGTTGAAGTTGCCAGGCTGGCCGTGCAGCGCCGTCGCCAGCCCCTTGAACAGGGAGCGGAAGTTGGCGAGCGTCTTCGGGTTGAAGCCACTGAGGAACTGATCGAGCGGGACCGCCGTCTTGACCTGGCTGCTCGGTAGCCGTGCGCCGTCCGGTAGTGCCGGCGAGCCGGGGGTGCCGGAGCTGATCGCGATGTACGTCTCGCCGAGCAGCGTCTTGGTGCGGAGGATCGCCTGCGTGTCGGCGCGAACGGGCGCGTCCCCAGAGTCGATTCCGACCTGAGCCAACGCCGCGTTCCCGTCTCTGGTGATGCTGCGAACGTGGCCGATCGTCACCCCGGACTCCTCAACGTCGGAGCCTTGCACGAGGTTGCCGGAGTCTGGGATCACCAGGCTGAACTCGTACGGCTGCGGTGTGAACGGGAGCGTGCCGCCGAACGACACGTACACGAGGATCGCCAGGATCACGCTTGTCAGTGAGAACCCGATCAGTGCGAACAGGCGGGTCGAGGAGGGTGCGTGGGTCTGCATCGTCGTGTCTCAGCTCTGGCAGAGGTCGGTTGTCTGGAACACGGCCTGCAGCGCCTTGTCCTCCTGCAGACCGTCACAGTCGAACAGGTACATCCCGCGCGCGATCGTGCCGTTCGCATCCCCGGTCGAGCCTTCGGAGTTGAGGTTGTGAAACGCCCAGACGAGCCAGTAGAGGAGGCCCTCGTCCCCGTTCCCGGGCACGTAGTCGAGCTCGTTGAGGACGTAGTTGAGCGTCTGCAGGAAGCCGCGCGTGTTGGGGGCGCCGGCGTCCAGGGCGGTGACGGCATGGGACAGCGTTCCCATGTACGGCGTCAGCTTGTGAATCAGCGGCAGCAGGACGTTGTGGATCGCCGGGACTGCCACGCGCGAGAACGTCTCGCTGTCGTGGAGCACGGTCGGCAGCCGCTTGACCGCCGGCGTCAGCGCCTCGAGTGTCGGCCCCAGCTCGGTGGCCAGCGGCTTCACATCCGTGAGGGTCGTGTGAGCTTGCTCGAGGGTGCCCGGCAACTCGGCGAGCGTCTGGCGCAGCGCACGGTCCTGCGAGGTGATCGAGGCAAGCGTGTGGTTTCCGGCGGCGATGAACTCAGGCACATCTCCGTCCTCGGAGGCGGCCTGGGTCACAGCGCCGAGGTTGTGGATGAAGTGCGCGAGCTCCGTGCGGCGGTCCGCCAGCGAGCTCGAGATCTGTCCCAGCTGGTCGATCGTTGGCCCGAACGCGACCAGTGCCCGTTGCAGGTTGCCGCCCTGGTTACCGACGCCCTCCCCGATCGAGCTGAGCAGCGTCCCCAGGTAGTCGCGCGTGTCGGTGTCGAGTCGCGAGAGCAGGTCGTTGATGTTGACCGGCGACGTTGTCTGGCCGACCCCGATCATGGCCCCAGTCGCGAGCCGTGGGGCCGGCGGCGCTCCCGGTTCAAGGTCGACGCTCATGTCTCCCAGAGGCGTCAGCGGCACCAACGTCGCGGTCGCGTCGTCGTAGACGTTTGGGACCTGGTTGCGGTGGAGCTGCAACGTCGCGACGGCGACCCCGTCGTGCAGCGTCAGGCCGGTGATCTGCCCGACGTGCACGCCGGCGACGAGCACCGGCTGGCCGGTGCCCGCCAGCACGCCGTTGGCCGCCGTGAACTGGGCGTCGACGGTGTACTCGTTCTGGAAGGGCAGCACCAGGCGCTCGTGCACGAGCACGTATACGACCGCGCCAACGCCGAGCACGCCAAGGACGGCGAACACGGCCAGGAAGCGGGCGTAGGTGCTGGCGCGGTCGCGCTTCATCGCTGGCCCACCAGAGCGTCGGCGGGGCCTGTCAGCTGGAGCTGCAGCGCGTTCTTCTCCCACTGTGGCTCCTCCGCCGAACGGCGGGCACCAAGGTCGGGCAGCGGCTGCTTGTCACACCACTCGTCGGGCCGGTACGGCGGATCGACGCCGTAACCGAGCCAGGTCGGGTCGAGCCCGTTGATCGTCGGGCCGATGCCCTCGACCTTGCCGAGACCCGGGAGGATTCCGGCGAACTCTGAGACGCTGCCGACGATGCCGGTGCGGACAGCTGCGCCGTTACCGTCGAAGCCGCCGGTCACGGACGTGATCGCTGTAAAACCGTGCAGCATGTCGAGCCAGGCGGGATCGCCAGTGCTCAGTGAGCCGTCGGGGACCTCCGTGTCGAGTGTGGGTACGACGTTGTCGCCAAGGCACTCAGCCGCTGGTGTGACCAGCTTGACGATTGGCTCAAGACGTCCCTCGAGCTGGGGCAGCGTCGCGCTGATCGGCTTGGTCTTCGCCAGCAGGGCCTCCGAGGGCTTTGCGGTCGCGTCGACGGCGTCCAGCAGCCGGCTGGTCGCGGCCAGCGGCTTTGGCGAATCGCGCAGCGCTGGGTCGAGCGTGCGGCTGAAGCTGCCGACCTCTGGCAAAGCATGGTTCAGTGCCGTCAGCGTCGGACGGGAGGTGCGCTCGACGGCGTCCAGCGAGCTGATCGCCTGCGAGAGTGGCTGCTGCTCGTCGGCCAGATCGCCCATCAGCCGGTCGAAGTGCCCGACCAGGGCGCCGAGCGCGACGGGGTGTGCCGCCAGACCGGTGGTGAGGTTGCGCAGCGAGATGATCGCCCGGTGCAGGTCGCCGACGCCGGTCCCCTCGGTGGCGGCGGCCGAAGCGGACATGCTCGGAAGCCAGTGATCAAGGTCGGCGATGTCGTCGCGGAAGCCGGCTGTGCCCGGGCCGCCGAAGCCGGTCGAGAGACCCTTGACCAGCTGTGACATCGAGTTCCGCACCGGGAGCGTGAAGGTGTCGAGGAACTGGTCGAGCTGGACCGGAATCGAGGTCCGGCTCTCCGGGATGGTGGTGCCGCTCTTCAGCCGGCCCGCCCCTGGAGAGCCGGGGTCGAGACTGACGTAGTAGGCGCCCTCCAGTACCAGGCGCGGGATGATCGACAGGGTCGCATTGGCGAAGATGGGTTGCCCGCTCGAGCTGACGAGCATCGATACCACGGTCGTGTTGTGCGGGCCCGCGGCGATGCCGTTGACCTCGCCGACGTCAATTCCCGCGACCCGCACTGGATCCCCGGGCTGGAGTCCGGCGGAGGAGGTGAACACGCCGCGTAGCTCATAGCTCGGCTGCGAGATCCGGCTCTGAATCAGGAACACGAACACCACCAGAGCGAGGAACACCAGCACGGCGATCACGGCCGACCGCTCGTTGCGACGGTCGGTACGCGCCCGGCGTCGGCTGTGCGAGGTGTGATGGTGATCAGGCGTCGTCATTTGTAGAGCTTCGCGAGCAGGCCGACTGATGCGGCCTCTTTGAGGACGCCCGGAGCCGGGGTGGTCATCCGGGTCTTGTCGGGCAGCCCGGTCGGGTTGGTCAGGACCTGGTTGGTCCCGTTGTCAGGCTCGTTGCCGGCGGCGCACTCCGTTGCGTTCTCCTCTGGGGAGTAGTTGACGTGTGCGTTGGGCGCCGGCTTGGCGCTCTGGAACATGTCGGTCGAGTTGCCCTTGTTGTCGATCGGCGTGTTCAGCATCGCGGGCCCGTCGCCGACACCGATCGTGCCGACCGCCGATGCCTGGGCGACCGCGAACAGAGAGAAGACGTTGCAGTGGGTCTGCGCCGTTTCGAGCGGGTCGATCGCCCGCCGCCCCGCGAGCGCGATCTCCGCGAGCTTGCGCAGCGTGCCCGTCGTCGACGGCAGTTGAGCAACGCGGCCGAGCACCGACAGCGTCGTGCGCAGATCCCGGCTGAACGGCGGCAGTTCCGTGAGCGCGACGGTGCCCGCGCCGAAGGTCTGATCGAGCAGCCGCAGGCTCGGGCTCAGCAGCGGAGTTGCGGGTCGCAGCGCGGTCAGCGCGGCGGCCAGGCTGGTGAGCCCGGGTAGCGCGCGCCGCAGTGCGACGGTGCCGCTCGTCTCGGACGCAGGGGCGTCGGCGATCGCCTGCCCCAGCGCCGGGCGGACCGCTGCCATCGCGCCGAACGTCGAGGCGCCGCCGGCCAGCAGTCCGCGGAGTTGCTCACTGACGGGCGCCAGCGCCGAGAAGGCGGAGTTGGACCCGTCGACGAACCGGGCGAGCTGAGCGGGACGCGCGGCCAGCGCCTGCGCGACGTCGGTCAGGGGCAGCATCAGCGTCGCCAGCGAGCCGAACGTCGCGCCCAGACTGCTGCCTTCGCCGGCGACTCCTCCGGCGAAGTCGGCGGTCGAGGACTGGAAGTTCTTGGCGGCCGAGCCCTTGAAGATCTGCAGGAAGTCGGTCACGTCGACCGAGTTGGAGCCGTTGCGCAGCGGCAGCGTGGCGTCCGGCGCCAGCGTCTGGTGCGAGTGCCCGAGCGTCAGCGCGACATACGTCGCCCCGAGCACCGAGGCGGGTCGGACCTCGACCGTCGTGTCGAGCGGCAGCCGCCCGACGGAGGGGCTCAGTTGCAGCTTGATCGTCGCGAATGGCGCGGCCCCGTCACGACCTGGCTCGGCGGTGACCTTGGCCACCTGCCCGACGCGGACGCCGCCGATCCGGACGTCATCGTTGGCGATCAGCCGTTCGGCGTTCGGCACCTGGACCGACACGTAGTAATAGGACTCCCACGGCAGCCCGCTCAGCGCCCGCAGCGAGATTTCGCCGCCGACGGCGAGGATCACGAGCGTGATCACGCCCAGCGCCAAAGCCCGTCGCCGACGGTACTCGGGTGTTCGTCGGCTCGGTGCGGTGGGTTTGCGCAGCGCCGTCACTTGCCCACCAGATAGTTGAGGAGGCCCTGCAACGGTGCAGTTGCCTTGGTCGCTGTGGTCGACACGCCGGCGCCGACGCTGCCAAGCACCTTGTTGATCGTGGTGCCAAGGTTCGACAGCGGCGTTGTGGTCGTTGCGGTCTGCGTCGGCGTGGTCGTGGCCGTGGCGGTTCCGGTCGTGGTTCCCGCTGGTCCGGTCGGGGTGCGGGTGGCAGACGTCGTTCGGTGCTTGCGGAGCAGTGCGACCTGCTGGCCGGCGACGCAGTCTGTGGCCGGAAGCCAGGTCTCGTCGGCCTGCGGCCCGCAGGAGGGATCGTTGGCGGGGATCGCGCCCTCTCCGGGAGAGTTGTACTCGTTGCTGCAGCCCGCGCCTGGCGGCGACTGCATGCACTGCGGCAGCACGCTCAGGAACGCGGTCTGGAAATGTGAGGTGCTGTCGTAACCGGCGGACGCCGTCGCCAGCGAGTAGAAGCCGCGCAGGAACTCCTCGAGCCCGCCGGTATTGCGAATGCTGATCAGGGTCGCGTTGGTGTCGCGGGCGGCCGGGATCGTGTCGACGGCCGCGCTCTTCAGGTCCGAGACCATCGCCGTCGACTGCCGGACCACCGCGATCCCGGTCCTGCCGGCGGCAGTCAGGCTCGGGAGCGCATGCGTCCCGGCCGTCAGGAACGGGGGCAGGCGCTGGGTCAGCTCGTCGAGCAGTGGCGCCGCGATGTGGAGGCTTGCAAGCACCGGTGTGCCTTCGACTGCGACCCGGTCAACCCGGACAAGCGCCGGCTTCAGCGCAGTCAATAGCGCCGGGAAGCGGGCGATCGACGCCGACAGTTCGCTGCCGTGAGCCGCGGTTGTCCGCGACACCTGGGCGGAGTGGTCGACGAACTCGCGGACGCTGTTGGTGTTCTCGGCGAGCGCCGACAGCACGGCGTTTGAGGCGCTGATGCCGTGCGCCAGCTCCGCGCGCTGGGAGTCAAGGATCCCGAGCACCCGCTGAGCCTGCTCGAGTGCCGGGTTCGAACGCTCGAGGATCGCGTTGATGTCCTCGCCGCGGCCGGCAGTGGCGATCCCGAGCTCCGCCAGAATCGCCTGCAGGCGATCGTCCGTCGGCATCGAGAAGACGTTGATCACCTGCTGGATCGTCAGCGGGACGGTCGTTCCGGACAGCTGTACGGTCGGGCTTGACGAGCCGGTGGTCCTCAGCGCCGGCGCGCTCGCCGAGCCGGGGTCGCACTCGACGTAGTTCTCGCTGATCAGCCCCTCCGGCAGCAGCGTGCAAGTGGCGTTCGCGTGAAATGGCGCGAACCGCGAGTTGATCGACATGACGATCCGGGCCGTCGGGCCGGTACTCGCCGTGCCGGTGCGCAGCTGCACCGCTGTCACCGAGCCGACGACTGCGCCCGCGATCTTCACCTGCGAGCCGCCGACGATGCTGTCGGCGTTATCGAAGATCGCCGCCACCTGGTAGGAGTCGCCGGACCCGGTGGAGCTGTGGACCGCGAACGCGACGGCGACTACGACCACAACGGCGACGACGGTGAACACGACCCGCCTCATGGCTGATCCACGCTCAGCGGGTCGTCCTGGGAGGCGTCGCAGTACTTCGAGCCGATCAGCCACGGACTCGACCCGTCCGGCGCAGGTGGTTCGCTTCCGCCGGGGCAGCGGCGCGTCAGGTTGGTGTGGGTATCGAGGATCCCGGGGACCAGTGGGAACTCGGTCAGCAACTTCGACAACGACCCCGAGATCAGAGTCTGCGGGCTCTGGACGAAGTTGATCTTGATGTAGTGGCCGAGGCTGTCGTACTCGCTTGTCGTCAGTGCCGCCACGCCGGCGAGCAGGCCAAGCACGAAGTCGGTCCCGTAGAAGCGCAGGCCCGTCAGGATCGGGAGCGCCTTGCGCATTGCCGGGCCGAGCGCCTTGAACGCGGTGATCGTCGGCTTGGCCAGCGGCACCGCACCCGTGAGGCCCTTGTCAAGGCCCGGCAGCTGCGCGTCGAGCTGGGCGGTCGCATCGCTGATCGTCGGCAGTGTCGCGTCGGTCGTGCGCAGGACCCCCGCCAGCGCCGTGTCGGCGGCCGGAGTGTCACGCAGCGCCGGGGCCGCCTCTTGGACCGCGCGGCTGGTCCGCGCGAACGTCACCTGCGTCTGGGCGAGGAAGCCCGGCATCCGCGTCAGCGCGTCGTCGAGCGGCCCGCTCTGGCGGGCGAGCGCCCCGAGTCCGGCAGCAGTGTTCGACAGCGATTGCTGCAGCTCCGAGGTCCGATCCGCGACCTCCTGGCTCGCGATTGCCGCGGTCTTCACCAGCTCGCTGATCGCCGGGCGGTCGAGGTTGAGCTCGTCGCCGAAGTCCTCGAACCTGCCCAGCGACGGGTAGAGCTCCGACAGCATCTCGTTGAAGTTGCGGCCCGAGGAGCCGGCGTACATCTGGGAGCTGTCGGCGATCAGGTTGTCGAACTCCCGCCGCTGAGGAGCTCCGAAGGAGTCGAACAGCGCGTCGATGTCGACGATCCCGGTCGTCTGCGTCAGCGGCAGCACGCCACCGTTGCGAATCGCGGGCCGGGTGCTCGTGCCCGGCGACAGCAGCACGTAGTTGTTATCGATCGTGCCCTGACCGACGTCGCGGATGTCAGCACGTGTCCCGAGGTGCAACGGCGTCAGCGACCCGTCGGTGATCGTCATCTTCACGTTCGCCTCGCCGCTGGGGGTGAGCGTGATCGCCGCGATCGATCCGACCGGGCGACCGGCGACCTCGACCAGGCCGCCCTCCACCAGCCCGCCGGAATTCTCGAACCGTGCGTTCAGGGTGTAACTGCCGCCCGAGCCGGTGACGATCAACACCACCGAAACGAGTGCCACCACCAGCGCGACGAGTCCCGCAGCCCGCACCGTCACCCCCCGATCGGCAGCCGCGGGTTGCCGCCCCAGAAGGCCTGCGTGGTCAGGACCCCGATGATGTGGATCCCCACGAGGTTGACGATCATCGCGCGGGCGGTGGCGCGGCCGACCTCGGCAGGGCCACCGCGGACGCGGTAGCCGAAGTAGATCCCGACGAGGACGACGTAGGTCCCCATCAGCATTCCCTTGATCCCCGAGAAGATCAGATCGGCCGGGCTCTGGAACTCCCAGAACAGACGCAGATAGCCGCCGGCCGAGACCTGACCGACCTGCAGCACGGCCGTCAGGTACGCACCGACAAAACCGACGAGGACCGAGATCCCGTAGATCAGCGGCAGCACGATCCAGGTCGCCAGCAGCCGTGTGGAGCCCAGATACGCGATCGAGTCGAGCCCCATCACGTCGAGTGCGTCGATCTCCTCGGAGATCCGCATCGTTCCGATCTCCGCCACGAACCCGGTCGACACCTTGGCGGCCATCATGTAGCCGAACGCGTACGGCGTGAGCTCACGCAACCCGCCGATCGCAGGTCCGAGTGCCGCCAGGGACGGCGCGCCGACCAGCCGGGCACCGTAGGAAGCTTCGACCCCGATCGAGAGGCCGAATGCGAAGACCAGCGTCAGCACGATCAGCGTCGATCCCGTCGCCAGAATCGTCGCCTGGCGCAGCACCTCGGTGAGGTAGTCGCGAGCGCTGCGCGGAACGCCGCCGGCCGCCTGGAGGCTGAAGTTGATCATGTCGCCAACGTCGCGCAGTCGCCGTCGGAGGCCGCCGGCCTCGATTGGCGGGCCAACGGGCCCGCCATCCATCCGCTCCTGGTCGACGACCGCCATCAGCCCCGGACCTGCGAGAGGATCGGCTGCGTCGCCAGCAGCGTCTGCGTGAAGGCGTAGTCGATGAAGCCCATCACGATGAACACGGTCACGACCGACCGGTTGACCGCGCGTCCAACCCCCTCGGGCCCGCCCGAGACGTTCATCCCGTTGTAACAGCAGACGATCGCGATCACGACGCCATAGATCACGGATTTGAGCATCGCCGCCTCGAGCTCCAGCGGCGTGGCGTTGGCGAGGAAGTTGGAGACCGACGGACCGAGCGGCTGATGGTGCTGGAACAGCACCAGAACCGCGCCCGCGAGTCCACTGAGCAGGGCGATGATGTCGAGCAGGAACGAGGCCGCGATCAGCGCCAGCAGTCGCGGCACGACGAGGCTCTTGACCGGATCGATGCCCATCACCTCGAGCGCCGTCATCTCCTCGCGCACGACGCGGGCACCGAGGTCGGCGCAGATCGCGGTGCCGGCGGCGCCGGCGAGGATGATCCCGACGACCAGCGGTGTCAGCTCGCGCACCTCGACCAGCTCATACAGGCTCCCCATTCGGTCGTAGGAGCCGAACAGGCCGAAGAAACCCGACGCCTGAACCCCGAGCGGTCCGAACGCCAGCGCGAAGGCGCTGATGCACAGCGGCAGCACGCAGATCCGGATCGTGAACGCGAACTGCTCCGCAAACTCGGGGCCCCACGAGACCGGTCGGCTGATACCACGCCGGACGGTCAGCGCCAGCAGCTCGACCATGCCCCCGAGCTCGGTGACGGCGGTGCTGATCGCCGACGGTGCGCGCGTCGGTTCAGCGGCCTTGACCGGAGGCGGGGCGGTGGTGGTGCTCATCGTCCGGTCAGGCGGCTGCGCGCGAATTCGGCGAAGTGGTCGATCAGCTCGGGCGCGTCGACCGCAGCAGCATCGAGGACGGAAGCCGGCGCCTGTCCCTGCAGCATCCGCTTGATCGGTACCTCAAGCTTCTTGCCTGTTCGCGTGTGCGGGATCCCGGGCACGATCAGGATCTCGTCGGGAACGTGGCGCGGTGACAGGTGTGCGCGGATCGCCTGCACGATCCTTCCGCGGGTGTCATCCGGATCGGCGCCGTCGCTGAGGGCCACGAACAGCGGCATGTAGTAGCCCTCACCCTCCTCGACGCCGATCACGAGCGCCTCCGCAACCTCGGGAATGCCCTCGACGATCGCGTAGATCTCGGCAGATCCGATCCGGGTCACCCAACCGTATGCGCTCACGGCCAGCAGCGACCCCGCTTCCGCCGACGCGCCGCGCCCGTTGTACGGCTGACTCCCCTCCACTCCTATCTGTATACAGGATGGACGTAAGCCTGGTCAACTATCGAGGGTATTCGAGCTGAATCACCATTTGTGTATCCAGATTCGCCGCGATGGGCCGCCGCCGCTCGATCAGCCCCAGTGGCGCAGGACGCCGTCGATCTCCGCCTCGACCAGGAGTTGCGAGTCGATGTTGATGGCCGTGAACGCGCCGGTCAGTTCGAGCGTGACGATGCCGTGCAGTCGCGTCCAGGTGAGCACGGCCAGTCGCAGGACGGGTGCCGGCACCTCCGCCTCTCCGAGCTCCCGCCACCAGAGTTGCAGCTGGCGGTCGAGCTCCGGTGACGATGTCTTGCTTGCCGGCGATGTCTTGCTTGCTGGCGATGTCTTGCTTGCTGGCGATGTCTTGCTTGCCGGCGATGTCTTGCTTGCCGACGCATCTGGGAGTTCGGCGATGATCGAGACGACGACCCGGATCCCGCGGTTGGCCGCGGCACCGGCGGCGGCCAGATCGTTACCGATCTCGGCATTGTTGAACCGTGCGGTCGGCTCGCCGAAGGCCATCGCGAAGCGCCCCGGGTACCGCAGCGCCCACTCACGGTAGGCCGCAGCAAGCGCGCGGAGTCGTTGCTCTGGCGATGCACCCGCCGTCGCGGCGGCGTGCTGCCCGAGGGTGTCAGCGAGCTGTTCGTGCACCAGCCGCACCAAGCGGTCGAGCAGCGCGTCGCGTGAGGCGAAGTATCGATACACGGCTGGGGCGGACATCCCCATTGCCTTCGCAATCGCAGCCACGGTGACTGACTGGATGCCGTCGGTGTCGACGATCGCCATCGCGTGGTCGAGGATTTCGGCGAGCGTCTGCGCGCGCAGTCGCTCACGCCTCGTCTCCGGAGCAGTCGTGTGTCCCATCGCCGTGAGCTTAGTGACGGCACGCGCAACTCACAACTTGCCGTAATGCTTGCAATGGAGCGTTAGTTTAGTTACGCTCCGTAACAGAAGCGAACTTGGGGGAAGTGAGAGATGACCGATCACACCGGAGGCGTGGCCGTGACTGAGCGCCGCGACGAATCGCGCGCAGAAGCACCAGCGGGCGTCAACGACGCCCTGTTTCGGAACATCATGGCCGCCACGCCCGCGCCGGTCACCGTCGTCAGCACGGTCACGCCAGCCGGTCCGGCGGGAGCGACCGTCAGCGCGTTCATGTCGCTGTCGCTCGACCCGATGCTGGTCGCTGTGGCGCTTCGCCGGCCATCACGCCTGCTCGACCAAGTCACTGAGCAGCAGGCTTTCGGCATCAACCTGCTGTCGGAGATCCAGAGCGACATCGCGATGCGCTTCGCGCAACCCGCAAACGATCGCTTTGCGGATATCGCCTGGATGGTCGATCACGGGCAGCCACGGCTGGAGGGATCTGCGGCCTGGCTGGTGTGTGAGCTCGAGGCGTGCATCGAAGCAGGCGATCACAGCTTGTTGATCGGCCGCGTCGCCCACGGAAGCTGCGCGACTGAGTTGCCGCTCGTCTACAGCCACCGGAAATTCGGCACGAACTCGTCGATGCAGACACGCGTTCTCACGACGGTTGAGATGCGCATCGCCGCGCTGTCCCGCATCGCGCACTGACGTCACCCCACTTTCGAAACACCACCACGGAGAACCGCCATGTCAGCCACAGCCACACCCACCGCCGCTCAGCCCACCGCCGAGGACCTCGTCGCCCGTGTTCATGCGATCGGCGAGATCATCCGTCGCAACGGTCCGCAGGGTGAGCGGGATCGCCGGATTCCGGAGGAGACGATTCAGGCGCTCACCGAGAACGGCCTCTTCCGCCTGGGGACGCCACGCCGTTTCGGCGGGTACGGAACGCCCGTGAAGACAATGCTCGACGTCTCCAGCGCCGTGGCGGAGTACGACGGTGCGACTGCGTGGGTGGTGACGCTGATCAACGTCACCACGTGGGGGGCAGCGCTGTTCGGCGCCGAGGCCCAGGAGGAGATCTTCGGCGCCAACCCGGATGCAAAGGTCTCCGGCGTCGGCGATTCCCCAACCACCGAGGCGCGGGCGGTCGACGGCGGACTCCGGGTCAGCGGCAAGTGGTACTACAACTCCGGCGGGCTCCACTCCGATTGGATCGTCCTCGGGATGCGTCTGGCTGACGCCGAGGGCAATCCGATCGGGCACAACCTCGTGGTGGTGCCGAAGAGCGACGTGAGGATCGAGGACACGTGGCACGTGGCCGGCATGCGCGGAACCGGAAGCAACTGTGTCGTCGTCGAGGACGTCTTCGTCCCCCAGCACCGCGTGGCCAACACGTTCGCTTTCATCGAGGGCCAGTACGACACCCCCTACGCAGCCGAAGAGCCGGTGTACCGCGGCGCCTGGCAGCCGGTCTTGTCGCTGGTGCTCGTCGGGCCGCAGCTCGGACTGGGTCGCGAGGCGCTGCGGCTTGTCACCTCGCAGGCAGACCGCCGGCCGATCTCGCTGACCTTCTACCTCAAGGAAGAGGACTCGGTCGGCTTCCAGTTGCAGATCGCCAGAGCCAAGCTGATGCTCGACACCGCCCACCTGCACGCCTATCGGGCCGCGGCCGATATCGACGCCTTCGCAGCCGCGGGCACGTATCCGGATCCGTTGGCACGTGGACGGATCCGTGCCGACTGCGGATGGGCGGTTGAGCACGTGCGCGATGCCATCAATCTGCTGATCGATGCTCACGGCGCGGGCAGCTACGCAGAGTCACACCCGCTGCAGCGGATCTGGCGCGACTCGAGTGTTGGCGGCCACCACGCGATGATGAATTACACCGTCAACTACGAGGTCTACGGCAAGCTGCTGCTTGGCGTCGAGACTCCCGTCGTCCCGGTGATCTGAGCCTTCACGAATGAGCCGAATCGACATCATCGCCGTTGAGGAGCACGTGTGGACCCCGGCGATCAGGGACCGCGTGCTTGCGATGAGCCCTCCGGGAGAGCGGCTTCCACCGCCGCTTGCCGACGCGTTGGTGGAGGTGGGCGAACCACGACTCGCCGCGATGGATGCGATGGGGGTCGACATGCAAATTCTGTCGCTCCACACGCCGGGTGTGCAGACGATGGAGGTGGCGGAAGCCGCTGCACTGGCGCGGGATGCGAACGAGCTCCTTGCCAGCGCGGTCAGCGCGCATCCCGAGCGTCTGCTCTGCTTCGCGGCGCTTCCCACTCCGGATCCGGGTGCGGCGGTCGACGAGCTCGAGCGCGCGGTGAGCGAACTCGGACACTGCGGCGCGATGCTCTACGGGCGGACCGGCGAGAAGTTTCTCGACCACCCTGACTTTGCGCCGATCTTCGACCGTGCCGGACAGCTCGGCGTGCCGCTCTACATTCACCCTCAGCGGCCGGTCGAGGCCGTGAGCGACATCTATTACACGCAGGGTCTGCCGCCGATCGCTGGTCGCGTGCTGGCCAATTTCGCGTGGGGGTGGCACGTGGAGACGGCCGTCAACGTCATCCGCCTGATCATCTCGGGCGCCTTTGAGCGCTCACCCGCACCTCAGGTGATCCTCGGTCACTGGGGCGAGCTGATCCCGTTCTTCCTTGAGCGGCTGGACGAGGTCTTCGCGCTGTTTAACCCGGGCATCTCGAAGGGGTTCGCCGAAACCTTTCAGGAGCACTTCTACGTCACGCCGGCCGGCATGTGGAGCTACCCGATGCTCCAGCACGCCATCGCAGAGCTCGGCACAGACCGGATCCTGTACTCGATCGATTACCCCCTGATCAGACCGACCGATGGTGCCGCACGCCGCTTCCTCGAAGACGCCCCGATCAGCATCGCCGACAAGCACAAGATCGGACACCTCAACGCCGAGCGGCTCTTCAACCTCAGCAACCGGGACGGAGCGACCGACCGCGTATCTGTCTCAGACCCTCCGCTCGGAGATTCGTAGGCCCATGCCCTCCTGCACCGCACCACTTGAGCCGTGGGCGCGTGAGCCCCTGTTCGATGTCTCATCTCGGACGGGAGGCGCAGTGCTGGTCGTGTTGCTCTCGCTTCGGGCCGGCGCCGCCGCACTCGAGCGAGCATCGGCGATCGCGAGCACGACGTCGCAGTGCGTCGTCGTTTCGCCGCCTCCGCTCAGTAGCTGGACTGCGGGCATCGGCGTGGCAGCCGGCGCGATGCTGCCGCCACCGACCGAGGCAGAGCTGGCCGAGCTGTCGCGCGCACGATTCCGCTCGGTATGTGCCGAGCTTGGTTCGATGCCCGTCGACTGGGTCGTCGCACTCGAGGGCGTCCATCTCCGTGCGCGCCGGCTGCTGCGAGATCGGGACTACCAGGCGATCCTCCTCGGGGCCTCAGGCGCGATCACCACTCGTCGCGCGGGCCGGCTCGCGCGCCGCTTGGAGCAGTTCGCCCCCGTCGAGGTCGTACACCCCCTCTCACGCGTTTCGATGTCCCTGGACCTTCCATATAGGGAGGTCCAGGGACATGAAACCGTCGTTGAAGGTGTCGAGGGCCGGCCTTGGGCCGACCCTCGACGAGCAACCTGAGCGGAGGGGACTGCTCAGGTTGAGCTTGCGGTGGTGCCGGTGCCTGTGCCGGTGCCGGTGCCGGCGCCACAGTCCTCGAGTGCCGTGCGGAACTTCGAGTTGCCGCCGGCGCCGAAGCCGCCGGGACGGCCGCTCGGGGTCGTGCCGGTGCCGCCGGAGGGCGCGCCGCCGCTGCCCGACGGGGCACCGCCGCTCGGGGGCCCGCCGGTGCCGCCGCCCTTGAAGCCGGCGCCGCCGCTCGGCAGCGTGACGCCGTGCTTCTTCAGGCAGGAGACGAGGGTCGGGTCATCGGCGAACCGTGCCCCGGGCCCATGGGAGGCCGTCGTCGTGGTGCCGGAACCGCTGCTGCTCGAGCCGCTGCTGCCGCTCGTGCTGCTCGAAGAGCCGCACGCGGCGATCACACCGCTGCACAGCAGGGCGGTTCCGAGCGCGGTGGCGGATCGGCGGAGTTTGGATCTGGATGTCATCGGTCTCTCTTGTCTGGTCTGGTGGTGAGGTGAGCTGAGGTGAGCCTGGTCAGAAGCCGCGCGCGGCGAATCCCCCGCCTCCGGCGAACGAGGCGGTGGTGTTCGCGGTCGACGCCGTCGAACTGCTGGCGGTTGACGTCGAACTGTCGCCGGAGTCGGTGACGGCCGTCGCTGTGAAGGTGCCGTTTGAGCCGGAGGTACCGGAGAGGGTCACGCTGTCACCGGGATCCACGGACTTGCCGGTGACGCTTTCGGACTTCTTCAGCGTGGTGCTCGGCAGCAGCTTCACCTTGACGGTGTTGCCGTCGGACTCCTTCACGTAGATCGTGTCGCCGGAGACACTCGCAACGGTGCCGGTGGTCTCACCGGCACCTGCGCCGCCGCCGCCGCCCCGCCCCGCCGCCGCCGGCCGCCGCCCCGCCGCCGCCGGCCGCCGCGCCGCCAAAGCCGGCGCCACCTCCGGCAAAGCGGCCGGCGGCGCCTGCGAACGCGGCCGTCCCGACTGTCCTCGAGCTGGCGCTCGTTGTCGAGCCGTGGGCCTTCTCGACGCGGATCCCCGCATAGAAGCCGGCCGCGGCGACCAGCACCGCGGCCAGCACACCGGCAAATGGCGTCAGCCGGCGGCGCTTGCGGGCACCGAAGCCGGACAGGTCATGCTCCGGCATCTCGTCGAACTCGTGGTCGTCGACGGCGTGTTCCTCGAGATCGTGGTCCTCGGCACCGTGTTCGTTGTCGAGTGCCGTGAGGGTTGGGTCGTCTTCGTGCATGTCATCGCTCCGGGTTGTCATTCGAATCTGAGGGCCTCGATGGGGCGCATGGCTGCTGCGCGGCTGGCTGGGTAGGTGCCGAAGAACAGGCCGGTGAGCACGGCGGCTCCGAACGCGAGGAAGATCGAGTACGGGGCGATCACGGGTTGGACGCCGGCGATCTTGAACTGGCTGCCGATCACGCCGGCGGCGACACCGGCGAGCCCGCCGAGCAGGGACACCAGGACCGCTTCGACGAGGAACTGGATCAGGATGTCTGAGCGGCGAGCGCCGATCGCTTTACGGATCCCGATCTCCCGGGTCCGTTCGGTGACCGAGACCAGCATGATGTTCATCACGCCGATCCCGCCGACCAGCAGACTGATCGCGGCGACCTCACCCAGCAGGGTCGTGAACACCTTCGATGATGAGGTCGAGGCCTGCTCGATCGAGTTCTCGTTGGTCACCTCAAAATTGCTGGACTGATCACTGCCGGCGGTGACCGGGTCAAGCTTGTTGAGAATGTCGGTGACCTCCGTCTCAGCAGCACTGACCGCGTCACTGGATCGGGCCTGTACCTCGATCTCTGAGATCGCCCCGTACCCGGTCAGCGTGTCCTGCGCAGCGGTCAACGGGACAAACGCGACATCGTCCTGATCCGTCGTGCCGTTGGACCCCTTCGACGCGGTGACGCCGATCACCTCAAAGTCGGTGCCGTTGACCTCGACCGTGTCACCAACCGGATCGGCACCGTCAAACAGCTCCTGGTCAACCTCGGAGCCGATCACGATCACGCGGCTGTGATGCGTCTCATCCGCCCTGGTCAAGAACGACCCCTCCGCCATCTTGTAATCACTGGCGGTCGCGTACCCGGACGTGGTACCGGTGAACGTCGTCGGCTCAAACGTCGAGGTGCCATACGTGAGCGTCACATCACTCGCGCTCACAACCGGCGCCACGCTCTTGACGTCCGGCGCCTCGAAATGATTCTCCAGCGCGTTCGCATCCGCGAGCGTCAACCCCGTCGAAGCAGACCCGCTCGACGAGCCCGAAGCGCCACGTCCGAAGAACCCCAAGCCCCCCAACCCCGGACTCGGACGTGACCGTCAACAGGTTCGAACCCAACGCGTTGATATCAGCCTCAACCGCCGAGGAGGAACCCGTCCCCACAGCAATCAACACAATCACCGAACCGACACCAATCATCAAACCGAGCACCGTCAGACCGGTCCGCAACTTATTCGCCGACAAACCACCAAACGCAACCCGGATCGTCTCGATCATGCCGCCGCCTCGCTCCCGATCGATCTTGACCCGAGCGGCCCGCTGATCGCGTCCTGTCGCTCGTCACCGATGATCAACCCGTCACGGACCCGGATCACCCGGTGGGCGCGCGCAGCGACATCCTCCTCGTGGGTGATCAGGACGATCGTGCGGCCCTGACTGGCGAGCGCCGCGAACATGTCGAGCACCTCGGTGGTCGACCGCGTATCGAGGTTGCCGGTCGGCTCGTCGGCGAGGATCATGGCCGGGTTCGTCACCAGCGCCCGGGCCACCGCGACGCGCTGCTGCTGCCCGCCCGAGAGCTCAGCCGGCCGATGGTCGACGCGGTCGCCGAGGCCGACAGACTCAAGCGCGGCGATCGCCCGTTGGCGTCGCTGTGCCCGCGGGACTCCGGCATAGGCGAGCGGCAGCTCCACGTTCTCGATCGCCCGCGTGCGCGGAATCAGGTTGAAGCTCTGGAACACGAACCCGATGAACGTGTTCCGGATCTCTGACAGCTCGTCCTCGGAGAAGTCGCGGATGTCAATCCCGCCGAGCTTGTAGGTGCCGCCGGTCGGTGCGTCGAGGCAGCCGAGGATGTTCATCAGCGTCGACTTGCCCGAGCCTGAGGCGCCCATGATCGCGACGAAGTCACCGCGCTGCACCTGGAGCGTCACATCGCGCAGCGCCCTGACCTTGATCTCGCCGATCTCAAAGGTCTTGCTGATGTTCCGGGCGTCGAGGACGAGCCGGTTGCTGGTGACGCTCACGGCGCGCCCCCGCCAGCGAAGCGGCCTGCGAAACCGGCTGCGCCGCCGAACCCGCCGGCGCCGCTGCTACTGCTGCCGCCGAGGGCGCTGGCCAGCGAGCCGGAGGAGGTGCTGGTGCTCGTCGAGGAGGTGCCGAGCGACGGCAGCGTCTCGGTCACGAGCAGCTCGTCACCGGCTTTCAGCCCGGAGGCGATCTCGTCACGGCTCGTCCCCTTGAGACCGACGATCACCTGCTGCGTGACGTCCTTGCCGTCCTTGACGAGTGTCACGGTTCCGGTCGAACCGGTTCCGGTGACGGCATCGGTCGGGACGGTCACACCGCTGGCCTGATCGATGATCACGTCGGCGGAGGCATCCATTCCGGACTTGACCTCCGGATTGGTCTGGTTGATCGTCAGCGTGACGTCGTAGGAGACGACGTCATCGGACGTGGTCGCGGTCGGCGAGATCGACGTGACCTTGGCGCCGAGCTCGACGCCCGTCAGCGCGTCCATCGTCACGGTCGCCGACTGCCCGACCTTGATCTCGCCGATGTCCGACTCGCTGAAGGCGACCGTCATCGTCAGGGACTTGGCGTTGACGATCTCGGCGAACCCGTCGGTATCGGCGGTCGAGCTGGTCGAGGACGAGGACGAGGAGCCGCCGAGGCTGCCGGCTGTGACCGCGCTGCCGCTTGCCGCAGTGGTTGAGGTGCCGGACGAGCTGGAGTTTGAGCTCGAGCTTGAGCTGACCGCATCGCCGGGGGAGATGTCCTCGAGGGCGTCGATCGTGCCGGCGACCGGCGCGCGCAGCGTCGTCTCGTTGACGGCCTCCTTGTCGTTCTTGACGGTCGCCTCATCCTGCTCGACGGTCAGCTCGTCAGCGTCGACCTGGGTCGCGGACACCGTTGTGGTCGTGTCGGTGCCGTCGCTGTTGGAGCTCGTTGTCGAGGTCGCGGTGCGTGCGCTCGATGTCGGCGTCGTCGCGACGACGGTGACGGTCCTGACCCCAGCGCTTGAGCTCTTCGTATCGCCGGCTGCCGTCGGGGTCGAACCTGAGACGGTGGTCGTCGGGGAGGTCGTCGTGCCGGTGCTCGTCGGCGTCAACGCCGTTGTCGCGGTGTCGTCCGAGACGAACTCGGTCTGGGTCTCGTTCTCGTTCGTCGTGTCGTCGACATCCGAGCTGGAGCCGCTTGAACCGCTGTCCGAAGTGGTGTCGGTGATGCCGTCCTCGGCATCGGTCAATGCCGTCTCAGCCTCGGTCAGCGTCAGCTCGGCCTCGCTCAGCGTGAGCTTCGCGGTGGATGGATCGAGCGTCGCCAGGATCTGGCCCTTCGTGACGTACTCGCCGGTGTGGACATCGATCTTCTGGAGCGTGCCGCTGGTGGCGAAGTCGACCTGGTCGTCGACACCGGCCTCAACGTCGCCGGTGCCCGACACGGTGCTCTGGACGACACCGTTCGCGGCGGTCACGGTCTCGGTCTCGGTGCGTGCCGACGTGCTCGTGGTGGTGCCGATCGCGGACACCGCCAGGTACGCGACCACGATCGCCGCCGCGCCGAGGCCGTACAAGTGGAGTGGGAACCGCCGCCGGCGGTCGAGTCGTTGTCTCATCGTCCCAACACCTTGGCTGAGGTCCCTTGGAGCAGTGCGCGCCTTTGCTGGGAGGACACTGGGATGGGTTGGGCTGGCCCCGTTGGGCCAGCCACCAGCGCCGCAGCGAGGCACGCTCGATCTCGCCGCTGCCGAGCAACAAGCCGGCAGCGGCAGCAGTTACTCAGAGACCGCGCGGGTGCAGGATCACGTTGAACGACGCCAGGTAGGCGGTCGAGACCTTCGTGATTCTGTGCACGCTTCCGGCACCGCCGTCGCCGCTGCCGCCGCCGCTCTCCCACCACTGGCCATCGATGTCGATGATCACGTGGTCCTCGCCGCTGCCGGCGTCGGTGCGGTCAAAGATCGTGACCCACTTGCCGGGGCCCGACTCGATCCCATTGGCCGACGGCAGCGTCTGTGTGGTTTGCGGCTCGGCCAGGAAGCCGGCGGCGTGCAGAACCGCGGAGACGAATCCCGAGCAGTCGTAGCCGGCTGATGGGACCCATCCGCTGTGCCCGCCGCCCCATACGTACGGGGTGCCGCTGAGCAGCTTGGCGGTCACCAGCATCGAGCGCATCCGATCCGTCGAGGTGGCGCTCTTCGGCGTTTCCTCACCGACAATCTGCGAGGCCACGAACAGAACCTCGTCGACGTACCAGTCGGCGTGGTTGTAGGAGTAGATCGCCCGGCGCAGATGCGTGGCGCCGCCGTTTGCCTTGAGCAGCTTGGCGGCTGCGAAGATCGCGTCCTCCGGGTCGTACGGGCTCTCCGCGTGCTTCGTGTCGGCGTCGACCTCGTACTTGTTCCAGGTCGCCGGCATGAACTGCATGAAGCCGACGGCGCCGGCTGATGAGACCTTCTCGTCGCGCCCGTAGTCGGTCTCGACGTCGTTGATCGCCGCCAGCACCTGCCACGGCACGCCGTAGCGCTTGGCCGCGGCCTTGTAGATCGTGATCAGCTTCTTCGGCGGTTTGTCGCTGCCGTTCAGCGCCGAGGAGAACACGCCGAGTGCCTCGAGCGTGCTGATGTCGGTGCCGAGGCCGGTGGTGAAGACGTCGCTGAGCGTGCCCGCCGTACTCGTCATCGACGCCGCCTCGGTCTGCTCCGGCGTTCGAGCGGCCGTCCTCGTGGTCACGGTGCGGGTCTTCTTCTCGCGCGCGGTGCCGCTGATGGTCGGCGCGCTCGCCACCGTCGTGGTCACGCTCGGGGGAGTGGCGGCGGTCGTGGTGATCGTTGTCGTCGCGGCGGCGGGTGTGGCCGTGCTCGTCGTCGGCGTTGTCGCGGCCGTTGACGTCGTCGTGGTCGCGGTAGGGGTGGTTGCCTCAGTGGTAGTGGTCGCGGTAGGGGTGGTTGCCACAGTGGTAGTGGTCGCCTCGGTGGTGGTCTCGTTGGTCGAAGCCCCTTCGATCGAGACCTGGCTGACCGCGGGCGCACTGGACGCGTGGGCAGCCCCGACGGCGCCGAGCCAGCCACCGGTCGCGGCGACGGCGCACAGGCTTGCGACCACGGGACGCGGAGGAGTGATGCCGCGTCGGCGGCGTGGCAGCTGACCGGGCACGATGGTCAGCTTTGGAGGCTGGTCGCTCACGACGACCAGTGTTCGAGGACGGGCTGGGCGCCCGCTTACAGCAGGCTGGGAGTTCCCTGAGCGCCCGGCGCCGGCTCCGGGATCACCGCTCGTGGAGGCTCTCCGGGCGCCAGTGGCTCCGGAGCTGCAGGCAGGGTAACGACGAACACAGCGCCGTTGTCGTCGGCGGCGTTGTATGCCCGCACCGAGCCATGGTGTGCCTCGACGAGCGCCTTGACGATCGCCAGTCCGAGTCCGGTCCCGCCGTTGGCGCGACTGCGTCCGCTGGCCTGGCGCCAGAAGCGATCAAAGACGTGATCGTTCACCCCGGCCGGCAGGCCGGACCCGTGGTCACGGACCGACAGCTCGATCTGCTCCCCGCGCTGGCTCAGCGTCAGCTCGATCGGAGAGCCGGCCGGCGTGTGGATGATCGCGTTCGACAGCAGGTTCGCGAGCACCTGTCGCAGCTGATTGCCCGCACCGAGCGTGATGAGCTCGACGTCTGGGACAGACAGCGTGATCGCGCGGTCGGGGGCGACTGCCCGTGCGTCCTGCACGGCGTGCTCGGCGAGACCACGGAGCTCGACCGGCTGGCGCTCGACCTCGGGCAGCTCGTCGAGTCGGGCAAGGAGCAGCAGGTCCTCGATCAGCCCACCCATCCGTGTCGTCTCGGCCTGGAGCCGACCGATGACCCGGCTGAACTCCGCCGGATCTTCGACGGCGCCGATGTCGATCAGCTCCACGTACCCCTTGACCGAGGCCAGCGGAGTCCGCAACTCGTGCGAGGCGTCCGCCAGGAACTGCCGAAGCCGGTCCTCGCTGGCCTGCTGAGCGCCGAACGCCTGCTCGATCTGGTCGAGCATCTCGTTGAGCTGGATTCCGAGCCGGCCGACCTCGGTCCTGGCCGTCGCCGGAGTCACCCGCCGGGACAGGTCGCCGCCGTGGGTGATCTCGGTGGTCGTCCGGCCGATCCGCTCAAGTGGGCGCAGCCCGACCTTGATCACAAGCCACCCGAGGGCGATCAGCGCCAGGATCACGCCGAGCGCGACGAGCAGCTCGACGACGATCAGCCGGTGGAGCGTCTGGTCAACATCGCCGAGCGGGACAGCCGAGATCAGGATCCGGCCGTCGCTGACCTTGGTCGCCTCGACGCGATAGCGGATACCGGAGGAGACGGCGTTGACCGTGAACAGCTGCGGGTGGACGGTGCCGAAGGTGTTGACCGGATAGCTGGCCGGCAGCTTCGGGGCGGCGAGCGTCGCCTCGCCGTAGTGGAACTCGGTCTTCTTCAGCAGTTTGCCCGCGCTCGAGATCAGCTCGCCGTAGGTGCCGGAGGGCTGATTCGGGTTGGAGAAGTGACGGCGGGCGGCCGAACTGCCGCCGGCACCAGCGCCCGGCAGCGGGTTGCTGGCATGCAGCGCCGTCGCGCCGGGGAACAGCGGATGCTTGCCGTCGAAGCTGACGCCCAGCGCCGCGGAGACCGGATAGGCCGAAGCGGCGACCTGTTCGTCGAGTCGGTTGTAGAGGAAGGAACGCTGCTCCTCGTATGTGACCGCTCCGGCCACGGCCGAGCGCCGACGGCGGTCAGGGCGACCAGCCCGATCAGCAGCCGCGCCCGCAGTGACATCGGTCAGTCTCGCGGCAGCCGCAGTGAGTACCCGACGCCCCGCACGGTGTGCACCAGTGGTGGACCGTCGACGTCGATCTTCTTGCGCAGGTAGCTGATGTAGGTCTCCAGCACGCGCGCGTCACCGCCGAAGTCATAGCTCCAGACGTGATCCAGCAGCTGGCCCCGTGTCAGAACTCGACGCGGGTTGAGCATCATGTAGCGCAGCAGCCGGAACTCGGTCGCGGTCAGCTCGACCTGGCGGCCACCGCGGGTGACCTCACGGGTGTCCTCGTCGAGCTCGAGATCGGCGAACGTCAGCCGTCCGGTCGTCTCGCCGAGCGCCCCGGTCCGGCGCAGGATGTTGCGCAGCCGCGCCAACAGTTCCTCGATGCTGAACGGCTTCGTGACGTAGTCGTCGCCGCCGTTGGTGAGGCCGCGGACCTTGTCGGCGGTCGAGTCGCGGGCGCTCAGGAACAGCACGGGGACGGCGGAGCGTTCAGCTGACAGCCGCCGCGCGACCTCGAAGCCCTCCATGTCCGGCAGCATCACGTCGAGCACCATCAGATGCGGCCGCCAGCCGCGCACGCGCTCAAGCGCCGCCTGGCCGCTGTCGGCCGAATCGACGTTGAACCCGTGGAAGCGCAACGCCATCGTGATCACGTCGACGATGCTGGGTTCGTCATCGACGACCAGCACCCGGATGTCTTCGGCAGTGGCGGGCATATGACGACTATGCGCGCCAAAGCTGAGAAAAGCCTCAGAGAAACATCTGAGTTTCCTCAGCCCGTCGCGACGCGTCACTCGGTTTGCCGCGATGATGGGCGGCGTGGCCACCGTCTTTCAGCTGCGATTCGATCCGGTCTACGCGACGTTTGCCCGGCCGTTCGGGATCGCCCCCGGTCGTGCCTGGGTCTCCGTTGACGACGCGGAACTGCAGGCGCGCTACGGGCCGTTCCGGGTCCGGACGCCGCTCAGCAACGTGGCCTCGGTCGCCATCACCGGCCCGTACCGCTTCTACCGCACCGCCGGCCCGGCCCGGCTCGGCGTCACCGACCTCGGCCTGACGTTCGCCAGCAACGGCGATCGGGGCGTCCTGATCGAGTTCCACCAACGGGTCAGTGGCGGCCTCGGGCCGCTGCGCCACGGTGAGCTGACGGTCACGGTCGAGAGCCCCGAGGCGCTCGTCGCCGAGCTCGCGTCCCGAATCGGCTAGGAGCTCCGTCCGCCCCGGTCGACTTCTCGGGCCGCTGCGTAGAGCTCGAGTGCGCGCCGCCGCTCGTGCGCGTGATCGACGATCGGCTCCGGGTAGTCGCTGCCGATCCGGCACTTCGCGTCGCGCTGCTGGCGTTCGTTCATCGTCCACGGTTCGTGGATCTGGTCGGTCGGGACATCGCCGAGCTCCGGCACCCACTGTCGGATGTAGCGACCGTCGGCGTCGAACTTCTTGGCCTGGGTCGTCGGGTTGAACAGCCGCCGCGACACTGGGGCCGGATCGATCCCGACGGAGGCGATCCATTGCCAGTTGCCGTTGTTCTGGGTGGGTTCGCCATCGAGCAGGTGCCGGGAGAACCACGCTTCGCCGTCGCGCCAATCGAGGTGGAGATCCTTGGTGAGGAACGAGCCGACGACCATCCGCGCACGGTTGTGCATCCAGCCGGTGTGCTGGAGCTGGCGCATCGCGGCGTCAACCAGCGGATAGCCGGTTTGGCCCTGCTGCCACGCCGCGAGCCGGTCGTCGTCGTAGTCCCATTCGAGTCCGCGCAGTCGCGGCTGGAACTCGAGGTCGAGAACCTCGGGCCAGTGCAGCAGCACGTGGGCGAAGAAGTCGCGCCAGCACAGCTGCCGCATCCACGCCTGCGCGCCCGGCCCGCCGCGCTCGGCCGCGCGGTCCTCGGCTTCGAGCGGCGAGATGCATCCCCAGCGGAAGTAGTGGCTGAGGGCCGATGTGCCGTCCTCGCCGACGAGATCCTTGTGCTCGCCGTACCACTCGATGCCGCTGGACAACCAGCGGCCCATCGCCTTGCGGCCCGCCTCCTCGCCCGGCGGGAACACCGGAACGCCGGGACGCGGCGTATACCCGGGAGGGTGGGGGAGGTGGTGGACAGGGACCCCCGCGAGATCGGGCATCTTCAGCGCTCGCGGGGTCGGCGCATGCGGACGGCGGGGTGTGCGGGCCCAGGCCCGATGAAACGGGGAGAAGACTTGGTAGGGGTCGCCGTTACTGGTCCGCAGCTTCGAGATGTCGATGGCGAAATTTCCCGGGCACGGGCGCGCCCGCACGCCCTCAGCACGCAGCGCTTCGGTGACGCGCCGGTCGCGAGCCTGGGCGAACGGTGAGACGTCGCTTGTCCACAGCACCGCATCAGCACCGACGGTGCGCGCCAGCTTCGGCAGCTCCTGCTCAGGGCGGCCGTCGAGCACGACCACCCGGCCGCCGCGCTTGCGCAGCGCTTCGTCGAGCGCGGCGACGCAGCCGAACATGAACTCGACTCGGCGCGGTGAGCGATACCGGCCGTCGATCAGCCGCTTGTCGATCACGAACACCGGCACGACCTGGTCGTATTCGCGGACGCCGGTGCTCAACGCGGGGTGGTCATGGACCCGGAGGTCGCGGCGGAACCAGACGATCGCCGTGCTGGTCATGCGGGGGCCGTCTGTATGCAGAACGGACTCGCATGCGCCAGCAGATCAGGGCCGGTTGACCAGAACGGCAGTGGCTGTATACAGTCAGTGGGCATCGGGAGGAGCGACGATTGTCGCCGGTTGTCACCCGGCTCGATGCCGGGATGCCCCGTTCAGTCACAAGTTCATCCGTACGGAGGAGAGAGACCGATGACGACGACCACTGCTCCGGCTTCAGATCTCGACCTGTTCACAAACGAGGCGCTGCTTGACCCCTACCCGCTCTACGACGAGCTACGCGAGCTTGGTTCGGCGGTGTGGCTGACGAAGCTCGGGGCCTACGCACTGCCGCGCTACGCCGAGGCGCGCGAGGTGCTCCGTGACTGGGAGACGTTCTCCTCCGCGCAGGGCGTGATGCTCAATGACATCGTCAACGGAGCCGCGGGCGGTGTTGCGACGATCTGCTGCGACCCGCCACGCCACGAGGAGCAGCGCCGCGTGCTTCGCCGGCCGCTGATGATGAACGCGCTCAAGGAGCTCGAACCGCGACTGACCCAGGAGGCCGACGCGCTCGTCGATCGTCTCGTCGCTCAAGAGAGCTTTGACGGCGTCACCGATTTCGCCCACCACCTGCCGCTGACGATCGTCTCCCATCTTGTCGGGATACCTGAATCGGGCCGAGCGAAGATGCTTGCCTGGGCGACGGCCACCTTCGACTCGATGGGTCCGATGAACGCGCGCACGCAGGCGGCGGTCCCGATGACGCTGGAGATGATCAAGTACGCCAACACGGAGGCCGTGCCGCCGAACCTCGAGCCCGGCGGTTGGGCACAGCGCGTCTACGACGCCGGTGCCCGCGGCGAGCTCCAGCCCGAGTTCTGCCCCAGCATCATGTCGGGCTACCTGGCGCCGAGCCTCGACACGACGATCAACGGGATCAGCAGCGCGATGCTGCTGCTCGGCCAGCACCCGGAGCAGTGGCAGCTGCTGCGTGAGGATCCGTCGTTGATCCCGAACGCGATCAACGAGATCCTCCGCCTCGAGTCGCCGATCCAGCGCTTCACGCGCGTCACGACCGCCGAGACGACCGTCGGTGATGTCCCGATCCAGGAGGGCGCGCGGGTGATGGTGCTCTATGGCGCCGCGAACCGCGACCAGCGCCGCTGGGAGGACCCGACCCGCTTCGACATTCGGCGCCCACGCGTCGCCGAGCACCTCGCGTTCGGCAACGGCACCCACGCCTGCGTCGGGTCGGGGCTGGCGCGGATGGAGATGAAGGTGCTGCTCGAGGCTCTCGTTCAGCGCGTTCAGCGATTCGAGATCGCCAACCCGAAACGGGCGATCAATCAGATGCTCCGCGGCCTCGCATCACTCGAGGTCACGGTCACGCCCGTTTGAACAGCACTCATCCGCTCGCGCGCCGGCACCGTATAACCCACGGATGCTCGGTCTGCTCGGAATTGCCGCCGCCGTCGTCGCGGCACTGCTGCTGGCCCTCTGGTTCCTGTCGCTGCACCTGCGCGACGCGTCGATCATCGACCCCGTGTGGGGCCCGCTGTTTGTCGTGGTTGCGCTTGTCGCTGCCCCGTTGGGCAGCGGTGATGCCGCGCGGCGATGGCTGCTGTTCGGTCTGACAGCGCTCTGGGGACTGCGCCTCGGCATCCATCTGCTGCGCCGCAAGCTCGCCGAGCCCGAAGAGGATCGCCGCTACACGGCGATGCGCCACCGCCACCCGACCACGTTCCCCGCGTACAGCCTGGGGATCTTCATGCTGCAGGGCGCGCTCGCGCTGCTCGTCGGATTCCCGCTGATCGCCTCCGCCGAGCGCCACGGTGCGCTGAATGCGCTGACGATCCCGGGGCTGCTTGTGTTCGCAATCGGCCTCGCGTTCGAGGCGATCGGCGACGAGCAGCTGCGCCGCTTCAAGGCCGATCCGAACAGCGCCGGAAGGGTCCTCGACACGGGCCTCTGGCGCTACACCCGCCATCCCAATCACTTCGGCGATGCGTGCGTCTGGTGGGGTCTATGGCTGATCGCCCTGCCGGCCGGTGGAATCTGGTGGACGGTGTTCTCCCCGGTGGTGATGAACTGGCTGCTGGCCCGCGGCTCGGGCAAGCCGACCGTCGAGAAGAGCATCGGCAGGCGCCGCCCGGGCTACGCCGACTACATCGAGCGCACCTCCGGCTTCTTCCCGCTGCCCCCAAAGAGTTGACGGCCCAGGAAGCCCGGGGCCGCGCGGCACTCCGAAGACCGTGCGCGCGCAGCGTATTCGGGGCTCTGCCCTACGTTTGGGCGCGTGGGGAGCCCAAACGTAGGGCAGAAGAGCTTCGACCTTAGGTTTCTGTCCCGTACGCACACAAACGAAGGTCGAAGCTCGCCTCCTGGGGCCCGAGTCCGCTCCGCGGCCCGAGTCCGCTCCGCGGCCCGAGTCCGCTCGGCGGCCGGACTCCGCTCAGCGGCGGGAGAACGCTTCGCGGTCCGGGGCAGGCTGGCGCGGGGACAGCAGGTAGTGGCTGACCATCCAGCGGTTGCCGCCACCCGAGGCCCAGATCACGTCTGTCGAGATCAGGAACAGCCGCCAGCCGCCGAGCAGCGCGCGGCTGCGGCCGCTGCGCCCGTCGGTGCCGGCGAGCAATGCCAGGGCCTCGGCCCGGTTCGCATCGAGTCGCGCAAGCCATGCCCGCAGCGTCTGCGCGTAGTGGGTTCCGGGCACCGCCCAGCGCTGCTCGAGCAGCATGTCCTCCTGGAAATGGGCGATCAGCTCATGGCTCGGCATCAGGCCGGCCGTGAAGAACCGCTCGGCTGCCCAGGTGCCCTCGAACAGGTACGGCAGCGTCCGGTGTGAGAACACATGCACGAACAGCTTGCCGTCCGGCTCGAGCCAGGTGCTGATCCGGCGCAGCAGCTCGCGCCAGTTGCGCATGTGCTCGAACATCTCGACCGACATCACGCGGTCAAAGCGCTCGCCGGGGTCGAACGCGTTGATGTCGGCGGTGATCACGGTGAGGTTCTCGATGCCGGACTCCGCTGCCCGCGCTTCGATGAAATGGCGCTGCCCATGCGAGTTGGAGACGGCGGTGATCTGCGCGTTCGGGTAGTGCTCGGCCAGCCACAGCGACAGCGCGCCCCACCCGCATCCGAGGTCGAGCACGCGCATCCCGTCGCCCACGCCGGCGCGCTCGCAGCTGACGCGCAGCATCGCCTCCTCGGACTCCGCGAGCGTCGTGACACCAGCGTCCCACAGCCCGCACGAGTACTTCCGGCGCGGACCGAGCAGCAGCCCCAGGAAGTCCGGGGGCAGCTCGTAATGCTGGGTGTTGGCCTCGACCGTTCCCTCGGCGATCGGGCCGGAGCGCATCCGCTGGAGCAGCTCGGCGAAGCGGGCCTCGGTACCGATGACGCCGCCGCGGCCCTCCCGTCGCTCGCGCAGGCCGACGCCGTACCAGGATCCCGCCCGCAGCAGCCAGTCGGGGATCGCGCCCGACGCCAGTGCCGCGTCGAGCGCTCGGTACCGCAGCGCGCTCACGCCGCCGGCCAGGCCACGTCGGAATCACTGACCGGGGTCTCGACGCCGCCGCAGGCCGAGGCGAGCCCGTCGAGCCGTGCGAACGGCTTGGTCAGCAGCAGCTGCACGTCACAGATCCGCCGCTCGGCGAAACCGGCCTCGCAATAGGCGAGGTACATCCGCCACAGTCGCTGGAAGCGGGTGTCGTATCCGAGCGCCGCCAGCTCCGGCCAACGCTCTTCAAACGCCGCTCGCCACCGGGCCAGCGTCGGCACGTAGTGGGCAGTGATGTCCTGCAGCGCCGCGACCTGCATGTCGGTGTGCCGCGCGAGGTCGTCGCTGAGCGTCTGCATCGACGGCAGGGAGCCACCCGGGAAGATCCGTTCCTTGATGAACGACCGCGACGCCTTCTCGATCTCAAACGCGCGGTCGTCGATCGTGATCGACTGCAGCAGCATCGCCCCGTGCGGCTCGAGCAGCCGCGAGCAGCTGCCGAGGAAGGTGCCCGTGTTGCGCCACCCGACGGCCTCGATCATCTCGATCGAGACGAGCTTGTCGTAGCCGCCCCGCAGGTCGCGGTAGTCCTGCAGCAGCACCGTCACCTGACCCTCGAGCCCGGCCTCACGGACGCGTTGGCATGCGATCTCGTACTGATCGCGGGAGATCGTCGTGGTCGTGATGTGGCAGCCGCGGCTCGCGGCCGCGTAGATCGCAAAGCCGCCCCAACCGGTGCCGATCTCGAGCACACGGTCCTCCGGACCGAGCTCGAGCCGCTCGCAGATCAGCTCGAGCTTCGCCAGCTGTGCCTGTTCCAGCGTCATCCGTGGCCGCTCGAACAGCGCGCACGAGTACATCATCGTCGGGTCGAGCATCCGCGTATAGAGCTGCTCGCCGAGGTCGTAGTGGGCGGCGATGTCCGCCTTCGCCCGCCGGCGTGAATACGGGCGCGCCATCGCGCGCAGCAGCTGGCGCGGGCGCGTCAGCGGCAGCATCCGGCGGCGGACCGTGTCCGCACCCACCGAATTGCGCGCGGCGAGACGCACCAGGGCGACGAGGTCGGGCGAGTCCCACATCCCGGCGACGTAGCTATCGGCCATCCCGAGGCTGCCGCGCAGCAGCTCGCGCCACGCCTGGGGTGAGTGGACGGTGACGCTTGCGGCGGGGGTGCCGGTGCCGTAGGTGCGGCGGGTGCCGTCGTAATCGACGATCAGGAGCGAGCCGTGCCGGAGCCTGCGCAGCACGAACTCGGCGAGCGTGCGGGCGAGTGTCGGACTCATGCGGCCGCCCGTCCCGGATGCGCGAAGTACCTGGCGCCGGCCAGCTTCAGACCGAGTGCGTGGCCGTAGATCAGTGCCAGGACCCGACCGCTCGCGAGCGGATAGCGGGCGGCGTGACGGCGTAGGGAGGCGGGCGTCAGCTCGTGCCGGCGTAGTGACAGGGTCGCTGAGAAGATCCGGGTCGCTCCCTCCCGGCTCGCGATCGTGACGCCGAGCTTGGCTCCGGGAACCGCCATCCGGCAGTCATAGGACTGATCCATCCCCATGAACGGCGAGACGTGCAGAGCCTTGTCGAACGCTCCCTCGCCGGCGGGGATCACGTATGCGTGACGCTCGCCCCAGGGGGTGTTCGTGACCTCGGCGACGACCGTCGCGAGTGTCGAGCCCGACTCGTCGAAGCAGTAGTAGAAGGCGACCGGGTTGAAGCAGTGTCCGAAGCTGCGCAGCTGCGCGAGCATCCGGATCGGGCCGATCGGTGCTGCACCGGTGGCCGCAAGGACCTTCGCGCGGACCGCATCTGCGAGCGTCAGCTCGGTCGGACCGAGGTAGTCCTCGCGGCGAAACCGGACCAGGCCGGGGCGCTGTGACGCGAGCCGGCCGTCGAGTAGAGCGGGCAGCTCGTCGAGGTCGATGTAGGCAAGCTCGATCCGGTTGCGGAATTCGTGGGGTGGATCCTCGCGCCGGTGGCGGACGGTCCCCTCATACAGGCAGCTTTCGGTCATAGCTGCGCTCCGAACGCTGCAGCTACCCGTAGGGCGCTGTTGACCCCATCCTCGTGGAAGCCCCAACCCCAGTACGCACCGCAGAAGTGGGTGCGGGACACGCCCGAGATCTCGGCGACGGCGGCCTGCGCACGCATCCCCTCGGGGGTGTAGACGGGATGCGCATAGGTGATCCGCCTGATCACCCGCGATGGATCGATCCGGTCGCTGTGGTTGAGGGTGACGCAGTACTCGTCGCGCGCCTGCAACGACTGCAGGCGGTTCATGTGGTAGGTCACTCGGGACCGATCGGGGGCCGGCCCAACGGGGCCGGCCAAATGGTAATTCCAGCTGGCCCATGCGCGGCGCGACCGGGGCAGCAGCCGCGCATCGGTGTGCAGTACCGCCTCGTTCTCCTGGTAGGGGATCGCGCTGAGCAGCTCGTGCTCGCGGTCGGTGGCGTCGCCGAGCAGGGCCAGCGCCTGGTCGGAGTGGGTTGCGATCACGACCTGATCGAAGCGCTCGCCATCGACGGTGACGCCGTCGGGGTCGCGGGTGATCGAGCGGACCGGGGTGTTCAGGCGGATGCGGCTGTTGAAGGGTTTGACGAGCGCCTCGACGTAGCGGGCCGAGCCGCCCTTCACCGTCCGCCAGTGGGGGCGGCCGCGGAGGCCGAGCATCCCGTGGTTCTCGAAGAACTGCGCCAGGAAGTGGGCCGGGAAGGTCCACATCTGCTGTGGGTCGGCCGACCACACGGCCGAGGCCTGGGGGACGATCAGCCGCTCGACGAACGCGGTCGAGAATCGCTCCCGCTCAAGCCAGGCGCGCAACGAGATCCGCTCGTCGGCGTCAGCCAGGAGCTGACGTGCAGCGCGCTGGAACCGCGGCACCTCGCCGACCATCTTCAGGAACGACGGGTCGACCAGGTGACGGCGGTTTGCGAACAGGCCGCTCAGAGAGGTGCTCGAGTACTCGAAGTCGCCGTCGCTGACGCTGAAGCTCATGTTCGACTGCTGCCATGCCACGCCGATCTTCGCCAGCAGGCGCTCGAAGTTCGGGTAGTTGCGGTCGTTGAAGACGATGAAGCCGGTGTCGACGTGATGGGTCCCGTACGCGGTGTTGACGCGGACCGTGTTCGTATGGCCGCCCGCATAGCCGGCGGCTTCATAGATCGTCAGCTCATGCTCGTGGTGAAGCAGGTGAGCGACGACCAGCCCGGACACTCCGGCCCCGATGATCGCGACTCTCATTGCGCGGTCCCTATTCGCATGGTTATTGCGTTGTTCGCGGGATCCCCTGATTCGGATCATCGCCGCATGGACCGCCGCCCGGGTAGGTTTCATGGCAACCACCCGAAAGGACGGGCGCATGACGGCAGAGACCTATGTGATTGTGGGCGCGAGCCTGGCGGGCGCGAAGGCCGCTGACGAGCTGCGTGAGCGCGGATTCGACGGATCGGTGGTGCTGATCGGCTCGGAACCGGAGCTGCCCTACGAACGTCCGCCGCTGAGCAAGGACCTGCTGCTGGGCAAGTCAGATCGCGAGAAGGTGTTCGTGTTCGACGCTGAGCACTACGGATCGCGCAACATCGAGCTGCTGACCAGCACGACCGTGACCGCGATCGATCCGGCGAGCGGGACGGTCAGTCTCGCGGACGGCGGGACGCGGTTTTTCGACAAGCTGCTGTTGACGACGGGATCGCACGCCCGCGCGATCGATGTTCCCGGGGCGGACCTGCCCGGGATCTTCTACCTGCGGACACTCGACGAGTCCGAGCTCCTGCGCGCTCAGTTCGAGAAACGGCAGGGCGGCCATCTCGCTGTCGTCGGCGCCGGCTGGATCGGATCCGAGGTCGCCGCATGTGCCCGTCAGGCGGGACTCGAGGTGACGGTGATCGATTCCGTGAACCTGCCGAACGAGCGGATCTTCGGGCCCGAGATCGGCCAGTTCTACAAGGATGTGCACGAGTCGCACGGTGTCCGGTTCCTGCTCGGGAACGGGGTTGAGGCGTTCGAGGGCAGCTCCGCGGTCGGCGGCGTCCGCACCACGTCGGGCTCGATGGTCGATTGCGACCTGGTCGTTGTCGGCGTCGGAGCAGCGCCGCGGATCTCGCTGGCTGACGACGCCGGGTTGGAGGTCGGGAACGGGATCCACGTCGATGCGCGCCTGCGCACATCCGCTGCGAACGTCTGGGCGGCCGGGGATGTGGCAGCGTTCGAGCACCCGTTCTACGGGACCCGGATCCGGGTCGAGCACTGGGCCAATGCCCTGAACGGCGGACCTGCGGCGGCCCGTTCGATGCTCGGCGATGATGCCCCCTACGACAGGATCCCGTACTTCTTCTCCGACCAGTACGACGTCGGAATGGAGTACTCCGGCTACGCGACCGAATGGGATGAGGTTGTGTTTCGCGGCAGCCGCGACGATGGGGAGTTCATCGCGTTCTGGCTCGCTGGCGGGCATGTTGTCGCGGGCATGAACGTGGGCGTCTGGGACGTCAACGAGCATGTGCAGGCATTGATCCGGTCGCGCACCGTCGTCGATGTGGATGCACTGGTCGATCCCGATACTCCACTTGAGTCCCTGGTGGCGTAGGTGGCGGTAGCCCGGCTTGCCATCACCCGCGCGCTTGACAGCGCGCCGCGCCTCAGCGACGAGATCGAGCTCTACCAGCGCACGTACACGACGTTGCTGCGCTCGAGCGGCGAGACCGCGCTGCGGGTGCTTGAGCCTTCGCACACGGCGATCGGCTCTTCGCTGCATCCGTTGGCCGGAAGCGAGGAACTCGATCTCGGGGCGTTCCTGTACGCGGTGCGGCGGCTGCCGGACGCGATCGCCGGGGCGCGCCTGGTCGTGATGGGGCAGGACCTCGAGGGGTTCGCGCACGCAGGTCTTGATGTCAGTGATTGGGAGGAGACTGAGGCGGCGGCCCGGCGCCGGCGCTGGTACGTCGGCCCGGACGGGACCCTGGCGGTGCTGCTCGCGTCAGCCTCGGATGTCGATGATCTCGTGCCGACACTCGTCGCCTTTCAGATCGAGTGGAACAAGATCCACATGCGGCTGGTGGCGGGCGTCGAGCCCGGAGGCTCTGACGATGACTGGGAGCGGCTGCGGGATGCGTGGGGCGCGTCCTTTGACCCACGCCTCGAGTTACTGCGGGCGCGGAAGTCATCGTTGCGCCTGCGGATGCTCGGCGGCTCCAACGTCGGATATGCCAGGACGACGCGGCGCTGGTGGGCGCCGGTGTCGGCGGAGCTCGCCGGCGACCGGCTGGCCGAGCGACCGCTGTACTTCGTCTCCTCGAACACGCACAGCATTGCGAACATCGTCACCGGGGTCGCCCGCGAACGCTCCGACGAGCTCGTCGCCTATGTGGAGACGCTGCCCGAGGACGACATCCTGCGCACCGAGCTGGCGGCGTTCCGTGACGGCGTGTCCGAGGGCTCGTGGGAGAACTTCCTGTACTTCGTCGCCCGGCTGTACTTCGCTGCGCGCGGGGCCGAGGGGTCGGCGGAGCGACGGGAGGCGGAGCGCCGGTTCGGGGTCACGCACCTGCGCTCGACGACCGCTCTGCGCGTGCCCGCGCAGGTGTTTCATCTGCGCTCGCTGGCTGTGTCCGGTCTGGATCCGCGGCTTGGGGCTGTGGACGCTGCGGCCCTGGCGTCATCTGAGGCGGTGATCGTCAACATCGACTATCCGCTGGGGGTGGCGGCCTACAACATCCTGCGTGAGGTCGCGGTCGATACGGCTGCCTTGAAGGGCGTTTACGTGTTGGGGAAGGCGGCGACCTTGAACGCGGATGTCGGCGATGTGCTCATTTCGAGCGTCGTGCACGATGAGCACTCGGGGTCGACGTACTGGCTCGACAACGCGTTCTCCGTGGGTGATCTGGCGGCCGACCTGCGGTTCGGGACGGGGCTCGACAACCAGCGCGCGGTCACCGTCAAATCGACCTTCCTGCAGAACCGCTCGTATCTCGACTTCTATTACCGCGAGGCGTTCACCGTCGTCGAGATGGAGGCCGGTCCGTTCTGCGACGCGGTCTATGAGATCGCGGACGCCGACCGCCACCCGACCGGCGAGGCGATCAACTTCTCGAAGCTCCCGATCGACCTCGGGATCATCCATTACGCCTCCGACACCCCGTACACCCAGGCCCGCACGCTTGGCGCCCGCGGCCTCTCCTACTACGGGATGGACTCGACCTACGCCGGGTCGCTGGCGATCCTGCGGCGGATCCTCAGACTCGAGGGCGCTCTGGCCGCGTAGCTCACCGCTGTGTGAGCGCCTTGAGGACCCAGCCGGCGGCCCGGTCGGGGGTCCTGTGGAACTGGTCGTAGGTGATGCGCACCGACGGGATGCCGTGCTCGGCGAGGAGTTCGTTCGCCTCCGCCCGGTCCTCCTCGAACTTGTGCTTGAGCCCGTGGGTGCCCCAGCCGTCAAGCCAGATAACAAGCCGTAGCGGCAGGATCAGCACATCAACGCGGCAACGGTCGATGAAGACGTTGGTGTCGTATTCGGGGATGCCGTAGTGCTCGGCGAACGGTGGCCATTCGGTCTCCCAGAACGAGCGGTCAGGCTCGGTGGGCACCCGGCCGATCAGGTCGTTGATCCGTCCCGCCGCAGGGTGGCGCGGATTCCGGGCGGCCACGCCGGCCAGCTGGTCGACCTCGATCAGTCGTCTGACCCGCAGATTCTCGAGCAGCCACCTCAGCCGGTCATCGCTCCTGATCCGTGGCGAGATGTCGAACAGCGTGCGCGCCGGACTGGTGACGCGCAGGTTGGGTTCGGGGGTCCAGACGTCGGCGCGGGTCAGGGTGCTCGTCCGGTGGATCCTGATGCCCTGGACTCTGCACTGCTTGACGGTGAGGACCTCGAGTGGGTACCGCCATTCCTTGAAGAGCTCCCAGAACGCAGCGGCCGAGCCCAGGCCGAGCGCGCTTCGTGGTCCGGTGGCGAGGAGCGCGCCTTTGGCGCGATCGACTGGGTTCGTGGGCAGGTGACCCACCGCATAAACACAGCGATGACGGTGGTGCAACGTCCCGCGTTGCACCCGGCCGTAGATCGCCGTCGGGGTCATCCCCAGCTCGTACAGCTGTGCGGAGGTGATGTGACCACCCTGCGGCACCGCAATTGCCGCGATCAGGGCATCAGGGGGGTGAGAACTTGGTCTCCTGGACGAACTTCTGAAGTCGCTCATACCCCATAGAGGCCTGAGCGACCACACTTCCGCCCCACTTTTTCTTAAATTGCGGCCGTTAAGCGAAGAAGGGGAGAACTCGCTCCAGCACCGAAGCGGGCGCCTCGACGGACGGGAAGTGCCCAACCCCCTCGAGCAACTCGACGCGCGCCACATCCCCGAAACGCTGGGGCATCCGTGAGAACGCCGGATCGATGCAACCGTCGAGCGCGCCGTGCAGGAACAGGGTCGGCGTCGTCAGCGGCGCCCGCCACCGCGCTCCCACCACCGTCTCCAAGAGCTCGGTGCAGAGCCAGTGCCGGTACACGAGCGACGACGCGCGCGCTCGAGCGGGATCGGCGAATTGGGCCGTCAACGCGTTGAACGTCAGCACGTCCCACACGAACCCGGGTGCCGACCACTGGCGATACAGGAGCGCCAGGAACCGCCGGCGCCGCACGCACCGTGCCCCGATCCATGGCAGCGCGACGATCACCTGGTACCAGAACAGGCGCATCGCCCAGATCGACTGCAGGTCGATCCTCGGCCACGGATGAAACCCGCCGACAACGACATAGCGGCTGACCCGCCCGGCCAGGCACAGCTTGAACCCGAACAGGCTGCCCCAGTCATGGCCGACGCACCGGATCGGATCGCGGAGTCCAAGCGCGTCAAGCAGCGCGATCAGATCGGCGGCCATCCGGGACTTCCGATACCCGCCGGCCGGCGCGTCGGTCTTTCCGAAGCCCCGCAGGTCCGGGACGATCACCCGGTAGCGCTCGGCGAGCGCACCGATCAGCGGCGCGTAGATGGTCCCGTCCTCGGGCCACCCGTGCAATAGCAGCAGCGGCTCGCCCCCGCCGGCCTCGGCCACGTGCATCCGGAGGCCGCCGACGTCGACGAACGAATGCTTGATCGGCGGCCCGTTGGCCGCCGCACCGGCCGTGCCGGCGGTCCCTGAGGCATCGGGCGCACCGGCCGCATCACTCACAGCAGCGCCTGCTCCCGCAGCCACGCCTCGGTTCGGCGCATCCCCTCCTCGAGTTCCACCGCCGGCTCGAAACCGAGCAGCGTCCGCGCCTTCGCGATCGAATACGTACCGCTGCGCGCGAAGTACCGCATCGAGGTGGCGTTCATCTCGGTCGCGTGCCCGCGCGAGCGCTCCAGTAAGCCGGCGGACGCCGCGAGCGCCACGGCCGGCCCGGTCGGCAGGCAGATCGGGCCACGCTTGCCGAGCATCCGGTAGTAGTGGCCGAAGAACTCGCGGCTGCTGACGCCGATCCCGTCGCTGAGCGTGAACACCTGCCCGGCCGCCGCGTCGCTCCCGATCGCCAGCATCAGACCGTCGATCAGGTTGTCGACATATACGGGCGAGAACACGCCGCGGCCCATCGCCGGCAGCATGAACCGGTTCGCCTTGATCATCTCGAGCGGCAGCACCGTCCATGGACGCGAGCCCGGACCGTAGGTGTCGGCTGGGCGGATCACGGTCACCGGCACCTCACCGGCGGCGTGTGCCTGGAGGACGACTGCCTCCCCTGCGACCTTGGTGTCGACGTAGGGGTTGCCGTCGGTGCGGACCGGATAGCGCTCATCGACGCCGTCGGGAAATCCGAGATCACCGAACGCACGGACGGACGAGAGGTGGACGAACCGTGACGCGCCGCCGTCGCGAGCCGCGTCCACGGCATGGCGCGTCCCGAGCACGTTCACGCGCCACTGCATGTCGAGGCCAACCGCGTTGGAGACAACCGCGGCCGTGTGGACAACCAAGGAGCATCCGCCGGCGTGTCGCTGCCACGCGCCGGGCGCCGACGTGTCACCGGCGACGATGCCCGACGCCGGGTCTGCAACAACATCAACGCCACGGGTTTCCCACCCCTCCGATCGCAGCCGTGCCGCCAGCGTTGAGGCGATGAAGCCGCGGGCGCCGGTCAGAAACGCCGCTGGCATCTCAACGGCTCAGCCAGCGGACCAGTAGCCATCGGACGCGGCGGGCGTGAACGACGCGCCCGCCTCCGACAGCTCGGCCCGTGCATCCTCGAGCGAGATCCCACGCAGCTCGGCGACCTCGGCCGTTGCCAGCGGATACGGAGTCCAGTCGAGGATCTCCGCAACCGAACCGGGGGCCGGACGCCGCTCGAGCGCCGGAGCCACGTTGGCCATCGCGACCTCGTAGACCGCAAACGGCTGGAAGCCGACGCTGACCGACTGCCGGTCACCGGCGGAGAAGACTGCGGACGCCGTCGAGTAGCGCATCGCGTCGGGCGGTCCGGACATCCGGTGCGCGAGCGCCCGTGCCTCGGGCAGCGGCGAGCGTGTGGCCCGCATGTCAGCTGCCAGAGCGTCGCCCACCACCGGATTGAGGAGCCAGGCGTCGATCTCCTCGCTCGCGATCCCGGCTTCTTCCCCGGCACCGTGGAGCGTGTCGGGCGCGTCGAGCGCCAATCCGAAGGAGAACGCCGCCCGTCGCAGCGCACGCAGCAGCGCTGAGGCGCGTTCGGGAGCGAACAGCCGCGCCCCGACGAACGCCCGGCACGCCGGCAGCGTCGCCGCCATTCGGGACGGAACCACAGTGGTCATTGGCATCCCGTACTGGGAGCCGAGCCGCTTGTAGTTGCCGGCGATCATCTCCGGCTTGAGCCCGCGCTCCTCGAACGTCGAGCTCTTCTCCGACAGCACGATCATCGTCGGCGTGACGTCGATCCCGTGCCCGTAGTGCCAGCGCAGCTGCAATTCCTGGCGTTGAGCGCTGAACCCGAACGGGCAGCCCGGGTCGGTGTAGATAGTGACCTTGACTGGCTCCATGTCCGCAGCCTACTGTCCGGCGGCACAACACCGAGGAGCGAGAAAACCAATGTCCGTCACCGCCACGTCCGAGCACAAGCTGATCTCCCGCCGTGATCTGCAGTTCCTGCTGCACGAATGGCTGAAGGTCGCGCGGCTGACCGAGCGCGCCGCCTATTCCGATCAATCGAAGGAGAACTACGACGACGTGCTCGAGCTGGCGCAGCGGATGGCCTCCGATCTGTTCGCTCCGCACAACCGCGACGCCGACGAGCACGAGCCGCACGTCGGTGCCGACGGCACCGTGCAGCTCGTCGCCGGGGTTCAGCCAGCCGTGCAGGCGTTCTTCGAGGCAGGCCTGGCCGGCGCCAGTGCCGCGCCGGAGGTCGGCGGGATGGGGCTCCCGCACGTGATCAACACGGCCGCGATGTCCCTGTTCCATGCCGCCAACGCCGGCACCGCCTCGTACCCGATGCTGACCACCGGGGCGGCCAACCTGCTGCTCGCCAACGGCTCGCAGGAACAGATCGACACCTATGCGACCCCGATGTTCGAGGGCCGCTACACCGGCACGATGTGCCTGTCGGAGACGCAGGCCGGCTCCTCGCTCTCAGACGTCGCGACTCGGGCGATCCCGCAGGACGACGGGACCTACCGGGTGTTCGGCTCGAAGATGTGGATCTCCGCCGGCGACCACGAGCTCGCCGAGAACATCATTCATCTGGTGCTCGCGAAGATCCCCGGCGGTCCGGCGGGCGTCAAGGGGATCTCGCTTCTGATCGTCCCGCGGTTCCTCGTCGACACCGGCGAGCGCAACGACGTCAGCCTCGCCGGCCTCAACCACAAGATGGGCTTCCGTGGCACGGTCAACACGGTGCTCGGATTCGGTGAGGGCAACTTCAAGCCCGGCGGGGAGGCGGGCGCCGTCGGGTACCTCGTCGGCGAGCCGCACAAGGGGCTCGCCTACATGTTCCACATGATGAATGAGGCCCGGATCTCGGTCGGGTTGACGGCGACCGCGCTGGGCTACACCGGCTATCTGAAGTCGCTTGCCTACGCCAAGGAGCGTCCGCAGGGCCGCCCGATCGCCTCGAAGAACCCGGCCGACCCGCAGGTGCCGATCATCGAGCACGCCGATGTCCGGCGGATGCTGCTGCAGCAGAAGAGCTACGTCGAAGGTGCGCTCGCGCTGATCCTGTACTGCGCCCGCCTCTCAGACGATGAGGCGACGTTGCCGACCGAGGAGCAGCGCCAGCGCGCAAACCTGCTGCTCGAACTGCTGACCCCAATCGCCAAGGCGTGGCCGTCACAGTTCTGCGTCGACGCGAACTCGCTGGCGATCCAGGTGCACGGCGGCTATGGCTACGCCCGCGAGTACGAGGTCGAGCAGCACTACCGCGACAACCGCCTCAACGCGATCCACGAGGGGACCAACGGCATCCAGGGCCTCGACCTGCTCGGCCGCAAGGTCACGATCAAGGGCGGCGCCGCGCTCGGTGCCTTCGCTGAGGAAGTCACACAGACGATCTCGGCCGGTCAGCAGGCCGGAGGTGAGCTGAAGGAGCTGGCGAACCAGCTCGCGCAGCAGCTCGAGCGCGTCCTCCAGGTGACGGGAACGCTGTGGTCAACCGGCGCTGCCGAGGTCGATGTCACGCTCGCCAACGCGTCGCTCTACCTCGAGGTGTTCGGCCACACGGTGATCGCCTGGCTGTGGCTCGAGCAGCTCCTCGCCGTCGGCGATCAGCAGGGCCCGTTCTACGACGGCAAGCGCGCGGCGGCCCAGTTCTTCTACCGCTACGAGCTGCCGCGGACCGGCCCGACGCTCGACCTGCTCGCGACCCGGGACCGCCTGACCCTCGACCTGGATCCGAACGTCCTGTAGGACGCCTTCGGCCGCGTCCCTTCGTTGCCCGGTCATCGCCCGGCCAGCGTGATCACCTCGTCGCAGACCGCAAGGACGGTCGGGTCAGCGGACGCGATCACGACCGCCGAGCCGTCGCGGGCCAGCTGCACGAGCAATCCGAGGACCTGATCACGCCAGTGCTCGTCCAGCGCCGCGGTCGGTTCGTCGGCGAGCAGCACATCGGGCGCCGCTGCCAGCGCCCGGGCGACGGCGACCCGCTGGCGCTGGCCGCCTGACAGAGCGCCGACGAGCTGGGCGCCGTGATCTCCGAGCCCCAGTGCCTCGAGGGCAGCCACCGAACGCGCGGCCACATCTGAGCGTTCAAGGCCCCGGGCCTGCAGCGGCAGCGCGACCGTCTCGTGCGCGGTCAGAACGCCGACGAGCCCGAGGCTCTGCAGGATCAGCGCGACGCTGCCATCGACCCGGGCGGCGGCGTCGCCGTGTCCGGCAAGGCCGTAGATCAACGTCGTCTTGCCGGAGCCGGACGGTCCGGTTAGCCCGGTGAGCGCACCTGGCACCACTGGTACGCGCACCACCGCGCCGCCGGCAATCGGCCCACCGACGCCTGGGACCTCGGTCATTTCTCCTCCTCTGGATGCAGCTCCACGACGTCCTCGTCCATCTGCACGCGGAACAGCGTCCCGGCGGGATACCGGGCGGTGACGTCGGGCGGCATCTGCACGGTCCCGTCGCGGCCGATCACGGCAAACCGGCTGCGCCCACGGCCCTCGGCGCCGATCGCCCCGTGGGAGATCGAGACGGTGCGCGGCAACCCCTCGGCGACCGCGATGTCATGGGTCACGACGATCACGGTCGCGCCGGTCAGCTGGTTGGCCCGCAGCAGCGCGGCCACGACCTGATCGCGGCCGTCGGCGTCGAGCTGCGTCGTCGGCTCGTCGGCCAGCAGGATCCGGGGTGAGGTGGCGAACGCAGACGCGATCGCCACCCGCTGCTGCTGGCCGCCGGAGAGGACATGCACCGGCGTCCGGGCCAGGTCCCCGAGCTCGAACAGCTCAATCAGCTCATCGGCACTCCAACGCAGCTGCCAGTCGCGGCCGCGAACGCCACGCGCGGCGAACGCGAGGTTCTCCCGCGCCGTCGCATACGGGAGCAGATTGTGCAGTGGGTTCTGCAGCAGGAGCGCCAGCTCGGTGCCGCGCAACCGGCGCAGGCCGGTCTCATCGAGCCGGGTCATGTCGTGGCCGCCGACGAGCACCTTGCCGGCGGTGGGTCGCAGCAGCCCGCTGAGAACGGCCAGCAGCGTCGACTTGCCCGAGCCCGACGGTCCCAGCAGTGCGATCAGCTCGCCGGCGCCGACCTCGAGATCGACGTTGCGCAGCGCCACGATCGGCTCCTCGCTGCCCTGATAGATCTGCACCAGCCCGGCACAGATGACCGCAGCGCTCGGAGGACTCAGCTCAGACATCGGCTCGCAACAGGTCGGGGGCGACACGCCGGTCGATCGCGGCCGCGATCCCCAGCGAACACACAAGCGCGATCACGATCACCGCTCCCGTGACGGCAAGCACGAGACCGACGGGGATCGGGTGAGCCAGCGCAATCGGGGCTGGCGACGATGACTCCGGCAGTGACGGAAGCGTCAGCGCGACCGACACGACCCCGGCGATCACGCCCCACAGGGTCGTCACCACGAGCAGGCCGGACTCGACCACCATCGAGCAGACCAGGGCTCGACGGCTGACACCGGACAGCTGCAGCATCAGCTGCTCGGTGGCCCGCGCCTTGATCGCCGAGCCCAGCGCCGCGAGCGTGCCGACAGCGGCCGTCAACAGCGCAGCGATCATCGCCAGCAGCAGGAAGTCGTCGGCCAGCGCCGGGCCGCTCTTCGATGAGCGGTTGTACACGGAGACGGCGCGCTCGACGGATTGAATGCGCAGGCCGGCCCGCGTCAGTAGGCGCACGGCGTCGGCCGGTGCCGCCGGGCCGAGCCACACCTGATCGACGGCCGCCGGGATCGTTGGCTGTGACTGGTACAGGCCCAGCATCCCGAGGTCGACCATCGTGGCATCGCCGCCGAGTCGCGGGATCGAGGAGACGGTGGCGACGCGCTGCATGTCGAGCGTGTTGCCGTCGAGGCCCTCGGCCGAGACGAGCGTCGTGCCGCCTGAGGAGTCGAGCGCAGCCAGCCCCGAGCCGACGATCGCCGGCAGATACGCCGGCTTGTCGTCGAGGGCGGCCATCGGCGGCGTGCTCGACCCGTTCGCGCCGGTGTCGCCGGCGATCGTGTTGGCCGGCACCTGCACGCTCAGACCGGAGACGCCCGCCTGCACCCCGACGCCGGTCGCGCCCGCCGTCCAGTCGCGGGGTGGGGGAAGGCGGCCGATCGAGCGCACCCGCACCGAAACCGACCCCGAGGCCGGGACGGTCTGCCCGACCCGGGGGATCACCCCCAGCCCCTCGAGTCGGCAGCCCGAAGGGCAGATGTAGGCGAGCGAGCCGCTGTACCGCGTGCGCGAAGCGGACAGGGCTCCGAGATCGACGATCGTGGTGCCCGCCGTCGAGCTGAACATCCAGGCTCCGAGTTGCGCCTGACCGAGTCTCGATGCAATCGCGCCGCGCGCCGAGACCCCCGCGGTGACCGTCAACAGCCCTCCCGACAGAACCACGGACGTCCCGCGCGCCGGGACCAGCAGCCGCGCCAGCCGTGACAGCGGCGTCTTCGACACGCCCGCCGGCCACGGCACGACGGACGCCAGCCGCGCGGACTGGACCCCGAGCAGCGACGAGCTGTCGGTGTCGATCTGCACGGCTGCCATCGCCCACCGGCCCGACGGGTCAGCGGCGGCGACCTCAGCGGCCAGAGCGCCGGTGTTGTTGACCGTGATCACCTTCGCCGCGCCGACCGTCAGTCGCGACAGCAGTTGACGGTTCGAGCGCGCGACCGACCACGCCGAGACCGAGAAGCTGGCCAGGCACAGGACGATGATCAGAACCCGTCCCTGCCGCAGAATGAGCGGTCGGCGCGACACCTGCCGCACGCCCAGAAACCACGCGACCCGCGGCGAGTCGACGCTGCGGCGCACGGCAACCGCACACCCAAAGCCGACACAGCGCGCCGCCAGCACCCCCACGCCGAGCGCCAGCAACCCCGGCGCCAGGCTGGCGATCGGGTCACCGTGGGAACCCAGCGCGCCGGTCGTTGCCAGCGCCACCAGCGACACGATCGACAGCACCAGCAGCATCGCGTCCGCCAGCGCCGACACGGATCCGACCCCGGTCCGGGCGGGGCGCTCGCTCAGATCGGAGGACCGCACCAGCCGCGACGCCGCGAACCCGAGCACCGCCACGATCACCAGGAGGGTCACCACCAACGCGACCACGCTCAACACGCTCACCCCGACAACCGTGCCCGACGCCATCAGTGACCCACGCGCGAAGACCACGGCTGCGACCGCCACCACCAACCCGATCGGCAGACCGATCAGGCACAGGGCCAGCGGCTCGCCGATCGCGACCGACAGCAACGACATGGCCGGGAACCCACGCAGCTGCGCGACCCGCAGCTCCGCGCGACGGGCCTCGCCGCTGCGGGTCAGCATGCTGCCGAGGATCCAGACCGCCAGCAGGATCAGCTGGGCCGAGGCGACGAGCACGACCGTTCGCAGCTGATCCTGCTGATGGGCGGCCGCACCGAGCAGCGCCGGCACTCCGGTACTGATCGTGAACCCGGCCGCGATCGCCCGTGACTTCGCACCAGCCACGAATCGTGACACCGTCCCCGAGGTCCCGATCCCGACGGCGCCTGCTCGCAGCGGCAGCTGGCCCGACAGCGCCGGCGCAGCCCGCGCCGGGACGCTGAGCACCGTCGCCCGCGCCGCGATCAGCGCGTCGAGCTCCGGGATGTGGGCCAACCCGGTCGTGTACCCGTACGGGAAATAGCTCTCGGCGTCACCCCACCAGACCGGATCGGCGAAGTTCGGCGCCGTGTAGATGCCGACCACATCCAGCCGCCGCGGAGCGCGCGCGCCGTAGATCGACGCGACGATCGTCGCGCCCAGGCCGACATGCAGCTGCGCCGCGCTGCGGCTCGACACGGCGACGTCACTCCCGCCGATCTGACAACCGCCCGCCACGAAGTGCAGCGACGCGCAGATCCCGGTCCGCCACAGCAGCTGCGAGATCAGCGGCGATCCGTCGGGCGCGCTCAACTCGACCGGGGCGGCGGCGGTGCTGATCGGAGCTCCGAAGAACCGGCCGTCGGCGCCTGAGACCCGCTCGGCGTGCTGGAGCTCCGCGAACGACACCGGTTGCCCGGGCCGCGGGATCAGCGTCAGCCCGCTGGTCTGTACCGAGGCGGCCCCGATTGCGCCGCGGACGAGCGAATCGCCGGCGGCCTGCAGGTACAGCGGGCCGAACACCGCGACCCCGACAGCCAGCGCCGCGGTCAGAACCGTCAGCACGCTCGCGCCGAGCCGCCACCGGATTCCGCGGAGCAGCATGCCCCGAGAGACTAATTCACTGACTTCCGAGCGGCCCGCTTGAGCATGCCCTGCATCACGTCGTTGACGACCTTCATCACGAGGTCGTAGACGCGCGGCGCATGGCGCTTGATCGCGTAGAAGACGCGGATGTCCCAGCCGGTGTAGACGAGATAGCGGTTGTGCTCCACCGCGTCGATGATGATCCGCGCGACCTTCTCCGGCGGTGCGGCGTGGCGGACGAAGTGCTTGGTCAGCCCCTCCCGCGCGCCGGCCGAGACCCCCGCGATGTCAACGGTCTTGACCAGGCCGGTGTTGACGGCTCCGGGGCAGACGACGGTCACCCCGATCCTGCGGCGGCGCAGGTCATAACGCAGTACCTCGGAGAGGCCGCGCAGCCCGAACTTGGTGGCGCTGTAGGGCGCGTGCCATGGCAGCCCGGAGAGCCCTGCGGCCGAGGAGATGTTGACGATCTGGCCCGGGCGGCGAGCCGCGATCAGCGCCGGCACGAAGCACTCGATCACATGGATCGGGCCCATCAGGTTGACGTCGACCGTCTTGCGCCACTGCTCGTGGCTGAGCTTCTGGACGGCCCCCCAGGTCGCGATTCCGGCGATGTTCATGATCACGTCGACGGGGCCGACGGTTGCCAGGACGTCGTCCGCAAACGCACGCACCGCCTCGTAGGAACCGATGTCGAGCGCGCGCGATGCGGCGACGGCTTCACCGAGATCGGAGGCCACCGCATCAAGGCCGGCGGCGTTGACGTCAGTCAGCACCACGCGGGCGCCGTCGGCGACCGCTGCGTAGGCAACGGCGCGGCCGATTCCGGACGCGGCGCCGGTGACGAGGCAGACGCGCCCGTCGAGAGAGGGGATTGGCGGCTTCATGATCCAGAGGGAAGCACGGGCAGCAGCAGCTTCGAACCCTCGACGCCGCCCAGCGTCACCGTGTTGATACCAGGTACCGATGGCGCGGACGCGGCCGAGGCGCCCAGCAGGGTGACCCGGATCCGGTCGCCCGCCTTGAACTCGTTGCCGATCGGCCAGAACGCCAGCTGATAGGTCCGCGAGCTCAGCGGCGCCGTCGACACCGAATCGGTGAAGTTCCCGTACGGCCCGACAACCTGCCCGGCGCTGTCCCGAATCGAATCAGCGGAGTCGATCAGCGGGAATGTCGTGTTCAGCCGGCCGCTCGCAACCGGGTGCGAGGTGCCGTCCGGCCAGACGTCGGAGATCACCGCCCAGATGTCGGTCGCCGTGGCGGTGCTCGACAGCGTCACGTCGAGCGCTGCCGGCCCGGCCGACAGCAGGCTCGCCGCCAACGGCGCCGTCGTGTACGTCAGACCGAGCGGTTCGGCCAGGCCCGTCTCGGTCAGTTGCGGGAAGTACTCGGCGGCCTCGTTGAGACCGTCCGGCCCGATGAAGCCGGAGTTCGGCGTGTCGCTCATCGTGGGCTCCGACGGGACCGCCACATACGACTGCGACGAGACGGCCGAAGGATCCGACGCCACCAGTGAGCCGTTGTTCGACGACGACGCCGATGCATCGCTGCGCGCAGAGCTCAGGTAGAGCGTCTGCCAGGTCGTGCCCGGCACCGGGTAGTTGGAGGCGTCGTAGGTCACGTACTGGCCGTTGTCATACGTCTCGCGGCTGCCGTCGGACATCAGCATGTGCACGCGCGGGCCCGACTGGGCGCCGTTGTCGACCCCCAACAGGTAGTGGTCAAACCAGGTGTCGATCGCACCCACGCCGCCGTCGGTGCCCGCCGGGGAGCCGTCGTGCCCGGCGACGACCAGCAGCTTGTCGCCGACCTTGCGCAGCGCCCGGAACGCGTTGAAGGCCCCCTGGGACTCGACGTCATAGAAGCTGTCGAGCATCAGCACCGGGAAGTGGTTGGCGTCGCCGCGGTATTGCCGCTGCTGCCAGAACGAGTCGAGCGTCGGATGGCCAATGTCCTGCAGGCCGAGGTCGACAAACCCGAGCCCAGTGTCGAACCCGTTCAGCAGGCCCGTCACCGGGTTCGCGAGCCGCTCCTCGCCCTGCGCCAGGGTGTCGCCGCCGATGATCGCCAGTACGCCGGCGCCGTCGACGAGGTTGTTGACCCCGCCCGGGTACAGCAGGTCGCGGTACAGCGAGTACGTGCCCGACTTCAGCACCGCCGCCTTGACGCAGGGGAGCTTCTGCCACAGCGAGTTGTAGATCGTGATCGCGCTGGCCGAGAACCCGTTGAGACCGAGCGTGCCGTCGCTCCACGGCTGCGAGCACGCCCACTTCAGCGTGTCGACGACGTCCTCCTGGCTACGGGGACCGAGTGCGTCCCACTGCCCCGGGGAGTCGCCGGTGCCGCGGTCCTGGATCAGCAGGTAGTTGAACTCGGGCACGACCGGCGCCGTGCCCGACGCAGGACCGTAGGGGCTGAACTCGACGATCGTCGGCCGCGCGCTCAGCGGCGCCTGGCCGGTCACGGTCGCGGTCAGCGCGACGCCGTCGGGCATCGTCACGGTCGTGTTCAGCGTTGCGGTGTCTGCGAACGCACGACCGGCGAACAACGACAGCGTCGCCAGCACCGCGACCAGCACCCCTGCACGAGTGAAGAACGTCACTGTTCGCCACTCTACCGGATCACGTAGGATTGCGTGCAGATGACGACCTCGCTGCCCCGTGGGCCCCACAAGCTCTCACGCGAACAGGTCATCGCCTCACAGCGCGAGCGGCTGATGCGGGCGATGGCCGAGGTCACCGCCGCGCAGGGGTACGCCGAGACCTCGGTGGCCGACGTGCTGCGCGCCGCCCGTGTCTCCCGCGAGACCTTCTACCAGCTGTTCACCTCCAAGCAGGAGTGCTTCATCGCCGCCTACGAGCAGGCCGCGGCCGCCGTGCTGGCCCTCCTTGAAGCGCAGTCACGCTCGGCGGCCCGTTGGCCGCCGCTTGAGCGGTTCTCGCACACGCTCGAGGTGTATCTCCAGGCGCTCGCCGCGGAGCCGGCCTACGCGCGCCTGTTCATGGTCGAGGTCTACGCCGCCGGCGACGAGGTCCTCGACCGCCGTGCCGAGATCAAGCGCTGGTTCGAGCAGCTGCTGATCGAGGGATTCGGCCCACGCGACGCCACCGAGGAATTTGCCTGCCGGGCGCTCGTTGCGGCGATCATCACGCAGGTGACCGAGATACTCGCCGCGCGCCGCCCCGAGGAGCTGGCGGATCTGCACGCCCCGTTCGTGGACCTCGTGGCGGCCGTGCTCGCCGGGAGGCCGGCATGACTGAGCCGCGCATCGCGCCCGGAACCCGGGAGGAGATCGGGCGGGTCAACGACCTGATCACGCGGGTGATCGGCCTCGCCTCCGGCGGCGGCCCGCCGAACGTGTTCACGACGATCGCCCGCCACCGCGGGCTGTTTAGGCCGTGGCTGCGGTTCGCGGGCGCGCTGATGCCGGGCGGCAAGCTGCCGCGGACCGACTCCGAGATGGTGATCCTGCGGGTCGCGCACAACTCCCGCTGTGAGTACGAGTGGCAGCACCATGAGCGCCTCGGCCAGGCGGCTGGCCTCTCGGCGGCGGATGTGGCGCGGGTCAAGGAGGGCAGCGAGGCCCCGGGGTGGTCCGAGCGCCAGCGGTTGATCCTGCGCGCCGTCGACGAGCTTCGTGATGACCGCGAGCTCTCGGACGGACTGTGGGCGCAGCTGCGGCCGGTGCTCTCAGATCAGGAGCTGATCGAGCTGATCATGCTCGTCGGCCACTACGAGATGCTGGCGATGACGCTGAACACGCTGCGGGTCAAGCCGGACGTGCTGCCGGCGCGGCGGTCGCGGGTGTCCAGGGTGCTGCAGGGTGTGGCGGGGGTCCAACGGGACCCCCGCCGGTAACCCCTACTTGGTGACCTTGAGCGTCACTGACTTCGAGCTGAGCCCGGTCGCCGAGACGGTCAGCTTGTAAGAGCCGGCCTTCTTGGCCTTGACCTTGAAGGTCAGCTTGTCGATTGCACCCGCTGCCGGGTTCTTGACCGTCTTGCAGCTGCTGGCGGGCGACAGCTTCTTCGCCGCCAGGCAGACCTTGACGGAGCTGGTGTCGGCGCCGCCGGTGTTCGACAGAGTCGCGGACACGGAGGCGGACTTGCCGGCCTTGATCGACTTCGGCTTGGCGACGGTCAGCTTCAGCTTCGGCGCCGTCGTGGTCGTGGTCGTCGGCGAGATGCCGCGCGAGATCCAGATACCGCCGGTGCCGTCGACTGCCGGGTTGACGAGCGTGCAGGCTGAGCCGGTGCCGGGCGGCAGCGTGCTCCAGCCGGTGCCGAACGCGCCGTCACCGGTGATCGCGCCGGTCTCGCCGGCCGGGAAGTCCTGGCCGGGGTAGGGCTTGGTCGTGGCGGTCGACAGCGTGATCGTGCCCGTGTCGACGACGCAGGATCCCTCGCCGGTGATCGTGATCGTGGACTGGAAATTGCCGGTGATCTCGACGGCGCCCGTGGTGGGATCGAGCTGGCCGGTGGCGGGGGCGGCGAGCGCGACCTGCGCGGTGCCGGCCACGGGACTCGTGAAGCTGTACGTCGGGGCGCTGAAATCAGACTGCGCGATCGTGAACGCGCCGGTTGTCGTATCGACGTCGGCGGTGACGGTCAGCGGCTGCGTCGTCGGGCTGACAACCTGAGCGGTCAGATCCGGGGTGACGAGCACCATGTGATCGAACGTCAGCTGCACCGGGGTGGTGGTGTCAGCGAACGCGCGACCTGCGAATGCCAGCATGGCGACCAAAACGGCGCCACCAATGGCGAGCTTGCGATGCAAGGAAACTCCTCTCGTAATGTTCTGAGAAGACAGCCCTGCCTCACTGCCCCGGTTGCCCGGGGAGTCTCTCCTCTCCCACACCAAGCCTACAACGCCTCGGGGCGTTTGCTCCGTACGGGCCCGGCAGGGCAAAAGTTCAGTAGTGAGCGCTGATGCGAACGCGGCTGGCCGTGAGCGATGCTTGACCCGGGCACAAACGAACACGGGGGTTGCAGCGGATGGGATCGATCACGGTCGGGGCCAGGCGGTTTCGCCTGTTGATGGCGGCGCTGGCGGCGGTGCTCGGAGTGGCGACGGCCGCCCTGCAGGCATCAAGCGGATCGGCCGGTGGGGCATCGCCTGCGACCGTCACGTTCGCGATCGATGCGAGCACTGACCACGCGCCGATTTCCCCGTTGATCTATGGCGTGAACGCCGATGCGACCGCCTACAACAGCGACTACAGCACCGTCGTCTCGCAGGCCGATCCGACCGTCGTCCGGATGGGAGGGGACCGGTGGACTGCGTTCAACTGGGAAAACAACGCCAGCAACGCCGGCATCGACTACTGCGTCGAGAACGACGACTTCCTCGATGCGTCGAGCGCGCCCGGGGCGGCAGTGTCCGGGACGATCGGCGATGACGACAGCGCCGGGATCGACACGCTCGTCACGATCCCGATCCAGGGATATGTCGCGGCCGACACCGACAACAGCACGCCGACGAACTCGACCGGCCAGTACACGGACTGTCCGCAGGACGTCCGCAACTCCCCGAACTACCTGACGACGCGGTTCGATCCCGAGGCGCCCGAGGATCCCGCCGGCCCGACGGCGACCCCCGCGGGCACCGCTCAGGGCGACACCGTCTACCAGGACGACTTCGCCAAGTGGCTGCAGGTCCACGAGCCGAACTGGACGCCGATCTTCGACCTCGACAACGAGCCGGACTACTGGTCCGGGGATCACCCCGAGGTCGTCACGACTGCCGCGACCTATCAGCAGCTCACCGACGACGACATCGCGTACGCCAAGGCGATCAAGGAGGTCGATCCGAACGCGGAGATCGCCGGTCCGGTGCTGGGCGGCTACTACGGATTGCTGACCCTCGATGAACCCGATCAATACACGTCGAGCGATTACGAGAACGACGGAGACTTCACCGACTACTACCTCAAGCAGATCGCGGCGGCGAACGCGACCGCCGGGCACACCCTGATCAGCGACTTCGACCTGCACTGGTACCCGCAGGACCCCGGAGTGTCCGACACCACCGGCACCACCGCGCAGGACGACGCCTACCGGGAACAGTGGCCGCGATCACTGTGGGATCCGACCTACACGGAGGAGTCGAGCAGCTACCTGTCCGGGTTCGGCCCGATCGATCTGATCCCGTGGCTGGACGGCAAGATCGCCGCCGACGATCCGGGGATGAACCTCAGCTTCGGTGAGTGGGACTACGGCGCCGGGGCGGACATCAGTGGCGCGATCGCCACCGCTGACACGCTCGGCATCTTCGGCAAGTACGGGGTGCACATGGCGACGTACTGGCCCGACACCAGCGATGACAACTACGCCTACGCCGCGTTCCGGATGTTCCGCAACTACGACGGTGACGGCAACGGCTTCGGCGATACGGAGGTCAAGGCGACGAACTCGGATCCGGTCAACACGTCCGTGTACGCGTCGATCGACGCCTCCGACAACCACCGCATGGTGATCGTTGCGATCAACAAGAACACCGTCGATGAGACGGCGACGATCAATATCGCCGACGAAACCCAGTACGCCGGCGCAAAGGTGTACACGCTGACCGCAGCCGGTGGGGCCGCCCCCGTGGAGGCGAGCTCGCCGCTTGAGCCGACCAGCTCAAACGACACCTACAGCTATGAGATGCCGGCCCAATCGGTGTCGGTGATCGTCCCAGCGGTGGCACCGCCCGCGCCGAGCCTGTACGCCGACACGCCCCCGGCCGACGGCGTCGCTGGGCAGGCATACACCTACACGTTCGGTGCGACCGGCTCGCCCGCGCCGAGCTTCTCGGTCTCGAGCGGTGCGCTCCCGCCGGGCCTCACGCTCGACCCGGCCACGGGCGTCCTGTCGGGCACGCCGTCGACACCGGGTACCTACACGTTCGCGGTGACGGCCAGCAACGGGGTGAACCCAGCAAACGTCAGTTCAAGCATCAGCGTTGATGTGCTGACGCCGGCGTCGCCGCTGTTCACGGCCGACACGCCGCCGGCACTGACCGACGTCGTCACGCCCTACAGCTACACGTTCGCTGCGGCCGGCCACCCGGCGGCGAGCTTCGCGGTCGCCGGCGGCTCGCTCCCGCCCGGGATGACGCTCGATGCGAGCTCCGGCGTTCTCAGCGGCACGGCCACCGGGGCCGGCATCTACACCTTCACGATCGAGGCCTCGAACGGGATCTCGCCGGCGGCGTACACGCCGACCCTGACGATCAAGGTCACCGCACCGCTGCCGGGTGAGGTCTTCGCCTGGGGGACCACCAACGGGCAGACCGACCTCGGCACCGACTCCACCCTCAACCCGCTGATTCCTGAGCCCGTCGCGTTCCCGGCCGCCGCCGGACCGGTCGTCGCGATCGCCCAGGGAAGTAACCACTCGCTCGCGCTGACCGCGTCGGGGAAGGTGTACGGCTGGGGGGATGACAGTGACGACGAGCTCGGCGACCCGAGCCAGACCGCTGAGGACTCACCGGTTCTGGTGCCGTTCCCCGGCCACCCGGCGCCGGACATCATCGCCGTCGCGGCCGGGTACGAGGACAGCATGGCGCTCGATTCGGGCGGCAACGTCTGGACGTGGGGTGACGACGCGATCGGTGAACTCGGCAACGGGACCAACAACGAGTCCGTCGCCACACCGGCGGAGGTCGACCTCAGCTCCGTCGGCGGCACCGACGACGCCGGCAAGATCACGGCGATTGCGGCGAACGCCGTCAACGACTACGCGCTGACGACGGGCGGGAACGTCGTCGCCTGGGGGGATGGCAGCGATGGCGCGCTCGGCGACGGAGCAACGGCGACCTCCGACGTGCCGGTCGCGGTATCACTTGGTGCCGAAGCCGGCGACATCACCGCAATCGCCGCTCGCGGGACCGATCACGTGCTCGCCCTAACCACGGCCGGGAGCGTCCTTGACTGGGGTGACAACGAGTCCGACGAACTCGGCAACGGCACCGGCAGCTACAGCGACACGCCGGTCGCGGTCGTCGGCAGGAGCGGCACCGGGACCCTGACCGGCGTCACCGCGATCGGTGCCAGCGGCTACGACAGCTACGCGATCCGGGACGGTGTCGGCCTCGCCTGGGGAGCCAACAACCTCGATCAGCTTGGAGGTGGCAGCACCGCTCAGAACAGCGACGTGCCGGTACCGCTCGGGGAGCCGACGGGGCCGAACGCGCCGCAGCTGCCGCCGCTGGTCGGATTCACCGGCGGGATCTACACCTCGTTCGCGCTCGGTGATGACGGGACGCTGTTCGGGTTCGGCGAGGACAACCAGACCCTCTACGGCCTTGTCGGCGACGGTCAGACCAATACCACCGATCAGGACCCCACGCAGGTCACGTTCCCGGCCGGCACCGACATCACCCAGATCGCCGGGTCTGACGCGGACACGCTGGCGCTGACCGGTGGCGCCGAGCCGACCGCGCCACCGTCGAACACCTCGCTGCCCACGATCAGCGGCACGGCCGCGGCCGGCGGCACCCTGAGCTGCGCGCCGGGGACCTGGAGCGGTGACACGCCGCAGACCTACGAATACAAGTGGCTCGCCAACGGCAGCGCGGTCGATTCCTTCAGCTCGACCGCCACCTACGTCGTGCCGGCGGCAGAGGCGGGGGACGAGTTGAGCTGTGTCGTCGAGGCCGGCAACGACGCCACGACCAACCAGGCCGAGAGCGCGGTGGTGCAGATCGCTGCGGGCGGGGGCGCCCCGACGACCACGACCACTGGGACCACCACCGGGACCACGACCACCGCTACGGAGACCGAGACCACCGGCACCGGGACGGGGACCGAGACCACCGGCACCGGGACTGGGACCACGGGCACGGGGACTGGGGCTGGGACCACGGGCACGGGGACGGGGACCACGGGCACGGGGACGGGGACCACGGGCGCCGGGACGGGGACTGGGACGAAGACGACCACGACCACGACCACGACCACGACGCCCGTTGGCACACCGCCGACGCTGAGCGTCAGGCACATCACCGTGACGCGAGTCGGGGTCGTGGTGATCCAGATCGCCTGTCGCGGAACCGGGACGTGCCGCGGCAGGCTGACGCTGACGCTGACGACGCGCACGCGCGGTCACGGTCGCCACGGTCGGACCGCGACGGTGACGCTCGGGACCGTCCGCTACGCGGTCAGCGCCGGCGGGCACGAGACCCTCCGAGTGCACCTGCCGGTCGCCGCCCGCACGTTGCTGGTGGCGGTGGGCGGCCACGGTCTGAAGGTGAGGATCCCAGTCTCTACCCGAAGCGGGTAGCCCGACAGGCCCGATGACAACGGGTTAAGGTCGGGGCATGAAGATTCGCGCCGCGGTGCTCGAGGAATTCGGGCAGCCCTTGAACGTCACCGAGTTGGACCTCGCCGAGCCACGTGGGCGGGAGGTGCTGGTGCGGTTGGCAGCGTGCGGGGTCTGCCACACCGACATGTACACGGCCTCAGGAGTCGATCCGTCGGGGTATGCCCCGACCGTGCTGGGCCATGAGGGGGCCGGGGTCGTCGAGGCTGTCGGACCCGAGGTGCGCGATGTCGCGGTCGGGGATCACGTCGTCACGCTGTTCTCGCCGCAGTGTCGTGAGTGCGAGCACTGCCAATCGCCGAAGACCAACCTGTGCACGGCGATCCGGGCGCAGCAGAACCTCGGGTACCTGCCCGATGGGACCACCCGGCTCTCCCGCGACGGAGACCCGATCCGGCATTTCATGGGGACCTCGACGTTCGCCACCCACACCGTGATGCCCGAGATCGCGCTGGCGAAGGTCAACCCCGAGGCGCCGCTTGCGGCGGCATGCCTGTTCGCCTGCGGACTCTCCACCGGAATCGGGGCGGCACTGTACACCGCCAAGGTCGAGGAGGGATCGACGGTCGTCGTGTTCGGTGCCGGGATGGTCGGGCTCGGAGCGGTGGTCGGCGCCCGCCTCTCCCGTGCCGAGCGGATCATCTGCGTCGATCTCTCTGAGGATCGGTTGGAGATGGCACGCCACCACGGTGCCACCGAGGTCTGGGTCGGCGGCGAGGGCACGGTCGAACGCGTGCTCGAGGAGACCGGGGGAATGGGGGCCGACTACACGATCGAGGCGACCGGGCTGGTGGCGGTGATGCGCCAGGCCGTCGAGGCCGCCCGCATGGGGTGGGGCCTCGCCACGATGTGCGGGGTTGCCGGGCGCGGCGAGACGCTCGACGTGATTCCGCGCTACCTGATCACGGGGCGGCGGATCGCCGGCTCGTCGTTCGGGGGCATCAAGGGACGGGATCAGGTGCCGGAACTGGTCGATCGGTACCTGGACGGCGAGATTGACGTCGACGCATTCATCTCCCACCGCATCTCCCTGGACCAGGTCAACGACGGGTTCGAACTGATGCACAACCAGGACGGCATCCGCGCCGTGATTGGATTCGACTGATGAACGTCTATGACACCGAGAGCGAAGGGTTCCTGACCCGCGCCTACCTGATCGACGATGGCAACGGCACGGCCGTGCTGATCGACGGCAACGGCGTCGGCGCGCCGCTGCTGGAGATCGCCCGCTCGGAGGACCTGAAGATCGAGGCTGTGCTGCTCACTCACTTTCACTGGGACCACGTGATGCTCGATGACTACGCGGAGCTCGGCGTGCCGCTGATCGCAAACGCGATGACCCGCGACCTGCTCGAGGGCCGCACAATCGACAAGGTGATCGGCGACGGGGACGTGCTCCGGTTCGGCGACCTCTCGATCGAGGCGCTGCACACGCCCGGCCATGCCGATGACCACACCGCCTTCCTCGTCAACGGGACCGAGCTCTTCACCGGTGACGTGCTGTTCAAGGGCACGGTCGGCGGCACGCGATCGCCCGGCAACAGCGGTCTGGACGAGCTGCGGGCCTCGCTGCGTCGGTTCGCGGCGCTGCCGCCCGAGACCGTCGTGCGGCCCGGGCACCGCGAGCCGTCGACGATCGGCGAGGAACTGGAGAACAACGTGTTCCTCAAGGCGCTGCTCGGTGACGAGGTCCCCGAGGGCGAGGACGTGCTCGTCGGCGGCGAGCCGGCGAAGCTGCTGCTGTGGGGTCCTGATTACGACGGCACCAACAAGGCGTGGGTGCTGTTCCCGGACGGGACCCAGCACATGACGGGGGGCTCGCAGGTCGAGCGTTAAGCGCGTTGGGCAGGTCGAGCATCTTCCCGTGGCGTCCCGGAGCACTCCGAGCCCCAGTCACCGTCGGTACGGTTGGGGCCAACTGGCGTCCGGGAGGAGGCCGGCGCAAGCTGGAGTTAGAGCTCGTGCTCGTAGATCACGAATGAGCGCAGGTCCGCGACCGTGTCGTACAGCGACCGCGCGCGGCCGTTGAACTCCTGCGTCATCCAGTAGACGTGGCCGGCGCCGCGGTCCTTGGCGAGGCCGTACACATGCTCGATCAGCTGCTTGGCGATCCCGGAGCCGCGGGTGCCGCGGTCGACGAACAGGTCCTCCAGGTAGCAGGACGGCTGGGCGCTCCAGGTGCTCGGGTGGAAGACGAGGTGGGCCAGCCCGACCGCCGTTTCGTCCTCGAGCACGGCCAGCAGGCCGAGCATCGGCTCTCCCTCGCAGAGACGGGAGAAGGTGACCTCGGCGAGCGCATCCGCGTCCTCTGACCGATAGAAGGTGTGGTAGCCCCGCCACAGCGGCTCCCACTGCTCCCGGTCATCCGGTCGCAATGGGCGCACGGTGACGGGACCGGTCATGCCGCCGCTGCGCGCTGCTCGGCGGCCTTGGAGGCGCCGGCCAGGAACTGGCTGATCGTCTGCTTGAGGATCAACTGGATCACGGCGGCGGGTGCGGGCAGCTTCGGATCGGTGTGCATCGTGTAGCTGACGCGGGTACCGCCCGGGGCGTCACTGAAGAGAATTTCGCCGGTGTGGGCCTTGACGGGCAGGCCGGAGACGAGCTTGTAGCCGATCCGCTCGCCGGGGACGAGCTCGGTCAGCTCCTCACGCAGGCCGAAGCGACCGAACCCGAGCTGATGGACCGCGCCGACTCCCTGGCGGGCATCGGTCCCGGGCCGCACCAGGCTGACCTGGATCGGCAGGAACTCGCTGTTGCGTTCGCGGTCGGCGAACGTCTCGTAGACGAGCTCGCGCGGGGCGCGGATCACCTTTTCGACAGTGCTTGAGATCATGGGTCTCCTCGACGGTGGAGCAGCGGACGTCGGGATCCTGACAGAGCGCGGTCACAAGCCGCACCCCACGTGCAATGAGGTGATGTGAACCCGAGAATCCTGGTCGCGTTGATCACGGCATCCGCGCTGGCGATCGCCGGTGCCGTGTCGGCGGTTGCGCTGCCCGTCTCCGCCGGCGCGCTGTTCGCCGATGCCCCGAGCAGCCAGGCCAACAGCGGTGTGGTCACCGGCCTCTGTCCGCTGGCCGCAAGCGACGTGTACCTGCCGGCACGGGCCGGCTGCGTCGAGGTCCGCCAGGCCAACCTCGACGGCAGCGGCAAAGACGACCTCGTGATCCTCTACTCGGTGTTGACGCGGGAGAGACCCGTGTCGATCGGTCTGCCCCCGAGCCTCAAGGGGCTGTTTGTCGCCAAGCAGGCATACCTCGAGGTCGTGCTTCCAAGCGGCGCCCGCTCCGTGATCGGGCTCGGCGTGCCGGCGGCGGCGATCCTCTCGGTCGCCCACGTCAGCGCCGGCGCCGCTGACCGGGTGCTGCTCGAGATCGACCGCGCGTCAAGCGGGGCCAACGCGGCTTTCTACGGGCTCTCCGGCGGCAAGCTCGTGGCGGCCGGGCCGATGCTCGGCTGGGGCGGCGATTCGGCTGATCGGGCCGGGTTCAGCTGCTCTGGCCGCAGCGTCGTGCAGCGCAACTACGCCCTGATCGGCCCGACGATCTACGCCACCTGGCGGGAGACCGAGATCACCTACGACTGGCACGGAGCGCGCCTGGCCGAGACCCGCGCTCACAGCTTCAACCGCCGCGGCCTGCCGTCGGGCAGCGCGATCGCAATCGGTCGCAGCTGCCTCGACGGCGTGAGGTAGCGCTCAGGCGGCGCGAGCGCCTGATCGAGCGCTCAGGCGGTGGCGCCGGCGGGCGCGACCTGGTGGCGGCCCTCGGCGAACTCCTCGACGAGCTTGGCGCAGAACGCCGGAAGGTCATCGGGGTTGCGGGAGGTGACGAGACCTTGGTCGACGACGACCTCCTCGTCGACAACCGTCCCTCCGGCGTTACGGATGTCGGTGCGGATGCTCGGATAGGACGTGAGCGTCCGGCCGCGAACGACGTCCGCCTCGACCAGGGTCCACGGTCCGTGGCAGATCGCCGCCACCGGCTTACCGGCACGGAAGAACTCCTGGACGAACTTCACGGCCCGGTCATCAAGCCGGAGCTTGTCGGGGTTGACCGTACCTCCGGGCAGGATCAGGCCCTCGTATTCGTCAGCGGATGTGTCGTCGAGCGAGCGCTCGACCTTCAGCTTGGCGGCGGGCTCGAGATCGTGGTTCATCGCCTGGATCTCGCCTGACTCGAGCGATACCAGCTCCACCGTCGCGCCGCTGCGCTCGGCAGCCTCGCGCGGCTTCTGGTACTCGACGTGCTCGACGCCGTCGGCGGCGAGGATCGCGATCTTCTTGCCTGTCAGCTCGGTGGACATGTTCGCCTCCTGTGGGGTCGGGAGTGGGGCGGCGCCGGATCGGCGCCTAGTGATGCCCTACCCGTCTGCGAGCTGCCGCACGCGCAAAAGCGGGCGCCGAGACGTGGCAGGTTCGCGTTAGTACGTTGTCCCCCGTGGACAATCCCGAGATCGCCGATCGTCTCGACGCGTTCGCGGCAATCCTCGAGCTCAACGACGCGAACCCCTACACGTTACGTGCGTACCGGCGGGCAGCCGACACCATCCGCCACAGCCCGGCGCCGGTCACGGAGCTCGTCCGCACCGGTCGGGTGCGTGAGCTGCGCGGGGTCGGTCCTGGGATCGAGAGCCGCCTGCGCGAGCTGATCGACACCGGTCAGATCACTGAGCTGGCGGAGCTCGAGCGTGATCTCGTGCCCGACCTGGTCGGACTTGGCCGCTACCTCGGGCTGAGCGCGCAGCGCACGCTCGACATCGCCCGGGCGCTGCGGATCCGCAGCTCCGCTGAGCTGCGGGAGGCGGCCGCCGCCGGACGCCTGCGCGAGGTGCCGGGAATCGGGGCGAAGATCGAGGCGAAGATCGTCTCAGCGCTGGCGCAGGAGGTCGAGGGCAGGGCGCCGCAGGGCCTGTGGCTCAACCGTGCCCGGGAGCTGGTTGGCGGCATCGCCGCGGCGCTCGGGGCGCAGACCGCCGGCGACGTCAGGCGCTGGCGCGACTCCTGCCAGCGCCTCGCGGTCGTCGCCTGCGCGCAGGACGCTGCCGCGATCCTGCGGCGCTTCGCAGCCCTGCCGCAGATCGTGGCGGTGATCGAACAGGGTGAGCGCTGCGCGGTCGGAGTCACCCTGGACGGCATCCCGATCGAGCTGACCGTCGCTGAGCCCGGGGGGTTCGGGACCGCGCTCGTGCGGGCGACCGGCTCGCCGGAGTACGTGGCGGCGCTCGAACCGTTGCCGGCGGCCGCCGACGAGTTCTCGGTGTTCGCCGCGCTGGGCATCCCGTGGTGTCCCCCCGAGCTGCGGGAAGCGCCGTTTACCGGAGCGCCGCCGCCGCTCGTCGAGCTCGGGCAGATCCGCGGCGATCTGCACTGCCACACCACCTGGTCAGATGGCCGGGTGGGGGTGCTGGAAATGGCCTGCGCGGCGCAGGCACGCGGCTACGAATACCTCGCCATCTGCGATCACACGCCGGCCGTCGGCGCGGTGCCCGGGCTCGATCCCGATGCGCTGCGCCGACAGGGCGAGGAGATCGCCTCCGCCAACGCCGAGCTGGCCCCGTTTCGCGTGTTGCGCGGGACCGAGTGCGACATCCTTGCGGACGGATCTCTGGACCTCCCTGACGACGTGCTGGCCGAACTCGACTGGGTTCAGGTCAGCGTGCACGGCGGGCAGCGAATGCGCGCGGCTGAGATGACAAGGCGCGTTGAGGAGGCACTCTCGCACCCGTCGGTCCGGTGCCTGAGTCATCCGACGGGCCGGCTGATTGGCCGGCGGCCGGAGAGCGCGCTTGACCTTGAGCGGATCTTCGATGTCGCGCGCGAGCGCGGCGTCGCGCTGGAGGTCAACGGACTGCCGGCCCGGCTTGACCTCAGCGGCGAGCACGTGCGCGCCGCGATCGCTGCGGGGGTCTCGATCGTCTGCTCCACCGACGCGCATGCACCCGCGAGCTTCGACTACATGGAGCTGGCGGTGGCCACTGCGCGACGGGGCGGGGCCACAGGGGCCGACGTCCTCAACACGCAGCGGCTGGAGGATCTGGTGCGCCGCGATTGAGTTGCCGGGCCAGCGGGCCCGGCATCTCCGGGCTTGCCGACTACTTGGCCGGTGGCTGGTCGATCCGGATCAGGTTCCCGGCGGGGTCACGAATCGCGAAGTCCTTGACGCCCCAGAACTGCTCGGTCGGCTCCTGGACGATCTCGGTGCCGGCGTCGCGGATCCGCTCGAACGCGCCGTCGAGGTCGCTGGTCTGGAAGTGGACGCCGCCCAGCGCGCCCTTCGCGACGAGCGCGGCGACGGCGTCGTTGTCGGCTGGGCTGCCGTTGAGGTAGTTGGTGAGCACGATCGCGACGTTCGGCTGCTCGGTCGATCCGACCGTGATCCAGCGGAACTCGCCCTTGTTGACGTCGTTGCGGAGCTCGAGTCCGAGGGTGTCGCGGTAGAAGCTGAGGGCGGCATCGGGATCGCTGACGATCACGAAGCACTGCGAGAGATTGAGGTTCATGTCCGCAAGCCTAAGGAGCGAGCGCGAGTGTCGCTTCTCGAATCCTGCTCGGTCGTCCCATGTCCTTGGCGACGCAGCCCGAGACATTCTCGAGGGCGCTGTGATCACGGGCGCGGTAGGCGGTCGGGGTCTCGCCGACGAGCTCCGTGAAGCGGGCGCTGAACGAACCGAGCGAGGCACAACCGACCTCGAGGCAGACCTCGGTCACGGTCCGATCGCCGCGCCGCAGCAGCGCCTTGGCCCGCTCGATCCGGCGGGTCATCAGGTAGGCGTAGGGGGTCTCGCCGTAGGCCGCGCGGAACTGCCGCGTGAAGTGGGCCGATGACATCAGCGCGGCGCGGGCGATCTCATCGACGTTGAGCGGCCGGGCGTACTCACGATCGATCAGATCGCGGGCCCGGCGCAGGTGGGCGAGATTGGCCAACTCCTCTGGCGTCACGGGGCCGAGCGTAGCTCCTCGGGCTAGTCTTCGGCGGGTGTTGACGGCCGAGCAGATCCTGACGGTGCCGAGCGTCCTCGAGGGCGCGTTGCCGGTCGATGTCGTCGCCCGGCTGCCGCAGCGGACGCCACCCGCTCCGTGGCGCTCGAACGTGGAGACCGCGGTGTGGACGTTTCGCTCTCCGGCGGCCGCGGCAGCGGCGCTGCCAGCGGGGCTGCGCCGTGGCGTGCCGCTTGGCATCGGCGCATTTGTGCAGTACCTCGACGGGGCCGTCGGTCCCTACCACGAGGTCCTTGCGGCTCCGCACATCGTGCGTGCCGGCCGGGGCCTCGCCGGCTACATCCCGTTCATCGCCGTCGACTCGATCCCGAGCATCCACGGCGGGCGCACGAACTGGGCACTGCCGAAGGTGCTCGCGGCGTTTGAGGGCAGGCCGGCGACCGACAGCCAGCTGAGTGGGGTCGGTGAGGACTGGAGCATCAACGCCGATATTCGCCAGCGGGGGCCGTGGTTCCCGATCCTGGCCGGTGGCTCCTGCGCGCAGCCGTGGCCCGACGGGAGCACGCGCGTGTTTCGCTCGGTGTTCCGCGGACGGGCGCGGCTCGCGAGCCTCAGGATCGAGGTGGCGGGGCAGCCGCCGCTCGCGTCCGCCGTGCCGTCAGGGAAGCACTACGGCCTGGTGATCCGTGGCTCGGTACAGGTTGGCGCGCCGGCTGCCGTCTGATCCGCTCCATCTCGCGTTGTGTGGCTGCGACGAACGCCTCGAAGCGCTGGCGGCTCTGGCTGGCACGTCGGGGACCGACGGTAGGGATGGAAACTGACATAGGGACCTCCTGACTGCGGCGAAAACGACCTCCGCAGATGACTGCGGCGTTTACTTCACGCTCAGAAATGCCCAGCAGCGGCGACTTTGAAGCATCAACTGCGCCGCGATGTCAGAGCTCTAGCCAAACCCGCCTGTCTCAATCACTGCGCTCGGCGGCCATCACGGCCGCGAGCTCGGCTCGAGAGGTGATCCCCAGCTTGCGGTATGTCGTACGCAGTTGGGACTCGACCGTGCGGGTCGAAACGAACAGGTGATGGGCGATCTCGCGGTTGGAGAGGCCATCGGCTGCGAGCGCGGCGGTGCGCAGCTCGGCCGGCGTCAGCGAGCTCACCCCGGTCAGCTCTGGCCGGCGCGGTCGCCCGCCGGCGGCGACCAGTTCGTCATGGGCGCGCGTGGCAAGCGGCTCAGCGCCGCATCGGGTGGCGACGTCAAGGCCGGCGGCCAGCGGCGTGCGGGCATCTCGGCGCCGCCCGACCCGGCGCAGTGCCGCGCCGAGCTCCACCATGCTCGTCCCATATTCGAGGGCGTACTCGGACTCGGCCAGAATTGCGCACGACTCCTGCAGGAGCTCGATGCCGGTGCTCGAGTCTCCGTCCCCCAGCTCGATCAGGGCGCGGACGCGCTTTGTCAGGCCGCGCTCGAACGGACCCTGGGAACGCTCGGCCGAGTGCTCTGCCGGCGCCAGCATCTGGCGGGCCTCCTCGTAGCGGCCGAGGCCAAGCAGGGCCGCGGCGGCGTGGATGCGCCATTCCGATGCCGCCGGGTTCAGCGTGCCAGCCGCCTCCGCCGCGAAACCACCGGGGGTCAACCGCGCCAGGGCCTGCTCGTACTGCCGGTTTGCGACCTCGAACCTGCCGATCACCGTGTTCATGATCTCGCTGATCAGCGGTGGCGCGTTCTCGGTGAACTCCCGGTTGCGGTGGCTGAGCTCGGCGACCTCGGCGAACCCCCCTCGATCGGTGAGGACCCTGATCAGGCCTGCTGTCGCGAGCAGTCGGAACCCCTCGAGAAGCCCGTCTGTCTCCAGGGTCTGGCGGCAATCAGCCTCAGCGTCGGCCAACGCCCCCAGGCGCCACGAGCTCATCGCGCGGTAGGCGGCGGCCTGGCTGAACAGCAGCGCCGAGCCGGCTGCTCGTGCCTGATCGATCAGGCCCGTGGCCAGCGTTCTCGAGCGCTCGAGTTCGCCGCTCCACTGCAGCACCAGGTTCAGCATCAACGGCGCGACGAACCCGGTCGGGGTCGTGAAGCCGTTGGCCCCGCCCGCCAGCGCCTTATCGGCCACCGCCAGCAGCTCAGCGACCGGCGCACCCGCGCGGCCCAGCTCATACCCGGCCCAGGCGAGCACCGAACACTCGCCCGGAGTCGTGCCTGCGAGCGCCGCGAACTCGACGATCCGGTCGTGGCTTGCCGGAATTGCGGTCTGGTCGATTGCCGCAGCGGTCATCGCGGCCGCTTCGAGCAGCAGCGCCGGCTCTCGATCCAGTTCGTCGAGCTCGCAGAGGGTCCGCTCCACGATCTCGCGAACGCCGCTGGCCTGCCCGGCGAACATCATCATGTTCGTCAGTGCCATCGCCACCGGAACCCGGCCGGTGCCGGCCGGGGTGGCATCGTAGGCATCGCGCAGGTGTTGCAGGGCGGCCGGATGGCGGGCGCCCGCCTCCGCCATTCCAAGCTCGAACAGGACCGCGGCGTGGTCAGTTTCCGGCGGTGGTTCCGCGAGCGCCCGTGACAGAAATGCGGTGGCTTCTTCGTGGGCGCCCTTCTGGAGCGCCAGCGCCGCGGCGGCGCGGAGCCGGTTGACCGCGCGCGCACTGGCTCGGGGCGGGCTGAGCAGCAGATGCGCGGCGATGGTCTCGGGGTCGCGGCCACGCATATCGAGCAGCTCCGCCGCCTCCGCGTGGCGCTCGGCGATCACCGCCCCTGGAAGCTCGCCGGCAACGACGTCACGCATCAATGGGTGCACGAAGGTGAGCCCGGCGCCGGTTGTCAGGATGCCCGCGGTGGCCAGGCGCTCCGCGGCTGTGACGGCCTGGGTGGCCGACCGGCCGGCGAGCGCGGCGGCGTCCACGACGGCTGTACCGTCGCCCAGGATTGCGACCGTCCGAGCCAGTGCGATCGCGTCCGGACCGAGTCGCGCGATGCGGCCAAGCACCACCCGGCCGACGCCGGCGGGCGCTGTGGCCTCGAGCTGGGCGACGCCCGCGTCGTCGGGCGCGACCCCGCGATTGGCGAGCTCTCGCAGCAGTTCTGTGGCGAAGAACGGGTTTCCCGCCGTCCGTGCGTGACACGCGTTGGCGAACTCGATGGAGACGTCAGGTCCGAGGATCGTGCGCGCGATCGTGTTGACGCCGTCGCTGCTCAGCGGCGCGGGTTCGATCACCTTGAGGAGCGCTTGGATCTCGTCCAGAACCGCGCCCGACTCGCCCGTGCGGACGCCGAGGAGGAGCGTCGCCGGCAGCTCGTCGATCCGGCGGGCGAGGAAAGCGATCAGCAGCAGTGACGCTGGATCCGCCCACTGAGCGTCATCGACCGTGATCAGCAGCGGCTGGCGGGCGGCGACGTTGCCGAGCGCCCAGAACAGGCCATAGAGGATCGCCCCCGACGCGTCGGGTGGCCGCAGCTCGGTCGTGTCGGGCGCCAGCACCGGCGCCGCGGCCCGGCCACCGCCGGCCAGCAGCAGCTCGTGCGACTCTGGATCGCGCAGCAGGCCGCCGAGCAGCTGAAGCGTGACTCCGAACGGATGATCACGCTCGAGCGCGCTCGCGGTTGCGGCCAGCACGAGGAATCCGCTGTCAGCTGCCCGGGCTCTCGCGGCCGCGAGCAGGGCGGACTTGCCGATGCCCGCTGGGCCGGCAAACAGCAGCCCGGAGCCGTGGCCGTCCGTGGCTTGCGCCAGCGCCGCCCCCACGGCCTGCAACTCCATTTCCCGCTCGGACAGTGAGTCCGCATCCCCGGTCCCCACTCCACCAGCGTATTGATTTGCGCCTGGTGAGGAGCTGCGCCACGGTCAACTCGCTCACCGTGGCGGTTGTGGCGTTTACTCCGCATCACCGATGCACGCCTCGACCTTGCTTGGCACTGCGCGCCTGATCGACGCTGCCGTGCCGGAATCGCCGGAAGGGGTGGTGCTGGTGCTCCACGGCGGCGCCAGCCGGGGCCGGCCGATGCCGGTCAGTCCGGCGCAGCTCTCGGTGCTCCGGATGATTCCGATCGCACGCCAGATCGCAGATGCCGGCGGTGGCCGGCTCGCCGTTCTGCGCCTGCTCAATTCACAGCGCGGATGGGACCGCTCGCCGACGCCCGTCGAGGATCTCGACTGGGCGCTGGCCCAGGCGGCGGAGCGGTTCGGCCCGGAGCTGCCGGTCTGCCTGGTGGGCCACTCGCTCGGCGGTCGCGCCGCCCTGCTCAGTGCCGGTCGCTCACAGGTGGCCGGCGTCGTGGCGCTGGCGCCGTGGGTCTACCGCGAGGACGAGGTCAGCGGACTTGATGAGATCTCGATCGTGATCATCCACGGGGATCAGGATCGGGTCGCGTCGATTGAGCGCTCCCGCCAGGTCGCCGCCCGATTGCGCCGGCAGACCACGGTGAGCTTTGTGACCGTTGCCCGCGGCAAACACGCGATGCTCAAACAAGACCAACCGAACGAAGAACTACATAACACT
>CAVZTZ010000001.1:0-102750 GCA_963778315.1 uncultured Conexibacteraceae bacterium | reverse complement strand
CCGGCCCCGAGTACGGCCACCCGGGGCCGCCCGCCGTTGTCCGGGCGGCCGCGGTCAGCGGGGAGAGTGAACCGGCCACGGGCGCACCCCGCCGGTATAGCGAGTTGAGCGTGGGGCTGTCCACCGTTCGGGGTGCTGGTGATGGCTGTGACTGGTGTGTCGGCTGAGGTCTTTTAGCGCTCGAGCTTGGCGTGGCTGGGAGTCGCGCGACGGGTGCGGCTCTGGCGACTGGTCACCTTGTTCAAAATTTTTAATGAAGCGCAACTCCACGCCGAGCGCGGACGCGCGGTCGCGGGCCAGGGGGGTGACGACCTCCCCCGGGTCCCACGTCGATGGGACCGTTCGCGGTTTCGACCCTTTCCGCGCCAATGGTCGTTGCGAGCCCGAGCAGCTGAAGCGTAACTCCGAACGGATGATCACGCTCGAGCGCGCTCGCGGTTGCGGCCAGCACGCAGCAATCCGCTGTCAGCCGCCCGGGCTTCTCGCGGCCGCGAGCAGGGAGGACTTGCCGATGCCCGCTGGGCCGGCAAACAGCAGCCCGGAGCCGTGGCCGTCCGTGGCTTGCGCCAGCGCCGCCCCCACGGCCTGCAACTCCATTTCCCGCTCGGACAGTGAGTCCGCATCCCCGGTCCCCACTCCACCAGCGTATTGATTTGCGCCTGGTGAGGAGCTGAGCCACGGTCAACTCGCTCACCGTGGCGGTTGTGGCGTTTACTCCGCATCACCGATGCACGCCTCGACCTTGCTTGGCACTGCGCGCCTGATCGACGCTGCCGTGCCGGAATCGCCGGAAGGGGTGGTGCTGGTGCTCCACGGCGGCGCCAGCCGGGGCCGGCCGATGCCGGTCAGTCCGGCGCAGCTCTCGGTGCTCCGGATGATTCCGATCGCACGCCAGATCGCAGATGCCGGCGGTGGCCGGCTCGCCGTTCTGCGCCTGCTCAATTCACAGCGCGGATGGGACCGCTCGCCGACGCCCGTCGAGGATCTCGACTGGGCGCTGGCCCAGGTGGCGGAGCGGTTCGGGCCGGAGCTGCCGGTCTGCCTGGTGGGCCACTCGCTCGGCGGTCGCGCCGCCCTGCTCAGTGCCGGTCGCTCACAGGTGGCCGGCGTCGTGGCGCTGGCGCCGTGGGTCTACCGCGAGGACGAGGTCAGCGGACTTGATGAGACTCCGATCGTGATCATCCACGGGGATCAGGATCGGGTCGCGTCGATTGAGCGCTCCCGCCAGGTCGCCGCCCGATTGCGCCGGCAGACCACGGTGAGCTTTGTGACCGTTGCCCGCGGCAAACACGCGATGCTCAGCCGCAGCCGCCACTTCGACCGGCTCGCCGCCGGTTGCGCGGCCTGGATGCTGCTCGGCGTGAGCGACGATCAGATCGTTCAGCGGATCGCCGCGGGTGCCACGGAGCTCACTGTCTAGACGCGTGCGGCGTCTGTAGGGCCACACGCCGCGGCGTGGATCTCTGCCGTCAATGTCGCGATCCGTTCGGTCAGTTCGGTATTGGCCTGCAGAAGTTCGCGGATGCCACCGCTCTGCTGCTCGACGTGGAGCCGTTGGACGTCGGCCATGCGCGCCACCTCGTCTGAGGTCGCCTTGTCACGGTCTGCCTGGCGGGTCTGCGCGAGCAGGATCAGCGGGGCCGCGTATGCCGCCTGTGTCGAGAAGGCGAGGTTGAGCAGGATGAATGGATACGGGTCCCAGCGCAGCCCGACGGCGGCGGCGTTGAGGATGATCCAGACGACGACCAGCATCGTCTGGCCAATGATGAATCTCGGGGTGCCGAAGAACCGGGCGAAGCGTTCCGCCGTCTTGCCGAAGCGGTCGGAGCCGAACGGACTATGGACGTGATCCGACATGAGGTGGCCTCCGCTGCGATCCGGCATGACGTGGGCTCCGCTCAGGGGCCTTTGCGACGACCGTGGTTGTGGGTCATGCCGGCTTCAACTCTCCGTTGGTCGTGCTCGGCGCGATTGGCGAGCTCGGCGCGATTGGCGAGGATTGGCGAGATTGGCGCGATTGGCGCGCCGCCCGCTGCGGCGGTCTCGCGTGCCAGGAATGCGCCGAGCTCTCCGATCGTGCTCATCAAGGGGGCGGGGAACACGACTGTTGAGTTCTTGTCGACCGCGATCTCGACCAACGTCTGCAGGTTGCGCAGCTGCAGCGCCAGCGGATGGGCCATCATCACGTCAGAGGCGTGCGCCAGCTCCCCGGCGGCGAGTGCCTCGCCTTCGGCGGCGATGATCTTCGCCCGCTTCTCGCGCTCGGCCTCGGCTTGGCGGGCCATCGCGCGTTTCATGCTGTCCGGCAGCTGGATGTCCCGGAGCTCGACGACGGTGACCTCAATGCCCCACTCCTCGGTCTGCACGTCGAGGATCTCCTTGATGTTCTCGTTGATCGTGTCGGTTTCCGACAGGGCCTCATCCAGGGTGTGACGTCCGACCACGGCCCTGAGAGTGGTCTGTGCGATCTGGTTGATCGCCTCGCCCACGTTCTCGATCGCGATCACCGACCGGATCGGGTCCTTGACCCGGTAGTACGCGACGGCGGCGACGTCGATGCTGACGTTGTCCTTGGTGATGATTCCCTGGGACTGGATCGGCATCGTGATGATCCGTAGCGACACACGGTGGACGCGGTCGACGAGCGGGATGATGAACAAGATCCCCGGCCCGCGGGCGCTGTCCTTGACCTTGCCGAGCTCGAACAGCACCACGCGTTCGTACTGCTTGATCACCCGAACCGACGCGGCGAGGGCAACGAGCGCAACGACGACGACGACGATCGCGATGACGGCGATCATGAGGTGCACTCGATGTGCGAGTGCATGAGCAGCGACGTATCGGGCATAGCGACCTCCGGGCTCGTGTGAATTGGCTCCGAAGTCAGGTCGTGCCGCCAACTGCTTATGGCTGACGTCACGAGGTATGCCCTCGCTGTTCACGCTAGCACCAGAGCGTCGCCTATAGTCGACAGTGCTTCGCCTTTACACCCTCGGCGAGCAAGGTGTCCGGCTCCATGGACTCGGCCGGTTTGCAGATCAAGCTGTAGCGCTCCGCGGTCGTAGCGCTCCGTGGGCCGCGCGCCAGGCCAGGCTCTGTTTGGCAAGAACGGCCGTCGGCCGTTCGCCCGCCACCTACACCGTCGTCGTGCCGATCATCGGAGGCCGAGTGCCGCAATCGTTCTCATACGAATTCACGATGTCCGAATCGCCGACCAAGGCACGAGCCCGAGTGCGCAGAATCGTGAACGCGCAGATCCTCGAAGCTGCTGACATGGTTCCAATCCGCGAGACGGCCGACTCGATGGCGTTCCGGCCCCGGTGGGGCTGGCCGCTGGCTGCCGCCGCCATGCGCCGCATCCGTGGCGAGAACATCACGCTGGAGTTCCGCGCAACAGACCTCGGGACGGCCGTCTCGATCACGGGCAGGATCGCCGGGTACGCCGAAGTGGCAAGTCGCGAGTTCTGGACGAAGACTCTGGCAGTCCTCACCTCGCGGCCGATCGTCGCCGCAACCGATGCATCGGAATGAGCAGTTCCCCGGGTCCAGGCCCAGTTGCCCCCCGCAGTGAGGTTTCGCGAGCGCAGTAGGATCGATGGAGCTTCGCCCTAAACCTCGGCGGGCAATGTGTCCGGCTTCAACCTGCGGTCGGTGTGGCGTGTTGGTCTTCTCACCGATGCGCGAACTCTCGACTGTCCGCCTGCTGCGGTCCGCTGGACCGGTGGCGCGCGTGACCATGACTGGACAACGCTATGAAAGCTCTCGTTTACCACGGCCCGGGCCAGCGCGGTTGGGACAACGTCGCCGATCCGGGCATCGTCGATCCGACCGACATCGTGGTTCGGATCGACACATCGACGATCTGCGGCAGCGATCTGCACATCCTCAAAGGCGACGTTCCCGAGACGCCGCCAGGGACTGTGCTCGGTCACGAAGCCGTCGGCACCGTGCAGGAGATCGGAGCTGGCGTCAGCACCGTCGTGCCCGGCGACAGGGTGCTGCTGTCGTGCATCAGCTCGTGCGGGCGCTGCCGATTCTGCAAAGAACACCGCTACGGCCTATGCCTCGGCGGTGGCGGCTGGATCTTCGGTCACCTGATCAACGGGCTGCAGGCCGAGTACGCACGTGTCCCATTTGCCGATAACTCCGTCTACAAGCTTCCTGACGAGCTCACCGACGAACAGGTCCTGTTCCTCTCCGACATCCTCCCGACCGCGTTCGAGGTCGGCGTGCTCAATGGCAAGGTGACTCCAGGAGACACCGTCGCGATCGTTGGTGCCGGTCCGGTTGGCCTGGCAGCGATGCTCACCGCCGGCCTCTATACGCCGGGACGAATTGTCGCGATCGATCTGGCCGACGCGCGGTTGCGGAGCGCGCAGCGCTTCGGCGCGGATACGACCATCAACAACGGTGCTGAGGACGCCGTCGCGAGGATCATGGAGCTCACCGATGGTCTCGGCGCAGACGTCGCACTTGAAGCCGTCGGCGTCCCCGCGACGTTCGAGCTGGCGACCGAGCTGATCCGACCCGGCGGACGCGTCGCCAACATCGGCGTGCATGGCCACTCCGCGACGCTGCATCTGGAGAAGCTCTGGGGTCGCGACGTCACCATCACAACCGGTCTCGTCGACAGTTACACGATTCCGCAACTGATGCGACTTGTCGCGAGTGGTCGGCTCGATCCGTCGCTGTTCGCCACGCACCATTACCCGTTGCAGGACACGATGGCTGCCTACGACACATTCGCAGACGCCGCGAACTCCCACGCGCTGAAGGTTGTGCTCGAAGGCACTGAGACCAGTTACTCACACCCCGTTCTCGCGGCCGTTGCGGCTGGCGTCTGATGGTCACCACTCACTGCCTGACCCCGATGCAGCAACAAGGAGGCCCCGATGCCCGACGCATCCAGCAATGACGTCCCGTTTGCCGTCCCGTTCACCACAGTTCAACCCAGCTCTGGCGGTGATGGTGATTTCAAGGTGGTGATCGTCGGAGGTGGCGTTGCTGCGCTCGAAGCGGCGTTGTGCCTCAACGACCTCGCCGGAGATCTCGTATCGACCACGATCATCGCGCCGAACGACGATTTTGTGTATGTGCCGATGGCGGTGCAGGAGCCATTCGGCCGTCCACTCTCCGGGCGCTACCCGCTCGCGCAAATCACGAAGGATGCGGGGGCAGAGCTGTGCTCAGACACGTTTAGCTGGGTTGATACCGAGTTCTTGGTGGCCTACACGAAGGGAGGCGAGCAACTGCACTACGACGCGCTGCTACTGGCCCCCGGCGCCAACGTGTACGCGAACCTCCGGGACACAATTACGCTGGACCCACATCGGCTCGACGAGCAGTTGCATGGCGTGCTGCGGGACGTCGAGGACGGGCATGTTCACAGAGTCGGATTCGTGATCCCCGACGGTCCGGTGTGGCCGCTGCCGATTTACGAACTCGCCCTGATGACGGCCCGTCGCGCGTACGAGACATCCGCCCAGGTGGAGATCACGATCGTGACGCCAGAGTCGGCGCCGCTTGCGGCCTTCGGAAAGCCCGTCGCGGACTACGTCGAACGATTGCTGACGGAGTCAGGCATCACCACCATCGTGTCCACTCATTCCGCCGTGCACGGACCAGGGCTGATCGCGATGCAAGCGGGGAAGGAGCTTCACCTCGATCCGATGCAACGGGGTCGGGAGATCCATGCCGATCGGGTCATCGCGCTGCCGCAACTCTTCGGCCCGCATTGCGCCGGGGTGCCGACCAATTCCGCGCGCGGGTTCATCTCGACCGACAAACAGGGGCGGGTGCCCGGCATCAATCGCGTGTATGCGGCTGGCGACGCGACGGACTTTCCAATCAAGTTCGGAGGGATTGCGGCGCAGCAAGCGGACGTGGCGGCGCAATCGATCGCAGCGCTCGCCGGCGCCAAGGTCGAGCCGGGCACGTTCGAGCCCGAGCTCAATGCGGTGCTGCTGACCGGACAGCGGCCGGTGGTGCTCAGCGCCCGGCCCAGCGGCAGCACCGCAACCCACTCACAGGTGACAGAACTGCAACGCAACGGCGTGCCCGCGAAGATCGCCGCCCGATACCTCGCGCCATATCTGCGCGGGCTCGATCGGAGCGCTCATGTGCTCACGCGCTAGAGGCTCGCACGGATCGGGGTGATCGCCTGACCTGCAGGTCAGCTCATGAGGCTCCCCGGTCCGGGTGGCTGGGACCAAGGATGAAGATCTCGCACATCATGTCCGGCTGCTGCTGGTTACCACTCATGAAACCGATCACCGGTCGGCCAGTCGCAGCTTCGATAACGCCGGTGAACCGCTCACGCATGACTTCCTGAAACTGCAACCGTTGCTGGATGACCGAATCACCTCGGCCGCCCTCACGCAACGTCTGTTCAACGCGAGAGAACCCGCCGCGGAGGACGCACACGACAAGGTCATCGTCGTAATAGGACTTGGTGCGAGTCGGTCCGCGCCCATAGAACTCCTTCAACAGCGCCACCATCCCGTCCGAGATCATCGTGAGCACGTCTCCGTGAGTCCTCGATCCGGTTGAATCGAGGGTCGTCCGGTCGGTCGCATGATCGCGATCGCGCTGACCCGGCCCGTGGTAATCCGAATTCTTCATTGCGGTGTCCAATCAAGGTCACGCGTGCTTGAAGTCCGACGGACCTCGGCAAGCGGACGATCGTCAGTTCGCGTGTCGGTGACATGACCGCCACGCCTACACCGACCGTGAGTTGAAGTCGGACACACCGCTCGCCGGGGGCTCAGGCAAAGCTACGGCTGATGCTACTCCACGAACCCGGCAACAGACGAGTTCTCGGTTGACATGTCAAGTAGCGTCAAAACCAGAGGGCATACCTTGCGATGTCGGCCGTGGGGCCAGGCAGCGTTACGTGACTTCCGAGGACATACCGACCCCGGAGGTGAGCATGCCTGACGCGCTGAGATACGCCGCCCCGAAGCATCTCCGCATACTCGTCGCCAACGAGCGCAGGGATCGCCTCGAGCTAGTTGCGTCCGTTGTCATCGCACTGGGTCACGAGGTGATTGCTCGAGAGATCGAAGTTGAGGACGTCGGTCCGGTGACCGCCCGCGAGCGACCGGATGTCGCGCTGGTCGGGTTGGGCGAGAGCACTGTGCACGCGCTCGGGTTGATCGACAGGATCGTGCGTGAGGCCGCTTGTCCCGTGATTGTGCTGCTTCACGCCCCCGATCCTGCGTTCGTTCGGAGGGCCTCTGAGCGCGGCGTCTTCGCCCACATCAGCGATGACGACGTCGAGGATTGGCAGAGCTCGATCGACATCGTGCTGCGTCGCTTTGCGGAGTTCCACGACCTTCAGGGGGCGTTCGGGCGGCGTGCCACGATCGAGCGGGCCAAAGGGATCCTGATGGAGCGCCACTCGATCAACGCGGACAGCGCCTTCGAGCTGCTCCGGGCGCAATCCCGTACAGCGAACGTGAAGTTGATCGATGTCGCCGGCACCGTTGTGGACGCGCGTCGCCACCTTCCCTCGCATCGCGAGTCGGGTCCCAGCTAGATCCTCGGCACCGCCCAGCTGTGTTGGCCGAGGGGTGAGGCGAAGCCCGATCCACAGTACTCGGCCGGGGCAGGCGATTTCCCGATCCTCGCGTCGGGCTACCCCCCGTTTTAGACTCGGGGTGTGGATCGGGTGACCGAACACGGGGGCGGCGCGCACCTGCGGGTGCTGATCGCGAACGAGCGCAAGGATCGTCTTGCGCTGCTCGCTCCGATCGTCGTCGCGCTCGGGCACGAGGTGATCGCTCGCGAGATCGACGTCGCGGACGTCGGACCCGTGACGGCCCGGGAACGCCCTGATGTGGCGCTCGTGGGACTGGGCGCAAGCTCAGACCACGCGCTTGAGCTGATCGACAAGATCGTGCGGGAGGCCGCCTGCCCGGTGATCGCACTGCTCCACGAGCCGGATTCCGCGTTCGTCATGGAGGCATCCAAGCGCGGTGTCTTCGCCCAGATCTCGGACAACGACGTCGAGGACTGGCAGAGCTCGATCGACATCGTGCTGCGTCGGTTCGCCGAATTTCACGAGCTTCAGGGAGCCTTTGGCCGACGCGCCCTGATCGAGCGAGCCAAGGGGATCCTGATGGAGCGACACTCAGTCGATGAGGACCGTGCCTTCGAGATGTTGCGCGACCAATCCCGCAACGCCAACCGGAAACTGATCGACCTCGCGGCCGCGGTTGTTGACGGCCACCCCCTGCTGCCCAAGAACCCGGCTTCGGCCGCGGAGTAAAGTAGGTCTTCGCTTCGCCTTAACTCTCGGCGGGCGCCGTTCTTCCGGCTCCAGCGTTTGGCCGGTGTGGGTGCAATGACCTCTGGGTCACACCTTGACCACCTTCTCAGGAGCCGACGATGTTCTCATCAGTGCAGCTCGACCTTGCTGGCTCGCGATGATGGCGCTCGCACTGATGCTTCAGCCGACCAATTCCGGCTGGGCTGTCTGTCTCAGCGACGGGCAGGAACTCATCCGCTACCGGGGCCCGTTCGCGCATCGGTTGGCGCAGCGCTACCTGCAGCGGTACGCGGACCGGATCCGACGGCTGTAGATGCTCGACGAATCCCACAGCGCGAGTGACGAATTCCGCCAGGCGAGCGACAAATCCCGCAACGCGAGCGACGAATCCCGCAACGCGAGCGAGCAGATCAACGCCGACAGTCACCAGACCCTCTCCGATACGGATCAGACCCACGCTGACACCGATCAGACCAGCTCCGACAGTGACCAGACGAGCGCCGACACCGACCAGGCCGCCTCCGACCGTGATCAGGCGGCGAGCGACCGCGATCTCGCTGCCGGCGTCGACCCGCGCGCATACGAGATCACACGTGACATCCGTCAGCGCACCACTGAGCAGCGTGCGCGGACAGCGCGAGATCGTCTCGACGCCGCCCGCGAGCGCGACGTCATCGCACTGGCCCGTGATCTCGCTGCCGTCTCGCGCGATCGCGCTGCCGCCGCCCGCGATCTGGCGATGGCACAACGCGACGCGGCCAGCCAGGAAACCGGCGGTCGGGCCGACTTTGGGGTCGAGATCATCATGCGCGCCGCGGAGCACCGCAAGCGCGCCGCCGAGCACCGGGTGCTGGCCGCCGAGCATCGTGCGATGGCGGCCGAAGACCGGCGCGCCGCGGCCGAGGACCGCCAGCAAGCCGCTGAGGAACGCGTCGAGGCGCTTGCGGATCGCGAGAGCTTCGCGTCCGAACTTGCGATGGCAGAGACCGACCCGCTGACCGGAGCGCGTACGCGCGCCGCTGGCCTGACCGACCTCGAGCACGAGATCGACAGGTGCCGGCGGACCAACAGTTCTCTGGTGGTCGCCTACATCGACGTCGTCGGTCTCAAGGCACTCAACGACACGCAAGGGCACGCGGCTGGGGACGACCTGCTCCGCCACCTGGCCACGCTCTTCACCTCGAACCTGCGGTCATACGACCTGATCGTCCGCGTCGGAGGCGACGAGTTTGTCTGCGCGATCTCCAACATGTCCGAGGCTGATGTGCGCGCGCGCTTCAGTGCGATCGCCGCCGAGCTGGCCGCCATGCCTGACGCCCGCGGGATCCGGACCGGCTTCGCGACGCTGGACGACAACGAGGCCGTCGCAGAGGTGATCGCCCGGGCCGACACCGAAATGATCCGCGGGTTCGCCAAACGCGATTGGACGAACGGATATGGCTGACCGTGTCGATCCGACGATCGACTTCTCCAGCGCGTTAGGAGTCTCAGGATGATCCGACGGGGGCGACATCACCCGCGGCTGTGCCAGTCGTGTCAGGCACCGATGGCCGAGCAGGAGGATGCGTGCTGGAAATGCGGGGCGGCGTGGGTTGACCGGGACGCCACGGACGGTGAGCTGCGCGTCCTTCCCGGCACGTCGGGACCAGCGGCCGAACTCGATCAAGGTTCTCAGGCTGCGGCATCGGTACGGCTCCGGGAAGCAGGGTCACGATGACCATCGCAACGGTCTCTCGCAACGGTGCGAGTCCGCTGAGCGAGCATGATCTGCAACTGCTGGACCGTTACTGGCGGGCGGCCAACTACCTCTCGGTCGGGCAGATCTACTTGCTCGACAACCCGCTGCTCCGCGAGCCGCTCCGCCTGGAGCACATCAAGCCGCGGCTACTCGGTCACTGGGGCACGACGCCGGGACTGAACTTCATCTACGCGCATCTCAACCGGCTGATCCGGGAGCGAGATCTCAACGTGATGTACGTGACGGGTCCCGGGCACGGCGGACCCGGGATCGTCGCCAACACCTATCTGGAGGGCACCTACAGCGAGGTGTATCCCCATATCGGGCGTGACATCGAGGGGATCCGGCGGCTGTTCCGGCAGTTCTCGTTCCCGGGTGGGATCCCCAGCCACGTGGCCCCCGAGACCCCAGGGTCGATCCACGAGGGCGGCGAACTCGGCTACGCGCTGCTGCACGCCTACGGCGCCGCCTTTGACAACCCAGACCTGCTGGTGTGCTGCGTGATCGGCGACGGGGAGGCCGAGACGGGGCCGATGGCCGCCAGCTGGCATTCCAACAAGTTCCTGGATCCGGCTCGCGACGGGGCGGTGCTGCCGATCCTGCACCTCAACGGATACAAGATCGCCAACCCGACCGTGCTGGCACGCATCCCTGAGGACGAACTGCGTTCGCTGCTCGAGGGCTATGGCTACGCGCCGTCGCTTCGTGGAGGGATCCGATCCGGCGGTGATGCACCCGCTGATGGCCAGCGCGCTGGACGAGATCGCTGCGGTGATCGCTGATATCCAGCAGACCGCGCGCGAGCGGCGCCACCCACGAGCGGCCTCGGTGGCCGATGATCGTGCTGCGCACACCGAAGGGCTGGACCGGCCCAAAGGTCGTCGATGGACTGCCCGCCGAGGGCTCGTTCCGATCCCATCAGGTTCCGCTGGCAAACCTGGCGAGCAACCCCGAGCACGTCGCGCAACTTGAGGAGTGGATGCGCTCCTACCAGCCGCAGGAGCTGTTCGACGAGCGTGGCGCGCTGCGCCCGGAACTTGCGGCCCTGGCCCCGCGCGGAGAGCGCCGGATGGGCGCCAACCCACACGCCAACGGAGGCAGGTTGCTGCGAGACCTTGAGCTGCCCGATTTCCGCGGTTACGGCGTTGCCGTACCGGCGCCCGGGCAGACACTGAGCGAGCCGACCCGGGTGCTCGGCGGATGCCTGCGCGATGTGCTGCACCTCAACGCCGAGCAGGCGAACTTCCGGATCTTCGGACCAGATGAGACGGCTTCGAACCGCCTCAGTGCTGTCTTCGAGGCGACCGACCGCGCGTGGGAGGCCGAGACGCTCGAGACCGATGACCACCTCGCCCGGGACGGGCGCGTGATGGAAGTGCTGTCAGAGCACCTGTGCGAAGGGTGGCTGGAGGGCTATCTGCTGACCGGCCGCCACGGCCTGTTCAACTGCTACGAGGCGTTCATCCACATCATCGACTCGATGTTCAACCAGCACGCCAAGTGGCTGAAGGTCACTCGGCGAGATCCCGTGGCGAGCGCCGATCGCCTCGCTCAACTACCTGCTCAGCTCGCACGTGTGGCGCCAGGATCACAACGGCTTCTCCCATCAGGACCCGGGGTTCATCGACCACGTCGTCAACAAGAAGGCCGAGATCGTCCGCGTGTACTTCCCGCCGGACGCCAACTGCCTGCTGTCGGTCGGCGACCACTGCCTGCGCAGCCGCGGCTACGTCAACGTGATCGTGGCCGGCAAGCAGCCGTCGCTGGACTACCTGACGATGGACGAGGCGGTCGCGCACTGCACGCGCGGGCTGGGGATCTGGGACTGGGCCAGTAACGACAGGGCGGCGATCCCGACGTGGTGATGGCCTGCGCCGGCGACATCCCGACGCTCGAGACCCTCGCCGCGGTCGCGCTGCTGCGCGAGCACCTGCCCGAGCTGCGGGTGCGCGTCGTCAACGTCGTGGACCTGATGCGCCTGGAGCCCGACACCGAGCATCCCCACGGCCTGCCCGACCCGGAGTTCGACGCGCTGTTCACCACCGACCGGCCGGTGATCTTCGCCTACCACGGCTACCCGTGGCTGATCCACCGCCTCACCTACCGCCGGCGCAACCACGCCAACCTCCACGTGCGCGGCTACAAGGAGGAGGGGACCACCACGACGCCGTTCGACATGCTGATGCTCAACGACATGGACCGCTTCCATCTCGTGCATGGACGTGATCGACCGCGTGCCCGAGCCTCGGCTCACGCGCCTCGGCGCTGCGCCAGCAGATGGTCGACGAGCGCCTGCGCCACCGCGCCTACACGCGCGAGGTCGGAGACGACCCGCCGGACGTCCGCGACTGGATCTGGCCGGCCCGCGAAGAGGCAGCTCCGCGCGCGCGCTTCTGAGCGTGCGCGTCCTGGTCGTCAACGCCGGCTCGAGCAGCCTCAAGCTCAGCGTTCTCGGACGGCGATCAGCGTCACGCTACGCGCAAGGAGCTGCGCCTCGAGGGCTGCGGGCGTCGACCCGCGAGCAGCTCGCCGACGGCGCTCGAGGACGCTCGGTCCGGTCGATGCGGTCGGACATCGGATCGTTCACGGCGGCGACCGCTATCTCGGCGCCGGTGAGAGTCGACGCCGACGTGCTCGCCGGGCTGTGGGAGCTGGCCGACCTGGCGCCGCTGCACCAGGCCAAGTCGCTGCGCGCGCTCGAGGCGGTCAGCGACGCTGCGGCCCGACCGCCCCGCGGTCGCGTGCTTTGACACCGCCTTTCACGCCACGATCCCGCGCCGGCGCGGCGCACCTACGCGCTGCCCGCGCGCCTGGCGAGAGCAGTGGGGCCTGCGCCGCTTCGGCTTCCACGGCCTCTCCCACGCCTACGCGGCGCGACGAGCGGCCGAGCTGCTCGGACGGCCACCGGACAGGCCTGCGCATCGTCACCTGCCACCTCGGCGCCGGCGCCTCGCTCGCCGCCGTGAAGGCCGGGCGCTCGGTCGACACGACCATGGGGTTCACCCCGCTCGAGGGTCTGGCGATGGCGACCCGCTCCGGCATCGGTCGATCCCGGGCTGCTGCTGTGGCTGCTTGAGCGAACCAGCCTGACCGAGCGGCAGATGAACCACGCGCTCGAGCACGAGTCGGGCATGCTCGCCCTCGCGGGCACCGCCGACATGCGCGTCGGTGATCGACCGCGCAGAGGCCGGCGACGAGGACGCGCGACTTGGCCTCGAGGTCTACCTTCATCGGCTGCGCGGCCGGGATCGCGGCGATGGCCGCCGCGATGGGACGGGCTCGACGTGCGTCGTCTGGACCGGCGGTGTCGGCGAGCACGCGCCGGCGATCCGGGAGGCCGCAACCGAGCGGTTGAGCTTCCTCGGGCTGCGGATCGTCCCTCTGTGAATCACACAGGCAGCGGCGACTGAAATCTGAGCGCCTCCGCAGCGACCGTGCAGTCGCTCGTCGTGACCGCGCGCGAAGACATTGAGATCGCGCGTCAGGTTCTCAGCTGCCTGGGGACGTAGAGCTCTTCCTGGGGAGGTAGAGCTCATCCTGAAACCGGCGCACCCCGATCAACGAGTCCGTTGCCGTCTCCGACGTCAGGCCGGGGTGACCTCGAGCGGGATCCCGGTCTCCCGCGCGGACACCTCCCAGAGTCTTGGCGATCGCCCCGTTCATGCCGGGGCGCAGGATCGGCTTGCGCACCGGCGGGCCGTTGTTGACGAACAGCGGCCCGTAGAACTCGCCGCCCTTGGCCTCCGGATCGACCGCTGCGCGCAGCTGCGAGAGCGCGCCGGTGGCCGGACTCATCCCGGTCCGCTGCGGCGAGGACCTGGAAGAACCGCTGGCTCGCGCCGCCGTTGGTCTCCTGGACGCTGACGGTCTGCAGGTCGGTGTTGGACAGGCCTGGGTGGGCGATCAGGCTGGCAGTGGTCCTGCCGGCGGCCGCGAGCTTCTGCTGCAGGCCGAGGCCGAAGTGGAAGTTGGCGAGCTTCGCCTGACCGTACGCGCGCCACGGCCGGTAGCGGCCTGCGAGGTGAGGGTTGGCGGGGTCGACGGCGCGTCCCATGTGGTGCGCAGCGCTCGTGACGGTCACGATCCTGGCCCCATCAGCGCTGAGCAGCGCGGGCAACAGCAGCGCGGTCAGGGACCAGTGCCCGAGGTGATCGACCCCGAACTGCATCTCAAAGCCATCGACGGTCTTCTGCTCGGGAATGCCCATCACGCCGGCGTTGTTGACGAGCAGGTCGAGGCGCGGGTGGGCGGCCAGGATCTGCTCCGCCGCCGCCCCCACCGAAGACTGGCGATCCCAGGTCGAGCGGGACGACCTCCAGCGATGCGCTCGGGGACATCCGCGCGGATGTCCGCGAGCGCCCGCTCGGTCTTCTGCGGATTGCGCGCCGCCATCACGACGTGCGCACCATGCCGCGCAAGCTCACGCGTGGTCTCGAGCCCGAGGCCGCCGTTGGCCCCGGTGACGACCGCGATGCGACCCGTCTGATCAGGAATGTCTGCTGCGGTCCACGGCATGGCAAGCCTCGTCTCCAACTGGCGAATGGATACGTCGGCCGGCACGGGTCCGGCCGACGTGCCCAGGCTATATGGATGCCAGTACGTCGGCGGGGAGGATCTCCGGCGGGGCAGCGAGGAGCTCGTCTGCGTTCGCCATCAACGCGGCGGCGATCTCGCCGTTGATATGCGCTTGGCGGGCGTCCTCGGTGGCGAACGTGTCGAAGATCCAGAACGTCGTCGGGGAGGTCTGGGCGGCGTACCAGTTGACAGTCCCCGGCTCAGCCTCGGCAAGCGGCAGCGCGCCGGTCAAGAGCGCGGCGAGAGCGTCAGCCTTCTCCGGCTTGGCCTCGAGCTTCGCGACGAACGCGTAGGGGATGCTCATGGTGAATCTCCTCTTGTGGTGGGGGCTGGGGTGGGGCGGCGGTGCGTTACAGGGTGGCGGTGATCGCGTCGAGGATCTCGGCGACCTCGCTGCGGGTCGTGTAGTCGGGGTGCACGTCGATCCATCGCACGATTGAGTCGGTGTCGAGCAGCACAACGGTCGGCATCGGCAACGTGTCGCTGCCGTCCGCATTGACCGCTGCCAGGTCAAGTCCGAGCTTTCGTTGTGCGGCGGTGACCTCAGGCGACGCCGGCATCAGGATCCCGAGTTGGGCGGCGAGTGTGTTCCCCGGATCGGAGACGACCGCGAATGGGAGCTCGTTCTTCTCCTGCGTGGTGAGGGACCCGTCGGGCGCCTGCGGGCTGATTGCGACGAGCTCCACGCCTCGGTCGGTCAGCGCCGGCAGCAGCGCCTGGCTATAGGTGCGCAGGGTCAGGTTGCAGTAGGGGCACCAGCCGCCGCGGTAGAACACGAGGACCGCCGGCCGGCCGGCGGTGACGGCGTGGAGGGACGTCGGCGTTCCGTGGGCATCCACCAACGCGACGTCGGGGAGTGCCGTGCCGGCTGCTGCGACCCCGGAGGGCACGCCGGCCGCCGCCAGATCTGCCTGCTGGGAAGCGAACACCGCCAGTACCTCGCTCGGAAGGTGTGCTGCGGAGGCGGCCTTCAGTTGGGTGACCTGCTCTGCGATAGATGCTGCTGCTGTCGTCATGCGGCCTCGTTGTTGTCGTGTGTTCGCCGGAGTCCGATCCGAGCCCACAGGCGATTTTGGAGCGGACAAGCCAAACCTATCCGTGCCGGTTTGGCCTGTCAAGGCCAAACCGTTACGATCGGCGGAAGATGAGCCCGGAGCAGGAACAGGAACGAGAGCAGGAACAGCAACGGGCAACGACAGGTGCGGACCTCCGCTGGACGGCGAAGGGACGTGCGACCCGGGGTCGGATCGTGCAGGCCGCAGCCGAGCTGATGTACGAGCGGGGTGTCGCCACAACCAGCACCGAGGATGTGCTGCGCGCGGCAGCGGTCAGCAACTCGCAGCTCTATCACTACTTCGCCGATAAGGACGATCTCGTCCGCGCGGTCGTCGCGCACCAGATTCAGGGTGTCCTCACCGGCCAGCTGGCACTGCTCGCGGGCCTCGACTCGTTCACGGGGCTGCGGAGCTGGCGTGACGCGATCGTCGCTTTCGTCGCCGCCCGCGACGGCCGGGGCGGCTGCCCGATGGGATCGCTGGCGAGTGAGCTGGCGGACGCCAACGAACCCGCGCGCGACGCGCTCGTCCAGGGATTCGCGCAGTGGGAGACGGCGATTCGCGATGGGCTGGAGGCGATGCGCCGACGCGGCGAGCTCCGCCCAGACGCAGATCCCGAGACCCTCGCGCTCGCGACGCTCGCTGCACTGCAGGGCGGACTGCTTCTCGCCCAGGCCCGCCGCGAGACGACGGTGCTAGCTGCCGCCCTGGACGCTGCCCTCGACCACATCCGCACCTTCGCCGCCTGACGCCGACGGAATGAACTGGACAGCGATCGAACCCCTCTGGGGCGCTGGTCCGGCGGCTTGAGACGGTACGAGCAGGCGGTCACGGTCATCTGCCGTGAGCGCTGTGACCGGTGCGACCGAGCGTGAGATGCTTGCGGTCCACACTGACCGAGGAGACTCATGCCACGGGAAATCATCACGACAGCGGACGCGCCCAGCTCGCCGCTGTTCAGCCAGGGCGTCAAGGTCGGACCGTTGCTGCTCGTGTCCGGCATGGTTGGGATCGACCCTGTCAGCGGCACGATGGTCGGCGACACGATCCAGGCCCAGACTCGGCAGGCGCTGGCCAACTGCGAGGCGGTTCTCAGGGCCGGCGGAGCCACCCTGGACGATGTGGCGGAGGTCGGAATACTGCTGGCCCGCCCCGAGGACTTTGCCGGGATGAATGAGGAGTACGCCCGCTGGTTCCCGGAGGATCCGCCGGCCCGATACGGGATCAAGCTGGGAGTTGACGTCCCTGGGTTGCTGATCTCGATCCGGATGACCGCCTATACCGGGCCATCCTGACCGAGGGTCAGCGTTCCGGGGTGCCCGCCTCCGGACAGAACGGCTGCAGTTCGCAGTCGTCGCAGGGGCCGCCGTCAGTGCGTTAGGGAGGCGGCCCACTCTTCGGCGGAGAGCACGGTCGCCATCGCCGGGAAGACATCGTTCGTGAGCACTTCATGGGCGCCGGTTCGGGCGTCGAAGCAGGCGTCGTTGAGAACGTGAAGCCCGAAGTCCATATCGGCGGCGGCCATCGCCGTCCCGAGGACCGCCGTGCTCGTCGAGACTCCGGCAAGGACCAGCTCTGTGACCCCGAGCGACGACAACACCACGTCGAGCCCGCTTCCCACGAACGAGCTCACACGGTGTTTGGTCAAGACGATGTCTTGCTCCCTGGGTGCGAGTGATGGATGGATCTCGAGCCCGGGCGCACCCTGTTGCAGGAGGGATTGGAGCCGGGTGAGGCGTTTGTTGCGAGGGGAGACCCCGACGTGGCCGGGTCGAAGTTCGACGCGGATGTAGATCACTTGGATCCCGACCTCGTGCGCCACGTCCACCGCACGCCGCATCGCCACAAAGAACGAGTCGGGGGCGGGCTCGACGATCACGGTCTGCGCGTCCATCACGAGCAATGCGGTCTCGGCAGGGTTCATGGCCTCAGTGTGACCCTTCTGCGGGCTCAGCGGTCAGGATCGGCCACGACGTGCGTATCGCCCACCTGCCGCTGGCGCGCCGGCAGGTAGAGCCCCGCACCGGCCGCCTCGGGCAGAGGATTCGACTGAGAAATCTTATACGGAGAGGGGGGGATTCGAACCCCCGTCGGACTGAAAGCCCGAACCGGTTTTCGAGACCGGCGCATTCAACCGCTCTGCCACCTCTCCAGGTGAGCGAACGCCGAGGTTAGCGGAGGTCTTGACGAAATCTTGATACGGGAGGCCCGGCCTGTACGGGTTCTTAACGCGAACGGGAGCACCATCGACTACATGCTCTCCTCGCACGCCGGTTCGCTGACCACCCGCCGCCCCGCTCAGCCTCTGAGCGTGCCGGGCCGCCGGGCCCATCTCACCGCCCGGATCAAAGCGACACGGCTCGATCGCGAGCTGGCCGCCGGCGCCCAACCGTGGCGCTCACAGCTCCACGCCGCCCGGGCGCTGCAGCTCACCAGCCTCCGCACCCGCGACGGCTTTGCCAAGGCGCTCGATCGCCTGGTCGCCCGGACGTATCTCAACTCGCCGGCGATCACCGCCGCGATCCCGCCGAACCGCGCCGCTCTCCGCAACGCGGAGCCGGTCATCGCCGACCTGGCGGCCCGGTTGCGCGTCACCGAGCGGCCGGTCCATGTCCAGGGGATGGCACAGCTGAACGAGCTCCTCTCCGATGGGGCCGGCCCGCTTTACGTCCCCGCCGACAACCGCGAGCTGTCGCTGCGGATCAGCATGGTGCTCGAGACGATCGAAGCACGAGGGTGAGTCGCGGGGCGGCTGGCGGCAGGGTGAACCCCGGCCGGGCGGTGGCCCAACGGGGCCACCGGCACGATCAACCGAGTGACGCCGACGGGTCCTCGCACCACGCTTGGAGCGCCTGCCACACCCCGTAGCCGCTGTCCGGCGTGAAGTGCCCGGCGCCGTGGACCATCACCGGCGGCACGCCGATCGGGTCGGCATACATGCCCGCCGCGTCGAAGTTGAACGGGTCGTTGTCCGAGCACACGATCACGGGTGGCGTCGTCACGGATACGCGCACGGCATCGGGCTCGAAACGCCGCAGCCGGAAGCCGGCGCCGCTCTCGGGCACCAGCTGTGAGGCCGGCGCGGCGACGAGCAGCAGCCGGTCGGGGCGCTGGTCGGGCAGAATCCCGCTGGCCGCCCCGAACCACAGCAGGCATGAGAGCGAGTGGCAGATCACGACCCGCTCGTCGCCGACCATCTCGTCGAGCAGGCGGTGCAGGACGGCCTCCCAGACGGCGTAGCGGGGCGCGTCGGGGTCGGGCAAAGCCGGATAGTGGACGTCGTGGCCGCGCTGCACGAGGTACGCGGCGAGCAGGAACTCCCAGTGCTGGGGCGGCCGGTGGTTCTCGAGACCGTGCAGGATCAGGAACGAGCGCTGCGTCATCGTCGGCTCGCGAAGAACGCGCGCAACAGGTCAGCCGAGTCATCCGCGAGCAGGCCGCCGACGTACTGGGGGTGATGATTGAACTGGGGCACGTTCAGAAGATCCAGGACGCTGCCCGCGGCACCGGCCTTCGGATCCCACGCCGCGAACACGACGCGGGGGATTCTGGACAGCACTATCGCACCGGCGCACATCGCGCAGGGTTCGAGTGTCACGTACATCACCGCATCGAGCACCCGCCAACTGCCGAGCGCGGCCGAGGCGCCACGCAGCGCGATCATCTCGGCATGGGCCGTCGGGTCCTCCCGCAGCTCGCGCTCGTTGTGGCCGGTGGCGAGTACCTCGCCGTCCTTGACGATCACCGCCCCGACCGGGACATCGTCGTGCTCGAGCGCCCGCTCCGCCTCCCGCAGCGCCAGCCGCATGAAGTACTCGTCTCGGGGGAAGAAGTGTTCGGGCATGCCTTGTCGGTGCTGCGTCCGCAACTTTCGGCGTCAAAATGATCTCTCATTCCACATGGCGGGCCTGAGTCGAACCCGCCAACCCTGATGCACACCCCATCCATCAGTTTTCGGGCCCTCCGTTGGCTCGCCCCGGTCGCTGCGGCGGCCGCTCTGTTCTACGCGCTCTCGAGCGGGTCAGCTGTGGTCGCCCACGGTGCCGAGCCCGCGACCGTCCGCGGGCAGCCGGTTGCGCACGTCGCCGGTGCCTGGATCCCGAATGACGTCGGGAATACCGAGACGGCTGGCGGCTGGCAGAAACTGCAGTGGAACTTCGGTGCCGCGGAGGGGATCAACGCCCCCGAGGCGTGGGCGAACCTGCGTCGCGACGGTCGGCCCGGCGGCCAAGGCGTGACCATCGCCGTGCTCGACACCGGCATCGCCTACCGCGACTGGGAGCAGTACACGAAGTCCCCCGACCTGGCGGGCGTGAAGTTCATCGATCCCTGCGACCTCGTGCTCGGCAAGATCGTCGATGGTCAGTGCACCGATACATACCCACTGGACCGGACCGGCCACGGCACCTGGGTCACCAGTGAGATCGCGGAGACGACCAACAACTCGATCGGGCTGACCGGCCTGGCCTACGGCGCGACGATCATGCCGGTCCGGGTCCTCAACGCCGACAGCTGGGGCTACGCCTCGACGATCGCCAACGGGATCCGCTACGCGGTCGCCCACGGAGCCCAGATCATCAACCTCAGCCTGCAGTTCTACCTCGGTGTATCGGCAAGCGATATACCGGCACTCGTCAGTGCGATCAAGTACGCCGACGAGAAGGGCGTGTTCGTCGTTGCCGCCGCCGGCAACGATTCCTCCAACCAGATCGCGTATCCGGCGCGGGCGCCCGGCGCGGTGCCGGTCGGCGCGACAACGGCCGACGAGTGCCTTGCCAACTACTCCGATACGGGCTCCGAGCTCGACATCGTCGCGCCCGGCGGCGGCGATGACGCCGATCTGAGCGCCAGCCAATGCCACCCGAACCGGAATCTCCCCGACGACTACCAGATGACGTTCAACGACCCCAGCAGGCCGGCGGACTTCACGCTCCCGGGCGGCTGGTACGGGACCTCGATGGCGGCGCCGGCGGTCTCGGCCGCGGCGGCGCTCGTGATCGCCAGTGGCGTGATCGGCAAGCATCCGAGCCCGGCGGCGATCCTCGCCCGGCTCGAGCAGACGGCGAAGCCGCTCGGCACAACGGTCCCCAACAACGACTACGGCTACGGCCTACTCAACGTCGGCGCGGCAACGTCGAAGACGATCGCCCCGCCCGCGACGGTGCCGACGACGACCTCGACGAATACCACGCCGACCGCGACGACAGCGACCCCGACCGCGACGACTGCAGGCCCGTAAGGCGGGTGTGTTGGTGGCCCCGTTGGGCCACCAGCTCAGGTGGTCCGGACGATCAGAACCGAACAGGGGGCATGGTGCGAGACCTTGTTCGGAACCGATCCGAGCAGGAACCGGCGCGCCCCGGTCATCCCCTTGTTGCCGACCACGATCAGGCCGACGGACTGCTCCTCGGCGACGTCGATGATCGCGTCGGCCGCGTCACCCTGGCGGGCGAACGTCTCGACCTCGGCGACGCCCTGCGCGCGGGCGTGCTCAGCCTCACGGTCGAGCAGCGCCAGCACCTCCTCGCGCGGGCCGATCATCCACTGCACATCGTCGGGCGCCTCGAGCGCCTCCTGACGATCGCGCGGATGTGAGACCGGCTCAAACGCGGACACGATCACGAGCCTGTCGGAGAGCGCCTGGGCCAGCGCGATCGCCTCCGTGACGGCCGAGCCGGCGGTCTCAGAACCGTCTGTTCCGACGAGGATCGTCCCGAACATCAGGCCAGCCGGATGATCGCGATCACGGCTCCGGCCAGGACGAACAGCACGATCAGGGCCTGTGTATAGATCCAGAACTTCGGCATCGCGTGAACGCTACCGAACCTCAGTGGAGGTCGGTCGGGGCCAGCTCGTCGAGGAGCCCGACCGGCCGCGGGGGTTGCCCGTCCTCGAGGATCACGGCACCGCCCGGCCAGTAGGGATGCGGGGGCACGACATGACCGAGCAGCAGCGGCTCGTAGCGCCAGGAGCCCGTGTTGACGAATTGCGGTCTGCCGCTGGGCGCCGACCACTTGTCGATCGGCTCGCCGGGGAGCGGGCCGAGCCGGTGGACGTGGCCGAAGACGACGTACTCGGCATCGACGCCGAGCCCGTGCAGCACCTGCGTCAGTGCCGGGATGCTGTGGCGGCGAGTCTGCATTCCGAGCAGCGCCGCGGTCAGCGGTGCCCAGCGTGGGTGCAGGAGCCGTTCCTTGAGCTGCGGCATCGTCGCGGCGCGGAGGATGTCGGCGACCTCCTCGATGACGCGGGCCAGAGGCCGCGGCATCACCCTCAGCGCGGCGGACAGCTGCCGGCGGCGGCGCCACTCGTACTCGGCCGGGCCGACGGCGCCGGCCGGCGGCAGTCGGCGCCGGCGGCGGGCAAGGCCGAACGGCGACACGGGCGCCAGGTGGTTGTCGAGATAGTGGCCGTGGGTTGCCCAGACCGACTCCGACAGAGTCACCCCGGGGTAGCGAACCTCGACCTGTGCGCCGCCGCGCCCCAGCCATCCGGTGATCTGTTCGAGCGCCTGCGAGGCGTCGCGGGGGATCACGGTCTCGACCGTCAGCTCGCCGCTGTGGGCCGCGAGCCAGCGAGCGATCATCTCCCGGTCGTGGTTGCCCGGCACGAGCACGACCTGCTGATCGCCGTTCAGGGCGCGGCCGAGCTGCGACAGGATCGGAGCGGCGATCGGCATCGAGTGCGCGGCCGGCGTGGCGGTCATCTCGACGATGTCACCGAGCAGGATCAGCCGGTCGAATCCCCGGACGGCTTCGAGCAGGATCTCGAGCGGCCGGGCACGTTCGAGTGTGCTCGGGATCGGCCGCCAGCCGATGTGGAAGTCCGAGATGAGAAGCGTTCGCGTCAAGCGCGGGCCAGGTTAGTCGGCGGCGCGCTCCGGCCGGGGAGCGCTCGGTCCTGGAGACGCGTTCACGCCGGGGAGCGCTTAACGCACGAGGGGCGCCCAACGGGGCGCCCCTCATGAACGGATGTGGTCGTGCTCTAGCTGACGTACAGCGGGGTGGGCAGCGTCAGCGCGACCTCGCGGGCGATCACGAGCACCGGGGCGGTGGCGCCCTCGATCGCGTTCTGCGAGGCGGAGGAGACCATCACCTTGCCGGCCGGCGCCTCCTTGCGGGAGCCGACGATCAGCAGGTCGACGTTGTGGGTCGCGTCGGTCACGGTGGCGCCGAAGTGGTTGGCCAGCGAGTGCGCCGTGTCGATCGCGGCGTGGTCGGCCAGGTCGGCCAGCAGGCCGATCGTCTTGATCTCCTTGGCGACGTAGTTCACCGGGGCGATCGCAAGCGCGGTCGGGCCACCCTCGAACAGGGTCTGGGTCGACTTCTGGGCGTCAACGCGGCCGGCCGGGGTGCGGTACTCCGAGCCGAACACGATCAGCTGTGCCTGCTCGGCGGCGGCGATTTCACGCAGGCCCTCGCTCGTGCGGCCGTGCAGGCCGATGCGGGTCTCGGCCGGGATCGCGCCACCAAGAGCAGCGACGCCACGGTCGAGGAGCGCCTGGGCGTCGGCCTCGGCGATCTGCCCGTCCTTGCGCCACGTGTTGTTGTTGTGGCGGATGTAGGCCAGGATCAGGCGCGAGCCGGCGTCGCCGAAGACGCGGGCGAGCGTCAGGGCGTCGTGGTCGTTGGGGGTGTCGTCGTAGGAGACGATGGTGGTGAAGTCAGACATGGTGTGTCCTCGGTTCTTGACTCAAAGTTTTCGTTCGGGCTTCCTTCTCTGAGTTACAGAGTCCCACCGGCGATGAATCAGCGCAAGTGAACTTATTACTCGATATCATTAGCGTTACTTATGTTGAGTCTGGCGCGTCTCAAGGTCTTGCAGGAGGTCGTCGACCGGGGATCGTTCTCGGCCGCCGCTGACGCGCTCGCGTACACGCAGTCGGCGGTCTCGCAATCCGTCGCCCGGCTCGAGGAGGAGACGGGGACGCCGCTGGTGGTGCGGGATCGGCGGCGGGTGCGGCCCACGGCAGCCGGGGCGACGCTGCTTGATCACGCCGATGCGATCTTCTCGTCAGTGAGGGCGGCCGAGGAGGACCTCGCCGCCGTGCTCGGTCTGCGCGCCGGTCGTTTGCGGGTGGCGTCGTTTCCCTCCGCGGGCGCGACTCTGATGCCGGAGGCGATCGCGTCGTTTCGGCGCAGGCATCCTGATGTGCAGCTGTCGCTCTCCGAAGGCGAGCCTGAGGAGATCGCCCCGCGCCTGCGCGCGGGGGAGCTCGACCTGGCGCTGCTCTACGCCTTCCCCGACTCGGAGGCCGAGGCGTTCCACGGCCTCTCGGTGCTGACGCTGCTCGAGGACGCGATGCACGTCGCGCTGCCGGCGGAGCACGAGCTCGCCGGGAAGCCGGGCCTGACGCTGTGGGACCTGCGCGGGGAGGACTGGGTCCAGACCTCGGCGTCGTCGCCGTGCGCGGTGCACGTCGTGCGCTCGTGCGTGGCGGCGGGGTTTGATCCGCACGTCACGTTCGAGTCAGACGACTACGAGACGATCCAGGGACTCGTCGCAGCGGGCGTGGGTGTCGCCCTGATCCCGCGCCTGGCGCTGACCCGTGTCCACCCGGGAATCGTGGTGCGCTCGCTGGAACCGTCGAACCCGGTACGCCGCGTGGTCGCCGCGATCGCCGACGAGCCCGGCGTGGCACCGGCGGCGGGAGTGATGCTCGAGATCCTCACCGGGATCGCGCCCGGCTACGCCGATGTGCGCGGGTGGGCGCCGCCGAACGTCTCCAGCTGGTAGCGATACGGTTCGTGGCGTGAGTGGGATCGACGAGGCACGCCGAACGAGCTTCGGATCGGTCGCCGCGCAATACGACGCGGCACGTCCCTCCTATCCGCAGGAGATGGTCGACTTCATCCTCTCGCTTGCCGGAGCGGCCGCCGGTGACCAGGCGCTCGAGGTCGGCGCCGGGACGGGCAAAGCCACGGCGCTGTTTGCGGCCCGCGGGTTGCGGATCACGGCTGTCGAGCCGAGCGAGGAGATGGCGACGGTTGCGCGTCGGCACGTCGAGGGGGCCGATGTGCGCTTCCAGATCGGCAGGCTCGAGGACGTGCCGGTGCCGGAGGCGACGTTCAAGCTCGTCTTCAGCGGTCAGGCATGGCACTGGGTCACGCCTGGCATCGGGGAGGACATCGCGGCGCGGGCGCTGCTTCCGGGTGGGGTGCTCGCCTGCTTCTGGAACCGTGTCGACTGGAGTCGCTGTCCGGTGCGCGAGGCGCTCGACGGCGCGTACGAGGCAGTCGGCTGGGATGCGATCGGGCCTGCGAACCCGAAGCTCGGGTTGCTTGAGTTCGAGACCCCGTGGATCGAACGGACCGCCCTCTGCGCCGCGCTCATCGACCCCTCGGTGCAGCTGTTTGAATGGACAGAGCGCTACAGCGCCGACGAATACGTCGCGTTGCTCGGCACGCACTCCGACCACATCCTGCTGGAGGACGCCAAACGCGCGCGGTTGTTTGGCGGCGTTCGGCGGGTCATCGCCGATGCCGGCGGCGTCCTTGAGCTCGTCTACTCAACCGAGCTCTGCCTGGCCCGCGCTGTCTGACGGTCCGTCGCGATGACCGACTTTCAATGACGGGGACTGCGCCTGCGGCTCCGTCCCGACGAGTGTCTCTGATGTGACCGGCGCTCCGCGCCTGTGACAAGACTCGGTCTGGGGGTCGAGGCGCGAGTGGGCCGGCCGTCACGCAGCTCGTCGCTTGGCGACGGCGACCTCCGTCGCGATCGAGTCGAGGACCTGATCGGGCTTGTGGAAAACCGCGACGGCGGCGAACCACACGAGCTTGATTCCCAGGCGGTCGCAGGCGAGCGCCTTATCGGCGTCCTTGATCTGCTGTGCGGCCGAGTGGTGCGCGCCCTTGCCGTTGACCTCAGCGGCGAGCCTGAGGCCGGGCCAGTAGGCGTCGAGCTCGACGTCCGCCTCGATTCTCACGTTCGGCTCGGGGAGTGGCCTGATGTCGGAGGCGACGAGCAGCTCGTACAGCCTGACCTCGGCCGCGTCGTTGAGCTTCGCGAGGTTCGGATCGTGGAGCCTGAGCGCCTCACGCAGCTCGTTTGTCCCGGGCTTGCCGGAGCCTCCGATCGCGTTGAGGGCCTGCCAGCTGACCGCGCTGTCGTAGTCGAGCTGGGAGAGGGCGTGCCTGGTCACGTCTTTGCTCATCGTCGCTGCGACATCGAGCATCGTCTGGGCGACGGTCGTGACCGGGATGCCCCTGACGATCTCTCGTGGGAGGTCGCGGCGGTTGTGGACCCTGATGCCGGGGAGTGAGTTCACCTTGCGCGGGGTGCTCACGTGGATCACGCGAGGCGCGTAATTGATCAGGCCTCTCCACTTCGCGGCGGTGCCGTGAGACAGCATGGCGCCGGGGCCGGCATAGAGGATCGCCTCCCAGAGGTCGGCGAGATAGCTGGGAGCGTCGTGCCCGATGGCGTAGACCCGCGGAAGACGTTGGGTCAGGTATCCCTGGGCGGTCAGGCGGAGGATGACCTGTTCCGACATGCCGATGTGGCGCATCTGTGCCCAAGAGATGCGCCCTGCCTGCTTGGACGCAATGGTGCTCGCGTTTTCTATGTCCCTGGACCTTCGCATATGAAAGGTAGAGGGACGGGAAAGCTGATTTCCGCCCCCCTCCGGGCATGAAAAGTTCGCGTTAAGCGGGATTCTTCAGGCCGATCGGGGCGGCCAGAACCTCGTCAGGGATCCCAAAGGCGTCGACGAGCATCGACGCCTGGCGGGAGATGATGTTGCAGAGGAAGGCGACCTCGCGGGTGATCTGCTTGGTCCGCCCCGAGGAGAGCTTGCCGTGCTCCTGGAAGAAGCCCTTGTCGGCCTCGATGTTCGACAACCCATACAACGCGAGGAGCAGGCGCAGCGAGTCCTGGACCGGCCCCTCGTCGCACGCCTTCACCGCGTCATGGAACGCCCTGAACGCGAAGGTCTCGATGTAGGCCCGGGCGGCGAGGATCGCGTGGTCCTGCACGAAGCGGAAGACCTCGAAGGGGTCGTTGTCCTCGGCCAGGCCGCGGCGGAAGCGGTTCGCCACCGAGGCGGTGATGTGCCCCTGGCGCCACTCGAAGAGCTCCAACAGATGCGAGGGGTCGAGCAGATCGGCCTCCTCCGAGCCGGCGATGCCCGGGACGGCGTCGGCGATCACCTGCCCGATCTTGCGCGCGAACAGGCGCTCGACGACGGTCTCGACCGCCTGGCCGGCGACAAACGTCACCAGGCCGGCGGGGTTCAACCCGCCGAAGTCGTGCGCGTAGCCGGTCAGCACCCCGCGGGCGCAGAGCAGCGTCAGGACCGTGTTGTCGCCCTCGAAGGTGGTGAAGATGTCGATGTCGTCGCGCATCGCACCGAAGCGGTTCTCGGCGATGTAGCCGGCGCCGCCGCAGCACTCGCGACAGGTCTGAATCGTCTCCATCGCATGCCAGCTGTTGGCCGCCTTCAGCCCCGCGGCAAGCGTCTCCAGCGAGCGGCGGTCCTCGTCGGGCGCCGCGTCGATGTCCAGAAACACGCTGTGAAACCGGTCCGTCAAGGCCTGCTGGGCGAAGTGCAGCGCATAGGTCCGGGCCAGCAGCGGCAGCAGCCGTCGCTGATGGGTGCGGTAGTGAAGGATCGGGATCTCATCCTCGCCGTCGGGCCCGAACTGGCGCCGCGAAAGCGAGTAGCGGACGGCGATCGTCAGCGCGTTCTTGGCGGCGCTGACCGATGCGGCGCTGACACATACCCGGCCCTGGACGAGCGTCCCGAGCATCGTGAAGAAGCGTTTGTTCGGGTTCTCGATCGGGCTCGAGTAGACGCCCTCGGGCGACACGTCGGCGTAGCGGTTCAGCAGCGCTTCCCGTGGAACCCGGACAGAGTCGAACCACAGCTGACCGTTGTCGACGCCGTTCAAGCCGGCCTTCAACCCGTCATCCGCAGCCCGCACGCCGGCCAGCAACCGACCGTCCTGATCCCGCAGCGGCACCACGAAGCAGTGGACCCCATGTTCCGAGCCGTCCACGATCAGCTGCGCGAACACGGCGCCCATCCGGGCCGAGGCCGCCGCGCCACCGATGTAGTCCTTGCGCGCCTCGTCGTCCGGCGTGTCGATCACGAACTCCTCAGAGGCCGGGTCATACGTCGCCGTCGTGCGCAGGGCCTGGACGTTTGAGCCGTGGCCATGTTCGGTCATCGCGAAGCACCCCGGGAGATCGACGGAGGCGATCGCGTTCAGGTAGCGCTCGTGGTGGATCTTGGTTCCGAGGTGCTGCACGGCGCCGCCCCACAGGCCGAACTGGACGCCGAACTTGACGAGCAGCGACAGGTCGCCGTGACCGATCGTCTCGAACGCGGCGACGTTCCCGCCGGGGTCGCCGGAGCCGCCGTACTCGACCGGGAAGCCAGGGACGCCGAGACCCGATGAGGCGATTCCCTTCATCCACTCCATCACCTGGGCGCGGTAGGCCTCGACGCTCAGGCCGAGCACCGGCGCGAACTCGGGCGCGCGCATGAACCCGCGCACCTGCTCTCGCAACTCGGCGTAGCGGCCGTCCAGCAGCTGCTGCAGATCCGCCGGGTCAAAGACGGGGTCGTCGTCACTGGGGGCGCCGCTCGGGACCCGTGCGCGCGTGGCCATTGCGAGATTGTCTCAGGACGGCCAACGCTGCGGCGGGCTCCCCGCCGTCCCGCCAACGCGGCGGCGGGCTCCCCCGCCGTCCCGCCAATGCGGCAACGGGATCAGCCGTCGTGGTGCAGCAGGTACTGCAGGTGCCGGGCGAAGCGGCCGAGCCTGCCGTGCGTGCGGGAGACGATGCCAGTCGCCCCGAGCGTGATCACGATCCCGCCGCCGACCAGCGCCACGACGGCGAGCACGACCGGCCAGTGGCGCTGAAGGAAGTCGCGGATGCGGCCGAGCACGTCATCCGCGCGTTCGCCGTAGCGGTACAGAACGCCGAGGATCCCGAGCAGCGGGAGGATGAAGCAGACGTTGAACAGCAGCAACAGCAGCGCCTGGGTGCCGATGTTCTGGCCGGAGCCGACGACCGCCGCGATCGCTCCGAAGTAGGGGAAGGCGGTCGGCAGCTCGACGGCGGTGATCGTGGCGCCGAGCAGTGCGCTCGAGCGACCGTCGGCCTCCATATCCGGCAGATCCTTCTGCCGCAGCGTGCCGCGATAGCGCCACAGCAGCGCACCCGCAGCGATCAGCACCGCTCCAGCGATCACCTCGAGGATCTGCTCCAGGTTCCGGCTCGGCTTCGGGACCAGATGCAGGATCAGCTCGCCCGGGCCCAGCGCGATCACCATCCCGCCGATCAGGTACACGAGGAACACGCCAACCGTGAAGCGGCGCACGTGCTGGCGGGGCTCATCCCCGGAGGCCAGGAACAGGGCCGGCGCGACGGTGCTCGGGTTCAGTGAATCCGCGAGCCCGATCGAGACCATGATTCCGATCAGCCGGAGCATGCGGGAATTGTCGCCGCACAGGCGAGGAAAACCAGTCCAATGAGGGCATACTCATCGATGATGCGTGTTGCAGTGCTCGATGACTACCAGCGCCGAGCCGCCTCCCTGGCCGACTGGAAGTCGCTCTCGCCACGGGCGGAGATCGAGTTCTTCCACGAACCGATTCCGCTCGAACGGCTGCCGGAGGTGCTGTCGGAATTCGACGCGTTGGTGCTGATGCGGGAGCGGACCAGGTTCCCGAAAGATGTGCTCGCCCAGCTGCCGGGGCTGCAACTCGTGATCACGACCGGGATGCGCAACGCCTCACTCGACGCCGCCTACCTCAACGAAAGGGGCGTCGTCGTCTGCGGCACCGGGATGCCTGGCTACGGTGGCGGCCGTCCCGATCCGCCCGGGGTGCAGAGCACGGTCGAGGTCGCGTGGGCGCTGATCTTCGCGCTGTTCAAGCGGGTCACCCACGAGGACCGCGCGATCCGGGCGGGGACCTGGCAGCTCGACATGCCGACGAACCTCGCCGGCGCGACGCTCGGCCTGGCCGGTCTCGGACGGCTCGGCGCCCAGATGGTGGCGCCGGCGAAGGTGTTCGGCATGGACGTGATCGCCTGGAGCGAGAACCTCACCGACGAGACGGCGCAGGACGCCGGAGCGAGACGGGTGAGCAAGGACGAGCTGCTCGCAAACGCTGATGTGCTCTCGATCCACCTGGTCCTCAGCGAGCGCACCGCCGGCCTGTTCGGCGCGGCCGAGCTTGAGCAGATGAAGCCCGGCGCCTTCCTCGTCAACACGAGCCGCGGACCGATCGTCGACGAGCAGGCGTTGCTCACCGGCCTGCGGGCCGGGCGCCCCGCGGCTGCGGGGCTCGACGTCTATGACACCGAGCCCCTGCCGGCCGACCATCCGCTGCTCGGTCTCGACAACACCGTCCTGTTGCCGCACCTCGGCTATGTGTCAGCGGAAGCGCTCAGCGTGATGTACGCGGACGTCGTCGAGGACATCGCCGCGTTCCTCGACGGCGAGCCCATCCGGCTGATCCAGTAGGCCGCTACACTCGGCCGAGCGCCGATCGGCGTGCGCCAGCACGCCCGCGACCGGCACCTGAACCTTCACCACCGGAGAGCACATGGCCCGCGGAGACGTACGGATCGCTGCCACCCTCGCTTGCGAGGAATGCAAGCGCCGCAACTACCAAACGAATAAGAGCAAGCGCAACAACCCGGAGCGCCTGCAGATGAACAAGTACTGCCGCTGGTGCAAGCGCCACACGGCGCACCGCGAGACGCGCTAGGCGTTCTCGGCGCCCAGGAGAGCATCAGTCGTGGCCCGGAGAGATCGCAAGCGCACGCAAGGCCGTGCGAGGCGACCGAATGGCACGCCCGTTGGCGTGCCAGACAACGGCGCTGCGGCGAACGGCCAGCCCGAGGAGCTCGGGCCGCTGGCCCACGCCACGCCCGACGCGGAGCTCGCCGAGGCACAGCTGGCGCTGGGCCGTCCTGAGCTGGCGGACCGGGCGACCGAGGAGGAACTGGAGGAAGCCGAGCGCGCCACGGAGCGCCTGGGTGGGCGGGCCAACGGGCCCGCCGCCGGTGCCCTCACCACCTCACATTCGCGTGAGGTCGAGACACACCGGCCGAACGTCTTCGCCCGGCTGCTGGGATTCGTTCAGGGCAGCTGGCGCGAGCTTCAGCGAGTACAGTGGCCTGATCGTCGGCAGGTTATGCAGGCGACCGGAGTCGTGATCGGCTTCGTGATTGTGGCAGGAGCCTTCCTGGGTGTCGCGAGCTTCGCCGCCCAAAAACTCGTCAATCTCATCCTTTACGGACACGGTTAAAGCATGTTTCGTTGGTACGTCGTCAACACTTATTCAGGGCACGAGAACAAGGTCAAGCACAACCTCGAGCATCGGGTTGTGTCGCTGGGCCAGCAGCGTGCGGTCAAGCAGATCGTGGTTCCCACCGAGTCCGTCTCGGAGATGAAGGACAACCAGAAGGTCATGGTTGAGAAGCGCACGATGCCGGGCTATGTGCTCGTCAACATGGACCTCAACGAGGATTCATGGGCGCTCGTCAAGGGCACCCCGGGTGTGACCGGTTTCGTCGGCGCCTCGCAGGAGCCGGTGCCGCTCACCCAGGCCGAGGTCGATCGCCTTCTGCACCGCGAGGTCGTCGAGGGTCCGCGCCGCAGCCGCGCGCAGTTCTCGATCGGCGAGTCGGTCAAGGTGGTCTCCGGCCCGCTGTCAGATTTCTCAGGGGAGATCGCCGAAGTCAACGAGGACGGGCAGAAGCTCAAGGTCCTCGTGTCTATCTTTGGTCGTGAGACCCCGGTCGAAGTCGGCTTCGACCAGGTCAAGAAGCTTTAGTCAACTAGGAGGCGGTCCGTGCGACCGTCGCTCGAACTAGGAAGAGGGAACGATGGCCAAGAAGGTCCTTACGCAAATCAAGTTGCAGGCGGTTGGCGGTCAAGCCAGCCCCGCTCCGCCGGTCGGCCCCGCACTGGGCCAGCACGGCGTCAACATCATGGAGTTCGTCAAGGCGTTCAACGCCCAGACGCAAGCTGACACGGGCACCACGATCCCGGTCGTGATCACGGTCTACGAGGACCGCTCGTTCACCTTCGTCACGAAGTCGCCCGCCGGCCGCGGTCCTGATCAAGCAGACGCTTGGTCTGGCGAGCGGCTCCGCCGAGCCCCACATCAAGAAGGTCGCGACGCTGAGCGACGCGCAGCTGACCGAGATCGCGGAGAAGAAGATGAAGGACCTCAACGCGAACGACATCGACGCTGCCAAGAAGATCATCGCGGGCACCGCCCGCTCGATGGGTGTCGAGGTGGGAGCATGAGCCGCGGCAAGGCCTACGAGGACGCGAAGCAGCGGTTTGACCGCGAGCGCGAGTACACGCCGAGCGAGGCGCTTGACCTCGTCAAGCAGCTGTCGCACGTCAAGTTCAACGAGTCCGTCGAGGTGCACATCCGCACCGGGCTCAATGTCCGTCACGCCGACGAGCAGCTGCGCGGCACGATCGCCCTGCCCAACGGGCTCGGCAAAGAGGTCAAGATCGCCGTGTTCGCCCAGGGGGCGAAGGCTCAGGAGGCACTCGATGCCGGCGCTGACGTGGTCGGCGCTGAGGATCTCGCGACGCGGATCCAGGAGGGCTTCGACGACTTCGACGTGGCGATCGCGACTCCGGACCTGATGCCGGTGGTCGGTCGACTCGGCCGGATCCTCGGCCCGTCGGGCAAGATGCCGAACCCGAAGGTCGGGACCGTGACGATGGATGTCGCCAAGGCGGTTGAGGAGTCCAAGGCCGGCAAGGTCGAGTACCGCACCGATCGCAACGCGATCGTGCATCTCGTGATCGGCAAGCGTGACTTCGACGCCCAGAAGCTGCTGGAGAACTACGCAGCGGTGATCGAGGAACTGGTCAAGGCCAAGCCGTCCGCAGCCAAGGGCCGCTACATCCGCACCGTCACCTTTGCTTCGACGATGGGCCCCGGCATCAAGGTCGATCCGACCTTGACCCGCGACCTCGTCGGCGAGCCGGTCGCAGCCTAGGTCCTTTCTGTCTCGGACCGGGCGGGTGGACTTTCGGTCCGCCCGCCCGCGTCCAGCGGGTCGCCGGATCCAGCCCGCTACACTCGCCGACAGTCTTCAAGACAGAGACGACGCCCTAGACCCTCGGCAGCTTGTAAGTCCGGGATAGGTGGAGCCTCTCGAAACTCGGCGCTTTCGGCTGCCGGATTCGTGATGCCCGCCTGAACAAGGCGGGCGTTTCTGTTTCTGGAACCCAGGAAAGCGACGAGATGAACAGAGATCAGAAAGCAGCAGTGATCGAGCAGGTCGCCGGCGAGATCGGCGAGTCTGAGGCGATCTTCGCTGTTGACTACCGTGGCATCACGGTGGCCCAGGTCGCCGAGCTGCGCGACAAGCTGCGTCCGCTGGATACGAAGTTGCGGGTCGTCAAGAACTCGCTGTCTGAGCGTGCCGCCGATCAGGTGGGCGCTGCCGAACTGAAGCCGCTGCTGGTCGGCCCGACCGCGCTCGCGATGGTCAAGGGCGACGCGGCCGCTGCGGCAAAGGTGCTGTCTGACACGGCCCGCGCACTGCGTGGTCCGCTGGAGTTCAAGGGCGGCTACATGGGCGGTCAGACGCTGACCCCCGAACAGGTGCAGTCGATCGCACGCCTCCCCGCGAAGGAGGTCCTGTACGGCCAGTTGGTCGGCACGATCGCGGCACCGCTGACTGGTCTGGCACGTGGCCTCAACGGGCTGCTGTCCGGGCTGGCCATTGCGCTTGGTCAGATCGCCGAACAGGGGCTTGTCGGGGGAACTGAGGCGCCCGCGACTGAAGAAGCGAGTGAGCCTGAGGCCGCCGCTGAGGTCGAGGCCGCACCCGAAGCTGAAGCTGAACCTACCGCGTCGGATGACGCGAACCCAACCGACGCGTAAGTAACGAGGAGGACACATACATGTCTACGACTGAAGAGTGGATCGAGGAGCTCAAGGGCATCTCCGTGCTGGAGCTGTCTGAGCGCATCAAGGCTCTCGAAGAGGCGTTTGGCGTCTCGGCGACCGCTGTTGCGGCTGCCGCTCCGGCGGCTGCTGCCGGCGGTGCCGGCGGTGGCGCTGCCGAGGAGGCTGAGGAGCAGAGCGCGTTCGACGTCATCCTGACCGAGGCTGGCGACAAGAAGATCCAGGTCATCAAGGTTGTCCGCGCGGCGACCGGCCTGGGCCTGAAGGAGGCCAAGGCGCTCGTCGACGAGGCCCCGAAGCCGATCAAGGAAGGCGTCGACAAGGCCGAGGCCGACAAGCTCAAGGCTGAGCTCGAGGAGGCCGGCGGCAAGGTCGAGCTCAAGTAGCTCCGCCGTCAACGCTGTTGCAGAGGGCCCGCCATCGTGCGGGCCCTTTTGCGTTCTGATGCGACTCACGACTGATGACCGCGCGATTGCGCGGCTCGCGATCCCGGCGCTCGGCGCGCTCGCCGCCGAGCCGCTGTACGTGCTCGTCGACACGGCGATCGTCGGGCATCTCGGCGTGCGGCCGCTGGCTGCGCTGGCACTTGCGGGGGCGCTGCTGGCGGCGGTCACGACGCTCTGCAACTTCCTCGAGTACGGCTCGACGCCGAAGGTCGGGCGGCTGCACGCGACCGGCGACGTACGCGCCGCGGCGCATCTCGGCCGCCAGTCGCTCGTGCTGGCGGTCGGGCTCGGGATCGTTCTGGCAGCGGCGACGATCGCGCTCGCCTCGCCGCTGCTGTCGGTGCTCGGGGCCCACGGTCGGGTCTCGACGCTGTCGGTCCGGTATCTGCGGATCGCCGCACTCGGGCTGCCGTGCGCGCTCCTGGCGGTCGCGGCCGGCGGGTACTTCCGCGGGATCGCGCGGCTGCGGACGCCGCTGATCGTGCTGCTCGCCGGCAACGTGCTCAACGCGGTTCTCGAGCTGTGGTTCGTCTATGGCCTGCACTGGGGGATCGCCGGCTCGGCGCCGGGACGGTTCTGGCGCAGCCGGTGATGGCGGGCGCGTTTGTTCGCATGTTCGTTTCGACCTCGGCTGCCGGCTTGTTGCACGGCAGCCTCGAGGAGCCGCCGACAGGACGCTTCCCGCCCGCCGCTTCTCGACTGGCAGGTGCTCCGCTCCCTGGCCCAGACCGGTGGCGAGATCTTCGTGCGCACGGGCGCGCTGTACGCGTGCTTCCTGCTGGCCGGGGCGGTGCTGGCGCGGGTCGGCGCGGCGTCGCTGGCGGCGCACCAGATCGCGTTCCAGCTGTGGAACTTCCTGGCGCTGGCGCTCGATGCGCTGGCAATCGCCGCCCAGGTGCTCGTCAGTCACGCGCTGGCGGTCGGGCAGGCGGGTCGTGCTCGGGAGCAGGCGGCGCGGGTCCTGTGCTGGTCGCTGGTCGCCGGGGTCGTGTTCTGCGTGGTTCTGCTGGCCCTGTCCGGGGTGCTGCCGCACGCGTTCACGGGCAACGCGTCGGGTCGCTGAACAGGGCCGCGGCGGTGTGGCCGATCTTCGCGTTGATGCAGCCGGTCAACGCGATCGCGTTTGCGCTCGACGGGATCCTGATCGGCGCCTCCGACACCCGGTTCTTGATGTGGGCGATGCTGCCGTGCACGCTGCTCGTGTTCGCGCCGCTGACGGTGATCGCGCTGGCGGCCGGCTGGGGGATCGTCGGCGTCTGGATCGCGATCTTCGCGTTCGTGTCGGCGCGGGCGCTCGTCACCGGCGTCCGGTTCCGGGGCGAGCGCTGGGTGGCGGCCGCGGTCTAAGAGGTGCTTCTGTCTGTTTTGCACCGAACAAGGGGTTGTGCGGTGCTCGGGAGCGTTCCGGCCATCCGTCGGGGTCGTGAGGGTGCTCGAAACGTCAATTCGACGCCGGATCTGGCGCTTTGCCGAACGGGGCGCCCTCAGGGGTCTCGAAACGTAGGAGCGCCGATTTTCGGATCGATTTGTCGTTTCGGAGACCGTAGAAACCGGTGCATCGCGCGCGAAGCGGTGTCAGAGTCGGCCCCGAGCAGTGCTCGGAGAGCGCCGCCCGCTCCCGAGTGCCGCCCGACGCGGCTAACTGGAGTGAGCAGCCGAAGGTTGGACTGAAGTTCGGTGGTTCGCGTGCCGACATAGGGTCTATGGGTACGACGGTCATGCCGCTCCCGCAGGGGCTGGCTCAGCGACACGCGGCGGCGCTGCGCATGCCCGCGGTGATGCTGTCCGATGAGCGACTGGCCCAGCTGGCCGGCAACGGTGACGGCGGCGCGTTCGCCGAACTGTATGGCCGGTACGTCGAGAAGCTGTCCCGCTACTGCCGCTCGATCCTGAACAACCCCGACGACGCGGCCGACGCCTTTCAGAACACGATGATGGCCGCGCTGCGGGCGCTCGAGCGCGAGCCGCCGTCGGGGCGGGTGCAGCCGTGGCTCTACCGGATCGCCCACAACGAGTCGATCGATCTGATCCGCCGCCGCAAGTCCGGCGAGCAGCTGATGGGCGAGATGCCGGAGCAGGGCGGAATCGAGGGCAGCACCGACATCGGCGAGCAGTTGCAGCAGCTGCTCGCTGACCTGCGCACGCTGCCCGAGCGTCAGCGCGGGGCACTTGTGATGCGGGAGATGTCCGGCCTCGAGTACGAGGAGATCGCGCGGAGCTTTGAGACCTCGACGATCGCCGCTCGCAAGCTTGTGTACGAGGCGCGCGTCAGCCTCGGTGAACTGAAGAGCGGTCGCGACGCCGATTGCGCCGAGATCCAGCGCGCGCTGTCGGACGGCGACGGGCGCAGCACTCGCAGCCGGCGGGTCAAGGCGCACCTGCGGTCGTGCGAGGCGTGCACGGCATTCGACAAGGCGATCAACCACCGCCGCGGCCAGCTGGCGCTGATCCCGGCGCTGCCGGCGCTCGCCGGTGGGGCCTGGCTCGCGGGTTCCGTCGGCGGTGGCGGTGCGGCCGGGAAAGCGATCGTGGGCGGTGCCGGGGCGGCCTCTGCCGCCGGAGCCGGGGCAGGCGCCGGGGCGATCGGCGGCGCCGGGGCGATCGGCGGTGCCGGGGCGATCGGCGGTGCCGGGGCGGCAAGCGGCCTCGGTGGCGCGCTGGCGGTCAAGTGCCTGACGGTCTGCGGCGCCCTCGCCGCAGCCGGTGCGGGCGCGGTCATCGCCAACAACGTCTCTCACCATCTCGCCAGCAAGCCGGTCGCGCCGAAGGTCGCGCAGGTGCATGCCCGGGCGGCGCACCACCTGACCGCCACGGCGAAGCACGGCGTCACCGTCTCAGCATCCGCTCCAGGCGGCTCGGGCACCCACCACCTCACGGCATCAACAGGCGGGGCCGCCAGCCAGAGCAAGGCTCGCGCCACGGCGATCATCGCCGAGCCATCAACCTCACAGTCGTCCACCCGGACCAGGGGCGCGCAGCACACCAGGCCGGCCACACAGGCGGCTTCGTCGAGCGCCACACAGGCCTCGAGCACAAGCACGACCGCCGCCACCAGCACGGGCGCCGGCGCGCCGCCCGCAGGCGGCGCTTCGGCCGCAGGCACCGCGACCACGAGCGCAACCGGGACGGCCGGCGCGACCGGGACGGCTGGCGCGACCGGGACCACAGGCCCGACCACGAGCTCGGGCGGGGCCCACCAGGCGGCGGCGACCACTCCGTTCTCGCTGGCCGCGGCCCTGGCCGGCACCTACGGCAAGCTGCTCGAGGGCGCCACGCAGGCCGCCAGCTCGATCACGGACCAGACGCTCGGCAACCTCGCCAACTGGTCCGGCTCCAGCAGCGGGGCCGGCGGCTCGGGTACACAGACTTCGCAGAGCAGCACCAGCACGAGCAGCACCTCGGGGAGCTCCGGCACCACCGCCGGAAGCACTCACGGAACCGGGCTGTCCTCACTGCTGAATTCGCTGCTCGGCGGGGGTCACTGAGAAATTCGTAAGAAAGCGTCGGACATCCAGCCGTCGCTGACGTGTAAGAAGCGAAGGACTCAAACGAAACGGCAAACCTCTCGTGAGAGGGGGGCGCAAAACCAGGGACCTCGGCATCCGAGGCCGCCCAGTTGCCGAAGGAGGCAGGAGATGTTCAGCAGCAAGCTCAGGGTCGGTGCGCCGACCCTCGCCGCGGGAGTTGTCGCACTCGGGCTCGCAGTTCCGTCCGGCGCGATGGCGCACACCACCAAGGCATCCGTCGCCAAGGACGTCGTCTCGGCCAAGACCGAGCTGAAGACCGTCCGCAACGACGCCGCCAAGCACGCCTTGACCGCCAAGAAGGCGCTCAAGGTCGTCACCGCCGACACCCGTCAGGCCGCTTCGGGCGCCCTGGCCCTGGCGAAGGACTCGAGCACCTCGACCGAGTCATCGCTTCTGGAGCAGATCGCTTCCCTGCTGAGCAGCGAGGCGAGCACCTACACCTCACTGCTGCCGAGCGCGGCCGGGTCACTGGACTCGACGCTCGCCGGCGCGATCAGCCCCGCCGTCGGCGGCGAGACGTTCATCGTCGGCCTGCTCGACGCGATGACCGGTGCTGACTCAGCCTCGGGCACCGAGTCGACCACGACCACCGCCGGCACCCTGAGCACCGTCGAGCAGCTGCTCGACTCAAGCTCGGGCGACCTCTCGCAGCTGTCCTCGCTGCTCTCCGGCGGCGGCCTGTCGAGCACGATCGATCAGCTTCTCGGCACCGCGCTGGACACCACCAGCGGCTCGGTCGACTCGATCATCTCGCAGCTCGAGAGCATGGTGACGGACCTTCCGACCGCTGATCAGGCGACGGCGACCTCGCTGCTGCAGCAGCTGCAGACCGCCTTCAGCGGCACGACGTCGACGCTGTCAGGCGTGACCAGCGGCAGCACGGACATCGGCACCGTGATCAGTGATCAGCTCGGCGATCTGACGAGCTTCCTGTCATCGCTGCTGGGCGACATCGACAACCTGCTGACCGGTTCCAGCAGCACCACCGGCTCCGGCGACACGAGCGGCTCCGGCGACGCCAGCGGCAGCAGCTCAGCCACTGGCCTCGGTGGCCTGTTCGACCTGCCCTCGGGCATCACCTCGATCATCAGCAACCTATTCGGCGGCGGCTCGTCGTTCTTCGGTGGCTTGGGCTCCGGCTCGAGCACCGGCTCCACGAGCAGCACGAGCAGCTCGCCGTTCTCGTTCTTCGGCTTCTAAGCCGGACGGGCAACCATCAGGTTCAGCCGTCCTGCCCCCAGTGGGTAGGGCGGCTGATGTGTTCAACGCGTGGCGCCCGCGTCGGTCACCGTGGGGCCGAACGCCGGGAGCAGCACGGTGAAGCATCCTCCCGGGCCGGCGCCGAGCTCGATCTCCCCGCCGCATGAATGGGCCAGGCGCTGCGCGAGCGGCAGCCCGAGACCGGCGCCGTCGGGCGAATGCGTCGGATCCCGGACGCCGGGCAGGAACACGCGCGGTCCGAGCTCCGAGGCAACGCCCGGACCGTCGTCGCGAACGGTCGCGACAGCCATGCCGGCCCGTGAGCTCAGCTCGATCCGCACCGAGGAGGCGGCGTAGCGCTGGGCGTTCTCGACAAGGGGCGCGAGGATCTGGCGGATCAGGTCGGGGTCTCCCTCGACCCTCGGACCGTCAGATCCAACCACCGTGACGTCGGGGAAGCTGCGGGCGACAGCCACGAGGTCCACGCCGTTGACGGCCGGCTCGCTGTCACGGCGGGCGAACGCGATCAGCGTGTCGAGCGTTGCGCTGATTCGTTGGGACTGGTCCTCGATTCGAGCGAGCGCCTCACGTGCCTCCTCGACGTCATCACTGCCGCGGGCAAGCTCCGCCACGCCGCGGATCGCTGCGAGCGGAGTCCGCAGCTCGTGCGCCACCTCTGCAGCGAACCGCTGCTCATGGCGGCGCGAGGCGGCGATCCGCGCGAGCAGGTGGTCGAGGGTCTCCGCGAGCGCGGTGATCTCGTCCCGGGCAGGCCCGAGGTCGAAGCGGCGATCGAGATCATGCGACTCCCAGTCCGCCGCATCGCGGGTCATCTGGTCCACGGCTGACAGCGACGCCGTCAGGGCCCGGCGGACGGCAAGCACGCCAACCAGCAGCGTCAGTGCGGCAACCGCGATCGAGCCGTACAGCACCCGCTCCCGCAGCGAATCGAGCGTCGCCGCCGAGTATTCCGTGACGATCGTGCCCAGCCGGCGCCGATTGCTCAGCACCGGTCGGCTGGCGATCAGGTTCCCCCCGGGGGCGTCCATGGTGATGCCCGCGCGAGCGATCGGCGCGGCCGCTGAACGGCGGGCCAGCTCGTCGGCTAGCCGAGAGGTCGCCGGGCTCGCGCTCGCAGCCTCCAACGTCCGTCCGTGCGCGTCGTAGATCCACGTGTAGATGTCGAGCGCGGCGTCGGTGAGCGTGTCGTTGAGATCGAGCCGCCCCGCAGTGACCGAGATGCTCGAGGCGATCGCGTTCAGCCGGGAGGTCAGCCGCGCCTGGATGTCTGAGTCGATCGTGTGCGCCAGCAGCACGTTGGCCGCCAGGCAGAGGACCGCCAGCCCGGAGGTCAGCGTCAATCCCGTCAACAGCGTCAGGCGTGTCCGGAGGCTCACGGGGCCAGCCGGTATCCGACGCCGCGAACGTTGATGATCTCCTCACTGCGTTGTGCGTCTCGCAGCTTTGCGCGCAGTCGGCTGACGTAGGCATCGAGCGTGTTGTCCGCCACCGTCGCCCCGTCGGGCCAGCCGGCCGCGATCAGCGTCTGGCGTCTGACGATCGATCCGCCTCCGGTCACGATCGCCGCCAGCAGCCGGTACTCGGTGGGCGTCAGTGACACCGGCGCGACGCCCGTGATGCCGTGGCCCGAAGGGTCGAGCAGCTCGCCGAGGGCGGTGACGACGGCACCCGGCTGCGCAGCGGCGCGCCGGGCCAGGGCCCTGACCCGGACTGCGAGCTCCGACAGCGAGAACGGCTTGGTCAGGTAGTCGTCGCCTCCCGCACTGAAGCCTGAGAGTCGATCGACGAGCGCATCCTTTGCGGTGAGGAAGATCACAGGGGCATCGACGCCGCGGGCCCGCAGTGCCTGGCAGACGTCGCGACCGTCGGCATCGGGGAGACCGATGTCGAGCACGAGCACCGCCGGAGGCCTCCGCGAGAACGCGCGTACCGCGTCCGCTCCGGAGTTGGTCACGACGACCTGAAATCCTCGCGCTCGAGCGCGGCGCGCAGAACTCCACGCAGCGCATCGTCGTCCTCACAGATCCCGACAGTCAACATCCCCAGGGAGTGTGGCGCTCCGACCGCCGCCTCGGCGTGTCGGAGCGCCCACGATCCGACACGGATCAGGCCTCGTTGGGCAGCGACTCGGTCGGGTGGTGCAGATGGGGCAGATGGGGATGGTTGATCGGATCGGCCTCCGCCAGCCGGGCCGGTGTGACGTCGGGCTTCCGGATCTGCAGAAACGCGACAAGTCCGATGATCACCGCCAGGAACACGTAGCTGGTGACCGAGGTCCCGAGATTGAGGCCCTGATTGCCCTTCTGCGAGAGGAAGTCCCCGGTTGAAGCGCCGAGCGGTCGCGTCATGATGTACGCCAGCCAGAACGCGAGCACCGTGTTGATCCTGGTGAGGCGCCAGACGGCCGCGATCACCGCGATCACGCCGACGAACAGCAGCAACGTGGTGAGGTAGCCCATGCTGAACTTCTCGGCGACCAGATCACCGACGGCGGTGCCGGTCGCGAACGTCACCAGAATCGCAAGCCAGTAGAACATCTCGCGGCGGGTGGTCCGGATCGAGTGCATCGACAGGGTGCGCTCGACGTACCACCACACGAAGAAGACGATCGCCAGCAGCGAGATCGAGACGATCGTGATCGGCCACATGTGGTTGGGCACCTGTCCCTGGCCCTCGAACAGGTCGGTGATCTGCGTGCCGACGAGGCTGATGACGACGATGTTGGCCCAGTAGATCGGGGCCACATACCGCCGACGCGTGAACTGGATCGCCAGCAGGATCGCGAGGATGACAACGGTGGCCGCCGTCACCTTGTAGAGCGCGGTCTGCAGCGCCTGGGGGCCGGCGTTGCTGCCGCCGGTGGCCCAGGCGGAGGTCAGGTTGTCCGAGAACGTCTCGCCGATCGTCGTGCAGAGACACTTGATGATCCAGAAGTAGAGCGTCACCTCTGGAACCTTGTTCAGCATCTGTCGGGCGCCGAGGTGGCGCGGACTGGAGGAGGAGAGTGCATTCATGGCCACGGAGGCTGATGGCCGAACCCTGCGTTTTCCTGACCGGGACCGGGTCCCAGGTGTGGCGGGCCAACGGGCCCGCCGTCCCGGCGCGCTTTCTTGGACACTCCATGTGCGTATATGACCCATGGAGCGTCCGAGAAGGCGGAGGTCAATGCGATGTTTTTGCAGCTATTGCCATCCGCCGCGTCAGCCCCTAAACTGACCGCCGTCAGTCGATAGTCGTAGCCGCCCTTAAGCGTGCGTCGCGCCACATACGCGACGTTTCCGGGCGGGGTCCGTGAGTACTGACCGTCCTGCACGGGGCCCATGCGCGCCTGTGCTATCTTTGCTTGTCCGCGCCCGTAAGGTCGCCAGCGGTCTCTAGTCGGGAGAGAGTCCAGCCGGTGATCGAATGTGTGCGGCCCATCTCTGCCTCCATCTCGGCTCGAGGAGTTGCCCGTCTTGGCCACCGCTGAAGCCCCCCGGACGCGCCGTACGTTCGCGCGTCTGAACAAGGTCCTTGAAGTTCCCAACCTGATCGATATCCAGCGCCGCTCCTTCGAGTGGCTGACCGACATTGAAAATGGCGGTCTGCGCGAAACGATCGATGACGTTTCACCGATTGAGGACTACACCGGCAATCTCGCCGTGCAGTTCGGTGAGTTCCACTTCGACGACCCGATTGCGTCGCTGGAGCAGTGCCGTGAGAAGGACCTCACGTACGCACGCCCGCTGACCGTCACCGTCGCATTCATCAACCGCGAGACCGGAGAGATCCGGGAGCAGTCGGTGTTCATGGGTGATTTCCCGTGGATGACCGAGCGCGGCACGTTCATCATCAACGGCACCGAGCGCGTCGTCGTGACGCAGCTGGTCCGTTCCCCCGGCGCCTATGTGATGGAGCCGAAGGACCGTGAGAAGCAGGTCTTCATCGCGAACCTGATGCCGGCTCGTGGCTCGTGGCTCGAGCTCGAGATCGACAAGAAGGGCCGCGTCTACGTCCGCATCGACCGCAAGCGCAAGCTGCCTGTGACCGTTCTCCTCCGCGCGATGGGCTACGCGTCGGACGAGGAGATCCTCAGCATGTTCGAGAACTCGCTGTACATCCGGCTGACCCTGGAGGCTGACGCCGAGGTGACCCGCAGCGAGGAGGGCGCGCTGATCGAGCTGTTCAAGAAGCAGCGTCCGGGCGAGCCGCCGTCAATCGACGCCGCGCGCTCACTGCTCAACCAGCTGTTCTTCGACCCCAAGCGCTACGACCTCACGCGTGTCGGTCGTTACAAGCTCAACAGCCGTCTGGGTCTCGACATCGACCTCGACACCCGCACCCTGACCCACGACGACATCATCGCCCTGGTCAAGGAACTGATCTCGCTTCCGAAGCTGCTCGGCATGTCCGAGGATCCGGACAACGAGACCAAGGACTTCGCCGCTGAGGCGATGTCGATGCCGCGTGAGCCGATCCAGGACCACCTCGACGAGTACGAGCACTTCGGCAACCGCCGTCTGCGCACCGTCGGCGAGCTGATCCAGGAGGCGTTCCGCATCGGTCTGTACCGGATGGAGCGCGTCGTCCGTGAGCGCCTCACCACCGAGGACGCGGACACGATCACGCCGCAGACGATCGTCAACATCCGCCCGGTTGTGGCGGCCCTGAAGGAGTTCTTCGGCTCCTCGCAGCTCAGCCAGTTCATGGATCAGACGAACTCGCTGTCCGGCCTGACGCACCGCAGAAGGCTCTCCGCCCTCGGCGCCGGCGGCCTCACGAGAGAGCGCGCACCGATCGAGGTCCGCGACGTCCACCCGACCCATTACGGCCGGATGTGCCCGATCGAGACCCCTGAGGGTCCGAACATCGGCCTGATCGGCTCGCTCTCGTCATTTGCCGAGATCTCCGAGCACGGCTTCGTGACCTCCCCGTACCGGGTCGTCAAGAACGGTGTCGTCACCGACGAGATCGTCGCGCTTGACGCCACCCAGGAGGAAGAGGCGAAGATCGCGCAGGCGAACACGCCGGTCGATGACAACGGCAAGATCCTCGGCGACGAGGTCCTGTGCCGGACGCAGGCCGGTCAGTACGTGACCGTGCCGCCGGTTGAGGTCGACCTGATCGACGTCTCGCCGCAGCAGATCTGGTCCGTCGCGACCGCGATGATTCCGTTCCTCGAGCACGACGACGCCAACCGCGCGCTGATGGGCTCGAACATGCAGCGCCAGGCCGTGCCGCTGCTGGTGGCCGACGCGCCGCTGGTCGGCACCGGCATGGAGTACCGCGCCGCGATCGACACCGGTGACGTCGTCCTCGCCGAGGGTGAGGGCACCGTCAAGTTCGTCGACGCCGAGCGGATCATCATCGCCCGCACCGACGGCACCGAGGAGGAGCACGAGCTCCACAAGTTCATGCGCTCCAACCAGGGGACGCTGATCCACCAGAAGCCGATCATCGATGTCGGCGCGTCCGTGGTCGAGGGCACCGTGCTGGCCGACGGATCCTCAAGTGATCAGGGCGAGATGGCGCTCGGCAAGAACCTGCTGGTCGCCTTCATGTCCTGGGAGGGTTACAACTTCGAGGACGCGATCATCCTCAACCGTCGCCTCGTCTCCGACGATGAATTGACGAGCATCCACATCGAGGAGTACGAGATCGACGCGCGGACGACGAAGCTCGGCGACGAGGAGATCACCCGCGACATCCCGAACCGGAGCGAAGAGAGCCTCCGCAACCTCGACGACCGCGGCATCGTCCGGATCGGCGCCGAGGTGACGAGCGGTGACCTGCTCGTCGGCAAGGTCACGCCGAAGGGCGAGACCGAGCTGACCGCCGAGGAGAAGCTGATCCGCGCGATCTTCAAGGAGAAGGCCCGCGAGGTCCGCGACACCTCCCTGAAGGTGCCGCACGGTGAGGGTGGCGTCGTGATCGACGTCAAGACCTTCAGCCGTGACGACGGCGACGATCTGCCGCCCGGCGTCAACGACCTCGTGCGCGTGTTCGTTGCGAAGAAGCGCAAGATCTCCGAGGGCGACAAGCTCGCCGGACGCCACGGCAACAAGGGTGTCATCTCGAAGATCGTCGACTCGCAGGACATGCCGTTCATGGAGGACGGCACCTCGATCGACGTGATCCTCAACCCGCTGGGTGTCCCGTCCCGGATGAACCTCGGTCAGGTTCTCGAGACGCACCTCGGCTGGGTCGCGGCCAACGGCTGGTACGCCGACGGTTCGCGCGCCAAGGCCGAGGCGAAGGTCATCGCCAAGAACACGGTCGACGGCTCGGAGCCGAAGGTCTACACCGCGACGCCCGTGTTCGACGGCGCCAAGGTGCAGGACGTGGACCACGCGCTGGTGCAGTGGCAGAAGGAGCACACCGCCCGCGGCGGCAAGATCCGGATGGACGTCGATGAGACGCGCCGTCCGGGCGAGCAGGCCTCCGGCAAGGTGCAGCTGTTCAACGGCCGCACCGGCCAGCCGTTCGCGCAGCCGGTGACGGTGGGCTACATGTACATCCTCAAGCTCCACCACCTGGTCGACGACAAGATCCACGCACGGTCCACCGGTCCGTACTCGTTGGTCACGCAGCAGCCGCTCGGCGGTAAGGCGCAGTTCGGCGGCCAGCGGTTCGGCGAGATGGAGGTGTGGGCACTCGAGGCGTACGGCGCCGCCTACACCCTCCAGGAGATGCTGACGATCAAGTCCGACGACACCGTCGGCCGGGTCAAGGCGTACGAGGCGATCGTCAAGGGCGAGAACATCGCCGAGCCGTCGATCCCCGAGTCGTTCAAGGTGCTGCTCAAGGAGATGCAGTCGCTGGCGCTTGACGTCAACGTCGTCTCCGAGGAAGGCGAGCGGGCAGAGATGCGCGAGGAGGACGATGACCTCCTGCGTGCCGCTGAGGAACTCGGGATCGACCTGTCGGGCGTTCGCGCGACCGACGGGGCCGCTGCCGATGAGGCGGTCGAGCACGAAGGTGAGACGGTGGAGGCCTCCGCTGAGGAAGCCGAGACCGAGGATCCGGATCTCGAGTCGGGCGAGGAGCTGGAGTCTGAGGACTTCGCGACAAGCGTCGACGAGATGCTCGATCCCGCAGTCCCAGCCGGTGACGCCGAAGGTGTTTTGGAAGAGGACGAGGCTTAAGTCGAAGGGGAACTGAACACATGATTGACATCAATAATTTCGACGCAATTGAGATTGGCCTCGCCTCTTCGAAGCAGATCCGCTCCTGGTCGAGCGGTGAAGTCACGAAGCCCGAGACGATCAACTACCGCACGCTGAAGCCGGAGAAGGACGGGCTGTTCTGCGAGCGCATCTTCGGTCCGACCAAGGACTGGGAGTGCTACTGCGGTAAGTACAAGCGGGTCCGTTACAAGGGCATCGTCTGCGAGCGCTGCGGCGTCGAGGTGACCCGGTCAAAGGTCCGCCGCGAGCGGATGGGCCACATTGACCTGGCTGCCCCGGTCTCGCACATCTGGTTCTTCAAGGGCGTGCCGTCGCGCATCGGCTACCTGCTCGATATGGCTCCGAAGGAGCTCGAGAAGGTCCTGTACTTCGCGGCCTCGATCGTCACCTACGTCGACAACGAGGCTCGTGAGCGCGATCTGGACACCCTCCAGGACGAGGTCAACAAGCTGCTCGACGCCTACGCGACCGAGAAGGAGGAGCGCATCGGTGAGCTGCGTGACTCGCTCGAGCGCCGGGTCGAGTTCCTGTCGACGGCGAAGATCGCCCGCGACTTCTCCGATGACGACCACCTGTGGGCCGAGTCGCTCGACACCAACGTGGCGAAGCTGTCCGAGGAGGAGCGCGAGAAGCTGCTCAAGGACATCCGCAAGTCGATGACGGCCGACATCGATGACACCGAGGCCTACATGGAGGACGCCGCCGAGCGGATCCGCCAGGTCTGGGAGCTGTTCAAGACGATGAAGCCGAAGGACGTCGTCAACGACGAGACCGCCTTCCGCGAGCTCAAGGACCGGTTCGGTTCACCGTTCGGGTTCGGCGAGTACTTCCGTGGCGGCATGGGTGCCGAGGCCGTGCGCGATCTGCTTCAGCAGGTCGATCTGCAGGCCGAGTCCGACGACCTCCAGGATCAGGTCAAGACCGCCAAGGGCCAGAAGCAGGCTCGTGCAGTCAAGCGCCTGAAGGTCGTCACCGCGTTCCTGAACTCGGGCAACAAGCCCGAGATGATGGTGCTCGAGGCCGTCCCCGTGATCCCGCCGGAACTGCGTCCGATGGTGCAGCTCGACGGTGGCCGTTTCGCGACGTCCGACCTCAACGACCTGTACCGCCGCGTGATCAACCGCAACAACCGGCTCAAGCGACTGCTTGACCTCGGCGCGCCGGAGATCATCGTCAACAACGAGAAGCGCATGCTGCAGGAGGCCGTCGACGCACTGTTCGACAACGGCCGCCGCGGCCGGCCGGTGACTGGCCCGGGTAACCGCCCGCTGAAGTCGCTGTCCGACATGCTCAAGGGCAAGCAGGGCCGGTTCCGTCAGAACCTGCTCGGCAAGCGCGTCGACTACTCCGGCCGTTCGGTGATCGTGTCGGGTCCGTGGCTGAAGCTGCACCAGTGCGGTCTGCCGAAGCTGATGGCGCTCGAGCTGTTCAAGCCGTTCATCATGGCCCGCCTGGTCGAGCGCAAGTCCGCCCAGAACATCAAGGCCGCCAAGAAGATGGTCGACTCGATGATCCCCGAGGTCTGGGACGTCCTCGAGGAGGTCATCCACGAGCATCCGGTGCTGCTGAACCGCGCACCGACGCTGCACCGTCTCGGCATCCAGGCGTTCGAGCCGGTGCTGGTCGAGGGCAAGGCGATCCAGGTCCACCCGCTCGTCTGCACCGCGTTCAACGCGGACTTCGACGGCGACCAGATGGCCGTCCACCTGCCCTTGAGTGCGGAGGCGCAGGCCGAGGCCCGGATCCTGATGCTCAGCGCCAACAACATCCTGTCCCCGGCCCACGGCGCCCCGCTGGCCGTCCCGGCTCAGGACATGGTGCTCGGCGCGTACTACCTGACCTACGGTCCGGACGCCGAGGAGCTCGCCAAGATCGACCCGGCGACCCATGAACCCCGCCCGCACGTGTACCGCACCGCCCAGGAGGCGGAGTGGTCATACGAGCACGGGGTCGTCAAGCTCCACGACCTGGCCGAGTACCGGCCGATGCACCGTGAGGGCGGTCACCTCCTGACCACGGTCGGGCGGATCATCTACAACGACAAGATCGAGCGTGCGGTCGAGCAGGCGATGGGCGATAACTTCGACCCGTCCTCCTACGAGTTCGTCAACAGCTCGATGAAGAAGAAGGACACCACCAAGCTGGTCGACAACCTCGTGCAGACGTATGGGGCCGCCTCGATCAGCCAGGTCCTCGACGCGTTCAAGGACATCGGTTTCCACTACGCCACCCAGGCCGGTGTGACCGTTTCCAAGAACGACGTGCAGACGCCTCCGTCGAAGCCGGAGATCCTGGCCCGCTACGACGGGCGGCTGGCCGAGATCGACGCGCAGTACGACAACGGCGAGATGGACCAGGAGGAGCGCCACGAGCAGGTCGTCGCGCTGTGGAACGAGGCGACCGATGAGGTTGCCAAGGCCATGGTCGACCACCTCGACGTGCTCAACCCCATCTTCATGATGGCCAACTCCGGTGCCCGTGGTTCCTTCCAGCAGATCCGCCAGCTGGCCGGTATGCGCGGTTTGATGGCGAATCCGAAGGGCGAGATCATCGAGCGTCCGATCAAGGCCAACTTCATGGAAGGCCTGGACGTGCTCGAGTACTTCATCTCGACCCACGGTGCCCGTAAGGGCTTGGCCGACACGGCTCTGCGTACCGCTGACTCGGGGTACCTGACCCGGCGTCTGGTGGACGTCTCCCAGGACGTGATCATCCGTCAGGACGATTGCGGCACCGAGGAGCACATCCAGTCCCCGGTCTACAAGACCGAGATCGATCGCGAGAGCCGCGAGCTGCGCCCGACCTCGGAGCCCAACGACAACCTGATCGGGCGGATCGCCGCCCGCGAGATCAAGGGGCCGGACGGCACCGTGATCGTCGAGCAGGGCGTCGAGATCGACCGCCCGGAGTTCGCGCTGCTGGTGGCGGCATTCGCCGGCGAGATGGAGGCGGGCAACGTCACCACCGTGCCGGTCCGCTCGGTGCTGAAGTGCGAGGCCCCGACCGGTGTCTGCCAGGCGTGCTACGGCCGCTCGATGGCGACCGGCAAGACCGCCCAGATCGGCGACGCGGTGGGCATCATCGCCGCCCAGTCGATCGGCGAGCCGGGCACCCAGCTGACGATGCGTACGTTCCACACCGGCGGCGTCGCCGGCGCGGACATCACGCACGGTCTGCCGCGTGTCGTGGAGCTGTTCGAGGCACGTAAGCCCAAGGGTCTGGCGCAGATCAGCCAGGTCTCGGGCACCGTCTCGATCGAGGACGCCGACAAGTCGGTCACTGTCGTGATCACGGATGCGGGTGGCGAGGAGCATCGCCACACGTTCCCGCGGCGGACGCTGCTCTACGTCAAGGACGGCCAGCACATCGAGGTCGGCCGCGCACTGAACGAGGGCTCGCTGTATCCGCACGAGATCCTCGCTCACGGCGGCGTCGACCAGATCCAGCGCCGGACCGAGACCGAGCTGTACCTCGTCCGCGAGGTCCAGGAGGTCTACAAGTCGCAGGGCGTGGACATCAACGACAAGCACATCGAGCTGATCGTTCGGCAGATGCTGAAGAAGATCCGCGTCGACCAGAAGGGCGACACGGACCTGCTTCCGGGCCAGTTCGTCGATCGTCACGAGTACGCCAAGATCAACGCCGCGGTGATGGCCGCCGGCGGTGAGCCGGCACAGGGTGAGGAGATCATCCTCGGCATCACGAAGGCGTCGCTGAACACGGACTCGTTCCTGTCAGCGGCCTCCTTCCAGGAGACCACGAAGGTCCTGACCGACGCAGCGTTGGAAGGCAAGACCGACCGGTTGAACGGGCTCAAGGAGAACGTGATCATCGGCAAGCTGATCCCGGCCGCGACCGGTCTGAAGCGCTACCGGCGGATCGAGATCGAGCCGTCGGAGCCGCTGCCCCGCGGCATCGACGAGGTCGGTCTGCTCGACCACGACGACCTGGCCGCCGAACTCGGCCTGGCCGACGGCGACTCGCTCGGCGGCTTCGGCTCGCTGGAGGCGGACCTCTCGGACCTGGAGGCGATCGGCAACGGCGACGCCTCCTACGGATTCGGGGACGACTTCGGCGACCTCGACCTGCCGCCGGAGTCCAAGAACTAGTCACTCTGAAGCGTTCCCCCGGGGTGCCGACTTGTTGTTCGGCACCCCGGCCGGGACGGTTCTGCTGTCCGGCTCGGACCCGCTGTTGCTTGAGCCTGTCCGGCCTTAACGCTTAAGACGAAGCGCCCCGAGGTCCGGGGCGCTTCGTCGTTCGGGCGGTGTGCGCGAAGGCGATCACCAGGGCGAGGTTCGCGGGCCCTGCCAGCGTCAGCAGGGTGGATGCTCCCGGACGTCGAAACGCGGGCGAGCGCGCCCAGAGGACATCCGTGAACAGCTCCGTGCCGCGCAACCAGGAGAGCGCCCACCAATCCTCGGGCCGGCCGCGGACCGCCGCGACCGTATGCGCGGCCGAGTAGGTCAGCCACACGGGGCCGCAGCGTTGGAACAGCGCCCGGGCGTCGGCCGACGGCCGTTCATGCCCGAGCGCCCGAAGCGTCTGCTCCGGCGCGAGCGTCGCTGCCGACCCGAGCACCAGGTCAAAGGCGATCATCGCCCGGTTGACGTTCTGCAGCGAGAACCTCACTCGGCAACTCCCGTTGTGGACGTGGACTCGCTCGGCAGTGCTCGCCCGGCCAAGCGCACGGCAAGCCACGTTGCCAGGGCCATGATCGTGACCTGCGGATTGACGCCGAGCGCGGACGGCACGACGCTGCCGTCGGCGACGTAGAGGCCCTCGAAACCGCGGACGGCGAGCCCGGGATCAACCACCGAACGCGCTGGATCCGCCGATGCGCGGGCGGTCCCCAGCGGGTGAAACGCGAGCGGTTTGGTGAGCGAGGTCGCCGGCACCGGATGGCGGCGCAGAGGCTCGACGGCGCCGTCACGCAGGGTCGGAACGCCGCGGACCGGAACCATCACCGACCGTGCCCCGGCGGCCCAATAGAGCTCGACGGTTCGCTCGAGCGCGAACTTGAAGCGTGCGGCGTCCTCGGCGCCCACGTCGTAGCGCACGATCTGGCGCCGCCCGATCGGAATCACCCGCCCCCGGGAGCTGTCGCTGATCATCACCCCACAGGTCGATGCCCGTGCCGCGCCGAGCATCTGGTCGCGGTGCTCAGCACCGAAACCCGTCGTGCAGCTCGCAAGGTGATCGGGTGGCCCGGAGATGCCCATCAGCCGGACTCCGCGGGCTGCGAACTGATCGACGTGAAAGCTCTGCGGAACGCCGTCCCACAGCCGGACCTCCTCGGGAAAATCTGCGCGGACAACCGTCACGGGGTGCAGTGACAGGTGCCGGCCCAACACCGGGGAGCGGACTCCGAAGCGGTGCAGCAGCCCCGGTGTCTCGATCGCGCCCGCGGCGACGACGACGCGGCGGGCCCGGACCCGGAGCTCCCCGCCGGCAATCGTGTGGGCCCGAACCGCGCTGACCGAGCGCCGGTTCAGCTCGAGCCGATCGGCGCAGGCGCCCGTGAACAGGCGGGCGCCGGCGTCGAGAGCCTTCGAGACGTAGGCGACGCCGGCGTGCTGCTTTGCCCCGCTGGGGCAGCCATAGGCGCAGACCCCGGATCCGACGCAGCCGATGGCACCACGCGACAGGTATCCGGCCGACCAGCCCAGACGTTCGGCGCCGAGCCGGAGCAGATCGGCATTGCGGCCGGCAAGCGCGGGCGAAACGGGCCCGACGCCGATCGTCCGCTCGACGCGGGTGAAAAACGGCGCGAGCGCATCGGCCCCGAACGCCTCGAGCCCATCGTCCTCACCCCACCGGGCAAGGACCGCCTGCGGGGTTCGGAAACTGGTGCCGAGATTGACGGTGGTCGTGCCGCCGACCGTGTTGCCGGTGGGGAGTAGCAGCGACGGCCGCCCAAGTGTCACGGTCACCCCGCCGCCACGGTAGAGCGGCGTCGCCATGTCACGCGGCCGGGCGGTGAACTCGGCGGCGTTCCACCACCCGCCACGTTCGAGGATCACCACCTTCATCCCGGCTTCGGCCGCCTCACGCGCAAGCGCTCCGCCTCCCGCTCCGGATCCGATCACGCACAGGTCGGCGTCGATCACCCGGCGGCCGGTCAGCCAGCGGCCGTCGATGACGCCCGCTTGCTCCATCAGCGGTGCGCTTGGGTGGCGGCGCGGGCGCGCCCGCGGGCAACGACCGCTTCCGGGTCATAACCGAGCGAGCGCATCACGCGGATGTCGCCGTAGTAACAGGTCTGGGCCATGCTCGCCAGCGCCTCGCCGAGGGGGGCGAGCCGACCCCGCATCAGTCGACCGAGCACCGCGCGGCGGCCGATCGGCACCAACCCGAGCGCCCCGACGATCAGCCGGAGGGCGTGGCGCTCGGGCCAATCGCAGGCGTCGATCACGCGACTGAAAACCGTGACGGCATCGGTCTTGCGAACGGGGGGAAGCGGCGGCGCCGGTGCCACTGCGATCTGGATGATGTCCTCGATTGCGGCACGAGCCCGGTCCCCCACAGGCGGAACCCTACCGCCCGGGATGAGCGCGTTTCGATCGTGTCTGTGTATGCGCGGTGGTCAGCGCTCGGCTAAGGTTCGGTGAGGACCGGGACAGGGGGCTTGGCGTGCTCGAACGAGACGAGCAGGTAGCGGCAATCACAGCCGCCATCAGCGCTACATACGACGGGGCTGAAGGCACGCAGATCCTGCTGTTTCGCGGCCCGCCGGGGATCGGGAAGACGACGCTGCTGGCGGAGGCCGTCGCCCGCGCCGACGCCGCGGGGGCGATCGTGTTGCATGGGCGTGGCGCCGAGCTCGAGCGCGAGTTCGCATTCGGCGTCGCACGGCAACTGTTCGAACCCGCGCTGGGTTCGCTTGAGCCCGAGCGACGGGCGCAGATGCTGAGCGGTGCCGCCAAGCTGGCCGGACCGGTCTTTGGCGAGGGGATCGACCTGGGCGCGGATCCCGGTGACCGCCTGTTCCCGGTGATGCACGGGCTCTACTGGCTGAGCGCGAATCTGGCGGCAGTCAGCCGGCTCGTGATCGCCGTCGACGACATCCAATGGTGTGATGAGCAGACGCTCGGCTGGCTGGCGTACCTCGCGCGACGCATCGCGGACATGCCGATCGTGATGATCCTCTGCGTCCGGACCGATCAGCAGCGCGCGGCGCCGTCGTCGCTGGCGGCGATCATCGCCGAGCCGAGAGCGCACGTGCATGACCTCGAGCCGCTGACGCTCGCGGCCACCGAGGCGATCCTCGCGAGCGGCACGGGCACCACACCGGCGCCGGAGGTGTCGCTGGTGTGTCAGGCCAGGAGCGGCGGGAATCCGTTCGTCGTCAGCCAGTTGGCGATCGCCCTGGCGGAGGCAGACCTGCCGCTTGACCATCCCGATGCGCTGACGGCGATCCGCAACCTCCTGCCGGACGGCGTCGCACGGAGTGTGCTGGGCCGGCTACGCCGGCTGTCGCCCGCCGCCGTGCGGCTCGCTCAGAGTGCGGCGGTGCTGGCTCAGGATGTGCTGCTGACCGATGCCGGAGCGCTCGCTGAGTTGCCGGCGCGGGACGTCTTTGCGGCGATGGACGAGCTGGTCGGCGCAGTGCTGGTGCGACCCGAGGCCCGGCTGGTGTTCGTGCATTCGCTGATCAAGGAAGCGATCTACAACGACCTTCCTCCGGGTCGCCGAATGGATCTGCATGACCGTGCCGCGACCCTGCTGGAGGGTCGCAGCCCTCCTGAGCGGATTGGCGCGCATCTCCTGCTCTGTGAAGCGCGCGGCGACCCAGCACGCGCAGCGACCCTCGAGCGGTGCGCCACCCGGGCGCTGCAGCGCGGGGCTCCGGCCGCTGCTGTCCGGTATCTCGGTCGCGCGCTTCTCGAGCAACCTGAGCTGCAAGCGCGCCGGAACCTGCTGCTCGCACTCGGCGCCGCCGAGGCGCGGGTCGGGCAGGCGGCGGCGATCGATCATCTTGAGGAGGCGCAGGCGTTGTCCGCCTCAACCTCGGAGATCGGCGAGGCCGTGCGTGAGCGAGCGCTGGCGCTGGGGATGCTCGGACGGTTCGGTGAGGCGGCGACGCTCCTGATCGCGCAGATCGACGCGATCCGCGGTCAGGACCCGGAGGTCGCGCTGCAACTCGAAGGTGAGTTGGGCGTGATGGGCCAACTCGAGTTCTCGTTGACTCCGTTGGTGGCCGAGCGCCTCGCGCGTAGCGCCCCACATCTCACCGGCTCCACCGAAGGCGAACGGCTCGTTCTCGCCAGCTTTGCGTACATGCGGTCGAACGCGCTTGCGCCGGCGGAGGAGCTGGTCGACCTGGCGCGCCGTGCAATGTCCGGAGGGCCGGTGGTGAGCAAGCGAACCTCGGATTCGGCCGTCGTCTACATGCTCGTCTACGTCCTGTTCCGGGCCGGCAAGTTCGACGACGCCAACCAGTTGCTCGATGACGCGCTCGACGATGCGCGCAAGCGCGGATCGATGCTCGGCGCCAGCCTCGCGCTGGCGGTTCGGAGTCAGCTCCAATGGCTCGACGGTCGGCTGGCCGACGCCGAGGCCGACGCCCGCATGTCAATCGACGCTCAGCTGGAGGCCGGCTGGCAGGTGGTGCTGCCCATCGCCGTCGCGGTTCTGGCCGAATGCCTGCTCGAGCGGGGCGACGCGCAGGGTGCCGTCACGCTGTTCGCCGACTGTGGCCTTGGCGGCACGCTGCCTGAGCAGGCGACGTTCCGCTGGGCTCAGGCCAGCCGTGGGCGCGCCAAGATCGCGGCCGGTGACCGCAGCGGCGGCATCGCCGACCTGCTCGACTGCGAACGGGAGCACATGGGTGCACGTGCCTCGCTGGTGTTGCAGTGGCGGGCCGACGCCGCGATTGCGCTCAACGCGAGCGGTGAGTCCGAGCTTGCGCGCCGGCTCGCCGATGAGCAGCTCGCGCTTGCTCGCGAGGCTCACCTCGATCGCATCGTGGGGGTCGGCCTCCGGACCTGCGGCCGGCTCTCCGTCGGGGAGCAGGCGATCGATCTGTACCGCGAGTCAGCAGAGGTCCTCGAGAAGTGTGGCGCTCAGCTCGAGCACGCCAGATCACGTGTCGAGCTGGGGGCCGCGATCCGGCGCTCCGGGCGCCGGCGCGAAGCGCGAGAACCGCTCGAGATCGGGTACGAGCTGGCCCGCAGTTGCGGCAGCCATGCGCTCGTTGAGCGGGCGCGCGATGAGCTCGCGGCCTCCGGTGTGCGCCTGCGCCGAGCGGCGCTGAGCGGCTGGGACTCGCTGACGCCGAGCGAGCGCCGAGTCGCTGAGATCGCAGCGGCCGGGCAGAGCAATCCTGAGATCGCCCAGTCCCTGTTCGTGGCCCGCAAGACGGTCGAGATGCACCTTGGCAACGTCTATCGCAAGCTCAACGTCACCGGTCGTGACGAGCTCGCGTCCGCCTTTGAGGAGCAGGCTGACAGGGTCCCGTCGTGACCGGGGAGATCAAAGAGTAGGGAGGGTCCCCGTTGTCGCCGGGGAAGGGCGCGGCTTTGATTGGGTGCATCCAGGGGCGTGCCATTCGGCGCGCAATCACATCCGGGGGGATTTCCGATGCGAGGTGCCATGACAGGGCGGATCCGGTTGATGCTGGCCGCCGCGGCCGTGTTTGTCGTTGGGCTGGCCGTCTCCACGGCAGGCGGCAGCGCATCCGCATCAGGGCTGCTCGGCCTGAGCGTCCCGTCGGTGACGCTGCCGAGCGTGACGCTGCCGAGCCTTTCGTCGGTGAGCTGCCCGATCTGCGTCAGCTTCGTCACCACCTATAAGCCCGGCGGTGGCCAGTCGCCGGTGACCGAAATGCACTCGAACCTGCTGGTCGACGTCCCCTACGCGATCGATGTCCACGGCAGCGCGCCGGACCTGCCGATCGGGCTGCTGTCCGGACTGCCGGTGAGTGCGCTCTCGTCGATCCCTGCGTCCCTGGGCTACGACCTCGTCGTCGAGGTCGAGGCGACGAACAGCTCGACCCCGGACATCACGATCCAACGCATCTCGACCCTGCCCAAACTGCCCGTGTCCGTCGAGCTCGTCGAGGCATCCGGCTCGGGATACGAGAGCTTCGGCTATGACGCGACATCGTCAAACGCGCCGGCGGACTTCACCGCGGACCTGAACCTCACCGACACCGACAACAACCCGAATACCAGCAACGCGGCCGTGTCGGTGTCGATGACGCAGCCCTCGAGTCCGCTGTCGATCCTTGAGGACACCTTCGACGGGAATCCGGCCGGGGTCAGGACCAACGAGGCGGTCAACGAGCTGACGCTGTCCGGCGACGGGAAAGCGACGACCGTTCCCACGCAACTGTCACTGTCAGTCGCCGCTTCGACGACCGCTCAGCAGGTCGATCTGACCCACAACGACGCGACCGCGGCGAACTTCCTGATCTCCTCGCCGACGGGTTCGGTGAGCACCGGGTCCTTCGACCTGCTGCCCGAGAGCGTGGACCTGGGGCTCGCCGACGTCGACCTCAACGGGGACGGCACGCTTGACAAGCAGATCGATTACGTCGCCTCGGCAGCCGTTCCGAACGCGACCGTCGACACGAGTAACAGCGGACAGACGACCAAGCTTGCGGTCACCGATCTGCCGGCCACCGCGCATCTCAAGTACTTCAGTGAGCCCGATGCCGCCGGTCTTGCGGCCGGTCATCCCGATCAGACGAAGGTCGTCTACAACGCCAGCAGCGTGGCAACCAAGGCGGTGGTCACGGCGGTCAGCGGCGGGCGGACGCTGACCGCGACCGTCGACGGGGTCCCGGCCAACATCAACGAGTTGTCCTACACCCGCCAGGCGGATGGAGGCGTCATGAATTACGTCGCCGACGGTCGCGCAACGGACGCGACGATCGACGTGACCGACGCGGCAGCTTCCGGCCAGACCGCGCCGCACGACACCGCGACGATCACCAACGTCCCGGCGAAGGCGAACATCTCGTATTCAACCTCTGCCACGGGCGGTAGCGCCAACTACACCGCCTCCGACACCACCGATCAGGTCGCGGTCAGCCTGCTGGACGGCGAGGGTCAGCAGACGAGCATCGACGCGACCGGCATCCCGAAGCAGTTCGGCGTGACGTTCGCCAAGGTGCCGACCGACGCCAACGGCAACGGCTCGTTCGACGCGAAGTACACCGCCAGCGGCGTGCTCGGCCACTTCGAGGTCCACGGTCGTAACTACCAGAGCCTCCCGAAGAGCGCCAACGCCTTCGACCTGGTCCTCGACAGCGTGCCGACGACCGTCGAGGTGAACGAGCAGACGACGGCTTCGAGCGTCACGGCCCAGCCCTTCGTGCTGCACGAACCGTCGGATGAGCAGGCCTGCGATCCGCTCAAGGCCGGCCTCACCAACTGCACGCAGTGCGCCGCGAGTACGACGTGCACGACGGACAACACGATCGACGGACAACACGAAACGACCGATTCGACGCAGACGATCTCGGTCAGCACCGACGGATCCGGAGCGCTCGGACATGCCACCGCCGACCTGACCGCAGGGCCAACGACCGCCCTGCCGGCGAAGACATCGTTCGGGCGGCCGATCGACGGAGTGATCTACTCGGACATGCCGGGAGCGTTCGAGGCGTATGCGCGCGTCACCGACTTCAAGGACTTCACCTACACAAGCGACGATCAGTCGGTACTGGGCCGGGTCTACAAGGTCAGTGACCCAACGGGCCCCGACGGGACCACCGGGGCGTTCGGCTCGTCCGGAACCTCCACCTCGAACAAGACCGAGATCACGTTGGATGGCACCGGCTCGGCCGACGCGCTCGAGTGGCAGATCAACAAGCAGGCGAACGCGCTCGCCTCGAAGCAGGTCGTCGGCGGGACCCTGCTGTCGACTCCGACGCACATCGATCTGCTCGAACAGACGCAGACCGGGGTCGGGAGCACGTGGACCGGTCTCGGCAACTACTACGACTACACGCTGCCGTTCGACACGTTCAGCAAGGCGACGTGGAACGCGAGCTCGGCCGTCCCGTACCAGAGCTTCGCGGACGGATTCCCGGTTGCCGGCAGCTTCCCGGGAGCCGTCCAGGAACCCGGCTTCAGCCTGACGGAGGACGACACGCCACCGCCGACGATCGAGCTGGGCCACCTGACGACTCCATCACCGAACCTGCAGACAACCGTGCAGATGAGCACGATGCCGACGAACTTCACTGAGTGCAAGTCAGCGAGCGCGACCTGCTCCAACGGGACGTTCGACCAGGCCCTCAGCGACTTCGAGAACGGCGGCCCGTACGACCCGGGCGAACCGGACTGCCTCCCGGGTCCGTGCGATGACGCCCAGGCGGAAAGCACCCGTTCCTCGGCGCCGCACGAGTTCGGTCTCAAGCCGGGTGAAGCGGACCAGGCGCTGCTGCTCGACACAAGCTCCCCAACCGACTTCACCTACCACAGTCAGGACCCGGATACGACCGCCCCTGATGCGGACGTGTACCAGGACATCAGTCTGGTGGGGATGCAGCACTTCAACCTTCAGGACATCAGCTTCCCCAACGGGGCGCTGAATGCCCTGTTGCCGTGGTTCAACTCGAACAAGACCGCGTTCATCGGCATCGACACGGACGGGCTGCCGCTGTCCGGGCATGTCGAGACGGGCGGCAGCGCCGATGGACCCACGATCATGCAGTTCGCGCCCGGCTTCTCGGCAAGCGAGTTCGGTTGGGCCGGCGAGAAATACTCGGATGTCGCCGGGCATGTGGCGACGGTCGGGCGAATCACCTGCCCCGACGTCGCCCAGCAACCGAATGGGACGCTGTTCTACTTCGACGGTGACGATCAGTCGCAGCGGATCTGCGACGGCTCGGTCGAAGGGGCGGACTCCAATGATGAGTTCTCGACACTGGAGTTCATCACCCAGCAGATTGTTCAGGCCATCGATAACAACCTCTGGCCCAACCCGCAGCCACCGGCCCACGAGGCGATCGATCCATTTTGATCGCCCGCAGCGGGCTTGACGCTGGAGCTAGCTGGGCTGGCCGGGACCTCGGTAGTACCGGTCGACGACGCGCTCGGGAACTGCGACCCGTGCCACCGGTGCAGCCGGGGCGGCTGCCGCTGCAGGCGCTGGTTCCGCGGGCGGTGATGTCGGCGGCTGGTGCTCGCGCTCGGTCATGGCCGGCGTATCACCGGCGGCGGGATCCTGGCCCTCGCTGGCTGCGATCAGTCCGGCGAGCATGTCGAGTGCGTCCTGCTGCCTGCGCGGGTACACCATGCCGATCGATGGCTCCGCGACACGACGCTCCTCAGCGACCGATCCCGGCTCGTCGTCGTGTGCGTCTGCGCGTAGCTCAAGAAGCTGCTCGAGCAGGTCGCTGCGGCGACGCTCGCGCTGCGCGATCTCCTTCTCGAGCTGCTGCAGCTCGAGTTCGAGTTCACGTGCAATCTCGGTGGTCGATGTCATCGGTAGTCCCTCTCCGGGGTCGGGCGACCCCATCCGTCGGAACGTTTGCAGATAGTCCAACCGGTTCCGTACTACCCCGAAATCAGGTTCGCTAACCGCTCCGGACGGCTCTGCGCTGGTCCGTTCTCAGACAATCCCGTAAGAGATCAGACAGCGCAGGTGATACTGTGCGCCGGCCTGTCTGGGTAGGGACCGATACAAGTGAACAAGGGGCGTCGAAGCCGTGAGGGGCAGATGGATGCTGGGCGCGTCGCACGGTGGGCGATCTGCGGCGCGAGCTCTGCTGCTGTGCGGCCTGGGCGTCGCGATGTTGATGGTCTGTGCCCCGGCGCCGGCGCTTGCCGCGGGCAGCACGTGGTACGTCACGACTCCCACTGACGACGCCAGCGCCACAGCCGGTAATTGCTCGACGACGGCCCCGGCGAACCCGGCGACTGCCCCGCCATGCTCGCTGCGCGACGCGTTTGCCGCAGCGCAGCCCGGGGACACGATCTCCGTCGACCTCCCGTCCGCCGACGCGAGCACGCCGCTTGAGCTGACCTCGGGCCTGGCCCTGTCGGGATCCGCGCCCTACCCAACGGCGGTGACCCTGAAGTTGAACGGCTCGACGCTCGAGCCCGATGACGGGCTGACGATGCAGCAGTACGCGCTGACGATCGATGGCGCCGGGCAGATCACGGCCGGGCCGAACGTCAGCGACGAGACCCTGCTCGATGCCCAGTGGGGCTCGACGCTGACGCTGTCCGGCGCGCTCGTCGTCACCGGCGCGCCGTACGACTCGAGCGCCAATCAGGCGCCGACGGTGTCAGTCGACGACAACGGCGATTCCAACTACAGCAACCCGCAGCCGGGTGCGCTGAACACCTCGGGCGGCGTCGAGTTCGTCGGCTCCCTGCCCGACAACAACGACTCGATCTCCTCCAACGAGGGCGCGATCAGCCTCGGCCAGACGACGTTCGACGCCGCCGGCATCTATGCCCAGGAGGGCACGCTCGCGCTTGGCGTCGGCAACACCACGGTCACCTTCGACGACGACGACTACGAGCTGCAGGGCTGCGACATCTACCAGTTCAGCTCGCAATACGCCAGCTACGACACGACGGTGACGACACCCGGCACCGTGGTCGACGACTCCGGCACGTGCCTGGGGGCGTCGACCAGCAACCCGCCGCTGAGCACCCAGGTGACGCTGTCCAACGCCAACGGCAACCAATTCATCATCGGCGTCGGCGCGCCACTGACCTTCGACGCCGTCGTCTGTCCCGAGGATCCGTCCGCCGGTAGCTGCCCGCCGAGCAGCAACCCGGCGCCGCCCGCCGGCAAGGTGCGCTTCGGCGTGCGTCCGCTTGACTCCAACAACGAGCCCGAGGGCGTGGGGCAGACGCTGGGCACGGCGACGCTCACCCCGGGCCCCGACATCTCCGATCCGAACGAGAGCTCAAGCGTCAGCGCCGAGGACGGCTCGCTGGCCACCTTCACCCACACGTTCTCGGCACCGGGCGAGTTCTACGCGTCCGCCGGGTACATCCCGGCCAGCGGCGCGTCGGCGCCGGCCGCAGCCGACGCCTTCAGCGTGTCGGGCGAGTCCGCCAACCTGCTGTCGGTGGTGCCGGAGCCGGACGTGACGCTGTCAACGAGCTCGGGCCAGGCCGCGGCCGCCTGCCAGAACGCCGGAACGAGCGACGGCAACCTCGTCAGCGGGCAGTGCACGGACGTCACGGTGGCGACCAACGAGCCGAACAACCCCCCGAACGTCACCCCGGGCAACCAGACCCTCTCCCTGACCTACAACGACGGCACCGGCACGCCGCAGACCCAGAGCGCACAGCTCTCAGGTGGCGGACAGACCTCCTCGACCGACTTCGGCGTGACCCCCGATGACCACGGTGGCTCGCTGACCGGGACGTTCACTGGCCAGGATGGCGTGTTCGGGACGTCGTCGGTGACGAGCTACGTCCCCGGGTTCGCGTTCGCGACGGCCAAGGGGTCTGGGGCCAGCGTGTGCGCGGGCGATCCAGGCGATCCCGGTGTGAGCCCGGTTGAAGGAGATTGCTCGGATGAGCAGGTGACCCTGTCGGTCCCGTCGGGGGCGCCGAGCTTCAACTCCGCAGATCAGGTCGTGCTCACCTACGCGCCTGCTGACGGTGGGCAGACCCAGACGGAGACGAAGACCGGGCTGAAGGCCGGTGTGATCGATTTCGGGGTGACGCCGTCGGCCACCACGGGCACGCTGTCCGCGGTCTTCACGAGCTCCTCGGACGCCTTCTTGAACTTCTCGACCCAGGTCGAGTTCGACGCGAGCGAGTCACTGGAGCCGAGCGTCAGCACCGCGGTCGCCAAGGGGGCGAGCTCGACCGCCTGCCAGAACGCCAACGCGACGGCCTTCACCAGCTCCGCCGAGTACATGCCGGGGCGCTGCTCCGAGGTCGACGTGACGATCAAGGAGGACAGCGGCGGCCCGCCCCTCGACGGTGACGGGTCGCACCTGGACACCGTGCAGGTGATCCCGGAGGACTCGAGCGGCGCGCAGCAGGGGACCGCCTCGCCGGTCATGCAGATTCCGCCGGACGAGCCGAGCACCCCGACGCGACACTCGCAGGCGGCGTCGTCCCGAACGCTTCCGCCACCCAGATCGACGTCAAGTACACGAGCGGGGACACCGCCAACTACGGCAACGACGACACGATCGTCCCGATCAGCCTCGCGACGCCCCCAGCGCCCAACATGACGATCACAACGGCCGCCGGTTCAAGCAACACCGGCGTCTGCAGCGGGGGGTACAACACCACGTCATCCAGCTACGTGGAGGGCGAATGCTCCGTCGTCACCGTCGCACTCACCGATCCGAGCGGAGACCAGGGCCCGGCGTTCGATCCGAGCCAGGACTCGGTGACGCTCACCTACGAGGACGGCAACAGCACCCAGGTGTCGCAGCAGACGGCATCCGTCAACTCGAGTGGCGATGCCACCTTCGCGCTGACGCCAAGCACGCCGAAGGTCAACCTCAGCGCCACCTCGAGCAGTGCCGACGGCTCATACTCGTCCGGCTCGGCCACCGCGCCGGAGGCCGACGCGCCCTCGCCGCCCGCACCGACCGTGACCATCCAGGAGGTGGCCGGCAACGGGACGACCGTCTGCTCGTCAGCGTCGCCGACCCCGAACACAGCCGCCCAGATGGTCGTGGGCGAGTGCAACGCGTGCTCGTGACCGTCACCCCGCCGAGCGGCGAGCCGCCGGTCGGCAACGGCGACACCGTCGAGCTGACCTACGCCAACGACGCGATCAACACCGACCAGACGCAGACCTTTCGAACGGCTCGGGGGTCGCGGAGTTCGCGGTGACGCCGGCGCAGGCGATCTCCGATCCGATCAAGGTGGTCTGGACCACCGGCCAGTCCGGCGCCTACTACGGCGCCAACGGCACGGCGCAGAACAGCATCACCCCGGCGACGCCAAACCCGACCGTTCCCGCGTCGATCACGATCACGCCCTCGGCCGGACAGGGCAATTCGGTCTGCCAGGGCGCAGCGAAACAGACCTACTCCGGCACGTTCGAGCTCGGCTACTGCACCGCGGTGACCGTGACCGTCACGCCCCAGCCGTATGTACCGCTCGGCCAGGGCGCCCAGGACGAGGCGATTTCGCCGACCCCAACAGCGGCCAAACCTCCTAACCTCTCGACAACGGCTCCAGCCACGTTCGCCGTCACGCCGAATGAGAGCTCGTTCACCCTCGGGGCGGAGTTCCTCAGCGGTGACGCCAAGACGTACTCCACCAACACAACCTTGCCGGCAACCAGACGAGTCGACGCCGTGACGGTGACCGCGCCGCCGCTGCCGAGCATCGCGACAGCGATTGTCGCGGGCAAGAACTCGACCGCCTGCGGGAGCAACGCCGCGCCGGACGCGAACGCCACCCTCGCGGTCGGACAGTGCTCGGCGCTGAATGTGACGCTGACGCCACCGAATGGCGGCCCGGCGCTGGCGAGTGGAGACACGGTCACGGTGACGAGCACCGATGCCGAGGGGGCCCAAACGACCACCACCGCGTCGCTCTCAACGGCACGGCACAGGTGGCGCTGATCCCGCTGTCCCCCGGCGGCAGCTACGAGGTGTCCTTCGGCGGCGACCAGAGCTACGGCTCCACGTCGAGCACGACGACATACACGAACGCCACTCCGATCCCGACGAACGTGGGCCTCAGCTCGAGCCCCGATCCGACCAAGTCGACGGTCGACGGTGGCACGCCGCTGACGCTGACGGCAACGCTCACCCCGAGCACGTACGCACCGAGCACCCTGCCGCTCCCCCAGATCACATTCACCAACAAGGGCACGGGCGCCACCGTCACGGAGCCGGTGACCCTCTCGAACGGCGTGCTCTCAGCCCAGGCGACGGTCACGCCGCCGGTCGGTTCCGACACCTACACGGCGGTGATCGTGCCCGATTCGGCCGACGACACCCCCAGCTTCTCGCAATCGGACCTGAACTCAGGGCGACGCGCTCGGCCCGTTCACGATCACGCGCCGCCCCACGACGCTGACGCTCTCGGCGAACCCCACGACGGTGCCGGCCGTGCAGACCGGAACCGGGACCACGGCCGCGTCGAGCGCGCCCGTCACGGTCTCGGCGAGCGTCAGCAGCGACAGCAAGTCCTTCGTGCCGAGCGGAACGGTCACGCTGACCAACTCGCAGGGCACGGCCGTGGGCACGATTGCAGTGAGTTCGGGCACCGGCCAGACGACGCTGACCGCCGGCTCGCTGTCACCCGATCCGGGGCCGCTGAGCGGCACCTACGCGGCCGGGACGACGTACGGCGCCAGCACCGCCACGACCCCGCTGCAGGTCGGCTACACCCCGGTCACCGTCTCCGTGCCACCCCCTCACACGCCACCGACTGCCGGCGTCAACACCGTCATCACCGGGTCGGTGAGCGCCAGCTCCGGAACCGCTGCACCCGCCGGCACGATCACGCTCAACGACGGTTCGGCCACGGGCCCGGTCCTTGCCAGCGGGCCGGTCACGGCGGCCTCGTCGGGCACGACCTCCACCTGGAGCGTGACGATCCCGGGCGGCCTGACCCAGGGATCCCACACGCTGTATGCCACGTTCAGCGATGCCGAGAACCGGTTCGCCGCGGGCCAACGGACCCTCGACTGTGTCGCGCTGGCCGGCGCGGGAACCTGCATCACTCCCACGCTGTCGTCGCCGAAGGTCCCCACGCGCGTCGACGGGGTGCTCGCGCAGGAACCGGTCACGATGAGCGCGGTCCCGCAGTCCGATAGCTGCGCCGGCTTCGGCCTCACTCCAGCGTGCTCCCGGGCGGCACCGTCGAGGTGACCGCAATGCCGCCGGCCTATGAGCAGGTGACCGGCTTCACCGTCACCACCGGATCTGGCGCCGCGACCACGATCCCCGTGTCAGGCTCGCCCGGGGCGGGCGGCAGCGCGCAGGCGCTGATCACGGTCACGGCGCCGGTGACGATCGCTCCGGTCACCGTCCAGGATCCTGGCACCTGCGCGTCAGTCAACCTGCAGCAGGACTGGCTGAGCTACGACAACCCGGAGAGCGGGCTCGGCTCCTTCTCGGTCACCGGTGCGATCGGCTGCTCGCTGACGGCGGCGGTCACGACGCAGACCGTGGCGGAGGGCGGCAGCTTCACGGCGATGCCCGGCACCCCGATGACGATCGACTCGCAGGGAACGACGATCACCGCGGGCGCGGCAGCGACACGACCGCCTCGCTCTCCGGTCTTCCCATCTGGGCCACCAGTTCGGCCGGCATCGCGTCGGTCCCGATGCCCTCCTCGAACGCCACGATCACTCGCCAACATGAAGATGGAGTGCCTGCCGCAACCGGCGCTCGAGCAGTCCACGGGCGGCACCGTCACGCAGCTTGTGGACCCGGAGGACGAGGTCCGGGCTCGGCCTGCTCACCCAGGTCCTCGCCACGACGGCAGCGCCGAACAAGCGTGAGGGCGGACCACCTGGTACTCGATGGCCTGCCCCTCGACGTGGGGGACCGGTCCTGATCCCCGGCACGGCGATCTACTACGGGGCGACGCCGGGCGGAAAGTCCCCCGGTTCCGGCCAGATCGGCGCGATGGGGCGGCGGCTCCTTCGAGGCACTCGATTCGACCACGGACACGGGCACCTCCGACGCGATCACGGCCTTCGTGAACAACCAGCTGGCCCCGGACTACGCCAGCTCGGCGCCGAGCACGGGTGGAGCGGCCATGGGCTCACGCTGCCGCTGGGCGTTGACAGCCCGAATGAGCCCTCACACCCGATCGCCGTCGGCTTCCAGTTCAGCCACCTCGTCTGTGAGCCGGTCACCACCGACGTGGCGATGGCTGGCCGCAACACCGGCGGCGTCACCAGCCCCGGCGGGATCGTGACGACGCCCAAGCCGACAACGCCACCGGTCAACGTCAACCCGCTCCTCCACCACTTCGCGACCCGGATGCCGGCGGCGCACAGCGCTGCGGCAAGCACCACCGCCACCGTGACGACGTCCGACACCCCTCGCAGCTGCCGCAGGGGTCGGTCCAGGTCACCCGGCGCCGAACTGCACCCAGGCCGGGTCCGACGACTACGTTGTCGGCACAGCGCTGAAGGTGACCGCGACCGATCCCGCCTACCTCAGCACGACGAAGATCGAGACCCCTGAGCAGCAGCCCGGCCCGTACACCGGCGCCACCGACACGGACCTGTACACCGGCACGGGCAGCACGACCACCGACGCGGTGAGGGCGACAGCCGCCCGCGCCGGCAAGGCCGGCAAGGCGGGCAAGAAGCGCCGCGCACCTGAGGCCGCTCCGGTCCGCAAGCCGACCTACGCCCCGCCGGCCGCACCGAAGGTTCCGAACGTCACCAGCGCGATCGATCGGGCGCAGACCGCGGTCAAGCGCGCAGAGCACACGGCCAGCCGGGCAGCGGCAACGGCCGCCCCGCTGCTGACGGACGTGCAGCACGACCTCAGCACCGTCAAGGCGGCCGTCCGGGCCCACCGTGCGCACGCGGTCGCGGTCGGGTACGGCCGGTGGGTGCATGCCCTCACGACGTGGTGGAACGCCGATGCGAAGGCGGTCAAGGCGCAGGCTCATGCCGGCTCGGTGCTGCTCCAGCAGCTGCAGAACGTGACCGCCGCGCAGCTCGCCGCGCAGGGCACCGAGCTCTCATACGCCGCCTACGCGCTGGCCGGGCAGGAGGGGCAGACCGAGCTCGAGGACAGCATGCGGGCGGCCGAGCTCGAGCGGGCGACCTGTTTGCGGCGGCACTCCCGTCGTGCGCGGCGCGAGTCCCTGCACGGCTCATTCCACGTCGAGGGTAAGAGCTTGGCCGTTGCCCAGATCTACGGCCATCTGGTGCCGCTCAGCGCGTCGGTGCAGACCGCCGTGCGCGCTGGCGAGAGCGTCGCCGGCAACGGGTACACCGTGCTGCGGAGGCTCAAGGCGCGCACGCCCGGCGGCCGCGCAGCTCCAACTGAAGCGCGCGCTCAAGCAGCTGAACGGTAAGCGGATCATCCAGCCGCGCTGGCGCGGGCGCAAGCTCAAGGGCGGGGGCCGTCGTGCTCGCGGGATCGAGGCTCGCGCGGCGGACGCCGACCGGCCGCTCTACCCGGATGAGGTGGACGACGGCACCTTGAACGGCTTGCCGATGGTGCTGATGCCCGATCAGTACATCGGGCTGTATGCCGACGCCAACCTCGCCGGCGCTGCGTCGAACTCGAGTTCAACCGACGCCGATCAATCGATCCAGAGCTCGAGCTCGCCACGCAGCCAGCTTCACCGTCGGCTCAACGCCGTTGGGGATCCACGCGACCTGGGGCCCGACGAGCTGCGAGAGTGCCGACGATCGACTCCTACGACGCCACGCAGATGGCGGTTGACGTGGACGGCGGCGCCGATGCGTGTGCCGGGCCGGGCACCGTGACCCGCCTTGGCACGTTCGCCGTGAATGTGCAGCCGTTCATCGACGCCGTTCCGATCGTGATCGTCAGCGGGCAGGCGCCCGACGGGACGACGGAGACGCGCGTCCAGGTCGGCAGCGCTCAGACCTTCCCGGCCCTGGCGAACACGAGCGTCAAGGTCCAGCTGTGTGAGCCGGTGCAGTTCGGCGGCGCGGTCACCGACACCAACCACAACGACGCCAACAACGACGGCAGCATGCCGCTGAACGGGGCGGAGATCGACGAGTTCGCCAGCGCACCCGCCGGTGATGAGTGCGCGGTCGCCGGCTACTACAAGCTGGGCAGCAAGGTCAGCTTCGCGCCTGCCGAGCTTCCTGCAGCAGTCCGTGCAGTCCCGGACCACGGACAACATGTTCCTTGACCACGGGATGTGCTGGCAGCCCGGCCAGCTTGTCGACGCCGGCCACGGCGCGTACATGACATCGCCGACCGACGACTGCGGTCAGACCGATCCCCCCGCGGCACCACCGACTGGGAGGTTGACGGCGTCGACGTCGGCTCGGCAGCACCATCGGTCACGGTCAGCGCCAGCGACCCGCAACATGAGGTGGGCCTCGAGGAGGACGTGACCTGTGATCGCCTCGAGGTTGATGTGAAGACCAACAGCACCTACTCCACCGCGCCGCCGCCTGCGACCTTCGCCCAGCAGCCGGACTGTCCCGTCGACGTTCTCCGACGAGAACGAATCGGTCCAGGCGATTACCAGTGGACCGAATGCGTCCAACAGCTCCACGGACATCAATTACCTGGGAACGACGGTCGGCTACTACCTGCCGGGCGATTCGGTCGAGCTCACCGGTGAAGTGCCGGCGGTCGGCTACTGCGCATACAACTACTGGTCCGGACTGCAGGTCAACCAGCCATATCCGGGCTACATCTATGACGCGAACAACGGCAACAGCCTGAGCACCGGGCCATGGTGGGCATACATGAACTCGGCCAACAGCACGGTCACGGAATCGGCGTGCGGCGGCTGGGCGAGCTTCTCGAGTCCGCCGACGTGCTGGGCGATCGACTGCGAGCTGACGGACTTCGCCAACAACACGTTGATCCCCGCGTTCGAGAGCTACATCATCGATCCGGCGGAGACCTTCTACAAACGCATCGAGAAGCTCGCAACCACCAACCCGATCACAGACCCCGGCGGATTCTTCGAGCAGCTCGGGGAGGTAGCTGCCATCGGAGTGGCCTCGTCGCTGGGACTTGGGCCGGCGTTTGTCGACGCCGCCGGAGACTCGGACTTCTTCTCCAGCCCGAGCGCCTTCCTCAACCAGCTCGAACAGACCGGCCGTGTCTACGCGGCGCAAACGATCGAGACCGGGGCGACGGCCGCCCAGGTGCTGCTCAACGAGACCGGCGTCGGGGAGGTGTTGGCGGGCGGCGACCTGTTGATCCAGTTGACGGCGCAGGCGCTGCAGTCGGTCGGGGCGCCGAACGCGGTGGTCCAGGCGATCCTCTACGGCAGGGCCCTCACCAACGGGATCAATGCGCTCGGAACGTGTTCGTCCGAGGCGGCAGCCGGCGATACGCCGCCGTCAACCGGCAGCATCTCCGGGGCCGCGGAGCTCGGCGAGGGGGCGACCGTGGCCAAGGCCGTCCAGCGCTACGACGAGCCGACTGCACTGAAGGCCCTGGCCACCTCGGTCCAGGCAGGCGTACCAATCTCAGAAGCGGCGGCGAGCTACGCGAAGAAGCTGGGCGCTCAGTTCGACGACAACAAGCTGTCCTTCGTGCTCGGGCAGGTGCAGGTGCTGCACGATTACGACGGGGCCAACGTCAACTGGACGCCGGACGATTACGCGAACTGCCTGGCGGCCAACACGTACTCACTGGGGTAAAGCGCCCGGACGTTGAGCGACCGGTGCGTAGCGGATTGCGCCGAGGCCCCACGCTCTCGAACAGACCAAATGCGTTGTTTGGCCAGCTTTTGTTCGGCTTTTGGTGCAGGGCGAGAATATGCCGTCCATGGTTGTGCTCGATTCAGCACCGAGCCGGGCGACCCTCTCACGATCGGCGCCCGATGCACGGGATCACGGAGCCGGGACCTCTGCCTGGACGCTCGCCGGGCGCGATCAGGAGCTGCAGGCGATCGAGTCAGCCATTGGCCGGGCGACTGCGGAGGGTCACCGGGCGCTGGTCGTCGTCGAGGGACCCGCGGGGATCGGCAAGACGGCGCTGCTCGGTGCCGCCCGTGACCTCGCCGTCGCCGCCGGCGCGAGCGTGCTGACCGCATCGGGCAGCGCGCTGGAAGCGGATTTCTCCTATGGCGTCGTCCACCAGTTCGTGGATCCGGTGTCGGGCCGCTCACCCGACGAGCTCTCCCGGCATCTGCTCAGCTGGAGCGGGGAGTTCACGCTGGAGCGTGGTCTGTTCGCGTTCGCGATGCAGATGACGGTCGCCCGCCCGCTCGTCCTGATCGTCGATGACCTGCAGTGGGCCGATCAGGCATCGGTCCGGGCGCTGCGGTTCCTCGCGGCGCGACTCGCGTCGCTGCCCGTGGCGCTGGTCGTGAGCGTCACGCCGGCCGAGGGCGAGGCGGATTCGCCGGCATTGATCGATCTCTGCGAGCAGCCTGGCACCGTCCGGCTGGCACCATCGGTGTTGGCTGAGGATGACATCGCGACGGTGCTCGCCAGTGACTTCGGCTCCTCGCCCGCGCCGGCGTTCGTGAGCACGTGCCTGGTTGCGACGGGCGGCAACCCATACCTCGTGCGTGAGCTCGCGCTGGCGCTCCGCGTCGAGGGGATCGACCCGACCGCCGAGGCGGCACAGCGGATTCGCGACACCGCGCCGCCCTCTGTCGCGCGCTCAATGCTGGCGCGCGTCGGTCGGCTCTCGGCCGACGCCGCCCGGCTGGCGCAGGCGATCGCGGTGCTCGGTCCTGACAGCAATCCCTGCCTCGCCCGCAAGCTGGCGGCCCTTGATCGGCCAGCGGCCACGGAGGCGCTCGACGTGCTGCGGTGCGCCGGAGTTCTCGACGGCACGCGCTTCCGGCATCCGATGGTCCGCACCGCCGTCTACGAGCATCTGACCGCGGCTCGCCGTTCACTGATGCATGGCCTGGCTGCGGAGATCCTGATCACCGAGGGCTCGTCACTCGGCGCGATTGCAGCGCACCTGATCCGGACCGAGCCGCTCGGCTCGCAGGACACCAGCGCGATCCTGTGTCACGCGGCTGAGGACGCGATGCGCCTGGGAACGCCCGCCGCCGCCGTGCGGTATCTGCGGCGGGCGCTGCAGGAGGGGGCTGACCGAGCGCACAGGGCGACGATGCTGCTCGCGTTGGGGCGGGCCGAGGCCCGCAGCGGGCTGGCCGAAGCCGCGGCGAGCTTCGCCGCGGTCCCGGAGCTCACCGCCGACGCCGCGCCGGTGGCGTCGGCGGCGCTCGCCCGTGCGAGCCTGCTCGCCGACGGGCCTGACCCCGCAGCGGCAATCGCCGTGCTCGATGGCGCCGGCGCCGTCTTCACCGGTGCCGACGCGGTCACGGCCGCGGCGATCCGCGTCACCGTGTCGATGGATCTCCCGCACCTCGCCGCCGAGCAGAGCGCCCACAACGCCGAGCTGCGTGAGCTGGCCGCAGGCCCCGACGGACAGCTGCTCACGTTGGCGCTGACGGCATCAGACACGCGTCGCGGGATCTCGGGGGCGGAGCTCCCGCCGACCGTCGTCGCCTGCCTCGACCCGGCCCGGCTTGGTGACGGAACGTCGCTGATGACGATCTGGCGAGCGCTTGAGACCTGGTTCTCCAGCGGTCGCCTCGATGTCGTCCGAGAGCTGCAGAAGCTGACCGCCGCCCGTGCCACGAGCAGCGGATGCGCGCGGACGCAGCTGCTGGCCGATGCGCTGCAGGTCGCGCTGAACGCCGAGCTTGGCCGGCTCGATGCGGCCGCGCAGCTGATGCCCGCAGTGATCGATCGCGCACTCGCGGCGGGGATGCCCGCGCTCGCGGCCTCGGTCCTGTGGCACGGCGTGGATGCGATCCTCGAGCGGCCCGAGCTTGCCGGGGTGGCCCAGATCGTCGAGATGATGGCACCTGTTCGTGGCTTCGCCGGCGCTCAACTTGCCGACGTCCAGGCCCGGATCCAGCTGGCCCGGGGCGGGCGCGATGAACATGCCTCCTCACTGCGCGCGGCGGCCGCTGTCTACACGGCGCTCGGGATCGTCGATCCGCACAGCGCACCGGCATGGCGCCTGACCGACATCGACGTCACACAGGACATCGAAACACTCGAGCAGGTGGTCGAGCGGCAGCGGTCGTCCCCGAATGTGCTTGCGCAGGCGCGAGCGCTCACGTGGCTCGGCGCGGCGCTCCGTCGCCAGCGCCATGCGACAGCGTCACGGGAGCCCTTGCGCCAGGCTCTTGATCTGGCGAGCCGATGCGGCGCGACGAAGCTCGTGGCACAGATCCGGACAGAGCTGGCGGCTGCCGGCGGACGGCCCCGCCGCGATCGTGAGACCGGCTATGACGCGCTCACCACCAGCGAGCGGCGCGTCGCGGAGCACGCGGCCGCCGGGCGCAGCAACCACGAGATCGCTGAGCTGCTGTTCGTGACGAGCCGGACGGTTGAGAGCCACCTGCACCGTATCTACCGCAAGCTCGACATCAACACGCGCAAACAGCTCACCGAGGCGCTCGCGACCGAGGCGCTCGCGACAGAGGGAGTCGCCACCGAGCCGCTCGCCACCGAGCCGCTCGGCACCGAGGGGCCTCCCCGGGATTGAGTCAGGCGCGCGGCGCGCGGGCGAGCACGGACCTGGGTGCCCGCTCACCGGCAGGGCGCGCCCCGAGCCAGTCATCTGCGAGCTCAAGCGCCTGCGCCAGCGACAGCGGTGGGGTGCCGGCCACGAGCCCGCCCGCGTCGGCGCGCCCGAGCATGGCGAGCGTCTCGTCGCGCAGTTCATCCTCGGGCCGCAACACGAGGTCGAGGTCGTTCTGAAGTCGTGTTGCGTGCGCCAGGATCTGCTCCGCGAACCCTCGATCAAAGGTCACCGCGTAGCGAGCGACGAACCACAGCGTGACAACCGCGACATCCGGGAGCTGCAACGTCGCGGCGGCCGCGATCAGCTCGATCAGGCTCTCGCGCCGGATCTCCCCGTCACGCGCCGACAGGACAAACAGGTGCGAGCAGCCCGCAATCGCGAGCATGTGCGGGTGCTCTGCGGCCTGGGCCATCGCCAGCGCTTCGGTCAACAGCTCGACCGCCTCCTCGTGCCGTCCTTCGACAAACGCACACAGCCCGAGGATGCTTGCGCGGCCAGCCCGCGTCCCGGGCCGAAGGCCGTCAAGCTCGGTCACCAGCAGCAGCTCGTCACGCAGGCGCAGTGCTTCGTCGAGGTCTCCGCGGTTGAGCGCGTGCGCGATCAGGTTCGAACTCGCGGCGACCAGGGGGCTCAGCTGCCCCAGCTCAGCGGCGCGTTGCGCCCGCTGGTTGGCCCATTCCGTGCCCTCCGGTCGCGTGTTGTTGCTGAAGTTGGCGACCCGGAGTAGATCCAGCTCGTCGATCGGGGCGTATGTCCCGACTGCCAGCGCCCGGCGGATGATCCGGTCGGATTCAGCCAGGCCGCCTGCCATCCAGATCGGCTGCAGCGCGAAGATCAGCGCGGCGGCGGACTCGGTCTCGCCGGTGTCGAGCGCGAATTCCACGGCCGCTCGCAGATTGGCATGGTCAACCGCCATCTCCTGGGCAAGCCGTCCGATCTCGGCGGGGAAGCGGTCCGCGGCAACGCTCGCATAGCGGCTCAGGAAGAATCCGAGATGTCGCTCGCGCATCGCCATGCGTTCGGCGTCGTGTTCGGCGAGGCGCTCGGACGCGAATGCACGCACGAGTTCGAGCAGCCGGAAGCGGCCGCCCGATGCGTGCCGTATCAGGCTCGACTCGAGCAGCTCCTCGAGCGGGCGGTACACGTCGTCACCCGCAACCGCGGCGAGCGCCTCGATCTCGAACATTCCCAACAGCTCAGAGGCCGCACGCAGGACGTGCCGCGCGGGCTCTGACAGCAGGTCGTAGCTCCACCGGATCGCGGCGTCGAGCGTCTGGTGACGGTCAGGCAGGTCGCGCAGGCCGTAGCCGCCGACCACCAGCGGTCGTTTGAGCTCCGCCGCAATCTGCTCGAGCGGGAGCAGTCGCGCCCGTGCGGCTGCCAGCTCGATCGCGAGCGGAAGTCCATCGAGTGAGCGGCAGATCGTCGCGACCGTGGTGCGTGCGGCCGAGCCCGTCTCAAACTGCCGATCAACCGCCAGCGCGCCCTGGAGAAACAGCTCGACCGCGGGCCCGCCGCCCGGAGCTCCGACCGCCGAGACAGCGAGCGGCTCAACGTCGTACACCTGCTCTCCCCGGAGTCGCAGCGGGGTTCGGCTCGTGACCAGGACCCGCAGATCAGGTGCCTGGCTGAGGAGTTCGATCACCGGAATCGCCGCATCGAGCACGTGCTCGAAGTTGTCGAGCACCAGCAGCACCTCGCGCTCCATCAGGTACGCGCCAAGGCTCTGCTCCGTCAGCTCGCCGGTGCGGTCGCGGCGGGCGAGGGTCGCGACGATCGCACCGATGACCTGGCTCGCGTCGGTGAGCGGGGCCAGCTCGACGAGCACTCCCCCGTCGCGGCATGTCCGATGCCATCCCTGAGCGAGCTCGAGTGCGAGTCGCGTCTTACCGACGCCACCGGGACCGACGAGCGTGATCAGTCGACAGTGAGGCTGAGCGCAGATCGTGGCCAGCTCGCTCAACTCCGCCTCGCGTCCAACGAGCGGCGTCGGCGGGACCGGCAGCGACGAGATCACCGCGGCGGCCGGAGGCGAGCTCTGTCCGCGGGCCAGGCCCGGGTCGCGGACCGGCACCGCCGTGCGCGTCAGGCCCGGAGCACCGCGCCGCGCTCCGGCAGGGATCAGCAGCGCGGGGTCCTGGTTGAGGATCTGGGTCTGCAGGGCGCTCAACCGCTCGTCCGGATCGATCCCGAGGTCGGTCACGAACATCTGGCGGGCCCGCTGATAGGCATCGAGGGCGTCGGCTTGGCGGCCGTTGCGGTAGTGGGCCAGCATCAGCTGCCCCCACAGACGGCCCTCGTACGGGTTCTGCGTCAGCAGCGATTCGATCTCGGTGACGAGGCCGCCGGCCTCCCCCGATGCGAGCCGGGCGTCCAGGGCCTCCACCGCCACACGCAGCCAGCGCTGTTCGAGCTCCTGGCGCCACTGCAGCAGCGAGCGTTCGACCGCCAGACCGGCAAGCGGCTCGCCGCGCCTGAGCGCGATCGCCTCGGCCAACAGCTCGCGAGCGACGGCCGGCTCGCGCCGGGCCCGCTCCGCGAGGTCATCAAGGCGGTCGCTGTCCAGCTCGAAGCGATCAGGGTCGAGCAGGTATCCGCCGGGCTGCTTCAGCAGCAGGTCGCCGACCGCAGCGCGGATCTTCGAGAGGTGGACATGCAGCGACGAGACCGCGCTGGCCGGCGGACGTTCTCCCCAGAGTTCGTCCGCCAGCCGTTCGCGCGACAACGGCTCGGCACGGTGCGCCAGCAGCAGCGCCAGAACCATCCGCGGCGAGTTGCCGCGCAACTCAACCGCTCCTCCGTCTTCAGATTCGGCGGTGATCGGCCCCAGTACGCCGAACCGCCAAGGCTTCCCGGTCAATCACGGAATCATCGCACCGCCCGCGATCTGATTCCTGGAGTTGGCACCGAAGCCGACGGTGGGGGGAGCCCGTCGGCTGCGGATTGAAATCGGTCAGGCTGTGGCCGAGCGGTAGAAGCGGTCCCCACGCGAGCCGTCGAACTCAGGCTCGGGAACGAACTCCGGCTCCGGCTCGGGCTCGGTCTCGTGAGCGGCCTGCTGCTCAGCGTCAGCGAGAAGCTTGGCGAGCAGATCAAGCGCGTCCTGCTGGCGGCGTGCGGCGCGCGCCGGCGGTGGGCTTGTCACCAGCGGGGGAACGATCCGGCGCCGGGCGGCAGGACGCTGGACGTCCTGAGGCTCGGCGCGCGGCGCCGGCGCGGCCGGGGTGGCGCGCGCGGGGGCTGGCGCGGAGGAAGCCGCGATCGCGCGCGCGGTGACGGGCAGAGAGGCCTTCTCCATGCGGCTCAGATGGGCGAGGATGCCCTGGCGGCGACTCTCGAGCTCGGCGATCTCACTCGCCAAGCGATCAAGTTCATTTGCAAACTTCGCAGTTTGTAGTGCCATCGCTCTCTCCTCCATCCCGGTCGACAATTCAGTACGGCCTGCCGAATTCCTGCCGGCCGCCTCCCGAGCTGCCAGTCCTACCCTTCCGGCGTCACTTTACCTCCATAATCGGACGCTGGACGGATGTTCTATCCGCCAACAGTCGCAAATCTGGGATCCCGGCGAATATTCGAACGAATACTCCTTCTGCGCGACGCGTACTCCGTCTGCGCGACGCGTACTCCCTCTGCGCCGCTAGTTCGGATTGTCCTTCGCCCAGGTCCTGACCTCGCTCAACATCTGCTGCACGATCGCGGTCGCCTCCGGCGCCGAGATCGGGTCGAGCAGGGCCGCCCTTGAGGAGCCCGGACGCGATGGGCTCCCGAGTCCCGGCCGCTTCTGCGCCGCAGCGGCGTGGGCGATCTGCCGCTCCTCGAACTGTCCATCGGTGAGCTCGAGCAGACCGCTGCGCTCAAGCAGGGCATGCTCGCGGCGGGCCCGCTGCTGCTCGAGCTTGGACGTGGCCTCGCTCAGCCGCATGACGTCGTCGAGCAGGTCCTCCCGCTGGTTCTTGAGAAACTCAACCTGACCGGCGAGACGATCGGCGCTGCCGCTCGCTTCGCGCACGATCGCGGCTGCCCGGCGGTGGGCGTGCTCGAGCACGGACTCGGCCTCGGCGTCCGCCTTGTCGAGCAGCAGCTCGGCCTCGACCTTGGCGGCCTCGATGTAGACGCTGGGGTCGGGGAATTCGGCCTCCGGAGGCGACGGGGCCTCGGCTCGTATTGCTGCGGCCGCCTTTTCGATCGCGGCGACGACGTCCATCGGGGCATCCGACTTCGGAGCGGATTCAGCCGGTGCGGCGGACGCTGCCGCCGCGGCCGCAGCCTCGGCCGGTCCGGCGGACGCTGCCGCCGCAGCCGCGGCCTCAGCCGGTGCGGCGGACGCTGCCGCCGCAGCCGCAGCCTCGGCCCGCTTGGCGCGCATCTCCGCCGCCAGCAATAGCCGCTCGACGTGGGACAGGTAGTCATCGACCTGATTGCGGTCGTAACCGCGCATCACGATCGCGAATTCGGGCATGCCCGCTCCAATGCCTGCGCTCATCGGCTCACTCCGCTTCCGGTTGCAAATTCGTCACGTCGTCGCTGCCCACCGCCGGACTCGGGATCGAGGCCGGCCTGTGATCCACGGTGCGCACCGGTGTGCGCGGTCTTCTCCCAGTTGCCCTGTTTCCGAACGTGTCGATACACAGCACGGACGGCCGCATACGACAGCAGAAGTTGGTAGAACGGCGCACCGATCAGCAGGCGCAGGTAATCCGTCCGGCGCGCGCGGATGTAGTACACGCGGCAGAACTCCCGCAGCGCGGCGACCTCGAACACCCACATCGCCAGCGTCGGGATTGCGGGGAGGAAGCTCAGCAGCGCGATTCCGGAGGGGACGTGGATGACGAAGGCGCAGAGGATCGCGAACGGGATCGCCAGGCCGACGAATGCCTGCAGCAACGGCTGCGCCAGCGTGTAGTGGGCGATCGTCCGCTGACGCCGGGATGGCAGCGCCTTCCAGTACCCCTTGCTCATCACCTGCAGGAACCCCTGGTTCCAGCGCGTGCGCTGGCGGATCAGGTCACCGATCGAGCCCGGGGTCTCCTCGCGCGTGACCATGTGCGGGTCATAGGCGACCGCGATGTTGGCGCCGAGCGTTGACAGACGCACACCCAGCTCGCAGTCCTCGGCGAGGCACTCGGGGTCCCAGCCGTTGACGAGGCGCAACAGATCGGTGCGGACGAACACCGTGTTACCGCCGAGCGGGATGAACTTGCCTTCGACTGGAGGTGCAGGCGGCTGCGGAACCAGAAGAAGTACTCGAGGCAGTTACGCAGCGACTACCAGCTGGAGCGGAAGTTCGTCAGCTGCACGCCCCCCTGGACGACGTCGGCGTCCTGGGCGCGGAAGGTCGCATCGATGAACAGCAGCAGCCGCGGGTCCACCTCGTCCTCGGCATCGAACACGCCGACGACCTCATACCGGCAGTAGGGCAGGGCGCTGTTGAGCGCCTTCGGCTTGTTCTTGATGATGTGCCCGTCGACGACCACCCGCAGCTGACCCGCGTAACGCCGTTCGACCATCCGGGCGATCTCCGCGGTCCCGTCGTCGTCATGGCCGACGACCACGATGACCTCGTACTCGGGATGGTCGAGGCGCATCAACCGCTCGAGCGTGTCCTCGAGCACCTCCTCCTCGTGCCTGGCTGGGACGATCAGTGAGAACGAGAGCGCCGCCGAGCCGATCTCACCCGAGAAGCCGGTTGCCCGCAGGGTCTCGGGGTCGCGCCAGGCGTGGAGCATCGACCACAGCGTCATCACCGAGAGCGTCAGCAGCAGCGCCGCGACGCTCACGATCACGATCGAGGAGGCGATCGTCATGGCTGCACCTTCCTGATCACGAAGTTACCGCCGCCGTACCCGAAGTAGGCCACGATCCTGCTGTGCTGGAGCGCCGCCAGCACGCCGGTCAGGTGCTGTGCGGCCGCGCCGCTGCGCAGCGCCGGCGAGCTGATCACGTAGTCGATGCTCTTCCAGCCGTGGTGCAGATGGGCGGTGACCGCCGGATCGGTGCCGAGCTTGTAGAACCAGATCACGCCATACCGCGGCGCGAACCCGTGATGGACCATGTCGAGGTACATCGTGTCGTCGACGAGGATCCGGTCGCCCCGGGGGACATGGGCGTAGACCCACTGCTCCGCCATGTACTCGGTCCCGACGACGCGGTTGGTCATCGCGGTCTTGTCGCCGCGGGCCCAGCTTGGGGCGACGGCCGCAACCAACCCCCCCAACATGACCAGCGCCGCGACGCGCGGCAGCCAGTCGGGGATGGCACGCAGCCGCAACTGCCAGATGGCGTCGAGCACCCCGGCCGTCAGCAGTGCGCAGAACGGCAGCAGCCCGATCACGAACGGGATCGGCAGATAGCCGCCATGCAGCACTTCCGCAGCCGCCAGGCCGCCGGTGATCGCCAGTGGCCGCAGCCGCTTGGACAAAAGGGCCGGAACCATCGCGCCGACGCCGATCGCCAGCAGCCACGGGTCGAAGTGCAGCCAGCCGTCGAGCGTGACGCGGGCGGAGGAGCCCGGGGTCAGGATCGAGCCGCTGGCCTGGCGGTTGAGCAGCTGCCAGGTGATGCCGTACCAGAGGCTGACATGACCGTGGCCGGGAATCAGCTCGCCCTTGATCAGCGCGTACAGCGGGTACAGCCCGATCAGCAGCACAGCCGAGGCGACGAACGCCGTCATGCAGAAGGTGCGCGTCCGGCGGTCGGTGTTCTGCGCGCAGGCGTAGGCGAGGCCTGGCAGGAACAGCGCCATCGTCTCCTTGCTGAGCACCGCGATCGCGATGCACACGCCGCTGGCGCAGAACATCCACAGGCGCCGGCGGTTGGTCGTGGCGAATACGAACGCCGCCAGCACCCACGGGATCGCGAAGTTCTCGAGGTACACCTCCCGCAGGCCGGTCAGGCCGAGCGGGCTGAGGAACAGCAGAGCCGGCGCCAGCGCGGCGAATCCGCGACTCATCCCGACCCGGCGGCAGAGCACGAACATCAGCGTCAGCGTCGCCATCGCCGGGATCAGCATCAGCTCGCGAGAGCTGGCGACGGCCATCGGGTTGCGCACCAGCCAGCCGAACAGCTTCATCATGATCCCGAGCTGGATCCATCCGAGCGGCGGGTGGTCGTACCAGTAGGTGTAGTGCGACAGGTGGCCGTGGTCGATGAACGCCCATGCCTCGGCCGTGTAGGTGCCCTCGTCGTCACCGTAGCTGGGGTAGCCCGTGATCCCCTTGGCGATCACGACCGCACCGATCGCCAGCGTCGCGAACAGCAACAGCGTCGTCACCCAGTGCGCGCGGACCCAGGCGACTGCTCGCCTGCTCAGATGCCGGCGCACCGGCGGCAGCGGCGCAAGGCGGTTGCCGCGCAGGACGAGCGCCAGCTCGGCGTCCCAGTCCGCGGCGTCTTGGTCCGTCACCGTTGAACGCACCGTCGCCGGCGGCTCCGCAGCCTTCATCCAGCAAACCCCCAGGGGTGTCGAAAGTCCGTTATCTGGCCTCGTCCCCGGGCCAGTCCGACAGGCGATGCACCGCATTTCCGTGCAGGCACGGAGGCGGACCCCACGTTATGCCCCGATACTCGCTCTCTCCTGGCGAGTTGTCAGGGGCGTGACGAATCATAGACAGGAGGGGACCGGAATGAAACACCGAATCAACGGTGTTTGCCGCAGAGTGGGCGTACTCGCGGCGACGGGCATGGGAGTGCTCGCGGTAGGGCTCGTGATGACCGCCTCGAGCCAGGCGGCAGTACTGCCGACAAGCACCTCACTGACCGCCTCGCAGCAGGTTGTCAGCGGCCTTGAGTCCACGACGCTGACCGCGACCGTCAACTACGGGCTGCTGGTCACGCCCGCGGGAACGGTGACGTTCACCGACGAGACCAATGGCCGTCAGCTCGGCACCGCGACACTGCCGTCGTTGTGCCTCGTGATCGTCAAGGCGTGCAGTGCCTCGATCACGATCCAGGCCGATCTCCTCGATCCGAACGAGAACACGGTCGAAGCGAGCTACGGCGGCGACACGCTGTCGGATCCGAGCAGCGGCACCGAGCTTCTGTTCCGCGGCCAGGAGACCGACTGTGACACGGCCTCGGGCTGTGACACCGGGGACATCTACAGCCCCGATGACACCGCCGACGTTCAGATCACCGAGGAGGTCTCGAGCCAGCCCGAGTCAATCGATGTGGCCTTTGGCACGACGCCGCTCGGCTGCGACACGCCCGGGACCGGCGACACGATCGCGTGGACGAGTACCAATGACCCGTCCGACGGCAAGTACATCTACTACTCCGCCGACGGCCCCGCCGCGGTTGCCGCCCAGGACGCCCACCCGATCACCTCAGACGGGGGCGGATACGTCTGCTTCGACTCCGCCAGCTCGTTCACCACGAGCAGCGGATCGGCTGCCACCAAGGAGTCCGACGGCACCTATGAGGGCGTGCTGGCGCAGTGCACCTTCACGATCGTCGGTGAGGACGAGGTCCCCAATAACGAGCCGTGTGTGCTCAGCAGCTACTACGGGGTCAACTCGGGTGGTCCGGATGACGGCGAGCCGTACTACGAAACACAGATCGCAGCACCCGCGGGGGATCCACGCGCGGGGCACTGACTTGAACCGACCGCATCAGGGGGGCGGCCCCGTTGGGCCGCCCATCCTGCACCAGGCGATCAGTTCACGGGCGCGAGCGGAGCATGAACTGCCCCGCCACCCGGGTTCCCATCGGCGTGCCGCACACACGCGCCGGTGGGACCCACGCCCCTGGGGCCGATGACTTAAAACGTGGCGCCCGGGTTTGATCTGCAGGCCGAGTGAAGAGGTACGCCCCGGTACTCGGCCTGCAGTTCCGCGCCACTGATTGCCGCTCGAATCCGCTGGCGGGGGGAGGCGGGATTCGGCAATGAAGCGGACGCAGCCGGGTGGACGTGAGTTGCAAGGGTGGCCTCGGCTCCGGCTGCGTCGAAGTTAGTCTCTGACGTTGACCGGGCGCTGGCGCGCCCTTCTGCGCTGGCGCGCCGGAACGTCGGCGGTCTCCGCAGCCGTGTCGTCACCGGGCTCTCTCGAAAGCGGTGCCTATGCACTTGAGTCCCGGCCGCCGCCGACGCGTCGCTCGAAGGCCTCGACGGCCTCGACGACCGTAAGTAGCCCCGCCGCGTCCCACACCCGTCCCCACTTCTTCTCGTTCAGCCGCTTGATGATGGCGCGCTCCTCGAGCTGGGCGAGCGCTCGGCGTGCCGCTGGCGCGGAGATGGTCAGGAGTTCACCGACGCTCGGGGCGGTGAGACCGGACGACCTGGACGTTCATCGATAAGCGTCCAAGCGGCGGTGTCGGACCGCAAGCCCAACAGGCACAACGTTTTCATCGGGCCTGACAATCTTCGGTTTTGGGGTCTCGGCCACGACGGGTTACACAACCAACATCGCCGTCGAGTACATAAATAAGACCTCCGGCAGCATGTACGCCTGGGGCACCGCCGCGCTGCCCAACAGTCCTACCCTCTGGTCCAATGGCGCAGACGGCAACTAGCCGCCAACATCAGCTCGCGCGCGGGGGATTCGGTCGAATCGCCCGCGTACTAGCGCACATCATTGTCCTCTGCGTCTTCGTCGCAGCATGCGGCGGCGGCCTGCAGGGAATCAATGGCTCCGAGGGCATTAACTTGCTCGCGGGGATCGGCGTGCAGCCGCGTCAGGTGGCTGACTACTCGAGCTTCCTCATCAACAATTCTGGCAAGACGGTCACGCTCGCCTCGGCCACGCTGTTGCCGACCCGCGGCTACAAAGCTCCAAGGCTCAAAGGCGTGGCTATTGAGCTTGGACGGGACTTTGTCGCGGTCGGCACGGGCTGGCCGGAGCCCAACGATGTCGCTGGCAAGCTCGCCGGGTTCGAGAAATACCGAGTGCCTAATGGCCAGAGGATTCAGATTCTCTACGGCGTATACGCCGACCGAGCTGGCAACTATGCGGACGGTGGGCTCTACGTAACCCTGCGCGACGCAAGTGGGGATTCAGCAATCGTCCGGGTCTACGGAAATGCGACCACGTGCGTCAGCGCCAAAGCCGCACCATGTCCCGCGGGGTTTAGCGAACGCGTGACCAAGACGGTCCGGGCCCAGTAGGGGATCTGCCAGAGGAGGAATGAGCTCGATTCACTCGTCCCCATCATGCTGGCGTCCTGACCCACCCTGACCGCTGCTCGCGCCTTTCACTAGGCGGACAGGCACCGCCGCGGCTACCGGCCCAGCACGGACCGCATCTACCCTGGCGAGCGGATCTGGGTCGGCGGCCAATGGGTCTACGTCGCAGGCATCCTCAACCCCGCCGTGCTCGCCTCGGTCATCGACTCCTCCGTCCTGATCGGCTACCCCGCGGCAGAGAAACATCTCGCCTTCGACGGGAACCCCTCCACTGTGTTCCTCGGTCTCGGAGCTGTCGCGCAGCTGGTCGGGGCGGTCGGCGTCGCAAACATCATGATCACCAGCGTCCTCGAACGCCGCTCCGAGATTGGGCTGCGCCGCGCGCTTGGCGCCACCAAAGGCCACATCCGCACCCAGTTCCGCTCAGAGGTCATCCTGCTCGGACTGCTCGGGGGCCGTCGTCGGCGTCGCACTCGGCATCGCCGCGACCGATCTACGCCCAGACCAGGGGCTGGGCCACCGTCATCCCAACCGAAGCGTGGGCCGGCGGCATCGCCCCTCCGTCATCATCGCCGTGGGTCTCTCGGGCTACGCAGAGCGCGGGCGCTCGTCGAGGCCGAGCGAGGAGGCGAGGGCGCGGTACTCGGACCCGAGCGCCGGGTCTGACTCGAGCGGGAGTAGGGCGCGTAGGGTGAAGGCGACCTCGTGGGGGAGGCGGGACTCGCGGGCGGTCTTGAGGCTGACGCGCAGGGCGGCGAGGCCCTCGTCGACAGAGCCCGTCGCGACCAGGGCCATCCCGCGGACCCGCTGCAGCGCGGGGGTCAGAGCGCCGCCGCCCTCACGCCCGCCGACCCGCGCCAGAAGCGTCTCGGAGGATTCGAGGGCCCAGCTGTACTCGCCGGCCAGCAGGCGACTCTCGGCGATCATCGCCTCGACCCCGAGTTGCTCGTCGGTCTCGCCGGCCTGGCGATAGATCTCCTGCGCCTGCGACAGCACCGTGACGGCCTCCTCGAAGCGGCCCGAGCGGGCTGCGAGCTTGCCCCGCAGCGACTGCGCGAACGCGAAGTCCGGGGGCGCCCAGGCGCCGCGCCAGGCTGAGGCTGCCTCGTCGAGCAGCCGGCCGGCCTCGACCAGATGGCCCTGATCGATCCTGACCTCGGCGACGTTGGCGCGGCCGAGCCCGGCGCCCCACCAGCGTCCCGCGCGGGCGTAGGCGTCGGCGGCCGCCGTGTAGTGCTCGACCGCGACCGGCCATTCGCCGCGGTAGTAGGCGAGGATCCCGAGGGTGTTGCGGACGCGGGCCTCGCCGGCCAGATCCCCCATCTCGGTGTAGATCGCCAGTGCCCGCTCGGTCCGGGTCGCGTCGTCGGAGATCGCCAGCGCGCGCGAGGCACGGTCGGCGAGCTCCAGAGCTTCGGCCAGGGTGCGCATCGCCCCGACCGATGGCGCCAGCGAGATCACCTGCTCGGCGTCCCGCAGCGCGCCGTGGTAGTGCCCCCGGCTCTGGCGGATCCGGGCGCGGCGGGTGATCAGCTGGGCGGTCAGCGCCCGCGCCTCGCGGTCCATCAGGCCGCGCAGCGACTCCTCGCCCCGGGAGAGCCAGGTCAGCGCCGCTCGGTGCTGGCCGGCGACCTCGCGCAGCTTCGCGATCTTCAGATGCAGCTGCGCGCAGGATCTGGGGCCGAGCCCGGGGGAGCGCAGCGCCCGGCGCAGCTCGCGCTCGGCGCCGGTGAACTCGCCGAGCTCATACAACGCGTCGGCCAGCAGCTCCCGCACGCGTGCGACCTCGAGCGGGTCGAGCTCAGGCAGTTGGGCGGCGGCGGCGAGCGCGCGGCGCAGCGCGATCGCCGCATCGCCGATCGCATAGCGCTCACGGGCCCGCTCGGCGGCGATCAGCGAGTAGCGCCACCCCTGCCCGAACCACTGGCCCTCACAGCAGTGGACCGACAGGATCTCGGCCAGCTCGCCGGTGTCGCGCTGCACGAGCGCGGCGGCGGTGCGGGCGTGGAGCTCACTGCGCCGGCGGTACGGCAGACCCTCGTAGGCGACGTCACGAACGAGCTGGTGGGAGAAGCGCCAGTGGATCCCGTCGGCGCTCTCCTCGAGGAACTCCTCGAGCGTCCCCAGCTCCAGCGACTCCTCGCCGAGCACCTGCTCGAGCAGCGGCCGCTCGACGACGACGCCGAGCACGGCGGCGCAGCGCAGGGTCCGGCGCTCGGCCGGGGACAGCGCGTCGATCCGGGCCGCGATCGCCGCCTCGACGGAGCGCGGCAGTGCCGCGCCGCCCCCGTCAGCGACCCCGGTGGCCAGCAGCTCCTTGACGAACAGGGGGTTGCCGGCGGCGCGCTCAACGAGCCACTGGACCCGGTGCGGAGAGAGGTCGACGTCTGAGCCCGCGATCATCTCGCCGACCGCGTCGGCCCCGAGCGGCTCCAGCAGCATCCGCTCAAACGCCCCGTCGGTGCGCAGCGGGCTGGGGCTGTCCGGGCGCCGGGAGACGACCACCAGCCACGGCCGCGACGGTGCGTCGGCCGCCAGCTGTCCGATCAGGTCAAGCGACGCGTCGTCCATCAGGTGCGTGTCGTTGAAGACGAGCACCGTCGGCTTGTCGAGGATCGCCCCGAGCAGCTCGCTGGTCAGCTGCTCGAGCAGCGCCTTGCGGGCGCTCGGCTCGGTCATCTCGACCTCGGGAGTGGGCTGCAACGAGAGCCCGGCGACGACGCCGATCAGCGGCAGCCACGGCAGCAGGTGCGGCGCCCGCTCCGCGACGATCGCCTCGAGCCGGCCCGCCAGCAGCCTCCGGCGGCAGCTGATCGGAGAGCTCGCTGCGGGAGCGCAGCAGCCGCTCGAACGGCGCGTAGGGGACGGCGCTGCGATAGACGTCGCCGTCGGTCCACAGCACGTCGACCCCGGCCCGGGAGCGCAGCTCCCCGAGCAGCCGCGACTTCCCGATCCCGGGCGGCCCCACGACCTCCACGACGGACCCGGACCCGTCGGCGACCGGTACGGCCCCGAGCAGCCGGCCCAGTTCGTCGGCGCGGCCCAACAGGGGCCCCAACGGGGGCCCCGACCCGGCAGACATCGTCGGAGTGCCGATGCTCAGCGCCAGCACCGGATCCTTCTTGCCCTTGACCATGAACGGCGGGCACAGGACCGCGGGGAAGCTGCCGGTCGCGCCCTTGAGGACCTCCGGCGCGGCGAGCAGTTCGCCGGGGGCGGCGTGCTCCATCAGCCGTGCGGCGAGGTTGACGCTGTCACCGAGCAGCGAGTAGGTGCGCCGGTAGGGCGGTCCGTAGTCGCCGACGAACGTCTCGCCGACGCTGATCCCGGCGCGCAGCGTCAGCGCGCTCTGGTGGTCGAGGATCCGCCGCAGCGTCGCGATCATCCGGTCCTGATCGGCGCCGAGCTGGCGTGGCGCTCCGGCGATCAGCAGCAGCTTGCCGCCGCCGGCGTAGATGTCCGATGGCAGGAACGTGACACCGCCGAGCTCCGCCGCCCGCTGCGCGGCGATGATCAGGTCCTCGATCGCGCCGGTCAGCGCCGCGGGCCCATGCTCGGCGAGCAGCTCATCGGCGCCGGAGAACTTCACGAAGCCGGTCGTGACGGTGCGGTGCTCGTGGTCGACGCGCTCGGCGAGGACGTGCTGGCGCAGCGCCGCCGACAGCGAGCGCTCGATCGGGATGCCCTCGTAGTCCACGCTCAGCAGCGGCGCCGGGATCGGATCGGCGGTCGGTGCGCCGCGCAGCAGCAGCGCGTCGTCGAGCTCCGCGAGCGGAGCGCTGAGCGCGAGATCCAACTCCGCGGCGGTCGCGGCGCTGATCACGATCTGGCCGGCGTCGGCGAGCTTCTCCATCCGCGTCAGCGTGCTCACGCCCGGCCCGGTGATGATCAGCTCGCGGTGGCGTGAGCCGACCAGCAGGAAGTCGATCGCGCCGCTGTGGATCCCGACCGACATCCGCAGCCGCAGCGATCCGCGGCTGGTCTGCAGGCGCCCGATCTTGGCCATCACCGCCTGCATCTCCCACGCTGCCCGGCAGGCGCGGGCGACGTGGTCATGGCCCTCGAACCACAGCAGCGTCGCGTCGCCACCGTACTTGATCAGGCCGGCGCCGAACGCGTAGGCGGCGCTGAGCAGCGATTCGAAGGTCGCGTTGATCAGCTCGGCGAGCTCCTCGGAGCCGATCCGGCCGGAGCGGGCGAGCATCCCGGTCAGGCGGGTGAAGCCGGAGATGTCGGCGAACACGAGCGTGCCGTCGAGCGCGCGGTAGCGCTCCTGCGGGCAGTCGCGCAGCCAGTCGGCCGTCAACGACGGCACGTACGGACCGACCCCCGTGTGGGCAGCGTCAAACCGCCGCCAGCCTGAGCGCCCCGAGCTCATACCCGGAACGCTACGTCCCGCCGGAGGGCACCGCCTCCGTGCTGGCACTGAGTGCTCGGCGCGCCATTACCACAGATCGCAGCCGCCGGCTATCTCGGTGAACCGGTGTGTAGTAAATCAACACTCTGCTCAACGGCGCATTGACAGGCTCCGTAACACAATATAAACATCTCGCAGCCGCCCGGGGCAGGGGAAAGTGCTGCGGGCGGCCACATTCGGGTTCAGACGAGCGCGCGACTCATCATGAAAGGGTGGGGTAGTCGATGTCGGGGCAAGACGAGGGCAACGTGCTGTCGCACGTGGAGGCAACACGTGCGGCCACAGGCCGCTGCGAGGGCGCGCTCGGCGCCTATGAAGCACCGCGCATCGACCGTCTGGGGTCGCTTGCCGACCTCACTCAGGGGGGCGACCAGAGCGAGGACGACACGTTCGGCGGCGCCGGCGCGAGCGGGTCGATCTGATGCTGATGCGCACACCTCGGACAGCACCACTCGCCGTCGCAACTGCGCTAGTGGCATTCCTCGCTGTCGCTGCGGGCGCCGTTGCGCTTGTGGTGAGCGGCGGCGCTCACCAGTCAAGCTCCGCGGCCGCTCACACCCGCCAGCTGACGCTCAGCAGCCTCCCCGCATCCGTCCGCAGCGTCGTTTCGGCCGACATCGGCCACCACGACCGCGTCTACTGGGGCCGGCGCACCGCGTCCGGAACGGTCCGGTTTGCCAATGCGACGCAGGGCCTTCACGTCGACGCGGCGCCCAGTGGAGCGCTGACGGTCACCTCCGGGCCCAACGTGCGCGCCGCGCTCAGCGCGCCGCGCGTCGGGCGCCGTGGACATCTCGCGCCGCTGCGCGGCAACGGTGCGCAGCTCAATGCCAATGCCGCGTCTCTGGACGGATCAATCGGTCGCGAGGTGCTCAGCAACGGCCCCGCCGGACTTGAGCAGACCTTCGACGTCATGGCCGCGCCCGCCGGCCGCGGCCCGCTGCTGATCGCGCAGCAGTTCGGTGCGACGGATGCGCGCCTTGCCCCGGGTGGGCACTCGCTGAGCTTCACCGGCAGCACGCTGACCTACGGCGGCCTGCTCGTGCGCGACGCGCGCGGCCGCATGCTGCGCTCGTGGATGACGCTGAGCGGCCACACGCTGCTCATCCACGCGGCTGATCGCGGCGCCACCTACCCGCTGCATGTCGATCCGACGTTCACGCAGGAGACGAGCTTTGGGGCCAGTGGCACGACCAAGTTGGGTGTGTCGATGGCGGTGTCCGGCAACACGATCGTGGTCGGGGATCCGTACCACACCGTCAACGGCAACTCCAATCAGGGAGCCGTGTACGTGTTCACGCAGTCCGGCACGGGCGTCTCCCTGACGGCCACACTGACCAACGGCGCCGGGAGCAGCAACGACAACTTCGGTACCGCCGTGGCCTATGACGGCTCGACGATCGTCGTGGGTGCCACGACGGACAGCACGAACGGGTGCACCTCGAACTCCGGCTCCGGCGTCGGTGCGGCGTACGCGTTCACCAAGCCGTCCGGGGGCTGGGCCACGACCTCCACCCCGACCGCGAAGCTCACCCCGAGTGATGGGGCGAACGGAATCAACTTCGGCTGCACGGTCGGCGTCTCCGGATCCACGATCGTCGTCGGCGCGTGGACGTACAGCACGACCTACAACGGCGAGGCCTACGTCTTCACGCAGCAGAGCGGCAGCTGGGTGACCGAAACACAGCAGGCCATTCTGCAAGAGAGCTCCAGCTATCCCAACAGCGACGGGTTTGGGGTCGCCGTCGCGATCAACGGCACGACCATTGCCGTCGGTGCCACCACTGCGGTCATCAACATCGGGTCAACGCCGTACTACCAGGCGGGGAAGGTCTTCATCTTCACTCAGCCCACCGGCGGCTGGACGGGCACGATCACCAGCCCGAGCGCGACGCTGCAGGAGTCAAACGCCGCGCTGCAGGCCTACTCCGGGTCCACCGGCTATGAACGCTTCGGGCAGGCCCTGGCGTTTGATCCCTCAGGTTCGACGCTGGTGGCGGGTGCGCCGGGTCAGCAGTACAGCGGCACCTCGAGCGGGAATCCGTACGTCGGGGCGGCGTTGGTCTTCACCAAGCCGTCCGGCGGGTGGAGTGGCACGCTCAACCAGTCGGCCATCCTCAACATGATGGGCGACGACCCGTACGGCGGCAGCAGTATCAACGGCACCGACGGGTTCGGCGACGCGGTCGCCGTCTCCGGATCGGAGATCGTCGTGGGCGCCCCCAACCGCGGGGGAAGCGGCGGCGGTGAGGCGTACGAGTTCGACGAGCCGACGGGCGGCTGGGCGAACAGCACCACGCCGACCAGCCTGATCTCAGGCGCCAACTACAAGGGCGCGGGCGCGAGCGTCGGCACCGACGGCGGTGCCGCGTACGTGGCGGAGACCGGTCTCAATGGCGGGACGGTGTTCGCGTTCCAGCGGACCCAGACGATCTCCTACACCTCGACGGCTCCGTCGCCCGCTGCCCCGAACGGAACCTATACGCCGACCGCGACAGGCGGCGGCTCGGGCAACCAGGTCACCTTTTTGATCGACGGAAACTCCACGTCGGGGACGTGCTCGATCGCCTCGGGCACCGTGACCTTCAAGCTGGGCGGCACGTGCGTCATCGATGCCAACCAGGCGGCGAGCACTGATTACGCGGCGGCCTCGACCGCGCAGCAATCGGTCACCGTCTCACCGGCCTCCCAGTCGATCAGCTTCACCTCGACCGCTCCGACCAACGCTGTCTACAACGGGTCGGGCTACACACCCACCGCAACGGCCACATCTGGCCTGACGGTGACGTTCTCCATCGACGCCAGTTCCACGACGGGTGCGTGCACGTACTCCGGTGGCAAGGTGAACTACACGGGCGTTGGCACGTGCGTGGTCGACGCCAACCAGGCCGGGAATACGAACTACTCGGCCGCGCCGCAGCAGCAGCAGACGTTCACGATCGGTCAGGCTTCACAGACCGTGAGCTTCACGACCAGCGCGCCGACGACGGCGGTGCAGGGCAACGGCGGCAGCTACAGCGTGCGGGCCAGTTCCACCTCGGGCCTCACCGTGGCGATCACGGTCGACAGCTCGGCCAGTTCCGTGTGCTCGATCGCGGGTACCGCACCGAACTACACGGTGACCTGGCAGTCCGGGGGCACCTGTCTCCTGGACGCGAACCAGGCCGGCAACGCGGACTACACGGCGGCCTCGCAGGTGCAGCAGTCGTTCGTGGTCAAGGCGACCCAGACGATCGCATTCACGTCCACCGCGCCGTCCGCGGCGACGACCGGCGGGACCTACCAACCAACCGCCACTGGCGGCGGATCGGGTAACGCGGTGACGTACTCGATCGACTCCTCCTCCACCCCGAGCGCCTGTTCGATCTCGTCCACCACGGTGACGTTTACCGGTCTCGGAAACTGCGTCATCGACGCCAACCAGGCCGGCAACTCGAACTACGGCGCGGCGTCACAGGTCCAGCAGACCGCGGTCGTCCAGACTAACGCGACCAACGGGGACCGCCTCGTCGATGCCAGCCTCACGAACCCGCAGGCCATCACCATGGATTCATCAGGGGATGTGTTCGTGGTGGACTCCAAGGTGCTGTATGAGGAGAAGCCGAACGGTTCCGGGGGTTGGACCCGTGTCACGGTTGACTCCACGCACATCAGCACCAGCCCCAGTCACATGGCTGTCGACGCCAGCGGCGACGTGTACGTGGCCGACTATGGCAACAACCAGGTCATCGAGGAGGTCGCGAACGGAAGCGGTGGGTTCACCTACAAGCAGCTGTTCTCGGACTCGAGCGTGGGCGGGGTCGCGGTGGATAGCGCCGGAGACGTCTACACCACCGACTCAAACAACGGCGGTGAGGTGTGGGAGTACAAGCTCTCGAACGGAAGCTGGACCGGGACGCGGATCGGCTGCAACGGCTGCACCAACAACATGCGCTATCCGCAGGGCATCGCGGTCAATGCCGCCGGTGACGTGTTTGTGGCCAATGCCGGCAGCAGCGGCGGATCGTATGGGGGCGGCATTCTCGAGGAGGAGCCGAACGGATCCGGCGGTTGGACGCAGGTCGCGGCCGACACCTACTCCGGCGTCAACGACGTGTACGTCGACAGCTCGGGGAACGTGTTCGGGGCCTACGCCAATAACGACTCCGTCGTCAAGGACACCCCCAACGGCTCGGGCGGCTACACCAGTTCGACGGTCCTGACCGGCCTGCCCCCGTACACCACCTCGGTGGCGGCGGACAGTGCCGACGATCTGTACCTGATGTCAAGCACCAATCGGATCGTGTGGGAGCACCCGGCTCCGCCGTCAGCCGCGATCGCCAGCCCGGCCGGCGGTAGTACCTATGCCGTCGGGCAGTCGGTGCCGACGTCCTTCAGCTGCGCGGACTCCGCGATCGGGACGGGCATTCAGTCGTGCAGGGACACCAACGGTGCGTCTGCGGGCTCCGGCACGCTGTCCACTTCGAGCACCGGTTCGCACACCTACACGGTGACCGCGACCAGCAAGGACGGTCAGACCGCCACGAAGTCGATCACCTACACGGTGGCGGCGGCTCCGACTGCCACGATCTCCAGCCCGGCAACGGGTGGCACGTACAAGGTGGGCCAGTCGGTCCCGACGAGCTTCTCTTGCGCCGATGGTGCGAGTGGCCCTGGGATTCAGTCGTGCACGGACAACAACGGAGGCTCCGGGACGTCCGGCACGCTGTCCACTTCGAGCACTGGGTCGCACACCTACACGGTGACCGCGACCAGCAAGGACGGTCAGACCGCCACGAAGTCGATCACCTATACGGTGGCGGCGGCTCCGTCGGCCACGATCTCTAGCCCGGCGACGGGTGGCATATATAGCGTGGGCCAGTCGGTTCCGACGAGCTTCTCCTGCGCCGATGGTGCGAGTGGTCCCGGGATTCAGTCGTGCACGGACAACAACGGAGGCTCCGGGACGTCCGGCTCGCTTGACACCTCGAAGGTCGGCTCGTTCACGTATACGGTGACGGCGAGCAAGGACGGTCAGACGGCGACGAAGTCGATCACCTATACGGTGGCGGCGGCTCCGTCGGCCACGATCTCCAGCCCGGCATCGGGTGGCATATATAGCGTGGGCCAGTCGGTTCCACGAGCTTCTCCTGCGCCGATGGTGCGATGGTCCGGGATTCAGTCGTGCACGGACAACAACGGAGGCTCCGGGACGTCCGGCTCGCTTGACACCTCGAAGGTCGGCTCGTTCACGTATACGGTGACGGCGAAGAGCACGGACAATCAGACGGCTACGAGCTCGATCACCTACACGGTGGCGGCGGCTCCGACGGTCACGATCTCCAGCCCAGCCACGGGTAACACGTATGCGGTGCCATCGGTCCCGACGAGCTTCTCCTGCGCCGATGGTGCGAGTGGTCCCGGAATCCAGTCGTGCACGGACAACAACGGAGGCTCCGGGACGTCCGGCTCGCTTGACACCTCGACGGGCGGGTCGCACACCTACACGGTGACCGCGACAAGCCAAGACGGTCAGACCGCCACGAAGTCCATTCAGTACCGCGTGTATGGGGCGCCGTCGTCGGTGTCAGTGGCGCTCGGCAGCCCGTCGATCGAGGCTGACGGCCTCGCTCACACCTCGGTGACGGTGACGCTGACCGACTCAGCCGGTGATGCGGTGCCGGGTCAGGCGGTCTCACTGGCATCGACCGACTCGGGCCAGACGTTCTCCTCGGTGACCGACAACGGGGACGGGACGTACTCGGCGACGGTGACCGGGTCGACCACCCCGGGTGTGTCGACGATCACGGCGACGGCCGGCTCAGCGTCGGGTCAGGCATCGCTGACCGAAGCTGACCTGGTCATCTCTGAACTGCGGTTCGTGGGTCCTGGCGGTGCCGCCGGCGACGGCTATGTAGACGTAGCGAACACGTCGCTGGTCCCAGTGGATCTCTCCGGCTGGCAGCTCGTCTACGCGCTGCCCGGCGGCGGGACCCAGACGGTCGACCTGTCCGGGAAGACGATCCCGCGGCTCGGTCACGCACTGGTGGCGGACGCGAACTACGGTCTTGGCTCGGCGGCGGCGGCCGACTTCTCGCCGACGCTGTCAAGCACGCCGCTGGGCGTCGCGCTCGAGTCGCCGGGCGACTCCCAGGCGGCGGACGCCGTCGGGTTCAGCGGTGCACCCTCCGGGTTCTCGTCGGGCACTCCGCTGGGCACGCCGGCGTCCTACCCGTCGGGTCAGTTCGCCTGGTCGCGCAATTATGCGGACGGCGCGCTGGTCAATACCGGCAACAACGCCGCGGACTTCTCGGTTCGTGTCGACATCGAACGTGGGCGATACCGCATTCGGCGCTCCGCTCGCCGGTGTCCCCGGCCCGATGAGCACCCATTCGGCCACGGTGCACAACGAGATCCTGCAGTCGAGCCTGCTTGATCCAAGCGCGGCGCAGAGCGCGTCGCCCAACACGATCTATGACTCGACCGACAACGTGCTGGACGTCAACCGGACGCTGACCAACTGCTCGGGCCTGAGTGCCGATCAGCTCGCGTCGGCGGACAGTGGTGCATGCGTGAACGCGGAGGCGGGCACCGCGGGCGGTGACGGTCGAGAAGCTCCAGTTCAGGGTGACGGGGCTGACGACCTCCGTGCTGATGGCTAGGAACGGACCGGGTGCGACCGTGACGCTCAGCTCCGGCGGCTCGGCGACGACGTTGCCGCTGACGCTGGAGGCGCCGGCCGGCTCGACCGCCGGGCTGAACGCGGTGTGGACGGCGACCGCTGATCTGCCCGACGGCGGACTGACGCCGGGCGCATCGATCAACGTCGACTTCCGGTTCGCGGTCGTCGGGCACGGCAAGTACACCTTCGGCTACAACGCGGAGGACGAATCTGGCGCCCTACACGGCTCCGGTCTCCGGCTCGGGTTCGTCGAACGGGTCGGGCTCAGGTTCGTCGACCGGTTCCGGTTCGTCGACCGGCTCCGGTTCCGGCTCGTCGGCCGGCTCTGGTGGTGGAGCGTCAGCGGGGTCCGGTGCCCCGACAGCTCCGGCGCAGCCCGTGGCTCCCGTGGTGAGCGGCTCGGTCACGGGCACGAGCGCGACGGCCGTCTCACCGCCGGCCACGCCCGCCTCCAAGACGACCAGCTCCGCGGCCCACAAGAAGACGAAGAAGAAGAAGAAGGCGGTCAAGCGTCACCGCCATACGGCGAAGCGGCACGCCAGCAAGAAGCGGAAGGTCAAGAAGGTCCGCCGCACGGGGCACGGCGGGTAGCCCGACCGCGTCGGTGGCTGAGCCCGACGTCAGTGGGCGGAGCCGTCGTCGTGGTGGTTGTCGTCGTCGTCGGGAGCGTGAGGGTGCGTGGCGCCGGCGATGACTGGACCGTGACGACACGGACGACGGTGCGCGCCGGGGCCGGGGAGATCGTGCCCAGGGCAGTCAGGATCACAAAGGCCGCACTGACCACCGTCAGTGCGGCGATCGCCCAGGTGAGCCTGACGATCCTGCGTTCACGCTGATCACTGCGGCGCCGGGCCAGCTCCCACCAGATCAGCTCGGCGGGAAACGCCGGATCGCCGGGCACGTGTGCGAGCGACGAGGCAGCGCGCTCAAACGCCTGAATGAGCTCCGCGTCAGTCGCATGCTCGAGCCACGCGAACGTCTGCGGCGAATCGAGGCTCATGGGTCCAATACTGCCGCTTCGGTCGTTCCGAACGCAGATTGTGTCAGCGGTGAGGGAGCCCACGGGCTCGAGACCGCTGCGCAGGCCCTGACATCGTCAGACGCGGTGGAGCGTGAGTTCGGTGTGGCGAGCGAGCACGTCGAAATCGGCGTCGGCATGGAGAAGTGGAAGGCGCGCTCGGATGGCGTGGGCGGCGATGAGGCAGTTGATCAGCTTGCGGACGGTCTCACCGCGGCGTCGGCAGGTGCGGTAGAGCGCGGCGGCGTCCTCGTAGTCGGTCGGGAGCGTGGCGAGGGTCGTGGTGCGTGCGAGCAGACCGCGTAGGTCCCGCAGGTGCTGTCCGTCGCGCGCGCCGGCGAGCACTTCCATGCGAACCGGATGGCAGGTGGCGATCTCCTCGGCGAGCAGCTCGTCGACCCGCACGCAGGTGGCGCTGCCGGTGTCGCGGAGGAACTCGATCCATGCCGAGGTGTCGACAAGGATCATCCGGCTCGGCTGGCGCGCAGCTCGTCGAGGTCGCCCTCCCATCCTGATCCGCGCAGGCGGCGTGCCTGGTCGAGGTCGAGGGCTTCGGAGGCGACGGTCCGCAGGGCGAAGTTGACCGCGTCCCGCTTGCTGGTGAGGTGGTAGCGGCGCATCACGGTGTCGCATGCCCCGTCGTCGATATCGATGTTGGTGCGTGCCATACACCAAGCATACACATCGTTGCCGCGAGATTGACCAGCTACGACGACACCGCGAGGGCCTCGTCATCGACGGTCGCGGCCAGGGATCGATCGTGGGGAGCAGCACTCGAATACTACATCGGGCCGGTATTGCTCAGGGCTATACTCGTCGCTATGGCGAAGGTGATGATCTCGATCTCCGACGAGCTGCTGGAGCGCGTCGATCGCGAGGCTGACACGCGCGGCACGACGCGCAGCGCCTTCCTCCAGGAGGCCGCCCGGCGGGAGCTTGGGTGGCCGGACCCGGTCATGATCGACGCGGCGCTGACGCGAGGCCGGGCAGCGCTGGCCAGCGCCGGGCAGTTTGAGTCGAGTGAGCTGATCCGCGACGAACGTGATGCCCGCGACGCGCGCGATCGACGTCGTTAGCGACGCCAACGTCGCGCTGAAGTGGTTTCACTCCGCGGGCGAGGAAGAGGTCGAGTCCTCCCGGGCGCTGCTTGAGGCGCACAAATCGCGACGGGTTGCGCTCGCAGTGCTCGATCTCACTGCGTACGAGGTTCGGCAACGCGTTGCTCCGTGGTCGCGCGAGGGCCAGCGCGGAGCAGGTCGCGACCGTCCTCGAGGCCCTGAGCCAGATCTGCCCCGCGGTCTCCCTCGGCACCGAGCAACTCCGGCTGGCGGCGCAGTTCGCCGAGGCGCACAGCCTGACGCTGTACGACGCCGCCTATGCGGCAGCTGCGCAGGATCGAAAGGCGACTCTCGTCACGCTTGATCACGAGCTGCTGAACGCCGGTCTGGGCAAGCGCCCCAGTGAATTGGCCGCGCAGCTGGCCTGAGCGCTCGGTTACCGTCCCGGCATGCGACTGACGCGGCCGTGGGCCCAGACCCTCGCCGCGTTCAGCTTCTACCTGCTGGCATCCGTCCTGCTGTTCGCGCGGCCCGTCCTCGGCCACCTCGGCAGCGAGTGCCTGTGCATCCCGACGACGACCGATGAGGGGATCGTCGCCTGGGGCTTCGCGTGGTTCCCGCACGCGCTGCTGCACGGACTGAACCCGTTCTACCCGCGGCTGATCTACGCGCCGCAGGGGATCAACCTCGCCCATGGCACGCTGATGCCGCTGCTGGCGCTCGTGATCTGGCCGCTGACGGCGCTGAGCTCGCCGCTGGCCGCCTTCAACGTCGCCGCCACGCTGGCGCCGGCACTGGCCGCGACGACGGCGTTTCATCTCTGCCGGACGCTCAGCGGCCGCGCCACGGCGGCGCTGGTCGGCGGCTGGCTGTTCGGCTTCAGCACCTACATGCTCGGGCAGGAGACCTCGCACCTGAACCTGTCGCTCGTGTTCCTGGTGCCGGTGATCGTGGAGGTGTGCGTGACGGCGGCCCCGTTGGGCCGCCGGTCAGCGCGGCGGAGCACCGTGTACCTGGCGATCCTCCTGGCCGCTCAGCTGCTGCTCTCGCTCGAGATCTTCGCCTCGGTGATCGTGTTCGGGGCGGTGGCGCTGGCGTGCGGGTACGGGTTTGCCGCCGCGTCGCTGCGCGCGCAGCTGCGCGGCCTGATCGGCGCGGTCGCGGCGGCGATCATCGCCGCCTGCGTGATCTGCTCGCCGTATCTGTACTACGCGCTCAAACCCGGCGGCGCCCCGGTCTCAACCGCGAAATCCACCAAGTTCTCCGCGGACCTGCTGTCGTTTGTGATCCCCAACCAGCTGACCCGGGCCGGCGGCGTGCACTTCCTCGGCACGACCGAGCACTTCAGCGCCGGCTACGTCGAGGGTGCCGTCTATCTGGGGGTGCCGCTGCTGGCGCTGCTCGTCCTGGCGCTGTGGCGGTTTCGGGGTCTGTGGTGGGCGCGGGCGCTCGCGCTGACCGTCGCTCGTGGTGTTCATCTGCGCGCTCGGCGAGCGCCTGCAGATCGATGGCCACAAGACGATCCCGCTGCCGTGGGACCTGCTCGGCCGCCTGCCGCTGCTCGGCGAGGCGCTGCCGGTCCGCTTCGTGATGTACCTGGCGCTGATCTGCGCGATCTCAGCTCGCTGGCGCTGGCCTCGTTTGCGACGCGCGGGGCGGCGTCACCACTGGCTCGTGTGCGGGCTGGCCGCACTCGCGGTCGCGTCACTGTGGCCGGACACGAGCTACACGTTCTGGAACTCCAACCCGCGGGTCCCGCGGCTGTTCACGACTGCGGCCTACAAGCGGGTGCTGAACGTCGCCGCCGGCAACGTGCTGGTGCTGCCGGTCGGGATCTACGGCGAGAGCATGCTGTGGCAGGCCCAGACGCGACTGGGCTTCTCGATGGCCTCCGGATACGTCGTGCCCGCCCGGGGCATCCGACCCCTACGGCGCCTCGCCGATCTACCCGACGCTGCTCTATGACGCGCTTCCCGCCACCGGCGTCGAGGCCGACGCCCGGGCGTTCATCACCTCCCATGACGTCGTCAGCGCCGTGATGTCGGTCACCTTCGCTCAGCCAGCCCCTGGCCGCGGATCCTGGCCGGGATCGGCTGGCATGGGCGGGTCGTGGACGGGGCAGTCGTGTTCAGCCCGCAAACCGGGTGAGAACGTTGATCCCCTGCATACGCCTGCGACGAACTGCTCAATAGTTTGGCGGCCATCTGCTCGGTTGATATATGGCGGATTGCTCAATAGATAGGCGTCCATCTGCTAGATTAACGCTGTGGGTTACCAGCGGCGCATCGTCGACGACATCCTTGACGAGCTCTTTCCTCACCTGGCGGCAATCGCCCTGGAGGGAGCCAAGGGCGTGGGGAAGACGGCGACCGCGAGCCAGCGTGCAAGCACGATCCTGGCGCTCAACCGGCCTGGACAGCGCGAGACCCTCGCGGCGAACCTCGGCTACATCGTTCAGGTTCCGCCGCCGGTCCTGATTGACGAATGGCAGCTCGAGCCAGCCGTCTGGGACCGCGTCCGCACGGCCGTGGACGACGACAACACCGGCGGGCGTTTCTTGCTGGCAGGTTCGGCCGGCGTCGCCCCGGGGGTGCGGATCCACTCTGGTGCGGGACGGATTGTCAGCATCCCGCTGCGACCGCTCGCGTTCAGTGAACGCGGGATCGCAGAGCCGGCGGTCTCCCTCCGCGAGCTGCTCGCAGGCGACCGGCCCGACGTCAGCAGCTATTCCCCGATCGACCTCTCCACCTACACCGACGAGATCCTCCGTTCCGGGTTCCCGGGCATCCGCACCCTGCCCGAACGAGCACGGCAGTTTCAGCTCGACAGTTACATCGACCGGATTGTCGACCGCGAGCTGCCGGACAACGGTGTCGTCGTCCGCCGCCCTGGAGCACTCAAGGCCTGGCTGACGGCTTACGGGGCCGCCACCGCGACCGACGCGTCGTACTCCAAGATCCTCGACGCGGCAACAGCAGGCGACGACGACAAACCCGCGCGAGGGACCGTCGATGCCTATCGCGAGCACCTGGCACGGATCTTCGTACTCGACCCGATTCCGGCTTGGATTCCCGTCTTCAATCCGCTCAAGCGGCTGACCCGCGCACCCAAGCATCACCTTGTCGATCCGGCCCTCGCCGCACGGTTGGTGAAGGTCGGAAGGGACGGTCTGCTGCGGGGCGAGGGCGACAGGGTCGCCGCTTCGACAGGAACATGGCTGGGCGCACTGTTCGAGTCGCTCGTGGCGCAGAGCGTGCGCGTGTACGCACAGGCCGTCAGCGCCCAGGTCGCGCACCTGCGCACCAAGGACACCACGCGTGAGATCGACCTGATCATCGAGGGCGATGACCGCCAGGTCGTCGCGATCGAGGTCAAGCTCGCCACCACCGTCAGCGATCACGACGTCCGTCATCTGAACTGGCTCCAGCAACAGATCGGCAGCCGACTCTCCGACCGGGTCATCATCACCACCGGCGAGTACGCCTACCGTCGCCCTGACGGCGTCGCCGTCGTCCCGCTCGCCCTACTCGGGCCATAGCGCCGCGCCGCGAGCTGCGTCACCCGGGTGGCGACAGTCGATTCCCGCGTCGTCAGGAGTGGCTGCCGGCGGCCCTGATCTGGTGCTGCTGTGCCTGGTAGAGGTACTTGGTCGCCTCGGTGATCGTGACGCCCGAGGCTCGGTGGGCTCGGGGCAACAGCCAGTCGTAGACCTCGTCGGGCCGGCTCTTGCCCGTCTCGCGCAGCACCCAGCCGATCGCCTTGCGGATGAAGAACTCGCGTTCCTCGAGCATCGCGTCGGCGTAGGCGCTGAAGCGGTCGAACGAGCCGCCGGCCTTGAGCGGCTTGGCCTGGGAGAGCAGCGCGGCGCGGCGCACCCAGAGCGACTCGTCCTGCGCCCAGCTGTCGATCCGCGTTGCCCAGGTGCGGTGCGCGACGAGCACCTTGCCGAGCAGGTCATAGGACAGCGGGTCAACGAGCGCCCAGGTGCCGGCGGTGCGCACGAACTCCTTGATCCGCGGGAAGTCCGATGCCCAGATCAGCTCGGGACGCGCATCGAGCATCAACGCCGCGAACGCCCGCAGGTCATACACCGGCCGGCGCCACAGGGCGCGGGCGAGCTCCATCAACTCGTCGTGGCGCTCGATCGCCTTCGCCACGGGCTTGATCTGCCGGCGCAGGATCGGGACGGTAATGCCGAGGTGCTCGAGCCCGTCCGGGCTCTTCAGGTACGCGCGATCATGCTCGGCGCGGACCGGGTCACCGATCGCTCGGAGCTGTGACTCGATCTCCTTGGCGTTCATCTCCGTCTCAGTCGAGTGCCGCGGCGATCAGCAGCCCCGCCCGCTCCTGCGCCTGGTAGGCGCCGCGCAGAGAGGCGATCACATCGGGCTCGTGGGCGCCGGCGGGTGGGGGATGGTCGGCCAGGATCCGCCGGACCTCGGCGCCGAGCGCCTCACCGCCGACCATGTCCGCCAGCTCCCCGAGCGTCTCGGCCCTCACCCGGGCACCCTCGACATAGGCGCCGACGACGGTGTCGGCGCTCAACCCGGTCGCGCCGAACACCTGCGCGTGGAGCACGGCCGGGTTGACGGCGTGTGGCCGCACGAGGGCTTTGCGCTGGTCCTCCGTGAATCCGATCGCCTCGGCGATGTGGTCGATCACGCGCGTGATCCCCTGAGCGTCGACCGGCAGGAACGCGGCGATCTCAACCGGCAACGCCACGAGCAGAGCACGATGCTGGTCATCAGCGTCGGCGAGCAGGCGCTCAACCTGGTTGCGGTGGCTCGGCTCCATTCCCGGAACCCTAAACACGGCAGGGGACGTGCCAGCCTGGTCGAACTCCTGCATTCCGCGCTGAGCCTCCGCAGTATGGTCCCCGCGGCGGATGGCGCGGGACGTGTGCGCTGGCCTCAACGGCTGATCTAGACGGCTGATGAGCCTCTCGATCAGATGTCCAGAGACGTCCGTCTGCTCAAGTGCCGGTTGCCGATGGTCGAAAGAGAAGATATGACCTCGCTCACATCACGCGTCCTGATCCAACGCGCTTCGATTCTCGCCCTCGCAGCAGCGGCGGTTGGTTGCGGCGCTTCGACAGCAATCGCCAAGACACCCTCAGTAACGCTCTATCCAGTGCCTGCCGCCTACACGGCCGGCTCGCCGGACATCGAGCCGGCGATGATGCTCGCCCCCAATGGGAGTGGGGATTGGTTTGTCCTGGGTGACGCGGGAAGTAAGGATTCCGTCATCAATGTGACGACGAACGGCAAGTTCCACAAAGTCAACGGTTCGCTGCCGGATGGCGACACGTGGGTGGCCGGGGTTGTCGCTGATGGAGCCGGATGGCTGCAGGCTGAGGGTGGCGGTCTGTGGAAGGTGACGACGCAGGGTCAGGCGACCGACTATGGGACGCCCGGCGGCGATGAGGAAGACATGACGCTTGGGCCGGACGGTGCGCTCTACTTGACTGATAACAGCGCCGGCGCGATTGTCCGCTGCTTGATCAATAGTGGACCGCCGGCAGAGTGCGCGCCCGACCAACTGTCGAGCCTGTTCTCGGCGCTGGCGCCCGCGGCGATTGCCGATGTGGACAACGTGCTGTTCTTCACGACCAACAACTCCGAGCTCGGTGCGCTCACGGGCACTGGTGCGCAGTCTGGGCCGATCGCTGATAGCGGCGGCAAGGGGCCGGTCAGCCCGGCTGCCGGCTCGATGGTCGTCGGGCCCAACGGGCTGCTGTATGCAGCGGGTGGTGCTGCCGGGTCCTCGCAGGGCAACGCAACCGACCTGGTCGCGATCAACCCGAGGACCGGTGCGGTGGTGAAGACGTTCGGCAAGACGGCCGGCCTGCCGGGCAAGGGAAGCCCGAGCGCACTGACGAGTGCCGGCGGCAACATCTGGTTCCTTGATGACGGGACCGACAACGTCGGCGAACTCGACGTCAAGACCGGCAAGATCAGCGAGTACGCGCTGCCCGGCCTCGGCAACCAGCTCGCTTACAACGCAGCGATCGCGCCCGGCCCGAGCGGCTCAAACACGGTCTTCTTCTCCGTTCAGGACGCGAACGGCAATCCCGTGATCGGCGAGGTCAACCGCGTGCAGGACAGCGCCCCGGCCGGCCACACGGTCACCCCGCAGACCGAGCACTGATACAAGTCCCCGGCGCCTCGGCTATCGTCCGGGGCGCCGGACTTCTGCATGATCCAGCGACCGTCGCCCACTCTGATAGCACGCACTGCGCTCCTCGCGCTTGTCGGCGCGGCGATGGCTTTTGCGCCGCCGCCGGCGCTTGCCAAGACACCTTCAGTGACGATCTATCGAGTGCCCGCCCCCTACGCGACGGGCTCGCCGAACATCGAGCCCGCGATGATGCTGGCGCCTGACGGCCGAAGCGACTGGTTCGTGTTGGGCGACAGCGGTCGGACTGACTCCGTGATCGACGTGACGACAGCTGGCAAGTTTCGCAAGGTGAACGGCTCCCTGCCAGGCCGGGACATGTGGGTGGCTGGAGTTGACGCTGACGGAGCCGGCTGGTTTCAGGCGCAGGGCGGTGGCCTGTGGAACGTGACGTCGCAGGGTCGGGCTACCGACTACGGCGTGCCCGGCGGTGATGAGGCGGACATGACGCTCGGCCCTGATGGCGCGCTGTACATGACCGATAACAGCGGAGGCGCCATCGTCCGCTGCGTGATCAGCAGCGGACCGCCGGCGGCATGCAGCGCTCATCACCTATCTAAGCGGTTCTCCGCCCGTGCTCCCGAGGCAATAGCCGCCGCCGGCAACCTATTGTTCTTCACCACCAACGACTCGGAGCTTGGCGCGCTGTCGGGTACCGGTGCCCAGTCCGGGCCGATCGGCGACCGCGGCGGTAGGGGGCCGGTCAGCCCGGCAATCGGGTCGATGGTGGCCGGTCCCAACGGGCTGCTGTATGCGGCCGGCGGCACCACCGTGTCATTGGAGGAGAACACAACCGATCTGGTCGCGATCAATCCGAGCACCGGCGCCGTGGTCAAGACCTTCGGGAGGGCTGCCGGACTGCCGTCGATGGGGAGCCCGACCGCGCTGACAAGCGTCGGGGGGAACATCTGGTTCGTTGACGACGGGACCGACAACATCGGTGAACTGGACGTCAAGACCGGCAAGATCAGTGAATATGCGCTGCCCGGCCTCGGTAACCAGTTCGCGTACAACGAAGCGATTGTGCCCGGCCCGCCAGGCACGGACACGGCGTTCTTCTCGGCACAGGACGCGAACGGCAATCCCATGATCGGCGAGGTCACTCGGGTTGAGGACAACGCTCTCGCCGGTCGCACGGTCGGGTCTTCAGCCAATCATGCGTAACGCTGTCGACGTGCGGTGTCGCCGCTCAGCGGTCTGACTCTAGATAAGGTGACCGCCATGACCACTTG